>NZ_CP100650.1:0-3863999 GCF_024860185.1 Brachybacterium sp. NBEC-018
GTGAAGTCCACCGACGGCGGCCGCACCTGGGCCGCGAAGGACACCACGAAGCCCATGTTCTCCGACGAGGAGTTCACGACGATCTGGTTCGCGGACTTCGGCCAGGGCGGCGAGTGGAACGACTCGGACTACGCCTACGCGTACGCGACGGACCACAACTGGCGCGGCCGCGGCGATGTGTACCTCGCGCGCGTCCCCAAGGACCGCGTGGACGACCGAAAGGCGTGGGAGTTCTACACGGGCGCCTCCGCGAAGGGCGCTCCCCGCTTCTCGAAGAGGATCGAGGAGAAGGCCCCGGTGCTCCAGGACCACCGCCTGAACTACGACAACACCTTCGAGGACACGGTCCCCTCCATGGAGGGCGGGATCATCTCCCAGGGCGGCACGCTCTACAACCCGGTGCTGGACCGCTACCTGATGTCCTCGTGGTCGTGGGGCAGCCAGCACTTCTACGAGTCGGAGACCCCGTGGGGCCCGTGGCGCGAGGCGAGCTACCACGACACGACCCGCACCTCGGAGCCCGACGTGCAGATCTGGGGCTACGGCATCTCCCTGCTCTCGAAGTTCATGAGCGAGGACGGTCGCTCGATGCAGATGCAGTCCAACCAGTGCTGCGGCCTGCCGGACGCGAACCCGAACTACAACTTCAACCTGCGCACCTACACGCTCACCCCGCTCGACGACGCGACCCATGACGCGCCCACCGGCGAGGACCTCGCGACCCTCGAGGACGCCGTGCCCGTCTCGAAGTCCGTGTTCCAGGGGACCCTCGAGCCGCTCACCGACGGGGACCCCGCGACCGCCGTCACCGACTGGGACGGCGAGGTGAAGAACCACTCCTGGTGGGGCGTCACCTGGCCCACCACCCGCACCGTCAACCAGGTCGAGTTCACGACCGGCACCCCCGCGGAGGACGGCGGCTGGTACACCGACGTGCCCTGGGTGGAGGTGCGCGTGGACGGCACGTGGGAGCCCGTGCCCGGTCAGTCACTCTCCCCCACCTTCGACCCGACGCCCAGCGGGCCCGCGACCCACACGGTCGTCTTCCCCGCGACCGCCGCGACCGGCGTGCGCCTCATGGGCAACGCCGGCGGCCAGCACCGCTACACCTCGATGGCCGAGTTCAGCGCCTCGCACGTGCCGGGCCGGCTGCTCGACGGCGGCTTCGAGGCGACGAGCGACCTCACCCGCGGGGCCTGGCGCTTCGACGGCACCTCCGCCCGCGGCATCGACACCGGCTGCTGCTCGCAGTCCGGGGAGAAGAACGTCTGGATGCGCACCGCGGAGGACCTGGGCCGCCAGCTCGTGACCCAGCGGGTCTCCGTGCAGCCCGGGGAGACCTACACCGTGGGCGCGCAGATGCGCTCCTCCGAGGGGGTCGCCACCCAGTTCCTCGGGGCGCGCTGGGAGGGCGGTGACGCGATCGAGGCGCTGCCCGTCGCGACGGACGCCTACGAGTACCGCCCCTACACGAGCACCTTCACGGTGCCGGACGGCGTCACCAGCGTCGAGGTGGTCGCGGGCTACTCGGCCGACGGCGGCGACAACTGGACCCAGGTCGACGACGTCACCCTCGAGGCGACGGGCTGAGCGGGATGTCCGACGGGGAGGCTTAGGGACGGCGCCCCGTCGGACCCGCCCGGCAGTCGGACCTGCTCAGCCGTCGGACCCGCTCAGTCGTCGCAGCTGCAGTGGCCGCGCTGCTCCGTGGTGACGGTGCCGGCGCCCGGCACGTGGGCGGCGCCGGCGAGATCGACCCGGTCCACCTGCAGCAGGGCGTCCTCCTCGGCACCGACCTGGCCGACCACGACCTCGAGCTCGTCCACGCCGGCGGGCACCTCCACCCGGACCCGGTGATCGGCGGGCACCCCGGGATCCCCGGCGGCGAAGGACTCCACCTGCTCGCCGCCGCCCCAGCGGGCGCCCACGAGCACCGTCGCGGAGGCGTCGGTGGTGCGGGTCCAGGCGGTGACCTCGAGCGTCTCGCCGGAGCGCACGCTCACCTGCTCCGTATACGGCTGCGGGCCCAGATCCGCCGGCGGGATCGTCGCGGCGCTCGCGGGCAGGGCGACGAGCAGCGCCGAGGCCGCGAGCAGCATCGCCGCCCGCCGGGAGCGGGGACGGGGGCGGGAGCGGGGACGGGGAGGCGGGGGCATCGGCCGTCGGCCTCTCATCCCTGGACGTCCGCGACGTCGAGCCGGTCCTTCCAGCGGAAGTCCGGGTCCGGGCGTGGCACGGAGTCCAGCAGCAGCCGCGTGTACTCGTGCTGCGGATCGGACATCACCGTCGTCACGGGCCCCTCCTCGACGACGACCCCGCGGTTCAGCACCATCATGTCCCCGCCCACGTAGTGCACGGTGGCGAGGTCGTGGGTGATGAACAGGGTGGTCATGCCGTGCTCCGAGGAGAAGGCACGGAGGATGTCGAGGAACGCCTTGCGCACCTGCGCGTCGAGCATCGAGACGGGCTCGTCGGCCACGACGTACTGGGGCCGCAGCAGGTGCACCCGCGCGAGCATGACGCGCTGGCGCTGCCCGCCCGAGAGCTGGTGCGGGTAACGGCCCAGCACCTGGTCCGGGTCGAGCTTCACGGCGGCGAGGGACTCGCGGATCATCGCGAGGCCCTTCTCCGCGCTCGAGGCGAGACGGAACTTCCTCACTGCCATGTGGAGCACGCGGTCCACCGTGTACACGGGGTTGAAGATCGCGTACGGATCCTGGAACACGGGCTGCACCGCCCGGCGGTACTCGTCCAGCTGCCGCCGGGACATGGCGTAGACGTCCTGGCCGTCGTACCGGACGGCGCCCGCGGTGGGCGGCTGCAGTCCCAGGATGTTCCGGGCGAGGGTGGACTTGCCGCTGCCGGACTGCCCCACGAGGCTCACGATCCGACCGGGCTCCGCGTCGAGCGTGAAGGACACGTGGTCCACGGCCACCGTGCGGCCGCCCGCGGTGCCGCGGGCACGGAACTCCTGGACGAGGTCGTCGACCTCGATGCGGGGAGGGCTGGTCTGCTCAGGCATCGATACCTCCGGCGACGGTCCCCTCCATGGTGGGGATCGACTCGATCAGGGAGCGGGTGTACGGGTCGCGGGGGTCCTTGAAGACCTGGCGCACGTCCCCCACCTCCACGACCCGGCCCTCGTTCATCACGGCGATGCGGTCCACGAGCTGCGCGTGCACACCCATGTCGTGGCTGATGAGGATCACGGTCGAGCCGTAGGTCTCCACGAGGTCCGCGAGCAGCTGGAGCACGACCCGCTGGATCGTCACGTCGAGCGCGGTGGTGGGCTCGTCGGCGACGACGATGTCCGGCTCGAGGGCCATGCACATGGCCATGAGCACGCGCTGCTTCATGCCGCCGGAGAGCTCGTGCGGGTACATCCGCGCGACGGCGGGGCTCAGGCCCACCTGCTCGAGCAGCCCCGCGATGTGGGCGTCCAGGCCGCGGCGCCGCTGCGGCTCGTGCTCGAGGATCACGTCCCGGAACTGGTCACGGATCCGGATCACCGGGTTCAGCGAGTTCATCGACCCCTGCGGCAGGTAGGAGATGTTCCGCCAGCGCAGGGAGCGCATGCGGCCCGCGTCGATCCCGAGCAGGTCCACCTCGGGGCCGGCCTCCGGGCGGAAGGTCGCACTGCCGGAGGCGACCCGGCCGGGCGCCTTGAGCAGCCGCAGCAGGGTCACGGCGAGCGTGGTCTTCCCGCTCCCGGACTCCCCCGCGATGCCGAGGATCTCGCCGCGGCGCACGTCGAGGTCCACGTCCTGGAGGACCCGCGCGGGACCGGAGGGGGTCGCGTACTCGACGTCGAGGCCGCGCACGGTGAGGATGTCGTCCTGGTCCATGTCACGCACCCTTCAGACGGGGGTTGTACATCTCCTCGAGACCGAAGTTGATCATGTTCAGCCCGGCGAACAGGCCGATGAGGATGACGATCGGCACCACGAACAGCGGCCAGGCGCCCAGCGTGAGGGCGCCCGTGTCGATCGCGGTGAAGATGAGGAACCCCAGGTCGATGACGCCGGAGGGGCCGAGGCCGATCACCTGCAGGCCCAGCAGCCCGAACACGGCCCCCAGCGCGGAGGACGCGAAGCCCACGCCGATGAACGGCAGCAGGTTGGGCAGCAGCTCCTTGACGATGATCTCCATGTCCCCCATCCGCGAGACCCGCGCGAGCTCCACGTAGGGCCGGGTGCGCAGGGTGAGCACCTGGGAGCGGATCGTGCGGGCGGAGAACGGCCACGCGAAGATCGCGAGCATGAGGCTCACCTGGAAGAGCGTGACCTCCTTCGCGTAGGCGGACATCGCGATGAGCAGCGGCAGCGTGGGCACCACGAGCAGCATCGAGGTGCAGGCCGAGAGCACCGTGTCGATGACACCGCCCTTGTAGCCGGCCACGAAGCCGACGATCACGCCGACCACCGTGGAGACGATCCCGGCGACGGCGCCGATCTGCAGCGAGACACGGGTGCCGGAGACGACCATGGCGAGCACGTCCCGGCCGTAGCGGTCGGTGCCCAGGAGGTTGCGGCCGCCGGGCATCTGCCAGCGCTCGAAGGCGGCGAGCGCCGTCGGGTCCGTACCGCCGCCGATGGCCCTCGAGATCACGGGCGAGAGCAGGGCGACGGCGACGAGCGTGACGAGCAGGCAGCTGCCGATGAGGAACTTGCGGTTGGTGCGGAGCAGGCCGAGCACCCCGCGGAGCAGACGTCGGATCATGTCCTCACCTCCAGTAGGTGACGCGGGGATCGAGCACGGGCAGCAGGAAGTCCAGCAGCAGGTTCGCCGTGAGCACGGTGATGATCGCGACGATGGTGGTGCCGAGCATCGTGTTGAAGTCGAGGATCGAGATCGAGTTCACGAGCAGCACCCCCAGCCCGGGATAGCTGAACAGCTGCTCCACCAGCACGTTCCCGCTGAAGATGAAGCCCAGCCCGATCCCGAAGGCGGTCACCTGCGGGAGATAGCAGTTGCGCACCGCGTAGTTCATGAGGATGGTGCGGTGGCGCAGTCCTTTGGCCTCCGCGAACTGGAGGAAGTCCTCGCCGAGGATCGGCACCATGAGCATGCGGGTGCTCAGCAGCCAGCCGAGCACGCCGACCCCCACGATCGAGACCGACGGCAGGATCGCGTGGTTCAGCACCGAGAGCACGTAGTCCAGCGAGAAGGTGCCCGCGAAGGCGGAGTCGTAGGCGGAGCGGGAGGGGAACCAGCCCAGCACGTAGGCGAAGACGTACACGAGGATCAGCGCAACGAAGTAGAACGGCACCTGGCCGAACACGATCGAGGCGTTGGTCGCGAACTCCGCGTCGGCCTTGCCCCGGCGCCATCCGGCGAGCGCCCCGAGGGCCATGCCGATGACCCACGAGAGCACGGCGGAGACGCCGAGCAGCCCGATCGTCCAGGGCAGCGCCCGCAGGATGAGGTCCTGGGTGGGCGTGGGATAGGCGAGCAGCGAGGGGCCCATGTCGACGTCGATGAACAGCTTCTTCATGTAGCGCAGGTACTGCTCGAAGAGGTTGCCGTCGAGGCCGAACTCGGTGCGGTAGCGCTTGATGACCTCCTGGCTCGCGCTCGAGTCCTTGCCGTACTGGCGCTCGAGGGTGAGCAGGAGGGTCTGCACCGGGTCGCCGGGGATGAGCCGGAAGAAGAAGAACGTGAGGGTGACCGCTCCCCACAGCTCGACGACGAACAGCCCCAGGCGGCGCACGGCGTAGCGGAGGAACTCGCCGCCGCGACGGCCGCCGCGGGCGGCGCGCCCGGTCACGGCGGGGGCGCCCGCGGGGGCGCCGCCCGGCCCGGCCTCCGCTGCCGGGTCCGGGTCCACGTGCTCCGTGCCGACGGAGCCCGGGATGGTCACTCGGGTGCCTTCTGGCCGGTGGACTCGATGCCGCCGAGCCCGAAGAGAAAGTGCCCCCACCAGGGGAAGGGCAGGGCGTACATGTCGTCGCCCGCGGGCCAGTTCTTCCAGAAGGTGCTGTTGAAGTACTGGGTGCCGGGGGTCTGCACGACGGGCACGAACGGGAGGCGCTCGAAGTAGCGCTCCATGCCCTGGCGGTAGAGCTCCATCGCCTCGTCCCCCGCGGGGTCGAGCTGGCCGAGCTTCTCGACGACGTCCTCCATCTCCTCGTCGTCCAGGCGCACGTTGTTGCCCTCGGTGGCCTCCTTGCCGAGCGGGGCGATGGCCTCCTTCGGGTAGGGCTTCAGCACGTCGCGCGGGTCGTTGCGGAAGTCGCAGGACCAGCCGACCTGGACGTCGAACTCGCCGGCCTTGCCGGCCTCGTCGTAGACGGCCGGGGCGACGCTGCGGTAGGTCGCGGCGACGCCGAGGTCCACGAGCTCCTTGCGCAGCAGCTCGCCGACGTTGAACAGCGGGGAGCCGACGGCCTCCGTCGTGATGATCTCGATGCTCGCCTTCTTCCCGTCGTACATCCGGGTGCCGCCGGAGTCCTTCGGGGCGATCTCGTCGAGCAGGGCCGCGGCCTTCTCGGGGTCGTAGGTGAGCGGGTACTTCTCCGCGAGCTCGGGGAAGCTGAACTTCGAGGTGGACTCGTAGTTCGCCCACGGCCACTGGGCGGGCTCGGTGACCACGGGCATCACCTTCGTCGCGATGGTCTCGCGGTCCACGAGGCAGCTGATCACCCAGTGCATCTTCGGGTCGCCGACGACCCCGCGCTCCGCGGCGGAGTTCACCCAGAGCCCGCGCGGGCAGGGGTCCAGGAAGGTCGCGGTGACGAGGGCGGGGTAGCCCTTGGCCTCGAGCTGGGCGGCGTACTCGGCGTCGACGGAGCCGTAGTCCGTCTGCGCGCGTTCGAAGAGCAGCGCGGCGGCGTCGGCCTGCGGCGGGATCGTGTGCCAGATGGCGTACTTCGCCTTGGGGTCGAGGTTCTCGGCGTTCCAGTAGTCGGGGTTGCGCTCCCAGACGAACATCTTCTGGTCAGGGATGGCCTGCTTGAGCGTGTAGGGGCCCGTGCGCACGGGCGGGTTGTCCATGAACGTCGCCGGGTCCTGCTTCTCCCAGATGTGGGCGGGCTTCATGTCGAAGGCGTCGATGAGGACGTTGACGAAGAGGTAGTGGAAGCGCGGGTTGGGGTTCTTCAGGGTGAGGACGGCGGTGTGGTCGTCCGGTGTGGCGACGTCGGTGATGTCCTTGTAGTCGCCGCCGCCGCGGAGCAGGTCGTCGTGGTCGCGGGCGAGGCCGATCGTGTAGGCGAAGTCCTTGGAGGTGACGGGCTCGCCGTCGCTCCAGGCGGCCTTGGGGTTCAGGGCGATCGTGAACTCGGTGAAGTCCTCGTTGAACTCCCACTTCTCGGCGAGCCACGGGATCGTCTCGCCGGAGACGGGGTCGAGGTAGAACAGCGACTCCATGCAGGAGGCGTGGAAGCCGCTGCCGAGAGGTGCCCCGTTGGGGATGAGGTTGTTCCAGTTGTCGAAGATCTGGAAGTCCGCGCCGTCGACGAAGATGACGGTCTCCTCGCGCGGCGTGGGGATGTTCGCCTTCGCGATCTGCACCTCCTCACCGCCGCCCTTGGTGCCGCCGTTGTCGGTGTAGGAGCCGCCCGCGCAGGCGGCGAGGAGTCCGGTCGCGGCGACGCCGCCGGCGGCCAGGAGGCCCCGGCGGCTCAGCTGGTAGGCGACGACGTCGTCGCGGTCCAGGTGCGGACGGAACGAAGAGGAAGAGGGGGAGGGAGAGGTCATGCGTGCCTCGTTTCGCGAAGCCCCCGAGGGCACGACCGCAGCCGGGGCTCCTTTGCCCAGCACGCCCGTGGGGAATCGATTACCGCAGTGTGCCACAGCCCACTCTCCCACGTGAGCATTGTGGAGAACTTCGGCGCGGCCCAGTATCCGCGCAGGTCACGCCCCGATCGACGCGCCCGACGCAGTGGCGCCGGACAGGTCCCCCGACCCGCCCGGCGCCATGTTCCCCCACCCGCTCGTGGCGGGACCGGTCAGCCCAGACCGGCCCCGTACGCGAAGGCCTCCCCCGTGCCGTCCGCCGTCGGGATGGCGACGGGGAGTCGGCCCGCCGGGCTCACCCGGCCGACGACGATCCCCGCGAGCGCGCGCAGGGAGCACAGGGCGTCGGAGTACAGGGCGATCGAGGTGTCCACCTCCCCCACGTGCACCACGTCGTAGGGGTTCCGCAGGGAGGCGTGGAGCACCGGCGTGCCCGTCGCCGCGGCCTCCTTCACGGCCGTGACCTGCGCGGCCGGCGTGACGAAGGAGCTCGAGGAGGTCAGCGCCACGACGAGGTCCGCGCCGGCGGCGTCGGCCGCGGCGCCGCGGGAGGCCTCGAGCCCCCGGTCCTCGAGCGCGGTGACGAGGGCGTCCTGCACGGCGGCGCTGCCCGCGCCGAGCACGATGACGCTCGCGCCGCGGCGCAGCGGGAGCGCCGAGCCCTCGACGAGCAGGGTCGCGGCGTCCCCGGCGATCCTCTCCGCGGTGCGCAGCGCGTCGCGACAGCCGAGCTCCCGCTCCGCACGCCCCGGGTCCACCTCGGGCGCGCCGTCGAGCAGACCGCGCCGCGCCTTCTGGCGCAGGATGCGGCGCACGGAGGCGTCGAGCCGCTCCGCGGTGATCTCCCCCGACTCGACCGCGGCGCGCACTCCGCCGATCGCGACGGCGAGATCCGGCGGCATGAGCATCTGGTCCGCCCCCGCGAGGATCGCCTCGACGGGGACGCGGTCGTCGCCGAACATCGTGCGCACGCCCTCCATGGCGAGGGAGTCGGTGACGATGACGCCCTCGAAGCCGATCTCCTCGCGCAGCACGCCCGTGAGGATCGGGTGGGAGAGGGTCGCGGGGACGCCGGAGTCGTCGAGCGCGGGGACCACGATGTGCGCGGTCATGATCGCGTCGACGCCGTCCTCGACCGCGCGGCGGAAGGGCGGGAGGTCGATCTCGTCGAGCTCCTCGCGGCTGTGGTCGATGACGGGCAGGCCCACGTGCGAATCGGTCGCGGTGTCCCCGTGGCCGGGGAAGTGCTTCACGGTCGCGGAGATGCCGCGCTTCTGCGCCTCGCGCAGCTGGGCGCTCGCGAGATCGGCGACGAGCTCGGGATTCGCGCCCACGGAGCGCACGCCGATCACGGGGTTCTGCGCGTTGACGTTGACGTCGCAGATGGGGGCGTAGTTCTGGGTGAAGCCGACGGCGGCGAGCTCGTCGGCCGTGATGCGGGCGGCCTTGCGGGCGTGCACCTCGGAGCGGCTCGCGCCGAGCGCCATCGCGCCGGGCAGGGCGGTCGCAGGGGCGGGCAGGCGCTTGACCACGCCGCGCTCCTCGTCGATGCCGATCATGAGCGGCACCTCCCCGGCCTCCGCCGCGGCGCGCTGCGCGCCGGCGGTCCAGCCCGCGGCCGCCTCGATCGAGTCGACGTTCCCGGACCACGCGAAGGCAATGAGCCCGCCGACGTGGTGGGTGGAGATGATCTCCGCGGTGCTGGCGACGCCCGCGCTCGTCGTGTTCTCCTCGCGCGCCTCGTCCACCGTGGCGCCGTAGCCGACGGCGATGAAGAGCTGGCCGATCTTCTGCTCGGTGCTCATCGCGGCGAGCCGCTCCTCGACCTGGGTGTCGAGGTCTCCCCCGTGGTGGCCGCCCTTCGCAGGCGCGGCGACGGCAGGTGCGAGCGGGACGGCGGCGGCGCCGAGCACGGCCGCGGCGCCGAGGCCGCGACGGGTGAGCTGAGGGGAGCTGGTCATGGGGACTCCTGGGGTGGGGAGGGAGGTGCGGGGACGGGACTGCTCAGTAGAGGCGGTGACGGCGGGAGGCGCGCTCGAAGGAGCGCACGTCCTCGCGCCAGGCGCGGACGACCGTCTCCGGGTCCTCGCCCGCGTCGAGCATGAGCCGCGTGCGGGTGGTGCCGGAGAGCTTGTCGATCCAGCAGACGTCCGCCTCGGTGCGGCACTTCTCCCCCTCGCGCCAGTCGACCTCCTCGACCTCGCGCAGCAGGGCGGAGAGCACGTGGATGCCGGTGCGCACCGGCTCGTAGGCCTCCTCGTCGACGAGGTGGATCTGCACGCCGCCGCAGAACTCGCCGGCGTGCTTCGAGGTGGTGGGCGTCGCGAACATCGGCCGGAAGCGCACACCCGGGAGCTCCGCCGCGTCGAGCGCGGCGATCACCGCGTCCACGAGCTCCTCGGTGAGGAACGGCGCGCCGAACCAGAGGAAGGGGGTCGTGGTGCCGCGGCCCTCGGAGACGTTGATCGCCTCGATGAGGCCGGTGCCGGCGTAGACGATCGCCGTCTCCCGGGTGGGCACGTTCGGCGAGGGCAGCACCCAGGGCAGCCGCGCCGCCGCGGCGGCGGGATCCTCCGGGTCGTAGCCGGTCATGGGCACGACGTCGAGCTGCACGGCGCCGTCCAGGAACTCCTGCGCGAAGTAGGTGGCGAGCTCGCCGACGGTCAGGCCGTGGCGCTGCGGGATCTCCTTCAGCCCCACGAAGCTCGAGAGGGCGGGGTCCAGCAGGAAGCCCTCGACGACGGTGCCGAGCGGGTTCGGCCGGTCCAGCACCACCACCCGCCTGTCGTTCTCGCCGGCGGCCTCGAGCAGGTAGTAGAGGGTCCAGATGTAGGTGTAGAAGCGGGCGCCGATGTCCTGGATGTCGAAGACGAGCACGTCGACGTCGGCGAGCATCTCCGGCGTGGGCTTCTGCGTGGCACCGTAGAGGGAGCGCACGGGCAGGCCGGTGCGCTCGTCGACATAGTCCTCGACGCTGCCGCCGGCGGGCTCCGCCCCGCGCACGCCGTGCTCGGGGCCGAAGAGCGCGACGAGCTCGAAGCCGCCCTTCTCCTGCGCGCCCAAGAGCAGGTCGATCGTGGAGGTGAGCGTGGAGTCCGTGCCGGTGGGGTTGGTGACCAGGCCGACCTTCGCGCCCTCCAGCAGGGAGAGCTGCTCGCCCTCGAGGAGGTTCTCGACGCCGAGCCGGAACCGGTGCTTTCCTTTCCCCTTGCCGTTCCCCTTCGCGGGCGCGGCGGGTGCCGCGGCGGCCGCTCCCGCGGTCGCGAGCACGGCGCCGGCCGGCAGCGCGGAGAGGCTCGTGAGGACCCGGCGACGACCGGGGCGGGACGCGGTGGATGCGGAACTTTCTTCCATGCTGCGTGATGCCACGGGGACTCCTGGAGGACCTCGGGGAACGGGGACCCCGACGGCCGTCTCGCCTGCCCGACCTCCGGGAACCCTGCATGACCGGCCTCGTCGCCGATCAGGTGCGGGATGGATGGTCACGCTAGCAAGGGTGACGCCGGCGGACAAGGGTCGCCGCGACACCGCAGGCGCGCGGCGCGCCCCGCCCGTCGGCCGCCGTGGTGGAAGTTCCTTCCGACGACTCAGGCGGCGGGGGTGGTACCCCAGGTCGCCTTGAGGTCGTCCACGTACTGCCGGAGGATCGCGACCATGTCGACGGAATCGTCGAGCAGCCACTGCACCTGGAGACCGTCCATCAGCGCGACCATCTGGCGGGCGATCGTGCCGACGGGGGCGTCCGCCCGCACGCGGCCGAGCTCCTGGTCCCGGATCAGGCACGCGGAGAGCGAGGCGAGCACATCCCGGAAATGCCCCGCCATCCACGGGTGCGCGGGGTGGTCCTCGGTGACGGCCTCCCCCACCATCGTCGTGTAGAGGAGCACGAGCTGGTGCCGCGTGGAGTTCACGGCGGCGACGTCGACGAGCTGGTCGAAGCAGGTCCACGGTTCGTCGTCGAGCCGCAGGCCGCCCTCGTTGTCCATGACGTCGCGGTAGGCGAGCACGGCCCCCAGGAGGGCCTTCTTCGAGGGGAAGTGGTGGGCGAGGCCCGAGGGGGAGATCCCCGCGGCCTCCGCGACCTGGGACATGGAGGTCGCTGCGAAGCCCTGGCGCGCGATGAGATCGACGGCGGCACGCAGCGCGCTCTCCCGGATCACGGCGGAGTCCTGGCCCCGGGGACGACCGGGGCGACGGCGGGCGGTCCTGCCTCGTTGCGGGACAGCAGTCATGGGAGACCCTTCGGCACGGGAGGGATCGTCATCGACCCCCGGGGACGCCGGTGCCGGAGCGGCGAGGCCGCTCCGGCACCGGTTCATTGGTACGGGCTCACTATTTCACGGAGCGGATGAACATCGTGAGCACGGCGCCGAGAACGGCCGCCGCGAGTGCCAGGACGAGGAGCGCCGTGAAGTCCGTGCCGCCGCCGAGGTTCGCGAGCAGGAAGCCGCCGACACCCGGGGCCAGCGACTGCGGCAGGGCGTTCGCCATGTTGAACACACCGAGGTCCTTGCCGGTGTTCATGCGGTCCGGGAGCACCTCGAAGACGAGCGCGAGATCGACCGCGAGGTACGCGCCGTAGGAGAGACCGAGGATCGCCTCGACGACGTAGAACATGCTCACGGAGTCCACGTGGAGCAGCATGTAGGTGCCGATGCCGAAGACGAGGATCGCAACGGCGACGATCACCTTGCGGCGGCCGATCCGGTCCGAGATCCAGCCGGCGGCCAGGCTCGCGACCATCGAGGCGACGGTGTAGATCGTGACGCCGAGGGCAACGGCCCCGGCGGCGCTCGCCGTGTCCAGGCCGAGGTGGTTCTGCATGTACAGCAGGCGGAACGAGGTGAACAGGTAGGACGCGAAGATGATCATGAACCGGCCCCACCAGGCCAGGCCGAAGTCCGGGTACCGGATCGGGTTGGTCCAGAAGGTGGAGAGCAGCTCGCGGAGGTTGAACGGGTACTTGTTCTTCACGAGCACCGGCTCGGGGATCGCGAGCGCGTAGATCACCATCGCGATGAAGCCGATGACGGCGGGGACCATGAACAGCAGCAGCATGTTCTCGGTGAAGAAGGAGCCCATCCAGGTGGCGACCATGATGCCGACGTTCTGGGCGATGCCCACGAGGCCGGAGGTCTTGCCGTACTGCTCCTCGGAGAGCTGGTCGGCGAGGGAGGCGGTGTAGGCCGCGAAGCCCGTGTTCGCGAAGGCCTGGGCCAGGAACCAGCCGACCGCGAGGGTCAGGGTGTTCGTGCCGAGGGCGATGACGAGCAGCGCCACGGCGAGCCCCGTCACGCCGATGACGATCCACGGACGGCGCCGACCCCAGCGGCCGATCGTGCGATCGGAGATGCGACCGCCGACCGCGTTGAAGATGACGGCGGCGAGGGCGCCGCCGGGGAGGATCGTCGCAAGCATGGAGGCCTGCTGCGCCGGGTCGTCGGTGAGGCTCGCGACCTTGAGCTGGAGCGAGACCATCACCGGGGCGAGCAGTGCGACGAACAGGCCGAACTGCCCCAGGAAGACGGCACCGACGTACCAGACCGGCTTCTTCGTGTCCGGCTTGATGCCGAGGTGCGGGATCGGGAGCTTGGGGCCGATGAGGTTCGGGCTGCCCTGGAGGTCGATCGTCGGATCCGGGGCGAACCCGGTGCCGGGGTCATGAGAGGTCACGAGAGGACTCCTTCGTCACGTGGCGCGCATGCGTCGTTGCAAGTCGCTCACTGCGACTTGGAGGAGATTATTAGTTCCATGCCACTAATTTGTCGAGACCGAACCGTCCAGTGGTTGGTTTTCCGTCGCGGACTCCCGATCGACCCCTCCATGACCTGCGGCGCCCTTCTCGTAGCGTGAGCGAGCGCACATCGCTTCGTGCCGCGTAGCGAGACGCGGCGCCGCCCCGGAAGGGCGACGCCGCGCTCGGTGGTGCGAAGGACGCGGCTCAGGCGGCGCGGCGGCCTGCCGCGAGGTCGAGGAGGTGGTCGAGCACGCCCTCGCCGCTCGCGCGGAGGCCGTTGTGCTCGAACTCGCTGGTCACCCAGGTCCTCATCAGCGGCAGCAGGGCCGCGGTGGCGAGCGAGGCCTCCCGCGGCACGTAGGCGTCCTCGAAGTAGACGGCCGCGGCGGCCGGGACCTCGGCCGCGCGCAGGGCCTGCTCGTCGTACAGCCGCGGCCACGCGTGCGCGGCGAGGATCTCGGCCGCCTCCGCGAAGGGCGCGAGCTCGGGATCCTCGCTGATCGCCTCGTGGTGCATGTGCTCCCCCGCGAGCAGCGTCGGGTCCTCCCGCACCGCCGCGGGCATGGTGCGCTCCGCCGTCCACGCGGTCGCGGTGCCGTCGGCCCAGCAGGACTCGTGGATCACGGCGTACAGCGGGTTCCGCCCGCCGAAGGGCAGCGCCGCGGCGAGGTCGTGCGCGAAGGCCGGGGAGTCCGGGTCCAGATCCAGCAGCAGGTGCAGCCTCTCCTGGCCGGAGGAGGCGCCCAGCAGGTGCCCCAGCCGGCGCAGCCGCTCCACGCCCACGGTCCCGCCGGGGACCCGCAGGGTGCCCGCGGCGGCGCGGTCCGCGAGCGCGCGGAAGCGGTCCCGGTCCCCCGGGAAGCGGTCCCAGTAGCGCTCGGAGCGCACCGCCATGCCCTCCCAGGTGAGGCGGTAGGCGGCCTCCATGTCCGGGCCCACGCTCGGCAGCCCGCCCGTGAACAGCGCCGTCTCCACGGAGCTCGCGTGCGCGCTGAGGTAGCGCAGCGCCGTGAAGCCGCCGAAGGACTGCCCGAGCAGGCTCCAGCGCTCCGCGCCGAGGTGCTCGCGCAGCAGCTCCGCGTCCCGGGCGATCGCGTCGGCCCGGAAATGGGTGAGGTACTTCGCCTGCTGCTGCGGGCTCGCCTCACGCAGGGTCGCGGCGCCGTCGGCCACCCCCTCCGGCAGCGGCGCGTCCAGGCCCACCGGGGTGGAGCGGCCGGTGCCGCGCTGGTCGAGCATCACCACGCGGAACTCGCGCAGCGCGCGGGGCAGCCAGCCCGGCGTCGAGGCGTCGAGAGGGCGCGGGGCCTCGGAGCCGGGACCGCCCTGGAGGAAGACGAGGTAGGGCAGGTCCTCCCCGCCGGGGGCGGTGACGATGCGGGCGAAGAGCTCGATCCGCGGCGAGGCCGCGTCCGCATGGTCCAGCGGGACGGGGAGGGTGACGTCGGACAGGCGGAGTCCGGGCAGGGACCAGGTGGTGGCGCTCATGGACCCAGCGTAGGCCGCAGGTCAGGAGGGGACCGCGGCGTCGGCGTCCCCGTCGGCGATGCCGGCGCCGTCGCGGCTGGTGCACCCGGGGAAGAACTCCCACTCGAAGGTGTGGAGGGCCCCGGGACGGTCCGTGCGGTCGCGGGCGCGGTCCACGACGACCTCCGCGATCCGGGAGAAGACGTCCTGGACGCCGAAGTAGCTGATCGCGCCGAAGTACAGCGACTCCTCCGGCACGTCGCCGATCGAGATGATCTCGAGGTCCTCCGGGGTGCGCAGGCCGATCCTGTCCGCCGCGCGCTGCAGGGCGATCGCCTGGTAGCCGGTGTAGCAGATCACCGCCGCGGGCCGGTCCGGGCCGGCGAGCCAGTCGAGCGCGGAGAGGTACGTGGCGCGGTCGCCCGCCTCCGTGGTGCGCACGAGCCGCTCGGGCGGCCCGTCGCCGTGCTCGCGCGCCGCGTCGAGGAAGGAGCCCAGGCGCGGTCGGGGCGGCTCGTCCCCCACCGGGACCGGGTGCGGCGCGAGCAGGTGCACCACCGGGTGCCGGCAGCGCAGGAGCGCATAGGCCTCCCGCATCGCGGCGAAGGGGGTCGAGGCGATGACGTCGAAGCCCTCGGGCTCCATCTGCGCGGTGAACGCGACGATGCCGGAGTGGGAGCCCGCCGCGAGCCGGCGCGTGAGCGAGGGGCCGTCCGGCGTGAGGTCGATGCTCGTGATGAGCGCGGCATCCGCGGAGGCGCCCTGGAGGTACTCGAACCAGCGCTCGTCCGCGAGGACGAGGGTGGAGAGGTCGTGCGGGAGCGCGGTGGCCCGCACCTGCCGGGTGAGGCTCACGCCCCACGGGTCCCCGAGGGCGCTCAGCGCGAGCACGATCCCGCCGCCGCGGCCCGTGCGCATCGCCTGCGCGTGCCGGTTGGGGACGTAGCCGAGCTCCTCCGCGGCGGCGCGCACCCGCTCCTTCGTGCGCGGGGAGCCGGCGGAACGCAGTCCCCCGCGCCCGGACAGCACGAACGACGCCGTGGCGATCGAGACCCCCGCCCGTCGGGCGACATCCGCCAAGGTGGTCGTGCGGCCGCGCCCCCGCGCCGATCGTCCGGAGCCTGTCCCCGTGCTCATGCTCGCCCTCCCCCGGCGTCGCCCCCGAAGCCGCCGCAGCCGGCGCCCACCCTCGATGCTAACGGCGCCCCACGCCCCGGCCCCGGGCCTTCTCCGCATCGTGACCTCCGGTGTGAGGATCACCGGGCGAGGGCCCCGATGATCGGACCCACCGTCTGCAGCAGCAGGATCACGCCGATGATGCCGAGCGCCCAGGAGAGCGCGCTCGCGGAGCTGCCCACCGCCCACGTGTGCACGCGCTCCAGGGTGCGATCCGCGCGGGAGCCGAGCAGCAGGCGGATCCCGCACAGCACGAGCGCCGGGGCGATCATCAGCAGGCAGTAGCCGGTGAGCACGAGGGCGCCCACGCCGAGCCCCACCTCCTGCTCCGCGAGGATCCCCATCGCCGCCAGGTACGGGAGCATCGACGCGGCCTCGACCGCCCCCGCGAGCAGGGCCAGCCCCACGAGGGCCCGCGGGCTGCCGAGCGCGCGCCCCGCCCGCTCCGTCCACCTCCGGGCCGAGGCCTCCGGGTCCCCGCCGCGACGGCGCACGGCCTTGGGGTCCGTGCGGAAGGACGCCCACAGCAGCGCCGCGCCGACCACGGCGATCAGCACCGTGCCCACGGTCCCCGTGAGCAGGCCGCGCAGCGACTGCGCGAGCGGGAGCAGGCCCGCGAGCAGCAGCACACCGAGCGCGAGGTAGAAGACGCCGATGACGCCGAGGTAGAGCAGGGTCCCGCGCACCACGCGCCGCGCTCCGCCGGTCCCGGAGACCAGCAGGATCAGCGGGACGACGAGCGTCCCGATCGACGTGCCGTCCAGCAGCGCGAGCCCCACGAGGGCCGGCGGGGTGAGCGTCTCCGGGGTGAACTCCATGCTCCGATGCTCGCGCGGGCCGGGGCGGGCGGTCCTCCTCCGAAGGTGCCGATGAGGGCCGTGGCCCTGCTCACGGCGCCCCCCGCGCCCGTAGGCTCGACGCGTGCCCTCCTCCTCAGATCCGGTCCCGGCCTCAGGCGCAGCGGAGAACGAGCCGCTCGACGTGCGCGCGGCGGCCGGCTACGCCGTCGCGGTGCTCGCGCTCGCGGCGATGGGCCTGGTCAACCAGCCGTTCCTGCGGCCCGACGATCCCTGGTCGCTCGGCGTCTCGCTGCCGCTCATGCTCGTCGCGGCCGCGAGCACCCTGTGGCGGCGGCGTGCGCCGGCGGTGACGCTCGCCGTGGGCGCGCCGCTCGTGGTCGCCGAGCTCCTGGGCGGCGGGCAGATGTCCGCGTACGTGCTGCTCTTCGAGGCGCTGTGGTGCCCCGTCGTCCACGGCCGGCTGCGCCTCGCCCACGTCACGACGCTCGCCGCGGCCGCCGTGGGCGGGGTGCTGATCCTCGCGGCGGGGCTGCTCGTGCGGGACCTCGAGGCGCTGCTGGGGGTGTCGGTCGTGCTCTCCATGGTGGTGCTCGTGCCGCTGCTGTGGGGGTGGGAGGTGCGCCATCACCGCGAGGCGCGCGCCACCGCGGAGTCCCTCGCCTCCCTCGAGCACGAGCTCGCCGCCGAGCGCGCGGCCCTCGCCGTGGAGTCCGAGCGCCGGCGCATCGCCCACGACCTGCACGACGTCATCGCCGGTCACCTCAGCGCCGTCTCCCTGCACACCTCCCTCGCCGCGGGCCTCCCGGACGCGGCCTCGCGCGAGCGCTCGCTGCGCACGGCCCGGGACTCCTCCCGCGCGGCCCTGCGGGACCTGCGCTCGATGATCGGCGTGCTCACCGCGGAGGAGGGCGCCGCCCCCACCGCGACCCTCTCCTGGGGATCCCTCGGCGAGCGCCTGCGCGGCGGACTGCCCGGGGCGGAGGTCCGGATCGACCCGGCGCTCGACGCCGCCGCAGCGGGGGACGCCGCCGCGCCCGGGTCCCCGGGGATCGAGCCCGCCGCGCAGGCCGCGCTGCTGCGGATCGGCGCGGAGGCGGTCACGAACGCGGTGCGGCACGGCGCCGCGCCGGCCTCCCTCACCGTCGCCCTCGACGGGGAGGACCTCCTGCTCGCCCTCGACAACGCGATCCCACCGGGAGCGCCGGAACCCCGGGCCGACGGGGTGGGGCGCACCGCGATCACCGCGCGCGCCGGGGCCGTGGGCGGTGAGGCCCGCAGCGCGCCCGATCCGTCGACCCCCACCCGCTGGAGCGTCCGCGCCCGGCTCCCCGCGACCGGAAGGATCCCCGCATGAGCACCGCCCCCTCGCCCGGTCCTGTCCCGGTGCCCGGCACGGCCGGCCCGATCCGCGTCGTCGTCGCGGAGGACCATCCCGCCGTGCGCTCCGGCCTCGTCGCGCTGCTCTCGAGCGCACCGGACGTGGAGGTCGTGGCGGAGGCGGCCGACGGCCCCGCCGCCCTCGCGGCCGCCCGCGAGCACCGACCCGACGTGGTGCTCACCGACGTGCGGATGCCGGGGGCGACGGGCATCGAGGTGACCCCGCAGCTGCGCCAGACCGGCGCGAGCGTGCTGGTGATCTCCGGGTTCGACCTCGACGAGTTCGTGCTCGGCGCGCTCGCCGCGGGGGCCGACGGCTACCTCGTGAAGTCGGAGGAGCCCGCTGCGATCCTCGCCGCCGTGCGCGCGGTGCACCGGGGCGACGCGGTCCTCTCCCCCGCCGCGACCCGCGCCATCGTCGCCGCGCTGCGCGAGCCGGCCGCGGGCCCCGCGCAGGCCGCCGTCGGCGCCCCCGCGCTCGCGGGACCGCCGCCGCAGTTCACGCCGCGCGAGGAGGAGGTGCTCGGGGCCGTCGCCCGCGGGCTCAGCAACCAGCAGATCGCGGAGGAGCTGTTCGTCGAGATCACGACGGTGAAGTCCCATCTCACGCACGCGATGCGGAAGCTCGGCCTCGACTCGCGGGTGCAGGCGGCGCTGTGGTGGCACCGGCACCGCGGCTGAGCAGGGGCCCGCGGATCAGGCGGCGGGGCGGAGCCTCCACAGCGAGGTGACCTCGCGCGAGCGGGCGGCGTGCAGCGGGTCCAGCTCGTCCTGCGAGCGCGGGTGCCGCGGCGCCGTCTCCTCCCGGCCCACGACCTGCAGACCCGACGCCTCGATCCTCCGCTCGAGCTCGCCGCGGCCGCGCAGGTGCAGGTGCTCGGCGAGATCGGAGAGCACGAGCCAGCCCTCGCCGCCGGGGCTCAGGTGATCGGCGAGACCGGCGAGGAAGCGCCCCAGCATCGCGGAGTCGGCGTCGTAGATCCCCAGCTCGAGCGGGGAGGTCGGCTCCCCCGGCAGCCACGGCGGGTTGCAGACCACGAGATCCGCCCGCCCCTCGGGGAAGAGATCCGCCTCGAGCACCTCGACCCGGTCCGTGAGCTCGAGGTGCTCGACGTTCTCCTTCGCGCACTCCACGGCGCGCGGGTTGATGTCCGTCGCGACGACGCGGGCGGCGCCCCGGCGGGCGAGCACCGCGGCGAGAACGCCGGTCCCGGTGCCGAGGTCGAAGGCGGTCAGGCCCGTCTCCCGCGGCAGCGGGGCGCGGGCCACGAGGTCCACGTACTCCGAGCGGGAGGGGGAGAACACGCCGTGGCGGGGGTGCACGCGGGCGCCCAGCGCGGGGACCGGCACACCCTGCACGTGCCACTGCCAGGCGCTCAGCACCCCCTGCAGCTCGTTGAGCGCGACGAGGCTCGGCTCGCCGAGGTCCCCGTAGGCCTCGCGGCAGGCCTCCGCGGTGTCCGGGGCGCGGCGCAGGTCCAGCCGCAGCTCCTCGTCCAGGAGCACCACGAGCCCGGAGAGCACGAGGGAGCGCTGCGCCCGGTCCTCGCGGTGCGCGCGGAACCGGCTGGCGAGGTCGATGTGCGCGGGGACGGTGCCGTGGTCCATGCGCCGGCTCACGGCCTTCAGCAGCTGCCGGGCACCGGGGAAGTCGCCCCGCCACAGCAGCCCTTCCCCCGCGCGCAGCCGGCGCAGGGCCGCGTTCGCGGTGATCGCGTCGTCCACGACGGTGAGGCGCTTCGGGGCGGGCGCACCGTTCTCGGAGTGCCAGCGCGCGGTGCGCTCCGTGCCGTGCTCGGTCCAGCGGACCATCGTCATCGAGAGCTCCTGGGATTCTGCGAGGGCGGGCCCGACGGGGAGCGTCCTCGCGACGGGACCGTCCCATCGGGACCCCCAGTGTCCCAGGTCCCCGACTCCTATCCTGGCCGGATGAGCCATGTGGTGCTGATGTGCGGCGCGGCGGGCGCCGGGAAGTCCACCGCCGCCCGGGAGCTCGAGGCGCGCGGCATGCTGCGGCTGTCCGTGGACGTGGAGGCCTGGGAGCGGGGCCTGCGCCGCATGCCGCTGCCCGATGACGTGGGCCAGGAGATCGTCGCGGACCTGCAGCGACGCCTGCTCGCGGCGGTCGCGGCGGGGCGCGACGTGGTCGTGGACCTCTCCTTCTGGTCGCGGGCGATGCGGGAGGAGTGGCGGGCGCTGCTCGCCCCCACCGACGCCACGGTCGAGATCCTCCATGTCGTCACCGATCGGGGCACGGCGCTCGCCCGGCTCCGCGAGCGCGCGGGCGCCCATGCGGACGACTTCGCGCTCCCGCCCGGCCTCGCCGAGCAGTACCACGAGAACTTCGAGCCGCCCGGGCCGGACGAGGGACCGGTGACGGTGCTGCGCACGGACGGCGAGGGGCGCCGGGGCTGATCCTGCCGGGCGGGCCACGCGCGCTGCACCCGTCGGCCCGTCGTCGGCACCGCCCGACGGCCCCGCGCGTCGGCCCGTCGGCCCTGCCCGTGTTGCGGCGCCCGTTCCGGCAATTCCTGCAACCACGGGCCCGTTCCCACGTGCGCGTTGCAGGTTTCGCCGGGCACCCCGCAGGACCGTGGACAGCGCTTCCCCGGTCGCCCTATGCTCCGGCCACCGCCAGCGACCGATGACGTTCGAAGGAGCCCACCATGCCCGTCCTCTCCCCCGCCGCCCCGGCCCGCGTCGCGCCGCGGGCCCGGCACCCGTTCGCCGCGGCCCCGCGCTGCACGACCGCACGGACGCCGCTGCTCCGCGCCGGATCGGGCACCGGCGCCGCACGCCACGGCCTCGGCGGCCCTCGCCGGCGCACCCTGCTCGCCGGGGGTCTCGCCTCCTCGCTCCTGCTCGCCGCGTGCGGCCCCTCGGCCCGGAGCGCGAGCACCTCGAACGAGGTCGTGCTCACCTTCTGGGGGCCCACCTTCTACCAGGACTTCACGGGCGAGATGGTGGACGCGTACCGCGCCGAGCACGCCGACGCGGAGGTCACCCTCACGCCCTCCGAATGGGACGGCTACTGGGACAAGCTCGCCACCCAGGTCGCCGGCGGCACCCCGCCGGACGTCATCAACATGGACGGCAAGTACCTCGCCGAGTACACCGGGCGCGGGATCCTCGCCGATCTCGAGGCGCTCGAGGGGCTCGACCTCTCCGGCATCGACGCGGCGGATCTCGACAACGGCCGCGTGGACGGCGTGCTCACCGGCCTCTCCACGGGCTCCAACGCCGGGGTGGTCGCCGCGAACCCCGCCGTCTTCGAGGCCGCCGGCGTGGACCTGCCCGACGACTCCACCTGGACCTGGGACGACCTCCAGGACATCGCGCGCCGCATCTCCGACGCAGGTGAAGTGACCGGCGTGACCGGCGGCGCGAGCTACGCGGACCTCACGATCTTCCTGCGCCAGAAGGGCGAGGACCTCTGGCAGGCCGACGGGATGGGCTGCAGCGCGGAGTCCCTCACCGCCTGGTACCAGCTCTACCTCGACCTCCAGGAGTCCGGGGCGACGCTCGCCGCGGACGCCGCCGTCGAGGACGCCGGGGCGACCCTCGAGCAGCAGGCGTTCTCCACCGGGAAGGCGGGGATGACCTGGACCTGGACCAACCAGCTGCAGTCCCTGCGCGACGCCGTGGGCAGCGACGACGTGGTCATGCTGCGGCCGCCGTCGCTCGCCGGGAAGGCATCGGAGAACGGCCTGTTCAAGAAGGCGACCATGTACTGGTCCATCGCCGAGGGCTCCACGCACCGGGAGCAGGCCGCCCAGCTCGTCGACTTCCTCGTGAACGACCCCGCGGCCCAGAGGATCCAGCTGCTGAACCGCGGCGTCCCCTCGGACCCGGCGGCCGTCGCGGCGATGGGCGACGCCCTCACCGCGACCGACCAGGACGTCGTCGACTTCCTCACCGCCGTGGGCCCCGAGATCAGCGGCGCCCCGGCCGTGCAGCCGATGGGCACCGCCGATGCGCAGAACACCTTCACCCGCCTCCTCGGCGACGTGCGCTTCGGGGCGATCACCCCGGCCGAGGCCGCCGAGCAGACGCTCAGCGAGGTGAACGGCATGGTCGAGGCGTGATCCCCGGCGCGTGACGGCGCCCGCCCCTGCTCGGCAGGGACGGGCGCCGTCCGTCGTGCGGGGAGGGTCAGGGCGCGTCGGCCGTGACCTCCTCCGGCTGCTTCCGCGTGGCCCGCAGGCTCGCGACCGTCGCGACCGCGACCGTCGCGCCGATGAACAGCAGCGAGAACCAGATCGGGATCTCCGGCACCCACAGCAGCGGCTCGCCGCCGTTGACGAAGGGCAGCTCGTTGACGTGCAGGGCGTGGAACACGAGCTTCACGCCGATGAACGCGAGGATCACCGCAAGGCCCTGCGCGAGGTAGACCAGGCGCTGCAGCAGCCCGCCGAGCATGAAGAACAGCTGGCGCAGGCCCATGAGCGCGAAGGCGTTCGCGGTGAAGACGATGTAGGCCTGGTCGGTGAGGCCGTAGATCGCGGGGATCGAGTCGACCGCGAAGACGAGGTCGATGAAGCCGATCGCGATGATCGCCAGCAGCATCGGGGTCGCGAAGCGCCGGCCGTCCTTCCGGACGCTCAGGCGGTCGCCGTGGTACTCGTCCGTGACCGGCAGGACCCGCTTGACCAGGCGCATGAAGCGGCCGTCGGCCGGATCGGCGTCGTGGTCGCCGAAGGCCTGCCGCCAGGCGAGGACCAGCAGCAGCGCGCCGAAGAGGTAGAAGATCCACGAGAAGTTGCTGATGAGGGTCGCACCCACGGCGATGAACGCGCCGCGCATGACCAGCGCGATGACGATGCCGATCATCAGCACCTTCTGCTGATAGATGCGGGGCACGGCGAAGCCGGTCATGAGGATGAGGAAGACGAAGAGGTTGTCGACGCTGAGCGCCTTCTCCGTGAGGTAGCCGGCGAAGTACTCGCCGCCGAACTGCCAGCCGGAGACGAGGCCGATGCCCACGCCGAACAGCAGCGCGAGGCCGATGTAGAACGCGGACCAGCGGGCGGATTCGCCGATGCCGGGCTCATGGGGCGTGCGCACGTGCACGAGGAACTCGAACGCGAAGAATCCGATGGTGACGGCGATCGTGATCGCCCAGACGAGAGGGGTGATCTCCACAGGGGGCCTCCAGGGACCGGGGGTCGAAGGACGGACGCCAAAGTCTCCTTCGCCCCGAGAACACGGGACCGACGGCCCGGGCCCGCAGGAGCAGGCCGTACTGACGAGCGCGCCGAGGTGAAGTACTCCCTCTGCACGGGCGAGGGTAAGGGGCGCGGCTGGGGACGGGCTGGACGCGGGCCCGCGGGGAGGTGGGGTGATCAGCCCTCGTCCACGAGCGCTGCGATCGCGCGACGGAGGCGCCGGCGGAGGCCCGGCGCGGGCTCGGCGACCTCCGGGGCATCGGGCACTGCGACGTCGGGCGCGGTCGCGGGCGCCTCCGCCTCGGGCGCAGGCGTGCGCTCGGCGAGGCGGAGCCGGAGCTGCTCGGCGCGGCCCTGGGCGGCGTCGGCCGTCCGCTGCGCCGCACGACGTGCGGTGCCGGTGCCGGCCCGGACGACGGGCCCGCCGTTCCACCAGGCGTCGGCCGCAGTCACGCGCCCGTCGCGCACGGCCCGCGCCTCCTGCAGCACCCGCAGCGTCAGCAGCACGAGCGCGGCACCGGCGCCCGCCATCCCGAGGCCGACGGGCCCGCTCACAGCCCCCGCGGTGGTGATGCCGAGCCCGTACAGCCCGGCCGCCGTGAGGAGGTAGCCCGCGGCGTTCGCGGTGCGCACCGGCGAGGCCTCGGCCTTCAGCTCCGCATCGACCGCGATGAGCACGGACACGACGGCGGCCAGGAACACGACGGCGATCACGAGCGCGCGCACCGCCGTCGAGGGATCGGGCACCGCCCGCCCGCCGTCCACGAGCAGGACGATCGCGGCGACGAGCAGGGTGATCACCGCGAGCCCCGCGGAGGTGACCACGACCGCCTGCCCCGTCCCGGTCCCGGGCATTCCCGCGAGCCGGTCGAGCCGCTCGCCCGCCTGCCGCCGCTCCCGCTCCGCGATGCGCAGCAGCGTGGGGTCGTCCCCCGGCTCGATCGTGTGGATGACGACCACGAGGGCGCCGAGCGCCACGAAGACGGGCACGCTCACGAGCAGGGCGCCGCGCAGCTCCGGGGAGCCCACCGCCGCGATCAGCGCGACGGTCATCGCCGGCACGAGCGCGAGCAGCGACAGCGTCGCGATGAGCCCGAGGGCGGTCTTCACACTGGTCTCCGCCTCGGCGTCCCCGAGCACCACCTGGCTGCCGATGATCGCGATGAGGATGCCGAACAGGACCGTCGCGACCACGCCGAGCGCCGTCGCGAGATGGGGGCTCGCAGAGGTGCCGAGCTCCGTCGCCAGACGCTGCAGATCGTCGGTCGCGCCCTCGGAGAGCCCTCCGACCAGCCGCGTCAGCACGAAGAGCGTTCCCGCAGCGACCGCGGCCGTGAGCGCCACCACCGGGCGCGCCGCACCGAGCCAGCTGCGCCGGGCGATCGGCCGGGCCCCCGCGCGCCGTTCCTGGGTCGTCGTCATCGGGTCCCTCCGCCCTCGATCGATCGTCGTCCCCGAGCGTAGCGAGGGACCGTCGGCCGCGTGACCCCCGCCATCACGGGACGCTCCTGACCTTGACCCTGCTCCTGGAGCAGGGTCTGGGATCGGGGCATGCCCCGGAACCGCCGGGCCCGCCGCTCAGGAGACTCCATGGTGCTCGCACGCCGCCCGCTGCAGATCATCCGCGCCCATGCACGCCCCTACCTGTGGGCGAACGTCCTCCTGTACGGGCTCGTGCTCGCCGGCTTCGTGCTGGGGCTCGCGGTGCCGGAGCTCTCCGCCGAGCGGGCGAGCACGATGCAGGAGGACGGCACCACGGACCTCGTCCTGCGGGTGTTCTCGCACTGGTGGCTGTTCGCGGTGACGATCCTGGGCGTCAACGTCATCACGGTGGGTCTGTTCTCGATCGTGCTGCCCTCGCTCGTCATCCCCTTCGCGGGGGTGGCCGTGTTCGCGTACCGGGCCGTGGTGATCGGCGTGACCCTCGCGCCCACGGAGCCGGCCACGTGGATCGCGCTGATCCCGCACTCGCTCACCCTGGTCATCGAGTTCCAGGCGTACGTCCTGCTCGTGCTCGGCGCGTACCTGCTGGGCCGCGGCTGGCTCACCCCCACCTACCTGGGCGCGGGGACCCGCCGCGGGGGTTACGCGCAGGGGCTGCGCATGCTGGGATGGTTGGGCGTCGCCGCACTGGCGCTGCTCGTGATCGGCGCCGTCTACGAGGCCGTGACCCTGCGCTACCTGGTGCCGGTGATGCTGCGCGGCTGACGGGGCCGACGGAACGAGGAGGCGCGATGGCCTGGAGCACGAGCGAGCTCGCGCGGCTCACGGGGACCTCGACCCCCACGATCCGCCACTACCACCGGCTGGGCCTGCTCGCGGAGCCCGAGCGGCGCAGCAACGGCTACAAGCAGTACACGGTCGCGCACCTCGTGCGGGTGCTGCAGGTGCGGCGCCTCGCCGAGCGGGGCGTCCCGCTCGCCCAGGTCGCGACGATCCTGCGGGAGGACGAGGACTCCGCCTTGGCCCTCGAGCAGGTGGACGCCGAGCTCAAGGCATCGATGCGGCGCCTGGCCCGCGCCCGAGCCGAGCTCGCCGCGATCCGCGCGCACCGCGCCCGGGCGGACACCCCCTCCGGCTTCGAGGACCTCGCCGCGGGCCTCAGCGAGCGCCAGCGGTCCCTGCTCACCGTGTTCTCCACCGTCATGGGGGACGCGGCGCTCGCCCAGTTCCGCGACGCGCTCGTGACCGGCAACGACGTGGACGAGGACTTCGAGAACCTCTCCCCGGAGGCGGACGACGCCACGATCGAGGCGCTTGCCCGGCGCATGGCGCCCACGGTGGCGGCGGCGCGCACGGAGCGGCCGCAGCTGAACCGGCCGATGACCGGCTCTCCGCTGGGCGACGAGCAGGGCGCGATGGTGCTCGCCCATGCGATCGCGGAGCTCTACCATCCGGCGCAGCTGCGGGCGCTGCAGCGGGTCGACGAGATCCTCCGGGAGTGACGGCGGGGCCGACGGGGTCAGTGTCGATCGCGTCGGCCCCGTCGGCCGTCCTGTGCCGAGCGGCGCGAGCAAATCTTTTGCAGAACCGCTTGACGCGGACGCAGCACACTGCGAATCTTGTGCACAGCTTCATCTCGCCCCAGCACGCAACGTCGCGTCGGAGGACACCCATGCACAGACGATCCACCCCGCCCCGGAGCACCGGGCGGCCCCCTTCCCCCGCGCTCCCCCGCGCCCTGTCACGGCCCGTCACCCGCCGCGCGCTCGCCGGCCTCGCAGGCGCCTCCGCCGCCGGACTCGCCGGATGCGGGTCCTCGAGCACCGCACGGGACATGAGCACGCTCCAGGTGTGGGGCGGCGTCCCGCCGGAGAACGGCCCGCAGGCGCTCATCGACCGCTACCTCGAGCAGCACCCGGACCGGAAGGTCACCTACACCCGCTTCGTCAACGACGACCGCGGCAACCTCAAGGTCAACACGGCCCTCCAGGGCGGCGTCGACATCGACGTGTACTTCACGTACGACACCTCGAACCTCGCGATGCGCGCCTTCTCCGGTCTCGCGGCGGACCTCGGCCCCCTCGTCCGTTCCACCCCGGAGCTCGCCCCGTTCCTCGACACGGAGGAGCCGAAGGCGCTCATCGACGGGGACACGATCACCGCCCTCGCCACGACCCGTGAGCCGAACCTCCTGCTCCTGAACGAGACGGTGCGCGAGGAGGTGGGCCTCGACCTGCCGCGCGCCTGGGACCTCGAGGAGTATCTCGCGGCGGTGGACGCGCTGAGCGGCCCGGACCGCTACGGCACCTACAAGCTCCCGGATCTCCCCCGCATCGAGCTGGGCCCGAACTACTGGTACGCCGACGGCGGCGGCTCGAACTTCGAGCACCCCTCGTTCCTGCACCACTTCGAGCTCACCGCGCAGCTGATCCGCGAGGGCCGGATCTTCCCGTGGTCCCAGGTGCTCGCCCGCCAGATCGAGGCGTACCAGCAGAACAACTTCATCGGCGGGGACTTCGCGATGTGGGGCACCGCCCCCTTCAGCCTGCGGTTCCTCCATGACCCCGAGGCCTACCCCCACGACTTCCTCACCAGCTGCGCGCCGATGCCGACGGTCGACGGGGCGGACTGGAACAGCGGCGTCTACGGCAACTACATCCAGGTCAGCGCCACGAGCCCGAAGCAGGAGCTCGCTCAGGACTTCGTCGCCTTCTGGCTGCTCGAGGGCGGGGCCGACATGGCCGCCGGCGGGAAGATCCCCACCCTGGACACCGTGGACCCCGACGCGCTGCTCGAGGCGCTGCTCGGCGAGGACAAGGACGACTACTTCGACGTCGACTCCTTCCGACGGGTCCTCTTCGAGGACGACCCGAAGCTGCTCACCGACACCGACCTCACCGCGGTCGCCGAGATCACGCAGACCTACGAGCAGCAGCGGGACGTGTGCTGGCTGCTCGAGCGCACCCCGCAGAAGGCGATCTCGACGATCGCCGCCGACGCCGACGCGCTCATCACGCGCTTCCGGGAGGACTGAGAGATGACGACCGCCTCCCCCACCACCACCACCGGGACCTCTGCGCCCCGCGCGACGACGCGCCGCACCGGCCGCGCTCCGTCGGACCCGAAGCCGCTCGTCGGCTGGCTGTTCATCGCCCCGAACCTCATCGGTGTCGCCCTGTTCACGCTCGTGCCGCTCGTCTCCGTGGTGCTGCTGTCCTTCACCGAGTGGAACCTCGTCTCCGGCATCGACGGGATCCGCTTCCTCGGGATCGACAACTTCGTCTCCGTGCTGCGGGACCCCGTGTTCTGGCGCAGCCTGCTGATCACCGTGGTCTACGCGGGTGCGGCGGTGCCGCTGACTCTCGTGGCGGGCCTCGCCCTCGCCATGGCGCTGAACCGGGACCTGCCCGGGCGCGCCGCGCTGCGCGCCTGCTTCTTCATCCCGTACATCGTCAACGTCGTCGCGATCGGCATGACCTGGATGATGCTGCTGGACCCCGGTGCGGGCCTGCTGAACCAGTTCCTCGGGTTCTTCGGCGCGGAGGCCCTGCCCGGCTGGTTCGCGAGCTCCCGCTGGGCGCTGCCGGCGCTGATCCTCGTGACCGTCTGGGCGCAGGCCGGCTACGCGTGCCTCATCTACCTCTCCGCCCTGCAGGACGCCCCGGTGCAGCTCTACGAGGCCGCCCGGATCGACGGCGCGGGACGGTGGAGGATGTTCCGCTCGATCACCTGGCCCTCCCTGCTCCCCACCACGATCTTCCTGCTCATCACGCTGTTCGTGGGGATCTCGCAGAGCTTCGGGATGATCGCGCTCATCACCAACGGAGGCCCCGGCGCCTCCACGACGACCCTGTCGTTCTACATGTACCAGACCGGTTTCCAGTTCTACCGCTTCGGCTACGCCTCCGCCGTGGGCCTGGTGACGTTCCTCGGAATCTTCGTGCTGATGCTCGTGATGTGGCGGGCCCAGCGAGGGAGGGCTCTCCATGACTGACACCCTGCACCCCCGCGCCGCGGACCTCCCCGCGGCAGGATCGTCGTCCGACGGCCCCCGTCACCCGGCCGGGGACCGTCTCGCCGCCCGGCAGGCCCAGCACGCGCGCCGGCGACGCCTGCAGCGCTGGGCCTGGGGCATCCCGATGTGGATCCTCGCCCTCGCCTTCCTGCTCCCCTTCGCCTGGATGATCTCCACCTCGCTCAAGCCGGACGCCGACGCCTTCGCCGTGCCCATGCGATGGATCCCGCATGACGTGCGCTGGGAGAACTACACCGAGGTGCTGTTCGGGGAGAGCTCGATCCTCCCCGCGTTCGGGAACTCGGTGCTCGTGGCGCTGCTGCGGGTGCTCGGTGAGCTCACGACGGCGACCCTCGCCGGCTACGCCTTCGCGAGGCTGCGGTTCCGCGGCCGGAACCTCGTGTTCGTCGGCTACCTCGCGACCTCCCTCATCCCCGCGCAGCTGCTGCTCGTGCCGCGCTTCGTGTACTTCCAGAAGCTGGGGCTCTACGACTCGCTGTGGGCGCTGATCCTGCCGGGCATGTTCACGGTGCTCGGCACCTTCCTCATGCGGCAGTTCTTCGTGAGCCAGCCCGGCGAGTTCGCCGAGGCCGCCCGCATCGACGGGGCCAACGAGCTCCAGATCTTCTCCCGCATCTACCTGCCGAACGCCCTGCCGATGATCAGCGCGCTCGCGATCCTCACCTTCGTGTGGTCGTGGAACGACTACGAGACGCCGCTGGTGTTCATCTCCTCCCCGGAGTCGTTCACCCTGCCGCTCGCGCTCACCGCCTTCACCGACGAGACGGGGGCGATGGCGCCCGGCATCTCCATGGCCGCGGCGGTCATCTCGATCATCCCGATCCTCGTCGTGTTCCTCATCTTCCAGCGCCGCTTCGTGCAGGCCATGACAGAGAGTGCCCTGAAGTGAACGTCCCCCGCACCGTCTCCGGCGTCGCGCCCGACCTCGCTCAGGTCGCCGACTTCGGCCCGCCCCGCAGCGAGATCGGCGTCGGCGCACTCATGCCGTACAACGGCGCGCTGTACATCGAGAACTACTCCTCGCACCGCGCGGAGTCCGGCACCGGCGTGAGCCTGCGTCGCGTCGGCGGCGACTTCTCCCTGCATCAGGTGCCGGAGGCGATCGGCGTCGACGGCACCTACACCAACCGTCTCGTGCACTACGAGACCGGGCTGCTGGTCATCGGGCCGCACGTGATCGAGCCCGACCACACCGTGCACACCGTCGATGAGCTCGCCGGCCACCGGCTGTGCGGCACCGCCCGGCACCTGACCCGGCCTGACACCCACGTGTACGTGCTGACCATGGAGGGTCTGGTGTTCGAGCTCGAGCTCGCCACCCGCGAGGCGCGGCAGATGTGGGACCTCAACGAGGAGCTCGCCACCGAGGGCGAGTGGAAGGTCCATTACAAGGACTGCTACTCCGCCCACGGTCGGCTCGTCGTCTGCTCGAACGAGTACGGCGAGGACGACTGGGCGGGTCGGCAGGCCCGCGGTCGGCTCGCCGACTTCGACGGCACGCGGTGGCGGATCATCGAGCACAAGCCGTTCACCGCGATCGGAGGCCGCGGCGAGTTCACCGACACGATCTTCGCGACCGGCTGGGACGAGGCCTCGGCGATCCTCGAGGTGTTCACCGCGCGGGACGGCCGCTGGACCCGCTACCGGCTGCCCAAGGCATCCCATACCTTCGACCACAAATGGCAGACGGAGTGGCCGAGGATCCGGGAGACCGAGCACGAGCGACTCCTCGTGGACCACCACGGCATGTTCTACGAGCTCTCGCCGTGGGCCTACGGCGGCAGGATCTGGGGGCTCCGGCCGATCTCCACGCACCTGTGGGTACTCGGCGACTTCTGCTCCTGGAAGGGCATGCTCGTGCTCGGGGCGGACAACGCCTCCCCCAGCCACGGGGTGAACGTGACGACGGCGGAGCCGCAGTCCGGTCTCTGGTTCGGCAAGACGGACGACCTCTGGGGCTTCGGGAAGCCCAGCGGCTGGGGTGGCCCCTGGTGGCGGGCGGAGGTGCGCGCCGGGGAGGCGTCGGATCCCTACCTCATGACCGGCTTCGACCAGAAGTGCCTGCACCTCGAGAACCACGGCGAGCGTGACGTCGGATTCGATGTCGAGGTGGACGTCCACGGCGACGGGCACTTCTCCCGCACCGCGCACGTGGACGTGCCTCCGGGCGAGCTCGTGACCCATGTGTTCGCGCCAGGGTTCAGCGCGCACTGGATCCGGGTCGTCCCCGATTCCGACACGATGGCCTCTGCCCAGCTGTTCTACACGTGAGAGCGACGATGACCCGCACCCCCGCCCAGGCCCCCGATCCCACCGCCCGGCCCGTCCTGCAGTCCCTGCGCGAGGCGCTGCCGGAGCTGCCCGCGACGATGCGCCGCGCGGGCGAGGCGATCCTCGAGGACCCGCTCACCGCCGGCTCCGCGAGCATCACCGCGATCGCGGAGCGCTCCGGCGTGAACCCGGCGACCGTGTCCCGGCTCGCCGCGCGCCTGGGCTTCGGCGGCTACCCCGAGCTGCGCTCCGCGATCGCGCTCGAGAACGGCCGCAACGCGCAGTCCGACTGGGAGCGGGACATCGGCGGCGCGATCTCCCCGGAGGACTCCGCCGCGGAGGTGCTGTCCACCCTCGCCGGCGCCGCCGCCCGCGCGCTGCGGGACGCTACCGCGGTGATCGACGTGGCGCAGGTGGAGCGCGCCGCCCGCGCGATCGCCGGGGCGGAGCGGGTGCACCTGCACGGCGACTGGGGCGACGCGATCGCGATCCGCGAGCTGCACATCCGCCTGCAGCGGATCGGCGTCGCCGCCTGGTTCCTCGAGGGCGGCCCGTCGGCCCTCCACGCCCTCGCCGGGACCTTCACCGACCGGGACGTGCTCGTGGTGCTCAGCCGCTCCGGGGAGGACGGGACGGCGACCTCGCTGCTGGCCGAGGCCCGCGCCGCCGGCGCCGCGACCGTCGGCCTCCACGGCCTCCCCGGCGGCGCCATCGAGCGCGCCGCGGAGATCGGCGTGTTCACCGGCATCCGCAACGGCGAGGTATGGACGCAGTACTACTCCGGCCGCGCGAGCGACACGCTCGTGGCGAGCCTGCTGTGGGTGCTCGTCGCCCAGCTGCGCTCCGCGGACGACTCCCGCCGCTTCATCGACACCGGCGTGCTCGGCGACCCCCGCTGAGCTCCGCTCCCCTCTGCGTATCCCCCACCCCGAAAGGCCCTCCCCCGTGATCGACGAGACCCTCCGCACCGACATCGCCGTGCTGGGAGGCGGCCTGGCCGGCATCTGCGCCGCCGTCGCCGCCGCCCGCCGCGGGCGCCGGGTGGTGCTCGTCCAGAACCGCCCCGTGCTGGGCGGGAACTCCTCGAGCGAGGTGCGCGTGTGGGTGTGCGGCGCGACCGCGCACGGCATCCATCTCTTCGCCCGCGAGACCGGGATCATGGGCGAGCTGTTCGTCGAGAACCAGTTCCGCAACCCCGAGGGCAACCCCTATTACTGGGACCTCCTGCTGCTCGAGACCGTGCGCGCGGAGCCGAACATCACCCTGCTGCTGAACACGGAGATCACGGAGGTCGAGGCCGACGGTCCCGCCGATGCCCGCGTGGTCCGCCGGGTGCACGGCTGGACCAGCGGCTCCGAGCGCCGCGTGACCCTCGAGGCACCCACCTTCATCGACTGCACGGGCGACGGCCTGCTGGGCGCCCTCGCCGGGGCGCAGCACATGACCGGCCGTGAGCCGCGGGAGCAGTTCGGGGAGTCCTGGGCCCCGGAGGTGCCGGACCAGAACATGCTGGGCAGCACGATCCTCTTCTACGCGAAGGACACGGGCGTGCCCTCGAAGTTCGTGACCCCGGCCTTCGCGGTCGACGTCGCCGCGGCCGGCATCCCCGAGCACCGCGTGATCCGCCAGGACATGAACGGCTGCGCCTTCTGGTGGATCGAATGGGGCGGCGAGCTGGACGTCGTCCACGACAACGAGCGGATCCGGGACGAGCTGCAGGGCGTCTGCTACGGGCTGTGGGACCACATCAAGAACTCCGGCGAGTTCGACGCGGAGACCCTCACCCTGGAGTGGGTGGGCGCCGTGCCCGGCAAGCGCGAGTACCGCCGCTTCGTGGGCGAGAAGGTGCTCACCCAGGCGGACGTCCTCGAGCAGCCGGAGGTCGAGGACAGGATCGGGTTCGGCGGCTGGTCGATCGACCTGCATCCCCCTGGCGGCGTCTACGCCACCGAGCCCGGGTCCCGGCACTGGCACCCCGACGGGAACTACCACCTGCCCCTGCGCAGCCTGTTCTCCGCGAACGTCGAGAACATGTGGATGGCCGGGCGGAACATCAGCGCGAGCCACGTCGCCTTCGGTTCCACGCGCGTCATGGCGACCTGCGCGGTGCTCGGCGAGGCGGCGGGGATCGGCGCGGCCCTCACCCAGGAGCTGGGGGTGCCCGCTGCCGCCCTCGCCCACGAGGAGGTGGTGACGCTGCGCCGGGCGATGCTGCGGGCGGACGCCTCCGTGCTCGGCATCGAGCAGGACGACCCCGCGGATCTCGCCCTGCAGGCTGAGGTCCGAAGCTCCTCCGTGCTCGACTCCCTCGCCTCGACGCGCCGGCGTGGGCCGCTGCCGCTCGAGCACGACCTCGCGCTCGTGCTCCCGGCGGATCCCGCGATCGACGGGGTGGACGTGCTCGTGGACGCCGAACGGCCCTCCGAGCTGCGCGCCGCCCTGCATGCGACGTCGAAGCCGCAGAACTACCTGCCGGCGGAGCTGGTCGAGGAGGTCACGGCGCCGGTCCCCGCCGGCCGCTCCTGGGTGCACCTCCCCCTTGCCTGGGCGCCGGGCGGGGCCCGCAACGGTGTGCTCGTGCTGCATGCCGCGGCGGGCCTGTCCCTCCACGAGGGCGAGGCCGCCGCGCCCGGCACGGTCACCCTGATCCACCGCGACATGCCCGAGGCCGAGCGCTACACCGAGCAGTGGCGGCCCTGGAAGGAGACCCTCCACGGCACCGGTATCTGCTTCCGTCTCTCCGGGTTGACGGCCGCGTTCCGCGCCGAGCAGGTGCGCGGCGGGTACGCGCGACCCTACGGCGGGCCGAACCTGTGGGCCTCCGCCCCCACCGCGGAGGACCCGCAGCCCTGGGTGGAGCTCGCCTGGGAGCAGGCCCGGCAGGTGCGGCAGGTGGACGTGATCCTCGACGACGACGTCAACGAGGACCTCATCAACCTCCACCACCACCGCACGGCCGCGGAGGTCATGCCGACCCTCGTGCGCTCCGCCCGGCTCGAGGCGCACGACGGCGGAGACGTGCGGGTGCTCGCCCGGCTCGAGGACAACCGCCGGCGCCGCTGGAGCGTGCGGCTCGACGAGGCGGTGGCGACGCGCGCGCTGCGGCTCGTCGTCGAGGACACGAACGGCGCGCCCTCCGCGCACGTGGTGAACCTGCGGGTCTACGCAGACTGAACAGGACCAGCGGGGCCGACGGGACCGGGGAGAGGCGCCGCCGTCAGGCTCGGGCGGCGAGATCCCCGATCCGCCCGGCCGCGTCGTACAGCGCCCGGTGCGCGGGTCGCAGCGCCGCGTAGGCCTGCGCCGCGGCCGGATCCGGGACGGTGAGCTCGCCGTCGCGCTCGGCGAGCGGGGCGATGTCGTGATCCAGTCCCAGCGCCTCGGCGCCCGCGATCGCGGTGCCCAGCAGCGTCGCGTCGGCCCCCGGCGTTGAGAGCGAGCGGACGGGGCGGCCGGTGACGTCCGCGAGGATCCGTCGCCACGGTGCGGAGGCCGCTCCCCCGCCGACGACCGTGAGCTCCTCGCCCGCTCTCGCGGGATCCAGCGCATGGGACAGGGCGAGGGCGACGCCCTCGAGCGTGCCCGCGTAGAGCTCCGCAGGCCCGGTGGCGGCGTGAAGGCCCAGCACGGCGCCGCGCAGGGCGTCGTCCCGCACCGGGAACCGCTCCCCTCCGAGGGAGGGCAGGACCAACAGGCCCGTGGGCCCCCGGCCGTGGGTCCGCTCGCGCTCGGCGAGGAGCGAATCGGCGGCCTGCGCATCCCGGCCGCCCAGATACGCGTCCCGCGCCCAGGCGGCGGCCGCTCCGCCGGCGAGCACGGCGGAGATCAGCAGCTCGTCCTCCCCGAGGGCGAGACGGTGCGAGGCACCCTGCGAGGCATCCGGGGTGGTGGCGGGCGGGCGGATGCTCGCGATCCAGCCGCTCGTGCCGAGCGACGCGTGGTCCGTGCCCGTCGCGGTCCCGGTGACGCCGAGGGCCGCGGCGCCCGCGTCCCCCGGGGCGAGCACGATCGGCACGCCCGCCTCGAGTCCCAGCAGGTCACGGGCACGGGCATCGGTGCGACCCACCGCCTGGCCATGCCCGCGCGTGAGGCGCGGCAGCAGTGCCGGATCCAGGTCCGCCGCCCGTGCCACGCCCGGGTGCCAGTCCCTCGTCGTCCCATCGAGCAGGCCCGTGGTCGACGCGGTCGTCAGGTCGCACCAGAGGCCCGCGCCGAGGCGGGCAGCGAGGTGGCCGGCAGGGCCGAAGGTCAGCCCGTACGCCCGGGCGGTGGTCTCCGGCTCCGTGCGAGCGAGGCGGCGGAACATGGCCGCACAGCTGCTCGGATCCTGCCGGTTGCCGGTGACGGCGTCCCAGTCCGTGCCCTCCACGGCGAGGGCGGCGCGGAGCTGCTGGGCATCCGGGGCGGCGCGCTGGTCCGTGTAGAGCACGGCCGGGCGCAGGGCCCCGTGCTCGCCCTCGAGGACGAGGTCCTGCATCTGGCCCGTGAGGCACAGGGCCGCGACCTCGATGCCGGCGGTGCTGGCCTGCCCGATCGCGGTGCGGGCCGCGCGGCGCCAGTCCTCCGGGTCCTGCTCCGCACCGCCGCCCGGCAAGGACGTGGTGGCGTAGGCGGCGCTGCCCACGGCGAGGGTGCGCCCGTCCAGGTCGACCAGCGCCGCCTTCGCCGAGGAGGTGCCGAGGTCGAGGCAGAGCAGGCCGATCATGAGCCCAGAGTAAGCAGGTCACGTGAGGGATCGGAGCGACGTCCCAGGGCCGGGGCCGCAGACGCGCCGGGCACCGAACCTGGGCACGGCTGTCCACAATCCCGCCGAGTCCGTGGCGCCGCGCGGGCCCGTCTGCTTGGGTGGGCGGAATCTGTTGCACGTCGAAAGGCCCCGCATGACCCGCCGCCTCCTCACCGCCTCCGCGGCCGCCGCGCTCGTCCTCGGGCTCGCCGCCTGCGGCGATGACACCGGCGGCACCATCACGGACCCGCCCTCCACCATCGCCACCGGCGCCAGCGACGACGGCGGAGCCTCCGACGGGGGCGGGACAGGCGCGTCCGACGGCGGCGGCAGCACCGGTGGAGTCTCCGACGACGGCGGCAGCACCGAGGCTGCGCCTGATATCCCCGCCCCGGACCCGGCCGACTACCCGGGGATGGACGAGGAGACCGACGAGGGGGCGGAGCAGGCGTTCAAGTACTACGTAGACGTCACGATCTGGGGGTTCCAAACCGGGAACACCGAAACCCTTGAAAGATCTACATCGGACGATTGCGAGGGGTGTCAGGAGATTATCGGCGACATTGAGGCGCACAAATCAGCCGGTAGGTATTGGTCTAGCGTCGAAACCGAACAACTCAGACTTGAGACGATCGACTTCGACGGCTACAACACGGCAGTGAACTACGGCCTGTCCGTTTCGGCACACACTGAGCCCAACCTCGAGACCGGAAAGTCCACTCAGCGAAACGAAACTCTATACTCTTTTGCAGGTGGACTGAACTGGGTAAGCGATCACTGGGAGCTGGCCGATGTCTCGGTCGAGAGTGACGAAAGCTAGCCTCAGCAGGCGCGTCGTCGCCTGCATGATCGCTCTTCTGATATTTCTACTCGGCTCAAGCCTGCAGGCAGAAATGGCGCGGGCCGACATCACGACCACGAGCGATAAGAGTGGATTCCGCTCCGAAGCGAAGAGCGGCCTCTCTGCAATTAAGTATCTTGCCGGCCTCTTCTCGGACGAAGTTGAGGGCGTCAACGCCAAAGACCTGCCTCCGTTCTTCTTTACCTCAAAGGCCGTTAAGGGAGGCGGAGGCTACAACTGCACTGGGCTCGCCAGAGGGGGTCAAAACTGCTCAATCCCATCTGGTCAATGCCAGAGTGGGGCGAACTACTCGACCGCGTCGGGAGATTTCGTCGCCGATCCTGCCCGTGGCAACCGAGGCTCTACCGGCACCGACATGGTGACGGTCGCTCGAGAAAGGGTCGAGAGAGCGACGGGTAACCGCCAGTTCCTCGGATACGGGTGCCAGGAGCGCGGGCAGATCGGCTCGAACACCACTCAACCGGCCGCAGCTCCCATCGTGATCACCGTGACCCGCGAGGACTTCGCGAAGCTGCCCGTCAAGCCTGCGGTGGCTCACGCCGGCCCGAGCGACGGCTGGCTGCCTGCCGGCATGCCCAACGTGCTGCACGCGGAGTCTGAGCCCCAGGTCCTCGACACCACCCTCCTCGACACCCCGGTCTCAGTCCGCGCCACCGCACAGAGCTATCACTGGGACCTCGGCGACGGGAACACGATCGACACCGAGAAGCCGGGCAAGCCCTACCCCTCGGAGGAGATCAGCTCCACCTACGCCTACGAGGGCTGGTACGACGTCACGCTCACCACCACCTTCACCGGGGAGTTCTCCGTCAACGGCGGCGAATGGCAGCCCATCGACGGCACGATCGAGGTCGAGTCCGAGCCGATCGCGATCTACTCCAAGTCCCTCGAGTCCCGACTCGTCGACGGCGACAAGGCGCCCGACGAGAGCGAGGACCCATGGAAGCCCGAGCGCTCCTCCTCGACCGACGGCCCACAGGACCCCGAAGCGACGCACCGCAAGATCTGACCGCAGGCCGGCCTGCGCACCCGCTGCTGGCGGGGCGCGGGTCGCGCGATGTCGTAGCACCACCTCTTGACTACGTAGTCAGCCGGTGTCTAGGCTCCCGGCAACATGGCCGACCACCAATGAAGGAGGTGCCGTGACTGCTGATCCCATGAGCCGCAGAACCCGCCGGGGCACCTCGATGATGGACGTCGCGGCGCACGCCCGGGTCTCCCAGAAGACCGTCTCCCGCGTCGTCAACGGCGAACCCCACGTGCGCGAGGAAGTGCGGGAACGCGTCCTCCGCTCGATCCAGGAACTGGACTTCCGACCGAACGCCGCCGCACGCTCGCTCGTCACCCGCCGCACGCGGCGGATCGGGGTGGTCGCCCTCGGCACCACCTTGCACGGACCGACCTCCGCCCTGGCCGCCCTCGAATCCGTCGCAAGGGCAGACCGGTACTCGCTGAGCGTCATGCGCACGGAGTCGACGGACCGCGACGAGATCCAGCGCGCCGTGGACACGCTCCTCGACGACGGTGCGGAAGGCATCGTGCTCTCCGAGCCGATGCACCTCGAGGGTGCGCCGCTGCGGATCCGTGAGGACGTCGCCGTCCTGACACTCGGGGCGCGCGGGCTCACCGCACGACCGGATGAGCTCGTGGTGGGCGCCGATGAGGCAGCCGGAGGACGTCTCGCCGCGGAGCACCTCCTCGACCTCGGGCATCGCACGGTCCACCACATCGCCGGGCCGGAGGCATGGATCTCGAGCCAGCTGCGTCGCGAGGGCTGGCGCTCCGTGCTCTCCGAGCACGACGCCGAGATCCCGGAGGTCGTCCACGGCGATTGGTCCCCGGGCAGCGGATTCGAGGCGATGACCCGTCTCCTGGCCCTGCCCATCACACCCACGGCTGTGTTCGTCAGCAACGACCAGATGGCGATCGGGGCGCTCTCCGCACTGCAGCACGCCGGGCTCTCGAGCCCGGCGGACGTGAGCATCGTCGGCTTCGACGACATCGACGTCGCGGAGTTCCTGCCCACGCCGCTCACCACGCTCCGACAGGAGTTCGCGGTCGCGGCGCATCAGGGCATGAACCAGCTCATCGCGGCGATCGACGGCGCCGAGCCGCGCCGCACCCAGGACCTCGTGCCGTTGTCGTTCGTGCATCGATCGACCACGGCTCCCCCTCGACCGGCCACCTCCCGGTAGGTCGTCCCGGCGCCTCTGCCACCCGCAGATCCGGCGTCCGCCTCATCGCCGCCACCACCCCTCGGCGGTTGCTTGTGCCCCGCATTGACAGCGTAGTCAGGAGTGCATTCCATGTCCCCACGCACCGTCGGACGATCGGCTCGGCCACGGCCCCCGATCCCTCTCGAGCCCTCACCACCCGCCCTCGGCCGATCACGACTCTCCCCAGCCCGCGGCCTCCGCCGTCGGGACCTGCTCCGAGCCGGCGCCCTCACCGCCGCAGGAGCCGGCATCGCCGGGACGCTCGGCGCCTGCGCGAGCAGCCCGAGCGCCGCGATCGCATCGGGCCGGGTCCCGCTCAGCCTCTGGACCCATGACGACGGCTACATCGACTTCTTCACCGAGGCGGTCCCCGTCGCCGAGGACAGCTCCGACTTCACCTACGACGTCTCCGTCACCAAGATCGGGGCGGCGGATCTCGTCACCAAGCTCATCGCCCAGGCGGTCGCGGGCACCGGCATCCCGGACGTCGCCGGACTCGAGATCGGTGCCTTCTCCCGGATGCTCCGCGGCGAGATCGCCCCCGAGCTGCTGGTGGACCTCTCCGAGGACGTCCAGTCCTACGCCGATGACCTCATCGCCGCGCGGCTCACGCCGTTCAGCAAGGACGGTGCCCTCTACGCCCTCGACTCGGACACCCCGGTCACCGTGCTGTACCACCGCTCCGACGAGTTCGACAGGCTCGGTCTCGACCCTGATTTCGGGACCTGGGAGGACTTCGCCGAGGTGGGGCGCACCCTCGCGCAGAACGAGGGGCTCTCCCTCGGCGCTGTCGCGGTGAACGACCCGGGCGGCACGGTGCAGAGCTTCCACATCCACCTGCTGCAGCGCGGCGGTGACCTCTTCGACGCCGACGGCAATGCGACCCTGCAGACCCCGGAGGCGGAGGAGGCGCTCGCCTTCCTGGTCGACGGCGTGCAGAGCGGATTCCTCACCACCGTCGCGGACATGTACGGGCCGAGCATCCAGAGCGGTCTGAAGGCCGGGAAGATCCTCGCGATCAACATGCCATCCTGGTACTCGAGCTACGGCATCCAGCCCAACGTCCCCGAGCAGGCGGGCCAGTGGCGGGTCGCCGCGCTCCCCGTCTTCGAGGGCGGGGGCCATCGCACGGGCGTGGGCGGCGGCACCGGCTTCGGTGCGCTGCGGGACAAGCCCGCGACGGCGGCAGCGAGGAACCTCGTGGTCAGCGCCTATCTGGACCCGGCGCAGCAGGTCAAGCGCTACAAGGACATGGGCTACCTGCCCACCCTGCGCTCGGTGTACGACGACCCGGAGCTCCAGGGGCTGGAGAACGAGTACTTCGGCGGCCAGAAGCTCTTCGAGGTCTTCCGCGACATCGTCGACGACGTCCCCGAGTTCCATCAGAGCGCCGACAGCTCGATCATGACCACGGTCCTGTCCGGTCACGTGCTGCGCGCCTTCAAGGGAGACGTGAGCCCCGCCCAGGCGCTCGCGGATGCCACCGACGACTTCCGTGGACAGGCGAAGGGCTGAGAGATGACCACCCAGAACTCCCCCACGATCTCTGCTCCGCAGCAGGCGCCAGCGCGCCTCGTCCCCGGCGGTGCCGCCTCGCACGACGGGGAGCGACGCCGTCGCAACCTGCGCGGCGGCGCGGCGCCCTACGCCTTCATCGCCCCGTTCTACCTGCTCTACGTGCTGTTCATGATCGTGCCGATCATCGCGGCGGTCGTCCTCAGCCTCACCGAATGGGTGGGTCTCGGGATGCCGAGGTTCGTCGGCCTCACGAACTACCTGAACCTCGCGACCGATGCGAGCTTCGCGACGGCGCTCGGCAACTCGCTGATCTACACGCTCGTCGCGGTGCTCGTCGTCGTGCCCTGCGCCCTGCTCATCGCCCAGGCGCTGAACACGAAGGGGCTGCGCTTCCGGGACCTGTTCCGCGTGGCCTTCTTCGTCCCGATGGTGCTCTCCCCGATCGTCATCGCGCTCATCTACAGCCTGATCTTCGACCGCGACTACGGGCTGCTGAACGCGACGCTCGACGCGCTGTTCGGCCTGCCGCACGTGGACTGGCTCGGGGACCCCACGCTCGCCAAGGGCGCCATCGGGTTCGTGCTGCTGTGGCGGACCGTCGGCTACCTGACGATTTTCTTCCTCGCGGCGCTGCAGAACGTCCCCGCGGAGCAGTACGAGGCGGCGGCGCTCGACGGTGCCGGGCGCCTGCGCACCTTCCTGGCGGTCACGGTCCCGGGGATCAAGCCGATCTCCGCGTTCGTCATCGTCACCTCGTTCATCGGCGCCGCGCAGCTGTTCGACGAGCCGTACCTGCTCACCAAGGGCGGGCCGGGAGAGTCGACGATCTCGGTCGCCATGTTCATCTACCGCGCCGCCTTCGAGCGCCAGCAGTTCGGCTATGCGGCGGCCGCCGGCGTGGTCCTGTTCGCCATCGTCTTCGCAGTCAGCCAGGGCCTGAACCGGCTCCTCGGCATCGGGAGGGACTCATGAGCACCATCGCCACGCCCCGCACCGGCCTCGCCCGCCGCGGCCTGCTGTACCTGACCCTCATCATGCTGCTGGTCGTGTTCATCCTGCCGCTGCTGTGGGCGCTGAGCGGGTCCTTCAAGCAGCGGGGGGACATCTTCGCGACCCCGCCGAGCCTCATCCCCGACCCCGCCACCCTGGAGAACTACCGCAACCTGCTCACCACGCAGCCGTTCTGGTCGTGGTTCGCGATCAGCATCGGCACCTCCGTGATCGCGACCGTGGTCTCGGTGTTCGTGTGCGCGATGGCCGGTTACGGCTTCGCGAAGTTCCGGTTCCGCGGCAAGCGGATCCTCTTCGCGATCATGTTCAGCTCTCTGTCGATCCCGTTCGCCGTCATCCTCATCCCGCTGTTCATCCTCGTCGTGAAGAGCGGGCTCGCGAACCCGTGGTTCGCGCTCATCGTGCCGTGGGTGGCACCGGCCTTCGGGATCTTCATGATGCAGCAGTTCATCGTGCAGGCGATCCCGGACGAGCTGCTCGAATCCGCCCGCATCGACGGCTCCGGCGAGTTCGGAACCTTCCGCCGGGTGGTGCTGCCGCTGCTGCGCCCCTCGCTCGGGGCGCTCGGCGTGTGGAGCTTCCTGCAGAGCTACAACAGCTTCATGTGGCCGCTGGTGATCATCTCGAACACGGAGCAGTTCACCCTCCCGCTGGGTCTGAACATCCTCTACGCCTCGGAGAACCGCAGCTTCGACCTGGTCCTCGCGGGCGCCGTTCTCGCCTCGATCCCCACGATCCTCGTCTTCGTGCTGCTGCGGAAGCAGCTGCTCGAGGGCCTCGTGGCGGGAGCCGTGAAGGGGTGAGGAGGAGGGCCGACGGTCGCCGCCGTCGGCCCTCCCCACCTCTCGCGTCTCCCCCCCCCTCAGCCCTGAACCGTCCCTCGAAAGGACTCCCCCATGACCCAGCTGCCCGACCACGTGCTCTTCGGCGCCGCGTACTACCACGAGTACCAGCCCACGCCCCGCCTCGAGACCGACATGCGCCAGATGAAGGAGGCCGGCTTCACCGTCATCCGCGTGGGGGAATCGGTGTGGTCCACCTGGGAGCCGGAGGACGGCGTCTTCGATCTCGAGTGGCTCGCGCCCGTGCTCGATGCCGCCCACGAGCACGGCATCCAGGTCATCCTCGGCACCCCCACCTATGCCGCGCCGATGTGGCTGGTGCGACAGGTGCCGGAGATCAACGTCGAGCGCAGCAGCGGGCAGCGCATGGGCTGGGGCGCACGGCAGGAGATCAACTACGCGCACCCCGCCTTCCTCTTCCACGCCGAGCGGCTGATCCGGAGGATCGTCGCCCGCTACGCCGAGCATCCCGCCGTGATCGGCTACCAGGTGGACAACGAGCCGGGGAACGAGATCTTCGCGAACGACCAGGTGTTCCAGAAGTTCGTGGACCATCTGCGCCGCACCTACGGCACCGTCGAGGACCTCAACCGCGAGTGGGGCCTGACCTACTGGTCCCACCGCCTGAGCGACTGGGCGGACCTCTGGCGGCCCGACGCGAACGTGCAGCCCCAGTACACGCTCGCCTGGCGCCGGTTCCAGGCGAGCCTCACCACCGACTTCATCGGATGGCAGGCGGAGGTGGTGCGCGAGCACGCCCGCGAGGGGCAGTTCGTCACCACCTGCATCTCCTACGACCGGCCGACGCTGGACGAGGAGAAGGTGGCGCGCTCGCTCGACGTCACCGCGGGGAACCCCTACTACCGGATGCAGGACTCCTTCGCTCTCCCCAGCACCGGCAAGGACGCCCAGTTCTGGACCACCACCGGGGTGTGGTCGCTGTTCACGCACGCGGATCGCATGTACGGGACCAAGCAGGCGCCGTTCCTCGTGACGGAGACGAACGCGCAGGCCATCGGGTTCCCGTGGATGAACGAGCCCGCGTTCGACGGTCAGTGGCGCCAGGCCGCGTGGGCGCTCGTCTCCCGGGGCGCCGCGATGATCGAGTACTGGCACTGGCACACCCTCCACGCCGGCGCGGAGACCTACTGGGGCGGGATCCTCCCCCACTCCCAGGAGCCCGGGCGCGTCTACCGCGAGCTCGCCCGCATCGGCGAGGAGCTCCGCGCGGCCGGCGCCTCCGTCACCGGGCTCACGCCCCATGCCGATGTCGCCCTGCTCTTCGACAACCCCAGCAAGTGGGCGGCCGCCCAGTACCCGGCGCTCGCGGATGCGGACGGGGGCCCGGATCGTCGCGCGTTCCAGACCGTCTACGAGGCGTTCTCCCGCGGCGTGATCGAAGCGGGCCTCCAGGGCAACGCCGTGCACATCGACCAGCTGCGCGAGCAGACCCCGGCGCAGTTCGCGGAGAAACGACCCGTGCTCGTCGTCCCCTCCTTCACGATCGCGACCGACGAGGACCTCACCTGGCTGCGCGACTATGCGGAGGCCGGCGGCCATCTCGTGCTCGGGATCCGCACCGGGTACGAGGACCAGGAGGGACGGGCCCGCCTCGAGCGCAAGCCCGCCCTGCTCGATACGGCCGCCGGCGCCTGGTACGACGAGTTCAGCAACCTCCGCGCACCGCTGCCGCTCACCCTCGGCGCCGCGGCCGGCGATGCCGGCTTCGCCCTGCCCGACGATGCGACCGGCACCCTGTGGGCGGACGGCCTCCAGGTCACCGACGAGCAGACGCAGGTGCTCGCCGGGTACGACCACCCCCACTACGGCCGCTGGCCCGCCGTCACCACCCGCGAGCACGGGACGGGCCGCGTCACCACCGTGGGCACCGTGCCCGATCAGCCGCTCGCCGCCGCCCTCATGGACTGGGCCGTGCGGGTGGGCGGCGGGTCGCCCGCGTGGCGCCCCGCGACGACCAGCCAGACCGTCTCGAGCTCCACCAACGGCGCCGGCGAGCAGGTCCACGTCATCCACAACTGGTCGTGGGAGCCGAGCACCTTCCCGCTGCCCGCCGCCGCCCGGGACGCCGTGAGCGGCGACCTGCTGGACGAGGGCACTCAGCTCGAGCTCGGCGCGTGGGACGTGCGGGTGGTGATCGCGACTGACTGAGCGCAGGGCGATGGGCGCTTTCCCAGAGGTGTGGGTGCTGCGGCGTTCCAGGAGTGGCGCAGAACCGAGCCATTGCCTGACCTGCACCTTCGCTGCTGACACCATGGCTCGTTTCGCGACCATCCTGGGAGCATCTCCGTACACGGCCCCGTGCTCGGCGGCGCTCAGACGCCCCGTAGGCTCGCGCCGGTGACATCTCCGGCGATGAAGGAGCATCCGAGCATGGGCACCTCGACCTCACGGACCACGACCCCCGACGCGATCTGGCCAGCACCCGCCGGCTCCGGCGGCAAGACGCCTGACTGGGCGTTCCTCCGCCACGAGGTCGTGCTCGATCGCGACGTGGAATCGGCGAAGCTGTACCTCGCGGCGTCGTCGCCGGAGCCGGGCCGGCAGTTCGTCGCCCGCGTGAGCGTCAACGGCAGCGAGCTGGGGCAGGGGCCCGTGCGCGCAGTGGCCGGGGAGCATCGTGTCTCCTGCTTCGATGCGACGGACGCGCTGGTCCCGGGGCCGAACGCGATCGGCGTGGTGGCGTGGACGCTCGAGGACCACCGGGTCCGGGTCGAGTTGCAGGTCCGCTTCTGCGACGGCACATCGGCCAGCGTCGGCTCCTCCGAAGCGTGGCGCGGGCTGCCCGGCGAGCGGGCCTACCGCCCGTCGGGCAGCATCGGCACGCACTACTTCGTCGCCCCGCAGGAGCATCTGGTGGGCCGCGAGTACCCGTGGGGCTTCGATCAGCCCGGCTTCGACGACAGTGCCTGGGCCCCGGCGGCCACCAAGGAACCCTTCACGACGCTCGTGCCGGATCCCACGGCGACGGTCACGACCTGCGAGGCCGCACCGGTGGGCATCGCCGCCGTCGGCCCGGGGACGTTGCGCTTCGACTTCGGCGGGACGTATGTGGGCGGGCTGTCCCTGTCGGGTCTCGGCAGGCCCGCGCAGCTGACACTCCGCTTCGGCGAGCTGCTCGACGAGCACGGCCGGGTGCGCGCGCACATGGCGACCGGCAACCATTACGAGGACCGCTGGGAGCTCGACGGGCACGAGCCGCAGATCCGCACCTGGGGGCTGCGGGTGTTCCGGTACCTCGAGATCGACGGCCTCCCGCCCGAGGCGGCGGAGTCGGTGCGGGCGCTCGGGCACGTGCATCCGCTCGGCGAGCGCACCCGGTTCCGCACCGATGATCCGCGGCTGCGGCGGGTGCTGGACCTGTGCGAGCACACGATGGTGCAGACCAACGGCCCGCTGCTCGTGGACTCCTGGAGCCGCGAGCGGGAGCCCTACGAGGCGGATGCCTACCTGCAGGCGAAGGCGAATGCGGCGCTCAGCGCGGAGCAGGAGCTCGCCGGATATTCACTGGACTATCTGCTGCAGCGGCGCACCTGGCCCACCGAGTGGCCGTTCTATCTGGTGCTCCTCGCCGCGGAGCACGCCGAGCGCGGCGGTGACCTCGACGCCCTCGCCGCCCGGCGCGACCAGCTCGCCGCCCTGCTGCCCACGGACTGGATCGATCCGGCGACGGGCCTGATCCGCAAGCTCCACGGCAGCGACGGGAGCGCCAGCGTGGTCGACCACGACATCGTGGACTGGCCGCCGTCGGAGCGGGACGGCTACCTGTTCGGCCCCGTGAACACGGTCGTCAACGCCGTGGCGCACGGGGCGTTCGCGGCGATGGCGCGGATCGACGAGCTGCTGGGCCACCCGGATGCGCCGGTGCACGCGGAGCATGCGCGCCGTCTGCGGGAGGCGATGAACGCGCTGCTGTGGGACGAGGAGGCCGGCACCTTCGTCGACGGGCTCGACGCGGGCGGCACCCCGCTCCCCCACGCGGCCGCGCACGCCGGTGCGTTCGCCTCGGCCCTCGGCGTCTCGGATGCCGACCGCGCCGCCCGGATCGCCGAGCACCTGGCCCCGCTCGGCATGCCCGTCAGCGTCTACGCGGCGCCGTTCCTGCTGCGGGCGCTGCTGCGCGGCGGCAGGGCCGACGCCGCGTTCGACCTGCTCGTCGGGGCCGGGGACCGCTCCTGGCTCGGCATGATCGAGGCGGGTGCGGGCGCGACGATGGAGGCCTGGAACGAGCAGGTGAAGCCCAACGTCTCCTGCGCGCACCCGTGGGGCGCCTCCCCGCTGTTCCTCGTCGTCGAGGACCTGCTGGGCCTGCGCCCGCTCGCGCCCGGCTACACGGAGTTCGCGGTGGCGCCGCAGGTCCCTGCGCAGATCGGGCACCTCGGCGCCTCGGTGCCGACGGTCGCCGGGCTCATCGAGATCGACGTCAGCCGTGAGGCCGACGGCCGCGCCGTGCGGGTGAGCGTGCCGGAGGGCACGCGCTGCCGGCTGCGCTGGGACGGCAAGGAGCACGAGCTGGGACCGGGGCGGCACCGGGTCTCCTCCCTGCAGACACCGCCCTCCCGACCGGGCACGATGGGGTGACCTGACATCGCGAGCGGCTGCGTCGTCAGTGGGGTGTGGGCGCAGATCGGCGCCCGCAGCGGACCCTGAGGAGGGGACATGGACCACGTCAATCTCAGCAAGCTGGCACCCAAGAGCTACGAGGCGCTCGCAGCGCTCTCGGCGCAGTCGGAGGCGGAGGCCACGGCGGCGGGGCTCGACAAGAAGCTCGTGGAGCTCGTGAAGATCCGGGCCTCGCAGCTGAACGGCTGCGCGTTCTGCCTGCGCATGCACGTGCGGGACGCGAAGGCCGCCGGGGAGACGGACGATCGTCTCGCGGTGGTCGCCGCCTGGTGGGAGTCGCAGTACTTCACCGCCGAGGAGCAGGAGGCGCTGCTCATCGCGGAGCGGATCACCGGCATCGGCGACCGGCACACCGTCAGCCACGAGAAGGCGACGGGCGCGGATCTCACCCCGCAGCAGGTCGCGGCGATCTCATGGGTCGCCGTCGTCATCAACGCGTGGAACCGGGTGGCGATCGCGAGCGCCTACCCGGTCGCTCCCTGAGGCCGACCCCGATGCATCAGAGCGCAGGCGGCGACGCGGCACCCTCCCCCGGGGAGAACCTGGAGGAGGTGGCCGCGGAGCGTCGCCGCCTGCTCGCGATCGGCTACCGCATGCTCGGCACCCTCGCCGAGGCGGAGGACGCCGTGCAGGAGACCTATCTGCGCTGGTACCGCCTGGAGGACGCCGAGCGGGAGGCGATCGCGAACCCGCAGGGCTGGCTCACGCGGGTCATGAGCCGCGTGTGCCTGGACGTGCTGGGCTCGGCCCGGTCGCGTCGGGAGAGCTACGTGGGCGAGTGGCTGCCGGAGCCGGTCCCGGAGGATCTCTTCGCCGGCTCCGCGCACCTCGCGGGCGGCTCCCCGGCGGATCCCGCGGAGAAGGCGACCCTGGATGACCAGGTGAGCATGGCGCTGCTGGTCGTGATGGGCGGGATGACCCCGGCGGAGCGGGTCGCCTTCGTGCTGCACGACGTGTTCTCCCTGCCCTTCGCGGAGATCGCGGAGATCGTGGGCCGCAGCCCCGGCGCGGTGCGGCAGCTCGCCTCCTCCGCCCGGGCGCGGGTGCGGGAGCAGGACGCCCTGCCCGGCAGCACCCGCGAGCACGACCGGGTGATGGAGGCGTTCACGGCGGCCTGCGCGGAGGGTGATCTCGCGGGGCTCATGGGCATGCTGGACCCGTCGGTCACGCTGCTGGCCGACGGCGGCGGCGTGGTCACCGCGGCCCGCCGGCCGGTGCTCGGCGCGGATCATGTCGCCCGGTTCCTGGTGGGCGTGCACCGCAAGCATCCGGAGGCGGAGCTGCGCCGGCATCGCACGGGCGACGGCCTCGCCGTGTCGCTGTGGGACGGCGGGCACCTGCACGCGCTCACGACGATCCGCGTGCGGGACGGCATCGTCACCGACGTCTGGATGCAGGTGAACCCCGGCAAGCTCACCACCTGGATCGCGCAGGGCTGACGGGGCCGACGAGCCGACGGCGCACCGCCACGGCCGCGCGCGATCGTGACCTCCGCCCGCGCCCGGACGGAGGTCACGCAGCTCAGAACAGCGTCTCGACGGCCTCGATGACCGTGCCGCCGTCGTCGACGACGGGCACGAGACGCCACTTGTCGAAGGCCGTGCACGGGTGCGAGAGGCCCAGCACCACGACATCGCCGACGGCGACCGGCGCCTCCCCCTCCCAGCGGAGGAAGGTGTGCTGGTCGTTCAGGGCGGTGACCTCGGCCTGCAGCGGCCGCTCCACCCCGCCGGGGGCGTCGACCACCGCGAGCGGCACGGGCAGGCCCTCGTCGAAGGGCAGGTCGCGCTTGCCGGCGTCGAGCAGGGCGAGGCCCGGCTCGGGCCGTGACAGCACCCGGGCGTAACCCCGCATCGCGGGCAGCAGCGCCTCGGTCTCCGCCAGGCCGCGGTCGCGGTCCAGCGGGGAGATGCCGCGGTAGAAGCCGTGGTCGTGGACGAGGTAGGCCCCGGAGCGGAGGATCCCGCGGGTGCCGGGGATGCCGGCGATCGCGGCGGCGACGAGGTCCGGGTAGGCGCTGCCGCCGGCGGTGATCCAGGCGTCCCCCTCGACGAGCGGGGCCACCTGCTGCCCGAGCGCGGCGAGGCGGGTGCAGTACTCCTCGACGGCGGCGAGCGCGGCGGTGCTGCGGTCGTGGCCGAGGGCCCCCTCGTACCCTGCGACGCCGCGCAGGGTGAGGTGCGGGCTGCGCATCACCCGCTCGGCGATCGCGAGGGCCTCGGCCTCGTCGCGGGCGCCGGTGCGGCCGCCCACGGCGCCGAGCTCGGCGAGCACGCCGATCGAGGCGGCTGCGGAGCCCGCTCCCGCGAGCGCCGCGTCCATGAGGTCCACCGCGTCGAGCGAATCCGCCCAGCACACGAGCTCCTGCTCCGGGTGTGCGGCGAGGTGGGCGACGAGACGGCGCAGGCCCCCGGGGTCGAGCGCCATGTTCGCGATCTGCACGGTGGGCACGCCCGCGCGCAAGGCGACCTCCGCCTGCCAGGGGGTGGCGACGGTGATGCCGGTGGCGCCGGCCCCGATCTGCCGGCGCCACAGTGCGGGCGCCATGGTGGTCTTGCCGTGGGGCATCAGCTCGAGCCCGCGCTCGGCGACCCAGCGGGCCATGACCTGCAGGTTGTGCGCGATCGCGGAGTCCTGCAGGGCGAGCAGCGGGGTGGAGAACTCCGCGAGCGGCGCCTGCAGGTCCTCGACCGCGCGGCCGATCAGCGCGGCGGGGAAGGACTTGTCCTGCGGGCTGACGGCGCGCGGGGCATCGGCGGTCATCGGGCGATCACCTCGGCGAGGCGGTCGAGCTCGGCGCGGTCCTCGAGGGCGCTGCCCACGGCGACCACCCGCACGCCCGCGTCCAGGTAGGCCGTCGCGTTGCGGGCGTTCATGCCGCCGGTCGCGACGAAGCGGGCCTCCGGGAAGGGGCCGCGCATCGCCCCGAACCAGCTCTCCCCCAGCAGGGAGGCGGGGAAGGCCTTCAGCCAGCGCAGGCCGGCGACGTAGGCGCGCTGCACCTCGGTCGCGGTGGCGACGCCGGGGAGGGAGGGCATGCCGGCGGCCTCGCTCGCGCGGACCACGTCGAGGTCCAGGCCGGGGCTCACGGTGAAGGCGGCGCCGGCCTGCGCGGCGGCCCCCACGGTCGCGGCGTCGAGCACGGTCCCGGCGCCCACCTCCTTGCCCCGCTCGCGCCCCTCGCGCACGACGGCGGTGAGCGCCTCGAGGTCGGTCGCGCTCTGCAGCGGGATCTCGACGGCGTCGATGCCGAGGTCCCAGGCGGTGCGGGCGAGCTCGAGGCTGCGCTCGACGCCCGTGCCGCGCAGAATCGCCATGAGCGGCTGGCCGTCGAAGGCCGCGTCGAACCAGGCGGCGCTGGTGGAAGCGGTGCTGGCGGGGGCGGCGCTGGTGGTGGGCTGGGGGGCCGCGGTGCTGCTCATGCGGTCGGTGCTCCTTCGGGCTGGGCGGCGACGGGCGCCGGCATGTCATGGGTGCTGGTGAGGGCGAGGGCCGCGCGGGCGTGGCCGCGGGAGAGGCGCTCGGCGGCGGGCGCGCCGTCGAGGAGGCCGTCGATCCAGCCGGCCGCGAAGGCGTCGCCCGCGCCCACGGCCTCGACGACCTCGATCTTGGGAGTGGGCACGGCGGTGCGCTCATCGACAGCGCCCCCGTCGGCCGCTCCCCCGTCGGCCGTGAACTCCACCGCCTCCACCTCGGCGTCCTTGACGACCAGATGGCGCACGCGCGGGAGCAGCGCCCGCACGTCGTCCGCGGTGGTGGTGCGCCAGAGGCCCTGGGCCTCGTCGCGGCCGGTGAGGACGACGTCCGCCTGCTCGGCCGCGGCGAGGATCGTCGCCGCGGCCTCCTCGCGCCCGGACCAGAGCGCGGGCCGGTGGTTCACGTCGAGGCTCACGATCGCCCCGTGCGCGTGGGCGGCGCGGATCGCGGTGTGCACGAGCGCCCGGCAGCTCGCGGAGAGCGCGAGGGTGATGCCGGAGAGGTGCACGATCCGCACCCGCTCCCAGTCGATCCGCTCGAGGTCCGCGGGTCCCAGGCGGGAGGCGGCGGAGCCGCGGCGGTAGTAGGCGACGCCGTGCCCCGGGTCCTTGAGGTACAGGCCCGTCGGCGCCTCGGGGTCGAGCTGCACGCGCGAGACGTCGACCCCGGCGGAGGCGACATGGTCGCGCACGCGCCGGCCCAGCGCGTCCTCGCCGAGGGCGCTGAACCAGGCCGTGCGCCGGCCCGCGGCCGCGAGGTGGCAGGCCACGTTGGACTCCGCGCCGCCGGCGGTGACGTGGAAGTCCTCCGCCGCCTCGAGCCGCTCGGGGCGCTGCGGGGCCACGAGCGCCATCGTCTCGCCGATCGCGAGCAGGTCCACGTCCCGTGCCCCGCCGCCCCCCGGTCCGCTGTCCCGCGCGTGCATCGCTCAGGCCCCGATGCGGGCGACGACGTCGATCTCGACGAGGATGTTCGCGAGCTGCGAGCCGACGGTGGTGCGCACCGGGTACGGCTCCGTGAAGAACTCGCGGTAGGCGTCGTTGAACTCGGCGAAGTCGGCGAGATCGGCGAGGTGCACGGTGGTCTTGAGGACGTCGTCGAGGGTCGCGCCGTGCTCGGCGAGGACGGCCTGGATGTTGCGCAGCACCTGGCGGGTCTGCTCGGCGACGTCGGGGGCGACCGCGTTGTCGTTCGCGCGGTCCTGCGGGCCGAAACCGGCGGTGAACAGCAGGTCCCCACTGACGATGCCCTGGCTGTAGGGGCCGGCGGGCTGGGGGGCGCGGTCGGTGACGACGGCCTGCTTGACGGGCTTCTGGGTGCTCATGGTTCTCCTCGGTGATGGGGTGGTGCGGTCAGGGGGCGGCGGTGGCGCGCACGCCGCCGCCGGGTGTCTCGCCGGTGAGGCGGCCGCCGCGCAGGACGGGCCTCCCTCCGACGACGACGTCGTCGATCCCCTCCGCGAGCTCGAGGGGCGAGTCGTAGCTCGCCGCCTCCCGCACGCGATGGGGGTCGACGAGGATCAGGTCGGCGACGGCCCCGGGGCGGATCCGCCCGCGGTCGCCGAGGTGGAAGCGGTCCGCCGGGGCGGTCGCGAGGTGCTGCACGGCGCTCGGCCAGTCGAGGTGGCCGTGCTCGATGACGTAGGTGGCGAGGTAGGCGGCGAAGGTGCCGCGGGCCCGCGGGTGCGGGTGGGCGCCGATGAAGATGCCGTCGGAGCCGCCCATGTGCGCGGGGTGCGCGATGAGCGCGCCGAGGTCCGCGACGGGCCGCTGGTCCTGCACGGCCATGACGACGTTCGCGTCCAGGCGCGAGAGCAGGAGCACGTCGAGCGCGGCGTCCACCGGATCGGTGCCGCGGCGCTCGGCGATCTGCGCGAGCGTGAGCCCGGGCGCCCAGTCGAGCTCCGGCGCGGCGGTGTGGGCGAGTGTGATCAGCTCCGCCCATCCGGGCCCCAGGCTGGGGTTGCGGGCGACCTGCGGGAACCAGTCGCGGCGCAGCTCCTCGCGGCGGGCCGGGTCCGCGAGCTGCTCGATCGCCACGGCCGGATCGAGGGCGTTCCACTCCGGCGGCAGCATGGTCATGGCGAGCAGCGAGCAGCCGCGCGTGTACGGGTAGGCGTCGAAGCTGCCGCTCACGCCCTGCCCCTCGAGCCAGGTCATGAGCCGTGCGGCCTCCGCGGCCGGGGTGTGGAAGTGGGAGAGGTGCACGGGCACGCCGGCGCTGCGCCCGATCGCCGCCGCCTCCTCGACGCCCACCTGCGCGTTGAGCTCGTAGCCGCCGCGCATGTGGGTCACGTAGGGCAGGCCGGCGGGGGCGAGCGGCGCGCACAGGGCGGCGATCTCGGCGGCATCCGCGAAGATGCCGGGGGCGTAGTCGAGTCCGGTGGAGAGGCCGACGGCGCCGTCCTCGATCCCCTCCGCGACCAGGGCGGTCATGGAGGCGATCTCCTCCGCGGTCGCGGGACGCCGCGCGCCGCCCATGACCTCGTGGCGCACCGTCCCGGCGGGGACGAGGTAGGCGACGCCGAGCGGCACGCGGCCGTCGTAGCTCGCGAGGAGGTCCGCCACGCGCGGCCCGGCATAGGTGGGGTGGGCGCCGTTGATGGGGGCGAAGTAGCGGCTCGCGAAGGTGCCGTCCCCGGGGGCGTAGGAGACGCCGTCCTGCCCGCCGATCACGGTGGTCACGCCCTGGCGCAGGAGGGCGAGCTGGACCTGCTCGTCGAAGACGACGCCCTCGGCGTGGGAGTGGGCGTCGACGAAGCCCGGCAGCACGAGCCGGCCGCTCGCGTCGATCACCTCGACGCCGGGCGGGACGTCGCCGACAGCGACAGTCGCGTCGGCGCCGTCGGACATGACAGCCTCGTCGGACGCGTCCGCCAGGACGGCGGTCACGCGGTCGCCCTCGACGAGGACGTCCGCCCGCAGCGGGGGCCGGCCGTCACCGGTGAGGACGTGGCCGCCGCGCAGGAGCAGCCCGGTCATGCGGCCACCTCCTCGTGGAGCCTCGGGGCGTCCACCGTATCGGCCCGGAAGGAGGCGCAGGCGGTCGCGATCGCGCCGATCAGGCAGACCGCGGCGACGTAGACGATGACGGGCCAGATCTGCCCGCTCGCCCAGCCCACGAGGGCGGTCGCGATGAGCGGGGCGAGGCCGCCGCCCAGGGTGTTGGAGAGCTGGTAGCCGATGTTGACGCCGGTGGTGCGCTGCTCGACGTCGAACATCTCGGTGAGCATCGTGGAGAGCGTGGCCTGCATGGCGACGCCCGGGATCACGAAGCCCACGATCATGCCCAGCCAGATCAGGCCCGGCTGCTCGGTGCCGTAGAGCAGGAAGGCGGGCCACACGAGCAGCGCGAAGCCGAGGCAGCCGGCGATGTAGACGCGGCGCCGGCCCACCCGGTCGGAGAGGGCGCCGTAGGCGGGGGCGACGACGATCTGCAGCAGGCCCACGAGCATCGTGCCGATGAAGCCGACCTGTGCGGGGATGCCGCCGGAGACCATGTAGGCGAGGCCGTAGGTGAGCACGACGTAGCCGGCGATCGACTGCGGCAGGCCGATGAGGATGCCGAGGATCGTGTTGCGCGGGTGGCGGCACACCTCGAGCAGCGGGGAGCGGCGGGGACCGGCGGCGCGGCGGGCCCGTTCCTGGGACTCCTGGAACTCGGCGGATTCGTGGAGCTGGCGGCGCAGCAGGATCGCGACGATCGAGAGGACCAGCGAGAACACGAAGGGGAGGCGCCAGCCCCAGGTCATGAAGAAGGACTCGGGCCCGGCGCCGAGGCCGGCCATCATCCCGGCGGAGAGCACGTTGGCGATGCCGGCGCCGCTGATGAGGAAGGCGCCGAAGAGGCCGCGGCGGCCCGCGGGGGCGTGCTCGACGACCATCGTCGCGGCGCCGCCCATCTCGCCGCCCACGAAGAGGCCCTGGAGCATGCGCATGCTGACCAGGAGGATCGGGGCGAGGATGCCGATGGAGGCGTCGGAAGGGATGAGCCCGATCGCGGCGGTGGACAGGCCCATGCCGATCACGGTGACGAGCAGGGTGACCTTGCGGCCCATGCGGTCGCCGATCGCGCCGAACACGATCCCGCCGAGCGGGCGGAAGAGGAAGCCGACGGCGAAGCTGCCGAAGGAGGCGAGCTGGGCGACGAGCGGGGAGTCGCCGGAGAAGAAGACGTGGGGGAAGACGGCCGCGGCGGCGAGGCCGTAGAGGTAGTAGTCGAAGTACTCCATCAGCGTGCCGATCGCGCCGCCGGCGATCGTGCGCCGCTGGGCGCGGCTCGGGGGCGCGGCGGTCACGGGATGTCCTGCGTCTGGGGTGCGGTCATGGGTGTGGCTCCTTCTGCGCGGGCGGGCGGGGCGTCGGTGCCCCGGGGCGCAGATGCTGGACGACGGGTCTGGCGCGGGCGTCCCGGCACCGATGCCGAGGAACGCTACGGGGGACCATACAGAAATTCTCGTTAGTTGACCAACGTTATGTATCCGAGATGCGATCATGGATCCACCGCCGATCCCGGAGAGTGACTGCCCGTGACCCCCTCACCGACCTCGCGCTCCGCCGCGACCCCGCCCTCCCCTGCTCCGTCGCAGGTCCCGGCGCCGGAGCCGGAACCTGAATCGATGACCCGCTTCGCCGACATCGCCGAGGTGCACCGCACCCTCGCGCCCGTCATGGAGGCGATCGCCGCCGCCGCCGGCCCGCACTGCGAGGTGGTCCTCCACGACCTCTCCTCCCGCGACCTCGAGCACTCCGTCTACGCGATCGTCAACGGCCACGTGAGCGGCCGCAGCGTGGGCGGGCCGTCCACGAACCTCGGCGCCGAGGTGCTGCGCGACGAGACGAAGGACCACAACGCCTACGGCTACCGGGGCCTCACGACGGACGGCCGCGAGCTCGTCAGCTCCTCCGTCTACTACCGCGACCACGACGGCCACATCATCGCGGCGCTGTGCATCAACCGGGACCTCTCCCCCGTCCAGACCGCGATCGCCGCCCTCACCGGCCTCGCCCCGCAGGAGCAGCCCGGCACCGCCGACGAGGCCCCGCACGAGATCGTCTCCCCGGACGTCTCGAGCGTGCTCGAGGACATGATCAGCGAGGCGATCACGGCCGTCGGCAAGCCCGCCGCCGCCATGTCCAAGGCGGACCGCATCGAGGTGCTGCGCCTCCTCGAGGACCGCGGCGCCTTCCACATCAAGCGCGCCGCCGAGAAGGTCTCCGCCCGCCTCGGCGTCTCCCGCGTGACGACCTACGGCTACCTCGACGAGGTGCGCCGCACCGCCCCGGGCGCCCGATGAGCGCCGCCGCACCCGGCGCCCTCGACGGGCTCGACGTCACGGGCCTCGCCGGCCAGGTCAACCAGCGCCTCAAGGGCTGGGAGGCCGTGCGCTGGGTGGACGGCACGCCGCAGGTCACCGACGTGCTGCGCGCCGAGGTGGACGCCTTCGGCGGGATCGGCGCCCTCTACGGCGTGCTCCGCGCGGATCCGTGGTCCGCCGTGCGCTGGGGCACGGGGGTGCCGCCCGAGCGCAGCGCCGAGGCCTACGCCGCCGTCCAGGAGCACGTCATGGGCCACGGCGACGGCCTGCCCGTGCTGTTCGTCGAGGAGGCGCCGCACGGGCTCATGGCGCTCGGCGGGAGCATGCTCCCCGTGAACCTCGCCCAGGGCGCCGCGATGGATCCGCAGCTCACCCGTGAGCTCGGCGCCGCCGTCGCCGCCGAGGCCCGCGAGCGCGGCACCCACCTGCTGCTGATCTCCGGCCTCGATGTGCTGCGGGACCCCCGCTGGGGCCGCGCCGAGGAGTGCTACAGCGAGGACCCGGCGATCGCCGCGCTGCTCGTCGAGGCCGCGATCGGGGGTCTGCAGGGTGCGGGCGCCGGCGAGCGCATCGACGCCGCGCACGTGGCCGTGGTCGCCAAGCACCTCGCCGGCCAGGGCGCGGGGATCGGCGGCCGCAACGGCTCGGGGGCCCCGATCGGCCCGCGCGAGCTCGGCGAGATCCACCTGCGACCGGCCTTCGCCGCCGCGCGCGCCGGGGTCGCCGGGTTCATGTCGGCGTACAACGACGTGGATGGCGTGCCCTGCACCGGCAACCGCGACCTCCTCACGGGCACCCTCCGCGAGGACTGGGGATGGGAGGGGATCGTCATGTCCGACGGCGGGGCGATCGACCGCCTCGTCCCGGCCGCGGGCGGCGGGTCCGACGGGGGTGCGGCCGACGGCAGGCGGTCCGACGGCGGCAGCGGGCTCGAGCGGGCCGCGGCCCTCGCCCTCCACGCCGGCGTGGACCTCAGCCTCTGGGACCAGGCGTACACGCACGTCGGGACCGCGATCGAGGCGGGACTCGTCGAGGAGGCCACCCTGCGCCGCGCGGCCGGTCGGGTGCTCGCACTCAAGGAGCGGCTCAGGCTGCTCGGACCGGAGAACACGGGGCCGGACGACGAGCGCCGCTCCCCCGCGACCTGGCCGTCGGCCCGCTCACGGGAGACGGTCGCGCTCTCCGCGCGCGCCGCCCGCGAGGCCGTCGTCGTGCTCGAGGGCGGCGACCTGCTGCCCCTCACCGCCCGGCGGGTCGCGGTCGTCGGCCCCAACGCCGATGATCTCCACGCCCTGCTCGGCGACTACACCCCGCCCCCGTTCCCCGAGGATCCGGAGGCCCTCACGGTGCGCGCCGCCCTCGCCGCCCGCCTCGGCGAGGAGGCGGTGCTGCATGCGCGCGGCAGCCGCCTCCGCTCCCCCGCCGACCCCGGCGATCTCGCGGCGGTGACCCGCGCCGCGGAGGAGGCGGAGGTGACGATCGCGGTGCTGGGCGGCACGAGCCGCCGCTCCTACGAGGACGAGTTCGCGGCCAACGGCGCCGTCGAGGGCCCCGCCGCGGACACGACGAACGGCGAGGGCGTCGACCTCGCCGACGTCGCCCTGCCCGCGGCGCAGATCGACGTGGTCCGCGCGGCCCGGGAGGCCGGCGGGCCCGTGGTCGCCGTGGTCGTCGACGGCCGCCCGCGCGCCCTCGACGAGCTCGCGGGCCTCGTCGACGCCCTGCTCCTGGTCCCCTTCCCCGGTCCCGCGGGCGGCCGGGCCATCGCGGAGGCGCTGCTCGACGGCGGCACCCACGGGCTGCTGCCGGCGACGCTGCCCGCGGCGAGCGGCACGACGCCCGTCTCCCACGACCAGCGGCTCGAGACGGCCCGCGGCTACGTCGATCAGCGCGCCGTGCGCGGCCCGCTGCTCGGCGCGGGCCTGCCCTCCGGGCTGCGCTGCCGCATGCTCGGCGGGGACCGGCGGATCACCGCCGGCGACCTCGACGCCGGGGCCACGCTCGAGGTGCGCGTGCGGATCGAGAGCGAGCGAGCCGGGACGGTCTCCGTGCCCGTGCTCCTGTACGGCCGGCGCCACGAGCCGGGGATCCTGCCGCGCACCCGCACCGTCCTCGCGGCGGCGCGGGCGGAGGTGCCGCGCGGGGTGAGCGAGCAGGTCATCACGCTCGGGCTCGACGCCCTGGGCTCCTGGGCGATCGGAGCGCCCCGGGCCGTGCCGGCCGAGGTCGAGCTGTGGACGCAGCCCGTGCTCGAGCCTCCCGCCGATGCCGTGCGGGTGCGCATCACGGGCTGAGCCGGCTCTACAGTGACGCCATGTCCCCTGACACCGATGCGTCGGCCGCACCGGAGACCCCGGCCCCGACCGACGTCGCACCCGGCTCCCCCGTGGCGGACACCCCGCCCATCGACGCCGTCATCCCGCACCGCCCCACCGAGGACGTGCTCGGCGTGCTCACCGGCACCTTCCTCGCCTCGCTGGGCCTGTACCTGCTGCAGAGCGCCGGCGCCGTCACCGGCGGCACCGCAGGCCTCGCCCTGCTGCTCACCCATGCGCTGAGCACCCCGTTCGCGGTGCTCTTCGCCCTGGTGAATCTGCCGTTCTTCGCGCTCGCCCTGTGGAAGAAGGGAGTGGCATTCACGGTGAGGACCGCGATCTGCGTGGGCCTCATCTCCGTGTTCAGCCTGATCCACCCGCGCTTCCTGCCGCTCGAGCAGGTGCCCCTGCTGTACGCCGTGATCGGCGGGAACCTGCTGGTGGGCGTGGGGCTGCTGATCATCTTCCGGCACGGCGCGAGCCTCGGCGGCTTCAACATCCTCGCCCTGATCCTCCAGGAGCGGGCCGGCCTGCGCGCCGGCTACGTGCAGATGGCCCTCGACGTCGCCGTGATCCTGCTGTCCCTGCTCGTGCTCGACGTGCCGCGCGTGCTGCTCTCGGCGCTGGGCGGGGTGGTGCTCAACGTGGTGCTCGCGCTGAACCACCGGCCCGGGCGGTACCGGGCCTGAGCCGTTCAGGCGGTGGGTGCCGGCGCGCTGCCGTAGGTGGACTCGTCGAGACCGGACTGGGTGGGGTCGTGGTCGACCTCGCCCACCTCGAACATCGTCGTCATCCAGTGGTAGAAGTTGTCGCCGCGGTCCCGGAGCTTCCGGTACAGGCGGGCGGTGAGCTCGCGGCGCACCTCGGCCATCTCGGGGAGCGTGTACAGGTTCAGCAGCTCGTCGGGGTCCGTGTTGAGGTCGTAGAGCTCGTTGACGGACTCGGGGTTCACCACGAGCTTGTAGCGGTCGGTGCGCAGCATCCGCTGGGGGTAGGGGAAGTGGTGGCCGTGGAACTCGCACACGATGTCCTCGTCCCACTCCGGCTGCTCGCCCCGGGCGAGCGGGACCAGGCTGCGGGAGTCGACGGCGGGCTCGGGGTCCAGGCCGGCGAGCTCGAGGATCGTCGCGGTGCAGTCCAGGAGGCTCACGAACTCCTGGCGCACCTGCCCGGGCACGCCGCCGGGCACGCGGAGCAGGCCCGCGGTGCGGTAGATGTCCTCGTACATCGCGGGGCCCTTGTCGTGCAGGCGGTGGGAGCCGGTGAACTCGCCGTGGTCGCTGCTGAAGACGACCGCGGTGTCGTCGACGAGGCCCAGGCGCTGGAGCGCCTCCATGACCCGGCCGATCTCGTGGTCGATCATCGCGACGTAGCCCCAGTAGATCGCGATGAGCTTGCGGGTCGTCTCGAGCGGCATCGTGTCGAAGGTCCAGTGGGCGCTGTAGTTCGCCTGCACGGGGGGCTTCGCGGCGAAGGTCTCCGCGATCGAGCGCGGGAGCTCCACCTGCGAGGGGTCGACGAGGTCGAAGTACTCGTCCGGCAGCACGTAGGGCAGGTGCGGCCCGAAGAAGTTCAGCTGGAGGAAGAAGGGGGTGCCGCCGGTGCGGAGGTCCTCCGCGTAGGTCTCGAGCATCTCGATCGTGCGGGTCGCGAGGTAGTGCTCGAAGGTCGCCTCGAGCGGCTGGTGCAGCCGCGCGGCGAGCAGGTTGCCGGGGCCGCCGTTGGGGAGGGTGCCGCGGATCCGGTCGCTGATCGCGTAGGGCGGGAGGCCCCGCTCGGCGAGGTATTCGAGGTAGTCGGGCGCGTCGACGGGGTTGTGCCAGGCGGAGCCGGGCAGGCCGGGCCCGTCGAAGCCGGCCTCGCGGGCCTCGGTCTGGGAGCCGGCGTGCCACTTGCCCACGAGCCCCGTGTTGTAGCCGCACCCGCGGAGCGCGTCGACGAAGGTGAAGGTGCCCTCGTCGAGGTCCTCGAGATAGCCGACGTTGCGCTCCTTGTTGGCGAGCACGCGGTGGCGGAACGGGGCCTGGCCCGTGAGCAGGCTGACCCGGGCGGGGGTGCAGATCGCGGTGGGCGTGTACCAGCGGTCGAAGCGGGTGCCGGTGCGGGCGAGGTCGTCGAGCGCGGGGGTGAGGGAGCAGGGGTTGCCGTAGGCGCCGAGCGTGTCCGCCCGATGCTGGTCCGTCATGAGGAACAGGATGTTGCTGCGCTGCGGGGTGGTCATGCGGGGCTCCTTCGGAGTCGGGGTGAGGCGAGCACGGGACGCCCGCCCGGGTAGCCGGCGAGCAGGGAGGTGCGGTGGACGAGGGCGATGATGGCGCCGGTCGCGCCGCCGGAGTCGCCCCGCTGGGAGGCGCGCACGCGGGGGCGGGCGCCGTCGATGGTGCGGACCTCGTCCGTGAGGGTCGAGGCGATGTGGCGGAGGATCGCGGGGGCGAGCTGCGGGAGCGTCCCGCCCACGACGACCTCCGCGGGGTTCAGCGCGAGTACGGTCGCGGCGAGGACGTGGCCGGCGGCGGTGCCGGCCTCGCGCAGGACCTCCTCGAGGATCGGGTCCTCGTGGGCGGCGGCCTCGCCGAGGGCGGCGGCGCGCTCGCGGTCGGTGTCGCCGGGCAGGTCGAGCCCGCGCTCGCGGCAGGTCTCGATCACGGCGGGGAGGGAGGCGACGGTCTCGAGGCAGCCGGGCCGGCCGCAGCGGCACAGGTGCCCGCCCTCGCGGACGCCCACGTGGCCGAGCTCCCCGGCGAGGCCGCGGGCGCCGTGCACGAGCCGGCCGCCGACGACCACTCCCCCGCCCACCCCGGCGGCGAGCCGCAGGTAGACGAGGTCCTCGTGGACCTGCTCCTCGGCCCCGTCGCCGTCCGCGGCGCGCCCGGCGGGGACGGCCTCGGCGAGCGCGGCGAGGCGCGTGTTGGTGTCGAGCAGCGGCAGCAGGCCGAGGCGCTCCTGCACCGCGTGCTCGACGGCGAGCCGGGCACGGGAGGAGGCCTCGCGGGCGGCGGTGTGGTCACCGCTCCAGGCCGGGGAGTCGGGGCCGGGGAGGCCCACGCCCACGCCCTGCAGCGCGCCGAGGTGGGTGCCGCCGGCCTCGAGCTCGTCGACGAGGCCCAGGGCCGCCTCGATGCGCTCCGGCCAGGGGGCGTCGGCGCCGAGGTCGCTGCGCAGCGTCGCGATCACCGCGTAGCCGGCGTCGACGACCTCGAGGTGGATCGCGGCGTGCGTGAAGTCGAGGCCGAGGTACTGCCCGGAGCGGGGGTCCAGGGCGATGAGCTCCGCCGGGCGGCCGGAGCCGCGGCGGTGCTCGGCGTCCGTGGAGACCACGGTGATCGCGCCGCGGCGCAGGAGGTCGCCGACGATCTCGGAGAGGGTGGTGCGGGAGAGGCCCACGAGCGCGCCGAGCTCCGCGCGGCGCAGGGCGCCGCGGTCCCGGAGCGCGGCGAGCACCTGCTCCTCGTGCCGCCAGCGCATGAGCGGCGGACCTCCGTCGGTGGTGGACATGACCCCAGGCTAGGAAGGCCCTTTTATTCCGACAACCCTCCGGCAGAAAGATCCGCGAGGGCGCTCCCGAACCGCCGTCGGCCGTCGTCACCGGCTTTCTGTCGACGTCTTGACGGAAAAAATCGGCCCTCTTAGCGTCCAGGGGATCGTGGCCGGCGACGCCGCCGCCACCCCCCGCTCCCGGGGCCCTGACGAGAGAAGGTCGACGACGATGTCCGCTCCCCCTCCCACCACCGCGCTCACCTCACGGCGCGCCACCTTCGCCGCCTTCACCGGCGCCTTCCTCGAGTGGTACGACTTCTGGATCTACGGCACGGCCGCCGCGCTCGTGTTCCCGCAGGTGTTCTTCGCCGGCGCCTCCCCCACCGTCGCCGCCCTCGAATCCTTCGCGACCTTCGCCGTCGCCTTCGTGACCCGGCCTGTGGGCGCGATCATCTTCGGCCACTTCGGCGATCGGATCGGCCGCAAGCCCGTCCTGCTGATCACGGTGTTCCTCATCGGCGGCGGGACCTTCCTCATCGGCGTGCTGCCCTCGCACGCGATGGCCGGCGGCCTCGGCGCCCTGCTCCTGGTGCTCCTGCGCCTGGTCCAGGGCATCGGGATCGGCGGCGAGTACGGCGGCGGCTCCCTGCTCGCGCTCGAGAACGCACCCCAGGGGAAGCGCGGGCTCGCCGGCAGCTTCCACCAGCTCGGCACGCCCGCCGCGCTGCTCGCCTCCACCGGCATCTTCGCGCTCGTGACCCTGCTGCCCGAGGGCGACCTCCTCAGCTGGGGCTGGCGCATCCCGTTCCTGCTCAGCGGGCCGTTCCTGCTGCTGGGCTTCTACATCCGACGGAACCTGCCCGAGACCGCCGCCTTCACCGAGGACGCCGGCGAGCAGAGGACCGCGCCGCTGCTGTCCCTCCTGCGCGAGCAGCCGAGGATGGTGCTCATCGGGATCGGCGCCCGCATGGCCGACGCCGTCACCTTCAACATCATCAACGTCTTCGCCGTCTCCTGGGTGACCCGCACCCTCGGGATGGACAGCCGCCTGATCCTCACCGGCTTCGTGATCTCCTCCGCCGTGCAGCTGATCGTGCTGCCCACCGCCGGGCGGGTCTCCGACCGGATCGGGCGCCGGCCCGTCTACCTCACCGGCATCGGGATCTGCGCGATCGGCGGCGGGCTCCTGTACTTCCCCGTCATCTCCCTCGAAAATGCGCTGTCCACCTGGGCGATCATCGTGCTCGTGCACGCGATCGGCACCGGTCTCATGTTCAGCATCCAGAGCGCCCTGTTCGCCGAGCTGTTCGGCACCCGCGTGCGGTACACCGGCCTCGGCATCGTCTACCAGGGCTCCGCGCTGATCGGCGGCGGCCCCACGCCGATGATCGCCGTCGCCCTCACCGCCGCCGCCGGCTCCTGGTGGCCCGCCGGCGCCTACCTGGTCCTCGCGTGCGTGATCAGCGCCCTGTGCATCTGGTGGGCCGGCGAGACCTCCGGGAACGACCTCGCCGATCCCTCCGGCGAGCAGACCGTCCCCGCACCCCGACCCGAGGAGCTCGAGCACCGATGACCCGCACCCCTGCCCTCCCGGTCGAGCAGGCCGGCGCCACCTGGTCCGGCTGCCACACCTTCGCCGCCCGCGAGCTGCTGCGCCCCCGCAGCATCGAGCAGCTGCAGGAGGCCGTCGCCGCCTCCACGCGGATCCGTGCGCTGGGCACCCGCCACTCCTTCAACGACGTCGCGGACACCGACGGCAGCCTCGTCACCGTGCAGGGCCTGCCCGAGCGGATCGAGATCGACGAGCAGGGCGGCACCGTCACCGTCTCCGGCGGGACGATCTACGCCCGCCTCGCCGAGCGCCTCGGCGCGACCGGCTGGGCCCTCGCGAACATGGGCTCCCTCCCCCACATCTCCGTCGCCGGTGCCGTCTCCACCGGCACCCACGGCTCCGGCGTGCAGCACCGGAACCTCTCCGACGCCGTGCGCGCGATCGAGGCGGTCACGGCCGACGGCACCCTGCGCCGCTGGACCCGCGAGGAGGACCCGGACTTCGCCGGACGCGCCCTGTCCCTCGGCGCCCTCGGCATCACGACCGCCCTCACCCTCGATCTCGTGCCCTCCTTCGAGGTGCGCCAGGACGTGTGGTTCGAGCTGCCCTGGGCGGCACTGCTCGAGCACCTCGAGGAGATCATGGGCGCCGCCTACAGCGTCTCCGTCATGCCGGACTGGAGCTCGCGCGAGAGAGCCGGCAAGGTCTGGCTGAAGTCCCGCACCGACGCCTGGGACGACGCCCTGGACCCCGCCCGCTTCGGCGCCCGCTGGGCGCGCACCCCGCACGGCGAGCGCGCCGAGGGCCAGCTCCCCCACCAGACCGACCAGGGCGGCGCGCCCGGCCCCTGGTGGCAGCGCCTCCCCCACTTCCGGCCCGACGCGAACCCCAGCCGCGGCGACGAGATCCAGACCGAGTACTTCGTGGACCGCCGCGACGGCGCCGCCGCCCTCGCCGCCCTGCGCGAGCACGCCGAGCGCTTCGCCCCCCTCGTGCTCGTCTCCGAGCTGCGCACCGTCGCCGCCGACGACCTCTGGCTGAGCCCCGCCCACGGCCGCGACTCTCTGGGCATCCACCTCACCTGGGCGAACGATCCCGCCGCGGTGCTCGAGGTGCTGCCCCTCATCGAGGCGGCCCTCGCCCCCTTCGCCCCGCGCACCCACTGGGGCAAGTGGTCCACCCTCCCCGGCGAGGCCGTGCGCGAGCAGTACCCGCAGCTGCCGGCGTTCCGCGCGCTGGCCGAGGACGCCGACCCCACCGGGAAGCTCCGCAACGACTACCTCGAGCGGATGCTCGGACTCGGCCGGGGGTGAGGCGGGGGCGGGCTCAGCGCCGGTAGCCCAGGTGCAGGCCCGCGACGACGAGGCCCACGAGGATGCCCACCACGATCCCCAGCAGCTGATTGCCGAGGAGCGCAGCGATGGACCCCGCGAGATAGCCCCAGCCCGCCGCGAGCAGCAGGCCCACGAGCGCACCGCGCACCGGGAAACGGCGTCCGGATACTGTGCCGTGCACGGGCGCGGGGCGCGGGGGCGTCCGTATGCGGCGCGGCGCTCGTCCTGCCACGATGGGCCGATGAGCACCGCCGCCGCCCTCGATCCCCATCTGCGCTCGTGGCTCGAGCGCGAGGTCGGCCCCGTCGACCTGGTCGGCGCCCTCGACGGCGGGATCACCGGGGAGATCCTGCACGTCCGGCCGCACCGCTCCGACGACCTGGTGGTGCGTCGGTGGACCGACGACCGCGCCGAGCACCGCGCGCTCGTCGACCGGGAGATGACCGGCCTGGCGGCCCTCGAGGGGTGCGGCATCCCCCTCCCCCGCCCCGTCGCAGCTGATGCCGACGGCTCCGCGTCCGGGCTGCCGACCACGGTCACGACGTTCCTGCGCGGGCAGGTCCAGCTCGACCCCGCCGATGAGCGCCGATGGGTGCGGCGCCTCGCCGCCGTGCTGGCCCGGCTCCACGCCGTGCCCGCCCCGCCGCTCGCGCCCTGCGAGCGGTGGTCCACCGAGGACCCGGAGGACCTCACCGAGCACCTGGCCCCGGACCCGGGTCTCGCCCGAGCGGCCCGCGAGCTCGCCGCCCGGACCGGGACTCCCGCGCAGCCGGTGCTCTCGCACGGCGACTTCCAGCACTTCAACGTGCTGTGGCAGCAGGAGGAGGTCTCCGCGGTCGTCGACTGGCCGAGCGTGGGGCTGGCGGATCGGGGCCTCGACGTGGGGCACTGCCGGCTGAACCTCGCCGTGCTGATCGGCGCCGATGCCGCGATGGCGTTCCTCGAGGACTACGAGGAGCTCTCGGGGCACCGCGTGGACCCGGCCGCGGACATGGAACGTCTGCTGGCGTGGAGCCGCCGCTGGCAAGAGTTCATCCCGGTCCAGATCGCCGGGCGACGCACGATCGACATCGCGTCCATGCCCGAGCGCGTGGCCGAGACGATCGCCCGGAGCGTGCGCCGGGCGGGCTGACCCGAGAGCCGACGTCAGGACGCGGCGCCGGCATCCTTCCGCGCGTCCTCGTCGAGCTCGGTCACGTACGCCGCGAAGATCCCCTCACGCAGTCCGTCCACCTGCTTCTTGAGCACCTTGCGCTGCTTGGCGGTGGATCCCGGTGCGCTCAGCAGCTCCGCCGCATGGGTCGCGGCGTCGAGCTTCTTCGACCATGCGGCCGCGCGGGCCGTCTCCTCGGCATCGTCGGCCGAGTCGGCGAGCGCACGCACCTGCCCGCGCAGCACCTCGAGGGTGGAGAGCATCGCCGCGGGGGTGGACCTGTCCTGGCGCTTCAGCTTCTTCGCCTGCTCCATGAGCTTCTGCTGGAGTTCGGGATTCTCCTTCAGATGCTGGACGACCTGCATGGCGATCGGGCCCGCCACGGCCAGGACCTTGACGATCGCCCCGACCTTCCCGCTTCGGGTCGTGATGCTCCTCGTCGCCATCGCCCCTCCTCTCGACTCGCTCGAGCCCACGATACGGGAGGGCCGGGGCAGGGGCAGGAGCGACGGAGGTCGCGGTCCCACGCGCGTCGGCTCGACACGGCACCACTACACTCATCCGCAGTTCCCCACCCCAGACCCCGGCAGGAGGAGGCCTCGATGACGACGCAGAGGCTCCTGTCCGGCGTGGAGATGCCGCCCGCGCTCTCCACGGTGATCGCCGACCGGCTGCGGGAGATGATCACCAGCGGTGTGCTCGCCCCCGGGGAGCGGCTCAAGGAGGTCGAGCTCGCGGAGTCGATGTCGGTGAGCCGCGGTCCCGTGCGCGAGGCCATCTCCGAGCTGACCCGCGAGGGGCTCGCGGAGTCGCAGCGGCATCGCGGCGCACGGGTGATCACCCTGGGGTACGCGGACATCGAGGAGATCTACTCGATGCGGCTGGCGATCGAGCGGCTCGCGATGGAGCGCTGCGCGGAGCGGATCACGCCGCAGGTGCTCGCGGGGATGGACGAGGTCATCGGGAGGATGCGCACGATCTCCTCCGACGCGGCGGACGACGCGCACGTGCGCCTCGACCTCGAGTTCCACGATCTCGTCTACGCGGCGGCGGATCATGCACGGCTCCGGCGCACGTGGATCACGCTGCGCAGCCAGGTCGCGATGTTCCTGAGCGCCCGCACCGATCGCAGCGACTTCCGCGCGAAGCTCGTCGAGGAGCATCAGGAGATGCGGGACGTGCTCGCCCTGGAGGACCCGGTCGCGGCCGTCGCCTCGATCGAGAAGCACATCGGCTGGACCCTCCGGCAGATCCGCAAGATGCGCGCCCTCGAGCACGACCCGCAGGAGACGAGCCCCCTCTCCGGCCCCGGCCCCGAGGGCAAGACCGGGCTCTGACCTGGGGTGACACCCGACATTCACCCGCTCGGTCGTCACGATCGACACGCGCGAAGCTGTCGTCGTAGATTGTTGACAACCTGCAATCCGGGACTCTAGGCTCGCCGCAGAGACCTCGTCGCATCCGCGACGGGCCCCGGGATCGGCACAGTCGCCGCACCCACCCCGCCGGCAGGACGGGCAGACCCTCGCCACCGGCCGGAACCCGCATGAACGCCCCGCCGCTGCTCCTCCCCCGTGATGCACCGGAGCAGTCCGATCCCCGCCAGCAGCCGCGAGCCCTGAAAGGCAGTGACCCGCGTGTCCACGACCGCCCAGCCCACCCATGAGAACCTCACCAGCGCACGGGCCTTCCCGCCCAACGCACCGAGCGACCCGGACGCCCCGCACGTGGCGACGGCGAGCATCGAGATCGACGCCTCCCGCGAGACCGGCTCGCTGACGCGGCTCTGGGAGAGCGTCGGCTTCGACGAGATCAACTGGACCTACACGCCCACCGGTCGTCACCTGCTGCGCACCTTCGGCGACCTGACCAGCACGGGCTACCACATCCGCCCCCACTACGCCCTGTGCTCCGGCTCCGGCTTCGGCATCCCGCACTGGGGCAACGGCAACGTCTACCACGAGGACGAGGACGGGAACCCGCACTACGACTTCACGATCCTCGACCAGACCTACGACGCGATCGTCGGGGCCGGGCACCACGTGCTCGTCGAGATCGGCTTCACCCCGCGGGACCTCCTCCCCCCGGAGGCCGAGGAGCTCACCGTGACCCCGAGCCCGACGGTCTACTCGGCGTACGAGGCCGGCCAGTGGTCCTACCCGCCGCGCGACTACGACCGCTGGCGCGACCTCATCAGCGCCCTCGCCGCGCACTGCCTCGAGCGGTACGGCGCGGAGGAGGTGGACACCTGGCTGTGGGAGCTGTGGAACGAGCCGGACATCTTCTACTGGCGCGGCACCCCGGAGCAGTTCCACGAGCTCTACCGGGCGACCGTCGAGGGCGTGCGCGCGGTGCTGCCCACCGCGAAGGTCGGCGGGCCGGCCGTGACCGGCGGCGGCACCGAGTTCCTCCACGGCTTCCTGACGTACACCGACGAGCACGAGCTCCCGCTCGACTTCGTCTCCTTCCACACCAAGGGGTCGAGCTTCACGCCGTGGCGCGTGTACGGGCCCACCGGCGGCGACGCCCCGGAGCAGCAGAGCCCCTCCGCCCACAAGATGCTGTACGAGGTGCGCTCGATGCTGCGCGTGATGGCGCAGTTCCCGCAGTACCGGGAGCTGCCCGCGATCATCGACGAGTGCGACGCGGGGGTGCCTGCGCACTTCTCCTTCTACGACAACGCGAACTTCCGCTTCCAGAACACCGAGTACTACCCGGTGTTCCAGGTGAAGCTCATGAAGAAGCTGCTGGACCTCAGCGATCAGGAGGCCGCGAACATCCAGCAGGCCACCTCCTGGAGCTTCTACTTCGAGGGCGAGCGCTTCTTCGAGGGCACGCGCGCCTTCCTCACCGCGGACCGCATCGAGAAGCCGCTGCTGAACGCCTACCGCCTGCTCGCCCACCTGGGCGGGACGCGCGTCCATGCCGCGAGCGACGCCGCCCACGGCGTGGAGCTGCTCGACGAGGCCGACGGCCGCGCCATGCCCGAGGAGGTCGACGTCCTCGCCTCCCGCCACGAGGACGGCCGCGTCGCCGCCGCGCTCTGGCGCCACACCGACGACCAGTACCGCACCGCCGAGGAGGCCACGCCGGTGACCGTGACGGTGAGCGGGCTGAGCGCCGGCACGCACCTGCTCACCCACCACCGCATCGACGCCGCGCACTCCAACGCGCACACCGTGTGGCAGGCGGAGGGATCCCCGCAGGACCCCTCCCCCGAGCAGCTCGCCCGGATCCATGCCCGCGAGGGTCTCGAGGAGATCGACGCGCCCCGCGAGGTGGAGGTCGGGGCCGACGGCTCCCTCTCGCTCGACCTCGCGCTGCCGCTGCCGTCCGTGTCCCTGCTCGTGCTCGAGCCGCGCCGATGACCGCCTCCCCCGCCACGCCGCTCCTGGACCGCACCACCGTCGGCCCCGGCGTCGACGTGCCGCAGCTGGGTCTCGGGGTCTTCCAGATCCCCCCGGGCCAGGTCCAGGGCGTCGTCGAGGAGGCGATCGACGTCGGCTACCGGCACATCGACACGGCCGCCGCCTACGTCAACGAGTCCGGGGTGGGCGCCGCCCTGCGCGCCTCCGGCCTCCCGCGGGACGAGGTCGTCGTGACCACCAAGCTCCGCAACGGGGACCAGGGGTATGACAGCACCCTCCGCGCCTGCGCCGACTCCCTGGACCGGCTGGGCCTGGACCACCTGGACCTCTACCTCATCCACTGGCCGAACCCCGAGGCGGGCCTCTGGCCGGAGACCTGGCGGGCGTTCGAGCGCCTCCACGAGGAGGGGACGGTGCGCGCGATCGGCGTCTCCAACTTCCTCCCCGAGCACCTGCGGGAGCTGTGCCGCACGGCCTCCGTGCCGCCCGCGGTGAACCAGATCGAGCTGCACCCCACCCATGCGCGCGGTGACCTCGTCGCGCTGCAGGCGGAGCTCGGCATCGCAGTGGAGAGCTACTCGCCGCTGGGGCAGGGCGCGGATCTCGCCCTCCCGGAGATCACCGCCCTCGCGGAGGAGCTCGGCGCCACCCCCGCGCAGGTGGTGCTCCGCTGGCACGTGCAGCACGGATTCGTGGTCATCCCGAAGACCACCTCGCGGGACCGCCTCGTCGAGAACCTCGACGTGGGCGCCCTCACCCTCACCACGGAGCAGATGGCCTCCATCGACGCCCTGGACCGCGGCCACCGGATCGGCAACGACCCGGCGACCTTCTCGATCAGCCAGATCCGCTGACCGGACCGCCCTTGCCTCCTGCTCGCCCTCCACCCCGACCTCCCCCGAAAGGAGGCCCTCCGATGACCGGATCCTCCGTGCTCGCCCGCCCACCCGCCGCCCGGACCGGCCGCGCCCCCGCCCCCGGCCGGCCCGACCGTCGTCCCGCCCAGCGCTCCCGGCTGCGCCGCCGGAACGTGTGGATCTACGCGTTCCTGCTGCCCACCTTCGTGCTCTACGGGATGTACACGCTCTACCCGATGCTCGCGAGCTACTGGTACTCGCTCGTCGAGTGGAACGGCTTCACCTCGGACCAGCGGTTCGTCGGCATCGCCAACTACCAGGCCGTGCTCGCCGATCCGATGTTCTGGTCCGCCGTGCGCATCACGCTCGTGTTCATGCTGATCGTGACCCCGCTGCGCGTGCTCGGCGCCTTCCTGCTCGCGATCGTCCTGAACTCGCCGAAGCTCCCGTTCTCCGCCTTCTTCCGCACGATGTACTTCCTGCCCGTGGTCACGACCACCGCGATCGTGGGTGTGGTGATGCGGTTCGTGCTGGACCCGGCGAGCGGTCCGCTCTCCGTCGTCTCGCAGGCCCTGGGGCTGGGCCCCGTCGACCTGCTCGGCTCCTCCGGCACCGCCCTGGTCACCGCGGCCCTGATCTACGTGTGGAAGTTCTTCGGGATCACCCTGATCTACTGGCTCGCCGCCCTGCAGACGGTCCCCCGGGACCTGTACGAGGCGGCGCGGATCGACGGCGCGAACGCCGTGCAGACCTTCCGCCACATCACGCTGCCGCTGCTGATCCCGTTCCTCCTGATCATCACCGTGCTCACCGTCGAGGACTGCTTCCACGCCTTCGACCTCATGCAGACCATGACCGCGGGCGGCCCGTTCTTCAGCACCGAGATCATCGAGATCTACATCTACCGCTACGCGTTCGCGGCGACCATCCCGCAGCTGGGCTTCGCCTCCGCGGCGGCCGTCCTGTTCGGGCTGCTGGTGCTCGTGGTCGTGGGCATCCAGCTGTGGCTGACGATGCTCGCCCGCCGATCGAGGGCCCGCGCATGAGCGCCGCCGTCCCGAGCCGGCCCCGCTGGCGCCGCCGGCTCCCCTGGTGGGCGCTCGTCGCCGGGCTCGGTCTCGTCGCGATCCTGTGGATCTACCCGTTCCTGTGGATGCTCTCCGCCTCTCTGAAGTCCCCGGCGGAGATCTTCGCCGGGGGCCTGGGGCTGCTGCCCGAGCAGATGCGGTGGGAGAACTACGCCCGCGCGTGGACCGACGGCAACTTCCACCGCTACCTGGTGAACACGGCCGTGGTCACCCTGTGCACGGTCGTCATCGTGGTGGTGCGCTGCGCGCTGGCCGGCTACGTGCTGGGCCGCTACCGCTTCCCCGGCTCACGCCTGATCCTCGGCATCCTCGTGGCGACGCTGTTCGTCCCCACCGGCTACACGATCATCCCGATCGTGAAGCTCTCGATGGAGCTGGGACTGCTCGATCAGCTCGCCGGGATGATCCTCGCGCTCTCCGGCGGCGCCAACGTCGCCGCGATCCTCATCTACGCCGGGTACTTCCGCGGGCTGCCGGCCGAGCTCGAGGAGGCCGCCGTGGTGGACGGCGCGGGCTTCCTGCGCACCTTCACCCAGGTGATGCTGCCGCTGTCGATGCCGGTCACGGCGACCGTCGGCGTGCTGACCTTCCTGTTCACCTGGAACGCGTTCTTCCTGCCGCTGGTGTTCTCCTTCAGCAACCCGGCGCTGCGCACGGTGAGCGTGGGCATGCAGGCGTTCGTCGGGGAGAACTCGACGGACTGGCCGGGCATGGCCGCCGCCGGTGTCATCTCCCTGATCCCGATCGTGGCGCTGTTCGCCTTCATGCAGCGCTACTTCGTCGAGGGCATCGCGGGCTCCGTGAAGTCCTGAGACCCCCGACGTCCTGAAGACCCCTGCAGTCCCCCGCAGTCCCCTGCCCCACCCCTGCATCACGATCTCGATGAGGAGCTCACCATGCACCACCTGACCCGCCGCCGCACGCTCGCCGGACTCGGCGCCGCCGGCCTCGCGACCCTCGCCGCCGCCTGCGGCACCAGCGCCCCACCCACGGCGGAAGGGAGCGGCGGGGCCGACGGCGCCCTGCGCTGGTGGGACCACTTCGGCGGCCTCCAGGACCTCCACACCCGCTGGGCGGAGGAGGTCGGCGCGAGCATCGGCGTGACCGTCGAGCACACCTACAACGAGCCCTCCGCGGCGACCGAGGCCCTGCAGCTGGCCAACCAGGCCGGGAAGCTGCCGGACGTCTACACCGCGCTCGTGGGCCTGCCGCTCCCCGCGCTGGTCGACTCCGGATGGGTCCATGAGATCACCCTCTCCGACGAGGCGCGGGCGCGGCTCCCCGAGGGCGCCTTCGTCGAGGGCCTCACCCAGCTCGACGGGAAGATCTACGGGCTCCCCGCCTTCAGCGACAAGCAGTACGTGGGCCTCGCCTGGTACAACACCGAGGTCGCGGAGGCCGTGGGCTTCGAGCCGCCCACCAGCTACGACGACCTGATCGCGGCGCTGCAGGCGATCGCGGACCACGGCGAGCACACGCCGATGACGATGGCGCTCGGGGTCCCCGGCCGCATGCGCGAGCAGATCGACGACCTCGCACAGGCGGGCGGCTTCCCCGGGTACCAGGGGCAGCGCTACGACACGGGCGAGTTCGAGTACCACCACGACGCCTACCTCGCCGCGATCGAGCTGTACAAGGAGATCAGCGACAAGGGGTTCCTGCTCCCGGGCAGCGCCGGCTTCCAGATCCCCGACGCCCGCGGCCGATGGGCAGCCGGCGGCATCGGCTTCCACATGGACGGGCCCTACTCCCCCGGCGCCGTGCGCTCCCTGAACCCGGACATGCTGCCGCTCATGGCGGTGGCCGGCATGCCCACCCCCGAGGGTCAGGACGTCGTCGCGACCCGCGGGGCCCGTGGCGCGGACTGGGTCATGGCCGGCTCCACGCAGCTCGCCGAGCAGGCCTCGCAGCTCATCGAGTCCTTCACCCAGGAGGACTACCAGACCGCCCTCGCCTCCGGCATGGACCAGCCGCCGATCCTGCTCGACGTCGTGGCGAAGGCGGAGGTCATCGCACCGTACGCGCAGCTCGTGGGGGACTTCTCGACCCACGTGTTCCGCGCCCCGCAGGCGATCGTGCGGAACGTCGAGGTCGCGAAGGCGGAAGCCCGGCGCTCCACCGTCACCCCCGAGCTCGGCGACGTCATCCAGGGCTACCTCGGCGGGGAGATCAGCGATCTGAAGCAGGCGCTCGTGGACCTCAGCGATGCGAGCTCCCGCGCCCTCGACGACGCGATCGCCGGCGCCGCCGCCGAGGGCGCCGCCGTGGACCGCACGGACTGGGAGTTCCCGGACTGGGAGGCCGGGAAGGACTACGCGTACTGACCCGGACTGTCCTGGTCCTCAGATGTTCCGCGGCGTGCGCGGCGCGTCGCTTTGCGCTCGCCGGGCGTGGCCGAGGGCTCGCGGAGACTGCCGAAGGCACGAAGACGAGGGGCGATCAGCTGCGTGCCGACCGCCCCTCGCTCTGCCTACCGGACCTCGGGTCAGAGCCCCAGCTGATCCGCCGCGTAGTTCGCGTCATCGACGGGGAAGCCCTCTTCCACGAGCTGGGCGACGAGCTCGTCGCGGGTCCAGCTCGGATCCTCGTCGTAGTACTCGTGCGCGGCCGCCACGGCCTCCTCGCGCCAGTCGATCTCGCCGCTGTCCTCGAGGTAGGTCAGCGCGGACTCGGCCTGGGACACGGTGAAGCCGTCCTGCCGGAGGAAGTCGCGGAGCATGTCCCGCGAGAACGCCATCCCCTCGAGGTAGAAGTAGGCGGTCTCGAGCGCCTGCTCATCCCAGTCCACCTCGCCCTTGCTCGCGAGGTAGTCGACGGCGTACTCGGCGTCGGCGGCCTTGGTCCCGTCGTACTCGAGCTCGCTGATCAGGCCGCTGCGGGAGTAGTAGCCATCGGCGAGGTAGTCGCGGGCGGCGGCGATCGCGGTACGCTGCGCGGCCGTCGGCCCCGAGGCCTCCGCGACGCGGCGCACGCCGAGCGTGTCCTTGCGGTCACCGTTCCAGTCGCCGACGAGGGTGGTGTCGGTGGCGCGGCCGTAGGCCTGGACGATCGATGCGGCGCCGCCGCTGAGGCGGTTGGAGATGTAGTAGACGTTGCCGCGTCGCACGGCGAGCGTGTCCTTGGCGTCGGCGTTCCAGTCACCCACGAGGACCTTGTCGCTCGCCTTGCCGTAGTTGATGACGGAGCTGGCCTTGCCGCCGGTGAGCGAGTTGGAGAAGTAGTACGTCTGCCCGCGGCGCACCGCGAGCGTGTCCTTCCCGTCCCCGTTCCAGTCGCCGACGAGCACCGTGTCCGTCGCCTTGCCGTAGTTCAGGACGGTGGTGGCCTTGCCGCCGCGGAGGCTGTTGGTGAAGTAGTACGTCTGGCCGCGGCGCACCGCGAGCGTGTCCTTCCCATCACCGTCCCAGTCGCCGACGAGCACCGTGTCGGTGGCCTTCCCGTAGTTGAGGACGGTGGAGGCGCTGCCACCGAGGGAGTTGGAGAAGTAGTACGTCTGCCCGCGACGCACGGCGAGGGAGTCCTTGCCGTCGCCGTTCCAGTCCCCGGTGTAGACGCGGTCCTTCGCCTGGCCGTAGGTGAACTCGTGGTTCGCCTTGGAGGACCACGAGTCGTTGAGGAAGTACGCCGAGCCCGAGCCGCCCACCTCGCGGCCGTCCGCGAGCGCCGGCGCCTGCACCGCCATGCCCGTGCCGACCACCGCTGCGGTGGCGAGCAGTGCACCCCATGCCCGCACCGCTCCACGCGTCACCTTGCCCACTGCTGACACTCCGATCTGGCCGCCATGTGTCGGCCCGCTCCGCGCCGGCCCCACTGCCGGCTTTTCAGGCGAAGCGTAAGAGAAGGAGCGAGTACGGGGAGTCCGGAATGGGCGATGGAAGAGCACGGTTCAATAACGGCGATCTGCGGGCTGACCAGCAGGTCCCTGGAGGATGACGACCGACCCGACGGTCGGCGCCGAGAGGGCGCGCGAGAGGCGGCCGGCGCCGAGCCGGCCGCCCCCGCGCGGATCATCTCCGCAGCCCCGAAGAGCGGCACTCCCCCGGGGCTCGCGCGCCTCAGCGCTTCGAGGCGCGGTAGCCCGCGGCCTTCGCCGCCGACTCCGTGGAGAAGCACTTCTCCGGGGTGGTGCGGGAGTAGAACGCGCCGCCGGGCACGTGGTAGATCTTCTCGCCCGAGCTGCTGTTGTTGCCCTTGATCGGCGCCCAGGAGGGGCAGTTCTTGCCCGACGGCTTGGTGCTGGTCGGCTTGCTCGGCGTCGGGCTCGGCTTGCTCGGTGCCGGCTTGCTGGGGGCCGAGGTGCTCGTCGCAGCGCCGCGCCGCACGCCGAGCGTGTCCTTGCGGTCGCCGTTCCAGTCGCCCACGAGGGTCGTGTCCGTGGTGCGGCCGTAGGCCTGGATGATCGAGGCGGCGCCGGAGCTGAGCTTGTTGGAGATGTAGTAGACGTTGCCGCGGCGCACGGCGAGCGTGTCCTTGCGGTCGGCGTTCCAGTCGCCCACGAGCACCCTGTCCGAGGAGCGGCCGTAGTTGATGACGGTGCTGGCCTTGCCACCGCTGAGGGTGTTGGAGAAGTAGTAGACGTTGCCGCGGCGCACCGCGAGGGTGTCCTTGCCGTCGCCGTTCCAGTCGCCCACGAGGACGGTGTCCCCGGCGCGGCCGTAGGTGAAGACGTTGCTGGCCTTGCCGCCGGAGAGGCTGTTGGTGACGTAGTAGGTCTGCCCGCGGCGCACGGCGAGCGTGTCCTTGCCGTCGCCGTCCCAGTCGCCGACGAGGACGGTGTCCGTCGACTTGCCGTAGTTGACGACGGTGCTCGCGCTGCCGCCGAGCGAGTTGGAGAAGTAGTACGTCTGACCGCGGCGCACGGCGAGGGAGTCCTTGCCGTCGCCGTTCCAGTCGCCGGTGTAGACGCGGTCGCCGGTCTTGCCGTAGTTGAACTCGTGGTTGGCCTTCGAGGACCAGGAGTCGTTGAGGTAGTACTGCGAGCCCGAGCCGCCCACCTCGCGGCCCTCGGCGAGGGCCGGGGCCTGCGCCGCCACGCCCGCTCCGACGATCACGGCGATCGCGAGCATCGCTCCCCATGCCCGCATCGCTCCGCGCTTCACATCGACCACCGTTGACTCTCCATTCTGGCCGGTCACCTGCCGGTCCGCTCCGGGTCGGCGCTCTCGCCGGCCACCTCTCGAATCGTAGGAGACGGGGCAGACCACCCAAGACGGGAAGAGCGGCACGAAGGACACGAAGCGGTCACGAAGCAGGGTCGGAGGATCCCACCTCCATCACCCACCGCCCCTGGCCACCTCCGCGACCGCGCGGCAGAATCGCCCCGAGCCCGACGGACCGGCGGATCACGGAGGCGGGATGGCACGGAGGACCGGCCGATGGCGCAGCCGCGAGGCGCGCGCGGCCTTCGAGGCGCGATACGCGGAGGCGATGCGGCTCCTGCCCGCGCCGCGCGAGACCGTCGACCTCCCCACCGGCTGGGGCACGGTGCGCGTCTACACCTTCGGCGAGCGCGTCGAGGGCCGGGGGCCGGTCGTCATGTGCCCGGGACGCTCCTCGGGCGCGCCGATGTGGGCGACGAACCTGCCGGCGCTGTGCGCGGAGCGGGAGGTGGTCCTGTTCGACGCGATCGGCGACACGGGCCTCAGCGAGCAGACCCGGCCCTTCACCTCGATCCGCGACCAGGCGGATTACGTCGCCCAGATGTTCGACGCCCTCGCCGTCGGGCCCGCGCATCTGGTGGGGCACTCCTTCGGCGGGGCGCTCGCCACCGCGACCGCGCTGCACCACCCGGATCGTCTCGCCTCGCTCGCGCTGCTTGAGCCGGTGTTCGTGCTCGGCAGGCCGCGGGCGGAGATCCTGCTGCTGAGCCTGCCGGCGTCGCTCCCGTTCCTGCCGCGCAGCTGGCGGGAGGCGGGGCTCGCCCGGATCGGCGGGCAGTCGGCGTTGGACCGCGAGGATCCGCTCGCGGCGATGATCGCGGCCGGTTCCGAGGGCTTCCATGCCGAGCTGCCGGTGCCCCGCCCGCTCACCGATGCCCAGCTCGCCGGGCTGCGGCCGCCGCTGCTGCTCGCGATGGCGGAGCGCAGCGTGATGGGTGGGGCGACGCGGGCCGTCGAGCGCGCCCGGGCGCACGTGCCCGTGGTGGAGGCGGCGGTGTGGCCGGGCACCACGCATTCCCTGCCGATGGAGGCGCACGAGCGGCTCGACCGCGCGCTGCTGGACTTCTTCCGCAGGCACGACGGCCCGCCTCGCGCCTGACGTCCCGACGCGCGGGTGTGCGTGTGTCCGAAAAAAGGCCGGGCCCCGCCGCGGAAGACGAGGAGGACCTCGCCTTCGTCAACGCCGTGAAGGAGGAGCTGGGCGGCAAGGTCGTCTCCTTCTCCCCCTCCGGCGTCGAGAAGGTCTGAGCCTCCCTCAGCGCGGGCGGGGTGCGTGGTCCACGCGGAGCACGACCCGGCCCGCGCCGCGGGCCGCGCCGCCCTCGACCCAGGCGGCGAGCTCCGTCCAGGGCTGGACGTCGATCGGGCCCGCATCGAGGGCGCCGTCCGCGGCGAGGAGCGCCATCTCGGCGGGGAGGCCCGGCTCGGTGCCGAGGAAGAAGCTCGTGATGCTGCGGTCCGAGGTCGCAGGGTCGGCGACGAAGGCGCCGTAGGGGAAGTGCTCGTCAGCGCCGGCGGCGTGGCCGAGGGCGATGACCGTGCCGCCCTGCTCGAGGAGGGCGTAGGCGTCCACGAGGTGCTGCCCGCCGATCATGTCGATCGCGCCGTGCACGGGCCGGGTCACCCCGGCGAGGGTCGCGTGGACCTCGGCGGCGCCGAGCGCACGGAGCTCGCCGTGGCGGGACTCGTCCCGCGCGATGGCGATGACCTGCGCGCCCGAGCGGGCGGCGAGCTGGACGGCGAAGCGGCCGACGGCGCTTGTCCCTCCCACGATCAGCACCCGCCGCCCCAGCACCGCGCCCAGCCGGCGCACGGCCCGCAGGGCGCTCGTCGCGGGGACGGGGAGCGTCGCGAGGTGCTCGGGCGATGCCTCGGCCGGTGCGACGGCGGTGCTCGCGTGCGGCACCGCGCGGCGCTGCGCCCATCCCTGCGCGGCGAGGCCTAGAAAGAGGACCCTCTCCCCCGCCTGCGGGCCGAGGCCGTCCGCCGCAGGCTCGAGCACCGCGCCCGCGCCGTCCCAGCCGGGGATCGAGCCCGCGGGCGCGCCGTCGAGCGCCGCGAGGTCCCCGGGGTTCGGGGCGAAGGCCTCCACCTGCACCAGCAGCTCGTGCGGGAGCGGCGCAGGCTCCGGCACCTCGCCGAGGGTGAGCCCGCCGGGTGCGCCGGGGTCCGTCGTCCATGCCAGCATCAGCGTCTCCTCGCCTCGAACCTGTCGTCCACGCTCGAACGACGAGGGAACGTGGGGCATTCCCTGTCCTTGACGTACGTCGATCGCCGGTCCCGGGCCGCCATCTGCGGCTCCACGCCGAGGTGCCGATGCGGCTCATGCACGCGGCCCTGCCCGGCATGCTCGAGCGTCGCCGCGGCACCGTGCTCAACATCGCCTCGGCCTTCGCGGCCATGCCACGCTAGCTGTGGATCGAGGCGCCGCACGCGGGAGGGAGGACGCGGCACCGGGTGTACGAGCCCGCATCGCGCCGCTCACTTCTTCAGCAGCGTGTGCAGCACGGGTCCCGTGGTCGCGGGCACGGGCTTCGAGGGCTTGTCCTCGCCCTGGGACACGTGCTTCACCTCCGGCCGGGTGGGCCAGCGGCGGATGAGGGCGTTGCGCATCGGCCTCCCGAGCACGCCGGCACCGGCGGTGAGGGCGAGGGCGAGGAGCAGCAGCAGGATCGCCGTGGCCACCACGCCCCAGCCGAGCGGCACGTAGGCGGCGAAGTGCTCGTCGGCGTCCTCATAGAGGGTGGCGACGTCCTCCATCGCCCCCGAGCCGAGAGCGACGATCCCGGGCCCGATCAGGGTGGCGGTGCCGGCGAGCGCGGCGGCGAGGAGCGCGGCCAGCGGGGTGCGGCGCTCGGTGTGGCGCTGCAGCAGGGCCCGCTCGGGTCGCGGCGAGTGCGGGTCCTCGAGGGCGGTGCGGAGGCGGGAGGTCTCGGTGCGGGTCGCCGCCACCTCGAGCACCACGCCGGCCACACCGAGCAGGACAGCGAGGGCGAGGCCCACGGCGAAGATCGTGAAACCGGAGACGATGAGCGTCTCCAGGAGCGAGGAGTCGTAGAACGTCTTGTCGCACTCCTGGCCCGGCGTGCCGCCGGGGACGGCGCTGCAGCGCAGTCCCAGCGCCGGGAGCAGGATGAGGAGCGACAGGCTCACGACGGCCATCGCCGCGCCGTCGAGGGCTCCCGCGGCCTTGCGCATGCGCGCGGCACCTGGCGCGGCGGCAGCGGGCTGTCGGCCGTCTCCGGCGTCGCGCCCCGCCCTGCTGTGCGCGCCGCGCCCCTTCGACTTTCTGCCGTCGGTGCCCTGGCGCGCCCGCCTCCAGGCGCGGGCCTCCATGTCCTGGTGCCAGTGCTCGGCGATCGGGCGGCGCGGGCACTGTAGCCGACGCGGTAGACCTTCCTGCCGTACATCCCGGCCGCGGCAAGGGCGCCGACGACCAGCGATCCGAGAAGCCCGATCGGCACGTAGTCGTCGACGTGCCCCTCGGTGAACGGCATGATCACCATGGTCACCACGCCCAGGCAGGCCGTCACGAGGACGAAGAACAGGACCCCGAACACGCGGGTCAGCGGCGGCTCGACCACCACCCGCACCTGGTACGGGTGCGGGACGGCCTCCACCGGGGCACCGCGCTCCGCGGCGCGACGGATCGCACGGACCGTCGCGAGATCCGCCACGTCCCCGCTGATCGCCCACAGCACCGCGGCCGACGGCGTCACGATCAGCAGCGGCAACATCGACGCGCGCGCCAGCTGGTCGTACATGCTCGCGACCTCGCCGGAGGAGCTCTCGACGATCAGGCCGATCCCGATGATCAGCGCCAACGTCACGCCGAGCCCGATCAGCAGGCCGACGAGGACCCCCGAGACCGTGCGCAGCAGCTCCCCCACCACGCCGATCGGGTACTCCTCCCAATACGGCTCCTCGGCCCGGCCTCCGCTGCCCGATCTCATGCGGCGAACCTATACGGGGGCCGCGCGGGCAGACGTGGCTGCAGCTCAAGAGATTGGACCGCCGGCGCCGTTGACCTGAGCGAGCACGCCCTCAGCTATCTCGGCGTAGGTCCTGGCGTCTGAACACACGCCGTCTTCGAGCAGGTTTGCGGCAGCAGGTGGAATCCGAGCAACCGCGCCACGATGTGTCCTCACGCCTCCAGCCCTGACACCGGACTTGCTAGGTTGACCCCATGACCAGCGAGGACCTCATCGCGACACTTCGTTCCTTCATGGCCGAGCGCGACTGGGGCCAGTTCCACTCCCCCGAGAACCTCGCCAAGTCGATCTCGATAGAAGCCGCCGAGCTGCTCGAGTGCTACCAGTGGAACGGCGACGCGGACCCTGACGAGGTCGCTGGCGAGCTCGCGGACGTGCTCACCTATGCGCTGCTGCTCGCCGACAAGCTCCAGCTGGACCCGGAGCAGATCGTCCGCGCGAAGCTCGAGCGCACCGGGCAGAAGTACCCCGTCGAGAAGGCGAAGGGACGGAGCACGAAGTATGACCGCCTTTGAGATCGAGGAGCTCCGTTTCACCCCGGAGTCGGTCGAGGAGACGAGGGGACGACTCCCCCGCTTCACCAACTGGCCGGTCGTCTACCTCATCGAGGACGGGCACGACATCTACGTGGGCGAGACCGGCAGTGCAGACCGCAGGATGCGGCAGCACCTCAAGTCGCGCCAGAAGGAGCACCTCAAGGAGGTCCGCATCGTCTTCGACGAGCGGTTCAACGGCTCCGCGTGCCTGGACCTCGAGTCGCTGCTGATCCGTCTGCTCGGCGGCGACGGCAAGTTCGACGTCCTGAACCGCAACGAGGGCATCACCAACCAGGACTACTTCCAGCGCAGCGAGTACAACGACACCTTCAAGGAGATCTTCGAGGAGCTCCGCGCTCGCGGCTACTTCGAGCGGTCGATCCCCGAGATCGAGAACTCGGACCTCTTCAAGCTCTCCCCGTACAAGGCGCTCAACACGGAGCAGGGCGTCGCCGTCCTCGACATCATGGAGGGCCTCGTCGAGGACCTCCGCCATCCCGAGGTGCACACGATCGCCGCGATCCAGGGTGACCCCGGCACCGGGAAGACGATCGTCGGCATCTACCTCATGAAGCTCATGCGGGACCTCGCCGTCTTCGACCCCACCGACGAGGTCGAGGGTGACTCGATGTTCTCCGACCTCTTCGTCGAAGGGAACCGCGAGCTGTTCCAGGGGCTGCGGATCGGCCTCGTCATCCCACAGAAGTCCCTCCGCAGATCCATCAGCAAGGTGTTCCGGAAGGTGCCCGCGCTGAGCTCCACCCAGGTGCTCACCCCGTACGACGTCGCCGACGCCGAGGAGGACTTCGACGTCATCGTGGTCGACGAGGCGCACCGCCTCACCCAGCGCGGCGCCCAGGCGCACGGCACGCTCACCAAGCGGTACGGGGAGACGACGCGCAGGCTCTTCGGAGTGGACGACCTCTCGATCAACCAGCTCGACTGGATCCGGAAGCGCTCGCGCCACACGATACTGCTGCTCGACACGGCCCAGAGCGTCCGCCCGATCGACATCGAACCCGAGGTGTTCGAGAAGGTCCTCGCCGAGACCCGCGAGCAGAAGCGGCTCTATCCGCTGGACACCCAGATGCGGGTGAAGGGCGGGAAGGAGTATCTCGAGTTCGCTCGCGCCCTGATCTCTAACGACCCGCCCACTGTCATGCCCGACCTCGGCGACTACGAGTTCGAGCTGTTCGACGACCTCGGCGCGATGCACCAGCGGATCCGGGAGCGCGACGCCGAGCACGGTCTCGCCCGGCTCGTCGCCGGCTACGCCTGGAAGTGGCGCAGCAAGGGCAAGAGCGGACTGCACGACATCGAGCTCGACGGCGTCGCGCTGGACTGGAACGTCTCCGACGTCGATTGGATCGCCTCGAAGACCTCCCTCGAGGAGGTCGGCTCGATCCACACTGTGCAGGGCTACGACCTCAACTACGCCGGCGTCATCATCGGCGGCGACCTCCGCATCGATCCCGACACCGGCAAGCTCGTCGCCGGCCGCAGCAACTACTTCGATGCCAAGGGCAAGGCCAACAACACCATGCGCGGCCGCACCACCTCCGATGAGGACCTGCTTCGCTACATCACCAACGTGTACCGAGTGCTGCTGACTCGGGGGATGCGGGGTACCTATGTGTACGTCGTGGACCCATCACTGCGGGCTCGAATCCGTTCCATTCTGAGCACGACCGACAGTTTCAGCCAGCGGCACCTTTGAAGAGTTGGACACTGATTCAGTAGTGCCCAAGTCGCGTTACCCGCCTGTTGAGGAGCCCACTGTGAACGCCGTCCCCGTCGTGCGCGTCGTCGGCGCCGTCATCGTCCGCGAGGAGACCGTCTTCGCGGCGCGCCGGAACCCCGAGCGCAGCGCGGGCGGCCTGTGGGAGTTCCCCGGCGGCAAGGTGGAGCCGGGCGAGGCCCCGGAGCAGGCGCTCGCCCGCGAGCTTGAGGAGGAGCTGTCCGTGACGGTCACCGTGGGCCCGCTCGTGGACCGCAGCCTCAGCACCGTCGGCGAGAAGAGAATCGAGCTCGCCTGCTACCTGGCCCAGCTCACCGGAGCCGAGCCCTCCGCGAGCACGGATCACGACGCGATGCAATGGATTCCCCTCACGGAGTTGGACCAATGGGACTGGGCGCCCGGCGACGTTCCGATCATTCCCGGGCTGCCACAGAGAATCCGCGACCTCCGCGCTCACGAGAGTGAGGCGAAGTGATCCCCGCGGAGCGACTCGATCCGGGCCTGTATGAACTCCTCGTCACCACCGGCCTCGCCGACCTCATCACAACCGCCGAGGCTGACGGTTTCACCGCGCCCACGACGGAAGTGGACGCTGCCGAGGTCACCCACGTCCTCACGCAGCACATCAGTACCGTCGTCGCACAAGCGCTCCGCGAGGCTCCGCCGGAACAACGCATTGACCTTGCCAACTCGGTGTTGAGCGCTCTGCCGCTCGCGGGGCAGCAGGGACAGGTCTCGCCCGGGCCGCGCCTACTCACCGAAGTGTCCCGGCCCGGCGCAGTTCCGCTAGACCGGCCAGCGACACGGCTCAGCGACGTGGCGCTCATGACCAACGCCCGTAATGACCCGCAGCTCGGCTCGGAGTTGCGCCGGGAGATGGCGAGTGCTGATCGGATCGATCTGCTGTGCGCTTTTGTGCAGTGGAGCGGGATCCGGGTGCTCGAGGATTCCCTCAACGCCGCTGCCGACCGCGGCGCGCCGATCCGGGTGCTGACCACCACCTACATCGGGGCGACGGACCGCCGCGCACTGGACTACTTTGTGCGCGCACTGGGTGCCGAGGTGCGCATCAACTACGACGCGCAGTCCACGCATCTCCACGCGAAGGCGTGGATGTTCCACCGCGACAGCGGGTACACCACGGCCTACGTCGGCAGTTCGAACATGAGCCGTGCCGCGCTCGTGGACGGCCTCGAGTGGAACGTGAAGCTCTCGCGCCAAGTGACCTCCACGCTGCTCGACAAGTTCGCGTCCACCTTTGACACCTATTGGGACAGCAGGGAGTTCGCTCCCTACAACCCCGACGCGGACGCCGAGTACCTTGACGCGCTTCTCGCGAAGAACGGAGGCCGCGGCCGCAGCACGTTGCTCGGCATCAGCAGCCTCGACGTGCGCCCCTACCCGCATCAGCAGGAGATCCTCGACGATCTCCAATCCGAGCGCGAGACCCGCGGGCGGCACAAGAACCTCGTCATCGCTGCGACCGGCACCGGGAAGACGGTCGTCGCCGCACTCGACTACAAGCGGCTGCGCCCCTCGACGCAGCAGCGGCCTCGCCTCCTGTTCCTCGCGCATCGCAAGGAGATCCTTGAGCAGTCCTTGCGCACGTACCGTGACGTCCTCAAGGAAGAGGCATTCGGTGAGCTCATGGTGGACGGGCACCGTCCACTGAAGGGAACGCACGTCTTCGCGTCGATCCAGTCGATGGCGCGTACGCAGGAGCTCGAGCGGTGGGACCCTGAGCACTTCGACATCGTCGTCATCGACGAGTTCCACCATGCCGATGCAAACTCCTACCGGCGCGTGCTGGACCACTTCGCCCCGACGGAGCTGCTGGGCCTCACGGCAACACCAGAGCGGGCAGACGGCGTGAACGTCACCCAGGCGTTCTTTGACGGACGAGCCGCGAGCGAGCTCCGACTCTGGGACGCCCTCGAGGCCGATCTTCTGGTGCCCTTCCACTACTTCGGTATCGGCGATGGCGTGGACCTCCGCTCCCTGCGCTTCTCCCGCGGCCGCTATGACACCGGCCAACTGGAGCAGGCCCTCACCGGCAATAACGCACGCGCCGCGAAGATCCTCGCCGCAGTCGAGGACAAGGTCACCGATCCCCAGAGCATGCGGGCGTTGGGGTTCTGCGTCAGCGTGGAACACGCGCGCTACATGGCACGCGTCTTCAACGACGCAGGGCTCCCGGCCCTCGCCCTCTCCGGGGAGTCACACCCTGAAGAACGACGACGTGGTCTGGAAAGCCTGCGCAACGGCGAAGTGACCTGCCTGTTCGCGGTCGACCTGTTCAACGAGGGCCTCGACATCCCGATGATCGACACGGTCCTCATGCTGCGACCCACGCAGTCCTCCACGATCTTCCTGCAGCAATTGGGCCGCGGCCTGCGCCGCGCGGAGGGCAAGTCCGTGCTCACCGTGCTCGATTTTGTGGGCCTACAGAACGAAGCCTTCCGCTTTGATCTGAAGTACCGCGCGTTGACCGGACTCTCCCGGAATCAGCTCCAACGCAACATCGAAGAGGGCTTCCCATTCCTTCCGCCCGGCTCCCAGATAGTCTTTGATGCGGTCGCCCAGGACATCGTGCTGAGCAACGTGAAGAAGCAGCTCAAGCTCTCCACCAAGGACCTCGTCGCGGATGTGCGCCAGCATCTGCCCGAGGATGTCGCCCCGAAGGACTACAACCTCGGCACGTACCTCGAGATCGCCGAGCGATCTCTCGCAGATGTCTACACCCCGCCAACGCGTACGTTCGGCGGGAACCAGCGGGCATCGTCCTGGTCAGCGCTCGTGGACTGGGCTTTTCCCAACGCTGAGGTACAGGGCGAACTGTCTGTCCAGGATGACGTCTTGCTCCGACGCGTCAGGACGCTCACCCACGTGGACGACGCCGACCGGATCGCCGCCTACCGTTCACTCCTCGCCGCGCGCGAGCTTCCCGCTGGCGTCGACACGAACCTGTACGCCGCGATGCTCTACTTCTCGATCTGGTCGACCGGCACCCAGAGCATTCGCGCCGGCTTGGAAGAGCTGCGCTCACGGCCGCTCGTCGTGCGGGAACTGCTGAACCTGCTGGAGTACAAGGCTCAGGCCGGCCGCGTACGCCCGGAGCCCCTCAGCGGCCGTTCTTCGGCGACACCGCTGCGCTCCCACGCGACCTACTCCCGCGAAGAGCTGCTTGCCGGGCTGGGCCTTGGAACGCACGACGCCGGGATGCCGGGCGCCATCCGCGAGGGCGTGAAGTGGCTCCCCACCCTCCAGGCCGACGCCCTCCTCGTCACGCTCAAGAAGTCAGAGACCGACTACTCCCCCACCACGATGTACCGCGACTACGCGATCAACCAGGACCACTTCCACTGGGAATCGCAGAGCACCACGGGCGCGCACAGCGCCACCGGTCAGCGCTACATCAACCACGCTTCCCGCGGCTCCGACGTCATCCTCTTTGTACGCCGCTCCAAGACAGGCGACCTCGGCACGGAGCCCTACACCTGCCTCGGCACCGTCCGGTTCCAGCAGGCCACCGGATCCAAGCCGATGCAGATCGTCTGGAAGCTCGATCGGGAGATGCCGATGGATCTGTTCTTGGAGGCCAAGGCGGCCGTTTAGAGCGCGGGCCCGTCGGCCGTACTCAGCGCGACGGTGGACGTCAGTCCTCCTCGATGACGAACTCCCCCGAGGCGTCGGTGAACAGCGCCGTCTGCCCCGGCGTGGCGCTCTCCAGGAAGGCGCCCACGAAGGGGAAGCGGTCGAGGAAGACGTCGACGGAGAGCAGCTCGTGGTTGCTGTTGTCCGCCATGTACTCGGGTGACTCGAGGCCGGTGACCGAGGTGATCTCGCGGCCGGTGAAGGTGACCCAGCGCGGCGGGCGCTCGGCGTGGAGCTTGGTGAGGAAGACGGGCATCGATGCGGTCACCTCGGCGCCTGCGACGGCGCTCCTCCGCGTCACGTCCAGCAGCGCGTCGGCGCTTCCGACGGCGGCCTGCAGCGCGTCCCATCCCTGCGCGGCGACCAGTCTCGCCTCCTCATCGGTGATGAGGCGGAGGGTGCACACATGGCCCAGGACCTCGCCGCTCTCGGAGCGGACCTCGTCGAAGGCGGCGCCCCAGCGGGAGGTGGTCGCGAGGATCGCGGAGATCTGCGTGTCGCGCAGGAACGGCTCGCTGTTGCGCCAGGGCGAGCCGACCGGCGGCACACGGCGGTTGTTCGCGATGTCGTCGCAGACGATCCGCATCGCGACGAGCGCGGCGCCCTGCTGGCCGTCGAGGACCTCCACCGCGAGCTCGACCCGCTCGCCGGAGTCGGTGGGGATCCGAGAGGCGCCGGCGGTGATGAGGGTGATCGGGCCGTTCTCGGGATGCTTCTCGACGACCATGACGGAGCCGCCGATCCGCTCCTCCAGGACGAGGGGCTCGGTGCCCAGGGCGTCGAAGACGTGGTGCGGGAACGCGTCGAGGTCTGCCATGCGCCGAGTCTGGCAGAGGGTCACCGCCGCGGAGCCGGAACAGGGGACGTCGGCCGCCCCAGGCCGCGCGAGTACGTTGGCCGTGGACGCGCGCACCGCGCATCACCCGAGAGAGGACGCCCCCCCATGTCAGAGTCCCCCGCTCCCGCCGCCGGCCCCCTGCCCCGCGGCATCCAGCACATCGGGGTGACCGTCCCCGATCTCGACGCCGCCACCACGTTCTTCGTCGAGGGCCTCGGCACGAAGGTCGCCTACGACGGCCTCACCCCCGAGGACGAGCCGCGCCAGGGCGAGGAGGTGGAGCGCCAGCTGGGACTGCCCTCCGGCGCCGCCATCCATCGCCAGCGGATGATCGTCATCGGCGAGGGGCCGGGTCTCGAGGTGTTCGAGATCAGCGGGGAGCAGCGCGCGGCGTCCGGCCTCGCGGACTTCGGGCTGAACCACATCTCGCTGTACTGCGACGACATCGAGGGCAGCCTCGCGCGGCTGGTTGCGGCCGGCGGCACGGCGCTCTCCGAGGTGCACGGCAACAGCCGCCACGAGGACTCGCCCGGCAACGGCAGCGTCTACGTGAAGGCCCCGTGGGGGATGCTGATCGAGCTGCAGACGATCCCCTCCGGCCACTACTACGACGAGGACTCGCAGGCCGAGGTGTGGATGCCCTCCCCGCGCTGATCCCGACCGGCCCCGCCCCTGGCCGCGCCCGGTCGTAAAGTGGCAGGACCCTTCGCACTCTCGCACCAGGAGTCCTCGCCATGCCCTGCACCACCCTCCTCGTCGGCCGCAAGGCGAGCGCCGACGGGTCGCCGATCGTCGCCCGCAACGAGGACTCCGGCAACGGCACCTTCGACCCGAAGAAGGTCGTCGTGGTGCAGCCGGCCGACCAGCCGCGCACCTACACCTCGGTGATCGGCAAGCGCACGATCGAGCTGCCCGGCGATCCCCTGCGGTACACCGCGATCCCCGACGCCGTCCCCCAGCAGGGGGTCTGGGCCTGCGCCGGGATCAACGCCGCGAACGTCGCCATGAGCGCCACGGAGACGATCACGAGCAACCCGCGGGTGCTCGGCGCGGATCCGTTCGTCGAGCACAACCCGGCGACGGGGACGCCGGGCGGGTTCGGCGAGGAGGACCTCGTGACCCTCGTGCTGCCCTACATCCGCTCCGCGCGGGAGGGCGTGGAGCGGCTGGGGGCGCTGCTCGCCGAGCACGGCACCTACGAGATGAACGGGATCGCGTTCAGCGACGAGCAGGACATCTGGTGGCTCGAGACGGTGGGCGGGCACCACTGGATCGCGCGGCGCGTGCCAGAGGACCACTACGTGACGATGCCGAACCAGCTGGGCATCGACTCCTTCGACCTCGACGACGCCGAGGGCGCCGGCCGCGACCACCTCGCGAGCCCGGACCTGCGGGAGTTCCTGGCGACCCACCACCTCGACCTCACGCAGCGCGACGCGGAGGAGGCGGCGCCGTCGGTGTTCAACCCGCGCGAGGCGTTCGGCTCCCACAGCGACGCCGACCACGTCTACAACACGCCCCGCGCCTGGTACATGCAGCGCACCCTGAACCCGGCGAGCGAGGACTGGGACGCGGGCCTGCCCGGCGCGAGCCCCGACTCGGACGACCTCCCGTGGAGCCGCCGGCCCGAGCGCCTGCTCACCGTCGAGGACGTCAAGGACGTGCTCAGCTCCCACTACCAGGGCACCGTCTTCGACCCGTACTCGACGCACGGCACCGCGGCGGAGCGTCGCGCGTTCCGGCCCGTCGGCATCAACCGGCACAACGCCCTCGCGATTCTGCAGATCCGCCCGGACCTGCCCGAGTCGCATCGCGCGCTGCAGTGGGTCGCCTACGCGTCGAACCCCTTCAACACGCTGATCCCGATGTTCACGAACGTCGACGAGGCGCCCGCGTACCTGGGGACCACCGAGGCGAGGGTCAGCACGGACAGCTTCTACTGGGCCTCCCGCATGATCGCCGCCCTCGCCGACGCCCACTTCCACGAGGTCATCCCCGCGATCGAGCGCTACCAGCAGCGCACCCTCGCCCTCGGCCACGCGGCCGTGCACGCCGCGACGAAGGCCGCCGATGCGGCCGACGGCGCCGCCGTGCCCGGTCTGCTCGCCGAGGCGAACACCGCCGTCGCCGAGCAGATCCGCACCGCGACCGATGCCCTGCTGGGCGACGTGCTGCTCACCGCGAGCAACCACATGACGAATACGTTCTCGCGGTCCGACGGGTAGGGCCGGGTTCACGGCGCCACGAGGAGAATGACCCACCAGCGGATGCGCGATCCGCTTGCTGTCACCTCGTTCGCGCCAGGAGGACGCATGCCGATCAGGCGACGGGACATCTCCCTCACCCAGCTGACCTACTTCGTGGAGTCCGCTGAGCGCGGCAGCATGACGGCTGCCGCGGAGGAGCTGTTCATCGCGCAGTCCGCGATCTCGACGGCGATCTCGCACCTCGAGCAGCAGCTGGGGGTGCGGCTGCTGATCCGCCAGCGTGCCAAGGGTCTCCAGCTGACGGCCGCGGGCGAGGACTTCCTCCAGCGTGCACGGCAGATCCTCGCGGAGCTCGACGACGCCGTCGCATCCGTGCACTCCGAGTCCCTCAGCGGGCGGGTCAGCGTCGGCTGCTTCCGCACCCTGGCGCCGTTCTTCCTCCCCACCCTCGTCCGGGACCTGGGTGAGCGGGCGCCGGGGCTGCACGTGGACGTCACCGAGCTGACGGCGGACGAGGTCGCCCCCGCCCTCGCCGCGCACCGGATCGAGGTGGCGCTGACGTACGACCTCGGGCTGGACTCGACGGTGCGTCTCGAGACCCTCGCGCAGGTGCCGCTGTACGCCGCGGTCGCCCAGGACCATCCGCTCGCGGGCCGCGATGCGGTGAGCCTCGCCGAGCTCGCCACCGAGCCGCTGGTGCTGCTGGACCTTCCGCTCAGCCGCGACTACTTCCTGCGGACCTTCACCGATCACGGGCTCCAGCCGACGGTGCGCTACCGGTTCGAGAGCTATGAGGCGGTGCGGGCGATGGTCGCCATGGGACACGGCTTCACGCTGCTGAACCAGCAGCCGAAGATCGAATCCACCTATTCCGGCGGGAGCCTTTACCACATTCCGATCGTCGAGCAGACGCGTTCTCTCGACATCGTGCTGGCGTGGAATGACGACGGCGCGCTGCCCACCCGCCGGGCGCGCGCCTTCGCGGAGGCGTGCCGTGCGGTGATCGCCGGCACCACGGCATCCGAGGACCCCAGTTCACCTTCTTCACCTGCATGAACGGCCGATCATTCACTCTCTTCCCTGCCTCCCGGCAGCTCCGGGGCGAGCACGGACGACGGCTGATGAGACCGCTCATCACGCTTTGGTCACGGCGAAAATCGCCCGGCTATATCTCGAGAACAGAAGAACTTCCTCACGTTCCTCTATTTGCGTGATTCCTCGGGGGTCCCGATTCTGGTCGGACCCATCAGCCCCGAGGAAGGGGATTCACCATGACCGCCCCCGCCGTCCCGGACCCCCGCCGGTCCCAGGTGGACCGCCGCGCCGTCCGCACCAGCACCATCGCCGGATCGATCGGCGTGCTCGTCCACTGGTTCGACTGGGCGGTCTACGCCTATATGGCGACCACGATCTCCGCCGTCTTCTTCCCCGACGCGGACCGCACCGCCGGCCTGCTCGCCACCTTCGGGGTCTTCGCGATCTCGTTCCTCGTCCGTCCGATCGGTGCGATCATCTTCGGCCGCCTCGGCGACAGGCTGGGCCGCACCACGACCCTCACGGTCGTCATCCTCTCGATGGCCCTGTCCACACTGGTGCTCGGAGTCCTCCCCGGGTACGCGACCATCGGGATCCTCGCGCCGATCCTGCTCATCGCCACGCGCGTGGTCCAGGGCCTCGCCGCCGGCGGCGAGTTCGGCAGCGCCGCCGCGTTCCTCGGCGAGTTCTCGCCCGCGAAGCGGCGCGGGTTCGGATGCAGCTGGCTCGAGTTCGGAAGCCTGCTCGGCTTCCTCCTCGCCTCGTTCTGCGTGCTGATCCTCGAGACCGCGTTCAGCAGCGAGCAGATCACCGGATGGGCCTGGCGCATCCCCTTCCTCATCACGGTCCCGCTGGGCCTCATCGGGTTCTACATCCGTCGTCGGATCGAGGACACCCCCGAGTTCCGAGCGCTCCAGGAGCTCGAGACCGTCTCCTCCTCCCCCGTGCGCGAGGTGTTCCGCTCCAACTGGCGCGAGTTCCTCAAGACCTGCGGCATGGAGATCTTCATGAACGTCACCTTCTACGTCGTGCTGGTCTACCTGCTGACGTACCAGGAGGTGAACCTCGGATTCGACGCCGGCCGCGCCGCCCTCCTGTCCACCCTCGGCTCCGCGCTCGCGCTCGTGGTCGTGCCGCTCGCCGGTGCCGCGTCGGACCGCGTGGGCCGCCGGCCGGTGCTCTTCACCGCCGCGATCGCGCTCACCGTCCTCTCGGTGCCGCTGTTCGCCCTGATGCGCGTGGGCACCACCTGGGCCGCGCTCACCTCGACCATGGGGCTCGCGCTGATCCTCGCGATCATCCTCGGCACCCACGCGGTGACCGTCGTCGAGCTGTTCCCCACCCGCACCCGGCAGACGGGCCTCTCCATCGCCTACGCGCTCACCGCGGCGCTCTTCGCCGGCACGGCCCCGTACCTGCTGACCTGGCTGATCGACACGACCGGCAGCACGATGATGCCCGGCTACTTCCTCGCGATCGTCGGCATGGTGGGCATCGTGACGGTCGCGACGATCCGCGAGTCGCGCGGCATCGACCTCATGAAGGCCGAGGACCTCGGCACCGCACGACCGACGTCGGCCGACGCCCCCGGCGCCGCCACGCTCCCCCAGGCCCCGCCCGCGGCGCCGCTCGCCTGACACCACACGCGACCACCCGCTTCCCATCGCACCTCTGAAGAGGAAGGCCCTCTCCATGCTCACCTCGTCCCCCTCCGGCGACTCGGCCCCCGTCGAGTCCACCGAGGTCGTCGTCGTCGGCGCCGGCCAGTCCGGCATCGCCGCGAGCGCCCACCTCACCCGCCTGGGCATCCCCCACCTCGTCCTCGAGAAGGCCGAGGTCGCCGATCGCTGGCGGCACGGCCGCTGGGACTCCCTCGTCGCCAACGGACCCGCCTGGCACGATCGCTTCCCCGACATGGAGATCCCCGAGGTGGGTGCCGACGAGTTCGCCACCAAGGACCAGATGGCCGACTACTTCGGCGCGTTCGCGCGCAGCTTCGACGCCCCCGTGCGCACCGGCGTCGAGGTGCTCTCGGTCTCGAGGCGGGAGGGCGCCCCAGGGTTCCTCGTGGAGGCGAGCGAGGGCACCATCGCCGCGGGCAACGTGATCGCCGCGACCGGCCCGTTCCAGGTGCCCGTCTTCCCCCGCATCATCGGTGAGGACCTCATCCCCCACCAGATCCACTCCGCGGAGTACCGCAACCCGGACCAGCTCCCCGACGGAGGCGTGCTCGTGGTGGGCGCCGGATCCTCCGGCGCCCAGATCGCCGAGGAGCTCCGCGCGGCCGGGCGCCAGGTGCACCTCTCCGTGGGCCCCCACGACCGCCCGCCGCGCAGCTACCGGGGCCGCGACTTCGTCTGGTGGCTGGGCGTTCTCGGCAAGTGGGATGCCACCGCACCGGAATCGGACCACGTCACCATCGCGGTGAGCGGCGCCCGCGGCGGCCACACCATCGACTTCCGTGAGCTCGCCGCCGCCGGCATCACGCTCGTGGGACGCACCGAGCCCGCACTCGACGGCACCCTCCGCTTCGCCGACGACCTGCAGGGCAACATCACCGCCGGCGACGCCAACCTCCTCGAGCTCCTGGCGGAGGCCGACGCCTACGTCGAGGCGAACGGGCTGGATCTTCCCGAGGAGCCCGAGCTGCACGAGCTCGGCCCCCTGCCGGACTGCGTCACCGACCCGATGCGCTCGCTCGACCCGCGCGCAGCGGGTATCTCCTCGATCATCTGGGCGACGGGCTACGTCCAGGACTTCAGCTGGCTCCGGGTCGATGCCTTCGACGGGGCCGGCCGGCCCGCGCACCTGCGCGGCGTCTCCACGGAGTCCGGCATCTACTTCCTTGGCCTGCCATGGCTGTCGCGTCGCGGCTCCAGCTTCATCTGGGGCACCTGGCACGACGCGATGCACGTCGCCGATCACATCGCCACCCGCCGCCGGTACGCGCAGTACGCGCCGTCGGCGCAGGCCTCACCGACCTCGCCCGCCCCGTCCCATCCCGCTCAGCAGCTCCTGGAGGAGATCACCCGATGACCACGCACACGCGCATCCGCCCCTTCAACACGAAAGACACCTACCCCGAGCAGAACCTCGACAACGACCTGTGCCAGGCCGTCGTCGCCGGCGGTGTCGTCTACCTCCGCGGGCAGATCGGCCAGGACCTCGAGACCCGCGAGTCCGTCGGCATCGGCGACGTGGAGGCCCAGGCGGAGAAGGCCATGGCGAACATCGACATGCTCCTGCGCGAGGCTGGCAGCCGACTCGCGGACGTCGTCAAGGTGACCGTCTACCTCACCGACATCCGCTACCGGGAGACCGTGTACCGGGTGATGGGACGCTGGCTGAAGGGCGTGCACCCCGTCTCCACCGGGCTGGTCGTCGAGGCCCTCGCCCGCCCCGAGTGGCTCGTGGAGATCGACGCGACCGCCGTGATCAGCGACCCGGAGGACGACCACGAGGTGGCCGGCGCATGACCTTCTCGATCGTCGCCCGCGACGCTCGCACCGGCGCCCTCGGCATGGTGGTGAGCTCGTCCAGCCCCGCCGTCGCCTCGCGCTGCCTGCACCTGCGCGCCGGCGTCGGCGCCGTCGCCTCGCAGAACGTCACCAATCCCGCTCTGGGGCCCGCTCTCCTGGACCGGCTCGAGGCCGGGCTCCCGGCGAGCGCCGCGCTCGCCACCGTCATCGAGCAGGAGCCGCACGCCTCGTACCGCCAGCTCACCGTCGTCGACGCGCACGGCGGCACGGCGGAGCACTCCGGCGAGAACGCCCTCGGCACGCGCGCGAGCGCCATCGGCGACCAGTGCGTCGCCGCGGGCAACCTGCTCGCCGACGAAGCCGTCGTCCCCGCGATGGTCACGGCGTTCGAGGGCAGTGCCGGGGAGCAGCTCGAGCACCGCCTGCTCGCCGCCTTCCGCGCCGCCGTCGAGGCCGGCGGGGAGGCGGGTGAGATCCGCTCGGCCGGGCTCGCCGTCGTCGACGACGTCCCCTGGCGCACGACGGACCTCCGTGTGGACGACGCGGAGGATCCGCTCGCGGAGATCTCCCGCCTGCTCGAGCTGTGGATGCCGCAGAAGGCGGACTACCGCACCCGCGCCCTCGACCCGACGGCGGCACCCTCCTATGGCGTCCCGGGGGACGAGTGATGCCCGAGATCAGCGCGCCGGGCCACGACGGGGACCCCACCTCCTCGAGCCTGCTGCAGGCCGTCGAGACGGATGTCGACGACCTGCGGGAAGCGCTCGTCGAGACCAGCCACCACCTGCACGCGCATCCTGAGACGGCCTGGCAGGAGCACGACTCCGCGGCCTTCCTCACGGCTCGCCTCGACGAGTGGGGATTCACCGTGGAGCGCGGCGTCGCCGGGCTCCCCACGGCCTTCGTCGCCGAACACGGCACCGGGTCCCGCACGATCGGCCTCGTCGCCGAGTACGACGCCCTCCCGGGGCTCGGACACGCCTGCGGCCACAACGTCATCGCCGCCGCCGCGCTCGGCGCCGCCCACGCCCTGCAGGCGGTGGCGGACGAGCTCGACCTGCAGGTCCGCGTCATCGGCGCGCCCGCCGAGGAGGGCGGAGGCGGCAAGATCCCCCTCCTCGAGGCCGGAGTCTTCGACGGTCTCGAGCTCGCCATGATGATCCACCCCGGGCCGGCGGACGCCGTCCTGGCCCGTCCTCGCGCGGTCGCCCACGTCGACGTGGAGTACCAGGGCATGGCCTCCCACGCCGGCGCCTACCCGCACCTCGGCGTCAACGCCGCGGACGCCTTCACCGTCGCGCAGGTCGCCATCGGGCTGCTGCGCCAGCAGCTCCCCGACACGATCCGCGTCCACGGCATCGTCCAGGAGGCGGGCACGGCGCCGAACGCGATCCCCGGCAGCGCCCGCGGCTCCTGGTACGTCCGCGCGGACACACTTGAGGAGCTCGACGTGGCCTTCGAGCGGGTGCGCGCCTGCTTCGAGGCCGGGGCGACCGCCACGGGATGCTCGTGGGAGCTGCGGGAGACGAGCCCGCGCTATGCGGAGTTCCGCAACGACCTCGAGCTCGCCGAGATCTTCACCCGCCTCGCCGCCGCGCAGGGACGGGACATGGACCTCGCCGAGGACGGCCCTCGCGGCATGGCCACCGCCTCGACGGACATGGGCAACGTGTCCCAGCACGTCCGCGCGATCCACCCCTACCTCGGCATCGGTTCCCTGCCTGCGGTGAACCACCAGCCCGAGTTCGCGGCCGCCGCTGCGACGCCGGCCGCGGACAGGGCCGTGCGAGACGGGGCAGTGCTGCTCGCGCAGACCGTGGTCGAGATGCTCGCGGGCGGGGCGGACGAGGGCTGACCCCTCACCCCCTCGTCGCATCATGATCAGCCCGGCGTCGGTCCGCCTCGCACCGCCGGGTCACACACAGGGCCGCTCGGGCGAGACGGCCACCGTTCCCCGCTCCACGAGCTCTCCCTGCAGTGCGATGCGCTGAGGCGAGAGCATCTCGCTGACCTGCCCCTCTACGACGATGCGGACGGCGAGACGAGCGGCCTCCACAGCCTTCAGGGCGACGCTCGAGAGCGGAGGCTGGGTGGTGAGCGCGAGGACGTCGTCGCAGCCCACGACGCTGATCTGCTGAGGGACGAAGATCCCTCGACGGTGGAGCAGGTCGATCACCCCATGGGCGATGACGTCGTCGAAGGCGATCACCGCTGTGGGGCCGGCGCTGAGGATCTCGTCCCCGGCGACCATGGTGTCCACGTAGGTGCCGCTCTCGATGCGGAGCGAATGGAGATGCGCCCCGCTCCCCTGCAGCGCCGCGAGCACGGCGCCGTGCCGCTCCCCGTCGGACCAGGACCCGGCGGGACCGCCCACGTACGCGAACCGCCGGTGGCCGAGCTCGAGCAGGCGATCCATGCACTGGCTCAGGGCATCTCGCGCGCTCACGAGGATGCGTGCGGTGTCCGGCTCGTCGCGATTGATGAACAGCACCCGGCGCCGGTCCGTGAGCTCGACGAGCTCGTCCGAGGGGAGCCGGGAGCTGGCGATGATCAGGCTCTCGGACTGGGCGGCGAGGCGCGCGATGATGCGCTTCTCCCGGTCCACGTCCCCGTCGGTGTCGGCGATGAGCACCGTGTGCCCGGTCTCCTCGGCTGCTCGCTGGGCGGCGCGGATCATCGGCGGGAAGAAGGGGTTCGCGATGTCGGGGACGATCAGCCCGATGGTGCGAGGCACGCCAGTGCTGAGAGCGCGGGCGTGGACATTGGGAATGTAGCCGCGCTCCGCGGCGGCGGCGCGGATCCTCTCGACCGTCTCCGGTCTGAGCAGGCGCGGAGCGGTGAACGCCCGGGAGACGGTGGAGGACGACACCCCCAGGTCGCGGGCGATCTCGACGATCGTGGGAGCCTTCTTCACCCGACCGCCCGGCATGCCGTCATCGCCTCCTCCACCAGGGTCTCCGCGCTGCCCGCCGCGAAGGGCCCGGGCATCCCGTAGTAGCGGTGGGCGTCCTCGACCTCGTAGCCGCCGTACCGGTACTCCCCCGCCGTCGGCACGTATCCGGGGCACCCGTCGGCGTAGCCGAGCACCAGACACGTCCCTTCCACCTGCACCTCGATGGCGGCCGCGACGTCGAGGAAGGGCTCGCCCGGCAGCGTCACGATGGTCAGTCCCCCGAGCCGGAGCGCGCTGATGCGTCCCCGCCATGCGGTGCCCCCGGGCCTATGGCGGGCCCAGCGTATCCAGATGTCCAGAAGCGCCGCACGGCCAGCCTCCGCCGCGGGCCGCTCGGCGATCCAGGCGGCGAGGTCGGCCTCGATCTGCTGTCCGGTAGGGAGGTCGAAGTCCAGCATCACCGGACGTGAGCAGATGCCGAGCCCGTCGAGCTCCACGGGTGCCGGCGTCGAGGAGAGGGCGGCCTCGGCGATGGCCGTGCCCACCCGCTCCGCCTCCGCGAAGGTGCGGGTGCTCGATCCTTCGAGGCGGTAGGACGCCTCGGCCCGGTGGCCGGTGTTGACGTCGCCTGCGCAGCCGGTGGTGAACACGGCGACCGCTCCGGGATGCTCGAGCTCGACACGGCGTCGGACCGCGTCGATGTAGTCGGAGGAGAGCAGCTGATTGGTGCCGTCGAGCACCACGGGGTGGCAGGGGTAGGAGACCAGTGCGGCGACGACGCGCCCCTCGGAGCTGAAGCGGACCAGCGTGACGGGAGGGTCGATCTCCCGTCCGGGGTGCCGCCGGTTCTTCGCCACGCCCACCCCGTGCGCCGACTGCAGTGCGACCGTGCACGGCCGCCGGGCGGCGCGGGCGTCCAGGCCTGCCATCGCCGCTGCCAGCACGATCGTCCGTTCGATCTCCGGGGTGCAGGGCGTGAGCCGGTGCGGGGCCGAGCACGGACCGGCGTGCGTATGGGTCGCAGTGACGATCACCAGATCCGGCTGGTCGGGACGGACGGTCTCGGCGATCGAGCGACAGGTGCTCTCCTCGAGCACGCACACGTCGACGGCGATGATCACCGCCTCGTCGAGAGCGAGGGCGCGGGCGCCGAGCTCGTCGTGCTCACCCGTGCTCGGAGCGGTCCGCGCGGCGAAGCCGGACATCGGCACCGGCGACGCGATCCCCAGCGGCTGGACCGCCGCGCCGACGTCGATCATGGGCGCTCGATCAGGGCGCCGTGCCGCCAGACCTGCTGGATGGTCCCGTCGGCTGTGAGCGTCACGAGGTCGGCGACGGCGCCTGTGCGCAAGGTCGTGTCCCGGCCCAGGACTCGGCCCGGCGTCCTGGTGACGAGGGCGAGGGCGTCGTGGAGGGACAGGCTCGTGGAGCGGAGGACGAATCGGAGCCCGGCGGCGACATCGGAGGCGGCCCCGGCGAGCATCTCGGTGCCGACGTAGGAGAGGCGACCGTCCTCGGTCAGCTCGACCTCCCCGCCCACAGCGGTGCGGTGGAGACCCGGCTCCCGGCCGGCGAGCTCCGTGGCATCGGAGACCAGGAAGGCGCGGTCGGGTCCCTTGGCGCGCAGCATCACCTCGAGGGTCTCCGGCGGCAGGTGGTGCCCGTCGGCGATGAGCCCACAGGTGAGCCGGTCCTCGGCGAGCTGGGTCCAGATGGGGTTCGGGTGCCGTGCGAGACGGGGGAAGATCCCGTTCCCCAGGTGCGTGGAGAGCGACGCTCCCGCGTCCACGGCGGCCGTGATCTGCGGCGTGCTCGCATGGGTGTGCCCGACGGCCACCATCACGCCCCCGGTGACGATCCTCGCGATCTGCTCCGGGGCGTCGTCCGTGTGCGGGGAGACCGTGACCAGACCGACGGGTCCCGCGCTCTGCCATCGGGTGACCTCGTCGGCGTCGAGGGGCCGGATCTGCTCGATGTCGTGGACCCCGCGTGGGCCGTCCTCGGCGGAGAGGAACGGCCCTTCCACATGGGCGAAGGGGATGGCATGGGCGAGGGCCGGGGAGGACGCACGCGTCTCGGCGATGCACCGCAGCGCGTGGCAGATGGCCTCCTCGGACGCCGTGACGATCGTGGGCACCCAGGTGGTGACACCGATGCCGGCGAGCGCGTCGCTCATCGCCGTGATCCGCTCCGCCGAGACTTCCGGACCGTTGATGTCGATGCCGCCGAACCCGTTGACCTGGAGGTCGATGAGGCCCGGTGCGAGGAAGGGGAGGTCCTCCCCGGCCTCCTGCGGGCGCCGGGTCATCCGAGTGATCGCGGTGTCGACCTGGAGCTCGAGCACGTCACCGGTCGCGGGATCGAGGCCGTGGATCGTGGTGGTCACAGCCACCTCACCCGGCCGGTGAAGTCGGCGATGAACCTGTTGTTCGCCTCGTCCCCGCCCGGGGCGTTGCCGGATCGCCAGATGGGCGGGTCGATGCCTCGCTCGGCGAGCAGCGCCACGGTGGTCGCCATCAGCCAGTTCATGGTGAACGCGTTCGCGAAGGTCGAGACGGCTCCCGTCCTCTCCGCGACGCCGTCGATCTCGAGGACGGCGTCGCCCACCGGCACTTTCGTGTCGATGTGCAGGTCGACGACCTCGTGCAGGTTCTTCCTCGTGGGGTGACGTGCGGGATGCTCCGGGGCGGTCGAGTCCGCGTGAAGTCGGCTCGAGACGCCGATGACCGTGCATCCGCGCTCCGACGCCGTGAGCGCGGCGTCGATGAGGGCGGCGTTGATCCCGTACGCGTTGACGAGGATCAGCAGGTCGCCGGTCCCGAGGTGGTGGGACTCGATGACGATCCTGCCGTATCCGGGGTTGCGCTCGATCGCCATGGAGCGCAGGGCACCCCCGGAGAGGAGGGTCCCTTCGTCGAGGATCGCGGCGACATGCATGAGACCGCCCGCACGGAAGAAGACCTCCTGCGCTGCGAGGTTCGAATGACCTCCTGGGCCGTAGACGTGCACCAGGCGGTCCTGGGCGATGTGCGAGGCGAGGACGTCCGCCGCAGCGGCGACGGCTTCCTTCTCCTCGCGGCGGATGCGGCTCATCAGATCGGTGACCGCGTCCAGGTAGGCATCGGCGAGGGCACCGGCGGGCTGATCGGTCATCGGGGATCCGCCTCCTGGTCGACGAACAGGTGGACGTCGGGGTGCGTGCGCAGCGCGGTCCCCGGATGGTTCCCGGAGATGGGCTGGTGCACGGCATCGTGGACCGCCTGGCGCTTCACGGCCGTGGGTACGGACACGACGATACGACGGGCGTGGAGCAGCCGCGGGATCGTGACGGTGATCGCGTGGGCGGGCACCTCGTCGACCGAGGAGAAGTGACCCTCGTCGACCTGCTGCCGGCGGGAGACCAGGTCGAGCTCGACCACGCGAGCGGTCAAGGGGTCCTCGAGGTCCGCTGGGGGATCGTTGAAGGCGAGGTGGCCGTTGACCCCCAGCCCGCACAGCGTGACGTCGAAGGGCTCGTCGCCCATCGTCTCCCGGTAGGAGGAGGCCGCCTGCTCCGGGTCGGCGGTGACGTCGATGCGGTGGAAGCTGCGGGGCGTGACGCGACGGAAGAGCTCGTGCTCGAGCCAGTTCCCGAATCCCTGTGAGGCATCGGGGGCGAGTCCGATGTAGTCGTCCATGTGGAAGCAGTCGATCGTGGAGAAGTCGATGTCCTCGGCGGCGAGAGCGTGAAGCGTCGCGGACTGGCTGGGGGCGGCGGCCAGCATGAGGCGGGCGCTGCCCCGGCGTGAGATGGCATCGCGGAGCACGGGTGCGGCGGCCCGTGCCGCCGCCGCCCCCATCTCGTCGAGCGTCGGGTGGGCGTGGACCGTGAGCGGGTGGTCGGGGGTCGTCAACGCGGGGTCTCCTCTGTCGTCCGGGGGGTCTCGAGCGCGTTCAGCAGCAGCAGCGATCGCGCGATGTGCATCGGATCCTTGACCGGGAGCGCCACGACGTCGTCGAGGGGCTGCCCGTCCCTGGTCCTGATCTGGATCCATTCGCGCCCGTCGGGGTCGGGGAAGGTGGCGAAGGTGTACTCGCGCACCCGGCGCGCCCAGCTGGCGAGCTCGGGAGAGGCGGTGCGCCGCGCGAGCAGGGCGGTCGCGTACACGGCCTCGGCGTGGACCCACCAGAGCTTGGTGTCCCAGGTGCGCTGCACGAGGGCCTCGTAGGGGGTCTCCAGGAGCCGGCCGACGGGTCTGCCTCCGTCCTCGCGATCGGTGTATCGGAGCAGGCCTCCCTCCTGGTGGTCCCACCCGGTCTCGAGGGCGCAGAGGGCGAGTGAGGTGAGGAGCGCGTCGGGGACGGTGATCTGGTCGCTGCGGTCGGAGACGTGCACGAGCATCCAGAGCAGCTCGAGCAGATGTCCGGGCGTGACGTGACGTGCCAGGAGCGTGTCGTCGGTGGAGGGCTGATCGGGTAGGAACTCCCACCAGTGATCCGCTCCGAGGAAGGTGTCCCCGTCCCCGAGCAGATCGTGGTGCGCCTGGTCGATGATGCGGCGGGTGCTCTCATTCGGCGCCGCCCGCTCCAGCTCTCCAGCCACGTGCAGGAGTGTCATCGGGCCGGCGAGGTCCCGGAACCCGGTGGGGACCGGGTAGGGCTCGCTCTTCGCGGTGCGCCGGCGGATCGACACGGCGGCCTGCTCCAGCGTCCGTGTTGCCTGGTCGATCCATGCACGGGGATCGGCTGCCGAGGTCCGCGCAGCGCCGGCGAGCCCGAGGACGGCGAAGAGGTCCGCGAAGACGCTGGTGGCGTACTCGCCGTGCTCGTCAGCGAGGTGCCGGCCGTGATCATCGAGGCGGAAGCTGGTGCGGCCGTCGGGGAGGAAGGCGTGGTCGGCGAGGAACCCAGCGGTGCGCGCAGAGCGGTCCCGCCAGAGGGCGCTGTCACCGCTCACGCGGCCGAGGTCGATCTCGTCGGCCACGAGCGCACAGGTCCAGGCCCAACGTCCTTGGGACCAGGTGTACTTCTCGCGGTTGAGGAGCTCGCCTCGGTTGGTGAAGCAGGTGTGGACGCCGCCGAGCGCGTCGTCGGCCCCTTCCCTGCTCCACCATTCCAGGACGTCCGTCTCCAGATGGGCGCGGAGGTCGCTCATCGAGCTGCCGCGGCTGCCGACGTGGGTGCAGCCGGCGCGTCGCTGCCGAGGGAGTCGACGAGATCGTCGACCTCGGCGCTGTGGGCGGGGCGGACGAACCCGTAGCCGATGAACACGATGATCGAGCAGAGCACGGGGGCGGCGACCGTGATGGCCTGTGCGGAGGCGGTCCCCAGCGCGTCGATCGGTCCGGCGAGCACGTACTTGTTCAGCGCGAAGACGGTGAGTCCCACGGCCCAGGAGGTGATCGCCGCGGCTGATCCGGAACGGCGGAACGCCGGCAGCAGTCCCAGCAGCATCGGGACGGCGATGGGACCCACGAGCGCGCCGAACCAGGCGATGAGCAGGCCGAGCACACCGCCGAAGCTGTCCGCGGTGAGGGCGATGCCCATCGAGAGGGTGATGAACAGGAAGGTCGTCAGGCGGGCCATGAACAGCTCCCTGCGTTCCGGCAGGAAGCCCCGATCGCGCCGGAGGGCCGGGATGATGTCACGCACGACGACGGAGGAGATGGCGTTCGCGTCGGACGCGGTCATCGCCATGGTGTGGGAGAACATGCCGGCGAGGACCAGACCGATGAGTCCCGCAGGCAGCAGCTGCTGGGCGAGCAGCGCATAGGACTGCTCGGGGTCCGCGAGGTCCGGCAGGAAGAGGGGCGCGGCCCACATGGGCACGAACAGCACCAAAGGCCAGATCAGGTAGAGCACGCCGGAGAAGATCATCGAGCGACGGGCGGCTGCGCCGTTCTCCGTGGCGATCATGCGCATGGCGAGGTTCCAGGTGCCGCCGTTGTAGGACAGCGTCGAGATCACGCAGTAGGCGAGGAAGAACCAGACGGTGAGGTCCCCGTTGAACGGGAGGGCGTGTCCTTCGGGAAGCTGGTCCCACATCGTCCACAGCGACGAGATGCCGCCCAGCTTCACCATGACGATCGCCAGCATCGCGAGGGCGGCGACGAGCTGGATGATGAACTGGCCGAGATCGGTGAGGACGTCCGCCCAGATGCCACCGATCGTCGAGTAGACCATCGTGACGCCACCGACGACGAGGATGCCCCACGCGATCGGAAGGCCCGCGAAGACCTGCAGCAGGATCGCGCTGGCGACCCACTTGGCGGCGACGTCGAAGACCTTGAGCACAGCACCGGACCAGGCGAGGAGCTGCTCCGTGGGGACGTTGAAGCGCTTCGCAAGGTACTCCAGCGGGGAGATGATGCCCAGTCGCCGGCGGAGCCGAGGCCAGCGGGGCGCGAACAGCCATGCGCCGATGCTGCAGGCCACGGTGATGCTCAGGGCCCACCAGACGTAGACCGCGAAGCCCGTGGTGTAGGCGAGCGCCGCGTAACCGACGAAGACCGCCGCCGAGTAGCCCGACATGTGGTGGGAGATGCCCACGAGCCACGCCGGGAGCTTTCCGCCTGCGACGTAGAAGTCAGAGGCGTCGCTGATCTTCGATTTCGCATAGACACCGATCAGCACCATCACCACGAAGTACGCGGCGATGACGAACCAGTCCAGGACAGCCATGGTGCTCCCTCATCTCTCATCTGCGATGTGATGGGGGCGACAGTCCCATGCAAACGTGTGCAGGGAAGCGGTCCCGCAGACCGTGACCTCTTCGTGATGCACGAAGCGATCAGTCGAGCAGGCTCAGCGCCGGTCGGCCTCGCCTCACTCCTCCCAGCGCACCTCGCCCGCGGTCTTGTCCTCCCGCCACCCGCGCCAGACGGGGTGGCGGAGGCGGCCGTCGGCCGTGCGCTCGGTGTGCTGGACCTCGGCCACGAGGTCCGCGCGCACCCACTCGGCGTCGCGCCGGTCCGCAGAGGGCACGTCATCGACCGGAGGCGTCTTCCGAGTCCGGGAGGAGAGCGTGGCGGCGATCTGCTCGAGTTCGCGATCGCTGAATCCGGTGCCCACGCGTCCGGCGTAGCGCAGCTCGCCGTCCAAGTCGGGGACGGCCAGCAGCAGGGAGCCGATGCCGCCGGCCCGGCTGCCCTTGCCGTGCCGCCAGCCGATGACGACCACTTCCTGGTGCCGGGCGTTCTTGATCTTGATCCAGGTGCGGCTGCGCTTGCCGGGCCGGTACACGCTCGTCTCCCTCTTCGCCATGACACCTTCGAGCTGCAGCTCCTTCGAGAGCGCGATCGCATGGTCGACGTCGCCGTGGTCCGCGTGCGGCAGCTGCACGTGCCCGCTCGGCTCGGCCAGGTCGAACAGGGCGTCCCGGCGCTCGCGGTACGGGGTGCGCAGCAGCGAGTCCCCGCCGCGCACGAGCAGGTCGAAGAGCATCACATGGACCTCCACGTCCTGGCGGGCCCGCTCCACGTCCCGTGGACGGGTCAGGCCCAGGCGCTGCTGGAGGCGAGGGAAGGACGGCCGGTCGCGGGCGTCGAGCGCGACGATCTCCCCGTCGAGCACGGTCTCGCCGGCCGCGAGCGCATCGGGGTCGATCACGCCCTCCAGCTCGGCGAGCTCGGGGAAAATCGCGGTCAGGTCCGTGCCGGCGCGGCTGGTGAGACGCACGGCGCCGGCCGTGACGGTCGCGATGACGCGCACGCCGTCCCACTTCATCTCGAAGGCCCAGTCGTCCTGGTCGCGGATGTCCTCGCGGCTGCCCAGGGTGGCGAGCATCGGAGAGATCGGCTCCCCCATCGTCACCGCACCGGCTCCCTCGTCGGATGCCGCATCGGGGGACGCGGCGCGGGCGGGTTCGGCCCCGGGCTGGTCCTTCATGAGGTGTAGCAGCCACTGGGCGCGCGCCTTCTCCTTCGCCGCCCGGCTCGTCCCCTTCCCACCCATGCCGCCGGTGTGCACGAACGTGAAGCGGCGCGGCACCCCGCCGAGCCCGCCGTCCTCGCGGCCGTGGCAGACGGCGATGATCTCCTCCCCCTCGCGCCATTTCTCGATCTCGACGGTGCCGGTGTCCCAGATGGTGACATCGCCGCCCCCGTACTCGTCCTTCGGGATGCTGCCCTCGAAGGTGCCGTACTCGAGCGGATGGTCCTCCGTCTGCACGGCCAGGCGGTTCACGTCCACATCCAGCGGCGGCCCCTTGGGCACGGCCCAGGAGACCAGCACGCCGTCGTGCTCGAGGCGCACGTCCCAGTGCAGGCTCGAGGCGTGATGCTCCTGGATCACGAACATCGGCTCCTCCGCATCGAGCGCGTGCTGCGCGGCCTCGGTGCCCGGCCCGTGCTCGGGGACGGGCTCGGGAGTCCGAGCGGCGTCGCGCTTGGAGCGGTAGACCTCCAGGCGGTCCCGCGTGCCACGATCCTCGTCGGCGTGCGAGCCGTCGCCGGTCAGTCCCAGGCCGGAGATCGGATCGACGCCGTCCTCGACGCGCCGCAGGACCTCCTCGAGCTCCAGCTGCTCGAGCTCCGGGTCCTCGATCTCCTCCCAGGTGCGGGGCGCGGCGACCGTGGGCCGCAGACGCCCCCGCAGCGAGTACGGGCACACGGTGGTCTTGTGGCCGTTGTTCTGGGACCAGTCCACGAGCACCTTGCCCGCGCGCCGCGACCTCGTCATGTCGCTGAGGACCTCGTCGGGGTGATCCTCCTCGAGGGACCGGGCGAGCTCGTGGGCCACCCGGGCGACCTCCTCAGCCGCCGCGGAGCCGTCCAGGGGCGCATACAGGTGGATGCCCTTCGAGCCGGAGGTGACCGGGAAGGACGCCATCCCCATGCCGTCGAGGATCTCGCGGCACCAGCGGGCGACGGGCGCAGTCCGCCAACCCCGCGCCCTCGCCCGGGTCGAGGTCCAGCACGAGTCGGTCGGGGTCCGACGGTGCGAGATCCGCGTCGAAGCGCCACTGCGGGGTGTGGATCTCGAGGGCTGCCAGCTGCGCGAGCCATACGAGCACGGCCGGCTCGTCGACCAGGGGGTAGGTCGAGGTGCCGTCCCGGTGCTCGATGTCCGCGCGCGGCACCCAGTCCGGGGCGTGGTCCTCGAGGTCCTTGCGGAAGAAGACCTTCCCGGGATGCTCGGCGGTGCCCACGCCGTCGACCCAGCGCTTGCGGGTGGCGGGGCGGCGGGCGGCCTGCGGGATCATCACCCCGGCGACGCGCCGGTAGTAGTCCAGCACCTCGCCCTTGGTGGTGCCCGTGGAGGGGTAGAAGACCTTCTCGAGGTGCGAGACCCTCAGCGGGCGACCGCCGACCTCGACCTTCTGCTCACCGATAGCCATGCCTCCACTGTGCCCCTCCCCCGGCGATCCGTCACGGGTCCCCTCCCCCTCGGCCCCGCACCACTGGCCAGGCGACGCGAGACGTGGTGCCATGGAGCATGCGCGCGATATGGAGCGGTGAGATCACGTTCGGGCTCGTCAACGTCCCCGTGAAGCTCTACGGGGCGACCCGGTCGCACGACCTCTCCTTCCACCAGGTCCACGACGAGGACCAGGGACGCATCCGGTACCAGCGCACCTGCGAGGTCTGCGGGCGCGAGATCGACTACGAGCACATCGACAAGGCCTATGACGACGGGGACAAGACCGTCGTGCTCACCGACGAGGAGCTCGCGGACCTGCCGGCAGAGGACAACGACGAGATCGACGTCGTCCAGTTCGTCCCCGGTGACCAGGTGGACCCGATCCTGCTGGGGACCTCCTACTTCCTCGAGCCCGTGGGCCGCTCCTCGAAGGCGTACGTGCTGCTGCGCCGCACCCTCGAGGACACCGAGCGCACGGCCGTGGTCACCTTCACCCTGCGCTCCAAGACCCGCCTGGGGGTGCTGCGGGTGCACGAGGACCTGCTCGCCCTGCAGACGCTGCGCTGGCCGACCGACCTGAAGGACGTCGAATTCGGCCCGTCCCGGACCACGATCAGTGCGAAGGAGCGGAAGATGTCCGCCGCATTGGTCGAGCAGTTCAGCGGGGACTTCGACCCCGCGCAGTTCACCGACGAGTACCAGGAGCAGCTGCGCGAGCTGGTCGACGCCAAGCTCGAGGAGGGCGACTCCGTCGACACCGAGGCGACGTTCGGCGAGGACACCTCCGACGACGACGCGGACGACGGGAAGGTCATCAGCCTGATGGACGCCCTCGAGCGCAGCGTGCAGAGACGGCGGGGTGCGACGGAGAAGAAGGAGTCCCCGACGACGAAGAAGGGCTCGACGACGAAGAAGAGGTCGTCGGGGAAGAAGGGCTCGACGACGACACGCTCCTCGAAGAGATCCGGATAGGCCCTGCCGGAGTCCTCCGCCGGAGATGCCCCCGCAAGAGCCGTGGTACCGACCGGTCGGACGCACCCTTGGCCCTTACGGGTGATCCCCGTTACGTTGGGGAACCGCGAACCAGGAGGGATCTCCCGTGAGAGCAGTGACATGGCAGGGGACGACCGAGGTGAGCGTCGAGGACGTCCCTGATCCTGCGCTCCAGGCGCCGGGGGATGCGATCGTCAGGATCACGTCGACGGCGATCTGCGGCTCGGATCTGCACCTGTACGAGGTTCTCGGCCCGTACATGACGGCGGGCGACGTCCTCGGGCACGAGGCGATGGGGATCGTCGAGGAGGTCGGCCCGGGGGTGACGCGCGTGCGCCCCGGCGATCGCGTCGTCGTCCCCTTCACCATCTCGTGCGGAGAGTGCTGGATGTGCACCCGCGGGCTCCAGTCCCAGTGCGAGACCACTCAGGTCACCGACCACGGATCAGGCGCAGCCCTGTTCGGGTTCTCGAAGCTCTACGGACAGGTCCCCGGCGGCCAGGCCGAGTACCTGAGGGTCCCTCACGCGGACTATGGCCTGATCACCGTCGGCGCCGACCTCCCCGATGAACGGTATCTCTTCCTCAGCGACATCCTTCCCACCGCCTGGCAGGGGGTGATGTATGCCGATGTGCCCGAGGGAGGAACGCTCGCCGTTCTCGGCCTCGGCCCCGTGGGACAGTTCGCCGCGCGGATCGGAGTGCACCTCGGGAGCCGGGTGCTCGCCATCGATCCAGTCCCCGAACGCCGCGAGATGGCGGCGCGTCACGGGGTGGAGGTCGTCGATGAAGGCCCGGAGGGGATCGAGGCCATCCGGGAGGCCACCGCGGGACGAGGGCCGGATGCCGTGGTCGACGCCGTCGGTATGGAGGCCCATGGCAGCCCGATCGCGCGTACCGCACACCAGATCGTGGGCCACCTGCCGAAGGCGGCGGGCAGGAAGGCGATGGAGACCGTCGGGGTGGACCGTCTCGCGGCGCTGCATACGAGCATCGACCTGGTGCGCCGAGGCGGGACGGTGTCGCTCAGCGGCGTCTACGGTGGTACCGCGAGCCCGATGCCGCTGCTGTCGATGTTCGACAAGCAGATCCAGCTCCGGATGGGCCAGTGCAACGTCCGCTCGTGGACCGAGGACCTCCTCCCTCTCGTGGAGGACGCCGACGATCCGCTGGGAGTGACGGACCTCGTCACCCATCGCCTGCCTCTCGAGGAGGCATCTGCTGCGTACGCGCTGTTCCAGAAGAAGCACGACGGCTGCATCAAGGTCGTGCTGGACCCCGGACGTCGCTGACCACAGCTCGTGGCCTCACGGGAATCGTCGAAGAGAGGAATGACCATGGCATCAGACCAGCTGACCTTCCAGAATCCGGTCGAGCGCTTCCCGGAGATCACCCCTCCGGAGCAGGACCAGCCCGAGCCGGGCCTCGATGCGGCGCTCGTGCCCCAGACCGATCGCGGGGAGCACTCCTACCGCGGCACCGGACGTCTCGAGGGTCGGCGTGCGCTGATCACGGGAGCGGACTCCGGCATCGGAGCAGCGGTCGCCATCGCCTTCGCCCGCGAAGGTGCTGACGTCGCGCTGTCCTACCTGCCTGCGGAAGAGGAGGACGCGCAGTACATCAGTCGTGTCATCGAGGAGAGCGGCCGCACGGCTCTCCGGCTGCCCGGCGACCTCGCGGACCCCGAGTACTGCCGAGCCGTGGTCGACGAGGCGGCCGCCGGGCTCGGCGGCCTCGACGCACTCGTGAACAACGCGGGCCGACAGATCTCGGTCGAGCGCGTCGAGGATCTCGACGACGAGCAGTGGACGTCGACCTTCGAGGTGAACATCCGGGCGATCTACCGGGTCTCGAAAGCGGCGCTGCGACACCTGGAACCGGGATCGACGATCGTCAACTCGACCTCGATCCAGGCCTACAACCCCTCACCTCATCTTCTCGACTACGCCTCGACCAAGGCGGCGATCAACAACTTCACCAAGGGTCTCGGGCAGCAGCTCGCACCTCGGGGGATCCGGGTCAACGCCGTCGCCCCCGGACCCATCTGGACCCCTCTGCAGGTCTCTGACGGCCAGCCCAAGGACGCACTTCCCGACTTCGGGAAGAGCACCCCCCTGGGCCGGGCCGGACAGCCCACCGAGCTCGCGCCCGCCTACGTCTTCCTCACCTCGCCGGAGTCCAGCTACGTCATCGGCGAGACTCTCAATGTGAACGGGGGAACCCCGAGCCCCTGAGCACGCCTGGCGAAACGGTTCTCGTCGAACGTCGAGCACGCAGACGGCCTCGCTCGCTGCGGATCCGACGGCGACGAGGACTCGCAGGCCCATGAAGAACTCACCACAGGAGGATCACCATGACCAGCACCCCCATGCATCACCCCGATGACGACACCCAGCCCGTCCCGGAGGACCAGGGCAGAGCCCACCACGACAAGCACAGCACCGGCGATCCGGTGGACGAGGAGACCAAGCGTCTCTCCGAGGACGAAGCCGCCCAGCACGACGGGCCTGCCGAAGCACAGGACACCGATGCCGGCGAGAGCGGCGGCTACGGTCACTGAGCCGACCCCACGCCCGCCTCATGGCGACCCGGACGTCCGCGCGGTTCAGCTCCCGGAGAGCAGCACCGCGCAGCAGCTGGAGAAACGTCCGGTCGACGAGGAGCCCGATCAGCTCCCAGATGCTGACCTTCCGGCGGGGCGCCGGGGCGCTCATGTGCGGCTCCGTCGGGCGGCGGCATGGAGGGCGAGGATCATGCGGCCTCCCGGGTCCGAGGGCGGAGGGGCGCTCGCAGTCTAGAGAGCGTGCACGGGTAACCTCGCACGGTGCCCCCTTCCCGCCGTTCCAGCACCCGCCGCCGTCGGCCCTCCCGTCGCGGCGGATCGAGCTCCTCGACCCGGCCGCTGCCCTTCGCGGGCCCGGGTGAGCGGCTGTGGGTGCTCGACGTCCCGTACGGCACGCAGGTCGAGGGCGCCACCTGGCATCCCGCGGTGAGGATGCACCTGCACGTGGGCCGCACCCTGCCCGCGCACCTCGCGCCCTATGCGCCGGGCCCGCACACCCTGGGCCGCTTCCTCGAGAACCAGCTCAACCCCGATTCCCCCACGCCGATCCCGGAGCCGGAGGAGGACTTCGAGCCGCGGCTGAACCAGTACGAGGCGGCCGATGCGATCGCGGAGCGCGCCGCGGCGGGCGGCCGGCAGTTCCTGCTGGCGGACGAGCCGGGCGTCGGCAAGACGATCTCCGCGGTGCTCGGCGCGAGCGCGGTGGGTGACCTGCGGGGCGCGGAGCGGGTGCTCGTGGTCGCGGACCGCCCGGCGGCGATCACCATCGGCCACTGGTGCCGCACGATCACGGCGCTCGGCGACAGCGGCCTGGAGTGGGTGGTGATCACCTGGGACCGGCTGGAGAAGGTCGCCGGATACGACTGGGACGTGATCATCGCCGACGAGGCGCACGCCCTGCGCCGCACCACGACGAAGCGCTGGAAGCTGTGGGCGAAGATCTCGGGTCATGGCGCCGCGCACGAGAATGCGCCGTTCGTCATCGTCACGACCGCGACGCCCGGCCACACGCCGCTCGAGCTGCCCTACCTCGCCCCCGCCTACGCGCAGGTGCACGGGGAGCCGATGAAGGAGTGGACCTCGGTGAAGCAGCCGGCGGCGGATTTCGCCGATGCCCTCGAGCGGCACGGCATCGCGCTGGAGAAGGGCCGCTACGGGGCGACGTGGACGGCCGACGCGACCCGCCGCTCGGAGGACCTCGCCCGCGTGCGCGGCTGGCTCGCCGACGCCCGGCCGACGGCGATGCTGCACCGCGCGGCGCCCTGGGGGCCGGTGCCGATCTCGGGCATGCCGGTGACGCTCACGCCTGCGGAGCGCTCTGCTTACGAGGCCGAGTGGGGCGAGTTCTGCCGCGAGATGGACGTGGCCCGGCGCGGCCGGAACACGGCGAAGGGCCGGGCGGCGCTGCTGCGGTTCCGGCAGAAGGCGGGCCTGATCCGCGTGGACTCGACGGTCGCGTGGATCGGTCAGCAGGTCGAGGCGGGCCGCCAGGTGGCGTGCTCGGTCGAGTTCGTGACGACGGCGGCGGATCCGATCGCGGACCGGCTGCGGGACGCGGGGCTCGAGGTCGCCTCGATCTACGGCCGGGACCGCTTCGACGTCGAGGCGGAGCGGCTGCGATTCCAGCGGGGCGAGGCGAGCGTCTGCGTGTTCACGACGGTCGCCTCGATCAGTCTGCACGCCGGGGAGACGCTGCCCGGCGGGGAGTCGGCGAGCACCGATCCGCGCGTGGGCGTCTTCCACCAGGCGCGGTTCTCCGGCATCGCGGGCCGGCAGGTCACGGGCCGCACGCATCGCGACCACCAGGTCTCCCCCTGGCACATCGCCTACGCGCAGGGAACCGTCGAGGAGCAGGTCAGCAAGGTGATGGTGGAGCGGATCGCCGCAGCCTCGGACACCGTGGGCGGGGACACCGAGAGCCTCGAGGGCGTCGTCCAGCTGCTCGGCGCGGACTGGCTGCCCTCCGCGAGCCTCACCGAGGGCGGCGCCTGACGCCGACCAGCGGCCGGGCCTGCGCGGTCCGATCAGCGTCCGCCCGCTCCTTGACACATGGCCATCAACAGGCAAAGAGTGGGTCAACGGAAGCCATCGACGCCTCGAGCGCCTGGCGGACGTGGGGGTTGCTGCCGCGTGCGCCGACGGATCCGGGGCACTGAGGAAGGACCGATCGTCCATGACCCGCATCCGTCATCTCGCCGCCGTCGCCGCCATCGGCCTGGCCGGGACCGCCGTCGCCCCGTCGGCCCTCGCCCTCGAGCCGGCCACCGCGCCCGCCGCGAGCCAGAGCACCACCGCCTCGAGCACGGCCGCCACGACCACCGCCATCAGCCCCGTCGGCTACGCCGATCGCACGATCCGCGCGTTCGGCGCCGGCGACGACATCGACCTCGCGACATACACGACGGCCGACGCCCGCCGCACGATCATCGCCCACGAGGGAGGCGCCAAGCACTGGCAGCGCACCTCCGCCGAGGGCGCGGCCGGCCACGTATACGTGAGCTACCTGAACACCGAGACGGGCGACGAGCTCACCATCGGCGTGGACATCTCCGACGGCACGGGCCACGACCACCTCGTCGACACCGCCCGCTGACCCGGGTCTCGACCTCCGACGAGCCTGCCGCCCGACGGCCCCGACGGCCCCGGCGGCCCCAGCGGCCCCAGCGGCCCCCGCGGCTCCGGCGGCCCCGGCGGCCCCGGCGGCCCCGGCGGCCCCGGCGGCCCCGGCGGAGGACGGTACGTCTCTCGAAAACCCGTTACATCATGTACATGATGTAACGGGTTTTCGCGGGAGGCCCCCGCCCCATCGCGGCCCCGACGCCCCGCCGCCGCCCGCGGGCTCACCAGGGGGCGAGCTGCACGCCCCTCCGGTCCTCGACGGCGGCGAGAACGTCGAGCATCGTCTCGGCGAGCTCGAGGCGCACCTCGCGATGCGCGGCGCTGGCCCACAGGTTCACGAGCTCCCCCGGATCGGCCTCGAGGTCGTACAGCTCCCCCGTGCGCTCGCGACCCTCCGCCGCATGGTGGGCGATGAGCTTCCAGCTGCCGCGGCGCAGCATCGTCAGGTGCGCCGAGGGGTTCGCGGGGTCCCCGCTCGAGCGGTACTGGCTGAGCGCCCAGTCCCGCCACGCCCCCTCCTCGCCGCGCAGCAGCGGCACGAGGCTCTCCCCCTGGTAGGAGCGGGGCCGCTCCACCCCGGCGGCCTCGAGGAAGGTGGGCGCGAGATCCACCCACTGCACGAGCTCGCTCCGACGCAGGCCCGCGGGGACCACCCCGGGCCAGCGGACGATCAGCGGCACCTTCACCGAGCAGTCGTAGAGGAAGGGGCCCTTGCGCAGCATCTGGTGATCGCCCAGCAGCTCGCCGTGGTCGCTCGTGAACACGACGATCGTGCACTCCGCGAGGCCCTCCTCCTCGAGCGCGGCGAGGATCCGCCCCACCTCGTCGTCCACGAGGGTCACCATCGCGTAGTACGCCCGGCGCACCTCGTCGAGCCCCGCCTCGTCGAGATCCGCGAAGCTCGGCATGCCTCCTCCCCCGTGGAGTGACGTCCAGCGCTGGATCTCCGGCTTGCTCTCGAGCTCCCCGTCGCGGGTGTTCACGGGCGGCAGCTCGACGTCGTCGTAGCGGCGCAGGTACTCCTCCGGCGCGCCGAAGCCGTGGTGCGGGTCGAAGAAGTTCGCGACGAAGAGGAACGGCTCATCCGACCGGCGGTCCGTGCGGAGGAAGGAGATCGTCTCCTCCGCGATCCAGTGGCTGTAGTGGGCCTCCGTGGGCAGCGCATCGAAGCGGTCGTTGTCCTCGAGGGCGTGCGCGTACAGGTCCGGATGCGCGGCCCGCAGCCAGCGGTGGTACGCGTTCTCGCTCGAGCCGGGGTAGGGATCGTGCGCCCAGCGGAACACGCGGAACCCGTCCACCACCCGCGGCTCGGTGCGCCCGTGGAAGCAGGAATGCAGATGGAGCTTCCCCACGAGGCCGCAGTCGTAGCCGGCCTCGGCGAGCTCGGCGGAGACCAGGCGCGTCCCCGGCGCGATGTCCACGCCGTTCTCGTACAGGCCGTGGGCGGAGACGTAGCTGCTCGTCATGAGGCTCGCGCGCGAGGGTGAGCACACGGGGTTCTGCACGTAGCAGTTCTCGAACAGGGCACCCTGCGCGGCGAGGCGGTCCAGGTGCGGGGTGCTCACGGCCGGGTTCCCGGCGGCGCCGACCATGTCGAAGCGCTGCTGGTCGGTGGAGATGAGCAGGACGTTCGGCCTCATGGTATGAGCTCCTCGGCGCGGCGCTGCGCCTCCAGGTGGGTGCGTGCCCGGGTCAGCGCGCGGGGCCGCCCCGCTGGGCGAGCTTGTCCTTGATGCCGCGGATGGTCCTCCCCAGGCCCGTCGGCTCCGCCTCGTCCTCCGAGGGGAGCTCCACGTAGTCGACGATCGCGCGCATCGTCGCGACGTCGATGCTGGGCGTGCCCGCCTCGAGCATGCTGCCGATCCGGTGGCCGACGAGCTTCTCGAGCTTGTCCGCAGCGGCGTCGCCGCGCTCGTCGCGCACGGAGTCCAGGCGCTGCCGGAGAAGCCGTGCAGCGACCTCGGAGGCGGGCACGGGCTCGGGATGTCCGGCGACGGTGATCTGTTCCAACTTCAGTCCCCACGGGTCGAGATCGGGAGCGCGCCGCTGGCCGGGCGCGCCCGCCGGGCGGCTGCGACCGGCTCTTCCACAGTACCGGGAGCGGGCGGAATCCGGCAGAACAACCGGACCGCCCGGCCGCGTCAGCGCACGCCGACCGCCGCCCGCGGGATCACCAGCGGCGCCCCGGTCTCCGGATCGGGCATGACCCGGCACGGCAGGTCGTAGACCTCCTCGACGAGCTCGGCGGTGAGCACCTCCCCCGGCGGCCCGGCCGCGACGACCGCGCCGTCCTTCATGACCACGAGATGGTCCGCGAAGCGGGCCGCCTGGTTGAGGTCGTGGAGGACCACGACGACGGTGCGGTCCAGCTCGGAGCGGAGCCGCTCGAACAGCTCGAGCAGCCCGTACTGGTGCGTGATGTCGAGGAAGGTGGTGGGCTCGTCCAGCAGCAGGACCGGCGTCTCCTGGGCGAGGGCCATCGCGACCCACACCCGCTGCCGCTGGCCACCGGACAGCTCGTCGACGAGGCGCCCGGCGAGGTCGCCGGTGCCGGTCGCCTCGAGGGCGGCGACGACGGCGGCCTCGTCGGTCGCGGACCACCGGTCGAACATGCCCTGATGGGGGTAGCGGCCGCGGGCCACGAGATCCGCGACCCGGATGCCGTCCGGCGCGAGGGAGGTCTGCGGGAGCAGGCCCAGGCGGGTCGCGAGCCGCCGCGTGGGCACCGTGCGGATGTCCGTCCCGTCGAGCAGCACGGAGCCGGACATCGCGGGGAGCACACGCGCCGCGGCCCGCAGCAGCGTGGACTTCCCGCACGCGTTGGGGCCGATGATCGCGGTGTACGAGCCGCGCTCGATCCGCAGGTCCACCCCCTCGCAGACCACCCGCTGCTCGTACCCGACCCGCAGCGAGCGGGTGCTCAGGGCGGCCTCGCCCGCGGTCACTGTCATCGTGGTCCCTCCCGGGGGGTGGTCGGTCGTGCCCGCGACGGGGCGGGGTCGGGCCTGCCGGCTCATCGCCGGCTCCGGAACTCGGCGGCGAGGAGCCAGGCGAGGTAGCCGCCGCCCAGGGACACGGTCACGACGCCCACCGGGAGCCCGAGGCGCTGGGCGAGGACGTCGGAGGCCAGCAGCACGAGGGCGCCCGTGAGCGCGGAGGGCACCAGCAGCAGCCCCGATCCGCGCACCAGGCGGCGCGCGATCTGCGGGGCGGCGAGGGCGACGAAGGCGATCGGTCCGGCGGCGGCGGTCACGAGCGCCGTGAGCGCGACGCCGAGCACGACGGCGACCGCCCGCACCCGGTTCGCCCGCAGGCCCAGCGCACGGGCCGCGTCGTCCCCGAGCTCGAGCTGGCGCAGCGGGGCGGTGACCGCGGCGAGCAGCACCACGAGGACGAGCAGCACGAGGGCGAGCGGCCGCAGCTGCTCGTGCCCCAGCGCGTTGAGGGAGCCGGCGCCCCACACCGCGGCGAGCATCGCCGTGTCCACGTCGACCATGAGCATGAGCCCGGAGTTCAGGGAGGACAGCAGCGCGCCCACGCCGATGCCCATGATGATCAGCCGGAACGACTGCACGGACCCGCGGCTGAGCGCCAGCAGGTACACGACGGCCGCGGTGACGGCGCCGCCGGTCAGCGCGCCGGCCGCCACGTCGAGATAGCGGTTCGAGCCCAGCAGCAGCATGACGACGATCGCCCCGGTGTAGGAGCCGGAGGAGAAGCCGATGATGTCCGGCGAGCCCAGCGGGTTCCGGGTGAGCGACTGGAAGACCGCGCCGGAGAGGGCGAGCGCCCCGCCGCAGAGGACGGCGACGAGCATCCGCGGGAGCCGCCAGCCCACGACGAGCAGGCGCGCCTGCGCGTCGGAGCGGCCCAGCAGGGCGTCGATCACCTCGGGGACGCTCAGCGGGAAGCTGCCGAGGCCCAGCGAGACGATCCCGAGCGCGGCCGTGACGAGCAGCAGCAGCGCGCAGACCACGGCGGAGCGCACGGGCACGAGGGCGGAGACCCTTCCGCGGCGCGGGGTGAGCGCGCGGTACCCGTGGTCGAGGCGGGGCGCGGCGGTCACAGCCCGCTCACCGTCCGTCGGCGGGCGAGCAGGAGGAGCACGGGGGCGCCGACGACGGCGGTCACGAGGCCCACGCGCAGCTCGCCGCTGGGCAGGATCAGCCGGCCGAGGACGTCCGCGAGGAGCAGCAGCGCGGGGGCGAGGACGAGCGTGTAGGCGAGGATCCAGCGCTGGTCCGGTCCCACGATCCAGCGCACCGCGTGCGGCACCATGAGCCCCAGGAAGCCGATCGGGCCGGCGAGCGCGGTGGCGGTCCCGGCGAGCAGGGTGACGGCGAGGATCACGGCGCCGCGCACGAGGCCGATCCGCACGCCGAGCGAGGCGGCGAGCTCGTCGCCGAGGGCGAGGGCGTTCAGCGGGCGCGCGACCGCGAGGGCGATGACCACCCCGGCGGCGATGAGCGGCGCGAAGGACAGCACCACGTCGAGCTGCCGCCCGCCGATCGAGCCGACGCCCCAGAACCGCAGGTCGTCGAAGGCCTCGCGGTCCGCGAGCACGATCGCGCTCGTGAGCCCGCCGAGCACGGCGCTGAGCGCGACCCCGGCGAGGGTCATCTTCGCGGGGGTCGCCCGGCCGCCGCCGATCGAGCCGAGCAGGGCCACGAGCACGGTCACCGCGCCCGCCCCGGCGAGGGCGAACCAGATGTAGCCGAGCGGCGAGGTGAGCCCGAGGAGGCCGACGGCCAGGGTGACGGCGAAGGTGGCGCCCGCGTTGACGCCGAGGATGCCGGGATCGGCGAGGGGGTTGCGGGTGAACGCCTGGATGAGGGCGCCGCACAGCCCCAGCGCGGGGCCCACGACGAGGCCGACGACGGTGCGCGGCACCCGCAGCTCGCGGATCATGAGGTGCTCGTCGAGCTCCGGGTCGAAGGCGAACAGCGCGTCGAGGATCGTCGACAGGCCGATGCCGCGGGCACCCACCGCGATGCTCGCGACGGTGATCGCCAGCAGCGCGATCACGGCGAGCAGGAGGCCCAGGGTGCGGCGGGCGGTGGTGCGGGCGAGGCCGGCGGTCGCGCCCTCCTGCTCCTGGGAGACGGAGGTCGCCGGTCCCGGGGTCGTCATCCGGGCCGGCGCCGCCGCCGACGCCGCGGCCGCCGCCGGCGCCGGGCCCGTCGTCGGCCCTGCCGCCGTCACCGGCGGGTCCCCCGTCCCGGGCGCCGCGCCCCGCTCACAGACCGGCCTCCTGGAAGAGCCGCTGCACCTCGTCGACGATCTCCTCGATGTCCCGCTCGCTCGCGTAGAGCGCGTCGACCTGCTGCTGGAAGTCCTCGCCGAGCTCCTCGTAGCGGGCGCGCCACTGCTCGGCCCGGTCCGTCCAGTACCCCACGCACTTGTAGGCCTCGGCGGGGAGGCCCAGATCGTGCCGCAGGTAGGAGCGGGCCTGGCGGGTCAGGCGGGTCTCGGCCGCGACCCACACGTAGGTGTGCCCCGCGAGCGTCTCGCGGCGCAGCGCGGTGATCAGCTCGCTGGGGGCGATGCCGTTGCCGGTGCCGCGCAGCCAGCGGTAGGTGCACGGGTCCTCGCCCTCGCGCTCGATGACGAGCTCATGGCCGCGGCCGTGGATCTCCACCAGCAGCGTCGTCTCGACCTCGCCGGCGGTGAGCTCGGCGATGCGCAGCGCGGCGGGGAGCGCGGGCTCGTCCGCGACGAGCAGCTGCCGTCGGGCGCTCGGGGGGCGGTCGTACAGCTCGCGCGGCGGGTTCAGGGCGACCCGCAGCCCGGGCCGCGCCTGCAGCGCCCAGGCCGCGGCGATGCCGCCCTCGTGGACGACGAAGTCGATGTCGACCTCGCCCGCGCGGTGCTCACGGATCGTGTAGGTGCGCATCTGGGCGGGCTCCACGCCCTCGGGGAAGTCCCAGCCGCGCTCGGTGATGAAGGGCATCCGCACCTCGCCCTCGGGCTCGTCGGGGAGGAAGAGCCGCACGTACTCGTCGCCCACGCCGGTCGTCGGGTAGTCGTGCATGTCCGCACCGCCCAGCGTGATCCGGACCATCCCCGGTCCGATCCGCCGCACGGCGGTGACCTCGGCGGCGTGGATCCGCGGCGTGTACTGCTCCGTGCCCGCGCTCATGCGGCCGGCCGCACGGTGGGGGTGCCGTCGATCGCGTCGGCGATGCCGCTCACGTAACCCTTCTCGATGGCCCACGGGATGCTGAGCACCGAGGGGCCGGAGGTGGCCATGCCGAGGGTCGCGTCCTCGGCGATGCAGTAACCGCCCTCCGCGATCGGCGCCCAGCGGGAGAAGAGGGGGTGCTCGAGCGTGTACGCGGTGTCCTCGGCGCTGTTGGACCAGGCGACGACCACGTCCGCCTCGACGGTGTCGAGCTGCTCGAGGCTCACCCCGGTGTAGAAGGCGTCCACGTCGAGTCCCTCGCTGAGCTCGGCGAGCGCCGGGGTGTCGACCATCCCGAGCTCGTGCAGCAGTGCGACGCGGGGGTCGCCGGTGACGTAGAGGGCCAGCTCGGTGCCGCCGTCGGACGCGGAGAGGGTGGTGGTGTACGCGAAGCGCGCTCCCTCGAGGTGGGGGTACCGGGAGGTCTCGTCGGCGAGGGCCTTCTCGGTCTGCGCGATGAGCGTGTCACCGGCGTCGCTCCGGCCCAGGGACGTCGCGACGATGCCGGTGAGCTCCTGCCAGGTGCCGGAGGACCACGCCCCCTCGCGGAAGGCGACGGTCGGCGCGATCTCCGTGAGGCGCTGGTACTGCACCTCGGTGATGCCGGAGTGCGGGGCGAGGATCGCGTCCGGGGCGAGTGAGAGGATCTGCTCGTAGTCGGGGCCGTCCTCCTCGGTGAGGACCGTGGGCAGCTCCGCGCCGAGGGTCTCCTCGACCTGGCTGCGGAACCAGGGGGTGAAGCCGTCCTCGTCCCCGCCCCAGCTGGTGCTCACACCCACGGGGGCGACGCCGAGGGCGGCGACGATGTCGTGGGTCATCCATCCGATCGTCACGACGCGGGCCGGGGCCGCGGGGATCTCGGTCTCGCCGTAGACGTGCTCGAGGGTCACCGGGAAGGCGTCGGCCCCGCCCGCGTCGGAGCTGCCGGCGGCGTCGGTGCTGCTCGCCCCCGTGCTCGTCGCGCAGGCGGCGAGGAGCGGGGAGGCGGCGAGGCCGAGGAGGAAAGTGGAGCGGCGCAGGGCGGCCATGTGGTGGACCTTTCGGCGGCGGCCCGGTGGTGCGGGCGCGGGCGACGTGAGGGGACGTGGGGGCGGGCTCCGTGGCCGGCTCGACCCGGGACGATCCGGGTAAGGCCAGGCAACCCTTACTCAGCGTAGGAAGGGTCGCAGTCGGCGGGCGGACACCTCGTGTCGCGCAGCGGACATCGGCCCCGCGGAGGGCGTGGCGTCGGTCACGCCCTCCGCGGCGGGCCGGCCGGCGCGGTCACGCGAGGGGGCCGCTCCCCGGGAGGAAGCGGTGCGGCGGCCGGCCGAGCATCCGATGGAAGGCCGCACTGAAGGCGCTCGTCGTCGCATAGCCGACGCGCCGCGCGACGGTGCCCACGGGCACCCCGTCCCCGAGCAGGCGCACCGCGGCGGACATCCGCGCCGCCGCCCGCCACTGCGCGAAGGTCATCCCCGTCTCCGCCCGGAACGCGCGCACCAGGGTGCGGGTGCTCACCGAGGTGCGGAACGCCCAGTCCTCGAGGGAGCGGTCGTCCGACGGGTCGGCGAGGATCGCGCGGGCGACGGGCGCGATGCGCGGATCGCGCGGCACGGGCAGCGAGAGGCTCGGGGCGGGCGCCTCCGTCATGAGCTCGAGGCACACCCGCTGCGCGCGCAGCCGCTGATCCTTGGGCATCGCGTGCACGTGGAGGTGGGTGAGCAGCTCCCGCACGGCGTCGTTGACCACGACCGCGGCCACCCCCGGCGGCGCCTGCTCCCAGCGCGCCGGGTCCACGAACACCGCGGCGAGGGGCGTCGTCGCGGCCCGGCTCGCCGCGTGCGGGACCCCGGCGGGCACGAACAGGCCCTGGCCCGGGGCGAGCCGGCGCGGTTCGCCCTCCGCCTCGAGGTCGTCGTGCGTGCCTCGCGCGGACCACAGCACGACGTGCTCGCGGTGCACGTGCGGGACGTCGACGCACGAGGAGGCGTCGTCGTCCATGTAGACGTACCGCAGGAAGCGCGTGGTGAGGAGGTACCCGCCCTCCGGGATCACGCCGCCCTGAGGCGGGCGCATCGCGGGGCCGTCGGCCTCCCCCGGCGCCGAGGGGAGGGGGCGTGCGAGCAGGGCGGTCATCGTCTCTCCCGTATCGGATCCGGCCGCTCTTCTTCGCAAGGCGGCCGCTGCGTAAAACGGTGAGGCCACCCTAACCTGCTCGTGTCCGCTGCACGACACCGCTCGTCCTCCACCCCGCACCGGACACGCCTAGCGTCGTCGGGGTGACCCTCCTCCCCGCCTCTCCCCCGTCGCTGAGCGTCGGCGGCGTCCTCCGCCTCGCGCTCACGCGCGACCGCCGCGGCCGCCTCCTCGCCCTGAGCACCGCGGGGCTCATGCTCCACCAGGCCGCGGAGGCCGCGGTCCCGATCCTCATCGGCGTCGTGATCGATCGCGCCGTGCTCCCCCGGGACGCCTCCGCCCTCGCCCTGTGGCTGGGCGTGCTCGCCGCCGTGTTCGTCGTGCTGTCCCTCAGCTACCAGCGGGCCTCGCGCGGCATGGTCGCGGTCTACGGGCACGGCGAGCACGACCTCCGCCAGCTGGTCGCCCAGCGGGTGCTCCACCACCGCGCGCACACCCCGCGCCCCACCGGGGAGATCCTCTCCGTCACGACCTCGGACACCTATCGGGTGGCCGGGGTCGCCTGGACCATCGCCCAGCAGGCCTCGACCGTCATGGCCCTCCTCACCAGCAGCATCGCCCTGCTGGTGATCTCGGTGCCGCTCGGCCTCGGCGTGCTCCTCGGCGCCGCGGCGGTGCTGTGGGGGATGCGCGCCCTCGCCCGCCCCCTCGAGCGGCTCGGCATGACGGAGCAGGCCTCCGTCGCCTCCGCGAGCGAGGTCGCGACCGACGCCATCGCCGGGCTGCGCGTGCTCCACGGCCTCGGCGCGCAGCAGGAGATGCTGCGCCGCTACCGCACGGCGAGCGCCGCCTCCCGCGACGGGGCCGTCGCCGCCGCCCGCTCGCTGCTCACCTACCAGGCGGTGAGCAGCGCCGTCTCCGTGCTCGCCATGACCCTGCTGACCCTCGCGGCCGGCGCGATGGCCGTCACGGGGCGCATCACCCCCGGCGAGCTCGTGACCGTGGTGGGGCTCGCGCAGTTCCTGCAGGGATCGCTCGCGCACATCGGCACCTTCGGCGCGAACTGGTCGCACAAGCGGGCCTCCGCCCGCCGGCTCCACGGCCTCGTCGCGGAGGACTTCCTGCTCCCCGCCGGCACGGCCGAGGCCGGCTCCCCCTCCCCGGAGGCGGCGCCGCTGCAGTGGCGCCCCGAGCACGGACCCGCCGTGCACGTCCCCGCCGGGCGGATGATCGGCCTCCACGTCGAGGGCGCCGCGCAGGCCCGCGCCGTCACCGCACGGCTCGCCCTCCGCACCGCCCCCGCGCGCGGCGAGCTGCGCGTGCACGGCGCGGACGCCTTGGACCTGGGCCCGGAGGGCTATCGCACGCGGATCCTCGCCCCGCCGCATGACGCGACCGTCTTCACGGGGACGCTCCGCGAGAACGTCACCCTCGGCGACGGTCCCCTCGACGCGCAGGTGGTCGCCGCGACCGCCCTCGATGACGTCATCGCGCACCTCGGCTCCCCGGACGCCCCCGTGGGCGAGGGCGGGCGCCGGCTCTCCGGAGGGCAGCGCCAGCGGCTGCTGCTCGCCCGCGCCCTCCACGACGACGCCGCGCTCGTCGTCCTCGACGAGCCGACCACCGCGCTGGACCCCCTCACCGCCCGCCGCGTCGCCGCCGGCGTGCGCGGCCTGGGCCGCACGCTGCTCCTGGTGACCGGCGAGCCGCCGCTGCTCGCCGCCTGCCACGAGGTGGTGGACCTCCGCCCGGCCGCGGCCGGGATGGGAACCGCGGGTCGCGCCCCGCAGCCCGCGGAGGCCGTGCGATGAGCGCCGCGACGACCGTCCCCGCAGCGGAGACCGCGCCGCAGGCCGCCGCCTCGCTCCCGATCGCGGGCCGACGGGAGACCGCGCGCACGGCCGCCCGGCTGCTCGGCCGGCGGCGCCTCCCCCTGGCGGGGACGACGGTGCTGCTGCTCGCCGGCGCCTCCGCGTCGCTCGTGATCCCGCCCGCGCTGGGCAGGATCGTGGACCTCGCCGCCGAGGGGCAGGGCCTGCGCCCCGTGCTCCTCGTGTGCCTGCTCGTGCTCGCCGCGGGACTCGTGGCCGCCGCGGCGACCTGGTGGGGAGGCCGGCTGCTCGTCGCGTGCCTCCAGGACGCCCTCGCCGAGCTCCGCGAGGAGGTCATGGAAGCGGCCCTCGGCCTCGACGCGGGCAGAGTCGAGGGTGCGGGCAGCTCCGACGTGGTCTCCCGCGTGACCGGGGACGTCGAGGCGGTGACCGAGGCCGCCTCCGGGGTGCTGCCCCGCGTGATCGGCGCCGCCTTCACGATCGCGCTGACCGCCGTGGGGCTCGCGGCCCTGGACCCGTGGCTCGCGGGGGCCGCGCTGCTCGCCGTGCCGTTGCAGGTGCTCACGACCCGCGGCTTCCTCCGCCGTTCACGCCCCCTGTACGTGCGGATCCGGCACGAGGAGGCCGCCCGCGGGCAGGCGATCATCGAGACCGTCGCCGGCTCCTGGACCGTGCGCGCCCACGACCACGCCGAGGACCGCCTCCAGCTCATCGCCGATCGCAGCATCGCCGCCGTGCGGACCGGTCTCGAGCAGGCCTCGGCGCGCAACCGCTTCTACGCGGGCCTCAACGCGGCGGAGCTGATCGGCCTCGCGGCGGTCCTCGCCGCCGGCTTCCTGAGGGTGGGGCCCGACGGGATCACCGTGGGCGCCGTGACCGCGGCCGCACTGTTCTTCCATCGGCTGTTCGGCCCCATCGGCTCGCTCCTCACCAGCATCGACGACCTCCAGCGCGCGCAGGCGGGGCTCGAGCGCCTGGTGGGCGTGCTCGCGGCGCGACCGGACCGCCCGGCGGGCCGCGAGATCGAGGGCGCCCGCGTGGAGGTCTCCGCTCTCGCGTTCAGCTACCCGGGGGCGGGCCCGGCCGGGACGCCCGGGCACCGCCGCGCCCTCGACGGCGTGGACCTCGACCTCCCGGCCGGCTCGACGACCGTGCTCGTGGGGGCCTCCGGCTCCGGGAAGTCAACCCTCGCACGGATCGTGGCGGGCTCGCTCGACGCCGAGGCGGGGACCGTGCGGATCGGCGGCCAGGACGCCCGCGCGGCGCGCCATCGCGGGCGGCCCGCCGTCCTGCTCGTCAGCCAGGAGGCGCACCTGTTCACGGGCTCGATCGCGGAGAACCTGCGCCTCGCGCGGCCCGAGGCCTCACCGGAGGAGCTGCGGGGCGCGCTCGCGGCCGTCGGCGCCCGCTGGGCGCTGGGTGACGGCGACGTCGGCGACCTCTCCGGCCCGCCGCCCGCCGATCTCGACGAGGCGCGGATCCAGCAGATCGCGCTCGCCCGGGTGCTCCTCGCCGATCCCGCGGTGGTGGTCCTCGACGAGGCGACGGCGGAGGCCGGCGCCGACGGCACCCTGGACCGGGCCGTGGCCGCCGTGACCGCGGGCCGCACCGCGGTCGTCGTCGCGCACCGTCTGCGCCATGCCGAGCAGGCGGATCTCGTGGTGGTGATGGAGGACGGCCGCGCGGTCGAGACCGGCACCCCCGGCGCGCTCGTGCGCGGCGACGGTCCTTTCGCCGTGCTCTGGGAGGCCTGGCACCACGGGCGCGACGAGCGGTGACGGGCCGCGCCCGCACCCGTTGACAGGCGTCCGGGACGGATGATCCGGTGGAGGCGGGACGGGTCCCTGACGGTCGACGACAGGAGAGACGGATGGACACCCCCCGCACGAGCACGGAGACTCCGCCCGGGAGCGGGGAGCGACCATCGTCCGTTCTCCCCGGCCTGCCCGAGGTGCTCGTCGGGCTCGCGGTGCTGATCCTGTTCACCGTCGCCGTCCCCCGGCTCGTGCTCCCGCATCTCGTGAGCGACCTGCAGGGCGTCGGCGTCGCGGCATCCCTCCTCTCCGGGATCGCCGGTGCGGCGGCCTTCGCCGCGGCCGCCTCGATTCGGCTGCGCGCCTGGGGTCCGTTCGGCGTGCGCGCGGTCCGGCCCCGGTTGCTGCTGATCGGCGTCGCCGGCGGCGTGGTGGGGATGCTCGCGAAGATCCTCATCGTGCCGCTGACCATGAGCCTCTTCGGTCTCGAGACCTCCATGCAGGACTCCTACGTGGCGGGCGCCAGCGGGAGCATCGGCGCCCTCGTCCTCACCGCGATCGGTCTGGTGATCCTGACGCCCATCGGCGAGGAGCTGTTCTTCCGCGGCGTGGTCACGAGCTGGCTCATGCGGTTCGCGCCGATCGTCGCGACGCTGGGCAGCGCGGTCGTCTTCGCGCTCGCGCACGGCATCAACTTCGTGCTCCCGGCGGCGCTCGTGGTCGGCGTGATCACGGCGGAGCTGCGCCGGCGCAGCGGTTCCGTGTGGCCGGGCGTCGTGGTCCATGCCGTCAACAACTCGGTCACGGTGATCAGCTACGCGGCGGCGCCGCAGCTCATGGGCTGAGGCGCGCAGGGGGAATCAGCCCAGCGCGAGCATCCCCGCGACCACGACCATCGTCACGGCGACGACCCCGTCGAGCACCCGCCACGAGCGCGGGCTCGAGAACAGCCGGCCCAGGCGCCGCGCGCCCACGCCGAGCGCCGTGAACCAGACGGTGCTGCCGGCCACGGCGCCGATCGCGAAGAGCCACGCCTGCCCGCCGTGGGTCGCGGCGATCGAGCCGAGCAGGAGCACGGTGTCGAGGTAGACGTGCGGGTTCAGCCAGGTCAGCGCGAGGGTCGTGGCGAGCACGGGGGCGAGGGCGCTGCCGCGGCTCCCTCCCGCCTCGATCTGCATCGACTCCCCGCCGCGGATCGCACGACGCGCGGCGAGGGCCGCGTAGGCGAGCAGGAAGACGACCCCGGCGCAGCGGGCCACGACGACGACCTCCGGTGCGGCGCGCACGAGGGCGCCGAGTCCGCCCGCGCCGGCGCTGATGAGCACGGCGTCGGAGAGGATGCAGACGAGCACCACGGCGAGCACGTGCTCACGGCGGATGCCCTGGCGCAGCACGAAGACGTTCTGGGAGCCGATGGCGAGGATGAGGGAGAGGCCGGAGAGGAAGCCGTGAAGCGCGGGGGTCATCTGCCCGACGCTAGGGCGGCACGGAGTGAAGCACCAGCAAGGATTCCTCACGCTCCTGAAGCAGCGCTTCATCTAGGCTCGGCCCATGTCGATCGACCCGTCCCTCGCCCGGACCCTGCGGATCGTCGCGGAGGAGGGCACCCTCGAGGCCGCCGCCCGCCGCCAGCACATGACGCCGTCGGCCGTGAGCCAGCGGGTGAAGCAGCTCGAGCGGTCCGTGGGGCAGCGGCTGCTCGTGCGCGCGAAGCCCGTGCGGCTCACCGCGCCCGGCGAGGTGGTGGTGCGCCTCGCCCGCGCACAGGCGCTCATCGAGCAGGAGGCGCTCGCGGAGCTGGGCCTCGACGCACAGGGCGAGCACCCGCGGATCGGGATCGCCGTCAGCTCCGACTCGCTCGCCACCTGGTTCGTCCCCGCGCTCGCCGCCTTCACCCGCGAGCACGACGCCCAGCTCGAGCTGCAGCGCGAGGACCAGGACGTCACCGCGCGCCTCCTCACGAGCGGGGCGGCGCTCGCGGCGGTCACCTCCGCGCCGGTCGCGCCGCCCGGCTACCGCTCCCTGCCGCTCGGGAGCCTCGTCTACCGGGCCGTCGCCGCGCCCGTCTGGATCCGGCGCTGGGCCGGGTCCGACGGCGGCGGCGCCGTGACGCCCGAGGTGCTCGCCCGTGCCCCGCGCATCGACTACGACGCCTCCGACGATCTCCAGGCCGACTGGCTGCGCGCCCGCGGCGTGGATCCCGCCCTCGCCCCGCGGCACCTCGTGCCCTCGACCCATGAGCTCGCGGACGCCGTCGTCGAGGGCCTCGGCTGGGCGATGCTGCTGACCATGCAGGCGGAGCCCCTGCTCGCTCGCGGCGACCTCGTGGACCTCGGCGGGGAGCCCGTCACCACTCCCCTGTTCTGGCAGGTCGCTAAGGCGCCGTCGGCCCTGCTCGAGGCGCTCACCGAGGCGGTGCTGCGCACGGCGCGGGAGGAGCTGGCGCAGGGCTGAGCCGGGCGGTCAGAGGCCGACGAGGGCGCGCGGATCACGCGCCCCCGTCGGCCCCGCCGTCACTTGATCCCGGTGCTCGAGATGCCCTGCACGAACTGCCGCTGGAAGGCCAGGAACACCACGAGGATCGGCAGCACCGTCACGGTCGCGACGGCCATCACCGCACCCCACGGGGAGGCGAAGGCCGGGTTGTTGGTGAGGGTGGACAGGGCGACGGGCACCGTGAGGTTCTCGTTGCCCTGCAGCACGACCATCGGCCACAGGAAGTCGTTCCAGCGGGCCATGAACGCGAGGATCACGAGCACCCCCACGAGCGGGCCGCAGGTGGGCAGCACCACCTGGAAGAAGGCGCGGAACTCGCCGGCGCCGTCCACCCGCGCGGCCTCGACGAGGGCGTTGGGGACGGAGAGCATGAACTGGCGGGCGATGAAGATGCCGACCACGTCGAACGCGGTGGGCAGGATGACCGCCCACGGCGAGTCGACGAGGCCCAGCCGCGCGACCACGAGGAACGAGGGCACGAGGGTCACCTGGATCGGGATCATGATCGTCACGAGGAACGCCGTGTACAGCAGGCCCTTCCCGAAGAAGGAGAACTTCGCGAGGGCGTAGCCGGCGCCGAGGGACACGCACACCGAGATCGCGGTGGTCACCACGGAGATGAGCAGCGAGTTCCCGATCCATCGCCACACGGGCTGGGTGGAGAACACCTCGCTGAAGTTCGCGAGCGTCGGCTCCGCGGGCCACAGGTAGAACTGCGAGCTCTGGGACTGGCCGCCGGGCGTGAGCGCGGAGACCACCATCCAGTACAGCGGGAACACCATGAGCACGGCGAGGATCGCGAGGCCGGCGAGCAGCAGCCAGCGGCGCGGGGACTGCCTCCGGCGGGGCCGACGTTCCGCGGCCGGCGGGGCCTCGGCAGGGGCGGGGCGGGTGGTCCGGACGGTGCTCATAGGTAGCTCTCCGCTCGCTTCGAGGCGCCCTGCCGCAGCAGGGTGAAGACCAGCAGGATCCCCACGAGCACCAGGCCCAGGGCGGCGGCGTAGCCCATCTGGCCGTCCTGGAAGGCGGAGCGGAACACGTACTGGATGAGGACGGTCGTGGAGAAGCCGGGGCCGCCGCCGGTCATCACGTAGATGACGTCGAAGGCCTGCAGCGAGAACACGACGTTGAGGATCAGCAGGATCGACGTGGTCGGGGTGAGCATCGGGAGGGTGATCGAGCGGAACCGCGCCCAGCGGCCGGCGCCGTCGATCGCGGCGGCCTCCTTGAGCTCCGCGGGGATCGACTGCAGCGCACCGAGGTAGATGACCATGCAGAACCCGATCCGGGTCCACACCACGACGATGATCAGCGTGATCATCGCGAGGTTCGGGGAGGTCAGCCACGGGAGGCGGCCGATCCCGAGCACGGCGAGCGCGTTGTTCGCGACGCCGTAGTCGACGTTGAAGATCCAGGACATGATCACGCCGACGACGACGCCCGCGGCGACCATCGGCACGAAGAACATCGCGCGCAGCACGCCCCGGCCGGGCAGCGGCCGGTTCAGGGCCACGGCGAGCGCGAGGCCGATCGCCATCGCGGTGGGGACGGTGCCCACGGTGAACAGCACCGTGTTCACGAGCGCGGTGCGGAACAGGCGGTCCGATCCCATCGAGGCGAAGTTGTCCACGCCCACCCAGCGGCCCTCGCCGAGGGTCTGGGTGTCCTGGAAGCTCAGCGTGATCGCGATGACGATCGGGATCAGCGAGAACGCTGCGAACAGCAGGGCCGCGGGGCCGATGAACACGTAGGGGGTGAGGCGGCGCCCGGTGCCGGGCCTCCGCGCGGTGCTCTCAGCGGGACGTGACACTGAGCATCGCCTCCATCATCTGGGCGGAGGCCTCCTGCGGGGACAGCTGCCCCAGGAGGCACAGGTCGAGGTAGTCCGCGAAGACGGCGTTCAGGGAGCTGAAGAACTCCCCGGACTGCGCCTTCACCATCGACAGCGGGATCGTCGTCCCCTGGTCGATGAACTGCTGCATGACGTCGGAGTGGGCGGCGTAGCCGACGTCCTCCGCGCTGAGCGAGCTGCGCGAGGGGATCCAGTTACCCTCGTGGCAGAACTCCTGGATGTTCTCGCGGCTGGTCAGGTAGGCGACGAGCTCCGCGGCGAGCTCCGGGTGCGTCGAGGAGCGGGTCACGGCGAGCGCGTTGCCGCCGAGGTCCGAGGCCTCGCCGACGTTGCGGATCATCGGCGCGGTGCCCCACCGGTCCGGCATGGCCTCCTCGAAGGCGGCGATCGCCTCGGGGTTCGTGAGCGCCATCCCCACCTGCCCGGTGGTGAACAGGTCGAAGTCGACGTGCCCTCCCCCGGACTTGCTCATGTTGCTGGGGCTGACGAGGCCGTCCTCGTACCAGCGGCGGCCGAAGGCGAGCGCCTCGATCGCGGCGTCGGAGTCCATGGACGGGGTCAGGCCGTCCTCGCCGAGGAACGCGCCGCCGTTCTGGTAGATCAGCGGCATCCAGCGGTAGGCGGTGTCCGCCCCGCTCCAGCCGTAGGAGAAGGCGTAGTTGCCGGTCGCCTTCTTGACCTCCGCGCTGATCTCGAGGAACTGGTCCCAGGTCCACGCGTCGGCGAGGGCGGTGGGCGGGGTGACCCCGATCCTCTCCATGACCTCCTTGTCGTAGAAGGTGATGAAGTTGTCGGTGTGCTGGAAGATCCCGAAGACGCCGCTCTCCCGCTGGCCGATCGCCCAGAACGGCTCGCTCCAGTCCTCCTGGTAGTCCGCCGGGATCGCCCCGCTGAGGTCCACGAGGCTGCCGTTGGCGGCGTAGCGCCCGATCTGCTGCGGGGTGATCCGGATGATGTCCGGGGCGAGGTCCGCGGCGAGGCGGGTGATGAACCACTGGTGGAAGGAGCCGGTGGTCACCTCCACCGCGACCGACGTCCCGGGATGCTCCGCGACGAAGCGGTCCGCGATCGTCTGGTACGCCGCGAGGTCGGTCGGGATGTTCCAGGAGGACAGCCGCAGGTGCTGGGTGCCGGTGTCCTGACCGCTGCAGGCGGCCAGGGCACCGGAAACCGAGATGCCGGCCACCGCCAGGATCTGGCGGCGCGTGGGGGCAGGGGGTCTCACGGGATCACTCTCCTTTGAGCGATGCGACGGGCGGGGGCGGCGGGGGCGTCAGCCCTGCTGCAGCCGCTCCGGCAGGCGGTCCGCGTGCGCGGCGAGCAGCTCGTCGGTCATGGCGCGGGCGTCCTCGAGGGTGAGCAGCGCGGCCGTGAGCGGGTCGAGCGCGACGGCATGGCGCACGTTCTCGACGTCGCCGGTGAGCGCGGCGCGCACGGCGAGGGTCTGCACGTTGACGTTCGTGCGGTTCAGCGCGGCGAGCTGCGGGGGCAGGTCGCCGATCGCGGTGGGCTGCACGCCGCGGGCGTCGACGAGGCAGGGCACCTCGACGCAGGCGTCGTCTGGCAGGTTCGTGATGAGGGCGCCGCCGTTGGGGACGTTGCCGTGGACGACCGACGGGGTGCCGGAGACGATCGAGTTGGCGATGCTCGCGCCGTACTCGACGCTCGGGGCGAGCTCGCCCTTGAGCTTCTCGAGCTGGGTGTCGATGTCGCCCTGGTCGTCGTGGGCCACGCAGATCTCGTAGTAGTCCCAGCGCTCGGGGATGTACTGCTCCACCAGCTCGGGGGTCTTGCGGAAGTAGGGCAGGTACTCCGAGGCGTGGTGGCTGGACTCGGTCTGGAAGTAGCCGAAGGCGTTCATGATGGCGGTGCGCACCTGCTCGTTGCCGCCCTCGTACGTGCTCGCGGCGTCGGCCGCCCCGGAGTGGTCGCCGTCGTCCCCGGCGAGGTCCTGGGCGCCACGGCCCACCTGGTGCTTCGCGGCCATGACCTCCCGCACCTGCGGGTAGAGGTCCTCGTCGCCGCGCATGAACTCGAGGATCCAGGCCTGGTGGTTGATGCCGGCGCAGCGGTAGGAGACCTCGTCGTAGGGCACGTCGAGGGTGCGGGCGAGCATGCGGGTGGTGCCCTGCACGCTGTGGCAGAGACCCACGGTGCGCAGGCCCTTCGCGTTCAGGTACGCGGTCGCCATGGCCATCGGGTTCGCGTAGTTGATGAAGGTCGCGTCGGGGCACACCTCGAGGGCGTCGGCGGCGATCTCGTCGTAGGCGGTGACGGAGCGCAGGAAGCGGAACACGCCGCCGGGGCCGACGGTGTCGCCGACGGTCTGGTCGATGCCGTACTTCCGGGGGATCTCGACGTCGTGGCGGTAGGACTCCACGCCGCCCACCTGGAAGGTGATGATGACGATGTCCGCGCCCTCGAGGGCGGCGCGGCGATCGGTGGTCTCCTCGACCGTGGTGGGCAGGCCGTGGTGGGCCACGAGCTCGCGGGTCGCGGCGGCGACGGGGCCGAGCTTCTCGGGGTTCACGTCCATGAGGCAGAGGGTCGCGCCCTGCAGGGCGGGGAAGCTGAGGATGTCGCCAACGAGCCGGAAGGGGAACACGAATCCGCCGGCGCCGATGAGGGTGATCTTGGGGTTCTTGAGGTGCGTCGTTGCCATGCCGCCACGCTAGGGGCGCACCGTCCCGGAGGTCTCCCGGGATCCTCGGTGGTTGTTCCAGGATCCTTCGATCCGTGACTACGCTGGCGCGATGACGGAGACGATCGGGTGGGACGCCGACGGGATGGTCGAGGAGCAGCGCGCGGGCCTGTGGATCCGCCGCGGCGCCCCGCCGCACATGGGCGCCCTGCACCGCCACGACGACGTGGAGATCAACCTCGTGCTGCGCGGCAGCATGCACTACCTCTTCGCGGGCCGGCCGCTCACCGTGAACGCGGGCGAGATCGCCGTGTTCTGGGCGGCGCAGCCGCACGGGCTCGTGGGCGCGAACCCGGGCGACGCCTGCTGGATCCACGTGCCCTTCGCGACGATGCTCGGCTGGGGCCTGCCCGAGGCGGAGACCGCCCCGCTGCTGAGCGCCCGCCCGCTCATCACCCGCGCGCCCGGCCTCGCCGAGCGGGTCGCGCACCTCGCCGAGCGCTGGGTGCACGAGATCCCCGGCGCCGTCCCGGACGCCGAGGACGACCACGAGGACAGCGGCGACGCGGAGATCGCCCAGCTCGAGATCCGCGCGGCCGTGCGCCGCATCCTCCGCGTGGGCACCCGCCCCGACGCCGCCGCCCCGCCCGGCGCGGGCGCCGCGCTCCCCGGCGCCGGCGCCGTGCCCGCGGGGCGGCTGCGGCAGGTCTCCGCCATGGCCCAGCACGTCATGGACCACCACCGCGGCCCGCTCGCCGTCGCGGACATCGCCGCCGCCGTACACCTCACCCCCTCCCACGCGATGACCGTGTTCCGCTCCGCGACCGGCGTGACGCTGGGCCAGTACGTGACGATGACCAGGGTGGGGACCGCGCAGCGCCTGCTGCTCACCACCGCGATGACCACCACCGAGATCGCGGACTCCGCCGGCTTCGGCTCCCTCAGCAGCTTCTACGAGCACGTCACCGCCGCGTGCGGCACGACCCCGCGCGAGTACCGCCGGCAGCGGGGCTGAGCGACGGGGCCGACGGCCGTCCGACTCCGTCCACAGGGCAGTTCTCCCCATGGCATCGGCCTGCAGCTTTCCTCTACCGTGCTGAATGCGCGGTAGGACGACGGCTGGAGCAGGGACGATGACAGGATTCTGGGGATCACAGACGGATCAGGTGCGCCGACTCGGATCCAGCATGACGTCCGACGCCTCACGCATCGGCGATCTTCTCTCGGCGCTCGACCCCCTCGTGCTGCAGGAGGGCTCGTGGACCGGCCCCGACGCCGACGCCTTCCGTGACACCTACATGAATTCTGTGAGCCCTCGGATCAGGTCCGCCGCCTCCGCCCTCAGCGCTCTCGCAACCACGCTCGCCGCGGAAGCGGAACAGCAGGACACCGCATCCTCCACCGACGGCGCCGACCACGGCGGAGGTCCGCTCGGCACGAGCGACTTCCTCCCGGGTCCGCAGGCCGCGCTCGCAGGAGGAGCACCCTCGGCCTCCGCGTCACTCGGCTTCTGGGACAACCGCGGCGACGAACGGAGCGCTCGACGGGGCCAGGGGAGGGAGAACACCCCTCGCACCGACGGTGACGACTCCTACGATCCTGACGCGGAGAATCCCAACGCGCAGTACTCGACTCCCGGCCCCGAGGCCACACCCCCAGGCGAGAGCGGCCTCGGTACCGGCGTCCCCGGCACGGATGCGGACAGCCCCGCACCTCCGGGATGGACTCCCCCGCCGGACGGCGCCGGTGAGTACGACTCGGAGATCGCCGGCCCCATCGACCACTCCGCCCATTCCTTGGCCCGGGAGGCCGCGGACATCAAGCGTGGGGACTGGCCCAACGCGTCCGAGCACCTCGACCACTTCCTCGACAACACCGGCGAGGACTACCCGGCGGACGTCGACAGCATGATCCAGGACCAGCCGGGGTTCGCCACCCAGGCGGAGGACCGGCGCCATCAGGCCGGCGCCGATGCGGTCGCCCGAGCACAGGCGGACGGCGCGACGGGTCCCGTCACCTACCCGCTGAGCACTCCGTGGAGCGACTACACCGCTGACGGCGACTGGTTCTACGCCTCCGGGAGCTTCAACCACAACCAGACGGGGACGGTCACCGCCTATCCCCCCGACGCCGATCATCCTGACTGGCGCTACGAGGTCGATTCACAGGTCAACTTCCGCGATCGCTACAACTGGGATGGCGGCAAGCAGACCCAGATCGGCCCGTTCACGGTCTCCGACGAGACCCTGGCCGCTCTCCATCGCGGAGGCATCGCGCGGGAGTACAACCTCGTGGGGGAGTCCTCCTCGCAGCACACCGAAGGGACGGTCCCGTGAACCGACGCGGAATCCTGCACCTGGCCACTTTCACCCTCGCCGGGGCGCTGCTGAGCGCCTGCGACGACACCGACGCTGAGGAGACCCCCATGGATGCCGAGCAGATCCTGGCCGCCGCCGCACTCGCCGCTCCCGAGACCGAGGCGAGCGTCGAGGACGGGGTCCTCAAAGGCGACGAGGCGTGGAGCAAGGTCGTCACCTTCTCCGGCAGCGCCGAGCAGATCGAGGCCTGGGTCGAGGCGAGCTTCCCCGGCGGCATCGAGTCGAAGGCGTACAAGGACGACCTCGCCGTGGCGGTCGAGCGGCTCGGCGAGGGTGTGCAGAAGAAGGGCGATCGCCTGGCCGAGGGCGTCGAGGGCTCCACGGCCTTCGTCGTCGTGGTCGGCCAGGAGGCGGAGCCCGTGGTCCACGCGGCCGTCCGCCGCACCGATCGCTGACCAGCACCACTCCCTCCTCCGCAGCACCGGCGCGACCGGCGGCATCCGCGGTCGCGGCCTCCCCCGGGCGCCACCCCTCCTGACCGCAGCCTCTTGACACACCCTCCGCAAACCGGTTTGATGGCACCTCGTCAAACCGGTTTGCGCCCGTCGGCCCCTCCGGGAACACCCACGAGGAGGACCGCCGCGATGACGCAGCATCGCAAGGCCACCATCGGCGACGTCGCCGAGCGCGCCTGCGTCTCCAAGGCCACCGTCTCCCTCGCCTACTCCGGCAAGCGGCCCGTCTCCGAGGAGACCCGCCGCCGCATCTTCGAGGCCGCCGCCGCGCTCGACTGGACGGCGAGCGAGAGCGCCCGCGCCCTGGCCACCTCGCGCACCGGGGCCATCGGCCTCGTCATCGCCCGGCCGCCGGAGATCATCTCCACCGACCCGTTCTTCCCCCGGTTCATCGCCGGCTGCGAGACCGTGCTCGCGGAGGTCGGCATGAGCCTCCTGCTCAGCGTCGTCGCCTCCGAGGAGGACGAGACCGCCGCCTACCGCCGCTACGCCGCCGGCCGGGTCGACGGGGTGATCCTGCTCGACCTCGAGGTCGACGACCGCCGCCCCCGGCTCATGGCCGAGCTGGGGCTGCCCGCCGTCCGGCTCGACCCCTCGGCCTCCCCCGCCGCACCGGGCTCCTTCTCCGACGCGGACTCCCCCGAGCCCGACGCCGCCGCGATCATCCCCGCCGTCCATGCCGAGAACGCCTCCGCGGTCCACGAGCTCGTCGACCTGCTCGTCGAGGCCGGCCACCGCCGCATCGCCCACGTCTCCGGCCCGCTGCAGTACGTCCACGGCGTCGACCGCCGGGACGCCTTCATCGCCGCGATGACGGCCCAGGGGCTGGACCCCTCGATGATCGTCGAGGGCGACTTCACCGCCGCCTCCGGCCGCGAGCGGACCGCCGAGCTGCTGCGGATGACGCCGCGCCCCACGGCGATCCTCTACGCGAACGACGTCATGGCCATCGCCGGACTCTCCCATGCCCGCAGCCAGGGGCTCCGCATCCCCGAGGACCTCTCCCTCACCGGCTTCGACGACTCCGATCTCGCCGCCCACCTCTCCCCCCGGCTCACCAGCGTCTCCACCGGCGCCCAGGCCGCCGGGGCGATGACCGTGCGCACGCTGCTCGCGGTCCTGGCCGGGGACGCCCCGACCGCCGTCCGCTCCGACGCCCCCGTCGTCGTCCGTCGCGAGACCGTCGGACCGCCCCCGCAGACCCTCTGACCCCACCGCCGTCCCGCTCGCCGGGACCACCCCCGAGGAGAACGATGACGTCCCTCCGTCCCCCGCGCCCCAGCCGCCGCAGCGTCGCCCGCGGCGCGCTCGCCCTCACCGGGCTCACCGCGCTCGCCACCACCGCCGCCTGCTCCCGGCCCGTCGTCGCGGACCAGGCCGCCGCCCGGGAGTCCCGCGGCCCCGTGACCATGTGGACCTCGAACAACGAGCAGGAGCTCGCCTGGGGCCGCGCCATCGCCGAGGCCTGGAACGCCGAGCAACCCGACGAGCAGGTGAGCCTCCAGGAGGTCCCGGCCGGAGCGAGCACCGAGGAGGCCATCACCGCGGCGATCGTGGCCGGGACGACCCCGGACCTGCTGTTCGCCGTCTCCCCCGCGGCGACCACCGACTGGGTGCGCCAGGGCGGGCTCGTGAACCTCTCGGACTTCGAGGACGGCGCCGCGTACATCGAGGAGCGCGTGGGCGAGCCGGCCTCCGGCTACGCCCACGAGGACGGCGACTACTACCAGGTGCCGTGGAAGTCGAACCCCGTGATGATCATGTACAACCGGGAGCTGTTCGAGGCCGCGGGCATCGACCCCGACGACCCCGGCATGGAGACCTACGCGTCGTTCCTCGAGGGCGCGCAGAAGATCGTCGACTCGGGGGCTTCGCGCTCTGCGATCTGGCCCGCGCCCACGGCCGAGTTCTTCCAGTCCTGGTTCGACTTCTACCCGCTGCAGCTCGCCCAGACCGGCGGCACCCGGCTCATCGAGGACGGGACGACCACCTTCGACGAGCCGGAGGGCGTCGCGGCCGGGGAGTTCTGGGCGGAGATCTACGCGCGGCGCCTCGCCCCGCAGGAGACCTCCACGGACAACGCCATGGCCGTCGGCACCACCGCGATGCAGATGGCGGGCCCCTGGGCGATCGCCTCCTACCAGGGCACCATCGACTTCGGGATCATGCCGATCCCCACGCAGGACGGCCGCCCGGCCGAGGAGATCACGACCTTCGCCGACGCGAAGAACGCCGCGATCTTCACCTCCAGCCGCCACCAGCGGACCGCCTGGGACGTGCTCCGCTTCGCCACCGCCGTCGAGCAGGACCGCACCCTCCTGGACCTCACCGGCCAGATGCCGATGCGCACCGGCCTGCTCGACGTGCACCCGCAGTACTTCGAGGAGAACCCGGCCTACCGCGTCTTCGCGGAGCAGGCCTCGCGCGTCGCGGACGTCCCCACCGCCCGCGGGTCGATCGAGATCTGGCAGCGGTTCCGGGACGCGTACGTCGCCTCGGTGATCCTCGGCAAGCGGGGCGTCAGCGAGGAGTTCTCCTCCGTCGCCCACGACATCGACGACCTGCTGGGAGCCGGATCATGATCACTCGCCTCCTCGGCCGCCAGCCGCTCGGGCTGCTGCTCGCCGTGCCCTACATCGTCTTCCTCGCGGTGGTGTTCGCCTACCCGCTGGCCTACGCCGTGTGGATCTCCTTCTACGACTACGTCTTCGCGGCGCCCGGCATGGGCCTCGACCACGAGTTCGTGGGCCTCGCGAACTACCGCGCCGCGATCAGCGACCCGCGGGTGCGCCAGTCCTTCGTGAACATCGCCGTGTTCCTCCTGATCAACGTCCCGCTCACGGTGCTGCTGTCGATGGTGCTCGCCTCGGCGCTGAACTCGATCACCCGCTGGGCCGCCGCCTTCCGCGTCGCGTTCTACGTCCCCTATGTCACCGCCAGCGTGTCCCTGATCGGTGTGTGGATGCTGCTCTTCTCCGAGGAGGGGCTGGTCAACACCGTCCTCGGCCCGCTCGCGCCGTCACCGTCGTGGCTGACGAACAGCGCCCTGGCGATGCCGTCGATCGCGCTCTACGTGACCTGGAAGCAGCTGGGGTTCTACGTCCTGCTCTACCTCGCCGCGCTCCAGTCGGTGCCGCGGGAGCTCTACGAATCCGCCTCGATGGACGGCGCCGGCGCGGTCACGAGGTTCCGGCACATCACCGTCCCGAGCCTGCGCTCCACGACCCTGATCGTCCTCATCCTGTCGATCATCACCGGCGCGAACCTCTTCACCGAGCCGTACCTGCTCACCAACGGCGGCGGGCCCGACGGCGCGTCGAGCTCCCCCGTCCTGATGATCTACCAGAAGGGCATCCAGCAGGGGAACCCGGACGTCGCCTCGGCGATCGGTGTGCTCCTGGTGATCGGGGTGGGGCTGCTCTCCCTGCTCTCCGCCCGTCTCACGAAGGAGTCCTGACATGCCTCGCACCCTCCGACGTGTCGCGCTGTACGTGGTGCTGGCGCTCATGGCCCTGGCCTTCCTCGCCCCCTTCTATTTCATGCTGGTCGGCGCCTTCCAGGAGAACCCGACCAACAGCCCGGCGGGCATGGTCCCCACCGACGGCTGGACGCTGCAGAACTTCGGGGACATCAACGAGCGGATCTCCCTGCTGCGCTCCCTGGTCAACTCGCTCGTCTTCGCGCTCGGGGTGCTCGTCGGCACGCTGACCTTCGGGCTGCTCGCCGGCTACTCCCTCGCCCGCCTGCGGTGGCGGGGACGCACGAGCCTGTTCGTGGTGATGCTCGGCGTGCAGATGGTCCCCTTCCAGCTGCTCATGATCCCGCTGTACGTGCAGGTCGCGTCGTACTACCGGCTCGGCGACACGTACCTGGGGATGATCCTGCCGTTCCTCATCAACACCACCGCGGTGTTCATCTTCCGGCAGTTCTTCCGCTCGCTCCCGGAGTCGATCTTCGAGGCGGCGCGCATCGACGGGGCGAGCGAGCTGCGGGTGCTGTGGTCGGTCGCGATCCCCATGGTGAAGCCGGCGATCGCCACGGTCGTGCTGATCACCTTCATCGGCCCCTGGAACGAGTTCCTCTGGCCCTTCCTCGTCACCAAGGACGCCTCGATGCAGCCGCTCGCGGTGGCGCTGGCGAACTTCATCTCCAACGCCGCGCGCTCCGAGGCCAACCCCAACGGGGTCATCCTCGCCGGCGCCTGCACGCTCGCGCTCCCCGTCGTCCTCCTGTTCTGCCTGTTCCAGAAGTACTTCCGGCCCTCCGACATCGGCGCCGGCATCAAGGGCTGACGCCTTCCCGCGCCTGCCCGTCCCCGATCCGCCCGACCTCGACCCGACGCCCCACCCTCGACGCCCTACCCCTAGGAGAACCATGTCCACCGTGTCCCTCTTCGGCGGCGCCAGCTTCCCCCTCGGCCCGTTCGTCCCCCACGAGAGCAACCCGATCCTGCGCCCCAAGGGCGACTCGTGGGAGTCCGCGAACCTCTACAACCCCGCCGCGCTCGTCGTCGACGACCGGGTGGTGCTGCTCTACCGCGCCCATGCGGAGGACATCGTGTCCCACATCGGCATCGCGTTCTCCGACGACGGCGTCACCTTCGAGCGGGAGGACGCCCCGATCCTCTCCCCCGAGCACGACTACGAGAGGTTCGGCTGCGAGGACCCGCGGATCGCGTTCATCGAGGGCACCTACTACCTCACCTACACCGGCTGGGATCGCACGAGCGCCCAGCTGTGCCTCGCCACCTCGACCGACCTGCGCTCCTGGACCAAGCACGGCCCGCTCTTCGAGGACTTCGACACCTTCGCGACCACGACGAACCCGCGCGGGCGCACCTGGTCCAAGGCCGGCGTCATCGTCCCCCAGCAGATCCAGGGGACGTGGTGGATGTACTTCGGTGAGGGATCGATCTACTGGGCGACCAGCGATGACCTGATCCACTGGACGCCCGGCACGAGCGACCGCGAGCCGATGTACTCGCCCACGCCCGGCACCTTCGACGAGGCGCTCGTGGAGATCGGCACCTCCCCCGTGCTCACGGACAACGGGCTGCTCGTCATGCTCACCAACGGCGCGACCCGCACCGTCCACGAGGACGGCACCGTCGAGGTCGACTACCGCTGCGGCCAGATCGCGATCGACCCCGCCGAGCCCACCAAGGTCCTCGCCCGCCTGCAGGACCCGTGGCTGCGCCCGCAGACCTACGAGGACACCCACGGCCTGGTCTCCAACGTCACCTTCGTCGAAGGGCTCGTGAAGTTCCGCGGCAGGTGGTTCGCCTACTACGGGCAGTCGGACACGACCCTCGCCGTCGCCATCGCGGATCCCGCAGCGCCCTTCGGCACGGGCCTGCAGGCCGACGGCTGACGGGGCACCGCCGCCTCACCACATCCCTGCCTCGACCTCCGCGATCGCGGCGCGCAGCACCATCGGCGCCCGGAAGCGGGTGGCGATGCCGGCGCGCACGGAGCGGTCGAGCTCGGGGTCGCCGCCCTCCGCGCTGAGCACGCCCCAGCGCACGAGGTCCTCGAGCACCGCGCCGAGGTGCGCGAGCTCCCGCAGCGCGGCCGGGTGGGGGTGCCCCGTGTACGGGTCCAGCGGCACGGAGCGGATGGCGGGGTGCTGGAGCAGGCCGGCGAGGTACTCGCACACCTGGCGGCAGTGGTCGAGGTCGCCGTCCATCGGCGCCCACGGCAGCAGCAGTCCCTCGGGCCGGGTGGCGAGGAGCAGCGCCTCGGTGAGGGGCTCGCGCGGGGAGTCCTCGGCGCGCAGCCACAGGTCGTGGCCCTGGCGCTGCAGGCGCTGGGCGAGGATCGCGGCGAGACCGTCGCGCATCGCCTGGAGCATGGCCGTCCCGGCCGCGTCGCGGAGAGCCTCCCGGTCGGGGCAGAGCGCAGTGGGCTGCAGGACGTGGTCGACGATCTCCACCCAGCCCAGGCCCCGCAGCATCCGGGCCCGCTCGTCGAGCCCCGGGGCGGGGTCCCAGGTGCTCCAGCGGTCGCGGCGACGGGCCGGGGACCCGCCGCCGCGGCGGTACGTGCGGACGTCCGCGACGTAGAAGGTGCCGGTGCGGGTGACGCGGCGCCCCTCCCCCACGAAGTCGAGCAGGTCCTGCAGGTGGCCGGGCCAGTCGAAGGCGGGCAGCTGGCTGCGCAGGAGCGCCCGCCCCTCGGGGTCGTCGGGGTCGACGGCCTCGGGGACGGGGACGTCGCCCAGGAACCAGGGGCGCGGGGCGGGACGGGGGGCGTCGGCGACGGGGGCGCCGTCGGAATGGTCGATGAGAGTCATGCCGAGACCCTCGCCCCGCCCGCGCCGGCGGGCCAGCGGGCGCCGCGGAATGTGGACCCCGCCCCGCTGGGGAGGAACGACCGCGGGGCCCTGAGCCCCCGTCGGCCCCGTCGGCCCCGGCCCGCTCTTCTCAGCCCTCCCGGTGACCCGTCACGAACGCCCTGATCACGGCCGGGTCGAGCTTCGGCTTGCGGTCGGCGTCGGCGAGGCCGTTCGCCTCCTGCAGGGTGTCGGTGAGCTGGGTGTAGCAGAACCCGGTGACGACCTCGCTCGCGTGGAGCGCGTCGAAGAGGGAGGCGACCTTCTCCTGGTACTCCTCCGGCGACGAGACCGTCGCGTAGCCCCAGGTGCCCTGGGCGGCGTAGGCGATGCCGCCGAACTCGGTGACCATGACCGGGGCGCCCTCGTGGAGGTCCACGGCGGCGTCGTCGATCGGTCGGCGGCGCTGCGGGCCGCGGCCGGCGATGAGCGCGGCGGCGGAGTCCTCGCTCGCCCAGGAGCGGCGCAGGGCGTCGGCGTCGGTCGTGTAGTCGTGCAGGGCGATGACGTCCCCGCCCATGAGCTCGTAGCCGTCGTTGGAGACGACAGGCCGGCTCGGGTCCAGGGCCTTCGTGAGTGCGGTCAGGGCGACGGTGAGCTGGCGCTGCGGGAGCGAGTCGGCGAGGTCCCGCACGCCCCAGGACTCGTTGACCGGCACCCAGGTGACGACGCTCGGATGCGACCGGCACTGCTCCACGATCTCCGACCACTCCGCGGTGATCAGGGCCGCCGCGCGCGGGCTGTAGGCGTAGGCGTTCGCGGTCTCGCCCCAGATCAGCAGGCCCAGCTCGTCCGCCCAGCGCAGGAACCGCGGGTCCTCGACCTTCTGGTGGATGCGGGCGGCGTTGAAGCCGAGCTCCTTGATGAGCTCCACCTCGCGGCGCCGGGCGTCCTCGCTGGGCGCGGTGAGGTGGGAGGTGGGCCAGTAGCCCTGCTCGAGCACGGAGCGCACGTAGTAGGGCTCGCCGTTGAGCAGGAAGTGCCCGCGGTCGATCCCCGTGGTGCGCAGGCCCAGGTAGCTCGCGGCCTCGTCGCGCACCTCGCCGCCCTCGAGCACCTGCAGGTCCATGTCCACGAGCGCAGGGTGCTCGGGGCTCCACAGCAGGCGGTCGCGGTCCTGCGTGTTGCGCACGGCGGGCACGTCGACCACGAGCTCGATGCGGGTCTCGTGCGCGCTCACCTCGACGCTCCCGAGCGCCTCCTCCCCTGCGCGCAGGGACGCCCGCACGGTCGTGCCCGGAGCGGGGCGGCGGGCGAGGCGAACGCTCAGCTCGACGCGGGCGCGCCGCATGTCGAAGGTGCTGTGCACGGCGGTGATGTGCTGCGCGGCGACCTCCTCGAGCCACACGGAGCGCCAGATGCCGGTGGAGCGGTGGTACCAGATGCCGTGCGGCTCCTCGCGCCAGTCCTGCTTGCCGCGCGGCTGCTCGGGGTCGAGCGGGTCGTCGAGCGCGCGCACCACGAGCACGTGCTCCTCCCCCGCATCGAGCAGGTCGGTGAGGTCGAGGGTGAAGGACGTCTGCCCGCCGACGTGGCGGCCCGCGTGGTGGCCGTCGACCCAGACGTCCGCCGTGTGGTCGACCGCGCCGAGGTGGAGGAGGGTGCGGTGCCCGGGCCGGGCGGCGGCGGTGATCGTGCGGCGGTACCAGAGCACGGGGTGGAAGGCCGTGTCATGGATGCCGGAGGCCTCGCTCTCCGGCACGAAGGGCACGGTGATCTCGCGGTCGAAGCGGCCGGCGGCCTCGGGGGCGTACCAGCGCTCGGCGAGGCCGCGGTCCTCGTCGTCATGGGCGAAGCCCCACGCGCCGTCGAGGTCCGTCCAGGCCTCGCGGCGCAGGGTGGGGCGGGGATGGGCGGCGGCGGGCGTCGTCATGGCGGAGCATCCTTAGCACGTGGGAATCGGCGGTCGCCCCAGCGTAGCGGTCACGGCGCGGGAGCGCTGGACGGGACCTGCACGACGGGGCGGCGGATCCGCCCGGGAGCGGCAGGACCGCACCGCAGACCCGGTCGGGTCCGCGGCGCATGTCCCGACCATCCGACCCGGGACCCGTGGACGCCTGGTCAGGTACGGTGCCCTAGCCCGACCCGTGCCCCTCCCCGTACGGCTCCTCAGCGAAAGGCGATGCCCGGCGTGCCCGAGAGCAAGTCCCCGACCGTCTACGACGTCGCGCGCCAGGCCGAGGTCTCGATCGCGACGGTCTCCCGCGTGCTGCGGCGGCCGGACAAGGTCGCCGCCGCGACCCGCGAGCGCGTGATGGCCGCGGTGCAGGAGCTCGGCTACGTCCCCAATGCGAGCGCGCGCGGCCTCGCGGGGCGCCGCACCGGCGTGCTCGGCCTGCTCATCCCGGGCCACGACCTGCCCACCACGAGCGACCGAGAGGACGCCCGCTCCGTCACCGGCGAGGTCGCCTTCATCGACGACCGGGACGGCTCCGCCGCGGATCCGTACCGCAACCGCTACTTCGAGCAGCTCGTGCGCGGGGCCGAGGCCGCCGCCTGGCGCGAGGGCTATGCGCTCATGGTCGCGGCCGGCCGGGACATGGGCCGCGAGGTGGTCATGCACGATCTCGCGGGCCGGGTCGACGGGCTCGCCGCCGTCTCCCGCACGGTGCCGGACGAGCTGCTGCGCACGAGCATCGGCCGCACGCCGCTCGTGCTGGTGGCCGGGCACAGCACGGCCGACGGCGACGGGGCCGACGGCGGCAGCGAGGGAGCAGGCGGAGCCGAGGGGGCCGACGGAACCGACGGGGCCGTGGACGGCGTGGGGCCCCGGGGCGCCGTCGGCACCACGGCCGACGCCGTGCGCGTGGACAACCGCGGCGGCATGCGCGCGCTCGTGGAGCACGTGCTCGCCGTGAAGCCGCCGGGGCCGGTGCTCTACCTCGCCGGCCCACCAGACTCCCCCGACGCCACCGGCCGCGCCGCGGGGTTCCGGGACGCGATCGGCGGGGACGGTGCCGGCAGCGACGTCACCGGCCGGGACGGGACCGCCTGGTCCGAGGCGCTCGGCGACTTCACCTGGCAGGGCGGCCATGACGCCGTCGCCGCGCACCTCGAGCAGGACACCCCCGCCGCGGTGATCGCCGCGAACGACCAGAGCGCCCTGGGCGCGCTCGCGGCACTGCGCGAGGGCGGAGTGGACGTGCCCGGCACCTGCGTGGTGACGGGCTTCGACGGCATCGACGAGTCGCGGTGGAGCACGCCCGCGCTCACCACGGTGCGCCAGCCGATGCTCGACCTGGGCGTGCGGGCGGTGGAGCTGCTGCTGCGCCGCATCGCCGATCCGGGGGCGCCGTCGACGGAGCTCCTGCTGCCGGTGGACGTGCTGCTGCGGCACAGCTGCGGCCCGCACCGCTGAGGCGCACCTCCCCTCGACCGTCGCGCCCGGCACGACCGCCGGTCCGTCCCGCGTGGGGACGCCCCCGCTGCGCTGGATCCGCCGGATCCGCAGGCCCGTCGCGTGAACGCTCCCCCTGCGCGCGACCTCGTCGTCGATACGTCTCGTCCACGCCTCGGCTCCCTGAGTTGCGCTCTCGATGTAAGCGCATACACTCGTCGGGCGCCGTCCGCCGGACCCCGATCCCAGGAGCCCGCGACGCCGGCGCCTCGGCCGCCGACCGGCGGCAGGTTCATACGACGGCGTGAGGACGTGACACCCCGTGGCTTCCACACCACCACCCCGGCCCGGCCTGCCGGGCCCCCTCGACCACGCGGCACCGCTGCGCCGCCGCACCCTCCTGGGCGGCACCGCGCTCGCGGCCGGGCTCCTCGCGAGCGGCTGCAGCCTGCAGATCACCAGCAAGCCCGATCCCACGATCGGTGACGACACCCTGCTGATCGCCGGGGACAAGGGCACACCCACGTTCACCGCGAACTTCAACCCCTTCAACGCGAACGCCCGCAAGGCCGCCGCGATCGTCTACGAGCCCCTGATCTGGATCAACCCCCTGGACGGCACGCTCGTGCCGTGGCTCGCCGAGAGCTGGGAGCAGCCGGACCCGCAGAAGATCGTGCTGACGCTGCGCAGCGACGCCACCTGGCACGACGGCACCCCGCTCACCACCGGGGACGTCGACTACACCTTCCGGATGCTCAAGGAGCACCCCGCCAACGACACCGGCGGCGTCTGGAGCCGCGTCGACACCGTCGGGACGACGGACTCCACCGTCGAGATCACGCTGCTCGCCCCGGACTCCCCCGCCCTACCCGTCATCGGCGCCATGCTCATCGTCCCCGAGCACATCTGGTCCAGAGTCGAGGACCCCTCGACCTGGCGCAACGAGGAGCCCATCGGCTCCGGCCCGTTCCAGCTCGGCAACTTCACCTCCCTCCAGTACACGCTCGACCGCTACGCGGGCTACTGGCAGGCGGACCAGATCGACGTCGAGCATCTCGTCTACCCCGCCGCGAGCGAGGAGATGGACCTGGTCACGAAGGGCTACGACTGGGCGTACGCCTACATGAGCGACGTCGAGAACACCTGGGTCGCCGCGAACCCGCACAACAGGTACTGGTTCCCGCCGGGCGGCATCATCGGCCTCCACCTCAACCACGACGTCGCCCCCTTCGACGACCTCGACGTGCGCCGCGGGCTGTCCCTCGCGCTCGACGGCAAGCAGGTGGGCGAGGTCGCCGCGGAGGGCTACATGGACGAGGCCAGCCAGTCTGGCCTGCTCCTGCCCAACCAGGAGGACCTCCTGAACCCGGAGATCCCGGACCGCGGCATCATCGCCCAGGACGTCGACGCCGCGATCGCCGCCTTCGAGAAGGCCGGCTTCCGGCACGACGGCGCGACCCTGCGCACGGCCGACGGCGAACCCTTCACCTTCGCCATCACGACCGCGAACGGCTACACCGACTGGCTGCGCGCGGCCCAGGAGGTCCAGCGCCAGCTGCGCGGCGTCGGCATCGAGGCGACCATCGAGACCCCGCAGCCCGCGGCCTACGAGGCGAACCTGACCAGCGGCGACTTCGCCGTCGCGATGGGCTCCTCCAACGGGTCCGACGCCTTCCAGGGCTACTCCAACCTCCTGTGGGGCGAGTACTACGCCCCCATCGGCGAGGCGAACCAGAACAACCGGATCCGCTACCGCAACGACGAGGTCGACCAGCTCATCGGCGACTACCGCGCGAGCGTCGACGAGGAGGAGCAGGGCCGCATCCTGCAGCGGCTCGAGAAGATCTTCTACGACGACCTCCCCGTCATCGCCCTCTACTACGGCGGCCTCTGGGGCCTGTACAACGACGGCCGCTTCACCGGCTGGCCCAGCGCGGAGGACCCCTACGCGCCCCTGCAGACCTACCAGTCCTCTCCGCTGCGCGTCCTCACCCGGGTGCGCCGCGTCCAGAACGGAGGCGCCTCATGAGGTACATGCTCCAGCGCGCGGGGTGGTTCCTGCTGACCCTCTGGGCGGCGATCACCCTGAACTTCCTGCTGCCGCGCATGATGCCCGGCTCCCCGGCGGACGCCGCCCTCGCGAAGCTCGCGCAGAACGGCCCCGTCACCGAGCAGACCCGCAAGGCCGTCGAGGCGCAGCTCGGCGTGCCCGACGGCAACCTGCTCCAGCAGTACCTCGACTACCTCCACCAGGTCATCACGCTCGACTTCGGCGTCTCCTACGCCTTCTACCCCGAGCCCGTGACGGGCCTCGTCCTCCAGGCCCTGCCCTACACGCTCATCCTCGTGGGGCTCGTGACGATCGCGGCGTTCGTGATCGGCACCCTGCTGGGCGTGCTCGCCGCCTGGAAGCGGGGCACCTGGATGGACGCCCTGCCCGCCGTGGGCGGCAGCTTCCTGGGGACCTTCCCCTACTTCTGGACCGCCCTGCTGCTGCTGTTCTTCCTCGGCTACGTCGGCCACCTGTTCCCCACCTTCGGCGCCTACTCGGCGACCACGGTCCCCGGGCTCAGCTGGGCCTTCCTCAAGGACGCGCTCTACCACGCGGCGCTCCCCGCGACGACGATGCTGGTCACCTCCCTCGGCGGCTGGATCATCGGCATGCGCAACGCGATGATCACGACCCTCGGCGAGGACCACGTGACCTTCGCGGAGGCCAACGGCATCCCCGGTCGCACCGTCGCCCTGAAGTACGCGGCGCGCAACGCGATCCTCCCGAACCTCACCGGCTTCGGCATGGCGCTCGGCGGCGTGGTCGGCGGCTCCGTGCTCGTCGAGCAGGTCTTCGGCTACCCGGGCATCGGCTTCCTGCTGTTCAACGCCGTCACCGGCCAGGACTACCCGCTGATGCAGGCGATCTTCCTGATGATCACCGTGAGCGTCCTGGTCGCGAACCTGCTCGTGGACATCATGTACGGCATTCTCGACCCGAGGACGAGGCGATGAGCGCGATGAGCACTGCCCTGACCACCACCTTCACCGCCTCGATCCGCACCGTCTGGGGCAACCGCAAGGCACGGATCGGCCTGATCATCCTCGGGCTGTTCGTCGTGCTCGCGGTGCTCGCCCCGCTCGTCGCGCCCTACGGCCCCGAGGACAACGGCTTCGAGCGCAACCAGGGCGCCTCCGCCGCGCACTGGCTGGGCACCACCGCCGCCGGCGAGGACGTGCTGAGCCAGCTGATCTTCGGCTCCCGCATCTCCCTGCTCGTGGGCTTCGGCGCGGGCGGCATCGCCACCGTGATCTCCGTGCTCGTGGGCCTCAGCTGGGGCTACGTGCGCGGTTGGCTCGGCGACGTCATCAACTTCGTCGTCAACATGTTCCTGGTGATCCCGGGCCTGCCGCTGATGATCGTGGTCGCCACGTACCTCAGCAACGGCGGCATCTCCGTGATCGTCGCCGTCATCGCGATCACCGGCTGGGCCTGGGGCGCGCGCGTGCTGCGCAGCCAGACCCGGACCCTGCGCGGGCGCGACTTCGTGGAGGCCGCGCGGTTCTCCGGCGAGCGCGCGCCGCGGATCGTCTTCCGCGAGATCCTGCCGAACATGACCTCGCTCATCGCGGGCGGGTTCTTCGGCTCGGCGACCGCCGCGATCCTCGCCGAGGCGGGCCTGGAGTACCTGGGCCTCGGCGACTCCACCGTCATCAGCTGGGGGACGATGATCTATTGGGCGCAGAACTCCAACGCGCTCCTCACCGGCCAGTGGGCGCTGCTGTTCGCGCCCGGCCTGTGCATCGCCCTGCTCGCCACCTCGCTGACCCTCATCAACTTCGGCATCGACGGGATCAGCAATCCCCGTCTGCGGGAAGGGAGCACCGGCCGATGAGCACCGCCACGCACCGCACCACCCCGTCCACCCCCGGAGCGGAGGAGCCGCTGCTGCGGGTCCAGGACCTCTCCGTCGTCTACGAGCCGGTCGGGGCGCCCGCCACCCGGGCCGTCCGCGAGGTCTCCTTCGAGGTGGGCCGCGGCGAGTTCGTGGGCCTCGTGGGCGAGTCCGGCTCCGGGAAGTCCACCCTCGGGTTCGCGCTCACCGCGCTCTCGAAGCCGCCGGCCCGCATCGAGTCCGGCAGCATCCTCTTCGGCGACGTCGACATCGCCTCGATGAGCGCGGAGGAGCTGCGCACCCAGCGCCAGGGCGGCTTCGCCATGGTCCTGCAGGCGGGCATGAACACGCTCAGCCCCGTGCGCACGATCCGGAAGCACTTCCACGACATCTTCGCCGCCCACCGGCACGTCGCCCCCGCCGATCGGGACGACCGCGCCGCGGAGCTCGTGGGCCGCGTGTCCCTGGGCCCGGAGGTCCTGGACCGCTATCCCTTCGAGCTCTCCGGAGGCATGCGCCAGCGCGTGACGATCGCGCTCGCGCTCTCCCTCGAGCCGCAGCTGATGGTGTTCGACGAGCCCACCACCGCGCTCGACGTCCTCGTCCAGCACGCGGTGATGGACACGATCCGCGAGCTGCAGGCGCAGGAGGGCTTCACGGCGATCCTCATCAGCCACGACCTGGGCGTGGTGCTCGAGTCCGCGCACCGCGTGATGGTGATGCACGACGGCCGGGTCGTCGAGGACGCCCCGAGCGAGGACATCCTGCGCCGCCCGCAGCACGAGTACACCCGCATGCTGCTGAGCCACTTCGCGGATCCCCGAGCCGAGCACGTCGCGCTCCCCGGCCTCGAGGCGCCTGTCCCCGGGACTGCGACGCCCGCCGCGCCGACGGGGGCGGGATCCTCGGAGGTGCCGACGGCCCCGGGCACGTCGGCCCCGTCGGCCGCCTCCCCCGCCCCCTCGCGCGGGCTCGAGCTGCGGGTCCAGGGCGTCAGCAAGTCCTTCGGCGCACCGCGCCGCGGGGCGCAGCCCGTGCTCGCCGTCGACGACGTCAGCTTCACCCTCGCCGCCGGCGGGGCGACCGCGCTCGTCGGCCAGTCCGGCAGCGGGAAGTCGACGCTCGCGAAGCTCATCACGGGCGTCGAGAAGCCCACCGCCGGCACGATCCACCTCGGCGACGCGGAGGTGGGGAGCCTGCGCCGCAAGGAGCTGCGGGACCTCCGCCGCCGCGTGCAGATGGTGTTCCAGGACCCGTACGCGGCGCTGAACCCGCTCAGCACCGTCGAGTACACGCTCACCCGGGCGCTGACGAACCTCACCGACCTGCGGGGCGGCGCCCTGCGGAAGCGCCTGCACGAGCTGCTCGAGACGGTGGGCCTCAGCCCCGCCGCGCAGTTCGCCGCGAAGCTGCCCCACCAGCTCTCCGGCGGGCAGCGGCAGCGCGTCGTCATCGCGCGGGCGCTCGCCGCGGACCCGCAGGTGATCATCGCCGACGAGCCCGTCTCGATGCTCGACGTGTCCCTGCGCGCCGGGGTGCTGGCCCTGCTGCGGGACCTGCGCGAGCGCACCGGCATGTCCCTGCTCTACATCACGCACGACCTGCTCAGCGCCCGGCTGATCACCGACGACATCCTCGTCCTGCACGACGGCCGCGTCGTCGAGTCCGGCCCCACCGCCCAGGTCATGCGGCATCCGCAGGACGAGTACACGATCCGTCTGCTCGACGCGATCCCCGACCCGGCGCGCGTGCACGGCGCCCGACCCGACCCAGGAGACCTCCCGTGACCTCACCAGACTCTCTGCCCTTCCCCGACGGGTTCCTCTGGGGCGCGGCGACCGCCGCCCACCAGATCGAGGGCAACAACGTGAACGCGAACTGGTGGGAGATGGAGCACCGCCCCGACTCCCCCGTCGTCGAGCCGAGCGGCGACGCCGCGGACAGCTACCACCGCTTCGAGGAGGACATCCGGATCCTCGCGGAGCTCGGGCTGAACACCTACCGCTTCAGCATCGAGTGGGCGCGCATCGAGCCCGAGCGCGGATTCGTCTCCCGCGCCGAGCTCGCGCACTACCGGCGCATGATCGAGGCGTGCCTCGCGCACGACGTCGAACCCGTCGTCACGCTCATGCACTTCACGGTGCCGCGCTGGTTCGAGCGGGACGGCTTCTGGCGCGCGGAGGACGCCCCTGCGCTCTTCGCCCGCTACACGGAGACGGTGCTGCCGATCCTCGACGGCGTGCGCTACGTGTGCACGATCAACGAGCCCAACATCGCCGCGATGCTCGCGGGCGGGGAGAACGCGGAGAACCTCGTCGCCCACGGCCTGCCCGCCCCGGACCTGCAGGTCGCCGATCAGCTCCTCGCCGCGCACCAGGCGTCCCGCGCCGTGCTCGCGCGCCGCCCCGAGATCCTCTCCGGCTGGACGATCGCCACCCAGGCCTTCCACGCGACCGGCGAGCCGGGCAGCGAGGAGATGCTCCGTGAGTACGGCTACCCGCGGGACTTCTGGTACCTCGAGAACGCGCGGGGCGACGACTTCCTCGGCGTCCAGGCGTACACCCGCACGTTCATCGGCCCCGACGGCCCGCTCCCTGTCGAGGAGGACGTGGAGACCACGCTCACCGGCTGGGAGTTCTTCCCCGAGGCCGCGGAGCTCGGGCTGCGCAGCGCCTGGGAGCTGAGCGGGCACGTGCCGCTCATGGTCACCGAGAACGGCATCGCGACCGGGGACGACACCCGCCGCCGCGCCTACGTCCAGGGCTCTCTCGAGGGCATCCACCGTGCGATCTCCGACGGGATCGACGTGCGCGGCTTCCAGTACTGGTCGCTGCTGGACAACTACGAGTGGGCGAGCGGCTACCGGCCCACCTTCGGGCTCGTCAGCTGGGACCCCGAGACCTTCGAGCGGACCGTGAAGCCGAGCGCCCGCTGGTACGGCGGCATCGCCCGTGCGAACGCGCTCCCCATCGAGGGCTGACGACGCCCGCGGCCCGGCACCCCCGCTTCGTTACGCCTTCGTGACCCCCTCCGGGACGGCCCCTCGACAGCAGGCACCTGACCTGCACCGATGCGCCGATCCCGGTGGGGGGCGATTTTCCCTCCATGTGGCTGACAGGCCCCGCGACCAGCACCGTCGGCTTGCCCTCACCCGGCGTCCCGCCTAGCGTCGACGCAGCCAGGGGCCCGACGGGAGATCGCCGGAACTGCTCCACGAGCGAGCACACGGCCATCACCCGCGACCATGTCTGAGGCGATTCAGTGAACATCGGCGACTTCGTCCGATCGCGATCCGGCGAGATCCTCTTCGCCTCCTTCCAGCACCTGAGCCTCGTGGTCCAATCGGTCGTCCTCGCCACGGTCCTCGCCGTGCTCATCGCCGCCCTCGTGCACCGCAGCCCCGCCGCCCGGGGCGCCGCGAACTCCGTCAGCGCGATCGGTCTGACGATCCCCTCCTTCGCCCTCATCGGGCTCATGGTCGCCCCGTTCGGCTTCGGCGTGCTCCCCTCGGTGATCGTCGTCGTGTTCTTCGCGATGCTGCCGATCCTGCGCAACGCGATCGTCGGCCTCGGCGGTGTCGACCCGGCCCTCGTCGAGTCCGCCCGCGGCATCGGCATGAGCCGCCTCGGCACCTTCCTGCGCGTCGAGCTGCCGCTCGCCTGGCCCGTGATCCTCTCGGGGGTGCGGGTCTCCGCCCAGATGGTCATGGGCGTCGCCGCCGTCGCGGCCTTCGTGCTCGGCCCCGGCCTCGGCGGCTTCATCTTCCAGGGCCTCTCCCGGCTCGGAGGGGCCGGCGCGCTCGAGTCGGTCATCACCGGCACCGTCGGCGTCATCCTCCTCGCATTCGTCCTCGACCTCGTCCTGCTCGGCATCGGCCGGCTCACCACCTCGAAGGGCATCCGTGTCTGACATCGCCCGCACCACCGCCCCCGCCGTCGACCCCGCACCGGAGGACCGCCCGATCACCGGACGGTCCATCCACCTCGACGCCGTCACCAAGCGCTACCCCGGGCAGGAGAGGCCCGCCGTGGACGGCGTGACCCTCGAGATCCCCGAGGGCCAGGTCGTCATGCTCGTGGGCCCCTCGGGCTGCGGCAAGACGACCACGCTCAAGATGATCAACCGCCTGATCGAGCCCACCGAGGGCCGGATCCTGCTGGGCGACGAGGACGTCACCGGCATCGACGGCGACGAGCTGCGCCGCCGCATCGGCTACGTCATCCAGGCCGGCGGACTGTTCCCGCACATGAGCGTCGCCCAGAACATCGCGATCGTCCCCAAGATGCTCAAGTGGGACAAGGAGCGGATCAGCGCCCGCATCGACGAGCTGCTGGACCTCGTGGGCCTCGAGCCCGCGGTGTACCGCGACCGCTACCCCAAGGAGCTCTCCGGCGGCCAGCAGCAGCGTGTGGGCGTGGCGCGGGCGCTCGCCGCGGATCCGCCGGTGCTGCTCATGGACGAGCCCTTCGGCGCCGTGGACCCGATCACCCGCCAGCGCCTGCAGGACGAGCTGATCCGCATCCAGCAGGAGGTGCGCAAGACGATGGTCATCGTCACGCACGACTTCGACGAGGCGGTGAAGCTCGGCGACTGGATCGTCGTCTTCCGGGAGGGCGCGCAGATCGTCCAGTACGACACGCCCGAGCGGATCCTCGCCGAGCCGGCGGACGAGTTCGTCGAGAACTTCATCGGCTCCGGCGCCGCCCTCAAGCAGCTCGCGCTGCGACGTGTGCGCGAGGTGCAGGTGGCCGACGCCGTCGTCGCCGACGCCGGCGGGGACGCCGCCGCGGCCCTGCGGCGCGCGGAGGAGGCCGGGCACGGTCACGTCGTGGTCACCGACTTCCGCGGCCGGCCGATCGCCTGGCCCCACCGCCGTGCGCTCTCGCGCATGACGACGCTGCCCACCGAGCTCGACCCGGCGCTGCCCGTGGTGGGCTCCGGCGCGACGCTCAACGACGCCCTGGACACGATGCTCGTCTCGAGCGCGGGCGCGACCCTGGTCACCGGGCGCGGCGGCGTCTTCGAGGGCGTCGTCGACGTCGAGACGGTGATGGCCGCGATCTCCGCGGCCCGCGACGCCGCGGCCGAGCGCCCCAGCGATGCGCCCGTCGGCACCAACACCGGGGCCGTCGAGGCCGTTCCGGACGACGAGCCGGACGAGAGCCGCGAGGCGGCCTCCGATGTCTGAGACCGCCACGAGCACGGCTCCCGCGGCCCCGGTCCCGTCGGACGCCTCCGCCGCCACCGGGACCTCCGCCGCGGCGGAGGAGACCCGGCGCGGATGGCGCGCCCTCGGCGTGCAGATCGCGGTGCTGCTCGCGATCCTCGCGGGCTTCGCCGTCTGGCTCGCCGTGGCCCCGCTGAGCGACACCGAGCGCAACACCCTGAACCCGGCGACGCTGCTGAACCTCACGGGCCAGCACCTCGCGCTCACCCTCGTCTCGACCGTGCTGGTGCTGGTCATCGCGATCCCCCTCGGGGTCCTGCTCACGCGCAAGCCGTTCCGGCGGGTCGCCGAGCCGATCCTCGCGGTCGTGAACTTCGGGCAGGCGGCACCGGCCGTGGGCCTCATCGTGCTGATCGCCGCGCTCGTGCCGGACGGGTTCCGCGCCGCGGTGATCGCGCTCGTGCTCTACGCCGTGCTCCCCGTGCTGCGGAACACCATGATCGGGATCCGCGGCGTGGACCAGCGGCTCGTCGAGGCCGGCCGAGGGATGGGGATGACGGCGCTGTCCGTGCTGCTCCGCGTGGAGCTCCCGCTCGCCGTGCCCGTCATGCTCTCCGGCGTGCGCACCGCCCTCGTGCTGCTGGTCGGCACCGCCTCCCTCGCCGCCTTCGTGAACGGCGGCGGCCTGGGCCTGCTCATCACCACCGGCGTGAACCTCTACCTGTTCACGGTGCTCATCGCGGGCGCCCTGCTCATCGCCCTGCTCGCCCTGATCGTGGACTGGGTGGGCCGGGTCGTCGAGCACATCGCCCGGCCGAAGGGACTGTGACCATGCCCCGCATCTCCACCCCCGCGGCCCCCTCCGCGCCGCACCCCGGCGGCATCTCCCGCCGGCACCTCGGCGCCCTCGCGGGCCTCGCCCTGCTGCCCATCGCCGGCTGCGGCCTGCGCCCCGCGACCGCCTACACGCCGGACGTCGCCCCCGGCTCGATCACCCCCATCGAGGGCCTCCCCGCCGACGCCTCGCTCACGGTCACCGGCAAGAACTTCACCGAGCAGCTCATCCTCGGCAAGATCGGCGTGATCGCCGCCCGGGCCGCCGGGTTCCAGGTCGACGACCTCACCAACGTCCCCGGCTCCGTCCCCGTGCGCGAGCTCATGACCTCCGGCGACGCGGACATGACCTGGGAGTACACGGGCACCGCCTGGCTCACCTACATGGGCGAGACCGAGGGCATCCCGGACAAGCAGGCGCAGTGGGAGGCCGTGCGCGACGCCGACGTCGCCAACGGGCTCACCTGGCTGCCGCCCGCTCCGCTGAACAACACCTACGCCCTCGCCGTGCGCTCCGACGCCGTCGAGGAGCTGGGCGGGATCAGCTCCCTGAGCGAGATCGCTGACCTCCCCGTCGAGGACCGCACGATCTGCGTGGAGCCCGAGTTCAACTCCCGCGCCGACGGCCTGATCCCGCTGCTGGAGGACTACGGCATCCCCCGCGACGCCGCCGACGGCGTCCCCGAGGAGAACATCTCGATCTACGACACGGGCGCCGTCTACACCGCGACCGCCCGCGGCGCCTGCAACTTCGGCGAGGTCTTCACGACCGACGGCCGCATCGAGAGCCTGGACCTCACGATCCTCGAGGACGACAAGGGCTACTTCCCCGCCTACAACGTCGCCCCGGTGCTCAGCACCGCGACGCTCGAGAAGCACCCCGAGCTCGCGGACGTCTTCGACCAGATCTCCCCCGCCATCACGGACGACGCCCTGCGGGCGCTGAACCTGCGGGTCGACGAGGGCGGCGAGCTCCCGGCGGACGTCGCCTTCGACTTCATGGTCGAGCAGGGGTTCGTCACGCGCCCCTGAGCGGCCCGCTCCGGCAGGTCACCGCCGCACGGTCCCCAGCAGCCATCGCGAGCCGAGCGCCGCGAGCCACGCCGCGCCGATCCCGATCACCGCGGCGAGTACGAGCTCGACGCCCCACAGCACAGGGCTCGGGATCCCGTAGAACATGACCGCCCACTGCGCGGGGAGGATCAGCAGGAAGCCCAGCACGAGCACGTACGTCACGGGGCTGCGTCCGCGCACGATCAGCCAGCCCAGCAGCCCCACGGCCGGGCCCAGGATCGAGAGGTCCAGCATCCGCGGGAAGGGCTGCGGCATGTCCAGGTCGCCCCGGAGGTACGGGATCACGAGGACCGTCCCGAGCAGGACGGGCACGACGACGACCAGCACGGCGAGCGCCGCCCGCCACAGGGCGGTGGGCGCGAGGGCGAGGCCGCCCGCGAGCACGAGCAGGCCGATCCCGAGCTGGCCGATGCCCTGGAGCCTCAGCAGCGGGTCGTCGAAGCCGACGAACCCGACCGGGGACCATTGCGCGAGCAGGTAGGAGCCGATCACGGTCGCGACGAGGGCCATGCCGTAGCGGGCTCCGTCCCGCCGTTCGCGACGGTCCGGGGCGGGCACGGGCGCGCCGAACTGCGGCCCGTGGAAGCCGGGCCGGGGCTCGGGGAGGCCGGGCTGGGGCTGGGTCATCGTCGCTCCTGGTGGTCCCGCGGTGGCAGGGGCCCACTGTAGGCGCCGCGGTCGCGGAGCACAGCCGATCGGGCAGGTTCGTCGGCCCGTCGGCCCGCAGGTCCGTCGCGATCAGACCGGCCCGTCGGCCCCGCCGACGGACGGCGCCGCCGGCCCTCCCGCTCCTGGGGTACGGTGCTCGCCGATCCCTCGGGTGCCCGTCGCAACGGGCTGAGATCGGACTGTCGCGGTCCGAGTACCGACCGAACCTGCCCGGGTCATGCCGGCGAAGGAAGAAGGAGAGCGACTGCATGTCCGCACGCCCTGAGAACTACCCCACCCACACCCTCGACCACCTCGAGGATCCCGAGCACGGCATCCGCGTGCCCGTCACCCGGATCTCCCAGGACCCCGCCCCGAGCGGCGCGGAGAACCCGCCCGTGACCGTCTACCGCACCGCGGGCCCCGGCTGCGAGCCGGAGGAGGGACTCGCCCCGCTGCGCGCGGACTGGATCCGCGGCCGCGGCGACGTCGAGGACTACACGGGCCGCGGTCGGAGCCTCGAGGACGACGGCCGCAGCGCCGTGCGCCGCGGGGAGGCGAGCGCGGAGTGGCGGGGTGCGCGGCGGGAGCCGCTGCGCGGCCTCGAGGGCCGACGGGTCACGCAGATGCACTACGCCCGCCGCGGGGAGATCACCGCGGAGATGCGGTACGTGGCGCTGCGCGAGGGCTGCGACGTGGAGCTCGTGCGCAGCGAGCTCGCGGCGGGCCGCGCGATCATCCCCGCGAACGTGAACCACCCGGAGGCGGAGCCGATGATCATCGGCCGCGCGTTCCTCGTGAAGGTCAACGCGAACATCGGCAACTCGGCGGTGACCTCGTCGATCGCGGAGGAGGTCGCGAAGCTCGAGTGGGCGACCCGCTGGGGTGCGGACACCGTCATGGACCTCTCCACCGGGGAGGACATCCACACCACCCGCGAGTGGATCCTGCGCAACTCCCCCGTGCCGATCGGCACGGTCCCCATCTACCAGGCGCTCGAGAAGGTGGGCGGGGATGCGAACGCCCTGACCTGGGAGATCTTCCGGGACACGGTGATCGAGCAGTGCGAGCAGGGCGTGGACTACATGACGATCCACGCGGGCGTGCTGCTGCGGCACGTGCCGCTCACGGCGGAGCGGGTCACGGGGATCGTCTCCCGCGGCGGCTCGATCCTCGCCGGCTGGTGCCTCGCCCACCACCGCGAGAACTTCCTCTACGAGCACTTCGACGAGCTGTGCGCGATCTTCGCCCGCTACGACGTCTCCTTCTCCCTCGGTGACGGGCTGCGTCCCGGCTCCCTCGCGGACGCGAACGACGCCGCCCAGTTCGCGGAGCTCGACACGCTCGCGGAGCTCACCGCCCGCGCCTGGGAGCACGACGTGCAGGTCATGGTCGAGGGGCCGGGGCACGTGCCGCTGCACCTCGTGCGGGAGAACGTGGAGCGCCAGCAGGAGCTGTGCCACGGCGCCCCGTTCTACACGCTGGGCCCGCTCGTCACGGACATCGCCCCCGCGTACGACCACATCACCTCCGCGATCGGCGCCACCGAGATCGCCCGCTACGGCACGGCGATGCTCTGCTACGTGACGCCCAAGGAGCACCTGGGCCTCCCCGACCGCGACGACGTGAAGACCGGCGTGATCACCTACAAGATCGCCGCCCACGCGGCGGACGTCGCCAAGGGCCACCCCGGCGCCCGCGACCGCGACGACGCGCTCTCGAAGGCCCGCTTCGAGTTCCGCTGGCGGGACCAGTTCGGTCTGTCCCTGGACCCGCAGCTCGCGGAGCAGTACCACGACGAGACGCTCCCCGCGGAGCCCGCGAAGACGGCGCACTTCTGCTCGATGTGCGGGCCGAAGTTCTGCTCGATGCGGATCTCGCAGGACATCCGCGACACCTACGGGGACATGCCCGCCCAGGAGCGGATCGCGCTCGCGGGCATGGAGGCGAAGTCCCGGGAGTTCCGCGAGCAGGGCGGCACGGTGTACCTGCCCTCCCCATCGGTGCCCGCTCGCCCGTAGGATCGAGGGGTCCCCACCGGTGCCAGCGTCGGCAGCGATGCCCTGAACCACCCCGCGCTGGAGCCCCTGTTGAGCACCTCGACCACCACCCTGCCGCCTGCGGCCCCCGCTCCCCTGCCCCCGGGCCGGCTGCGGCTGGTCATCCTCGCGATGGCGCTCGGCGCCTTCGCGATCGGCACCACCGAGTTCGCGTCGATGGGTCTGCTGCCGCAGATCGCGCGCTCGCTCGAGGTGAGCGTGCCGCAGGCGGGCATGCTCATCACGCTCTACGCGCTGGGCGTGGTGATCGGGGCGCCGCTCGTGACGATCGCCGCGGTGCGCGTGCCGCGGGCGAGGCTCCTGGTGGTGCTCATCGCGCTGATCGGCCTCGGGAACCTGGCCTCGGCGATCGCGCCGAGCTTCACGGTGCTCGCCCTCGCCCGCTTCGTGGCGGGGCTGCCGCACGGCGCGTTCTTCGGGGTCTCGGCGCTCGTCGCCTCGCGCCTGTCCCCGCCGGGGCGGCGCGCCCGCTCGGTGTCCCTCGTGATGCTGGGCCTGACGATCGCGACGATGCTCGGCGTGCCGGCGTCGACAGCGCTCGGGCAGTCGGTGGGCTGGCGCTCGGCGTACGTGATCGTCGTGGTGCTCGCAGCGGCGTCGACCCTCGCGATCTGGCGCCTGGTGCCGGAGCCGGAGGGCTCCACGGGCACCGGCTCGATCCGCGGTGAGCTGGGGGCGCTGCGCCGCGGCCAGGTGTGGTTCGGGCTCGGGATCGGTGCGATCGGGTTCGGCGGCATGTTCGCGGTGTACAGCTACGTGGGCGAGATCGTGCCGGGCGTGATGGGCCTCGGCGAGCGCGCCGTGCCGGTCGCGCTGTTCGTGTTCGGCGTGGGCATGACGGTGGGCAATGTGATCGCGGGCCGGCTCGCGGACCGCAGCATCTACGGGACGATCCTCATGGGCCTCGTGGGCATGGCGATCACGCTCGCGATCTTCGCGCTGGTCGCCCAGCACGCGATCGCCGGGATGGCGCTGCTGTTCGCGATCGCGGTGACCTCGCAGCTCATGGGCCCCTCGCTGCAGCTGTTCCTGCTCGACGCCTCCCCGGACGCCCCCTCGCTCGCGGCGGCCCTGCATCATTCCGCGCTGAACATCGGCAACTCGCTCGGGGCGGCGCTGGGCGCGGCGGTGCTCGCCGCCGGATGGGGCCTGCTCGCCCCGGCGTGGACCGGGGTGGTCCTCGCGGTGCTGGGCCTCGGGATCGCGGGCGCGTCGCTGCTGGTGCACCGCCGCGCCGTCGCGGCGACCGTGGTGGAGGACGCCCCGGTGCCCGCGGCCTGCTGAGTCAGCTCCGCGGGGGTCGCACCCAGGGCAGGGCAGGAGACCCCGCTCACCGCACAAGCGGTCGGTGCGCCGCAGCTCACCAGGCGCTGACCTGCACGTTCACCCCGACAACCCGTGACTCACACTTTTCACCGCCCCGGGAGGCCATTCCTGGGGCGGTACTGCTGTGCGCGCCCCTACGGTCACCGGGTCCCCTGGTTGAACGTCGGCGTTGCACGAACGGGCTCCTTCTTCCGACCACTCCTCGACGGAATCGAACCCCATGAGCACCGCCTCGCTGTCCCGCCGCGCCCTCGTGCGCGGCGCCCGCCTGGACCCTCCCCACCGCCGTCGTCGCCACGGCCGCCCCCGCCGTCGCGGCGAGCGCCGCCTGCCCCTCGACCGCCGCGATCGACGCGCTGTTCGCGGCCCGCACGCAGGAGGTCGCCGCGTACGACGGCTGCTCCGGCACCACCCGCCCCACCTTCACGATCTGGTACGACGGCCCCGGCGGCCTCAACGGGTACCTGCAGACCTCCACGATCAACGTGCGCAACCAGAACCCCTGCGCGATCGACACGACCGCCTACCCGCTCGCGTTCCGCCTCGACATCGCGAACCTCTCCGGCCCGGACCGGAACCCGAACGGCGCGACCACGCTCCAGCGCAGCCTCACGGCGACCAACAGCTACGGCTACCTCAGCCGGCTCAGCCAGCCGGGCGTGCGCACCGCTGGTGTGAAGACGGAGAGCACCTGGGAGGCCGCCGGGACGGAGACCGTCGCGGGCGCCTCCCGCACCGTCTACTCGACCCGCTGGAACGTGGTGCGCGCGAGCTCGGTGGACGCCGGGGAGGACATGGACCTGCAGATCTCCTGGCAGGACGGCCGCACCTCCTCCGGTCGCCTCACGAACGCGGTGCGGCTCGTGCCGCTGGGCATGGCCGCCCCGCAGTGGAGCGAGCTGACCGCCGCCTCGAGCGCCGAGTGCGCGAGCGCCTACGCGCACTACTCCTCGAGGGTGGCGCGGTGGTACGCGAACGGCGAGGGCTGCAGCCCCAACATCCGCTGGGAGGTCGCGACCGCCGTGACCACGACCCGGTTCTCGACGACCTCCGGCTACACGCGCACGCCGATCTCCTGCGGCGCCGGCATCTGGTCGAGCGTCGCGAAGGACTTCACCCCCACCCACGACGGGATCTACTGACCCGCGACCCGGCGCGGCTCCCCGTGCCAGGTCGCGAAGCGCCACAGCCGCTCGAGCGGGCCCTGGGCCGTGCGCGCCAGCCAGGCGCGGGCGACGAGCACCTGGAGTACGAGCAGGAGCGCGCAGCCACCCCAGATCGCGGCCATCCCGGCGTCGTCGAGCACGAGCGCGGCCTCGCCCCGCACGAGCTGCGGCGGCACGGAGAAGGCCAGGCCGGCCCCCACGACCACGAGGGTCGCGGAGACGTAGTTCGTGAGCGCCATCCGGCCGAGCGGCGCGAGGACCGCCGCGAGCAGGGGGCGCAGCGGGGTGTGCAGCAGGGCGGCGATCACGCCCACGAGGGCCATGCCGCTCGCGAGACCGGCCACGGCGCTGACCGTGTCGAAGCCCGCCGCGGCGGGACTGCGCAGCTGGAGGAGCACCGCCGGCACGGCGACCACGGCCGCGACGGCGGCGAGCACGAGACCGGGCCGGGCTGAGCGCTCGAACCGTCGCGGCAGGTCGATCGCGGCCGCGGCGAAGCCGAGCAGGAACATGCCGGGCACGAGCATCAGCCCGCCGTACGAGGCGCCGACGACGGTGAGCGCCGCTCCCCCGATCCCTGCGACCACGGTGCGCGCCCGCTCCGGGAGGAAGGTCAGCGGGAGGAGGAACAGGGTCCCGACGATCGCGTAGGGCAGCAGCGCCTCCCCCGCCTGCAGCAGCTGGTGCAGCGCGCCGAGCAGCACGAGCGCGACCAGGCGCCGCAGAAGCACCACGCGCGGCCGCACCGCGCGCCGGGAGGCGGAGGCCCACAGCATGCCGAAGCCCACGCCGAAGAGCAGCGAGAAGATCGGGAAGAACCGCTGCTGGACGAGCAGCTGCTCGAGCACGCTGGTCGTCGGCGGGGCGCCGTCGACCCACGGAACGACCACCCCGAGCAGCGGGCCGACGTTGGCGACGAGGATCCCGCACAGGGCGAAACCGCGCACCACGTCGAGCACGAGCATCCGCTCCCGCGGTGGGGTGACCACGGCGTCGTCGGCGACGGCCGGGGACGAGGCGGGGACGGTGGGATGAGTGGGGTGGCCGGTCATGCGTTCGATGCTCCCGGTCAGCGCCCTGACCAGGCGTCCCACGCCGGGCCCGTCGGGCAGACCGACGGTCCACCCCCGGGCGGACCGCTCACTCCCCCCGTGGGTGCGGTGTCCCTACTCGTCCTGCTCCCAGGCCCCGGTCTCGACGGGCTTGCCGATGAACAGCGCGGCGACGACGCCCACGAGGGAGAGCAGCACGGGCAGCAGCAGGGAGTCGGCCATCGCCTGCGCGAAGGGGGCGTGGAGGAACTCGGGCAGGGAGCCCGTCTGCGCGCCCTCGGCCGTGGCCCCCGCCCCGCCCTCGCCGCTGGCGCCGCCGGCGACCTCGCCGATGCGGTCCGCGATGCGCGTGCTCATGAGGGTCGCGATCGCGGCGGATCCCAGCACGGAGCCGATCTGCCGCGTCTCGTTGTAGACGCCGGAGCCGGCGCCCGCGAGCGACGGCGGCAGGTTGCGGGTCGCGGTCATCGACAGCGGGCCCCAGATGAGGGCGTTGCCGAGGCCCACGAGCACGAAGGGCAGCAGGAGCAGCCAGATCGCGGTGCCGGGCTCCATGATCAGGGCGAGCCAGCCGAGGCCCGCTGCGAGCGAGGCGAAGCCGCCCACGGCGAGCCAGCGCGGGTTCACGCGGTTCATCCAGCGGCCCACGAAGGGCGCGAGCGCGCCGGAGACGAGCGCCATCGGCACGGTCATGAGGGCGGCCTGCGTGGGGTCCATGCCGAGCACCTGCTGGAAGTACAGGGTGATCGGGATGGACAGGGTGAGCACGGTCGCGCCCATCATCGCGATCGCGATGTTGGCGACGGAGAAGTTGCGGTCGCGGAACAGGCGCAGCGGCACGAGCGGCTCACGGCGGTTCACGGCCTGCCACACGATGAAGGCGACCATGACGACGGCGCCCGCGATGATCAGCCCGGCCACGGAGATCGGGAGGTGGGTGTCGACGCCCGCGATGACGAGCGAGTCGGTGATGGTGCCCCAGTCGTAGGTGTCCCCCTCCTGGATGCCGAAGACCAGCATGAACAGACCCGCGGCGGAGAGCACCACGCCGAGCCAGTCGAAGGAGTGGGCGCGGCGGGAGAAGCGGGGCACGTTGCGGGCGGCGAGCAGCAGGCCGATGATCCCGACGGGCACGTTGACGAAGAAGATCCACTCCCAGCCGGGGCCGTCGACGAGCAGGCCCCCGGCGAGCGGGCCCACGAGCGTCGCGACACCCGCTGTGGCGCCCCACAGGGCCATCGCCTGAGGACGGTCCTTGGGGGCGAACATGCGGGTGATCATGGACATCGTCTGCGGTGTCATCATGCCGGCGCCGAGGCCCTGCACCACGCGGGCGAGGATGAGGATCTCGACGCTGCCGGCGAGGCCGCACCACAGGCTCGAGAGGGTGAAGACGGCGAGGCCGGCCATGTACATCGTCTTCATGCCGAGCCGGTCGCCGAGGCGGCCGGTGATGAGCAGCGGCACGGCGTAGGCGAGCAGGTACGCGCTCGTGACCCACAGCAGGCTCGAGAGCTCGGTGTCGAGGTCCTCCTGCATGCGGGGGATCGCGACGGTGACGATCGTGGTGTCCACGAGGATCATGAAGAACCCCAGGACGATCGACCACAGGGCGGGCCAGGGCCGGTCCAGGCGCGGGTCGCGCTCCGCCTGCCCGGACTCGGCGACGGACGGGGCGGCTTCGGCCATGGGGACCTCCGGGGGACGTGCTGGGGGCGCCCGGCGCGGGTGCCTCTGAGAATGTACGCCCGCTCCCGGACGCTCGACCACGGGGATGGCCCCCGGACGTGGCGAGCATCCCTTTCCCTCGACGCCCCGACGCGAGCGTGGGCACCTGAGCACCTGTGAGAGCGTGGACGGCGAGGCCTCGACCGCCCGGTCGCAGTGCGTCATGAGCACTGCACGTCCCGTCCTCTCGTGTCTACACTCGCAGCACCGCCGGACCCGGCGGTGGACCACGTCGAGGAGGCAGTCATGAGCACCGAGGACAAGTTCGAGAACGCGGGCGAGAAGCTGGGTGGCCAGGCCAAGGAGGGCCTGGGCAAGCTGAGCGGGGACAAGGAGCTCGAGGCCGAGGGCCAGGTCGACCAGACCAAGGCCGGTCTGAAGGACAAGCTCCAGGACGCGAAGGACTCCGTCACCGGCGCCCTCAAGGGCCTGAAGAACGACTGACGAACCAGCTCTGCCAGCGCTCGCGCCGGTTCATCGCGAGGGCGGTCCCGCACGGCGGGGCCGCCCTCGCGATCTGCTCACCCACCGATCCCCGGCGGCGCGGCGCCGAAATGAGCTGGGGAGGCCAAGGTCAGCGGCGCGGCGCCGGGGTCAAGGGGTCGGGAGCCGCTTGTTCATCGAGATGCTCGGCGAGGGCGTCGAGGAACTCCGCCACCGCGCGGCGTGAGTGCAGGGGGACCTGCTGGGCCACCTCGAGCATGCGCTCGTGCATGACGGCGAGGCGGTCGCGGACCTCCTCGTGGGCATGATCCGTCGCACGCACGACGAGCGCACGACGGTCGGTGGGATGAGGGGCGCGACGCAGATGCCCCGAGCGGGAGAGGCGGTCCAGCAGCTTGGTGGTGGAGGCCCCGGAGATGCCGAGGAGCCGAGCGAGACGCAGCAGCGTCAGGGGGTCCTCAACGGACTCGTGGGCGATGACGTGTCGGAGCGCCTCAAGGTCCGTGGTGTTCATGTCCATGCCCGCGCTGATGCGTCGACGCATCTCATGATCGGCGTGGCGGAGACGGCGGACCGCAGCGAGCATCGCGACCGCAGAGGCGTCTCCTTCGTCGTCGTACCAGTAGCCGGCGCCGCGAGGGCCGCCGGCGATCGTGCGCGCATCCATGACGACCGATGCTACGCTCCATTTACATAGCCAGGCTATCTATTCTGCCCATCTCGACCGAGGTCGGATCCGATCGGAGAGGAGACATCATGACCGTCACCGCAACTCACGACCACGTCGTCCTGGTCGATGTGGACGGGCGTCCCACGGGGGAGCTCGCGCTTCGCGCAGAGGTGCACTCGACCAGCACCCCGCGCCACCTCGGCTTCTCCTGCTACGTGATCGGCGACGACGGCCGAGTGCTGCTCACGCGACGCGCCCTGGGCAAGCGCACCTGGCCGGGCGTGTGGACGAACTCCCTCTGCGGCCATCCGCGTCTTGGCGAGTCGCTCCCCGACGCCATCGCCCGACGGGCCGAGGACGAGCTCGGCATGGCGCTGCACTCGCCGAGGACGGTCCTCCCCGACTTCCACTACGTCGCCACCGATGCCTCCGGCATCGTCGAGAACGAGTTCTGCCCGGTCGCCGTGGCACGCTGCGCGACCGCACCCGACCCCCGCCCCGAGGAGGTGATGGACCTGCGCTGGGTCACTCCGGGCGAGCTCCACCAGCTCGTGCGGACCGCGCCCTGGACCCTCAGCCCCTGGTGCGCCGCCCAGGTCCCGCTGCTCGGTGCGCACCTTACCGCCTCCGGGACCGATCGATGAGCACGGACGCGCGGTCGCAGCGACCCTCTCTCGACGCCACCATCGCCGAGACCCTCACCGCCACGGCCCGACGCGCCGCCCCCGGATCCGACCACGAGCACGTCGCGCTCATGGCCGCTCTGTCCCACGCGTGCAGCGGCGGCGGCCGGCTCCGCCCGCACCTCCTGCTGGACACCTGCCGAGCCCTCGGCGGCGATCCCGACGGCCCCGCCCTCCGCGTCGCCGCCGCGATCGAGATCCTCCACGCCGCCTTCGTCCTCCAGGACGACGTCATCGACGCCGATCCCGTCCGCCGCGGGGCCCCCACGGCGCACGCCGCGCTGACGACCGCCGCTCTCGCCGAGGGCGCTCCCCTGCGCAGCGCCCGACGCTACGGCGACGCCGGAGGGACCCTCGCCGGGGACCTCGGGCTGATCACCGCGCTCACGGCCGTCCTGCGCTGCGGCGCTCCCGCGACGACGGTCGACCGTCTCGTCGATCTCCTGGAGAGCGCGGTGCACGCGAGCGCCGCGGGCGAGCTCGCCGACGTCGCGCCGACGGCCGTCGCGCCTGCCGGCGGGCCCTCGCCCACCCCGGTCACCGCCTCCGTGCGGGTCGCCGCCCTCAAGACCTCCGCTTACACGACCGAGCTGCCGCTGCGCGCCGGAGCCGTGCTCGCCGGAGCCGACGAGCAGGTCGACGAGGCGCTCGCCGCCGTCGGCCGCCCGCTCGGCATCGGCTTCCAGCTGCTCGACGACCTCGTCGGCATCTTCGGTGACGAGTCCCGCACCGGCAAGAGCGCGCTCTCCGACCTCCGGGACGGGGCGCGCACGGGTCTGATCGCCCATGCGGAGCCGACGGACGCCTGGCCGCTGCTCCTCCCCCTCATCGGGGACCCCGATGCGGACGAGAGCTCCCTGCAGGAGGCGCGCCGACTGCTCGAGGACTGCGGGGCCCGCGCGCGCACCGAGGCTCTCGCCGAGGAGCAGCTGGACCTCGCCGTCGAGCTCGCCATCTCCAGCGGCGTGCCGGACGGGCTCGTCGTCGTGCTGGACGCGACGCGCCGCCGGATGCTCGAGACGGCGCACGCACAGCTCGTGGGCGTGCGGGAGGTCGGCGCATGACCCCGCACGATCGCCACCCCCGTCCCCTCTCCCTCGCGGAGGACCGCTCATGACCACGTCCACGGCGCCACGCGCTCCCCGCCCGCACGGCGTCCTCCCCCGCCTCGCCACCACCGCGGCGCTCGCCCTCACGGTCGTCGGCACCGCCGTGGGTGTCGGCGCGTTCGGCGGCACGCCGGTCCAGGGCGCCGGAGGCGGGCTGCTCTCGGCCGACGCGACCCCGCTCGCGCCCGCCGGCGGCGCCTTCTCCATCTGGTCGCTGATCTACCTGGGCCTCGCCGCCTACACGATCGTCCAGTGGTGGGACCCGACGGACCGGCACCGGATCCGGGTCGCGGCGATCCTCTCGATGCTGCTGAACGCCCTGTGGATCCTCGTCGTGCAGGGGGGCATGCTCTCCCTGTCCGTCCTCGTCATCGTCGTGCTGCTCACGGTCCTCGCGGTGATCGTCCGCCGCCTCACCGCGAGCGCTCCCCGCGGGCCCGTCGAGGCGGTCGCCCTGCACGGCACCTTCGGCCTCTACCTCGGATGGGTGTGCGTGGCGACCTGCGCGAACATCGCCGCGGCCCTGCTCGGAGCGGGCTTCCGCGGCTTCTCCACGACGGGTGCAGGATCACCCGGCCCGCTCGCCGTCGGCGTGGTGATCGTCGCGGCCGCCGTGGGTATGGGCCTGGCGCTCTCCGGCCGCCGCTCCGCCGGCACACTCGCCCCGCTCGCCGCCGTCCTGGCGGTGGGGTGGGGGCTCGGTTGGATCGCCGTGGGGCGCCTGGCCGGTGAGCCCGCCTCCACGCTCGTCGGCGGGACGGCCGCCGTCGCTGCCGCAGGGCTGGTCATCGCCGGGATCACCACGGCACAGGAGCGGATCCGCGCGATCCGGAACGCGTCATGAGCTCACCCGATGCCGCACCCGGCACGCTCTACGACCGGGTGGCGCAGGACAGCGCGTCCCGGGTCATCGCCGGCTACTCCACGAGCTTCGGCTGGGCGAGTCGCCTGCTCGACGAGCCCGTCCGCACCGACGTGCGGAGCATCTACGCCCTCGTGCGCCTCGCGGACGAGATCGTGGACGACCCGGATCCACGGCTCCGGCCGGAGGACCGCTCCCGTCTCCTCGCGGAGCTCGAGCAGCAGACCGGTGCCGCCCTCGCCGGCGAGCGCAGCACCAACCTCGTGGTCCACGCCTTCGCCCTCGCGGCCCGGGAGCACGGCATCGATGCGGAGCTCGTGGACCCGTTCTTCCGCTCGATGCGGGCGGACCTCACCGTGACCGCGCACGATGCTGCGAGTCTGGACACCTACATCCACGGCTCCGCGGAGGTGGTGGGACTCATGTGCCTGCGCGTCTTCGTGGACGGCGACGAGAGCTCCTACACCCGGCTCCGTGACCCGGCGGTGCATCTGGCCGCCGCCTTCCAGAAGGTCAACTTCCTGCGCGACCTCTCCGAGGACCATTCCCACCTGGGCCGCACGTACGGGCCCGAGCTGGACCTCGACGTGTTCGACGACGCCCGACGCGACGCGGTCCTCGACCAGGTCGACGCCGACCTCCGATCCGCCGCCCAGGGGATTCCGCAGCTCCCCCCGAGCAGCCGCCGTGCCGTCGCCGCCGCGCACGGCCTGTATCGCGAGCTGGCGCTCCGACTGCGACGCACCCCCTCCGCACAGATCCGGGTGCGGCGCGTGCGCGTCCCGGGCCCTGTCAAGGCCCGCGTGCTCGCCGCCGCGCTCCTGGACGGTGGCCGATGAGCGCACGGGGGGAGCTGCCCGGCGCGCGCCGCGTGGCCGTCATCGGCGGGGGCGTCTCGGGACTCGCCACCGCGACGCTGCTCGCGCGGGACGGGCACCGGGTCACCCTGCTCGAGGCCCGCGAGGAGCTGGGCGGGCGCGCGGGCACGTGGGAGCAGGGCGGGTTCCGCTTCGACACCGGCCCCTCCTGGTATCTCATGCCCGAGGTGTTCGACCACTACTTCCGCCTGCTGGGCACCTCCGCCGCCGAGCAGCTGGAGCTCCGCCATCCCGAGCCCGCCTTCCGCGTGCGCTTCGAGGGCGAGGAGGAGCCGTTGGACGTGAGCCGCTCCGCGGCGCGCAATGCCGAGGCGTTCGAGCGGAGGGAGCCGGGAGCGGGACGAGCCCTGGACCGCCATCTCACCTCGGCCCGACGCACCTACGACATGGCGCTGCGACGGTTCCTCTACACCTCGTTCGACTCCCCCGTGTCCCTCGCTCACCCCGAGGTGCTGCGGCATGCGCCGACCCTGGTGCGTCTGCTCGTGGAGCCGCTGGACTCCCTGGTCGGGCGGCGGTTCCAGGACCGACGCCTCCGTCAGGTGCTGGGATATCCCGCCGTCTTCCTGGGGACCTCCCCCGACCGCGCGCCCAGCATGTACCACCTCATGAGCGCCCTCGACCTCACCGGTGGGGTCCAGTACCCCCTCGGGGGCTTCGCTCACGTCGTGGAGGCGATGACCTCGCTCGCGAGGAAGGAGGGGGTGGACCTGCGCACGGGCGCTCGCGCGCAGCAGATCCTCGTCGACGCGAGGACCCGGCGACGACCTCGCGTGACCGGCGTGCAGGTGGATGCCGAGGGCGGCACCGAGCAGATCCCCGCGGACCTCGTCGTGGCCGCCGCTGACCTCCACCACGTGGAGACCGCCCTCCTGCCCCCTGCGCTGCGCACCTATCCCGAGCGCTGGTGGCGCCGCCGCACACCGGGGCCGGGCGCCGTGCTCGTCATGCTCGGCGTGCGCGGGGCGCTCCCGCAGCTCGCCCACCACAGCCTCTTCTTCACCCGCGACTGGGCGGAGAACTTCGGGGCGATCGCGCAGGGGCGTGTCCCCGATCCCGCCTCGAGCTACGTGTGCCGTCCTTCGGCCACTGATCCCGAGGTCGCGCCCACCGGGCACGAGAACCTGTTCGTGCTGGTCCCCGTGCCCGCCGATGCCGAGCTGGGCCACGGCGGCATCGACGGCGGGGGTGATCCGCGCATCGAGGCGATCGCGGACGACGCGATCGCGCAGGTGTCCGCGTGGGCAGGCATCCCGGACCTGGCCTCACGCGTGGTGGTGCGACGCACGGTGGGACCGGGGGACCACGCCGCGGACCTCTCCGCCTGGCGGGGCAGCATGCTGGGCCCCGCGCACACCCTCAGCCAGAGCGCCATGTTCCGGGCACGCAACACCTCTCGGAAGGTCGAGGGGCTGCTGTACGCCGGGTCCTCGACCATCCCGGGGATCGGAGTACCGATGTGCCTCATCAGCGCGGAGCTCGTGGTCAAACGGGTACGGGGCGACCGTTCGGCCTCGCCGCTGCCGGAGCCCTCCCCCCGGGCGGCCGGCTCGGGCGCGGCCGCGGCACAGGAGGGGGAACGATGATCGGCGGGCTGTACCTTCTGTGCCTGTGCGTGCCGCTGCTGGGCATGGGCACCCTCGATGCGCGGTACCGCCTCGTGCTGGGACGCGCGGCGCGGCCCGCCCTCGCCGTCCTCGCCGTCGGCACCGTGTACTTCCTCAGCTGGGACCTGGCGGCCATCGCCGCGGGCCATTACGGGCTCGGGCGCAGCCCGGCCCTGAGCGGGCTGATGCTCGCACCCCATCTGCCCGTGGAGGAGCTCGTCTTCGTCGTCGTCCTCGCCTACACCACGCTGGTCCTGCACGCCCTCGTCGCGCGTGCACTCGCCCGTCGGCGCGCACCGAGCCCCGCGCGATGACCTACGCCGCCCTCGCCGGTTGCTTCCTGCTGCCGCCGCTCCTGGTGCTCGCCCTCGCCGTGCACCGACGTCGTCCCGGTGCGTCGTGGTGGATCGCGACCTCGGCGACGATCATGGGCCTGCTCGTGCTCACCACGGTGTTCGACAACCTCATGATCGCGGCCGATCTGTTCCGCTTCGAGCCCTCGCTGCTTCTGGGGGTCCGGATCGGTCTCATGCCCCTCGAGGACCTCGCCTGGCCGATCGCCGCCGGCCTGCTCCTGCCCGCCCTGCACCTGCTGATCGCCCCCGCGGAGGATTCATGACGACCACCCTCACCCCCGGTGCCGCCCTCCGGCTGCTCGCCTCGTCCCGCCCTCTGAGCTGGGTCAACACCGCCTACCCCTTCGCGCTCGGCTACCTGGCCGGGGGCGGCCGGGTCGATGCGGTGCTCGCCGTCGGCACCCTGTTCTTCCTGTTCCCCTACAACCTGCTCATGTACGGGGTCAACGACGTCTTCGACCACGAGTCGGACCTCCGCAACCCTCGCAAGGGCGGGGTCGAGGGGATCGTCCTGGATCCCGGGCTGCATCGCACGATGCTCTGGGTCGCCGGCCTCGTCTGCGTCCCCTTCGTCCTCGCTCTCCTCGCGGTCGGGAACCCGTGGTCGTCCCTCGCCCTCGTGGCGGTGCTCGCGGCGGTGGTCGGCTACTCGGCGCCGCAGGTACGCCTGAAGGAGCGGCCGGTCCTCGACTCGCTCACCTCGTCGGTGCACTTCGTGGGACCCGCGCTCGTGGGCCTGCTGATGGCGGACGGCGGCATCGGCCGGACGGCGCTCGTCGTGCTCGCCGCGTTCCTCGCCTGGGGCATGGCCTCCCACGCCCTCGGCGCGGTCCAGGACGTCCTCGCCGATCGGTCGGCGGGGATCGGATCCGTCGCGACCGCCCTCGGCGCCCGTTGGACGGTCCGCGGCGCGATCGCGCTGTATCTCGTGGCCGGAACGCTGCTGGTCACCCTGCCGGGGCCGCTCCGGCTCTCCGCGCTGCTGGTGCTCCCCTACGCGCTGAGCGCCTGGCCGCTCCGGTCGCTGCCCGATGCCGAGAGCCCGCGCGCCCACGCCGCCTGGCGTCGCTTCCTGGTGCTCAACCTGCTGGCCGGGACGGCGCTGACGATCGGTCTGCTGATCGCCGCGCTGCCCGGCTCCGGCCAGTAGGTCGTCGGCGGAGACGACCGCCTCAGGCCGCCGAGGGCGCGGACACCGCCGCGGCCTGCGCCTCGGCCATGACGAGGTCGCCGTTCACGTGCGCGCCGGCGAGCGCGCCGCCCGCGGCGGAGGCGCCCACCTGCGCCATCGGCTCGGCGACGTTGCCGGCGGCCCAGACGCCCGGCACCGCGGTCACGCCGGCCATGGCGGTCGGGACCTTCTCGCCGAACCCGCCGGGCATCTCCTCGATCCCGAGGCCGAGGCCCTCGAGGCCGTGGAGGCGGGGGTGCACGCGGCTCGCGACGGCGAGCACCTCGCGCGCGAGCGTCTCCCCGCTCGCGAGGCGCACCCCGGCGACGCGGGAGCCCGTGACGGGGTCGGCGTCGTCCGCGGCGAGCACCTCGACCACGTCCTCCTCGAGGATCCGCACGCCGCGCGCGGCGAGCAGGGCGCGGCCGTCCTCGGGCAGCTCGGTGCCGCGCACGAGGTAGACGACGTCCTCGCTGAGCTGGCGGAACATGAGCGCCTGGTGCACGGAGCCGGGGCCGACGCCCACGATGCCGATCGCGCGGTCGCGCACCTCGTAGCCGTGGCAGTAGGGGCAGTGGACGAGGCCGTGGCCCCAGTGCTCGGCGAGGCCGGGGAGCTCCGGGAGCTCGTCGCGCACGCCGGTCGCGACGATGATCCGGCGGGCCGTGAGGCGGGCACCGGAGGCGAGGTCGAGAGCGAAGCGGAGGTCGCCGTCGACGGGATCGGCGGGGCGGGCGGCGAGCACGGCGTCCTCGAGGATCAGGCCGCCGTAAGAGCGCACCTCCTCGCGGCCGCGGGCGAGCAGCTCGAGTGGCGGCGTGCCCTCGCGACCCAGGAGTCCGTGCACGCCGGCGGCGGGGGCGTTGCGCGGGGTGCCGGCGTCGAGGACGACGACGCTGCGCAGCGAGCGGCCCAGCATGAGGGCGGCGTTGAGGCCGGCGGCGGCGCCGCCGATCACGGCGACGTCGACGAGCTCGGGCAGAGCGGGAGCGGTGGTGGGGACGGGTGCGGTCATGGTGGCCTCCTGAGGCGACGGGCGGATGCTCCGACGCTAGCCCCGGATTGCGCCACAGGACTACGCTCTTGCGCATGACGCAAGAGACCTCGGTCGTCGACGACCTCGTGCGCAAACGCCTGCGGGCGCTGCGCCTCGCCCGCGGCCTGAGCCTCGGCGACCTCGCCGAGCGCACGCACCTCTCCCCCGCGACCCTCTCCCGCCTCGAGACGGGCTCCCGCCGCCTGGCCCTGGACCAGCTGGTGCTGCTCTCCCGCGCCCTGGACACGAGCCTGGACCAGCTCGTCGCGACGGAGGCGGAGGACGTCGTCATCGCCCCCGTGCGCGACCACGGCCAGGACGGCGGGCTGCGCTGGACGCTCCGCGACAGCCCGGACACGACGGTGCTGCGCCGCCGCTTCACCGCCCCGCCCGGCACCCCCGCGGGGACGCCGGGCGCCGCGAGCGGCGCACCGGCCACGATGACCTCCGCCCAGCGCGCCCACCCCGGTCGGGAGTGGCTGCTCGTCCTCTCCGGCACGGCGCTGCTGCACCTGGGCACCCGCAGCGTGCGGGTCGAGCGGGACCACGTGGCCGAGTTCCCGACGATGCTCCCGCACGCCCTGGGCGCCGCGGACTCCCGCCCCTGCGAGGTGGTGATGGTCTTCGACCGCGAGGCGCGCCGCGCCCATCCGGGCTGACGCGCCCCGCCGGGCTCAGCCCTCGCTGATCCAGACGTCGGCGAGGACCAGCTCGGAGAGCGTGCTCGAGCGGAGCCCGTGCACGGTGGGCGCGGAGGCGAAGAAGCCGGACTCGCTGTTGATGTTGTCGAACAGCGGGATGCGGATCGCGTCGCCCACGATGATCCGCTGCGCCTGCGCGAGCAGGTCGTCCCGGGTGGCCTCATCCGCCTCGGTGACCTGCTTGGTCACGAGCTCGCTGAGGTTCCCCGCCTCGGTGAACTCGTCGAGCGTGCGCCCGAAGTCCACCCCCTCGATGAGGCTCGCGGACTCGAAGTTCTCGTTCGTGTACTGCGAGTACAGGGCGAGCTCGCCGGCCGCGCGGGTCGCGTTGTTCAGGTGCAGCTGGCTCTTGCCGTCGCGCCAGGAGCCGCCCGCGCCGCCGATGTCCTCCCGCACGGTGATCTCGATGCCGGCCTTCGCGACCTGCTCCTTGATGAGCTGGAGCGCATCGGAGACCTCCTGCGGCTCCCACCACAGGATCAGCTCGAAGCTCAGCCGCTCCCCGTCCTTCTCGCGGATGCCGTCGGCCCCGGCGGTCCAGCCGGCCTTCTCGAGCAGGGCGCTCGCGCCCTCGAGGTCGTAGCCGAGCAGGTCGGAGACGTCCGCGTGGCCGGTGGTGATCGGCGTGAGCACGCTCGTCGAGGCGGGCTGGCGCTCCCCGGTCACGCCGGAGGCGATCGCGGCGCGGTCGATCGCGGAGCTCAGCGCGCGGCGCACGGCGATGTCCTGCAGCGCCGGGGTCGCGAGGTTCAGCACGAGGCTGTAGGGGATGCCGGACTGCGCCCGGTAGGTGAGGGCGTAGCCGGAGGCCTCGAGCTGGTCCGCGACGGCGGTCGTGGGGTTCTGGGCGATGAGCGTCTCCCCCGCCTGGAGGGCGCTCTCGCGCACGCTCTGCTCGTCCACGAAGGAGATCGTGATCGTCTCGACGCTCGCGGCGCCCTCGTGGCTCGCCCCGCCCGCGTTCCAGGCGTAGTCCTCGCGGCGGCGCAGGACGATGCCCTCGTTGGGGGTGTACGAGTCCAGCACGAACGGGCCGGAGGCGACGTACTCGCCGTTGTCCCGCTCCTCGTAGGTGAGGTCGAAGGCGGAGGGCGCGAGGATCGCGAGCTGGCCGGTCGCGAGGGTGGGCAGGAAGGAGGGGTTCGGCTTCTCGAAGGTCACGGTGGCCTCGTGCTCACCGGTCGCCTCGGTGCCCGTGTAGTGGTCGAAGAGGCCCTGGTAGTACCAGCCCTCACCGTCGGTCACCTGCTGGGCGGACTGGTCGAGGTTCGTCTTCACGACCTCGGCGGTGAGTGGGGTGCCGTCGGAGAAGGTGACGTCGTCGCGGAGGGTGAAGGTGTAGGTGAGGCCGTCCTCGGAGGTGGTCCACTCCGTCGCGAGCCAGGGCAGGATCTCCCCGGTCCCCGGATCCGCGTCCACGAGCGAGTCCGCGAGGGCGCGGCCGACGATGCCGTGGTTCTGGCGGGGGTCGAGCACCGTGATGTTCGCGTGGTAGATCGTGAGGTCGCCGCCGTCGACGCGATCGGACTCGGAGGCGCCGGCCGCGTCCTCCGCGCTCGAGGAGCTGCAGGCGGCGAGGCCGAGCGCGCCGAGCACGGCGGCGCCGAGGCCGCCGGCCTCGCGGCGGGTGAGCAGGGGCAGGCGGAGCGGGGTGGGCCGATCGGTGGTCATGAGGGGTCCTTCCGGGCAGGGGGATGCGGTGGGTCGTGCGGGGTGGACGTGCGGGGCGGGTCGGGTCAGACGGCGGGGGCGAGCACGGGCGCGGCCTCGACGAGGCGGCGCGTGTACTCGTGCGCGGGGGCGGTGAGGAGCTGGACGGGGGTGCCCTCCTCGACGAGCTCGCCGCGGCGCAGCACGCCCACGCGGTGGGAGATCTCGCTGATGACCGCGAGGTCGTGGGAGATGAACAGACAGGTCATGCCGACCTCCTGCTGGACCCGGCCGATTACCTCGATGACCTGCGCCTGGACGGAGACGTCGAGGGCGGAGACCGGCTCGTCGAGCACGAGCAGCGCCGGGCGGGTGATGATGCCGCGGGCGATCGCGATGCGCTGGCGCTGCCCGCCGGAGAGCTCACCGGGGCGGCGGTCGAGCGTCGCCGTGGGGAGCGCGACGGCCTCGACCGCCTCGCGCAGCCGCGCCTCCGCCTCGGCACCCCGGTGCGGGAGGCCGGCGCCCTCGAGGGGCTCGGCGAGGATCCGCCGGATCGTGTGGCGCGGGTCGAGGGAGCCGTAGGGGTTCTGGAAGACGTACTGCACCGCGCGGGCCGCGGCGCGCCGCTCCTCGCGGGGACCACGGGTGAGGGCGCGACCGCCGATGAGCACGTCGCCGGCGTCGGGCCGGTCGATGCCCGCGAGCAGGCGGCCGATGGTCGACTTCCCGGAGCCGGACTGGCCCACGAGCCCGTAGGTGGTGCCCGCGGGGATCTCGAGGTCGACGCCCTGCACCGCGTGCACGGCCCGTCGGCCCCGGCGATCGCGCACGTGGTACGTGCGGGTGAGCCCCTCGACGCGCACCGTCGCACCGGCACCGCCGGCAGCCGCGCCGCCGTCGGCCCCGGCAGGCTCCGGCGCCGCGTCCCGCTCGTGCACCCGCAGGCGCGGCACGGCGTCGAGGAGGAGGCGCGTGGTCGCATGCCGCGGGGCCGCGACGACCTGGGCGGTGGGGCCCTGCTCGACGATCCGCCCGCCCTCGAGCACCACGAGGTGGTCGGAGCGGCCGGCGGCGACGGCGAGGTCATGGGTCACGAGCACGACGCCCACGCCCGTGCGCTCGACGATCTCGTCGAGGAGATCGAGCACGCGCTTCTGCACCTCGACGTCGAGACCGCTCGTCGGCTCGTCGGCGACGAGCAGCACCGGGTCGCCGGCGAGCGCGGCCGCGAGCAGCACCCGCTGGCGCTGCCCGCCGGAGAGCTGGTGGGGGTAGGCGTCGTGGACACGGGCGGCGTCCTCGATCCCCACCTCCTCGAGCAGCTGCACCGCGCGGCGCGGCCGGGCGGCCCGCTCGAGCTCCGGCTCGCACAGGCGGATCGCCTCGGCGAGCTGCCGGCCGATCCGCGCCACCGGGTTCAGGGCGATGTTCGGGTCCTGAGGGACGTAGGCGATGCGGCCGCGACGCAGCGGCAGCCACTCCTTCTCGGGGAGGCCCTGCTCGCCGTCCTGCACGGTGACGCCGTCGAGGGTCACGGCCTCGGCGTGCACGGAGGCGCTCGGCGGGAGGATGCCGAGCAGCGCCTGGGTGAGCGTGGACTTCCCGGAGCCGGACTCGCCGATCACGGCGAGCCGCTCGCCGCGCCCGAGCGCGAGGCCCACGCCGCGCACGGCGGGAACCTCCACCCCGTGGCGACGGTAGGAGACGTGCAGGTCACGGACCTGCAGGAGGGGCGCGTCGGTGGTGGTCACGGCCGGAGGGTCCTTCCCAGGAAGACGCCGAGGCGGTTGGCGGAGAGCACCACGAGCGCGATCAGCGCGCCGGGGATGAGCGCGAGCCAGGGAGCGGTGGAGAGGTAGGTGCGACCGTCGGCCACGATCACGCCCCACTCCGGCTCGGGCGGCTGGACGCCGAACCCGAGGAAGCTCAGCGAGGAGATCAGCAGCACCGACTCGCCGAACTGCAGCGGGACCAGCGCGAGGATCGGTCCCAGGGAGTGCGGCAGCACGTGGCGGGTGAGCGTGCGGCGCCAGGGCAGGCCGTTGACCCGCGAGGCGGTGACGAAGTCCCGCCCGCTCACCTCGAGCACCTCGGAGCGCAGGATCCGGGTGAAGGAGGCGATCGAGCCGACGCCCACCGCGATCGCGATCTGGGCGGTGCCGAAGCCGAGCGCGGTGACCAGCAGCAGCGAGACGAGCATGCCGGGCACGGCGAGGAAGATGTCCACGAGGCGGGAGACGCCCTCGTCGAGCACGCCGCGGAAGTAGCCCGCGAGCACGCCGAGCACGGCGCTCACGCCGACCCCGATCAGGACCGCGACGATCGAGGCGACCAGGGTGTTCGCCGTGCCGTGCACGAAGCGGGAGAACTGGTCGCGGCCCAGGCCGTCGGTGCCGAACCAGTGCGCGGCGCTCGGGGCGCCGAACTTGTGCAGCACGTCCGTCGTGTACGGGTCGTGGGAGGTGAACAGCCCCGGGGAGATCGCCGCGAGGAGGATCGCGACGAGGAGTGCGAGGGCGGCGAGCAGGCTCGGGGAGCGCAGCTCGCGGCGCAGGGTCGGGTCGGCGCGGGGCCGACGGGCCGACGCGGTCGAGGCCTCCCCGGCCGGTGCGGCGGTCGCGGCGGTCCGCGTCGGTGCCGACGGGAGGCGGTCCTCGGTCGCGGGGACGAGGGCCTCGCCGTCCAGGAGCAGGGTGCGCTCGGTCATCTCAGGCCTTCCTCACGCGCGGGTCGATGAGCGGGTGGACGAGGTCCACGAGGAGGCTGCTGAGCACGAACAGCAGCGCGGAGAGGACGACGACGCCCTGCACGAGCGGGATGTCCTGGCTGAGCACGCCCGCCTGGAGCACACGGCCCAGGCCCTGCCGGGAGAAGACCGTCTCGGTGATGACGGCGCCGGCGAGGATGCCGCCCACCTGCATGCCGAGGATGGTCATGGCGGGGACGAGGGCGTTGCGCAGGGCGTGGGCGAGGAGGATCTGCGGCCGGGTGACACCGCGGGCGCGCAGGTAGGAGGCCTGCGGCGACTCGAGGTAGTCGCGGATGGCGGCGGTGGTGACCTGGGCGATCGCGGCGCTCGCGGGGATGCCGGAGGTGAGCGCGGGCAGCAGCAGGGACTTCCAGCCGGTGGTGCCCACGGCGGGCAGGAGGTGCAGGGAGAAGGCGAAGACCTGCACGAGCAGCAGGCCGGTGAGGAACACGGGGAAGGAGAGGAACACCGAGGGCAGCGAGAAGAGGATCGTGCGCAGCCAGGCGGCCCGGGCGGTGTTGGCGAGGAGGGCGACGCCGAGGCCCACGACGATGCTCACGGCGAGCGCGGCGAGGCCGAGCTGCACGGTGTAGGGCACGGCGCCGAGCACGATGTCGGTGACGGGGCGGCCGTACTCGATCGAGTCGCCGAGGTCACCGGTCGCGGCGCGGCCCAGCAGCAGGAGGTACTGCAGGAACGGGGGCCGGTCCAGGCCGTACTTGGCCTCGAGGGCGGCGCGGGTCTCCGGGGAGGCGTTCCCGGATCCGGTGAGCATGATCGAGACGGGGTCGCTGGGCAGCAGGAACAGCAGCAGCCAGGTCACGGTGTAGGCGGCCCACACCACGAGGGCGCCGTGCAGCAGGCGCCGGGCCACGAATCGCATCGTGCTCCCCTTCCGTCTCCGGCCGGATCGCTCCGGCCCCGCTCGCCACCGCAGGTGTGCTTATGTGCGCCATAAGTGGTGGTTCGAGAGAGACAGTAGGGGCGCCGCGACGGATCCCGCGAGGACCTGTGCACACGCCGTCACATTCGGGCGCGCGAGGGCGGGGCGGGGGCGCCGACGGCCGGCGTCACCCACCCCGCGCCACTCGCTCAGACGCGGGCGCCGCGCTCCCCGAGCCAGGGGGCGAGCACGTCCTCCCGGTCCATCCAGGGCGCGAGCCCGCGCGCCCACTCCTCCGGGGTGACGAGACTGCGCACGAAGGCGCGGTGGACCCGGTCGGCGTCCGCCGGCACCACCCCGGTGACGACGAGCCGTGTGGTGGGCAGGTCGCGGCCGGAGTCGGCATGGGCGCCCACGGAGACCTGGCCGCCGGCGCCGTCCCAGCGGGCGATGGTGCCGGGACGGTCCGGCACCCAGAAGCGCCCGCGGCTGCGCAGCGCTCCCCCGCCGAGGGCCTCGATGTGCTCGAGCAGCCGCTCGGGGTGGAAAGGGCGCTCGGAGGAGAGGTCGAGGGTCCAGGTGCCGTGCGCCGTGGGCCCGCCGTGGGACTCGACGCTGCGGGGGTCACGGCGGCGCAGCCCCGCGGCATGGTCGAGCAGCCCGCCGAGCAGCAGGGCGGGATCCACCGCGTAGGGGTCGGTGACGAGCAGCTGATCGGCGGCGCGGAGGTGCTCGACGAGCTCGAGCCCGGCCTCCGCCTCGGCGCTCGGGGCGATGTCCGCGACGATGAGCGGGGAGTACTCGAGCTGGGCGGCGAGCGCCTCTCCCACGCTGCGATGGTCCTCGAGCGCCCAGGTCACGCCGCGCTCGGCGAGGGTGTCGTCGCCGAGGAGGTCCTCGCGGGCGCTCGCGGCGGCGAGCACGGCGGCGGCGCCGGAGAGGTGCCAGCGGCGCTGGTGGGCGAGGAGCGTCCCGACCACGATCTCCGGCTCGGCGCTCAGCGGCGGTGAGAGCAGCACCGCCTGGATCCGCGGATCCCCGGCGAGGCGGTCGAGCGCGGGGACGGCGTCCTCCCGCATGGCGCAGGAGACGCACGGGTGGTCCAGCTCGACCTCCTGCTCCTCGATCACGCCGGCCGCCGAGACGATCAGCCGGCGCAGCGAGCCGGCCTCGGCGTCCACGGTGTAGCGCAGCTCGACGGCGCCGGGCACGTCCAGCAGCAGGCTCGCGACGAGCCCGCCGCGCAGCACGGGGTCGATCGCCGTGACGACGGCGACAGGCAGGGTGGGTGCGGCGCCGTCCCGGGAATGCGCGGGGCCCGCGGACCGTTGGGGGATCTCGCGACCTGTGGTCGCCGCCCCGTCGGCCGACGTCCAGGCCTCGCGACCCGCCTCGGCCCGCTCCCCGCCAGCCCGTCCCCCATCGGTCGGGCCCGTCCCGGCCCGGCTCCCGTCGGCCCGACGTCCGTCCTTCTGGCTCCCGGTCATCCGAGCACCTCCTCGCTTGACGATAATCATTCTCATTACTAGTATCCCGGGTCATGTCCATGCGCTGTCAAGTCACGGGAGCGGTCCCCACCTTCGGCCGGTCCGTCTCCCACTCGAACCGCCGCAGCCCGCGGCGCTTCGACCCCAACATCCAGTCCAAGCGGTTCTACGTCCCCTCGCTGGGCCGCACCGTGCGCCTGCAGGTCTCCGCCAAGGGCCTGCGCACCATCGACCGCCACGGCATCGAGGCGGTCGTCGCCCGGATCCGCGCCCGCGGCGAGAAGATCTGACACCCCGCCCCACCCCTGAACGGAGGCCCCCATGGCCCGGAAGAACGACGTGCGCACCACCGTGAAGCTGCGCTCCACCGCCGGCACCGGATTCACCTACATGACCAGCAAGAACCGCCGGAACACCCCGGACCGGCTCACCATGCGCAAGTTCGATCCGCGGGTGCGGGCCGTCGTCGAGTTCCGCGAGGAGCGCTGAGATGGCGAAGACCTCGAAGATCGCGGCGAACGAGCGCCGCCGCGCGACCGTCGCCCGGCACGCCGAGCAGCGCGACGCCCTCAAGCGCACGATCAAGGACCCCGCCGTCCCCCTCGCGGAGAAGCTGCTCGCCCAGCGGGCGCTGCAGCGGCTCCCGCGGGACGCGAGCCCCACCCGGGTGCGCAATCGCGACGCGGTCGACGGCCGCCCCCGCGGCCACCTGCGCACCTTCGGCCTCTCCCGCGTGCGCTTCCGGGAGCTCGCCCACCGCGGCGAGCTGCCCGGAATCACCACGTCCAGCTGGTGAGCCCCGCTCACCCCACCCTCACAGGAGGACACCCCATGCAGCAGTCCATCCACCCCGACTACCGGCCCGTCGTCTACCGCGACGCGAGCGCCGACTTCGCCTTCCTCACCCGCTCCACCGCGACCTCGGAGCGCACGATCACCTGGGAGGACGGCAAAGTCTACCCCGTGATCGACGTCGAGGTCTCCTCCGCCTCGCACCCGTTCTACACGGGCCAGGCGAAGGTGCTCGACACCGCCGGCCGCGTGGAGCGGTTCCGCCGCCGCTACGGGCAGAGCGCCCGATGAAGGTCCGCAGCTCCCTGCGCTCCCTGGCCGCGCGCCCGGGAGCGCAGGTGGTGCGACGCCGCGGCCGCCTCTACGTCATCAACAAGCAGGAGCCCCGCTTCAAGGGCCGCCAGAAGGGCTGACGCCCTGCCGACGTGGGCCCGGCCGTCGCGCCGGGCCCACGACCGGGGCCGACGTCGGCCCGCCCCGGGGTCTACCGTGGACGCATCACCCGCTCCATCCGAGACGAGGCCCCGATGACGCGCACCGCGGACGCCATTCCCGCCGAGGTCGACGTGCTCGTCGCGGGCGCCGGGCCCACCGGCCTCATGGCCGGGCTCGTCGCGCAACGCCGCGGCCTGCGCGTGCTCGTGGTGGATCCGAAGCCGGGCCCCACGCGGGAATCCCGCGCGATCGTGGTGCAGGCGCGCAGCGTCGAGATCCTCGACCAGCTGGGGCTCGCGGGCCCCGTGCTCGAGAGCGCGCAGCTCGCCGGCCGCCTCCGCATCAAGGGCGGGGACCGTCCCGTCGAGGCGGACTTCGCCCGTGCGCAGGAGCGGGACACCCTCTTCCCCGGCGCCCGCATCTTCGAGCAGTCCCGCACCGAGGCCCTGCTCTCCGAGGCGCTCGCCGCGGAGGGCTGCCCGGTGTGCTACGGCGTGGAGCTCGAGTCCTTCACGGCCGACGGCCCCGCGGAGGAGGGCGTCGAGGCGCGGTTGGCCCCCTCCCCCACCGATGCCACCGGCACGGCGACGCGCGTGCACGCCCGCTGGCTGATCGGCGCGGACGGCGCGAGCTCCCCTGTGCGCCACCACCTGGGCCTCTCCTTCGACGGCGACACCGACGAGGCGACCTTCTGCGTCGCGGATCTCCACGACGTGGAGGGCGCCCCGGACGATGCGCTCTCCGCGCACGTCGGTGAGCAGCGCTTCGCGATCCTGTTCCCGCTGGGCCCGGGCGGTCATGCGCGCCTGATCTGGCTGCACGGCGGCACCGATCCGGATCAGGAGGAGGCTCTCGCCGGGGCGCGCGACGACCTGGGGATCCGCTACGGGCGCGTGGACTGGTTCTCCGCCTACCGGGTGCACCATCGCCTCGCGAGCCGCTTCCGCGTGGGGCCCGTGTTCCTCGCCGGGGACGCCGCGCACGTGCACTCCCCCGTGGGCGGGCAGGGCATGAACACGGGCCTGCAGGACGCCCACCATCTCGCGCACCTGCTCGCGGATATCGCCTCCGGCCTGCGCGATCCCGCCCAGCTCGCGCGCTACGAGCAGGAGCGCCGGCCGGTCGCGCTCGCCCTCATCACGGCCGTGGACCGCGCGTTCGGCCTCATCGCACGCCCGGGCAGGGGCACCGCCTTCGTGCGCCGGCGCGCGCGGGACGTGATCGCCGTTCTCGCCCCGCGGGTGCTGCGCTCGGCGGCGGGGCCGTGGCTGGGCGGGCTGCTGGGCCAGTACCGGATCCACTACCACCCGGTGCCGCGCGGGGCGGTGCTGCCGCAGTGGGCCTCGGATCCCGCGGTGGGGCGCCGTCTGCCGGTGCTCGCGGTGAACCGGGAGGCGCTGCGATCGGGCGGCTGGCAGCTGCACACCTACGGCGGGGCGATCGCCGAGCGCCCTGCGGTGCCGGAGGCCGTGGAGGGCCCGCTCGCCTTCCCGGCGGATCCGCGAGGCCGGCTCCGCTCCTACACGCTGTACCTCGTGCGGCCGGACGGCTATGTCGCGGCGGCCTGGCCGCTGCATGCGGGCGCCGCCGCGACCTCCGACGTCACCGCCGCGCTCACGGCCTACGGGTTCCGGGGCTGACGGCGGGCCGCCCGCGGCGCCGTCGCCCGTGCTGGGGGCGCCCGGCATAGGGTCCGGTCATGGACCTCCACGAGATCACCGCCCGCATCGAGAAGCTCTCCACCCAGTACGCGGAGGTCCACGGCTTCGACCGCTCGGCCGAGTGGGCGCTGCTCAAGCTCACCGAGGAGGTGGGGGAGCTCGCCCAGGCGCACCTGAACGCCTCCGGCCAGAGCCGTGAGCGCGGGCTCGACGACGCGGCGAAGCAGCAGGCCCTGCGGGACGAGGTGGGCGACGTGCTCGGCATGTGCCTCGTCTACGCGGTGCAGAGGGGCATCGACCCCGTCGAGGCGGTCACCGGCAAGTGGTTCCGGTACGAGAAGGCGGCCGACGGCGCCGCGGCAGGCGTCTGAGCTCAGGCGAGCGGCGCCAGCAGGACCTCGTCGAGGGGGCGCCGGGCGCGCGGGGCGGCGTCCCGCTCGCGGATCTTCTCGGGGACGTCCTCGGCGGTGGTGTGCTCACCGATCGCGATGACCGTCAGCGGGAGCTGGGCCGGGTCGAGGTCCAGCAGGGTCGCGATCGCGTCCTTGTCGAAGCCGGCGGCCTGGTGGGCCCAGAGGCCCAGGTGGGCGGCCTGCACGCTGAGGTGCGCGGCGGCCTGGCCGGCGTCGTAGAGGGCGTAGGGGACCGCCTCGCCGTCGCGCTCGGTCTCGGTCACGAGCACGACGAGCGCGGAGACGCGCCGCATCCACAGCTGGTTGAACTCGGCGAGGGTGGCGACGATGCCGTCGAACAGCGCGGTGCCGCGGCGGGCGGCCGCGAGGCGCCAGGGCTGCTGGTTGAAGTAGGAGGGCGTCCAGCGGGCGGCCTCGACGAGGCTCGTGAGCTCGTCGTCGCTCAGCTCGTGACCGGTCGCGAACCCGCGGGGGCTCCAGCGCTCGGCGAGCAGCGGGGCGAGGGGGACGCTGGTGGCGTTGCGGGGCTCGGTGTCGAGTGCGGTCACGGGGCGGGTCCTTCCGGGTGCGGTCACGGCGGGGCGGCGGGAGCGCCGTCGCCGACCTCCCGGTCGCCCGAAGCGCACGTTAGCACTCCCCCAAGCCCACCTTGAAGGCAGGGTGACGCACCCCGTCATGCGGGCACGTCAGCGGGCCTCACCGCACGGGCGTCGGCTCAGGCCTGCCCGCCGTCGAAGTAGGCGCGGAGCTCCTCCGGCACGGGCGGCACCTCGAGCGGCACGCCGCCGCTGCGGATCGACTCCGCGCCGCGGATCCCCGTCGCGACGGCCTCGCGCGCCGCGAGGGCGGAGACGTCGGTCGCGCCGCCGCTGCGGGCGAAGCGCAGGAACTCGGCGACCAGCCGCGGATCCGCGCCGCCGTGGCCCCCGTCGGTGTCCTCCGCCCGTGCGACGACCTCGACCGCGTCCGGCCGGCCGGGCCCGGAGCGGCGGGACTCCCAGATGTGGATCTGGTCGCCGCTGCCGTCCCCCATGTTCTCGATCCGCCCGGCGTCCCCGATCACCGTGTAGTTCCGCCAGTAGTCCGGGGTGAAGTGGCACTGCTGGTAGGAGGCGAGCACCCCGTTGTCCAGGGTCATCTGCAGCATGGAGATGTCCTCGACGTCGATCACGGGGTTCAGCTCCTTCTGCGCCGCGGGCGGCCAGGAGTCCTCGTCGTACCAGTCCCACATGCGGCGGTCGCTGTTGTCGCGGCGGTCCGTGACGTCCCCGTACACGGCGAGGTCACCGATGCCGGAGACGCGGCGGGTGTAGCCGCCTGCGAGCCAGTGGATGACGTCGATGTCGTGCGCGCCCTTCTGCAGCAGCAGGCTCGTCGCCTTCGCCCGCTCGGCGTGCCAGTCCTTGAAGTAGAAGTCGCCGCCGGTCCCCACGAAGTGGCGGCACCAGATCGCGCGCACCCGCCCGATCCGCCCCGAGTCCACGATCGCCTTCATCTGCCGCACCACGGGCATGTGCCGCATGTTGTGGCCGATGTACAGCCGGGCGCGCTTCTCCGCGGCGAGCGCGAGCATCGCGTCCGCGTCCTCGAGCCGGATCGCGAGCGGCTTCTCGCAGAAGGTGGGCAGTCCCGCGCCGAGGGTCGCGAGGGCGACCTCGGCGTGCGCGAAGTCCGGGGTGAGGATCATGACCGCGTCGACCTCGTGCTCGGCGAGCAGCTGCTCGACGCTCCCGACGGTCGCGACCTCGGCGCCGATCTCCTCCCGCGCGGTCTCGCGGCCGCGCTCGCTGGGATCGGCGACCACGGTGATCCGCGACCCGTCCCCCGGTCGATGGGCGTGGAGCGCGACGGAGTGGCGCATGCCGAATCCGATGACGCCGATGCGCAGGTCCTCAGTGGGCTCGGCTGCGGCGGCGGGGTCGAGCGGGGTCATGGCGAGGTCCTTCTCTGCGTCCGACGGCGGATCGCACCGGCTGGCGCAAAACCTTTCACGCGACGCTATCGGCGCTCCCGGGGGCGGTCAAGGGATCCGGCCGGGATCCTCCCGAGGCTCGCGGGCCCACGCGATCCGGCCGGGACCCTCCGCCGCGCCGTCGGCCCCACCGCCCGAGGTCCCGGAGTGGTTACGGTCCCCCGGGCGCCCGCACCCCGCCGGGCCGTCGGTCGTAGTGTCGACGGGTCAGTGCCGTCGCTCCGGAGAGGTCCTCACCCCCGATGTCATCCAGCCCGCTCACCGCTCTGCTCGATGCCGCCCGCCTGGGCGCGCTGCTCACCACCCGGGGCGGGAGGGTCGTCGCGAAGGTCTCCCGCCCCGACGCCAAGGGCACCGCCTATCGCACAGGGCTCGTCGAGATCACCGACGCCGGCCTGCTCACCCTCACGCGCGGCGACGCCTCCGTGGGATCCGTCGCCCTCGCGGAGGACGGCACCACCTTCTTCACCGCGAAGCGCACCGGCGAGGACGGCTCCGAGGCGGAGGACGCCCAGCTGTGGGCGCTGCCGCCGCGCGGCGAGGCCCGCGAGCTCGCCTCCCGACCCGGAGGCTTCGGCGACCTGCACCTGGGCAAGGACGCGCTCGTCGCCCAGCTCTCCGTGCACTCCCAGGCCACGACCGAGGCCGAGCACCGCGAGCTGTCGAGCAGGCGCGAGGACGCGAAGGTCACCGCCGTACTGCACGACGGCTTCCCCACCCGCTACTGGAGCGATGACCTGGGCCCGGCGCGCGAGGTGCTCGCCGTCGCCGAGCTCCCCCGGGACCTCTGGACCGCCGCGGCGGTCGAGGAGGACGGCGACACGGACGCCGAGGGCTCCGACGAGAAGGACACCTCCCGCTCGGTGCTGCGCTTCCGGCACGTGACCCTCCCTCCGGGCCGCCTCGTCGACTGGGTCGCGGACGACGCCGGCACCCGCGCCCTCGTCGCGATGCAGGACTCCGTGGGCGAGCTGCTGGGCGTGCCGGACCTGCACCTCGTGGACCTCACCGGTGCCGAGGCGCCGCGCCTGATCGTCCCTGGCACCGCCGAGGTCGAGCACTCCCCCGTCTCCTTCAGCCCGGACGGCCGCCGCGCCGTCGTCTCCCGCGAGCAGACCTGGAGCGGGAGCGCCTCCCTCGACGTGCGCCCCCTGCTGCTGGACCTCGGGACCGGGGACCTCACGGAGCTCTGGCCGGAGCTGGACCGCTGGGTGCAGCCGATCTGGCTGGACGACACGACCCTCGTCGCGGAGAGCGACGACACCGGCCGCGGCTCGCTGTGGATCGGCGGCCTCGAGGACGCCGCTCCGCGCCTGCTCGCCTTCGGCCCCGACCAGGACCTCAGCCCCGCAGGGATCTCGGTGGCGGGCGGCGCGATCATCGCCTCCGTCTCCGGGGTCGCCTCCGCGCCGCGCCCCGTGCGGGTGGATCCCGCGACCGGCGCGGTCACGGAGCTCCCCCACCCCGCCGGCGCTCACTCCCCGCAGCCCGTCTCCCCCGGCACGCTCACCGAGGTCACCGCGACCGGGGAGGACGGCACGGGCGTGCGCGCCTGGCTGCGGCTCCCCGAGGGCGAGGGCCCGCACCCGCTCGTCGTCTTCGCGCACGGCGGCCCCTGGGGGTCGTGGAACGCATGGACCTGGCGCTGGAACCCGGACCCGTTCGTCGCCGCCGGCTACGCGGTGCTGCTGCCGGACCCGGCCATCTCCACCGGCTACGGGCAGTCGATGATCGAGCGCGGCCAGCACGAGCTGGGCGGCGCCCCGTTCACGGACGTCATGGCGCTCACCGACGCCGCGATCGCCCGGGCGGACGTCGACGCCGAGCGCACCGCCTTCGCGGGCGGCAGCTACGGCGGCTACATGGCGAACTGGGTCGCCGGGCACACGGGTGACCGCTTCCGCTGCATCGTCACCCACGCGTCCCTGTGGGACACCCGCGTCATGGGCCGCACCACGGACAACGCGGGCTGGGAGCCGCCGATGCGCACCCAGAACGACCGCTTCGACCCGAGCGCGAGCGTCGCCGACATCGAGGTGCCGATGCTCGTCATCCACGGCGACAAGGACTACCGGGTGCCGATCTCCCAGGGCCACGCCCTCTGGTACGACCTGCTCACCTTCTCCGCAACGCCCAAGGACGAGCACGGCCGCACCCGCCACCGGTTCCTGTACTTCCCCGACGAGGGCCACTGGGTGCTGGGCCGCGGCAATGCGCAGGTCTGGTACGAGACCTTCCTGGCCTTCCTCGACGAGCACGTGCGCGGCGAGCACACGGAGCGTCCCGCGACGCTCGGCTGATCCGCGACCTCACCCACCGGCCGACGGGGCCCCGCACGAGCGGGGTCCCGTCGACCGATGACGCTCAGCAGGTGGGGCTCACGTCCTTGCTCGCGGGGCCGTCCTGGTCGAGGGCGTCGAGCACGATCTGGTGCACCACGGGGTCGTTGGGGCTCTGGTCGTGCGCGAAGGGGTCGCGCGGGCAGAGGTCCTGGAGGACGAGGTTGGTGACCTGGTCCTCGGGGCCGTCGAGCGCCTGCGACGTGTAGGGCGTGACGATCTCGTCGTGCTCGGTGGAGATGACGGTGTAGTCGACGCCGGGGACGGTGTCCGGGATCGAGGCGAGCTCCTGCATGAAGGCGCTTCCGGCCTGCTGGTCGATGCAGGCGGCGCAGGTCCGGTAGGCCACGCCCTGGTCGGCGTGGGCGAGCGCGCTGCCCTCGCCGTCGTCGTCGCGGACGATCAGGCCCTGGGTGCCGTGGCTCGAGGGGGCGATGCCGACGAGGTCGTCGACCTTCGCGGCGCCGCCCTGGAAGCCGATGTACCAGCGGGGCATCATGCCGCCCTGGCTGTGGCCCACGAGGTCCACCTCCTGCGCGCCGGTCGCGCCGAGCACGCGGTCCACGAAGGTGCCGAGCTCGGTCGCGGAGTCGCGCACGGGGCCCGTCGCAGGGACGACGTGGGTGACACCGTAGTCGAAGGCGTAGACGCAGTAGCCGGCGTCGGCGAGGACGGGCGCGAGGGTCCACCAGTTCTTCGCCATGGTCTCGAAGGTGCCGTTGACGAGGACCACGGGCTCGGGGTGCTCGGCGGAGGGGACGCAGTCCCAGTCGTTCGCGCCGGGCGGGCTGATGCCGAGGGCGTCGGCGCGCGTCGTCGGCGCGGCGGCGAGGGCGAGGACGGCGACGATCGCGGCGAGGAGGGCGAGCAGCGGGCGCGAGGGACGCCGTCGCAGCAGCGGTCGGGGCAGGGTCGGGGACGGGTCGGTCATGGTGATCTCCTGGTCCGCCGGGAGCATCCGAGAGCCACGTTACTCATCGGTCACCGGCTTGCTGCGGGACCGTAGCAGGCCGCCCCTCCGCCTGGAAGGGGCATCCGTACATCGACCCGTGGCCCTGCATCGACCCAGGTCAGCGCTCTGCGCTCGACTCAGGCGGCCTGTTCGGCGAAGATCTCCGCGAAGCGGCCGCCGCTCGCGAGCAGCTCGTCGTAGCGGCCCCGCTCGACGACCCGCCCCTCGTCCACCACGAGGATCTCGTCCATGCCGCGCAGGGTCCACGCGCGGTGCGAGACGACGATCGTGATGCGCTCGGAGCGGCTGCGCTGCAGCTCCCGGAAGATCTCCTGCTCGGCCTCCGCGTCGATCGCGCTCGTGGGCTCGTCGAGGATCCAGATCGGGGCGGCGCGCAGGTGGATCCGGGCGAGCGAGAGCCGCTGCCATTGCCCGCCGGAGAGGCCCACGCCGCCCTCCCACTGCGAGCCGAGCTGCTGGTCCAGCCCGCCCTCGAAGCCCCGCACCATGCTCGCGGAGTTCGCCGCCTCGAGCGCCGCCCAGAGCTCCTCGTCGGTGACGTCGGTGCGGGGCGTGCCCAGCACCAGCGACTCCCGCACCGTCAGCTCGTAGCGGCCGAACTCCTGCGTGAGCGTGCCGAAGTGCCCCACCCAGTCCTGGAAGGGCATGTCCTCGCGGCGGCGGCCGTCGATCTCGATCTCCCCCGACTCCGGGTCGATCGTGCCGACGATCGCGCCGACAGCGGTCGTCTTCCCCGCGCCGTTCACGCCGACGAGCGCGACGATGCTCCCGCGGTCGATCCGCAGGTCCAGGCCCTGCAGCGCGGGCGTCTCCTTCCCCGGGTAGGTGTGGGTGACGCCGCGGACCACGAGCGAGCGCGCCTCCGGGGCGACCGAGGGCGCGCGCTCCTCGCTCCGCATGGCGAGCAGGGTGCGGTAGCGCTCGAACGGCGCGCCGCCCTCGACGATGTTGCCGAGGTTCTGGCCGAGGGACCCCACGGCGCCCATCGCCGCCATGACCCCGTAGACGCCGCCCGCCGCGGCGGGCCCGTAGTGCACGCCGACGACGAGCGCGGCGAGCGCCCCGGCGAGCAGCAGCGAGGTCGCGAGGCCCGCGAGCAGGCGCCAGGAGAGCATCGGCAGGTAGGTCTGCGCCTTGCGGGCGGTGATGCGGCCCACCGTCCCCGCCACCTGCGCGGAGATCTTCGCGTTCGCGCCGAGCGAGGTCAGCTCGATCGAGGAGGCGGTCGTGACGAGGTGCTGGTGGAGGTAGCGGGAGCGCCAGTACAGCTTGCCGACGTCGTCCCACATGCGGGAGCTGATGAGCGTGATCCGCTGCGAGGCGACGAGCATCGGGACGAGCGAGACCAGCACGAACACCGCCGCGAGCGGGCTCATCGTGGCGAGCGTGACGAACACGCCGAGCACGGAGAGCACGTCCCGCACGAGGCTCAGCACGAAGGGGTAGAGGAAGGAGATCTCGTCCTCCGCGGCCTTGTTGCCGGCCTCGATCTCCGCCGCCGCGGCCGGGTCCGCGAGCACGGTGGGCGGGAGCGTCGCGAGGGTCGCGGCGACCTCCCGCTTCGCGCGCAGGCCGATGAGGTCCACGACCCGCCATTGGAGCGTCCCGGCGATCGCCTCGACGGGGCCGGTGAAGGCGATGAGCAGCACGAGGCCCGCGAAGGGCGCGGCGACGTCGGCGAAGGCGTCGGCCCCGGTGAGTGCGCCCACGAAGTCCGCCATGAGCAGCACCTGCAGGGAAGGCACCGCGGCGACGAGCAGGGCGAGCACGACCGCGCCCACGACCATGCGCGGCGCCGCCGCCCACGCCTGCCGGATGCTCCATGCCCCCACTGCGAAGATGCCCACGGCCTGAACCTCTCACAGCGGGCCGACGGACGCTCCCGCTTTTCCGACACCCGTCGGCACCGGGCGACGGGACCCGGCGGGGACGGGGCGCTCAGCGCGTCGCGCGCGGGTCCCCGACCCGGCCGACGACGAGCGGCGCGCCGGTCGAGCTCTCGAAGGCGACGAGCACGTAGGGCGCGTCGATCACGAGCGCCTTCGGCTCGGCGGGCGCGGAGGTCGCGCCGACGCTCACTGCCGTCGCCGCGGCGGCCTCCATGCCCTCCTCGTCGACGGTGATCACGGCCTTCTGCACCACACCGGATATCCGGAGCTGCTCCTCCGACGTGATGCCGGAGAAGTCCGCGTCATCGGTGAACGGCGCCTCCATGCCGAGCTCCTGCAGCACCGGGACGAGGTCCCCGTCCCAGCCGAGGTCGATCGTCGGGACGGTGAGGGCAACCGTGTCCGAGGTGCCGCGGATCCCGGCGAGCACCGCGCCCAGCCCCTCGGCGGTGGGATCCGCGGCGCCGTCGGCCGTCTCCGCCCACGCGTCGAGCAGCTCCTGCGCGGCGCCGGCGGGTCGCACGAGCGCGAGACCGAGGTCGTCGCCCTCGGTGGGCAGGGCGGTCGCGGTGCAGAGCTCGTCCTCGTACCAGCCGCGCGCGTCGCCGTGGAGCATCGGCGTCGTCACCTCCTCCCCGCCGTCGAGGGTGAACGGACCGTCCTCGAGGGTGAGCGGGCTGGGCCAGGCGGCCTTGAGGTGCAGGGTGTTCACGAGCACGAGCCGGGTGGCCTCGGTGAGCATGCCCTGCGGCACGAGCTCCTCGATGAGGCCCGCGGTCTCCTCCTCGACCCAGTCGTTGATGCGGGTGCGGGCCTTCTCGCGGGGGCCGTCGGCGGTGAAGTCCGCGGTCCAGACGCCGCTGCCGAACCAGCGGGCGAGCGCGTCGAGGTAGTCCTGCCCGGCGTCGAAGCCCTCCTGCGCCCAGGTGGCGCAGGCGAGGGAGGCCACGGCGGGCTCCGCCGCGTCCGGATCGTCCTCCTCGCGCTCCTCCTCCCCCACGGCGGCGAGCACCTGGTCGAGGGTGTTCGCGGCGGCGGCGATGGTCTCGGCGTCCCCGCCGAGCACCTGCTCCGTCTGCTCCCGGGTGCTGCCCGCGGCGCCGAGCGCGGCCATGGTGAGCGCGATCTGCGCGGAGAGCGGGGAGCACACGAGGTTCACGGCCTCGCGGTCCGCCGCGGCGAGCAGCCGGGCGGTGAAGGGGAGGACAGCGGCCGCGACCTCCTCCGCGGGGCCCGCCGCCTCGCGGTCCACCTCGGCGCGCAGGTCCGGCTGGGCGGCGGAGCCCTCGTCGCCGCAGGCCGCGAGGCCCAGCGCGAGGGCGGGGAGCACGAGCCCGGCGCCGAGCACGCTGCGCCGTCGGGCCGTCGCGAGCGGTGTGCGCGAGGGGCGGGTGGAGGGCAGCAGTGCGGCGTCCATGCCCCCATCCTGCCCGTCTCGCCCCGGCGCGCACACCCGTGCGCCGGGGCGGTGGATACGCGACGCCGCCGCGACCTCCCGGAGCGCCCGGTGCTCCCGCAGGCACCGCGGCTCCGTTGCCCCCGCGGCCTCCCGCTGCCTCCCGCCGCCTCCCGCTGCCTCCAACAGAATTGGCACCTGAGGGAGCATGATCCGTGGATCATGCTCCCTCAGGCGCCAATTCGTGTGCGTCGAGGCGGCGCCGCCCAGCGCGCGGGCCGACGGGCGGCGCCGCCTCGCAGCGCTGCCCGTCGGCTCCGGGGGCGTCAGCCCTTGACGGAGCCCTCCGTGAGGCCGCCGCGCCAGAAGCGCTGCAGCACCAGGATGAGGATCGCCAGCGGGATCACCGAGAGCAGCGCGCCGCCCACGGTGAGCTGGTAGAACTCGGGCAGGCGGTCCGTCTGCGCGCGCCAGTTGTCCAGGCCCAGGGTGATCGGGTACAGCTTCTCGTCCGCGAGCATGACCAGCGGCAGGAAGTAGTTGTTCCAGATGCCCACGAACTGGAAGAGCAGCACGGTGACGATCGCCGGCACCAGCTGCGGCAGGGCGATCCGGTGGAACAGCGCGATCTCGCCCACGCCGTCGATCCGCCCGGCCTCGAGCACCTCGTCCGGCACCGCCGCGTTGGCGTAGATGGAGGAGAGGAACAGGCCGAAGGGGCTCACGAGCGAGGGGATGAGCACCGACCAGTAGGAGTTGGTCAGGCCCACGGAGCTGAACAGGAAGAACAGCGGCAGCGCGGTCGCCGTGCCGGGCACGAGCACACCGCCCAGCACCATCGCGTAGACGAGCTTCTTGCCCCGGAAGTCGTACTTCGCGAGGGCGTAGCCGGCGGCGATCGCGAAGTAGGTCGCGAGCGCGGAGCCGAGGCCGGAGTAGATCAGCGAGTTCAGCGCCCAGCGGGGGAAGATCCCGCCGTTGGCGGTGAGCACGTTGCCGAGGTTCTCGAACAGCTGGAAGCCGCCGCCGAACCAGAAGCCGTTCGTCCCGAAGAGGGCGTCGGTGGACTTCGTGGCGTTGACGATCACCCAGTACACGGGCACCAGGAAGTAGATCGCGACGATCGCGAGGATCGCCGTGACGATGATCGTGACGGCCGGGCTGCGGCCCGCGGAGCGACTGCCGGAGCGGCCGTCCTCGGCGGGGGTGCGGCGCTTGGCCGGCTTCTGCGCGGGACGGGGGCTGGTCGTGGTGCTCATCGGCGCTTCTCCATCCACTGCGAGATCCCCAGGGCGACGGCCGAGAGGACGAAGGCGGAGACGGCGATGATCACGGCCTGCGCGGCCGCCATGCCGATCTCGTTGTACTGGAACGCGTAGGCGTAGGCCGACATGTTCGGCGTGTACTCGGAGGTGATGCCCGCGCTCATGGTCTGCAGCAGGCGGGGCTCCGCGAACAGCTGCAAAGTGCCGATGATCGAGAAGATGATCGTCAGCATGAGGGCCGGGCGGATCAGCGGCAGCTGGATGTCCTTGACCACCCGGAAGGTGCCGGCGCCGTCGATGCGGGCCGCCTCGTAGAGCTCACCGGGGATCGCCTTCAGCTGCGCGATGATGATGAGCATGTTGTAGCCCGTGTAGGTCCAGGTCACGATGTTCGCGATCGACCACAGCACCACGCCCGGGGCGAGGAAGTCGACGTCGATCCCGATGATCCCGAGGGTGTCCACGATGGGGCTGAGGCCCGGGATGTAGAGGAAGGACCACAGGATCGTCGCGATGACGCCCGGGATGCCGTAGGGCAGGAAGTAGGTCGAGCGGAAGAAGCCCGGCCACTTCGCGCTCGCGCTCTCGAGCAGCAGCGCGAGCACGGTCGCGGCGACGATCATGACGGTCACCTGCACCACGCCGAACAGGATCATGCGCCCGATCGAGGCGATGAAGTTCGCGTTGGACAGCGCCGCGGCGTAGTTCTCGAAGCCGGCGAAGACGCTCTTGACGCCGTCCTCGCCCAGCAGCCCGCTGCGCTCCACGGTGGTGAAGCTGTAGCCGACGGCCATGATGATCGGCACCACGACGGTGCCGATGAAGAGCACCAGGAACGGTGCCATGAGGATCCAGGGTGCGGTCTTCGACCTCATCGTGCCTCCTCCGCGTTCAGGCCCATGCCCTGCATGATCTCCACGATCTCCTTCTGCGCGGCGGGGAGCATGTCCACGAGCGGCACCTCGCCGCTGACCGCGTTCGTCATGCCGTCGCCGATGATCGCCATGGCGCGCTGCATGAGCGGCGCCCAGGTCCATTCGAGGTTCTGGCCCTCGGCCATGGGGACGATGACGTCCTCGTTGTAGTTCTGGCCGGAGAAGAACTCGGAGGGCTCCTGGCGGATCTTGCCGATGTAGTCCTTCGCGGGGGACCAGCCGATGCCGGAGTACTTGATCATCGCGTCGATCCCGGCGGGGTCGGTGCACATCCAGGTGAGGAACTCGAGCGCCTCGACGGGGTGCTTCGCGGTGGAGAGCACCGCGGCGGAGGAGCCGCCGTGCGCGCCGGAGGCGTAGCCGTCCTCCCAGGTGGGCATCGGGGCGACGGCCCACTTGCCGGAGCCGCCGGGGACGGTCTCGATGAGGGCGTCGGACCACGAGCCGGAGATCGAGGCGAGCACCTTGTCGTCGCCGGCCGCCGCGTACCAGGGGGTGGTCATGGCGCCGTAGCCGGTGCCGACGAGCTTGTCCTTGAGGATGCCGTCCCAGAACTCGGCGACGCGCATGGAGGCGTCGTCGACCATGTTCACGATCCAGCCGTCACCCTCGGGCCTGTACCAGACGGCGCCGGACTGCATGGCCCAGGCGACGGGGTGGGAGCCGTCGGAGGGGTCGAGCGTGATGAGCGTCTTCCCGGCCTCCTGGACGGCGCCCGCGGTCTCGCGGAACTCGTCCCAGGTGGAGGGCGCCTTCAGGCCCAGCTCGCCCTCGAGGACCTCGCGGTTGTAGAAGGTCGCGACGGGGCCGGTGTCCTGCGGGACGCCCCAGACGTTGTCGCCGACCTTGGCCTGGCTGATCGCGCCGGGGTCGAAGGCGGAGAGCTTGTCGTCGAAGCCGTACCGGGAGAGGTTCACGAGGGCGCCGGCGAGCGCGAACTCGGGCACCGAGCGCAGCTCGACCTGGGCGATGTCGGGACCGCCGCCCGCGGAGACCGCGGAGAGGATCTTGGCGTAGCCGCCGGAGTTGCCGCCGGGGATCCAGGTCGTCTCGACGCGGATGCGGTCCTGGCTCGCGTTGTAGACGTCCGCGACCTTCTGGAGGTCCTTCAGCCAGGCCCAGTAGGTGATGGTGACGGGGCCGTCGCTCGCGGGGATGGTGGATTCGGCGTTGACGTCGCCGGGGTTGGGCGGCGCGCAGGCGGCCAGGGCGGCCGTCAGGGCCGCTCCTGTTCCCACCAGCGCGGAGCGCCGGGTCAGACGGGGCTTCATCGCTCTCCTTCTCATTCCTCGTCCTCGAGGTCGCGGCAACCCTACCCACGAATCCGTGTGCATGCACTATTTGCCCGGCCGGGCCCGAGTCACGGTTCGGGAACGTTCACCACGCGGGGCCCGTCGCAGCGCGGCCCCGCCGCACCCGGGACGCGGGCCGTCGTAGGCTCGAGCCGCACCCACCCGCGCGAAGGAGCCCCGTGAACGTCGAGCCCGCCACCCCCTCCCCCGCCGAGGACGCCTCCCCCGCCGCTCCCTCCCGCGACGCCGCCGCGCCCGGCACAGCCGATTCGGCCTCCGCGGGCCCGTCGACGGGTCCGTCGGCCGCGACGTCGGGCACCGACCGCAGCACCCCGGCCGACCGCCTCGTCACGACCGAGCACAGCATCGACCTCCCGGGCGGCCCCCTCCGCTATCGCGCCGTGACCGGCACCGTCGTGCTGCGCGAGGAGCCCGAGGGCGGCGAGTACGGCCGCGCGAGCGCCTACGCCGAGATGTTCTCGGTCAGCTACCTCGCCCGGCCGGCCGACGGGGCCGACGGGGCCGACGGCACCGTTGCCGACGCCGCCCGGCCCGTCGTCTTCGCCTTCAACGGCGGCCCGGGCGCCTCGACCGTGTGGCTGCACCTGGGCGTGCTGGGCCCGCGCCGGGTGGTCGCCGGGGACGCCGGCTCCCCCGTCGGCCCGCCGTGGGGCCTGGTCGACAATCCCGAGACGCTGCTGCGCGACGCGGACCTCGTCATGGTCGACGCGATGACGACGGGCTACTCCCGCCCCGTCCCCGGCGCGAAGCACGACCGCCACCACGGGCTCACCGCGGACCGCGACCTCATCGCCTCCTTCGTCGTGGACTGGCTGACCCGGCACGACCGCTGGAGCTCGCCGGTGCACCTGGCCGGCGAGTCCTACGGGACCACACGCGCCGCCGCGGTCGCCGCCCGGCTGTTCGAGCGGTACTGGGTCGCGGTCGCCGGCATCGCGCTGATCTCCCCGGTGCTGGACTTCGGAACCCTCGAGTTCACGGCGGGGAACGACCGGCCCTTCGTGCACTACCTGCCCACCTACGCCGCGATCGCGCACGCGCACGGCAAGCACGAGGGCCGCCTGCTGCAGGACGTGGTCGACGAGGCGGAGGCCTTCGCGGAGCAGGAGTACCCCGCGCTGCTCGCGGCGGGCCTGCGCCTGGGCCCGGAGCAGGTCGCCGAGGCCGCCGCCCGGATCGGCGCGCTGATCGGCGTGGACCCGGACTGGGTGGAGCAGGCGGACCTGCGCGTCGAGCACATGGCCTTCCTCGCCGAGCTGCTGCGGGACCAGGGCCTGGTCACGGGACGGATCGACGGTCGCTTCACCGCCCCCGCCGGGGACCGCAACGCCGCGCAGATGGAGACGGACCCGTCGATCGACCAGCTCGCCCCGGCCTACACGGGCGCGCTGAACCAGTACCTCGCGACCGAGCTCGGCTACCGCGACGACGTGGTCTACGAGATCATGGCCGGCCGCGTGCACCCGTGGAGCTACCAGGACTTCGAGGGCCGCTCCGTCGAGGTCGCGACGGACCTCTCCCGACTGCTGCGCCGCAGCCCGCACACCCGGGTGCTCGTCTCCCACGGCTACCACGACGCCGCGACACCGTTCCATGCGAGCGAGCACGTGCTCGCGCATCTGCAGGTCCCGCGCGAGGTCGCCGAGCAGCGGATCCGCGTCGAGTACTACGAGGCCGGGCACATGATGTACTGCCACGAGCCGAGCCGCCTCGCGCTCTCGGAGCACCTCGCGGACCTCGTCCGCGGGCCCGTCGGCGCCTGATCCGAACAGCCCGACGGGCCGACGGGGTCGACGGGGTCGACGGCTGATCCTGCCACCTCGCCGGGTCAGTCCGCGGCGGTCCCGGAGCTGCTGCCGGACCCGGTCGCCGACCCATCCTGGGTGCTGCCGCTGCTCGAGCTGCCCGAGGAGCCGGATCCGCTCGAGGAGCTCGAGCCGCTGCTGCCCGCGCCGGAGCCGCTGTCGGTCGAGCTCGACGAGCCGGAGTCCCCGGTGCTCGAGCCGCTGTCCGTGCTCGAGCCGTCGGCGCTCGAGGAGTCGGAGCTCGAGTCGCCCGTGCCGGAGCCGTCCGTGCTCGTGGAGCCGGAGCTCGAGTCGTCCGTGCCGGTGGCGTCGGTGCTCGAGGAGCCCGAGCTCGAGCCGTCGGTCGAGGAACCCGAGCCCGGGTCGTCCGTGCTCGTGCCGTCCGTGGTGGACGAGTCCGTGCTCGTGGAGTCCTCATCGGTCCCGTCGGTGCTCGTGCCGTCGGTGCTCGTGCCGTCGTCCCCGGTGCCGCTCGAGTCGTCCGTGCTGCCGGAGTCGTCGCTGCTCGTGCGGGACTGCACGGCGTCGCTGCCGGTCACGGAGCGCTGGATCTCGCCGGTCCCCGGGGAGAGCTCGACGCCGATCGCCCGCTGCACGCCGAAGACGGCGGCGAGACCGATCAGCCCCATGGCGAGGGTGGTCGCGGCGATCGTCGTCCAGCGCCGGCGCGGCGACCGGGTCGCGTTCCGGGCATCGTCCTCGACAGGGCGACCGTCGGCGTCGAGGACGGCGAGCCCGTCCTCGGCGCTGCGCGAGGAGCGCTCCCTCTCGGACGCGTCGGTCGTGCCGGTCGGTGCCGCCCCGGCGGCGGAGTCGGCCTCGGTCCCGCCCGTCGGCCCGGCAGCGCCCTTCTGCCGTCGCCCCCGCCGGGTCGTCACCCGCTGGACGGTCTTCAGCGCGGCCGCGCTGCGCTTGACGGAGTCCGTGTAGATCGCGACGGCCCCGGCGGAGATCACCGACGTGAGCGCCGCGCCGATGACGGTGCCGGCCACCCCGAGGTGGCCACCCACCACGGAGGCCGTGGCCGCGGCGGCGCCGCCCGCGAGCAGGCTCGTGGGCGAGAGGCTGCGCAGCGCGGAGTCGCGCTCCTTGCGGTCGCCGCCGTCGGGTGCGGGCGTCCCGCCCGCCCCGTGCCCGGGAGGCGGGCCGCTCGGCCTCCCGCCGGTGGTGTGGGCGGTCCCGGCCCGTGCCGTATCCCCGTGCCCGACGACCACCATGGCGGGCGGCCGGGCGGACTCGGAACTCGCGGCGGGCGACGTCTGGTGATGCACGGAGGGGGACATGCCACCACCGTGGATCGCTTCCGTCAGCGTTCCCCAGAGCCTTCCTCAGAGAACCCTGACAGCCCTGCGATCACCACCTTGACCTGCATCGATGCAGCCGATGAGCATCGTCACAGGCGGAACGTCCACATGGTCGGCGCCGGCTCCGCACGATCGCTCCACCACGCGCGCACGGCACCTCCGCGGCGCCTCCGCATCCGCGACCCCGGGGCGCCACGACCGTCCCCGCGGCGTCGCACGACGGCGTCGTGAGCCCTCCCCCGGTCCGAGGTGATAGACCCTCCTCATGAGCCCCACCGCATCCGGCGCCCGCATCGAGGACCACGCCCTGCTCTCCGACCAGCGCGGCGCCGCGCTCGTCACCCGGGAGGGCGACGTCGACTGGCTGTGCCTGCCGCGCTTCGACGACGAGGCGCTGTTCGCCTCGCTCCTGGGCCGGCCCGAGCACGGCCGCTGGTCGCTGCGGATCGCGGGCGGCGAGGTGCTCTCCCGCCGCTACCTCCCCGGCACGATGATCCTCGAGACGACCTGGCGCGGGCCCGCGGGCACCGCGACCGTCACCGAGCTCATGCCCCTGCGCGGCACCGACAGCCACGGCGGCGGGGCGGGCGGCGTCGCCACGGATCCCGACGACTGCGCGCAGCTGATCCGCTCCGTCGTCTGCACCTCCGGCGAGGTCGAGGTGCTCAGCGAGCTGCGGATCCGCTTCGAGTACGGGCGCGCGACGCCCTGGATGCGTCGCGGCCGCGACGCCGAGGGGCAGGAGGTGCTCCTCGCGGTCGCCGGCGGCGACGGGGTCTGCCTGCACGGACCGGCGCTGCGGGCCGACGGGCGCCTCCACCGCGGCGAGCACGTGCTGCGCGAGGGCGGCCGTGCGGACTGGGTGCTCACCCGGTTCCCCTCCTGGGAGGCCCCGCCCACCGCCCCGGACGTCCCCGCGATCACCGCCCGCACGAGCGCCCAGTGGTCCGGCTGGCTCGGGAAGGTGCAGGTCGCGAAGGAGTACGCGGGCCCGGTGGAGCGGGCGCTGCTCGTGCTGCGCGCCCTCACCCATCGCGGCACCGGCGGGATCATCGCCGCCGCGACGACGAGCCTTCCGGAGGACTTCGGCGGGGTGCGCAACTGGGACTACCGCTACTGCTGGCTGCGGGACGCCGCCCTCTCCCTCGAGGTGCTGCTCGCCCACGGCCACGTCGATGCGGCCGTCTCCTGGCGGGAGTGGCTGCTGCGGGCGGTCGCCGGGGACCCCGAGGACCTGCAGATCATGTACACGGTCAGCGGCGACCGGGACCTCGTGGAGCGGGAGCTGCCGCACCTGCCCGGCTTCGCGGGATCGGCTCCGGTGCGGATCGGCAACGGCGCCGCCGCCCAGTACCAGGCGGACGTCGTGGGCGAGGTGATGATCGCGCTCGCCGCGATGCGCGACGCCGGGGTCGAGGAGTCCGCCTGGTCCTGGCCGCTGCAGCGGGCCCTGGTGCGCTTCACGGTCGCCCATGTGGACACCCCGGACCAGGGGATCTGGGAGATGCGCGGCGAGCCGGCCTTCTTCACGCACGGCCGCGCGATGGTCTGGGCGACCTTCGACCGTGCGATCACCGCCGTGGAGCGGGACGGCTGCCCGGCGGATCCCGCGGAGCTCGAGACCTGGCGGTCGCTGCGGGAGCGCCTCCGCGCGGAGATCCTCGAGCGCGGCGTGGGACCGGACGGTGCCTTCACCCAGTCCTACGGCAGCACCGAGGTGGACGCCTCCGCCCTGCAGATCCCGCGCACGGGCCTCGTCGCGGCCGACGATCCCCGCATGCTCGCGACCGTGGCCCGTCTCGAGGCCGAGCTGATGACGGGGCCGACGGCGGGCCCGGCAGGCGGCGCGGCGGCGGAGCGCGGCCTCCTGCTGCGCTACCGCACCCGCGGCCAGGACGGCCTGCCCGGGGACGAGCACCCCTTCCTCGTGTGCAGCTTCTGGCTCGTCGAGCAGTACGCCGCGACGGGCCGCACGAAGGATGCGGAGCGACTCCTGGAGACCCTGCTGGCCTGCGGGAACGACCTGGACCTCTTCGCCGAGGAGTACGACGTCACCGCGGGTCGCATGGCCGGGAACTTCCCCCAGGCGTTCAGCCACCTGGGCCTGGTGCGCGCGGTCGACGCCCTCGCCGCCGCCCGCGCCTGACCGCGCCGCCCCCGGCTTCCCCATCGACCACCGGACCTCTTCGTACGGGTCGTCCCCTCAGGGCGGGGACCCGTACGAAGAGGTCCCGTGCGCCCAGACGCGCGGCCGTGCACCGGCCCAGGGGCGCGCCCGTCAGGGACGGGCCGGGCCCAGGGAGGCGCCCCTCAGGGCCGGGCCGGCGAGGTCGAGTCGCGGACCACGAGCTGCACCGGGACCACGACGTTCGCGCGCACCCCACCGTCGATCTGCTTGCCGAGGGCGTCCACCAGCTCCACGGCGATCCGTCGGAAGTCCTGACGCACGGTGGTGAGCGGCGGGTCCTCCGCCACGGCACCGGCGGAGTCGTCGAAGCCGCCCACGAGCACGTCGCCGGGCACAGCACGGCCCGCCGCGCGCAGGGCGGCGATCGCCCCGCGCGCCATGCGGTCGTTCGCGGCGAAGATCGCCTCGACGTCGGGGTGCTCGGCGAGGATCTCGGCGGCGCAGTCCTCTCCGCTGCGCTCCGAGTAGTCCCCGTGGCGGACGGTGACGATCCGCGCCGCGGCCCCCTCCGCGACGGACCCGTCGGCCCCCTCGGACCCATCGGCCGTGCCCGTCCCGTCGGCCCCACCGGGCCCGCCGGCCCCGCCGGCGTCCCGGACCGCGTCGGCGAACGCCTCGGGGCGCAGGCTGCCGCCGGGCGTGTGCGCAGGGCCGGCGATCACGGCGAGACGGCGCGCCCCGCGCTCCAGGAGGTGCCGGGCCATCATTCGGGCGCCCTCGCGGTCGTCCGCGGCGACGAAGGCGACGCGGTCCTCGAGGCCCGCCGGGCTGCCCACGTTGACCAGCGGGATGCCGGCCGCCTGGATCCGCTCGAAGAGATGGTGCTGCGGCTGCGCGGAGGCCGTCACGGCACCGTCGACACCACTCGTGAGCAGGAAGTTCTCCGCTCGCTTGGCACTGTCCTCGTCGCCCGCGAGGAGCAGCACCATCGACTGGTCGCGGGCCGCGAGGGCCTGGCCCACCTCGATCACGAGGGACTCGAAGGTGGGGTCCTCGAAGAAGCTCGCGGGCGGCTCGTCGATCACGAAAGCGACGGTGCCGCTGCGGCCGGTGCGGAGCCGGCGCGCGGTCGAGTTCGCGACGTAGCCCGTCTCGCGGATCGCCCGGGCGATGGCCTTGGCGGAGTCCGGGGACACCCAGTGCCCGCCGTTGAGGTGCCGGGAGACGGTGCCCGTGGAGACGCCGGCGCGACGGGCGACCTCGGTGATCGTCGGGCGCTTGCCCGAACCGCTGGGTCGTGGGGTGGCCACGTGGCTCCTTCCTCGGGGCGGGTGCCGCGGGGAGGGCGGCGTCCGCTCGCCAGTATCGCCCAGCGGCGCGCCGCCCGCGGATCAGCCCTTGACGGCGCCGCCGGTGAGATCGGACTGCCAGTAGCGCTGCAGCAGGAGGAACAGGGCGATCAGCGGCAGGATCGAGACGAGCGCCCCGGTGACCACCGTCGTGTACATCGCCGGCTGGGAGGCGCCCTGGTTCATGAGCGTGGACAGGCCCACCGTGATCGGGAACAGGCTGTCGTCGCCGAGCATGATGTACGGGAGCATGTAGTTGTTCCACACGCCGACGAACTGGAACAGGAACACGGTGACCAGGCCCGGCATCATCATCGGCACGGCGAACCGGGCGAAGATGCGCAGCTCCCCGGCGCCGTCCGTCCGGGCCGCCTCGATCATCTCCCGCGGGATCGACGCCCCCGCGTAGATGCGGGCGAGGTAGATGCCGTAGGGGTTGAGGATGCTGGGCAGCAGCACCGCCCAGTACGTGTTGGCGAGGCCCACCTCCGCGAACAGCAGGTACTGCGGGACCGCGAGGATCACGGCCGGGAGCAGCACGCCGGCGAGGATGACGTTGAAGAAGAGCTTCTTGCCGCGGAAGTCGAACAGGGCGAGGCCGTAGCCGGCGGCGGCGGAGACCACGGTCGAGACGAGCGCGCCGCCCACCGCGTACAGGACGGTGTTCCCGGCCCAGCGCAGGAAGAGGCCGTCGCGATAGGCGAGGAGGTCGCGGAGGTTCTCGACGAGGTGGGTCGAGGGGGCGAGCGTGAAAGTGGAGAACAGCTCGTCGGGGCTCTTGGACGCGGCGACGAGCACCCACACGACGGGCAGCAGGCAGTACAGGGCGCCCAGCAGGAGGACCCCGGTCGCGAGGAGCGAGGGGCGCTCGGCGCCGACGCCGCCCGAGGGGGCGGTGCGGGCGGGGGCGCGCCGCCCGCCGCGGGACGGTGATCCGCCCCCGGCGGTGGACGGGGTCGTGGCGGCCGACGGGCCGGTCGAGGTGATGGCTGAGGTGCTCATGGGAGTGCTCACCGCTCTTCCTGGGCGAAGGCCTGCCCGCGCACGAGGCGGAGGAAGCCGAAGGAGATGACGAAGGTCGCGAGGGCCACGAGCACGGATCCCGCGGAGGCGGAGTAGATGTCGTTCTCGGTGAAGGCGTCCCGGTAGATCCGCATGAGCGGGGACCAGGTGGTGGAGATCGAGCTCGTCAGGGGGCGCAGCAGCATCGGCTCGGCGAACACCTGGAGCGTCGCGATGATCGAGAACACGCAGGTCATGATCAGCGAGGGCAGGATCATCGGCACCTTGACCCGCAGCGCGATCTGCAGCTCGGTGCAGCCGTCGAGCGTCGCCGCCTCGTAGAGCTCGCCGGGCACGGAGCGCAGCGAGGTGTAGAGGACGACCATGTTGAAGCCGGTGCCGCCCCAGATCCCGATGTTCGCGATCGCGAGCAGCACGAGCTGCGGGGAGAGCACGTCCGGCAGGCTGCCGCCGAGGGCGTCGGCGACGAAGTGGAACGGGCTGGTGCCGGGCAGGTAGAGGAAGCCCCACAGCAGCGAGGAGATCACCGCGGGGACGGCGTAGGGCAGGAAGATCGCGATCCGGGCGATGCGCCGCAGCCGGGCCCGCCTCGAGTCCAGCAGCAGGGCGAAGAGCAGGGCGAGGCCCAGCATGACCGGCACGAGCACGAGGCCGTACAGGAGCACGCGGCCGGCGCTGCCGAGGAACTCGGGATCGGCGAGCACCTGCGCGTAGTTGCGCAGCCCTGCCCATTCCTGGTGGCGCCCGCCCTCGCCGAGGCCGAGGCCGACGACCTGCTCGCGGCGCACGCTGACGTAGAGGGCGTAGAGGATCGGGATGGCGAGGAAGGCGAGGAAGCACACCGCGGCGGGGGCGACGAAGACGTAGCCGAACCGGTCCGTGCGTCGGCGCAGGGTGGAGGCGTTCGTGGAGCTCATGCGAGGTCGTACCCCTGGTGCTCGAGGTCGGCGACGGTGCCCGCCTGGATGGTGGCGATCGCGTCGACGAAGGCGGCGGCGGTCCCCTGCTGGGTCGCGGCTCCGAAGGCGTCGTTGAAGATCGAGTAGGCGACGTTGACGTTCGGGCCGAAGGTGAGGGGGGCGGACCCCTTCGGCGTTCGCGGTGGAGAGCTCGTAGAAGTCGGGCTGCTCGGCGAAGAACTCGGGCGGCGCGGCGAGGGCGTCCGCCGCGCCGACCTGGTCGGCGGGGAACACGCCGCTCCTCTCGACGAGCGCGCGGACCCCGTCGGCCGAGGTGTTCATCCATTCGGCGAAGCGCACGGCCTCCGCGCGGTGCGGGGAGTCCACCGTGACGGCCGTGGTGGAGCCGCCCCAGTTCCCGGTGGCCGTCTGCCCCGCCTCCCACTGCGGGAGGGTCGACATGCGCCAGGCGCCCGCGGTCGATCCGGCGTTGCCGGCGAGCACGCCGGGCGCCCAGGCCGCGGAGACCCATCCGACCTGCGTCCCGTTGTTCAGGGCCGCGTTCCACTGCGGGGTGTACATGGGCTCGCGGGCGATGACGCCCTCCTCCACGAGGCCGCCCCAGAACTCGGCGACGCGGCGGGTGAGCTCGGAGTCGACGGTCACCTTCCAGCGGTCGTCCTCGATCTCCCACCAGGAGGCGCCCGCCTGCTGGGCGAGTCCCATGAACAGCCCAGGGTCGGTCGAGGAGAAGGTGCCCAGCGACAGGGACGGATCCGCGTCGTGGATCGCGCGCGCGGTCTCGGCGTACTCGTCCCAGGTGGTGGGGACGGCGAGTCCGAGCTCGTCGAGGACGTCCGCCCGGTAGTAGAACTGCAGGGGGCCGGTGTCCTGGGGGATCGCGTAGACGCTGTCGCCCTGGAGCCGGACGGAGGACCAGATCCCCTCGGCGAAGTGGCCGGCCGTGCCCGGCGCGAGGTCGCGGGAGAGGTCCGCGACGGCGTTCGCGGAGACGAGCGAGGTGATGGCCTGGTACTCGGCCTGCACGAGGTCGGGGGCGCCGTTGCCGGCGCGCACGGCGGTGAGCAGCTTGGTGACCGCGGCGTCGCCCGCGTCCTGCCGGCTCACGACGACCTGCAGGTCGGGGTTCTCGGCGTTCCACACCGCGACGACGTCCTCGATGCCGGGCGCCCAGGTCCAGAAGGTGAGCTCGGTGGCGGAGCCCGAGGATGCGGATCCGCACCCGGCGAGCCCGGCGGCGCCGACGGCGGTCCCGGCGAGCGCGGCGCCCGCGGTCAGCAGGGAGCGGCGTGACGTGCCGCGGCCGGGCCGGTGTGGTGGGGCACTGGTCATCGTCGCCTCCTCGCGATGGGCGCACCGCTCGGGATCGAGCGGCGCTGGCGGGAAGCGTAGGACTGTGATCGTTTACAGTCAAGCGGCAGGCGTGGAGGTTGCTTAATGACCCGCCGCGTGCCACAGTCCTGCACCATGTACCGTGATCGTTTCCAGTCCGACGGCCCCACGACCCCCGTGACGCCCGTCGGAACGCCGAGCGCCGCCGGCGCCCTTCGCGACCCCGCCCGCCCCTCCTGGCCGCTGGACCTGGACGGTCTCGCCTACGGAGGCGACTACAACCCCGAGCAGTGGCCCCGGGAGACCTGGGCGGAGGACGCCCGCCTCATGCGCGAGGCCGGCGTGAACCTCGTGAGCGTCGGGATCTTCTCCTGGGCGACCCTCGAGCCCCGCCGCGGCGAGTTCCACTGGGAGTGGCTCGACGAGGTGTTCGCGCTGCTGCACGCGCAGGGCATCCGCATCGACCTCGGGACCCCCACCGCGGCCCCGCCCGCGTGGTTCTTCCGCGACCACCCGGAGGCGCGGGTGATCGACCGCGAGGGCCGGGCCCTCGGGCCGGGGTCCCGCGGCATGGCCTGCCCCTCCTCCCCCGCCTACCGCGCCGCGGCCACCGGGATCACCCGTGCGCTGGCCGAGCGGTACGGCGACCATCCGGCGCTCGCCCTCTGGCACGTCCACAACGAGTACGGCGCTCCCGTCGGCGAGAGCTTCTCGGACGCCGCGCAGGAGGCCTTCCGCGACTGGGCGCTCGCCCGCCACGGCTCCCTCGACGCCGTGAACGCCGCCTGGGGCACGGCCTTCTGGGGCCAGGTGCTCGGCACCCGCGAGGACCTCCACGCCCCGCTGCCCACGCCCTCGATGCAGAACCCCTCGCTCGAGCTCGACTGGCGCCGCTTCAGCTCCGAGCAGATCCTCGACTGCTTCCGCGCCGAGCGGGACGTGCTCCGGGAGGTCACCCCGCACGTGCCCGTGACCACGAACTTCATGGCGCACACCTGCCCCAGCATCGACCTGTGGAAGTGGGCCGACGAGGTCGACGTCGTCGCCAACGACCACTACCTCGTCGCGGCCGACGAGCGGAACTTCGTCGAGCTCGCCCTCGACGCCGACCTCACCCGGTCGCTGTCCCGCGGGCGCCCCTGGATGCTCATGGAGCACTCCACCTCCGGGGTGAACTGGCAGGGCCGCAACGTCGCGAAGTCCCCCGGTGAGATGGCCCGCAACTCGCTGTCCCACGTGGGCCGCGGTGCGGACGCGGTGATGTTCTTCCAGTGGCGCGCCTCCCGCAAGGGCGCCGAGAAGTTCCACTCGGCGATGCTCCCGCACGCCGGGACCGGCAGCCGGGTCTGGCGCGAGGTCACCGAGCTCGGCGCGACCCTCGACGCGCTCGCCGATCTGCGCGGGTCGCGAGTCGAGGCCGATGTCGCGATCCTCTGGGACTGGGAGTCGCACTGGGCGCAGGACCTCCCCTGGCGCCCCTCCGACGCCCTCCGCCACCGGGCGCAGATCCAGACCTGGTACGAGCGGCTGTGGCGCGACCACCTGGCGGTCGACTTCGCCCACCCCGAGGACGACCTCAGCCGGTACCGCCTCGTGCTCGCTCCCGCCTCCTACCTGCTCACCGACGCCGCGGCGGCGAACATCGACCGCTACGTCCGCGAGGGCGGCCGCCTCGTGGTGGGCCCGTTCTCCGGCGTGGTCGACGCGGAGGACGGCGTGCGCGCCGGCGGTCTCAACGCCGCGCTCGCCCCCGTGCTGGGGGTCGCCGTGCACGAGTTCTGCCCGCTGCGCGAGGGCGACGAGGCACGGATCGTCCTCGACGGGAGCCCGCTGCGCGCCCGGATCTGGTGCGAGGACCTGCAGCTGGAGGGGGCGGAGCCCGTCGGCACCTACGTCGACGGCCCCGTGCCCGGCGGCGTCGCCGCGACGCACCACGCCCATGGCGAGGGGCACGCCTGGTACGTGGCCTCGGACGTCGACGTCGAGGACCTCGCGGCCGTGCTGCGCGAGCCCTACGCCGCCGCCGGCCTCACCGTGCGGGATCTCCCCGAGGACGTCGAGCTGCTCGAGCGCATCCACGAGGACGGCGCCCGCCACCTCATCGCGATCAACCACACCGCGCAGCCGGCGAGCATCCCCGTCGGCGACGGGGACCGGCTCGAGGTCCCTGCCGGCGGCGTCGCCACGGCACGGCTCGCCGCGGGCGCCTGACAGCCCTGTACCGCTCCACCGCAGAACCGCACCGAGGGAGAACGATGATGTCCACCCCGCACCCCGCCCACCGCACCCCGACCGGCTCCCCCGGCTCCTCGATCTCGCGCCGGGACCTGTCCCGGCTCGCCGTCGGCGGCGCCGCGGCGATCGGCGCCACGGCCGCTGTCGACGGCACGGCCCTCGCCGCTCCCCCGTCCGTGCGTCCCGGCCCCGGGGGCGGATCCGGCCTCGTGAACGCAGGGTTCGCGGAGGGGCTCACCGGCTGGAGCGTCTCCGGCGCGCCGTCGGCCGCCTCCGTCGGCGCGGGCGGCCCGACGGGCGACCGTCGGGCCGACGTGCTCCGCCTCGAGCCTGCCGACGGCGCCGAGGTCACCGCCCGCCAGCGGGTGCAGCCGGGCCGCGGCGGGGACACGGTGCTGCGCGCCCGGGTCCGCGCCGGCGGGGAGGGCGGCGCTGCCGCTCTCGAGCTGCGCACGCGCGGCCGGGTGCATCGCACCTCCGTGCCGGTGACCGGGGACGACGGCCTCTGGCTGGACCTCGCCGTGGGCGCTCCCGAGACGCGCGGCACCCTCGAGGTGTCCCTCACCGTCACGGGCCGCGGCGGGGCATGGGCGGAGTTCGACGACCTCGGGCTCGGGGCCGGCGTCGTCGAGCGCTCCGTGCGCGGCGTGGACCTCTCCGGCGTGCCGAAGAACGAGGCCCACGGCGCGGAGTACGCGACGGCGGACGGCTCCGCCGCGGTGGACCCGGTCGAGGTGCTCGGTGCGCACGGCGCGAACCTGGGCCGGCTGCGGGTCTGGGTCGATCCGGCGGACGGCTACTGCACCCCCGAGCACACGCTCGCGATGGCGCGCCGGATCCGCGCGGCGGGGATGGACGTGCTCGTGGACCTCCACTACTCCGACGAGTGGACGGACCCGGGAGCCCAGCACGTGCCCGCGGCCTGGGCGGGGCTCGATGCGGACGGTCTCGTCACCGCCGTCGCCGAGCACACGCGCCGCACCCTGACCCTGCTGCGCGAGGCCGGGGTCGACGTCGCGATGGTGCAGGTCGGCAACGAGATCAACCCCGGGATGCTGTGGCCGCTCGGCCAGACCTGGGACGTCGACGAGTCCGACGGCGTCGCGGGCGCCCAGTGGGAGAACCTCGCCCGCTTCCTCACGGCCGGCTCCGGCGCCGTCACCGAGGTGTACCCCGACGCCGCCGTGATGCTGCACCTGACCAACATCCACGACGGCATCGACGGCCTGACCTGGTGGCTCGACGAGGCCCAGGGCCGCGGCGTGCCCTTCGACCTCATCGGCCTCTCCTACTACCCCTACTGGCACGGCACGCTCGCCGACCTGCAGGAGGCGGTGGCCGTGCTCGGCGCGCGGTACGACCGGGACGTGATCGTCGTCGAGACCGCCTACCCGTTCACCCTCGAGGACGACCCGCGCGTGCCCTACCCGAACATCGTCACCGAGGAGACCCCGCTGCCGGAGGGCTATCCGGCGACCCCGTCGGGGCAGGCGGCGTTCTTCCGTGCGGTGCAGGACGTGACCGTCTCCGCCGCGGGCGGCCACGGCCGGGGCGCCGTCTACTGGGAGCCCGCCTGGACCGCGGTCGAGGGCGCCGGCTGGGACCTGCACGACCCCGCCTCGGGCAACGCCTGGGAGAACCAGGCCATGTTCGACCACGAGGGGCGCGTGCTCCCCGAGGTGCTCGCCGAGCTCCGCTGACCGCCCCGGGCCCCGGCTTCCCCGCCGCCGCACCGGCCACGGGACGTCTTCGTACGGGTCGGCCCCTCAGGGCGGGGACCCGTACGAAGACGTCCCGTACGCCGAGAGCCCCGGCCGCTTCAGAGGCCACGGGACGTCCTCGCGCAGATGTGCCCCTCAGGGCGGGGACCTGCGCGATGACGTCCCGTGCCTTCAGCGGCCCCGCCGCGCCCCGCCGCCCACCGGCTGCGGCCCGGCCTCACGCCGCGCCGCTCAGCAGCAGCGGGCACCGGGGTTCGCGTCCTGCTCGGCGTACTTCGCGCGCCAGAACGCGCGCTCGGTGAGCGGCGGGTGGTTGCAGCCGGTGATGCGGTGGTGGTGGAGGTAGCGGTCGTAGGCGTCGGAGCCGAGGACCCCGCGCGCGACCCGTCGGACCGCCCGCAGCGCCGCGACCAGCGCGGCACCCCGGGACGGGGCGGCATCCGTCGGCCCGGGTGCACCCGGCACGGTCGTCCCGGCTCCCGCCTCGCCCCCGGCCCCGCTCATCAGTGACCTCCCCCGGCGAGGTCCTTCTCCGGGTGCTCGGCGAGGTACGCCTTCCACTGCCCGCCGAGCTCCTTCTCCGCGGGCGTCGGCACCATGCCGGAGGGGGCGAAGTACTCGGACTCCACGTACGGTGCCTCCGTGTCCAGCAGGTTCACGCCGCGCAGGGCCTGGAGGGTGCGCCACAGGGACACGAGCAGCACGATGATCGTGCACACCACGAACAGGATCGAGAGGGAGCCCTGCACGGCGGTGTTGAAGACGACGGCCTGCATGTCGTCGACCGTCTTGGCGAGGCCCAGCTCGGTCTTCCCGGCGGCGAGGGCGTCGCGGTAGGCCACGTGGTTGGCCCAGTAGCCGACCTTCGGATCGGTCGAGAAGATCTTCTGGAACGAGCCGGTGATCGTGACGATCGCGGTGAACAGCAGGGGCACGGCGATCACGAGCAGGGAGCGGCGCCGGCCCTTGCGGGCGAAGACGACGAGGCAGATCGACAGGGCGATCGCGGCGAGCAGCTGGTTGGCGATGCCGAACAGCGGGAACAGCGTGTTGATGCCGCCCAGCGGGTCGAGCACGCCCATCATCAGGATCGATCCCCAGCCGGCGACCATGATCGCCGTGGTGAGCCAGGCGCCGAGCCGCCACGAGTGGTCGCGGAAGCGCTGGTTGATGCCGCCCAGGGCGTCGGAGAGCATGAAGCGGGCGACGCGGGTGCCGGCGTCGACGCTGGTGAGGATGAACAGCGCCTCGAACATGATCGCGAAGTGGTACCAGAACGCCATCATGCCGGGGCCGCCGATGAGGCGGTGCATGATCCCGGCGAGGCCCACGGCGAGGGTGGGGGCGCCGCCGGTGCGGGAGACGATCGACTCCTCCCCCACCTGCTTCGCGGTCTCCTCGAGGGTCGCGGGGTCGAGGTTCACGCCCATGAGGCCCAGGGAGTTGACGAACTGGGCGGCGCCCTCGACGGTGCCGCCGGTCGCGGCGGCGGAGGAGTTCATGGCGAAGTAGATGCCGCGGTCGATGGAGACGGCGGCGACGAGCGCCATGATCGCGACGAAGGACTCCATGAGCATGCCGCCGTACCCGATCATCCGGGTCTGCGACTCCTTCTCGACGAGCTTCGGGGTGGTGCCGGAGGCGATCATCGCGTGGAAGCCGGAGAGGGCGCCGCAGGCGATGGTGACGAAGAGGAAGGGGAACAGGGCGCCGGTGAAGACGGGGCCGTCGGTGCGGGAGGCGAACTCGGAGATCGCGGGGGTGTCGATCTGCGGGCGCACCAGGACGATCGCCGCGGCGAGCATGACGATCGTGCCGATCTTCATGAAGGTGGAGAGGTAGTCGCGGGGCGCGAGCAGCACCCACACGGGCAGCACGGCGGCGATGAAGCCGTAGACGATGATCAGCACCGCGAGCAGCGGGCGGTCCAGGTGGAAGATCGCCTGGCCCCAGTCGCTCTCGGCGACCCAGCGGCCCGAGACGATCGCGGCGAGCAGCAGCACGACGCCGATCATGGAGACCTCGAAGACCTTGCCGGGCCGCAGGTAGCGCAGGTAGATGCCCATGAACACGGCGATCGGGATGGTGAGGCCCACGGAGTAGACGCCCCAGGCGCTCTCGCCGAGGGAGTTCACGACGACCATCGCGAGGATCGCGACGATGATCAGCATGATCGTGAGGGTCGCGATGAACGCGGCGATGCCGCCGACGATGCCGAGCTCGTCCCGGGCCATCTGGCCCAGCGAGCGGCCGTGGCGGCGCATGGAGATGACGAGGACGAGGAAGTCCTGGACGGCGCCGGCGAGGATGACGCCGACGATGATCCAGATGGTGCCGGGGAGGTAGCCCATCTGGGCGGCGAGCACGGGTCCCACGAGGGGACCGGCGCCGGCGATCGCCGCGAAGTGGTGGCCGAAGAGGATCCGACGGTCGGTGGGGACGTAGTCCTTGCCGTCGTACGAGGTCTCGGCGGGGGTGGCGCGGGTGTCGTCGGGCCGGACGAGCTTGTCCTGGATGAACTTCGCGTAGAAGCGGTAGGCCACGAGGTAGGTGGCGACGGCGGCGAAGACGAACCAGATGGCGTTGACGGCCTCGCCGCGGGCGAGGGCGAGCATGAGCCAGCCGAGCGCGCCGACGAGGGAGATGCCGACCCACAGGGCGATCTTCGGCGGGGTCCAGCGGCGCTCCTCGCGGCGCGCGGCGGGGTCCACGGCGGCGGGCGGCGGGGTGGCGGTGGCCGTGGCGCCCGGGGAGGGCGCGGCGTCCGGCGGCGGGCCGGCGTGAGAGGAGGGGCCGGGGGAAGCGGGGGACAAGGGGGACCTCCTGGGGTCGTCGTCGACCGGCCGCCGGGGATCGCGGCCGTCGACAGGCTAACCCGCGCGACGTCGACCGACGCCGGCCGACGTCGCGCTACCATCCCGACCCCGTCCGTGTCCCCCGTTCTCCGCATGTGACTCTCCCCTGTGAGCGAACTCGGTGGTAGCGTGGCCGCCCGGCGGCACCCCGCCATCGCCCCGCGGCCGGCGCAACAGCGCGTCACGAGCCCAGGGCGCTCCCCCATTCCTTCCCTCGAAAGCAGTCCCCATGGTCGACGTCCGCCTGGACGCGCAGTGGATCGATTACGCGATCATCGCGCTCTACTTCGTCTTCGTCCTCGGTGTGGGGTGGTTCGCCAAGCGCGGCGTCTCCAACTCCATCGAGTTCTTCCTCTCCGGCCGTTCGCTGCCCGCCTGGGTCACCGGCCTCGCCTTCATCTCCGCGAACCTCGGCGCGGTGGAGATCATGGGCATGTCCGCGACGGGCGCCCAGTACGGCCTGCCCACCATGCATTACTTCTGGGTGGGCGCGATCCCGGCGATGCTGTTCCTGGGCGTCGTGATGATGCCCTTCTACTACGGCTCGAAGGTGCGCTCGGTCCCCGAGTTCATGCGCATGCGCTTCGGCACCGGCGCCCACCTCGTGAACTCGATCAGCTTCGCCGTGGCCCAGCTGCTCATCGCGGGTGTGAACCTCTCGCTGCTCGCGACGATCGTGAACCGCCTGCTGGGCTGGCCGATGTGGGTGGGGCTGATCCTCGCCGCCGCGTTCGTGCTCTTCTACATCACCGTCGGCGGGCTCTCCGCCGCGATCTACAACGAGGTGCTGCAGTTCTTCGTGATCGTCGCGGCGCTGCTGCCGCTGACGCTGATCGGCCTGCACCGCGTGGGCGGCTGGAAGGGCCTGACGGAGAAGGTCGCCGGCAACGGCATGCTCGGCTCCTCTGAGCTGCACACGTGGCCCGGTGAGCAGCTCTCCGGCTTCGACAGCCCGATCCTCTCGGTGGTCGGCATCGTGTTCGGTCTGGGCTTCGTGCTCTCCTTCGGCTACTGGACGACGAACTTCGTCGAGGTCCAGCGCGCGATGGCCAGCAAGTCGATCACCGCCGCGCGGATGACGCCGATCCTCGGCGCGTTCCCCAAGATGTTCATCCCCTTCATCGTCATCATCCCGGGCATGATCGCCGGCGTGCTGGTCACGGACCTCGCCCAGTTCAAGCAGATGGACTTCGCGAAGGACGCCGCGGGCGCCGCCGCCACGGGCGTCACCTACAACGACGCACTGCTGCTGCTGATGCGGGACGTGCTCCCCAACGGTCTGCTGGGCGTCGCGATCGCGGGCCTGCTCGCCGCGTTCATGGCCGGCATGGCCGCGAACATCTCGGCGTTCAACACGGTGGTCAGCTACGACCTCTACCAGCAGTACGTGAAGAAGGACGCGCCGGACGGCCACTACATCAAGATCGGTCGCCTCGCGACGCTCGTGGCCTGCATCGTCGCGATCTTCACGGCGCTCATCGCCGGGCAGTTCTCGAACCTCATGGACTACCTGCAGACCCTCTTCGGGTTCTTCAACGCGCCGCTGTTCGCGACGTTCATCCTCGGCATGTTCTGGAAGCGGATGACGCCGACGGCCGGTTGGGCGGGCCTCGTGGCGGGCACGCTCTCCGCGATCGTGCTGTGGGCGAGCTCGACCTTCTTCGAGGTGTTCACGCTGCCCGGCCAGGGCCTCGCGTTCCTCTCCGCGGCGACCGCCTTCGTGGTGGACATCGTGGTCTCGGTGATCGTCACCCAGTTCACGACGCCGAAGCCGGCGCACGAGCTCAAGGGCCTCGTCTACTCCGAGACCCCGCGCGCCGATCTCGTGGACCCGGACGAGAAGGCGCTGCCGTTCTTCCGCCGTCCGGTGCCGATGGCCGGGATCGCCCTGGTCCTCGTCATCATCCTCAACGTCGTCTTCGCGTGACCGCGGACCAAGGAGAACCTGACATGAACTCGCACAAGGACACGAGCCCTGCGGCCGACGCCGCCGCGGCCGACGGCTCGACGGCCGACGTCCCCGGCGACGCGACGGTCCAGACCGCCGGCGCCTTCGACATCCGCAACTTCATCGGCCTCCTCGTCGGCATCTTCGGCGTGGTGCTGGTGCTCATGGGGCTGTTCGCCTTCGATCCGGCGGAGTCCGCGAAGACCGACGGCATGAACGCGAACCTGTGGGCCGGGATCGGCATGGCCGTCGTCGGCGCCGCCTTCCTGCTGTGGGCGAAGCTCGAGCCGATCCGGATCGTGGTCCGGGAGAACGAGCCGGGCGCCGAGGACAAGAAGGACATCGCCGCCCTCTGACCCTCGCCCCTCCGCGACACCCGTCCCCCCGCCGCGCGGCCCCGCTCCCCTCACCGGGAGCGGGGCCGCGCGCCGCTGTGCTCCGGCGCGCTCAGGCGCGCTCGCGGAGCACGCCGAGCACGTGCGCGATCCCCTCACGGCTGCGGGTGAGGGCGGCGATGCGCTGGTCGAGCAGGTCCTGCTGCTCGGTGAGGATCGCGATCCTCTCGGCGTCGGCCATCGTGGCCCAGTGCTGCATGCGGTGGCGCATGTCGTCCAGGGAGAAGCCGGCGGCGCGGCCGGCGAGGATCAGCTCGATCCGCTGCCGCGCCTCGGGCGTGTAGTCGCGGTAGCCGTTGGGGCTGCGCCGCACCTGGCCGTCGCTGAACATGTCCCGCTCCTCGTAGTAGCGGATGGCCGAGGGCGCGAGGCCCGTCAGCCGGGCGAGCTCGCCGATGCGCATGGTCGGTCCTCCGGGTTCCGCTTGACCTTCAAGCCGCTTGAGACTCTAGCGTTCCCGGCATCAGCGCTCGGGGACGTCACCCGGGCATCCCGCTCCTCGCCCGGAGGTCCTCCCGTGCCCGCCGCCCTCGCCCTCGTCGCCGCGCTCCTGCTCGCCCTGCGCCTCATCCTGTTCCTCGCCCTGCACGTGCGGCCCGGCGGCATCGATCCCGTGCGGCACACGGTGAGCGACTACGCCGCCTCCACGGTCCCGGCGACCCGTCGCCTCGCCGCGGTCGCGTCGTGGTCCGCGGCGGGCGGCTGGCTGCTGCTCGGCGCCACCGTCCTCACGCTCCCCGGCGGCGGGCACACGGGCCTCGGCACATGGCTGCTGGTGCTCGGCGCGGTGCTCGCGCTCATGCCGGCGGTGCCGACGGACGGCCCGGGCGAGCCCACCACCGCCCGCGGCCGGCTGCACCTGCTGCTCGCGATCGCCTGGTTCACGATCGCGTACTCGACGATGGGTCCCTCCGCCCGCCTCCTCGCCGAGGTCACCGGGTCCCCCGCCCCCGCCGTCCTCCACGTGCTCGCGGTGCTGCACACGGTGGGCGCGGTGGCGCTCCTGTGCCTCGTGGTGTCCCTCGTCGTGACGCCCCTGCGCACCCGCAGCTTCGGGCTGAGCGAGCGGATGTTCATCCTCGCCGTGACCCTCGCCCCGCTGATCGTCGCGACAGGGCTGGCCCTCGCCTGATCCCTCCCCTCGCATCCCGCAGGCCCGTCGGCCCCGCTGCACCACCGACCTCCCACGCGGTCCGACGCGCAGGCCGTCATGGGTGCAGGATGGAGGCGTCCGCCCGATCCCGTCCCGGAGGAGAGCACCGTGACCACCGCCGTCAGCCCCGCCCGCATCGCCGAGCTCCTCGAGCGCACGCCCCGCAGCTCCTTCGTGGACGGCGCGTTCCTGGGCGGCACGCCCGCGCTGGACGTCGTCGACCCCGCGACCGGCCGCCCCCTCACCCAGGTCGTCGATGCCGACGCCCCCACGGTGGGCCTGCGCGCCCTCGACGCCGCGGCCGCCGCCCAGGCGGAGTGGGCCGCGACCACGTCCCGCGAGCGCGCCGAGATCCTGCAGCGCGCCTACACGCTGTGCCACGAGCGGGCGGAGGACCTCGCCCTGCTCATGACCCTCGAGATGGGCAAGCCGCTCGCGGAGGCCCGCGGCGAGGTCGTCTACGGGGCGGAGTTCCTGCGCTGGTTCGCGGAGGAGGCCGTGCGCGCGGGCGGCGAGTTCCGTCGGGCGCCCGCCGCGGACCACGCGATCCTCACGACCGTCCGGCCCGTCGGCCCCGTCCTCGCGATCACGCCGTGGAACTTCCCGCTCTCGATGGGCACCCGCAAGATCGCCCCGGCCCTCGCGGCCGGGTGCACCGTCGTGCTCAAGCCCGCCTCGCTCACACCGCTCACGAGCCTCGCGCTGATGCAGATCCTCGCCGACGCCGGCGTGCCCCGCGGTGCCGTGAACGCCGTGGTCACCTCCGACTCGACGGGCCTCTCGAGCACGCTCATGGCGGATCCGCGCCTGCGCAAGGTCTCCTTCACGGGCTCCACGGGGGTGGGCCGCACCCTGCTGGGCCAGGCGGCGGAGCACGTGCTGAAGGCGTCGATGGAGCTGGGCGGGAACGCGCCCTTCCTCGTGCTGCCCTCCGCGGATCCCGCGGCGGCGCTCGAGGCGGCCGTGCCGGCGAAGTTCCGCAACAACGGTGAGGCCTGCACGGCCGCGAACCGCTTCTACGTGCACTCCTCGGTGGCGGAGGAGTTCACCGCGGGCCTCGCCGAGCGCACGACGGCCCTGCAGGTGGGGCCGGGGATCGCGGAGGGCACGACGATGGGCCCGATGATCGAGGAGAAGGCGCTCGAGAAGATCGAGGAGCTCGTCGCCGACGCCGTGGACCGCGGCTCCCGGGTCCTCGCGGGCGGCCGACGCCCCACCCCGGAGGAGCTGCCGGAGGGCTGCGAGGGCGGCTACTACTACCTGCCGACGGTCCTCGCGGACGTCCCGCCCGAGGCGCGCGTGCACCGCGAGGAGATCTTCGGACCGGTCGCCCCGATCACCGTGATGGACGACGTGGATGAGATGGTCCGCGCCGCGAACCGCACCGAGTTCGGGCTCATGAGCTACGTCGCCGGCTCCGACCTCGCCGAGGTCACCGCGGTCGCGGGCCGCATCGAGTCCGGCATGGTCGCCGTGAACCTCGGCGTGGCCTCCGACGCCGCCGCCCCCTTCGGCGGGGTGAAGGAGTCGGGCCTCGGCCGTGAGGGCTCGCACGAGGGGCTCGACGAGTACCTCGAGAAGACCTACGTGCGCCTGCCCCTGTGACGCCGGCGGAGAGGACCGCCTCCCTGCGCCGCTGCTCCCCCGCCGACGTGCCTCGCCTCGCGGCGATGCGTCGTGCACGGGAGCGGTGGATGGAGCGTCGGGGCGTGGTGCAGTGGGCGGTCGGCTCGCTCGACGACACCCGGATCCATGCCGAGGTGGGCCGCGCCGAGTGGCACGCCCTCGACGCCGGTGGGCCGACGGGCCCCGGCGCGTTCGAGGCCGCGGTGCGCCTGGTCGACGCGGACCCGCTGTTCTGGGGCGAGCACGAGCGCGCCGCGGAGCCCGCGCTCTACGCGCACGGGCTCATGACCGATCCGGCTGCCTCCGGCCGAGGCCTGGGCGCACTGGTGCTCGACCTCGCCGAGGCGGAGGCCGAGCGTCGGTCCCGACGACTGCTGCGCCTGGACTGCGCGCCGCATCTCCTCCCCTACTACCTGCCGCTCGGCTTCACCGAGGTGGGCGCGAAGGACTTCCCGACCTTCCGCACCGTCCTGCTGGAACGTCCGGCCGGCGCGATCCGCGCCGGTTGACATGGCAGGACTCCCGGGCACGGTCGAGCACCGGCACCAGCACCAGCACCAGCACCAGCACCAGCACCAGCACCAGCACCAGCACCAGTGCCAGTGCCAGTGCCAGTGCCAGTGCCAGTGCCAGTGCCAGTGCCTGAGCCAAAGCCAAAGCCAAAGCCAAAGCCAAAGCCAAAGCCAAAGCCAAAGCCAAAGCCAAAGCCAAAGCCAGAGCCAGAGCCAGAGCCAGTGTTGATTTCCGCGCCCGATGCTGATGCCCGTGCCGCCGTCGGCGCCGAGCCCTGTGCCTGTGCCTGTGCCGGGACGCTCCAGAGATGGCCTGAAAACGAGCCAAGGGCCTGGGGGCCAGGGCTATGGCTCAAAAATCGGCCACGCCTGGAACGCCACGACAACACCCCCGCAGGCCCCGGACAACCCGGCGATCCGATGTCCTGGCACACCGCTGCCCCGGTGATCCGGCACCCTGGTGCGCTGGCAGCCGGTGTCACGGCGACCCAGCACCTCGCTGAACTGGTACCCCGGCGCCCCGGTGCCCCGGCGACCCCGCGCCCTCTCCTGCCCGCCGGTGCGCGAGCGAGCGGCACGGAGATCGTGGCACCTGAGAGAGCATCCTGAGCCGCTGATGCTCTCTCAGGTGCCAAGAGTTCCTGAGGTGCCATGGGACGACGCGGGCGAGGCCAGGCGAGGCCAGGCGAAGCCGGGACGGGACGGGACGGGACAGGACTGGACAGTCTCGGACCTGCATAGACTCGCGGGATGGGGACCACGATCTATCTGACCGGCGAGGCCAAGGCGCCGAGCAACAATCCGATCACGACGCAGTGGGGTTTGTTCTTCGTGGGCCTCGTCGTCGATACTGAGACCCACGTCATACGAGCTGCGGACTGCTCCGCCACCCTCCCGCTGACGATCGAGTTCGTGCGGGAGCTCCTGGTGGGGCGCTCCCTCCTCGACGACGACGCCCTGGTGGGAACCATCACCGACAGGTACCACGGCTCCTCGCAGCGGGCGCTCGCCGCCTCCGTGCGCAGCGCAGCAGCGAAGTACCGCGACTTGGCGGCCGGCTCCTCCGTCTGACCACAACCGCATATCCGCTCCGTCCGCCCGGGACCTCACCGAACCGGAACCCGTCGGAAGCATCCGCAGCGCGCCCTCGCGGCGCCCTGTGCGATGCTTCCGATTTTTTTGTCCCCGGAACCGGTCGGAGCCCTTCCCCCCTCTGAGGAGTCCCCGTGATCACCGACGGCCTGCTCATGCTCGGCGTCCTGCTCGGACTGTCGTGCGTGCTCATCTTCCTGGAACGCACCACCGGCTGGAAGCTGTTCAAGTACGTCCCCGGCATGGTGCTGATGTACCTGCTGTGCGCCACCCTCAACTCGATCGGCGTGTTCGGTCAGGACGAGGCGACCCGCGCCCCCATCACCGAGGTCAAGAACGTCCTGCTGCCGGCGATGATCTTCCTGTTCCTCTTCGGCTGCGACCTGCGCAAGATCATCAAGCTCGGCCCCAAGCTCCTGCTGACGATGTTCGTCGCCTCCGCGTCCCTGTTCATCGGCATGGTGCTCGTGTACGCCCTGTTCCAGGGAGCCCTGCACCCCGAGGCGTGGAAGGTGCTGGGCGCGCTGCTGGCCTCCTGGACCGGCGGCAGCGCCAACATGGTCGCCGTGCAGGACATCCTGCAGGCGCCGGAGAACATCTTCGGCTACGCCCTGATCACCGACACGATCATGTACTCGGTGTGGCTCATGCTCATGTTCGCCTCGGTCGCGATCTCGCCGCGCTTCAACCGCTGGACGAAGGCGAACACCGCCTACCTCGACGTGCACGCGGGCGCCGCTGAGGAGGAGAAGAAGCCGATCACCGGCACCTCCCTCGCGATCGTCGCCTTCGGCGCCATCTTCGTCTCGACGCTCTCGATCTGGATCGGCGGCCTGCTGCCGGAGTTCGGCGCGGTCGTCAACGGCACCACCTGGTCGATCCTCATCGTCTCCGTGCTGGGCCTCGTCGTGGCGCTCACGCCGCTCGGCACGACGGCCGGGTCCAGCGAGATCGCGAGCCTCATGCTGTTCGTGGTGATCGGCCAGATCGCCTCGGGCTCCGACTTCTCCGCGATCACCGAGGCGCCGCTGTACCTGCTGATGGGCGCCCTCGTGCTCGTCGTGCACATCGCGATCATGCTGGTCTACGCGAAGATCGCGAAGGTCGAGCTGTTCTCCCTCGCCGTCGCCTCGACGGCGAACATCGGCGGCATCGCCTCCGCGCCGGTCGTGGCGAGCGCCTTCAACCGGCAGCTGGTGCCCGTGGGCGTGCTGTTCGCGCTGATCGGCTCGTTCATCGGCACCTTCGTGGGGCTCATCGCGGCGCAGGTGATGTCCGCGCTGTGAGCATCGACGACCACTCCCACGCCGCTCCCCTGCACGTGGTGGCGGTGCGCGCGCACCGCCACCGCTCCCCGCTGCTGCGCCCCTTCGTCACCGCCGCCCGCCGCACCGACTCGGTCGCCTTCGTCGTCGCGGAGGTGGAGCTCGACGGCGGCGTCGTCGGCCAGGGCTCCGCGGCGGAGACCGTCGCGGTCACGGGCGAGTCCGCCGCCACGATCCATGAGGCGCTCACGGGCCCGCTCGGCGCGGCCCTCACCGGGGCCCGCGGCACCCTGCCGGAGCTCGCCGCGCTCATCGCGGCGACGGACACGACAGGCCCGACGGGGCCGTCGCGCGTGGCCGGGGCCACGAGCGCGAAGGCCGCGCTCGACGTCGCCCTGCACGACGCGGCCGCCCGCGCCGCCGGGGTCCCGCTCGTGGAGCTGCTGGGCGGCTCCACGGAGGGCGAGCTGCTCAACGACATGACCGTCTCCCTCGAGGAGCCGGAGGTCATGGCGCGGCGCGCCCGCGAGGCCGTGGACACCGGCGAGCAGATCCTCAAGATCAAGCTGGGCCGCGACCCGGAGGAGGACCGTCGGCGGCTCGACGCGGTCCTCGAGGCGGCTCCCGGGGTGCGCCTGCGCCTGGACGCGAACCAGGGCTGGAGCCCCGAGGAGGCGATCCGCATCCTCACCGGGCTCGAGGCGGACGCCCTGCCCATCGACCTCGTCGAGCAGCCGGTCCCGGCCGCGGACGTCGACGGCCTCGCCCGGGTGCGGGCCGCGGTGGGTCTGCCGATCATGGCCGACGAGGCCGTGTGGACGGCGGCCGACGCGCGCCGTCTCGTCGACGCGGGCGCCGCGGACCTCCTCAACATCAAGCTCGCGAAGACGGGCGGGGTCCGGGAGGCGCTCGCCATCGCCGACGTCGCCCAGGAGGCGGGTCTGACCTGCATGATCGGCGCGATGATGGAGCCGCGGATCTCGATCACGGCGGCCGCGCACCTCGCCGTCGCGCACCCGGCGATCACGCTCATCGACCTCGACCCGCCCGCCTGGTTCGCCTCCCCCCTGCCCGGCGGCGGCTACGCCCAGGACGGCGCTCGTCTCCGCCTGCTGGGCGGCCCCGGGCTGGGCCTCGACCTCCTGGACCCGTCGAGCGACCCTGACGGGGGTGAGCACTGACCCCCTCCCGCAGGACCTGGAACCCGGACCTCATCCCGACCCCCGCCGCGGCGGACCCCCCGCCGCGGCCTCACCGGAAGGACCTCTCATGTCCCCGAACGACAGCACTCCCCGCAGCACCCGTCCCCTGACCGGCACCGACGCCGGCTTCTCCCGCCGTGCCGGTCTGCGCGCCGCCGCGCTCGGCGCCGCGGGCCTCGGCGCGGCCGGCCTCGCGACCGCCGCCGGCGCCTCGAGCGCCCTCGCGGCCCCGTCGGCCACCACGGCCCCGTCGGCGACCACCACCCGCGCTCCCCGCGCCGGGGAGGAGGCCGTCGTCGCAGTCTCCGCGGCCACGCTCTGGGTCGATCCGCGCACGAACCGGCCCGGCATCGACGACCCGTCCCTCACGAACCCCGTGGACCTCGACGCGTGGAACGCGAACATGCAGGACACGGAGACGCGGCGCTGGCTCACCGGCGAGCTCGAGTCCCAGGCGGTGCTCGGCAGCCGCGTGATCGTCGACGAGGTCGACGACGACTGGGCGCACGTGGTCGTCACCGCGCAGCCCACCCCGCGCGACGAGCGCGGCTACCCCGGCTGGGTGCCGCTCGCGCAGCTCGTCCCCGATCCTGAGTTCCTCGAGCTCGCCGCATCGGCGCCGACGGCGACCGTGACCGCGCTGACCAGCCGCCTCAGCGGCACCCCGTCGGGCAACCACCCGGGGATCCCCGTCTCCTTCGACACGGTCCTGCCGGTGCTGAAGCGCACCGCGAAGGCGGTGCAGGTCGCCGTCCCCGGCGGCGAGCCCGCCTACCTCCCCGCGGCCGACGTCGTCGTCCGCGAGCCGGGCGAGACGCCGCCGCTGCCCACGGCCGACGAGGTCATCGCGACCGGTGAGCGGTTCCTGGGCCTGCGCTACCTGTGGGCGGGCGTGAGCGCGTGGGGCTTCGACTGCTCCGGGTTCACGTACACGCTCTTCCACCACCACGGCATCACGCTGAACCGCGATGCCGGGCCGCAGATGAAGGACTCGGGCCTCGAGGAGGTCGCCCGCGAGGATCTTCAGCGCGGTGACCTGGTGTTCTTCCTGACGGAGCCGGGCGCGACCTCGATCCGCCACGTCGCCATGTACGTGGGCGACGGGATGATCATGCAGGCGCCGAACGCGTCCCGCAGCGTCGAGATCATGTCCCTCGAGGAGTACGACACGGACGGCGAGTACGCGGGCGCCCGCCGCGTCCCGCTCGCCGGCTGACCCGGGGCAGGGACGCACGGGGCCCGTGGCCGGTCATCGACCGTCCGCGGGCCCTGTCCGGTCCCTACACTGGCGCCCATGACGTCACCGGAGATCCGCCTGACCCAGCTCGTCGACGCGCCGCCCGCCGCGGTCTGGGCGGTGCTGACGGACATCGAGGGCGCCGCGTCGCACCTCTCCGGGATCGAGGCGGTGGAGGTGCTCACCCCCGGCCCGTACGCGGTGGGCCTGCGCTGGCGGGAGACGCGCCGCATGCTCGGCATGCGCGCCACCGAGGAGATGGTCGTGGCGGAGGTGCGGCCCGAGCGGCGCACCGTCGTGACGGCCGAGCAGGGCGAGGTCACCTATCGCACGGTCTTCACGCTCACCGAGCGCCCCGGGGGCCGCACCGAGCTGGCCATGGTCTTCGGGGCGGACGCTCCCGAGCGCCCGGGGCTGCGCGGGCTGATCAGCGGTCTCCTCGGCCGGATCGGTCTCGCCGCGACGCGGAAGGTCATGGAGCAGGACCTCGTCGACATCGCCGCCGCCGCGACCGTGGGCTGAGAGCGCCGTTCCCCTGGTCAGGCGGGCCGCAGCACGTCCTGCGGCAACAGCTCCCGCGCCGCTGCGACGATCCGTGCATCGGCCTCGTCCTGCGGCAGCCCGGAGGTGAGCACGGCGAGCACGCGCCGCTCGGGCGAGCCCGCCTCGCCGATCACGGCGACGTCGTGACGGTAGCCCTCCACCCATCCCGTCTTCGAGCCGGCGTCCACGCCGTCCCGCAGCACGGTGGTGATCACGCGGATCCGCTGGGCGCGCAGGGCGTCCAGCGCGAGCGTGCGCGCGTCGTCGCCGAGCAGGTCGGGGTCCCCGGCGAGGGCGTGCACGGTGCGGGCGAGGTCCCGGGCGGAGGTCTCGTTCGTGGCGCCCGCCGTGATCGCGGAGGCGTCCCCGATGAGCCGCTCCACGCGCGTCGCCGCGAGGCCCAGGCGCGCGATGGTGCCGGCGACAGCGGCGAGGCCCTGTTCCGGGGGTGCGCCGACGCCGCCGCCGAGCAGGGCCACGGTGTGGTCCGTCGCCTCGTTGCTCGAGCGGTCGATCATCCGCACGAGCAGCTCCCGCACCGCGATCGGCGCCCCCTCGGCCGGGTGCGTGGGGTCGAGGTGGTCACCGCCCAGGGTGAAGGGGCGGCCGTCGGCACCGACGAAGCCGCGCGTCGCGGGGACCTCGTCGTCGAGGTCGAGCGCGCCGCCCTGCGCCGCCTGCAGCGCGGCGAGCAGGACGTGCAGCTTGATCGTGCTCGCCGCGTAGAAGGCACGGTCCGCATCCTGCTCGTGCAGCACGCGGCCCGCCCCGTCCAGCAGGCACACGGCCACGTGCTCCTCGGTGCTCGCGGCGGCGGTGGGCAGGGGCTCGGCGCTCATGGCTCGACCCTACGGCCGACGGGCCCGCGGAGAAGACGCTCCACCCGTTCCCAGAGGAGGCGGGCGCAGTCCTGCGGCGACGTGTCACCCTCGGTGCGGACGATCGACGCCGGCGGCAGGAGCTCGCGGAGCGCGGCGGCGTCCGAGAGCGCATCGGCGACGAGCGACTCCGGCTCGCCGCGGCCACGGAGCCGGGATGCCCGGGCGGCGTCGTCGATCTCCCAGCCGAGGACCGTGACCTGATCGGGCGGCGGGAGCTCGTCCGGCACCTGCACGAGGAGCACCATGTCGAACCCTGCGCGCGTCACCAGGGCGGTGATCCGCTCCCAGTGGCGGTCGTAGGCCGGCCAGACCGGTGCCGCGGACGGGTCGGCGATCCGGACGCCCAGCAGGGCCCCGTCCTCGAGCACCTCGTCGATGTCGGCGACGACAGCGGAGCCTCGGGCCAGCGCGATGAGGTGGGGAAGCACGGTGCTCTTGCCCGTGCCCGGCGGTGCCGCGACATGGATCAGCTCTCCCGCTCCCTCGGCGCTCATGCCTCGACCCTACGGCCGACGGGCCCGCACCCGCGAAGAAATGGCACCCCAGGGAGCATGCCGGTCGGGTCATGCTCCCTGGGGTGCCATCGGTGTGGCCGAGGGCCGCTCAGCGCTCGCGGCGCAGCGGGTCGTCCTCGGTGAAGGGCTCGTCCTCGAAGGCGTCGACGTCCTCGTCGTCGCCGTCGAGCTCGGCGACCTCGCGCGGGTCCTCGCCCTCGGCGACCATCTCGTCGCCGTCACGGTTGCCCTGCTCCGCGGCGGCCACGTCCTCCTCGCCGAGCTCGACGGGGAAGTCCGCGGCGGAGTCGGTGCGCTCCTCGGCGTCCCGCTCGCGCTCGAGCTCGAGGATCGCGTCGGCGTCCTGGACGCCGTCGGGGCCGGTGAAGTCGCGGTCGACGTCGGGACGGTCCTCGCCGCCGTCGGTGGTGACCTCGTCGTACGGGTTCTCGCTCATCTGATCCTCCTGGCTCTCGGTGCTGCGGATGCTGCTCGCGGCTCAGGCGCCCTGGTGGCCGCCGAACTCGCTGGGGTTCGGGCCCTGGCGGCCGTCCTCGCCCTTGTGGAGGGCGCTGATCTGCGCGATCTCCTCCTCGGTGAGCTCCACGTCGAGGGAGGCGAGGTTCTGGGCGATGCGCTCCGGGGTGACGGACTTCGGGATGACGACGTTCCCGAGCGCGAGGTTCCAGGCGAGGATCACCTGCGCCGGGCTCGCCCCGTGCGCCTGGGCGATCGCGCCGATCACCGGGTCCTCGAGCTCGCCGCCGCCCTGGCCGAGCGGCGACCAGGACTCGGTGACGATGCCCTTGCTCCGGTGCAGCTCGCGCAGCTCGGGCTGGGTGAAGTAGGGGTGCAGCTCGATCTGGTTGAGGACGGGCAGCACGCCGGTCTCCGCCTCGAGCTTCTCGAGGTCCTCGGCGCGGAAGTTGGAGACGCCGATCGACCGGATGCGGCCCTGCTCGTGGAGCTCGACGAAGGCCTTCCAGGTCTCCACGGCGAGGCCCTTGCCGGGCGCGGGCCAGTGGATGAGGTAGAGGTCAAGCTCGTCGAGGCCCAGATCCGCCATGGTCGCGTCGAAGGAGCGCAGGGTCGCGTCGCGGCCCTGGTCCTGGTTGGGGCACTTCGAGGTCACGAAGATGTCGTCGCGGGCCAGCGAGGAGGCGGCGAGCGCGCGGCCCACGCCCTGCTCGTTGTTGTAGCCGCGGGCGGTGTCGATGTGGCGGAACCCGGTCTCGAGGGCGGTGCCCACCACCTCGGCGGCCTCGTCGTTCCCCACCTGCCACACGCCGAAGCCGAGCTGCGGGATGGAGCGGCCGTCGTGGAAATCGATGCGGGGCGTCGTGGTCATGGGGGTGTCCTCCGTGAACGTCGATGGTGATCAGCAGGTACGGGATCCACCCTAGCCACGCCGGCGGGAACGCTCCCAGGAAACTCCGACCGTCCGGTCCTCAGGGAGCGGTGGGGCCGATGCCGACGGGCCGGCTGCTGGGATCGTCCTGCAGCCAGGCCCCCAGCTCCCGGGGGCGCACGTCGTACTCGTGGAGCCGGTCGATCGGCAGCCACACCGATCCCACCTGGCCGGGATCGGGATCGGTGCCCAGCCCCGGCTCCTCCCCCTCCGCGAGGCCGCACCAGTAGGCGACGTTGACCTGGTGGAACGGCGGGATCGGGGCGCCGTCGACGATCCTCCGACCCAGCTGCACCTCGTACACGCAGGCCACCTGGAAGACGTCGACGTCGGCGCCGATCTCCTCGCGGCACTCGCGCCGCAGTGCCTGCTCCTGGGTCTCGCCGTGCTCCTGACCGCCACCGGGCGGCCCGTACAGCTCCTCGCCGTCGGTGGTGAGGACCTGGTTCATGAGGACGTGGCCGTCGCGGACCACGAGCGCCTTCACGCCCAGTCGCGGGGAGCTCATGCGTCCTCCTCCCCGGCGAGCAGGCGCGAGGCGCGCCCGGCGAGATCGGTGTCGTCGGCCGCGTCGAGCAGCCGGGTCACCTGCGCCTCGTCCCGCAGCACCGCCATGAGGTGCTGGAGGGCGCGCAGGTGGGCGCGGGCGTCGGTGAGCAGCGGCATGGCGATCAGCCGCACCGGCAGGCGGCGCGGCGCCCTGTCCTCACCCGTGCCGCCGCCCATCTCGCCGAAGTCGACGGGCTCGGCGAGGGTCGCGATCGCGAGGCCGGGCCGGTGCACGAAGGCCGGGTCGGCGTGCGGGATGGCGGTGGGCAGCGGGGTCGGCAGGCCCGTGGGGTAGCTGCGCTCCCGCTCGAGCAGCGCGGCGGGGAAGCCCTCGGCGACGGAGCCCTCGTCCAGCAGGTGCGCGGCGAGGGTGCGCAGGGCGTCCTCGGCGTCCGCGGCGCGCAGGCCGCTGAGCGCGAGGACGATGTCGAGCTCTCCCTCGGGCACGGGGGGTTCCGGTCGCGGTTCGGTGGGCGGCATCGCTCTCCCTCGTCTGGCCTCGGGCGGTGCCCTGATTCTGGCACCATCGGCGCCGCGACGGGGAGCCCTGCGTACTCTGGGCCCGTCCCCGCCGCGCCGATCCCCTGGAGCCCCGATGCCCGCGCCCCGTGACACCGCCGTCGTCGTCCGGGCGGCGCGCCTCTACTACGAGCTGGGCCGCTCGCAGACGGAGGTCGCGGAGGAGCTGGGGCTGTCCCGCTCGAACGTCTCCCGCATCCTCACGCAGGCGCGGGACCGCGGGATCGTCGAGATCACGATCCACGACCCGGACGGCCCGCCCCGCCGCGACGAGACGCTCGAGGCGGCGCTGCGCTCCGCGTTCTCCCTGCGGGAGGTGCACGTGGTCTCCGCACCCCGCACCCCGGGGATCGACGCGGTGGCCCGCGAGGGCGCGGCGCTGCTCTCCCAGCGCGCGCCGCAGGTGGGGAGCATCGGCGTCTCCTGGGGGCAGACGGTCCAGAGCGTCGTCGCGGCGCTCGAGTCCCTGCACCTGCGGCCGGCCCCGCGGGTGCTGCCGCTCGTGGGCGGGCACAGCGCCCTGGACCAGCTCGACGCGGGCGAGTCGGTGCTGCGCACGCTCGCCTCGCGGCTCGGCGCCCGCGCGGAGACGCTCTACGCCCCGGCGGTGCTCGAATCCGCGACGGCGGTCGCGACGCTGCGCGGGGAGTCGAGCATCGGCTCGGTGCTCGAGGCGGCCGCGCAGGTGGAGCTCGCCCTCGTGGGCATCGGCTCCGCGGGGGTGCACTCCTCCCCGCACATCGTCGAGCTCATGCGCCTGGACGCCGCGGAGCGCGAGCGTTTCCTCGCCCAGCGCCCTGCGGGGGACGTGTGCGGGCGCTTCGTGGACGGCGACGGCGTGCCGCTCGGCGCGCCCACGGATCAGCGGGTGCTCGCGGTGACCTTCTCCGAGCTGCTGCGGGTCCCCGAGGTGCTCGGGGTCGCGGCGGGCGCGGAGAAGGCCCCGGGTGTCATCGGCGTGCTGCGCTCTGGCGCGATCCACACGCTCGTGGTGGACACGGACCTCGCCCGGGCGATGCTCGAGCGGGCCTGACCTCCTCCTCCGCGCTCAGGCGCGGCCGGCGATCGCGTCGCCGAGCCGGGCGGTGAGCGCGGCGTCCACGGGCAGGTCCACGCCGTCGAGCTGCGTGATCGGCGCGGCGAGACGGCCCGAGGAGAGCAGCCAGGCGCCGTCGGCCTCGCGCACCTGCTCGATGGTCAGCAGCTCCTCGCCGCACTCGGCGCCCTCGGCCCGCAGCAGGGCGAACGCGCTGGCCACGCTCGTGCCGGGCAGCACGCCCGCGTCCACCGGGGTCGTCACGTAGCGGTCGCCGAGTCGCACGAGCAGGGTCGACGTCGGCCCCTCGAGGGCGTAGCCCTCGGAGGAGACGAAGAGGACCTCCTCCGCGCCGCGCCGCTGCGCCTCGCGCAGCACGGCCATGTTGACCGCGTAGCTGAGGGTCTTGGCGCCCGCGAGCAGCCAGGGGCTCGACGCCGGCGCGGTGGTGGGCAGTCCGCGGTCCAGGGAGACGACGCTCAGCCCGGCGCGGGCGGGGGCGTAGTCGTCCGCGACCCGGGCGTGGATCCAGCAGCTGGGCACGCCGCTGCCCTCGACGCCGCGGGTGAGCGAGAGGCGCACGGTCAGCTCGGGCACCGGCGGGTGGGCGGCGACGGCCGCCTCGAGCGCGGCGCGGAGCACGTCGTGGTCGGGGCCCGCGAGGTCGATCATGGCGGCGCTGCGGGTGAGCCGGTCCAGGTGGGGGCCGACGTTCGCGAGGGTGCCGTCGAAAGCGCCGAGGGTCTCGAAGACCCCGTCGCCGCGGGTCGCGACGTAGTCGGTGATGAGGAGCTGCGCGGCCGACGGGTCCGCCTCGCGGAAGTCCGGTGCGCCGCCGGCGGCGGGACCGTAGGCGCCCTCGACGAGGATCAGCACCGGGGCGGGTGCGGCGCCCTCGGGGCGGGCCTGGTCGGTGCCGGGCTGGACGGCGGGCGTGGACGTCATCGGTTCCTCCTGTCGGCGCGGCCGCGGGGGTGCGCGCGGCCGGGTCCAGGGTAGACCCGGCCGGGCACGCTCAGGAGCGGCCGATCTCCGCCCCGGCGCCCCCGGCGCGGGAGCTGCCCGGGCCCATGGCCTCGCCCATCATCTGCAGGATCCGCTCGAGCAGGCTCATGCCGCCCTCCTCGGTCCGGACTCCGACGTGGGAGGCGACGCTGCCGCCGCTCTGGCCGGCGCCCTCGGCGGTTCCGCCGCCGGCGCCGCCGGACGCGCCACCGCCGGACCCGCTGCCCGATCCGCCGCCGTCGCCCGCACCGCCGGAGCCGGAGCCGCCGCCCGAGCCACCACCGGAGGAGCCGGAGCCCCCACCGGAACCGGAGCCCCCGCCCGAGCCACCGGATCCCTCGGACCCCGCACCCTCCTGCGAGGACCCACCGGCGGAGCCCTCCGCAGAGCCGCCGCCCGCGGAGCCCTCCGCAGAGCCGCCGCCCGCGGAGCCCGTGCAGCCGCCCCCGCCGGCGCCGAGCTCGTCGCCGATGCCCAGGGCGTCCCCGGCCCCGAGCCCGGCCCCGAGATCACTGCCGAGCCCGCCGCCCGCACCGGAGAGGAGCTGCGCGAGCCCCATCCCGGCGCCCACGCCCGCGAGGAAGCTCTCGAGGTCCAGTCCCTCGCCGCCCGCACCGCCCATGCCTCCGCCGAGCATGTCGCTCAGCGCGGAGCCGATGAGCCCGCCAAGCAGCCCCGCGAGCAGGCCCGCCTGGCCCTCCGGGGTGTCCAGGAGCTCGGCGAGCGCCTGCTGGAGCGGGCTGCCGCGGTCGCCGAGCAGCGCATCGAGGATCGCCGCGGGGTCGCCGGAGGCGAGGGCCTCGGAGAACTCCGCGAGCGCGCCCTCCTCCGACGCCTTGCCGTCGGCCGTCCCACCGCCGGACGTTCCCCCACCGGACGCCCCGCCGTCGGCCGCGCTGCCACCGGCACCGGAACCACCACCGGAACCTCCGGCCGCGCCGCCGCCACCGGAGCCGGCTCCCGCACCACCACCGACACCGGAGCCCCCACCGGCACCCGATCCCGCACCGCCGCCGCCCGACCCGGAGCCCCCGCCCGGGGCGTCCGGCGCCGAGGAGGCGTCCTGCTCCTCCGCATTGTGCAGGAGCCGCCGGGCCTGCTGGCGCAGCTCGACGGCGCTGTCCTCGAGGCCGGCGCGCACGCTCCCGCTCCAGCGCGCGCGGAAGCGGTCCGCGTCCTCGCCCGTCCACTCGGTCCCGTCGATCGCGGAGCGCAGCTGCGCGTACAGGCCGTCGATCTCGTCGGCCCGGCGCGAGACCGTCGCACCGAAGGCGCGCAGCGCCTCCGTGTCCGCCCCGATGAAGGTGCTCATCCGTCCTCTTCCCCTGCCTCGGCCCTGGTCGTCCCCCGGTCCCGCTCACCGTAGCGGCGGTCCCGCTCCCCCGGCGATGGGGAGCACTCCCCATCCCCGGGGCTTGCGGAACGCGCGGACCACCTGCACGGCCACCCCCGCGCCGGGCATACAGTGGGCCGCCGTGAGCGACTCCCCTGCCGAGACCCCCGCACCCCACCACCACGTGCCGCGCTGGGCCCTGCCCGCGGCCGTCGCCGGCGGTGTGCTCGGAGCGATCCAGTCCCGGCTGAACGCCGACCTCGCCGCCTCCCTCGACGACGGCTTCGTCGCGGCCGCGATCTCCTTCGGCTCGGGGCTCGTGCTGATCCTCGTGCTGCTCGTGTTCCTGCCGCGCGTGCGCACGCTCACCCGGGCCTTCGTGGGCGATCTGCGCAGCGGCGCCTTCCCCTGGTACCTCGCGCTCGGCGGCCTCGGCGGCGCGACCTTCGTGCTGGGCCAGGGCCTCACCGTGGGTCTCGTGGGCGTGGCCCTGTTCATCGTGTGCGTCGTCGCGGGGCAGACGGTCACCGGGCTCGTCGTGGACCGCACGGGCCTGGGGCCCGGCGGGGTGCGGCACCTGACGCCCACCCGGCTCGTGGGCGCTCTGCTCATGGTCGCCTCGGTGGCCCTGGCGATGTCCGGCGGGATCGCGACCGACGCGCCCTGGTACCTGCTCGCCCTGCCGATGGTCGCGGGCGTCGCGATGGGGCTGCAGCAGGCGGTCAACGGCCGGGTCTCCCAGCACAGCGGCCACTTCATGGTCGCGACGCTCGGCAACTTCGTCGTCGGCACCACGGCCCTGGTCATCGCCGCGCTCGTGCACGTGCTGGTCGTGGGGGCGCCGCAGCCGCCGCCCGCGAACCCGCTGCTCTACCTGGGCGGGGCGATCGGCGTCGCCTTCATCGCTCTCGCGGCGCATCTCGCGGGACCGCTCGGCGTGCTGACCCTCGCGATGTCCACGATCGCCGGCCAGATCATCGGCTCCGTCGTGATCGACGCGGTCGCCGCGCCGGGCCATCTGACGCCGTTCACGATCGCGGGCACGGTGCTTACGCTCGTCGCCGCCGGGGTCACGGCCTCGCGGCCCCGGCGGATCTGACGGGCGCCTCCCCCGACCGTCCTGCTCAGTCGGGGACGACGGCGAGCACGCGACCGCCCGCACGCCAGGCGACGTGCCAGTCCAGCGGGTCCCCGGGCAGCTCCGCGTCGATGACGGCGACGCGCGCGCCGAGCGGGGCACCGCGCAGGTCCGCGACGGCGGTCGCGCCCTCGGGCAGCGTGGGCAGGGGGCCGGCGCCGGCATCGGCGGCCGCGACGATCGGCAGCTCGCGGGCGGCGAGCGCGGCCTCCCGCTCCGGGTCCTCCTCCGCGCCGAGGCCCAGGACGTCGGCCAGCAGGTGCTGCTCGAGCAGCTCCCCGAGCACCTCCGCGCGCAGGGTGTCCTTGCCGGCGGCGTCCTCCCCGTGCAGCTCCACGACGCGCGCGTCGAGCTGCGCGAGGGCGGCCTCGAGCGCGTCGGCCACCTGGGTCATCCAGCCGGCGAGGTCCTCCGCGGCGAGGGTCAGGGCGAGGTCCTCGCCGATCCCGTGCACCGCGCCGGGGGTCCCGGCGTCGTCGAGGGTGAGCACCACGGCCACGTCCTCCCCCTCGTACAGGGGGTAGTAGGTGGTGTGCTCGCCGAGCAGCGTGTACGGGCCCACGTCCACGCGCTCCTCGACGAGGAGGTCGAGCACGCGCAATCCGCCGGCCTCGATGCCGCCGATCTCGTCGACAATCTGCTCGAGCGCGGGCGGCGGGTCCGCGGCGACCTCCTCCTCGCCGGTCGCGAGGCCCGGCAGGAGGGTGACGTCCTGCGCGTGGGAGGTCGCGATCGAGCTGAGGCGGTCCACGATCGGGCGCAGGTCCCGGATGGGCAGGACGGCGGCGGGGGCGGGCCAGGACAGGTGGGAGGGGACGGGCGCGGTCATGCGCTCATCGTGGCACAGCCGCCCCCGCGATCACCCTGCCGAGCGGGCCCTTCCGCGCAGGGCTCACTCCTCGGGGTCGAGGCGGTGCGCGCCGGGGCCGGGCCGGGTGACGAGCGTCGTGGCGCGGGCGCCGGCCTCGGGGAACTCCTCGCGGTACGCGGCGAGCCATCGCTCCTCGAACTGCTCAGCGAAATCCTCAGCGAACTGCTCAGCGGACTCCTCCGCCTGCACCCCGTCCGCACCGTCGGCCCCGTCGGCCCCGTCGGTCGCCTCCGCACGGCCGACGAGGGCCCACACGCTGCCGCCGAACCCGGCGCCGAAGGCGCTCGCGGCGTGCGCGCCGAGCTCCCGGGCGAGGCGCTGCAGGCGCACCGTCTCGGGGACCTGGTTGCCGAGGCCCGTCTCCGCGCCGGCCTGCGACTCGTCGACGAGCGAGCCGAGCTCCGCGAGGTCGCCGTCCTCGAGGGCGAGCGCCGCGGCGGGCACGATCCGCTCCGACTCGGCGACGAACTGCTCGAGCCGGCCGGTGAGCGGGCTGTCCTCCCCCACGAGCTCCCGCAGCCGGGAGAGCGCCGCAGGGCCGGTCGCGAGGGCGTCCGCGAGGGTGGACTCGGTGCGGCCGGTCGCCTGCTGCCAGCGGGTGACGATCTCGCGGGCGGCGAGGGAGATGCGGTTGTAGTCCGCGAGGGCGGCGCCCGTCTTCTCCGCGTCCACGCCGCTCACGGCGACCACGAGGGACAGCCCCGCGGGCAGCGCCACCTCCCGCTCGCGCCGCACGGGGCAGAAGGAGTACTGCACGAGCGCGCCGTCGACGCCGCAGAGGATCGCCGTGTGGTCCTCGCTGCCGCCGAAGGTGCCCACGCCGCGGTCCCCCGCGAGCGAGCCGAAGCTCTGCCCGTTCTCCACGCAGCCCAGGTACTCGCCGAGCTGCTCGTCGGTCGTGATCTCGGTGGTGAAGGGCGGCTCGTCGGCCACGCCGGCGAGGTCGAGCAGGGCGAGGGCGAGGCCCACCACGAGCGCGGAGGAGCTGGACATGCCCGCGGCGAGCGGGAGCGTCGAGGTCACGTGCACCTCGGCGCCGCGCAGGCGGCCCGGGAAGTTCGTCTCGAGGCGCTCGACGACGGTGCGCACGTAACCGCCCCAGTGCCCGGGCGGGGAGGGATGGCGGGCGGGGGCGTCGAGGTCGACGACGACGGGATCGCCGGCGAGCGCGCTGGTCACGTGCAGCTCGCGGTCGGTGCGCTCGACGGCGCGCACGGTGTGGCCGAGGTCGACGGCGGCGAGCAGGGAGCGGCCGCCCGCGTAGTCGGTGTGCTTGCCCAGCACCTCGATGCGCCCGGGCACGAACCAGGTCGCGGTGCGCGGGCTGGACCAGTCCGCGTGGGTGGGCTCCTCCGCCTCGCGGCGCAGCTGCTCGAGGACCGTGCTCACAGGGACACCTCCACGCCCTCGAGCGCGCGGGCCACGGCGGCGACGTCGGCCCGGGAGGAGAGGTCGAGCACCCCGGCCTCGACGGGGACGACGGTGAACGGCTCCCCCTCGCTGATGAGCAGGCGCACGGCGTCGATGATCTCGAGCTCGCCGCGCACGGAGGGCTCGATGCGCGTGCACGCCTCGAAGATCGAGGCGGTGAACAGCCACGCGTTCATCGAGATCGGGCAGTCCCCGCCGAGGTTCTCGAGGGTCTCCTCGTCCGGCTTCTCGATGATGTTGCGCAGCTGCTGGTGCTCGTCCACGGCGGCGACGGCGAAGGCGCTGATCCTGTCCTCGGCGATGTTCGAGCCGGCGACGAGGGCGTCCCGGTCGAAGCCGACGAGGGCCGCGCCCTGCACGGCGACGAGCGCCTCGAGCGCCTCGCGCGGGTAGAAGTTGTCCGAGTTCAGCACGACGATCCGCTCGTGACCGGCGAAGTCCGCGGCGGCGGCGACGGCGTCGGCCGTGCCGCGCGGCTCCTCCTGGACGGCGGTGGTGACGGTGAGCCGGCCGCCGCTGCGGGATGCGGCGTACTCCCGCAGCACGTCGTGCTCGGGACCGATCACGAGGCACACCTCGGTGATGCCGACGTCGGCGAGGGTGGAGAGCACGTAGTCCAGGAACGGCCGGCCCACGTCGATCAGGGCCTTCACCCCGCTCGCGGCGACGCTCGCCTGCGCCTCGTCGAGATCGGCGTCCGCGTCCTCGCGGCGCATCCGGGTGCCGAGCCCCCGCGCGAGGATCACGGCGCGGCGGACGGCTTCGTTGTCTTCGGTGTCGTGGCTCACCCGGCCGAGTCTACGGAGTGACCGGGCCGCGGGGAGAGCTCCTGCCACCCCGACGGCAGCGCCACCGGGAGTGCGTCCGACGGGGGCGCCCATCGGTCCCAGTCCGCGCCGACGAGACCCTCGCGCCGTTCGAGCAGGCCGCGCAGCTCCTGGCCGGTCGCGGCGATCCGCTCGGCGATCTCCGGGGACGCGGTGCCGTTGCCGACGAACCAGGCGAGCTCGTCCTCGTCCTTCATCCTCACCTGCCAGTCCTCGGTGGCCGGGTCCCCCTCCGCGACGACGTCGAGCGCCCAGTCCTGCATGTCGTACCCCAGCGGGGTGCGGCGCCAGGGCGCCTCGAGGTTCCCGTACCAGCTCCGGGTCCAGTCCGTGCCGTCGTGCCAGCGCCAGATCGACCAGGGCTCCCCCGGTCGATGCACGCGCACCACGGTGGTCCCTCGCCAGGCCCCCAGCTCATAGCGCCCGTCCCAGTCCCCCGGCGCGACGAGCCGCCCGTTCGGCCCCGAGCGGGGGCCGCTGCGCCCGGCCGTCCCGGAGCCGGGGGCGGTCATCATCACGATGAGATCCTCGTCGTCCTGAAGGACGGTCCCGCCCACGGCGAACCCCACGGCCGGCCCCGTCTCGGGGAAGACGCGGACGCTGCGCTGGACGACGCTCGCGCCGATCGGGTGCGGCGGCACGGGCGGTTCCGGGGGCGGGACGGGGAGGTCGCCGAAGGAGCTCGTCGATGTGTCCATGGCCGCCACCGTACGCATCGGGCGACCGCGCCGCCCGGCGGACGCCTAGGCTCGGGGGCGACCGAGAGCAGCAGACCCCAGGAGGCCGGGAATGAGCACGGAGCAGGCGACGTCGGGTCCTCGCCGGTGGATCGGGCAGGCCGTCACGTCGCTGCTCCTCGCGGGAGGCGTGCTCATGCCGTACGCGCCGTGGCTGATCCCGAACGGCGTGGCGCGCGTGGTCGTCATGGTGGCGCTGCTCGCGGCGGGCCTGCTGGTCTACGCGGTCGCGATCCGCCGGGCGGGACCGGAGCACGCGGGTGCCCCCGCGCCCACCGCCTCGCGGCTGATCATCGTGGGGGTCGTCGGGCTCTCGGTGCTCTCCTCGCTCGTGATCGAGAGCATCCATGCGCCGCTGTGGTTCCCGCTGCTGGTCGTCGTGGCGGCGCTGCTGCTCCTCGCCTTCCGGCTCGACGCCCGCCCGCGCGACCCCTCCCGGCGCTGAGCCCGGGCGCTCACGCCGCGGGGGCCTCCACGGGCCGCGGCTCGCGGGCGCAGAGCGCGGTGACCACGGCGGCGGCGACGGCGAGCGCGCCGTAGCCGATGACGATCTGCTCCACCCCGTACCAGCGGGTGAGCTGGCCGGAGACCAGGCTCGCGGCCATCGCGCCGCTGTAGGAGAGCAGGTAGACGGCAGCCATGGTGGGGGCGGTCTCCGCGGGGGTCGCGGTGGAGAGCACGGAGCGCACGCTCGCGCTCATCGCCATGCCCTGGCCGGCGCCCGCGACGATGCTCGCCGCGATGAACAGGACCACGCTGTCGAGGGCGAGCGCGGTGAGCACGCCGAGCACGCCGATCGCGAAGAGGGCCATGCCGGTGCGCTGCGCGGTCCGGATGCACATCCGCCCGCCGACCGGGGCGCCGAGCACGCTCGGCAGCATGTAGGCGGAGAACACGACCGCGAAGACGACGGCGTCGTCGGTGCCGAGGCCGTCGGCGACGACCGACGGGCCGAAGGCCTGGTAGAAGGAGCCCATCGCCCAGGTGGAGACGACGACCGCGGCGAGCGCCGGCAGCAGCGGGCGGGCGGCGACGGGCACCGCGACCCGGGGTCGCAGGGAGGCGAGGGCGCCGCGCAGGCGCGGGCCGGTCTCCGGGGCGATCGCGAGCGCGAGCAGGCACAGCGTCATCGCGCCCGCGCCCACGAGGAACACGGTCGTGGTGGGGCGCGGCCCGTGCTCGACGAGCAGCCCGGAGCCGAACGCTCCGAGGGTGAGCCCGACCATCGGGGACTGCGAGGTGATCATCGTGGCGAGCCAGGCGGGGCGGCGGGGCGCGGCGTCGACCACGTAGCTCATGACGGCGCTGCTCGCGATCCCGCAGCCGAGGCCGGAGAGGAAGCGGCCCAGGGCGAGCGGGGCGAGGGAGTCCACGCGGAGCATGACAAGCGCCCCGGCGAGCAGCAGCGCGGCGGCGGCGGCGAGGGCGAGCGGGCGGCGGCCCAGGTGGGTGGAGAGCCGGCCCAGCACGAGCAGCGCGAGGATCGTCCCGGCGAAGTAGGCGACCGTGGCCAGGGAGAAGTCGCCGTCGGTGAGGCCGTCGGCCCGGCGGTAGGTCGTGAACAGCGGCACCGGCGACGAGGACACCGCGAAGGCGAGCACGAGGGTGAGGGTCGCGGCGACGAGGGCGCGCGGGGAGGCGCGGTGCTCCGTCCCGAGAACGGTGGCGGTGACGGGCTGCGCGGGGGCGGCGGGCATGGGGCTCCAGGGGGTCGAGCAGGGTGGGTTCTCGCGGTGACGCGGGCCGGGCGGGGCCGACGGGCCCGCGTCATCGTCCAGGATCCTCCGTCACCGCGGAGCGTGGGAGTGCCCACCGGTACCCCTCAGCGGTCCCTGCGCGCCGGCTCAGCCGCCCGGGGCGATCCGCTCCCGCAGCGCGGCGACGTCGGCCACGTCGACCTTCCCGTCGCGGGAGTCGGCGAGCAGCTCGCGGGCGGCGGGCACGGAGTCCCACGTGTTCCACAGCAGCACGCCGACGATCCGGCCGTCCTCGACATGGTGGACGACGGCCGCGCCGCCCTCCTCGTCCCACAGCTCGACGTTCTCGCCGCGGCCGTCGAGGCGGCCCACGGCCTCGTAGCCGTCGTCGAAGAGGTCGGAGTAGAACAGCGGGGTGTACGCGTACTCGGCGTCCCCGCCCGCCATGGCCGTCCCGGCGGCGGTCCCGGAGGCCTCGGCGTGGTCGATGTGCTCGACGTGGCGGGCGCCCAGCAGCGGGTCCTCGAAGCGGATGACGTCCCCGGCGGCGTGGACGTGCGGGGCGGAGGTGCGCAGGTGGGGGCCGACGACGATCGCACCCTGCTCGTCGAGCTCGAGGCCGGCGTCCCGGGCGAGCTCGGTGCGCAGGCGGGCGCCGAGGGCGAGCACGGCGACCTCCGCGGTGAGGGTGCGGCCGTCCTCCCCGCTCAGCGTGAGGCGCTCCCCCGCCTCGATGCCGGCGAGGCGGAAGCCCTTCTCGAGCCGCACGCCGTGGCCGCCGTACACGCGCCCGAGGTGCGCGGTGATCGAGGCCGGGAAGAGGCTCTCGCCGATCGCCTGCCCGGAGATCGCGAGGGTGACGGAGGCGCCCGCGACGCTCAGCCCGGCGGCGATCTCGGTGCCGAGGTAGCCGCCGCCCACGACGACCACCTCGGTGCCCTCGCCCACGAGCTCGCGCAGGCGGCGGTAGTCGGCGACCTCGCGGAGGGTCACGATCCGCGGGTCCTCCGGGGCGCCGTCGAGGGTCCGCGCGGCGGATCCGGTCGCGAGCAGCAGCTCCCCGTAGTCGACGCTCTCCCCCGTGCCGAGGGTGACGGTGCGCGCCTGCGGGTCGATCGCGGTGACCTCGGTGCCGGTGAGCAGGGTCGCGCCGGTGTCACCGGCGGTGCCGAGGTCCTGCGAGGCGGGGTCCGGGTCCTCGCCCGTCCAGAGGTCCTTGGTGAGGGCGGGCCGGTAGGCGGGGGCGTCCTCCGCGGCGGAGACGAGCAGGATGCTCGCCCCCTCCTGCTGCTCGCGGATCGCGCGGGCGGCCTTGTCCGCGGCGATGCCGCCTCCGACGACGACGTGGTCGTAGCTGCTCTGCAGGGCGGGCGATGACGAGGTCATGGTGGCTCCTTCGCGAGGCGGACGCCGCCACCCTAGCCCTCGCCCAGCACCGCCGCGAGGGCACCGACCGCCTGCTCCGCCTGCCCGGCGGTGAGGTCCCCGGGGAGGGTGAGCCGCACGGCGGTCTGCGCGGCCTCCCGGTCGATGCCGAGGGCGGTGAGCACGTGCGAGGGCTCGTCGCTGCCGGCGGCGCACGCGGAGCCGGAGGAGGCGACGACGCCGCGCCGCTCGAGGTCCAGCAGCACGGACTCGCCGCTGCGGCCGGGGACCAGGAAGGAGGCGTGCCCGGGCAGGCGCGCCTCCCGGGGCCCCGTGAGCACCGCCCCGGTGCTCTCCGCGGCCTCGAGCAGCAGGTCCCGCAGCGGCGCGATCCGGGCGGCCTTCTCCTCCCGCTCGGCCTCCGCGAGCTCGAGGGCGACGGCGAGCGCCACCGCGAAGGCGACGTTCTCCGTGCCGGAGCGGCGGCCGCCCTCCTGCCCGCCGCCGTGGACGAGCGGCTCGATCGGCAGGCGGCCGCGGATCATCGCGAGGCCGGTCCCCTTGGGGGCGCCGATCTTGTGGCCCGCGAGGGTGAGGGCGTCCGCGCCGAGCCCGCGCAGGTCGATCCACCCGGCGGCCTGCACGGCATCGGTGTGGAACAGGGCGCCCGCGTCGTGGGCGACCGCGGCCAGCGCCGCGACGTCGCTGACGGCGCCGATCTCGTTGTTCGCGGCGGCGAGGGAGACGAGCGTCGTGTCCTCCCGCAGCGCGGCCCCGAGCGCGGCGGGGGTGATGACGCCGTCGGTCCCGGGATCCACGAGGGTCACCGAGAAGCCGTGCACCCGCCGCAGGAAGTCGACCGACTCGAGCACCGCCTCGTGCTCGAGAGGGGAGGTGACCAGGTGCTTCCCCCGCGGGGAGGCCAGCGCCAGGCCCTTGATCGCGAGGTTCGCGGCCTCGGTCCCGCCCGCGGTGAAGACGACGTCGCTGCGGCGCACGCCGAGCACGGCCGCGGCCCGGCGCCGGGCATCCTCGAGCCCCGCGGCGGCGGCCTCCCCCACCGCGTGGTGGCTCGAGGGGTTGCCGAAGGTGCCGGTCAGGTACGGCCAGGCGGCCTCGAGGGCCTCCCGCCGCACGGGCAGCGTCGCGGCGGCGTCGAGGTAGATCACGCGCGCCCCTCCCTCATGCGGAGACGGCCATGTCGAGTCCCAGGTCGAGGCTGCGCACGGAGTGGGTGAGCGCGCCGGAGGAGATCATGTCGACGCCGGTGCGGGCGACCTCCGCGACGGTCTCCTCGGTGATCGTGCCGCTCGCCTCGACGATCGCGCGACCGGCGACCTGCTCGACGCCGCGGCGCAGATCCTCGAGGGAGAAGTTGTCGAGCATGATGACGTCCACGCCGCCCGCGAGCACCGGCTCGATCTGGTCGAGCCGGTCCACCTCGACCTCGATCCGGGTCATGTGGCCCAGCTGCTCGCGCGCCCCGAGGATCGCGGCGGTGAGGTCGATGCCCTGCTCGCGGAGCACGGCGAGGTGGTTGTCCTTCGCCATGACCCCGTCGGAGAGGGAGAAGCGGTGGTTGACGCCGCCGCCGCAGCGCACGGCGTGGCGCTCGAGGGCGCGCAGGCCGGGCGTGGTCTTGCGGGTGTCGGTGATGCGGGCGCCCGTGCCTGCGACGGCGTCCACGAGCACGCGGGTGCGGGTCGCGATCCCGGAGAGCCGCTGGACGAGGTTCAGCGCGACCCGCTCCGCCTGCACGACGGCCCGGGCGGGACCGGTGATCTCGGCGAGCACCGTGCCGGCCGTGAAGCGGTCGCCGTCGGCCGCCCGCGGCGTGACCTGCACGGTGGCGTCGGTGAGGCGGAAGGCGGCCTCGAGCACGTCGATCCCGGCGAGCACGCCGTCCTCGCGCGCCACGAGCTGCGCGGCGGCTCTCGCACCGGCGGGCAGGAACACCTGGCCGGTGAGGTCGCCCCAGGGGGCGTCCTCGGCGAGGGCGGCGGTGACGACGGGGTCGATCTGGGCGCGGGTGAGCATCAGCGGGTCTCCAGGGGGTGCAGGGAGGCGGGAGCGGCGGAAGAGCCGGCGGGGCCGACGGTCGCCGCCTCGCCGGGATCGTCGAGGCGGTGGTGGGCGCCGACGGAGCGCGGCCGGGCGAGCGCCGCGGCGACGAGCAGGCGGCCCAGCTCGAGGAGGTTGCGGTCCTCGAGCGCGGCGATCGTGCGGGGCGCGGGGGCCTGCCAGCCCTCGAGCACCGCGGCGGCCTCCATGAGCTGCTCGCCGCTGCGCAGCAGTCCCGCGTGGGACCACATGAGCTGCTGGAGATAGGCACGGGTCCAGGTCACAGGGCCGGCGGAGGCAGAAGCGGCAACGGCGTCCGTCCTGGTCCCGTCGGCCGCGACGCCCGTGCCAGGCAGGTCGTCCGTGGCCGGCGCATCGGCGGCGTCCTCCGCGGCGGCGACCCCGGCACGGGCGCCGAGCACGGCCCCCTCGAGCAGGGAGTTGGAGGCGAGGCGGTTCGCCCCGTGCACGCCGGTGCGGGCGCACTCCCCCGCGGCGAGCAGCCCGGGCACGCTCGTGCGGCCGTCGAGGTCCGTGCGGATCCCGCCCATCCAGTAGTGGGCGGCGGGGGTGACCGGGATCGGCGAGCGCCCCCAGTCCAGGCCCGCGGCGCGCACGGCGGCGTCGATCGTCGGGAACCGCTCGCGCAGCCGGTCCCCGCCGATCCCCGTCGCGTCGAGCCGCACGGGCAGCCCGCCCTGGGCGGCCATGGTGTGCGCGATCGCGCGGGCGACGACGTCCCGCGGAGCGAGCTCGGCGCGCGGGTCGACGGCGGGCAGGAAGCGTCGGCCGTCGGCGTCGCGCAGCACCGCGCCCTCCCCGCGCACGGCCTCGGAGACGAGGAAGCCCCCGGGGACGGCGAGCGAGGTGGGGTGGAACTGGTAGAGCTCGAGATCCGCGAGGGCGGCACCCGCGCGGGCCGCCGCGGCGACCCCGTCACCGGTCGCGACCTGCGGGTTCGTGGTGTGGGCGAAGAGCTGGCCGGCGCCGCCGGTCGCGAGCAGCACCGCTCCGGCGCGCACCTCCCGCACGCGCCCGTCGGCCCCGAGGAGCTGCGCCCCGCGCACGCGCCCGTCGTGGACGACCAGGTCCGCCAGCGCGGTGCGCTCGAGCACGCGGATCCCGCGGGCGCGCACGGCGGCGACGAGCGCGAGCTCGATCGCGCGGCCGGTCGCGTCGCCCCCGGCGTGGAGGATCCGCGGGCGGCCGTGGGCGCCCTCGAGGCCGAGCGCGGGGGCGCCGTCCTCGTCCCGGTCGAAGGCGACGCCGCGCTCCACGAGCCGGGCGATCGCGGCGGGCCCCTCCTCGCAGAGCAGGTGCACGGCGGCCTCCTCGGCGAGGCCGGCCCCGGCGGCGAGCGTGTCCCGGGCGTGGTCCTCGGCGGTGTCCCCGGGGCCGACGGCCGCGGCGATCCCGCCCTGGGCGTGGAGGGTCGCGCCCTCGGCGAGCGCGCCCTTGCTCACGAGCAGCACGTCCGCGTCCCCGGCGATCTCGAGAGCCGCCGTGAGCCCGGCGATCCCGGAGCCGACGATCAGCACGTCGACGCTCAGCACGTCGGCGCTCAGGACGTCGGCGTGCAGCGCCCCGCGGGTCGTCACCGGGCGCTCCCGGCGAGCGGCGCGGGCTTCGCGGCGAGCATCCGCTCGAGGGCCACGCGGGCGGGCTCGGCGACGTCCGGGGAGACGCTCACCTGGTTGACGACCTCGCCGCGCAGCAGCGCCTCGAGCGTCCAGGCGAGGTAGCCGGGGTGGATGCGGTACATCGTCGAGCACGGGCACACCACGGGGTCCAGGCAGAAGATCTCGTGCTGCGGGTGCTGCGCGGCGAGCCGCTGGACGAGGTTGATCTCGGTGCCGATCGCGAAGGTCGTCGGCTCCGTCGCGCCCTCGATCGCCCGGCGGATGACGTCCGTCGAGCCGGCCTCGTCGGCCGCGTCGACGACCTCCATCGGGCACTCGGGGTGGACGATGACGCGCACGTCCGGGTGCTCGGCGCGGGCACTGTCGATCTGGGCGACGGTGAAGCGCTTGTGGACCGAGCAGAAGCCGTGCCAGAGCAGCACCCGCGCGTCGCGCACGGTCTGCTCGTCGTTGCCGCCGAGCGGCCGGCGCGGGTTCCACATGGCCATCTCGTCGAGGCCGATCCCCATGGCCTTCGCGGTGTTGCGGCCCAGGTGCTGGTCCGGGAGGAAGAGCACGCGGCGGCCCCGCTCGAAGGCCCAGGCGAGCACGGTGGAGGCGTTCGAGGAGGTGCAGACGATGCCGCCGTGGCGGCCCACGAAGCCCTTGATCGCGGCGGAGGAGTTCATGTACGTCACCGGGATGACGGGCGCGAGGCCCTCCTCCTGGCCCTCGTCCTCGAGCACCTCCATGAGCTGCTCCCAGCACTCCTCGACCTGGTCGATGTCCGCCATGTCCGCCATCGAGCAGCCGGCGGCGAGGTTCGGGAGGATCACGGCCTGCTCGGGGGTGGAGAGGAGGTCCGCGGTCTCCGCCATGAAGTGCACGCCGCAGAAGATGATCGCCTCCGCCTCGGTGCGGGCCTTCGCGGCGGTCGCGAGCTGGAAGGAGTCGCCCACGTAGTCGGCGTACCGGACGACCTCGTCGCGCTGGTAGAAGTGGCCGAGCACGACGACGCGGTCGCCGAGCTCCGCCTTCGCCGCGCGGATCCGACGGTCGAGCTCCTCGGCGCTCGCCTCGCGGTACTCGGCGGGGATCTCGCCCTGGCGCGGGGCGACGGCGGGGATCGCATCGGCCATCGAGGCGCCGGGGCCGTAGCCGGGGTCCTCGCGGTCCACGTCCCAGGGAGCGTCGAGCAGGCGGGTGGAGCAGGAGCTGCCGGCGGCGGCGCCGGCGGAGATGTCGCGCAGCGTGAGCTCGACCGAGGCGGTGGTGGTCATCGGTGGCCTCCGTGGTTCAGGGATGGTCGTGGGACGGCGGGTCAGGCCCGGGTGAGCGGGCCGTTGTCGGCGAGGTGGATGGACTCGTCGTGGCGGAACAGCCGGGCGGGGCGGTGCCGCCCGCCGGTGCGGAACTCGTCGGTCGGGACGAGCCGGCCCGACGCCTCCATCTGGCGCCGGAAGTTCGCGGGGTCGAGCGGTCGCTGCAGCACGGCCTCGTGGACGCCGCGCAGCTCCGCGAGGGTGAAGGTCTCCCCGAGGAAGGCGGCGGCGATGCGGGAGTACTCGAGCTTGTTGCGCAGGCGCCACAGGGCGTACTCGACGATGAGGTTGTGGTCGAAGGCGAGCTCGGGCAGCTCGTCGGCGAGGAACCACCGGACGTTGACCCCGGCCACGCCGGCGTCGGCCTCCTGGGGGCGCACCATCGCCCAGTAGACGATCGAGACGGTGCGCTCGGCGGCGCTCGGGGCGCGGTCCGGGCCGCCGAAGGCGTAGAGCTGCTCGAGGTAGCGCGGGCGCAGCCGGGTGGTCTCCCCGAGGGTGCGGCTCGCGGCGGCGCCGAGCCCTTCGCTGGCCCCGAGCGGACCGCCGGGGAGCGCCCATCGTCCCTGGTGAGGGGCGCGGATGCGGCGCACGAGCGGGAGGTGCACGGCGAGCCGGCGCGTGGTGGGGTGCGGGCGCAGCGCGAAGATGACCGTGGAGACGGCGAGCGCGACGCGCTGCTGCTCGTCCGGGGTCGCGCGATCGCTCATGGCCGTCCACCTCCTGTTAAAGTCACCGGCACCTTTACGTGTGGCGAGGAGCTTAGGCTCAGGCGGACCAGAAGCCGGAGGGATGACCCAGATCTCGTGATCCGGATCACAGGTCGGATGACTCGAACTCCCCCGCCCGACGACGCCCCGGCCCGCCCGCTCCCCCTCGCCGCCCGCGGCATGTGAGGCCCGTCGCCCCGCGCCCCATCCGCCGTCTGACCTCCCTAGGCTCGGTGGGGCCGTCCGCCCCGGGGCCCGAAGGCCCGCGCACGGCAGAAGGCGAGGACCATGACCACCACCGCCCCCGCGCGCCCCGCACCCGGCAGCCGCAGGCCCGGCCGGATCGCGGCCGCCTCGATGATCGGCACCGCGCTCGAGCAGTTCGACTTCTACCTCTACGCCTACTTCGCGGCGTTCTTCGTGGGACCGCTGTTCTTCGACCCGCTGGGCCCGGCCGGATCCACCCTCGCCTCCTTCAGCACGATCGCCGTCTCCTTCGTCATCCGCCCCGTGGGCGCGATCCTCTTCGGCCACATGGGTGACCGCCTGGGCCGGCGCGCCACGCTGCTGTGGACCGTGTCGATCATGGGCGTCGCGACCGGCCTGATCGGCCTCCTGCCCACCTATGCGCAGGCCGACTGGCTCGGCGCGATCGGGCTCGTTGCGCTGCGCCTCGCGCAGGGCATGTCGCTGGGCGGGGAATGGGGCGGCTCCGTGCTGCTCGCGACCGAGCACGCGCACCCGGTGCGCCGCGCCTTCGCCGCCGCGATCCCCCAGCTGGGCTCGCCGATCGGCTCGATCCTCTCCGCGGCGCTGTTCCTCGTGCTGCCCACGCTCGTCACCGAGCAGGCGATGGCGGACTGGGGCTGGCGCGTGCCCTTCCTCATCGCCTTCCCGCTGCTGCTCATCTCGCTGTACCTGCGCCGTTCGATCGAGGAGACCCCCGAGTTCGCGCGGCTCTCCCGCGAGAACCGGCGCGAGCGCATGCCCGTCTCCGAGCTGCTGCGCTCGCGACCGCTGGCCCTCGTGCTCGCGATCGGCGCCGCCCAGCTGGGCATCGGCTCCTACGCGCTCATGAACACCTACACGATGAACTACGGCGCGGCCGTGCTCGGTTTCCCCTACACCGAGCTGCTGACGGCTGCGACGATCGGCGCCCTGCTGCAGCTGGTCACCGTGCCCCTGTTCGGAGCGCTCGCGGCCCGCACGAGCTCCTGGCTGGTCGTCGCGATCGGCGCCGCGGGCACGGCGCTCATCGCCCTGCCGATGTACGCGCTGCTGGGCTCGGCGACCTTCGGCGTGCTCGTCGCGATGATGGTGATCGGCGGGATCCTGCCCACCATGTCGTGGGCGGCGCTCGGCGGACTCATGGCCGATCTGTTCCCCGGCCGCTTCCGGGCCTCCGCGCTCTCCCTCGCCTACGCGGTCGCGGCGACCGTGAGCGGCTTCGTCCCGCTGCTCACCGGTGCGCTCGGCGGCCTCACCGGGCAGGCCTGGTGGCACCCGGCGCTCGTGCTGATCGCCCTCTCCGTCGTGACTCTCGCCGCCGCGATCGGCGCCGGGCGGGCGAGCGCTCTCCCGCGCACCGAGCCGGCGGGCTGACCACCACCGCGCCCTCCCCACCCCGGCCGCGTCCACAGCGGGCCCGCGGCACTTGCCCTCCACCCCTCCGAGGTCTAGGTTCTCCCCTCAGGTGACACGTTTCACCATCCCCCGGTCACCCCGGACACAGGAGTTCGCATGGCCGTCGGCCCCGCTCGTCCCGCTCGTTCCGCCCGTCCCACGGGTTCGCGCCGCCCCGCGCGCCGCTCGGTGCTCGCCGCCGCGGCCGCCGCCGCGCCGCTGGGCCTCGTCGCGACCGCCGGCGCCCCCGTCGCGCGGGCGACCGGCCCCACCGGGCGCTCCACGACCTTCGACTTGCACTGCGAGGTGCTCGACAGCGGCGAGCAGGTCACCTCCCTCGTCATCGACGTCACCCGCCGCGGCCGGCTGCTCGCCGGCGACGCCCTCCCCTCGACCTTCTCCGTCGCTGTGCGCGGCACGAACCCCGTCTCCGGCGCGGTCGTCGTCGACACCGCGCGCACCGTCACCGCCGTCACCGTGGACCGCGCGGGCACGGTGACGATCGCCCTCGAGCACGGCTACGGGGTCGAGGGCGCGAACACGCTCGACTACCTGGCCGACGAGGGCCGCAACGTCCAGCTCGACCTCGAGTACACCGTCCTGCAGCACTCGCCGCTGCCCGCGAACGGCAAGGGCGCCGGCTCCGCCTGGCTCGGCGAGCTCACCCAGGGCGACCTCGTCTCCCCCGAGGTGGACGCCTTCACCTCCCACGTCACCGACTCCGGCATGAACTACCGCCTCTTCTCCCCCGCGACCCGCGGGCGGTCCCGCGCGCTCCCGCTCGTCATCTGGCTCCACGGCGGCGGTGAGGGCGGCATCGGCGAGGGCGGTGCGGTGCGCTACGACAACGAGGTCCACCTGCGTGCGAACCGCGGCGCCCTGGGCCCCGCGACCGCCGAGGCGCAGGAGATCCTGGGCGGCGCGCACGTCGTCGCCCCGCAGTGCACCTCCGCCTGGATGCTCGACGGCCCCACCTTCGCACCGCTGGTCTCCGAGGTCATCGCCGAGATGCAGCGCACCCGCCGCGTGGACCCGGACCGCATCCACGTCATGGGCTGCTCCAACGGCGGGTACATGACGCTCAAGATGGTCGTCGAGAACCACCGCCAGTTCGCCTCCGCCGTCCCGATCTGCGGCGTCGTCGACACCTTCTACGGCTCGACCGACCCTCTGGTCAGCGACGCCGAGCTCGCCGGGATCCACACCCCCACCTGGCTGATCGCCGCCGCGGACGACGACACCGTCGACCCGCAGGCGAACACCGTCCACGCGCACGAGCTCATCGAGGACTCCCTGCTGAGCCTGTACGAGGACGTCACCTACGACGGCGTCTCCTACCCCGGGCACTGGTCCTGGATCTACGCCGCCCGCAACGACCCCCGCGCCGAGGGCGAGAGCCTCTGGGAGTGGATGGCCGCCCAGCACCGGTGACCGCCCACGGGCGCGGGGCGCGATCGGCCCGCCCGGCGTGCCAGGATTGGCCAGCGCATCCACGCACCGCCGGGAGGTCACCATGGGACGCGAGATCGGCTCGACCGAGTACACGCGCGGTCAGCGCACGCACTACCGCCACGAGCTGCGGAGGAACCTCGACCTCTTCGAGACCTTCCTCGACACCGCCGAGTTCGTCGACGAGGGCACGATCGGGGTCGAGCTCGAGCTGAATCTCGCCGACGCCGAGACCATGGCGCCCTCGCTCACCGCGGACGACGTCCTCGCAACCCTCGCCGAGCGCGCCGGGGCCGACGCCGACGACGGCGACTACACGCACGAGATCGGCCGTTACAACGTCGAGGCGAACCTCCCCGTCTCCGCCCCGCACGGGCGCGGCCTCGCCGATCTCGAGCGGTCCCTCGGCGAGCGCATGCAGCGCGCGGACTCCGCGGCGCAGGAGCACGGGGCGCGCGTGGTGCCCGTCGGCCACCTTCCCACGATCTCCGCCGAGCTCTACGAGGGCGAGGAGTGGCGCGCACCCGGCCACCGCTACGCGGCGCTCGAGGCGAGCGTGCTCGAGGCGCGCGGCGAGGAGATCGCGCTGCGCATCAACGGCGAGGGCAAGGGTCTGGACGCGACCTTCGACTCGATCGCCCCGGAATCCGCGTGCACCTCGCTGCAGCTGCACCTGCAGGTCCCGCCCGAGCAGTTCGCGGCCGCCTGGAACGCGGCGCAGGCGATCGCCGGGCCGCAGGTCGCCCTCGCCGCGAACTCCCCGTTCCTGCTGGGCAAGCGCCTGTGGCACGAGACCCGCATCCCCGCCTTCGTGCAGGCGCTCGACACCCGGCCGCCCGAGTACGCGGCGCAGGGCGTGCGCCCGCGCGTCTGGTTCGGCGAGCGCTGGATCACCTCGATGTTCGACCTCTTCGAGGAGAACGTGCGCCTGTTCCCGGCGCTCATCCCCGAGTCGCGGCAGATGGCGGAGGAGCCGCTGCTCACCGAGGGCGCCTCGCCGCGCCTGCACGAGCTCATGCTCCACAACGGCACCGTCTGGCGCTGGAACCGGCCGATCTACGATCCCGGCACGGACGTCCCCCACCTGCGGCTGGAGAACCGTCTCCTGCCGGCGGGGCCGACGGCCGCGGACATGGCCGCGAACGCCGCGTTCTTCTACGGGATCGTCCACGCGCTCGTCTTCGAGCGGCGGCCGCTGTGGTCCCGCATGAGCTTCGAGCAGGCGGACGACGCCTTCCAGCAGTGCGCCCGCTGGGGCCTCGAGGCGCGGATCCGCTGGCCGCGGGTCACGGGCCGCGTGCGCGTCGCCGATCTCCTGCTCGACCAGCTGATCCCGCAGGCCATGGCCGGCCTGCGGGAGCTCGGTGCGGATTCCGCGGTGGTGGACCGCTACGAGTCGATCCTCACCGCGCGCGCCCGCTCGGGCCGCAACGGCGCCCGCTGGCAGATCGACACGGTCACCTCGCTCGAGCTGCGCGGCATGGACCGCCCCGCGGCGCTCGCCGAGATGACCCGCCGCTACCGCGCGGGCGTCGACTCCGGGGACCCCGTGCACGAGTGGCCCGTCCCCGCCCGCACCCCGCGGGTCTGAGCCGCACGGCCCGGTCCCGCGGGGCGACGCCCTGACCTCCCAGCGCCTCAGTCCCGCCAGCGCCGCATGACGACGAACTTCGTCACCGTCGCGATCACGGCCGCGGCGAAGAGCGCGACGGTCTGCACGCCGGTGGGCGCGGCGGGCCACACTCCGCCCAGCACGGCGAGCGATCCGGCGGTGAGCGCCCAGGTCAGCAGGAGGATCGTGAAGCCCTGCAGCTGATGCAGCAGCGCCCCCTCCTTCGAGCGGACCCCGAAGGTCCAGCGCCGGTTCAGCGCGGTGTTCACGACGGTCGCGATCGCGAGGGCCGTGAGGTTCGCGCCCTGGGAGCCCAGCAGCCCCAGCGCGTGGAGCAGCGCGAAGCCACCCAGGTGCAGGACCGTCGTGAAACCGCCGACGAGCGCGAAGCGGATCACCTGCCCGCCGGTCTGGTGCGAGGGCCGCGTGCGCCCCATGCGGGCGCGGATGTCCTCCACGGGGAGCCGGCCGGAGGCGAGGGAGCGGCGCACGCGGGCCACCCCGCGCAGGTCGTCGCGGGCGGTGCCGACGACGTCGACCCGGGAGTCGGGGTCGTCGTACCAGTCCACCGGCACCTCGTGGATGCGCAGCCCGCAGCGCTCGGCGAGCACGAGCAGCTCGGTGTCGAAGAACCAGGCGTCGTCCTCGACGAGCGGCAGCAGCTCCGCGGCGACGTCCGCCCGGATGGCCTTGAACCCGCACTGGGCGTCGGTGAACCCGGCGCCCAGCAGCACGGAGAGCAGGGCGTTGTAGCAGCGGGAGACGAACTCGCGCTTCGTGCCGCGCACCACCCGCGAGGAGCGGTGCAGGCGCGTGCCGATCGCGAGGTCGCTGTGCCCGGAGATCAGCGGCGCGACGAGCGGCCACAGCGCGTCGAGGTCCGTGGAGAGGTCCACGTCCATGTACGCGAGCACGAGCGCGTCGGAGTCGGCCCAGGTGCGGCGCAGCGCCCGCCCCCGGCCCCGCTCGGTGAGCTCGACGACGGCGACCTCGGGGTGGGTCGCGGCGAGTTCGCTGGCGATCTCCGCGGTGCCGTCGTCGGAGCCGTTGTCCGCGATCGTCACCCGGTAGGGGTACGGGAACGTCGCCTCGAGGTGACCCAGGAGCCGCTGCACGCAGGCGCCGACGGTGTGGGCCTCGTTCAGCACCGGCACGACGACGTCCAGGACGGTCGTGCCGACGGGCGGCTCGGCGACCGCCTGCGGCCGGGGGTCGGTCACGGCGCCCGCGCTCACGAGGCCGTCCCGGTGGCATCGGCCCCGGAGAGCGGCTGGGTGAGGTCGTAGAACTGCGTGTCGCCGATGGTGACGGTCTCGTAGTTCTCCGCGGCCCACTCCTGGATCTCGGAGCCCGTGTCCGCGCCGCCGTTCTGCTGGCCGCCGAAGCCGCTGCCGGTGGCGAGGTAGTGGATCTCGCCGTCGGCCACGTCCTGCTGGAACTCGGCGAGGGTGGGGCTCGGGTCGCTGCCGTTGAAGCCGCCGATCGCCATGACGGGCTGCTCGGTGGCGAGCTGCAGCGCCGCGGCGTTCTGCGAGCCGATGGTCGCGGCGACCCAGGTGTACTGGTCCGCGTCCTCGAGCAGCGCGTCGACGACCTCCTGGGAGGGGGTCTCGCCGTCGAGCAGGCCGCTCATGCCGCTGCCACCGCCGGCGCCGCCCGCGGCCGTCCCGTCGGTGCCGGACTGCCCGCCGGGGGCGGAGGGCATCTGGCCGGTCTGGCCCTGGGACTGGCCCTGGCCCGGCGTCTGGCCGGTCTGACCACCGGGCGCGGCGGGCATCTGGCCCGTCTGGCCCTGTCCCTGGCCCGTCCGGCTGGGCGGCTGGCCGCCGCCCTGACCGCCCATGCCGCCGCCGGGGCCCCCGCCCGGGCCGCCACCCCCGGGCATGCCGCCCCCGGGACCGCCGCCCATGCCGCCCTGGGAGGCAGGGCCGGCGGTGACGATCGAGCCGGTCTTCGCGGTGCTCACCGTGTTCGCGGCGGAGGCCGCCTGCCCCGCGAAGGCGGAGACGAGCGCGAGCGCCGCGACGCCGATGAGCACGCTGCGCCGCAGCCGCGGGGCGAGCACGATGCCGATCGCGGCGAGCACGCCGGTGACGCCGACGACGATCGGCAGCGCGACCGGGTAGGCGCCGGTCCGCTCGAGGAGCACGCAGCCCCAGGCGGCGGTCACGAGCATGACGAGCGCGAGGATCACGCGCACCCACCAGCGGCCGCGGCGCTCCCACAGCTCCCCGGCGCCGATGCCCACGAGGGCGGCGATCGCAGGGGCGAGGGCCACCGTGTAGTAGTCGTGGAAGATGCCGGCCATGAAGCTGAACACGAGCATCGTGACGATCAGCCAGCCGCCCCACACCATGAGCGCGGCGCGGCGCAGGTCGGTGCGCGGGGCACGGAGGCGCAGCGCCACCGCGGCGAGGAGCAGCAGCAGCGCGGCGGGCAGCAGCCACGAGATCTGACCGCCGCTCGCGTCGCCGAACATGCGCAGCAGGCCCGTGCTCCCCCAGCCGCCGCCGCTGTTGCCGCCACCGCCGCCCACGGAGCCGGTCTCGTCGCCGGTCAGGCGGCCGAACCCGTTGTAGCCGAAGGTCAGCTCGAGGAAGGAGTTCGTCTGGCTGCCGCCCACGTAGGGCCGCCAGCTCTCCGGCACGAGCTCGACGATCGCGACCCACCAGCCGCCGCCGACCACGAGCGCGGCGACGGCTGCGAGCAGTCCGAGGATGCGGCGGCGCAGCGTGGTCGCCGCGAAGAGCGTCCAGGCGAGGCCGAAGAACGGCACCACGAGGAAGGCCTGCAGGGTCTTGGTGAGGAAGGCGAACCCGATGAGCGCGCCCACGACCGCCATCCAGCGGATCGAGCCCTTCTCGATCGCCCGCAGGGTCGCCGCGGCCGCGAGGGTCATGAGCAGCACGAGCAGCGCGTCGGGGTTGTCGAAGCGGAACATGAGCACCGCGACCGGGGTGAGCGCCATGGCGAGCCCGGCGAGCAGCCCGGCGCCGATCCCGGAGTGGCGGCGCACGGTGCGGGCGACGACTCCGACCGTCGCGATGCCCATGAGCACCTGTGGGAGCAGGATCGCGAAGGAGCTCAGCCCCAGGATCCGCACGGAGATCGCCATGAACCACAGGGAGGCCGGGGGCTTGTCCACCGTGATCGCGTTGCCCGCATCGAGGGAGCCGTAGAAGAAGGCCGTCCAGCTCTCGGAGCCGGCCTGCGCGGCGGCCGCGTAGAACTCGTTGGCGTAGCCGTTGACGGTGAGGTCCCAGAAGTACAGGACGGCGGTGCCCACGAGCAGCGCGGCGAAGGCCGCGACCGCCCACCAGGGGTCGGTGGGGCGCAAGCGGTCGCGGAGCCCGGCGCGGTGCGCGCGGCCCGGGGACGCGGGAGGTGTCGCGTCGGTCGAAGTCGGGGTCGTCGAGGTCGACGAGGGCTCGACGGACGGAGGTGTGGTCGTCATGTCCACGAGCGTCGGCGCGGAGGCTATGCATCTGCTGTGCGGCGCCCATGGTGCTGATGAGAGACCATCGGCGCAGGTGGCGCGGTGACCGTGCTCACCGCGGTCGCCGCCGGGCGCCGCCGTGCACATGCCCGGTCCGTGCCCCGCACAGCGGATCGACAGCTCGGGGCCGCACCGTCGTGCCATGGTCTTCTCCACCGTGCGCACCGCTCCCGCCCCGACCGTCGGCATCCGTCCCGCGACCGACTCCGAGGACACGGCCGACGGCGCCTCCGTCGGCCCTGCTGCCGGCGGCGCGCCGGCCGCCGCGGGCCCGACGTCGGCCCCGGCCCTCTCACCGGTGGAGTGGGCGGGCCGCAAGCCCGCCGTCCCCGCGCGGCTCGCGCGGACGGTGCGCCGCCACCGCGTCTGAGGGCCGCCCAGGATCCGAGATCTCGTCTCGAATCCTGGGCGGGCGCCCTATCGTGAGCGGGTGACCGAGAACTCCCCCTCCCCCTCCTCGACCCCCACCGACTCCTCCCCCGCCGGAGCCTCCGCCGCCGCCGACCGCGCGAAGGAGGACCGCTCCGCGCGCATCGCCGTGACGGTGTTCCCGCTGCTCGTCCTCGCGGCCGCCGCGGCCGGCTTCCTGCTGCCGGACACCACGAAGCAGCTGGTCCCCTACGTGAACCTGCTGCTCGGCATCATCATGTTCGGCATGGGGCTCACGCTGACGATCCCCGACTTCGCCCTCGTGGTGCGCCGCCCGCTGCCCGTGCTCATCGGCGTCGTCGCCCAGTACGTGATCATGCCGTTGCTGGGCCTCGGCGTGACCGTGCTGCTGCAGCTCCCGCCGGAGCTCGCCGCGGGCGTGATCCTCGTGGGCTGCGCCCCCGGCGGCACCTCCTCGAACGTCATCAGCTACCTCTCCAAGGCGGACACGGCGCTCTCGGTCACGATGACCTCGATCTCCACGCTGCTCGCCCCGATCCTCACGCCGCTGCTGACCCTGTGGCTCGCCGGTCAGTACATGCCGGTCGACGGCGGCGAGATGGCGCTGTCGATCGTGAAGATCGTGCTGGTGCCCGTGGTGCTGGGCCTCGTGGTGCGCCTGCTGCTCTCGAAGCTCGTGGACCGGATCCTGCCGGTGCTGCCCTGGCTCTCCACGATCGCCATCGCGATGGTCGTGCTCGCCGTGGTCGGCAACAGCGCGGACAAGGTCCTCGAGGCCGGCGCGATCGTGCTGCTCGCGGTCATCCTCCACAACGTGCTCGGCTACCTGCTCGGCTACGGCTTCGCCCGCGTGCTCAAGCAGCCCGTGCGCGCCGCCCGCACCGTCTCGATCGAGGTCGGCATGCAGAACTCGGGCCTCGCCGCGGGCCTCGCCGCACAGTACTTCTCGCCCGCCGCGGCGCTGCCGGGCGCGGTCTTCTCGATCTGGCACAACCTCTCCGGTGCGGTGCTCGCGATGATCTACCGCCGCTTCGGCACGGACGAGGACACCCCGACGCCGGCGCGCGGGGCGACCCCCTCCGCCGACGCCTGATCCGCGCCGATCTACCGCGATCCCGGCCCGGTGCGCTGGATCACATCCGAGCAGAATCGCCGCGCGCATGTGATCCGCTGACCTGCACCGATATCGCGATGACCAGCGCCTGCCCAGCTGGGGGCACCCGCTCTCAGGTTCTTGGCAGGGGTGCTCCAGCGAACCTTCCGGGAGCCCGTGTGTAGTAATCCCATCGCGTCACGGAGGACCTGCTGACTGAGGAGGAGGCAGAGTCCACGGTTCCGGGACGCGGGGGAAAGGGATGGCCCCGGCTCGTGGGGACGAGCCGGGGCACCTTTTTGTGCGGACACGTCCTGTCACCCCGGGCGGCGCACACTGGCCCGATGACGACACCGGATCCCACCCCGCCGCGCGACGCCGCCAAGGACACCCTGCACCGCTACCTCCGCGAGGCGAGCACGGCCCTCGTGGGCAAGGTCGAGGGCCTCCCCGAGCGGGAGCTGCGCCTGCCCCGCACCCCCACCGGCACCACCCTGCTGGGCCTCGTGAAGCACGTGGCGAACGTCGAGGCCGGCTACTTCGGTGAGACCTTCGGCCGCGCCTACCCCGCGCCCGAGGAGCTCGTGCCGGAGGAGGCGGTCGTCGCCGATCCGCAGGCGGACTGGGTCGTCGGCCCCGAGGAGAGCGCCGAGCAGGTGCTCGCGACGTACGCGCGGGTGCGCGCCTTCGCCGACGGGACCGTCGCCGAACTCCCCCTCGACGCGGCCGGGCACGTGCCCTGGTGGGGCGAGCGCGGCGACGTCACCCTGCACCGGATCCTCGTGCACGTCGCCGTGGAGGTCTCCCGTCATGCCGGCCACGCGGACATCCTCCGCGAGCAGGTGGACGGCGCCGCCGGGCTGCGCGGCGCCGGGGACAACCTGCCCGGAGCGGACTACGACTTCGTCGCGTACCGGGCCCGCCTGCAGGCGATCGCCGACTCCTTCTGAGCCGCCGCCTCGTCAGGCGAGGGCCGCGTCGAGCGCCCGGCGCAGACGCTCGAGACCGGCCTCGAGCACGGGGGTGGGGGTCGCGATGTTGAAGCGCTCGAAGCCCTCCCCCTCGGGGCCGAAGACGGTGCCCTCGTCGAGGAACAGGGCGGCCTCCCCCGCGGTGAGGCGGGCGAGGCGCTCGGCGTCCAGCCCCAGCGGCCGCAGGTCCACCCAGCTCAGGAACGTGCCCTCGAGCGGCGCGACCCGTGCGCTCGGGAACTGCTCGGCGAAGAACGCCGTGAGCAGGGCCTGGTTCCGGCCCACGAGCGCGTTGAGCTCGTCGAGCCAGCCCTCGGCGCGCGTGTAGGCGGCCTGGACGGCGACCGCGCCGAGCACGGTCGGGTTGTCGAAGCCGAGGTCGTCGCGCGCCCGCGTGAAGCGGTCCCGCAGCTCCGGGTCCGGGATGATCGCGTTCGCGATGCCGAGGCCGGCGATGTTGAAGGACTTGCTCGTCGAGGTGAGCACGAGGGTCCGCTCCGCGAGCGCGGGGTCCACCTCGGTGACGACGGTGTGCCGGTGCCCGGGCTGGACGAGGTCGTGGTGGATCTCGTCGCTGATGAGCAGCAGGTCGTGCTCGACGACGATCCGGGCGACGGCCTCGAGCTCCTCCCGCTCCCAGACCCGCCCGGTGGGGTTGTGGGGGCTCGCGAAGAGCAGCGCGGTGGTGCGCGGGTCCCGGGCCTGCTCCTCGAGCAGGTCGAGGTCGATCCGGAAGCGGCCCTCGCGCTCCACGAGCGGGTTGCGCACCACGCGCCGGCCGCTCGACCCGATCGAGGGGAACATCGGGTAGTAGGCGGGCGTGTTCACGATGACGCCGTCGCCGGGCGCGGTGAACTCGCGGATCGCGAGGGTGAAGGCGGGGATCACGCCGGGCGTCACGCGCACCCACTCCGGCTCCACGTGCCAGTCGTGGCGTCGCGCGAACCAGCCGGTCACCGCGTCGAGGTAGGCCTCCGTCGGGACCGTGTAGCCGAGCACGAGCCCGCCGGCGAGCGCCTCCTGCAGGGCCTCGACGATCTCGGGCGCGTTGGGCAGGTCGAGGTCCGCGATGGAGAACGGCGCGATCGGCCCGTCATGGGCCGTGAGGTCCGTGCCGTGCGCGGCGGCCGCGCGGTGCATCGCCGCCCACTTGGAGGAGCCCATGGCGGTGCGGTCCACGAGGGTCTCGAAGTCGTAGCGGGTCATGCTGGCGGGTTCTCCTCACGGGCGGCGGCGGTCCACGCCCAGGCTAGGAGCCCCGCGCACGCACGCGGTCAGGAGGTCACGCACTGTGAACGGGCAGCGTCCGGCCCGGCGGTGCTCAGCGGCGCAGGTCGATGCCGAACACGCGCCGGATCTGCGCGACCGCGTGCCGGGTGAAGCGGCGGTCCGACGGTGTCGAGGCGAAGGGCACGAAGAGCCCCGGGTGGTCGGGGTGGGTGACGCGGCCGTGGCCGGATCCCGGGGTCACCACGAACCCGGCCTCCTGCATGCGCACGAGCAGCTCGCGGCGGGAGGTGGGGTGGCGGGTGCCGGTGCCGCCGCGGGCGCTGCGACCGGCGGCGAGATCGGCGAGGTCGAGCGCGGGCTCGTACTCCTCGGGCCGCACGGACAGGGCGTAGGGCGTCGAGAACAGGCCGATCACGGCGTTGTCCGCGCGCCGCACCTGCACCACGATGCCGCCACGGCGGAAGTGGTCGCTCGTTCCGGCGTCCGCGGTCCAGGCGTCCTCGGGGTCCGCGACGGCGAGCACGATCTGCTCACTGTCCACCCCGTCCACGCCGACGGTGCGCACGAGCCCCTCGTCGATCCGCAGCGGTCTCGGCAGGGGACGGGGGTCGTCGGCACGGAGCGAGTGCACGGCCCCGGCGGGCGGCGCCGACTCGGGGCGCGGCAGCTCGACGGTGCGGGCGCGCCGGCGGGGCAGCGGGGCCGACGGACTGCGGGAGGGGTCGGCGGCGGCAGCGACATCCCCGCCGTCGGCTCCCTCCGCGCTGCCGGCACCGGCGGGCCGCGCGCTCCAGTCCACGGGCCGCACGCGCTGCGCGGGCGGGGTGCTCCCGGCGAGCGCCGCCGGCGTCGGTCGCGGTGTCCTGACCATGCGCTCCCCTCCTCGTCACGTTCGCCGTGTTCGCGGTGCTCCTCCGCGTTCCGGCAGGTCCTGCCGCTCCCCCGATGGTGCCACGGACGGGGCCCGGGGATAGGGTCGGCCCGTCGCGGTGTCCCGCCGCGACCCCTGACCCCGGAGGACTCCCCGCGTGACCCGCACCGCCGCCCGTCGCCCCTTCCACCGCTCCGGCCTGGGCGTCCTCACGTCCCTGCTCGCCGTGGGCCTGCTCGCCGCCGGCTGCACGAGCGGCGTCGAGGACCCGGTCGCGGACCCGACCGCCCCCTCCTCCGCCTCCGATGCGGGCGGCGCGAGCGGCGCCTCCGACGACGGCGGCGACGGCACCGTCGTCCTCGCGCCCTCCGACGGCGGCGGCACCGGGCAGGCCACCGTCGAGGTCTCGAGCGACCCGTATCCGGTCACCCCGGCGCCGGAGGGCTTCGAGCCGCCCGCCGCCTGCACCGGCGAGGGCGCCTATCTCACCGAGGAGGGCTCGCCGTCCACGCCGGACCTCCCCGAGCGCGGCGGCGAGTCGCTGAGCATCGAGGCCGTCTCGATCGACGGGGAGAAGGCGGTGCTCAGCGCCACCGTCGACGGCGGCACCCGCGGGATCGAGCCCGCGGCGATCGGCGAGACCGTCTCGATCGAGGACCAGTGGACGATCTCCGTGACGAGCGTCTGCGGGGACACGGACCAGGTCGAGTTCGACCTCATCGACTGACCCCGCACCGGCGCGGACCGCTCGGCTAGCCTTCCACGGTGACCGCGCCGCATCGCTTCGACCTCGACCGGATCGGCGAGGGCCTGCCCGTCGCCGCCGCCCGCGCGGAGCTCGAGGCGGCCGCCGCGACCGGCGCGCTCGTCGTCACCGCGCCGCCCGGCACCGGCAAGACGACCCTGCTGCCGCCGCTGATCGCGAACCTCCTCGCCGAGCGGTCCCCGGCGTCCACCGCATCGACCCTGGTCACACAGCCCCGGCGGGTGGCCGTGCGCGCCGCCGCCCGCCGTATCGCCCAGCTCGACGGCAGCCGAGCGGGCGGCCCCGTCGGCTTCACCGTGCGCGGTCAGCGCGAGGTCGGGGCGTCCACGCGGCTGGAGATGCTCACCCCGGGCGTGCTGCTGCGGCGCCTGCTCGCGGATCCCGAGCTCCCCGGCGTGGGCGCGGTGCTGCTCGACGAGGTGCACGAGCGCTCCCTCGAGACGGACCTGCTGCTCGGCATGCTCGCCGAGGTGCGCCTGCTGCGGGAGGACCTGTTGGTCGGGGCGATGTCCGCGACGCTCGACGCCGCGGCGGTCGCCGATCTGCTGGGCGGCGCCGCGATCGTGGAGGTGCCGAGCGCCCTGCACCCGCTGCGCCTGGACCTCGCGCCGCCGCCCACCCCGCGGCTCGACGCCCGGGGCGTGCCCCGCGAGTACCTCGACCACCTCGCCCGCACCGCAGCCCGCACCCGGGCGGAGGAGGACTGCGACGCGCTCGTCTTCGTGCCCGGCGCGCGGGAGGTCGACGAGACGGTCTCCCGCCTGCGCGGCCTCGTCGGCGACGGGGTCGAGGTGCTGCCCCTGCACGGCCGCCTCGACGCCGCCGCGCAGGACCGCGCGACGGGCGGCCGGCGCCCGGGCGAGCCGCCGCGGATCGTGGTCTCGACGGCGATCGCGGAGAGCTCCCTGACCGTCCCGGGCGTGCACCTCGTGGTAGACGCGGGCCTGTCCCGCGAGGTGCGCCGCGACCGCGGGCGGGACATGACGGGCCTGGTCACGGTGAGCGCCTCACGGGCCGCGATCGAGCAGCGGGCGGGCCGCGCCGCCCGCACCGGCCCCGGCCGCGCGGTGCGGGTCCTCTCGCCCGCGGACCTCGCCGGCATGCCCGCGCACTCCGCCCCGGAGATCACCGCGGCGGACCTCACCGACGCCGCGCTGCAGCTCGCCTGCTGGGGCACGCCCCGCGGCGAGGGCCTCTCCCTGCTCACACCGCCGCCGGAGCGGGAGATCCGCGCCGCCGAGGCGACCCTGCGGGCGATGGGACTCGTCGACGAGGACGGCCGGGCGACCCCCGCAGGCGAGCGGGCCTCCCGCTGGCCCGTCGGGGTCCGCGAGGCGCGCGCCCTCGCGGACGGCGCACTCGCCCTCGGGGCCCCGCGCCCCGCGGCGGAGGCCGTCGCCGCGCTCTCCGGCGACCATCGGCCCGTCGGCGCGGACCTCCCGCGCCTGCTGCGGGACCTGCGCGCGGGGCGGGCGCCCTCGTCGGCCGCCTGGCGGCGGGAGGTCGAGCGGCTCGAGCGGCTCGTGCGCGGCGAGCACCGGGACGCACCCCCGTCGGCCCCGCCGCCGCTCACCGCGGGCGGCGAGGAGGAGCGCGTGGGCGCCGTCCTCGCCCTCGGCCGGCCGGAGCGGATCGCCCGCCGGGTCGACGACGGCCCCCGCGGCGAGCACCGCAGCTACCTGCTCGCCTCCGGCACCCGTGCGGCGCTGCCCGCGGAGTCGACCCTGCGCGGCGCCCAGTGGCTCGCCGTGTGGGAGGTGCAGCGGGCGGAGGGACGCGCGGCCGACGGCACCGGCGCCGTCATCCGTGCCGCGGCCCCGCTCACCGAGGAGGATGCCCTGACGATCGGCGCCGGTCTGCTCGTGCGCGACCGGGACGCCCGTCTCGAGGACGGCGCGGTGCGGGTGCGGGAACGGAGGCGCCTCGGCGCGATCGAGCTGTCCTCTACCCCGGTCGCCGCGACAGCGGAGGATGCCGCTCCCGCCGTGCTCGCCGCCGTCCGAGCGGAGGGGCTCGATGCCCTGCGACTCCCGGAGACGGCCCGTGACCTGCGCGCCCGCCTCGCGCTCGTGCACCGCGAGCTCGGCGATCCGTGGCCCGCGATGGACGAGGCGTCCCTGCTGGACACGCTCGATGCCTGGCTGGGGCCGCAGCTCTCCGGCCGACGGGGCCGCGCCGCGACCCGCCTCGACACGATCGACGTGACCGCCGCGCTGCGCACCCTGCTGCCCTGGCCGGAGGCCGCCGCCCTCGACGAGCTGGTGCCGCCGCGGCTCGCGGTCCCCTCCGGCAGCAGCGCCCGGATCGACTACCCGGACCCCGACGACCCGGGCGCCCGCCCCGTCGTCGCCGTGAAGCTGCAGGAGCTGTTCGGCCTCGCGGAGACCCCGCGGCTCGTGCAGGGCCGGGTGCCGGTGCTCTTCCACCTGCTCTCCCCGGCCCGCCGCCCGCTCGCCGTCACCGACAACCTGCGGTCCTTCTGGGACGGGCCCTATCAGGACGTGCGCAAGGAGATGCGCGGCCGCTACCCGAAGCATCCCTGGCCGGAGGACCCGTGGACCGCGCCGGCGACCGCCCGCACCACGCGGCGGAGCTGAGGAGGGTCAGGACCCGCCGGCCATCGTGGTCGTGCTCGCGGAGGTCGCCATGGCGGCGTTGAGGGCGTCGATCATGCGGCGCAGGGCGGCGGCGGCCGGCACGTCGACGTCGAGCGCCTCGACGGTCCGGTCGAGCTGTCGCCGGGACATGCCGCCGGACTCCTCGCGCAGGATCCTCTGCCCCACCCGGAGGGCCTTCAGGATCTCCAGCAGCACGGCGTCCTGCAGGCTCGCCCGCCGGGTCCCCTGCAGGACGGCGCCGAGGCGGGCGCGGAGCTCCGCCTCGAGGGCCGAGCTGCCGGCGGGCCACGAGGTGAGGAACCAGCCGTCCTTGCGCCGCACCTCACCGGCGGCCGCGAAGGCATCGCCGATGGTCTCCGTGACGTCGCAGGCGCGCTTCCCGAGCAGGGAGCCCATCTTCGGGGACCGCAGCGTGGTCAGGTGCGCGAGGACCTGGTCCAGCTCCGCCACGCCGGTGGGGGCCGGGTCGAGCACGTCGACGCGGGGACTGCGCCCCTCCGTCAGGGCGATCCGCTCGCGCAGCAGCAGCTCGGTCAGCACAGCGGCGACGAGCGCCTGGCGGCGGTACTGCGTCGCCTCCTGGCGGCCGGACTCGTGGGTCAGGAGAAGGAACATCTCGCCGGGGATCGAGGTCATGCCCCCAGTGTGACCCGGGGCGTGCGCGTGGTCACCACCCGATCGTCGGGGTCCTGCCCGACGCCCGTCGGCCCCGGGCCCGAGGTCCCGGTGAACCTCCAGCCGTGCCTGGCAGGATCGGCCGGACGCCCTCCCCCGACCCCGAGGACCCCATGCGCTCTGCCTTCTCCCCCGCCCGTCTCTACGGCGCCCTCGCCCTCGCGGAGGCCGTGACCTGGGCCCTCCTGCTGATCGGCATGTTCCTCAAGTACGGGCCGCAGGTCACCGAGCTCGGCGTGCGGATCGGCGGCGGCCTGCACGGCTTCGTGTTCCTCGCCTTCGTCGTCGCGACCGTCGTCGTCGCGATCGACCAGCGCTGGCGGGCCGGCGAGCTGCTGCTGGGCCTCGCCTCGGCGATCGTGCCCTTCGCGACGATCCCCGCGGAGCGCTGGCTGCTGCGGCGCGGGAAGGTCGGCGAGCAGTGGCGCCTGCGGGAGGAGCCCGCGCGCACCGCACCGGAGAAGCTCGTCTCGCTCGCCGTGCGACGCCCGGTCCCGTCGGCCGTGATCGCCGTGGTGCTGGTCGCCGTGGTGTTCTCCGCGATGCTCGTGGTGGGCCCTCCCGGGAGCTGATCGCCCTCCGCGACCGCCCGTAGACTTCCCCGGTGCAGTGCCACCACTTCGACGCCGGGGAATGCCGCTCCTGCACCCTGCTGCCCCTCCCGCGCACCCGTCAGGTGCAGGAGGCCGGCGCACGGATCCAGGAGCTGCTCTCCCCCTTCGTCGACCCCACCGCCGGCCCCGCTGCCGGTGACGTGTGGGGGCCGCCGGTCCTGGGCGCCGAGTCCGGTTTCCGGGCCCGCGGGAAGATGGCCGTCTCCGGCACCGCGCAGGAGCCCGTGCTGGGCCTGCCCGGTCAGGCCGAGGGCGCGGACCTCTGCGACTGCCCCCTCTACCCCGTGGGCGTCGAGGCCGTGCTCGAGGGCGTGAAGGCCCTCGTGCGGCGCGCGCAGGTGCCGCCCTACAGCGTCGCCCGGCGTCGCGGCGAGCTCAAGAACGTGCTGGTCACCGCCTCGCCCGACGGGGAGCACGTGGTGCGCCTGGTGCTCCGCACGGACTCCGCGCTGGGCCGGATCCGCGAGCACCTGCCGCGACTGCTGGAGGAGCACCCCTCGATCGTCGCTGTCTCCGCGAACCTCCACCCCGAGCACACGACGCGGGTGGAGGGCGAGGAGGAGGTGCCCCTGTGGGGCGCCGCCTCGATCGGCGTGCGCACCGGGGACGTGGTGCTGCGGGCGCGGCCGCGGTCCTTCCTGCAGACCCACACGGAGGTCGCGGGGCAGCTGTACCGCCAGGGTGCCGCCTGGATCGCCGAGGCGCTCTCCGCCCCCGCGCCCCGCGTCTGGGACCTCTACTGCGGCCTCGGCGGCTTCGCCCTGCACACCGCGCTCGCCGCGCCCGCCGCCCGCATCACCGGGGTCGAGGCCACGCCCGAGGCGATCGACGGCGCCCGCGAGGCGGCCACGGCGCACGGCCTCCCGGTCACCTTCCTCGCCGACGACGCGACCGCCTGGGCGCGCCACGAGGCGGAGAGTCCCGAGGGTCCGCCGGACGCCGCGATCGTCAACCCGCCGCGGCGCGGGATCGGCCCCGAGCTCGCCGCCTGGCTCGAGGGCTCCGGCGTCGCCGACGTCGTCTACTCCAGCTGCAACCCGGCCACGCTCGCCGCGGACCTCGCCGCCATGCCCTCGCTGCGGATCGTCGCCGCCCGCTACGTCGACATGTTCCCGCACACGGAGCACGCCGAGGTGATCGTGCGACTGCGCCGCACCCCGACCGCCGTCCCCTCCCCGAAGGATCCCCGATGACCCCCGCCCCGGCCGCCGAGGCCGCCCGCGTCCAGCTGCTGTCCCTGGGCGGCACGATCTTCATGCATCAGGACGCGGACGGCCAGGGCGCCGTGCCCTCCGCCGACGCGGGCGCCCGCCTCGCCGCCGGTCTCCGGGGCGCAGGCGGCGAGGGCGGGATCGAGCTCGTGCACGAGGAGATCGCGAACGTCTCCTCCGCCTCGGTGCGACCCTCCCACCTGCGCACGGTCCTGCAGCGGGCGCGGGCCGCGGTGGACGCGGGCGCCCGCGGCGTGGTCCTCACCCACGGGACGGACACGCTCGAGGAGACGGCGTTCCTGCTGAACCGGTTCTGGGACCGGGACGCGCCGCTCGTGGTCACCGGCGCGATGCGCCCCGCGAACGCCGCGGGGGCCGACGGGCCCGCGAATCTACAGGACGCGGTGCATGCGGCGGCGTCGCCGCTCGCCCGGGGGCTCGGCGTGCTCGTCGCCTTCGACGGCGCGCTGTATCTCGCGGACCGGGTGACGAAGGCGTCCTCGCGGTCGGTCTCGGCGTTCACCTCGGAGCCGTCGGGCCCGGTGGCGCTGATCGACGGGCCGCTGCTGCGCCCCCTGTTCCCGGCGCCGACGCGGCCGGCGCTCGTGGACGGCGACCTGCCGGCGGAGCTGCCGACGGTGGCGACGGTGATGAGCGGGCTCGGGGATGACCTCGCGCTGCTCGATGCCGCGGCGACGGGGCTGCGGGGCCTCGTCGTCGCGGGCGCCGGCATGGGACACGTCGCGGCGGGCACCGTCCCGCGGCTCACGGCCCTGCTCGAGGCCGGCGTGCCGGTCGTCGTCGCGACGCGGGTGGCGAGCGGCGGCACCTCGGAGACCCACTACGCCTACCCCGGCGCGGGCGCGGATCTGGTGGCGCGCGGCATCGTCATGGCCGGGCTGCTGTCCCCGCAGAAGGCGCGCCTGCTGCTGCAGGTGCTGCTGGCCTCCGGCGCCGATGCCGCGGCGATCCGGGAGGCGTTCGCCGGCTTCGGCTCCTGAACAGCGAGGACGTGGCTACAGTCGGAAGATGGACTTCCACCGCGCCGCGTCCCTCGCCGTCTCCCTCGTGCAGGACGCCGGTGATCTGGCGGTTGCCGAGCTCGAGCGCGCGAGGGTCGAGGCGAAGGGCGAGGACGGCGACCTCGTCACCCACGTGGATCGGGAGGCGGAACACAGGATCGCCGCGGCGCTCGCTGAGCACTATCCGGAGCACGCCGTGCTCGGTGAGGAGAACGGGGAGCAGGGCGCTGCGGGAGACTCCCGGTATCGCTGGCTCATCGACCCGTTGGACGGCACCAACAACTACGTGCTCGGGCTCCCCGTCTATGGCGTGTGCCTGACGCTGTGCGAGGACGGCGAGCCGGTCGTGGCGGCGGTCCACGACTCCCCTCGCCGGCGTACCTTCTGGGCGGTCCGCGGCGAAGGCGCATGGCAGCAGGGGGCGGACATGCCCCGGCGACTGGCCGTCGGCACACCGCAGTCCTTGCGCACCTCCACGGTCTCGTTCACCCAGGGTTACCGCGTCGGGCACGACGATGCGCGGCGGAACGCCATGTTCGAGACGCTGGAGCGTGGCACCAAGCGCCTCCTGCGGACCTGGGCACCGTCGGCCGATTGGGGACTGCTGGTGACAGGACAGCTGGCTGCTCTGGTGGCGTACCGCAATGAGATCTGGGATCTCGTGGGCGGAACGCTCCTGGCGAGCGAGGCCGGCGCCGCCATCGCCTCGGATGACGCCGGGGAGCTGGTGGTCGTCGGCATCCCCGAGACCGTGCAGGAGCTCGTCGGGATGCTGGGCGCGGATGGGGGCCTCAGCCTCCGCTAGGCGAGAGCGTCACGCAGCGACGGGGCGAGCGAGGTGTACTCGTGGCCGGTGGGGGTGGTGATGCGCAGGACCTTCCCCGATGCAGCGCCGGGGTCGGAGGTGATGGCGGGGTCGGGCGCGATGGCGCCACCGGGCGCGAGAACGGGCTCGAGGCGCGAGTCCCAGCCGGGCATCTCCCGCACGTGGTTGAAGCGCTCGCAGTGGCCGACGCCGTTGGTGAGGTCGGTGGCGCCTCCGTCGGCCGCGCGGTGCACGTGGTCGATGTCCCGGATCGGCGCGTCGCACCAGGGCGTGCGGCAGTGCTGATCGCGCAGGCTGATGAAGCGGCGCACGGAGCCGGTGAAGAAGCGGCGGCGGGTGTCCATGCCGTTCAGCTCACCGGTGGCGGGATCCGTGTACAGCCGCCGGATCCAGCGCGAGGCCTCCTCCGGCGGGGCGATCGGCAGAGTGGTGCCCTGACGGTCCGCGGGTGGTGACTGCGGCGAGTGAGGCGATGATGCCTGCGCAGATGGCGGTGGCGGCGAGCTGACGCCGCGCAGCAGGGGCCCGGCGCCGGGTGACGCTGATCCGATGCCGGATGGCGGCGAGGCGGTGCCGGGTGGCACCGACGTGCGATGCGGGGTGCGGAGCGCCGCCGTCGCACCGAGCGCGAGGCCGCGGGCGACGCCGCCCGGGAGGGGCATGCCGTCGAGGGTGGCGGTCTCCTCCGTACCGGTGAGCAGCGTGCGATCCGTCATGAGCAGCTGGATCTCGATGGGCACCCCGACCATGGGGGATCGGCCGGTCACGCGCTCCACGAGGAAATCCGCCATGACGGCGCCCACCGGCAGCGCGCCGCTCTCCCCTGTGGCCCGGGCGGTCGCCGCCGCGGAGCGGAGCGCCGCGATCATGGCCACGCCGTCCTCGACGGGGACGAGGGCGTGGAGATGACTCATGCCGTCAGGCGCCGGGCGCAGGCCCACGCGCCGGGAGGCGACCGCGAGGGATCGGCGGCGGACGGCGGCCTCCGGATCCAGGGACTGCGCGAGGGCGAGGGCCCGACGGCCGGCCGCCCCGGCCGTCAGGGACGGGAGGACCGGGGCGAGGGCCTCGTCGACCCGGTCACGGTCCTCCTCGTCCAGGAGCAGGACGTTCCGCGCCACCTGGTTCGCACCCCAGTCGCTGATCCGGCCGCCCTCGAGGAGGCGCAGGGTGCGGGGAAGGCTCTCGACCAGCACGCGATGGAAGGTGAGCTGGTCCGAGGCCTGCTTGGGGGTGATCCGGCGGGCGAGGGCGAGCTGATCCGCGATCCCCCGGCCGAGGTCCTTGCGAGGCACGCCGAGCCGGCGCTGCTCCTCCAGCTGCGCGTCGCGGAAGGCGACCTCCGCCCGCGCCTGGACCGCGCTCAGCGATGCGCGTGCGGATTCGAGGGCCGTGACGAGGTCGATCTGGACGGCATCCGGGAGGGACGCGAGGGCGGCCTGATCCGGCGCCGCGGCGAGGAGCGACGCCATGTCCTGCATCCACTGCTCGACCATGATTCCCCTCCCTCATCCTGCCCTACAGCATCCGAAACACGACACCCTGCATTCGACCCCTTGTTCGCTTCCCCCATCATCCCCGAACAGTCGTTCGAGATCAAGCATCTCCACCACATCCGTGGAAATTGTGGATAACCCGTGAGTGGGGAGGAACGATGGGCGCCGCGGGGCCGACAGGCACGCCCGATGCGGCGGGCGCCGCAGAGCCGACGGGCGCGGCGGGCACGGCGGGCGCCGCGGAGTCGAGGGGCACGGCGGGCGCCGCGGAGTCGGCGGGCACGCCGAACGCGGCAGGCACAGCAGGAACGACAGGCCGAGGGGACACGGCCGAGGTGCTGACACCGCAGGCCCGGGGAGCCCCGCCGGTACAGCAGAGACGGCAGGTCGACGAGCACTGCGGAAGTAGCAGAGGTGTCAGGAAGGCAGGCGCTGGGGATACAGCAGAGTCAGCAGGTCGACGAGCACTGCCGGCACAGGAGGAATGGCCGACCCTCGGGGGCTGCCGACACAGCAGGGACGGCGGCGCGGCAGGCACGCCCCGACAGGCCCGACCCGTCCAGCCCCTCGCGCCTTACCCTCGACCCTCCACCCCTCACCCCGCGAACCCACAAACCCACACCCCGCAATTCCACACACAGAAGCGCCCGAAACCCCAGAAGGAATATCGGGCGCCTTCCCACAAGAATGCGAGGTGTCAGATTCCCTGGCTCAGACCACCGAATGCCGCACGAGGCAGAAGGGATGCCCGGCCGGGTCGAGGTAGACCTTGAACGACCCCGAGGCGGAGGGCTGGTGCTCGTGGACCGTCGCGCCGAGGGAGAGGACGCGCGGCTCGGCCTCCTCGACGTCGCTCACGGAGAAGTCGAGGTGGAACTGCTGGGGGTGGGTGCCCGTCGGCCAGGTCGGGGCGACGTAGTCGTCGATCCGCTGGAAGGCCAGGGTCGCCTCGCCCTCGAGGTTCTCCGGGGTGATGCCGCCGCGCGGCGGGGTGAGGGTCGTCCAGTCGCGGTCGGAGCCCTCCTCGATCCGCCAGGTCAGCAGCTTCGCGTAGAAGGTCCCGAGCTCGAGCGCGTCCGGGCAGTCGAGGACGACGAGGTCGAGGCGGGGGATGACGGGGTCCTGGTCCAGGTTCTCCATGACGACACGGTAGGGCGCGAGGGGTGCTCCGGGAAGGCACTTCGCGGGTTCCGGCCCTCGGCGTCGCCCGTCGGACGCCCCGGGGACGCACGCTGTTCACACGAGCACCCCGTCGCACCATCGCCGCCTCCCGGGTGACAGACTGGTGGGGTCCGCATCGCCGGCGCGCAAGCGGCCTCGGACGGCGCCCCGTCGTCCACTCCCGGCCCTCACGCCGCGCCGCTTCGAAGGAGGCCCCATGCCCATCGCCCTCGACCCGAGTCCCGCGCTGCAGGAGTTCGCGCATCCCGAGAAGCTCGTGACGACCGAGTGGCTCGCCGAGCGGATCGCCGCCGGCGAGGCCGACGGCCCCGAGCTCGTCGTCGTCGAGTCCGACGAGGACGTGCTGCTCTACGAGACCGGGCACATCCCCGGCGCCGTCAAGATCGACTGGCACCTCGACCTCAACGACACGGTCACCCGCGACTACGTGGACGGCGAGGCCTTCGCGGCGCTCATGGACCGCCACGGCATCACGCGCGGGACGACAGTCGTGCTCTACGGCGACAAGTCCAACTGGTGGGCCGCCTACGCCCTGTGGGTGTTCGAGCTGTTCGGCCACGCGGACGTGCGTCTGCTCGACGGCGGCCGCGCCGCCTGGCAGGCCGAGGGGCGCGAGCTGACCACCGCGGAGCCCACGCGCGCAGCGAGCAGCGGGTATCCCGTGGTCGAGCGCCAGGACGCGCCGATCCGCGCCTTCCGCGACGACGTGCTCGGCTTCCTCGGCGGGCAGCTGATCGACGTCCGCTCCCCCGCCGAGTACACGGGCGAGCGGACCCACATGGCGGACTACCCGCAGGAGGGCACCGTGCGCGGCGGGCACATCCCCACCGCGCACTCCGTGCCCTGGGCGCGGGCCGCCGCGGAGGACGGCCGCTTCAGGCCGCGGGCCGAGCTCGAGGCGATCTACCTGCAGGACCTCGGCTACGACGCCGCGCAGCCGACGATCGCGTACTGCCGCATCGGGGAGCGCTCCTCCCACACCTGGTTCGTGCTGCGCTACCTGCTGGGCTTCGAGGACGTCCGCAACTACGACGGCTCGTGGACAGAGTGGGGCAACGGCGTGCGCCTGCCCGTCGCGGTGGGCACCGAGCCGGGCGAGGCCCCGACCCGATGAGCCCGACCGACGGCGCCGACGCCCTGCCGGAGGCCTTCCAGGAGATCGCCGACGACTTCCACGCCCTGGGACCGAAGGACCGCCTGCAGCTGCTGCTGGAGTTCTCGCAGTCGCTGCCGGCGCTGCCCGAGCGCTACGCGGAGCACCCCGAGCTGCTCGAGCCGGTGCCCGAGTGCCAGTCCCCGATCTTCCTGGTCACCGAGGTGGAGGGCAGCGGTCGCGAGGCGATCGCGCACCTGTTCTTCTCCGCCCCGCAGGAGGCGCCGACGACCCGCGGCTTCGCGTCGATCCTCGCGGAGGCGCTCGACGGGCGCACCGTGGGCGAGGTGCTCGACACCCCGGAGGGCGTCACCCGGGGGCTGGGCCTCGCGGAGGTCGTGAGCCCGCTGCGGCTGAATGGCATGGCGGGCATGCTCGCCCGCATCAAGCGCCAGCTGGTGGAGAAGGCCGGGGCCTGACCCCGCACCCGGGTCAGCCGCGGTCGCCGCGGCGGTCGTAGGCCTTCCGCAGCTTCCCGGCGCCGTCCTTCGCGGCGTGGAACACCTTCTGCCCCGCCTCGGAGCGGTAGAAGTCGTTCGCGGCGCCGAAGGCACGGCGGCCGGTCTCCGAGTTCGCGAAGCGCCAGGCCGCGTCGAGCGGCACCTTCGCGCCGTCGGAGCCGGAGGTGCCAGCGGTGCCGGCGGCACCTGCGGTGCCGGCGTCGGCGCGTTGCCCGGGGCGTCCCTCGCGCTCCGCGGCGGGGGCGGGGTCGCTGCGGCCGGCCTCGATCTCCTCGTGGCGACGTCGGGCGATCTGCAGCTCGAGCGGGGTGCGCACGAGCCGCACGAGCGCCTCCCGCACCTCCTCGCGGATCGTCGCGGCCTCCTGCGCCACGAACTCCTCCTCGCTGCGGGCGGCGGGGGCGCCGCGCTCGGCGAGCTCCGCCTCCTGCAGCGCCCAGGCGCGGCTCAGCAGGTAGGAGACGAGATCCGCGGCGGCCTCGGGGCCCAGGCCGTAGCCGTCCCGGGAGGTCGCGGAGCGCAGCAGGGCGCGGGCGTCGTCCACCTCGAGGGTGCTCGGGGCGATGTCGAGGGCGCCGATGACGTCCTGCGTGAACAGCTGGAACTCGGCGTCGCCGGGGATGTCGGCGCGGCGCAGCTCGGCGCGGCCGAAGTCCGGGGGCAGGGTCACGTGGCGCACGCCGTCGCGCGCGTACTCGTCCTGCGCGGCGCGGCGGGCGAGCCGACGGGCGGAGCGGACCACGGCGGCGGCGTCGGCGGAGCGGGGCAGGTCGGGGTCGATCGCGCGGGCCTCGGCGAGCAGGCGCGAGCGCTCGCGGGCCGCGGCGCCGAGGGGCAGGGACGGGAGCGTGCGGGGCAGCGGGAGACGTCGCGGGGACATCGGGTCACCTCCGGGATCGGCCTGGGCCCCCATCGTAGGGCGGCTCGCTCCCGTGACGCCGGGTGACCTGGCTGGGGGCCGGGCGGGGCGGCGGGCGCTACGGTGGCGGGAGCACGTCCGACCCCGCCGGCCAGCACCTCCAGGAGCCCCCTCCATGCCCATCGCCGATCCCACCGCCGCCGAGCTCGAGCAGCTGCAGGACGAGGCGGTGCGGCTCACCCAGGAGCTCATCCGCATCGACACCTCGAACTTCGGCGGGAACGATCCGGAGACCTGGGGCAAGGGCGAGGCGGAGGCCGCCGACCACGTGGTAGCGCTGCTGCGCGAGGTGGGTCTCGAGCCGGAGGTGCACGAGTCCGCGCCGGGCCGGCCGACGGTCGTCGTCACGCTGCCCGGGGAGGACCGTGAGCGGGGCGGGCTCATCATCCACGGCCACCTCGACGTGGTCCCCGCGCGGGCGGAGGACTGGAGCGTGGACCCGTTCGGCGGGGAGATCCGCGACGGGATGCTCTACGGCCGCGGCGCCGTGGACATGAAGGACATGGTCGGGATGATGCTCGCGCTCGTGCGGCATCTCGCGCGCACGGGCGCCACTCCCCCGCGGGACCTGCGCCTGATCTTCTTCGCGGACGAGGAGAACGGCAGCGTGTGGGGCGCGAAGTGGCTGGTCGCCGAGCATCCCGAGCTGTTCGAGGGGTACACCGAGGCGATCAGCGAGGTGGGCGGCTACTCGATCACCCTGCCCGAGCAGGCGACCGGCGAGGACGTGCGCGCCTACCTCGTGCAGACGGCGGAGAAGGGCTACGCGTGGGGTCGGCTGCGGGCCACGGGCCGGGCGGGCCACGGCTCCGTGCCCAACGACGAGAACGCGATCGTGCGCCTCGCACGGGCCATCACCGCGATCGACGAGCACGAGTTCCCGATCGAGTACGTCGCGAGCGTGCGGGCCCTGTTCGACGGGGTCACCGAGATCACCGGCACCGCCTGGGACGAGGAGGACGTCGACGCCTTCCTGCCGCTGCTGGGCGGGGCGCGGCAGTTCGTCACGGGCACCCTGCGGGACTCCGCGAACATCACCCAGCTCGACGCGGGCTACAAGGTCAACGTCATCCCGCAGACGGCGGAGGCCGGCTTCGACGTGCGCTACCTGCCCGGGCACCTCGACGAGGTGCTCGACCTGCTGCGCGAGCTCGCCGGGGAGCACGTCGAGGTCGTGGTCGACAACCTCGGCATCGACACCGACGCCCCGCGCGAGGGCGCGCTGTACGACGCGATGGCGGCGGCCCTGCAGGCGGAGGACCCGGGCTCGAAGGTGCTGCCGTACTGCCTGAGCGCGGGCACCGACAACAAGCCGCTGACCCAGCTGGGCATCGCCGGCTACGGCTTCACGCCGCTGCAGCTGCCCGCGGACCTCGACTTCGCGCCGCTGTTCCACGGCATCGACGAGCGGGTGCCGGTGGACGCGATCCGCTTCGGCGCGCGGGTGCTGCTGCGCCTCGTGCGCGACTGCTGAGGCGCGCGGGCGGGCCGGTCAGACCGTCGGCGCCGCCGTCGGCCCCGGCTCGTCGTCGACGCGCACGGGGACCTCGGGGATCGGGTCGTCGGGGCCGACGCCCGTGTACCAGGGCGGGAGGACGCGCAGCAGGATCGTGAGCAGCTCCCGGGGGTCGAGCTCCTCCCCGGCGAGGGCCTTCTCCTCGGTGTCCAGCAGCCACGCGGCGATGACGTGGATGTAGCCGCCCGCGAGGAAGCGGGACATCTCCCGCTGCGGGAGGTGCGCGGGCACCTCGTCCCCGAGCGCCTGGAAGGCGTACTCGAAGAGCTCCGCGTAGATCCGCACGAGGCCCATGTAGGGGCGCTGGGTGAACTTCCAGTCGATCGCGCCGCGCAGGAAGGCATGGTGCTCGACCACGTAGGCGGAGGTCGCCGCGGCGGAGTACTGGACGATCTCGTGCACGCTGCGGCCCTGGTGGAACAGGGCGACGGTCTCGACGCGGATCCCGTCGAGCAGCTCGTGGACCATCGCGCCGATCAGGTCGTCCAGGCCTCCGAAGTGGCTGTAGAAGGCGGCGCGGCTGACGCCCGCCCGCTTGGCCAGTGCGTTGACGGTGACCTCGCCGTCCGCGGCGCTCAGCTCGCGGGCGGCGGCGTAGATCGCTGCGCGGGTACGGGCCGGGCGGGGGTCCGGGGCGCGCTCATCGGATGCCATCCGCACATCGTAAGGCCGCACTCGGGCGAACCGGGACACGGCGCGACGGCGGTACCCTTGCCCCCGACCGCCGCAGCACAGAGAGGCACTGCCGATGGCACAGCGCACCGTGAGGATCGCGAGCACGAGCGGGCTCCACGCCCGCCCCGCCGCGATCTTCTCCCAGGCCGCGACGGAGCAGTCCGTCGAGGTCACCGTCCAGAAGCAGGGGGGCGACGCCGTCCCGGCGCGGAGCATCCTCATGCTCCTGACGATCGGCGCCGACCACGGCGACGAGGTCACGCTGCGGGCCGAGGGCGAGGGTGCCGAGGAGGCCGTCGACGCGCTCGCGGCGCTGCTCGAGAAGAACCTCGACGAGGAGTACTGACCCCTCCCTCCTGAGCGGTCAGGCGGTGCGCGGGCGCACCCGGATCGCCGCGAAGCCGACGACGGCGACGAGCGCGGAGCCCGCGCCGAGCAGCATGGCCGTGTCCGGGCCGCGCGCGTCGACGATCGCGCCGCCCACGACCGCGCCGATCATGATCGCGATCTGGAACGCCGTGACCTGCAGCGCCACGGCCGACTCGACGCGCGTGGGCTCCGCCGTGGCGACCCACAGCTGGGTGAGCACGGGGACCATGTTGAAGCTGACGCCCCAGGCGATGACCGCGAGGGCGAGGACGGCCGTCTGCTCCGTGAGCGCCATGCCCACGAGGGCGAGGGCGAGCAGGGAGAGCGCCGCGACGAGCGCGGGGCGCAGGCGGCGGCTGCCCCAGCCGCCCAGCAGGTTCCCGGCGAGGCCGCCGAGGCCCCACGCGAGCAGCAGCACGGCGACCGCGGAGGCGTCGACCGCCTCGATCGCGACGCGGATGTACGGGTAGGCGGCGAAGTTCGCGAAGGCCGCGACCATGATGACCGCGACGCCGGCGACGAGGCGGCGGTTGGCGAGGGCGGCGCGCATCATGGCGAAGCCCGCGCCGGGCGAGGCCGGGACCCGCGGCAGCAGCAGCGCGAGGATCACGCCCGCGAGCGCGGTGACCACGGCGACGAGCACGAACACGGCGCGCCAGCCGATCACGTCGCCGAGCACCGAGGAGACGGGCACGCCGACGATCGTCGCGGTGCTCGTGCCGAGGGCGACGGTCGTCGAGACGAGCGGTCCGCGCCCCGTGACCTGCACGCCGACGGGGAGCGCGAAGGACCAGAAGCCGGCGATCGCGGCGCCCAGCAGCACGCGGGCCGCGAGGACCACGGCGAGGCTCGGCGCGATCGCGACGACGAGGTTGGAGAGGACGGCGAGGCCCAGCAGGGCCAGGAGCACGGTGCGGCGGTCCGCGCGCGGCACGATCGAGGCGATCGTGGGGGCGGTGAGGGCGCCGGCGAGGGCGGTCGCGCCGACGGTGAGGCCGGCGCGCCCCTCGGTGACGGAGAGGTCCGCGGCCATGCCGGGCAGCACGCCGGCGGGGATGAACTCGGCGCTGACCAGCGCAGCGGTCCCGGCGGAGAGCGCGAGGGCGATGACCACGGGGTGGTGGGCGCGGCCCGCGGCGGCCTCGGGCGCGGCGGGTTCTGCGGCGTCCTCGAGGGCGCCGGGCATGATCACGGGGACCTCGAGGGTCGTGGTGGGGACGGCGGGGGCGGGCGTGTCGGTGTCGCACGAGGAGGAGGACGATGCCATGGGGAAATCCTCCACCCGGAGGTTCATCGCTGGCGAGACCCCCGGACCGCTCTCGTGACGGGCGCCACGACCACGCACCGGGACGCGCATGTCCGCCCCGCGAGACCCTGACGCGCCCGGAGACGACGAAGGCCCCCACCTCGCGGTGGGGGCCTTCGCGGACCGGGACGACATCCCTGGTCACGAGCGGTAGCGGCGGGATTTGAACCCGCGGTACGGGGTTACCGTACACATCATTTCGAGTGATGCACCTTCGGCCGCTCGGACACGCTACCGCCGATCACCCTACCGGCCTGCCCGCCCGCCGTTCAATCCGTCCTCCGACGGTGCGAGCGACCTCACGTCGGAGGGCCGCCGCGCAGGGCCAGCCGCACGGCCTGGGCGCGATCGCGCAGACCGAGCTTCGCGAAGAGGTTGTTGATGTGGGTCTTCACGGTCGCCGTGGAGACGAACAGCTCCCCCGCGATCTCCGCGTTGCTGAGCCCGCGCCCGATCATCTCGAGCACCTCCTGCTCGCGGCGCGTCAGCTGCGCCGGTCCCGTCGTCGCCGCCGGCCCGGACGACCGGTCGTCCGGCCCTGCGCCGGCACTCGGCAGCACACGTGCGGCGACCACCGCCCCGAGGGCGGTCTGCCCGCGCGCCACGCTCCGAAGCGCCGCCGCGATGTCCTCGCGCCCGGCATCCTTGGTGAGGTAGCCGCGGGCCCCTGCGCGCAGGGCCCCGCCGATGGAGGCGTCGTCCGCGAAGGTCGTCAGCACCAGCACCGCGGTCCCCGGATGCTCCGCCGTGATCCGCGCGGTCGCCGCGGCGCCGTCGAGCACCGGCATGCGCAGGTCCATGAGCACCACGTCCGGGGCCGTGCGGGAGACGAGGTCGCAGGCGGCGGCGCCGTCGGCCGCCTCGCCGACCACCTCGATGCCCTCCATCAGCCCCAGCACCGTCACCAGGCCGTCACGCACGATGTCCTGGTCGTCGGCCACGATCACGCGCAGCAGGTCCTCGCTCATGAGGCCTCTCCCCTCTCCTCGGGCCATCGGATGGTGACGACGAACCGTCCCGGGGCACCGCCCTCGTCGCCCTCGACGCCGGCCTCGAGGCCCGCACCGACCGCCGCGAGCCGGTCGCGCATGCCCGGCAGGCCGAAGCCACCGCCGGTCGGGGCGAGGGCGCCGTTGCGCGGACCGTCCGGCAGGGCGTTGACGAGGTCGAGGCGGAAGGCCCCGGGGTCGGTGCCGCCGACCGCGACGAGGGTCGCCGCCGCGCGCTTCCCCGGGGCGTGCTTGGCGAGGTTCGTGACCGCCTCCCGGGCGGCCGCGGCGACCTCCCGCGCGACGGCATCGGGGACCAGGGGCGAGGGGCCGACGGTCTCGCGGCGCAGCCCTGCCTCTCGCGCGACGGTGCCGTCGAGCACCGGCGCGAGCGCATCCTGCAGGTCCACGCGCGCGCTCGGAGTCTCCTGCTCGCCGCGGAGCTCCTGCACCGCGCGCCGCGCCTCCCGCAGCCCGCCGACCGCCAGCTCCCGCGATGCGTCCAGGCGCGCCGCCAGCCGCTCCGGATCCGCCCCGGCCCTCTGCTCCGCCTGCGCCGCGTCCAGCTGCAGGACCAGCCCGCCGAGCGTGTGGGCGAGGACGTCGTGGAGGTCCCGGGCGATCCTCGCGCGCTCCTCGAGCGCCGCCGCCCGGGCCGCCTCGTGCGCCGAGCGCCTCTGCTCCCGGTGGCGCTCCGCGGTGGCGCGGCGACCGACGGCCCCGAGGACGACCACCCCCAGCCCGAGCGCGGTCACCACCAGCTCATCGGTGGAGGCGGGACGCGCGAGCTCTCCCGCGGCGACCAGCACCGCCGCGACGGCGATGACGAGCGCCACGCGCCGGGCGGGGACCGTGAGCATCCCGGCCAGCAGCATCGCGCCGGCCGCGAAGGTGGGCCAGCCCGCGGAGCCGGCGACGCCCACGAGAGCTCCGCCCCCGATCACCACGACGACCCAGGCGACCTCGGCGAGGGGTCCGCCGGGGCGGAGGGGCCCGGCCGCGCGCGGGAGCCGTGAGATCGCGGCGACCAGCGCGGCGGGGACGAGGACCAGGGCGAGCAGGACCACCCACCAGGGCCCGGCGAGCGCCTCGCGCACCACGGCGACGACGAGGACGAGCGCGAGGGCGAGGAGGACGAGCCCGCGATCCAGGCGACGCTCCTCCCCGTCCTCATGCGGCGGCACCTGCTCGCGGGTCGGCACGGCCGTGATGCTACGCCGTGCGCAGCGACGCGGTCGCGAGGGCGCTGCTCTGCAGCATCACCGCCGCCTGCACACCCTTGACCACGGCGATCATCACGAGCAGCAGAGGCGTCGAGGAGCTGAGGACGAGGTGCAGGCCGTGGGCGAGCACCTCCGTGCCGATCCGCACGCCGAAGTAGCCGAACCAGACCACCAGCCCCACCGGGCGCAGGCGCATCATCACCCCGCCGCCCACCTCCTTCGTCTCGGAGAGCCGGCCCATGAGCAGACCGCCGCCGAGCGCGAGCAGGACCTCCACGACGAGCAGGACGAGGTCCATCGGATGGAGGGACCACCCGGCGGTGCCGTTGAGGGCGTCCCGTGCGAGGTAGACGGCACCGATCAGCAGGATCACCGGCGCCCGGAGGAGACGGCGGGTGTCCAGCGGGGACCAGCGGATCTGCTGGAGGGAGATCAGCACGAGCACCAGCACGACGATCAGGATCGTCATCGGGCTGAGCGGCGGGAGGGACGAGAGGGACATCGGAGTGGCCTTCCTGGGGGCGGCGGAACGGGTGACCCCAGTCTTCGCAGGACCCGCCCGGAGCCGAACCACCCACGGGTGGAGAGGAGGGTGGAGAAGGAGGTGGACACTCCGTGGGGCAACTAGGCTCGATCCATGACGTCACCCCTGGTCCCCGTGCCCGACCCCGCCGCTCCGCCCGCCCCGGTCCCCGAGAGCCGGCCGCAGGAGCGCACCCATCACGGCGACACCGTCACGGACCCCTACGAATGGCTCCGCGACAAGGAGGACCCCCAGGTCATCGCGCACCTCGAGGCGGAGAACGCCTACGCGGACGCCCGCACCGCACACCTCGCCGGCCTGCGTGAGGAGCTCGTGCAGGAGTTCGTGGGCCACACCCAGGAGACCGACCTCTCCGTGCCCGTGCGCCGTGCCGACTGGTGGTACATCACCCGCACCACCGCCGGGGACGACTACCCCGCCTTCACGCGCGTCGCCGAGTCGCCGGAGCTGCCCCGCGGCACGGGCGGCGTGCCCGCGATCGAGCCCGGGGAGCTGCTGCCCGGCGAGCAGATGCTGCTCGACGCGCAGGCCGCCGCGAAGGACGCCGAGTTCTTCTCGCTCGGCGGCCTCACCCCCTCCCCCGAGCACGACCTGCTCGCCCACGCCGTGGACCTCGCGGGCGACGAGCGCTTCACGATCGTCGTCACCGACCTCACGACCGGGACCGTGATCGACGAGTCCGTCACCGGCACCGGCTACGGCCTCGCGTTCTCCGCCGACCAGCAGTGGATCTTCTACGCCCGCGTGGACGACGCCTGGCGCCAGCACCAGATCTGGCGGCACCGGATCGGCGGCGACCCGTCGGCCGACGAGCTCGTGCTCGAGGAGGCCGACGAGCGCTTCACCGTCTGGTTCGAGCGCTCCCGCGACGGGAAGGCCCTCGTGCTGCAGTCGAGCTCGACGACGACGGCGGAGGCCTGGATCCTCGACCTCGCCGACCCGACGGCCGCCCCGCGCCCCGCAGGCGGGCGACGCGACGGCGTCGACTACGCGGTCGAATGGGCCGGCGACCGCCTGCTCGTGGTCCACAACGACGGGGTGGAGGGCTTCGCCCTGGCCGAGGCGCCGCTCGACGCCGCGGACTCCTCCGCCTGGACGCCGCTGCTGAGCGCCGGGGAGGGCGAGCGCCTGCTGGGCGTCGAGTCCTTCGCCGGCTGCGTCGCCCTCGAGCTGCGCGCGGGCGGCCTCGCCGCGGTGCGCGTCATCCCCCGCCGGGCCGACGGCTCCCTCGACGTCGAGGCCGCCTGGGACGTGGACCACGGCGGGGAGCTCGACGTGGTCGAGCTCGACACGAACCCCGCCTGGGACTCCCCCGCCCTGCGCTACCAGCTCACGAGCCTGCTCACCCCCGCGACGATCGCCCAGGTGGACGTCGCCTCCGGGGAGCGCACCGTGCTGCGCCGCACCCCCGTGCCCGGCTACGACCCCGAGCTGTACCGCGAGCAGCGCCTGTGGGCGCAGGCGGAGGACGGCACCGCCGTGCCGATCTCCCTCGTGGCCCGCAAGGACGTGCCCGCGGACGGCACCGCCCCCGGCTACCTCTACGGCTACGGCTCCTACGAGGTGAGCATCGACCCGTCCTTCGTGCCCACGCGCCTGTCCCTCCTGGACCGCGGGCTCGTCGTCGCGATCGCGCACGTGCGCGGCGGCGGCGAGATGGGCCGCGACTGGTACGAGCAGGGCAAGATCCTCGCGAAGAAGAACTCCTTCTCCGACTTCGTCGCCGCGGCCGCGCACCTCGTGGACCAGGGCCTCGTCGCGCCGGACCGGCTCTCCGCCGAGGGGCGCAGCGCGGGCGGCCTGCTCATGGGCGGCGTCGCGAACCTCGCGCCCGAGCGCTTCCGGGCGATCATCGCCGGCGTGCCCTTCGTCGACGCGCTCACCACGATCCTCGACCCGAACCTGCCGCTCACGGTCGGCGAGTGGGAGGAGTGGGGCAACCCGCTCGAGAGCGAGGAGGTCTACCGGTACATGAAGGAGTACACGCCCTACGAGAACGTGCGCGCCGTGGAGTACCCGGCGATCTTCGCCTCGACCTCCCTCAACGACACCCGCGTGTTCTTCGTCGAGCCGGCGAAGTGGGTCGCGCGGCTGCGGGAGACGGTGACCTCCGATCAGCAGGACCGGCCGATCCTCTTCCGCTGCGAGATGGTCGCCGGGCACGGCGGCCGCTCGGGCCGCTACCGCAAGTGGGAGCAGCGGGCGGACGAGCTCGCCTGGCTGCTCGACCAGCTCGGGGCGACCGCGCGGGTCTGAGCGGGCCCGAGACGTCCGGAGGGCCCGCCTGCAGCTGCAGGCGGACCCTCCGTGGTGGCGCGTCGGACAGATGTCCGCGCAGATCAGAACGCCGGGATGACCGAGCCGTCCTTGTAGGTGTCCGTGATGAAGGTCTTGACGTCCTCGGAGTGGAGGAGCTCGTCGAGCTTCTTCAGGGCCGCGTTGTCCTTGTCCTCGGTGCGCACGGCGAGGAAGTTGGCGTAGGGGTTGCCCTCGCCGGCCTCGAGCACGAGCGCGTCCTCGGAGGGGACGAGGTCCGCCTCGATCGCGTAGTTGCCGTTGACGACGGCCGCGTCGTAGTCCGCGAGCGTGCGGCCGATGAGCGCGGCGTCGACCTCGGAGAAGGTGAGGTTCTTCGGGTTCTCGGCGACGTCGTCCGGGGTGGCCTCGGTGGGCTCGATGCCGTCGGTGAGGGTGATGACGTCGTTGTCCGCGAGCAGGGCGAGGGCGCGGCCGCGGTTGGTCGGGTCGTTCGGGATCGCGATCTCGCCGCCGTCGGGCAGCTCGTCGATGCTCTTCAGCGCGTCGGAGTACAGGCCCAGCGGCTCGATGTGCACACCCTCGAAGGCCGTGATCTCGTAGCCGTTCTCCTTGATCTCGGTGTCGAGGTACGGCTTGTGCTGGAAGTAGTTCGCGTCCACCTCGCCGTCGGAGAGCAGGCGGTTGGGGACCTTGTAGTCGGACTGCTCCTGCAGGTCGAGCTTCAGCCCGGCGCCCTCGGCGAGGTTGTCGGAGACGAACTGGAGGATCTCCAGGTGCGGCTTGGGGGTCGCGGCGACGCGGATCGTGGTGACGCCGCCGTCGGAGGCGAGGGAGTCGCCGTCGGAGGAGCCGCCGCCGCAGGCGGCGAGGCCGGCGGCCGCGAGGCCGACGCCGGAGACGGCGAACAGGGAGCGACGGTTCAGGATGCTCATGAGGGGTGGTCCTTCCGAGGAGGGGTGGGGAGGCGGGGGCTCAGGCGGTGCGGGCGCGGTGGTCGACGGCGCGCGCGAGGCGCGAGCCGATCCACTGCACGGCGATGACGATGAGGACCAGCAGGATCACCGTCGCGACGATGATCTCGGTCTGGTAGCCGGTGTAGCCGCGGTTGTAGGCGAGCTGGCCGAGGCCGCCGCTGTTCACGGAGCCGGCCATCGCGGTGTAGCCGATGACGGCGATCGTGGTGGTCGTGATCGAGCCGATGATGCCGGGCAGCGCCTCGGGGATCAGCACCTGGCGGATCACCTGCCAGCGGGTCGCGCCCATCATCTGCACCGCCTCGATCTTCCCGGCGGGGATCTCGCGCAGGTTCAGCTCGAACAGCCGCGCGGCGAAGGGCACGGAGGCGATGACCAGGGCGAGCATCGCCGCGTTGGGGCCGGTCGAGCGGCCCAGCAGCAGCTGGCTGAGCGGGATCAGCGCGATGATGAGGATGAAGAAGGGGAACGAGCGCAGCACGTTCACGACGAAGCCCACGACCCGGTTCGCGGCGCGCACGGCGGGGCGCGGCGAGGACTCGGTCTCGAAGAGCGCGACGCCGAGCGGCAGCCCGAGCAGCACGGTCAGCACCATCGTGCCGGCCGTCATGTAGAGCGTGACGAGGATCGACCACCAGAGGCTGCCGGTGCCGGTCCACTCGGTGAAGGCGCGGTTCTGCGCCCACTCCTGCAGGGTCTCGATCATGCGGCCACCTCCCGGGCGACGACGCCGGCCTCGGTGAGCTCGGCGGTGAGGGCGGCGAGGAGCTCGGGCCCCGCGGGGCGGCCGTCGGACCCGCGCAGCGCGAGCTGCACGCGACCCACCTGGCGGCCGCCGATGGTCTCGATGGTGCCGGCGACGATCTGCGCCTGGGCGCCGTGGCGCTCGGCGGCGCGCACGAGGTCCTCGCTCGTGCGGAGCGTGCCGGAGTCGCCGTAGTCGCAGGTGAGGATCGTGCCGACCACGCCCGTGGGCACGGGCGGCAGCGGGATCAGCTCGCCGGAGAGCGGGCCGTGGGGATCCGCGGCGACGTCGACGAGGTCGCCGGTCTGGGTGACGCGGCCGTCCTGCAGCAGGGTCACGGTGTCGCAGACCTCGCGGACCACCGCCATCTCGTGCGTGATGATGACGACCGTGATGCCGAGGCGCTCGCGGAGGTCCGCGAGCAGCCGCAGGATCTGGCGGGTGGTGCCGCCGTCCAGGGCGCTCGTGGGCTCGTCGCACAGCAGCACCTTGGGCTCCGCGGCGAGGCCGCGGGCGATGCCGACGCGCTGGACCTGGCCGCCGGAGAGCTGGGCGGGGTGGTTGTGCTCGCGACCGGAGAGGCCCACGAGCTCCACGAGCTCGGCGACGCGCTCCTCGCGCTGGGCGCGGGGCACGCCGGCGATCTCGAGCGGGTGGGCGATGTTCTGGGCGGCGGTGCGGGAGTCCAGCAGGTTCGCGTGCTGGAACACCATGCCGAGGTTCCGCCGCGCGCCGCGCAGGGCGGCGCCGTCGAGGGCGGCCACGTCCGTGCCGTCGATCTCGACGCGGCCCGAGGTGGGCTTCTCGAGGCCGGTCAGGCAGCGGATGAGCGTGGACTTGCCCGCGCCGGAGCGGCCGACGATGCCGTGGATGCGGCCGGCGTCCAGGTGGAGGTCGATGCCGTCGAGCGCGACGACGGGGTCTCCGCCGCCGGGGGCGGGGAAGACCTTGCGCAGTCCGTCGAGAGTGATCACGTCAGGCAGTGAAGCATCCAAGCACCCCTTTCCGGCACCCCTGTTCATCCGGAGAAACGAAGTTCACAGGACTACGCTCCGCCCATGAGCGACCACCTGCCCCGCCTCGGCGACACCCCCGCCGGCCCCTCTTCGACCCTCGATCCGGACGGTCGCCTGGCGATCCGTCGCCTGCTCCCCGGCACCGTCGAGGACGCCTGGACGGCCCTCACCGACCCCGCGCGGACCGCGACCTGGTTCGGCACCTGGCGCGGCGACCCCGCCACGGGGATCGAGGTGCAGATGGACGCCGAGGAGGGCCGGCCGTGGATGGAGGCGAGGGTCCTCGTGTGCGACGGCCCGCGGCGGCTCGAGCTCGAGACCGGGGAGGCGGGCGACCCGTGGGTCCTCGAGCTCACGGTCGAGGAGGCGGGCCCCGGGTGGACGGCGGTGACGCTGCGCCAGCGGGTCGCGGAGGCGGAGGCCGCGGCGATGATCGGCCCCGGCTGGGAGTTCTACCTCGACCGCCTGGTCGCCTCGCGCACGCGCGGGGACGTGACGGCCATCAGCTTCGAGCCGGACTACGTGCCCGGCCGCTGCGACCACTTCCGGGCGCTGTACCCCGCGACCTGAGGAATGTCATGACCGGGGCGTGAGGATCGCACCGGAGCCGATGACCGGGCGCCCTGCCGCCCCGCCGCCCGCGGCGGAAGGCTGGTCCCCATGACGAACAGCACCGCAGACCCCGTCCTCTCCGCCAGGGGGCTCACCCGCCGCTACGGCCGCGGCGCCTCCGCCTACACCGCCGTCGACGGCATCGATCTCGAGGTCCGCCGCGGCGAGCTCTTCGCCCTGCTCGGCACCAACGGCGCCGGGAAGACCTCGACCCTCGAGGTGCTCGAGGGCCTCGCCCCGGCGAGCGCCGGCACCGTGAGCGTCCTCGGCATGGATCCCGTGGCAGACCGCCGCGCGGTGCGCCCCCGTCAGGGCCTCATGCTCCAGAGCGGCGGCTTCCCCGCGGACCTCACGGCCGCGGAGGCGCTGCGCATGTGGACCTCGACGCTCTCCGCACCGCGCCCCGTCGGCGAGCTGCTCGCCGCCGTCGACCTCACCCACCGCGCCGGGACCCGCATCTCCTCCCTCTCCGGCGGCGAGGTGCGACGCCTCGACCTGGCCTGCGCGATCGCCGGCGACCCCGAGCTGCTCTTCCTCGACGAGCCCACGACGGGCCTGGACCCCGAGTCCCGCTCCCGCGCCTGGGAGCTCGTGCGGGGCCTCAAGGAGCAGGGCACCACGATCGTGCTCACGACCCACTACCTCGACGAGGCGGAGTCCCTCGCGGACCGGCTCGCGATCATGCACCAGGGCCGGATCGTCCGCGAGGGCACGGTCGACGAGGTCGTCGCCGGGCACCCCTCCCGGATCCGCGCCGACCTCCCCGAGGACGCCCCGCTCCCGCCCCCGCTGCACGGGGAGGCCGTGCTGCGCGGCGGCCGGCTCGAGGTCTCCACCGAGTCCCTCGCCGATGACCTCCACACGCTGCTCACCTGGTCCCGCGCGGAGCAGGTCCCGCTGCGCGGCCTCGACGCGCGCGCCGCGAGCCTCGAGTCCGTGTTCCTCACCCTCGCCTCCTGACCCCTGCCCCACCCACGGAAGGACCTCCCATGCCCGCCATCGTCGGCCTCTCCCGCGCCGAGCTCACGCTCCTGGTGCGCAACCGCACCCAGCTCTTCCTCGCCCTCGCGTTCCCGCCCGCGATCACGGTCTTCTTCGCCGCGCTGCTCAAGGACCAGCAGCTCGCGCCCGCCCAGCTGATCCCCCTGCTGGGCGCCCAGTTCGTCATCGCGCTCGTGTTCATCGTCTACTACAACCTGCTCTCCACCTATGTCGCGCGGCGCCAGGAGCTCGTGCTGAAGCGCCTGCGCACCGGCGAGGCCTCCGATGCGACCGTGCTCGCCGCGGCCGCCGTGCCCGCGCTCGCGATCGCCGCCGTCATGACCGTGCTCATGACCGTGCTCGCGATCGTGCTCATGGACCTGCCGCTGCCCGAGCGGCCGGTGCTCGTCATCGCCGGGATCGCCGCGGGCGCGCTCGTCATGGTCCCGCTCGCCCTGCTCACCGCGAACCGCACCCGCACCGTCGAGGCGGCGGGCGTGACCTCCCTGCCCGTGATCGCCCTGCTCGTGATCGGCGCCGGCGCGATCCCCACGGACGGCCTGCCCGAGGTCGCGCAGCGGGCGATCTCCCTCATCCCCTCGGCCGCGATGGACGACCTGCTCCAGCTCGGCTGGCTCGCGGAGGATCCGTGGTCCGCGGCGCTGAAGCCCCTCGGCGTGCTCGTCGCCTGGCTCGTGCTCGGCCTGTGGGCGGTGCAGCGGGAGATGCGCTGGGAGCCGCGCGGCTGATCCGGCCCGGAACACCTGCGGACCGCCTGACCTGAGAGGATGACCATCATGACGGGGACGATCGAGGGGAAGGCGCCGGGCGTCGGCCGGCCGTGGGAGGTGTTCCGCGACTACACCATCTGGTCCGTCGCGCTCCTGGTCGGCTCCATCCCGGCGCTCGCCGCGCTCTTCCTCCGCGCGGCCGGCGAGGGCGTCCCCGGGACCGTCACGACCGTCGCCCTGGTGGGGGTCTCGACCGTGCTCTGCAGCGTGGCCGGGTGGCAGGTGACGGCCGCCTGGGCCCGGCGCCCCGCCGCTCCCGGCCCGGCCGGCTCCCTCCCCGACGTGGGCTGGATGCGCGGCCCGCTGCACACCCTGGTCCTGCCCGTGCTCCCCGCGGTCGCCTCGCTCGTGGTGCTCGCCCTCGGCGCGACGACGGTGAACGTGGCGGTGGGGTGCGTGATCGGCGGGGTCTCGACGCTCGCCCTGCGCGTCCCGTGGACCTGGGCGGGCGGCGCGATCACCGCGGCGGCCCTGCTCATGGTGCCGCTGGGCCTCTCGCTCCTCGCCGCGGTGATCCTCGCGGTCGTGCTCACGAGCCTCGTGGGCGCGTGCCGCAGCTCCCTGTGGCTCGCCGCCCTGGTGCGCGAGCTGGACCTCGCCCGGGTCGCGCAGTCGCGGCTCGCGGTCGCCGAGGAGCGGCTGCGCTTCGCCCGTGACCTGCACGACGTCACCGGCCGGGACCTCTCCGCGATCGCCGTGACCGGGGAGCTCGTCGCCCAGCTGGTCGAGCGGGGCGATCCGCGGGCGGCCGAGCACAGCCGGGAGGTGGCCCGAATCGCCCGCGGCTCCCTCGCCGAGACGCGGGCGCTCGTGCGCGGGTACCGCGAGGTGGACCTCGCCGCCGAGCTGCGGGGCACGGTATCGCTGCTCCGCTCGGCCGGGGCGTCGGTGACGGTGCTCGGCGGGGCGGAGGACGTCCCCGCCGCGCTCGCGGAGCCCGCCGCCTGGGTGCTGCGCGAGGGCGGCACGAACGTGCTGCGCCATGCGGACGCCCGGTCGGTGCGGATCCGCCTGGGCGCCGACGGCGTCGAGGTCGACAACGACGGGCTGCGCCCGCAGCCGGAGCGGGCCGAGCAGGAGGAGCACATGGAGGGCAGCGGGATCACGGGCCTGCGGGAGCGCTTCGGCGAGCGCGCGAGCATCACCGCGGGCCGCGAGGGCGATCGCTTCGCCCTCCGCGCCGCGTTCACGGGGACCACGGAGGAGGACGCGCGATGACCGAGAGGACCACGGTGATCCTGGTCGACGACGAGCACCTGATCCGCTCGGCGCTCGCCACGATGCTCTCGCTCGAGGAGGACCTCGACGTGGTCGGCGAGGCGTCGAGCTGCGCCGAGGGCGAGGAGCTCGCGCAGCGCCTGCAGCCGCAGGTCGCGCTGCTGGACCTGCAGATGCCCGACGGCGACGGCCTCGAGCTCGCGCGGCGGGTCGCGGCCGTCTCCCCCGCCACGCGGGTGCTGGTCGTGACCTCGCACGCGCGACCCGGCTACCTCAAGCGCGCCCTCGCCGAGGGGGTGCTGGGCTTCCTGCCCAAGACCGCGGCCGCCGGGGAGCTCGCCGCCGCGGTGCGGACCGTCGCCGCGGGCCGCCGGGCGATCGACCCCGAGCTCGCCGCGGAGACGATCTCCTCGGGCGACTCCCCGCTCACCCCGCGCGAGGCCGACGTCCTCGAGTACGCGGCCGACGGCGCCCCGGTCGACCAGATCGCCCGCCGCGCGCACCTCGCCGAGGGGACGGTGCGCAACTACCTCTCGAGCGCGCAGGCGAAGCTGCAGGCCGCGAACCGGCACGAGGCCGCCGCGATCGCCCGCCGCCACGGCTGGATCTGAGGCCGGCGGCGCTACAGCCGCCCGAGCGCCTCGATGTCCTCGAAGAAGTCGGAGACGACCTCCGCGCTCACGGTCGGGCGGAGGCCGGAGAGCGCCTCGAGGTAGTCCGCGGTCGACGGGCCGGACCCCTGCTCGCCGTCGGACGGCGCCTCGACGGCCCGCTCGAAAGCACGCTGGGCGGCACGGCGGGCGCCGTGCTCGATGTCCGCGGGGGTGAGGCCCTCGCTCGCCGCGACGAGCGCCTCGAGGTCCACCTCGGCGGCGACCGCGGGCGGCACGTAGCGGCCCCAGATCGCGTGGCGGGCGGCGGCGTCGGGCAGGCCGATGGGCAGCACGTAGTCGAAGCGGCCGTGGCGCAGCAGGGCGCTGTCCAGGGAGCGGATGAAGTTCGTGGCGCAGATCAGCAGGCGGTCGTCCTGGTCGCGCACGGCGGGGATGATCTTCAGCAGCTCGTTGGTCACCCCCTGCGTGGGCGAGGGCGGGTCGCCCTTGCGGTGGGAGGCGATCTCCTCGACCTCGTCGATGAAGACGACGGCCTTCTCGAGCTCGGAGATCCGCGAGAAGGTCTCGCGCAGGGCGGAGGCGAGACCGGCCGGGTCGCCGCCGAGCCGCGAGGGGAACACCTCGACGAAGGGCCACTGCAGGCGGGAGGCGACGGCCTTCGCGAAGGTGGTCTTGCCGGTCCCCGGCGGGCCGAAGAGCACCACGGCCCGCGGCGGCACCACGCCGAAGCGCTCGGCGACCTCGGGCTGCGAGAGCGGCATGACGAGCCGGCGCTCGAGCAGCTCCTTCTCCGCGGTCATGCCGCCCACGGCGTCCCAGGCGCCGCGGGGCAGGATCCGGCCGCCGAGCTCGCGCAGCAGGGCGAGGTCCCGCGCCTGGACGGGGATGCGGCGCTCGGCGTAGCGCAGCTCGTGCTCGAGCGTGAAGCCGGCGCCCGCGAGCACGTCCCGCGCGAGCGGGTCGTCCGCGGGGACGAGGCTGCACAGGGTCGCGATGCCGCTCAGGGCGAGGCGCCGCTCGAGGGCGTCCAGGAGCGTGCGGCCCAGGTCGCCGTCCCGGTGGTCCGGGTGGACGCCGAGGTAGACGATCCAGCCCTGCTCGTGGGCGGCGCGGCCGACGGCGGCGCCGAGCAGCGGGCCGTCCTCGTCGGCGAGGGCGACGACGGCGACGTCGGCCTGCGCCGAGGCGAGGACCTCGGAGAGGCCGTAGACGGGCTCCCGCTCGCTGACGTCCGCGGCGCGGGTCGCGTCCCAGAGGGCGACCAGGCGGCCCAGGTCGTCGGAGCGGATCTCGCGGATGGTCGGTGCGGCCACGGCGGGTCCCCTGTCCTCGGCGGCGGGACCTCGAGCCCGCCGGTGAGCTGGATCACAGGCCAGGATCGTACGACACGGTCGGCGGGCGCCCCGGAGGCGTCCCGGAGGCGTCCCGCGGGCGGGACCTCAGCGCCGGCGGCGCGCGCGGAAGAACTCCCGCAGCAGGTCCCCGCACTCCTGCCCGCGCACGCCCGTGGTGAGCTCGACCCGGTGGTTCAGCCGCGGCTCGCGCACGAGGTCGTAGAGAGAGCCGGCGGCGCCGGCCTTGGGGTCCATCGCCCCCACGACGACCCGCTCCACGCGCGAGAGCACGATCGCCCCGGCGCACATGGTGCACGGCTCGAGCGTGACGACGAGCGTGCAGCCGGTGAGGTTCCAGCGGCCCTGCACACGGGCGGCCTCGCGCAGGGCGAGCACCTCGGCGTGGGCGGTCGGGTCCTCGTCGGCCTCACGGCGGTTGCCGGCCACGGCGAGCACCTCGCCGCCGGGGCCGACGACGACGGCGCCGATGGGGACGTCCGCCGGGTCGCGGTCCGCGGCGGCGCGCGCCTGGTCCAGGGCGAGGCCCATCAGCTCGTCGTCGGTCATGGGGCCATCCTCCCCCGTGTCAGGAGCGCGACCGCACCACCCGGTACCGCGCCTCGAGGAGAGCCCCGTTGGTCCCGTGCTCGAGCAGCTCGAGGTCGAACCGTCCGCCCAGCAGCGGCTTCCCGGCGCCGAGCGTGACCGGGGCGATCGAGACGAAGAGCTCATCGAGCATCCCGGCCCGGGCGAAGGCTGCCGCGAGGTCCCCGCCGCCGACGATCCAGACGTCCTTCCCACCGGCGGCCCCCTCGATCGCGGCGCGGTGCTCGGCGGGCGGACCGGAGACGACCGTGATCCCCTCCGGGACCTCCGCGGGCGCACGATGTGTGAACAGGAAGGTGGGCTGGGTGTAGACCCAGGCGCCCTCGACGGCACCCTCGTGCTCCCGCACCCAGTCGTAGGTGGAGCGCCCGGTGACGATCGCGCCCACGTCGGCGACGAACGCGTCGTAGGGCAGGATGCTCTCCTCCCCGGTGGGCTGGGACAGCAGCCAGTCGAGGCTGTCGTGCTCGTCCGCGAGGAACCCGTCGAGGGTGACGGCCGTGAAGAAGCGGTAGCGGGTCATGGTGACGAGTATCCGACCGATGCCCGACGTCCGGGAGCCTCCGGTAGATTCGCCCCCATGCGCACGCTCGAGATCGACCATCCCCTCGTCGCCCACAAGCTCACGGTGCTGAGGAACAAGGAGACCCACTCCTCGGTGTTCCGCCAGCTGGCCGACGAGCTCGTGACGCTCCTGGCCTACGAGGCGACCCGCAACGTCGCCGTGGCCCCCGTCGAGCTCGAGACGCCGGTGACCCCGATGACCGGCACGAAGCTCGCGAACCCCAAGCCGATGGTGGTGCCGATCCTGCGCGCCGGCCTCGGCATGCTCGACGGCCTCACCCGACTGCTGCCCACCGCGGAGGTCGGCTTCCTCGGCATGGTCCGCAACGACGAGACCCTCGAGGTCACGACCTACGCGAACCGCCTCCCGGACGACCTCTCCGGCCGCCAGTGCTTCGTGCTGGACCCGATGCTCGCGACCGGACACACGCTCATCGCGGCCGTCGACTACCTCCACGAGCGCGGCGCCCGGGACATCACCTGCGTGACCCTGCTCGCGGCGCCCGAGGGCCTCGCCGCGATGGAGACGCAGATCGACCCGACGATCGACCTGACGATCGTCACCGCCTCGATCGACGAGAAGCTCAACGAGAAGGGCTACATCGTCCCGGGCCTCGGCGACGCGGGCGACCGCCTCTTCGGCGTCGTCGACTGATGTCGCACCCGTCCCCGCACCCGGACCGCTCCCCGCTCGAGCACTGGGAGGAGCGCTACGGCTCCGCCCCGATCTGGTCGGGGAAGGTCAACGCGACCCTGGCCGACGTCGCCGCCGCGTGGACCCCGGGCCGCTCGATCGACCTGGGCTGCGGGGAGGGCGGGGACGTCCTCTGGCTCGCCGAGCACGGCTGGGACGCCCTGGGCCTGGACCTCTCCCCCACGGCGATCGGCCGTGCGCGCGAGGAGGCCGCCCGCCGCGGCGCCGCGATCACCGGTCGCGCCCGCTTCGAGGCGCAGGACCTCTCCGCCTGGGAGCCGGCGCCGGAGAGCGCGGATCTCGTGACGGCGTCCTTCCTGCACTCCGACGTCGCGCTGGACCGCACGGGCATCCTGCGCCGCGCGGGCGGCGCCGTCGCCGCGGGCGGGCGCCTGGCGATCCTGTCCCATGCGGCGCCGCCGCCGTGGTCCGCCGCCCTGCACGAGGGCCACGGCCCGCGGATGCTCGGCGCGGCCGAGGAGCTCGAGCTGCTCGCCCCCGACGAGGAGGAGTGGGAGGTCGAAGTCGCGGAGGACCGCTCACGGGCCGTGACCGCGCCCGACGGCTCCCCCGCGGCGCTGCTCGATGCGCTCATCGTCCTGCGCCGGCGCTGAGCTCTCGGGCCACCGGCCCCTGGGCCGGTGCCGCCGGCACGGATTCCCGCAAGATCAGGCTTTTCAAAAAGGTCACCGTTTTCTATTCGGTGGATGTTCCCGAATGGACGCAGGCAATGCATTCCTTCCTGGAATTCCCGGCGAAGTGGGTCCACACTGGCGCCAGCGCCCTTGGCGCGATCCGCAGCACCGCCGCCCCCAGGAGGACCCATGACCGCCGTCGACATGCCCCGCGTCTCCGAGTGCACCGTCTCGGGATGCTCCTACAACCACGAGCACGCATGCGGTGCCTTCGCCGTGACCGTCAGCCGGGACACCTCCTGCGCGACCTTCATCCCGCTGGACGTCAAGGGCGGCCTCAGCAAGGTCGTCACCCAGGTCGGTGCCTGCCAGAAGGCGGACTGCATCCATAACCAGGACCTCGAATGCACGGCGGAGTCCGTGCGCGTGGGCGCCGGCGCCGACGCCGCGGACTGCCTCTCCTACGAGAAGCGCTGAGCGAGGCCCCCGCCCCCCCTGCCGCGCCCCCGCATCTCCCCCCGACACGCCCGCCATCCTCATCCTGGGGACGGCGGGCGCTGTGCGTCCGGGCCTGCGTGACACATCAGGCGCCGCGAAACGCGCTGGTCAGAGCACCCTCGGCCCTCTCGCGGTCCCGGAATGTGAACAGCCCCTTGCTCCCGGGACGGCTTCCCGGCATGCTTCCTGGCATGTCATCGATCAGCACGCGCACCGCAGTGCGCACCGCGCCGGCCGCCCTCCGGGCTGCCCGCGCCATGATGTGCTCGATGATGATGATGTGCATGATGATGCGCATGATGCGCCGTCAGCCGAGCCTCTGATCGCTCGAGACACCCACGGGGTCGGCTGACAGGAGCCGGCCGGAAGGCGCGGGCTCCAGGTGCCCCCGGGAGTACAGCCCCTTCGATCCGCCACCGGCAGGATCACGCAGGGATCCCGGATCCACCACCCGCCGCGCACCGCGCCGCACCCTGGAGATCCGCATCATGACCATCGCCCTCGATCGCCCCGCCGCCCTCGACCGCACGCCCGCCCGCCCGGTCGCCGGCCGTCCGCTGCAGCGGGCCGCCGCCCCCGTGGAGGACGGCGTCACCATCACCCTGACCCTCACCCTGCCCGCCGGCACCGGCGACGTGGAGGCGGCGCTCATCGCCGACGAGCTCCGCAGCCACGCCCAGCGCCAGACCGCGACCCGCCAGGGCCGCACGTCGGTCTCGGTGAACAGCCCGCACACCTTCCGCGCCACCGGCGCCGTGCGGTCGCTCCCGCCGCGCCGCACCGGCGAGGCGGCGATCAGCCCGCTGCGTCCCCGCCGCGGCGGGGTCGTCTCCCCCAACTCCCCGGCCCGCCGGGACGCGGAGGCCGCACGCCGCCGAGCCCTGCAGGCCACGGCCGTGAGCCCGTCGAGCGCCTCCTCCGCCCCGGACGACTCGCTCGTCGCGGACCTCTACGGCCGCCGCGTGCGGATCGACGGCACGGACGTCGACCTCACCTACAAGGAGTTCGAGCTGCTGGCCCACCTCGCGCGCAACGCGCGACGCACCGTCTCCCGCGAGGAGCTCATGGAGACGGTCTGGGCCGGTGCGCCCGAGGAGACCGGCGAGCGCACGGTGGACGTGCACGTGCGTCGTGTGCGCACCAAGCTCGGTCGCTACCGCAAGCTCATCTCGACGGTGCGCGGGGCGGGCTACCGCCTGGATCCCGGCAGCGACGTGAGCATCCTCGGCGCCTGAGCGCAGGACGACGGCGGCCGCTCCGGGACCGGGTCCCGGGACGGCCGCCGTCGTGGCTCGCGCGCGTGCGCGACGGGGTGGAGAAGAAAGAGATGAGCGGCCCGGAGCGCTCAACCGCACGAGGCGGGGGCTCACGGACCGCTCATCAGGCCTGTCGTCCGTCAGGGGTGGGTGCGGGCGAACAGGCAGGACGGGCAGCCAAAGGTGGGGGAACCTGGCATAGAGCCCGTCCGGCCGCTCCCCATGAGGGGGGTCCTGAGAAGCGGCACATCTATGAAGTTATCACCGGGGGCACCGCGGAGGAGCCCCCTCGAGCAGTTCGTCCCGGATCCTCCGGGGCCTACCCCGAAGACCCCTCCGGGCCGTCCGCTCGGTAGCGAGTCTATGCCCCTCCGCGCCTCGTGACAACGCATGACGCCGGCGTGTTTTCGCAGGTAGCACCCAGTAACTGAGAAAACGTTGAAAAAGTGAGCAGCGCGCCGGACTCGTGGGCAGTCGTCAGAAACGACGCCCGGCCTGGACTCCTCCCGCTCCGTCGAGCCCTCGGCGGGGCCGGTCGCCCGCCGCCGCCCGGGACGCCCGCGGGCGCGGCGTGCCCTTCGCCACAGAGCGTGCGCCCGGCGGGCCGCGATCGCTCAGGCCTCGTCGAGGCCCTCGAGCACCAGGAGCGTCGCGTCGTCGTGGATCTTCCACTGGCGGCGCGCGGGATCGAGCGCGAGCTCCGCCTCGCGGATCCGGTCGAGCAGACCCTCGGGATCGGTGCGCAGCGCGGCGGCGAGGCCGTCGTCGTCCACGAGTCCCAGCAGGTCCACCGCGCGCGTGACCCCGTCGGAGACGAGGTGCACGCGGCGCAGGTCCGCGAGCGGGACGGCGCCCACGAGAGCCTCCCCCGCCGCCTCCACCTCGTGCCGCGCGACCCAGAAGCCGCCCGGGGCGTTGCGCAGCGACTCGACCACCTCCGGATCCCGGTGCGCGCGGACCGTCTCCTCGACCCGCTCGTCGCTGATCCGCTCGATCGTGCCGTCGGCGCGCTCGAGCAGGACGGAGGAGTCCGCGAGGACGAGATGCTCGAGGAGACCCTCGCGCACACGCACGGCGAGCACCGTCGCGGAGGGGCCGCCGCGGTCCAGATCGCACGTGCCCGCGTGCAGCGCGGCGACCTCGCCGATCGCGAGGGCGAGGCCGCCCTGCAGTTCCGCGCCCTCGTCCTGGAGGGCGAGGAGGAGGCGGGCGGTCAGCGTGCGGGCGTACCAGGCCACCGAGTGGGAGCAGCCGGCGCGGAACCGGGCCGGCATCCCGGCCCCGTCGATCAGCACGGCCGCGGCGCCGAGCACCCCGGCCACGTCCTCGTTCGGACGCTCCGGGTCCTCGGGGGCGGCGGCTCGGGTCAGGAGGCGGGCGCGCATGGCGTCACGCTAGCCGACGGCCACGGGAGTGGCGCCGTCCACCATCGACGCCACGGGCGGGCGCGCGGGGGCCGGGCGCCCGTACAGTGGTGCGGTACGCGTGTCGCGCCGTCCGGGCGCCGGCCGTCCGGACCTGGGAAGGGACCATCGATGATCGCGCAGGCGCGGATCACCTCCGACACCTCTGCCACCGTGCATCTCCCCGCGGGGACGGTCGAGCTCGACGGTGAGGACCTGGTGGAGATCCGCTCACGGGTCAAGCAGGTCTTCATCACCGCCGCCCAGGAGGCCGAGGCCCCCGTCGACGTCGTCATCGTCGAGCCGGGCGTGCACCATCACCTGCGGGTCGAGCCCTCGGGCCGGATCACCGGCCGCGAGGCGGACGACCGCCCCTTCTACGGCCCCTCCGCCGACACCCCGCTCGAGGCCCCCTCCGCCGCGGAGACCACGGGGCAGCACGCCGCGATCGGCTCCCCCGCGACCGACGAGCACCCCGCCCTGGACGAGGACGGGAGCGTGCGCCCCACCCGCGCCCACCGTCGCCGCGCCGCCGCGCTCCCGCCCGCGGGGGACCAGGACGGCGAGCACACCACCGCCTCCGCGGCCGACGCCCCCTCGCCGTGGGCCCCCGCCGCGGCGCGCTCCGCGGCGCCGGCAGGGACAGCGGGATCCGCGGCGTCGGCTCGTTCGGCCGCATCGGCGGGTTCCGCGGCATCCGCGGCGTCGGCGCGATTCGCTGCGTCGGCGAGCTCCGCGTCGCCCGCGCCGTCGCGCCCTTCCGCTCCCGCCGCGCGCCCGCTCCCCTCCGTCACGGCCGCCGCCGCCTCGCGACCCACGCTGCAGGACCTCCAGTCCTCGACCGCGAAGGGCGTGCACGTCAAGGCCACGCAGGGATGGCAGGGCACGCTCACCAAGCTCACGGGCGGCCGGATCTCCCCGCGCCCCGGTCGCAAGGAGCGCCTCGAGCACGAGCGCCTCGAGCGCATCCGCCGCCCCCTCGAGGGTCCCCGCAACATCGCGGTGGTGAACCTCAAGGGCGGCGCCCACAAGACCACCTCCTCGCTCATGATCGCGGCGACGCTCGGCGTGACCCGCGGCGGCAACGTGCTGGCCTGGGACAACAACGAGACCCGCGGGACGCTCGGCTGGCGCGGCGTGCCCACGGACCACCACCGCACGGTCGTCGACCTGCTCCACGACATCGAGAGGATGCAGGGCCCGCACGCGAGCGCCGCGGATCTCGACCCCTACGTGCGCCCCCAGGGCGGCATGCGCTTCGACATCCTCGCCTCGGACGAGGACCCGGGCTCGATGGCCTCGATCGACGCGGAGGCGTTCAGCGAGCTCAACGACTCGCTCTCCCGCTTCTACCGGATCAAGGTCATCGACACCGGCAACAACGTGCGCGCCTCGAACTGGCTCGCCGCCGTCGAGAACGCGGACCAGCTGGTCATCGTCTCGACCGCCCGCGAGGACACCTTCAACGCGGCCGCCTGGATGATCGACGAGCTGCGCGCCACGGGGCTCGCCGGCCAGGTCGACCACGCCGTGACGATCCTGTCCCACGGCTCCGCCGGGAAGTTCGACCCGACCCTGCGCAAGCGCCTGCTCGCGCACTTCGGCGCGCACACCCGCGCGGTCGTCGAGGTGCCCTTCGAGAAGCAGTTCGTGGACGGCTCTCACCTGGACTGGTCGCGGATCCACCCGCGCACCAAGGACGCCTGGCTCGACGCGACCGCGCTCATCATCGACGGCCTCTGAGCCCGTCCGTCGGACCCGACGGCCACACTGCCGAGATGCCCTCCCGTCACCTGCACCTCGTCGTCGACGACGACCTGGGCCCCGCCCTGTGGGTGCGGGAGCAGACGGCACCGGGCCGCGCCCGCGCCGCCGAGGACCTCGGCGCGCTGCAGGAGTCGGTCCCCGAGCCGCTCGCGGCGGCGCTCGCGGTGCTGCCCGATCGCCTGCGCCACCGGGTGCGGCTGCGCGGCCGCGCAGGGGCACCGGACCGCCGTGTGCCGGCCGCCGCGCTCACCGGCCCCGAGCTCGTGGGGCTCGTGGAGGCGGTGCGCGCCCTGCTCGAGGCGCGGTTCGGCGAGGACGCCCTCGAGAAGGTGAGCGCCCTCATCGCGCAGGGCACGCCGGTGCTGCTCGGCGAGGACGTCGCCGCCATGCCCGATCTCCAGGCGGCGACCGTGCTCGACGTCGAGGCCGCCCGGCTCGTCTCCCGCCGTGACCTGCGGATCCTCGGCACGGAGCGGCACGGCCGCGCGGGCCTCGTCTGGCGGGGACCGGACCCGGACCGGCCCCCGCTGCTCGACGCGCTCGTCGACGCCCGCGCCCGTGCCGCCTTCGCCGCGCACTTGGGGAACGCCGGCACCGCCGCCGGGGACAGGAACCGGGACGAGCAGGACCCGCTCGGCGTGCTGCCCGCGCTCACGGCCGACGGCGAGCTCGGCGGGGACCTGCCGGCGCAGCGGGCCGTCGCTGCCGCCCTCGAGGCGTTCCGGGACTCGGGCCGCGCCGTCGTGCTCGCCTCGACGGACGACGAGCTCGTGGTGCGCCTGTTCGAGCCGGAGCCCGGCAGCACCGACTGGCTGCTGCAGACCTGCCTGCGCCAGGAGGACGGCACCGTGCACCCGGTGGACGCCCTGCGCGCCGTCGGCGACCTCACGCCCGCGGGCGCCGCGGAGGCGGCCGCCGCGATCATGCAGCGCTCCCCCGTGGTGCGGGGCGCCCGCGTGGACACGACGGGGCTGGACTGGGTCCTCACGACGCCCGAGGTCTCCGCCCTGCTCGCGGAGGACGCCGCCGCCCTCGAGCGGGCCGCCGTGACCGTGCTCCTCCCCCGCGGCTGGACCGCCCAGCGCACGACCGTGCGCGCCGAGCAGGCGGACGAGCCCGAGGACGCCCGGAAGAAGGGCTCCGGCGTGGGGATTGGGGCGATGGCGAGCTTCCGCTGGCGGGTCGCCGTCGGGGACACGGAGCTCACCGAGGAGGAGATGGAGGAGATCCGCGAGGCGCAGTCGGAGATCGTCCACCTGCGCGGGCAGTGGGTCCGGCTGGACACGACGACCCTGCGCGCCGCGGAGCGCTTCCTCGACGCCTTCGCCGCCCGCACGGGTCAGCCGCGCCGGCCGCGCACCCCCGAGGAGCAGGCCGCCGCGGAGCGTCGCCGTGAGCAGTGGCGGCGCGCGCAGGACGCCCGGCGGCAGGGCGACGCGGGAGGACCCGGCACGCCCGAGCCGGAGCCGCGGCTCACCCCCGCCGAGTTCACCGGTGACACGACCTGGGCGGAGATCTTCTCCCTGCTGCTCTCCCCCGACGCCGCGGACATGGGCTTCGCCTACGACGCGATGACGTCGACGGGCGGCGAGGGCCTCGCGCGGCTCCTCCCCGGCGGCCGCGGGCCCGAGACGCTGCCCTCCCCCACCACCCTGCAGGCGACGCTGCGACCGTACCAGCAGGACGGCCTGGACTGGATGTGGGCGCTGGACCGCCTGGGCCTCGGCGGGATCCTCGCCGACGACATGGGCCTCGGCAAGACGATGCAGGTGCTCTCGCTGCTGTGCCGCGAGCGCGAGCAGGGTGACGACTCACCGGCGCCGGGGCCGACGCTGCTCGTGTGCCCCATGTCCGTCGTCGGCGCCTGGCAGCGGGAGGCCGCGCGCTTCGCCCCGCAGCTGCGCGTGCACGTCCACCACGGTGGCGCGCGGCTGCGCGATGCCGGCTTCGCGCAGCTCGCGAGGCGGCACGACGTGGTCCTCACGACCTACTCGCTGCTCGCCCGGGACCTCGAGCTGCTGCGCTCCGTGCCCTGGCACCGGATCGTGCTGGACGAGGCGCAGCACGTGAAGAACCCGGGCACGCAGGTCACCCGCGCCGCGCGCAGCCTGCAGGCCCCGCACCGGCTCGCGATGACGGGCACACCGGTCGAGAACCGCCTCGGGGACCTGCACTCGCTCATGGAGGTCGTGAACCCGCGCCTGCTGGGCAGCGCCGCGCAGTTCGCCGAGCGCATCGCCGACCCGATCGAGGAGGAGGGGGACGAGGGGGCGCTCGCGCGGCTGAAGTTCGTCACCTCGCCCTTCGTGCTGCGACGGGTCAAGACGGACCGCTCGATCATCAAGGACCTCCCGGAGAAGACCGAGCTCACCCGGGTCGTGAACCTGACCCCCGAGCAGGCCGGCCTCTACGAGGCGATCGTCGAGGAGCTCATGGCCTCGGTCGACGGCGCCGCCGAGAACCAGCGCCGCGCGCTCGTGGTCTCGACGCTCACCCGCCTCAAGCAGGTCTGCAACCATCCCGCGCACTACCTGGGCGACGGCTCCGCGCTCGTGCGCGGCGGCGCGCACCGCTCGGGGAAGCTCGAGCTCGTCGACGACCTGCTCGAGAACGCCTTCGCGGACGGGGAGAAGGTGCTGCTGTTCACGCAGTTCACGCAGTTCGGGCACCTGCTCGCCCCGTACTGGGAGGAGCGCTTCGCGGGCTACGGGATCGACGTGCCCTTCCTCCACGGCGGCGTCGCCAAGCCGGACCGGGACGCGATGGTCGCGCGCTTCCAGGAGCGCACGGACGAGCCGGGGCTCATGCTGCTGAGCCTGCGCGCGGGCGGCACGGGGCTCACCCTCACGGCCGCGAACCACGTCGTGCACCTGGATCGCTGGTGGAACCCGGCGGTCGAGAACCAGGCGACGGACCGCGCCTTCCGGATCGGGCAGCGCCGCGACGTCACGGTGCACAAGCTCGTCTCCGCGGGGACCGTCGAGGAGCGGATCGACGGGGTCCTCGCGGACAAGCAGCAGCTCGCGGATCTCACGATCGCCCCCGGGGAGGACTGGATCGCCTCCCTCGACGACGCGGCCCTGCGCGACCTGCTGAGCCTCGACGCGGCCGACTCCTGGGAGGGCGACGGATGAGCATCCAGCTGCGATCACGGCGCGGCGCGATCGGGAAGGGCTGGCACGCCGTCGCCCTCCGCTCCGCCGCGGAGCTGCTGCTGGGCCCGGGCCGGGCGAGCGGCGGCCGGGCCGACGCCCGCGCGGGCCGCGTGCAGTGGCTGGACCTGTCCCCCGGCCGGGCCCGCGGTGCGGTGCTCGGCGCCGACGGCGAGGTCCACGAGGCGCAGCTCGACCTCGCGCCGCTGGCCGGGCCGGACCGCGCCGTGGTGCTGCGCATCGCCCGCGCGCACCCGGAGCTGCCGGCGCGGCTCGCGAGCGGCGCCTACCCCGAGGAGATCGAGCGGGAGCTCGCGCACGAGGAGGTCTCGCTGCTGCCGCGCGGCGCCTCCGAGCTCTCCCACGACTGCTCGTGCCTCGACTGGCCGGGCCCGTGCCGGCACGTCGCGGCGCTCGTCTACGTGCTGGTCGAGTCCGTGGACGAGGACCCGACGGGCCTGCTGACCCTGCGCGGCCTGTCCCTCGGCGACCTGATCGCGCCGCGGGACGCGGCTCCGGCGGGAGACGACGAGGGGACCGACGGCCCGGGGGACGCACAGGACGCGGGGCCGGACGCACCGGGCCCCGCAGGACAGGGCGCCGTGGATCCGCGGCGCCTGGACCCGGCGCCGCTCGCCGCCGTGATCGGCGAGCACCCGGCGGCGCTGCTCGCGAGCTTCTTCGCGGCCGCCGAGCTCGAGGACGACGAGCCCGAGGGCACCCCTCCGGATCCCCCTACAGTGGAGCCATGACCTCACCGAACGTCGCCCCCGACCCCTCCGCCGCAGGAAGCACCGTCCCCGAGGAGGCGCTCCGCGAGATCACCGCGCTCTTCGAGGAGGCCGTCGCGGCGCACCGCACGGCGGGGATCACCTGGGCCGTGATCGGCGGCCACGCGCACGCCGAGGCCGTCCTCGCCCACGGGGCCGCGGGGCACCGGGCGCTCGAGGGAGGCCTCCCCGCCGCGGGCTCCTCCCCGATGGACCGCGCGACGGTCTCCCGCATCGCCTCGATGACGAAGTCCTTCACCGCGGCGACCGTGCTCGCCCTGCGCGACGAGGGCCTCCTGCGCCTGGACGACCCGGTGACCGCGCACGTCCCCGAGGCGGCGGGCGCCTTCGAGCAGGAGTCGGGCGACCCCGAGGTCACCCTGCGCCACCTGCTGACGATGAGCGCGGGCCTGGTCACGGACAACCCCTGGGGCGACCGGCAGGAGGCGATGACCCGGGAGCGCTTCGCGGAGGTGCTGGGCGGGGGCCTCGGCCACGTGCACGCGGCGGGCACCGGCTTCGAGTACTCCAACACCGGGTACGCCCTGCTGGGCCGCGTGATCGACGAGGTCACCGGGACCCCCTACGCCGAGGAGATCCGGCGCCGCTTCCTCGGTCCGCTCGGCCTCGACGCGACGGGGTGGTCCGCCGCGGAGGTCGACGCCGACCGCCTCGCCACCGGGCACCGTCTCGCGGACCGCACCGACGCCACCCGCTTCGAGCAGGTGCCGCTCGACTCCCCCGGCGTGTACGGCGCGATGGCCGGTCTGTTCTCCACCGTGGACGACGTCGCCGTGTGGGCGCGCTTCCTCGCCGCGGCCGACGCCCCCGCAGCGGCCCCCGCGGCGGGCGAGCGCGCGGGGCTGCTCTCGATCGCCTCCCGCCGGGAGATGCAGCAGGGCCACCGGCTCCAGCCGTGGGCCGCCCTGCCCGCCGGGGAGGACGGCCGCTCCCCCGGTTTCGACCGGGTGCGCGCCTACGGCATGGGCCTCGTCGTCGAGACCTTCCCGGACCTCGGCGACGTCATCTCCCATTCGGGCGGCTACCCCGGCTACGGCTCGTTCATGGTGTGGCACCGCGACAGCGGCGTCGGCATGGTGGCCCTCGCGAACAGCAAGTACGCCCCCGCGACCCCGCTGTCGATGGAGGCGCTGCGGATCCTGCGCCGCCACAGCCCCGCCCTGCTCGCGCGCCGCGCCCCGCAGGCCGCCCCGCGCGCCCTCGAGGCGGCGGCCGGCGCCCTGGAGTGGCTGCGCACCGACGACCCGGCCCTCGTGGAGGCGTGGTTCGCGGACTCGATGCTGCTGGATGTGCCGCTCGTCGAGCGCCGACGCCGGCTCGACGCCGCCCTCGCCGCGGCCGGGCTCACGGCCGCGGATCTCGAGACGCTGACCCCGGGGTCGGCGCGGGCGCTGAGCCGCGCCCATCTGCGCTGGCGCCTCGCGGGCCGCGGGGAGGGCGCCTCGGGGTCGTCGGCCCCCATGGATGTGCAGGTCGACCTGCTGCTGGACCCGCGGCGGGAGGCGCTGCTGCAGGCGCTCGACGTCACCGCCGTCGCGCGCTGAGGGGCGTCAGAGGACAGGGCTCAGAACACCGAGAGCAGCACCGCGGCGACGATCGCGCCGAGCACGAGGGCGGAGCCGCCGCCGATCCCGATCGCCATGTAGGTGCCGGTGCGGTCCGCGGGCCGCTGGCCGGTCCCCGTGCCGGTGGCGCCCGTGTAGCCGCCTGCGCCGCCGGTGCCGGCCCACTGCTGGCCGGTCTGCGGGGAGCCGACGCCCGGCGACGGCACCCCCGGGGAGTGCTGGGCCCGGCCCTGCGGAGCGGGCGCGGCGGAGGCCGTCGTCGGCACGTACCCCTGCTGCACCTGGCCCGCGCGGATCGCCTCGAGGGACGGCGCGGCGGCGGACTGCGCGGGCCGCTCCGGGCGGGCGACGCCCGGGGCGTTCTCCGGCATCGGTGCGAGGGTGTCGTCGAAGCGCAGCGGGGTGCCGTCGGCCAGGGCGAGCGGATAGCCCGCGGGCACGCGCGGCAGGTCACGGCGCACGGCCTCGGCGTCCTGGTAGCGCTGGTCCGGCTGCGCGGCGAGCAGCCCGCGGATCACGGCGGAGAGCTTGGGGGTCACGCCGCGCAGGTGCTGGTCGAGCTCCTCCGGGCGGAAGGCGCCGTCGTGCAGCTTGAGCGGCCCGTTGAGCGCGACGAGCGCGACCACCCCGGCGGCGTAGAGGTCGTGGGAGGGGGTGGGCTCGGCCATCGAGAACAGCTCGGGCGCCATGTAGCCGGGGGTGCCGTTGACCATGCCGACGTGCGTGAAGCGGACGTCGGACTCGTGCACGGCGATGCCGAAGTCCGCGAGCCGGGCATGGGGCCGGGCGGCGCCGCGGGCCTCGAACATGATGTTCGCGGGCTTCACGTCGCGGTGGATCCAGCCCTCGCGGTGCACGTGCGCGAGGCCGTCCAGGAGCTGGTCGAGGATGACGACGACGGCGGGCTCGGAGAGCTTCCCGCGGCGCTTGACGACCGATTCGAGGGTCCCGCCGCTCACGAGCGGCATGGCGATGACGACGTGCTCGTCCTCCGCGCCCCAGCCGTAGGGGGTGAGCAGGTGCGGGTGGTCGAAGCTGACGCCCTTCTCGCGCACGAAGCGCATGAGATCCGCGGAGTCGCGCTGTCGCAGCACCTTCGCGGCACACACCGCCTGCGCCTTGGCGTCCCAGGCGCGCCACACCGACCCGGAACCGCCGGTGGCGATCAGGTCGATGAGCGCGAACCGCCCCACGATCACGTCTGCCATAAGGGGGCCAGCATATCGGCGACGCGGCTCCGGCGTTATCCTGGCCGCTCCGGTGTGGACGCAGGAGGAGGGGATCCGATGGGCGGCGACGGCCTCGCAGGATTCCTGGACCCCGTGGGCTTCTCCTGGATGATCCTGCTGCTCCTGCTGCTGGGGACCCTCGTGCTGACGATCGGCTCCGCGATCTGGATGCTGCTGCAGCCCGACGAGCCCGAGCTCGACACGACCCCGCTCGTGGACGACGCCGTGCGCCGGGACCGGGAGGCCGCCGCGCTGCTGCGCCGCCGCCTCGACGCGGACGCCGGCCGCACGGACACCACGGCGCCCGAGCTGCGCTGAGGCCCGTCGCCCGACGCCTGGGGTGAGGGCATCCGCCCGCTCCGCACCTCGTGTTCACCCCCGCGCCCCTCCCTGCTCATCCGGTCCTCGCACCGCGGAAATCCCCGCTCCCTAGCGTGCTCGGCACAGACGCCGGCGGACGGGGGAGGGATGGCGATGAGGGCAGGACGCACCCTCCTCCTCGCGGTGGACGGGCTCGACGGGCAGGACGCCGCACCGCTGCGCGAGGCCGCCCGTGTGCCGGCCACGGCCGGTGAGCTGACCGTCCGCCCCGGCGGACCCTCCGAGCCGGCCCCCGCGCTCGCCTCCGTGCTCACGGGGACGACGGTCGCCCGCACCCATGTCGCCTCGGAGATGCCGTTCCTCCCGGGTGCCCCGGGAGCCGTCTCCGCCTGGTACGCCTCCGCGCTCACGGCCCCCACCCTGCTCGACGCCGCCGAGGGCGAGGGCGCCGTGACCGCCGCCCTGCAGTGGCCCGCGACGGCCGGCGCCGGCGTGTCCCTGTGCCTCCCGCTCGTCGAGGACGTCCGCCACTACCGCAACCGCTGGGAGATGGCGGAGTCCACGAGCTCCCCGCGCATGGTCGCCGAGCACCTCGCCCCGCGCCGTGAGGCCGGGGTGCAGCTCTCGCAGGTCCCGCCGGACGCCCTCGTCGCCGAGATCGCGGCGGAGGTGCTCACCCGCTCCCCCGTCGGTCTCGCGGCCGTGCGGCTCACGGGACTCGCCCGGGCGCGCCGGGAGGACGGGGTCGGCTCCCCCGCCGTGCGCCGCGCCCTCGCGGACCTGCTCGACGCCGTCTCCCAGATCGCCGCGGCCTTCGGGGCGGGTCCCGCGGACCGCACGGTCCTGGTCCCCGGACGCCCGCTCGTGCCGACGGTGCTGCTCGTGCACCCGAACACGGCGCTCGCCGCGCGCGGCCTGATCCGCACGGACGGCCCGCGGCTCGCGTCCTTCCGCGCCCTCGTCTGGCCCGACGGCCCGCGCGGGGCGCTGCACGTGCGGCGCGAGGAGGGGGAGGCGGTGCGCCGCCTGGCCCTCGACGTGCTCGGCGAGCTCGCCGAGCACCATCACCTCACGCTGCGCGAGGTCGACGACGGGGTGGGCGCCACGGGGCAGACCGACGTCATCGCGGTGCTCGAGGGGGCGCCGGGGACCGTCGTGGGCCTGTCCCCCACGAACCGACCGCTCGTGGACGGGGACGACCCGTACTACGCGGGGCCGCGCGCGGTGACGGACCCCTCCGCGGTCTCGACGGCGCTGCTCGCGGGGCCGGGCCTGCCCACCTCGCCCGTCGAGGGGAGCTGGGCGGATCTCGGGGCGACCCTCGCCGCGGCGCTCGACCTCCCGCTGCCCGCCGCGACGGGCCGGGCGCTGCGCTCCCCCGCGCCGGCCTGAGGGCTCAACGCTCGCGCAGCCGGGCCCAGAGGCGGGAGAGCAGTCCGGGCTCCGGCGGGCGCAGGCGGTCGCGGAGCTCGTCGAGGGCCGGCGCGTCGTAGGCGATGTGGTGGGCGCCGTCGTGGACCGCGGGATGCGGCGGGAAGGCGTCGGCCTCCTGCGGCGTGACCTCGATGCCGAGGCCCAGCGTCACGCGCCGCTCGCCGTCGGCGTCGAGGACGACCTCGAGGGAGTCGGCCCCCGCACCGCCGGGCAGGCGGAGCTCCGCGTCGACGTCGGCCTGCAGGCGGTCCATCGCCGCGGTGAGGCGCTCGGCGAGGTCCGGCTCCGCGAGCACCCGCTCGCGCAGCGGGATGACCACGAGGTTGCCGCCGACATCGGTGATCGCGTCCGCCACATGATGGGTGCCGCGGTGCTCCCCGTGCTCGTGCAGCGCGAGGCGCTGGATCACGAGGCGGAGGGTGCCCTCCGGCGCGACGGTGCCGAGGAGCGCGGCGAGCGCGGCCGTCGCGGGTGACCTGCCGTCCCAGGGGACGGTGGTGCCGATCTCGCGGGGGTCGACGGCCGCCTCCGCTGCGGAGGCCTCGTCCGGGGCGTCGATCTCATCCGGATCAGGTGGGGAGGTGCTGGCCACGGCCCCATCCTACCGAGCGGTCGGACCGATCTCAGTGCGCGTCCGCGGTCGCGGGGCGCGCGCCCACGGCGGCGCGCACGGCCGCGATCTGGGAGCGCCAGGCGCGCTGCGCGGCGACGCCCGGTCGCACGATCGGGAAGCCGTCGCCGAGGCCGGGCTCCTCGTGGAGCACGGCCTCGCCGCCCGCGGCGGCGATCCGCTCGACGAGCGCGCGGGAGTCCGGGGCGAGGAGGTCGTCCCCGCCCACGGCGAGGTGCACGGGCGGGAGCCCCTCGAGGTCGCCGCGCAGCGGGCTGATCCGCGGGTCCTCGCGGTCGGCGCCGTCGGCGTACATCCGCGCGGCCTGCCGGTGCTCGTCGTCGAGGCGGTGGTCCGCGGTGAGGTCCGCCCAGGGGGCGGAGAGCAGCAGCAGGGACGGCTCGGTCACGCCGAGCGTCGCGAGCTGGGCCTGCACGCCGAGGGCGAGGCCGGCGCCGGCCTCGTCGCCCGAGAGCACCCAGCGCCCCGCGGGGAGCAGCGCGGCGCGGTCCAGGGCGTGGAGGGCGTGGAGCACGTCCTCGTCCGCCCGCGGGAAGGGGTGCCGCGGGGCGAGGGAGTAGTGGATCATCGCGGCGGCGACGTCGGCCCGCCGGGCGACCTCCTCGAGCCAGGTCCAGTGATCGGCGCGCTCGCCGCGCAGGTAGCTCCCGCCGTGGAGGTGCACGATCACGCCGCGCGCCGCCTTCTGCTCGTCGATCCAGGTCACGGGGACGTGCCCGTGACGGCGCCGGCGCACGCGGTCGCGGGTCGCGACCGACCGCGGGGGCGTCGTCGGGGACTGGGTGGCGAGGATCCTCAGGGCGCCAAGCGTGCCGATGCTCATGGGAGGAATCCTCGCACGAGACCCTCCCGGAGGGCAGGGACCACCGTCAGGCGCCGTCGGCCGGGGTCGCGCGGAGGGCGAGGTCGTCGTCCACGGTGCCGGGCCGCGCAGCGACGAACCCGGCGACGCCGAGCACCACGCCGGTCAGGGCGAGGAAGGAGAGCACCGCGGGGATCGAGCCGGTCGCGTCGAGCAGGCCGCCGGCGACCAGCGGGCCGACGGCCGCGAGGACGTAGCCGAGCGGCTGCGCGATCCCCGAGAGCCGGGCGGTCACGGCGACGGCGCGGGTGCGCGCGGGGATGAGCGCGATCGCGGTCGGGAAGGCGAGGCCGGCGATGCCGAGCACGGTCGCCCACACGAAGGGGCTCACCTGCGGGAACAGCATGAGACCCCCGTAGCCGGCGGCGGTGAGCACGCCGTAGCCCGCGCAGATCCAGGGCAGGCGGCGGGAGCGGGAGACGAGGGTCGGGACGATCAGGCCGCCCACGATGCCGAAGGCGCTCAGCACGCCGACGACGACCCCGGCGGTCGCGGGCGAGGTGCCCTCCGAGGTGAGGATCTGCGGGAGCAGGCCGAACTGGCAGTAGGCGTTGAGCGACTGCATGCCGAACATGACGGTGAGCGCGATCGCGCGCGGCGAGCTCAGGATCCGCCCCTTCACCTGCCCCTCCGGCGGGGGAGGCGGGAAGTCGTGGCCGGTGCGGGTGAGGACGACGGCCCAGACCAGCACGGGGGCGACCCCGATGAGGCCCCACAGCGGGAGGGAGTGGCGCCAGCCGTCGGCCTCGCCGCCCGCGAGCGGCACGGCGAGCATCGCGGCGGCCGTGGCGCCGCTCGCGAGGACGACGGAGTAGAGCGTCATGAGCCCCACCACCCGGGTGCCGCCGTGCTGCTTGATCCAGGCGGGCAGCAGCACGTTGCCGAGCGCGGGGCCCAGCAGCGCGACCACGGAGAGCAGGACGAACAGGCCGAAGCCGTCGACCGTCGGGCGCAGCAGCAGCCCGAGGGCGACGAGCACGAAGGAGGCGAGCACGGAGCCGGTGAGGCCGAGCACGCGCGCGATCGGCACGGCGAGCGTGCCGACGATGCCGAAGGTGAGGCAGGGCAGGGCCGTGAGCAGCCCGGAGGCGACGGCGCCCTGGCCGTAGTCCGCGACGATCTCCGACATGAGCGGCCCCACGGAGGTCGCCCCGGGGCGGAGGTTCAGGGCGAGGAGCCCGACGGCGATCACGGCCAGCAGGGGGCCGACGGCGCGGCGGGAGGAGGGGGTCACCCGTCCCTTCTACACCCCGTGGGCGCGCCGTGGTGCACGCGTCCGCTTCACGGGGGTGCGTCCGGTCCTCGCTGTGATCCGCGCCGCGCCGTGCGGGCGACTCCCCCGGGATTGGTTGCCTTTTCATCTATCGTGGCCGCTCCGCACTCCCCCTCCGGAAGGACGACCATGTCTTCGCACGCCGCCCGTTCCACGACCTCCCACCTGGGTCTCCTGATCGCCCGCCTCGTGCTGGGCGTCATCTTCCTGCTCCACGGCTACCAGAAGGTGGTCCAGTGGGGCTTCCCCGCCGTCACCGAGAGCTTCGCCGGCATGGGCGCGCCGATGCCGGAGATCACCGGCCCCGTCGTCGCCGTGCTCGAGCTCGTGGGCGGCGCCCTGCTGATCCTGGGCCTGCTCACGCGGGTGGCCGGCGTGCTGCTCGCGATCGACATGGTGGGCGCCGTCGTGCTCGTCCACGCACAGAACGGCGTGTTCGTCGACGCGGGCGGCTGGGAGCTCGTGGGCGCGCTCGGCGCCGGGGCGATCGCCCTCGCCGCGGCCGGCCCCGGCCGCTTCGCCCTCGACGCGCTGGGCGGCGGCTCCCGCCGTCGGCGCTCCGCGGTCCGCTCCTCCGCGACCGCGGAGGCCTGAGCCGCCGACCGCCCGGGCCGCCTCAGCGCCGGGCGTAGAGCCCGAGCGCGTCCCAGGCGGCCCAGGCGCCCGCGGTGATCTCGAGCCCGATCACGTTCTCCCCCGCACGCAGCATCGCGGCCGGGACGGGGAGCTCGTGGAAGGAGCGCACGAGCGGCGAGCCCTCCGCCGTCGCGTCGCCCTCCCGCGAGCCGCGGGTCGCGCCGATCGCGAGCTCGAGGTCCTCGAGGTGCGCGTCGTTAACCGTCACCTGCAGCGTCCCGCCCTTGCGCGTCGTGTCCACGAACCACAGGGCGAGGTCATGGTCCTCCGTCGGTGCCGCCTCGAGCGTCAGGGTCCACCGCGCCCGGTAGGAGCGGCTGCCGGCCCAGGCGTCCAGCGGTCCCGGCAACAGGTAGGGCCATGCCTCGCCCGGGGTGTCCTCCCCGTCGACGTACTCGATGAGCGCGTCCGGGTGCGCCTCGGGGATCCGCGCGTAGGAGCCCGGCGCGAGGTGGTGCTCGAGCGTGCGCCCGTCGACCTCGCCGATCGTCGCGACGGCCTCCCCCGTCGTCGTCACCGAGGGGGTCGAGGCGGCGGTGACGGGATCGCCCGCGCGGCCGCGCCGGCCGGCGTCGGAGACCGCGAGCACGCGGTAGGTCCAGGTCTCCCCCGCGAGGTCGAGGTCGCGGTGCTCGAAGCGCGGGTAGACGGTCCTGCCGACGAGCTGCTCCTCGTCGTCGACGTCGGGCGCGTCCTCGCCGGGGGCGCCGTAGACGCGGAAGTGGTCGACGAGCGGCTCCCAGGGCAGCGGCTCCCAGGTCAGGAGGATGCGCGCGAGCGCCCCCTCGGCGGCGGCGCCGGTGACGGTCTTCGGGCGGGGGCTCATGCGGGGCTCCTGTCCTCCCGGCTCAGGCCGGGATCAGCCGGGGGTCGCCGGCGGGGGTCGTGAACTGCGCGCGCAGCTGGCGAGGGGCGGTGTCGTCGGCCTCGATCCAGTCGACGACCACGAAGCTCGAGACCATCTCCTGCGGGGTGAGCCGCACGTGCACGTAGCCGCGGCGCCCGTCGTAGAGCTTCACGTAGTCGTGCTGCGTCCAGTCCGGGGTGTACGCGTCGGTCGGGGCGCCGTCGCCGTCGGAGGCGACCGAGGTGCACACGAGCTCCACGCCGATCGTGCGGGAATCGGGGTCGGAGAAGTCCTCGCGGAGCTCCGCGGCGACGTGCTTGTGGATGTCGCCCGTGAGCACCACCGGGTTGCGCACCCCGCCGAGGGCGCGCAGCAGCCGCTCGCGGGCCGCCGGGTAGCCGTCCCACATGTCCACGCGGTCCTCGGTGATCGCGGTGACGACCACGCCGTTGGCGAGCACGTCCCAGGTGGCGCCGGAGCTCTCGAGGCGCTCCTGCACCCACGCCTCCTGCTCCTCGCCGAGCATCGTGCGCTCGGGCCGCTGCTGCTCGGCGGCGTCCGCGGGCGCGGGGTCGCGGAACTGCCGCGTGTCCAGCAGGGAGAAGCGGGCGAGGGTGCCGACGTCGAAGCCGGCGGTGATGTCCGCGCCGGGCCCGTCGGGCAGGGCGCCGAGGTCCAGCGGCATGTTCTCGTAGAAGGCGCGGTAGGCGACGGCGATCCGGTGGTCGAACAGCTCGGTGGGGATGCCGGTGCTCGAGCCGTCCCCCGCGTAGTCGTTCTGCACCTCGTGGTCGTCCCAGACGGCGACGGCGGGCACGCGGGCGTGCAAGCGCTGGAGGTGCGGGTCGCTCTTGAACAGGGCGTAGCGCAGGCGGTACTGCTCGAGGGTCTCGATCTCGACGGTGTGCGCGGGGCCCACCTCCGCGCCCTGCCGCCAGAGGTTCGCCGCGGTGATCCCGTACTCGTAGATGTAGTCGCCCACGAAGACGACGAGGTCGAGGTCCTCCTCCTCGGCGAGGTGGCGGTGGGCGGTGAAGTGCCCGTGGTACCAGGCCTGGCAGGAGACGAGGCCGAAGGAGAAGGACTCGGCCTCCGCCCCGGCGGCGGGGAGGGTGCGAAAGCGGCCGACGGGGCTCGTCCGACGGCCCACCACGAAGCGGTAGAAGTATTCGGTGACCGGGGCGAGGCCCTCGACGCGGGGGTGCACGGCGTGGGCGAGCTCGGGCTGGGCGAGCGCCTGACCTCGGGCGACGATCCGCGAGAAGTCCTCGTCCTCCGCGACCTGCCAGCGCACGGGCACGGGGCGCAGCTCCATGCCGCCGTGGCCGTCCTCGGCGAGCGGCTCGGGGGCGAGGCGGGTCCACAGCACGGCGCCGTCGGGGCGCGGGGCGCCGCTCGCGACGCCGAGGGAGAACAGCTCCTCGTCGTCGTGGCCGTGGCCGTGGCCGTGGGAGGGGGCGGCGAGGGCCTCGGGCGCGTCGATGCCGAGGGCGATGACGGCGGCGGAGGCGCCGCTGAGCTGCAGCAGGCGACGACGGCTGACGGGGGACGCGGCGGCGGTGGCCGGCATGGGGGCTCCAGAGGGGACGGCGTGGTCCGGGATCGGGTGCGGGGGCGGCGCGGGAGGACGCCCCTGGGGGCGGGACGCGACGAGGCTAGGAGGGCGTGGTAGCGCTCCCATGAACACCGGGCGACGCGAGATCGACGATCTCGCGCCGCCCGGGGCGCCGCGGGGTGGGCCGGTGGATCGGGGCGATCGGGCCGCTCAGTGGTCGACGGCGGCCTTCTCGGAGCCGGCGCCGGTGAGCGAGCGGACCTCCATCTCCGCCTGCTTCAGCTCGTCGCCGGGCGGGGAGGTGATCGAGCCGAGCCAGCCGAGGAGGAAGCCGAGCGGGACCGAGACGATCGCCGGGTTCGTCAGCGGGAACCAGGCGAAGTCCACGCCCGGGAACATCGCCTTCTCCGCCCCGGAGACCACCGGGGAGAAGAGGATCAGCACGACCGCGCTGATGAGGCCGCCGTAGATGCTCCACAGCGAGCCGCGGGTCGTGAACCCCTTCCAGTAAAGGGAGTACAGGATCGAGGGCAGGTTCGCGCTCGCCGCGACCGCGAAGGCGAGGGAGACGAGGAAGGCGACGTTCTGCTCCGCGGCGAGCACGCCGCCCACGATCGAGATCGCCGCGATGACGACCGCCGCGGTGCGCGCGACCTTCACCTCGCGCGCCGGATCCGCCTCGCCGCGCTTGAGCACGCCGTTGTAGATGTCGTGCGCGAAGGAGGCGGAGGCGGTGATCGTGAGGCCCGCGACCACCGCGAGGATCGTCGCGAAGGCGACCGCGGAGATGATCGCGAGCAGCACCGAGCCGCCGAGGGCGTAGGCGAGGGCGGGGGCCGCCGAGTTCGAGCCGCCGGGCAGCGAGCCGATGACGTCCACGCCCACCATCGAGGCGGCCGCGAAGCCGAGCACGAGGGTGCACAGGTAGAAGAAGCCGATGAGGGCGATCGCCCAGGTCACGGAGCGGCGCGCCTCCTTCGCGGTGGGCACCGTGTAGAAGCGCATGAGCACGTGCGGGAGCCCTGCGGCGCCGAACACGAGCGCGATCGCGAGGGAGACGAAGCCGAGCTTGCTCGATCCGGTCTCGCCGTACTGGAGCATCGGGTCGAGGATCTTCGTGCCGTCCGGGTGGGCCTCGACGGCCCGCTCGAGCACGGTCGAGAAGTTGAAGCCGTTCAGCGCGAGGATCCAGACGGTGGTCACGCCCACCGCGCAGATGAGCAGCACGGCCTTGATGATCTGCACCCAGGTGGTGCCCTTCATCCCGCCGATCAGCACGTAGGCGATCATCACGACGCCCACGACGACGATCACGGCGCTCTGCCCCACCCGGCCGTCGATGCCGAGCAGCAGGGAGACGAGGGCACCCGCGCCGGCCATCTGCGCGAGCAGGTAGAAGAAGGTCACGGCGAGGGTCGAGCTCGCCGCGGCGGTGCGCACGGGCCGCTGGCGCATGCGGAAGGACAGGACGTCGGCCATCGTGAACTTGCCGGTGTTGCGCAGCGGCTCGGCGACGAGCAGCAGCGCGACGAGCCAGGCGACGAGGAAGCCGACGGAGTAGAGCAGGCCGTCGTAGCCGTAGAGGGCGACGGAGCCGACGATCCCGAGGAAGGACGCGGCGGAGAGGTAGTCGCCGGCGATGGCGATGCCGTTCTGGCGCCCGGAGAAGCTGCGGCCGCCGTGGTAGAAGTCCGCCGCGCTCGTGTTCTGGCGGGAGACCCGGATGACCACCACGAGGGTGACCACGACGAACGCGAGGAAGATCGAGATGTTGAGAACGGGGTTGCCGAAGTCCATGTCAGTCCTCCCCCTCGATCTCGACGCGCAGCCGCTCCGCGAGCGGGTCGAGCTTCCGGTTCGCGTGGCGGATGTACAGCCAGGTGATGAGGAAGGTCATGACGAACTGGCTGATGCCGAGCAGGATGCCGAGGTTCACCTGGCCGATCACGGGGATCGCCATGAGCCCCTCCGCGTACGTGGACAGCAGCACGTAGGCGAGGTACCAGACCAGGAAGGCGGCGGTCATGGGGAAGGCGAAGCTGCGGAAGGAGGTGCGCAGCTCGCGGAAGTCCGCGGAGTCCTGCACCTCCCGGTAGCGCTCGGGGGAGGGTTCGGGGGCCGGGCCGGGGGGCGGCACGGGCGTCGATGACGTCATCGCGGGCACAACTCCTTCGTTCTGCGCGGGTCCGAGGTGAGGAGTCCTCGGGCGGCACCGAACCTAGCAGGCGTGATGCCGGTCACGCGGGAGGGTGTGGACCACGGCGGCGCCCGGGGACGCCCGCGGGCTAGCCTGCTCCTCTCCCCCGCCCCCGAAGGACCCCCGATGACCAGCACCGACCCCGGCGCGACCGCCGCCCCGCGCCCCCTGATCCGTGCCGCGCGCGCGGAGGACCTCGCGGGCGTCGGTGCGATCCGCGAGCACGCGATCCGCACCTCGACCGGGCTGTGGACGGACGAGCTGCCCACCCCCGAGCAGCTCGAGGCGTGGTTCCGCGAGCACCTCGAGCGCGGGGCGATGCTCGTCGCGGTGGGAACGGCGGCCGACGGGGCGGAGGGAGCGGACGCGGAGGAGATCGTGCTCGGCTACGCCTCCTACGGCCCGCTCGTGCCGAAGAACGGCTACCGCTTCACCGCGGAGAACTCCGTGTACCTGCGGCCCGAGGCCCAGGGCCGCGGGCTGGGCACGGCCCTGCTCGGGGCGCTGCTGGACCTGTGCCGCGAGCACGGCATGCACTCCGTGGTCGCGCTCGTCGAGGCGGGCAACACCGCCTCGATCCGGCTGCACGAGCACTTCGGCTTCGTCGAGGCGGGGCGGCTCGTCGAGGCGGGCTGGAAGTTCGACCGCTGGTGGGACCTGGTGCACCTGCAGCTGCGGCTCTGAGCCCGGCGGGCCGGGAGCGCCCCCCACCGGCGAGCGCCCGCCTAGGGTGACGCCATGCAGCCGATCCCCCGTCACTGGTTCCGCGTCGAGGCGCGGGTGGAGAAGCCGGGCCGCGGTCCGGTCCCCGTCCCGCTGTGGGGATGGTCCGCCGTCTCCCTCGCCGACGCCGCCGCGGTGGCCCGTGACCGCGCGGCCGAGCTGACCCGGCGTGGCCTGCCCGGCGGCCGCTCCCCCGCCGAGTACTACCCCGCGCGGCCCGTCCGCGAGGAGATCCTCGAGGAGCTGCCCCGGGACGGGGCACAGGAGGACCGGCATGCCGACGATCTGCTCGCCGTCCTCACCCGCAACCGCTACGGCGCGACCGTGCTCAGCACCGACACGCTGCTCATCGCCGACGTCGACGTGCCGCTCGCCGAGCGACGGCGTCCCGGTCTGCTGGGTCGCCTGCTCGGCCGCGGCAGGGCCGCCGACGGGGCCGATCCCGCCGACGGGGCCGATCCCGCGGCGCCGCCCGCGCTCCTCGCCGAGGCCGATGCGGCCGCCCGCTCCCGGATCGACGCCGTCCTCGGCGCCCGCGGCGATCTCGGGATCCACGTGCACCGCACCTTCGGCGGCTACCGGGTGCTCGTCTCGGGCAGCGGCCTCGTGCCGGAGGACCCGGCCGCGATCGCGCTGCTCGAGGAGCTCGGCTCCGACCCGCTGTACGTGCGCCTGTGCCGGGCGCAGCGCAGCTTCCGGGCGCGGCTCAGCCCGAAGCCCTGGCGGGTGGGCATGCGCGCGCTCGGGGGCTCGTGGCCGGAGGGGCCGTCGGACCGTCCTGCGCCGTCCCGGCGTCGGAGGCAGTGGGTCGAGCGCTACTCCGCGGCGACGACGGGGCACGCCGTGTGCCGGCGCATGTCGTGGAACGGGGTGGAGCCGTCGACCGCGGAGGAGCGGCGGGTGCTCACCCTCCACGACCGCCTCACGGGAGCGGACTCGGGCCTGCCCCTCGCCTGAGCAGCGCGTCCTCCGCCGCGTTGCCCGGGCAGCGCAGCGCCTCCTGCGTCGCGGCGGCGGCCTCCTGCTCGCGCCCCGCCGCCCGCAGCAGGTCGGCGCGGGCCACGTGGAAGGGGCGGTAGTCCGCGAGGGTCTCCGCGACCGGGTCGAGCTCCGCGAGGAGCAGGGCGGGCTCGTCGCCGCGGCGGGCGCGGGCGACGAGGCGGTTCAGCTGCACCATCGGCCCCGGCCAGTGCCGCAGCAGGTGGTCGTAGAGCTCGACGACCTCGTCCCAGTCGACGTCCTCCGCGCGATCGGGCACGCAGCGGGCGGCCGCGATCGCGCCCTGCAGCAGGTAGGGGCCGCGGTGCCCGCCGCGCAGGGCGTCGAGGACGAGCTCGTCCGCCCGGTCCACGGCAGAGCGGTCCCAGCGCGTGCGGTCCTGCGCGTCGAGCGGGACGGGCAGGCCCGCGGCGTCGGCGCGGGTCCCCGCGCGGGCCTGCACGAGCAGCGCCTGGGCGAGGAGTCCGTGCACCTCGCCCTGCCCGGGCAGGAGGTGCTTCAGCAGCTCGAGCAGCCGCACGGCCTCCCCCACGAGGTCCGGGCGGTCGTGCCGCTCCCCGGCGGGGGCGGTGTGACCGGCGGCGAGCACGAGGGAGATCGCGTCGAGGACCGCGGTGAGGCGGCCGGGCAGCTCCTCCGGCTCGGGGACGCGGCAGGGGATGCCGCTGAGCGCGATGCGCCGTTTCGCCCGGGTGAGTCGGGCGGCCATCGTCGGCGCGGGCACCAGGAACACCGCAGCGATCTCCTCGGTGCTCAGGCCCAGCACGAGCCGCAGCACGAGCGCCACGCGGGACTCGGGGGCGAGGGCGGGGTGCGCGCACAGGAACAGCAGGCGCAGCCGCTCGTCGCGGACCACGACCTCGGACTCGTCGACCACACGGGGGTCACCGTCGGACGTGGCCCCATCGGCCGCGCCGCCGTCGGCCCCTCCCCCGGTGTCCCAGAGCAGCAGCGGGAGCTTGCGCCGGAGGGTCTGCTCGCGGCGGCGGGCGTCGAGCGCGCGGCGCCGGGCGGTGACGGTGAGCCAGGCGCCGGGCCGCTCGGGCACCCCGTCCCGCGCCCACTGCTCGAGGGCCTGGGCGAAGGCCTCCGCGGTGGCGTCCTCGGCGAGGTCGAGGTCCCGCACGGCGCCGGCCGTCGCCGCGAGCACCGCGGCCCAGTGGTCGCGGTGCGCCGCGGCGACGGCGGCCCGATCGGCCGGGACGCCCGTCGGCCCCCTCATGCGGTCATGGGCCGCACCTCGACGCCGCCGCCCTGGTGGAGGATCGGGTTGCGGCGCGCCACGGCGATCGCCGCGTCGAGGTCCGGGACATCGAGCACGTAGAAGCCGACGACCGTCTCCTTCGCCTCGAGGTAGGGGCCGTCGACGAGGCCGCCGGCGCGGATGGAGGTGGTGGCGGTGTGCTCCGCGAGCGGGCTGCCGAAGGTCATGACGCCCTCGGCGGCCATCTCCTGGGCGTAGGCGTCGTGCTCGGCGAGCTCGGCGGCGAGCTGCGCCTCGTCCGGGGTGCGCTGATCCTCCGGGTGGTACATGAAGACGGTGTAGCGGGGCATGGCGGGATCCTTCCCTCGGTCCGGCGCCTCTCGCCGGCTCTCACCCTGTCGTCGCACAGCCTCCTCCGGATCGACAGCCCTGTCAGGCCGGATCAGCCGCTGAAGCCGCCCCCGCCGCCGGGCATGTCCTTGAAGCGCGAGTAGTGGCCCTCGAAGGCGACCGGGATGGTCGCGGTCGCGCCGTTGCGGTGCTTGGCGACGATGAGGTCCGCCTCGCCCGCGCGGGAGGACTCCTTCTCGTAGTAGTCCTCGCGGTGGATGAGGAGGATGAGGTCCGCGTCCTGCTCGATCGAGCCGGACTCGCGCAGGTCGCTCATCATCGGCTTCTTGTCCTGGCGCTGCTCGCTGCCTCGGTTCAGCTGCGAGATCGCGATGACGGGGACCTCGATCTCCTTCGCGAGCAGCTTGAGCGCACGGGAGAACTCCGAGACCTCCTGCTGGCGGGACTCGACCTTCTTGCCGGAGCTCATGAGCTGCAGGTAGTCGATGACGACGAGGGAGAGGTCGTGCTTCTGCTTCAGGCGCCGGCACTTCGCGCGGATCTCCATGAGCGACATGTTCGCGGAGTCGTCCATGAACAGCGGGGCGTCGGCGATGCGGCTCATGGCGCGGGCCATGGCCTGCCAGTCGCGGTCGTCCATGGAGCCGTCGCGCATGCGGTTCATCGGCACCTGCGCCTCGGCGGAGAGCAGACGCATCGTGATCTCGGTCTTGTCCATCTCGAGGGAGAAGATGACGCTGGACTTGCCGTTGTGGATCGAGGCGGAGCGCAGCACGTCCATGCCGAGCGTCGTCTTGCCCATCGCGGGGCGGCCGGCGAAGATGATCAGCTGGCCGCCGTGGAGGCCCTGGGTGAGGTCGTCGAACTCGGCGAAGCCGGTGGGCACGCCGGTGACCTGGCCGCCGCGGTTCTGGGTCGCCTCGATCTGGTTGAGGGTCTCGTCGATGACCTCGCCGAGCGGCACGAAGTCCTCGCTCTGGCCGCGCTCGGTGACGGCGTAGACCTGCGCCTGCGCCTCGTTGATGACCTCCTCGACCTCGCCGCCGTCGGTCGCGTATCCGAGCTGGACGATGCGGGTGCCGGCCTCGACGAGGCGGCGCAGGGTGGCCCGCTCGACGACGATCTCGGCGTAGTAGCCGGCGTTCGCCGCGGTGGGGACCATGTCGATGAGGTCCGCGAGGTAGGCGCCGCCGCCCACGCGCTGCAGCTCGCCGCGCTTGGAGAGCTCATCGGAGACGGTGACGAGGTCCGCCGGCTCGCCGCGGCCGTAGAGGTCGATGATCGCCTCGAAGATCAGCTCGTGCGCGGGGCGGTAGAAGTCGTTGCCGCGCACCGTCTCGACGACGTCGGCGATCGCGTCCTTGGACAGCATCATGCCGCCCAGCACGCCGCGCTCGGCGTTGAGGTCCTGGGGCGGGGTGCGCTCCAGGCCGCGATCGGGACCGGCTTCGAAGGCTTCTGCTGTCGTCACCGGACCAGTGTAGGAACCCCGGCCCGGCGGCGTGCCCCGCGCCGGGCCCGCTGTGGGCGGACTCGCCACGGGGAGGACCCGTCGGCCCCTCCTCCCCCGCTCAATCGCGCTCCCGCCGCCGGAACACGATCAGCTTCTGGACCACATAGCTCAGCACGAACAGCAGCAGGTCGGAGGTGATCTTCGCGGCCACGAGCGGCATGCCGAGCGCGGTGAGGGCGCCGACGATCGCGACGCCGCCCGCGAGCACGACCGCGGCGAGCGCGACGTAGCCGGAGAGCGCCCGGCGCAGCGGGGTGCGGCGGCCGGAGCGGAACACGAGGTGGCGGTTGATCGCGAAGTTCGCGCCGCCGCTGACCACCCGGGCGAGGGTCATGCCGAGCCAGACGGGCGCCCCGAGCGCGACGGCGCCGAGCAGGAGGCCGGTGTCGATCGCGAAGGCGGCGAGGCCGCTGCCGGCGAAGGCGAGGACCGGGGCGAGCACGCGCAGCGAGTCCCGCAGCGGGCGGAAGTGGCTCGTCGCGTTCTCGTCGACGTACACGGTCGCGATCGGCAGCTGCCGCAGGGTGATCCCCTGGCGGGCGGCGGCGACGAGCATCGTGTACTCGTACTCGTAGCGGTCCCCCGGCACGGTCCCGGCCCAGTCGAGCAGGGTCGCGGGGATGCCGCGCAGGCCCGTCTGGGTGTCGCCGAGGCGCACCCCGGAGACGGCCTCGAACAGGCGAGCGCTCACGGCGTTGCCGAACCACGAGCGCAGCGGCACCTCGCCGCGGGCGAAGGAGCGCACGCCGAGCACGATCTCCCCGGGGCCGGCGGCCGTGCGCGGGGCGTCGAGCGCCTCGATCACGCGGAGCACGTCGGCGAGGGTGTGCTGGCCGTCGGCGTCCGCGGTGACGACACCGCGGCCGGGCAGCTCGGACTGCACGAGGGTGAAGGCGGCGCGGAGGGCCGCGCCCTTGCCGCGGTTCACGGGCAGGTGCAGGACGCGGGCGCCGAGCACCTCGCACACGTCGAAGGTGACGGCATGGTCGGGGCCGGAGCCGTCGTCCACGACCACGGACTCGACGCCGTGGGCGGCGAGCGCGGCGACGAGCTCGACGAGCTCCGGGCCGGGCTCGAGCGCCGGGATGACGACGACCGCGGAGGGCGTCGTCGGCGCGTCGGGGCGGAACGGGGCCGGCGCGGGGGCCGTGCGGGAGGTCTCGGTGGGTCGCTTCTGGAACTGGATGGTCATGTCGTCACCCCGCCACGTAGAGGATGTCGCTGGTGGCGCGCTCGCCACCGTTGCTGGGCTGATTGACGATCTCGCCGTCGAAGATCATGACGCTCGAGCCGCCTCCGTCGAGGTTGTAGCCGGTGGTGCAGCCGAGGTCGGCGAGGATCTCGCCGAGCTCCGGCAGGCCCACGCCGCGCGAGTAGCCCTCGCTGCGGCCGTCGACCACGAGGAACACCAGGTGGTTGTCGCCGATCACGCCGATCGCGGTGCGCGGCTGCTCGCCCTGGATCGAGTGGTTGCCGACGTTGGTGTCGATCTCGACGTCCTCGACGCCGTCCGGCACGGCGCCGTCGACGAGGACGGCCGGGCCGAAGCTGAGGGTCTGCCAGACGCCCGCGTCGAGCAGCTCCTGGGCGCTCGTGGCGGTCTCGTCGTAGACCTCGACGCGGCCGTCGGCGTAGAAGGCGAGGCCGTCGCGGGCCGGCTCGTCGCGGTGGATGACGCCGTTGCGGATCTCGATGCCGGTGTCGCGGAAGCCGTAGTAGTCGCCGTTGATCGCGAGGACGGCGTCGTGGTCCGAGGCCATGGTGCTCGGCTCGTCGGTGATGTTCTGACCGAACTCGTCCTGCGCGAAGGCGGAGCGGATGATGCTCGCGTCGTCCACCTCGATCTCCGCCGCGTACCAGGCGAGGGCCTCGGAGCCGGTGCCGGTCGCGGTGGAGGTCAGCGTGATCGTCGTGGTCGAGGAGGTGTAGCCCGTCTCGGTGAACGCGCCGTCGGTCGCGAGGGCGGCCGTGGTCGCGGAGGTGCCGGCGGCCTCCTCCGCGGCGGAGACGCTCGAGACCTCGACCTTCTCCCGCAGGAAGCGGTCGTAGGCCCAGGCGGCGGAGCCGCCGGTGCCGGCGAGCACCGCCACGCCGCCGCCGATCAGGGCGCGGCGGGTGACGGTGCGGCGACGGGTGCGGGTCGTGGCGTCTGTGGGAGGGCTGGCGGGATCCGGTGGGGTTCTCATGCCCTGAAGACTCCGCCGCGTGCCTATGCGGTGATGCCCGCGGAGGCTGTGCCGTCCCTGTGCGCGCCTCCGGGCCGGCCGGGCTCAGGTCATGTCAGGTCGTCGTGCTCCCCGCCGGCCCAGGCGGCGTGGCGCTCGGCGGAGTCGAGCACGGCCGCGCGGGCGTCGTGGAGGAGGGCGCCGGCGAAGTTGCCGTACATGCGGTCGAAGGGCTCGGCGGCCGCAGCGCGGGCGACGCGCAGGGCGACCGCCCCGGAGAGCGGGATGCGGTTGGGGTAGGAGCGCATGAAGGCGGCGGTGCGACCGTCGGGGTTCGGGGCGATCGTGTCGCCGCTGAGGAGCACGCCGGCGCCGTCGGCCCCCGTCCATCGGACGAGCGCACTGCCGGGGAAGTGGCCGCCGGGCGCGAGGAGGCGCACGCCGGGAAGGATCTCGTGCTCCCCCTCCCAGAGCCGCAGCTGCGCGGGGCGCCGTCCCAGCCAGTGCTCGTCGGCCCGGTGCACCCAGACGGGGGCGTCGTCGAGGGCCGCGGACCATGCGGACTGCAGGCCGAACATGTGGGGGTGGCTCGGGACGATCGCGCGCAGCGGGCCGAGGGCGCGCACCTCCGCGACGGCCGCGGCGGTGATCGCGGCGGGGACGTCCACCATGACGGTGCCGTGCGCGGTGACGATCAGCTTCGCCTCCTGGCCGATGCCGACGCCGCCGTGGACGCGCAGGGCGTGGAGGCCCGGCTCGAGCTCGGCGACCTCGATCCGCTCCTCCCCTGCCGCGGCGGCGGGGTCGTGCCAGCGCTGCACGCCGTCGACGGGGAGGTACTGGCGCTCGTCGGCGCAGATCGCGCAGAGCGCGGGGAGGGACTGCGGGTCGTGCTCGACGCCGCAGGTCGCGCACTGGATGCGCTCGGGGGTGGGGGCCTGGTCCATGGGGTCTCCTCAGGGGTCGACGTTGCTCTGGCGGCAGTCTGAAACCTCCAGCGCACTTGAGGTCAAGCCCGCGGTGACGGAGACTCCCGTCATGCCCGAGGACCTCCTGACCATCGGGGAGGTCGCCGCCCGCGCGGGCGTCGCCCCCTCCGCGCTCCGCCACTACGAGTCCCTCGGGCTCCTCACGAGCGAGCGCACGGGCGGCAAACAGCGCCGCTACGCCCGCACCGTGCTGCGCCGCGTCGCCGTGATCCGCGCCGCCCAGCACGTGGGCCTCTCCCTCGCGGAGATCGGCGAGGCGTTCTCCCGCTTCCCTCCGGACCACGCCCCCACCAAGCGGGACTGGGCGCGACTCGCCCGTGAGTGGCGGCCCCGGCTCGACGCGCGGATCCGCGAGCTCGAGCAGGTGCGGGACGGCCTCTCGATGTGCGTGGGATGCGGCTGCCTGTCCATGCGGCAGTGCGCGATCTACAACCCCGGTGACGAGCTCGCTGCCGGCGGCGCCGGCGCCCGCCGCGTGTTCCCGCAGGTCAGCGCCTCGGAGTAGGTCGACGTCACCCGCTGTTCATCTCTCATACAGGGACGACAGGGCGGTCATAGGAGATCCATAGGCGGGCCCCGGAGGGTTGCTCCCATCACCCCCCGACCCCGAGGAGCACCCGATGTCCGCCTACCTCCTGTACGCACTCGACCTCGCGGCCGTGCTGACGCTGACCTTCGGCGTGTACTGGCCGCGCCACCGCCGCCGCGATCTCGTCGTCGCCTTCCTCGGGATCAACGTGGGCGTGCTCGCCGTCGCCGCGCTGCTCGCCGGATCCGCGGTCTCCGCGGGCCTGGGCCTGGGCCTGTTCGGCGTCCTCTCGATCATCCGCCTGCGCTCCGACGAGCTCGCCCAGCACGAGATCGCCTACTACTTCGCGGTGCTCGCCCTGGGCCTCGTCGCCGGGCTCTCGACCACGCCCTCGGTCCTCGCGGTCGTGTTCATGGTGCTCATCGTCGCGACGATGGCGATCGTGGACCACCCGGCGCTGCTCGGCAGCCACCGCCGCCAGCTGATCATGGTGGACCGCGCGATCGCCGACGAGCCCACCCTTCGCGCCCACCTCGAGGAGATGCTCGGGGCCGACGTCACCGCCCTCACCGTGCAGCGCCTCGACACCGTGGCCGACACGACCCTCGTGGACGTCCGCTACCGGGTGCGCCCGGGCCGCCGCTCCGCCGGGCAGCTCGCCCCGTCGGCCGAGCGGATCGCCGCCCCCGCCGAGGAGACCGCGCTCGCCGCCCGCACCGCCGAGGCCCCGGTGATGGCGCGATGACCGCCCTGGACACCCTGCCCGCGGTGGGCCTCGAGGAGATCACCGAGCGCGCCGCCCTCATGACCCGCGTGGACCGCAAGTACCTCGTCCCGCGCGAGGAGGTCGACGACCTGCTCGCCGGCTCCCCCGCCGAGCTGCGGGCCCTCGAGATCGACGGCCGACGCCGGCAGGCCTACCTCTCCCTCTACTACGACACCGAGGATCTCGCCGCCTACCGGGCGGCGGCCACGGGCCGACGTCGCCGCTGGAAGGTGCGCCGCCGGGTGTACGTGGACTCGGGCGCCTCGTTCCTCGAGGTGAAGACCCGCACCGGCCGCGGCGAGTCCTCGAAGCTCCGGATCGCCCTCCCGGCGGAGCCGGACGGAGCCACTGCCGGGGCCGCCGCATCGGACCCGCTCACCGATCCGCTCACGGGGCCCGCGCTCGACTTCGTGCTCGAGACCCTCGCGGAGGCCGGCTGCGCCGCCCCGGAGGGCCCGCTCGTCCCGGTGCTCGCCACCACCTACGACCGCTCCACCGTGCTGCTCGCGGAGGAGGACGCCCGGCTCACCCTCGACGACGCGCTCGTCTGGACCGGCCCCGGCGGCGACGCCCGCCGGCTCGCGGACCAGGTCGTCGTCGAGACGAAGGCCGGCCCCCGCCCCAGCAGCGTCGACCGGGCGCTGTGGCGGGCCGGCCACCGCCCGCAGCGCCTCTCGAAGTACGCGACGGGACTGGCCCTGCTGGACCCCGAGCTCCCCGCCAACCGCTGGCACCGCACGGTGTCGCGGCTCGACACCGCCGCCTGACCCCATCACTCCCGGAAGGACCCCGCCATGACCTCCACGACCCCTCGCCGCCGCGGCCTCCTCCGCCGCCTCACCACCGCCGCCGTCGCCGGCGCCGCGACCCTCGCCCTCGCCGCCTGCGGCGCCGCGACCGCCATCACCGGCGCGGACTCCTCGAGCGACTCGACCACCTCCACGAGCAGCAGCTCGTCCGCCGTCGCGACCACGGCCTCGGACGAGGGCCGCACCAACGACCTGCTCTCGAGCCTCGACCTCACCAGCCTCGACACCCACTACGACGAGGACGACCTCACCTGGGACTCCTCCGAGGAGCAGACGATCACGCTCTCCGACTCGGGCTCCACCTCGGACTCCGACGGCGTCACCGTGGACGGCTCGACCGTCACGATCACCGAGGGCGGCGTGTACCGGGTCTCCGGGACGCTCTCCGACGGCCAGCTCGTCGTCGCCGCCCCGGACGACGAGACCGTCACGATCATCATGGACGGCGTCTCGATCACGAACAGCTCCGGCACCGGCATCGCCGTGACCAGCGCCGACGAGGTCACCCTGTCCCTCGAGGAGGGCACCGAGAACTCCGTCGAGGACGGCTCCGGCTACGAGGTCTCCGACGACTCCACGCCCGTCGCGGCGATCGCCTCCGCCTCCGACCTCACGATCGCCGGCAGCGGCTCGCTCACCGTCACGGGCAACACGAACGACGGCATCTCCACCAAGGACGGCCTCGTCATCGCGAGCGGCACCGTCACCGTGGACGCGGCGGACGACGCCGTGCGCGGCAAGGACTACGTCTCGATCCTCGACGGCACCCTCGACCTCACGAGCGGCGGCGACGCCATCAAGTCCGACAACTATGAGGACGAGGACCGCGGCTGGGTGCTCATCAGCGCCGGCGACATCACGATCGACTCCGGCGACGACGGCATCGACGCGGAGCAGGCGGTCGAGGTCCTCGACGGCACGCTCGCCATCGAGCAGTCCGTCGAGGGCATCGAGGCGCAGGACATCATGCTCGTGGGCGGCACCACCTCGATCACCGCCTCCGACGACGGCGTGAACGCGACCGCCGCGAACACCGCCGACTCGACCGACGACACCACCGCGGACTCCGGCGAGACCGGCGGCCCCGGCGGCGGCGGTGGCGGCGAGGAGGACGACGGCTCGTGGCTGTCGGTCTCCGGCGGCACCCTCACGATCGACGCGGACTTCGACGGCCTCGACTCCAACGGCTCGATCTCGCTGACCGGCGGCACCCTCGACATCACGAGCGCCGACAACGGCGGCGACTCCCCCGTCGACGCGAACGGCGACATCACCTTCGACGGCGCGACCCTCACCGCGAACGGCACACAGATCACCTCCGCGGACGATCTCAGCTCCGGCGGCGGGGGCGGCGGGGGCGGCGGGGGCGGCATGGGCGGCGGGCCGCAGGGCTGATCAGTGCTCTCCCTCCACGGCACAGGGCGGGCCGTCCCCTCGGGCGCGGCCCGCCCTCCTGTCAGCCCTGCTGGGCGCGGGAGGAGTCGATGATCTGCAGCGATCCGCCCTGCGGGTCCGCGATCGTCGCCAGGCGGCCGAAGGGACTGTCCATCGGGCCGTCGAGCACGCTGCCGCCCAGGGCCGCGACCTGCTCGGCGGCCCGGTCGCAGTCCTCGACGGCGATGTAGGGGCGCCAGTAGCTGGGCACCTGCTCGGGCAGCCACGGCGAGGCGTCGCAGAGCCCGGCGGTCGCGCCCTCGCCGCCCTGGTCCGTCGCGTAGCGGAAGGAGTCGTCGTCCGAGGGCATGCGCACCGCGTCCCAGCCGAAGACGCTGCGGTAGAACGGCTCGGCGGCGTCGAAGTCCTTGGTCATGAGCTCGAACCAGGTGGGAGTGCCCGGGGTGCCGGGCGTGTCGAAGCCGGCGAAGGGGGCCGCCTGCCAGAAGCCGACGGCGGCGCCCGAGGGGTCCTGCGCGACGGACATGTGGCCCAGGCCCGGCACCTCCATCGGCGGGAAGAGCACGGTGCCGCCCGCGGCGGGGATCGCCTCCGCGGTCGCGGCGGCGTCGTCGGTCGCGAGGTAGACGGTCCAGGCGGTGGGCTGCTCGGCGGGGTCGGGGACGCTGCCGTCCGGGTTCATCGCGGCCATGAGCCCGCCGACGGGATGCCCGTCGCGGGTCGCCATCGTGTAGTGCCCGAACTCCTCGCCGGTGTCCGTGAGGTCCCAGCCGAAGAGCTCGCCGTAGAAGCTCTTCGCCCCCTCGATGTCGTGGGTGAAGAGGTCGATCCAGCAGGGCGTCCCGGCGCGCGGCGCGGGGCGGGAGTCGGTGGCGGCGGGGTTCTGCGGCGTCGCGGGGTCCTGCGCTGTCGTGAGGTCCTGCGCTGTCGTGGTGTCCTGCGGGGACGTCGGGCTCTGCTCGGACATGACTGCTCCTCGATGGGTCAGCTGCGCCCCGGTGGGCGCGGGTCGTCGCCGCGAACGCTACTCGCGGCCCGTCGGGCGGAGAAGAGGACCTTCCGCGCGGAAGGGAGGCGCCGGCGGGACGGTCTCAGCCGCGGTCGGTGGTGCCGAGCACGTAGGCGGCCTGGCCGAGGTGCTGGGCGGCGTCGTCGATGATGCTGACCAGGCGCACCGCCCGGGTGATGGGGGCGCCGTCGTACTCGCCGATCGCCTCGTCGAGGTCGGCGTCGGCGAGCGTGCCGAGGTACCCGTGGAGCGCGTCGGCGGTGGCGAGCACGTAGTCGACGAGGACGTCGCCGTCCTCGACGACGATCGCGCGGGCCTCCCCCTCGCTGTGCCCGTAGCCGACGGCGCGGCCGGCCTCCCCGAGGCCGAGCTTCTCGCCGAAGCCCTGGGCGGTCCAGACCTCGGGCTGCCCCGAGAGGTGGGCGAGCTGCACGTCGATCTCGCGGCCGGTGTGCCAGAGCAGCCAGGCGAGGGAGTTCGGGTGGCCGGCGGGGTGGGCGTTGAGCACGGCGGGGTCGAGCTGCCCGCGCAGCGCCTCGGCGGCGTCACGGGGGCGGGAGGCGAGGTCGAGCAGGATGCGGCGGGCGAGGGTTCCGGAGCTGCGCGTCATGATGACGACGCTACTCCGCGGGTGGGACCGTCGGGCGGCCAGGTTCGACCCGGTCGGGGTCAGTCGGGGGCGATGACGCCGGCGGACTCCTCGGGGTGGCGCTGGAGCCAGCTCTCGATGAAGGGGCACACGATGATGATCCGGAGGCCGGCGGAGCGGGACTCGCGAAGGGCAGTGCGGGCGAGCACGGACGCCACTCCCCCGCCGCGCTGGGCGGGGTCGGTGACGGTGTGGAGCAGCTCGATGCGGCCGCGCCGCCGCTCGTAGGTGGTGATGCCGACGACCTCGCCGTCGCGCACCGCCTCGAAGCGGCGTGCCCGGGTGTTGTCCCGCACCTGCACGCGACCGGGCGGGCCGGGCGGCGGGCGCTCGGTGGTGGGCCGGTTGTCGGGGTCGTAGGAGGTGTCTGCCTCGGCGGTCATGGCCGTCTCCTCGGGCCGGGCTCCCTACGCTACGGCAGTTCGGCGCGCCATGGCAGGGCGGAGCGGGGTCGGAACGGCGGCAGAGTCAGAACGGCGGCGGGACGTCGAAGGGATCGGGCGGCGGCGGTGGCAGCGGGGGAAGCGGTGGCGGGGGCGGCGGGTCGATCCCGGCGGGCCCCTGCCAGTCCTCGTAGTACTCGACGAGCTGGGCGCTGCGCCGGAGCAGGTACTCCTCGTGGAGCTCGTCCTCCACGGACCTGGCGAAGAACCCTGCCGCCTCGAGCTCCCGCTCGAGGGCGGCGTCCCGCTTCGCCTGGAGCCCCGCCTGGTAGCGGTCCCAGGCCGTGCGGAAGTCCGCGGCGAGGACCTGCGTCACGAGGTCACGCTGCGCCTCGACCTCCGTGGAGGTCAGCTCCCCCACCGTCCACCTCGTGCTGCCGGTGTCGGTGCGCTCCGGGTCGAGCGCCCTGCTGGTCTTCAACCGGTGATGGGTGCGGCACAGCCGATGCAGGTTCTCCGGACTCGTGGGCCCGCCCCTGTCCGGACGAAGGTGGTCGAATTCCTGGATATGGTCCGTTTCCCCGATATCCACGACCTGTCGCGAACAGCCGGGGGTCGCACATATCGGGTCGACGATCTTGAGATATTCCACCATCGCCGTGGACGGTCGGTACGTCGTCGCCGCGACGGGGAGGAATTCCCCGGTGACCGGGTCCGTCAGCACGCGATGCCAGGCGGTCGCGTTCGCGGCGAGGTCGCGGGCCATGGCCGGCGGGATCGGCACCGTCCCGTCCAGCATCCCCGGTGCGTCCGTCACCCCGAGGAGGGACAGGACCGGGACGACGAGATTCATCCGCACCGCGGCGGCGGGGACGGGCACGCCGTCGGTCCCGATCTCGGAGCGGGTCAGGAGGACGTAGCGGATCGCGCCGAGGTGCATCGGGGCCCCGGTGCGGGCGACGTCGCCGTGGACGTCCCAGGGGATCGGCGCCCCCGCCTCGCCGGCTCCGATGCGGGCGAGCGCGTGGCGCTGCGCATCCTGGACGGAGTGCGCGGCGCGGTCGAGGCGCTTGGCGAGGTCGAGGATCTCCGGGGCCGGACCGGTCACGGTCAGCTGCGCGGTGCCGTCGTCCTGCCCGGGGAGGACGAGCTCGACGTCCCGCTTGGACTCGGCGGTGCCGCCCGCCGCGGCGGCCGTGTCGATCCAGGCGACGAGCTGACGCAGCAGGGTCCAGAACCTGTCCGCCGGCAGCGTCTCGAGCTGCCAGGAGGAGACCTGCTCGTCGACGAAGGTGCGCTGAGCAGCGGTGAGACCGCGGACGGAGCGGAGCAGATGGTCGCACCATTCCGGGGGCAGGGCGCCGGACCCGACCCGGGCGAGGCAGCGCGGGAGCTCGGCGACGGCCATGCGCGCATCACGGAGCCGGCCGGCGGCGCGGCCGAGCTTGGCGCGCAGCACCACTCCGACCGCGACGGCGTTCAGGTCGCCGTCGTCCCCGGCGTCCTCCACCCAGAGCTCGGCGAGGTCCGTCAGCTCCGCGACGTAGGCGGCCGCCTGGACCTCGCGGCGCCGGCGCAGGATCCGCTGCAGCGCCGCCGACTCGGGCGAGCCCTCCTCGACCTCCGCACGGGCATCGAGGTTCTCCTCCGTGACACCGCTGCGCCCTCGCACGGAGCCCCGCAGACGGCGTGGGAGGGAGCGAGCGTCCAGGGCGACGGGATGCGATGCGGGAACGGGAGCAGGGGCCTGCTCGGAGACAGCCTGGACCGGAGCCGACATCGCACACCTCCCCGCGCTCATCGCGGCCGGAGATCCCCGTGAATCCCCTTCACGCCGCTCCCCTCATTTTAGAACTCCTGATCGACGAAAGCGAGCACCTCGCGGAAATCGATCAAAATTGTGGATAACTTCGACTGAGGAGGAAAGGCGGCGGGCACGGGCCGCGGGCCGCGGGATCCCGCAGGGAGCTGGGTGGCGGCAGGAGGAGGGGGCGACAGAGGGAGGCGGCGCCCTGCGGCGAGCCGGGCGACGGCGGGACTCAGGCCTCCGCGGAGAGCCGGGCGACGAGGGCGTCGATCCGCTCGAGGTCGTCGGCCTCGGCGTCCTGGTTGCGCCACTGCGCCTGGGCCTGCAGCGCGGCGGCGAGCGCCGCCTCCCGCTCCCCGCGACGCTCGAGCAGCAGCGCATGCTGCTCGTCGAGGTAGGCGCGCCAGTACAGCGCCCGCTCCTCATGACCGCCCGGGGCGAGGCCGATCACCTCGCGGGCGCCGTCGAGCAGCTCAGGCAGCTCCTCGGCATCGGGCTCGGCCGCGGCGACCGCCACGAGCTCCCCCACCCGCGCATCGACCCGGTGGTCCCACAGCAGAGCCGAGGGCAGCAGGAGGCGTCCGCCGTCGGGCCGGGTGCGGCGCTCGATCGCGCGGGCGGCGGCACGGGCGGTCGGGGTCTCGCCGAGGTCCATCGCGCGGCGCAGCACGAGCGCGAGCGCCTCGAGCTCGATCCGCAGGAACGGCCCGCGCCGCGGGGCGGGGGTCGCGAGGTCGTCGCTCAGCCAGCGGGCGTCCGCCGCGACCCGGCGCAGCTGGAGCAGGGAGCCGCGCAGGTCACCCTCGCGCTCGTACAGCGTCGCGAGCAGGCGCGCGGCCTCGAGATCGGTCGACCGGTCGCGATGCTCGCGCGCGATCCGACGCACCTCCTCGAGCGCCTCGCGGGCCTCGTCGGCCCGGCCCACCCGGATCCGCTGGCCGGCGACCGCGAGCAGCGGGCCCGTGCGCAGCTCGTCCCGCCGGAGCGAGCGCTGGAGGGAGGCCAGGCGGCCCGCCGCGAAGGAGGCGTCCCGCTCGAGGCCGGCCGCGGTGAGCGCCTCGAGCAGGTCCGTCACGAGGCCCACGCGCAGCGGGGCGTCCTCGACGCGGCGCATGACGCCGAGCGCATCGAGGGCATGGCGCACCGCGGCGAGCGGGTGCGAGGCGCGCAGGGTGCGGGCGAGGACGGCATGGGCGGCGATGCGCACCCGGTGCGGATCGGCCCGGCGCGAGGCCTCCGCCTCGGGGTCGGCGTCCACCTCCTCGAGCAGCTCGAGGGCGTCGAGCGCCGCCGTCGTCGCGGAATCCGTGAGACCCGCGGCCTCGAGCGCCTGGGCGAGCCGCAGGCGCAGCAGCGGCTCCGGCGCGCCGAGCAGGTCCGCGCGCGCGGCGGGCAGGGCGTCGAGGGCCGCGCGGAGGACGCGGATCCGCCGACGGGGGTCCGTCGCGGTCGCGGCGGGGCCCGCGGGGCCCGCGAGATCCGCGGACGCGGGGCCGACGGCGCCGCGGGCACGGCGATGCGGGACGTCGAGCTCGCGGACCACGGCGAGCAGCTCCGGGGTGACGGTCGCCGGGGCGGCGCGACGCCGGCCGGCGCGGGAGCCGTCGGACAGGGAACCCCCGGACCGTGCGCCGCCGTCGGCCGGCTCCCGCAGCACACCCCGCTCGAGGAGGACCTGTGCGGTCGCCGCGGCCTGGGCCGCGTATCCCGCACGGCGCTGCGCGCGCAGCAGGTCGCCGACGGCTGCGGCGACCTCCTCGTCCGTGCCCACGCGCGCGAGCGCCGCGAGACGGGCCGAGGCGAGCACGGCATGGTCCGCCGCAGGTGAGGACGAGCCGCCGTCCGGGAGCGGCGTCGCGGCGAGGGCCACCGCCTCGCGATAGCGCTCCGCATGCGTGAGATCGCTCACACGCTGGGCGAGCTCGAGCGGCGTGCGCGGGGCGGGCAGCGGGAGCTCCGGTGGCCGCAGCGCGACCCGCAGCTCCTCGGGATCGGGGAGGCCGACCTGGTCGTCGCGGCCGCCGGTCTCCGGGAGGGAGGAGGCACCGGGGACGATCACGCGACGAACCTACCAACGAACCCTTCGGACATCTTGGGGAGACCGGGGCCACCCCGGAACGCCCCTCACCGGGCGCGACGCCGAACCTCCGGAGCCGTAGGATGGACGCGGTGCCCAGGGTCCCCCGGGACTCGTCCGGTCACCGTCGGCAGGCATGGTGAGGAGCCCCTTTCGTGACGATCAGCGCGGGCGCGACGATCCGACCTGTCACGGACCCCGCACGCGGGCTCCGCGACGGGCACCTCCACCTCGACGACAGCATCGACCGCGTGGTCGTGACCGACGTCGACCTCGACGGCTACCTCGAGACACCCCACCGTCGGCTCCCCGTGGACACGGCCGCCGTGGCCGCCCAGCCCCTCGACCCGGCCGTCGCGCGCACGCTCGGCGTGATCCAGCGGCTCGAGGGATCCGCGCTCGCGGAGTCCCGCGCCATGCTCGCCACCTGGACCGGCAACGAGGCCCGCGTGACCGCGTTCCTCGCGACCTGGCTCGTGGAGCGCTACTGGCAGGCCCGGGCCCTGCGCGACGTGCTCACCCTCGACGACCCCGTCGAGCGCCCCCGCCCGCTCGCCGCCGCCGGCCCGGCCACGACGCTGCGCCGGATCCACGTGGCCCGCGTGCAGCCCCTGCTCTCCCCGCTGTGGACCGTGCTCGCCGGCGAGGCCGTCACCGCCGGCCACATGATGCGCCTCGCCATCCAGGAGACCTGGCTGCGCGAGGCCCTCACGCTCCTCGCGGGACGGCTCGACGGGGAGGCCCGACGGGTCGCCCTCGAGGTCGCCGGCCGCCACGACGACGCGATCGAGTTCCTCCGCGCGGAGGCGACCGCCCGCGTCACCCGCTCGCGCCGCGAGGCGATCGCCGCACGGCTCGTGCTCACCCTCGACGATCCCCTGCACGGCGGCGGCGTCCCCGACCCGGACCTGCCCGCCGCCCTCGCCGAGCTCGGCGCCGATCCCGCCGCCCTCGCCGCCCTCGACCGCGCGCGCCACGACCTGACGCGCCTCCTGCCCGGGGCGGACCTCCCCCTGGGCCCCTCCTCCCGCGTGAGCGCGCGCACCCGCGCCGCCCTGCCCTCGCTCACCGCTCGCGCCTCCGGAACAGGAGCCTGAGATGGCCTTCGACCTCGACAAGTTCACGACGACCTCCGAGCCGCTCCAGTACGACGACCTCGACTTCTCCCTCTTCGAGAGCCAGCCGCTGGACGAGGCGACGCTGCGGGACCTGCGCTACATGTGCGACGTCGAGTTCCACACCAGCTGCTACCTGCGGGACATGCTCGTCACCCCCTCCCACCACGAGGAGGACGCCGGCGGCTTCATGACCATGTGGAACCGCGAGGAGTTCTGGCACGGCAAGGCCCTCGCGGACGTCCTCGCCCGTCACGGCATCGTCGTGGACTACGACGAGGTGAAGGCCAAGCGCGTGAAGCTCGGCTGGTACAGCTCCCTCGCCGCCTTCAAGCAGTCCGCGCTGACGAACCTCGCGGGCACCGACTTCGTCGCCGTCCACATGACCTGGGGCGCCGCGAACGAGCTCTCCGCCGTCGCCGCCTACCGCCGCCTCGCCGCGATGGTCGAGCACCCCGTGCTCTCCCCGCTCCTGCAGCGCATCGCCCAGCAGGAGACCCGGCACGTCGCCTTCTACACGACGCAGGGCCGCGAGCGGCTCGAGGCCTCGACCGCCGCGCAGAAGCTCACCCGCATGATCCTCGCGAAGGTGTGGCGGCCCGTCGGCTCCGGCGTCATGGACGACTCCGAGGTCAAGCACGTCATGGGCCACCTCTTCGAGGGGCACTTCGACGAGCTCGACAAGCTCGACAAGCGCGTCCAGAAGATGCCCGGCCTCGAGGGGCTGACGATCTTCCGCGGAGCCTTCGCACGCCTCGGTCTGGTGGCCTGACCAGGCGCTCCGCCGTCTGAGAGAGCTCTCATCGGCCGCTCATCGCGGCCTCACCCCTCCGCGGTCCACTTCTCGGGTCAGCAGCCGGCAGCGTCCGGCCCCGCGCCCCGCCCGAGGAGTCCCCCATGACCACGATCGACCGGTCCGCCGCCCCCGCCCCCGCCCGCACCGCTCAGCCCCTCCCCGCGCCCGTCGGCGTCGACCAGGCGCCCACGCCGCTGCGCACCCGGCTCGAGCGGGCCAAGTTCGCCTACTCCACCCGCACCGTGCCCGCCCACCTGCGCCGGGCCGAGCAGCTGCGCCTGCTCACCGGGGACCACACGCCGCAGGCCGGCCAGGTGGTCCTCGCTCGGATCGACGAGATCGGCCAGCACAAGCGCATCGAGAGCCCCGCCTCGCGGCGCCGCACCCTGTTCCCCGGGGACGAGATCGTCGTCGCCTACGGCTCCCGCTACGCGGCGGACCAGTTCCTCGCGGTGCTGCCCACGGACCTCCGCCCCTGCCACCTCGCCGCGGCCGGCGGCCTCGCCTCCCTCGTCGTGGACCGCCATGCGGCGATCGACGAGCCCACCGCGATCACCCCGATCGGCGTGCTCGCCGACGAGCACGGGCCGATCTCCCTCGAGCGCACCTCCGCGCACCGGGTGCTGCCGGGGATCGGCGAGCGCGCGGGGCGCCCCGGCCACCGCGTGCCCGTGATCGCCGTGCTCGGCACCTCCATGAACTCCGGGAAGACGACCCTGCTCGCCCAGCTCGCCCACGGCCTCGTCGCCGCGGGGCTCGAGGTCGCGGCCGGGAAGGCGACCGGGACCGGGGCCGGCAACGACCACGGCCTGTTCGTCGACGCCGGCGCCCAGCGGGTCCTCGACTTCACCGACTTCGGCCACCCCTCGACGTTCCGCCTCGACGCCGCGTCGACGCGCGACCTGTTCCTCTCGATGGTCGACGAGCTCGCCGGCGGTGCCCGGCGGCCCGACGTCGTGCTCGTCGAGATCGCCGACGGCCTCTTCCAGGGCGAGACCGCCGAGCTGCTGCGCCATCCCGCCTTCACCGAGGTCGTCGACGCGGTCGCCTTCGCGGCCTCCGACGCGCTCGGCGCCGTGGGCGGGGTCGCGGCGCTGCAGGACCTCGGGCACGTGCCGACCCTCGTCTCCGGCCTGCTCACCGCGTCCCCGCTCGCCACCGCGGAGGCCCGCCGCGCGATCGAGGTGCCCGTCGTGCCGACCCTCGACCTGGGCCGTCCCGAGATCGCCCTCCCGCTCGTCGCCGAGCTGCTCGCGGAGGGTGAGCGGGAGGAGGCCGGGCGTGCCTCCTGAGGTGGGTGTCCGCGAGGCGCGGCGCACGGAGCGGGCCGCCCGCGCCGCCGAGGACGGGCTGCTCCTCGACCCGCCGCCGCTGCCGCCGCTGCTGCGGGGCGCACGACGGCGCTGGATGGCCGCGCTGATCGGCCTCGGCGTGCTCCAGGCGGGGCTCGCGGGGCTCTCCGCCTGGGCGCTCGTGCAGCTCCAGGCCGCGCCGGCCGGGCTCGGCCCGGTGCTGCTGCGGGCCCTGCTCGTACTCGTCCTCGCGGCGTTCGCGGTGGGCGGGCTCACCGTCCAGCAGCGGGTGCTCGCCGAGCGCCTCGGCCAGGACTACGTGCACGAGCTGCGGCTGCGGCTCGTCGCCGACGCCCTCGCCCCCGGCCACCGGACCGGTCTCGGCGTGACCGTCGCGCGCACCACGAACGACCTCACGGCCGTGCGCTCCTGGGTGAGCCAGGGCATCGCCCCGCTCGCCGTGGGCCTGCCGCTCATCGCCGGCGGGATCCTCACCCTCGGCGTGCTCCATCCCCTGCTCGCCGCGACCGCCGCGGTCGTGCTCGCCCTGTTCGCCCTGCTCCTGGGGCTCGTGGCGCGGCGGGCGCTCGTCTCGACGCGGGCCCTGCGCCGCAGCCGCGGGCGGATGGCGGCCCGCATCGCGGAGACCGTCACGGCGGCGGAGGCGATCCGCGCCGCGGGCGGCGGCGACCGGGAGCTGCGCGGGCTGCGCGAGTCCTCCGACGCCGTCGTCTCCCGCGCCGTGCACCGCGCCGAGGCCGTGGGCGCCCTCCGCGCCGCCGGGATCGTCGCCGCGACGCTGCTGACCCTGCTCGTCGCCGCCGCCGGGACCGCCCTCGCCCTGGGGCCCGGCATCACGGTCGCCGCGATGGCGGTGGCCGGGATGACCTCGACCCCTGTGCTCGAGATGGGCCGCATCGTCGAGTACCGCCAGAACCAGCGGGCCGCGCGGATGGTGCTCGGCCCCGCCCTCGACGCCGCCGACGAGCGACGGCGCACGGCCGAGCGGGCCCGGGAGGACTCCGCCCGGGCCCGGCCCCCGGCGGGGCTGCCCGCCCGCGGCGTGCACGTGGAGCTCCCCGGGATCACCGCCGACGGCCGCCCGCTGCGGGCGCTGCCCGGCGAGCGCGTGCACCTCACCTCGAGCGATCCCGCGGCGCCGTCGGCCCTGCTGCGGCGCCTCCTCGCGCCGGGGACGACGGTCGAGGGCGAGCACCGACCCGACGCGGTCTGGGTCGACGGGGAGAACCTCCGCGCCCTCGCCCCGCGCCGTGTGCGGGAGCTCGTCGGGCTCGCCGCGGCCGGCACCGTCTTCGAGCGCGGCAGCCTCGCCCGCGCCCTCCACTACCGCCGCCCGGACCTCGACGGCGCCCATGACCAGGAGGTCCTCCGCGCGGTGGGCCTCGATGCGGACGCCCTGCCGCGCGGGACCCGCACGCGCCTGCGCGGCGGCGGCGACCCGCTGGGCCGCGCGGACCGGGCCCGCCTCGCCCTCGCCCGTGCGCTCTACGGGACCCCGCCGCTGCTCCTCGTCGACGGTCTCGAGGGCGACCTCGACGACGCCGGCCGGGAGCGCCTCGCGGAGCTGCTGCGCCGCTACCCCGGTGTGGTGCTCCTCGTGGGCGGCGCCTCCCTCGCCGCGCGCATCGGCGCCCGTGAGCACCGCCTGCCGGGGACGTCCGACGGGCCCGTGGGACCTGCCCGCCCCCGCACCGCCGCCGACCACCAGGATGACGACGATGACTGAGCTGTCCCCGTCGCCGCGGGTCACCGGGGAGGACGTGCTCACGCTCGCCGCCCTCGCCGGCCTCGCCGCGCTGACCCTCTCCCCGCTGCGCCACTACCTGGGCCCGCCCGCGCAGGTCGCGAAGGAGAAGCACCGTCGCGACTCCTTCCCGCTCTCGACCTTCCCGATGTTCTCCGACGACCGCCGCGGGCGGATCGTCGTCCCCCACGTCATCGGCATCACCGCCGACGGCCGACGCGTGGCCCCGCACCACCGGCACTTCGGCGCGGGCGGGCTGAACCAGGTGCGGCGCCAGCTCGCACGCGCCGTCCGCCAGGGACGCGCGGGCGCCGTCGCCCAGCGCTACGCCGACTCCCTCGCCGCCGACCGCGCCGCCGGCCGCGCCGAGCGCTCCCCCGGTGAGCGGGCGATCACGCAGGTCCGCGTGGTGCGCTCCCGCTTCCTCTTCGACCGCTACGCGCCCGGCAGCCTCGAGCCCCACAGCGAGGCGCTCGCCGCCGAATGCCCCGTGGGCGGCACGGCCGTCGCCCACGGCACCGCCCGCCTGCCCCGCCACGACGAGGACGCCGCCCGATGAGATCCCTGCCCGCCCCGGTCAGCGCCCTCCTGCAGCGGGCGGCGGACCGCCTCGCCCCCGCCGCCCAGGCCGTGCGGCCCGCCGTCCCCCGGATCGGGGTGGGCTCCTTCGCGGTCCACGTCGGCCTGCGCCGACGGCCCATGCTGCGCGCCCTCCACCGTCAGGAGGCCGAGCGCTTCCGCCCCGTGGGCGTGGCCCGCGTGCTGCGCCGTCCGCTGCCGCCCCGAGTCGCCGACGCCCTCGCCGACGCCGCCCTCGTCGCGAGCGGTCTCGCCGCGCTCGGCGTGGCGCACCGGGTGACGGGTCCCGCCGCCGGCGCCCTGCAGCTGTGGACCCTGACCTACCGCAACTCGTGGGGGATGATCTTCCACCACGACAACCAGATGGTGGGCCATCAGATCGTGCTGGGCCTCGGCCCGAGCGCCGACGCCCTCTCGCTCGACGCACTGCTGCGCGGGCAGGTCCTGCCGGGCCGTTTCGACCGCCGCTACGGCGCGACGAGCACCGCCGCGGCGATCGTCACCGTCTCCGTCTACGTCATCTCCGGGGTCGCGAAGGTGCGAGGGCCGCTCGGCCTGCGCTGGGCGACGGGCGGCGTGCTCCGGGACCAGATCGCGGCCGACGCCGTGCGCAAGGAGCTCTTCGGCACCGCCCCGCCGCGGGCCGCCGCGCTGCTCCGCCGGGGCCGCGGGCCCTTCGGGCTGCTCGCGCTGACCTCGCTCGTCGTCGAGCTCGGGGCGCCCCTGGCCCTCCTGGACCCGCGCCTCGGCCGGGCCTTCGCGGCCGGCTCCTGGGGCATGCACGCGGGGATCCGCGTGATCATGGGCATCCGCTTCACCTACAACCTCTCCGGGATCTCCTCCCTGCCGATGCTCCCGGTGGGACCGCAGCTCGGACGCTGAGGGGCGGCGCGGCCGGTGGTGACCGGCGGGCGGTCCGACGTGAGGGGTCAGTCGTCGTCGGAGTCGTCGGAGTCGTCGTCCGCATCATCGTCATCGCCGTCGTCGTCCCCGTCGTCGTCGCACTCCCAGCCGTCGTCGTCCCACTCGCAGACGCCGGCCGGCGGCGCGGGGCGCGCGGAGGGCTCCGCGGGGCGCGGGGCGGGGTCACGGGTCGGCTCCGACGGCGCGGGCGCGGCGGAGGCCGGGCGCTCGGGCGCGGAGGACGGCCGCGGGGCCGGGGCCGTCGTGGGCTCCGGGGAGGGCTCGCCCTGCAGGGCGCCCAGGTCGCCCTCGGGCGCCGCGTGCGGGGGTGCGCCGGGGTCGACGCCGGGGAGCGGGACCGTGGCCTGGTGCCCGGAGCCCGAGGCCGGACCCGTCGCCGCGGGGTCCCCGGCGGCAGGGTCGCCGGCGGGCTCCGTCGCGCCGATGACGACCCCCGGCATGCTCTCCCGGCCGGGACCCTGCTCGGGCAGCACGGCGAGGCCCACCGCGGCGACCGACGCCGCCGCGAGGACCCCGATCGTGCCGATCATCCGGACGCGCGCACCTCTGCTGGCCATGCCCCCACCCTGCCCGGGGCCCGTGAGCAGGCCGTGAGCCGCTCATGAGAGAGCTCTCATGAACGGAGGTGCGGGTCAGGGGGTCACGCCGAGGCGGCGGGGTCCACGAGCTTGTAGCCGGCGCCGCGCACCGTCACGACCCGCTCCGCGCCGATCTTCCCGCGCAGGTAGCCCACGTACACGTCCACCACGTTCGAGGCGCCCTCGTAGTCGTAGCCCCACACCCTGCTCAGCAGCAGGTCCCGCGTGAGCACCTGGCGGGGACTCTCGAGGAACACGCGCGCCATCGTGAACTCGCGGGAGGACAGCTCCACCCCGCGCGGGGTCCCGTCCTCCCCCGGCGTCGTCGCGATGCGCGTGCGCAGGTCCAGGGACAGGTCGCCGAGGGTGAGCACGTCCCCGCCCGAGGCGGCCGCCGCGGTCCCCGCCTGCGCCTCCCGGGCACGCAGCTTCACCCGCGCGAGCAGCTCCTCGAAGCGGAAGGGCTTCGCGATGTAGTCGTTCGCGCCCTCCTCGAGCCCCTGCACCGTGTCCTCGACGCCGGTGCGGGCGGTGACCATGAGGATCGGGAGGCCCACGCCCATCCCTCGCAGCGCCCGCAGCACCTGGAAGCCGTCCATGCGCGGCAGACCCACGTCCAGCACGAGCAGGTCGAACTCCCCGCCGGAGGCGAGATCGAGGGCGGCGATGCCGTCCTCGACGACCGTGCAGGCGTAGCCGTTCGCCTTCAGGCCGCGCTCGACGAATCGGGCGATGCGGGGTTCGTCCTCGGCGACGAGGATCCTCATGCGGTGCTCCAGGGGTGGTCGGGGTCGGGTCGGGGCAGGACGAGGGTGAAGGTCGAGCCGTCGCCGGGGCGGGAGCGCAGACGCACCGTGCCGCCGTGGCCGCGCGCGATCGCGAGCACGATCGGCAGGCCCAGGCCGGAGCCGTCGCGGCTCGGGTCCACCCGGGTGAAGCGCTCGAAGATCCGCTCCTGGTCCTCGGGGGCGATGCCCACCCCCTCGTCGCGCAGGCGCAGGTGCAGCTCGAGCCCCTCCGGGCCGTCCACGAGCAGGCTGCCCAGGGTGATCCGCGAGCCCGGGGCGCTGTAGCGCACGGCGTTCGCGGCGAGCTGCACGAGCGCCTGCGCGAGCCGCTGCTCGTCCGCGAGGACCTCCCCCTCGGCGAGGGTCTCGAGCCGCCAGTCGCGGTCCGCGTCGATCCGCTGGATCCGGGCGAAGACGCTGCGGGTGAAGGCGCCGAGGTCCATGAGGGCGGGGCGCACGTAGTCGGGCCGCGCGGAGGCGGCGAGCTCCGAGAGGTCGCCGACGACGCGGCCCATCCGGTCCAGCTCGTCGGCTGCGATGCGGTGCCCCTCGCGAACGTCCTCGGGATCCTCCGGATCCGTCGTCTCGAGGGTGCCCTGCACGATCGTGAGCGGGGTGCGCAGCTCATGACCCACGTCGCTCATGAAGCGGCGCTGCTCGCCGAACCCCTCCTGGATCCGCTCGAGCATGCGGTTGAAGTTCGTGGCGAGCGCGGCGACGTCGTCGCGGGCCGACGGCACCGGCACCCGGTGCTCGAGATCGGCGACCGTGACCTCCTCCGTCGCCCGGCGCAGGTCCTCGAGCGGCCGCAGCAGCCGGCCCGTCACGAGCGCCCCCACGAGACCGGCGAGCACGATCGTCGCCGCCGAGAGCCCCGCGAAGGTCGCCGCGGAGGTCCAGATCGCCCGCCGCGGGGAGCCGACGTCGCTCGCGACCACGAAGACGCCCTCCGAGTCGTCGCCCCGCACCTCGACGGAGGCGACGAGCATGCGCACCTCGCGGCCGCCCACCGAGGTCGAGGTGAGGACCGTGCGGCCGGGCTCGTGCACCGCGAGCACGTGCTCGACCGTCGCGGCCGTGTCCATCTCGAAGTCCTGGGCGAGCGGCTTGTAGCGCGGCTCGCCGTCCACGATCGCGAGTACCGACTCGTGGTCCGAGGGCGCGGCGTTGACGGTCACCGTGCGCAGCAGCTCGTCGAGGTCGCTGTGCGCGGGCTCCCCCTCCTCGGTGGAGGTCGCGACGAGCTCGAGCTCGCGGTACTCCTGCCAGAGCTCCGCCTCGACCCGCTCCTCGAGGGAGCGCAGCTGCACCAGGTGGGCGAGGACGCCGGTGAGGACCAGGCCGCCGGCCATCATCGCGAGCATCGTCGCGAGCACGCGCGTGCGGACCGTCCGGCGTCGCCGCGCCGGCCGTGCAGCGGTGCCGGGGGCGGTCCTGACGCGGGCCATGGGCCCCATCGTAGGGGGCGGCGCGCCCGGGCCGGCCGCGGGTCCGGCGCCGTGCCGTGCGACGATGCCGGGGACGCCGTCGTCCGATCGGAGCACCCATGCCCGCCACCGCCCTGCGGATCGATCCCGCGCGCCCTCACCAGGGCCACCAGCCCTTCGTGCACGACCGGCTGCTCGTGCTCCGCGCGCCGCTGCAGATGTGGTCCGCCCCGGACGGCGCGCTGCGCGGCGAGGGGGCCGACGGCGTGTACCTCGGCGACACCCGTGTGGTCTCCGACCTGCGCCTGGAGCCGCACGCCCCGGAGGCCTCCGCAGCCCCGACGCTCTCCCCGCTCGGGGTGCAGGTGCGCTCGGCCGGGGAGGTCGTGCTGCGCGCCCTCGTCTCCGATCCCGCGCGGCGCACCGACCCGCTGCTCGTCCTCGAGCGGGTGCGCACCGCGAGCGCCGACGGCGTGGCGGAGACGCTCGTGCTGCGCAACGACGACGAGGTGCCTCGCTCCCTCGCCCTGCGCCTCGCCCTGCTCACCGACGGCGCGAGCATGTCCCAGGTGAAGGACCCGCGCATGCTCGACGCCACCGCGGCGGACCGGCCCGCGGCGGTCGCCGACGGGGACTCCGCCCGATGGCCGATCGGGGCCGACGGGAGCGCAGTCCTCCGGACCGCCGGTGCCCCGATCCACGCCGAGGGACCGCTCGTGACCTGGGAGATCACGCTCGAGGCGCCCGCGGGCGGGGAGGCCCGGGCGAGCTGGCGGCTCGACCTCACCGACCCGTCCGTGCCCTTCGTCGCCGCGAGCGCGCCGTGGCTGCCCGCGGGATCGCCGGCTCCCGGCGGCTCCGTCGGCCCCCACCACGAGGACCCCGAGCGGCGGGCCGTCACCCGCCTGCTCTCCCGCTCCCTCTCCGACCTCGACGCGCTGCGCCTCGAGCGGCCCGGCCGGCCCGAGCACCGCTTCCTCGCCGCGGGCGCCCCGTGGTTCCTCACGCTGTTCGGCCGCGACTCCCTCATCGCCGCCTCCCTGCTGCTCCCCGTGGACACCGAGCTCGCGGCCGGGACCCTGCGCATCCTCGCCGCGAGCCAGGGCACGCGGGTGGACCCGGGGACCGCCGAGCAGCCCGGCACGATCCTCCACGAGGTGCGCGCCCAGGGCATGGAGATGGGAGAGACCCACCTCCCGCCCGTCTACTACGGCACGATCGACGCGACGCCGCTGTGGATCGAGCTGCTGCACGACGCCCTCACCGCCGGCGCGGACCCGGCCCTGCTCACCGAGCTGCGGGGGAACCTCGAGGCCGCCGCGACCTGGCTCCTCGAGCACGCCGACGCGGACGGCGACGGTCTGCTCGAGTACCTCGACGAGTCCGGCCACGGCCTCGCCAACCAGGGATGGAAGGACTCCGGGGACTCGATCCGCTTCGCGGACGGCTCCCTCGCGACCGGCGCGATCGCCCTCGCCGAGGTGCAGGGCTACGCGCACGCGGCGGCGCTCCACGCGGCGGAGCTGCTGGGCACAGGCGATCTGGTGGAGCGGCTCCGGAGCTGGGCGGCGCGGCTGCGCGAGCGGTTCCAGAAGGCGTTCTGGTGCGAGGACGAGCTAGGCCCCTACCCGGCCCTCGCGCTCGACGGGGCGAAGCGGCCGGTGGACGGCGTCGCCTCGAACATGGGGCACCTGCTGGGCACGGGGATCCTCGATCCCGCGCAGGAGGAGGTCGTCGTGGCGCGGCTGATGCACCCCACGCTGTTCTCCGGCTACGGGATCCGCACGCTCGACACGACGAACGGGGGCCACGGTCCGCTGCGCTACCACGGCGGCAGCGTGTGGACCCATGACACGGGGTACGTGCTGCGGGGTCTGCTGCGCACCGGGCACGAGGAGGAGGCGCGCATCCTCGCCCGCGGCCTGCTGCGCGCGGCGGAGGGGTTCGGGGACCGCTTACCCGAGCTCTTCGGCGGGCATCCGGCCGCCGAGGTCGAGCCGCCGCTCCCCTACCCCGCCTCCTGCCGGCCCCAGGCGTGGGCGGCCGCGAGCGCCGTGCCGATCGCTCAGGCGCTGGGGCTGGTCCCGATCCAGTAGCGCCGCAGGGTGCGGCCGTCGTCGTCCTGCACCGCGTCCTCGAAGCGGCCGCCGCTGCGCTCGATCACCGCGCGCGAGGCGGGGTTCAGCTCGTCGCAGATCACGAGCACCTCGTCGATGCCGCGGCGGCGGGCGAAGGGGAGGATCCCCTGCAGGGCCCGCGTCGCGAGGCCGCGGCCCCGGGCCGACGGTCGCACCCCGTAGCCGACGTGGCCGCCGAACCGCGCAAGAAAGTCGTTCAGCTCGTGCCGCAGGGCGACGCTGCCGAGGTACTCGCCGGCCTCCACCAGCCAGCGGTAGGTGCAGGTGACGAAGCCCGGTCCGGCGGGCTCCGCCTCCTCGGCGAGCAGCTGCGCCACCCAGGTCTCGAAGCCCTCCTGCTCGAGCAGCGAGGCGGCGTCGCGGATGCCCGCGCCGTCCTGGTGGGCGCCGTCCCATTCGCGCATCGAGGTGCGGAAGGAGGGGAACAGGGCGGGGTCCGGGGCGACGAGGTCCATCGTGCGAACCTACCAAGCCGCCGGGCTCAGCCCTTCTCGAGGGAGCCGTCGTAGGCGCAGATCGCGTCGACCTTCTCCGCGGAGGAGGAGGTCGGGTCGAACTCGAGGTCGAGCCACACCTTCACGAGCTCCTTCGCGAGCTCGAGACCGATGACCCGCTCGCCCATGCACAGGACCTGCGCATTGTTCGAGAGCACCGAGCGCTGCACCGAGTACAGGTCATGCGCGGTGACGGCGCGGATCCCGCTCACCTTGTTCGCGGCGATCGCGACGCCGAGGCCGGTCCCGCAGATCAGCAGGGCGCGGTCCGCCTCGCCGGCGGCGACCTTCTCCGCCGCGGCGACGGCCACGTTCGGGTACAGCTCGCCGTCCTCGCGGCCTCCCACGCCGACGTCGGTCACGGACGCGACGCGCGGGTCGTTCTCGAGCAGCTCCTTCAGGGCGGACTTGTGGCCGTAGCCGGCGTTGTCGGATCCGGTGACGATGCGCAGAGCCATGGGAGGACCTTCCAGGTGAGGGTGGGTGTTCGGGGTCAGGAGAGCTGCTCGCCGAGCAGCGTGACGATGCGGGAGAAGGAGATCGCGCCCGGATCCGGCGTGCCCACGGACTTGTCCCCGTGGTTGCGGGCACGGCCCTTGGTCGCCGCGATCTCGGCGGTGCCCTCGGCGGCCGCCGTGGCCTTCGCCGCGGCCTCGGTGATCGCGGCACCGGCGGAGCCGCTCGCATCCGTCGCGGCGAGGGACTCGCGGAACGGGACGGCCGCGTCGACCATCGTCTTGTCCCCCACCTGCGCGCCGCCGAGGCGCTCGATCGCCTCGACCGCCTGGATCAGCCCCGTGAGCAGGGCGTCGCCCGTGACGGCGGCGTCGTCGGCGAGCGCCCGGCCGAGGCTCGTGAGCGCCGCGCCCCACAGCGCACCGGAGGTGCCGCCGGCCTCCGCGGACCACGCCGCCCCGGCCTGCACGAGGACCGTGCGGGCGCCCGCACCGCCCTCGACGCTGCGCTGCGCGGCCGCGCGCGCGGCGCGGATGCCGAGCAGCATGCCCTGGCCGTGGTCGCCGTCCCCGGCGACCTGGTCCATGCGCCCCAGCTCCGGCTCGAGCCCCGTGAGCAGCTCCTCCACCGCGCCGAGCACCTCGAGCACGCGCGCGGCGCCCTCCTGCGACGCCGCCGAGGCCTCCGGGATCGGGTCCTCGCCCGGGGCGTAGACCTCCCCGCGCTCCTCGCCGAGCGGACCCTCCACGACGGCGCCGCGGCGGAAGGCCGGGGCGTCCGCCGCGGCGAGCCACAACCGCTCGAGCTCCTCGTCCAGGCGCATCACGGTGAGCGAGAGGCCCGCCATGTCCAGGCTCGTCACGTGCTCCCCCACCTCGGGGCGCACCACGGTGAGGCCGCGCTCGGCGAGGAGGCCCGCGACGTGCTTCCACACCACGAACATCTCCTCGTGCTTCACGGTGCCGAGGCCGTTGAGGACCACGGCGACGCGGTCCGAGTCGAGCTCCGGGGTCTCCTCGAGCACGCCGTCCACGAGCACGCGGGCGAGCTCCGCGGCGCTCGGCATGTCCACCTCGTCGATGCCCGGCTCGCCGTGGATGCCCAGGCCGATCGCCATCCGCCCCTCGGGGACGTGGAAGAGGGCGTCCTCGGCGCCGGGCAGGGTGCAGCCGTCGAAGGCGACGCCGAGCGAGCGGGTCGCGTCGTTCGCCTTCCACGCGAGGCGCTCCGCCTCGTCGAGGTCCGCACCCTCCTGGATCGCGGCGCCCGTGACCTTGAAGACGGTGAGGTCGCCGGCGATGCCGCGGCGGTCGCGATGGTCCCCGCCCTGCCCCGAGGCGATGTCGTCGCTCACCGCGACGATGCGCACGTCGATCCCCTCGGCGCGCAGCTTCTCCGCCGCGACGCCGAAGTGCAGCACGTCCCCGGCGTAGTGGCCGAAGCCGAGGAGCACGCCGCCGCCGTTCTCCGCGTTCCGCGCGACCGCGTGGACCTGGTCCGAGGACGGCGAGGAGAACACGTTCCCGCAGGGCGCGCCGTGCGCGAAGCCCGGCCCCACCCAGCCCGCGAAGGCCGGGTAGTGCCCCGAGCCGCCGCCCACCACGAGCGCGGGCTGTCCCGCCGGGGTGGCCGCGGCGCGGACCACGCCGCCGTGCACGCGCAGCAGCTCCTCCGGGTGCGCGGCGACGAGGCCCTCGACGGCGTCGGAGGGGAAGGACAGGGGATCGTCGAACAGGTAGGTCATGGGAGCGTCTCCAGGTCAGGGGTGCGGGGAGAGGAGGCGGGGCCGTCAGGCGGCCGTGTAGCCGCCGTCGATCGAGAGGATCGAGCCGGTGACGAAGGAGCTCGCGTCGGAGGCGAGGTACACGGCGGCGCCCGCGAGCTCGTGCGGCTCCCCCGGGCGCTTCATCGGCGTCATGAGGTTCCACTGGTCGATCTGCGGGCCGCCGGCCTCGTAGAAGCCGCGGGTCAGCTCGGTGCGCATGTACCCCGGGGCGATCGCGTTCACGCGCACGCCGCGCTCGGCCCACTCGAGGGCCGCGGAGCGGGTGAGGTTGTGGACCGCGGCCTTCGAGGCGTTGTAGGACGCCTGGGTCTGCGGGACGTTCGCGATGATCCCGCTCATCGAGCCGGTGTTGATGATGCTGCCGTGGCCGCGCTCGAGCATCCTCCGGCCGACGGCGGAGAGCACGTGGTACACGCCGTCGAGGTTGAGCGTCATCACCGCGCGCCACTTCTCGGCGTCGCCGTCCTCGAGGGGGTGGTGGATCGTGCGGCCCGCGTTGTTCAGCAGGATCTCGATGCCGCCCACCTCGTCGTCGATCGCGGCGACGGTCTGCTCGACCTCCGCCTGGTCGGTGACGTCGAGGTGGCGGTAGTCCACGCGCACGCCGGTCTCGGCGGCGAGGTCGCGGGCGGCCTGCTCGCCGGTCGCGTCGTCGATGTCCGCGAGGACGATCGGGGCGCCGTGCTGGGCGAGGCCGCGGGCCATGGCGAGGCCCAGGCCCTTCGCGCCGCCGGTGACGAGGGCGGTGCGGCCGGTGAGGTCGAACAGCGGGGTGTCGGGGGTGGTGGTGCTCATGAGGTGCTCCTTCGTGAGGTGCTGCGGAGAGGGGGGACGGCGCCGGGCGCGGGATCAGATCAGGCGGCCTCGTCGGCCGCCTCGAGGACGGGGCCGTGCAGCCGCGGCTGGTGGACCTTGAGGAAGAAGGTCATGGCGAAGGCGCATGCGTAGAGCAGGACGAACGCCCAGACCACGGCGACGTTCCCGCCGAGCGGCCGCACGATCGCGACGACGGCGCTGCCCAGGAAGGTCGCCCCGCCCGCGGCGGTCGTGTACATGGCCATCGCGGCGCCCGTGTGCTTCGGGGCGATCGCCGGCATGATCGCGCCGAGCGGCACGAAGCCGGCGAGCATGATGCCGAAGACGGTGCCCGCCGCGACGGAGAGCGCGAAGCCCCAGTCGGAGCCGGCCGGCACCATGTGCGGCACGTACCACCACAGCAGCAGGCCGATCGCGGAGCCGAGGATGCCGAACCAGCGCACCGTCGTCACCCAGCCGACGCGGTCGCCGAGGGCGCCGAAGGCCGCGTTGAACAGGATGTTGCCGGCGTAGACGATCGTCGTCATGACGAGCCACTGGGACTGGCTCCAGCCCAGTCCACCGTCGGCCACGGAGCCCGCGATGACGTTGGGCAGGATGATGAACATGCCGAACTCGGGCGCGGTGTTGATGAGGCGGGTGAGGAAGCCCATCGCGATGCGCTTGTTCGTGAAGGTCAGGCGCACGCCGGAGCCGAGCACCGCGAGGGAGGACTCGTCCGCGGGGGCGAGTCGGCGCGAGCCGTGCTCCTCGTGGACGCCGAGCCAGGCGACGAGGAAGCCCGCGAGCACGATGACGCTCGAGGCGAGCATCGCGAGGGTCTCGCCGCCGTGCCCGCCGCCGAAGGTCGGGATGAGGAACACCGCGACGAGCGAGCCGAGGGTGGGCAGACCGCCCGTGAACATGACGTAGAACCAGCCGACGCCCGCGCCGTTGCGCTCCTTGTCCACGACGTGGTTGATCCACACGAGGAAGGCGAAGGCGAACAGCGGGAAGCCGAAGCCGCGCAGGAAGTAGCTCGCGGCGACGAGCGGCACCGACTCGAGCTCGAGGGAGCCGAGGAAGGCGAGCTCGAAGACGACCCACACCCCGAAGCCGAGGGCCATCACGCGGCGCGGGCCCCAGAGGTCGGAGAGCGCGCCGGCGAGATAGGAGCCCACGAGCACGGCGAGCGAGTAGGCCGTGATGATCGTGGCGGCGAGGTTGATCTTGTCGTCACCGCCGCCGAAGGCCACGGCGATGTGCGGGGCGACGATGTTCGACTCCACGCCGTTGCCGGTCATGAACAGCAGCACGCCGAGGAAGCCCCAGCGCAGCGGGTGCGGGATGCCGAGCCGGTCCAGGAAGGTCTCGCGCCCGGCCCCGGGGGCGGTGCCCGCCGGGGACGAGGTGGTCGAGGGGAACGTCATGTCTGCACTCCTTCGTGCACGGGGGGAGAGGGACGGGGCGGCTCAGAGGCCGGGGACGATCGAGACCTTCACGGAGGCGCCGGAGGAGTCGCCGACGGTGTCGAGGGCCTTCTGGACGTCGCCGAGGCCGAACTGGTGGGTGCAGATCTCGTCCATGGGCAGCACGCCGGACTCGATGATCCCGATCGCGGCGGGCCAGCAGTTCGGGCCCAGGTGGGCGCCGAGCACGTCGAGCTCCTTGTCGTCGGAGATGATCGACCAGTCGACGGTGACGTCGTCCTTGAAGACCGAGTACTCGACGAAGCGGCCGAGCTTGCGCAGCAGGTTCAGGCCCTGGGAGACGGCGCTCGGGTGTCCCGTGCACTCGATGTAGACATCGGCGCCGTAGCCGCCGGTGAGCGCCTTGATCTCGGCGACGACGTCGACCATCGAGGGGTTCAGGGTGAGGTCCGCGCCGCACTTCGCGGCGAGGGCGAGCTTGTCGTCGTCGAAGTCGAGGGCGATGACCTGCTTGGGGGTCTTGTGGCTCGCGCCGATGATCGCGCCGAGGCCGATCGGGCCGCAGCCGGCGACCACGACGACGTCGTCGAAGGTGAGCTGCGCGCGCTCGACGGCGTGGAGGGAGCAGGAGAGCGGCTCGGAGAAGGCCGCGTGGTGGGGCGGGAGGTCCTTGCTGACCTGGTGGGCGCGGGCGAGCGACGGGACGATCATGTACTCCGCCATGGCGCCGCTGTAGTGCTTGAAGCCGAACATGTCGTGGGGGCCGCACATCCAGTACCAGCCGCGCTGGCAGTACATGCACTCGCCGCAGGGGACGATCTGCTCGCAGGCGATGCGGTCGCCGATCTGCACGCCGTGGTGGGCGAGGGCCTCCTCCGAACCGGCGACGACCTCGCCGACGAGCTCGTGGCCGGGGGTGATGCCGGGCTCGACCCAGCGGTCGCGGTTCTCGTCGCCCCAGAACTTCGCGGCGCCGTGGTAGCACTTCAGGTCGCTCGCGCAGACGCCCACGGCCTCCACGCGCAGCAGGAGCTCGTCCGCGGCGGGGCGCGGGACGTCGATCTCCTCGAGGCGGTAGTCCTCCGGCGCGTGCATGACGACGGCCTGCATCGTGCTGGGGATCTGGGGGGACTGGCTCATGGGGGACACATCTCCTTCGATACGTTCCGGCCCGGCGGCGCGGACGTGTCGAGACTAGGCACGCCCGCGAACATTCGTCAAGCACAAATGTTCCGATTGATGGCGCCGCAGGTCAGAGGAGGGATCAGGAGGGTCAGACCGCGGGGTCGGGGTGCGCAAGCACCGCGAGCGCCGTCGGCTCGTCGGTGATCAGCGTCGAGAACAGACCCGCCCGCGCGCCCGCGAGGATCGACGGCGCCTTGCGGACGTCCGCCGCGAGCGCGATCGCGTCCGGGATGTCCCGCATCAGCTCCCGGGAGGGCCGCACCAGGCGGTCCGAGCCCGGGAAGGCGACCGCCTCGCCCGCGGCGTCGTAGAAGTGGAGGTTGATGTCCCCCACCGCCGGCTCGAGCAGCGGCTCGTCCCGCGGCACGACGGAGGTCAGCGACTCACGGCCCCGGTACGGCTCGCCGACGCCCACCACCACGGCGCGCGCCCGCCGCCACAGGTCCGTGATCGCGAGGAAGCTCGGATCCGCCTGCAGCGAGTCCCACAGGCTCGGCGAGGGCTGCGCCGGGGCGAACATGAACCGCGGCTCCGCATGCGTGCGATCCGCGAAGCGCCGCACGATCTCGTTCGTCTGGAACGACGGATCGGGCTCCTGCTGCCCGCCCACCGTGGGCGCCACGATCACGCCCGGCAGCTCCGGCAGCCCCGCCATGCCGCTCACCGCGTAGGTCGTCTTCCCCGAGGACAGCAGCAGCACGTCCCCGCGCCGCAGGCCCAGCCCCCGCAGCTCCTCCCCCAGCAGGTCGCCGATCCCCCGGAAGCCCCGCTGCACCTGGTCACCCGCCGCGATCCGCACCCGGGCCGCGCCCAGGCGCTCCCGCAGCCGCAGCTCGAGGTCCGCGAGATCCCCCGTGCTCGGGTCGAGCACCTCGAAGCGCACCATGCCGATGCGCCGCGCCTCCGCGATGAGCTTGGAGACCGTGGGCCGCGAGACGTGCAGCAGCTCCGCGATCTCCGCCTGGCGCAGATCGTCGAGGTAGTACGCCGAGGCGGCGCGGTGCAGCAGCTGCACGTCCATCGTCGTCTCGAGCACGGGCTCTCCTCCGCAGCGGGGTCACGGGGCGTCACCCCGACGGTGACAGGATAGGGGCGGCGTCGAGGCCGTCCTGCCCGATGCCGTCCCGAGACGGAGGACAGGGCATGCGAGCAGGCGTGACGCGGGCACCGCGCACGGACGCACCGAGCGGGGTCACCCCCGCCGTGCTGGGGGTCGACGTCGGCACCTCCGCGAGCAAGGCGATCCTCGTGACCCTCGACGGCACCGTCCTCGCGACCGCCGTGCGCGAGCACGCCGTGGACCGACCCCGCCCCGGGCACGTCGAGATGGACGGCGGGATCTGGTGGGACGAGCTCGTCTCCATGACCGCCGAGCTGCTCACCGGCCCCGCCGGCGACGGCGTCGAGGTCACCGGGATCGGGCTCTCCGGCATGGGCCCCTGCGTGCTCCTCGCCGGGGCCGACGGCACCCCCGTGCGCCCCGCGATCCTCTACGGCGTGGACACCCGCGCCGGCCTGCAGATCGACCGCCTGCGCGCCGAGCTCGGCGACGACGCGATCCTCGAGCGCTGCGGCTGCGTGCTCACCGCCCAGGCCGCCGGACCCAAGATCGCCTGGGTCGCCGAGGAGGAGCCCGGGACCTACGCGCACGCCCGTCGGCTCTTCATGACCGCGAGCCACCTCGCCTTCCGCCTCACCGGGCAGTACGTGCTCGACCACGCCTCCGCGAGCCAGGCCGCGCCGCTCTACGACCTGCGGGCCGGGCGCTGGCACGAGGAGTGGGCCGCGCGCGTCGCCCCCGGCATCGAGCTGCCCGAGCTGCGCTGGGCCGGGGAGGCCGCCGGGACCGTCACCCCGCAGGCCGCCGCGGCGCTCCCCGGGATCGCCGCGGGCACCCCCGTCATCACCGGCACCATCGACGCCTGGGCCGAGGCCCGCGGCGCCGGCACCGAGCACCCCGGCGACATGATGCTCATGTACGGCACCACGACCTTCCTCGTCGCCCGCACCGCGGAGCTGCTCCCCGGCCGCGAGCTCTGGGCGACCGCCGGCACCGCGCCCGGCGGCTGGACCCTCTCCGGCGGCATGGCGGCCTCCGGTGCGATCACCGGCTGGCTGCGCGAGCTCACCGGCGGGGACGACTACGGCGACCTCGTGGGCGAGGCCGCCGCGAGCGGGCCCGGCGCGCGCGGCCTGCTCATGCTCCCCTACGTGGCCGGGGAGCGCTCCCCGCTGCACGACCCCGACGCCCGCGGAGTGATCGCCGGGCTCACCCTCTCCCACACGCGCGGCGACCTCTACCGCGCCGCCCTCGAGGCCGCCGCCCTCGGCGTGCGCCACCACCTCGAGGCGATGACCGCCGCCGGCGCCCGCATCGACCGGGTCGTCGCCGTGGGAGGCGGCGCCCGCACGGACCTGTGGCCGCAGATCGTCTCCGACGTCACCGGGCTCCCCCAGCGCATCCCCCGCTGCACGATCGGCGCCTGCTACGGCGGGGCGATGCTCGCCGCGGAGCTCGCCCACGGCATCGACACCTCCCCCTGGCAGGGCACGGACCACGAGGTGCACCCCGACCCCGCCCTGCGGGAGACGTACGACGAGCTCTACGGCCTGTACCGCGACCTCTACCCCGCGACCCGGGACGTCGCCCACGCCCTCGCCCGGCGGCAGCGGGAGGCCTGAGGCGGGCACGACGAGGGCCGGCGGTCACCTCCCTCAGGAGGTGACCGCCGGCCCCTGTCGTCGGACGTCGGCGTCAGCCGTTCAGCCGTTCAGCCGTACTGGATGGCTGATCTCCTACCGCTCGTCCCTCGCAGCACGTCGATCAGCCGTTCAGCGCCTCGACGTCGTCGTCCACCCAGTCGAAGGTCCGCTCCACGGCCTTCTTCCAGAGGCGGAGGCTGCGCTCGCGGGTCTCCGGGTCCATGTCCGGCTCCCAGCGCTTGTCCTCGTCCCAGTTGTCGATGACGTCCTGCTCGCCGGACCAGAAGCCCACCGCGATGCCGGCCGCGTAGGCGGCGCCGAGGGCGGTGGTCTCGATGACCTTCGGGCGCACCACGGGCACGCCGAGGATGTCGGCCTGGAACTGCATGAGCGTCTCGTTCATGACCATGCCGCCGTCGACCTTGAGCTCGGTGAGGTCCACGCCGGAGTCCGCGTTCATCGCCTCGAGCAGCTCGGCGGACTGGTAGGCGGTCGCCTCCAGGGTGGCCCGCGCGATGTGGTTCTTGGTGATGTAGCGGGTCAGGCCCACGATCGCGCCGCGCGCGTCGGCCTTCCAGTACGGGGCGAAGAGGCCCGAGAACGCCGGGACGACGTAGCAGCCGCCGTTGTCGTCGACCTGCTTGGCGAGGTCCTCGATCTCCGGGGCGGTCGTGATCAGGCCCAGGTTGTCGCGCACCCACTGCACGAGCGAGCCGGTCACGGCGACCGAGCCCTCGAGCGCGTAGACCGGCTTGCTGTCACCGATCTTGTAGGCGACGGTGGTGAGCAGGCCGTTCTCGCTGCGCACCAGCTCCTCGCCGGTGTTGATGAGCATGAAGTTGCCGGTGCCGTAGGTGTTCTTGGCCTGGCCCACCTCGAAGCAGGCCTGGCCGAAGGTCGCGGCCTGCTGGTCGCCGAGGATGCCGGCGATCGGGGTGTCGATGAGCAGGTCGTTCTTGCGACCCTTGCCGTACACCTCGGAGGAGGACTTGATCTCGGGGAGCATGGACAGCGGGATGCCCATGTCCTTCGCGATGTCCTCGTTCCAGTCGAGGGTGTCGATGTTCATGAGCATCGTGCGCGAGGCGTTGGTGACGTCGGTGACGTGCACGCCGCCGTTGACGCCGCCGGTCAGGTTCCACACGAGCCACGAGTCGGTGTTGCCGAAGAGCAGGTCGCCCTTCTCCGCCTTCTCGCGGGCGCCGTCGACGTTGTCGAGGATCCACTTCACCTTGGGGCCGGAGAAGTAGGTGGCGAGCGGGAGGCCCACGCGCTCCTTGTACTTGTCCGCGCCCTCGTCGCCGCCCAGCTCGTCGCAGATGCGCTGCGTGCGGGTGTCCTGCCAGACGATCGCGTTGTAGACCGCCTCGCCCGTCGTCTTGTCCCACACCACCGCGGTCTCGCGCTGGTTGGTGATGCCGACGGCGGCGAGCTGATGACGGTTGATGTCGGCGTTGACGAGCGCCTGGCCCACGACGTCGCGGGTGTTCTTCCAGATCTCGGCGGGATCGTGCTCGACCCAGCCGGCCTTGGGGAAGATCTGCTCGTGCTCCTTCTGACCGGAGGCGACGATCTGGCCGCCGTGGTCGAAGACGATCGCACGGGTCGAGGTGGTGCCCTGGTCGATCGCGAGGATGTACTGCGGTGCGTCGGACATGGTGACTCCTTCGTCGGATGGTTTCACGGTACGGGGTGGGAGCGGCGGCGGGGACGGATCGGACGGATCGCCCCCGCCGCGCGGCTCACGGGGTGGAGCTCAGGTGCTGCGGATCAGAAGAACAGGATCGAGGCCACGCCGGCGAGCACGCCGCCGATCAGGGGGCCGACGACCGGCACCCACGAGTAGCCCCAGTCCGAGGAGCCCTTGTCCTTGATCGGCAGCAGCGCGTGCGCGATGCGGGGGCCGAGGTCACGGGCGGGGTTGATGGCGTACCCGGTGGGGCCGCCGAGGGACGCGCCGATCGCGACGACCAGCAGGGCCACGGCGAGCGGGCCGAGCTCGTTCGGGGTGTTGCCGAACTGGATGATCACGAAGACGAGCACGAAGGTCGCGATGATCTCGGTGACCAGGTTCCAGCCGTAGGAGCGGATGCCGGGGGCGGTGGAGAAGGTGCCGAGCTTGGTGGGGCCGTCGGGCGTCGCGTCGTAGTGCTGCTTGTAGGCGAGGTACACGAGGACCGCGCCGAGGATCGCGCCGATCAGCTCCGCCACGAAGTAGGCGATCGTGGTGCCGAAGGTGACCGGGATGCCGGGGCCGTACTCGGAGGCGCCGCTGACCAGCAGGCCCACGGTGACGGCAGGGTTGAGGTGGGCGCCGGTCTTGTAGGCGACCCAGACGCCGGCGAACACACCGAGGCCCCAGCCCCAGTGGATCATGAGCGGGCCGCCGCCATGGCCGCCCGTCTTGTTCAGGGCGTGGTTCGCGACCACGCCGACGCCCAGCAGGATGAGCATCGCGGTGCCCGCGATCTCCGAGAGCAGGATCGTTCCGATGGTTCCCATGGGTTCTCCTCGTCGAGAGCCGTCCCGCGGGTGGCGGGCCGGGTGCCCCGGTGGTGCCGGGGCGGGGTGCGCACGGTGGCGCGGGGGCGGTGCGAGGGCGGGCTCCGTGCCCGCCCTCGGGGCGCCGGGGAGGGTGAGCCCCGGCGCCGACCGGATCAGGCCCTGGCGGGCACCTCCGGGACCGCGGCGATCGCCGCGGCGACCTCCGCGTCGGTATGGGTCGCCTCGCCGGCGAGGCGCGCGTCGATGTAGGCGCGGTAGGTCTCGACCTCGCGCTGGGCGGTGGCCTCGTCCCAGCCGAGCTCGGGGGCGATGAGGGCGGCGATCTCCTCGGCCGCGGCGACGCCGCGGTCACGGGTCTCGTAGTCCAGGCGGGTGCGGCGCTGGAGGACGTCGGCCAGGTGCCGGGCGCCCTCGGCGCGCACCGCGTAGACGGCCTCGGCGCGCACGTAGCGGGGGGCGTGCTCGAGCGGGGTCGCGAGCGAGGGGTCCTCGTCGATCAGCGTGAGGACGTCCCGCAGCAGGGTGCCGTAGCGGAAGATCAGGCGGTCGATCCGGATCTCCTCCCAGCCGTGCTGCACGGCGATCGCGCCCTTGTCCCGCTTCAGCTCGGCGAGGCCCTGCGCACCGATCACGGGGACCGTGCGGGTGAGGCTCGGGCGGCCCGGGAAGCTCGTGCGGGTCGCGAAGTCGACGACGTCCTCCGCCATGACGCGGTAGGTCGTGAACTTGCCGCCCGCGATCGCGGAGAGGCCCGGCTCGACCTCCATGACGGTGTGCTCGCGGGAGACCTTCGTGGACTTCGAGCTGTCCGAGCCCTTCTTCACCGGCTGCAGCAGCGGGCGCAGTCCCGTGTAGACGCCGATGACGTCCTCGCGGGTGAGGTCGTCGGAGAGCACCGCGTTCGCGTGCTCGAGGACGTAGTCGATGTCGTCGGAGGTCGCGCCGACGGCCGTCGGGTCCTCCTTCCACGGGGTGTCCGTGGTGCCGATGACCCAGTACTCGTCCCACGGGATGATGAAGAGGACGGACTTCTCGGTCTGCGTGATGATGCCGGTGTCCGGCACCGCGCGGATGGCGTCGCGGGCGACGGTGATGTGGATGCCCTTGGAGGCGAGGACCTCGAGGCCGGCGTCGGCCCCGGCGAGCTCCTGCTGGTCCTGGGTCCAGACGCCGCCGGCGAGGATGACCTCGCGGGCGTGGACGTCGAACTCGTCCCCGGTCTCCTCGTCGCGCACGCGCACGCCGACGACGCGCTCGCCCTCGTGGAGGTAGGAGACGACGGAGGTGTAGTTCGCGACCGCGGCGTCGTGCTGGGCGGCGGAGCGCACGAGCATCATCACGAAGCGGGCGTCGTCCATCTGCGCGTCGAAGTACTCGAGGGCGCCGACGACCTTCTCACCGTCCAAGCCCGGGAACACCTCGAGCATCTTCTCGTGCATGAGGTGGCGGTGGAAGGGCACCGCGCGCTTGCGACCCACGGACTGCATCGCGTCGTAGAGGGTCACGCCCGCGCCGATGTACGTGCGGTCGATGACCTTGCGGAAGAACGGGAAGACGAACTTGATGGGCCGCACCAGGTGGGGGGCCGTCGTCTCGAGCAGCAGGTCACGCTCGCGCAGCGCCTCGGCGACGAGCTTGAAGTCGAGCATCTGCAGGTAGCGCAGGCCGCCGTGCATGAGCTTCGAGGAGCGGGACGAGGTGCCGGAGGCCCAGTCGTGGCGCTCGACGAGGCCGACGGAGAGCCCGCGCGTCGAGGCGTCGAACGCGGCGCCAGCGCCGTTGACGCCGCCGCCCACGACGAGGACGTCCAGCGGCGACTCGGAGGTGGCGGCGCGGAGCCGGGCCAGGTGCTCGGCACGGTTCTCGGGGGTGAGGGCGGACCGCTGCAGTGCGGACATTCGAGGAGCTCCTTCGCTGTTGCCGTGTTCGCCGACCATCGTGGAACTGCCGTGCAGCATTCGCAAGCGCGGTGCACGAACGTGCAAGACTGGCCCCATGAGCGCCGGGAACCGCCTCGAGCACGCCTTCGCGGCTGCACGGATGTACTACGACGAGGGCCAGACGATGGAGACCATCGCCCAGTCCCTCGCCGTCTCCCGCTCCACCGTCTCCCGCCTCCTGCGCGACGCCCGCGACGAAGGCCTCGTCACCATCTCCCTCCACCCACCCGGCGCCTACCGGGCCGACGAGCTCCGCCACCGCCTCGCCGAGCGCTACGGCGTCCGCGCCCACGTCGTCGCCGCCCCCGAGCCCGGCGAGCGCGAACGCCTCGCCGCCGTCGCCCAGGCCGGCGCCGCGCTGCTCGAGGAGATGCTCGAGCCGGACATGACCATCGGCCTCGCCTGGGGCACCACCACCTCGAACCTCGTCTCCCGCCTGCGCCCCACCCCCACCCCCGGCCTGCGCATCGTCCAGCTCAACGGCGCCATCAACACCGAGGGCTCCGGCATGACCTACGTGTCCGCCGTGCTCGCGAAGGCCGCCGGGCTCTGGGACGCGACCGTGCACCACTTCCCCGTCCCCGCCTTCTTCGACCACGCCTCCACCCGCCAGGCCATGTGGCAGGAGCGCTCCGTGCAGCGCGTCCTCCACGTGCAGCGCCAGTGCACCCTCGCCGTCTTCAGCGTGGGCGCCTTCGACGCCGAGGTCCCCAGCCACGTCTACACGAACAACTACCTCACCCCGGAGGACCGCCGCTCCCTCCGCGCCGACGGCGCCGTCGGCGACGTGTGCACCGTCTTCCTCCGCGCGGACGGCACCTGGAAGGGCATCGGCATGAACAACCGCAGCACCGGCCCGAGCCCCGCCCAGCTCGCCCGCATCCCCCGCCGCCTTCTCCTCGCCGCCGGCAGCCGCAAGGCCGTGCCGCTGCGCGCTGCCCTCCGCGCCGGCGTCGCCACCGACCTCGTCGTCGACGAGGTCACCGCCCAGAGCCTCCTCGCCCTGGGGTGAGCGGGCGGGGGGCGGGTGCAGGGATGGTCCGATTCCGTTCCATCCGGGGCGCCGATCTGGAACGGAATCGGACCATCCGTGAGCGCGACGGAAGCGATCAGGCCGTGAGCCCGGCGAGCAGCGCCGGATAGGCAGGATGCGCGAGCCGCGACGTGACGGCGCTCAGCTCTCCGGACGGGCGGGATGCACGACGCGGAAGCGCTCGCAGACCACGGGCATGTCCGGCGCGAACCCCGCGGCCGAGTAGTCGCGCCAGAAGCGCTCGTGGATCTCGCGCCAGGCGGCGAGACTGCGGTCCCCCTCCCCCTCGGCGTGCGCATGCTCGGCCGTCACCTCGTCGAAGGGCACCACGTCGACGCCGGTCACCTCGAGCACCGCGCGCGGCGCTCCCGCACCGTCGAGGATCACGGAGAGGAGGCCGACGACGGGCATCGGCTCGCTGTCCGGCTCGTCGTAGTCCGCGAGAGAGCTCGCGGTGGCGGTCTTCGTCCCGTCGAGCACGAGGGCCAGCAGGCCGTCGGCGTGCTCGGGCGTCGCGCCGAAGGCCCAGGCCTCGGGCGGATCGGCCGGCAGCTCGGGGTGGGCGGCACGGGCCTCGGCCCAGAAGCTGCGGACGGCGGCGTCCGATGCAGCGGCGTCAGTGGCGTCGGCGGGGGCGGCAGGGCCGGTGGCGGCAGCGTCGGGGGCGGCAGGGCCGGTGGCGGAGGCGGAGGCGGGAGCAGCGTCGTCGGAGGTCACCCCGCGATCCTAGGCCCCCGAGATGGTCCGATTCCGTTCCATTGCGAGCTCAGATCTGGAACGGAATCGGACCATCGGGCGCGGGTGCCGGGCCGCACGTCGGGACCGGGCCCCGAGCGGGCACCGGGCCGCGCGGCCTCACCGATCCATGCGCGCCGAGGGGCGCGTCGCGACGACCGCGGCGAGCCGGCGTCGGATCCGTGCGGCGTCGGGCACCACCGCGCCGTGGCGAGCCAGGGCGTCCCGGATCCGCAGCAGAATCCGCAGCGGCCGCCGGAGGTCATCGCCGTTCGCGCGGACGAGCGTCCACCCCAGCCCCGCCAGCTGGTCCCGCCGCTCCTCGTCACGGCGCCACTGCCCCTTCGTGGTCCGATGCCCGTCGCCGTCGTACTCGAGCCCGAGCCGGACGTCCTCCCAGGCCAGGTCGATGTAGCGCACGCTCCGGTCGCGGGGGTCGGAGACACGCAGGTTCGGCACCGGCCGAGGGAGTCCGACGGCCTCGATCACCAGGCGCATCACCGTCTCGCCCGGGGAGCGGACCTCCGGCAGCGCCCTCCCGAGCGCACGGCGCGCCGCCGGCGTCCCCGCTCGACCAGGATTCGACGCGAGCACCGCATGCAGCGTGTCGACGCTCTGCCCCGGAAAGCGGGACTGCGGTCCGATCATCGCCACGACCACGGCGACGAGGTCCCACGGGCGCAGCACCGTCCCGAGCTGGCGGAGCACCTCACCCTGGACCGGGAGGTGAAGCCTGCCGACCTGGGACGTCGCCACCGGGCCGCCACGATGGACCACCGCCCCGCGCCCGATCCGAGTGCGCCCGCCCCGAGGGAGGAGGCAGTGCAGCACGGGAAGCGTCGCATCGTCACCGAGGGCGGTGCCGGTCGGCACGGCGGGGACCACGAGGGTCCCGTCGTCCCGCTGCTCCGCCACCGGGAGCATCCCGATCCCACCCTCGATCCGAGCCGGGAGCGGCAGCCCCCACAGCAGCGCGGCCGTCGTGTGGCTCGGCACGCTCCCCGGCAGCGCCCTGTTCTGCAGCACCCAGGCCATCGCGTTCAGCGAGCACGGGAACGCGGTGGGCGTGAGGTAGCCGGGGAAGACGGTCGTGAAGGAGTCCGAGGCGAGATCGCGCGGGTGCATGCCGACCGAGATCCAGACGGAGCGGTGCTCCAGGACGCCGGCGAAGCGGCTCAGGGCAGGGGGCATGGGCCGACGCTACGAGTGGGATCGGAGCTCGTCGCAAGCCGGGCTGCGGCTGTGGAGAAGGACGCTGTGGGGAGGAGAGGCGCGCTGCACGCCGCACCCGCGATGGTCCGATTCCGTTCCAGATCGGCGCCAGAAGTGGAACGGAATCGGACCATCCGGCGGGGGAGAAAGAAGGGGCGCGCTCAGCCCTCGACGGCGGAGAGGTCGAGGCGGTCCTCGCCGGCGTAGACGTTGAGGCGGCCGTCGCCGTCGTCGGCCGCCCGGGCGAAGCCCAGGAGCGTCATGCCGAAGGCCTCGGCGGTGTCCACGGCGAGGGAGCTCGCGGCGGAGACGCAGGCCAGCAGCGGCACGCCGGCGAGCGCCGCCTTCTGCGCGATCTCGAAGCTCGCGCGGGAGGAGACGAGCAGGAAGCAGTCGGCGAGCGGCAGGCGGTCCTCGAGCAGCGCCCAGCCGATGACCTTGTCCACCGCGTTGTGGCGGCCCACGTCCTCCCGGACCACGAGGATCTCGCCGTCGAGGCCCACGAGCGCGGCCGCGTGGACGCCGCCGGTGCGGGCGAAGACGGGCTGGCGCTCCCCCAGCTCACGCGCCGCCTGCAGCACCAGGCGCGGGTCGACCCGCCAGTCGGCCCCGAGGGTGAAGCGGCCGCGCCGTCGGACCGCCTCGATGCTCTCCGCCCCGCACACGCCGCACGCGGAGGAGGTGGTGAAGGCGCGGGAGGCGACGGGCAGCAGCTGCGGCCGCGCGGTCGTGAACTCCATGACGTTGTAGGTGTTGCGGGGCAGGCCGGTCTCGTCCTCGACGACGGCGCCGTCGCAGTAGCGGGCCTCGGCGACGTCCTCGCGACGCTCGATGAGCCCCTCGCCGTGGAGGAAGCCGTGGATCAGCTCGACGTCGTGGCCCGGGGTGCGCATCGTGAGCGAGAGCCGCTGCCCGTTCAGGCGGATGTCCAGCGGCTCCTCGACGGCGACGTGGTCGCCCTTGCGGCCCGCGTACAGCTTCCCGTCGCGGACGCGCACGGTGCGCACGCGCGCGGTGTCGGTGACCCTGCCCATCCCTCGAGGGTAGTCGCGGCGGGAGCGTCAGGGGGACGTCGGCCCCGGGCCCGTGGGCCGCTCCGCGGGCTGCTCCGCGGCCGCCTTGAGCCCGGCGAGGCGGTCCTCCCAGCCGACGGCGACGAGACCCAGGAGGTCGGAGACCTCGCGCACCCGCTCCGGGGTCACGGTGTGCACGCGCCGACGGGCGCTGCGCTCGGCGCGCACGAGCCCGGCCTGCTCGAGGACCGTGAGGTGCTTGGCGACGCCCTGGCGGGTGAGCTCGAGGTCGCGGGCGACGGCGCCGGCGTCGTCCGGCCGCTCGGCGAGGCGCACGAGGATCCGGCGGCGGGTGCGGTCCGCGAGCGCGGGGAGCAGGAGGTCCGCCGCGGGGTCGAGGAGCGTGAGCGCGGCCGACGGGGCGCTCACTGCGCCGCCTCGCACACGGTGCGGGCGACGCCGAGCTCCTCGATCCAGCCGTCGGTGTTCTCCTCGAACCGGTGCCGACGGGCGGCCGCGTCCCCGGGGAGGCTCGCGAAGCCGCTCTCGCGGACGGTGAGCTCCACGCCGTCGCCGTGCGGGGCGATCGTGAACTCGACGGTGGTGCTCGCCGGCTCGGCGGCTCCCGCGTCTCCCCCGCTCTCGCCGTCGCCGTCGAGCCAGCGGAAGACGGCGCGGTGCGGCGCCTCCAGGGCCACGGTCTCGATGACGAAGGCGCCGTGCACGGGATCGAGGACCCGGGTGCGGCCGCCGCCGAGGTCGGTGAGCTCGTGCTCGCGGCAGCTGCCGTCGTTGATGAACCATCCGGGCTCGCTGACGAGGGTGAAGACGGGCTCGGCGGGGGCGGTGATGGTGATCGAGCGGACGATCTCGTCGGGGACGTCCTCGGCGGTGAGGGCGGTGGGGTCAGGGGCGGCGGTGCATCCGGTCATGAGGGGCTCCTCGGTCGGGCGGGGCCTGTCCCGCGTGACCTCAGCCTGGCATGACGGAGCCCGCAGTGCAACCCTTCAGTTGCACTACGGGCGTCCTCGGGCGCTCAGGCCTCGCTGACGGCGGCCGCGAGCAGGTTCAGCGACTGCTCGAGCTCGGCCTCCGTGATGAGCGGGAAGCCCACCTTCTCGAGCACCTTCTTGTCCGTCACCTTGTCCCAGGAGTAGGTGAGCACGACCTCGGTGGTCGAGGCGTCCTGGGCGCGCAGCTCGTAGAGCCACTCCCAGCCCTTCGGGGCGTCCGGGGCGTCGTCGTTCGCGGGCTGCCAGCCCACCATCTTGTTCTCGTCGAAGGCGGTGACGTGGTTGTGGATGCGGTAGTCGCCGCCCTGGTCCTCGCGGTGCATGTTCATCACGAACTTCTCGCCGGACTTCGTGATGCGCTCGGTGTCCTCGGCGGAGCGGACGTTGCCGGAGCCGTCGAAGGACGGGTGCTTCGCCGGCAGCGTGAGCAGCGCGAAGATGTCCTTCGCGGGGGCGTCGATGATGCGGGAGACGGTCACGTTCGTATCGGAGGTCGTCATGGCCCCACCCTGCCGCAGCCCCCCCCGCCGCTGTCACACGTCTCCCGACCATCAGGTCGTTCCTGCTGGTCAGCGGCGGGTCGTCGGCTCAGGCCCGGACGACGTCCTCGAGGCGCAGCGGCTCGCGGCCCAGCACCTCCGCCACGTGCCCGCTCACCGCGGCGAGCGCACCGGAGGCGATCGCGGTGTACGTGCTGATCCAGGCGTCGACCTCCCAGTCCGGCGCCCCGTAGGGCGCGCGCGAGGCCCGCGCCTCCTCCATCGTCTCGTCGACGTAGCGGTGCTCGAGCCCGGTCGCGGCCGTGAGCCGCCGGGCGACCTCCCTCAGCGTGGGCGCCTCCGCGCCCGTGAGCTCGAGGACCCTCCCCGCGAAGGCCGACGGGGCCGCGAGGATCCGCGCGGCGACCTGGGCGACGTCCTCCCGCGCGACGAAGGCGCAGCGCCCCTCGCCGGCGGGGCCGCGGAGCGTGCGGTCCTCCCCCGCCCAGGGCTGCAGCACGTCGAGGTAGAAGCAGTCCCGCAGCAGGGTCCAGAGCAGACCGGTGGCCTCCGCCGCCTCGCGGATCGCGTCCTCGGTGGCGCCGTGGTCCCGGGCGAGGGTGAACTCGGCGTCCGAGGACGCGCCCGTGAACGAGGTGTAGACGAGGTGGCGCACACCCGCCGCCGCGGCGGCCGTGACCGCGGTGCGGTGCTGGTCCACCCTGTCCGCGCTCTCCCCGGCGGAGACGAGCAGCAGCGTCTCCACCCCGGCGAAGGCGGCGGTGCAGGCCTCGAGGTCCCCGTAGGTCGCGACGGCGACCTCGGCCCCGTCGATCCGCGGGGCGCGCTCGGCGGAGCGGACCACGAGCCGCAGGTCGGCGCCCAGCCCGGTCTGCGCGAGGAGCGCCGCGACCCGACCGCCGAGCTGACCGCTCGCGCCGGTGACGGCGATCCGCGCGTGGACCGGCGCCGCGGCGCCGTCGACCGTCCCGGCGACCGCCTCGTCGGCCACGCCGTCGTCCGTCCCGGGGACGCCCGGCGTGCTCATGAGCCCAGCAGACCCTTCTCGGTGAGCCACGCCTTCGCGATCGTCGCGGAGTCCTGCTTGTCGGTGACGCTCTTCGTGTTCAGCGCGATGAGCTCCTCGGTGGTGAGGACGTCGGTGACCGTCTTGATCGCGGCGGCGGCGTCCTCGTCGATCCGCTTCGAGACGAGCGGGGCGACGTTCTGCGGCAGGATCATCGACTCCGGGTCCTCGAGGGTGACGAGGTCGTTCTCCGCGATCGAGGGATCCGCGGTGTAGATGTCCGCGAGCTGCGTGGTGCCGTCGAGCAGCGCCTGCAGGGTGAGGGGGCCGCCGGAGTCGGAGACGGGGACGACGGTGATGTCGGCGTCGTAGACGCTCTTCGCGCCCTGGGGGCCGTAGGGGCGCTCCTCGAACTCGGGGTTCGCGGCGATCTTGAGGTCCTCCACCCCGGCGAGGTCGCCGATCGCGGCGAGCTGGTTCTGGGAGGCGAAGTCCTTGGTCGTCGTGTAGGAGTCCTGGTCGGTGGCCTCCGCGTGGGGCAGCACGCGCAGGCCGTCCGGGAGGGCCTCGCCGAGGGCGGTCGCGAGATCGTCGGCCGTGCCGGTCGCGGCGGACTCGTCGAGGTACTGCAGGAGGTTCCCGAGGTACTCGGGGAGAAGGTCGATCGCCCCGGACTCGAGCTCCGGCATGTACACGTCCCGCTGACCGATCTGGTACTGCCGCTCGACGCTCGCGCCGGAGTCCTCGAGGACCTGCGCGAACAGCTCGGCGATGATCTCGTTGGAGTAGTACTGCTGCGAGCCGATGACGAGGGCACCGGTCGCGGGGCCGCCGCCGTCGGACGACCCGCCGGAGCCGGAGCCGGACTCCTTCGCGAGGGGGTCCTCGTTCGAGCAGGCCGCGGCGCCGGCGGCGACGAGGCCGGTGCCCGCGAGCGCGGCGAAGGAGCGCCGGCCCAGGGCGGGGCCGCGCGAGGGACGGGGGGTGCGGGATGCGGTCATGGTGTCCTCCTGGACGCGGGCGGGGCGGATCGGGTGAGGGGCGGGTGGAGCCGGGTCAGGTGCGGGCGGCGCCGCGCGGGGCGGTGAGCCGCTCCACGAGGCGCAGGGCGAGGTCGATGACGAGCGCGAGGGCGACCACGAGGATCGACCCGCCGAGCATCTGCGGGTAGTCGGAGAGGTTCAGGCCCAGGAAGATGAAGCGCCCCAGGCCGCCGTTGCCGATGTAGCTCGCGAGCATGACCGTCGCGACGACCTGCACGGCAGCGAGCCGCACCCCGCCGATCAGCAGCGGCAGGCCGAGCGGGACCTCGACCCGGGTGAGGATCTGCCATTCGGTCATGCCCTGGGCGCGGGCGGCGTCCACGGTGCGCGGGTCCACGGCCTCGCACGCGGAGTAGGCGCCCGCGAGCAGCGAGGGGATCGCGAGGATCACGAAGGCGAGCACGGGCGCGGTGAGGCCGATCCCGAGCCACAGCCCGAAGAGGGTCACGAGGCCCAGGGTGGGCAGGGCGCGGGCGGCGCCGCTGAGCGCGACGACGGGGCCGCGGCCGCGGCGGGTGTGCCCGACGAGCAGTCCCACCGGGATCGCGACGAGCGCGGCGATGCCGACGCCCAGCAGCGTGTACCAGAGGTGCTCGAGCAGGCGCACGGGGATCGAGCCGGGGCCGGACCAGCGGGTGGGGTCGGCGAGCCAGGCGAGGGCCTCGAGGAGCTGCGTCATGATCGCGCCCCCTTCCGACGCGGGGTGCGCGCCCAGGGCAGGGCGATCCGGGCGCCGAGGACGATCAGCAGGTCCAGCAGCAGGGCGAGGGCCACGGTGAGCACGATCCCGGAGAGGATCTCCTCGAGCAGGTCACGCTGGAAGCCGTCGATGAAGAGCATGCCGAGGCTCGGCACGCCGAGCACGCCGCCCACGGTCACGAGGGACACGGTGGAGACGGCGAGGACGCGCAGCCCGGCGACGAGGGCGGGCCCCGCGAGCGGCAGCTCGACCTGCCAGAACCGCTGGAGGGGGGCGTATCCCTGGGCGGTCGCGGCGCGCAGCGTGTCCCCGCTGACGGCGCGCAGGGCCTCCGAGGCGCTCGGCACCATGAGGGCGAGGCCGTAGATCGTGAGCGCGACGACGATGTTCAGGGGGCTGCGGATCGAGGTGCCGAGGAACAGCGGCAGCACGATGAACAGGGGCAGCGAGGGGATCGCGTAGAGCAGCCCGGCGCCCGCGGTGAGGGAGGTGCGCAGCCAGCCGCGCGCGGCGATGAGCTTCGCGATCGGCAGGGAGAGGACGAAGGCGAGCAGGATCGGCGGGATCGCCTGGAGGACGTGGGCGAGCAGGCGGGAGCCGAGCAGGTCGAGGTTCTCGAGGACCCAGGTCATGCGCGGGCCGCCCCGCCGGCGGGGGCCTCGAGGACGCCCGCGGCGCGGCCGTCGGCGTCGACGACGACGCGGCGGCCGCCGACCTCCTCGACGTGGAGGGTGCGGGTGCCGCGGTCCGCGCCGACGAAGCTGCGCACGAAGTCGTCCGCCGGGGCGGCGAGGATCTCCTGCGGGGTGCCCTGCTGGGCGACGACGCCGCCGGGGCGCAGCAGCACGACGCGGTCGCCGAGCAGGAAGGCCTCGTCGATGTCGTGGGTGACGAAGACGATCGTCTTGTGCAGCTCCTTCTGGATCCGCAGCATCTCCTGCTGGAGGTCCGCGCGGACGATCGGGTCCACCGCGCCGAAGGGCTCGTCCATGAGCAGGATGTTCGGATCCGCGGCGAGCGCGCGGGCGACGCCCACGCGCTGCTGCTGGCCGCCCGAGAGCTGGGAGGGGTAGCGGCGGGCGAGGGCCGGGTCCAGGCCCACCGTCTCGAGCAGCTCGAGGGCGCGGGAGCGGGCCTCGCGCCGGGAGGTGCCGCGCAGCACGGGGACGGTGGTGACGTTGTCGAGCACGCTGCGGTGCGGGAGCAGCCCGGAGGCCTGCATGACGTAGCCGATCGACCGGCGCAGGCGCACGGGGTCGAGGCCGGCGACGTCCTCGCCGTCGATCGCGACGCGGCCGCTGCTGGGATCGACCATGCGGTTGATCATGCGCAGCAGGGTGGTCTTGCCGGAGCCGGAGGTGCCCACGAGCACGACGGCCTCGTGGGAGGCGATCTCGAGGCTGAAGTCCTCGACGGCGATGGTCCCGTCGGGATAGGTCTTGCCGACGTTCTCGAAGGCGATCAACGGGGCCTCCCGTGCGGGGTGCGTCAGTCAGGGCGTCGTACAGGTGTTCGAGGGACGTGCGCGGCCGACACTACTGCATCACCGCCCTCGTGGCAGGACGTGGCCGGCGGTTCTTCCCGGCCTCGAGAAAAATACATCGAAACGATGTACCTCGCAACGAGGTATCTGCGGTACGGTCCTCTCGTGATCGAGCTGATGATCCTCGGCCTCCTGGCCGACGGCCCCCTGCACGGCTACGCGCTGCGCCGCCGCATGGAGCAGCTGCACGGCCACGCCCGCGCCGTGAGCGACGGCGCGCTCTACCCCGCGCTCCGCCGGCTCCGCGAGGCCGGCGCGATCACGGAGACCGTCGACGAGCGGCCCCGCATCGCCGCGGCCGAGCGCCGCACCCTCGCCCTCACCGACGCCGGCCGCGAGCGCCTCGAGGAGATCCTGCGCGGGGCCGACGGCGCCCTCGTGAGCGACCAGTCCCGCTTCTTCGTCGTCCTCGCCTTCCTCTCCCACCTCCCCGACCCCGACGGGCGCACGGCCGTGCTGCGCCGCCGGCTCGCCTTCCTCGAGGGCGGCAGGAGCTTCTTCGTCGACGCCGAGGACCGCCCCCTGCGCTCCGCCCAGCTCGAGGACCCCTACCGCCGCGGCATGCTCCGCATCGCCCGGGACGTGCGCGCCACCGAGGTCGCCTGGCTGCGCGAGCAGATCGAGGACGCCCCCACCGAGGAGACGACATGACCATCATGCGCGCGATCGTCCTGGACGCCCCGGGACCGCCCGAGGCGCTGCGCCTGCGCACCCTGCCCGTCCCCTCCCCCGGTCCCGGTCAGGTGCGGATCCGGGTGCGGGCCGCCGGCATGAACCGCTCCGAGCTCCACACCCGGATCGGACTCGCCGAGGGCGTCACGCTCCCCCGGGTGCTCGGCATCGAGGCGACCGGCGAGGTCGACCTCGACCCCGCGGGCGAGCTGGCCCCGGGGACGACGGTCGTGACGATGATGGGCGGGATGGGCCGCACGTTCGACGGCGGCTACGCCGAGTTCGCCTGCGTACCCCGCGAGCAGGTGATCCCGGTGCGCAGCACGCTGCCGTGGGAGCAGCTCGGCGCGATCCCCGAGATGCTGCAGACGGCGTACGGCGCGCTCACCCTCGGCATGGACGTCGGCCCCGGGGACACGGTGCTGATCCGCGGCGGGACCTCCGCCGTCGGGCTCGCCGCGGCGGTCGTCGCGCGGCGTCTCGGCGCGAGCCGGGTGCTCGCCACGACCCGCAGCGCCGAGCGGGCGGAGGCCCTGCGCGCGGTCGGGGTCGACGAGGTCGTCGTGGACGACGGCCATATCGCCGGGCGCTTGCGGGAGCTCGTCCCCCGCGGCGTGGACTCCGCGCTCGAGCTCGTGGGCGCCCCGACCCTGCGCGACACCCTCGAGTGCGTGCGCGAGCGCGGGACCGGCTGCTTCACGGGCATGCTCTCGAACCGGTGGATCCTCGAGGACTTCTACCCGATCGGCTTCCTGCCGCGCGGGGTGCGCCTGAGCGCCTACGGCGGCGAGGCCTCCGACCTCCCCGCGAGCGTGCTCCAGGACTACGTGGACGACGTCGCCGCGGGCCGGGCCGCGCTGCCGCTGTGGCGGGCGTTCCCGCTCGAGGAGGCGCCGCGCGCGCATGCGCTCATGGAGTCCGGCGAGGCGCTCGGGAAGATGGTGCTGCTGCCCTGACCCGCCGGGCCGGGCCGGATCAGCGCAGGTGGTCCTCCACGAACTCGGCGACGAGGTCGTCGAAGGACGCGTCCTGCCCGAAGCCGAGGGCGAGGGCGCGCTCGACGTCGAAGGCGCCGGGCCAGGAGCCGACGATCTCCTCGACCGCCGGGTCCGGCTCGTCGGTCACGAGGGCCCGCGCCTCCGCGCCGCCCGCGCGCTCGAGGGACGCGAGCATCTCCCCCACCGTGACGGTGAGACCGGGCAGGTCGAGCACGGGCCAGTCGCCGAGGGCGCCGGGCGGCAGGGTGAGCGCGTGGACGAGGTTCGCGACGACGGTGCGCGGGCCCGCGAGCCACAGCCGCGTCGAGTGCGGGACGGGGCAGGTCGAGGGCACGCCCTGGAGCGGCTCGCGGATGATGCCGCTCGCGAAGGAGCTCGCGGCGGAGTTCGGCGCGCCGGGGCGCACGGCGATCGTGGGCAGGCGGCACACGCGGCCGTCGGCGAAGCCCTTGCGGGTGTGCTCGGCGACGAGCAGCTCACCGATCGCCTTGAAGGCGCCGTAGGTGGAGGCGGGACGGGCGGCCCAGGTGGCGGGGACGATCTCCGGCACCTCCCCGCCGAACACGGCGAGGGAGCTCGTGAACACCAGGCGCAGCGGCTGCTCCCGGAGCGCGGAGAGCGCGCGCACGCGGCCCAGCAGGGCGCGGGTGCCGTCGAGGTTGACGCGCTCGGAGAGGTCGAAGTCCTGCGCGGAGCCGCCGGAGAGCACCGCGGCGAGGTGGAGCACGGCGTCGGTCCCCTCGGGCAGGGCGTCCTCGAGGACCGCGGGGTCGGTGAGGTCGCCGACGACCGAGCGCACCCGCGGGTCCTGCACGCGGGAGGGGGCGAGGTCGAGGGAGACCACCTCGCGGGCGGTCCCTCCGGCCAGCAGGGCCTCGGTGACGAGGGTGCCGAGGAATCCGGCTCCTCCGGTGACGACGATGCGCATGGTGCTCCTTCGGACGGTGCGGTCGGTTCGGGTGTGCGGTCGGTGCTGGGCGGGTCAGTCGAGGGAGACGCCGTCGGTCGCGGCGGCCGTCTGCTCCATGTGGCCGGACATGGCGCGCTCGGCGGCGTCGGCGTCCCGGGCGGCGAGGGCGTCGAGCAGGGTGCGGTGCCAGCCGATCGCCGCGACCCGCACGGGCCGGGGCGTCGAGGTGCGCACGCGCACGCTCAGCAGGACCTCCTGCAGCGGGGCGAAGGCGCCGGTGAGATAGGGGTTCGCGGCGGCGTCGACGATCACCTCGTGGAAGGCGACGTCGGCCCGGGCGGTGCGCTCGGCGTCGCCGTCGACCTCCGCCTCCATGATCTCGATCTGGCGGCGCAGGCTCTCGAGGTGCGCCTCGGTGATGCGGGGCGCGGCGAGGCGCGCGATGCCGACCTCGAGCACGCGGCGCGCGTCCATGAGCTCGGCGACGACGGCCGCGGTGTCCCCCGTGAGGCGGGCGCGGACGGCGAGCACGGCGGGGTCGAGCACGGACCAGCGCTCGGGCGGGGCGATGCGGCCGCGCCGGCCCTGCTGCACGTCGAGCACGCCTGCGGCGGCGAGGGTGCTCACGGCCTCGCGCACGGTGAGGCGGGAGACGCCGCAGCGCTCGGCGAGGTGCGCCTCGGAGGGCAGCGGGTCGCCGACGACGAGCTCTCCCGCGGCGATGGCCTCGAGGATCTCGCCCCGGGCGCGGTCCGGTGCCTTCATCGCCGCTCCTCCCCGTGGGTCCGCTCGATCGCCGTGCTCGTCCGGGCCGGTCGCGTTGACAGCATCCCGGCTCACCCCTAACTTATCTGATATCTGACAGGTCCGCGGGAAGCGGCCTGCCCCCGATGTCGATGAGGATGTCATGTCACCCACCGTGCTGGTCCTGCTGGGCCTCGCCTCCGTCGCCGCGATCCTGGTCCTGATCATCAGGGCGCGCGCCCACCCGTTCATCGCCCTGCTGCTGGTCTCCGTGGCGCTCGCGCTCGTCGCGGGCGTCCCGCTCGGCGACGTGGTCCCGCTGCTCCAGGAGGGCATGGGCAAGACCCTCGGCTCGGTCGCCCTGATCGTCACGCTCGGCGCCATGCTCGGCAAGATCGTCGAGCTCTCCGGCGGCGCCGAGGTCCTCGCCCGAGCCCTGCTGCGCGCCTTCGGCGAGCGCCGCGCCCCCTGGGCCCTCGGCGCCGCGTCCTTCCTCTTCGGCATCCCCGTCTTCGTCGACGTCGCCACGATCGTGCTCGTGCCGATCGTGCTCGCCGTCGCGCGCCGCCTCCCCGGCCGCGTCAACATGCTCACCTACGCCCTGCCCACCGTCATGGCCCTGCTGACGGTGCACGTCGTGCTGCCGCCGCACCCGGGGATCGTGGGCGGCGCCGAGCTGATGGGGGCCGACGTCGGCCTCGTCCTGCTCATCGGCCTCGTCCCCGCCGTGCTCATGTGGCTGTTCGCGCAGGTGCTCAGCGGGTTCCTCGCCGGGCGCATCCACTCCGCCGTGCCCGCGGAGGGCACGCTCGCCGCCGGCACCGGGAACGACGAGGGCGCGGCGCACGACGGCGAGGGACACGACGGCGAGGGGCATGCGGGCGCCCCCGGCGTGGGCCTCGTGCTCACCGTCATCCTCGTGCCGCTGCTGCTCATCATGGCCGGCACGGTCTCCGCGCTCGTCCTGCCCGAGGGGAACCTGCTGCGGGACGTGCTGGGCCTCGTCGGTGCCTCCCCCATGGCGCTCCTCCTCGGCGTGCTGCTCGCGATCTGGACCCTGGGCCTGCGCCGCGGCTGGGGCGCCAGCCGCGTGGAGGACGTGCTCGCCGCCGCGCTGCCCGCGACCGCCGCCGTCATCCTCATCACCGGCGCGGGCGGCACCTTCGGCCACGTGCTCGCGAGCACCGGTGTGGCGGGCGCCGTCTCCGACGTGCTCGTGGGCACGGGCCTGCCGATCCTGCTGCTCGCCTGGCTGCTCGCCGCGTTCATCCGCGCCGCCCAGGGCTCCGCGACCGTCTCGACCCTCACGACCGCCCCGCTCATCGCGCCGATGACCGTCTCCGCCGGCCTCGACGCCCCGCAGATCGCGCTCGTCGCCGTGACGATCGGCGTGGGGTCGATGGCGCTCTCCCACGTCAACGACTCGCTGTTCTGGGTGTGGAGCCGCTACTTCCAGGTCCCCACCGGCGCGGCGCTGCGCTCCTACACCGTCGCGACGACCGCCACCTCGATCGTGGGGCTCGGCATCGTGGCGGCCCTGTGGCCGGTCGTCGCCCTGCTCTGACCGCGCCCGCCCCGCTCACACCGCACCCTCCGGAAGGACACCCCTCATGACCACCGACCGCCGCCTGCTCGTCCTCGACGACGACCCGACCGGCTCCCAGTGCGTGGCCGGGGTGGACGTCGTGCTCGGCCCGGACGCCGCGCTCGCCGCCGCGGCCCTCGCCGAGCCCGGCTCGACCTGCTTCGTGCTCACCAACAGCCGCGCGCTCGAGGAGGCCGAAGCCGCCGGGCTCGCCGCGGAGCTCGTGGACGGCGTGATCGCCGCGGGCGTGGACCCTGCGAGCCTGCACGTCGTCTCCCGCTCCGACTCGACCCTGCGCGGGCACGTCATCGCCGAGCCCGCCGCGATCGCCGCCGCCCTCGCCCACCACGGGCGGGAGGTCGACGGGATCCTGCTGGTCCCCGCGATGATCGAGGCCGGCCGCACCACCACCCACGGCACGCACCACGCCCTCGTCCAGGGCGAGCGGCTCCCCGTCGCGGAGACCGACTTCGCCCGCGACGCGACCTTCGGCTACACCCGCTCGGACCTCCCCGGCTTCCTCGAGGAGCGCTCCGGCGGGACCGTCCCCGCCCCGGAGGTGCTGCGCGTGGACCTCGAGGACATCCGCGGCGGCGGCGCGGACCGCGTCGAGGAGATCCTCGGCGCGGCGCGCGGGGGCCGATGGATCGCGGTCGACGCCGAGGAGTACGCCGACCTCGAGGTCGTCGCCGAGGCCGTGACCCGTCTCGAGGCGAGCGGCCGCACCCTGCTCACCCGCTGCGCCCCGAGCTTCGTGCGGCCCCTCGCCGGGCAGCGCGGCGCCCGCGTGCTCACCGCGGAGGACCTCGAGGTGCCCGCGGACCGCGCCGGCCACGGCCTCGTCGTCGTCGGCTCGCACGTGGGCCTCACGACCCGGCAGCTGGGCGTGCTGCAGGAGCGGGGCGGGCACGCGGAGGTCGAGCTCTCGGTGCCCGCGCTGCTGGACCCGCTGACCCGCGGCACGCACCTGCGCGAGGCCCTCGAGGCGGTGCGCGCGGCGCTCCGCGAGCAGGACGTCGTGCTCTCCACGAGCCGCGACCTCGTGCGCGGCGAGGACGGCGCGGATTCCCTCGCGATCGCCCGCAGCGTCTCCGACGCCGTCGTCGAGCTCGTCGCCGCGCTGCGCGGCGACCGCCCCTCCTGGGTGATCGCCAAGGGCGGCATCACCTCCCACGAGGTCGCCGCCTCGGGGCTCGGGATCCGCCGCGCGGTGGTCGCCGGGCAGTTCTTCCCCGGCCAGATCTCCCTGTTCACGCCGCGCGAGGCGCCGCCCGAGGTGCTCGGCATGCCCTACGTCGTCTTCCCCGGGAACGTGGGCGGGGACGACGCCCTCGCGGAGGTCGTCGAGCGCCTGCGCGCCGCGACGCCCGCCTCCTCCACCCCCACCAGCACCACGACCGACGGAGCACGCCATGCCTGAGCACCCCGATCACTCCCCCGCCCTCCCGCGCGTCGCCTGGATCGGGCTCGGCGCCATGGGCGCGCCGATGGCCCGCCGGCTCGGCGAGTCCGGCGTGCCCGTCACCGCCTTCGACGTGAACCCCCAGGCGGCACCCGCCCTCGCCCCCGCCGTCACCGCCGCCGCGAGCGCCCGCGAGGCCGTGGCCGGGGCAGGCGTCGTCGCCGTCATGGTCGCGACCCCCACCCAGCTCGAGGAGCTGCTCCACGGCGAGGGCGGCATCGCGGGCGCCCTCGATCCGGATGCCGTGCTGCTCGTCCTCTCGACCGTCGGCCCCGCCGCCGTCGAGGCCGCCGCCGCGGGCCTCGAAGGGCGCATCGCCGGGGTGGTCGACGCCCCCGTCTCCGGCGGCACCGCGCGCGCCGGCACCGGCGAGCTGCTCATCATGGTGGGCGGGGCCGACGCCCCCGTCGCCGCCGTGCGGCCCCTCCTGGACCTGCTCGCCGCGACCGCACCCGTCGTGGGCGGACGTGTGGGCGACGGCCAGCGCTTCAAGGCCGTCAACCAGCTGCTGTGCGGCGTGCACATCGCCGCCGCCGGCGAGGCCCTCGCCCTCGCCGACGCGATGGGCCTCGACCTCGCGCAGGTGCACGAGGTGCTCGGCGCGGGCGCCGCCGCCTCCTTCATGTTCTCCGACCGCGGCGCGCGCATGATCGCCGAGGAGGAGCCCGAGGTGCGCTCCGCCCTCGACATCTTCGTCAAGGACATGGCCCTCGTGACCGACGCGGCCCGCACCGCCGGGCAGCCCATCCCGCTCGCCGCCGCCGCGGAGCAGATCTACCAGCGCGGGAAGCAGGCGGGGCTCGGCCGGCAGGACGACTCCGCCGTGTTCCGCCTCGCCCGCGGCCGCTGAGCCGCCTGCCGCTCGGCGCCGTGCCGCGGGGCCCTGCTCAGAGCGGCGGGTGCTCGGTGACGGCGAGCGTGGTGCGGCCGATGCTCAGCGCCCCGCCCTGCGGCAGGGTCGCGAAGTCCGCCTGCTCGTAGCCGGTGGAGCTCACGAGCACCCCCTCGGTGTCCTGGCGCCAGCGCAGGTCGTAGACCTCGCGGGGCTGATCCGCGGGGGCCTGCGCCGGATCGTGCCGGGCATAGGCGATGAGCGCGTCCGGCGTGGTGAGCAGGCAGTTCAAGGACTCCGGCGGCCGGCCCGCGATCTCCTCGAGCCAGGCGGTGAGCTCCGCCGCGGCGCGCTGCACGGCGAGCGCCCAGTCCTGCGGCGTCGGACCGTCGGCCCCCGCCTCCCGCGCATGCGCGGTGATCAGCGAGAGGAACAGCTCCGAGTCCGTCGTGCCCTCGGGGCGGCGCCCGCCGCGCGCGAGGATCCGCTCCCGCAGCTCCGGGGAGAGGTCGAACTGGCCGTTGTGGCTGAAGGTCACCTCCCCCTCCACGAAGGGGTGCGTGTTCGTGAGCTCGAGGGCGAGGCCCACGCTCGCCCGGCGCAGGTGCACCGCGATCACCTCGCCGCGGGCCTCCGCGATCGCGTCCCCGTAGGCGTTCGAGGCGAGCGCCGTGTCCGTGCCCTTGCGCAGCTCCGGCGTGCGGGAGCGGTGCGGATCCGGGTACCAGGCCACGCCCCAGCCGTCCTTGTGCCGCTCCGAGAGCGCGGTGAACAGGGGCAGCTCCGCCGGCACGATCCGCTCGAGCGGGCGCGGGGTGGAGCTGACGACGCCGAGGAGTCGGCACATGGAGGGGCCCTTCCGGGGAGGTCTCAGCCCGTCGCGGCACGGCGCCGCATGCGGGCGTCGAGCAGGTGCGCGGCGCGCGTGAGCAGGATGTTCAGCACGATGTAGATCCCGGAGACCACGAGATAGGTCTGCACCAGGTAGCGGGTGATCGAGACCATCGTCTTGCCCTGGAACTGCAGCTCGTTCACGCTCACCACGTACCCGAGCGTCGAGTCCTTCAGCAGGCTCACGAGCGCGAGCACGAGGCTCGGCAGCACGAGCCGCACCGCCTGCGGCAGGATCACCGCGCTCATGGTCTGCCCCGAGGTGAGGCCGATCGCCGCCCCCGCCTCGTGCTGGCCGCGGTCCACCGCCCGGATCCCCGCCCGGAACACCTCCGCCGTCGTCGCGGAGCTCACGAGGATCATCGGGATCACGAGCATCCAGAAGCGCGGGAAGGTCACCCCGTAGGCGGGCAGGGCCAGCAGGAACGCGTAGACCACGAGCAGCATCGGGATGCCGCGGAAGAACTCGATCCACGCCGCGGCGACCGCGCTCAGCACGCGCAGCCGGGACAGCCGGCCCAGCGCGAGCAGCAGGCCGAAGGGGAAGGCGACCACGGCCGCGACCGCCGTCGCCCGCAGGGTGCCCAGCAGCCCCTCGCCGAGGAAGGCGAGGTAGTCGCGGCGCAGGTACGGCAGCCACTTGTCGGCCGCGAGCTGGCCGTTGCGGCCGAACTGCCACAGCCCCAGCCCCAGCACGGCGGCGATGGCCAGCACCGAGAGGACGGAGAGGAGACGGATCCGGGCCCGGCCGCGAGGGCCGGGCGCGTCGAAGAGCACCTGGGTGGCGCTCGCGCTGCGGGTGCTCATGCCTGCGCCGCCCCCTGGAGCCGCACGGACGGTCGCAGCCGGCCCGAGCCGCCCGGCGCGAGGCGCGCCTCGAGGCGGCGCCCGCCGTAGGCCGCGAGCAGCGACAGCGCGAGGTAGACGACGCCCGCCACGAGGAACAGCAGCACCGCCTCCGCCGAGCGGATGTTCAGCTGCTGCGTGACGTACGTGGTCTCGCCGACGGAGATCGCCGCGCACAGCGAGGAGCCGATCAGCGTGCCGATGAAGACGTTCACGAGCGGCTGGACCATCGTGCGGAACGCCTGCGGCAGCACCACGAAGCGCAGCACCCCGAAGAAGCCCAGGCCGATCGAGCGGGCCGCCTCCGCATGGCCCACGGGCACCGTGTTGATGCCCGAGCGGATGTTCTCCCCCACGAACGCGGCGCTCGAGAGGGTCAGGCCCAGCACGCCGCACCAGAAGTACGGCAGCACGAGGCCCGCGTCCGGCAGCCCGAAGGCGAGCAGGATCAGCAGGCTCAGCAGCGGGATGTTCCGGAAGATCTCGACGTACACCGTCCCCGCCCAGCGCAGCGGCGGGATCGGGCTGACCCGGCACACCGCGACCACGGTGCCCAGGACCAGCGCGAAGGCGTAGCCGAGCAGCGTCAGGGCGATCGTGGTGCCGATGCCCTGCAGCAGCAGGGGCCAGTTCTCGACGAGGATCTGCATCCGGGTCGCCTCAGGCGGGGAGGTCGCCGACGGTGGGCGGCTCGGGGGCGTCGCCCTCGATGACCTGGCCGATGGTCGCCTCGTAGAGCTTCTTCCAGGTGCCGTCGGACTCGATCGCCTCGAGGAAGGCGTTGACGAGCTCGAGGGCGTCCGCGTGCTCCTTGTTCAGCCCGATCCCGTAGGGGTCCTCGGTGAAGGGCTCCCCCACCACGGTGACGTCCGGGTCGGCCTTCGAGTTGCCGAGCAGCACGCCCTGGTCGAGCACGTAGGCGTCCACGCGCTTCTGCTTGAGCGCGGCGACGCAGGACTCGTTGTCCGCGAGGGTCTCGACGTCGCCCGGGTCCGTCACGTTGTCCTCGATCGCCTGGATGCCGGTCGAGTTGGACTGGGTGACGAGCTTCCTGCCGGTGAGGTCCGCGGGGCCGGTGATCGAGTCCTTGTCCTCGGTGCGCACCTGGATGGAGGTGCCGGAGAGGTAGTACGGGCCCGCGAAGTCGATCTTCTCGAGGCGCTCGGCGGTGATCGAGTAGGTCGCGATGACGCAGTCCACGGTGTCGTTCTGGACCATCGTCTCGCGGGTCTCGACGGTCGTGTCGATGTACTCGACCTTCTCCTCGCCGCCCTCGCCGAGGATGTAGCGCGCGAGCAGCTGGGTGATGCCGGCGTCGAAGCCGGTGACCTTGTCGGTCGACGGGTCGATGATCGAGAAGACCTGGTTGGCGGTGGTGCCGCCGCGCACGAGCTTGCCCTTCTCCTTGATCGCGCTCGCCCAGGCGCTGCCGGAGATCGCGGAGTCCTCCGCGACGGGGCCGCCGGCGATGACGGCGTCGTACTCGCCGCTCGCCGCGCCGCCGTCGCTCGCCGCCGAGCCGTCGAGGGACGGGGCGTCGGACGAGTCGGAGGAGCAGGCGGCGAGGGCGGCGACCGCGGGCACGGCGGCCGCGGCGGCGAGCAGGGAACGGCGGCCGGGACGGATCTGGCGGGTCATGAGGAGCTCCTGGGGTCGAGGGAACGGGATGGGGTCAGTGCGGGAGGATCGTGGAGAGGAAGTCCCGGGCCCGCTTCGTGCGCGGGGCGGTGAAGAACTGCTCGGGCTCGCCCTCCTCGACGATCTCGCCGCGGTCCATGAACACGACGCGGTCGCACACGTGGCGGGCGAAGCCCATCTCGTGCGTGACCACGAGCATCGTCATGCCGCGCTCGGCGAGGGAGCCCATGACGTCGAGGACCTCGTTGATCACCTCGGGGTCCAGGGCCGACGTCGGCTCGTCGAAGAGCAGCGCCTTGGGGTCCATGGCGAGCGCCCGGGCGATCGCGACGCGCTGCTGCTGCCCGCCGGAGAGCTCCGCGGGGAGGCTGTGCGCCTTGTCCGCGAGACCCACCCGCTCGAGCAGCTCGCGCGCCCGCTGCTCGGCCTCCGCCTTCGAGGCGCCGCGCACCTTGCGCGGGCCGAGCGTGATGTTGTCGATCGCGCGCAGGTGCGGGAAGAGGTTGAAGGACTGGAACACCATGCCGACGTCGGAGCGGAGCCGGGTGAGCTCGCGGCCCTCCTCCGGCAGCAGCTCGCCGTCGATGCGGATCTCGCCGGAGGTGATCGTCTCCAGGCGGTTGATGCAGCGGCACAGGGTCGACTTGCCCGAGCCCGAGGCGCCGATCACCGCGACGACCTCGCCGCGGCGCACGTCGAGGTCCACGTCGTTCAGCGCGATGAAGTCCCCGAAGTGCTTGCTCACGCCGCGCACGGAGATCAACGGCGGCTGATCGGCGGCCGGCGCGGTTGGCTCCGCGGCCTGCGCGGACGCCTCGACGGCCGGATCGGGCGTCGGATCGGGGGTGGGTCGGGAGTGATCCATGTCCCGATCCTGTGCAGATCACGGGCAGTTGTCCACTTCCATGACCGGATGGCCGGGATCCGGGACGCTTCCGTGACCTCGCCGGGACGGTGCGGCGGCGGGGCGGCGGGGGCGCCCGGACGAGCACGGGACCTCTTCGTACGGGTCACCCCCGTTCTCGAGGGGACCCGTACGAAGACGTCCCGTGGGCCCGGCGGCGGGCCGGGCCGCCGCCGGGGCGGGCCGGGCGGGTCAGGCCCGGTAGGCGCCCTGGTAGACGGCCTCGAAGGGGGCGTGGCCGCCCTGGCGGTTCTCGATCGAGCTCGTGACCACGGCCTTCGCGGCGCGCGCGGCCTCGAGCTCGCTCGCGCCCTTCGCGAGCTCCGCGGTGACGGCGGCGGCGAGGGTGCAGCCGGCGCCGGAGACCCGCTCCTCGCCGATCTTGGGGCTCGCCAGCTGGACGATCTGCTCGCCGTCGTAGAACACGTCCACCGCGTCGACGCCGGGGAGGACCACGCCGCCCTTGGCGAGGACGGTGACGTCGTAGGTGTCGTGGATGCGCTTCGCGGCCTCGGTGAGGTCCTCGACGGTCTCGATCGACTCCATACCGGAGAGGGAGAGCGTCTCGAAGTGGTTCGGGGTGACGAACGTGGCGAGCGGCAGGATCTTCTCCTTGAGCGCGTTGTCCGTGTCCAGCGCGGCACCGGGCTCCTGGCCCTTGCAGATGAGCACCGGGTCCAGGACGACGTTCGTGAAGTCGCGCTCCGCGAGGGAGGCGGCGACCGCGTCGATCGTGGCGGGCGTGCCGAGCATGCCGATCTTCACCGTGTCGATGTCGTGCACCGCGGTGGTCGCCTCGATCTGGTCGCGGATGACCTGCGGCTCGACGGGGACGAAGCGGTGGCCCCAGTCGTTCTTCGGATCGAAGGAGACGATGCAGGTGAGCGCCGCGGTGCCGAAGGTGCCGAGCTGGTGGAACGTCTTGAGGTCCGTCTGCGCGCCGGCGCCTCCGGTGGCCTCGGATCCGGCGATGGCGAGGGCGACGTGGGTCATGGTGGCCTTCCGTGAAGAGGTGGTCCCCGGCCTCCCGGGGCCGTGACGGGGCCCCTGGTCCGGGTGTCCGCGCGCTCCCAGGGAGCCGCGTGCCCGCCGGGCGTGCGGTCGTGACCGGCGCCGGCAGGACGGGGTCCCGTCGCTGCGGATCCGCCGCGCGCTCCCAGGGACGTCCGTTCCGGTCCCGTCGCAGCGGCAGGACTCCCAGGGTAGCGCCCGCCCTCCGGTACAGTGCCGTGCGTGTCGAAGCCCGGGACCCGCCAGAGCGCGCCGGCCGGGAGCAGCCAGAGCGCCCCGGCCGCGGCCCCGTCGGCCCCGGTCCCACCCTCCTCCCGCACCGCACGGCTCCGGGCGTTCCTGCTCTCCCACCTGCGGCCGTCCCTCGCGTTCCTCACCGTGGGCGGGATCGTCTTCCTGCTCGACGCCGCGATGTACAACCTGCTCGTGTTCTGGACGCCCGGCGGCGGCTGGGGCGAGGGCGTGCTGCACGCGCACCCGATCCCCGCGAAGATCCTCACGATCGCCGTCGCCTCGTGCTTCACGTACCTCGGCAACCGGCTGTGGACCTTCGGCGACCGGCCCCCACCGCACACGACCCGCTCGATCCTCGCCTTCGTGATCGTCAACGTCATCGCCGCGGGCCTGCAGCTCACGTGCCTCGGCTTCTCCCGCTACGTGCTGGGGCTCGACTCCCCGCTCGCGGACAACATCTCCGGAACGCTCATCGGCCAGGTCGTCTCGACGTCGTTCCGCTACGTCACCTACGGCCGGTTCGTCTTCCCCCGCGAGCGCTGAGGCCCGCCGCGCGGCGGCTCTGGAACACTGCCGGGCATGGACGTGAACGGACCCTGGACCCGGGCCTCGCAGGCCGCCGGACTGCTCGTGGACGGGCAGGCCCGCCCCACCGTCTTCGCGCGGATGTCCGCGCTCGCCGCCCGCACGGGCGCCGCGAACCTGGGCCAGGGCTTCCCGGACACAGACCCGCCGGAGGTCGTCGCGGAGGCCGCGGTCGCCGCGATCCGCGCCGGGCGCAACCAGTACCCGCCCGGGGCGGGCGAGGCCGTGCTGCGGGAGGCCGTCGCCGAGCACCAGCAGCGCTTCCACGGCCTCACCTGGGATCCCGCGAGCGAGGTGCTCGTGACGACGGGGGCCACCGAGGCGCTCGCCGCGACCCTGCTCGCGCTGGTCCGGCCCGGCGACGAGGTCGTGACGCTCGAGCCGTTCTACGACCAGTACGCGGCGGTGATCGCGCTCGCGGGCGGCGTGCACCGCACGATCCCCGTCTCCTCCCGCACGGACGAGCGCGGCGACCTCGTGCTCGAGGTCGAGGAGGCCGCGGTCGCCGCCGCGTTCTCCGCGCGCACGCGGCTCGTGCTCGTGAACACCCCGCACAACCCGACGGGGCTCATGCTCCCCTCCCCGGTGCTGCAGCGGCTCGTGGACGAGGCCGCGGCGGTCGACGCCGTGCTCGTGACCGACGAGGTCTACGAGCACCTCACCTACGACGGCGCCGTGCACACCCCGCTCGCCGCGCTGCCGGGCGCGCAGGACCGCACGGTCTCGATCTCCTCCGCCGGCAAGACCTTCTCGGTGACCGGCTGGAAGATCGGCTGGGTGACGGCGCGGCCGGCGCTGCTCACGGCGATCACCGGCGCGAAGCAATGGCTCACGTACACCTCCGGGGCGCCCTTCCAGGGGGCGGTCGCGGAGGGCCTGCGCCTGCCCGACGAGGCCTTCACCGCGATCGCGGAGGACCTCCGTGCGCGCCGTGACCTGCTCGTGGGCGGCCTGCGCGAGATCGGCTTCCGCGTCGCCGTCCCGGCCTCGGGCTATTTCGTCGTGGCCGACGCCGCCCCGCTCGGCGAGGCCGACGCCGCGGCCCTCGCGGAGCGGCTCCCGGCGGAGGCCGGGGTGGTGGGGATCCCGCTCAGCGCCTTCTACCGCGAGGGCGCGGCCGCGCAGGCGCCCGGCGGGGACGCCCGCTCCTCCCTGCGGCTCGCGTTCTGCAAGGACGTGCCGACGATCGAGCAGGCCCTCGAGCGGCTCGACGCCTGGGCGGCACCGCGCCGCTGAGCCCGGGCGCCGGACGCGCGACGGCCCGCCGTCCCCGAGGGGAGGGCGGGCCGTCGCGCTCGGCGAGATCCGAGGCGGGCTCAGCCGAGCTTGACGTACACCGGGTCGGCGGAGAAGTCCGCGAAGGACATCACCGCGACCATGCCGGAGCCGGTCTTGTCCTTCGGCACCTCGAAGACCTGGTCGAAGGTCCCGGAGTCGCCGTCCTTGAGCTCCTGGATGTACCCGTCGGAGTTCGGGCCCAGCGCGCTGGACGAGGGCAGCTCGTTGCCGTCGGAGTCCACGAAGGTCGGGTACATGGCGAGGCCGCCGATGATCGATGAGTCGCCGTGGTAGGTGACGGTCACCGGGACGGTCACGTAGACGCTGCCCTCGGCGGGCTTCTCGTTGCCGGAGTACGAGTCGAGCACCGCCTGGGTGTTGTCCCAGTTCACCTCGCCGAAGGAGATGTCCACGGTGCCGCCGGCGCCGTCGTCGAGGGTGAAGGTGTCACCGATCGCGTAGGGCTGGTCCTCGGTGCCCTTGCCATCGCCGGCGGCCTGGGTGGTCGGCGCCTCGGTGGTGGGATCCTCCGTGGTGGGATCGGTGGTCTCGGGCTCGGTGGTCGGGTCCGTGGTCTCCGGCGCGGAGGTGGTGGTGCTGGGCGGATCCGTCGGATCGTCGCCGCCGCCGCTGTTCGAGAACAGGAAGATCCCGCCGCCCACGAGGACGAGGAGCAGCGCGAGCACGGCGCAGCCGATGCACACGAACAGCGCGATCCTGCCGCCGTTGCCCTTCTTGGGCGGCTCGCCGCCCTGGGGCGCACCGCCGAAGGCCGGGGTGAAGGAGGGGTTCTGCGGGTCGCCGAAGCCGGGCGCCGGGGTGCCCTGCCCGAAGGCGGGCTGGCCGGCCCCGTTCGCCGACGGCTGGCCGTAGCCGTTCGCGGACGGCTGCCCGTACCCGCCCGCCTGGCCGTACTGGCCGGCGGCGTCGTACTGGCCGGGCTGCTGGGCGAAGTCCCCCTGACCGGCGGCCGGATCCTGCTGCCAGCTGCCCTGCTGGCCTGCGGGGTCCTGCCCGCCGAAGCCGTCGTTCGACGGCGGCTGCCCCCAAGGGTTCTGCGGTGGCTGCGACATGCTCCTGCCGGCGCCGAGGCCTCGGCGCCGTCCCCTTCCTCGTGTCATGCCTGGACGTCGGGCGTCGCCCGATCGCCACATCGTACGGGCAGGAGTCCTCCCTCACCCCGTCGGGCCGCGCCCGCACGGTCACGACATGACAACGGCCGCCGGGACCCGCGGGCCCCGGCGGCCGTGCCGCTCCTGCTCCGGTACCTCAGGAGCGGGCGAAGCGGTCCCCGTGGAAGCGGCGGCCGGCGGCGCGCCCGGAGGCGCCCACCTGATCGAGGTACGGCGTGATGCCGCCGCGATGGCGGGGGAAGCCGGCGCCGAGGATCATCCCGAGGTCGATCTGGTCGGGGCTCTCGACGACGTGCTCGTCGAGCATGAGGCCGATCTCCTCGGCGAGGCCGTGCTGGACGGCCTCGAGCAGGGCGTCGCCCACGGGCGCGTCGCCGCTCGCCCCACCGGTGCCGAAGACCTCGCCGACGGCCGCGGAGACCGGTGCGTGCACGGCGCCCTTGACCCGGTCGGTGAAGCGGCCACCGCGCTCGGCCATCTCGTGCAGGCCCGGGGAGGCATGGAACCGCTCGCCGAGCTCACCGCGCAGCACCTCCCCCACGTGGTCGGCGACCTTGAGGCCCACGAGATCGAGCAGGGTGAAGGGACGCATGGGCAGGCCCAGCGGGTCCAGGGAGGCGTCGACCTCGGCGGGATCGGCGCCCGCGTCGAGGGAGGCGAGCACGGCGCCGAGCACGCGGAACAGGAGCCGGTTGACGATGAACCCGGGGGCGTCGGCGCTGCGCACGCCGAACTTCCGCAGGCGGCGCACCACCTCGAGGCCGGTGGCGAGGGTGGTGTCGTCCGTCTGCTCGGTGTGGATCACCTCGACGAGCGGCATCTTCGCGACGGGGTTGAAGAAGTGCAGCCCCACCACGCGCTCGGGGTGCGCGAGGCCCTCCGCCATGGCGGCGACGGAGAGGGAGGAGGTGTTGGAGACGAGCAGCGCCTCCGGGGAGAGCACGCCCTCGAGCTCCTGGAACACGGAGCGCTTGATCGCCAGGACCTCGGGGACGGCCTCGAGGACGAGGTCGCAGCCGGCGAGGTCGGCGACGTCGGTCGTGACGGAGAGCCCGGCGGCGACGGCGCTCGCGGCGCTCTCGTCGAGCAGGCCGCGGGAGGCGGCCTCGGCGACGACCTCGCGGGCGTGGGCGAGGCCCTTCTCCGCGATGGCGGCGTCGAGGTCGCGCATGATGACGGGGACCTGCAGGCCCAGGGCGAGCTGCGCGGCGATCTGGGAGGCCATGAGGCCGGCGCCGGCGACGCCCACGGAGCGGATCTCGCGCGCGCCCTCGACGGGGCGGCGGCCGGGCTTGCCGTGGCGCAGGAGCTCCGCGGCGTGGATCGCGCCGGCGGCGCCGGGGGTCGCGGCGAGCTCGGCGAGGGCGGTCGCCTCGCGGGCGAGGGCGTCCTCGAGGGTCGAGCCGGGCAGCTGCTGGAGCAGGTCGAGGGCGCGGGAGACGGACGGCGCGCCCTGGGTCTCGAGGCGGGCGGCCCACTGGCGGCGGGTCTCCGCCGAGGTGTGCGGGGCGTCGAGGGCGTCGGCGAGCTCCTCCGCCTCGGGGCTCCCGGCGGCGGGCAGCGGGGCGGTGCGGCCGGCCCAGGCGGTCGTGCTCCCGGCGTCGGCGCCGTCCTCGGTCTCCTCGTCGTCGTGTGCGGCGACGATCGCGGCGAAGGTGTCGAGCGCGGCGGGGAGGTCCTCGGCGAGCTCGTCGACGAGCCCGATCTCGAGGGCCTGCGCGGCGGAGAGCTGCTTGTCGCGGGCGGGGTCCTCGAGCACCATCCGCACGGCGGTCTCGGGGCCGACGACGCTCTGGAGGAGGGTGGTGCCGCCCCAACCGGGGAGGATGCCGAGGCCGGTCTCCGGGAGGCCGATGCCGCGGGCGCCGGGGACGGCGGTGCGGACGTCGGCCATGAGGGCGACCTCGAGGCCGCCGCCGAGGGCGGCCCCGTTGAGGTGGGCGAGCACGGGGACGGGGCTGGTGCGCACGCGGACCTGGAGGGCGTGGGCGCGCTCGGTCATGGCGGGGACGCTGCCGGCGGCCTGCGCGTCGGCGAACATCGAGAGGTCGGCGCCGGCGAGGAAGACGCGGCCGGTGCCGGTGAGGGCGATCGCGCCGATCTCCCCGGCCTCCGCGCGGTCGAGCGCCGTGTCGATCGCGCCGGTCACGGCCTCGATGGACTGCGGGCCGAGGGTCGCGGGGCGACGCTCCTCGCCCTCCGGCGGGGCGAGCGTGAGGACGGCGACGGTGCCGAGGGCGGGGTGGTCGAGGTCCTCCGTCAGGACGCGGGTGACGTGCTCGGTGTAGCTGCTCATCAGGGGGTGCCTTTCGCGGACTCGTCGTCGAGGTCGTGCGCCACGGATGTGTAGTACCGCGGGTTTCACATAGATCATGCCGCGCGGCCGGGCCGCTTGTCCACCGCGGCCGCGGCTCAGCCCCTCCGTGGCCTCAGGGCAGCTCCCAGGAGAAGTCCCCCTCGCCGCTCGACGCATCGATGATCACGCCGTCCTCCTCTCCCGCCGGGACGACGAACACGGCCGTGAAGGCGACCGTCCCGCCGTCCTCCAGCGGCGGCAGCTCGCCGATCGAGCCCGGCACCACCCCGGGGGACATGTCGTCCACGTAGACGAGATCGGTCTCGGCGCCCAGCCAGAGCTCGTCGGTGAGCACGAGGCTGCCGGGCCCCTCGTAGCCGACCGTCCCCTCGACGCTCACGAGCGTGAAGCCGGGGCGCGGCAGGTCCTCGTGGCCGGGGATCGTGCCGCCGACCTCCGCGCTGTCGATGCCCACGCTCATGGTGCCGCCGTCCCAGGTGCCCCAGGCGACCGTGTGCTCGCCGACGGTCCCGGGGTGGTCGTAGCCGCCCGTGCCGTCGTCGACCACGGCGCCCGAGGAGTCGGTGACGACACCGCCCACCTCGTCGCTCCCGGAGTACGTGTCCAGGGCGAGGTCGTCACCCTGGCTCAGCCGCAGCGCGACGAGCACGGTGCCGGCGACGATGCCGAGGGCGAGCAGCAGGCCCACGACGACGGTCGCGGTGATCACCGGGAGCACCCATCCGGGCCGGCCTCCGCGGGGCGCCGAGGGCGGGGTGACGGCTCCGGGGGCCGACGGCACGGCAGGCGCGAGGGGCGGGGCGCCCTCATGCGGGGCACGGAAGGACGGCAGGCTCATGATCCGGATGCTAGGGGTGCGCACACCCGTCCACAAGTCACGGTTCGGTCACTGTGCCCGCAGGTCAGAGGGGGTTCTGCGAGGGTCCTGCGAGGGGCGGTCCGGATCAGCCCAGCGCGTAGTGCAGCGGCTCCCCGTCGTAGGGCTGGAGCACGATCCGCGCGCCGTCCATCTGGGTGGAGACGAGCACGAAGGCGCAGCGGGCGCTCGCGTGCTCGCCGTCCCGGAGCGCACCGACGGTGTCGATCGCGTCCGGCGCCATGCCGGGCAGGACGTCCGTCGCATAGCCGAGGTCGGTCTGCGCGGAGAACCACATCTCGGAGAGCGGCTGGAACTGCCCGGGGCCCTCGTAGGAGATCTCGAGGGTGACGAGCACGAGCTGGTGGCCGTCCTCGACGACGTCGGTGCCCGGTGCGTGCGGGAGCTCGGCGTCCGGGTCCACCTCGGTGGCGCGCACGTGCACGGTGCCGCCGTCCCAGGTGGGCCAGCTCAGTGTGTCCTCGCCGACGGTCGCGGGATCGGAGAAGCTGCCGTCGGGGGCGGCGGCGCCGCCCGCCCGGTCGACGCTGCCGGGACGCAGCGACGGGTCGCCGGTCGCGGGCGTCGAGCGCGGGCCGGGGTCCGTGGGGGTCGCGGCCGTGGTGGGCGCCGTGCGGAGACGCTCGGCGGTGTCGAGCGCGCCGGCGACGATCACGAGGCCTGCGAGCAGCCCGACCACCAGGAGGGCGACGACGCTGACGATCGCCCAGGGCGGGAAGGGCCGGTCCCCCACCTCCGCCTCGTCGCGCTCCGGGCCGGGCGTCGGCGCGGGCGGGGCGTGCGCGTCGCGTGCCGCGTAGTCGGGCAGCGCGGTCCCGTCCTGCCCTGCGGGCTCGTCCGACGGCGACGGGACCCCGAGGGGATCGGCGTCGGTCGGCGCGGGACGCTCGGACATGGTCTCGATCCTAGGCCCGGACGCACGGCCGGCGCCGACTCGTCGTCGGCGCCGGCCGGGGCCGGATCCCGCGGTCCCCCGACCGCGCCCCCTGATCCGTCCCCTTCCGCTCCCGTCCCGCACCCGGTACGGACGGAGCCCGCTCCGCCGGCCCGTGGGCCGACGGCCGTGTCAGTCCTCCGGCAGCGCCGTGAAGACGTAGGTGAGGTCCTCGTTGACCTGCGAGGTGGCGTAGTAGGTGCCGTCCGCGCCGTCGGTCCCGTCGAGGGTGCACACCGCGTGGTGGCCCTCGTCGAGCACGGTGCACTCGCTCGTGATGCCCGCGGGCAGGTCGCCGTCGGCGGCCTGGCTGAGCATCACCGCGTTGATCGAGGCGTCCTCGAGGTCCTCCGCGGTGGCCTCCGAGGCGGAGGGCGCGTCGGCCCAGGACAGCGAGATCTCGGCGCCCTTGGCGACCGGGAGCTTCTGCGCCGCGTCCGGGTCCTCGAGGACGAGCAGCGCCCGACCGAAGGGGGTCCGCACGAGGCGCACCGTGGACTTGTCCTTCTCCCCCGTGTCCGGGTTCGTGGACGTGCAGTGGGAGGCGCGGCCGTCGAGCACGGCCTTCCCGGTGCAGACGGCGTCATAGCCGCCGAAGTACTCACCGCCGGCGATGGACCTCGCACTGACCGAGGTCACGGCGCGGTCCTGGTAGAGGTGCTCGAGGCCGACGCCGCCGCCCTCGTTCCCCACCCGGCTCATGGAGACGGTGCCGGCCCAGCTCGAGGGGAGCGTGACGCCGGAGCCGTCCGCGTCGAGCGCGGTGACCACGTAGCCCGGCCCGCCGTCGATCGCGGTCTGCTGGGTGAGGTAGTAGGTGCCGTCGCCGCCGCCGGAGCCGGTGATCGTGCAGGTGCCGTGGGCGCCGCCGTCCAGGACGGTGCAGCCTGCGGCGAGATCCTCCGGCAGGTCGCCGTCGGAGTTCGAGCCCATCATCACGGCGTTGATGACGGTGTTCTCGAGGTCGGAGGCGGTGACCTCCGCGGTCGAGGGGGCGTCGGCGCCCCAGTACCCGATCTGCACGTCCTCGGGCACCGTCGCCCGGGGGGCGTCCTGGTCGTCGGCGGCGACGATCAGGGCGCGGCCGGCGAAGGGCGTCGCCACGAGCCGAACGGTCGCCCGGAGCGGCTCGCCCGAGTCGTGGTCGGTGAAGGTGCAGCGGGAGGCGCGGCCGTCGAGCACGGCCTTCCCGGAGCACACGGCGTCGGAGCCGGCGAAGAACTCCTGGCCGGCGATCCTCGAGGCGCTCATCGTGCTCGCCCCGCGGCTCGCGCCGTAGAGGTAGTTCACGGCGACGTAGGAGTAGGAGCTGCCGATCTCGCTCGCGGAGATCGTGCCGTCCCACGAGTCGGGGACGTCCACGGCGGGAGCGGCGGCGTCGCCCGTGCCCCCGGCGACGTCCCCCGTCCCGGCGGTGACGTCGGCGGGAGCGGCCGCGGCGCCGACCCCGCCGGCGAGCCCGGCGGCCGTCCCGCCCCCGGCGGCGAGGATGCCGACGGCGGCGAGGGCGAGGATCCTGGTGCGGCGACCGCCTGCTCTGCGGCTGATGGTGTGATGCATGGCTGTTCCCCCTGGATCGGGATCCGTGGCCGACGGCCGGGACCCGCGGTGCGCCCGCCGAGCGGCGGGCACGAAAGAACTTTACGAAGTCTTGAACATCTTTGCCAGTCTCTTTACAAGATCGTCACATCTCTGACGCGCGTCCATCAGTACAGGTCATGCGGCACTTTCTCTGACACCATCCGGCTCGCGCAGCGCTGCCGACCCGTCACCGAGCAGATCTCCTCGACCCGCACCCTTCCCATCGACAACCACATGGTTGTAGCTTTCGGGGCATGCTCGAGACCAGCCCGGACCGCGCCGACGCGTGGTTCCATGCCCTCGCCGACCGCACCCGCCGCGACATCCTGCGCCGGGTCATGGACGGCGAGCAGTCGGTCTCGGCGCTCGCCCGGAACTACGCCATGAGCACCACCGCCGTGCAGAAGCACGTCGGCGTGCTCGAACGGGCCGGCCTCATCACCCGACGCCGCCGCGGCAGGGAGACCCTCGCCCGCGCCGACGCCGAGGAGCTGAGATCGGCCGCCCAGCTGATCACCGAGCTCGAGCAGCACTGGCGCGAGCGGGTGGACCGGATCGACGCGCTCCTGGCCGCCGATCCCGCCCCCCGCCGCGCCTCCGCGACAGTCGACTCGCAGCCCGGACCCCTCCAGGAGGACTGACCGCCATGCCCGTCACCGACATCAGCCACGACCTCGACACCTTCACCCTCACCTTCACCGCGCGCTTCGCCGCCCCCGTCGAGCGCGTCTGGCAGGTCTACGCCGACCCGCGCCAGCTCGAGAAGGTGTGGGGCCCGCCCGAGTACCCCGCGACCGTCGTCGACCACTCCCTCACCCCCGGCGGCCGCGTCACCTACTTCATGACCGGCCCCGAGGGCGAGAAGTTCTACGGCTACTGGGAGGTGCTCGAGGTCGAGGAGCCCCGGTACTTCCGCTATCGCGACGGCTTCGCCGACGAGGACTTCACCCCGAGCACCGAGCTCCCCGTCTCCGACTCCACGACCACCCTCACCGCGGTGGACGGCGGCACCGAGGCCGTCTTCGTCACGACCTACGCGGACCGCGAGGGCCTGCAGACGGTCCTGGACATGGGCGTCGAGGAGGGCTCGCGCTCCGCGATCGACCAGATCGACGCGCTCGTCGCCTGAGCGCCACCCGACGAGCGGGGACCCGGGGCCGACGGCTCCCGGGCCCCCGCCCGTCGCCATCCCCGGACACCTGCGGTCAGGGTTCGTCACATCCCGCCCCGCGCGCGTGACCGCATGCGCGGGACGGGCCTACGGTGAGCTCCTCGCACCACCGCGCAGAGAGGGCGATCCGTGGCCACGATCGAGAACATCGCGCAGCAGCCGCAGCAGCAGGACCCGTCGCCGGGCGGCGCCCCGTACGCCGGGGAGAGCGTGCTGGACCGCCCCGCCTGGTCCGCGCTCACCGGCGCCCATGCGCACCTCGCGATCGGCAACGAACTCGTCAAGCACTACCCCGCGGACGTCTCCCCCTTCGTCGGGGTCCGCGACTGGGAGGACCCGGGCGTCTGGGACGCGATCCTCGACGTCTTCGGGCACGACGCCGTCGTCGGCGTCTCCCACGCCGATCCCGTCATCCCCGAGGGCTGGACCTGGGAGTACCGCGCGCCCGGCGTGCAGCTCGTGCAGACCGACACCCTCGCCCCGCGCCCCTTCGCCGAGGCGGAGGAGCTGGGCCCCGCGGACGCCGAGGAGATGATCGCCCTCGTCGAGCGCACCAAGCCCGGTCCCTTCCTCCCCCGCACCGTGGAGATGGGCCGCTACGTGGGCGTGCGCCGCGAGGGCCGCCTCGTCGCGATGGCCGGCGAGCGCCTCCACCCCGACGGCTGGACCGAGATCAGCGCCGTGTGCGTGGACCCCTCCCAGCGCCGGCAGGGCCTCGCCTCCGCGCTCGTGCTCGACGTCGCCCACGCCGTCCAGCAGCGCGGCGACCGGGCGCTGCTGCACGCGAGCGCCTCCAACACCGGGGCGATCGCCGCCTACGAGAAGCTCGGCTTCGCGCTGCGGCGCACGCTCGTCTTCGGCGGCGTGCGCACGCCCTGAGCCCCGCCGCTGCCCCGCTCTCCGCTCAGGGCAGGCGCAGCTCCCAGGCCTGCTCGATCTCCCCGTGGAAGCGCACCGCGTCCCCCTCCTCGGGGTAGAGGCGCACGGTCGACGGGGTGCCGGAGGTGGGCAGCAGCTCGAGGATGCCCGCGTCGAGCAGGAGCGTCGCGGGGCCGCCCGTGTGCTCGAGCAGGGTCTCCTCGGCGCCGCCCGCCCGGTGCAGCGTGACGGCGACGGGGCCGGCCGTGCGGACCTCCGCCCGCAGCGGCGCGGCGACCTCGAGCGCGCCCTCCTGCGCGGTCAGCTCCGCCCCGCGCAGGGCGGTGAGCTCGGCGGGCGCGGAGGAGACGAGCAGGTCGCCGTCGAGGCCCAGCTCGCGCGGGAAGGTGAGGCAGCCGGCCCATCCCTGGGCGTCGGTCTGCTCCTGCGTGCGGCCGGCATGCTCCCAGGACCAGCCCCACAGCAGCACCCGATCCCCCTCCGCATCGACGACGGCCTGCGGCGCGTAGAAGTCCGGGCCCGTGTCCACGGAGCCGCCGGTGCGGGGCGCGAAGCGGGGCAGGCCGTCCTCGCCTGTGGTCAGCGAGCCCAGCAGGTAGGCGGACTCGGTGATCGAGCCGGGGACGCGCTCGGAGCGGTACCAGAGCGCGACGAGCAGGGCCCACTCGTCGCCGAGGCGCACGAGCTGCGGGCACTCCCAGATCTCCGCGGGGACGTGCTCCGCAGCGACGGGGTCGTGCCCGGTGAGCAGGGTGCCGCGGTACTCCCAGTGCTCGAGGTCCGTCGCGTCGTAGAGCAGGATCGCGGGGACCACGGCCTCGCCCTCGCGGATCCCGGCGCCCTGGATCGCCCAGCGGCGGCCGTCGAGCGTGAGCACGAACGGGTCCCGCACGCCCTCGAGGTCGAGCTCCTCGGGCACGGGGGCGGCGACGACGGAGCGGGTGACGCCCTGCAGCTGCGCGTCGGTGCGGGCGACGACGACCTGGGAGAGGTCATTGCGCACGCCGTCCACGCCCGAGTAGACGAGGGTGGGCAGCGCCGTGCCGTCCTCCGCGGTATCCACGAGGCCCACGCCGCTCCAGCAGCCGCCGCGGTCCGCCTCGCCGGGACGGGGCACGGGGCCGTGGGGCTCCTCGCGCCAGCGCACGAGGTCCGGGGAGGACATGTGGCCCCAGAGGATGTCGCGGTGGCGGGGCTCCTCGGGGTGGTGCTGGAAGTAGACTTGCCAGCGCCCGTCGTGGTGGAGGATCCCGTTGGGGTCGTTGAGCCAGCCGCGGGGGTGGACGCGGTGCAGGGCCGGGAAGTGCAGGGCGGTCATGGGGGTCTCGTCTCTCTCGCGGGGCGGATGGGGATCGGCGTGGGCAGAGGTCACTTCGAGGCGCCGGCGGTGAGGCCCTCGCGGAGGTAGCGCTGACCGAAGAGGAACACGACGACCGCGGGGACCATCGACAGCACCACCCCGGCGAGGACCACGGAGATCGACCCCGTGCCCAGGTTGCCCTGGAGCGTGACCAGCCCCAGGGGCAGCGTGTAGTTCTGCTCGGAGATCATGAAGATCAGCGGGCGGAAGAACTCGTTCCAGTGGAAGTTGAAGGCGAGCACCCCCACGATCGCCATGCCCGGCAGGGCCAGCGGCGCGTAGATCGAGGAGAAGGTGCGCCAAGGGCTCGCGCCGTCGATCGCGGCGGCCTCGCCGAGCTCGAGCGGCAGGCCCAGGAAGTACTGGCGCATGAGGAAGGTGCCGAAGGCCGTGGGGATCGCCGGGAGGATCAGCGCGAGCAGCGTGTCGGAGAGACCCATGCCGCGGATCAGCATAAACACGGGGACGATCGTCACCTGCGCGGGCACCATCATCGTGGAGAGCACGATCGCGAAGAGGGCGTTCTTCCCGCGGAACTCCATGCGGGCGAAGACGTAGCCGGCCATCGCGGCCGTGATCATCTGGCCCACGGCGATGACCCCGGTGACCAGGGCGCTGTTGAGCACGAGCAGCGGCACGCCGATCTGCTCGAAGACGGCGGCGTAGCTCGAGAAGTCGGGGCTCAGCGGGAAGAAGCTCGGCGGCAGGGAGAAGGACTCCGCGGCCGGCCGCAGCGAGGTGGTGAAGGTCCACCAGACGGGGCCCAGGGTGAGCACCGCTGCGACGGCGAGCGCGGCGTAGCGGGCGAGGGAGGGGAGCTTGCGGGTCATCGGACGCCTCCGGACGGAGAGGAGTGAGGGGTCATGGGAGGGACGCTCCTCACTGGTAGAAGACGAAGCGGCGGGCGAGGCGGAACTGGGCGGCGGTGACCAGCATGATCAGCACCATGAGCACGAGGCCGATCGCGCTCGCGCGGCCGAACTCGAGCTCCCGGAAGGCGCTCTCGTAGATGACCATGACGACGGTGCGGGTCGAGTCGCCGGGGCCGCCGCGGGTGAGCACGTAGGGCTGGTCGAAGACCTGCAGCGCGGAGATGATCGCCATCACCGAGGCGACGAGCACCGTGGGGCTCACGAGCGGCAGCGTGAGGTGGCGGAAGCGCCGCCACCCGGTCGCGCCGTCGATCGCCCCGGCCTCGTAGATCTCCTGCGGCACCGCGGCGAGGCCGCCGATGAACAGCAGGAACGAGAACCCGAAGTTCTGCCAGACGTACACCGCGATGACGACGACCATCGCCCACTGCGGGCTGGTCAGCCAGGGCACAGCGGGGATCCCGACGAGGGACAGCGCCCAGTTGATGACGCCGTAGCTCTCGTTGAAGAGGTACTTCATGAGGATCGAGACGCTCGCCGCGGAGAGCACGAGCGGGAAGAAGAAGGTGGAGCGGAAGAACACCCGCAGCCAGGCCGGCATCCGCGTCTGCACGAGCACCGCGAGCAGCATGGCGATCGCGAGCTGCGCGGCGACCGCGACGACCACGAACACGGCGGTGTTGAGGAAGGAGACGGCGACGGTGGAGTCCGCGGCGAGGTCGGTGAAGTTGTCCAGGCCCACGAACCGCGGCGAGGTGATGATGTCCCAGCGGAAGAAGGCCAGGACGAGGGAGCCGACGATCGGCACGAGGACGAACAGGCCCACCCCGAGCATCGTGGGGGCCAGGAAGATCCAGCGCAGCAGGGTGCTGCGGGAGTCGGTGGTCATGCGTCCTCCTCGGTGAAGACGGCGCGCAGGTCGCGGTCCAGCGCGGCGAGGGAGCGGGCCACGCCGTCGGCCCCGCCGGAGAGCGCGGTGGAGATGTTGCGGATGAGGGCGGTCTCGACGGCGGCCTGCTGGGGCGGCGCGGGGATCGGGCCGGAGGTCGGGAAGCGGTCGAGGGTGTCGTAGAAGCGGGACCAGTGCTCGGGGCCGACGCCCGTGTAGAGCGAGTCGGTGACCATGGAGCGCCGGGTGGGCGTAGTCGACGGGGTCGGGAAGGCGAGCTGCATGGCCTGCTTGGAGGCGGTGAACTTGATCCACTCCCAGGCCTGGTCGGCCTTCTCCGTCGTCTTCATGACCGCGTAGCCGGCGGCGCCGAACTGGTGGCGCTGGGTGCGCCAGCGGGGGAAGAACTGCACGTCGTACTGCTCGGGGGTCATGCCGCCCTCGGCGAGCCCCTGGACCCAGTAGCCGCCGGCGGGGGTGGAGCCGATGCGGCCGGAGGCGAAGAGCCCCACGAGCGTGTTGCCGCCGCCCTCCTCGGGGCGCACGGCGAGGCCGTCCTGGACGAGGGTGCGGAGGTACTCGACGCTCTCGTGGACCCGTTCGTGGGTCGCGTTGGAGCCGGTCCAGAGGTAGCCGCCGGAGCGCTCCTCGCCGGGGTAGAAGGTGGACCACAGCTGCTCGCCGCCCTGCGCCCTCTCCTCGGTGAGGAAGGAGGTGTCGTTGACGTAGAGCCAGGGGACGATCCCGCCGAAGAGGCGGTTGGTCCAGTAGTAGGGGGTCGCGTCGCCCTGCATGCCGCGCAGCAGCTCGGTGAAGTCGTCGCGGGTCCAGTCCTCGCCCGGCATCTCCAGCCCGTTGCGCTCGAGGACGTCGAGGTTGAGGTACATGTTCGCGGCGTTGAAGTCGAGGGGCAGCTGGTAGAGCGAGCCCTGGTACATGAACGCCTCGATGAGGCTGGGGTGGACGTCCTCGAAGTAGTCGCGCATCGCGTCGGCATCGCGCAGCAGGTAGTCGTCCAGCGGCAGGGCGAGGCGCTCGGCGAAGAGCTGGGCGCCCTCGGTGGCGGTGTAGACGACGTCCGGCTGGGTGCCGGAGGCGACCATGGTGAGGATCTTCGCGAAGAAGTCGCCCCAGTCGGTGGCCTGCACGGACTGGATGCGCACGGGGATGTCCGGGTGCTCCTCCATGAAGGCGTCGGCGATCTGCTGGCGGCCGGCGGCGTCCTGGGCGGTGCCGAGGATGAGCACGGTGAGGGCGTCGTCGCCGCGGCCGGGGATGTCGCTCCCGGTGAGCCGGGGCCACGCGGCGGCGGTGCCGGCGACGCCGGCGAGACCGGCGGCGCCGAGCAGCGCGCGGCGGGTGAGGGGTGATCCAGTGGCCATGCGGTCCTCTTCGTCGAGCAGCGGCACAGGGGGTGATCCGAACTCTCACTTCTTCACGTGTCGAAGTGAGGTGGGACGAGTATGGAGCGTCGCCTACACACGTGTCAAGGCCGGCCGACGGGCGCCCGTCGGGATCGCTCCGCGGCGGCGGGGAGGGCGGGGCTCAGCCGGCCGGCGGGCGCGCCACCGAGGAGCGCTCGACGAGCGGGCACGCGACGACGACCGTCCCGGCCGCGTCGGCGGCCTGGTCCTCCGCGTCGACGAGGTCGAGCAGGGCGGTCATCGCGGTGCGGCCCATCTCCGCGTGCGGCAGGGCGATCGTCGTGAGCGGCGGGGTGAGCACCTCGGCGAAGAAGTCCTCGTCGTCGAAGCCGATCACCGAGAGCTCCCGCGGCACCGCGACCCCGGCGACGGCCGCCGCATGGATCGCGCCGGCGGCCACCCGGTCGCGGATGCAGAACAGCGCAGTGGGCGGGACCGGCTCGGCGAGCAGCTCCGTGGCGGCGCAGAAGCCGTCGTCCATCTGCCAGCCCGCGCGCACGATCCGCGGGGCGAGCCCGGCCTCCTCGAGCACCTCGGTGAAGCCCTGCTGGCGCTCGCGCGTGGCGACGGAGTCGTCGTCCCCGGAGAGCATGACGATCCGACGGTGCCCCACCTCGAGCAGGCGCCGCGCCGCACGGCGCGCGCCCCGGAGGTCGTCCGGGACCACGGCGACGGGGGCTTCCGCCTCCTCCTGGGGCAGGGCGTCGCAGTTCAGGAGCACGAGCGGGATGCCCGGCGGCGGGGTGGGCGCCATGATGCGGGTGCGGCCCATCGCCGCGTAGACCAGGCCGTCGACCTGGCGCTCCGCGAGCATCCGCACGGCGCCCTCCACGGTCGCCTCGCGCAGGGAGAGATCCGCGGTGAGCACCATGTACCCGCGCTCGGCCGCGGCCATCGACGCCTCACGGACCATCCGCCCCGCCCACGGCGAGGTCGCGATCTCGTCGCTGATCAGGCCGATCGTGCGGGTGCGCCGCTCGCGCAGGGACATGGCGACCGCGGATCGCGTGTAGCCGAGCTCCGCGGCGGCCGCGAGCACCTTCTCCTGGTTCGCCGTCGAGACGGTGCCCTCGGTGCGGCCGTTCAGCACCATCGAGACCGTCGCCCGGGAGACGCCGGCGCGCTCGGCGACATCGGCGGAGGTGGGGCGGCGAGCGGCGGGGGTCACCGTGCCAGCCTACGGCGGCGCGGCCACGACCGGTGCCCGAGCAGGCGGAATACGGCGGGCGGCACCGCGATCGACACAGCCGACGGCTACTCCGCGTGGGTCCCCGGCAACGCCGGCGGCGAGTCCGAGACGATCCTCGGCGCCTGGATGGAGGCCCGCGGCAACCGTGACCAGGTGGTCCTCGCGACCAAGGTCGCCTCGAAGCCGGACCGCCAGGGCCTCTCCCGGGAGAACGTGCTCGCCGCGCTCGACGAGTCGCTGCAGCGCCTGCGCACCGACCACGTCGATCTCTACTACTTCCACGTCGACGACGAGAGCGTCGCGATCGAGGACCAGGTCGCGACCGCGCGCGAGGTGCTCGACTCCGGGAAGGCGCGTCACCTGGCGCTGTCGAACTACTCCCCCGAGCGCCTGCGTGCCTTCCTCGAGACCGCCCGCGACCAGGGCGTGACGCCGCCCGTCGCCCACCAGCCGCAGTACAACCTGCTGCACCGCGCACAGTTCGAGCAGGAGTTCGCGCCGATCGCCGCGGAGTTCGAGCTCGCGACCTTCCCCTACTACGCCCTCGCCTCCGGCGTGCTCACGGGCAAGTACCGCACGGCGGCGGACGCCGAGGGCGCCCCGCGCGGCGGCGCCGCGACGGAGCTGCTGGGCCGGCCCGGGACCCCCGCGGTGCTCGAGGCGCTGCACGCGGTCGCCGGGGCGCACGGGGTCGAGGCGACCTCGGTGTCCCTCGCGTGGCTGCGCGCGAAGGGCGTCACCGCCCCGATCGCCTCCGCCTCACGCCCCGAGCAGGTCGCCGCACTGATCTCCGGCGCGACGCTCGAGCTGGACGCCGCGGAGGTCACCGCGCTGGACGAGGCCTCGCAGCCCTTCGCCTGAGCTAGGGGACCTCCGGGGCCCGGTCCATCGTCATCCGCGCGACGTGGAGGGCGAGGTAGGCGACCTCGTCCGGGGTGAGGCGGTCGCCGAGGCGCAGCTGGACGATCGTCGCGAGCTGCTCCGCCGTGCGCACGGCCTCCGGGTAGCTCTCCCGGATCGAGCGGCCGATGGTCGACTCCTGACCGTCGAGCTGCCGGTGCTGGTGGATGCGCACGAACATGTAGCGCACGTGCGTGATGAAGCGGGCGGCGGTCATCGAGCTGCGGGAGACGTCCACGCCGTAGCGCTCGCCGATCACCGCGAGCAGCTGCTGGATGACCCCGGTCATCGTGTACGTGAAGGACAGGTCACCGGAGGCGAAGCCCGCGTTGACCAGGTGCAGCGTGAGCGCCGTGGCCTCCCCTGCGGCGAGCGGCGGGTCCACGTGGAGGTTGATCTCCTCGAGCAGCCGCTCCGCCTGCGCGTACTCGGCGCCGTAGAGGGTCTGCACCTCCGCGCGCAGCGGGTACTCGATCTCCTGCCCCTTCCGGGCCCGCTCGAGGGCGCCCGCGACATGGTCCGCGACGGCGATCGCGAGGGTGGGGCGGGTGGACTCGCGGCCCTCGATCCCCGCGGCGCGCAGGGCGATGACGACGCCGCGCAGAACGTCCTGGTCGATCATCGCGAAGACCTCGGCGAGATGATCGGGGTCGCGGCCGTCGGAGGGGACGAACACCCGCACGATCAGCGCCGGGTCCACCTCCTGGCCGGGGCGGGCGCGGAAGCCGATCCCGCGGCCGGTGAGGATGACCTCCTGGCCCTGGCCGTCACGGGAGATGACGACGTTGTTGTTGAGGACCCTCAGCACCTTCATGTCCGCTCACCTCCTTCGCGCTCGGGACACATCCTCCCAGCACGGGCGCGGGCGCGCACCGACCCCCGAGGGGAGCGGTGCGCGCCCGGCCCGACCGCTCAGCGGCGGACGGCCACCACCGGGGCGCCCGCGGCGACCTGCTCGCCCACGGCGAGCGGGCGCACCTCGGCGAGGCTCGCGGTGTTGATGACGGTGACCAGGGTGAGGGCGGGGTGCCCGGCCGCGCGGATCGCCCCGAGGTCCACCTCGGCGAGGAGGTCCCCGGCGCGCACCTGCTGGCCTGCCGCGACGCGCACGTCGAAGCCCTCGCCGTTCATCTGCACCGTGTCGATGCCGACGTGCACGAGCACCTCGACGCCGCCCGCGCCGCGGATCCCGAAGGCGTGCCCGGTGCCGGCGACGGTGATCAGCTCGCCGTCGAGCGGCGCGAGGACGGTGCCGTCGGCCGGCTCGACGCCCACGCCCTCGCCGAGGGCGCGGGAGGCGAAGACCGGGTCGCCGGCGTCGTCGAGGTCCAGCACGCGCCCCTCGACCGGGGAGACGATCTCGAGATCGGCCTCGGCGAGCAGCGTCGCGGTGGGGGCCGCACCGCCCGCGGTCCCGGCGGCGGCGTCGGCGCCGTCAGCTCCGGCGATCGCGGCGGCGCCGTCAGCTCCGGCGATCGCGGCGGCGCCGGCCGCCGGGGCGGTCGATGTCGCGGAGGTCGTGCTCGTCGCGGATCCGGAGGCCACAGGCGCGGCGGTCGCCGCGGCGCGCTCGTCGGCCTCACGGAGATCACGCTCGGCGTTCGCCGCCGCACGCTGCTCGCGCGGCATGTAGTCGGAGACGAAGACGAGCACCATCGCGGTGACGAAGGCCGCCGTGATCGCGATGACGTACACGGGGATCGGGTCGAAGACGGGGATCGTCAGCAGCGAGGTGAAGGCGAAGGCGCTCGTGTCCACACCGCCCAGCAGGCCCACGATCAGGCCGCCCACGAGGCAGCCCACGAGCATGCGCGGGTAGATGCGCTTGAAGCGCAGGTGGATACCGTACAGGGACGGCTCGGAGATGCCGCCGAACAGGCCCGCGGCGAGCGCGCCGGTGGCCGTCTGCCGCATCTCCGGCTCGCGGTGGCGCAGGGACAGCAGGAGCACGCCCGCGGTCGCGCCGAAGCAGGCGAAGTTCCAGGCACCCATGGGGCCCTGGATGAAGTCGAAGCCCAGGGCGTTGATGTTCTGCAGCATGAGCGCGTTCAGCGGCCAGTGCAGGCCCAGCGGCACCAGGAACGGGTACAGCAGCGGGATGAGGATCGCGAAGACGATCGGGGCGTTGCCGTTGAGCCAGGCGAGGCCCGCGCCGATCCCGTTGCCGGCCCAGATGCCGAGGGGGCCGATGAGGAAGGCGGTCACCGGGATCATGATGAGCATCGAGAAGAACGGCACGAAGACGAGCTGCACGTTCGCGGGGAAGATCTTCGCCAGGCCCTTGTAGACGAGGGCGAGCAGGGCGACCATCAGCAGCGGCACGAACACCTGGCCGCCGTAGTCGTTCAGCTGCATGGGCAGGCCGAACACGGTCGCCGTGCACTGCTCGGTGCCGAGGGTCGCGTTGGTGGTGCAGGTGACGCCGGGGATGGTGCCGGCGCCGGAGAGCATGCCGGTGAAGTTCGGGGTCATGACGGCGGCCATGACGGCGGCGCCCACCCATGGGTCGATCTGGAGCTTCTTGGCGGCGTTGTAGGCGACCATGAGCGGCAGGAAGTACAGCACCGAGCGCCACATCGCGTCGACGAACACCCAGGTGGCGGACTTGTCCTCGGCACGGAAGTCGACCACGCCGAGGGCGTCGAGCACCGAGGCGATCGCGATGATCAGCGAGGCGCCCAGCAGCACGCCCATGAGCGGGCGGAACGAGTCGGAGAGGTACTCGAAGACGTTGTCGAGCCAGGCGAAGCGGCCGCGGCCCTTGGCGCGGATCGCGGCCTTGACCTCGGCGTCGCTCTGCGGGCGGGGCGTGCCGCCGGCGCCCATCGCGGGCAGGTTCATGATCGTGGAGTAGACGCCCGCGACGGCGCCGCCGATGACGACCTGGAAGCGGTCGCCGGACTGCGGCACGGTGCCCATGACGCCGGGCAGGGCGTCGAGCGCGGCGCGGTCCACCTGCTCGCCGTCGTGGAGCTGGAAGCGCAGTCGGGTCGCGCAGTGGGTCAGGCTCTCGATGTTCTCCGGCCCGCCGACGCCGCGGACGATGTCCTCGGCGACCGACGTGGTCGAGGTGGGGGTGTTCATGATGCGTCCTCGCATCCTTCCCGGGTGAGGGGCCCGGCCCGGCGACAGCGCCGACCGTGCCCAGGGCACAAAAAAAGACCCGGATCGCACAGGGGCGACCCAGGTCTTGCTCCACCATCACGGTGGATGACAATCCTGTGAACGAAGAGTTCGCCGGGGAGCATAGCAGGCACCCGGCGCCGCTCCCGCTCTCAGCCGATGCCGAGCGTCTCCGGGGTGCACGGATCGGCGTCGACGCGGGCGTCCGCGATCGAGAAGCGTCCCTGCTCATCGAGCTCGAACCGCGCCCCGTGCGCATCTGTGGCGAGGAGATAGTGCATCGCGCCACGTCGCTGCACTGCCCCGAGCTCGGAGAAGCCCTGCTCGGCGAGCACCTCCTCGACGGGTTCCGCGTACTCGTCCCAGGCCGCGCGCTCGGTGAGGTCCCCGTCGAACGGCTGCCCCGACTCCCATTGGCCGGCCCGGTACAGACAGGTGCCGCCGTCCTCCGTCACGGACTCCGAGGGCGCGAGATAGCTGAACTCTCGCCCACTCGATGCGAGGGCGCCGGAGACGCCGGCGGCGACGTCCTCGTAGTGGCCGACGGCCTCGCCCGCCGGCAGCGGCTCGGCGCCGCCGGTGCAGCCGGTGAGCAGGGCGAGCGAGGCGGCCGCCACGAGCGCGAGCCCAGCACGGGCACGGGCACGGGCACGGACCGGGGACGCTGACGACCGATGTGGCCCTGCGGGTCTGCGTGCCATGGGGGCTCCTCTGCCGGCGCCCGGCGACGATCGGCGAGCGCTCCCGATCCTAGGAGCCGACGGGCACGGCGCGGCGCCGTCCACAACGTCGGCCCCACGGCCCGCGATAGGTTCGCGCCATGGCCTCCCCCTCCCCCGCCCCGGATCCGCTCGCGACGCTCGAGGACACGGACCGCAGCGATCCCGCACTGCGGGACTGGGTCGCGGAGCGGGTGCGACGCCTCGACGCGGACGACCGCCGCTCCGCGGACACCCACCTGCTGCGGCTCGCCCTGCCCGCCGAGTGGGGCGTGGACCTGTATCTCAAGGACGAGTCCACCCACGTCTCCGGCAGCCTCAAGCACCGCCTCGCCCGCTCGCTGTTCACGTACGCGCTGGTCAACGGGTGGCTGCGGCCCGGGATGCCGGTGATCGAGGCGAGCTCGGGCTCCACCGCGGTGAGCGAGGCGCACGTGGCGCGGATGCTCGAGGTGCCCTTCGTGGCCGTCGTCCCGCGCAGCACGAGCGCCCGCAAGGTCGCGCTCATCGAGGCGGCCGGCGGCAGCTGCCACTACGTGGACCACGCCGAGCAGATGAGCGACGCCGCCCGCGATCTCGCCGCCGAGCGCGGCGGCCTGTTCCTCGACCAGTTCACGCACGCCGAGCGGGCCACCGACTGGCGCGGCAACAACTCGATCGCCGTCTCCGCGATGGAGCAGATGAGCCTCGAGCCGCACCCGGTGCCGCGCTGGATCGTGGTGGGCGCGGGGACCGGCGGCACGAGCGCGACCTTCGGCCGGTACCTGCGCTACCGGCGCCTGCCCACGGGCCTCTGCGTCGCCGACGTCGAGGGCTCCGCGTTCTACCCCGGCTGGCGGGACGGCGACCGCACGGCGACCACGGGGACCGGCTCGCGGATCGAGGGCATCGGCCGGCCGCGGGTGGAGCCGAGCTTCGAGCCGGGCGTCGTGGACCGGATGATCCGCGTACCGGACGCGGCCTCCGTGGCCGCCGCGCGCCACCTCTCCGAGCGCCTGGGCCGCCGCGTCGGCGCCTCGACGGGGACGAACCTCGTCGCCGTCGCGCGCCTGGTCACCGAGCTGCGGGAGCGGGGCGAGCAGGGCTCCGTGCTGACCCTGCTGTGCGACAGCGGCGACCGCTACGCGGGCACCTACTTCGACGACGACTGGGTCGCCGCGCAGGGCTGGGACCTCGCCCCGTGGCGGGCGCGGCTCGAGGAGGCGCTGCCGCTCGTGCCCGCCTGAGCTCGACCCTCAGCCGGCATCGCTCGCGGCGCCGTCCTCCAGGCCGGAGCAGTCCCCGGTCACGTCCACGGTCACCGTGAGCTCGGTGTAGCCCTTCGAGCGCAGCTCGAGGGTCATCCCGTCCCCCGTGCTCGTGGTGGTGACCCAGCCGCCCGTCCCTCCCGTGGGGGTGGAGGCGGCGGGGAGGCCATGGGCCTCGAGCGCGGTGCTCAGCGCCTCCGCGATCCGCTCGTGGTCATCGGCGTCCTCCGCCAGATACGCGGCGCAGCGCCGCGTCGGCGAGGACCAGCGGCATCCGCCGTCCTGGGGCGAGGACCCGGCGGGAGCAGCATCGGTCCAGCTCAGCCCGGGAAAGGCATCGTCCAGCGCCTGCTGTGCGCCATCGAGGAGGGCGACCGCCTCGTCGACCGCCGCCCGGGGCTCTCTCGTGCTCGTGGCCATCGTGCTCTCCTCCTGCGGGTGCTCGTCCTCGGTGCATGCCGCCGTCATCGTGGAGAGCAGCGCCGCGCCGAGCAGGAGGGCGGACCGCCGCCCGGGGGTGCTGCGGTCAGGCTCGCTCATCGTTCCTCCGGTCCGGCCGTCCACGGCGGCCGGCGTGTCCCCAGTGTCATCAGCGAGCGTCGAGGTCGCAAGCGGACCCGATGGGGAGTCGTCCCCATCGACGCCGGCGGATCCCGCGAATAGGGTCATCGCCATCGACGGATGGACAGGGGACCCGATGACATTCCTCGGCGCGGAGACGACGGCGCTGTCAGCGTGGGCGGAGCACACAGGACGCGCGGCGCCGCAGCTGACGGACCTCCTGTCCTCCTTGCAGGCCGCGGTGCTCGCCGCCGACTGGAAGGGACCCGATCGGGACGCCTGGATGAGCCGGTTCGACGCGGAGGTCCGCGGTCCATGGCTCGCCGCCGTGGACGATCTGAGCGACCGGGGGCGCCGAGCCGCGGCAGAGGCTCAGGAACAGGATGCCGCGAGCAGCGCTGGGGGCGATGGAGCGGGGACGTCCTCGAGGGATTCCGGTGACCGGTCCTCCCCGGGCCAGACCGAGGGGAGCGGCAAGCCTGTCGCCGTCCCCGAGAGCGTCCAAGCAGACGTCGACGACCCGGCGGCGATCCGGCGCGACGCCGAGGGCATCACACAGGGAGGCATGGGCGACTGCTACTTCCTGGCGTCGCTCGCCGCGGTCGCGCGCACGAACCCGGAGTTCATCGAGGACAACGTCTGGTTCAGCGACGGCAAGTACCACGTGCGCTTCTACGAGAAGGACTTCTTCGGCAACGTCCACGAGACGGTCGTCGACGTGGATCCCCAGGTGGCAGAGCACGGGGTCCGACGATCCGACGGAAGCATCTCGACGATGTCCGTCTTCGAGACGGCCTACGCCCAGCACCGCGGGGGCTACGACGACATCGAGGACGGGGGGTTCGCCCAGGACGCGCTGCTGACGATCACCGGGAAGGAGCCGACCACGACCGATGACGAGCCGTCCCTCAGCGAGCTCCGGACCCAGCTCGACGCCGGGAACGTGGTCGTCGCCGACACCGGCCCCCGGGACGGCGAAGGGGGCTTCCTTGACAGCGACTCCTGGGACGACAAGGACGGCCCTGTCCCCCGCGACACCGTCTCGACCCATCAGTACGTGGTCACGGAGGTGAGGGACGACGGGAAGATCGTGCTGCAGAACCCGTGGGGTCCGAGCGGCGGCTACCAGGAGGACGACAGCGTCCGCAAGCCGGGCACGCTCGTCCTCACGGAGCAGGAGTACCGCGATCGGTTCCAGAACGTGACCGTCGTCGAGGACCCGGACCCCCGACGCTGATCGCCGCGCAGGGCGGGACTCGCCCTGCGCCTCTCCTGCGCGATGTGCATCGGGCTCGCCGCCGGGTTCATCTCCTGGCTCGCCGCGCACACCTCGACGCTCGGAGCGGCCGGCGTCGGGCTGCTCCTCGGCGCGGTCATGCTCGTCATGATGCGACAGGAGAACAGCAGGCTCGTCGCCCAGCGCGGGGCCGCCTGAGGGCGGTCAGTCTTCGAGGGTGATCAGCGTCTTCCCGCCGGGGGCGACGATCCGCACCCCGGGCCCGAAGGTCGCGTTCTGGATCTCGTGCTCGAACACGTCCGAGGAGATCATCGCCGCGAGCACGGCCGCTCCCCCGTTCCGGAAGAGGAACAGCTGGGTGGAGGACAGGTAGTACTCGCCGTTGAGGAGCTCGCCCCCGGCGGCCTCGTTCACCCGCTCCGCCGTCGCCCCTCGGGGAAGACGAGCAGCTCGTCGAAGTCGACGTCGGTGACGTCGGCGAGGGCGCGTACACCGCCGTCCTCCCACAGCTCGCCGATCACGTCGTCGATCTCGCTCCCCGAGGTCAGCTCGACGGGGCTCGCCGTCGCCTCCCCGCCGGACCGGGACCGGCGGCCGCAGCCGGTCGTCGCGGCGATCGCGGCGACGAGGAGGGCGCGGCGCGGGAGAGGAGGGCGGTCCGTGCTCCGGACCGCCCTCCTCCCGTCCGCCCGCTGCGGGATCACACGAACGCGCTGACCCCGGTGATGCGGCGGCCCACGATGAGCGACTGCATGGTGTCGGTGCCCTCGTAGGTGTGCAGGGCCTCGAGGTCGCTGCGGTGGCGCACCACGCGGTTCTCGAGCAGGATCCCGGAGCCGCCGAGGAGGTCGCGGGCGTCGGCGGCGATCTCGCGGGCGGCGCGGGTGTTGTGCACCTTGGCCAGGGACGCCTGCTCGGGCAGCAGGGTCCCGGCCGCCTCGAGCTCGGCGAGGCGCACGCAGTACAGCTGCATCGAGGTGAGGGTCTGCAGCATGTCCGCGAGGCGCACCTGCACGTGCTGGGCCTTCGCGAGCGGGCGGCCGAACTGCACGCGGGTGGTCGCGTGCTCGAGGGCGGCCTCGTAGCAGGCGGTCGCGTGGCCCAGGGCGCCCCAGGCGACGCCGGCGCGGGTCGCGAAGAGCACGCGCGAGGTGTCCTTGAAGGAGCGGGCGCCGGGCAGGCGCGCGTCCAGCGGGAGGCGCACGTCGGTCAGGCGGATGTGCGCCTGGTGGATGGCGCGCAGGGCGACCTTGCCGCGGATGATCTCCGCGTCGTAGCCGGGCAGGGACTGGTCCACGAGGAAGCCGGAGACCTGGCCGTCGAGGGCCGGGTCCGACGGGTCCTGGACGCGGGCCCAGACGACGGAGACGTGGCCGCCCGCGCCGTTGCCGATCCAGCGCTTCTCGCCGCTGAGCACCCACTGGTCGCCGTCGCGGCGGGCCATGGTCTCGAGCGAGACGGAGTCGGAGCCGTGGGTGGGCTCGGTGAGGGCGAAGGCGCCGAGCTCGGTGCCGGCGGCGAGGGGGTCCACCCAGCGGGCCTTCTGCTCGTCGGAGCCGAGCAGCGCGATCGAGCGGAGGGCGAGGCCGCCCTGGACGCCGACCATGGTGCCGAGCGAGCCGTCGATCCGGGAGAGCTCCATGTTGACCAGGCCGGTGGCGAGCGGGCTCAGGTGCCGGTGGCCGGGGAGCTCGAGGCCGTCGGTGAAGAGGTCCTTCTCGCCGAGCGCCGCGAGCAGCTCGGTGGGGTACTCGTAGTCCTCCCACGCCTGGTTCAGGCGGTCGAGGTGCACGGCGAAGGAGCGGGCGTCGGCCCACGCCTCGAGGTCCTCACCATCGACCTGCTGGAAGAGGGCGACGTGGTCCGCGGGCGGCGGGAGCAGCTCGGCGGGGGTCGCGGCGGCCGGGTCCGGCGCGCTCACGACGGGGGCGGAGCCGATGCTCGTGCTCTGCTCGGTGCTGGTCATCAGGACATCCTCTCGACGATGAGGGCCATGCCCTGGCCGCCGCCCACGCAGAGGGTGGCCAGGCCCAGGGAGGCGTCGCGCTCCTGGAGGCCGTGGATCAGGGTGGTGGTCATGCGGGCGCCGGTGGAGCCCCAGGGGTGGCCGAGGGCGATCGCTCCGCCGTGCACGTTGAGCTTGTCGTGGTCGATGCCGAGGTCCTCCGCGGAGGGGATGACCTGGGCGGCGAAGGCCTCGTTGAGCTCGACGAGGTCGATGTCGCCGATGCTCATGCCGGCGAGCTCGAGGGCGCGGCGGGTGGACTCCACGGGGCCGAGGCCCATGATCTCGGGGCTGAGGCCGGAGACGCCGGTGGAGACGATGCGGGCGAGCGGGGTGAGGCCCAGCTCCTTCGCGCGGACGTCGGACATGATGACGAGGGCGGCGGCGCCGTCGTTCAGGGGACAGCAGTTGCCGGCGGTGACCGTGCCGCCCTCGCGGAAGACAGGGTCGAGCCCGGCGACGGCGTCGTAGGTGACGCCCGCGCGCGGGGAGTCGTCGGCGGAGACGACGGTGCCGTCGGCGAGGGTGACGGGGGTGATGTCGCGGTCGAAGAACCCGGCGGCGCGGGCGGCCTCGGCGCGGTTCTGGGAGCGGACGGCGTACTCGTCCTGCTCCTTCCGGGAGACGCCGCGCAGCTCGGCGACGTTCTCGGCGGTCTGCCCCATGAGGATGTACGGATCGGGCAGCTGGCCGTCCTCGCGCGGGTCGTGCCAGGGGGCGGGGATCGCGCGGGAGGCGCGGGCGTCGGTGCGCTCCCAGGCCTCCTGGAACAGCGGGTCGCGGGCGTCCTCCTCCATGAGCTTGCCGGTGCTCGTGGAGATCGACTCGACGCCCGCGGAGATCACGGTGTGCGCCTCGCCGGCGCGGATCGCGTGGAAGGCGGCGCGGGTGGTCTGGATCGAGGAGGCGCAGAAGCGGGTGACGGTCGCGCCGGGGACGGTGTCCAGACCCAGGCGGATCGCGACGGTGCGGGCGAGGTTGCCGCCCTGGTAGCCCTCGGGGATCGCGCAGCCGAGCTGGAGGTCGTCGATGGTGGCGGGGTCCAGCGCGGGGACCTGGTCGAGGGCCGCCCGGATCATCTGACCGGCGAGGTCGTCCGGGCGGACGTCCTTGAGGGAGCCCTTGCGGGCCCGGCCGATCGGGGAGCGGGCGGCGGACACGATGACGGCCTCGGGCACGAGGGTCTCCTTCGACGACGGTGTCTGGATGGGCGCGGGGCCCGTCGGGCACCGCGAATGTACCCGATACTAGCGGTTCTAGATAACTCCGCAAGAGGCCGACGACGGGGCCGCGGCCCGACCCCGGACCGATGGTGGCCTAGCCTTGCGCGCAGGGGCACGACACGACGGCTCCGACGCCGCTGCCCGCCGACGAGCCCGAGGACGCCCGACCGTGACCACTCCCCTGCCCACCGACCTGCCCGCGACGACCCCGGGGGCGCGCGCGTGATCCCCGTGCTCGTGGGCGCCGCGGTCGCCCTGGTCGTCGGCATCATCGGCACGTACTTCTACACCGGGCTCGCGAAGCGCAGGGGCTGGGCCCAGTACGTCCGCGCGGACGGCCCCACCAGCCACCACTCCAAGCGCGGCACCCCGCAGATGGGCGGCATCGCGATCTTCGGCTCCGCCCTCGCCGGGTACGCCGCGGCGCACCTCGTGACGTGGACGGCGCCGTCGGTCTCCGGGCTCCTCGTCCTGTTCCTCATGCTGGGGCTCGGCGTCATCGGCTTCCTCGACGACTGGACGAAGATCCGACGCGAGCGCTCGCTGGGCCTGAACTCCGGGCAGAAGCTCGTGGGGCAGACCGTCGTCGCGATCGTCTTCGGCATCCTCGCGACCCGCTTCGCACGCGACGGGCTCACCCCCGCGAGCCACCGCATCTCGCTGGTGCGGGACACCGGGATCGACCTCGCCGTGCTCGGCGCGGTCGCCGGCACCGCCCTGCTCATCGTGTGGATCGTCCTCATGATCACCGCCACCAGCAACGGCGTGAACCTGACCGACGGGCTCGACGGCCAGGCCGCCGGCGCGGCCGCCATGGTGCTCGCCGCCTACACGCTGATCGGCATCTGGCAGGCGCTGAAGTCCTGCGGGAACCTCGCGACGGCCGGCTGCTACGACGTGCGCGACCCGCTCGACCTCGCCGTCGTCGCCGCCTGCGTGGGCGCCGCCTGCATCGGCTTCCTGTGGTGGAACACCCCGCCCGCCGCGCTGTTCATGGGGGACACCGGATCGCTCGGCCTCGGCGGCGCGCTCGCGGGCCTCGCGATCCTCAGCCGCACCGAGCTGCTGCTCATCGTGCTCGGCGGCCTCTTCGTCTTCGAGACCGTCACCGTGATCCTGCAGGTGAGCGTCTTCAAGGCGACCAAGCGCCGCAACGGCGGCGTGGGGAAGCGGCTGTTCCTCATCACCCCGATCCACCACCACTTCGAGCAGCTCGGCTGGAGCCAGGTCACCGTCTCCGTGCGCTTCTGGATCATCAGCGCCGTGTGCGTCGCCGCGGGCCTCGGCCTCTTCTACGGCGAGTGGGTGCTGCTCGCCTCCTGAGCGGCACCCGCCTCGCCGCCCTCCCGCTCACCGACCGCCGAAAGTCACCGTCTCCGCCGTCAGGGCGCGGCAGCGCTCGGACAGGGTGATGCCGAGGCCCGGGCGGTCCGGGACGAGCATGCGGCCGTCACGGGTCTCGAGGCGCTCCTCGAACAGCGGGTCCAGCCAGTCGAAGTGCTCGACCCACGGCTCACGCGGGTATGCCGCCGCGAGGTGCAGGTGGATCTCCATCGCGAAGTGCGGGGCGAGCTGCAGGCCGGCGTGGTCCGCGAGCGCGGCGAGCCTCAGGAACGGGGTGATCCCGCCGACCCGCGGCGCGTCCGGCTGGATGATGTCGCAGGCGCGCGCGTCGATGAGGCGCACGTGCTCGGCGACGGAGGCGAGCATCTCCCCCGTCGCGATCGGGGTGTCCAGCGCTCGGGCGAGGTCCCGATGCCCCTCGACGTCGTACGCGTCCAGCGGCTCCTCGATCCAGACCAGGTCGAACTGCTCGAGCCAGCGGCCCATCCGCAGGGCCGTCGGCCGGTCCCACTGCTGGTTCGCGTCGACCATGAGCGGGGCGTCCTGGCCGATCGTCTCGCGCACGGCGGTGACGCGGTCGCGGTCGACGGCGGCGTCGGGATGGCCCACCTTGATCTTGATGCCGCCGATCCCCGCCTCGAGGGAGCGCGCGGCGTTCTCCCGCACCTCCTCGAGCGGGGCGCTGAGGAAGCCGCCGGAGGTGTTGTAGGTGCGGACGGAGTCGCGATGCGCACCCAGCAGCCCGGCGAGCGGCAGCGAGGCCCGCTTCGCCTTCATGTCCCACAGGGCGACGTCGAGCGCGGCGAGCGCCTGGGTGGCGAGGCCGGAGCGGCCCACCGAGGCGCCGGCCCACAGCAGCCGGTCGTAGAGCCGCGGGATCGCGGAGGGGTCCTCCCCGATCAGCAGCTCGGCGACCTCCTTCGCATGCGCGTACTGGGCGGGGCCGCCCGCGCGCTTGGAGTAGGAGAAGCCGACGCCCTCGTGGCCCTGCTCGCTGCGGATCTCCGCGAAGAGCAGCACCACCTCGGTCATGGGCTTCTGCCGCCCGGTGAGCACCTTCGCGTCGCTGATCGCGGTGGGCAGGGGCAGCACCACGCTCGAGAGGGTCACTTCGCGGATGCGGTCCGGGGTCGTGGTCGTCATCGGGTCTCCTGGGAGGTCGTGGCGCCGACGGTGGCGGGCTCCTGCTCGCGCACGAGGCACGGGCGCCGGGGGTCGAAGGTCCAGCCGGGCACGAGGTGCTGCATGCCTGCGGCGTCGTCGCGGCCGCCGGTGCCCGCGATGCGCTCCCGGAACAGGGTGTGCGCGGCCTCGAGCCGCTCCCGGTCGATCTCGACGCCGAGGCCGGGGACGGCGGGGTCCACCCGGATCTCGCCGCCGCTGATCCGCGGCGGCGCCGCCGTCAGCTGCTCGACGCCCTCCTGCCAGATCCAATGCGTGTCCAGGGCGTTGTACTCGCCGGGAGCGGCGGCCCCGCAGTGGGCGACCATCGCGAGGGACACGTCGAAGTGGTTGTTGGAGTGGCAGCCCCAGGTGAGCCCCATGTCGTGGCACAGCTGGGCGACGCGCACCGATCCCTCCATGGTCCAGAAGTGGGGATCGGCGAGCGGGATCGAGACGGACTGCAGGGCGATCGCGTGGGCCATCTCCCGCCAGGTGGTGGCGACCATGTTGGTCGCGGTGGGCAGTCCGGTGGCGCGGCGGAACTCGGCGAGCACCTCGCGGGCGGAGAAGCCGCCCTCCGCCCCGCAGGGGTCCTCGGCGTAGGCGAGGAGCCCCTGGGCGTCCCGGCACAGCTCGATCGCCTCGGCAAGGGACCAGGCGCCGTTGGGGTCCAGGGTGATGCGGGCGTCGGGGAAGCGGTCCTTGAGCGCGCGGATCGCCCGCATCTCCTCGGCACCGGCGAGGACACCGCCCTTGAGCTTGAAGTCCTGGAAGCCGTAGCGCTCGTAGGCGGCCTCCCCGAGGCGGACGATCGCCTCCGGGGTGAGCGCCTCCTCGTGTCGCAGCCGGTGCCAGGGGTCCTCCGCGTCGGGCTCGCGCAGGTAGTCGAGGTCGGTGCGGTCCGGGTCGCCCACATAGAAGAGGTAGCCGAGGGTCCGCACGCTCTCGCGCTGCTGACCCTCGCCGAGGAGCGCCGCGACGGGCAGCCCGGTCCACTTCCCGAGGAGGTCGAGCATCGCCGCCTCGATCGCGGTCATGGCGTGCACGGTGGTGCGCTGGTCGAAGGTCTGGTCACCGCGCCCGCCCGCGTCCCGGTCGCCGAAGGCCTCGCCGATGCGGCGCAGCACATTGCGGCGGTCGGCGAGGTTCGCTCCCTCGACGAGCTCGCGGGCCTCCTCGAGGGTGCGGGTGATGGCCGCGCCGCCGGGGACCTCGCCCACGCCGGTCTCGCCGCGCGAGTCGGTGAGCAGCACGATGTTCCGGGTGAAGAAGGGGCCGTGGGCGCCGGAGAGGTTCAGCTCCATGCAGTCGCGGCCCGCGACCGGGAACACCTCCATGCGCGCGATCGTGGGGGCGGTCATCGGGTCTCCTCCCGGAGGGTGCGCCCGGCGAGGCGCTCGTAGTAGGTGGCGAGCGCGGAGTGGTCGTCCCGCGCGTGGCCGTCCACGGAGATCGCCGTCATCATCTCGCGGACCGCGGCGGTGAGCGGGAGGGGGGCGCCGCTGCCGTGGCCGGTGTCGAGCGCGTTCTCGAGGTCCTTGATGTGCAGGTCGATGCGGAAGCCCGGGGCGTACTCCCCGGCGAGCATCTTCGGGGCCTTCTGCTCCATGACCGTCGATCCGGCGAGCCCGCCGCGGATCGCGTCGACGACGGCGCCCGGGTCCACGCCGGCGGAGCGGGCGAGCACGGCGGCCTCCCCGAGCACGGCGATGTTCACGGCGACGATCGCCTGGTTCGCGAGCTTGGCGATGGTGCCGGCGCCGATCGGCCCCACGTGCGTGACGGAGGCGCCCATGACCTCGAGGACGGGCCGCGCCCGCTCGAGATCCGCCTCCTCGCCGCCCACCATGAAGGCGAGGGTGCCCTCGATCGCCCCGGGCTCGCCGCCGGAGACGGGCGCGTCGAGCATGGCCACGCCGCGCTCGGCGAGCCGCTCCTGCAGGCGGCGGCTCACGGCCGGCGCGATCGAGCTCATGTCCACGAGCAGCGTGCCCTCGCGGGCGCCGACGAGCACACCGTCCTCACCGAGGACGACCGACTCGACGTCGGGCCCGTCGGGCAGCATCGTGAGCACGAGATCGGCGCGCTCGGCGACCTCGCGGGGCGTCGCGGCGGTCGCGGCGCCCTGCTCGGCGAGCGCCTCCATGGCGGGGGTCGAGCGATTGTGGACCACGAGCTCGTGGCCCGCCTCCAGCAGGTTCGCGGCCATGGGGCGGCCCATGATGCCGAGTCCGATGAAGCCGATGGTCGTCATGTCGGGGTTTCCTCTCTGTCGGGCGGATGCGCGTGGCGGTTCAGGCGGGGACGACGAGGCTCAGCAGCAGCACGCCGCCCAGCCCGAGGATCGCGAGCACCGTGGTGTAGCTGGTGCGGGTCTTGATCGCGTCGGTGAGGTCGAGGTTGAAGTACTCCTTGAAGAGCCAGAAGCCGGGGTCGTTGACATGGCTGACGGCGATCGACCCGCATGCGGTGGCGAGCACGGCGAGCTCGGGCGAGACGCCGCCGGCGGCGACGAGCGGGGCGGCGATGCCGGCGGCGGTCGACACGGCGACGGTCGCGGATCCCAGCGCGATCCGCAGGATCACCGCGATCAGCCAGGCGAGCACGAGCGGGTTCACGGACCAGTCGCCCACGAGCCCGGCGATGTAGTCCCCCACCCCGGCCGCGGTGAGCACCTCCTTGAAGGAGCCGCCCGCGCCGACGACGAGGATGATCATGGCCATCGCCTTCGCCCCGCCGCCCATCGAGCTCGCCACCTCGACCAGGCTGTGGCCGAGCCGCGGGCCCAGCGCCCAGGTGGCGAGGACGAGGGAGAGCAGCAGGGCGACGGTGGGCTCGCCGATGAAGGTGACGATCGCGCCGAGGGTGCTCTCGCCCGGCGCGAGCAGCTCGTAGACCGCGCCGCCGGCGATGAGGACGACCGGGATCATCGCGATCGTGACGGAGAGGCCGAGGGAGGGCATCTCCTCCTCCGCGAACTCCTTGTCCGAGACGAGGCCGACGGGGATCGAGGGGTCCAGCTTCCGCACGAAGGGCAGCCGCGGCCAGGTCATCGCGATGAGGGCGCCGGCGGGCAGGGCGATCAGGAGGCCGAGAAGCAGCGTGGTGCCGATCGAGGCGCCGTACAGGCCGGCGACGGCCGTGGGCCCCGGGTGCGGCGGCAGGAAGCTGTGCATCGTGGAGAGCGTGATGGACATCGGCAGGGCGATCCAGAGCAGCCGTTTGCCGGTGGTGCGCACGAGGGTGAAGGCGACGGGGACGATGATGATGAAGGCGACCTCGTAGAACATCGTCCCGCCGATGATCACCGAGGTGACGATCATGGCCCACTGCACGCCGCGCTCGCCGAAGGCGCGGGTGAGGGACAGGGCGATGCGCTGGGCGGCGCCGGCGTCGCCGAGCACGCGGCCGATCATCGCGCCGAGGCCGATGACGATGAGGGTCGAGCTGAGCTGACCGCCCAGCCCGTCCTCGATGAGGGCGGGGATCGCCTCGAGGCCCGCGCTCTCCCCCTCGTAGGTGAGGTTCCCGGTGATGACGGCCCAGAGGCCGACGAGACCGGAGACGAGCAGGAGGGCGACGAAGCCGTTGAGCTTGAGCCGCGTCATGAGCACGACGAGGAGCACGACCGCCAGGGCGACGATGACCAGGGGCATGGGATTCCTTCCGCTGCGGGGGACGGGCCGGGGTCAGCGGGCCTGCAGGCCCGTGACGACCTCCTGGAGCTCGGCCCGCAGGGCGGGGTCGACCTCGCGGGCGGGGGCCGCGCAGGTGCCGGCCTCGACGCCGGCCGCACGGAGCCCCTCCTTGAGCACGAGCGGGAACGTCGCCCGGTCCACGAGGGCGCGCAGCGGGATCAGGGCCTCCTGGAGGGCGGCGGCCCGGTCGAGGTCGCCGTCACGGACGGCGTCGTAGATCCCGGCGACGACGTGCGGGGCGATATTGCCCGTGGAGGCGATGGCGCCGTCGGCCCCGGCCTGCAGCGCGGGGAGGATGCGGGCGTCCATGCCCATGAGCACGCAGAAGCCCTCGGGCCGCTCGGCGAGGATGCGGTGGAGGCGCTCGAGGTCCCCCGCGGAGTCCTTGAGACCGATGATCCCCTCGACCCGGGACAGGCGCAGGACGGTCTCGATCTCGAGCGTCACGTGGGTGCGGCCGGGGTTGTTGTAGAGGAGGACGGGCAGGTCGGTGCTGCCGGCGATCGCGGTGTAGTGCGCGACGAGCTCACCCTGTGTGGGGGTCATGAAGTAGGGGGTCAGCACGGAGAGCGCGTCGACGCCGCCCACCTCCTGGACCATGCGGGCGGTGCGGATGCAGTCCGGGGTGGTGATCTCGCTGGCGCCCGCGTAGACGGGGACGCGGCCGGCGACGTGCTCGACGGTCACCTCGACGACCCGGCGCTTCTGCGCGTCGCTCAGGGCGTAGATCTCGCCGCTGCTGCCCAGCACGAAGACGCCGTGGGAGCCGCCGTCGATGACGTGGTCGAGCACCCGTCGCAGGGCGTCCTCGAGGAGGCGGCCGTCCTCGTCGAGGGGGGTGACGAGGGCGGGGATGCTGCCGTGCGGGCTGCTCATGCGTCTGCTCCGATGCAGGGGATGATGGATGTCTCTACGTTCACATATGTGGACAGCGTGACACAAGAGTGTCGCGAAGATTCCTCCCTGGAGCCCCGATCACCCACCGGGCGACGGCTACGATCGGCCCATGGGGAAGAACGAGAAGCCCGCGGCGAGTCGGCAGCCCGCCGCGCGCGAGGTGAAGTCCGCCGCCCGGACCCTCGAGGTGCTCGAGTACCTCGCCGGCCGCCAGGGCACGCTCACCCGCCTGCGCGAGGTCGCCGACGCCCTCGGCGCCCCCCGCTCCTCCACCTACGCCCTGCTCCAGACCCTCGTGGCCTGGGGGTGGGTGCAGACCGAGCCGACGGGCACCTACTACTCGATCGGCATCCGCGCACTGCTCGCCGGCACGAGCTACATCGACCGCGACCCCAAGGTGCGCCTCGCCCACCCGATCCTGGCGGACGTCCGCGCCGAGCTCGGCGAGACCGTGCACCTCGCCCGCCTGGACCGCGACCAGGTCGTCTACCTCGCGACCGTCGAGTCCCACGAGTACGCGCGGGTCATGCCGCGCGTGGGCCGGCGCCTGCCCGCGGTGCACACCTCACTCGGCAAGGCGATCCTCGCGGAGAACCCCGCCGCGGTCCCCGCGGAGCTCGCACCCCCGCTCACCCGCCATTCGCACACCGACCTCGCGGACCTCGAGGCGGACCTCGCCGCGGCCCGCGAGCGCGGCCACGCCGAGGACGTCCAGGAGAACACCGAGGGCCTGCGCTGCTTCGGCTTCGCCCTGCGCTACGACGACCCCGTGGTGGACGCGATCAGCTGCTCCGTGCCCCTGGACCGGCTCACCCCGGAGCACGAGGCCCGGATCATCGCGGTGATGGAGTCGGCGCGGGCCCGCATCGAGGAGTCCGCCCCCGTCGTCACCCCGCCCACGGCCTGAGCCGACGGAGGAACGTGCTGGTCACCACACGTTCCGTGCGCAACACCGGCGCCCCGCGACAGCCTCGGCAGCGCTACGCTCCGGCACCATGAACGACGCCTCCGCCGAACCCATCATGTCCTTCCGCACCCGCAAGTGGGTGCGCCCCGAGGACCTCAACGCGAACGGCACGCTGTTCGGCGGCAGCCTCCTGCGCTGGATCGACGAGGAGGCCGCGGTCTACGCGATCATCCAGCTCGGGCAGCAGCGCGTCGTCACGAAGTACATGTCCGAGATCGTCTTCGTCTCCTCCGCCCGCGAGGGCGACATCGTGGAGATCGGCCTCGTCGCCACGGCCTTCGGCCGCTCCTCGCTCACGATGCGCGCGGAGGCCCGCAACCTGTTCACGCAGAAGAGCATCCTCACCATCGAGGAGATGGTGTTCGTGCACGTCGACGAGCGGGGCCGCCCCGCGCCCCACGGCTTCACCGAGATCACCTACGACCGGGACCGCGTCCCGGCCCGTCACCGCGCCTCCGAGGCGGAGGGGGCGTCGGCCCGGTCGTGAGCGCCTGCTGAGCCGAGCCGGTCGAGCCCGCGGGCCGCGACGAGCGACGCCGCCCCCGCCATGCCGGCGGCCAGGAGCAGCGCCGCAGCGGCCCGCCCCGTCCCCACCAGTCCGGCGAGCGGGGCGTTCAGGAGCGCGGGCGGCAGCAGCTGGACCACGGTCATGAGCGACTGGAAGCGGATCATCCGGTCCCGGGGCGCCTGCCGCAGCAGCGTCGGCGCGACATGCGTCGTGAAGACGGCGGTCCCCGCGCCCACCAGCACCGCGAGCGCGACGGCGGGGCCCGCCCCGACGGGGAGCGCCAGCGCCGCGAGCGCCGCGCAGACCACCGCCGGACCCCCGACCAGGGGGATCCCCAGTCGGGCGATCGTGCCGGTGGCCGAGATCAGCAGCGTCACGGCGAGGGTGCCCGCCGCCCATCCGGCCTCGAGCAGGCTCGCCTGGCCGGCCGACCAGCCGTGGGAGCGGGCCATGCTCGGCAGGACGACGGCGACGGCGGGGAGCACCGCCGCGCACACGAGCGCCACCGCGAGGAGCAGCGGTCCCAGGCGCAGGGCATGGACGGACCGGATCCCCTCGGCGAGCGCGACGAGAGTCCCCGGAGCGGGGGCGGCGGGAGCCGCACCCGCATCCACGCGCAGGCGGATCACGCCGAGCACCAGCAGCGACAGGGCGACGACCAGGGCGTTGAGCCCGAGGATCGCCGCCAGCGGGAGCGCGGTGATCGCGAGCCCGCCGAGGCCGACGCCGAGGATCCGGGCGGCGTGGAGGCTGCCCGAGATCCGCGCCAGGGCGCGGGCGAACTGCCCCTCGTGAGCGATCAGCAGCCGAGGCAGCACGACCGCGGCGGGCTGCTGGAACGCCCCCACCACCGCGTTCACGCCCGCAGCGAGCGCGAGGAAGGCGATGCCCGTCGTGAGCAGCGAGAGCCCGGCGAGCGCCGCGAGGCACACGAGCCGGACGACGGTGGTGACCAGGAGGAGCCTGCGCGGGCCGTGCCGGTCGCCGAGCACCCCTCCGAGGAGCGTGAGGAGGATGCGGGACACCACGGAGAGAGTGCTGACCAGCGCGACGGCGAGGGGGCCGTGGCCCGTCGCGATCCAGATGAGGGCGAAGGCGAGCATCGCGTCGCCGGTCGCGGAGAGGGTCGAGACCGTCCACCAGAGGTGGAAGCGGGCGGGGAGCCGACGGGCGGCGGGGGCGGGTGCAGGGCGCGGGGGCATGCGCGTCACCCTGAGCCTTCAGGTCACTCGAAGGTCAAGCGCGCATCGGCATCACGAGGCAGGTCATGGCGTCCTGGACCGGGGTGTGGACCCGCACCGGGGTGCTCGCGTCGACGACGCCGAGCAGGACCACCGCGCCCTGGCAGATCGACACGGCGGGGGCGAGGAGCGCGGCCTGGAGGCGGAGCCGCAGCGGGCCGTCCTCCTCGCGCAGCGGGGACGCCCACCCCTGCAGGACAGGGCCGTCGTCGACCAGGATCTCCGCCCCGGTGGCACCGACGTGCAGATCGACGTGCCCCGGGCCCTCCGCCCGGTCCTGCTCCGCCGCGCGGGCTCGGAGCTGGGTGACGAGCTCGGCCGCGGCGAATCCCGCGACGGCGCGCAGGGGCGGCTGCGTCGAGACGAGCAGGCTGAGATCGGGGACGTCGCGCTCGACTGCGGCGGCCTCCACGAGGACCACGTCGTGCAGCGGATCGAGGAGACGGAGCCGTCGGCCGTCGACCCGGACCTCGACCTCCGCATGCCGCGCGACGGTCGCCGCCGCCGCGGCCGCGACCGCCGCCGTGGTCATCGCGCGCGCCGTGCCCTCCGCGACGGCGGGGTGCAGCGTGCGCGAGGCGAGCTGGTAGCGGTCGGTGGCGAGGAGCTCGAGGTGGCCCTCCCGCAGGTCCCACACGACCCCGGCGACGTCGTCGGCCGCGCGGGACGTCGCCGGGAGGACCTGCTCGATCGCCGAGGCGAGCACGGGGCCCGGCAGCACCGCACGGGCGGACGGCGGCGACGGGGGCGCCGGGCGGACGCTCTCCCGGAGCGCGGCGAGGTCCTGCTCGCGCTGCCGCGACCGGGAGCTGTGCCCCGCGATGATCGCGTCCACGAGCCGCACGGCCTCGGGCGGCGCCGCGTCGAGGATCTCCCGCATCACGGGCACCGGCACACCGGCGGCGCGCATCCTTCCCACGAGGACCCCGGCCGCGATCTGCGACGGGGCGTAGTAGCGGTAGGCCGTGACCGGGTCGACCTCCGCGGGCACGAGCACACCCTCGGCGGCGTAGAAGCGCAGCGCGCTCCCGGGCACCCCCACCGCGCGGGCGAACGTGCTGATCGTCAGGAGCCGCTCGTCGTCCACCCCGGCATCCTGGCACAGCGGTGAGGTCCCCTCACTCCCTCCATCACCTTCGAGGGCTCATCCCGCCTCGCTGCCGTCGCGGAAGGTCGCGCGGTAGGCGGTCGGGGAGGTCCCGACGATCACGCCGAAGTGCCGCCGCAGGTTCGTGTCCGTGCCCAGGCCCGTGGCCTGCGCGATCCGGGTGACGGTGAGGTCGGTGGCCTCGAGGAGCTCGCGGGCGCGGTCGATGCGGGCGCGCAGCACCCACTGCAGCGGGGTGAGGCCGGCGTCGGCCGTGAAGCGCCGGGAGAAGGTGCGCGGGGAGACGTTCGCGCGCCGGGCGAGGGCCGCGAGGGTGAGGTCCCCGCCGAGGTGCTCGAGCGCCCAGGCGCGGGTGCGGGCGAAGTCGTCGCCGAGGGGCTCGGGGATGCTGCGGGGCACGTACTGGGCCTGCCCGCCGCTGCGGTAGGGGGCGCTCACGAGGCGCCGCGCGACCTGGTTGGCGAGGGCGACGCCGTGGTCGCGCCGGACGAGGTGCAGGCACAGGTCGATGCCGCTCGCGGCGCCCGCGCTCGTGAGCACCTGGCCGGCGTCGACGAAGAGCACGTCGGCGTCGACCTCGACCTGCGGGTACCGCTCCTGGAGGACGTGCGTGTAGTGCCAGTGGGTGGTGGCGCGCCGGCCGTCGAGCAGCCCGGCGGCGGCGAGGGTGAAGGCTCCGGTGGAGATCGCGGCGATGCGGGTGCCGCGCTCGTGGGCGGCGCGGAGGGCCGCGATCACGGCGGGCGGGGTGGTGACGGTGGCGGGGTCGCGGAACCCGGGGACGAGGATCGTCCCGGCCCGCTCGAGGGCGTCGAGCCCGTGGCCGACGGCGTAGGCGAGGCCGTTCCAGCCCTCGACGGTGCCGGCCCGTTCCGCGCAGACCTGCACCTCGTAGGGCATGCCGGGCCGCTTCGCGAAGACGTGCGCGGCGATGCCGACGTCGAGCGCCTTCGCGCCGTCGAGGACGAGCACCGCCACCCGGTGGTCGGCGCCGCTCACGGGCGGCCGACGATCAGGCGCAGGGACCCATGGAAGGCGGGGAGGGTGCGCAGGTCGCCGTGCCGGGCGTCCCAGACCCCGGAATCGAGGTCCGCGCGCAGGGTGCGCACGAAGCGCTCCTCGACCTCCGCGCCGACGAAGCTCCACGCGGAGTTCGCGCGCCGCGCCCCGGGGTCCAGCAGCATCTCCGGGCGCCCGTAGTACGCCTCGGAGAAGCCGTCGACGCAGGCGAGCGGGATGGGCAGCGCGTGCACCTCGACGCTCCCGCCGAGGCCCTCGCACAGCGCCTCGATCGCGGGATAGCGGCCGGCCTCCGTGGCGATCACCTCCAGGGCGTACTCGGTGATCCACGAGCGGTCCAGTGCCGCGGGGTCGCAGGTGAGGACGACGACGGGGCCGCGGGTGACGCGCCGCAGCTCCGCGAGGCCGCCGCGCAGGTCCTGCCACTGGTGCACGGTGAAGGAGGCGAGCGCGGCGTCGAAGGCGAGGTCCTCGAAGGGGAGCTGCTCGGCGACCGCGTCGATCACCGGGGCGGAGCCCGCGGGTCGCTGCGCGCGCATCGCGGCGCTCGGCTCGACGGCGGTGACCTCGAGATGGTCCGGCTCGTAGGACCCGGCGCCGGCGCCGACGTTCACGAGGGTGCGCGCCGGCCCGAGCGCCTCCCGGATCGCGGCGGCGAAGGCCGGCTCGGGGCGGCGGTAGCGGGAGTAGCCGGGGCCGATCCGGCCGTAGTCGGCGTCCCCGGCGCTGCCGTCGAGTGGCTGGCCGGGGGTCGTCGCGCTGCGTTCGAGGTCCATGACGCCATCCCACTACGGCTCCCCGCCGTGCACCATGTGCCGCGCGGACGCCCACCGCACGGATCGCGCCAACGGGCCCGTCGGCCGGGGCTCCGCTACGTTGACCCGATGGAGACGATCCTGCTGGTGCGGCATGCGGAGGCGGACGGGCACGACGGGGAGGACCCGCCGCTCGGCCCGCGCGGCATGCGGCAGGCGGGCCTGCTCGGGGAGCGGCTCGCGGGCACCGGGGCGACCCGGCTGCTGCACGGGCCGCGGCGTCGTGCCCGGCGGACGGCGGAGCTCCTCGCCCCGCACCTGGGCCTCACCCCCGAGGAATCCGCCCTGCTCGAGGACCGCACCCCGTTCCCCTCCCCCGACCGTCGGGACGACTACCCGTCGCACCGCGAGGACTTCCTGCGCCAGGTTCCCCTCGAGGAGCGCGACGAGGACGGCGCGGCCCTCGCCGCCGCCTGGGAGCGGCTGAGCGCCCCGGGCGGGGCGGGCACCCTGGTCGCCGTCACGCACGCCTTCGTGGTGGGCTCCTTCGTGGCCCGGGCGCTGGGCGCCCCGCCGGCCGCCTGGATGCAGCTGCCGATCGCGAACGCGAGCCTCACCGCGCTGCGGCGCCGGCCCACGGGCGAGTGGTCCGTCCTCGGCGTGAGCGACGTCGGGCACCTCGTGGGGGTCTGAGGAGCGAGTCCCTCAGGCGAACAGGTCGAGCAGGCGGCGGCACTTCGGCGGGTCCCGGGTGAGCCCCTGGTCAAGGCCCCACAGCAGGTAGGACAGGGAGCGGAGCACGATCCAGGCACGGGCCCGCTCCCCGGGGACGCCGGCGCGGCGCGCGAAGACGTCCACGAGGCGGCGCAGCTCGGCGTCGTCCGCCACCTCGTCGAGCCGGGACCAGAGCACCCGGGCGAGGTCGTGCTCGAGGTCGCCGCGCAGGAGGACCGGGTCCACCACGAGCCACGGCTCCCGCTCCCCAGCGAGCACCTGCTCGCAGTGCAGGTCCCCGTCCACCGCGTCCCCTCCCGGCGGCAGGGCGGCGAGCTCGGCGGCGAGGCCCAGCGCGGTCTCCAGCTGGCGCCGGGGCACCGGGCGGCCCTGCCGCTCCCAGTCGCGGGGGAACTCCTCGAGGTGGGCGGCGGCGATCCGGGCGGTCGAGGTCGCGCCGGGCGGCGCCGGGACCGCCATCCGCGCGGCGAGGTCCGCGATGATCGGCACGGCCTCCCCCAGCGGCACGGACTGCAGGCTGCGGGCGGAGAGCCGCTCCAGGAGCATCGCCCGGGCCGGGACGTCGGCCTCGAGCAGCCGCACTGTCCCCCGCCCGTCCCACCAGCGCAGCGCCTCCGCCTCGCGGGACACGTCGTCCCCGGGCGGGGCCAGGCGCAGCACGGCCGCCTCGGCGCCGCGCCGCACGGGCACCACGAGGGCGTTCGAGCCGTGGAGCGGGCCGCCGTCGACCTGCAGGTCCCAGCGTCGGCACTGCTCCGCGACAAGGGACGGGAGGCGGTCCAGCCACTCCCGGCCGGCGGCGTCGTGCCACCAGCGGGGCATCTCGCGGAAGGCGAGGGGGACGGTGATCATCGCAGCAGGCCACCAGGGCAAGCGGCAGGGGTCAAGCGGATTGCCGTCGGCCCGCCCGCCACGGGAGGAACAGGCCGGAGAGGATCAGGCCGACGACGCCCACGAGCAGACCGCCGCGCACCCCGATCCCGGTCGCGACCAGTCCCCCGAGCAGGGCGAACAGCGGGGCGGCGCCGCGGGAGGCGAGCGTGAACGCGGTGGTCACCCAGGTCATCACGGCGTCGTCGGTCGCCTCCATCCGGACCGCCGTGTAGACGGGGCGGAACACGCCGGCGAAGGTCAGCAGGAGGAAGGTGGAGACGACGTAGACCACGAGACCCGCGGTGCCGCCCGGCAGGAACGGCAGGGCGAGGACGGGCACGCCGCGCAGGACGGCGGAGCCGACGAGGGTGCGGTGCTCCCCGAGCCGCCCGCTCACCCGCGGCGCAAGCCACGAGCCGAGCAGGCCTCCGAGGCTCGGCAGGGCGAGGGCGATCCCGAACTGCCAGGCCGGCAGGTCCAGGCCGCGTAGCAGCAGCACGAGCTCGAGCGGTCCGATCCAGGCGATGAACGCGGCGAAGAGCGAGGCGTTGATCAGCAGCGGCCGCAGCGTGCGGTCCCGGAGGGCGACGGTGAACCCGGCGCCCGCCTCCGCGAGGAAGCGGCGGTCACCGGGGGCGGGCGGGTCCGGCTCCGGGCGTCGGATCCGGCTGATCCCGAGCGCCGAGGCGAGCAGCCCGATCGCCTGCACGCCGAGGGTGACGGTGCTGCCCAGCAGCTGCACGATCGCCCCGCCGAGCATGGGCCCCAGCGAGGTCAGCAGCCAGAACGTGGACTCCAGCTTCCCCAGGGCCTCGGTACGCCGCTCCTTGGGGACGAGGTTCTTCAGGTGTGCGGCGGAGGCCCCGCCGAAGACGATCCCGCCGAGCGCCCCCACCGCGGAGACGGCGACCAGCTGCCCGAACGTGAGGACGCCGAGCAGGGCCGCGACGGGCACCGAGAGGTACAGCAGTGCTCGGACCACGTCCGCGGTGATCATCACCGGGCGCTTCCGCCGCGCCTCGAGGAACGGCCCGATCGGGAGCGCCAGCGCCGCGCCCACAAGGCCGGCGACGGCGGTGAGCAGGGAGACCTGGAAGGTCGTCGCCTCGAGCGTGCGCACGGCGATCAGCGCGAGGGCGCCCATGGCGATCGCGGTGCCGGCGTCGGACGCGGCCCGCGCGAACCACAGCAGGTGGAAGTCGCGGTCCAGCGGCGGCGCCGTCCCGGATCCGGCGTCCGTCGTCTCCGTCATCTCCGTCGTCATCCGCGCCCCTCCGCTCGCCCCGAAGGGCCGATGCTAGGGCGCCCGTGCGGCGATCAAGCCGTCGGCGCGCCGGGCGGGCGGGCGCGGTCAGCTCGGCTGCGCGGCCCGCGCTCGCTCCATCGCCGCGTCGAGGGCGCCCTGGGCCGTCACGAGATCCTCGATGAGGGAGGAGAGCCGCTCGTGCTCGGCGGCCATGCGGTCCAGCGCGGCCCGCGAGTTGTCCGCGCTCGGGGAGTCGACGCAGGGCAGCAGGTCGAGGATGGTGCGGCTGGAGAGGCCGGCGTCGAACAGCCGCCGCAGGAAGAGGACCCGCTCGACGTCCTCCTCGCAGAAGTGCCGCTGACCGCTCGGGCTGCGGCTGCTGCTGAGGAGCCCCTGCTGCTCGTAGTAGCGCAGCGATCGCACGCTCGCGCCGCTGCGCGCGGAGAGCTCGCCGATCCGCATGGTCATCACCCTCTTGCCCCTGACATTGATGTCAGGTCCTAGCGTAGCGCCGCGCCCGGGGAGACGGTCAGGAGCAGGTGCTCCGACGCCGCCCGGACGCAGCCATCACCGCACGAAGGAGCAGCACATGTCGATCATGATCACCGGAGCAAGCGGCCAGCTGGGCAGCCTCGTCGTGGAGAGCCTGCTCTCCGCCGGAGTCCCCGCGGGCGGCCTCGTCGCGACGGGCCGCGACGTCTCCCGCCTCGAGCCGCTCGCCGCCCGAGGAGTGCGGACCATGTCCCTGGACCTCGCCGACGAGGAGCTGCTGCGCACCGCGTTCCTCGGCGTCGACCGCCTGCTCCTGGTCTCCACGACCACCGTGGGCGAGCGCTTCGACCACCATCGCCGCGCGATCGACGCGGCCCGGGCGAGCGGCGTGGGGCGCCTCGTCTACACGAGCACCGTCAACGCGGAGACCGCCCGGATGCGCCTCGCCGACGAGCACCGCCGCACGGAGGAGCACATCCGGGCGAGCGGCGTCCCGTTCACGATCCTCCGCAACGGCTGGTACCTCGAGAACTACACGAGCCAGCTCCCCGCGATCCGCGAGCAGGGGACGCTGTGGGGCGCGGCGGCCGACGGCAGGGTCAGCGCCGCCGCCCGGAGCGACCTCGCCGAGGCCGCCGCCGCGATGCTGACCGGCGACGGTCACGAGGGCAGGACCTATGAGCTGGGCGGGGAGGCGTTCACCCTCACCCAGCTCGCCGCGACGATGAGCGAGCAGCTCGGCACCCCGGTCACCTACCGGGATCTCCCGGTCGACGAGTACGCGGCCGCGCTCGCACACGCGGGACTGCCCGCCGAGCTCGCGGAGGTGCTCGCCGATGCCGACGCCGGCCTCGCCCGCGGTGAGCTGCACACCGCCTCGGACGATCTCGCCCGGCTCATCGGCCGGGCGCCGACGACGCCCGCGCAGGCGATCCGGGCGGCGCTGGGTCAGGGCTGATCGGTTCCGCCCCGTCTCACCGCGCCGTGCCGCCGAACTCCTCCGCGTAGCGCGCCCGCCGCTGCGCCTGCTCGACCGGGTCCGGCACGGGGAGGGAGGCGATGAGGCGGCGCGTGTAGTGGTGCTGCGGGTCGTGGAGCACGTCCGGGCCGTGGCCCTGCTCCACGAGTTCGCCGCGCAGGAGCACGCCGATGCGGTGGGCGAGGGAGTCGACGACGGCGAGGTCGTGGGAGATGAACAGGGCCGCGAAGCCCAGGCGTTCCTGCAGCTCGCGGAACAGCTCGAGCACCGTGGCCTGCACGGACACGTCCAGCGCGCTCGTCGGCTCGTCGGCGATGAGCAGCTCGGGGCCGAGCACGAGGGCGCGCGCGAGGGACACGCGCTGCCGCTGCCCGCCGGAGAGCTCGTGCGGGTAGCGGCGGGCGTAGGCGCCGGGCAGCTCGACGGCGTCCAGCAGCTCCTGCACCTTCGCCTCGCGCTGCGCGGCGCCGAGGCCCTTCTCGTGCACGACGAGCGGCTCGGCGATGCACTCGGCGATCGTGAGGTGCGGGTTGAACGAGGTGGCGGGGTCCTGGAAGACGAAGCCGATGCGCCGGCGCACGGGCCGGAACGCCTTCTCGCGGATCCCGTTCATCTCGTGGCCGAGCACCTGCAGGCTGCCGCCGCTGGTGCGCTCGAGCCCGGCGATCGCGCGGCCGATGGTCGTCTTGCCGGAGCCGGACTCCCCCACCAGGCCGTACACCTCGCCGGCGCGGATCTGCAGGTCCACGCCGTGGACGGCGCGGAACGCGGGCCGGCCCAGCCGCCCCGGGTACTCGATGACGAGGTCCTTCGCGGTGACGACGGGCTCCGCCTGCTCGATCGCCTGCTGCCGCTCGGGGTCCAGGGCGCTCCAGGCGCTGTTCCGTCCCAGGTGCGGGACGGCGGCGAGCAGCTGCTTCGTGTAGTCCTCCTGCGGGCTCGCGAACAGCTCGCGGGTCGCGGCCCGCTCGATCACCTTCCCGTGCCGCATGACGGCGACGGAGTCGGAGAGGTCCGCGACGACGCCCATGTTGTGGGTGATGAGGATGATCGAGGTGCCGAAGCGGTCCCGCACGTCCCGCAGCAGGCCCAGGATCTCCGCCTGCACGGTGACGTCGAGGGCGGTGGTGGGCTCGTCGGCGACGATGAGCTCCGCCCCGAGGGCGAGCGCCATCGCGATCATGATGCGCTGCTTCTGGCCGCCGGAGAACTCGTGCGGGTAGCGGTCGATCCGCTCCTCCGGGTCGGGGACGCCCACGGAGGCGAGCGCCTCGACGGCCTCGGCGCGGATCTGCCTGCGGGTGAGCTTCGGGCGGTGCGCGCGGAGCCCCTCGCCGATCTGCCACCAGATCGGGTAGACGGGGTTCATGGCGCTCGAGGGCTCCTGGAACACCATGGAGACGTCCTCGCCGCGCAGGGCCCGCAACCGGGCGCCGCGCAGGCCCACGACGTCGGTCCCGGAGACGAGCACGGCCCCGGTCGCGTCGGCCGTCTCCGGGAGCAGGCCGAGGATCGAGCGGGCGGTGACGGACTTGCCGGAGCCGGACTCGCCGACCACGGCGAGGATCTCCCCGGAGGCAACCTCGAGGCTCACGCCGTCCACGGCGTGCACGTCCCCGGCGTCGGTCGCGAAGTGCACGTCGAGGTCGCGGATCGCGAGCCGCGGCTCGACCCGTGCGCGGTCCTCGGCGCGAGGCGTGGCGGCGGTCATCGTCGGGCTCCCTTCCGTCGCCGGCGGGAGCGCAGGCGCGGGTCGTCGAGGTCGTTGACGGACTCGCCCACGAGGGTCACGCCGAGCACGGCGGCGACGATCCCGAGGCCCGGGAACAGGCCGGTCCACCAGATGCCGGAGGTGGCGTCCGCCATCGCCCGGTTGAGGTCGTAGCCCCATTCGGCGGCGCTCGTCGGCTCGATGCCGAAGCCGAGGAAGCCGAGCGCGGCGAGGGTGAGGATCGCCTCGGAGCTGTTGAGGGTGAAGATCAGCGGCAGCGTGCGGGTGGCGTTGCGCAGCAGGTGCGTGCCCATGACCCGCCGGTGCGGGGTGCCGATGACCTTCGCGGCCTCGACGAAGGGCTCCGCCTTCAGCCGCACCACCTCCGCGCGGATCACGCGGAAGTACTGCGGCACGAACACCACGGTGATCGAGAGGGCCGCGGCGAGGATGCCGCCCCAGGCGCTCGACTGCCCGCCGGAGATGACGATGGACATGACGATCGCGAGCAGCAGGGACGGGAAGGCGTAGATCGCGTCCGCGAGCATGACGAGGATCCGGTCGAGCCAGCCGCCCACGTAGCCGGAGATCAGCCCCAGCAGCACGCCGAGGAACAGGGAGGCGACGACCGCGCAGGCCATGACGGCGACCGCGGTGCGGGTGCCGAAGACGACGCGCGAGAGCACGTCGTAGCCGGCGACGGTGGTGCCGAGCGGGTGCGCGGCCGAGGGCGGCTGCTGCGTGCCGAAGGCGGTCCCGCCCGCCGACGTGGCCGCGAAGGGGTAGGGCGCGATCAGCGGGGCGAGCAGCGCCGTGAGCAGGAGCCCCGCGACGAGCACGAGGCCCGCGATCAGCATCCCCCGCTGCAGGCCGACGCTGCGGCGCAGGTGGGAGACGATCGGCAGGCGCAGGTACCAGGGGGCGTGGGCGGTCGCGGCGACCGCGCCGGCCTGCACGGCGACGGACTCGTCGCCCTGGAGGCCGCCGTCGGCGCCGGGAGGGGCCGGGTTCGGGATCGTCATGTCAGTACCTCACGCGGGGGTCGATGAGCGCGGCGATCACGTCGACCAGGAAATTGGAGACGGCGACGATGACGGCGAGCATCATGACGATGCCCTGCACGGCCACGTAGTCGCGGGCCGCCATGTACTCGGCGAGCTGGTAGCCGAGCCCCCGCCATTCGAAGGTGGTCTCGGTGAGCACGGCGCCGCCCAGCATCATCGCGACCTGCATGCCCATCACGGTGATGATGGGGATGAGGGCCGGGCGCAGGGCGTGCCGGGTGGTCAGGCGGGACTCGGCGACGCCGCGGGAGCGGGCGGAGTCCACGTACGGCATCTCGAGCGTGCCGATCATGTTCGTGCGCACCAGGCGCAGGAAGATCCCGCCGGTGAGCAGGCCCAGTGCCACGGCGGGCAGCGCGGCATGGCGCAGCACGTCGCCGATCAGCGCCGGGTCCCCCAGCCGGAGCGCGTCCAGCAGGTAGAAGGGGCTGGGGTTGAGGATCGAGCCCATGGTGCGCTCGCCGCCCGTGGAGAGGCGGCCCGCGACGGGGAACCAGCCGAGGCCCACGGAGAACACGAGCTTGAGCAGCAGGCCCACGAAGAACACCGGGGTCGCGTAGCCGAGGATCGCGAGGACCCGCAGGGCCAGGTCGCCCCAGCGGTCGCGGCTGCGCGCGGCGATCATGCCCAGCGGCACGCCCACCACGAGCGCGACGACGATCGCGTAGAGCACGAGCTCCGCCGTCGCCCCGCCGTACTGCAGCAGGATCGCGGAGACCGGCCGGCCGTCGGTGTAGCTGGTGCCGAAGTCACCGCGCAGCACCCCGCCGAGGTAGTCGAGGTACTGGATGATCAGCGGCCGGTCGTAGCCGGCCTCGGCACGACGGGCGGCGAGCTCGTCCGGGGTGAGGCGGCCGCCCAGGGCCGCCGTGATCGGGTCGCCGGTGATCCGCATGAGGAAGAAGACGACCGTCATGAGGATGAGCACGGTCGGGATGATGAGCAGGAACCGGGTCAGCACGTACCGCCCCAGCCCCCCGCCGCTCCGTCGGGAGGAGCGGGAGGGGGCGGAGGCGGCGGGCCCGGGCTGCGTCTCGGCGGCCGCGGTCACTTCGACAGCGGGACGAGGCGGAACTTGAAGGAGGAGTCGAGGGTGACGCCCTGGAGGTCCTTCGTGGACACCGCGATCTGCGAGCCCTGCAGCAGCGGCAGGGTCGAGACGTCCGCGGCGACCTTGTCCTGGATCTCGACGAAGGTCTTCTCCCGCTCGGCGGCGTCGGCGATGCCGCGCTGCTTCGCGATGAGGTCCTGCACCTCCGCGTTGTCGTAGTGGTTGACCAGGAAGTTGTCCTTGATGAAGAACGGGGAGAGGTAGTTGTCGGCGTCGGAGTAGTCCGGGAACCAGCCCAGCTGGTACGCGGGGTAGACGTCGGCGGTGCGGTCCTCGGAGTACTGCACCCACTCGGTGGACTGCAGGTCCACGGCGAACAGGCCGCCCTCCTCGAGCTGCGCCTTCACCGCGGCGTACTCGTCGCCCGAGGAGGAGCCGTAGTGGTCGGGGTTGTACTGCAGGGACAGCTGCACGGGGATCTCGACGCCCGCGTCCTCGAGGCGCTTCTTCGCCTTCGCGGCGTCCGGCCCGCCGGAGCCGTCGCCGTAGAGGTCCTGGAACTGGGTGCCGGCGCCCGGCAGGCCCTCCGGGATGTACGAGTACAGCGGGGTGTAGGTGTCCTTGTAGACGGAGGTCGCGATGGCCTGGCGGTCGATGAGGTCCGCCGCCGCCTGGCGCACGGCGAGCGCCTTCTTCTCGTCGGCCTGCTCCGTCTTCGCGCCGTAGGGCTGGGTGTCGAAGTTGAAGACGATGTAGCGGATCTCGCCGCCGGGGCCGTCGTGCACGGCGACCGCGTCGTCCTTCTTGAGGTCCTCGACGTCCGTCGCGGAGAGCGAGCGGAAGACGGCGTCGACGTTGCCCTGCTGCACGTCGAGCTTCATGTTGTTCTGGTCCGCGTAGTAGGAGATCGCGACGTCGGAGGTCTTGGGCGTGCCGTACAGGCCCTGGTAGCCGTCGAAGGCCTGGAAGGAGGCGAGCTCGTTGAGCTTCCACGAGGTCAGCTGGTACGGGCCGCAGAACGCCTTCGCGGCGACGATCTCGTCGTCGGAGAGCACCTTGTCCGCGGGGAAGACCTCGGAGTCGACGATCGGGCCGGCGGGGCTCGAGAGGATGTACGGGAAGGTCTGGTCGTTGGGCTCCTTGAGGTGGAACTCGACGGTGAGCTCGTCGACCACGTTCACCGAGTCGAGGTTCGCGAGCAGGCTCGAGGGGCCGTTCGGGTCGGCGATCGCGATCTGCCGGTCGAAGGTGTGCTTGACGTCCTCGCTCGTGAGCTCGTTGCCGTTCGCGAAGGTGAGGCCGGACTTGAGCTTCACGGTGTAGACGGTGTCCGAGGTGAACTCGGCGGACTCGGCGAGGTCCGGCTCGGGCTTGCCGTCCGTCGAGCCGATCTTGGTGTTGAGCAGGCAGCCGTAGACCTGGGTCCAGACGACGGAGGAGCCGTTGTCGTACGCGGCGGCCGGGTCGAGGGCGGTGACCTTGTCGGTGGTGCCCACGGTGAGCGCGGAGCCGCCGGCCCCTCCCCCGTCGCTGCCGCCGGACTCCGTGGTCTTCGCGCACGCGGCGAGCAGCAGCGGCACGCCTCCCATCGCGATCAGCATCGAACGTCGGCGGGGCGTGAGGGCATCGAACATGGGGTTTCCTCCAGGGGACCGTGGCGCGGGGATGACGCACGCGGGGCAGATGACCGTGTGACGTGGGTCCCACGCCATCGGTGGTGGGGAACGCTAGCACCGGAGCGCGGCGCGGGAGACCGCTGCGGCGTCCTGCGGCACCTTGTTTCCGGATCGTGACGTCCCATGGCCGTTCATGACATGCGGGCGAAGCGGGACGGGGTGGGACACGGGCCGCCCCGGGATCAGACCCCGGGTGGAGCGGGCCGCCCCGCCGGGAGGACGCGACGACCGGGGCCGACGGCGGAGGGTGGGACCCATGAGAACCTCACGCATCGCCACCAGCCGCACCGGCACCCGCGACCAGGGAGCCCTGATCACCTACCGTCCGCTGCCCGAGTCCTACGGCGACGCCGCGCTGCTGCGCGCCGTGCGCCGCGCCCGTCGCCGCGCCGAGGCCGCGGGCATGGACCCCTCGCTCGTCGAGGTCGACGTGGACGCGCTGCGCCCGGCACGCCGGCCCCGGCGGGAGCGGAGCACCTCCCGCGGCGACGAGGTCCGGCGCCGCGGGGCCCGCCCGCTCGGTGCGCTGCTGCAGCCCCGCCACCGGCACGCCTAATATCCCGGGCATGACCGACCCGCTCGCCGACTCCCGCACGGACTACCTCGCCGGAGCCCTCGCCGACGACGCCCCGCAGAGCCCCTCCGCCCTGCTCGGCATCTGGATGCAGGAGGCGCTCGACCGCCACGAGCAGGTGGGCGACCTCCCCGACCCGACGGCCGCCGTGCTCTCCACCGTCGCGCTCGACGCGGACGGCTCCCCGCGGCCCCGCTCCCGGACCGTGCTCGTGAAGGGCCTCGGCGAGGACGGCGACGCGCTCACCGCGACGCTGTACACGAACCGCGACTCCGCGAAAGGCCGCGAGCTGGCCGCCGTGCCGCGGGCCGCGCTGCTCCTGCCCTGGTACGCCCTGCAGCGGCAGGTGCGGATCGAGGGCACCGTCGCGCCGCTCGACGACGACGCCTCGGACGCCTACTTCGCGCGCCGCCCGCGCGCCTCGCAGCTCGGCGCCTGGGCCTCCCGGCAGTCCGCACCGATCACCTCGCGCGCGGAGCTCGAGGCGCAGCTCGCGGAGGCCGCCGCGCGCTTCGAGGGGGCCGACGTGCCGCGCCCGCCCTTCTGGGGCGGCTACCGGATCACCGCGGAGCGCGTGGAGTTCTGGCAGGGCCGCTCGGGGCGCCTCCACGACCGGATCGCGTACACGCTCGGGGAGGGCGGCTGGACGCGGGAGCGCCTGCAGCCCTGAGGCCCCTGCTCAGATCCCGAACGCGGCCGGATAGCCGACGAGGCCCCGCGGCGCCGGGCGCGCCGGGTCGAGGGCGAGAGTCAGGAACGCCTCGGCGGGCACGTCGAAGGGGGCGAGCACCCCGGCGCCGGCCGCTGGGGTGAAGCCGAAGCGCGGGTAGTACGCGGCGTGCCCGAGCACGACGACGAGGTTCTCCCCGCTCTGCTCCGCCCGCCGGGTCGCCGCGGCGAGCACCGCCCGGATCGCGGCGCTCCCGGCACCCTGCCGCTGGTGCGCGGGCACCACGGCGCAGGGCGCGAGGGCGAGCGCCGGGTCGCCGCCCACGGTGCAGCGGGTGAGCAGGGCCTGCGCGACGACGGACCCGTCCTCGCCGGTGGCGACGAGCGACAGCCCGGGGATCCAGGCGGCGTCGTCGGCCCGCAGCGCGTCCACGAGGTCCGCCTCCTCCGCGGTGGGGAAGGCGGCGAGGAGCACCTCCCGGATCGCCGCGGCGTCACGGGGATCGGCAGGGTCCTCGGGGCGCGTGGTCCAGGTGCTCATGCGCTCACGCTACCGGCGCGCGCCCCGATCGCGACGCGGGGGTGAAGCCTCGGCGACACCTGCTCGAACACCTGTCGACGCCTCCTCGTCTCCCCTCGCCGCGCCCCGGGGGCGCCCCTAGTGTCGGGGGCATGGAGACCGAGCTCGAGCCCACGCCCCCCGGCCTCACCCGCGACGCCGGCTGGCAGCTCGGGGTGCGCCGCACCGTCCCCGCGCACGTCGACGAGGTGTGGCGGCGGCTGCTCTCCGAGTGGCTCCCCGCCTGGCTGGGCGTCGACTCCGTCCCGCAGATGGTCGGAGCCCCGCTGCGCAGCGGCGGTTCGCTGCACGGGCGGATCGTCGGCTGCCACGTGGGTCGACGGGTGCGGGTGCGCTGGACGCCGCGCACCCTCGACCACGAGACCGTCTTCCAGGTGACGCTGCAGGAGGCCGGCGAGGGCACCGTGCTCGCCGTCCACCAGGAGCGGCTGCTGGGCGCGGCGGAGCGGCAGGCGCTGCTCGAGCACTGGACGACGCTGCTCGACGCGCTCGTGGTGCAGCTGCGCGCCGAGCGCGGGACGAGCCAGGACCTGCGCGGCTAGCCCTCCGCGCTCATCCCTCCGCGGCCGGGGCGTGCGTGAGCGCCCCCTCTCCGTCGGCGATCTCGGCGTGCTCGCGCAGCGACTCGATCCGGGCCACGTCCATGTCGACGCGGCCGTCGATGCCGGCGACCTTCCCGTCGAACCGCAGCTGCCACAGCGACCAGTCCTCCTGGTCGGGGCGGCCGGAGTCGGAGAACAGCCAGTCGGGGCGCGCATCCGTGACCGGCAGGCCGTAGTGGCGGCGCCAGTCGCTCGAGGAGTAGATGACGAGCCTCCGCCCCCATGCCTTCTCGATCGCCGCGGTGAAGGCGTCGATCTCGTGCTGGGCGTCCTCCGCCGAGGGGCGCTCCTCGCAGGCGCCGTCGAACTCGAGGTCCAGGGCGGGCGGGAGCGCGGCGTCGTCCGGCGGGGCGGCGGCGAGGAAGTCCCGTGCCTGGTCCGCGCCAGGCGAGCACAGGGTGAAGTAGTGGTACGCGCCGGGCGTCACCCCGGCGGCGCGGGCGCCCGACCAGTTCTCCGCGAAGCGCGAGTCGGTGAAGCCCGCTCCCTCGGTGGCCTTGATGTACGCGAAGCCGATCCCGTCCCCGGCGACGGCCTGCCAGTCGATCTCGCCCTGGTGCGCGGAGACGTCGACGCCGAGCACCTCGTCCTCGCCGAGCTCGAGGTCACCGGGGAGCTGCGCGAGGGCGGCGGCGTCGTGCGCGGTCGCGGGGACGGTCATGGCGGCGTCGTCGGCCGTGTAGGGGACGGGGACGCTCGCGGCCGTCTCATCGTCGCCGCCGCTCAGCGCGCCGATCACCAGCCGGGTGCATCCGCCGACGAGGACCAGGGCGACGACGACCACGATCGCCGCCGCGATCTGCCGACGCCGCCGGACCTGCTCTCGAGTGAACCGGGGCACGGGTCGACGCTACCCGAGGTCAGGGCCTCGATCGGGGACCCTGTGGGCGAGGACGGGGCGGGCTCAGCGGGCGAAGTGCTCCGCGAAGCCGCGCAGCAGCAGCGGCGCCTCGTCCGCATGCTGCTGGCCGAGGGCCCCGAACAGCTCGTCCATCTGCTCCGGGTCGAAGTAGCCGTGCTCCTGGTAGCGGGCCGCGCGCTCGAGCAGCAGCGGCACGTCCATCTCGGGGTGGAACTGGGTCGCGTACTGGCGGGTGCCGATGCGGAACATCTGCACGGGGCACGCCTCACCCGTGGCCAGCACGGTCGCGGTCGCGGGCAGGGTGTGCACGGCCTCCTTGTGGCCGACGAGCCCGGTGAACACCGGAGGCAGCCCCGCGGCGCGCACGAGCGGATCGGCGAGGCCCTCCTCGGTGAGCGTCACCTCCACGGCGGAGAGCTCCTCGCCGTAGGTGCGGTCGATCCGCGCGCCCTGGTGCGTGCCGAGCGCGCCCACGCCGTAGCAGGCGCCGAGGAACGGCAGGTCCTGCGCCATGACCTGGTCGAGCACGGAGAACAGCTTCGGCTCGGTCGCGAGCTCGAGCGCGGACTTCGTCTCGGCGGGCTCGGAGACGGTGAAGGGGCTGCCGGCGAGGATGACGCCGGAGACCTCGTCCGCGCGGAGCACGGGGGCCTCCTCCTTCTCCAGGCGCACGCGGCACAGGTCCCGCTCGTCGAGACCGGTGAAGCGGAGCACGGACTCGTGCTCGCGCTCGGCGACGTCGTCCTCGGGGCGGGTGGAGATCAGCACGAACGGTTTCACGGAAGAATGCTAGTCCCGACGGCGGCATGCACCGTCCCCGCCGCCGTCCACCCGCTGACCCTCCCGCCGCGCCGAAGGAGCCCGCCGTGCCGGAGACCACCCCTCCGCTCTTCTCCACCGTCCTCGAGAGCACCACCGCGCCGTCCCTTGGCAGGGATGCCGTGCTGGACGTCGCCGCGATCCTCCCCGGCTGGCTGGAGACCGTGCGCCACCTGCACCGGCAGTCCGGCATCCAGGCGGCGATCTGGCACGACGGCGAGCTCGTCGCCGAGGTCGCCGTGGGCCCGGCGGACGCCGAGGCCGGCATCGACCTGCTGCCCACGCACCGCCTGCGCATCGCCTCGCACTCCAAGATGATGACCACGCTCGCCGTGCTCCGGCTCGCCGAGGAGGGCACGCTGCGCCTGGACGACACGCTCGGCGCACACGTCCCCGAGCTCGCCGGCTCCCCCGTCGCCGCCGCGACCCTGCGGGACCTGCTCTCCCACGCGGCGGGACTGTCCCGGGACAGCGCCGACGCCCGCTGGTGGCGGCTCGGCCGCCCCTTCCCCGACCGGGAGCAGCTGCTCGCCATCGCCCGCACCGAGCCGCTCGCGGCGCCCGCCGGCACGCACCTGCAGTACTCGAACATCGGCTACGGGCTCGTGGGGCTCATCATCGAGTCCGTGACCGGGGAGGACTTCGCCGCGGCCGTCACCCGCCTCGTGATCGACCCGCTCGGCGTCGAGGGCATCGGCCCCGACCTCCCCGCGGACGCCCCCGGCCCCGAGACGCCCCACGGCTTCGCGCCCGGGCACACCTCGCTGCTCCACGGGCCGCGACGGATCGTCGAGCAGGTCCCCACCGGCGCGCTCGCCGCCGCGACCGGTTTCTGGGCGACGGCCGGCGCGATCGCGACCGTCGCCGGCCGCGCCCTCACCACCGACGCGCTGCTGGGGGAGGACGCCCGGCGCGCCATGCGGCGACGCGTGTGGACCGTCGCCGAGGGGCGCCACTACGCGCTGGGCCTGCAGCAGGGACGCCTGCACGGCTTCGAGGCCGTCGGCCACTCCGGCGGGTTCCCCACCGGCCTGTCCCGCACCTGGGCAGTGCCCTCGGAGCGCCTCGCCGTCTCCGTGATCGGCACCGCCGTGGACGCACCCACCTCGGAGATCGCGGCCGGGCTGCTGGGGCTGCTCGCCCTCGCCGCGGGCCGGCCCGCCCCGCAGGCCGACGCCGCCGAGGCTCCCGGTGCGCAGGGCGGCGGCGGCTCCGGCCGGACGCGCCCGCTCCCGCTCGCCGAGCAGGAGGGTGTCGGGTCCCTCACCGCCGGGGAGGTCGCCGAGCTCGCGGCCGGGACCTACGACTCGCTGTGGGGCCGCACCCGGGTGGCGCGCCTGGGCGGGCGGCTCTTCGCGCTCGACGACGCGGCCTTCGACCCCGCCGCAGGCGCCCTCGAGCTCGCGACCGCGGGCGGCGCGGAGGACCCGTACGAGCCCGGTGCGCGCACGATCGCGCTGCGCACCTGGGGCGATCCGGGCTACGGCACCTGGGCGGAGCCGATCCTCGTGCGGCTCGGGCAGGAGACCGGGGATCGCGGCGTCGGCGGCCTCCGCTGCCGCGGCCTGATCCGCAGCGGCCAGCTGCAGACCCCGAGCGCCGAGTTCACGATGCCGGAGCGCGTCACCCGGCCCGTGGCGGAGCAGGGGTCACCTGGGGAGGGACGCCGATGAGCCCGTCCGAGCTGCTCGTGCTGGGCAGGCCGCTGCCGCCGCTGCTCGCCGAGAACACGCACAGCGGGGTCGCCGCCTGGCGTGAGGCCCTGCCCACCCTCGTGCCCGCCGTGCTCGAGGAGTGGTCGCTGAGCGCCGGGGTCCCGTACGCCCCCGGCGGCTCCGCCTCCTGGGTGGCGCCCGTGCGGGACGTCGAGGGCCGTCGGCTCACGCTCAAGGTGACCATGTCCCATGACGAGGCCCGGGACGAGGCCGCCGGGATGGCCGCCTGGCAGGGGCACGGCGCCGCGACGGTGCTGCGCAGCGAGCAGCGGGGATCGACGACGCTGCTGCTCATGGAGGAGGTGCGCCCGGGAACCCCGCTCGCGGAGCTGCCCGACCCCGAGGTGCAGGACGAGGTGTTCGCCGCACTCGTCACGCGGCTCCATGTCCCTGCGCCGACGGGCGGCCCGTTCCGCCCCCTCGCGGACATGTGCGAGTGGTGGGCGGACGAGGCGCAGGAGCGCCTGGACCGCATGGCCGGCCTGCTCCCCGCGCACCTGGCGGCCCACGGGCTCCGTCTCTTCCGCGAGCTGCCCCGGCAGTGGGACGGCACGCCGGTGCTGCTCGCGACCGACCTCCATCCCCACAACATCCTGCGGCGCGAGCGCGGTGGGACGGGCGAGGACGGCGACTGGGTGCTCATCGATCCCAAGCCCTACGTGGGCGATCCGCACTACGACCTGCTCCAGTACCTGCTCAATCACGAGCAGCGTCTGCTCAGGGACCCCTCGGGACTGGTGAGGGACCTGGCGCAGAGGACGGGTCTGGACCCGCACCGGGCCCGGGACTGGGCGTTCGCCCGCTGTGTGCAGGAGGCCGGCGAGATGGACTCGGCCGCGGAGATCGCCCTGCGCCTCGCGGAGGAGGGGGCGGGCTGAGCTCGACCTCCTGTGCGGGCGCCGTGAACCGCGTGGGCGTGGTGGTGCGTCGGGTGAGGCTCGTGCTCGTCCACGTGACCTGGTGCCCGGCGTCGACGTCCACGACTCCGCGCTCGTCGGATGCACGCTCGACCGACACCGCATCCTCCTCCTTCCGCTGGCAGCGTGCGCACAGCCCCTCCCCGTTGGCGAGGGTGGTCGGGCCACCGGCGGCGACAGGGAGGATGTGGTCGTACTGCCGCACGGGGGCGTCGCAGAACGGGGCCCGGCAGGTCGTGTCCCGCCAGTGGAGGAACCGCCGCATCGATCGCGGGAACAGCCGCGCCCGGGACTCGCCCGCCACCAGCTCCCCCGTCACCGGATGGGTGAACAGCCGCCGGAGCAGGGCGCCGCGCTCGGTCCCTTCGGCGAGCGCCTTCCGCAGGGGTCCCCGGAGAGCGTCGGCGGGGACCGCCCCGTAGCCCTCGATGTGCGCGGCCTCCCCGTGGTCCGCCTCGAGCAGCGCCCGCTCGGTGATGATCACGCCGACGTCCAGCACCACGGGATCCATGGCGTCCTCACGGCCCAGCAGGGTGGAGACCAGGGACTGCGCCATGATCCGGCCGTGACCGCGGCGGTCTCCCTGAGCGCGCAGACCCTCCGCCTCGAGGGAGAGGCGCTTGCGGATCGCAGCGGCCTCGAGACCGGGCAGCCGGGCGGAGAGGGTCGCCATCCCGTGCTCGCCCGGCGTGACGCGCACGTGCTGCTCGTCGAGCGCGCGGGCGTGCCGCCGGCCCGCGGCGAGCGGCTCGATCTGCTCCACGAGCGTGGAGATCTCGCGCCGCCAGCGGCGATGCCCGGCCCCGTCGAGGTAGGGCGCACGCTCGGCGAGGGCCGCGTCGAGGTCGCGCCGCCGCTCGGGCTCCAGCACCCGGGCCACGGTCGCGGCGTCCCCGGCCACGCGGGCGGTGACGGCGCCGGAGCCGAGGGCGTGGAGCATCTGCGGCATGTCCTCGACCAGGCGGCGGGCCGCGGCGAGCGACAGCGCGGCCTGCGCCGGGGAGCTGCGCAGGATCATCGAGGCGTCGCGCACGGCCGCCCGCTCCGCCCCCGCGGCGACCGACTCGAGGTCCGGGCTCCCCTCCTGGTCCTGCGCCGCGCGCTCCCGGGCCTCCGCGAGCCGCTCACGCCGCAGGGCGTCCGCATGGAGCACGCGGGCGCGCACGTCGAGCGCGTCGAGCCGGGCGCGGACCTGCGCGGAGGCCCCGAGCAGCTGCGCCGCCTCCGCGGAGGCCATCCCCGCGGCGACGTCGGGCAGCCGGGACCCCAGGGTGTGGGCGAGGTCCACGAGGACCTCGGTCACGGGCTGCACGGGAGTGGTCATGCCCCCATCCCACGCCCGGCGGGGCGGGGAGGAGAGCACGCCCCCGGAACTGTGGACCAGGAGGCGATGGGGAGGAACGATCGCGCCGCCCGAGCCCGCCCTCAGGCGCCGAGGAGCGCCCGCAGCTCCGGGCCGACCCCCTCGACCTCCACCTCGACGGCGGGGCGCACGACGGTCGCGGGTGTGACGACGAAGCGCTGCTGGGTGAGGGCGCGGCCGCCCTCCGCCGTCACCTGGGTGCCGTTGTCGACGTACCCGCACGCGCGCGAGACGCCGAAGGAGCGGTCGTTGCCGAGCACCGCGGAGGACTCCGCGCGCACCGCGCCCAGGTGGTCGAAGGCGAGCACGAGCATCGCCTGCCGCATGAGCTTGCCGTAGCCCCTCCCGTGCTGGTCGAGGGTGAGCCACGAGCCGGAGCTCACGGTGCGGCGCACGGCGAAGTCCGTCGCCGCGAGATCCTGGCAGCCGATCATCTCGTCACCGGCCCACACGCCGAGCGGCAGCGACCAGTCCTCGGCGCGCAGCTGGGCGCGCAGCCGCCACTGGAAGCGCACGGCCTCGCGCACCCGGGTCTCCGGGTCCACCGCGTACCAGGGGAAGACCTGGTCGGACTGGGGGTCCTCGAAGATCGGCCGACGCAGCAGGGCCGTGTACTCCTCGAGGTCCGCGTCACGCAGCACCCGCAGCGTGAGGTCACCGGCGCGCACGGTGAGCGCGAAGGGCGGATGGAGGAGGGCGAGGGCGTCGGGCTGCGTCATCGCGCCAGGTTACGGACCTCGGCCCCCGGGCGGCGAGCGGATTCCGGTCCCGGCTACGGTGCCGTCATGAGCTCCTCCCCCGCATCCCCCGAGTCCCCTGTTCTCCTCACGGGCTTCGCGCCCTTCGACGGGGCCGCGAGCAACCCCTCCTGGGATGCCGTGCAGGAGGCGGCCGCGCAGCTGCGCGGGCGCGGCGTCGCGGTCGAGGCGCGGGAGCTGCCGGTGGTCTTCGACCGTGCGGGGGACCTGCTCGCCGCCGCGATCGAGGAGCTCGCGCCGCAGCTCGTCATCGCCGTCGGGCTCGCCGACGGTCGCGCGGCGATCACCCCCGAGCGGGTCGCGATCAACGTGCGTGACGCGCGCATCGCCGACGAGTCCGGGGCCGCGCCGGTGGACGAGCCGGTCGTCGCGGGCGGGCCCGTCGGCCGCTTCTCGACGCTGCCGATCAAGGCGATGGTCGCCGCGGCCGCCGCGACCGGGGTCCCGGCCTCCGTCTCGCAGACCGCCGGCACCTTCGTGTGCAACGACGTCTTCTACCGGGTCCTCGAGGCGCTCGAGGGGACCGGGGTGCGGGGCGGATTCGTCCACGTCCCCGCCGCCCGCGTGGTCCCCGTGCCGCTGGCCGCGAGGGCGCTCGTCGCGATGGTCGAGACCGCGCTGTCCACGACGGTGGATCTCGACCGCAGCGGTGGCGCCGTCCACTGAGGAGGGGTCGTCGAGGGGTGATCGTCCACACCCGCACCAGTTGTCCACAGTCTTCTCCACAGTGGTGGACGAATGACAGACCTGTAGTTCCGCAGGTGCGGAGGGTGGGGACGACGACGGCCGGGCGTGTCGCGATCGGGACGGTGCGTTCTCCGTCCACAACCCCGACGGGGAGCGGCTTGACAGGGCGCAGAACACGGTCCTGGCAGGTCACGGGCTCATTCCAGGCACAAACCCTGAAGTGCGGCTTGATGGTCCGAGGGGCGCCGAGGCAGGCGGGATCACATCGGTGACGCTGTGGAGGAACGGATCGGAGGCGGTGAGGGCGACCCGAGGGGCCGTTCGTCCCCACCGTCCATCCACAACGGAGGCCCGTTCGTCCACACTCTCAGCCGGTCATCCCCCGACCTCGCGCAGTTGTCCACAATCGTGTCCACACTCTGGGGATAGTCACACCGTTGTGATTCCCCAGGTGGCCGGGAGAGGGCCTGCGCTCAGGCGATCGCGCTGACCATCGCGACGCGCACGATGACGAGCAGCACGCACACGAGCACGCCCGCACCGATCACGGCGGCGTGCACGAAGGCGGAGCGCCGCGCGATCGAGGCGCGGTCCGCGACGGGGCTGAGCTTGGGCCGCAGGGCGAACATCGCCGCGGTGAGCGCACCGCCCATGACGAGGCCGCCCAGGTGCCCCTGCCACGAGATCCCGGGGTTGAGGAAAGTGACGGCGAGGTTCAGACCGATCAGCACGAGGATCTGCGCGACCTGCCCGCCGAGCTTGCGGTTCACCACGAACATGGCCGCGAACAGGCCGAACACGCCGCCGCTCGCCCCCACGGTGCCGCTGTACCAGGACTGCGAGAGCGGGTCCGTCAGCATGAGCACGGCCGTGTGGCCCGCGAGGATCGAGACGAGGTAGACCGCGGTGAAGCGGGCGCGGCCCATGGTGCGCTCGAGGTACTGACCGCACACGTAGAGCGCCCACATGTTCAGGGCGAGGTGCAGGATCCCGCCGTGGAGGAAGCCGGAGGTGAGGAAGGTCCACGGCATGGCGATCGCGCGGAACGGGGCGAACATGGCCCACTGCTCGACGAGCCCGCCGGAGAGCGCCTGGCCGGCGTAGGCGAGCACGCACAGCGTCATGATCGTGTAGGTGACGATCGGGGTCTGCGGGCCCATCCGGCCGCCGAGGGCGTTGCGCGGGCGGGTCTGCGCCTGCTGGCGCTCCACGTCGCGGGCGCAGTCCACGCACAGCACGCCCACGGAGGTGGGCCGCTGGCAGTCGGGGCAGGCGGGACGGTCGCACCGCTTGCACCGCACGTAGCTCACCCGGTCGGGGTGACGGGGGCAGACGGGCTGGTCCTGCGGCTGCGAGGCATCGTCGGCGCTGTAGCCGTAGGTCGGTCGCTCCATGGGGTCATTCTCCACGAGCGGCCTGGACGCGGAGTGGGCCTCAGCCGCCGACGGCGGGGAAGCGCTCGTGGAGCCGCGTGAAGCGCGCGCGCTGCGGGGCGCTGAGCGGCGTGAGCTCCTCGATCTCGAGCCGCCGCCGGGCGCCGCTGCCCGCCCGCCTCCAGGTCCCCACGATCTCACCGCGCCGGATCGCCGGCCGACGGAACACCCCGTTGCCGCCGGGCACGAGCGCCTCCACGCGCGCCTCGTCCCCGAGGACACCGCGGTCCTGGTAGCCCAGCACGAGCTCGTCGAAGCCGGGCAGCAGCAGCTCGGCCATCGCCTCCTTCTCCCGCTCGGCGTACTCCTCGACGAGGCCGGGGCGGAACCAGCGCCGCTCCCCGTCCCCGCCGCGCGCGTCCTCGGCGCGGGCGTGGAGGCGGCCGTCGCAGTCCGCGTAGCCGCTCTCGAGCTCGCGCGTGGCCTCGGGCCAGGCCGCGCGGATCTCGCCGAGGGTGAGCTTGCTCCACCACGCGAGGTCCCGCTCGGTCACGGGGCCGCGGCTCGTGACGTACCGGCGGGCGAGCTCGGCGACCGCGGCGACCCGGTCCCCGCCGAAGGCGCCCTCGAGGTCGCTGCCCGCGGGCAGCCAGCTGCGCGCGAGGACGACGGCGGTGTCCCCGTCCCGCCAGGGCCCGTAGGCGGCGACGCCGAGCGCGACGAGGTGGGAGAGCAGGTGGTAGCCGCGGCCCTTGGCCGGCTCCAGCCCCGCCGCCTCCCATACCGCGAGGAGCTCCGTGCGGGGCACGCCGCGGCCCGTCCCGGGGTCGGAGCGCGGCCCCGCGACCTCCTCGAGCACCGCCCGGGCGCGGTCCACCTGCTCCTGGTCGAGCCCGAGCGCGGGGCGCCGCGCGACCTGGGCGCGCAGGGGCCCCGCGGCACACAGCTCCGTGATCCAGGCGAGGGAGTCCGCGGCGACCACGAAGACGGTGCCGCGCATCGGGTAGCCGCGCACGATCTCGCCGCTGTCGAAGGCATCGAGCACCTGCCGCACGGCGGCCGTCCCGGTCCGGGCGCGCGGCTCGCGGCTGCGCAGGGCGAGGGAGGAGACGGCGCCGGGGAGGTCCTGCCCCTGGTGGGCGGCGAAGGAGCGCGCGACCTCGACGGGGGTGGGCGGGGCGCCGTCGGGGGCGAGGAGCCCCTGGGCGAGCAGGCGGGCTCCGACGAGGTGGCGCGGGGTCATGCCCGGAGGCTACCCGCGGCGGCTCGCGCGCGCCCCGTCACAGGGCGGATCCATCGAAGGATTGATCCGCTCCGACCTGCACGTTCCTAGCCTCGAGGGGTCGCTTCACCGCTCGCTCGCCCCGGAGGTCCCCTCGTGTCCCGTCTGCTCACCGGCCGCCGCTCCGCCCCCGTGGTGGTCGGCCTGTTCCTGCTGCTCGCCCTCGCGGCGATCGGTCTGCTCAAGGGCACCGGCCCGGTCGCGGGCATGGACGCCGTCCCCGACTCCTTCGAGTCCTCCCGCGCGGCGGCGCTCGTCGCCGAGGCGGATGCCGACGGCCGCGACCAGCTGCTCGTGGTCCTCTCGCGGGCCGACGGCGGCGAGCTCACCGCCGAGGACGCCGCGGACGTCGAGACCCTCCGGGCCGCCCTCGCCGAGCAGACCGGCGCCGAGGCCCTCGGCCCGATGCCGTCGGAGGACGGGAAGGCGGATCTCCTCGTCGCCTCGATCCCCTCGGACGCGTCGACGGACACCGCCGATGATCGGGTGGAGGCGCTGCGCGCCCTCGCCGGCTCCACGGTCCCGGAGTCCCTGCGCGTCGAGATCACGGGCGGCCCGGCCGTCGCGGCCGATGTGCGCGGCGCCTTCGCCGGGGCGGACCTCACGCTGCTGGCCGTGACCATCGCGGTGGTCGCCGTGCTGCTCCTGCTCACCTACCGCTCCCCCGTGCTGTGGATCCTGCCGCTCGCGGTGGTGGGTCTCGCGGAGCGCGTCACCATGGGCCTGCTCGACGTGCTCGGTGAGCGCGCCTCCCTCGCCTTCGACGCGGGCGTGGTGAGCGTGCTCGTGTTCGGCGCGGGCGCGAACTACGCGCTGCTGCTCATCTCCCGCTACCGCGAGGAGCTGCACCGGCACGAGGACCACCGGGAGGCCCTCGCGGCCGCCTGGCGCGGCACCGTGCCCGCGATCCTCGCCTCGAACGCGACGGTCGTCATCGCCCTGCTGAGCCTGCTGCTCGCCGTCATGCCCGCCGCTCGCGGCATCGGCATCGCCGCCGCCTGCGGCCTGGTCATCTCCCTGATCGCGGTGCTGTTCCCGCTCACGGCGCTGCTCGCCGTGGCCGGCCGCCGGGTGTTCTGGCCGCTCGTCCCCCGCCCCTCCGACGAGGCCCCCGACCCCGCCCCGCACGGGCTCTTCGCCCGTGTGGCCTGCGGCGTGGTGCGCCGCCCCCTGCTCAGCGTGCTCGGCAGCCTGCTCGTGCTCGGCGTGCTCGCCACGGGCCTGATCGGCATGCGGGTGGGCCTCGCGCAGGACGAGCAGTTCGCGACCGCGACCGAGGCGCAGGCCGGCTTCGACACCCTCGCCGCGCACTACGGCAACGGCCAGGGGTCCCCGCACACGGTCGTCGTGCCCGTCGCGGAGCTCGACGCGGTGACGACGGCGGCCGAGGGCTCCACGGGCGTCGTGAGCGTCTCCCCCGCCGGGACGACGCCCGAGGACAGCACGGTGCTCAGCGTCGTCGGCACGGCCTCGCCGGGCTCCGCCGCGGCGCTCACCGAGGTGCGGGAGCTGCGCGCCGCGGTGCACGGGGTCGCGCCGGACGCCCTCGTGGGCGGGCGGAGCGCCGAGGCGCTCGACGTGCGCGAGGCGTCCTTCCGGGACCTCGCCGTGGTCGCCCCGGCGATCCTGCTGGTGGTGCTCATGGTCCTCGCGCTGCTGGTCCGGGCCCTGGTCGCGCCCGTGCTGCTCATGCTCGTGAACCTCCTCGGCGCGGTGGCCTCGATCGGCCTCGGGCTGGGGGTGTGGCGCGCGCTGCTCGGCGTGGAGGCGCTCGACGTCACGGTCCCGCTGCTCGCCTTCCTGTTCCTCGTGGCGCTCGGCGTGGACTACACGATGTTCCTCGTCCACCGCGCCCGGCACGAGGCCGCCGGGCACGGCACGGCGGAGGGCATGGTGCGGGCGGTCGGCGCGACGGGCGTGGTCATCACGAGCGCGGGTGTGGTGCTCGCCGCGGTGTTCGCCGCGCTCGGCGTGCTGCCGCTCGTGGTGCTCGGTCAGCTGGGGCTGATCGTGGGGCTCGGGGTGCTGCTGGACACCCTGCTCGTGAGGACCGTGCTGGTGCCGGCCCTGTTCGCCCTCGTCGGCGATCGGATGTGGTGGCCCTCGCGGCCCTGAGCGCCGAGTGCATTCCGCACCGCCGGAGGGATCATCGCAGGCCAGGGCAGGCTTACCTTGCTTGTCTGGACCGAGTCCAGATAACTACCCTGTCCACATGAGCCTCGTCAACAGCATCCTCCCCCTCGGCGCCGCGCGTCCCGCCGGCGCCTCCTCCCCCGCCTCCACCGCGCAGGCCGACGAGCGCTCCCGGCGCGCCGGTCGTCTGAACCGGCTGCGCGCCGGGGTGCTCGGCGCGAACGACGGCATCGTCTCCGTCGCCGGCCTCGCCGTGGGCGTCGCGGGCGCCACCACGGACACCCGCTGGCTGCTCGTCGCGGGTCTCGCCTCGCTCGTCGCGGGCGCCCTGTCCATGGCGATGGGCGAGTACGTCTCGGTCTCGACCCAGCGGGACACCGAGCGCGCCCTCATCGCCCGCACCCGCCGCGACCTCGCCGCGCAGCCCGAGGTCGAGCACCGTGCCCTCGTCTCCGCGCTCGAGGACACCGGCATCCCGTCGGACTTCGTCGAACCCGTGGCCCGCTCGATGGAGCGCCACGACGCGCTCGAGGCGCACACGCGCTTCCGCCACGGCGTCGAGGACGACGCGGTCGCCTCGCCCCTCGGCGCGGCGCTCGCCTCGCTCGTCTCCTTCACCCTCGGCGGGGTGGTGCCGCTCGCGGCGATCCTGCTGACCCCGCCCGCGCTGCGCCTGCCCGCGACGCTCGCCGCGGTCGTGCTCGCGCTCGCCGCCCTCGGCGTGGTCAGCGCCCGCCTGGGCGAGGCCGACGCCCGCCGCGCGACCGTCCGCACGATCATCGGCGGCGTGCTCGCCCTGCTCGTCACCTACGGCCTGGGCGCGGCCCTCGGCGTCGCGATCGGCTGACCTGCAGCACAAAAGAACAGCGGCCCGCCCCCTTCCCCAGGGACGGGCCGCTGCAGTCTCAGTATCTCACCTCTCGACGGTGACCTTCTCGATGACGACGTCCTCGAGGGGCCGGTCGCGCATGTCGGTGCGCACGGCGCCGATCTCGTCGACGACCTTCTTCGACTCGTCGTCGGCGACGACGCCGAAGACGGTGTGCTTGCCCTGCAGGTGCGGGGTGGGGCCGACGGTGATGAAGAACTGCGAGCCGTTGGTGCCCGCGGGCTGGCCGGTGATCGCGTTGCGGCGCTTGCCGGCGTTCGCCATGGCGAGCACGTAGGGCTCGTTGAAGTTCTTCTCGGAGATCTCGTCGTCGAAGGTGTAGCCCGGGCCGCCGGTGCCGGTGCCCAGGGGGTCGCCGCCCTGGATCATGAAGCCGGAGATGATGCGGTGGAAGACGACGCCGTCGTAGAAGGGGCGCGTCACCTTCTTGCCGGACTCGGCGTCCGTGAACTCCTTGGTGCCCTCGGCGAGGCCCACGAAGTTCTCGACGGTCTTCGGCGCGTGGTCCGGGAACAGCTCGAGGCGGACGTCCCCGTGGTTGGTGTGCAGAGTTGCGAACATGCGCGCAATCCTCGCACACGGACGGCACCGGGGGCGGGGTCGACCAACGGGTCGGAATCCCCTGGGAGCCCCGTCACCCCCGCGCGTTAGAGTTGTGGCACACGGGCCGCGCCACCCCGGGAGATCCTCGGATCCCCCGGCGGATCGCGGCCCAGGGACCACCGTCGGCCCGACCCGGCGGATACACCGAAAGGGGAACGACCATGGCGCTGACCACCAAGCGTGAGGCCAAGAAGGCCGAGAAGCACGCCCAGAAGGCCGCCGATGCCGTGTCCGGCACCGGCCAGAAGGCGGAGCAGGCCGTCCAGGAGCTGCAGAAGCTGGCCGCGCAGGCCGGCCCCGTCGCCTCCGAGGCGGCCCGCGAGGCGCGCGCCCGCGCGACCGAGCTCTACGGGCAGTACGCCCCCGCCGTCGAGGAGCGCCTCCGCGCCCAGGGCGACAAGCTCTCCCAGAACCTCGGGCCCCGTGCGGACAAGATCGTCCAGGACGTGCAGGAGGACTACCTCCCCCGTGCGCGCCGGACCGCCGAGACCACCGGCACCGTGCTCAAGGCCGCCGTGGACGCGGCCCGCAAGGAGCTCACCACCGGCCAGGACGACATCAAGGCCGCCGCCCTCACCGCCCCGGCCCCCGTGAAGAAGAACCGCGCGGGCAAGGTGCTGCTCGTGCTGGGCCTGGCCGCCGCCGGCGCCGCCGCGGGCTACATCGCCTGGAAGAAGACCCGCCCCGTCGAGGACCCCTGGGCCCCGCCGGCGGACTTCGCCCGCGCGCACTACCCCGCCTCCGCCGGGGACGACTCCGACTCCTCGACCGTCTCCGACACCGTCGGCGCGGCCGACGCCGGTGACGTCGCCTCCTCGCTCAAGGGCGACTCCCACGGCGCGGACACCACGCCCAAGGAGGTCAAGGTCGAGTCCGCGGACTCCACCGAGGCCGAGGAGAAGCGCGGCAACCACCGCGGCGACGCCTGAGCGTCCCGATCGCAGCCATGAACGGCGCGGCACCCCCGTCCCCGGACGGTGAGGGCCGCGCCGTTCTGCGCACCCCGCGCCTGCGGCTCCCGCTCGTCACCGAGCAGGACCTCGAGGAGCTCTGGCGCCTGCACTCCGATCCCGCCGCCTTCCTCCACGACTCCACGGCCCCGCTCACCGCGAAGGGCCAGATGGCCTGGGTGCTGCGGCAGTGGGTGGCGCACGCCGAGGCCGGCGGCGCCGCCGGGTACCGCCGCGTGCTCCCGGCGGGCGGCGGGGACCTGCTGGGCATCGTGGGCCTCGCCCCGCTCGACTCCCCCGCCGGCCCGCTGCTGAGCGCCTACTGGCGGCTGCACCCCGCGGCGCAGGGGCAGGGTCTCGCGACCGAGGCCCTGCGCGCCGTGCTCGGCGCCCTGCGCCCCGGGGACCCCGAGGTGGTCGCGGTGACCGCCGCCCGCAACACCCCCTCCCTCGCCCTCGCCCGCCGGCTCGGCTTCCGCCCCGGCCCGCCCGGGCGCGCGGTGCCGGGCGGCCGGGCGGGGGACGTGCTGCTCGTCCTCGATCGCCCCGCGGCCCGCGGCTGACGGAGACTGGGGCCATGACGGCACTCCCTCCGGCCGGGCGCTACGCCCCCTCCCCGAGCGGCGACCTGCACCTGGGGAACCTGCGCACCGCGATCCTCGCCTGGGCCTTCGCCCGCGGGACGGGCCGCGCCTTCCGCCTGCGCGTCGAGGACCTCGACCGCGTGCGCGAGGGCGCGGAGGCCCGCCAGCTCGAGGACCTCGCCGCCGTGGGCCTGGACCATGACGGCGAGATCGTGCGGCAGTCGGAGCGCGGCGACGCCCACGCCGCGGCGATCACGGAGCTCACCGCGCGGGGTCTCGTCTACGAGTGCTACTGCACCCGCCGCGAGATCCTCGAGGCGCCGAGCGCCCCGCACGCCCCGCCCGGCGCCTACCCCGGGACCTGCCGGGACCTCACCGGGCGCGAGCGGGAGGCGGGACGGGAGCGCATGCGCGCGCTGCGCCGCGAGCCGGCCCTGCGGCTGCGCGCGGAGGTGGGCGCCTGGAGCGTGCAGGACCGCTTCGCCGGGGAGGTCAGCGGGGCCGTCGACGACCTCGTGCTGCGTCGCGGCGACGGGGTGGTCGCCTACAACCTCGCGGTGGTCGTCGATGACGCCGCGCAGGGGGTGGACCAGGTCGTCCGCGCCGACGACCTCCTCTCCTCCGCGCCGCGGCAGGCGCACCTCGCCCAGCTGCTGGGGCTGCCCGTTCCCGAGTACGCGCACGTGCCGCTCGCCGTGAGCGCCGGCGGGGAGCGCCTGGCCAAGCGGGACGGCGCGGTGACCCTCCGGGACCGCCTCGCGCGCGGCGAGAGCGCGGAGCAGGTCGTCGAGCGGATCGGGGAGTCGCTGGGCCTGCCCGGCTGCCGGAGCGCGCGCGACGTGCTCGAGCGCTGGGACCTGCGGAGCCTGCCGTCGGAGCCGTGGGTCGTGGACCTGCCCGCCTGACCTCGGACGACGCACCCCGGAGTTCGGCCCGCCACAGTGCGACCCGGGCGCTTCCCGATCTCGATACATGAATGTATCGTGGCCGCGTGCACCGAATCCCCTCCGCGCTGCGCGCATTCGTCGACCTCTTCCCCTCCGAGTGGAAGAAGCCCATCGCGGCTCTCTTCGTCACCGGGCTAGCCCTGGTGCCGCTCATCTATGCCGGGAACCTCACCTGGTCCTTCTCCGACCCCTCGGGCCGGATGGACGGGATCACCGCGGCCGTCGTCGACCTCGACGAGGGCGCGACCTCGACCTCCACGGACGGCACGACGACCCAGCTGCACGTCGGCGAGGACTTCACCGAGGAGGTGCTCGACATCGACAAGAACACCTCCTTCCGCTTCGTCGAGGTGAGCGAGGCGGAGGCGAAGCGCGGGCTCGAGGACGGCACCTACGGCGCGACCGTCGTGATCCCGGAGGACTTCTCGGCGAACGTGGCCTCGCTGGGCGGCGACGCGGAGGACGCCGCCCCCGCGCTGCTCACCGTCACCACGAACGACACGATCAACTACGTGGGCGGCAACTTCTCGAAGTCCGTGGGCGCAGCCCTCACCGACACGCTGCGCACGAGCGTGCTCGACGAGTACCTCGACAACGTCTACATCGGCTTCACCTCGATCCACGACGGCCTGGGGAACGCCGTCGACGGCTCCGGCGACCTCGAGGACGGCGCGACCCAGCTGACCGACGGCGCGGGCGACCTCACCGACGGTGCCACCGAGCTCGACGACGGCGCCACCGAGCTGCACGACGGCACCGGCCAGCTGGCCGACGGCGCCGACACCCTCGCCGACGGCACCGCGCAGCTCGCCGACGGCTCCTACGACCTCGTCGTGGGCCTCGACCAGCTCACCGCGGGCGCCGTGACCCTGCACGACGGCACCGCGACCCTCGACGCGGGCGCCCAGCAGCTCTCCGCCGGGCTCGACACCCTCGACTCGAAGAGCACCACGCTCCAGGACGGCGCCGACTCCCTCGCGAGCGGCACCTCCCAGATCGCGGACGGCGCGAGCTCCCTCGCCGACGGCGCCTCCCAGGTGGCCGACGGCACCGAGCAGCTCGACCGGACGATCACCGACGCGCGCGACAGGGCGAAGGACCTCGGCATCACCGAGGACTCCGTCGACCAGGCGAGCCAGGACCTGCAGGACGGCATCACCGCGCTCCAGCAGGCCGTCGAGGACGCCGGCACCGCGCTCGACGCCCCCGCCACGGACTCCACGACCCTCTCCGACGCCGCGACCGCCCTCGACGACACGGCGACCTCCGCCGACGACGCCGCCCAGGCCCTCGCGCAGGACACCGCGGACGGCTCCGAGGACGCGACGACGATCCGCGACGGCGCCTCGAGCATCCAGGACGAGATCGGCACCCTCACCGACGCCGCCGCGAGCGCCGCCGACGCGGCCTCGACGGCGAAGGACAGCGCCGCGACCTCCGACGACGCCGTGCAGACCTACACCGGCAGCGTCGACGACCTCGCCGCCCGGTGCGAGGACTCCGGGGCCGACGAGGCCTTCTGCTCCCAGCTCTCCGAGGTCGCGGGCACCTCCGGCGACACCCGCGATGCCTCCTCCACCGCCCTCGAGGACGCGGAGGCCGCGGACACCGCCGCCGGCGACGCCGCCTCCGCCGGCACCGACGTCTCCGACACCGCGGACTCCGTGGCCGAGGCCGCGGACCGGGTGGGCACCACGCTCGACGACCTCGCCACGACGACCTCGACCGTCGCCGACGGCACCTCGAAGGTCGCCGACGCGACCGGCTCCCTCGCCGAGGACGCCTCCTCCCTCGAGGACACCATCACGAGCGCCCGCCAGGACGCCCGCGACGCCGCCGAGGCCGCGACCGGCTCGGACGAGGACACCTCCACCGCGGACCTCGCCTCCCGGCTCGCCCAGCAGGCCAAGGACGCCGCCGCGGCGCTGCCCGACGCCTACGACACGCTCTCCCAGGGCGCGGACGACGTGGACCGCCTCAACGACGGCGCCCAGCAGGTCTCCGACGGCGCGGACCTCCTCGCCGAGTCCACCCGCACCGCGGCCGACGGCGCCGCGACCCTCTCCTCCGGGATCGGCCAGTACACCGACGGCGTCTCCACCGCGGGCGACGGCGCGGACCAGCTCGCCGCCGGCACGGGGAAGCTCGAGAGCGGCAGCGCGCAGCTCGTGAGCGGCCTGAACTCCGCGGACTCGGGCGCCCGCACCCTCGCGAACGGACTCTCCCAGGGGCAGACCGGCGCGGAGAAGCTCGCTGCGGCCGCGCACCAGGTCGACTCCGGCGCCGGCCGGCTCGAGGACGGCACGGGCCAGCTCGTGGACGGCTCCGAGAAGCTCGAGGACGGCGCCCAGCAGCTGCAGGACGGCTCCGGCGAGCTGCACGACGGCCTCGTCGACGCCCAGGACGAGGTCCCCTCGTACACCGACACGGAGCGCTCGGACCTCACCGACGCCGCCTCGGACCCGGTGCAGATGGAGTTCGTGCGCGACCACGGCCTGGACCGCTTCGGCGAGGGTCTCGCCCCGCTGTTCCTGGGCATCGGCCTCTGGGTGGGCGGCATGTCGATCTTCCTCATGATGCCGCCGTTCTCCCGTGAGGCCGCGGCCCGCGGCGCGGGCGCCCTGAAGCTGCTCGTGGGCGGCCTCGTGCCCTCCTTCGCCCTCGCGCTCGTGCAGACGGCGATCACGGTCGCGGTGCTCCACCTCGCGATCGACATCACCGCGGTGCACCTCGTGCAGTTCAGCCTCATGGCGGCACTGACGAGCATCGTCTTCGTCGGCCTGAACCACGGGTTCGGCGCCCTGTTCGGGCCGATCGGCAAGTTCGTGGCGCTCGTGCTCATCGCCCTCCAGGTGGCGGGGGCCGGAGGCACCTACCCCGTCGGCACGCTGCCGCAGTTCTTCCAGACGATCCATCCGTTCCTGCCGATGACCCACGCGGTGGACGCGTTCCGCGGCACGATCGGCGGCGGCTGGGTGGACCCGGCCGGGGACATCGCCTGGCTGTGCGGCTGGCTCGTGCTCGCGCTCGTGCTCGGGTTCCTGGGCGCGCGGAAGCTGCGCCGCGAGGTCGACGCCGACGGCGCGGGGGACCCGGAGGAGCCGGAGACCGCCGACGCGGAGCCCGCGGCCGCCTGACCGCCTCCTCGGGATGATCCGCGGGGCCTCGGGCGTTGTGCCCGGGGACCGCGGGCCCCGCCCGCACCCCACGGAACGGACGGACCGATGACCGCAGCAGCCCCCACCCCCACCACCCCCACGCCGCTGTTCGGCATCGACGTCTGGACCGATGTCGTGTGCCCCTGGTGCTACGTGGGCGAGGCGCGCCTGCTCGAGGCGATCGAGGCGGAGGGGCTCACGGGACGCGTCACGCTGCGCGCCCACTCCTTCGAGCTCGACCCCACCGCGCCCACCGGCTCCACGGAGGACAACGTCACGGGCCTCGCCCGGCGCAAGGGCATCCCCGTCCAGAAGGTGCAGGAGATGGAGGCGCAGATCGGCGACATCTCCCGCGAGGTGGGCCGCGAGTACGTCTCCCCGCGCCCCATGGGCAACACGCGCGGCGTGCACCGGGTCCTGCAGGCCGTGCAGGAGGCGCGCGGCGCGGAGGTCGCCACGGAGTTCTTCCTCGAGCTCCAGCGCGGTCACTTCACCGACACGGTGAACCCCTTCGACGAGGAGGTCGTCGTCGCCCGTGCGGTCGCCGCGGGTCTTCAGGAGGCCGACGCGCGCGCCGCCTGGGCGGGCACCACGCATGACGACGCGGTCGAGGAGGACGTGCGCGAGGCCGTCGCGATGGGCGCGCGGGGCGTGCCCTTCTTCCTCTTCGACGACCGCTACACCGCGCCCGGCGCGCTGCCCACCGAGACCTTCCGGCAGGCGCTGCGCCAGATCGCGGCGGAGGCCGAGGAGCGTGCCTCGACCGAGGGCTGACCCTCTGCGACCGGTCTCAGCGGGCGAGGACCTGCTCGGCGCTCGTGCCGGGAAGGCTCACCGTGACGGGGGTGCCCCAGGGGTCGGTGAGGCGCACCGCGCGGCCGTCGTCGGCGAGCGGCAGGGCGGCGGCACGTGCCCGGGCGACGAGCGCGTCGAGGTCCTCGCGGCCGGGCACGGTGATGGCGACGTCGGCCAGTCCCAGGCTCGTGGCGCGCGGGCCGGCGCCGCGGCTGTTCCACGAGTTCATGGCGACGTGGTGGTGGTAGCCGCCCGCGGCGGCGAAGAGCGCGCCGGGGTGCGAGCCGACGGTGACCTCGAAGCCGAGCGCGTCGATGTAGAAGGCCCGCGCGGCCTGCACGTCCCCCACCTGCAGGTGCACGTGGCCCACGATCCCGGGCAGCGCGCCGGGCTCCCCGACGGTCGCCTCGGTGAGGTGCTGCTCGAGGTAGGCGTTCGGGTCGAGGTAGAGGGTGTCCATCGCGACCTGGCCGTCCGTCCAGGTCCACTCCTCGCGGGGCCGGTCGCGGTACAGCTCGATGCCGTTGCCCTCGGGGTCCGCGAAGTAGAAGGCCTCGGAGACGAGGTGGTCGCCGCTGCCCGCGAAGCGCGAGCGGGGGTCCTGGGCGGCGCGCAGGAGGGTGCCCGCGAGGGAGGCCTCGTCCTCGAAGAGGAAGGCCGTGTGGAACAGACCGGCCTCGCCGCGGCCGGGCACGGGCAGGCCGGGGGTGGAGACGAGCCGCACGAAGGGCACGTCGCCGCGTCCGAGCACACGGTGGATCTCGCCGCCGGTGCGGGCGGTCTCCTCGATCGGGGCGAGGGCGAGGGCGTCCGCGTAGTAGGAGCTCATGAGCTCGAGGTCGCCCACGCGGAGGGTGACGGCGTCCATCGCGAGATCGGCGGAGAGGTGCCGCTCATCGACGGGCGTGGCAGGGGTGGATGTCATGGGGATCGGTCCTTCCGGGGCGGTGCGTCGATGACCTCAGCATGCCCCGCTTTGGTTGACAGTTCAACCAAAAGCCCGATGGTGTGCCGCACCGGACAGCCCTGCCCTCAGCGGGCCGCGAGCTCCTGCGCCCGCGCGAGCACCTGCGACCGCAGGTCGCCGTCGGCCGCGACCCGGCGCACCACGTGCGCCATCGCGGCGGCCGCGTCGTCGAGCAGCCGGTAGCCCTCCGCCCCCGCGGACTGCGCCGCGAAGCCCGCCGTGTGCAGCGCCGCGTCCACGCCCGTGATGCCCACGAAGGGATGCAGGGAGGGCACGTGCTGGGACACGTTGCCCATGTCCGTCGAGGCGGCCATGACGCCCGTGGACCCCGCGAGCGGGCGGCCGCGCTCGACCATCGCCTCGTTCCACAGCCCGCCCAGCAGGTCGTCCTGCCGCAGCGGCTCGTAGAGCGGCTCGAGCGCCTCCACCTCGAGCGCGCAGCCGGTCGCGAGGGCACCCGCCCGCAGGCAGTCCAGCAGGGACTCGTGCAGGGCGTGGAACTCCTCGAGGTCCGGCGCCCGGCACTCGAGGTCCACGACCGCGGTCGCAGGGATGATGTTCGTGACCCCGGACTGCTGCGGCACGAGAGCCAGGCGCCGGCCGTCCTTCACCCTCTGGCGCAGCAGACCGGCCGCGACCTGGGCGATCACAGCCGCATCGTTCGCGTTGACGCCCTCGGAGGGGTTCGCGGCGGCGTGCGCGCCGCGGCCCGTGTAGGTCGCGCGCCAGCGGCCCACGGCCTGGCTCGTCGAGCCCACCGGGTCGTAGGTGTCGGTGTGCGGCGTCGGATGGGTCATGAGGGCGAGATGCACGCCCGCGAAGACGCCGCGCTCGATGAGCAGCTGCTTGCCGCCGCCGTGCTCCTCCGCCGGGGTGCCGATCACCTGCACCGTGAGGTCCAGGGACGGATCCGCGGCGAGCGCGTCCGCGAGCAGCAGGGCCGCCCCCACGGAGGCGCCCGCGATGAGGTGGTGGCCGCAGCCGTGGCCGATCCCGGGCAGGGCGTCGTACTCCACGCACAGCGCGGCGACGAGGGAGCCGGAGCCCCGGCTCGCGCGCAGCGCGGTGGGCAGCTCCCCCACGCCCCGCTCGACCGCGAAGCCCTCCGCTTCGAGCAGGGCGGCGACCCGCTGGGCGGAGCGGTGCTCCTCGAAGGCGAGCTCGGGATCCGCGTGCAGCTCCCGGGCGAGCGCGTGGACCCGCTCGCGGCGGTCCCCCTCGAGCAGCGGCAGGCTCATGCGCTCTCCTCCCCCGAGCGCAGCAGCGGCGGCTGCAGCGTGGTGCCCCTCCCCGCGCGGTACAGGCGCGCGGGCCGGCCGCCCGTCGGCGCGGCGAAGCGGTCGAGCTCCTCGACGAAGCCCGGCGTGCGGGTCGCCTTGCGGTGGAAATTCCCGGCGTCGAGGCCGCTCCCCCACACGGCCTCGTAGACGCCGCGCAGCTGGGTGACGGTGAACTCCGCGGGCAGGAAGGTCACGGCGAGCGTCGAGTACTCGAGCTTCGCGCGGGCCCGCTCGAGCGCGCAGTCGAGCACCTCGCGGTGGTCGAAGCCGAGCTCCACGCCCGCGAGCTCCTCGACGGCCCACCAGCGGGCGTCGGCGACGTCGGCCCCGCGGCGCGGGGCGGGGAGATCCGCGCCGAGCGCCATGAAGGCCACGGAGACCACGCGCCCGCGCGGGTCGCGGCCCGGGGCGCCGAAGGTGCGCAGCTGCTCGACGTGCACCGACTCCTCGCCGATCATCGCCTCGTTCTCGAGCACCCGGTAGGCGGACTGGTCGAGGTCCTCGCGCTCCCCCACGGGCCCGCCGGGCAGCGCCCACGTGCCCGCGAAGGGCTCCTCCCCGCGCTGCACGAGCGCGACGCTGAGCCGCCCCTCGTGCAGGGTGAGGATGACGAGGTCGACGGCGACGCCGACCCCGCTGCCCGGCGCTGCGGAGGTGTCCATGGGCGCCACCCTATGGCGCCGGGGTCAGCGCGCAGGAATCGCCGGCACCTGGTGGGACGCGCCCGCCCCGGCGAGGGCCCCGCGCTCGCGCACGGCGGCGCGCAGGGCGACGAACAGGGAGACGAGGCCGACGGTCAGCAGCAGGTGCCCGAGGCCCGCGATCCCGGGGATCGCGGCGCTCGTCGTCGCCGGGTCGTGGCCGCCGAGCGTGAGCAGCCCGCGCACGGCCTGCATCGCGACCGTCACCACGAGGCCGACGTTGTAGGTCCACCAGAACACGGTGAAGGAGCGGCGGCCGGAGAGGCCCAGGACCGCGTCGAGCGCGAGGACCACCAGGAACACGATCATGCCGAGGGTCAGCAGGTGCGTGTGCAGGGCGTTCAGCGGGGTGTGGCTGAGCAGGGCGTCGGTGTGCTTCGTGAACTCGCGGTAGAAGAGCCCCGAGGCGAGGCCGAGGACGAGGTAGGTCAGGGCGGTGTGCAGGGATCGCGTCATGCCCTCGATCCTGCTCGTGCGCCCGGCCCGGCGGATCAACCCTTCGATGGATCGCTCAGGCGCCCGCGGGGGCGACCGCGGAGGCGCCGCCGCGGGTCGCCGCGAGGTGCCAGATCCACAGGGCCGTGCCGCCCGCGGCGAAGAGCAGCGACGCCGTGCCCACCGCGAGCAGGCTCGTGCTCACGATCGGCATGATCACCCCCGCGAGCAGCGCGTTCAGCACGAGGGAGAAGAAGGTGCCGAGCGAGGCGGCCGCCCCGCGCTCGTGGGGGAACAGGTCGAGCACCTCGAGCTGGATCGGCGCGAAGACGAGCGAGACGGCGAAGGCGAGCAGCATCGGGCCCGCGACGAGCGGGATCAGGGCCGGGGAGATCGTCCCGTCGGGCGCCGGGGACACCGCGACCAGCAGCAGGTTCACGAGCGCCGCGAGGATCGCGGCGACGTACCCGATCGTGATCAGCCGGGGCCGGGGCACGACCGCCGCCGCCCGGCCCACCACCCACGAGCCGCTCATCATGCCGATGATCAGCGGCACGAAGAGCACCCAGAAGTCCTGCTCGCCGAGGCCCAGCAGGCGGTCCACGATGATCGAGGCACCCGCGATGAACAGGAACTGCGCGGCGAAGCCGAGGGCGGAGGCCGAGGCGATCCGCAGCATGACCGGGCTGCGGCCCACGTGCACGAGCGACCCCAGCAGGGAGCGCAGGCGCAGCGGGGTGCGCTGGTCCCGCGGCAGGGTCTCCGGCAGCAGCGCCGTCAGCACGAGCGTGACCACGCCGTACAGGCCCACCCCCGCGAACACCCACCGCCAGTCGCCGAGCAGCAGCAGCCAGCCGCCGAGGATCGGCGCGAGCGCCGGGGCGACGGAGAAGATCATCATGACGCGGGCCATGAGCCGCTGCGCCTCGGGACCCGCGAACATGTCGCGGATGACGACGCGGGAGACGATCGTCGCGGCGCCCGCGCTCATGCCCTGCAGCACCCGCAGCGCGACGAGACCGCCGAGGCCCGGGGCGAGGATCGAGCCGAACATGCCGATGAGGTAGATGACGAGCCCGCCGATCATCACCGGCTTGCGACCCAGGGCGTCGGAGAGCGGTCCGTGCAGGATCGACATGACCGCGAAGGCCGCGAGGTAGGCGGAGACCAGCTGCTGGAGCCCCACCTCGCTCGCGCCGAACTCCGTCCCGATCCGCCCGAAGGCCGGGAACACGGTGTCGATCGTGAAGGGCCCGATCATGGCCAGGGTCGCGAGGGTGAGGGTGATGCGGGCGCTGGCCCGGGACGGGGCGGGAGTCGAGGTCACCGGCATGATCCTATCGGCGTAGGCTCGTCGGAGACCTCGTCCCGGCACCGCACGGCAACCGCTTCCACCGCGGGCCGGGACCCGCGAGGATGTCCCACCCACTCCCCCGTCCACGCGCCGCGCCGTCGCGGCAGGAGGCAGCACAGATGACCCAGCGCGCCCGCCGCATCGGCCTCGTCGGATACGGCGACGTCTCCGTCGTCCACGTGGACGCGATCGCCGCGATCGACGGCCTCGAGCTCGTCGCCGTCGCCGACGCCGACCCCGCCGCCCGGGAGCGCGCCGCGACCGCCCTCGGCGTGCCCGTCCACGACTCCGTCGAGGCGATGCTCGACGCCGAGCGGCTCGACGCGATCCACGTGACCACCCCGCACCACGAGCACGTGGGCCCGAGCCTCGCGGCGATCGCCCGCGGCGTCCACGTGCTCCAGGAGAAGCCCGTCGCCCACACCCTCGCCGAGGCCGAGCGGCTCGTCGCGGGCCTCGCCGCCGCCCCCGCACGGGCCGACGGCGGCGCCGGCGCCCCGCACGTCGCGATCTGCTTCCAGAACCGCTACAACCGGGCCAGCCAGGAGCTGCGACGGCTGCTCACGAGCGGCGAGCTGGGCGCCGTGCAGGGCGCCTACGCCTCCGTCGTGTGGACCCGCACCGCCGAGTACTACGCCGCGAAGCCGTGGCGCGGCCGCCGGGAGACCTCCGGCGGCGGCCTCCTCATCAACCAGGCGATCCACACCCTCGACCTCGTGCAGTGGCTGCTGGGTCCCGTCGAGCGCACCGAGGGCCTCGTCTCGCAGCGGAAGTTCGCGGGCGTGACCGAGGTCGAGGACACCGCCGAGCTGCTCCTGCACCACGAGGGCGGCGCCACGACGACCTTCTTCGCGACGCTCACCGCGCCCGTCGCCCGGCCCGTCGAGCTGGAGGTGGCGACGGAGAACGCCTACCTCGAGCTGCGCTCCGGCGCGGGCGGCGGCCTCACGGTGCGCTGGGCCGACGGCCGCGTCGACACCTTCTCCGACCGGGTCGCGACCGCGGGCGGCCGCTCCTACTGGGGCGTCTCCCACGAGGAGCTCATCGCGGACTTCTACGCGACCCTCGACGGGGCCGAGCCGTTCTGGATCGGCCCCGAGGAGGGCATCGCGAGCCTGCGCATCCTCAAGGACGCCTACGCGATCAGCGGGTTCTGATCCCGACCAGCTCGTCCATCTGCTCGAGCTCGACGTTCTTGGTCTCGGGGACGGCGACGAGGACGAAGCCGACCGAGACGAGCGCGACGACCGCGTAGAGGATGTAGGTCGCGCCGATCGACCACGCGGCGAGCACGGGGAAGGTGAGGGTGACGGCGAAGTTCGACGCCCACTCGACCCCTCCCGCCACCGAGGTCGCGGCGCCCCGCAGGCGGTTGGGGAACATCTCGCCGATGAGCACCCACATGATCGGCCCCCAGGTCCCCGCATAGGCGAACACATACAGGCACAGCGCCACGAGCGCCAGCACCCCGCGGACGGGGCTCGAGGCGAGGTCCGGGGCGAGGCCGCCGCCGTCCTGGGCGACCTGCGGGGCGGTGAGCATGACGATCGCGGTGACCACGAGCGCGGCGAACATCGACACCGAGCCCCACAGCAGCAGCGGCCGGCGCCCGACCCGGTCCACCAGCAGCATGCCGACGACGATGGCCAGGATCTTCACGGCCGTGAGCACGAGCGTCTGCTGCAGGGCGTCCTCCTCGCCGAACCCGAGGGTCGAGAAGATCGTCGTCGCGTAGTAGAAGGCCGCGTTGATCCCGACCAGCTGCTGCAGGGCGGCGAGCCCGATCCCGATCCAGACGATGCGCTGGAGGTTCGTCCCGGCGGGGGTGAGCAGGGAGCGGAAGCCGCCGCCGCCCTGATCGCCGAGCGAGCGGGCGATCTCCTCGACGCGCTCGTCCACGCCGTCCTCCCCCACGGTCCGCACGAGGACCGCACGGGCCTCCTCGAGGCGACCGCGCGCGATGAGGAAGCGCGGGGACTCCGGCGTCGTGACCGAGGCGACGAGGTAGATCAGGCCGCCGAGGGCGACCGAGAGGAACGCCCACTGCCACACCTCGAGATCGAGCCCCAGGAAGGAGAGGACGGAGGTCGACAGCGGCGCGTCCCCCTCCGGCGCCGGAGCGGCCGCGAGCATCGCGTCCCCCAGCAGGCCGCAGACGAAGAGCCCCACGATCAGCATGAACTGGCGCAGGGAGACGAGCATGCCCCGCATCGACGCGGGAGACGTCTCGGCGACGTAGGCGGGGGCGATCGTCATCGCGGCCCCCATCGCCATCCCGGAGAAGAGCCGCCAGAACAGGAACGCCAGGATCGACCCGCCGACGAAGGCGGTGCCCACCGAGGAGACGATGAACAGCAGCGCGGCGATCACCATGATCGCGCGCCGGCCCACCCGGTCCGACAGGCGCCCCGCGAGGAACGCCCCGAGCACGGCGCTGAGGACGCCGAAGGCGATCGCGAAGCCGAGCATCCCGGCGCTCGCGCCGGTGTGGAAGACCAGGGCGTTCTTGACCACGTTGAGGGCCATCGCGTCCCAGCCGAACATGAGGCCGGAGATCGACGCGGCGAGCGCGACCCCGAGCGCACGGCGCCGTGCGGCGCGGGGGACGGCGGGCGCCCCCTCACGCGAAGGGGAGGCGAGGGGTGCGCGGGGCGAGCGGGTCATGGGATCGTGCCCTTCCTGATCGGCAGGGGGCTCAGGGGTGCCCTGAGCTCCTCGGCGACGAGGCTGCGCGCGAACGGGATGTGCGTCGGCGCCGCGCGGGGGCGGGCGCCGTCGGCGACCCCGTCGTGGACAGGGGCCACGTTAGGGCCGCGGTTTTCTTCCCGCGAGAGGGCGCAGAAAAAAGGTGCCGACGTGCTCCGGATCACGTCGACACCTCCCCTCCCGCCTCAGCCGAGCGGCGTGCGCGGTCCGCTGAGCAGGACCACCTCGGTGTCGAGGTCCTGGGAGCGGCGCATCGTGCCGCGGAACCAGGTGACGGTCGCGCGGCCCGGGTCCCCGGGGATCGCGACGGGGCGCAGGTTGTCCCCCGCGGACTCCGCGGTGACGGGGTTCCACGTGATCGTGGCGCCCCCGTCGGCCGTGCGACCGTGGAAGATCTCGTGCACGCCGAGCGCCCGGCCGTCCCGCGGGTCCGTCTCGAGCGAGGCCCAGAGCGCGTCGAGGTCATCGGGGTCGATCGCGCCGAGTCCCGTGTAGTCCTCCTCGTGCGGCATGAGCTGCGGCCCGGCGACGGCGATCTCGTGCACCTCCCACGTGCTCGCCCCGGGCGCGAGCTCGGCGCGGAAGAGCCGGTGGTCGATCGCGGGGACCTCGTGGGCGGGGGCGTCCCAGGCGTGGCGGGCGGTGTCCGTGCCGAGGGCGTCGTCCGCCCGGGCGGTGAACAGGGCGACGAGGCGGCCGTCGGCCCCGCGCCGCAGGTCCGTGGTCCACGCATGGGTCATGACGGACCCGCCCCAGGTGCTGCCGCTCGTGAACAGGGGCGTGAGGTCCTCCGCGCGCGGGGTCACGTCCTCGATGCCGCGGCCCAGGGCGGAGACGACCGTGCCGTCCGCCCGGTGCAGGGAGCCGCCCGCGAGGTAGCCGTGCCAGATCGAGGTCGCGTAGTCGCGCGGGTGGTGCTCGGTGATGATCAGGTCGATGCGGTCGTCGGTGCCGTGGTGGGTGCCGGACGCGTAGCGGGCGTAGCCGTTGACGTAGCCGATCTTGGGCCGCGTGAGCAGGCGCCCGCCGAACTCCCAGGTGCTGCCGTCGTCGTCGGAGACGAGGTAGCAGGGGTCGTCGTTCACGGCGCGCACGAAGCAGTACAGGCGGCCGTCGAGGGGGTGCACGTTCTGGTAGGTGACGCCGCGGCCGGGGGTGTGCGGCGGCGCGGGCTCGGTCGCGCCGAACAGCGGGGTCCACGAGTACACCTGCTCGGGACCCCACTCCCCGGCCGGGTCCGCGGTCCCGCTGATGCGCCAGCGGGTGAGCTCGTCGGTCTTGTGGCGGGAGTAGACCGCGAGCCAGCGGCCGTCGGCCCGGCGCCACAGGGCCGGGTCGTCGTGGTCGTCGGACTCGAGGCCCGCGTGGAGCACGATGCGTGAGGAGGTGCCGTCCTCGCGGGCGACGATCAGCTCGACGTCCCCGCCCCGCGCGTCGCCGTCCGTCCCGCCGGCGGAGGCGACGGCGCCGATGACGACGGTGCCGGTCGCGGGATCGGCGAGGGAGCGCTCGTCCTGGAACCAGCACCACGAACCGTTGTCGTCGACGACGCGGATGTCAGGGGCGGGGGCTGGCGCGGTGCTGGGGGCGGCGTCGGCGGTGACGCGCTGCTCGGTGCTCATGGGTCCATCCTCCCCCAGCGGAATGCGCTTGCCAAGGCCTGCGCGCGGGCGATCCGCACTCCAGCACGGACCGCCCCAGCCGCCCGCCTCCCACCGCGCCCCATCCGCAAGCCGCCCCCCGCGCCCATCCCTAGATGGTCCGATTCCGTTCCAGACCGGGCTCGGATCTGGAACGGAATCGGACCATCGCCGGGGGCGGCCGTGGTAGGCGGGCGCGGCGGCTGTGGCGGGCGGGCTGCGGCGAGGGGTGGGCTGGCAGCCCGCGCTCAGCCCCAGCCCTCGGTGCGCTCCTTGAGCGCGCGGTAGGCGTCCAGCACCTCGGGCGTGGCCTCCGCCTCGAGGGTGCGCGCGCCGCCGAGCTCCCAGACGGGCGGCTCGTCGGTCTCGGCGAGGGCCCAGGCGGCCTGGCGGGCCGCGCCGAGGGCGACGTACTCGCCGTCGGGGGCGAGGGTGACGGGGCGGCCCAGCACGGCGGGGGCGAGCTCCTGCACGGCGCGGCTGCGGGCGCCGCCGCCGATGAGGGTGACGCGCGCCGGGGAGACCCCGGTGACCTGCTCGAGCGCGGCGACGCCGTCGGCCAGGGAGCACAGGAGCGCCTCGACGTAGGCGCGGGCGAGGTCCTCGCGGGTGGTCGAGGTGGTGAGGCCGGTGAGGGTGCCGCGCGCGTCGGGGCGGTTCGGGGTGCGCTCGCCCTCGAGGTAGGGCAGGAGGCTCACGCCGTGGGCGCCGGGCACGGAGGCGAGGGCCAGGGCGGAGAGCTGCTCGTGGGTGACGCCGAGCAGCGCGCGGCCCGCCTCGAGGATGCGGGAGGCGTTGATCGTCGTGGTCATGGGGAGGAAGCGGCCGGTCGCGTCGGCGAAGCCGGTGACGGTGCCGGAGGGGTCGTCCGGGCGCACGTCGCTCACCATCGCGCACACGCCGGAGGTGCCGATCGAGATCGACACGTCCCCCGGCTGCTGCCCGAGCCCCAGAGCGGCGCCCATGTTGTCGCCGGTGCCCGCGGCGATGACCGCGCCGCCGGCGGTGCGGGCCATGGCCTCCTGCGGCGCACCGGGGAGGCGCGGCAGGTCGAGGGAGCGCCCGATCGCGGCCTCGGCGAGCTCGGGCCGCCAGGCCTCGGCGGCGGTCGAGTAGTAGCCGGTGCCCGAGGCGTCGCCGCGGTCGGTGAAGGGCTCCGTGCCCGGCGCCGCGAGGTGCAGGGACACGTAGTCGTGCGGGAGCAGCACGGAGCGGGCGCGCTCGGCCGCCTCGGGCTCCTCGTCGCGCACCCAGCGCAGCTTGCTCGAGGTGAAGGAGGCGACGAGCAGGCTGCCGAGCTCGCCGACGCTCGCCCCCGCCCCGCCCTGCTCCTCGATCAGGGCCGCGGCCTGCGGGGCGGAGCGGGTGTCGTTCCACAGCAGCGCCGGGCGCACCACCTCGCCCGCCCCGTCCAGCAGCACCATGCCGTGCTGCTGGCCGCCCACGGCGACGGCCTCGGCCCGCTCGAGCAGCGGCCCGGCCGCCTCGTCCACCGCCGCGAGCCAGGCCCGCGGGTCCACCTCGGTGCCGTCCGGGTGGGCGGCGCGGCGCTCCTCGACGACCTCGCCGGTGGCGGCGTCGACGAGCAGGGCCTTGGTGGACTGGGTGGACGAGTCGATGCCGAGCACGAGCGTCATGAGCGGGAGCCTTTCACGGAGCGGGCGAGGTGGTGAGGCTCAGGCGCGGAAGCCGAGCAGGTGCTGCATGGCGAGCTGCTGGAGGCGCACGAAGCCGAAGTTGCGCTCCCCGGCCTTGTCCGCGTCGAACTCCTCGAAGGTCGAGCGGTCCGCGAGGAGGTCCTCGAGGGTCTCGCCCTCGGCGATCGTGGGCTGCGCGAGCTCGTCGATGCCGGAGTAGGTCAGGGCCTCCTGCACCTCGGGGTCCTGGCGGAACGCGAGGGCGCGCTCCTTGAGCATCAGGTACATCTCCATGTTCGCGGCGGCCGCGTCGTACTGGCCCTTCTCGTGCTCGGTGCGCGAGGGCTTGTAGTCGAAGTGGCGGGCGCCGTCGTAGGCGCCGGGCTTGGACGGGAAGCCGTTCTCGAGCAGGTCGACGGTGAAGAAGGCGCTGATGAGGTCGCCGTGGCCGAACACGAGGTCCTGGTCGTACATGGGGCCGTGCTGGCCGTTGAGATCGATGTGGAAGAGCTTCTCGCTCCACAGCGCCTGGGCGAGGCCGTGCGTGTAGTTCAGGGTGGCCATCTGCTCGTGGCCGGTCTCGGGGTTGATGCCGACGATGTCGCCGTGCTCGAGCTGCTCGATGAAGGCGAGGGCGTGGCCGACGGTGGGCAGGAAGATGTTGCCGCGGGGCTCGTTGGGCTTGGGCTCGAGGCCGATGCGCAGGTCGTAGCCCTTGTCCTTGATGTAGCCGGCGACGGTGTCGAGGCCCTCGCGGTAGCGCTCGAGGGCGGCGAAGAGGTCCTTGGAGCCGTCGTACTCGGCGCCCTCGCGGCCGCCCCACATGACGAAGGTGCTCGCGCCGAGCTCGGCGGCGAGGTCGACGTTCGCGAGGACCTTGCGCAGGCCGAAGCGGCGCACGGAGCGGTCGTTCGAGGTGAAGGCGCCGTCCTTGAAGACGGGGTGGGCGAAGGTGTCGGTGGTGACCATCTCGATCTCGAGGCCGGTCTCCGTGGTGACGGACTTGAGCTGGTCGATGATCTTCTGGCGCTCGGCGGGGGTGGCGTCGAAGGGGACGACGTCGTTGTCGTGGAAGGTGAAGCCCCAGGCGCCGAGATCGGCGAGCTTGCGGATGTGGGCGCTGAGCTCGAGGGCGGGGCGGGTGGCGAGGCCGAACTGGTCGCGGGCCTCCCAGCCGGTGGTCCAGAGGCCGAAGGAGAAGCGGTCCTCGCGGGTGGGGGTGGGTGCGGTCACGGTGTGCTCCTGGGGTGATGTCGGCGGTGACGGGTTCGCTTAGTAAGTTTCCATTACTAACCGCGAAATGGCAAGCTGACCCCCACGATCCCCACCCCGACCCGAGGACAGGACGGCCCGGCATGCAGTCCACCCACCTGCGCGAGCACAACCTCTCCGCCGTGCTCCGCGCCCTGCAGGCCGCCGGCGAGCCCACCTCCCGCGCGGGCCTCGCCTCCCTCACGCGGCTCACCAAGCCCACCGTCTCCAAGCTCGTCGAGGAGCTCATCGGGGCGGGGCTCATCAGCGAGGGCGACCCGATCTCCGCGGGAGCCGGGCGCCCCATGGTCCCGCTGCGACCCGCGTCCGGGACGCTGCTCGCGATCGGCCTCGAGATCGCCGCGGACCACGTCTCCTGCCTCGGCGTCGACCTCACCGGCGGCGAGCTCTCCCGCCGCACCGCCTACGGCCGCGCCGCCTCCGCCGAGGAGGCGATCGCGCGCGCCGCGCAGCTCGTGCGCGAGGTCCGGGCCGACGCCCCCGACCTCCCCGTCGTCGGCGTCGTCGCCGCCGTGCCCGGCCGCATCTCCCCCGACGGTCGCCTCGTGCTCTCCGCCCCCAACCTCGACTGGGCCGACGTCCCCCTCGTCGAGGGACTGCGCACGCACCTCGCACCCGAGGCCGGTGACATCGTCGCCCTCAACGACAACCGCCTCTCCGTGCTCACCGAGATCGACCGTCGGCCCGGCGAGTCCTTCCTCTACGTGCGCGGCTCGACCGGCGTGGGCGGCGCCGTCGTCCTCGAGGGCTCCGTGCTCGAGGGCACGCACGGCTGGGCCGGCGAGCTCGGCCACACCGTCGTCGAGCCGGGCGGCCTCACCTGCCGCTGCGGCCGCCGCGGCTGCCTCGAGGCGTACATCTCGTACCACGCCCTCGTCGAGCAGGCCGGCCTGGGCCCCGAGGTGCGGATCGAGGACCTCGTCGACGAGCTCTCCCGCTCCTCGAGCCGCGCCGAGGTGATCGGCGTGATCGGCCGCTCCCTGGGCCTCGCGATCGCGAACGCCCTGAACGTCCTGGACCTCTCGACCGTCGTGCTCTCCGGCTACCTCGCGCCGATCGCGGAGGAGATCACCCCCGTGGTGCGCGAGACCGTCACCGCCCACGCCCTCGCGGCGGAGGCCGGGCCGATCTCCATCGAGCGCTCCGACACGACCCCCGACCCCGCCCTGCGCGGCGCCGCGCGGGCCGCCCTCCAGCCCGTCTTCGACGCCCCCGGCGCGTGGATCTCCCGCGCCGCGACCCCCGCCGGGAGGACCGCATGATCACCCGCACCGCACCCGCCGCCCGCTGGCTCGAGGCGCTCCCCCTCGGCAACGGCCGGATCGGCGCGATGGCCTGGGGCGACCCCGCCGCCGCCCGCTTCGGGCTGAACGAGTCGACCCTGTGGTCCGGCACGCCCGGCGTGGACCTGCCGCACCGCACCGGGGCCGACGTCGCCGCCGCCGCGCGCGCCGAGTCGCGACGGCTCTGGGAGGCCGGGGACGTGCCCGGCGCGGAGCGGGCCCTCGGCGCCCTCGGCGCGAGCTGGAGCCAGGCCTACCAGCCCGTCGGCGACCTGCACGTCGAGGTCCCGGGCGCGGTCCCCGGCCCCCGGGAGCTCGATCTCGACGCGCGCCTGCACCGGGTGCGCACCGCGGGTGGGGACCACCTGAGCGCCGTGAGCGCGGCCGACGAGGTGCTCGTGCACGCGGTGCCGCTCGCCGCGGGCGACGTGCTGCGGGTGCGCCTGGAGTCCCCGCAGCACGAGGAGCACCGGGTCGAGCGGGAGGACGGTCTCGACGTCATCCTGCGCGTCCCCTCCGACGCCCCTCCCGGCCATGCCCCCGGCGCCCCGGCCCTCGTCTGGGGCGAGGACGCCTCCCGGGCCGCCGTCGCCGTCCGCTGGCGGCGCGAGGGCGAGCGCGCGCTGCTCGTGTGCGCGATCGCCACGAGCTGGCGGGGCCTCGGCGAGCGCCCCGACCGGCCCGCCGCGGAGGTGCTCGCCGAGGCCGCGGCCACGGCGGAGGCCGCCCTCGCGCGGGGTGAGGAGGAGCTGCTGGCCCGCCACGCCTCCACGCCGGGCGAGGACGGGTTCTCCCTCCGCCTCCCGGGCGCGGCGCTGCTCGAGGAGGTCGTCGGCTACGGCCGCTACCTGCTCGGCGCGTGCTCGCGGCCCGGCCTGCCGCCCGCGAACCTCCAGGGGCTGTGGAACGCCGAGGTGCGCGCCCCCTGGTCCTCGAACTACACGACCAACATCAACCTCGAGATGAACCACTGGGCGGCGGGCACCGCGCACGTCCCCGCGGCCGCGGCGGCCCTCGAGGAGTACACGGCCCTGCTGCGGCGCACCGGCCGCGACACCGCGCGCCGGATCTACGGCGCGGCCGGCTGGGCCGTGCACCACAACAGCGACCCGTGGGGCTACTCCGATCCCGTGGACGGCGACGCCCGCTGGGCGATCTGGCCGATGGGCGGGCTGTGGCTCGAGCTGCAGCTCGACGACCTCGCCCGCTTCTCCGGCCTGCCCGCCGCCGAGGTCGCCGCGCAGCGCCTCCCTGCCCTGCGCGAGGCCGCCGCCTTCGCCCTGGACCTGCTGCACCCCGCCGACGGCGACCGTCTCGTCACCGTGCCCTCGACCTCCCCGGAGAACCAGTGGCGCACGCCGGACGGGGTCCAGGTCGCGCTCACCGAGGGCTCCGGCATGGACCGCTGGCTCGTGCGCGGCGTGCTCTCCTCCCTGCTCGCGGCCGCCGAGGTCACGGGGGCAGCGGAGGACGACCTGCTCGCGCGGGCGCGCGCCGCCCTCCCCCGCGTCGACGGGCCGCGCATCGGCCCCGACGGCCGCCTCCTGGAGTGGCACACGGACCTCGAGGAGCCCGAGCCGCACCACCGGCACGTCTCCCACCTCGCGCCCGTCTACCCCGGCACCGAGGCGCTCGCCCCGGGCATCGAGGAGGCCGCGACCGCCTCCCTGCTCGCCCGGGGTGACGAGGCGACCGGCTGGTCCCTCGCCTGGAAGGCCTGCCTGTGGGCGCGCCTGCACCGCCCGGACAAGGTCGAGGACCTGCTCACGCTGTTCGTGCGCCCCGCGGAGACCGCCGACGGGGAGCGCTCGGGCCTGTACCCGAACCTGTTCTCCGCCCATCCGCCCTTCCAGATGGACGCGAACTTCGGGATCGTCGCCGCCGTCGCCGAGTGCCTGCTGCAGAGCCACCGCGGCGAGATCGAGCTGCTGCCCGCCGTCCCGCCGCTGCTCGCGAACGGCTCCGTGCGCGGGCTGCGCGCCCGGCCCGGCGTCGCCGTGGACCTCGACTGGGCAGGCGGCGAGCCCACCCGCCTCGTGCTGCGCGCGCTCGGCGCGGGCGCCGCGGGCGAGCACCGGGTGAGCTGGGGCGACCGCACGCTCACCGTCGACCTCCCCGCCGACGGCACCCCGGTCGAGCCCGACCTCGTGGGACCATGAGGCCCATGGCCACCATGACGGACATCGCCCGCGAGGCCGGGGTGTCCCTGAGCACCGTGAGCTACGCGCTGAGCGGCAAGCGCACGATCTCCGCCTCCACGCGCGAGCGGATCGAGGCGGCGATCGCGCGGCTCGAGTACCACCCCGCCGCGAGCGCCCGCGCCCTCGCGAAGGGCCGCACCTCCCTGCTGGGCGTCGCCGTGCCCCGCCACGAGGACGTCGACGACCACGTGATCATGGAGTTCGTGGGCTCGATCCTCGAGGCCGCGCACGAGGCGGACGACGACGTCCTGCTCGTCGCCGCGGAGGACCACGCCCGCACCCTCAAGGTCGTCGAGGAGGGCAAGGTCGACGCCCTCGTCGTCATGGACCTCGTCGAGGACGACCCGCGCCTGCCGGCCCTCGCGAGGCTGCACCGGCCCGTGGTGCTCATCGGCTACCCGCAGGACCCCGCCGGGATCGCCTGCGTGGACTTCGACTTCCTCTCCGGGGCGATGCTCGCCGTGCGCGAGCTGTCCCTGCGCGGCGCACGCCGGATCGCGCTGCTCACCCCGCACCGCGACCCCGCGGGACCGGTCCCCACCTACGCCCGCCGCGCGGGCCTCGGCTTCGAGATGGGCTGCCGGGAGCTGGGCCTGCCGGCGCCGCGCCTCGAGGTGGACGCGGAACCGGAGGCGATCGCCGCGCTCGTGGCCGAGCACCTGAGCGGGCCCGATGCGGTGGACGCGCTCGTGGTGCACCACGAGCGGGCGCTCCCGCACCTCACCCGGGCGCTCGCCGCCGCGGGCGTGGACGTGCCCGGGGCGCTGCAGCTCGTCGCGATCGCCCCGGACGACGTCGCCGCCGCCGGGGCCCACTCCTCGATCGAGCTGCCGATCCCGGCGATCGGCCGCACGGCGGTGACGATGGCCCTCGAGCTCGTCGAGGATCCGTCGGCACCGCCGCACTCCCGCCTGCTGAGCCCCACCTTCGTGCCCCGGGAGACCACCCGGGACCGCTAGGGGTCAGCCGAACTGCTCCGCGACGTCCTTGCGAGCCGCGTCCTGCTCCTTCGCGTTCGCCATGTCGACGTCGAGCACCTTCTGGTAGCCGAGACCCTCCGCGGTCGAGGTGAGGTCCTCGAGCAGGGCGTCGAAGTCCTCCTCGCTGCCGGCGAAGGCCATCTTCCAGGAGCTCTGGACGATCGCGGCCTTGACCTGGTTGCGGATCGTCTCGATCTCCGAGGAGTCCTGCGGGGCGACGTAGCTCGCGCCGGGGGCGACGGCGAGCTGGTCGTTGGCGACGAGGTACTCCATGGTCGTCGCGGCGCCGCCCATGCGGGCCGCCCAGTCCTCGGTGAGCGGGTTCGCGACGCTCTCCTGGTAGGTCTCCCACATCTTGTAGTTGTAGGGGTAGCCGGTGTCGGGGTCCTCGTCGCTGCCGAGCACGGTGGTGGTGTTCAGCCAGGAGACGCCGTCGGCGTAGGCGCCGCCGCCCCATTCGGCGGGGAGGTCCGCGCCGTCGCCCAGCAGCGCCTTCCGCCCGAGCTCCGTGAGCTCGGGCTTCTTGTCCCCGTTGAGCTCCCAGGTGAGCCCCTGCGGTCCCGCGGCGCCCATGGTCTGGCTCGAGTTCGCGTAGACGCCGGCCGGCGAGTAGAGCCAGTCGATGAAGGCGGCGGAGCGCTGCGGGTCATCGCCCTGCGAGCCGACGGCGAAGACCTGCTCGGCCCCGTAGATCGAGGCGCCGTAGGAGAAGATCCTCTGGTCCGCGAGCGGGGCGAGCATGAAGCCCTTGCCCTCGGCGACGTGCGCCTCGGTGTTGAAGGCGGCCTGCCCCTGCCAGGGCCAGAAGGAGAACAGCACGTTCCCGGACTGCATCTTCGAGTAGAGGGTGTCGTAGTTCTGGGTCGTCGAGTCGGGGTCGACGAGGCCCTTCCGGTTGAGGTCGAAGAACCAGCGCAGGGTGCGCACGTAGAGGCCGTCGGGGTCGATGATCGACTGGAAGTCGGAGCCGTCCGCGGCGGCGAGCACGAAGCCGACCTCGTCGTAGCCGTAGTAGCAGCAGGGCTGCTTGGCGTTGTTCATGAAGTTGCCGTCCCAGTCCTTGAAGAGCGACAGGGCGTAGACCTTCTTGCCGTTCTCGGTGGTGGGCTGCGCCTTCTGCATCTCCTCGAGCACGGGGGTGAGGTCCTCGAGGGTGCCGATCTCGGGGTAGCCGATCTCCTTGTAGACGTCCCAGCGCAGGAAGGGGCCGAAGGTGGGGTCGATGCCCTCGCTGGGCTCGGTGGGCTTGAGGGAGGAGACCTGCGTGGGGATCGCGTAGATCCCGTCCTTGCCCTCGTTGACCTTCTGGATCGCGGTGTCGAAGCGGGCGGCGCTGGTCATGTGCTCGTAGTACGGGGTGAGGTCCGTGAGCAGGCCGCCCTCGATGAGCTCGTCGAGCTTCTGGCCGACGTCGGTCACGACCACGTCGCCCAGGTCGCCGGCGGCGACGCGCGTGTTGTAGAGCGTGTCCCCGCCGCCCGCGACGTTCGGGGCGATGACGTTGAGGGTGAGCGCGAAGTCCTTCTCGACGAGGTGCCCGAACCAGCCGGGCTGCTCGCCCATCTGGTTGGCGAGGCCGTCGAAGACGTCGATCGTGAGCGCCTCGTCCCAGCTCTCGGGGAAGGGGCCGGAGTCCGCGGCGGCGTCGCCGTCGCTCGAGCAGCCGCTGAGGCCCAGGCCCAGCAGCGTGAGGCTCAGCCCTCCGCCGATCAGCGAGCGGCGGGAGGGGCGGTGCGGGGTGAGGGTGGAGCCGGTCATGTCGTGTCCTTTCACGGGGGCGGCGGGGTCAGCCCTTGACCGCGCCGAGCATGATGCCCTTGACGAAGTAGCGCTGGAACAGCGGGTAGACGAAGAGGATGGGGAGCACGACGACGACCGCGACGGTGGTGCGGATCGAGGTGGCCGTCTGCGAGGTGGCGGCGGAGGCGATCCCGGAGAGGTCCCCGCCCGACTGCTGGGCGGCCTGCGCGAGGGAGTCCGCCTGGTTGATGTACATGTAGAGCAGGAACTGGAGCGTGTAGAGGCTCTGGTCGGTGATGTACAGCAGGGTGTCCTGGAAGCTGTTCCACTGCGTGACCGCGCTGAAGATCGCCACCGTGGCGAGGATCGGGGTCATGTTGGGCAGGTAGATCCGGAAGAACACCGAGAGGATCCCGGCGCCGTCCATCTCCGCCGCCTCCTGCAGCTCGCGGGGCATGGCCTCCACGAAGGTCTTCACGAGGATGATGTTGAAGGGCTGCACGACGAGCGGGAGGATGTAGACCCAGAAGCTGTTGGTCAGGCCCAGGGTCTTCATGATGATGAAGACGGGGATGAGGCCCGCGTTGAAGTACATCGTGATGACGACGGCGCGGTACCAGAAGGACCGCTTCCACAGCCGGGGCTGGGTGAACATGAAGCCGAGGTACGCGGAGGCGAGCACGGTCGCGGCGGTGCCGATCACGGTGCGCGCGAAGGAGACGAGCGCGGCCTGCGGGAGGCCCTGGAGGTCGAGCACCTGGCCGTAGTTGTCGAGGTGGAGACCGCGCGGGAGCCAGCGGATGTCGCCGAGCGCGGAGAGGTCGTTCGCGCTGATCGAGTTGATGATCAGGTAGTAGAACGGGTAGCCGCAGACGAGGGCGAACAGCGCGAAGAGCGTGCAGTTCACGATCGCGAAGGGGACATGGCCCCGCTCGCGGGTCAGGGATGCAGTGGTCATCTCGGCCTCCTCAGACCAGCGAGGTCCCGCGCACGCGCTTGGACAGGGCGTTCACCGACAGCAGGAGCACCACCGAGATCACGCTCTTGAGCATGGAGATCGCCGTGGCCAGGGACAGGTTGTTGCCCGTCATGCCGATGTTGTAGACGTACAGGTCGAGCACCTGGATGTGCTCGCGGTTGAAGGCGTTCTGGAAGACGTAGAACTGCTCCATGCCGTTGTTGAGGATGTTCGCGATGGAGAGCATCAGCAGCACGAAGAAGGTGGGCATCAGCTGGGGCACGGTGATGTGCCACATCGTCTGGAAGCGGCCGGCGCCGTCGACCTTCGCGGACTCGTACAGGGACTGGTCGATGCCGGCGATCGCGGCGAGGTAGAGGATCGCGCCCCAGCCCACGGTCTTCCAGATCCCCCAGAGCGCCATCTTGAGCCAGATGTGCTGGTCGCTGTCGAGGAACTTGAGCGGCTCGTCGATGAGGCCGAGGTTCTCGAGGGTCCCGTTGACCATGCCGGTCGTCGAGAACATCGAGAAGGCGATCATGTAGACGAGCACCCAGGAGATGAAGTTCGGCAGGGTGGTGAGGGTCTGCACGAGGTTCTTGAACCAGGTCGCGCGGATCTCGTTGAGGAAGACCGCGAAGGCGAGCGGCAGCACGGAGGCCGCGATCCCGAGGAAGCTCATGGCGAGGGTGTTGGCCATGACCTGGAGGATCTGCTGGACCTGGGTGGGCGAGCCCACGAGCATCCGGAACCACTGCAGGCCCACGAACTCGCTGCCGCCGAGGCCGCGAGCGGGGCGGTAGTCGTACAGCGAGTAGATCCAGCCGTAGAGCGGGAAGTAGCTGAAGAGGAAGACGAGCACCAGGAACGGCACGATCGTCAGGAAGAGCCCGAAGGACTGGCGGCGGTGCGAGGGCTGCGCGCCCCGACGAGCGCGACGCCGCGGGCGTCCCTCGACCTCGGAGGCGACGACGGCCTCGACCTGCACGGGGGCGGCCATCACCGCTCCCCTCCCGGGCTCGTGCTCACTGCGTCCACTCCACACTCCCTCGTGGGTCGGTTAGTTCGGGTCGGACACTAAACGCTTCGACAGGACTCCGTCAAGAGAATCGCCGAAGCGCTTCGATACCAGGCCCGGGGAGACGGCGAAGCGTCGGGGGGAGCTCAGACGAGGGCGCCCAGGCGGCGGTAGGAGGCGCGCAGGAGCAGGGCCGCGAGGTAGCCGCCCGCGCTCGCCCCGATCGTCAGCAGCAGCCAGCCCGCGCCGGGGACCACGAGCGCGAGCGCGATCGTCCCGACGGGGATCAGCACGAGGCCCGCGGTGCGCAGCGGCTCCGCGCCGGGCAGCAGCAGGGCGTTGCGCAGGGTGGCCCGCACGGGCTCGTCGACGGCGGCGACGAGGGCCAGCCCATGCAGCAGCGCGCCCAGCAGGTAGAGCGCCAGGAGCACCGCCACCAGCGTCCCTGCCAGGGACAACGCTCCTCCGACGGTGAACCAGAAGCGTGCCGCGAAGAGCAGCGCGAGGACGGGCAGCCCGAGGGCCAGGTGCACCGCGGTCGCCCGCACGAGGTTCGCGCGCAGGGCGCGCAGGAAGTCGGCGAGCGGCCGGCCGCGCTCGTGGTCCGCGTAGCGCAGCATCACCTCGAGCAGGGCGCTCGTCGCGGCCCCCGCGGTCACGAGCGGCACGCAGGCGAGGAGGTAGAGCAGGTTCAGTGCGACCATCACGGCGAAGGCGCCGATCCCCTGGACCGTGCGCCCCTCGAGGTCGATGGCCATGACCGCTCCGTCCTGCGGCACCACCCTGGCGCCCGCCCCTCGAGGGTACCCGTCGCGACCGCCGCGCGACAGAGGACTTGACGTGCGGGAGTCGAAGCGATTCGATTGCTCCTGACCCCACCCCTCCCGCACGGATGCGCGAGGATCCCCCGATGAAGGACGCCATGCCCCTCGCCGCCCCCGCCCCGCTCGACCCCCACGACCGTCGCCGGCTCGACTGGGCGCGCGGGATCGTCGGCGAGCTCACGACCGAGGAGAAGGTCGCCCTCCTGCACCAGTACGCCCCGGCCGTGCCGCGGCTCGGGATCGGCCCCTTCGTCACCGGCACCGAGGGCGTGCACGGGCTCGCCTGGCGCGGTCCCGCCACCCAGTTCCCGCAGCCCGTCGGCCTCGCCGCGACCTGGGACCCCGAGCTGCTGCGTCGCGCCGCCGCCGTGGTCGCCGAGGAGGTGCGCGAGCTGCGCGCCGGAGACCCGTCCGTGAGCCTCACCGTGTGGGCGCCGGTCGTGAACCTGCTGCGCCACCCCCTCTGGGGCCGCACCGAGGAGGCCTACACCGAGGACCCGCTGCTGAACGCGGAGCTCGGCACCGCCTTCTCGCGCGGGCTGCGCGGGGACGGTCCCACCTGGCGCACCGTGCCCACGCTCAAGCACTTCCTCGCCTACTCCAACGAGACCGACCGCTGCGCCACGAGCTCCGACCTGCCCCCGCGGGTGCTGCACGAGCTCGAGCTGCCGGGGTTCCTGGCCCCGCTCGCGGCGGGCGCGGCCGGCTCCGTGATGCTCTCCTACAACCTCGTGGACGGCCGCCCCGCGCACCTCAGCGACCTCGTCGACTCCGCCCTGCGCGCGGCCCTCCCCGATCCCGACCTGCTCTTCGTGGTCTCCGACGCGGGCGCGCCCGGCAACCTCTTCCGCAGCCAGAAGGTGGTCCCGGACGCCGCCCACGCCTACGCCGCGATGCTCCGCGCCGGGGTGGACTCCTTCACCGACAACGACACCGACCCCACCGAGACGGTCACGGCCGTGCACGCGGCGCTCGCGGCGGGCCTCGTGGAGGAGGCCCATGTGGACCGTGCCGTGGTGCGCCAGCTCGTGGCCCGCGCCCGCACCGGCGAGTTCGCCGCCCTCCTCGGGGAGGACGCGGATCCTGCGGCCCCTGCCCCGGGCGTCCCCGCGGACCGCGCCGGGCGCCGTGCCCTCGCCCGGGAGGCCGCGACCCGCGGCGCCGTGCTGCTCGCCCACCGCGATCCCCGCGCGCTCCCGCTGCCGCCGGGACCGCTCGCCGTGCTCGGCGCGCAGGCCGGGACGGTGCTCGGCGACTGGTACAGCGGCGACCTCATCGACCCCGTCCCGCTCTCCCGCGCGCTCGCCGCGCGCCGGGAGGACGTGCGCGTCGCCGACGGCCTCGACGTGGTCGCCCTCGAGGTCACCGGGGACGGGCCCGTGCTCCGCGCCGCGGACGGCTCCCTGCACGTGGACCGCCCCGCGCACCGCCCTGCCGCCTCCGAGCCCGAGCGGCTCGTGCTCACGGATCTCGGGGAGGGCGTGCTCACCCTCCGCTCGCAGGTCACCGGGCTGCTCGTCGCCCCGGACGACCGCGGCCGACTGCGGCCGCGCTCCGCCCGTGTGGGCGGCTGGGTGGTGCAGGAGACCTTCGCCCGCGAGGCCCTCCCGGGCGCGGAGGGCGAGCACCGCCTGCGCCATCGCGGCAGCGGCCGCCTCGTCGGGATCGAGCACCACACCGGGGACCTCGTGCTCCTTCCCGTCGGCACCGAGGCCGGCGCCGCGCACCTCACGGCCAACGTGCTCGGCAGCGGCGGAGCCGCCGTGGAGGAGGCGACGCGCGGCGCGGCCGCCGCGGTGCTCGTGCTCGGCAACGAGCCGCACGTCCACGGCCGCGAGACGGAGGACCGCCCGCACCTGCGCCTGCCCGAGGGGGACCGCGCGGCCCTGCGCGCCCTCGTCGCCCTGCCCGCCGAGGTCGCGACCGTCCTCGTCATCACCTCCTCCTATCCCTACGACCTCGAGGGGCTCGAGGAGCAGGTGGGCGCCGTCGTGTGGTCCGCCCACGCCGGTGAGGCGGAGGGCGAGGCGCTCGCGGACCTCCTCACCGGTGCTCGCGACTTCTCCGGCCGGCTCGCCCAGACCTGGCCCACGAGCGCACCCCTGCCCTCGGTGCTCGACTACGACACCATCGGCACCTCCATGACCTACCGGTACGGGCAGGAGGCCCGCTTCGGCTTCGGCCACGGGCTCGCGCTCGACGCCTGCGACTGGCACGGCATCGACGCCCGCTGGGACGGGGACGAGATCGCGGTGCACGTCGAGGTCACCGCCCCCGCCGAGCGCCGCACGGGCGGCCCGCTGCACGAGGTCGTCCAGGTCTACGCCGACGTCCCCGCCTCCTCCTTCTCCCGCCGCTGCCACGAGGTGCCCGTGACGCGCCTCGTCGGCAGCGCCGCCGTGGAGGTCCCGGCCTCCGGCGCGGCGACGGTCGCGCTGCGGATCCCCGCGCGGCGCCTCGCCCTCCACGCCCCGGACCTCGAGGCGTGGGAGCTGCCGGACGGTCCCGTCACCGTGCGGATCGCCCGCTCCGCCGCCCGCACCGCGGAGGCGTTCACGCTCCCGGCGCCGCCGTCGGCCCCGCCGGAGGCCGCGACCGGGGACCTCGTCCCCGCCCACCGGGCGGAGGAGGTGCACGGCCTGCTCCGCTCCCCCGCGAGCCTGCTCGAGGGGACCGTGCTGCGCGCGGCCACCGCCGCGGGCGGCACCGCCGCCTTCGTGCTCCCCGCCGGGGCCGTCGTGGCCGCCGTCGGGACCGAGGGCGAGGGCGAGGCCGTGCTGCTCGAGGGCCCGCTCCCCCACACCGTCGTCGCCGACGGCGACCGCCCCACCGGCACCGTCCGCGTGCGCCTGACCGGCCGGGCCGCCCTCACCGGCCTGCGCCTCACCACCGACTGACCACCACTGCTTCCCCAGGAGACCCACCCCATGAAGTTCACCGACGGCTACTGGCTGATCCGCGACGGCGTGTCCCTGCAGCGCCCTGCCGAGGTCCACGACGTCGAGGACCTCGGCGACACGCTGCGGGTCCACGCGCCCGTGCGCCGCATCGAGCGCCGCGGCGACACGCTCAACACCCCCTCGATCACGGTGACCTTCACGGCGCCGCGCGAGGACGTCATCGCCGTGCAGATCGAGCACTTCGCGGGGCGGCGCGAGTCCCTGCCCCGCTTCGACCTCACCCCCGCCCCCGTCACCCCGGTGATCACCCAGGACGAGGAGCTGGCGACCTTCCGCTCCGGCCGGCTCGAGGCGCGCGTGGCCCTGCACGGCCCGTGGCAGGTGGACTACCTGTGGGACGGCGTCCTGCTCACCTCCTCGACCGCCCGCTCGATCGGCTACGCGCAGGTCGAGGGGAAGGGCCCGTTCGTGCACGAGCAGCTCGCGCTCGGCGTCGGCGAGCAGATCTACGGGCTCGGCGAGCGCTTCGGCGCCTTCGTGAAGAACGGCCAGAGCGTCGACATCTGGAACGCCGACGGCGGCACCTCCTCCGAGCAGGCCTACAAGAACGTGCCCTTCTACCTCTCCTCGCGCGGCTACGGCGTGCTCGTGGACGACGCCGGCCCGGTCTCCTTCGAGGTGGGCTCCGAGAACGTCACCGCGACCCAGTTCTCCGTGCCCGGCGAGCGCCTGCGCTACGAGGTCGTGGGCGGCGGCACCCCGCTCGAGGTCATCGACCGCTACACGGCCCGCTCGGGCCGCCCGCCCGCGCTGCCCGAGTGGTCCTTCGGCCTGTGGCTCTCGACCTCCTTCACCACCCAGTACGACGAGGAGACGGTGCTCTCCTTCGTGGACGGCATGGCGGAGCGCGGCATCCCGCTGAGCGTCTTCCACTTCGACTGCTTCTGGATGCGCGGCTTCCACTGGTCCGACTTCCGCTGGGACCCCGCGACCTTCCCGGACCCGCGCGGCCTCATCGCCAAGCTCCACGAGCGTGGCCTCAAGGTCTGCGTGTGGATCAACCCGTACATCGCCCAGCGCTCGGAGCTGTTCGCCGAGGGCGCGGAGGCCGGCCACCTGCTGCGCACCGAGGACGGCTCGGTGTGGCAGACGGACCTCTGGCAGGCGGGCATGGGCCTCGTGGACATGACGAGCCCCGCCGCGCGGGAGTGGTTCGCGGGCAAGCTCGACGCGCTGCTCGAGGACGGCGTGGACGCCTTCAAGACGGACTTCGGCGAGCGGATCCCCACCGAGGGCGTCGTCTGGGCGGACGGCTCCGACCCCCTGCGCGAGCACAACTTCTACACCCAGCAGTACAACCAGGTCGTCTTCGACCTGCTCGAGGAGCGCCGCGGGAAGGGCGAGGCCGTGCTCTTCGCGCGCTCCGCGACGGCCGGCGGGCAGCGGTTCCCGATCCACTGGGGCGGGGACTGCGAGTCCACCTACGTCGCCATGGCGCAGTCGCTGCGCGGCGGGCTCTCGCTCGTCTCCTCGGGATTCGGCTACTGGAGCCACGACATCGGCGGCTTCGAGGGCACCCCCGATCCCACGCTGTTCAAGCGCTGGGTCGCCTTCGGACTGCTGAGCTCCCACTCGCGGCTGCACGGCTCGAGCTCCTACCGGGTGCCGTGGCTGTTCGACGAGGAGGCGGTCGACGTCATGCGCGAGTTCGCGGAGCTCAAGCAGACCCTCATGCCCTACCTGCTCGCGGCCTCCGCGACGACGACCCGCACCGGCGCCCCGGTCATGCGGCCCATGGTCATGCAGTTCCCCGAGGATCCCGCCTGCCGCACCCTCGACGCCCAGTACATGCTCGGCGAGGACCTCGTCGTCGCCCCCGTCCTGCAGGAGGACGGGACCGTGGACGTGTACCTGCCCGCGGGCCGCTGGGTGCACCTGCTGGACGGCGAGGAGGTCGACGCGAGCGCGGGCGGCCGCTTCCTGCGCCGCACCTACGACGTGCACTCGCTGGGCCTGTTCGCCCGCGCCGGCTCCGCCCCGCTCGCCCTCGTGGGCGGTGCCTCATGAGCGGGTCCTTCGCCCCGGGCCGGCTGCTCCTGGGCGGGGACTGGAGCCCCGAGCAGTGGGACCCCGCGACCTGGGACGAGGACGTGGAGCTGCTGCGTGAGGTCCGCGCGAACACGGTGAGCCTCGGCATCTTCTCCTGGTCGAGCCTCGAGCCGGAGGAGGGGCGGTTCGAGACCGCCTGGCTGGACGAGGTCCTGGACCGCCTCGACATGGCCGGGATCGGGTACTTCCTGTCCACGCCCACGGCCTCCCCGCCGCCCTGGTTCTCCCTCGCCCATCCCGACGCCCTGCCCGTGCGACCCGACGGCGTGCGCCTCACCCACGGCTCGCGGGACACCTACGCCGTGAGCGCCCCCGCCTACCGGGAGGCGTCACGCCGAATCGCCCGGCTGCTCGGCGAGCGCTACGGCGACCGGCCCGGGCTGCGCGGATGGCACCTGCACAACGAGTACGGCACCCTCGACCACGGCCCGCACGCGGCCCGCGCCTTCCGGGCGTGGCTCCGGGCGCGGTACGGCACGGTCGAGGCGCTGAACCGCGCCTGGTGCACGGCCTTCTGGTCCCAGGGCTACAGCTCCTTCGCGGAGGTCGAGCCGCCGCGCGCGACCCAGTACCTCCCCAATCCCTCCCAGGCGATCGACTTCCGCCGCTTCTCCTCCGACGAGATGCGCGCGGCCCTGCGCGAGCAGCGGGAGGAGATCCGGGCCGCGGGCTCGCAGGCGCCGGTGACGACGAACTACATGCTGCCCACCTGGAACCACCTCGAGCAGTGGTCCTGGGCCGACGAGCTCGACGTCGTCTCCCTGGACCACTACCTCGACACGGCGGGCCCCGATGCGGAGGCCCACGTCGCCTACGGCTCGGACCTCGCGCGCTCGTGGTCCGGCGGCCCGTGGGTGCTCATGGAGCAGAACGCGACGGGCATCAAGGTCGACGGCCGCACCCTCGCGAAGAGCCCCGAGCGGATGCTGCGGCACTCGCTGGGCTACATCGCCCGCGGCTCGCAGTCCTCCCTGTTCTTCCAGTGGCGCCAGAGCGCGGGCGGGGCGGAGCAGTGGCACGGCGCGCTCGTGCCCCATGCGGGCCGCGACTCGCGCGCCTTCCGCGGGGTGAGGCGGCTCGGCGAGGTGCTCGAGTCCCTCGCCCCCGTGGCCGCGCTGCCCGAGGAGGGCCCCCTCGTCGAGGCCGAGGTGGGCCTGCTGTGGCATGCGGACGGCTGGTGGGCGCTCGAGACGCCGGACCTGCCGAGCGCCCAGCTGCGCTACGGCGAGGAGCAGCGGGCCACCCACCGCTCCTTCCACCGCGCGGGGATCCCGACGGACTTCGTGCGCCCCCTCGCGGACGTCTCCCGGTACCGCCTGCTGGTCCTCACCTGCCAGTACCCGCTCTCCGACGCGGAGGTCACCTGGCTCGAGGAGTACGTCGAGGGCGGCGGCCACCTCGTGGTCACCTACCTCTCGGGCCTCGCCGACGAGCACCTGCACGTCGCGACCGGCGGCTACCCGGGCCGGCTGCGGGAGCTGCTGGGCGTGCGCGGCGAGGAGATCCTCCCGCTGCCCGCGCGGGAGGTCGTCACCCTCGACGACGGCACCGTCGCGGAGGAGTGGACCGAGCTGCTCGCGGCGACGGACGCCGAGGTGCTCGCCCGCTACACGCACGCGGACCTCGCGGGGCTGCCCGCGATCACCCGTGCCCGCCGCGGCGCGGGCACCGCGACCTACGTCTCCGCCCGCTGGACCCAGGAGTCGCGGGACACGTGGCTGCGCGCGGCGGCGCAGGAGCTCGGCATCGGCCCGACCCTGCCCGGCGCAGCGGAGCGCGGCCTCGAGGCGGTGCGCCGGCGCGGCCACGGGGTGGACCACCTCTTCCTCCTGCACCACGGGGACCGTACGGTGCGCGTGCAGGCCAAGGGCACGGACCTCGTGAGCGGCGCGTCCGCCGCTCCGGGCCTCGCCGTCCCCGCGGGCGGCGTCGCCGTGCTCTCCCTGCCCCCGGGCACCGCCGCCCGCCTGCTCCCCTGAGAGGACCCCTGATGGCCCTGTTCGACCTGCCCCTGCCCGCCCTGCGCGAGCACCGTCCCGAGCTCGACGAGCCCGCGGACCTCGACGCCTTCTGGGAGGGCACGCTCTCCCGCGCCCGCGAGCACGAGGTGCTCCTGGACGTCACGCCCGTGGAGACGGGGCTCGACCTCGTCGACGCCTTCGACGTGACCTTCGCGGGCCATGACGGCGCGCCCGTGCGCGCCTGGTACCTGCGGCCCGCCGCGGCGACCGGTCCCCTGCCCGTCGTCGTCCAGTACATCGGCTACGGCGGCGGCCGCGGCCGCCCGATCGACCATCTCGTCTGGGCGGCCGCCGGCTACGCGCACCTGGTCATGGACACGCGCGGCCAGGGCGGGGTCTGGGGCAGCGGCGGCGACACCCCGGACCCGGTCGGCTCGGGCCCCGCGGCGCCGGGCTCGATGACCCGCGGCATCACCTCCCCGGAGACCTCCTACCTGGTGCGCCTGCAGACGGACGCCGCACGCGCGGTCGACGCCGCGCGGGCGCTGCCGGGGACCGACGGCCGCGTGGTCGTCACGGGCGGCAGCCAGGGCGGCGGCCTCGCCGTCGCGGCGGCGGGCCTCGTGCCCGACGTCGACGCGGCAATGCCGGACGTCCCCTTCCTGTGCGCCATCCGCCGCGCGATCGACATCACGGACGCGGATCCGTACCAGGAGATCGTCCGCTTCCTCGCCGCGAACCGGGGCGCCGAGGAGGCCGCCTGGCGCACTCTCTCCTACGTGGACGGCGTGCACCTGGGGCGGCGGGCCCGCTGCCGGGCGCTGGTCTCCGCCGCGCTGCGGGACACGATCGTGCCGCCGTCGACCGTCTTCGCGGCCGCGAACCACTGGGGCGGGCTGCACGGGGAGCCGGGCGCGCTCGCCGAGGTCGAGGTCTACCCGTACAACGGGCACGAGGGCGGCGGCTCCGTGCAGCGGGAGCGTCAGCTCGCGTGGCTCGCGGAGGCGGTGCCGCTCACGCCTCGGGGCTGAGCGCGCTGGTCAGCGCGAGGGCCGCGGCGCCCACGGAGCAGGGGTGCGGCTGGACGGTGGAGACCGCGACCTCGAGCGCCGGGGGCAGGGCGCCCGTGCGGGAGCGGAGCACGCCCGCGAAGGCCTCGCGGTAGATCCGCGGCGCCATCGAGACGCTCGTGCCGCTGAGCACGACGCGCTCGATGCCGAGCGGGCCGGCGATCCCGGCGACGGCCCCCGCGATCGCCCGCGCGCTCGCCGTGACGACGCCCGCGGCGCGCTCGTCCCCGTGGCCGGCGGCCTCGGTGAGGCGGGCGTGGTCGGTGAGGACGCGCTCCCCCGCGGGGTCCAGCCCGAGCTCCGCGCCGAGGCCCTGCTCGAGGGCGCGGCGGACGTCCGCCGCGGGGGAGGCGAGCTCGTGCAGGGGCGTGCCGTCGGGGCCCGCGGCGACGTGGTCGAGCTCCCCGGGCCAGCCCGTCGCGGGCAGCAGGGGGCGGCCGTCGCGCAGCAGGGCCACACCGATCGTGGGCCCGAGGTGCACGGTGAGGCAGGGCCGCTCGGGGTCCTGCTCGCCCACCCAGGCGCTGCCGAGCCCCGCGCAGACGGCGGCGGTCCCGATCACGACGGGCGCGCCCGTGAGCTCCCGGACCGCGGCGCCGATCTCCTCGACGCCGAGGCCGTGGCCGCGGAGGTCCGCGATGCCGATCCCGGTGAAGGCCTGACGCTGAGCGGGGTCGAGGGCGCCGAGCTCGGCGAGCGCCGCCCGCAGCGGCTCGGCGAGGCGCGCCTCGTCGAGGGCGCCGAGGGGCAGCATGACGCGGCCGCGCAGCGCCCCGGTGACGCCCATCGCGACGAGGGAGAGCCGGTCGCTCTCGACGGTGCAGCCGACGGCCCAGCGGGAGGTCGTCGAGACGCGGAGCAGGGAGGCGGGCTTGCCGCCCGTGGAGCGGGCGCGGCCGGACTCGAGGACGAGGCCGTCGGCGATGAGGCGCTTGACGGAGTTCGTGACGGTCGCGGCGGTGACGCCGAGGTCGCGGGCGATCGCGACGCGGGTGGTGTCCGGGGAGCGGCGGATCGCGTCGAGGATCGCGGCGTCGGTCCGGGCGCCGCTGCGGGCGGGGATCGAGCTCATGCGGGCCTCCTCGAGGGCGCGGGGATGTCGTGACGTCATCGTGACCGGTCGCGGCCGCGGTGTCCGCTTGACGAGCCGTGAGCATCGTCGCATACTTCCTCGTACTTCCTTAAGTTAGTCAATGAAGTTACTCGGGAAGTCACGCAGCCGCACCATCCGCACGCACAGTCGCGTCCCCCAGGAGAGCAACGATGCACCTCAGCCGCCGGACCCTCGGAAAGCTGTCCCTCGCCACCGCCCTGCCGCTCGGCCTCGCCGCCTGCGCCGGCCAGTCGAACCTCGACACCGGCAGCGGCGACGGGGAGAGCAAGCCGATCATCACGACCTACAACGGGGCCGGCGCCGGCTTCACGAAGAACTTCAACCCCCACTCCCCGACCGTGCTGAGCATGGTCCAGGGCATGATCTTCGAGCCGCTCTTCTACTACAACCCGCTCGCCGCGATCGACGTGGACCCCGTCCCCCAGCTCGCCGAGTCCTTCACCTGGAACGAGGACGGCACCGAGCTCACCGTCACCACCCGCGCGGGCGTGACCTGGTCCGACGGCACCGCCTTCACCGCGAAGGACGTCGCCTTCACCTTCAACCGGATCAAGGACACCGAGGCCCTCAACCCCGCCGGCACGGCCCCCTCCGCGAAGGCGAGCGACGACACCACCGTCGTGCTCACCTACGCCATCCCCTCCTTCGTCGAGGGGCCGACGGCCCTGGGCCGCACCTGGATCATCCCCGAGCACCTCTTCACCGACGTCGAGGACCTCTCCACCTACACGAACGAGGAGCCGATCGGCACCGGCCCCTTCACCCTCGGCGACTTCACCCCCGAGTCCTACCTGCTCAGCGCCAACGGCTCGTACTGGGAGGAGGGCAAGCCCGCGATCGGCGGCGTGCGCGTCATGTCGCTCTCCGGCAACCAGTCCGCGACCGACAAGTGGCTCGCCGGCGAGATCGACTACACCTCGACCTCCATGCCGAACCTCGACGAGCACGTGAAGTCCAACCCGGACCTCAGCTACACCAACTCCCCCACCTCGCAGTGCGCCCTCTTCGCCTCGTCCAACCCGGAGCTCGGCAGCGAGGGCCCGCAGACGGACCCCGCCGTGCGCCAGGCCCTCTACTACGGCATGGACCGCGAGCAGCTCTCCAAGCTCGCCTTCTACGACCTGGGCACCGCGATCTCCCCCTCCTTCGGCCTGCCCGAGCGGGACAAGGACTTCATCGACCCGTCGATCGAGGACGCCCCCTGGAACGCGGACACCGCCAAGGCCCAGAAGGTCCTCGAGGACGCCGGCTGGGAGAAGGGCTCCGACGGCGTCTACGCGAAGGACGGCGAGCGGCTCTCGATGACGATCAGCTGCCCCACCGGCTGGTCCGACTTCGTCACCGCCCTGGACACCCTCGCCGAGCAGTACAAGAAGGTCGGCATCGAGCTCGTCCCCCAGCAGGTCTCCGTCAACGAGTGGAACGACTCGAAGTCCACCGGGAAGTTCCAGCTCGTCATCGACTCCCTCGGCCAGGGCCCCGCCCCGGACCCGTACTACCTGTACAAGACCTTCTACGCGACGGACTCGACCGTGAAGGTCGGCGAGAACGGCAACCCGTACCAGAACTCCGCCCGCTTCTCCGATCCCGACGTCGACGCCGCGCTCGAGGCCGCCGCCGGCACCGACGACCCGGCCGTGAAGAAGGAGCAGTACGCGAAGATCCAGAAGATCATCGTCGAGGCCATGCCCTACGTCCCCGTGCTGATCGGCTCGAGCCTCACCGAGTACAACAACTCCAAGGTGACCGGCTGGCCCACCCAGGACGACCTGTACTGCTACCCCATGTCGTGGTCCGCCCCGGACAACGCCCAGGTCCTCAAGACCGTCACCCCCGCCTGATCGCCCGCTGCCGCCGCCCCCGTGCGGGGCGGCGGCGGCACCGCGGACGAAAGGACCCCCGGTGCACATCCTCCGGAAGCTCGGCTTCTACCTGGTCGCCCTCTGGGCCGCCGTCACCCTGAACTTCTTCATCCCCCGCGCGCTGCCCGGCAGCCCCGTGGACGCCGTGCTCGGCAAGCTCGCCCTGCGCGGCCCCGTCTCCGCGGAGACCCGGCAGGCCATCGAGGTCATGCTCGGCACGGACTCCCAGGGCTCGCTCCCCCAGCAGTACGTGCAGTACCTCGGGAACCTGCTGCGCGGCGACCTCGGCGTCTCCGTCACCTACTTCCCGACCCCCGTCGGCCAGGTGATCGGGCAGTCGATCCCCTGGACCCTCGTGCTCGTCGGCGTCTCGACCGTGATCACCTTCCTCATCGGCATGGCCCTCGGGACGATCGCCGGCTGGAAGCGCGGGACCTGGCTCGACTCGCTCATCCCCGCGACCACGATCATGCAGTCGGTGCCCTACTTCTGGCTCGCCCTGCTGTTCGTCTACATCCTCTCGGTGAACCTCCACCTGTTCCCGATCTCCGGCGGCTACGACGTGACCCTCGTGCGGCCCGCGCTGGACTACCCCTTCGTCTCCAACGCGATCTACTACGCCTTCCTGCCCGCGCTCACGATCGTGCTGAGCTCGCTCGGCGGCTGGCTGCTGGGCATGCGCAACATGATGGTCTCCACGCTCAGCGAGGACTACATCCTCACCGCGGAGGCCAAGGGCCTGCACCCGCGCCGGATCATGCTCACCTATGCGGCCCGCAACGCGGTGCTGCCCAGCGTCTCGGGCTTCGCGATCTCGCTCGGCTTCGTCGTCTCCGGCTCGATCGTCGTGGAGTCCGTCTTCTCCTACCCGGGGATCGGCTACACGATGCTGCAGGCCGTCAACAACAACGACTACTCGCTCATGCAGGGCCTGTTCCTCATCATCACCGTGTCCGTGCTCGCCGCGAACCTCGCGGTGGACCTCCTGTACGGCATCATCGACCCCCGCACCCGGGCCCGTGGCTGAGGAGGCCCCCATGACCACAGAGACCACCGAGACCGCCGCTCCCCCCACCACGACCGCCGCGATCGCGACGACCCGCGCGCCCCGCCGCCGGCCCGCCCCGACCCTCGTCATCGGCGTCGGCATCGTCCTGGTCATCGTGCTCTTCGGGCTGATCGGCCCGCTGCTCGTCCAGGACCCGCTCGCGATCGGCAACGACGGCATGCAGCCGCCGAGCGCGGCCCACCTGCTGGGCACCACGCAGACCGGCCAGGACGTGCTCGCCCAGCTCGCCCACGCGACCCGCGGCTCGCTCCTCGTGGGCGTCCTCGTCGCCGTGCTCGCCCTGTTCCTCTCCGCGTTCTTCGGGATCCTCGGCGGCTACCTCGGCGGCTGGCTCGACGAGGGCTTCTCGCTCTTCACGAACGTCGTGCTGATCCTCCCCGGTCTGCCGCTGATGATCGTCATCGGCTCCTACGTCGAGCAGCGCGGTCTGCTGCTGATCGCCGTGGTCCTCGCGATCACCTCATGGGCCGCCTCGGCGCGCGTGCTGCGCTCGCAGACCCTCTCGATCCGCAACCGCGACTACGTGCAGGCCGCGAAGATCGCCGGGGAGAAGCCCTGGCGGATCATCTCCGTGGAGATCCTGCCGAACCTGCTGCCGGTCATGTCCAGCGGATTCGTCTTCGCGCTGATCTCCGCGATCCTCGGCGAGGCGGGCCTGAGCTTCATCGGCCTCGGCGTCGTCGGCACCCAGACCTGGGGATCGATGCTCTTCTACGCGCAGAACGGGCAGGCGCTCACCCTGGGCGGCTGGTGGTGGTTCGTCCCGCCGGGCTTCCTCATCGCGGCCCTGGGCTGCGGGCTCTCCCTCATCAACTTCTCCATCGACGCGATCATCAACCCCCGGCTGCGCAGCGCGCCCGCCAACGCGCGGCGCGTGCGCCGGGCCGAGAAGAAGGAGGAGGCAGCGGCATGAGCACCCCCACCCCCGATCCCGCGAACCCGCTCGAGGCGGAGATCGCCCCGGACATCGAGGAGGTCCGCGCGGGCGCCGACTCCCCCGTCTCCGAGGAGGCCGTGCTCACCGTGCGCGACCTCGACGTGGTCTACGAGGTCGAGACGCCCGTGCACGCCGTCCAGGGCGCGAGCTTCACGCTGCGCCGCGGCGAGATCCTCGGCCTCGCCGGGGAGTCCGGCTGCGGCAAGACGACCCTCGCCTACGGCCTGAACCAGCTGCACCGGCCGCCCGCCCGCATCACCGGCGGCTCCGTGACCTTCCACGGCCGCGACGGCGAGGACGTCGACGTGCTCGCCCTCGAGGGCGAGGCCCTGCGCGCCTTCCGCTGGTCCCGCATCGCCATGGTGTTCCAGGGGGCGATGAACTCCCTGAACCCCGTGATCAGCATCAAGGCGCAGCTCGAGGACGTCTTCACCACGCACCGCCCGGGCATGGACGCCGCCGCGCGCCGCGCCCGCAGCGAGGAGCTGCTGCGGCTCGTGGGCGTGGACCCCTCCCGCATCACGGCCTTCGCCCACGAGCTTTCCGGCGGCATGCGCCAGCGCGTCATGATCGCCATGGCGCTCGCCCTGGACCCGGACCTCATGATCATGGACGAGCCGACGACGGCCCTCGACGTGGTCGTGCAGCGGGAGATCCTCCAGGAGATCCTGCGCCTGCGCAGCGAGCTCGGCTTCGCGGTCGTCTTCATCACCCACGACCTGCCGATGCTGCTGGAGATCTCCGACCGCATCGCCGTCATGCGCGCCGGGCGGATCGTCGAGCTCGACACCGCGGAGAACCTCTACTTCGCCCCGCAGCACCCCTACACCCGCCGCCTGCTCGGATCCTTCCCCTCGCTCACGGGCGACGCCGGGGACTTCCTCCGCGCCGGCTACTCCACGGAGGGCACCCGATGACCACCCTCACCGCCCAGGACCTCGACAAGACCTACACCCTGCGCAGCGGCCTGCGCTTCTCGCAGCTGCGGGCCGTCAAGGGCGTCTCCTTCGAGCTGCGCCCCGGCCGCACGGTCGCGCTCGTCGGCCAGTCCGGCTCCGGCAAGTCCACGATCGCGAAGCTGCTCATGCAGCTCGAGCGGCCCACCTCCGGCAGCCTGCTGCTGGACGGGAAGCCGATCGGCCGCCGCGGGAAGGCCCTCGCGGACTACCGCCACCAGGTGCAGATGGTCTTCCAGGACCCCTTCGCCTCGCTCAACCCGTACCACTCGATCGGCCACCACCTCGTGCGCCCGCTCATCGTGCACGGCCGGGCGACCTCCCGCACCGCGCCCGGGGCGGCGAAGGAGCTGCTGGCCCGCGTGAACCTCCCCGCGGACGACGCCTTCATGGCCCGCCGCCCGCACGAGCTCTCCGGCGGCCAGCGCCAGCGCGTCGCGATCGCCCGCGCCCTCGCCCCGGGGCCGACGGTCCTCGTGGCCGACGAGCCCGTCTCGATGCTCGACGTCTCCGTGCGCCTGGGCGTGCTGAACCTCCTCGCCCGCCTGCAGCGGGAGGAGGAGCTCGCGATGCTCTACATCACCCACGACCTCGCGACCGCCCGGCACTTCTCCGACGAGATCCTCGTGATGTACCGCGGGGAGGTCGTCGAGCGCGGCGACGCCGACGAGGTGATCCTGAACCCGCAGCAGGAGTTCACCCGACAGCTGCTCGCCGCGGCCCCGGAGCCCGGCACCAACCAGCGCTTCCTCGCGGAGGCCCGCCGGCGCGGCGTGCCGATGCCCGACCACCTCGCCCCCCAGGAGGACCTCGCATGACCCGCACCGATCTCCACGACGGCTGGACCCTGACCGTCGTGGACGGCCCCGCGCCCTTCCCGGTGCAGGACCTGCCCGCGACCGTCCCCGGCACCTTCCTCACGGACCTCCTGGACGCGGGGCTCATCCCCGACCCGTACCTGGACCGCCACGAGGCGGAGCTCGCCTGGAGCGGCGAGTGCGACCTGCTGTACCGCACCGCCTTCACCCTCGACGAGGTGCCCGCGGGCCGCACGGACCTCGTCGCCGCCTCCCTCGACACCGCCGCGACGGTCGTGCTGAACGGCGCCGAGGTCGCGACCGTGCAGAACCAGCACCGCTCGTGGCGCTGGGCCGTGGGGCCGCTGCTGCGCGCCGGGGAGAACGTGCTCGAGATCCGCTTCGCCTCCCCGCTGCGCACGGCCCGCGAGAACGCGGCCGCGCAGGGGGACCTGCCGTACATCGGCAACCTGCTGCCCTACAACGCGATCCGGAAGATGGCCTGCAACCTCGGCTGGGACTGGGGCCCCGTGCTCGTCACGAGCGGGATCGCCGGCCCGATCGGGCTCGAGAGCTGGACGGGCGCGCGCCTGGACAAGGTGCGCCCGCAGGTCACGCCCGACGCGGAGGGCCCGGGCGGCACGGTCGCCCTGACCGTGCCGATCGAGCGCGAGAGCGCGGACGGCGAGGCGCTCACCGCGCACCTCGAGGTCGCCGGGCCCGACGGCGCCGTGCTCGGCGCCGCGGAGGTCGCCGTCGACGCGGACGCGCAGGAGACCGCGATCGCCGTGCACCTCGACGAGGTCGAGCGCTGGTGGCCGCGCGGCTACGGCGAGCAGCCCCTGTACACGGCGCGGCTCGTGCTCGAGGACGCCGCCGGCGCCGAGCTCGACCGCATGGAGCATCGCGTCGCCTTCCGCACCGCGGGCTTCGTCGAGCGCACCGACGAGGTGGGCACCTCCTTCACGATGGTCGTCAACGACCGTCCCGTGCTCGTCAAGGGCGCCAACTGGATCCCCGACGACTGCTTCCCCACCCGCCTCACCGGCGACGACTACGCGCGCGGCCTCGCCGACGCCCTCGACGCCGGCATGAACATGCTGCGCATCTGGGGCGGCGGGCTCTACGAGTCGGACCTCCTCTACGACCTGTGCGACGAGGCCGGGGTGCTGGTCTGGCAGGACTTCGCCATGGCCTGCGCCGCCTACAGCGAGGAGCAGCCGCTGCGCGGCGAGATCGAGGCGGAGGCACGGCAGAACGTCGTGCGCCTCGCCTGGCATCCCTCGCTCGTGCACTGGAACGGCTCGAACGAGAACGTCGAGGGCTACCACCACTGGGGCTGGAAGGACACGCTCCCCGAAGGGAAGGGTTGGGGGAACGCCTACTACACGGAGATCCTGCCGGCCGTGCTCGCCGAGCTCGACCCCACCCGCAGCTACACGCCCTCGAGCCCCTACTCGCGCGGCGCCCTCGACCGGCCCCGCGACCCCGACCACGGCACCGTGCACAACTGGGTCGTGTGGGCGAGCGACGAGGACAACGACTACACCCACTACCGCGACACCTCCCCCCGCTTCGCCGCCGAGTTCGGCTTCCAGGGCCCCGCCTCCTGGGCGACCGTCGAACGGGCGATCAGCGAGCGGCCGCTCGTCGCCGACTCCCCCACGATGCTCGCCCACCAGAAGGCGATCGACGGGCAGAGGAAGCTCGTCGCCGGCTACCGGCCGCACTTCCCCGACCCGGTCGACTTCGTCGACTTCCACCTCACGACCGCGCTCAACCAGGCGCGCGCGCTGCGGGTGGGGATCGGGCACTACCGCGCCCTGTGGCCCCACTGCGGGGGCACGATCATCTGGCAGCTCAACGACTGCTGGCCGGTGACCTCGTGGGCCGCGGTGGACGGCGACGGCCGCCGCAAGCTGCTCTGGTACGCCATGCGGGACCTGTACGCGCCCGTGCTGCTCACCGTGCAGCCGCGCGAGGGCGGGCCGGTCGCGGCGATCGGCAACGACACCGAGGGGACCCTCGCGGGGACCCTGCGGCTGCGCCGGATCGACGTGGACGGGACCGTGCTCGCCTCCGCCGCGCTCGAGGCCGAGGTCGCCCCGCGCTCCACGGGCCTGCTCCCGCTGTCCGAGGCGCTCGTCTCCCCCAGGGACCCGGCGCTCGAGGCGCTCGTCCTCGAGCTCGAGGTGCCGGGCGCCGAGGTGCTGCGCGCGCTGCACTGGTTCGCGGAGGACAAGGACCTCCAGCTCGACCCGGACGCCCTCTCGGTGAGCGCCCGGCGCCGCGGTGACGGGGTCGCCCTGACCCTCAGCGCCCACTCCCTCGTGCGGGACGTCGTGATCGTCGCCGACCGCGTGCACCCGGGTGCCGTGGCCGATCGCCAGATGATCGACCTGCTCCCCGGCGAGGCCGTGACCGTGCAGGTCAGCGCACCGGAGGGCGTGGAACTGGACCCCGAGGCGCTGCTCGGCGAGCGCGTCGTGCGCCACGTGGGCGAGCTCGTGGCGCGCTCGCGTCGCACGGAGCCGCTCGCAGGGGCCACCATGGCCCCATGAGCACCTTCGGCTTCATCGCCCCCGAGGACATCTGGTCCGCCCGCTCCGAGCAGTACTTCAACCAGGTCCTCGCGGGGATCGAGGACGCGGTCGCCGGAGCGGGCCACACGGTGCTCACCCGGGCCGTCGCCTCCCGCGAGGAGGAGATGGCCGCCTACCGCGACTGGGCGGCGCGCGGCACGGTCGCGGCCGTGGTGCTGCGGGACCTCGTGCCCGAGGACCCGCGGCCCGCGCTGCTCGCCGAGCTGGGCCTCGGCCACGTCCTCGAGGGGGACGTGGTCCAGGACGGCGAGGCGCCCTCGGTGACGGTGGACAACGCCGCCGTCATGCGGGGCGTGCTCGACGCCCTGCGCTCCCGCGGCCTCGAGCGGATCGCCCACCTGGGCGGCCCGCAGGGGCTCGTGCACTCCGCCCTGCGTCGCGGCGCCTACCTCGACTGGTGCGCCGCGGCCGGGGAGACCCCGCGCACGGCGGAGGGCGACTACACCGGCGACAGCGGCGCCCGCGCCCTCGACGCCCTGCTCACCGCGGCCGACGACGGACCCGACGTGCTCCTCGCGGACAACGACGCCATGGCCCTCGGCGCGCTCGAGCGGGCGCGGCTGCGCGGCATCGCCGTGCCCGGCACGCTCTCGATCGTCTCCTGGGACGACTCGATGGCCTGCCAGCTCCACGAGCCGCCGCTCGCCGCCCTCGGCGCCGCTCCCCGCGCGACGGGCGCCGCCGTGGGCCGTGCCCTCAGCGCCCTCGTCGAGCAGCCGCTGCGCGTGCTCCACGAGCGCCGCCCCCAGCCCGTGCTGCTGGACCGGGGGACGCTGCGGGGCTGAGGCTCTGCTCGGGCCGCTCGACAGCAAGCGCTTGCCACGAAGGCACCCGAACAACCTCGGCAAACGCTTCCACCTGGGCTTAGGTCTTGACAAAGCGCTTTCCATGTCGGGAACATGTGAGACAGTTCGGGTCCCCCCCCCGAGCGCCCGGGCCCGCGATGACGCCGCCCGGTCGGAACGGCCACGCCAATGACGCAGGCCCATCCCAGGAGCCCCAGCCATGACCTCCATGAATCGCCGCACCCTCCTCGCCGCCGGCACCGCCGCCACGGCCGCCGCCGGACTCGCCGCCTGCGGGTCGAGCTCCTCCGGCACCGCCGGGGACGGCCCCCTCCAGCTCGTCGGATCCGGCGACGCGAACCAAGGCGGCGGCTATGCCGCCATGGTCAAGAAGTACCTGGAGGAGACCGGGGTCGAGATCGAGATCGTCGACGTCCCCTACGACGACCTGGCCACCAAGGTCTCCAACGCCGCCAAGGCGAACGACCTCCCCGCTATCGCCCGCATGCCCGCACTCGACCCCGCCTGGCTCGACCGCACCGTCGACCTCGCGGACGTGGTCAAGGAGGTCGCGCCCATCGAGGGCATGTACGCAGCCGACGCCGACGGGAAGATCCCCTCCCTGCCCAGCGACCTCACGGCCGTCGGCATGTTCCTCAACAAGGACCTCTGGGACGGAGCCGGCGTCTCCTACCCCACGACATTCGACGACAAGGTCTGGACATGGGACGAGTTCGTCGACGCCGCGACCCAGGTGCGGGAGAAGAGCGGAGTGAAGTTCTCCCTCGCGATGGACCGAAGCTCCCATCGGCTCAACTCGTTCCTCTACCAGTTCGGGTCCGAAGGCCTCGCGCTCTCCGAGGACATGACCTCGTACTCGGCCAACGACAAGACCCAGGCCGCCCTCGAGTACTTCGTGAAGCTCAACGACGACACGTTCATGCCCCGCAGCGTCTGGCTCTCCGAGGACGACCCGAACGCGATGTTCAAGACCGGCCAGGTCGCCGCCTACTACTCCGGGTCGTGGCAGATCGCCGACTTCGCCGCCAACATCACCGACTTCGAGTGGATCAGCGTCCCCATGCCTGCGCAGCCCGAGCAGGCCACGAACTTCGGCACCGCCGGGGTCGTCGTGGTCTTCGAAGGCACGGGCCAGGAGGACAAGGCGCTCGACTTCGTCCGCTGGCTGTACAGCAAGGAGAACTACGCCGAGATCTCTCGGATCTCCGGCTTCCTCCCCGCCATCCAGGACGTTGAGGTGGAGTACGACTCCCGGCAGGAGGACTTCGCCCTGTACAACGAGGCCATCGCCGCGACACCGGCCTTCGTCAAGGATCAGAAGGCGCGGGAGCTGAAGCTCCAGGCCAGCGGCACCGCCGCCCCCGTGGACGGCGACCCGCTGCGAGACGGCATCGTGAAGGCCATCAACGGCGAGACGACGGTCGCCGAGGCGCTCAGCAGCGCCCTCGAGCAGCTCAACGAGAGCCTGTCCTGACATGCTCGCCGCCACCGCCGCACCGCCCTCGGCCCCGGCCCGGAAGAGACCGCGGACGAGCGCGCGCCGTGAGCGTCGTCGCCGCGGCCTCGTCGCCGCCGCGTTCCTGCTCCCCGCCTTCGTCCTCTTCGTGCTCTTCTTCCTCGGTCCGGCCGGCCTCGGCCTGCTCTACTCGTTCACGGACTACCGCGGGTACGGCACCCCGGAGTTCGTGGGTCTGGAGAACTATCAGAAGCTGTTCACGGACACGGACTTCTACTCGAGCCTCTGGCGCACGCTGCTGTACACCGCGGTCTCGGTGCCGTTCGGCTACCTCGTCACGCTGCTCATCAGCGCCCTGCTGGTGAGCAGCGAGGCGAAGGGGGCGACGGTCGCCCAGGTGATCTTCTTCTTCCCCTGGCTCATCTCGCCCATCGTCACCGGTGTGATCTGGCGGTGGATGTTCGGCGAGAACTTCGGGCTCATCAACTACCTGCTGAGTCTCCTGGGAGTCTCCCCGGTGCACTGGGCCTCGGACCCGAACCTCGCCCTCGTGGTCGTGATCCTCGCCGGCTCCTGGGGCGGGACCGCCTTCTCGATGCTGCTGTTCATGGCAGCGATGCGGAACATCCCGACGTCGTACCTCGAGGCGGCCTCGCTCGACGGCGCCGGCTCCGTGACCCGCTTCCTCCGGATCACGTGGCCCCTGCTGCGGCCCACGTCGTTCCTCGTGATCCTGCTGGGCACGATCGGCGCCATGAAGGAGTTCGCCATGATCCAGGCGCTCAACGGCGGCGGCCCCGGGACCAGCAACGTGCTCGTCGTCCAGTACATCTACAAGACCGGGTTCGAACAGTCCAAGATCGGGTTCGCGAGCGCCGCCTCGATGGTGCTGATGGTGATCCTGCTGATCGTCGCCCTGGTCCAGACCCGTTTCGACAGGAGCGACCTGTCATGACCAAGTCCCTGCGCTGGATCGCACCGACCACCCTCGTCTGGTTCCTCGCCGCGCTCTTCCTGATCCCCGTGCTCTGGTTCCTCCTGAGCTCGTTCAAGCCCGGCAGCGAGCTGTTCACGTGGCCGCTGCGCCCCCTGCCCCAGCGCTGGACCCTCTCCGGGTTCCGGACGGCGTGGGAACGCTACGACTTCCAGCAGTATTTCGTGAACACCGCCGTCGTCGCGGTGGTGACGACGGTCTTCACGGTGTTCATCAGCGCCTGCACCGGCTTCGCTCTCGCGAAGTACCGCAATCGCTGGGTGCAGGCGTTCTTCCTGTGCATCCTCGCCACGACCATGCTCCCCACCGAGGTCATCATGCCCTCGACCTTCTCGGTCATCCTCGGTCTCGGCCTGTACAACTCCCTCGCAGGCATCATCATCCCGTCGATCATCACCGCGACCGGGATCTTCATGTTCCGGCAGTTCTTCTCCACGGTCCCGGACGAGCTCCTCGAGGCGGCGAGGATCGATGGGGCGGGCGAGTTCCGGATCTTCTTCACCCTCATGCTCCCGATCGCCCGACCGATCATCGCGGTGCTCGCGATCTTCTCGTTCCAGTGGCGCTGGAACGACTACATCTGGCCGCTGCTCGTGCTGAACGACCCCAAGAAGTACACGCTCCAGCTCGCCCTGCGATCGATCGTCGGCGCGGAGAACATCGACTGGTCCGTGCTCCTCGGCGCCTCCGTGATCTCGCTGCTGCCGATGGTGCTGCTGTTCCTGGTGTTCCGCCGGCAGATCATGAACTCCGACATCAACTCCGGCCTGAAGGACTGATCCGATGACGTCCGGCGCCCGCGCCCTGGCCGCACTTCCCGCCACCCTGCAGGACCTCGTCCACGAGGCGGCAGCAGTTCTCCCCGACCGCGCGGAGGGGCTCCGCGGGCGCGGGACCCGGCATCGGATGCTCGGACGGTTCCTGCGCGATGCGGCCCTGCTGGAGTGGTGCGGGATGACGGTGCCGGGGATCGAGGCCGGTCGCGAGGCGGCGATCGACCACCTGCTGTCCCTGCAGTCCCCCGGCGGCACGTTCCGCAGCGGGGACAATGTCGACTCCCCTCCGGATTCGGCGTTCACCGTCAACGACCTCGCCCTCACCCAGGCCCTGCAGAGAGAACCGGGAATCGACGCCCTCCTCAGCGCTGCCCGACGCGCGCTCGTCCACGGCGGGGTGCACACCCCGAACCATCGATGGGAGATCAGCGCCGCCCTCGCTCGGCTCTCGGCGCTGTACGGCTGGCAGGACTGCCGCGACCGAGCCGAGCAGTGGCTCGCCGAAGGGGTGGACCTCCAGCCCGACGGCATGTTCTCCGAACGGAGCGCCAACTACGCCGCACACGTCTCGATCCCGAGCCTGTTGATCCTCGCTCGCGAGCTCGATCGCACGGATCTGCTCACCGCCGCCGACACGGCGACGCTTGTCCAGGCGAAGCTCACCTCTCCCGACGGCACGGTCGAGACGCTCGCCTCTCGCCGGCAGGACCAGGTACGCCCCTTCGACGGCGGCGCCATGCTCCCTCTCTTCCACGCCCACGCGGTGCGGACCGGGGACCCGCTCACCGGACGGGCTGTACTCCGGGTCCTTCCTCGCGCTGACGGCAACGCAGCTCTCACCCTTGTCGCGCTGGGCGCGGAAGACCCGCGCACCATCGGAGCTCTGCCGCTCCCGGCCGCGGAGCCCGATGCGGAGAACCCGGAGATCATCGAACTGGCGACGTCAGGGTTGGCGGTGGTCGATCTCGGCACCTCAAGGACCGTTCTCCACGGAGGGACCGACACTCAAGCATTGGGGAGAGTGACCTCCGGCGGCGCTTCGAATCCGACTTTCGCGCGGCTCAGCGGCCGGCAGCTCGCCGTATCTGATCTGCGGCTCTCACGAGACTTCTTCTCCCTGGGCCCACTGCGTCCTGCGGCACCAGTGCGCTCCGGAGTCCTCTCGTGGACACTGACCGAACAGCTGCAGGCGGAGTACTTCCAGCCCCTGACCGGTGACGATCTCTCCGCTACGGGCGAGTACGGGCTGGAACACAACGGGCGCTTCGCAGCAGCGATGGCCTTCTCCCGTCGCCGCACGGACCTGATCTCCCTCCGCACCGAGATGACGGCACAGCTGCGCCTCGACGGCGTCGATCTTCGATGGGAGGTCGAGGGGCCACCGACCGCCCTCTGCCTGATGCTCGCTCTCGAAGGCATTCGCGACGAGGGCGGCGACGATGGTGAGGCAGTGCTCCGACCGATCGACGGACAGTCGTCCGCAACCGCCCGATTCCGCTCCCGCGACGGTGGCGAGGAGCTCTTGATCTCGGCACGCGGTTCACTGGGAGGAGCCGCCTTCTACGACCCGGGAGAGAGCTTCACCTTTGTGGGCGGCACGGACGAGCCGCACGGAAGGACTCTCCTCATCCCCGCGACGAGCACCTCCCCGCTGGAGCTCAGCCTGTCGATCCTCCGCCGCTGATCAGCGCGGCAGGACGACGGGGCTGCCCGTCCCCGGGTCCCGGATCACGCGGCAGTCGAGGTCGTACACCGCGCGCATGGTCCCCGGGGTGACGACCTCCTCGGGGGTGCCGGTCGCGACGACCCTCCCCTCGCGCAGGGCGATGACGTCGGTCGCGAAGCGCGCCGCGAGGTTGAGCTCGTGGAGCACCGCCACGATCGTGCGGCCGCTGCGCCGGAGCTCCTCGAGCAGGCGCAGCACCTCGATCTGGTGGGTGATGTCGAGGAACGTCGTGGGCTCGTCGAGCAGCAGCAGCTCGGTGTCCTGGGCGAGCGCCATGGCGATCCAGACCCGCTGACGCTGCCCGCCGGAGAGTGTGTCCACCTCGCGGGCCGCGAGCTCGCGCACGCCCGTGCGCTCCATCGCCTCGGCGACGACCCGCTCGTCCTCCCGGGTCCACTGGGAGAAGACGCTCTGGTGCGGGTAGCGGCCGCGGGAGACGAGGTCGAGCACCGTGATGCCCTCCGGGACGGCGGGCGACTGGGGCAGCATGCCGAGCCGGGTCGCGAGGTCCCGCGCCCGCATCCGGGCGACGTCGGCCCCGTCGACGAGGACCTGCCCGGAGGCGGGCCGCATGACCCGGGCGAGGGTCCGCAGCAGGGTCGACTTGCCGCAGGCGTTGGGGCCGATGATCGCGGTGAACGACCCGCGGCGCACCCGCACGGTGACCTGGTCGAGCACGGCGGGTCCGTCGCCGTAGCCGACGCTGATCCCCTCCCCGCGCAGCCGTGCGTCGGTCATCGTCGGCCCCCTTCCCGGAGCAGCAGCCACACGAGGTACAGGCCGCCGATGCAGACGGTCACGGAGCCCACCGGGAGGACGGCGCCGGGGACCACGTGCACGGCGATCAGATCCGCCGCGGCGAGCAGGACGGCCCCGGTCAGGGCGGAGCCGACGGGGTCGAAGGAGCCCGAGCGGCGCAGCCGACGCGCGATCTGCGGGGCCGCGAGCGAGATGAACGCGATCGGCCCGGCGACCGAGGTCACCACGGCCGTGAGCGCGACGCCGACGACGGCGAGCAGGATCTTCGCGCGCTCGACGCGCAGGCCCAGCATCGTCGCCCCCTCGTCCCCGATCTCGAGGGCGCGCATCCAGCGGGCGAGCAGGGGGACCGTGGCGAGCAGCAGGGCCGCGACCGCGGCGACCACGGCGACGGAGCCCCAGCGCACAGGGGTCAGCGAGCCGGCGCCCCAGACCGCGGCCCGCAGCGACACGTCCAGGCTCGCCTTCACCGAGAACCAGGTGTTCGCCGAGCTCAGCACCGCGCCGACGGCGATGCCGACGACGACCAGGCGGAACCCCTGGAGGCCGCCCCGGTAGGCGAGCAGGTAGACGACGGCGGCCGTGAGAAGGCCTCCCGCCACGGCGCCCGCGGCGAGCGCCCCCGCTCCCGCGCCGCCGAGCACCATGACCACGAGCACCCCGGTGAAGGAGCCCGTGTTCAGGCCGATCACGTCGGGGCTGCCGAGCGGGTTGTCCGTGAGCGACTGGAAGATCGCCCCGCTCACGCCCAGGCAGGCGCCGAACACGAGGGCGGCGACGGCCCGCGGGGCGCGCCATTCGACGACCACCATGCGGTCCAGGCGGGGCGCGTCGGGCAGGAAGGCCGCGAGCACCCTGCCCGGCGGCACCACGCGGTCCCCGAGCGAGAGCGCGAGCACGAGCAGGCCCAGGGCGAGCAGCAGCAGGACGAGGGAGAGCACGAGCCGGCGGGGGTGGACGATGCGGCTCAACGGGCCGAGGCGCAGCACGCGGGCGCCGGCGGGGGCGCTCACAGCGCACCCCGCGAGGAGCGGCGCACGAGGTGCACCAGCACGGGCGCGCCGAGGAAGGCGGTCATCACGCCGGCCTGGAGCTCCGCGGGCATGACGACGACCCGTCCCAGGACGTCGGCCGCGACGAGCAGCACGGGGGCGAGCACGAGCGAGAGCGCCAGCAGCCGGCGCTGGTCCGGCCCGGTGAGGAAGCGGACGGCGTGGGGGACCATGAGGCCCACGAAGCTGATCGGCCCGGCCGCGGCGGTCGCGGCCCCGCACAGCAGGGTGATCGCGGCGACGGCGAGGGTGCGCACGAGGAGGACCCGCACGCCGAGGCTGCGGGCGAGGTCCTCCCCCATGGCGAGCGCATTGAGCGCCGGGCCGCAGGCCAGGGCGATCACGAGGCCCACGAGGACGAAGGGGACGATCGCCGTGATGGTCCCGGCGGGGCGGTCCGCGAGCGAGCCCGCGCCCCAGTAGCGCATCCGGTCGAAGGTGTGGGGGGAGAGCAGGGCGAGGGAGCGGCTCATCCCCATGAGGACGGCGCCGATCGCGACGCCGACCATCGTCAGCCGCAGCGGGGTGGGCCCGGATGGTCCGCGGGCGGCGACGGCGTGCACGAGCACCGCCGTGGCGAGGGCGCCGGCGAGCCCGAACCACAGGTAGCCGTCGATCGTCGTGAGGTGGAGGACGGCGACGGCGAGCGCGATCGCGAGGCCTGCCCCCGCGTTCACGCCGAGGATCCCCGGATCCGCGAGGGGGTTGCGGGTGACGGCCTGGGCGAGGGCGCCCGCGGTCCCGAGCGCCGCGCCGACCACGACGCCGAGCACGGTGCGCGGCACCCGCACCTCGCGGACGGTGCTGTCCTCGATCGTCCCGGTGGGGGCGACGAGGGCGTGCCAGACGTCGGCGGGCGCGATCCCGCCGGAGCCGACGAACAGGCTCGCGAGGCTGACGCCCGCGAGCAGGAGCAGGCTCAGCAGGAGCGCGCCGACGAGGGCGCGGGGCCGCAGGGCGGCCGAGGCGGGCGCGGCGCTCATGCGGGCAGCAGGCGGAAGGCGCACATCCCCCAGCCGAGCTCGCTCGTCCCGACGCCGCCCCAGCCGGCCCGCCGGGCGAGGAGCTCCACCGCGCGGCCGTCGCGCGGGGCCGCGCCCGTCACGGCGACGTCGAGCAGGGCCCGGGCGGCCGCGGAGCCGCCGAGCGCGTCGGGCCGCGCCGCGGCGACCACGAGGGCCTCGGGGGCGACGGCGCGCAGCTCCCGCAGGTGAGCGACGGCCTCCTCGTCCTCGAGCAGGTGCAGCTCGAGGACGGAGACGACGGCCTCGGCGGGGCCCGTCGTGAGCGCGGCGCGGTCGCCGAGCATGTCCGCGACCACGGGGGCGCCGCGGCCCACGAGGGCGAGGCGGCCCTGCGGGGAGGAGGCGCCGGGCAGGGAGTCGAGGGCGCGCAGCAGCCCGTGCTGGAGGTAGCGCAGGGAGCCCGCCTCCTCGGCGACCTCCTCCTCCCAGGCGGGGGTCCCGCGGAGGGTCTCCGCGAAGGAGCGGCCGTTCCGGCGGCGCCAGGCGGTGCCCCCGCCGCGGAGCGCCTGCGGGAGCTCGGCGAGCGCGACGAGGCGCTCGGCGTCGAGGCCCTCGAGCTGCTCTCGGGCGTGCTCGTCGTCGACGAGCTCGCGACCTCGGGCCGTGAGGGCCCCGTCCTCGACCAGGCCCTGCTCCTGCAGCACGTCGAGCAGCACGGCCAGCTGCCGGGCGTCGGCCCCGACCTGCGCGGCGAGGTCCTCCGCCCGCGCAGGGCGCTCCCGCAGCGCGTCGAGCACCCCCAGCTCGAGGGCGGCGCGCACGGCGAACCACGCCACCGGGGACGGGGGCGTCGCCGCCCCCGTCCCCTCGGCGTCCCCCTCGTCCGCACCCACGGTCCAGTAGCCGGTGATCGCCAGCTGCGTGCGCGGCAGGGCGTTCTCCCGGGTCGCCCAGCGGCGCAGCGGCAGCAGCGCCCGGGACTCGCCGGCCGCCCACACGAACGGCCGCGCGCCGAGCGCGGCGATCCCGCCGAGCTCCGCGACCCGGGCGCGGACGGCGTCGAGCAGCGCCTCGCCGTCGGCCGGGTCCTGCCGCACGAAGCGCACGCTGTCGCCCTCACGGAGCGCGAGCTCCTGTCGCGCGGCCGGGTCCTCGATCACGACGAGGGCGTGCGCGGGGACGGGCAGCGGGCGCTCGTCGAAGTAGCGGCCGATCGCAGGCAGGGCCGTCTCGTCCCCCACGAGCAGCACCCCGGTGGTCCCCGCAGGCAGCACCATGCTGGACTTCGGGCCGACCAGCGCGACCTGCTCCCCCGGCGCGGCGTGCGCGGCCCAGGTCGCCGCGGGGCCGTCCCCGTGCAGCACGACGTCGAGGTCCATCCAGCCCTCGTCGAGGTCGAGGGCGCGCGGCGTGTAGTCGCGGCACTCGCGCTCCGGGGCGTCGGTCCACTCGATGCCGTCGGCCAGCTGCCGCGGCAGGGCGGCGGCGAGATCGGCCCCGGGGGCGAAGATCAGCTTGACGTGGTCGTCGAAGCCCGGGGCGGTGAAGCCCGCGAGGTCCAGCCCGTCACGTCGGAAGCGCCTCAGCTCGGGGCCGCCGAGGCGCACCCGCCGCATGCGCGGGGTGACCTCGCGGACCTCGAGCACCTCGAGGGTGCGCAGCACGAGCGGGTGGATCAGGAGCTCGTGCTGGCTCATCCCGCGAAGGTCTCCTGCAGCAGGTCCAGGAGGGCGAGGGCCTCGTCGTAGTCGTGGCGGCTCGCCCAGTAGGGGAGGTCGTAGGCGTGCCCGTCCTGGAAGGCGGGGAGGTCCTTCCAGACCGCGCGCCGCCCGAGCTCCTCGACGGTGAAGGTGTCCTGGTTGAAGCCGCAGACGAAGACGGTCGGCGAGGTCACCAGCTGGCCGAGGTTCTCGGTGGAGAGCTCCGCGGAGTCGCCGCCCGCGGTGTAGGGCTCGAGCTCGTGGGTGCTCGCGATCGGGTCGATCTCGAAGCCGAGCCCCTCGAACTCGGCGGGGACGAAGTCCTCGAGGAAGACGAACGGGGTCCCCTCGCCCGTGACGTAGAGGAGGGAGATCGGCTGCGGGGGCAGGGTGATCGCCGCCTTCACCTCGGCGAGCCTGTCCTCGTACGCCGCGACGAGCTCGTCGAGGGTCTCCTTGCGGTCGAAGACATGCTCGGCGAGGAAGGAGAACTGCTCCCGCCAGGAGGTGAGGGCCTTGTCGACGAGGACGGTGGGCGCGATGGCGGAGAGGTCCTCGTAGGCCTTGTCCGCCTGGAAGTAGGGGAAGCCCCAGCCGCCTGCGACGATGAGGTCCGGCTCCATGCCGAGCACGGCCTCGAGGTCGAATCCGTCGGAGCTCCAGGACAGCATCTGCGTGCCGGCCTGCGTGGGCGCGTCGCCCCAGAACTCGGAGAAGCTGCCGTCGACCTCGGCGGCCTCGGTCGTCGTCGCGGCGACGGGGAGGTCGAGGTCGAACAGGTAGCCGGCGAGGGCGTAGTTGAGCACGACGATCCGCTGCGGGTCGGCGGGGACCTCGACGTCGCCCTTCACGGTGCTCACGGTGCGGGTGCCGGCGGCGCCGCCGTCCGAGGCGTCGGACCCCGCGGACGAGGAGGACGAGGCCGTCCCCTCGTCCGCGCAGGCGGCGAGGCCCAGCAGAGGAGCGGCGGCGAGGGCAGCGGCGAAGGTGCGCCGGCGCAGAGCGGTCATCGATGTTCTCCCGGGGGATGTCGTGGAGCGGACCCGGTCGGGCGTCCCGGACCGTGCCGGCGCCCCCGGGCCCGTTCCCAGCGAGGTAAGTGTCACCTAACTTAGGGGACCCTTCCCCGCAGGGGTCCCGGAATGCGACATTGGGCGCACCCGGATGCGACATGCCCCGGGACGGGACCCCGGAGAGGAGAGCCGATGGGCTTCGACGCCGCCCTCGCCCATGCCGTGCCCCACAACGCGATGCGCTTCCTCGGGCACGACGAGCATGTGCACGACGTGCCGCACCTCGTGCACATGGTCATGGGGCACGGCGTGCTCACCGCCCCCGGGCAGCGACTCGTGCTCGAGCCGCGCAGCTCCGTCTGGCTCCGTGCAGGCGTCCCCCACGCGCTCGAGCTCGCCGACCACTCGATCGCCCTGGGCCCCCTCATGGGGCCGGAGGTCTCCCCCGACCGCCCGGTCGCGGCGCTCGGCGTCGTCCCCGCCATCACCGACCTCATGCTCGCCCGGCTCGCCGCGGGCCCCTCCACCCCCGAGCAGTGCGACCTCTTCACCGACGCCCTCGAGACGATCCTCCGCTCGATCGCGCAGGAGGACTTCCCCGCTCCCCTGCCGACCCACCCCGCGGCCCGACGGATCGGCCTCGACGCCTGCGCGGTGCCCGAGCTGCCCCTCGGGGTGCTGTGCGAGCGCCACGGGATCAGCAGCCGCCACGTCCAGCGGCTCTTCCGCCAGCAGACGGGCATGACCTTCAGCCGCTGGCGCCGCCGACGGCTGCTCAGCCTCGCCTCGCAGAGCCTGCGCGGCGGCTCCTCCCCCGCGGCCGCCGCCCGCCGCGCGGGATTCGGCAGCCGGGCTCACCTCATGCGGGCGATGGCCCAGGAGTCCGATCACGCGACGGAGCCGGCGCCGTCGACTCCCGCTGGACCAGCTGGGTCTCGAGCTTGAACGGATGGGCGAACAGCCCGGGATCCGCGGAGAGCGCGAGCAGACGCTCCACCGCGACCTGCCCCATCTGGAACAGGGGCTGGCGCACGGCGGTGAGCTGGGGATGCGTCCACTGCGCGATCATCGTGTCGTCGAAGCCGACGACGCTGAGGTCCTCGGGGACGGAGAGCCCGCGCTGGCGTGCGGCCCGCATGACGCCGACGCCGAGGGTGTCCGCGACGGCGAAGATCGCGGTGGGCGGATCGGCGAGCGCGAGCAGCCTGTCGGCGCCGTCCTGCCCGGCTCGGTAGCCGAAGTCGCCGTGCTCGATGAGCTCCTGGTCCACGGCGATCCCTGCCTGGGCGAGGGCGCTGAGGTACCCCTGGACCCGCTGGCGCGCGGGGACGGAGTCCTCCGGCCCGCCGACGATCCCGATGCGGCGGTGGCCGAGCTCGAGGAGGTGCTGGACGGCGCTGCTGCCGCCCTCCCAGTTCGTCGCCGAGATCGCGACGACGCCGCGGGTGTCCGGCTCGATGGTCACGGGGTCGATCGCGATCAGCGGAAGGGAGAGGTCCTTGCTCCAGCGGGCGTGCTTCGGCCCGATCGGCGAGGTCACGGCGATGAGCCCCTCGACGCCGCGGGAGGCGAGGTCGGCCATCATGGCCCGGGTGGGGCCGGCGGGGACGGCGCCGTCGCCGCCGTCGGAGCTCGAGACCATGATGTCGACCTCGGCCCGGCGGGCGGCCTGCTCCGCCCCCTCGAGCACCTGCAGCGCGTAGGGGCTCGTGAGCGTGTCGAAGTGGATCATCACGGCGCGGCGGCGCTCGACCTCGCGGCGGCGGGGGCGGTAGCCGAGGGCCTCGGCGGTCGCGGCGACCTCCTGACGGGTCGAGTCGCGCACGTCGGAGCGGCCGTTCATCACCTTGGAGGCGGTGGCGAGGGAGACCCCTGCCCGCTCCGCGACGTCCTTGAGCGTCACCTTGTCCTGACGCGCTGCGCTGTGCGCCATCAGCACTCCCCTCTCGTGGCTCACCGACGGCTCAGGCTACTAGGAGAAGCGGGGCGCCCTAGTCCCTCAGCGCGGGGTGCCCGGAGCGGCCGCTCGCCTCGGCGAGCGCGTCCTGGACGGCGTCGTAGGCGGGCTTGCGCGTGAGGTCGTCCCGCAGGACGGTCGCGGCCCCCTGCCCCGGGAAGGTCACGGGGACCCACGAGTACCTGTCCACGACGCCCCACAGGGTGAGCGAGCCGCAGCCCTCGACGGACAGCGCCGCCTCGGTCGCGCGGCGGTAGTGCTCGGCCTGGGTCGCCAGCTGCTCCGCCGTCGGCTCGCCGCCCTCGGGCAGGTCGATGCGCACGTCGAGCTCGGTGATCGCCGTCCGCAGGCCGAGGTCCGCGAAGCGGCGGAGGTTCGCGGCGAGGTCGTCGGGGAAGCCGTAGCGGGTCGAGAGGTGACCCTGCGTGGAGAACCCGTGCACGGGGACGCCGTCGGCGAGGAGCTCCTGGACGAGCGCGTGGTACGCGTCGGACTTGGGGTTGATCCCCTCGACGTTGTAGTCGTTGAGGAACAGCTGCGCCTCGGGGTCGGCCTCGTGGGCCCAGCGGAAGGCGTCGGCGATGATCCCCGGCCCCAGCTCGCGGATCCAGATGTTGGCCTCGGTGCGCAGGGCGGCGGAGTCGTCGAAGATCTCGTTGGCGACGTCCCACTGCTGCATGCGACCGGCGTAGCGGCCGACGACGGTCTCGATGTGGTCCCGGAGGATCTCCCGCAGCTGATCGGGCGTGTGGTCGCCCTGCTCGAGCCAGGCCGGGTTCTGGTTGTGCCAGAGCAGCGTGTGCCCACGCATGACCTGGCCGTTCGCGGCGGCGAAGTCCGCGATGGCGTCCGCGTCGGTGAAATCGTAGACGTCCTCCGCCGGGCGGAGATGGTCCCACTTCATCTGGTTCTCCGCCGAGAGCGAGGTGAACTCGGCGGCGAGCACCTGCCGGTAGGGCTCGTCGTGCGTGAAGGGGTCGGGGTAGGGCTGCGAGAGGTGGTGGCCTCCGCCGGCGACGGCGCAGCCGATCTCGAGGACGTCCCCGGCGGCGAAGGCGAGGGTGTCCTTCTTGGCGAGGCCCGGGGGCGTGGGCTTCCGCTCCGCGTGCGCCGCGGCGGGGGTCGCGGCGGCGAGCGTCGTGGCGACGGCTCCGGCGGTGAGGATCTGACGGCGTCTCATGGTGTCTCCTTCGACGGTGATGAGGGTGCTGCAGAGGGGGTGCTGCGTGGTGGGGTCGCTCAGCCCTTGACCGAGCCGAGCATGACGCCCGAGACGAAGTACCGCTGCACGAAGGGGTACACGCAGAGGATCGGCACGAGGATGAGGATCATCGTCACGGACTGGATGTTCGCGCTGATGTCCGCGACCGCGGAGCCCGAGGCGGCGGCGCCCTCGGAGGCCGCCGTGGAGGCGCCCGCGATGAGGTTCCTCAGGTAGAGCGTCACGGGGAACAGGTCCGTCCGGTCGAGGTACAGGAACGCCCCGAACCAGTCGTTCCAGTACTGCACCGAGTAGAAGAGCACCATCGTCGCGATGACCGCCTTCGACAGCGGCAGCACGATCCGGAAGAAGATCCCGAACCAGCCGAGGCCGTCGATGTGCGCGGCCTCCTCGAGCTCGGTGGGCAGGTTCTCGAAGAACGCCTTCATGACGAGCAGGTTGAACACCGAGAGCGCCGGCGGCAGGATCACCGCCCACATCGTGTTCTTCATGCCGAGCGAGGAGATGAGCACGTAGTTCGGCACGATGCCGCCGTTGAAGAACATCGTGAACACCGCGATGCCGATGAGCAGGCCGCGCCCCCGCAGGTGCTTCTTGGAGAGCACGTACGCGTAGGTCGTGGTCAGCACCATCGCGATCGAGGTGCCGATCACCGTGTACAGCACGGTGTTGCCGTAGCTGCGCCAGAAGGTGTCGTTGTTCGCGACCGCGCGGTACGTGTCCAGGTTCGGGTCCACGGGCAGGAGGTTCACCTTGCCCGCGCTGATCGCGCCCGCCGAGCTGAAGGACTGCGCCAGCAGCATGACGAACGGATAGAGCATCACCGCGCACAGCAGGAGCAGCGCGATCATGTTGACCGTGCTGAAGATCCGGTAGGACCGGGAGTCCCGGATCCGGGTCGTCGTGCTGCGCGGGCTCGTCGTGGGCGCCGCCTCGGGCGCCATCGCCTCGATCACCACAGGCTCGTCCCCACCAATCGTCTCGAGATGAAGTTCGCGGCCATGACCATGACGAAGCCGATGATCGCCTGGAACAGGCCGATGGCCGCCGCATAGCTGAGGTTGTTGGACACCAGGCCCACCCGGTACAGGTAGGTGGAGATGACGTCCGCGGTCGAGTAGGTCATGGGGTTGTAGAGCAGCAGGACCTTCTCGAAGCCGACGTTGAGGAAGGAGCCGATGTTGAGGATCAGCAGCGTCACCATCGTCGGCCGGATGCCCGGGAGGGTCACGTGCCAGGTCTGCTGCCAGCGGTTCGCGCCGTCGATCCGTGCGGCCTCGTAGAGGGCGTCGTCGACGGCGGTGAGGGCCGCGAGGTAGAGGATCGTCCCCCAGCCCACCGTCTGCCACGCCTCGGAGACCACGTAGATCACGCGGAACCACTCGGGGCGCTGCAGGAAGGTGATGGGGTCCCCGCCGAGGGCCTCGACGATCTGGTTCGCGGTGCCCTGCAGCGAGAGCAGCTGGTAGACCATGCCGACCACGATGACGACGGAGAGGAAGTGCGGCAGATAGCTGATCGACTGCACGATCTTCTTGAAGTGCCGACGCCGCACCTCGTTGAGCATGAGCGCCAGGATGATGGGCAGCGGGAAGCAGACCACGAGGGTGGTCCCGCCGATGATCGCGGTGTTCGCGAAGACCTTCCAGAAGGCGGGGTCCTGGATGAACATGCCGACGTAGCGCATGCCGACCCACTCGTCGCCGAAGATGCTGCCGCCGGGGCGGAAGCGCCGGAAGGCGATGACGTTCCCGGCCATGGGCAGGTAGCGGAAGATCAGCAGGAACAGCAGCGGGAGCGCCGCCATCGTGTAGAGCGGCCAGTCGCGCCGCAGCGCCCGCCTCCACGCGCCGCTGCGCCGTCGGGGCGCCGCGGTGCGCGGCTCGGCGACGGTCATCCGTTCGCCTCGACGAATCGGGCCCGCGCGCCGTTGAGCAGCTCCATGTACTGCGGGAGCCCCGCGGCCTCGAGCTCGGCGACGTAGGCGTCCCACTCGTCCATCGGCCGCTCCCCCATGATGAAGCGGAGCGTCGCGGTGTCCACGGCGTCCTTGATCGGGGTGGCGAGCAGGGAGGCCTGCTCGAGCTCGGCCTCGTCGAGCGGGGCGGGCGGGAACGGATCGCGCGGGGTGCGCGTGGTGAGCACGTCGTCGATGTACTGGACGAACTCGGGGGTGCTGTAGGACTCCTTGAGGGCCCGGGACTCGGTGGACTCCGCGGGGAAGGTCGAGTAGCCGAGGTCGATCTTGATGTCCTCGCCGGCGTCCTTGTTGATGCCGAAGTCGTTCAGCGAGTAGCCGTCCTCGAGCGTGATCGTGCCGTCGCCGGCCTTGGAGTAGGTGGTGCCCTCCTCGCCCCAGCGCAGCATCTCGCGCGCCTGGGGGCTGTAGTAGAGCCAGTCCACGAACTGCAGCGTCGCGAGGAAGTTCTCCGACTCGGTGACGGCGGAGCTGAGCATGAAGCCGTGCCAGAAGTTGCGGGGCTCGACGTGGTCGCCGGCCGGGCCGCCGGGCGGCGGGACGAGGGTGATCTCGAAGTTGCCCTTGCCGACGGTCTCCTCGAGCGCCTGGGCGAACTCGATCGCGGTGCCGGAGGAGCCGGAGGCGGCGAAGCAGGTCTCGGCGGCGAACTTCTCGCTCACGCTCGCCGCGCCGCTGCCGTCGTTCGAGGCGGTGAAGGACTCCTTGTCGAGCAGGCCGTCGGCGACGAGGCCGCGGAAGAAGTCGACGAGCTGGCGGTACTGCTCGGTGGTCGCGGCGTAGACGAGGTCGTCGCCGTCACCCTCGATCGCGCCGTCGCCGAAGCCCCAGCCGGCCTTCGTGCCGAAGGCGTGGGCGGCGTAGTTGAGCATCGACTGCCCCTCGAAGCCGTCCGCGAGGGGGACGGAGTCGGGGTGCTTCTCCTTGATGAGCACGAGCGCCTCGCGCACCTCGTCCCAGGTCTCCGGCACCGAGCCGGCGACCTCCTCGAAGACGTCCTTGCGCAGCACGAGGCTGAACACGGGGACCGAGACCTCCTGGAGACCGGGGGTCATGTAGTACTTGCCGTCCGCCTGGCGGAGCTTCTCGACCATCTCCGCGAGGTCCCACTCCTTCACGTACTTCTGGAAGTTCGGCATCTTGTCCACGTAGTCGCTCATCGGCACCACGGCGCCGGAGGAGACGAAGGCGGCCTCCTCGCCGGTGTAGACGAGCGGGATGAGGGTCGGGGCGTCGCCCGCGCTGATCAGCAGGCTGCGCTTCTCGATCGCGTCGCTGAAGGGGATGTGGGTGAGGGTCAGCTCGACGTTCGTGAGCTCCTTGATGTGCTCGAAGATCCGCCAGGTCTTCTCGACGGGGACGTCGGGCCAGTCGGTCCAGAGCATGCTGATCTGGATCGGCTCGGTGGCCGTGAACTGCATGTCCGCGGCGTAGTCGTCCATGGCGCCCACGTCCTGCGTGCTCGCGTCGGCCTTCTCCTCGGAGCCGCTGCCGCAGGAGGCGAGGGTCAGCGCGCCGAGGCCGGCCGCCGTGAGGCCGACGAAGCCTCGCCGGGTGGGACCGAGGGGGAAGGGATGTGCCGTTGCCATGGTGTCTCCTCGTCGAGAGCGGAGCCGCACGGGATGTGACGGCCGATGGTGGTCCACTGCCGCGAAGTGCCCCGATGCCGGACGGACCGCGTCGCTGTGGCCCGTCATGCCCTACATGCTTTCGAGAAGTTTCGCGCTGCCGTCACGCTAATGCGCCCTCACCGCGCGGTCAAGACCCCACCCCTCTCGACCTGCATTGATCGTCGATGCGCCGGGCAGGCTCGCGACCAGCGCCGATAGCGACCCGACGTGCCGCGGAGCCCCTGAGTCACCCCTCCGGCAATGTCACGATCCCGCAACATTGCGAGGGCCAAGGTCGAAACTTTTCGTCAGCAGGTGCCAGACTGTCGCCGCCAGCAGGCCCGACCCAGGAGCAGCGATGACGCATCCGGACGCATCCCCCAGCCCGCGGCGGCCGCTCGCCGCCGTCACCGTGATCACGGAGGGCGTCTACCGGGCGCTCGTCATCGAGGCGCTCCTGGTCCTCGCCGCCGTGCCCGCGCTCCTCGCCTCGTCACTGCTGCCCGCCGGCCCGCTCGGCACGGCCCTGCTCGTCCTCGCCGCGCTGCCGCTGCTGCCCGCGCACGCCGCCGCCCTCCACGCCTGGAGCCGGCGCGGCACCGGCGGGGACCTCACCCCCGCCGCCGACCTCCTGCGCGGCCTCCGCCTGAGCACGGCGGACAGCCTCCGCCTCGGCCTCCCCGCCCTGGTCCTGCTCGCGGCGCTCACGACCGTCGCCACGACCGCGACGTCCCTGCAGCGCGGGGTGCTCCTCGCGGCGGCGGGCGTCCTCGCCCTGCTGCTCGCGCGCGGCCTGACGATCCTCGCGCGGTTCCGCTTCCGCACGGTCGACGTGCTGCGCCTCGCGGTGCACACCCTGCTCGCGCGGCCGCTCGCGACCCTCGCGCTGCTCTCGCTCGGAATCCTCACGGTCGGCTCGGCGGTGCTCGTGGGCGCCTTCGTGCCGCTCCTGTGCGGGAGCCTGCTGCTGCTCGCGCTCTCCCGCTCCGAGGCGCCCGTCGTGGCGCTCGTCGAGGAGCGCTTCGTCGCCTGAGCCTCAGGCCCCCGCCGGCACGACCCGCTCCACAGCCACGGGCGTGACGAGCTCGCGGGGACCGTCGCCCACCTCGCGCACGGGGCCGACGATGCGGAAGGAGCCCTCGAGGGTCGCGTCCTCGCTCGAGGCACCCACGCGCACGCGCAGCTCCCCGGGCTCGACGATCCGCCGGTAGCCCTCGTCGAGGAAGGACGTGCGGTCCGCGTGGAGCGTGAAGGTCACGCGGGCGCTCTCGCCGGCGGCGAGGGTGAGCTTCGTGAAGCCCACGAGCCGCTTGAGCGGGCGCACCACGCTCGCGACGGGGTCGGAGAGGTAGAGCTGGACGACCTCGCGGCCCTCGCGGTCCCCCGAGTTGGTGACCGTCGCGGAGATCTCGACGGCGCCGTCGGCCGCGATCTCCTCGGCGGAGAGCGTGAGGTCAGAGTAGGCGAAGCGGGTGTAGCCGAGGCCGAAGCCGAAGGGGTACAGCGGCTGCGGGTCGATGTTGGAGATCCCCTCGCTGACCCAGGCGAGCACGGGGGCGAGGTAGGTCCCGGGCTGGCCGCCCATGCCGCGGGGGATCCCGAGGGGGAGCCGGCCGGAGGGGTTCACGCGCCCGGAGAGCACACCGGCGATCGCGCCGCCGCCCTCCTCGCCGGGCATGAAGGCCTGCACGATCGCGGCACAGCGGTCGGCGTACTCGCCGAGCGCGTAGGGGCGTCCGGTGACGAGCACGAGGGCCACGGGGGTGCCGGTCGCGAGGACCGCCTCGACGAGCGCGTGCTGCGAACCGGGCAGGCGGAGGTCCGCGACGTCGCAGCCCTCGCCGGAGGTGCCGGCGCCGAAGAGGCCGGCGAGGTCGCCGACGGCGAGCACGGCGACGTCGGCCGTCTCCGCCGCGGCGACGGCGGCCGGGATGCCGCTCGTGTCCTCGTCGTTGATCGCGACGCCGGGCAGGGCGGTGACCTGGGCGCCGGGGAGCTCGGCGGCGAGGGCCTCGGCGAGCGTGGGCACGGGCACGGAGGTGCCGTGGTCCTCGAGCCGGGAGAGGACGTGGTTGGTGAAGCTGTAGCAGCCGAGGAAGCTGCGCGCCTCGAGGCCGGTGGGGCCGAGGAGGGCGATCCGGGCACCGGGGGCGAGCGGGAGGGCGCCCTCGTTGCGCAGCAGCACGACGGACTCCTCGGCCATGCGGCGGGCGAGGGCCCGGCTCTGCGGCGGGTCGAGGTCGATCGCCTCGCCGGCGGTGGTCGGGTCGTGGTCCGGGTCCAGGAGGCCGAGCGCGATCTTCTGGCGCAGCACCCGCCGCACGGCGGTGTCGAGCACCTCCTGCTCGAGCTCGCCCGCGGCGATCGCGTCGAGCAGCTCGGGGAAGGTGCTGGTCTCCGGCAGCTCGACGTCCATGCCGGCGCGGAGCGTCGCGACGGCGGCGTCGCGGGTGGTCCCGGCGACGCGGTGCATGGACTGCAGGAAGTTCACGGCCCAGTAGTCGGAGACGACGGTCCCTTCGAAGCCCCAGGTGCCGCGGAGCAGGTCGGTGAGCAGCCAGCGGCTCGCGGCGGGGGCGACGCCGTCGAGGTCCGCGTAGGAGTTCATGACGGCGCCCGCGCCGCCGAGGCGCACGGCCATCTCGAAGGGGACGAGGTCGATCTCGTGCAGCTCGCGGCGGCCGATGGAGACGGGGGCGTGGTTGCGGCCGGCGCGGGAGGCGGCGTGGCCGGCGAAGTGCTTGAGGGTCGCGACGACGCCCTCGCCCTGGAGACCGCGCACGTAGGCGGTCGCGAGCATGCCGGCGAGGTAGGGGTCCTCGCCGAGGGTCTCCTCGATGCGGCCCCAGCGGTAGTCGCGGACGACGTCGAGCACCGGGGAGAGGCCCATGTGGGTGCCGAGGGCGCGCATGTCGGCACCGATGCGCGCGGCCATCTCGCCGATCAGCTCGGGGTCGAAGCTCGCGCCCCAGGCGATCGCGGCGGGGTAGGTGGTCGCGCCGTGGGCCATGAGCCCGGTGAGGCACTCCTCGTGGGCGATCGCGGGGATGCCCTGGCGGGATCCGGCGATGACGACGGCCTGGAGCGCGCGGAGCTGCTCGACCCCGGCCTGCGCGTCGAGCGGGGCGCTGCCGAGGGCGCGGGTGAGGTGGCCGAGCCCGTGCTGCGCGGCGGCCTCGAAGGGGTCGCGGCCCTCGTCGAAGGTGGACTGCATCGGCGCGAAGCCCTCGGCGTCGCCGATCTCGGGGCGCTTCCAGTAGCTGCCGAGCTGGGCGATCTTCTCCTCCGGGGTGAGGTCCGCGAGCAGCGCCTCGGCGCGCTCGTCGGTGCTCAGCGAGGGGTCCCTCCAGGGGGCAGCGGTCACGGGGTGCTCCTTCGCACGGATCTGAACCAGCAGAAAGCTTTCTTACTACTTTCGATGCGATTCACCCTAGGACCGCCGCTTCCCGCCGTCAACATCCCGCGACCTGCGCCAGCGCGATGTCACGATACAACGCCACCCCGAAATCTTTCGGTCTACCGCGGCGCCGGACCCGTCGACTCCCGCGCGACGAGCTGCGTCTCGAGCTTGAAGGGGTGCGAGAACACGCCCGGATCCGCGGCGAGGGCGAGCAGCCGCTCGACGGCGACCTGCCCCATGGCGAACAGCGGCTGGCGCACGGCGGTGAGCTGCGGGCTCGTCCATCCGGTGATCATCGTGTCGTCGAAGCCGACGACGCTCAGCCCCTCGGGCACACCGATCCCGCGCGCGCGGGCCTCGCGCAGCGCGCCGACGGCGAGCGCGTCCGAGGCGCCGAAGACCGCCGTGGGCGGCTCCGCGAGATCCAGCAGCGTCGCCGTGCCGCGCGTCCCCGCCTCCTCCCGGAAGGCGCCGTGGACGATGAGCTCCTCGGAGACCGGCAGCCCCGCCTTCGCGAGCGCGCTCACGTAGCCCTCGAGCCGCTGCTGGGCGGGGACCGAGTCGCGGGGCCCGGCGAGCATGCCGATCCGGCGGTGCCCGAGCTCGAGCAGGTGGCGCACCGCGGAGGCGCCGCCCTCCCAGTTCGTCGAGGTCACGGAGACGACGCCCGGCGCGAGCTCCCCCTCGACGATCGGGTCGACGGCGACGAGCGGGAGCGAGAGGCTCCGGCTCCAGCGCGCGTGCTGCGGCGCGATCGGGGTGACGAGGGCGATGAGGCCGGCGGCGCCGCGCGCGGCGACCTCGGTCATCCAGGCCCGGTCGAGCCCCTCCCCCTCGGAGCTGCTGAGCAGCAGCTCGACGTCGGCCCGCCGCGTGGCGTGGGTGATGCCGGCGAGCACACCCATCACGTAGGGGCTGTCCACGGACTGCAGGTGCACGGCCACCGATCGCGGCACCTCCGCCGCGGCGCGGCGGCGCGGCGTGTAGCCGAGCTCCTGCGCGGCCTCGGCGACGGCCTCGCGCGTCGCGGCGCTCACCGCGGCGCGCCCGTTCATGACCTTCGAGGCGGTCGCGAGGGACACCCCCGCGCGCCGCGCGACCTCCTCGAGCCGCACGCGCCTCCGCGGTGCCGGCTCCGTCCCTGCCGTGCGCTGTCCCATCGCCCCTCCGTCCGTGGTCCTCGCCGAAGCATACGAGAGAAAGTTTCTCTCTCCCCCATCACGCCCGCCAAGCCCCGCAGCCGACTACCGCGGGAAAGCGCTCGCCCGCCTGTCGCTCTCGGGGAGATCCACGTCGACCGGCCATCACCCCAGGCCACGCCCGTATCGATACACCGACCGCGCGGTTGACGGCGCTGCGGATCGTTGGTAATTTTCCCTTACTTACCGCTGTTCCCCGCGTGCACCCTCACGCTCGACCACCCGTCAACGATGACATCCAGGAGCAGGTCATGAGAAACTTTTCCTTCACCCGGCGATCCCTCCTCGGCGGCACCGCCGGCGCCGCCGCCCTGACCCTCGCGGCCTGCGGCACCTCCGGCCCCGGCGGCTCCGCGGGCGGCGGCGACTCCGCCTCGATCTGGCAGCTCTCCGGCCAGCCGAACGAGACGATCTACCAGGACTCGATCGACGCCTTCAACGAGCTCGGCAAGGGCAGCCTCGAAGTCACGTTCTTCCAGAACGACGCCTACAAGCAGAAGATCCGCACCGCCATCGGCGCGGGCGAGGCGCCCACGATCATCTACGGCTGGGGCGGCGGCGGCCTGCGCACCTACGCCCAGGAGGAGCAGGTCGACGACCTCACCCCCTGGCTCGGCGAGAACGCCGACTTCCAGAAGCGCTTCATCGACTCCGTGTGGGGCGCCGCGACCGTCGACGAGAAGGTCTACGCCCTCCCCATCGGCGCGACGCAGCCGATCATCATGTTCCACAACAAGACGGTGCTCGAGACGATCGGCGCGGAGGCCCCGGAGACCTGGGACGCCCTGCTCGACGTGATCGACAAGGCGAACGCGAAGGGGATCGCCCCGATCTCGCTCGCCGGCCAGTCCCGCTGGACGTCGATGATGTGGCTCGAGTACCTCCTGGACCGCATCGGCGGCCCCGAGGTCTTCGCGCGCATCGCCGCCGGCGAGAAGGACGCCTGGCTCGACCCGGCCGTCATCGAGATGGGGAACAAGGTCACCGAGCTGCTCGAGGTCAAGGCCTTCGCCGAGGGCTTCGAGTCCATGGCCGCGGACTCCAACACCGACCAGGCGCTGCTGTGGTCGGACAAGGCCGCGCTCATGCTCCACGGCGGCTGGACCTTCGGCGGCATGAAGTCCGGCGGCGGCAGCTTCGTCCAGGACGGCCGTCTCGGCTACGGCCCCTTCCCCACGATCGACGGCGGCAAGGGCGAGCTCGCGAACCTCGTGGGCAACCCGTGCAACTACGTCTCGCTCTCCGCGGTCGCCTCCGAGGAGGAGAAGACCGTCGCGAAGGCCTACTTCCTCGAGGGGATGATGACGGACGACGTCGCCGCGGACTTCGTGGCCTCCGGCTCCGCCCCCGTCATCACCGGGCAGGAGGACGCCCTCGCCGCGAGCGACGACGCCGAGTACCTGCAGTGGGTCTACACCTCGCTGCAGGACGCCCCCTCCTTCACGCAGTCCTGGGACCAGGCGCTGCAGCCCACCGCGGCGGAGCAGCTGCTGGTCAACACCGAGCAGCTGTTCCTCGGCAAGGCCACGCCGGAGCAGTTCGCCGAGGCGATGAACGCGACCCTGGAGGGCTGAGGTGACGACGACCCCCGCCGCCCCGCACCGCGAGCGCCTGCAGCTCTCGCACCTGCTCTTCGCCGCCCCGGCGCTGCTCTTCTTCCTCGTCTTCGCGATCCTGCCGCTGCTCGGCGTCGTCGCCCTGTCCTTCACCTCGTGGAACGGGATCGGCGCGATCGAGTTCACGGGCCTCACGAGCTGGACCGAGGCGCTCTCCCGCGAGACCACCTGGCGGGGCCTGCTCCTGGTGCTGCTCATGATCGTCGCGACCTGGGTCCTGCAGACCCCGCTCAGCATCCTGCTGGGGACCTTCCTGGCCGGGCAGCAGCGGTACCGCGGCGTGCTCGCGGTGCTCTACTTCCTGCCGCTGCTGCTGTCCTCCTCCGCGATCGCGATCACCTTCAAGTCCCTCATGGACCCGAACTTCGGGCTCGCGAGCGGGCTGGGCCTGCCCTTCCTCAAGCAGAACTGGCTGGGCGACTCGACCCTCGTGTGGATCGTGCTGCTCGTGATCATCGCGTGGCAGTTCATCCCCTTCCACACGCTCATCTACCAGGGTGCCGTGCGGCAGATCCCGCAGAGCATGTACGAGGCGGCGCAGATCGACGGCGCCGGCCGCGTGCGCCAGTTCTTCTCGATCACGCTGCCGCAGCTGAAGTACACGCTCATCACGAGCTCGACGCTCATGGTCGTGGGCGCCCTGACCTACTTCGACATCATCTTCGTGCTCACCCAGGGCGGTCCCGGCGTCTCCACCCGGATCCTGCCGCTGGACATGTACCTCACGGGCTTCCGCGGGAACGAGATGGGCGTCGCGAGCGCCCTCGCCGTGATCCTCGTGGTGCTCGGCCTGGGTCTCGCCCTCGGGGTGCAGCGGCTCGGCGGCAAGGACGCCTCCGCGAGCCAGACGGAAGGAGCCTGACATGAAGCGCAACTGGATCGGCGGCACCTTCGGGTGGCTGTGGCTGCTCGCCGTGCTCCTGCCCCTCTACTTCGTGGCGATCACGAGCCTGAAGTCGATCAGCACGTACTTCGGCTCGAACCCGGTGCTGCCCTCCCCGCAGCTCGCGTTCGAGAACTTCACGGCCGTGCTCGAGGCGGACTTCACGACCTACCTGCTCAACAGCGTGCTCGTCGCGCTCGGGACCGTGGTGCCGCTCGTGCTCATGGCCTTCATGGCCTCGTACGCGACGGTGCGCAGCCGGCACCGGCTGTTCCGGCCGGTGCGGAGCCTGTTCCTGCTGGGCCTCGCGATCCCCGTGCAGGCGACGATCGTGCCGATCTACCTGCTGATCATCCGCATGCACATGTACGACTCGCTCGCGGCGCTCATGCTGCCGGGCATCGCGTTCGGCCTGCCGCTGAGCATCCTCATCATCTCCAACGCCCTGCGGGACGTGCCCGGGGAGCTGTTCGAGGCGATGGACATCGACGGCTGCACCGAGTGGCAGAAGATGTGGCGCCTGGCCTTCCCGATCGTGCGCCCCGCGCTCGTCACGGTCGCCGTCTACCAGGCGCTCATGTCGTGGAACGGCTTCCTGTTCCCGCTGATCCTCACGCAGAGCCCGGACATGCGCACGCTCCCGCTCGCGCTGTGGAGCTTCCAGGGCGAGTACGCCACGAACGTCCCGGTCGTCATGGCCGCGGTGGTGCTCTCCTCGATCCCGATCGTGCTGCTGTACATCGTGGGCCGGCGCTATCTCGTGAGCGGCATGACCGCCGGATCCGGCAAGTGATCGGCGGGGTCAACGGCTGCCCGGCCGACGGTCGGGGTGGTCACGAAGGGGTCACGGCCGGTGACCGGCGGGTCACCGTCGGCCGGCCGACGGCGAGGGTGGTGACGAGCGACGGAACCCCTCCGTCCCTGCGAAAGGACACATCATGGACCTCGTCACCGGCCTCCTCGACTCGATCCTCGGCCTCGTCGGCGGTCTCCTCGGCGGCATCCTCTGACCTTCTCCCCACCCGGGGGACGGGGGGAGCCGCGGCGACGGCTCCCCCCGTCTTTCTGTTCCCTGACCTGCGCGACCATGATAAGTTCGAGATGTTAACCAGTGGTCGGCGCCGCGCGCGGCCGCACTCCCCCCACCGCCACCGTCCGCTCACCGAGGAGCCGTGACCCCTGCCGTGACCACCCAGACACCCCGCCCGCTGCGCGTCGGCCTCATCGGCCACGGCTTCATGGGCGCCGCCCACTCCCACGCCTGGCGCACCGCGCACCGGTTCTTCGATCTCCCGCTCACACCGGAGCTGCGCACCCTCGCCGGCCGCAACCCCGAGACGCTCGCCGCGGCCGCGGAGCACTACGGCTTCGCGGGCACCACGACCCGCTGGCAGGACGTGGTCGAGGACCCGGAGATCGACGTCGTCGACATCTGCACCCCCGGTGACACGCACCGCGAGATCACCCTCGCGGCGCTCGCCGCCGGCAAGCACGTGCTGTGCGAGAAGCCGCTCGCGAACTCCGTCGCCGAGGCGGAGGAGATGGCCGCCGCGGCCCGCGAGGCCGCGGCCCGCGGGATCCGCTCGATCTGCGGCTTCAGCTACCGCCGCACCCCGGCCCTCGCCTACGCCCGCCGGCTCGTCGAGGAGGGCTTCGTGGGCGAGATCCGGCAGGTGCGCGCCCAGTACCTGCAGGACTGGCTCGCCGACGCCGACGCCCCCATGACCTGGCGCCTGGACAGGGAGAAGGCCGGCTCCGGCGCGCTCGGCGACATCGGCGCGCACGTCGTCGACCTCGTCCAGTGGATCACCGGCACCCCGATCGAGGCGGTCTCCGGCACCCTCGCGACGGTCGTCCCCACCCGGCCCGCGGCCGGGGACATGCAGGGCCTCGGCGGCAAGGGCGACGTCTCCGGCGAGCGCCAGCAGGTCACGGTCGACGACACCGCGCTGTTCTCCGCGCGCCTCGCCGGCGGCGTGCTCGGCTCCTTCGAGGCGACCCGCATGGCGCAGGGCCGCAAGAACGCGATGCGCGTCGAGATCAACGGGGCCTCGGGCTCCGTCGCCTTCGACTTCGAGCGCATGAACGAGCTCGAGATCTACGACGCGACCGCCCCTGCGGGCCGCCAGGGCTTCACCCGGGTGCTCACCACGGAGCCCGAGCACCCCTACGCCGCGGCCTGGTGGCCCACGGGCCACGGCCTGGGCTACGAGCACACCTTCACCCACGAGGTCGTGGACCTCGTGCGCGCGATCGGCGAGGGCTCCGACCCCTCCCCCTCCTTCGACGAGGCCCTGCACGTCCAGCGCGTGCTCGCCGCCGTCGAGGCCAGCCATGACGACGGCTCCCGCTGGACCGCCGTCACCCCCGACGAGCAGGAGCAGGACCGATGACCACCACCCCCACCCGCGAGGCCCTCGTCGTGCGCGGCGGCTGGGACGGGCACCAGCCCGTCGAGGCGACGGACCTCTTCGTCCCCTTCCTCGAGGAGCACGGCTTCCACGTGCGGATCGAGGAGTCCCCCGCGGTCTACGCGGACGCCGCGTACATGGCGACCGTGGACCTCATCGTCCAGTGCATGACCATGTCCACGATCGAGCGCCCCCAGTTCGAGGGGCTGCGCGCCGCGGTCGAGGCGGGCACCGGCCTCGCCGGCTGGCACGGCGGCATCGCCGACTCCTACCGCAACGAGTCAGACTACCTCACGCTCATCGGCGGCCAGTTCGGCTGCCACCCGGGCAAGCACCCGGACGAGCGCCGGGGCGAGCAGGCGGACAACTACGTCCCCTACACGGTGAACATGCTCCCCGAGGCCGCCGATCACCCCATCGCCCAGGGCATCGCCGACTTCGACCTCGTCACCGAGCAGTACTGGGTGCTCGCGGACTCCTACATCGACGTGCTCGCGACGACCACGCAGAAGGTGCGCGAGTGGGACCCGTGGCACCGCGAGGTGACCTCCCCCGCGATCTGGACGCGGCAGTGGGGCGAGGGCCGGATCTTCGTCTCCACCCCCGGCCACCGGGTCGAGGTGCTCGAGGACCGCAGCGTCCGCACGATCATCGAACGGGGCCTGCTCTGGGCCGCCCGCACCACCGAGAAGGAGACCACCCGATGAAGGTCGGCATGATCGGCTGCGGGAACATCTCCGCGCAGTACCTCGCCACGTTCCCCTCCCTGCCCGACGTCGAGCTCGTCGCCGTCGCGGACATCGATCTCGAGCGGGCCCGCACGGTCGCCGCCGCCCACGAGGGCGTGCGCGCCCTGAGCGTGGACGAGCTGCTGGCGGACGCGGAGGTCGAGACGGTCCTGAACCTCACGATCCCCGCCGCCCATGCGGAGATCGACCGGCGTGCGATCGCGGCCGGCAAGAACGTCTACTCGGAGAAGCCCTTCGCTGTCGCCACGGCCGACGGCGCCGCCGTGCTCGAGGCCGCCGCGGCGGCCGGCGTGCTCACGGGCTCCGCCCCGGACACGGTGCTCGGCACGGGCACGCAGACGGCGCGGGCCGCGATCGACGAGGGCCTCATCGGCACCCCCATCGCGGCGACCGCGACGATGCTGACCCCGGGCCACGAGCGCTGGCACCCGGCGCCGGACTTCTACTACGCGCCCGGCGGCGGCCCGCTGCTGGACATGGGCCCGTACTACATCCATGCCCTCGTGACCCTGCTGGGCCCGGTCGCCTCGGTGATCGGGGCGAGCAGCCGCACCCGCTCCGAGCGCACCATCGGCTCCGGGCCGCGCGCCGGGGAGTCGATCCCCGTCACCACGGACACGCACGTCACCGGGGTGCTCGTGCACGAGTCGGGGGCGCTGTCCACGCTCGTCATGAGCTTCGACGCGGTCGCGACGACGATCCACCCGATCGAGGTGCACGGCAGCGAGGGCACGCTCGCGGTGCCGGACCCCAACCGCTTCGACGGGGACGTCGAGCTGCGTCGCCTGGGCGGCGAGGGCTGGGAGACGCTGCCCGTGAGCGCCGGCCACCCGGAGGCCTCGCGCGGCATCGGCCTGCAGGACATGGCCGAGCGCGGCGAGGGGCTGCGGGCCTCCGGCGCGCTCGGGCAGCACGTGCTCGAGGTGATGAACGGGGTGCTCGAGGCGGCCGCGTCGGGCTCCCGCGTCGAGATCACGAGCACCGTGGAGCGCCCGGCGGCGGTGCCGCTGCCCGCCCCTGCACGCTGACGCGGATCAGCCGAAGGACAGCGGCAGCATCAGCGCCCGCGGGCCGAGCTCCTCGAGCTCGGCCCGCTCCGTCGGGGTCGCCGGGCGGCGTCCGGTCGCGATGCGGAGGGCGTCGGCGTCGGCCCAGCTCGCGGGCAGGCGCAGCCGCAGCCGTCGCTCGACCAGGTCGCGCGCGCCGGCGAGGCCGGCGTCGGGCGGCCCTGCGGGGGCGTCCTCCGGGTCGAGGTGGGCCACGAGGTCGAGGTGGTGCAGGGTCCACTCGAGCACATAGGCGCCCAGGTAGTCCCGCACGGTGAGACTCATGCCCTGCGTCGCGACCGGCAGCTCGGGGTGGGCGAGTGCCGCGGCGCGATCGGCGGCGGCGCCCAGGTCCTCGAGGTGGTGGCGCAGCAGCGAGGGGTCCTCGTAGGCGAGGGCGAGCCGATGGGTGAGGGCGTCGAGAGGGTCGCTGCCGTCGGGCGGGGCCTGCGAGGGCGTCCAGTAGCTCAGGGCGTCCGCGGTGGGCGCGGTCTCCGCGGGGGTCGCGAGGGTGATGAGCACGTCCTGCGCGTCGATGACGAGGTGGCACACGAGGTCCTGCACGAGCCAGCCGGCGCAGCCCGAGGGGGCGGCGAAGGCGCGGTCCGGCAGCGTGGCGACGGCCTCGCGCAGCGCCGTCCAGGTCGGGGAGAACAGCTCCATGCCCTCACGCTAGCGGGCCCCGGATCCGCCGTGGCAACCCCCGGCACCGCCCCCGGGCGCCCCGGCGCACCCGTCAGACTGTCCCTGCCCCCACCTCGACCGAAAGGACTGTCGATGCCTGCCTCCGAAGGCGCCAACTACGCCCCCGCCGCGATGCCGAAGCCGGTCGTGGAGCCCGGGGAGTTCGTGTTCGCCGCGATGCACCTGGACCACGGCCACATCGGCGGCATGACGCAGGGCCTGATCGGCGCCGGCGGCACGCTGAAGTGGGTGTACGACCCGCAGCCGGAGCGCCTCGCGGCGTTCGCCGAGCAGTTCCCGGGCGTGAGTGTGGCCCGCAGCGAGGAGGAGGTCCTCGAGGATCCCGAGGTGCGCCTGGTCGCCGCCGCGGCGGTCCCCGGTGACCGCGCCGCGCTCGGCATCCGCGTGATGGAGGCCGGCAAGGACTACTTCACGGACAAGACGCCGCTGATCAGCCTCGAGCAGCTCGCCGAGGCGAAGGCGGCCGTGGAGCGCACGGGCCGCAAGTACGCCGTGTACTACTCCGAGCGGATCCACGTGGAGTCGGCGGTGCTCGCGACCCGGCTGATCCAGCAGGGCGCCCTCGGCGAGGTCGTGCAGGTGCAGGGCATGGGCCCGCACCGCCTGGGCGATCCGGCGAGCCGCCCCGACTGGTTCTACGAGCGCGCCCGCTACGGCGGCATCCTCACGGACATCGGCTCGCACAACTTCGAGCAGATGCTCACCTTCACCGGGTCCGACGACGCCGAGGTGCTCTCGAGCGCGATCGGCAACTTCGCGCATCCCGAGCACCCCGAGCTCGACGACTTCGGCGAGGCGCACATCGCGCTCTCCTCCGGGGCGTCCGGTGCGGTGCGGGTGGACTGGTTCACGCCGGACGGCCTGCGCACCTGGGGCGACGGCCGCACCTTCGTGGTGGGCACCGAGGGCTACCTCGAGCTGCGCAAGTACATCGACGTGACGACGGACAACGGCCCGGACCAGGTCATCCTCGTGAACGGCGAGGGAGAGCAGCGGATCGAGGCGCACGGGAAGGTGGGCTACCCGTTCTTCGGGGAGCTCGTGCTCGACGTGCTGAACGGGACGGAGAAGGCGATGACCCAGGCGCACGCCTTCAAGGCGGTCGAGCTCGCGCTCATCGCCCAGCGCGACGCCCGGGTGCTGCGGGCCTCCGGCCAGTAACCCGCTGAACAGGCTCTCGCGGCCCCGGCCCCCTTCGGGAGGCCGGGGCCGCGTCATGTCGTCACCCGTGTGCTGTCGGCGATAGTTCGTGATCCGAACTTGTTATAGTTCACATTGCTCACTACATTGGGCGGACGTGAGCCTCTCCCCCGCCGATCTCCCCCAGCAGCTGACCCTGCAGTGCAGCCAGTTCGCCCGGATGGCCGCCCGCACCGCCCAGGTCGGGGTCTCCTCCGTCTCCTGGCGCGTCGCCGCGACCCTCCAGCGGCGCGGACCGCTGCGCCTGAGCGAGATCGCCGAGCGTGAGCGCGTCACCCGCTCCACCGCGACCGCCGTGATCCAGCGGCTCGAGGAGGAGGGGCTCGTGGAGCGGGCCCCGGACCCCACCGACTCCCGCTCCTGGCTCGTCTCCCTCACCCCCGCCGGGGACGAGCAGCTCGCCGCCTGGCGCTCCCAGATGGCGGAGCGCGTCGGCCCCCTCCTCGAGCAGCTCCCCGACGCGGACCGCGAGACCCTCGCCCGCGCCACCGAGATCCTCGCGGACCTCGTCGAGATCCACGACGCCTGACCCCAGAGAGAAGTCCCTGCATGACATCCAGCGCCCCCACGCTCCGCGACGCGTTCACCCAGCCCAAGGCGGTCTGGGCGATCGCCTTCGCCGCGACCGTCTCCTTCATGGGGATCGGCCTCGTCGACCCGATCCTCCCCGCCATCAGCGCCCAGCTCGACGCGACGCCCTCGCAGGCGATGCTGCTGTTCACGAGCTACCTGTTCATCACCGCGATCGCCATGTTCTTCACGAGCTGGTTCGCCTCCCGGGTGGGTGTGCGGACCACGCTGCTGATCGGGCTCGCGCTCGTCGTCGTCTTCGCGGCCCTCGCCTCGACCTCCGGCTCGGTGAACGAGATCATCGGCCTGCGCGCCGGCTGGGGCCTCGGCAACGCCCTGTTCATCTCCACCGCGCTCGCGGCGATCGTCGGCGCGACCGCGGGCCCCTCGGGCGGCGCGATCATCCTCTACGAGACCGCCCTCGGGATCGGCATGGCGCTGGGCCCGCTGCTGGGCGGCCTGCTCGGCTCGATCTCCTGGTGCGCCCCGTTCATCGGCACCGCGGTGCTCATGGCGATCGGCCTCGTCGCGATCCTCGTGCTGCTGCGCCGTGAGCCGCGGCCGGCGCACGTCTCCCCGCTCGCCGCGCTGCGCGCCCTGCGCCACCCTGCGCTGCGCACCCTCGCCCTGACCGCGGTCTTCTACAACTTCGCCTTCTTCACCCTGCTCGCCTACTCACCCTTCCCGCTCGAGGCCGCGGCGGCCGCGCGGGGCACGGAGTTCGGGGCGATGGGGATCGGCGGCGTGTTCTTCGGCTGGGGCGTGTGCCTCGCGATCACCTCGGTGTTCGTCGCGCCGGTCCTCACCCGTGCGATCGGCCTGATCCCGACCCTGCTGACCACCCTCGCCCTGCTCACCCTGCTCATGGTGGGGCTGTTCGCGCTGCACACCTCGATGGTCGGGATCATCGCGCTCATCGTGGTGGGCGGCCTGCTGCTGGGCGTCATGAACACGGCGCTCACCGAGACCGTCATGGAGGCGACCGACCTGCCGCGCGGCGTCGCGAGCTCCGCCTACTCGGGCGTGCGCTTCCTGGGCGGCGCGATCGCCCCGGCCGTGGCCGGCCCGCTCGCCGCCGCGACCTCCGCAGGCATGCCGTACCTGCTCGCGGCGGGCACGCTCGTGCTCTCGATCCTCATGCTGATCATCGGCCGGCGCCATCTCGCCGCGGTGAGCCACCAGCCCGTCCACCTCGAGGCCGTGGAGGAGGCCGAGGCGATCGCCGTGGGCGACGGCGCCTGAGCTCCTCACTCCCCGGCGGCCGTCGTCGCACCCCTTGACGTCCTCCCGTTAGCGATATATCGTCTAACTATCGCGACACAGACACCGATAGGTCGCGACCCCCAGAGAACATCAGGAGCACCTCCATGCGACACCACGATCACCAGCACCACGGCGAGCGCCGCTACCGTCCCGAGGACGGCGAGCGCGGCCGACGCGGCCCCCGCGGCTTCGGCCCCGAGGGCTTCGACCCCCGTGAGGGCTTCGGCCCGCGCGGCCCCCGCGGCCCCCACGGCCACGGGCGCGGCCGTCGGCCCCGCGGCGACGTCCGCACCGCCGTCCTGCTCCTCCTCGCCGAGGAGCCCATGCACGGCTACCAGCTGATGCAGACCATCACCGACCGCACGAGCGGCCGCTGGACCCCGAGCCCCGGCACCATCTACCCGACCCTCTCCCAGCTCGAGGACGAGGGCCTCGTGGAGACCGCGAAGGAGTCCGGGCGCAAGCTCGCGACCCTCACCGAGGCGGGCGCCGCGCACGTCGCGGAGCACCGCGAGGGCTGGTCCGACCCCTTCGCCTCGCCGGACGAGGACGCGGATCAGCAGATCCCGGACGTCCGCGCGGCGATGCACGACCTCGGCGGCGCCGTCCGCGAGGCCGGCCGCTCCGCGAACGCCGAGCAGCTGGCCCGCGTGACCGCGCTGCTCACCACCACCAAGCGCGAGGTCTACGCGATCCTCGCCTCCACCCCGGAGGCCTGAGCAGTCACGCCCCGGTTACTTCGGGGCGCAAGGAACGCTCACCCCCTGTACGTCGCTCACCTGCGCCGATAGCGTCGTCGAAGGCATGCAGAGCGCATGCCGGAAACGGAGCAGCCATGCGCATCGGCGTCAGCTCGTACAGCTTCGCCTCCTCGATCTCCGCCGGGCGGCTCGACCTGCCCGGCGCGGTCGACGCGGCGGCGGACCTCGGAGCCGCCCACCTCGAGATCGCCGCCGCGGAGCTCGTCGACGATCCCGCCCTCGTCGAGGCCGTCCGGTCCCGGGCCGAGGCCCGGTCCCTGCCGCTCGCGAGCTACGTCGTCGGCGCGGATCTCCGCGGGGAGGACACGGAGGAGCAGATCGAGCGGCTCACCGCCCATCTCGGAGTCGCCGAGGCGCTCGGCATCCCGCGGATCCGCCACGACGTCCTCCCCTGGGCCTGGCGCGAGGAGACCCCGGAGGAGTTCGAGGCCGCCCTCGAGCGGATCGTCCCCGCCGCCCGCGAGGTCTGCGACCGCGCGGCCGCGAAGGGCATCACCACCACCGTCGAGAACCACGGCATGGGCATCAACGACCCCGAGCGGCTGATCCGGCTGATCACCCTCGTGGACCGCCCCACCTTCCGCGCGACCCTCGACGTCGGCAACTTCCTGTGCGTCGCCGCCGATCCGGTCCTCTCCGTGCGCCGGCTCCTCCCCTTCGCGGAGGTCGTGCACCTCAAGGACTTCCGGATCCGCGAGCAGTCCCCCGGGCCCGGCTGGCTGGGGACGCTCGGCGACCGGGCGATCCTCGGCACCGTCGTCGGCTGGGGCGACCTGCCACTGTCCACGATCGTGCGGGACGTCGTCGCCTCCGGCTTCGCGGGTCCCGTCTCGATCGAGTTCGAGGGCCCCGAGGACGACCAGTTCGCCGTGGGCGAGGGCCTGCGACAGGCCCGCGCCCTGGTCGAGGGGGTGGCGGCATGATGGCCACCTCCGAGCCCCTGGGCGCCGCGGCCGCCGGCCCGCAGCGCACCGAGCACCTCTCCTCCGACCCCGTCGGCGTCGCCGTGATCGGCGGCGGGACCATCTCCCGCCTCCACCTCGACGCCTACCGCGCGAATCCGGACGCGCGCCTGGTGACCGTGTGCGACATCGACGCGGACCGCGCCCGGGACACGGCCGCGCAGTACGGCGCGCCCCGCTGGACCACCTCCTACGAGGAGGTCCTCGCGGACGACGAGGTCACCGCGATCTCGATCTGCACCCGCAACGACACCCATGCCGTGATCGCCGCGGCCGCCCTCGACGCCGGCAAGGCCGTGCTCGTCGAGAAGCCGCTGGGCCGCACCTCCGCGGAGGCGCAGCTCGTGGTCGACGCGCAGGAGCGCAGCGGTCTCGTCGCCCAGGTGGGCTTCGTGCGGCGCTTCTCCCCCAACGCCGTGGTCCTCAAGGAGTTCATCGAGGCCGGCGACCTGGGCGCGCTCTACTACGCGACGGCCCGCAACCTGCGCCGCGCGGGGAACCCCGGCGGCTGGTTCGCGGACAAGGAGGTCTCCGGCGGAGGCCCGCTCGTCGACGTGGGCGTGCACTTCATCGACATCGCCTGGTGGCTGCTCGGCACCCCCGAGGTCGCGACCGTCAGCGGCTTCACCGCGGATCGCCTCGGCGACCGCGACAACCTCCGCCACCTCTCCCGCTACCGCTCCGCGGATGCGGGCACCTCCGCCTCCACGGTCGAGGACCTCGCGGGTGGCCTCGTGCGCTTCACGAACGGGGCCGTGCTCTCCCTCGAGGTCTCCTACTCCCTCCACGGCCGGGACGACGTCGGCGTGAAGGTCTACGGAGACCGCGGCGGCGCGGAGCTCGAGCCGGAGCTGCGGATCTCCACCGAGGCGCACGACACGATCCTCGAGGTCACCCCGCAGATCGACTCCCTCACCTTCGACATGTCCGCCTTCGACGCGGAGATCGGCGCCTTCGTCGCCGCCGTGCGGGGCGAGGGGCCGCGGCTGGCCCCGGTGCAGGACGGCCTCACGGTCGCCCGGATCATCGAGGCGATCTACGCCTCGGCGGAGCGGGGGCGCGAGATCGAGCTGTGAGCGGCGCCGTGCGGCGGCGCGGCCACCGCACGGCGCAGCACCAGCTGCGCGATCCCCGTGATCTCGGCGTCGGCGCCCGCGAGCGAGGCCTCGATCCGCAGGTCCCGCGTCGCGAGCGGATGGCAGCTCTCGTAGAGCTTCGCCTGGATCTGGGCGAGGAAGGCGGGCGATCGCGAGAGCGAGCCGCCGATCGTCACGAGGTCCGGGTTGATGAAGTTGACGAGGGTCGCGAGGGTCTCCCCGAGGGTCCCGCCGGCGGTGCGCAGCAGCGTCATCGCCTCGGGGTCCCCGGTCGCCGCGAGGTCCAGCAGCGCCGACGGGGTCGTGACCTGCGGGGCCGTGCCGGCGATCGCGGAGACCAGGGCGAGGCCGCTGACGACGGTCTCGAGACAGCCGCGGTTCCCGCACGCGCAGGGCCGCTCCCCGCCGGGGATCCGCACGTGGGCGATGTCCCCGCCCAGCCAGGTCGCCCCGCGGTGCAGTCGGCCCTGCAGCACGAGCCCGCCGCCGAGGCCCGTCCCGGCCTTGACGTGCAGGAGCGTGCCGAGCGGCGCCTCCCCGGCGGTGCGACGCCGGGCATGCTCGCCGAGCGCGCTCATGTTCGCGTCGTTGTCCACGAGCACCGTGCAGCCGAGCTCCTGACGGAACCAGGTCGCGATCCGCCAGCCGTTCCAGCCGGGCATCGTCGAGGGCTGCACGGCGGTCGCCGCGCCCGGGTCCACGGGCCCCGGGAGGGACAGCCCGATCCCCCGCACGCCCGCCGCGGCGAGGTCCCCGACGAGCTCCTCCCAGCCGTCGACGATCCGTGAGAGCAGCCGCTCGGGCGGGGCGCCCATCTCGATCGGCAGCTCGAGGGCGCCGACGAGACCGCCCTGCACGTCGAAGCTGCCCACCCGGGCGTGGTGGCGCCCCATGCTCGCGGCGAGCACCCGGCCGGAGCGGGGCACGACGCGGAGGAGCCGGGCGCGCCGCCCGCCGCTCGGCGCGTCCCATCCGCCCTCCTCGAGCAGGCCCGCGTCGAGCAGCTGGCCCACCTTGAGCGTCACCGTCGAGGCGGCGACCCCGAGGGAGCGCGCGATCCCCACCCGGGTGCGGGCGGTGCCGCTCGCGACGAGGGCGAGGATCGCGGTGGTGGTCTCCCCCGTGTCCTCCGGGGCGGGGGCGCTCACTTCACGGCGCCCGCGGTGAGGCCGGCGACCATGTTGCGCTGGACGAGCACGAACAGGATCACGACGGGGAGGGCCATGAGCGTGGACCCTGCCATGATCCCGCCCCAGTCGGTGTTCTGGTTCATGCCGCTGAAGCTCGTGATCCACAGCGGGAGGGTCTGCGAGCCGCTCGAGGTGAGCGAGACAAGCGCGAGCGTGTACTCGTTCCACGAGGCGAGGAACGCGAAGATCGAGGAGGCGACGAGCCCCGAGCCGATCAGCGGCAGCGTCACCCGGAAGAAGGCGCCCATCCGGGAGCAGCCGTCGAGCAGCGCGGCCTCCTCGAGCTCGACGGGGACGCCGTCGACGAAGCCCTTGAGCAGCCACACCGTGAAGGGGACGTTCGTGCCGAGGTAGATGAGCGAGGCGCCCGCGACCGAGTTCAGCAGGTCCCAGGTGTCGAGCATCCGGTACTGGGAGACGAAGACCGTCTCCGCGGGGATCATCTGGATGATGAGGATGCCGATGATCAGCGACATCCGCGAGCGGAACCGGAAGCGGCTGATCGCGAGCGCCGCGAAGAAGCCCAGCGCGATCGATCCGACGACGACGATCGCCGCGATCGCGGCGCTCATCCGCATCGCGCTCCAGAAGTCCGCGGAGCCGAGGATCGAGGCGTAGTGGGCGAGGGTCGCGCGGGCCGGGAACCACACGGGCACCCGGCTCGTGAGCTCCTCGTCGGTGAGCAGGGACGAGTTGAGCATCCAGTACGCGGGGAACAGCCACACGAGGGCGAAGAGGATCGCGACCACGGAGGCCAGGATCCGGCGCGCCCCTGCGCGGGAGCGGCGGCGGGGCGGGGTGAGGGCCTGTGTCGTCATGGGTCAGTCCTTCGCGCCGCGCAGCAGCAGCTGGATGTAGCGGCCGGTCACGAGCAGCATGAGCAGGAGCATGATCGTCGCGGCCGCCGCGGCGACCCCGTAGTTCCCGCCGCTGAGGCCGATCTGGTAGATGTACGTGCCCAGCACGTGGGTGGACTCGGTGATCCCGCTCGACCCCTGGAGCACGTGGATCTGCGTGAAGACCCGCAGGTCCCAGATGATCTCGAGCAGGCAGATGAGCAGGAACACCGAGGCGATGCTCGGCATGATGATCGTCGTGAACAGGCGCACGCCGTGCGCGCCGTCGAGCCGCGCCGCCTCGATCACCGACTCGTCCACCTGGGTGACCGCCGCGTAGACCATGAACACGACGAGCGGGACGCTCATCCAGATCACCAGCAGCCCCGCGACCGCGAAGAAGGAGACCGGGGTGGAGAGCCAGTTGAAGCCCGCCGCCCCGTCGATCCCGACGGCCGTGAGCAGCCAGTTCACGACCCCGCGGCGGGCGTCGAAGAGCCACTGGAAGACCTGCAGGGAGCTCAGCACCGGCATCGCCCATGCGACGAGCATGACCGCCTGCACGCCCATCGCGATCCAGCGCGGCACGGCGGTGAGCAGGAGCGCCCCCGCCGTGCCGATGACGACGGTGAGCGCGGCGCAGAGGGCGCAGAACACGAGCGAGCGCACGAGCGCCGCCCAGAAGGCGCCGTCCCCGAGCACGGTCGCGTAGTTCTCGAGGCCCGCGAAGGCGGGCGCCTGCCCGAACTGCTGGGCGAGCCCGAAGGTCTGGAAGGACATGAGCACCTGCCGTCCCAGCGGGTACAGCAGGGCCACGAGGACGATCGCGACGGCGGGGAGGACGAGCAGGAGACCGAGGCGGCGCTCGGCGGGCCGGGAGAGCGTGGTCATCGGCGCCCTCAGCTCTTGTTGAGCATGTCCGTGATGGACGCGTCGGCCGTCGTCGCGAGGGAGACCGGGTCACCGCCCCCGGCGAGGGCGACGAAGAAGTCGTCGAGGGTGCGGGCGCCCTCGACGAGCGCCCAGTTCGCGGCGGCGGGGGTGCCGACGGAGTTCTCGACGGCCTGCGCGGTGAGCGTCGCGAGGTCGTCGTCGCCGAGGGCGGAGGCGTGATCGATGTTGCCGGGGACCCAGCCGCCCTCCGTCGCGAAGAACTCCTGGAACTCCTTCGCGAAGATCAGCTTGAGGGCCTCGACGGCGGCGGTCTGCTTCTGCGAGCTCGCGGAGATCGCGACGTTCGAGCCGCCCGCGAAGGGATGGCCGGTGCCGCCCTCCTCGACGCCCGGGAAGCCGAAGAAGCCGACCTTGTCCTTGAGCTTGTCGTCGATCGACTTGTACTGCCAGTTGAAGCCGAAGATCATCCCGGCCTCCTCGGCGTTGAAGGGGACGTGCAGCTCGCCGCCGGTCGTGGGGTCGGTGACGGAGCCGGCGCGGGAGGCCTTCGACCAGATCTCCTGGACCTGCGCGAACGCCGCCTGGCTCTCCTCGCTCGAGAGGTCCGCGGCCCACTTCCCATCGGCCTCCGTCGCGATCCGGCCGCCGTTCGTGAAGAGCCACGCGTAGCACTGCTGCGCGCCGATGCCGGGGAGCCAGAGACCGGAGAAGTCCGCGTTCCCGCCCGGGTTCGCCTCGTGCAGGGTCGTCGCGACGGAGGTGAGCTGCTCGATCGTGGTGGGCACCTCGAGGCCCAGCTCCTCGAACCAGTCCTTGCGGTAGAAGAAGACGCGGCTGCCGGCGTAGAAGGGCGCCGCGTAGAGGCTCCCGTCGAAGGAGCCGAGCTCGACGAGGGACTGGGTGAGGCTGTCGCCGCCGAGGTCCTCCTCGAGGTCGTCGAGGTTCAGCAGGGCGCCGACGGCGCAGAAGGTGGGGGCCTGGGTGTTGCCGAGCTCGATGATGTCCGGGGTCGAGCTGGTGCTCGCGAGGGAGGTCTGGAGCTTCGAGACGATGCCCTCCCACACCTGGATCTCGTAGGTGAGGGTGCCGCCGGTCTTCTCCTCGTAGGCGGACTTCAGCCAGTCCATGGCCTTCTCGGAGACCGAGTCCTTCATGAACCAGACCGTGAGGTCGTTGCCCTCGTCGGTGAGCTCGGGGGTGCCGCCGTCGCCGCCCCCGGTGTCGCTGCCGCAGGCGGCGAGCGCCGCCGCGAGTCCGAGGGCGCCTCCGGCGCCGAGGGCATGACGTCGGGTGAATGAGGTCATCGCAGGTTCCTTCGTCGAGAGGTCGACGCGGCACGGACCTCGCAGGTGGGCACCGGACGTCGCTGTGATCGCCCACACAACCACCGGGCCCCTGCGGCGTCCCTTCTTTCGACCCCGAACAAACCTGATCGTGACCTGGGCTCATGCCCGGTGCGCGTAGAGGTCCCGGATCACCCCGATCTCCGCGAGGTGGTGGAGGAGCTCGCGGTTGATGTGGGCGACGAGGGTCGCCCGGGACATCGCGGCGAAGGGGCCCTCCGCGGGGCCGACGGCGACCTGGAGGTCCTCCGCGTCCCATCGCCGCACCCCGTCGATCCAGCGCGCGTACTCGCGGTCGAGCTGGTCGAGGGCCTCCTGGGCGGTGGCGGCGTAGGGCCAGCTGCCGTAGTCCGCGGGCGGTCCGCCGTGGTGGCTGTGGCTGCGCGCGGCGAGCACGCCCACGACGATGTGCCCGATCCTCCAGGCGATCGTCGTGAAGGGGGCGGGGACCGGCTCGGGGATCGCGACGTCGATCGTCGTCCCCTCCTCGCCGCCCGGGCGCACGGTCCAGGCGCGCTGGTCGCCCGTGGGGTCCCAGAGGTACTCCTCGTCGGTCAGCCCCTCGAGCCGGCCGCGCATGAACTGCGTCCAGTGGAACTCGATCTGGTCCAGCAGGACGGTGGGGAGGTCCCCGCCCTCGCCCCGGGTGCTCGTGCTCATGACCTGTCCTCTCTCTCGGTGCGGCCAGCCTCGTCGGCATCGAGGACACGTCCTGTCCGCGAAGGGGAGCAGACTGTCCCCATGAGCGACGTGACGAGGCGGGCCCTGCGGCTGCTCGCCCTCCTGCAGTCCCGCACCGTGTGGACGGGCCCCGAGCTGGCGGAGGAGCTCGCGGTGACCGTGCGGACGGTGCGCCGGGACGTGGACCGGCTGCGCGAGCTCGGCTACCCGGTGCTGACCTCCGCGGGCCACGGAGGCGGCTACCAGCTGGGCGCCGGGCAGGCGCTCCCGCCGCTGCTGCTCGGCGTGCAGGAGGCGGTCGCGGTCGCCGTCGGCCTGCGGCTCACCGCGAGCTCCGGGATCGACGGCCTCGACGAGGACGCCCTGCGCGCCCTCACCTCCCTGGACCGGATCCTCCCCCCGCAGGTGCGCTCGCAGATCTCGGCGCTCACGGGGGCGCTGCAGGTGGTCACCGGGCCCACGCCGTCGGCCCGCCCGGAGGTGCTGCTCGCCCTCGCGGGCGCCGTGCGCGACGGGGTGCGGGTGCGCGTGGACCACGAGCGGATCGACGGCTACCGCGCCGAGCGCCGCCTCGAGCCCTACCGGATCCTGTCCTTCGAGCGGCGCTGGTACCTCTTCGCGTGGGACCTCGAGCGGGAGGACTGGCGCAGCTTCCGCCTGGACCGGATGCACGCCGTCCACGCCTCGACCCTCACGTTCCCGCGCCGGCCCACCCCGGACATCGAGGCGACCGTGCGCGCGGCGGTCACCCACGGCCCCTACCCGCAGGCGGCGACCGTGCGGATCGGCCTCCCCCTCGAGCAGGTCTCCGAGCGGATCCCCGGCCGCGCGGCGACCCTCGAGGCCGACGGGCCGGACGCCTGCATCCTCCGCGCCGGGGACGACGACCTGCGCTGGATCGCGGTGCGCCTCGCCCAGCTCGGCGCGCCCGTCGAGGTCATCGACCCGCCCGAGCTGCTCGACGTCATCCGCGGGATCGGGGAGTGGGCGAGCGCCGTCGGCCGGTCAGAGGATCAGCAGGGCGAGCGCTGAGACGACCGTCAGGATCAGGACCACGGACTCGAAGGCCTTCTGCGGGATGCGCCGCGCGATCCGGGTGCCGAGGAAGGCGCCGATCAGCACGACCGGCACCAGCATGAGGTCCATGACGAGCGTCGAGGAGGAGAGCAGGCCGAGGCTCGCGGAGAACGGCAGCTTGAGGATGTTGACGACCGCGAAGAACCAGGCGGAGGTGCCGAGGAAGGTCAGCACGGGCATCCGCATCGCGTAGAAGTACATCGACATGACCGGGCCGCCCGCGTTCGCGACCATCGTCGTGAACCCGCCGAGCAGGCCGTAGCCCGCACGGGCCGCGGTGACGCCGGCGCCGACGCGCTCCTCCCCCTCGGGCCGCTCGGGGGCGGGGCGGCGCCGTCGGATCACCGTCACCGCGACGAGGGCCAGCAGGATCACGCCGATCGTCGTGCGGACCACGTCCCCGCCGGCCAGCCAGAAGAAAAGCGTGCCGACCACGAGGCCCACGAGCACGCTCGGGATGAGCCGCAGCAGCGTGCGGACGTCCGGCTCGCGGCGGTAGGCGTACAGCGCCGTCCAGTCGCCGACGATGAGCAGGAGCAGCAGCGCCGCCGTCGACTCCTTCGCGGGCAGGGCCAGGGCGAACAGGCCCACGGCGATCGTGCCGCCGCCGGGCAGCGCGGTCTTGGACAGCCCGACGACGAGCGCGCCGAGGACCACGAGGACCCACGAGGCGACGGACAGGGCGGGGAGCAGGGAGACGAGGTCCATCGGGGGACGGGATCCTTGGTCGAGCAGGGCGACGCCGGGCGGGCGCGGGGACGACCGATCCTCTCACCTCAGGGCAGGATCGCGTCCGTGTACCCGCCGTCGACGCGCAGCGCCCCGCCGGTCGTCGCCGAGGCGAGCGGGGAGCTGAGGTAGACGACCATGTTCGCGATCTCCTCGGGGCGGATCAGCCGCTGGACGAGGGACTGCGGGCGGTGCAGACGCATGAACTCGGCCTCCGCCTCCTCCCACGGCAGGGACGTGTCGACGAGCTGGTAGACGAAGTCCTGCACGCCCTCGGTGTAGGTGGGGCCGGCGATCACGGAGTTCACGGTGACGCCGGTGCCGGCGGCGTCCTTCGCGAAGCCGCGGGAGACGGCCAGCAGCGCCGTCTTGGAGACGCCGTAGTGGATCATCTCCGCCGGGGTGACGATCGCGGAGTCGCTCGCGATGTTCAGGACCCGGCCCCAGCCGGCCTCCTTCATGCGCGGCAGCGTCGCCCGGATCAGGCGCACGGCGGCGAGGACGTTGACCTCCCAGTACCGCTGCCATTCCGCGTCGGTGATCTCGAGCGCGGGCGTCGCGCCGAACACGCCGAGGTTGTTGACCAGGATGTCGATGTCGCCCGCCTCCGCGAGCGCGGCGGTGAGGCCGTCCTCGGTGGTGACGTCCCCGGGCGCGGCGACCAGGAGGTCGCGCGGGACACCGGCGCCGACGAGCGCGTCGACCGCCTCGGCGACCCGCTCGGCCGTGCGGCCGTTGACGGCGACGCGGGCGCCCGCCTCGGCGAGCCGCTGGGCGATCGCGAGGCCGATGCCCTGCGTGGATCCGCTGACGAAGGCGGTGCGATCGGTGAGGTCGAGGGCGAGCATGGATGGTCCTCCGTGAGGGTGGTGGGGCTCAGGGGGCGAGCGCGCAGAGCGCCGCCCGTGTCGCGTCGATGCGGCGGGACTCCTGCTCCAGCCGCGCGGCGACCGCTTCCAGCTCACCGCGGAGCGCGGGGCAGAGCTGCAGGTGATGGGTGCCCGCTCCGGTCCTCACGCAGTCGAGGTACTGCCGGATCACGACGGTGGCGAGACCGGCGTCGAGCATCAGCCGGATGCGGGCGACGACGTCGAGGTCCGACTCCTCGAAGAGGCGGTACCCGGTCGCGGTGCGTGCGGGGGTGAGCAGGCCCTGCTCCTCGTAGTGGCGCAGCGACCGCGCGGAGACCCCGGCGCGGCGTGCGAACTCGGTGATGAGCACCGGCGACCTCCCCGAGGACGAGCTTGACCTTCACACCAACGGTAATGCCTACCGTCCACGCCATGACCCTGCGCACCCCACTCCCCTTCCCCCGGCTCGTCGTCGTGCACGGCTTCGGCGCCGGTCCGACGGACCACTGGTTCCCCTGGCTCGCGGAGCATGCGGCCACCGCCGTGGCGCCTGCGCTCCCCTCCCCGCTCGTCCCACGGGCGAGCGCCTGGATCCCGCGGATCGTCGACGCCATCGGCACGCTCGACGGGGGCACCGCCGTCGTCGCCCACAGCCTCGGCAACGTGGCGGCGCTGGGGGCGATCCGCGCCCTGCAGCAGGCGGGCGACGAGGGTGCCCTCGGGGCCTTCGTGGCCGTCGCCCCCTTCCTCCGGGCGATCCCGCCCGTGGGGGACGAGGCCCTCGACGGGTTCGTCCGGAGCGGCCTTCCCGACTTCACCGCGGGGCTGGACCCCGTCGCCCTGCGGCCCGCCCTCGGCGAGCGATCCGTGCTCCGCTCCTCCATGGATCCGCTCGTCCCGGCGCAGCTCAGCGAGGAGTTCGCGACCGCTCTCGACAGCCCGGTGCACGTCATCCCCGGGGCCGGACACTTCCTCGCGGGCGACGGCTTCGGCCCCCTCCCCGAAGTGATCGACGCCCTCCTCGGGGCGGATCGATCGGCGGGCCCCTACTCGCAGCCCACCCCGTCGCCGTCGCCGTCGAGGTGCTCGGCGTAGCCGGGATCGCCGCGGTGGATCGGATCCGCGCCGGCCGCCCGGACCGCATCGCAGTTCTTGTAGTAGACCGCCCCACCAGAGGAGCTGCTCTCCTTCTTCGGCGCTTCCGTCGTCGACTCAGGCTCCTCGGGGGCGGTCGTGACCACGTCCCCGTCGCCGCGGTCCGGGGTCGGGTCGTCGTCCGTGACCGGGGCGAAGCCGTCGCAGCCCTTGAGCACGCGCTCCATGGCGTCGCCCTCGGCGGGCTTCACCCACAGCTCGTACTTGGTCTTCACGGCGATCTGCCGGGCCACGTACTCACAGCGGAAGTCCTTCGCGGGCGGCAGCCAGGTGGCGGCGTCGCCGTCGCCCTTCTGCCGGTTCAGGCCCGAGTCCACCGCGAGCAGGTTCAGCGGGTCGTTCGCGAAGGCCCGACGGGTGTCGTCGTCCCAGCTCGCGGCTCCGGACTGCCAGGCGTCCGAGAGGGCGACGACGTGGTCGATGTCGACCTCGGAGTCGCTGCGGTCGAAGGCGATCGTCTCGCCGCCGTACGGGTCGTCGAGGGTGCCGGTGAGCACGACGCAGCCGTCGGTCCCGGCCTTGAGGGTGATCGCGGTGAGGTCGCGCCGCAGCATGTCGTTGCGGGTGTCGCAGCCGTTGCGGTCCACGTCGTCGCGCCAGTGGAACAGCTCGCGGTCGTAGCCGGTCTTCGGCGCGCGCCCCTTCTCCTCGAGCCCCGCGAGCACGGCGAGAGCCGTGCCGGCCTCCGGGGCCTCCGTCGTCGGCGCGGCCGTGGTCGGCGCCTCGGTCGTGGGGGCCTCCGTCGTCGGCACTGCCGTCGTCGTCGGATCCGGCTCCCCGACCTCCTGGGCAGCACCGGCGGACGGTCCGCATCCCGAGAGCACGAGCAGCATCAGCGCGAGCAGCGGGAGCCCTTGCGCCATCAGCCGTCGGGTCGTCCTGGCCTGCCCCTGCACCTGTCCGTCCTCCTTGCGACACCCCTTGCGTCTTCCTGACAAGAGTACGGACGAGTCCGACATCCGGGACTGCTCAGGCGGCGGCCCGGCGCCCGGACGTGCGCAGCCGCACTGCGGAGACGAGGAAGAAGATCGCGCCCAGGGTCGCGTATCCCGCGACGCCGACGACGTCGGTGCCGCCGCGCAGGCCCGAGGCCAGGAACGAGCCGCCGGCGAGGACGGAGATGCCTCCGCTGAGCATCTGGGCGACCTGGCCACCCTGCCGGCGTCGGCCGATCGCCGCGATCAGCTGGGGCAGGCCCGCGCCGATCGCCCACAGCCCCCAGACCACGAGCGCGGCCGACGGGGAGGCGGTGGCGGCGAAGCCCAGCGCGATCGCGACGACGAGGCTGACGGCCACGTTGACGCGCTCGGCGGTGCGGGTCCCGGGCTGGGCGCGATCGGCGCGGATCTGCCAGGTGACGGCGGCGACGTCGAGCAGCGGGTAGAGCACGAGCAGGGCGGTCTGCCAGGGGCCGGCGGCGGGCGCGGTCAGCAGCAGGAGCGCGGCCCAGACGAGGGCGGCGAGGGCGCGCACCAGATAGAGGCGGGCGAGAGGGGCGGTGGGCGAGGTGGTCATGGCGGTCCTTGTCGGGAGAGAGTTTGTAGAGTAACTAGTTCGTCTACATTGACGAACAGTAGACTCGCCCCGCCGCCGGCGCAACCGCCGCAGACCGATCCGGAGGAGCAGATGGACACCGACCCCGCCCCCCGCCGGAGGTCCGCCACCGCGACCCGCGAGCAGATCCTCACCGCCGCGAACGCGCTGTTCTACACGCACGGCATCCGCGCCACCAGCGCCGATCGGGTGATCGCCGAGGCCGGCATCACCAAGGTGACCTTCTACCGCCACTTCCCCACGAAATCGCAGCTCGTCGTCGCCTACCTCGAGCGTCAGGCCGAGGCTGAGCGCGCCTGGCTGACCGGCCTCCACCGCGGCGACGACCCGCACGGCACCCTGCAGGCCCTCGCCGCCGGGATCGGCGAGGCGAGCTGCTCCCCCGGCTTCCGCGGCTGCGCCTTCATCAACGCGGCCGCCGAGTTCGCCGACCCCGGGGACCCCGTGCGCCTCGCCGTCGACACGCATCGCGGCTGGACCCTCGCGCTGCTCACGGAGATCGCCGCCGAGGCCGGGGCGCCGGACCCCGCGAAGCAGGGCCGCGAGCTCCAGCTGCTGCGCGACGGCGCCATGGTCGGCGGCTACCTGGGCACCCCCGACGACGTGGCGTCCGTGCTCGCGTCGGCCTTCTCCGCGGTGATCTCCCCGCGCCCTTGACCCTCCTGCGGGCCCCGCCTACCGTCGATCCCCCAGGACCGGCCCGGCACAGCTCCGACGGAGGAGACCATGCGCCCCCTGATCGTCACCCAGAACATCACCGTCGACGGCTCGATCGAGATGCTCGACGACTGGTTCGACCCGGCCGCCCACGATCCCGACCAGCTCGAGATCCTCGACCGCGACAGCGCCGCCTGCGACGCGATCCTGCTGGGCCGGCAGACCTTCGAGGACTTCCGCGGGTACTGGCCGCTCCAGGAGGACGACGCGACCGGCATCGCCGAGGAGCTCGACACGATCGAGAAGCTCGTGGTCTCCTCGACCCTCACCGAGCCCGGCTGGGCCCGCACCACCGTCATCGCCGGCGACCCGGTCGCGGCCGTGCGCGACCTCAAGGCGGGCGAGGGTGGGGAGATCTCGCTGACCGGGAGCATCACCCTGTGCCACGCGATGATCGGCGCCGGGCTCGTCGACGAGATCCGGCTGTGGACCTTCCCCTACGTGCAGGGCCGCGGCCGGCGTCTTGTGAGCGAGGGCTGGACCGGACGCCTCGCGCTGCGCGAGCACCGCGCCTTCACCTCGGGCGTCACCTACGCCCGCTACACCCTCGAGGAGAGCTGACATGGACGACGCCCTGCCCACCGTCACCGATGAGGAGACCTGGCGCCGCGAGCTCGCCGCGCTCCGCGCGCGGGAGAAGGCCGCCACCCGCGAGCTCGACGCGATCGCCGCGCAGCGCCGGCGCCTCCCGATGGTCGCGCTCCCCGACTACACGCTCGAGGGGGCCGACGGGCCCGTGCGCCTGGTCGACCTGTTCGACGGGGCGCGCCAGCTGATCACGTATCACCACATGTGGTCCCCGGGGGCGGAATGGCAGTGCGGCGGCTGCACGGGCTACACCTCCCAGTTCACCCGCACCGAGTTCCTGCGCCCCTATGACGCCCGCTTCGTCATCGTCACCCAGGGGCCGATCGCCGAGGCGCTCGCCTACCGGGAGAAGGTCGGCAACCGGATGGATTGGTTCTCGACGGCGGGCAGCGACTTCGGCGCCGACGTCGACGCCCCGCCCGGCGGCGGCTTCGCCGTGAACGTCTTCCTGCGCGACGGCGAGTCGGTGTACCGCACCTGGCACACCACCGGCCGCGGCACGGAGCAGCTGGGGCACACCTTCTCCCTCGTGGACGTGCTGCCCTACGGCCGGCAGGAGGAGTGGCAGGACTCCCCCGACGGCTGGCCGCAGAGCCCGACCTACGCGAAGTGGCTCGACTCGCCGGACGTCGCCGCGCTCTACGGGCCGGAGGCCTGAGCGGCCCTCCGGCTCAGAAGGGCGGCGGCTCGGGCTCGGCGGGCTCCTCGTCGAGCGGGGCGAGCGAGGCGATGAGGCGCTCCGCCTCGTGCTCCGCCCAGGCGTCCTCGAGCAGCTCGACCATGGCAGGGGTGAGCAGGTCCGTGTTCTGGCGGGTGTCGAGCGCGAGCAGCTGACCGATCTCCCAGTGCGTCGTCGTGCCGTCCGGCGCCTTCTCCGGATCGATCAGGCGCTCCGTCTTCAACCGGTGGTGCCACCAGCACAGTCGGTGGAGGTTCCGGATCTCCGTCGCTCCCCCGCTCCCGGGATCCTCGTGATCGAACTCCTCGATGTGGTCGATCTCCGCCGGGGTGAGCCGGCCGCGGATGCAGCCGGGCACCGCGCACACCGGGTCCCGCAGCCGCAGGTGCTCGGCCATCGCCGTCGTGGGCCGGTACTGGGCGGCGGGGACGGGGAGGAAGGCGCCGTCGGCCGGGTCGGTGAGGATCCGGTGCCAGGTGCGGGCTCCCGCGGCGAGCCGACGCGCGAGCGGCGCGGGCAGCGGGATGACGCCGTCGAGCGTGCCGGGGGCGTCGGCCAGCCCCAGGAGTGTCAGTGCGGGGATCACGACGTTGACGCGGGAATCCGCGCCCCGGCGCTCGACGCCCGGCGTCTCCAGCTGGCTGCGGGTGAGGATCGCATAGCGCAGCGCGGCGAGCGGGAGCGGGTGGCCGCTCGCGACGACGTCGCCATCGAGGTCGAAGGGCACCGGCTCCCCGGTCTCGAGCGCGCGGCGCTGGGCGCGCTGGACGGACCGGGCGGTGCCGTCCACCTGCTTCATGAGCGCGTAGATCTCGGGGATCGGCCCGAGGACCGAGAGGCAGGCGACCCCCGAGCCCTCCGCCAGGATCTCGAATCGGACGTCCCGCATCGCCGCGAGGCCGGGGCGCGCGGCATCCGCGTCCCACCAGGCCACGAGCAGGGACAGCTCACGACGGTAGCGATCCGCCGGGATGTTCTCGAGGTCCCATTCCGCGACGTAGGAGTCCACCACGCGGCGCTGCTCCGGCGCGAGCGGGCGGACCTTGCGCACGAGATGCTCGAAGGCGGGGACGGAGATCTCCCCCGCGGCGAGGCGCCGGAGGACGAGCGGCAGATCGGTGACGGCGAGCCGCGCGTCGCGCAGCATGCGCTCCGCCGTGGGGAGATCCGTGCGCAGCGTGTTCGCGATGACGACGGCGTTGACGTCCGCCTGGTCGTCGGCATCCTCGACCCACAGCAGGTGGATCTCGCCGATCTCCTCGGCGAGCTCGCGGGACTTGCGGCGCTGGCGCGCGAGGAGCCGCTCCGCGATCGGGACCTCGACGCCGTCCATGCGGACGTCCGACTCCGCGGCGATGCGCTCGAGGGTGAGCGGCGTGCGGGCGCGGATGATCCGTCGCGGCGGGAAGGACGGCGGCGCGGCGACGGCGAGCGACGTCCCGATGGACGCCTCGGCGCCTGCCGTCCCCTCACTCATCTCCCCACCCCTCCCGTGCCGCCGACGGGCCATCGACCCCGTCGCCTGTCACCCCAGTTTAGAACACCTGTTCCCCGAGAGGAAGGGTTTCGGCGATGCCACCTGAAATTGTGGACAACAGCGCGATGGGGAGCAACGACTGAGCGCCAACCTGCACAGACTCCCCTTGGCGTCGATGGTGGGACTCGCGTCGGTTATCCACCACACCGTCCACCAATGTGGATAACTGAGTGATGTGGAGGAAACACTCGAACGTCGCCCTGCTCAGTGCTCCCCGGCGTCGGAGCGCAGCGCGAAGGTGCCCTGGGCGCGACGGCGGCCCTGGACGGGGTGGTCGGGGACGATGCCCTCGAGGAAGCGGTAGGGCTCGCGGGTGTAGGCGGCGCGGAGGTCGCCCTCGGCGGAGGCGTCGCTGAGGTGGTGCCACCAGTCGGCGATGTCGCCCCAGCCGGGGGCGGCGAGGGAGCCGCCGAACTGCTGCACGGCGAGCGCCGAGCACAGGGCCGCGAACTTGAGGCGCTCGGCGAGGGGCCAGGCGGCGAGGGTGCCGAGCACCATCGCGGCGGCGAAGACGTCCCCCGCGCCGGTCGTGTCCGTCGCGGTGACGGGCACGGCGGGGCAGAAGGCCTCCTCGCCGGTGGAGCCGTCGATCGCGTAGGAGCCGGAGGCACCGTCGGTCACGACGGCGAGCGGCACGAGTTCGGCGAGGGCGCGCACGGCCCGGTCGGGGCTGTCGGTGCGGGTGTAGCTCATCGCCTCGAGGGCGTTCGGGGTGAAGGCGTGGCAGTGGGAGAGCGGGGCGAGGTCCGCAGGGTCCCAGCGGCCGCTCTCGTCGAAGCCGATGTCGGCGAAGATCCGCGAGCCGCGGCGGGCGAGATCCGCCCACCAGGTCGTCTCCCCCGCAAGGTCGACGACGGCGGCGCGCGCGGCGGGCGCGCCGATGACCAGGGAGGTCAGCGGCTCGGGGAGCTCGTGGCCGTGGGTGACCATGGCGCGGTCCCCGTCCGTCGCGACGGACGCGGTGAGCGGGGAGTGGAAGCCGGGGAAGCGGCGGGAGGCGCTGAGGTCGATGCCCTCCTCGCGGCCCAGGGTGTCCCACATCCAGTCCGCGTAGGCGTCGTCCCCGAAGCCCGCGACGAGGCCCGTGCGCAGGCCCAGGCGGGCGGCGGCGACGGCGAGGTTCGCGATCCCGCCGGGGCTCGAGCCCATGCCGCGGCTCCACAGCTCCTCGCCGGGGCGGGGCAGCCGCTCGAGGCCCGTGAAGACGATGTCGAAGAAGACAGTGCCGGAGAGCAGCACGTCCAGGGGCGGGTCGTCGCCCGTCCGGAGGGCGGCGAGCGGGTCCCAGTCGGCACCGAGCGGCAGGGGTGAGGGGCTGGTCATTTCACGGCTCCTTCGAGCATGCCTCGGATGACGTGACGCTGCAGGAGGAGGAACACGATCACCATCGGCAGGGCGACGATGACGGCTCCGGCGGAGAGCAGCGCGAGCTCCGCGGTGTACTGGCCCTGGAAGGTCGCGAGGCCCAGCGGGGCGGTGCGCAGGCGGCCGCCCGGCGCCATGACCAGGGCGATGAGGAACTCGTTCCAGGTCCACATGAACATCAGCACCACGAGGGTGACGACGGCGGGCACCGAGGAGGGCACGACGATCCTCAGCAGGGTGCGCAGCGGGCCCGCGCCGTCGAGCGCGGCGGCCTCGAGCAGGCTCGTGGAGACGGTGCGGAACTGGGCGCGCAGCCAGAAGGTGCCGAAGGCGACGGACTGCGCGATCTGCGGCAGCGCGATCGCCGCGTAGGTGTCCGTGAGACCCAGGGCGCGCAGGTCGAAGAACAGCGGGATGACGATCGCCTCGGAGGGGATCATCAGACCCAGCATGAACAGCAGGAACAGGACCGTCGAGCCGCGGAAGCGCATGGTCCCGAAGGCGTAGCCGGAGAGCACCGACAGCACGAGCGCGCTGGTCACCACGATCACGGCGACGACGATCGAGTTCCCGAGCGAACGGCCGAACCCGCCGACGCTCCACGCCTCGGCGAGGTTCTCGAGGTGGATGCCGGGGGCGGCGCCCGTCTGCGGCGAGAGGGCCGTGGTGACGATCGAGACGATGGGCGCGATCGCGATCAGGGAGAAGATGATCAGCACGGCGTAGTTCATGGTGCGCTCGGCGGCGGAGACCCTCATGCGTCGCCCCCGCCCTCGGTGCCGCGCTCACCGATGCGCGTGACCAGGAGGTTGATCGCGAAGACGAGGGCGGTGAGCACGATCGCGACGGCGCTCGCGGAGCCCACCTCACGCAGCTCGAAGGCCCGGTGGTAGACCTCGAAGCTCGGCACGGTGGTCGCGTGGCCGGGGCCGCCAGAGGTGGTCATGTAGACGAGGTCGAAGGTCTTCAGCGCCGCGATGATCGTCAGCACGAGGGCGACGACGATCTCGCCGCGCACCGCGGGCAGGGTGATCGCGCGGAACTCGCGCAGGGGGCCCGCGCCGTCGAGCCTCGCCGCCTCGTAGAGCTCCTGCGGGATGCGGCTCATGCCGGCGAGCAGCAGGAGCATGACCAGGCCCGTCTCGAGCCAGGTCCCGATGAGGCCGACGGCGGGCAGGGCCGCGCCCGGGTCACCGAGCCAGCCGCGGGCCAGGGAGTCGAGGCCCACGGCGCGCAGCGCCCGGTTCAGGGAGCCGTCCGGGGAGTAGATCTGCCGCCAGGCGACGGCGACGACGACGAGCGCGACGACCTGCGGCAGGAAGATCACGGTGCGGAAGAACCCCATGCCGCGCACCTGGCCGCGGCGCAGGATCGCGGCGAGCACGAGGCCGATGACGAGCGGCAGCAGGGCGTAGAAGACGATCAGCGCCAGGGCGTTGCCGATCGCGGAGCGGAAGGCGGGATCCCCGGCGAGCTCGGCGTAGTTGCGCAGGCCCACGAAGGTCGAGGGGCCGAAGCCGGGCCACTCGTACAGGGAGAACTGGGCCGCGCGGGCCAGCGGGTACAGCGAGAACGCGGCGAAGACGAGGAACGCCGGGAGCACGAACAGGTACGGCGTGACGCGGGAGCGCACGACCGCGGAGGGTGGGCGTCGGGCCATGCTGCGCTCAGCCCTCACCGGTGAAGGCGCCGTAGTCGGCCTGCAGGGTCTCGAGGGTGGTGGCGACGTCGGCCTGCCCGCCGATCAGCTCCTGCAGGGCGGCGCCCGCGGTGTCCGCGAAGGAGGGCGTCGCGTAGTCGAGATAGGGCAGCAGCACGCCGTCGGTGGAGACCGCGTCGAAGGCCTCGTAGATGTCCTTGTTGACGCCGGAGTCCGGGGCGAGCTCGGCGGTGCGGTTCACGGGCATGCCGCCGTTCTCCGCGATGAGCGCCATCGCCTCGTCCCCGGTGAGGTAGTCGATGAAGGCCGCGGCGGCGTCCTTGTTCTTCGCGGCGGCGGGGATCGCGAAGGGCAGGCCGGTGCCGCCGGTGGTCGCGACCTTGCCGTCCTTGCCGGCGGGCGGCGCCATGAAGCGGAGGTCCTCGCCCATGGTCTTCTCGAGGTCGGGGCCCAGCCAGGAGCCGCCGATGAGCATGACGCCGGTGCCCTTCGCGAAGTCCGCCCAGGCGGTGTCGTAGGCAAGGCCGTTGGGGGCGTCGCCGAGGTAGCCGGCCTCCGCCCACATGCGCAGCTGGTCCAGGGCGGCGTCGCTCGTGCCGTCGACCCAGGAGGCGCCGGGGTTGCCCATGCCGAGGGTGACGATCTCCTCCGCGGGGACGAAGTAGTGCTGGAGAGGGCCGAACACGTGCAGGGCGGGCCACTTCTCGAGGTTGCCGAGCACGAGCGGCTGCTCGCCGGCGGTGTGCGCGACGTCGGCGACGGTCATGACCTCGGGCCAGGTGCTCGGGGGCTTCATGCGGATCGCGTCGAGCTTCTTCTGCGAGTAGTAGATCCCGCACACCTCGCCGGTCTGCGGGAGGCCCCAGAGGGCGCCCTCGCCGAAGGTGACGGCGTCCTCCGAGTAGCGCATCTTGGCGAGCACGGACTCGGAGAAGCGCTCGGTCCAGCCGTAGGCCTCGGCATAGCCGCTGAGATCGGTGAGCTGGCCGGCCTTGACGAACTCGCCCATGTCGCCGCGGGCGTTGTTCACCTGGAGGACGTCCGGGACGTCGTCGCCGGAGAGCGCGAGGCCGGTCTGCTTCTGGAGGTCGTCGAAGGACTGCTTGACGCGGTCGATCGTGATGTTCGGGTAGGCCTTCTGGAAGCCGTCGACGAGGGCGGTGATCGCGGAGTCCTGGGCGCCGCGCACCTCCTGGTCCCACAGCCGCAGGGTCACCTCGCCGAGGGCGGCGGGGTCCGTCTCGACCTCGGAGGCGGCGGGGGCCGACGCGCCTCCGCCGTCGCCGCCGCTCTCGCTGCCGGGTGCGCAGGCGGCGAGGACGGCGAGGCCGCCGGCGCCGAGGAGGGTCCGTCGGGGAAGGGAGCGCATGGGGGTCCTCCTGGGGTGTGGCGTGGGCCACCATCGTGGCACGGCATGACCGTGGTTGCACGGATTTGCGCGCGCCTGCTCGAAGTTGAGTGCTCGATGCTAGCGTGGCGCCATGCTGAGCGAGGAGCGCCACGAGGCCGTCGTCGCCCTCGTGCGCCGCCAGGGCTCCGCGACGGTGACCCGCCTCGCCGCCGAGCTCGAGGTCTCCGAGGCCACGATCCGCCGCGACCTCGAGCTGCTCGCCGCCGCCGGCGCCGTGCGGCGCGTGCGCGGCGGGGCCTGCGACGTGCGCGGCAGCATCCGCCCCGAGGCCGATCCCCGCCCCTTCGCCGACGTCGCCGGCACGGCCTCCGCCGCCAAGCGCCGGGTCGCCGTGCGCGCCGCCGCCTGCATCCAGGACGGCGACGTCATCGCCCTGGACATCGGCACGACCGTCGCCGCGCTCTGCCCGCTGCTCGAGCACCGCTCCCTCACCGTCGTCACCGCCTCGCTCGCGGTCGTCAACGCCCTCGCCGACGCACCCGACGTCGACGTCGTCGTGCTCGGCGGGCTGCTGCGCCCCAATTACCGCTCCCTCGTGGGCACGCTCACCGAGTCCGCCCTGCGCCAGGTGCGCGTGGACCGCGCGTTCCTCGGCACGTCCGGCATCCGGGCCGACGGCACCGTGCTCGACTCGACGCCCAGCGAGGTGGGGATCAAGCGCGGCCTGCTCGGGATCTCGAGCCGCGCCTACCTGCTCGCCGACCACACGAAGCTGCCCGGGACGGGCTTCCTCGAGGTCGCGCCCCTGACCGCGTTCACCGCCCTGGTGACCGACCGCCCGCCCGCGACCGATGCGCTGGACCTCCCCGAGGACTCCGCGCTGGAGGTGCTGCTGCCATGAAGCTCACGATCCTGGGAGGGGGCGGCTTCCGCGTGCCCCTCGTCCACGAGGCCGTCGCGACCGGGGCCACCGGGCTCGTCGTCGACGAGGTCGCCCTGCACGACGTGGACCCGGCGCGGCTCGCGACGATCACCGCCGTCATCGAGGAGCAGGGCCGGCGCCTCGTGGCGGAGGGGCGTGCCGCGCGCCTGCCGCGGCTGAGTGCCACGACGGACCTCCGCGAGGCCGTGACCGGCGCGGACTTCGTGTTCTCCGCGATCCGCGTGGGCGGCGCGGAGGGCAGGATCGTCGACGAGAAGGTCGCGCTGGACCTGGGCCTGCTGGGCCAGGAGACCATCGGCCCCGGCGGCCTCGCCTACGCCCTGCGCACCCTGCCCGTCGCCCTCGAGGTCGCGCGCACGATCGCCGACGTCGCCCCCGAGGCGTGGACCATCACCTTCACGAACCCCGCCGGGATCGTCACCGAGGCCATGCGGGGTGTGCTCGGCGAGCGCGTGGTGGGCATCTGCGACACCCCCATCGGCCTCGTGCGGCGCGTGGGGCGGCTGCTCGGCGCGGACCTCGTCGCGGGCACCCCCGGGACGGGCATCGACTACGTGGGCCTGAACCACCTGGGCTGGCTGCGCTCGGTCACCGTCGACGGCACCGAGCGCCTGCCGGGCCTGCTCGCCGACGACGCCGCCCTCGAGGAGATCGAGGAGGCGCGGCTGATCGGCAAGGACTGGGTGCGGGCGGACGGCGCCCTCCCCAACGAGTACCTCTACTACTACCTGCACACCGATGCGGCGATCGCGCGGATCCGCTCCGCCGAGCAGACGCGCGGGGAGTTCCTCGCCGCCCAGCAGGGCCGCTTCTACGACGCGGCCGCGCCGGAGGCCTGCTGCTCCTCCCCGCTCGAGCTGTGGAGCTCGACCCTCCACGAGCGGGAGGCGACCTACATGGCCGAGTCCCGCGACGAGGAGCGGCGCGAGGAGGACGTCGCCGGCGGCGGCTACCAGGAGGTCGCGCTGCGGCTCATGACGGCGATCGCGACCGGCCGCGGCGAGCGCATGATCCTCGACGTCGGCAACCGCACGGCGAGCGGCGACCGGATCGTCCCCGAGCTGCCCGAGGACCTCGTGCTCGAGGTGCTCTGCGAGGTCGACGGCGCGGGCGTGCACCCGCTGCCCGTCGGCCCCGTGGAGCTGGGACGGCTGGGGCTCATGTCCTCCCTGCGCTCCGCGGAGCGGTCGATCCTCGAGGCGGCCCGCACCGGGTCCCGGGACGCCGCCTGGGAGGGCTTCTCCACGCATCCGCTCGTGAGCTCCCCGGAGCTCGGGGCGAAGCTGCTCGCCGGCTACGAGGCGGGGCACCCGCGGATCGCGGCGCTGCTCTCAGGCGAGCGGGAAGGCCACCGCGGCGACCGGCTCCGCTGAGTCCCCCGGGTCCAGGCGCACGCGGCCCTCACCGGGGACGACGGCCCGCTCGCGCAGCGCCGCGGAGACCTCCTCGTCGAGCTCCACGGGCCCCGCCGCGGGGTCCAGCAGCAGGGCGTGCAGGAGGCCGTCGCCGATCGTGAAGCGCACCCCGGTGGGCGGGACCCGCACCGCCTCGTGGAACCAGGGGCGGGTGCCGAAGACCGCCGCCCCGTGCACGTCGAGCCAGGCGCCGAGCTCCTCGAGGGGATGCGCCTGCAGGTCGGGGACCGAGCCGTCCGCCCGCGGGCCCACGTTGATCAGCAGGTTCCCGTTCTTCGAGACGACATCCACGAGCAGGCGGATCAGCGCGGGACCGTCGAGGGCGTGCTCGGGGGACTCCTCCGCGTTGTGCCCGAAGGACAGCCCCAGCCCGCGCGTCGCCTCGAAGACCTCGTCCTGGACCGCGTCGACGTGCTGGTACTCGCGGGTGAGCACGCCGTGCGCGGGCACGCCCCAGCGGTCGTCGACCACCGCGCCGGGGACGAGGTCCGCGTGGTCGCGCAGCAGCTGGACGAGGGAGTCGGGGCCCTCGCCCTTGCCGGCGTCCGGCCAGTCGATGTCGTTCCACAGCAGCTCGGGGCGGAACCGGGCGATCAGCTCGCGCAGCTGCCCCGCGGCGTAGGCCGCGAAGACGGGGTCGTCACGGCGCAGGGAGAAGAGCTCCTCGTCCGACGTGATCGGGGGCAGGTCGCTCACGTGCCAGTCGAGCGCGCCGGAGAAGTACAGACCCAGCCGCAGCCCCTCCGCACGGGCGGCCCGGGCGAAGGCGTCGACGAGGTCGAGGCCCGGCCCGCGACGCGCGGCGTTGAAGGGCGTGGTGCCGGTGTCCCAGAGGCAGAAGCCGTCGTGGTGCTTCGTGGTGGGGACGAGGTAGCGGGCGCCGGCGCGGCGGGCGAGGGCCGCGATCGCGGCGGGGGCGGCGGGGTCCGGGTGCCAGTCCTCGGCGAAGTCCTCGTAGGTGTGGCCGGGACCGTAGGTCTCGAGGTGCCGTGCGCGGGTGGGGCTGCCCTCGATGCGCACCGTGTTCGCGTACCACTCGGCGTACTGATGGCGGGCGTAGGCGTTCTCGGCGGTGACGTCGTCGCGATCCAGCACGTCCGCCCAGGCGGGGACCGAGTACAGGCCCCAATGGACGAAGACGCCGAGCTTCGCGTCGCGGTACCAGTCGGGAACGGTGAGGTCGGGGTAGGCGCTCGCGGGGGCGGCACCGGCGGGGCCGTGGCGATGCTCGAAGCTGATCATGGGAGGTCCCGTCGTGTCGGGGGTCGTCGTCGACGGGTCCAGTCTGCACACTGGACGTTAAGCGCTTCACCCCTGCGGCGCCTTCGTGACCGGACCGTAGCCGGGGGACATCCACCGCTCTGCGAGGCACCATGACCAGCACCCCCGCCCCTCTCCCCCGCATCGCGATCGCCGGGATCGCGATCGAGTCCTCGACCTTCACCCCGTACCGCTCCGGGGAGGCGGACTTCGAGGTGCGCCGGGGCACGGCCGAGATCCTCGACCGCTACCCCTTCACCCCGCCCGAGGCCGAGTACGTGGGCGTGCTCCACGCGCGCGCCCTGCCCGGCGGGCAGCTCGAGGCGGAGGTCTACGCGCGGTGGAAGCAGGAGATCTGCGAGGGCCTCGCCGCCGCCGGCCCGCTCGACGGCGTCTTCTTCGACGTGCACGGCGCCATGAGCGTCGTGGGCCTCGACGACGCCGAGGGGGACCTCGTCACGGCGATCCGCGCGGTGATCGGCGAGGAGGTCGTCGTCGGCACCGCCATGGACCTCCACGGCAACGTCTCCCCCACCCTGTTCGAGCACTGCGACCTGCTCACCTGCTACCGCCACGCCCCGCACATCGACGCCTGGGAGACCCGCGAGCGCGGCCTCGCGGACCTCGTCGCGGCGGCCGCCCGGGTGCGGGACGGCGGGCCGCGCCCCCACCGCTCGCTCGTGCACGTGCCGATCCTGCTGCCCGGGGAGAAGACCTCCACCCGCATCGAGCCCGCCCGCTCGCTCTACGCCCGGATCCCCGCGATCACGCAGCGCCCCGGCGTCACCGACGTCTCCTGCTGGATCGGCTTCGCCTGGGCGGACCAGCCCCGCTGCCAGGCCGCGATCGTCGCCCACGGCGAGGACCCGGAGGCGGTGGACGCCGCCGCCCTCGAGCTCGCGACGGCCCTGTGGGAGGTGCGGCACGACTTCGTCTTCGTCGCGCCCACGGGCAGCTTCGAGGACTGCCTCGACGAGGCGATCGCCTCGTCGGCCCGGCCCTTCTGGATCTCCGACTCCGGGGACAACCCCGGCGCGGGCGGCGCCGACGACACGACGTTCTGCCTCGCCCGCCTCGCCGCGCGCGAGGAGATCCGCTCCGGGGAGGTCAGCGCGCTGCTCGTCTCCCTCGTGGACCCGGAGACCACCGCCGCCGCCCACGAGTCCAGCCCCGGCGGCCGGTTCGAGGCGCAGGTGGGCGGGCGGATCGACGCCCGCGAGCCGGGCCCCGTGCCGCTCGCGCTGCAGGTCGAGGCGCTCGACGAGGCCCCCGGGACGGGGCGCTCCGCCGCGCTGCGCGTGCTCGAGGACGGCCGGCCGACGGGCCTCACGGTCGTCGTCACCGCCCGCCGCTCGCAGTGGGCCACCCGCGGCATGTACGAGCGCCTGGGACTCTCGATGACCGGGCCCGACGTGGTCGTCGTGAAGATGGGCTACCTCGAGCCGGACCAGTACGAGGCCGCCGCGGACTGGCGCCTCGCCCTCACCCCGGGCGGCGTGGACCAGGACCTGCTGCGCCTGGGCCACTCCCGGATCGCGCGGCCCATGATCCCCTTCGACCCGGAGATCCCCGCGCCGACGGCGGAGGGGATGCTCCGGGGCCGGCGCTGAGCGGCGGCTACTTCGCCTCGGGATCGGGCTGGTGGATGCCGAGCACGTTGTTCTCGGTGTCGTGGAAGTAGCCCTGCCAGGCCATGCCGGGGAGGGCGTACTTGGGCAGCGCCTCGGTGCCGCCGGCCTCGAGGATCCTCGCGGCGGTCGCGTCGTAGTCGGCGACGCCCATCGTGAGGGTCGCGCCCATGACGGGACCGCCCACCTCGGGGTTCGTGCCGCCGGGCCGGCCCAGGATCGCGCCGTCGATGCCCGGGCCCTCCCCGGTGCTCACGCCGAAGTAGGGCATGCCCGCGTACTCGGACCAGTCCTGGGCGGTCCAGCCGAAGACGGCCGTGTAGAAGGCGACGGCCCGCTGCGGGTCCGCGGCCTGGATCTCGAAGTGGACGGGACGACCGCCCCCGGTGGTGCTGCTCTCGCTCATCGCACTGCCCTTCCGTGCTCGGCCCCGGCGGGCGCCGGGTGCTCGGCCTCAGAGTAGGGCCGCGAGCCCACGGGCGAGGGCGAGCAGGGCCCCGGCCGTCGCCGCGACGAGCACGGCGCGCATCGCGCGCACCGGGTCGATCCGCGGGGCCAGCAGGTGCCCGCCCACGAGGCCCGCCACCAGGGCGAGCAGCAGCAGCGCCCAGCCGGCGGGCGGCAGCGCGGGGACGGTGCGCCGGGCGAGGAGGGAGACGAGGGAGAGCACGAGGAAGACGAGCTGGGCGGTCGCCGCGAAGCCGCGCTGGGACCAGCCGGTCGCCCGGGCGTAGACCACGACGCCCGGGCCCGCGACCCCCGCGGTGACGCTCATGAACCCCGCGGCGAGACCGCCCACCGCGGCGAGGGGGCGGGACGGCGGGAGGGTGCGCCCGCGCAGCAGCATCGTCGCCCCGAGCCCCGCGAGCACGACGGCGGCGACCGCGATCGTGAGCGGTGCCGCGGGGAGCAGCGCGACGGCGATCGCGCCGGGGAGGATGCCGAGCACCCCCATCGGGACGAGCACGGCCGCACGGGAGGTGTCGAGGTCGTGACGGGTCTGCGCGAGGCTCACGGCGGCCGCGAGCGCCCCGCAGACGTTCGCGACGGCGATCCCGCTCGCGGGCCCCAGCAGCAGGGTGAGGAAGGGCGCGGCGAGCAGGGCGAAGCCCATGCCGGTCGCGCGCTGGGCGAGCGCGCCCACGAGGGTCGCGAGCGCCGCGCCCGCGAGCAGCGGCAGGCCGAGCTCCGTCACCGGGAGGCGATGAGGGTCTGCTCCTGCGCGCCGAGGCCGTCGATGCCGACCTCGACCGTGTCGCCCTCGCGCAGGTAGGGGAAGCGGCCGGAGAGGGCGACGCCCTGCGGGGTGCCGGTGTTGATGAGGTCCCCCGGCTCGAGCACCATGTACTGGCTGAGGTGGTGGACGATCCGGGCGACGGTGAAGATCATGTCCGCGGTCGAGGAGTCCTGGCGGGGCTCGCCGTTCACGCGGGACCACAGGCGCAGGGCCTGCGGGTCCACCTCGTCGGCGGGGACGAGGGCCGGGCCCAGGGGGTTGAAGCCGCGGGAGCTCTTGCCCTTGGACCACTGGCCGCCGGACTGCGCGATCTGGAAGTCCCGCTCGGAGACGTCGTGGCTGGTCACGTAGCCGGCGATGACCGCCAGCGCGGCCTGCTCGTCCTCGAGGTAGGCGGCCTGCTCGCCGATGACGACGCCGAGCTCGACCTCCCAGTCCACCTTCTCCGCGCCGCGCGGGATCTCGACCTCGTCGTGGGGACCGACGACGGTGTTCGGGTGCTTGAGGAAGAGGATCGGCGTGGCGGGCAGGGCGGCGCCGGACTCCGCGGCGTGCGCGGCGTAGTTCTGGCCGATGCACAGCACCGCCTGCGGGCGGGCGATCGGGGCGCCGACGCGCTCGGCGTCGGCGTCCTCCCACACGGGCAGCTCGCCCGCGGCGAGCAGCTCCCGCACGCGGTCGATGCCGCCGGCGGCGAGGAAGTCGCCGTCCACGTCCCCGGTGATCGAGTCGAGGCGGTAGGTGATGCCGTCCTGGACGGCGGCGGGCCGCTCCTGGCCGACGGGACCGAGACGACGTAGCTCCACGGGTGCTCTCCTGCGGGACGGGGTGACGGGACCGGTGCATCCTCTCAGCCGCGGGGCGCCAGGGCCAGCCCCGTCCACCGCAGACCTCCGATGTCTTGCCGGGAAGTCCTGGTCCGATGCGACGTCGTGCCCCTAGGATCACCGGAGGCATCCGATCTCAGGAGGAGCACGCATGACCACCACCGCACCGGAGTTCGCCGGCATCCGCGCGATCGTCACCGGCGGGGCCTCCGGGATCGGCGCCGCGACCGCCCGCGAGCTCCTCGCCCGCGGCGCCGCCGTCGCCGTCCTCGACCTCGCGCCCGACGGCGCGCCCGAGGGGACGGTCCCGATCGCCTGCGACGTCTCCTCGACCCCGGGCGTCGCGGCGGCCGTCGCCGAGGCCGCCGCCCGGCTCGGCGGGATCGACGTCGTCATCAACAACGCCGGGATCGGCGCCCAGGGCCAGGTCGACGCGAACGACGACGCCGAATGGGCGCGCGCCCTCGACGTCAACGTCACCTCCGTGGCCCGCGTGACCACCGCCGCCCTCCCTCACCTGCGGGAGAGCCCGAGCGCCGCCGTCGTCAACACCTCCTCGATCGCCGCGCAGGTGGGCCTGCCCGAGCGCGCCCTCTACTCCGCGACCAAGGGCGCCGTCGCCGCGCTGACCCTCGCCATGGCGGCGGACTGGGTGCACGAGGGGATCCGGGTGAACGCCGTCGTGCCCGGCACCGCGAACACCCCGTGGATCGCGCGGCTGCTCGCGAAGGCCGAGGACCCGGACGCCGAGCGCGCCGCCCTCGAGGCGCGCCAGCCCCACGGCCGGCTCGTCGAGCCCGAGGAGGTCGCCGAGGCGCACTGCTACCTCGCCTCCCCGCGCAACCGCTCCACGACCGGTCAGCTGCTCGCGATCGACGGCGGCATGATCACCCTGCGCACGCGGCGCTGATCAGGAGTCGACGAGCGTCACCGAGAAGGAGTAGCGGCTCGCGCGGTACACGTGGAAGCCGTACTCGACGACGCTGCCGTCGTTCGCGAAGGACTTCCGCTCCATCGTCAGCAGGGCCGCGCCGATCTCCTCGTCGAGCAGCTCCGCATGCTCCTCGTCCGCCACGGTCGCGCCGATCCGCTCCTGCGCGAGCACCGAGACGATGCCCCGCTCACGCAGGCACGCGTACAGGCCGTTCGCGGCGAGCTCCGCGCGCGAGGGGGCGATCCGCTCGGGGACCACGTTGCGCATGACCGCGAGCGGCTCGTCGTCCGCGTAGCGCACGCGCAGGAGGTCGAGCACCTGGTCGCCCGGGGAGAGCTGGAGCCGGTCCACGGCCTCCGGGGAGGGGCGGCCCACGCGGTACTCGACGATCTCCGTGCGCGGGGACTTCCCCGCCGTGCGCAGGTCGTCGTAGAGGGAGGTCAGCGCCACCTGCCGGCTCACGGGGGCCTGCACCACCTGGGTGCCCACGCCGCGCTTGCGCACGAGCATGCCCTTGTCCACGAGGTCCTGGATGCCCTGGCGCACCGTGGGCCGGGACAGGCCCAGCCGCTTCGCGAGCGCGAGCTCGTTCTCGAGGCGGCTGCCCGGGGGCAGGGCACCCGAGCGCACGGCCTCCTCGATGGCACCCGCGAGCTGCAGGTAGAGCGGCGTCGAGGAGGACCGGTCGACCTGGACCTCCACGAGGGTCCCCTCGGGCGGGATCGTGGTCATCGCGGGCTCCTTCGTCGCCGGATGCTGGTCCGGACAAATATACGGGCGCTGTCAGCTGTCCTGCTTGAGCTTCGGGAGGTAGATCTCGCCGGTCGTGACGTCCTCCTCGAGCTGCTCGAGGGTCCGGCCGCGGGTCTCCGGCACCCACCTCAGGACGAAGAGGAAGGCGACGACGTTCAGCACGGCGAACACGAAGAACGTCGAGGAGAGCCCGAGCCCCGCGATGATCGAGGGGAAGAACAGGCCCAGGATCGAGTTCGTCATCCACAGCACGAACACGCTCACGCCCATGCCGAAGGCGCGCATCTTCTGCGGGAAGATCTCCGAGAGCGTCACCCAGGTCGCCACGTTCAGGCACAGCTGCATCGAGCCGACGAAGGCGGTGATGAGCGCGAGCAGCACGAACGGCTTCGCGGTCCCCTCCGGCATGACCGAGGCGGTCGTGCCGATGAGCACGTGGAACAGGGCGACCAGGCCGTAGCCCCACAGGAAGGTCTTGCGACGGCTGAAGCGGTCCATCATCTGCAGCGCGACCACCGCGGCGACCACCGAGATCGTGGCGGGGGCGATGCTCGCGATGAGCGCGCCGCCGCGGCCGAAGCCCGCGACCTCGAGCACCCGCTCGCCGTAGTACTGGATCGCGTTGATGCCCGTGGTCTGCTGGAAGAAGCCCAGGCCGCAGCCGATCAGCACGATCTTCACGAGGTTCCTGTTCCTCAGGATCCCGGCGACGCCCATCGAGGTGCGCTGGGACTCCGCGTGGCGGGCGAGCGCGATGTCCTCGAGCTCCGGCTCGGCGCGGCCCTCGGGGCGCAGGCGGTCGAGGATCTCGAGGGCCTGCTCCTGGCGGCCCTTCTCGACGAGCCAGCGCGGGGACTCCGGCATGCGCACCATGCCGATGAGCAGCAGCACCGCGGGGATCGCGGCGAGCAGGAACATGACCCGCCAGATGCCGGGGAACTGCTCGCCCCAGACGTTGCCGATGATCGCGTTCATGATGATCGCGAGCAGCTGGCCCAGCACGATCATGAACTCGTTGCGGCCCGCGAGGGAGCCGCGGATCTCGTAGGGGGCGAGCTCCGCGAGGAACACGGGGACCACCACGGAGGCGGCGCCGACGGCGAGGCCGAGGACGATCCGGCCGGCGACGACGAGCGCGAGGCCCGGGGCGGTCACCACGAGCAGGACGCCCACGATGAACAGCACGGCCATGACGAGGATGGTGGTGCGTCGGCCGATCGCGTCGGAGATCCGGCCGCCCGTGAGGGCGCCGACGGCGCTCGCGAAGAGCAGGGAGCTCACGGCGACGCCGAGGCCGATCTCGGAGAGCCCGAGATCCTCGGTCATGAAGCCGCCGGCGCCGTTGATGACGCTCGTGTCGTAGCCGAAGAGCAGGCCGCCGAGCGTCGCGACGAGGGCGACGAGACCCAGCCGGCGCTTGTAGGGGCCCGGGGTCAGCGGCGGCAGCTGCGTGGTGCCCGGGGAGACCGGGGGGACAGGACTGTGGGACATGTCGAGACTCCGTTGTCGTCGAGGGATCAGGGACGGGGACGGGCGGTGACCGCGACGAAGCCCTCGGCGGTGAGGGCCTGCTCCGCGGCGTGGCAGGTGGCGGCGGCGAGGTAGCCGTCCCAGGAGGTCGCGGAGCGCTCGGCGACGTTCGAGCCGTCGGCGATCGCGGCGATCCAGGCCTGCACCTCGGCGTCGTAGGCGTCGACGAAGCGGGGGCGGAAGTCCGCCGGGATCGCCCCGCCCCAGGTGCCGCCCTCCTGGTGGGTGGTGACGCGGCCGTGCTCGAGCCCGATGGTCGCGATGCCCGCGGAGCCCACCGCCTCGGTGCGCACCTCGTAGCCGGACGCCGTGTTGACGTACAGCTCGTCGGTGACGATGCGGCCCGAGTCCGTGCGGAAGAGCAGCAGCATCGGGTCGTGCTGGCCCTCGGCGGCGCGCGGGCCGGGGACGGGCAGGATGACCTGCACGCCGGTGACCTGCTCGCCGAGGAAGTAGTGGATCGCGTCGATCTCGTGCACGGCGGAGTCGTAGACCATCATCGTGTCCGTGAAGCCGGGCAGGGTGTGGGCGTTGCGGTGCTTGAGGTTCAGCAGGCTGATCTCGCCGAGCGCGTCCGCGGCGATCGCGTCCCGCAGCTCCGCGTACTCGCGGTCGAAGCGGCGCATGAAGCCGAGGGACACGTAGGGGACCCCGGTCGCCGCGCGGGCCGCGGCCTCCGCCTCGACGACCTCGTAGGCGTCCTCGGGGTTCATGGCGAGCGGCTTCTCGCAGAGCACGGGCTTGCGGGCGTCGATGCAGGCGATCGCCTGGTCGCGGTGGAACTGGCCGGGGCTCGCGATGAGCACCGCGTCGACGTCCTCCGCGGCGACGAGCTCCTCGGGGGTGTCGACGACGCGGCAGCCGGGGACCGACGCGGCGATCTCCTCGGCCTTCTCGCGGAAGTAGTCGGTGACGGCGGCGACGCGGGCGCCCTTGATGCGGCGGGCGATGCGGGCGACGTGGTCGGCGCCCATCTGGCCCACGCCGATCACGCCCACGCGGATGTCGCTGGCAGGGGCTGTGGTGGTCATCGGGTCTCCTCCCAGGTGCCGCGCACCCAGGTCTGGTCGGGGTGGTCGGTGATGTTCCAGGCGCGCTCCGGGGCGGGGCCCGCCATGACGTTGAGGTAGTACATGTCGTGGCCGGGGGCGGCCGCGCAGGGGCCGTGCCAGCCGTGGGGCACGAGGACGGTGTCCCCCGAGCGCACCTCGACCAGCAGGTCCAGCGGCTCCGCCTCGCGGCTCGAGGTGGTCCGGTGGAAGCCGAAGCCGGGCGTGCCGGCGGGCGCGTCCTGGATCTCGTAGTAGTAGATCTCCTCGAGCTCCGATTCGGAATCCGTGGTCTCGTCGTGCTTGTGGGCGGGGTAGCTGGACCAGTTCCCGCCGGGGGTGATGACCTCGCAGGCGATGAGGCTGTCGCAGTCGTCGAAGGAGCCGACGGTGCCGAAGTTGCGCACCTGGCGGGTCATCGTGCCGCCGCCGCGGGTCTCGGCGGGGACGTCCTCGGCGCGGATCAGCGCGGCCGGGAAGGGCCGGGTCGCGACGGCGGCGGCGAGCGCGAAGCGGCCCCCGTCGTCGCTCGCGACGACGAGATGGGAGTCGATGCCGACGTAGGCGACGTCGGTCGCCCCCGCGAAGACGCTCTCGCGGCCGCGCAGCACGAGCTCCTGCACGCCGCGGGCGTCGCTCACGGTCACGGTGCAGGCGCCGCTGAGCGGGACGACCATGAGCTCGGTGCGGGCGGTGCCGATCTCGGCGCGGCCGCCCGGCTCGAGGGCGAGCACGCGCAGGCCGGTGTGCTCCCAGCCGTCCCGCTCCCCCGGGTCCACGACGGTGTCGTAGGGGCCCTGGGCGGTCGAGCCGGCGGGGAGGTGCAGCTGTGTCCCGGTCATGGGGTTCTCCTTCCGGTGGGTCAGCGGATCATGGCGACGGAGGCGGCCACGGCCGCGGTGACGTCGTCGTCCGCCGGGTAGAGGAGGGTGCGGCCCACCACGAGGCCGCGCACGTTGGGGCGGTCCAGCGCGCGCTTCCAGGTCGCGCGGAGGGTCGCGGGGTCGTCCTGCGCGGGGTCGCCGCCCAGGATGAGGGTGGGCAGCGTGGTCGCGTCCATGACGCGCTCCATGTCGTCCACCGCGGGCAGCTTGAGCCAGGTGTAGGCGCTCGTCGCGCCGAGGCCCTGGGCCACGTGGATCGAGCGGATCACGGCCTCCGGGGAGAGGTCGTTGACGACCTTCGTGCCGGGGCCGCCGGGCCGCGAGGACCAGAACGGCTCGACCATGGCGATGAGCTCGTGGCGGGCGAGGTCGGTGACGCCCTGCGCGGTCGCCTCGAGGATGAAGGAGGTGCGGTCGTCGTCGAGATCGATGCGGGTGAGCATCTTGCCGCCGTCGAAGCCGGAGGCCTTGATCGACGCCGCGTCGTAGGCGGTGAAGCGGTCCTCGATCTCCCACGAGCCGCCCTGGAGGCCGCCGCGGTTCATCGAGGCGAAGACGATCTTGTCCTCGAGGGCGCCGAGCAGCAGGAGGTCCTCGAGGACGTCGGCCGTGCCGAGCACGCCGTCCACGCCGGGCACGGCGAGCGCCTCCCGCATGCGGTCGAGCATCTCGGTGCGCGAGGCCATCGCGGTGGGCCGCGAGCCGACGCCGAGGGCGCCGCGGGCGGGGTGGTCGGCGGCGATGATCATCATCGTGCCGTCCGTGTCCGCGACGGTGCGGCGGGAGCGGGAGGCGGCGAGCCGTGCGATCCGCGCCGGGTCCTCGATGCGGATGCGGGTGACGTCCTCGTAGGAGGTCGCGAACTCGGTCATGCGCGGGCCTCCTGGCCGGTGCCGCGGGAGCGCAGCGCGGAGAGCATCTGCTCGACCGTCTGCCCGTGGTTGGGGTCGCCGCCCGCGAGGAGCGTGTCGATCTCCTCGGTGGTGGGCATGGCGGTCGAGCACTCGAGGCGGCTCGTGACGATCGCCCCGGCCGCGTTGCAGCGGGTGAGGGTCTCCTCGAGGGACTGCCCGGTGAGCAGCCCGTGGCAGAGGGAGCCGCCGAAGCTGTCCCCCGCGCCCAGGCCGTTGATGACCTGGATGAGGTTGGGGGCGACCTCGACGCGCTCGTCGCGGGTCTTGCCGAGCACGCCGCGCGGGCCCTGCTTGACGATCGCGATCTCGACGCCGGCCTCGAGCAGGGCGTCCGCCGCGCGCTCGGGCTCGGTCTCGCCGACGGCGACCTCGCACTCCTCCTTGTTGCCGACCGCGACGGTCGCGTATCGCAGGGCCTCGCGGTACTGCTCACGGGCCTCCTCGACCGAGTCCCAGAACATGGGCCGGTAGTCGAGGTCGAAGACGGTGTGCGTGGTGCGGCCGCGGGCCTGCAGGGCCGCGTGGTGGGCGCTGCGGCTGGGCTCCTCGGAGAGGCCGGTCCCGGAGAACCAGAACAGGGGGACCTCGCGGATCGACTCGAGGTCGAGGTGCTCGGGGGCGATCTGCAGGTCCGGGGCGCTGGGCCTGCGGTAGAAGTACAGCGGGAAGTCGTCCGGCGGGAAGATCTCGCACAGGGTGATGGGGGTGTTCAGCTCCCCGTTCGGGACGACGAAGCGGCCGGAGACGCCGAGGCGCTCCATCTCCTGGACCACGTAGCGGCCGAAGGGGTCCTCCCCCACGCCGGTGATGACGGCGGGGCGGTGGCCCAGGCGCGCGGCGGCGACGGCGACGTTCGTGGGGCTGCCGCCCAGGAACTTGCCGAAGCTGCTGATGTCCTCGAGTCCCTTGCCGATCTCGAGCGGGTAGAGGTCCACGCCGCTGCGACCGACGGTGATGATGTCGAGCTCTGCCATGGGGATCCGTTCCTCCAGGTCCTGCGTCGTTGCGGGCGGGGCGCCGGCGGCTCGGCCGACGTCCCTGTCGGGATCATCCTCGCACCGCCGCACGCGTTTGTCCATACAAAGTCGGAGATTGTTCGGCGGCGCCTAGACGAGCTCACCGGTGAGGAACTGCGCGCGGCCGTGGCCGAAGGACCAGTCCTCCCGCCCGTTCTCCACGACGGAGACCACGAGGTCCTCGGGCCGCACGAGCCCCGCCCCGCCGAGCCGCTCCGCGAGCGCCGCGTAGACCGCCTGCTTCTGCGCGGCCGAGCGCCCCTGCTGGGTGATCTGCACGATCACGACGCCCTCGCCGCGGTCGATGCCGAGCCCCGTGTCCTCCGCGATGATCGCGCCCACGGGCAGCGTCTCGAGGATCTGGTAGCGGTCCCCGGGCGGGGCCGCGAAGTGCTCGAGCATGACCTCCTGGACGAGATCGGCCAGGTGACGGGACTGCTCGGGCGTGCGCACGGCCTGCTGCGTGATCCGGACCAGCGGCATCACAGCCCCGCTTCCCGGGCCGCGGCGAGCAGGGCGCCGGCGCCGCGCTCGAGGCCCTCGACGCGGTCGAACGCCGCGTCCTCGTGCTCGATGTTGATCGCGAGGTCGCCGTCCACCGCGGCGAGCGCCCGCAGGAAGCCCGCCCAGTAGTCCACGTCGTGACCCTCGCCGATCGCGACGAAGCGCCACGCCGGGTCCTCCGGCCAGGTCGAGCAGTAGTGCCCCACGCCCGTGGGCGTGCGCGCCGCCGGGTCCTCCGGCACCGGGCCGAAGGCCGGGTCGAGCACGCCGCGCACGGCCGCCCCGGGCAGCACCGCCGTGTCCTTCGCGTGCACGTGCGTGATGTGCGAGCCGAGGCGCTCGATGCAGGCCACGGGGTCCATCTGCTGCCAGAAGAGGTGGCTGGGGTCGAGGTTCACGCCGAGGTGCGTGGGCTCCACGCGGTCCAGCAGCTGCTCGAAGGTCAGCGGCGTGAACACGAGGTTCCGCGGGTGCATCTCGAGGGCCACGCGCACGTCCCGCTCCCGGGCCAGCGCGTCGATCTCCTTCCAGAAGGGCACGGCGACGGACCACTGGTACTCGAGCACCTCGAGGTCGATCCCGTTCCACGGGTTCACGACCCAGCTGGGGTAGCGGGCGCCCGGGTCCGAGCCCGGGGTGCCGGACATGGCGACCACATCCCGCACCCCCAGCTCCCCCGCGAGCTCGATCGTGCGCCGCAGGTCGTGGGCGTGGGGCACGCCCTCGGTGGGCAGCGGGGAGAGCGGGTTGCCGGAGACGGTGAGCCCGTTCAGCGTCATGCCGCGGCCCTCGAACTGGGCGAGCAGCTCGCGCCGGGCGCGGTCGCTCGCGAGCAGCGCGTCCACGTGCGCGTGCGGCGAGGGGATGAAGCCGCCGGTGTTGATCTCCGCGCCGGTGAGGCCCGCGCCCGCGAGCACGTCGAGGGCCTCGGGGAGGGTGCGGTCCTGCAGGCAGGCGGTGTAGGCGCCGTAGGTGAAGCTCATGATCCTCTCCTCTCAGGGGGACGGGTCAGTCGATCGCGACGGCCGCGCCGCCGGCCGCGGCGGAGTCGGCGACCGCGCCGAGGATCCGCATCTGGCGGTAGCCGTCCTCGAAGCTCGCGCAGGGCGGCAGCGCGCCGTCGGTGATGCCCGCGACCTGCTGCAGGAAGGCGTGGGCCTGGTAGGTGAACTGCTCGATCTGGTTCAGGCCCACGCCGCCGAAGGCCATCGAGGAGCCGTTGGCGAAGTAGGGGAAGCTGGGGTTCACGAGCACCTGGCGCAGCCCGCCGAGGCCCTCCGGGGAGGAGGAGTCCGCGAGCTGGATCTCGCCCGTGCGGTCGAGCGACCAAGTGGCCGTGCCGCCCGTGCCGAGCACCGCGAGGTTCTTGTAGTTGGGCAGGCCGTGGGCCACGCGGGAGACGGAGAAGGTGCCGGCGGCGCCCGAGGCGAAGCGCGCGGTGAAGGTCGCCATGTCGTCGTTCTCGACCTCCTCCGTGGGGGCGCCGGCCGCCGCGGCGACACCGCGCCCGCCCGCGACGGCGCCGCCCGCGACGGGGCGCTCGGCGATCGTGCGCACGAGCTGCGCGCCGGAGACCTCGACGACGGGGCCCATGATCAGCTCCGCCGAGTCCACGAGGTGGGAGCCGACGTCGCCGAGGGCGCCCGTGCCCATGGGGCCCTTGTAGCGCCAGGCCATGGGCACGTTCGGGTCCGCGCCGTAGTCGCACCAGTAGCGGGCGTCGAGGTGGGAGAGCTCGCCGAGCGCGCCCTCCTGGGCGAGCTGCGCGAGCTTCGCGATGGCCGCGTTGCGACGGAAGGTGTAGCCGGTCGCGAGCACGAGCTCGGGGTGCGCCTGCTGGAGGGCGGCCATGGCGGCGGCGTCCTCGAGGGTCCCGGCGAGCGGCTTCTCGCACAGCACGTGCTTGCCGGCCGCGGCCATGGCCTCGGCGATCTCGCGGTGCAGGGCGTTGCCGACGACGATCGAGACCACGTCGATCGACTCGTCCTCGGCGACGGCGCGCCAGTCCCCCACGGCGTTCTCGTACCCGTAGCGGGCGGCGGCGTCCTCGGCGAAGGGCAGGTGGGCGTCCGCGATGGTCGCGAGGCGCACCGGCGGCAGGCCCAGGTCGAAGACGGTGCCGGCCTGGCGCCAGGCGTTGGCATGGGTGCGGCCGGCCATGCCGGCTCCGATCACGGCGACGGAGAGGGGTGCGGTCGTCATCGAGAGCTCCTGTCGGAGAAGGGGGAGTTTGTCAGCACAGTGCGCGAGCGTCATTGCTGGTTTGTTCTGTCGATACGGCGGATCGACCCTGACGAACGGGGACGCTAGCACGCGGTCCACGGCGCATGGAAGGCCTTGGACACCTCTCTTGGGATCGCATGTTCTGACAAAGTGTTGACAGCGGCGAGCGTGCTCGTCATGCTGGTCCCCGTACGAACTCACCGTCGAGTCGCCCTGCCCGACGGTGCCATCCCGAGGCCCGCTCCCCCGGAGCGCGGCCGGTCACCCGGAGGCAGCATGAGCGTCCCCCGTCCTGCAGACACCGCAGGCAGCGACACGATCCGGCTCACCGTCGGCCAGGCCGTCGTCCGCTTCCTCGCCGCCCAGCACACCGAGCGCGACGGCGTCCGGCAGCGTCTGATCCCCGGCACCTTCGGCATCTTCGGCCACGGCAACGTCGCCGGCCTCGGCCAGGCGCTGCTGCAGAACGCCGTCGACCCTGCCGAGGGCGAGGCGGACATGCCCTACTACCAGGCCCGCAACGAGCAGAACATGGTGCACACGGCCGTCGCCTACGCCCGCACCCGCAGCCGCCTGCAGACCCTCGCCTGCACCGCCTCGATCGGCCCCGGCTCCACGAACATGGTCACCGGCGCCGCGCTCGCCACGATCGACCGCATCCCCGTGCTGCTCCTGCCCAGCGACGTCTTCGCCAACCGCGCCGTGGACCCCGTGCTCCAGCAGCTCGAGGACGAGCGCGCCATGGACGTGACCGTCAACGACGCCTTCCGTCCCGTCTCGCGCTACTTCGACCGCATCTGGCGGCCCGAGCAGCTCATCCCCTCCCTGCTCGCCGCGATGCGTGTGCTCACCGACCCCGCCGAGACCGGCGCGGTGACGATCTGCCTCCCGCAGGACGTGCAGGCCGAGGCCCACGACTTCCCCGCCGCCCTGTTCCGCGAGCGCACCTGGCACGTGGGCCGTCCCGTCCCCGAGCCCGCCGCCCTCGAGCGCGCGGCGGAGGCGATCCGCGGGGCCCGTCGGCCCGTGCTCGTCGCGGGCGGCGGCGCGATCTACTCCGAGGCCTCCGCCGCCCTCGAGGCCTTCGTGGACGCCACCGGGATCCCCGTGCTCGACACCCAGGCCGGCAAGGGCGCGCTGAGCGCGGACCACCCGCTGTGCATCGGCGGCGTCGGCGCGACCGGCAACGACGCCGCCAACACGCTCGCCGCCGAGGCGGACCTCGTGATCGGCGTCGGCACCCGCTACACCGACTTCACGACCGCCTCCCACACCGCGTTCCGGAACCCGGACGTGCGCTTCGTGAACCTCAACGTCAAGGCCTTCGACGCCGCCAAGCACTCCGCCGAGATGGTCGTGGCGGATGCCCGCGAGGGCCTCGTCGCGCTGCAGGGGGCGCTCCAGGGCTGGCAGGCGCCCGCCGAGCACGGCGAGCGCGCCCGCGCCCTGCGCAGCGACTGGGAGGAGCTCGTCGCCCCCTGCTTCGCCCCGCACGACCAGGAGCTGCCCGCCCAGACCGAGATCTTCGGCGCGCTCAACGAGCTCATGGGCGACGAGGACGTGGTCATCAACGCGGCCGGCTCCATGCCCGGCGACCTGCAGGCCCTGTGGAAGGCCCGCTCCCCGCGGCAGTACCACCTCGAGTACGGCTACTCCTGCATGGGCTACGAGCTGCCCGCCTCCCTCGGCGTCAAGATGGCCGCGCCGGAGGCGGAGGTCGTCGCGATCATCGGCGACGGCACCTTCCAGATGGCGCCGCAGGAGATCGCGACCATCGTCGCGGAGGATCTCAAGGTCATCCTCGTGATCCTCCAGAACCACGGCTGGTCCTCGATCGGCGCGCTCTCGGAGTCCCACGGCTCCCAGCGCTTCGGCACGAAGTACCGCATGCGCAGCGGCGAGAGCGGCCTGCTCGACGGGGAGAAGCTCCCCTTCGACATCCCCGCGAACATCCGCTCCTACGGCCTCGAGGTCGCCGAGGTCAGCTCCACCGCCGACTTCCGCGACGCCTACCGCCGCGCCGAGGCCTCCGAGCACGCCACCGCGATCGTCGTCAACACCGACCTGTACGGCCCGCACCCGCCGGGCAGCGGGTGGTGGGACGTGCCCGTCTCCGCGACGAGCCGGCTCGAGTCCACCCAGGCGGCCCGCACCGAGTACGAGGCGGCCCTCGCGCCGCAGCGCCACTACCTCTGAGGAGAGACAGACACATGACCTACGACGTCCAGCACTGGATCGCCGGCGCCGAGACCCCCGGCAGCGGCTCCACCCAGCCCATCCTGAACCCCGCGACCGGCGAGCAGGTGGGCACCCTCCACCTCGGCGACGCCTCGACCGTCGACCGCGCCGTCGAGGTCGCCGCCGCGGCCCAGCGCGAGTGGTCCCAGGTGTCGCTGTCCAAGCGCACCCAGATCCTCTACCGCATGCGCCAGCTCATGATCGAGCACACCGACGAGATCGCCGAGGTCATCACCCGCGAGCACGGCAAGACCGTCGCCGACGCGAAGGGCGAGATCGCCCGTGGCCTCGAGACCCTCGAGTTCGCCACCTCCATCACCCAGGACCTCAAGGGCGGCTTCTCCGAGAACGTCTCGAGCGGCGTGGACGCGCACACCATGCGCCAGCCGCTCGGCGTCGTCGCCGGCATCACGCCCTTCAACTTCCCCGCGATGGTGCCCTTCTGGATGCACCCCGTCGCGATCGCCACCGGCAACGCCTTCATCCTCAAGCCCTCCGAGCGGGACCCCTCCGCCTCGAGCATCGTCGCCCGCCTCTACCAGGAGGCCGGCCTGCCCGACGGCGTCTTCCAGGTGGTCCAGGGCGGCAAGGAGGTCGTCGACGCGCTGTGCGCCCACGACGGCATCTCCGCCGTGAGCTTCGTCGGCTCCACCCCGATCGCCAAGCACGTCCACCAGGCCGCCTCGGCGACCGGCAAGCGGGTCCAGGCCCTGGGCGGCGCGAACAACCACGCCGTCGTCATGCCGGACGCGAACATCGAGTTCGCCGCCGCGCAGATCGCCTCGGGCGCCTTCGGCTCCGCGGGCGAGCGCTGCATGGCCGTGCCGGTCGCCGTGACCGTCGGCGACGTCCACGAGCGGTTCCTCGAGGCGATCGCGGCCGAGGCGAGGAAGCTCCGCGTCGGCCCCGGCTCCGACCCGTCGACGGACATGCCGCCCGTCATCACCGCCGACGCGAAGGCCCGGGTGCTCCGCATGACCGACGAGGCCGAGCAGGCCGGCGGGCGGATCGTCGTCGACGGCCGCGGCCTCGTCGTCGAGGGCTTCGAGAACGGCAACTTCGTGGGGCCGACGGTCATCACCGACCTCGACGCCACGCACCCGACCTACACCGACGAGGTGTTCGGGCCGCTGCTCGTGGTCATGCACGTCGACAACTTCGACGAGGCGGTCGCGCTCGTGAACTCCTCGCCCTTCGGCAACGGCACCGCGATCTTCACCGACTCCGGCCACTACGCGCGCCGCTACCAGGAGGAGATCCAGGTGGGCATGATCGGCGTGAACGTGCCGATCCCGACCCCCGTGGGCTACTACTCCTTCGGCGGCTGGAAGGACTCGCTGTTCGGCGAGCACCACGCGCACGGCCCCGAGGCCGTCGGCTTCTACACCCGCCAGAAGGCGATCACCACCCGCTGGCCCGCGCAGAACGAGACCGTCGAGAGCTCCATGAGCTTCCCGACCCACGACTGAGCCGGGCGGGCCCACCCCTACCCGCCCCCCGCGAAGGTCCGATTCCGTTCCAGATCGCCCTCCGGAGTGGAACGGAATCGGACCATCCGGAAGGGCGGGCCAAGACCGCCAGCAGCAGCCACGACCTCCGCATCGAAGGAGATGCCCCTGATGACCAGCACTTCCCCCGACGTCGCCGTCGACCGCTCGCGGAACCCCGAGAACCGCCTCACCATCGGCGTGTGCCCCGACCAGTGGGGCGTGTGGTTCCCGCAGGACGAGAAGCAGATCCCCTGGCGCACCGCGCTCGGCGAGATGGCGGAGGCCGGCTTCTCCGTCATGGAGACCGGGCCGTGGGGCTACTTCCCCCAGGACGCGACGGAGCTGCGCTCCGTGATGGACGAGCACGGCTTCCGTGTCGTCGCCGGCACCGGCTGGGGCGTGCTCCACCAGGAGGAGGCGTGGGCGGAGACCGAGCGCACCTTCCGCGCGATCGCGCAGACCCATGCCGAGGTGGGCGCGGAGTTCATGGTGCACCTGCCACCGCTGTACCGCGACGACAAGACCTGGGAGTTCACCGACGAGCGGCACCTCACCGGGGACGCCTGGCGGCTGTACGTCCAGAACGCGAACCGGCTCGGGAAGCTCCTCAAGGAGGACTACGGGCTCACGATGGTGCTGCACCCCCACGGCGACAGCCACATCGAGACGCCCGAGGAGATCTCCCGGATCTTCGAGGCGACGGATCCGGAGCTCGTCTCCTTCTGCCTGGACACCGGCCACGTCGTCTACGGCGGCGGCGACCCCGTGCAGATGATCGAGGACTACCCCGAGCGGATCGGCTACGTGCACATCAAGGCCTTCGACCCGGACCTCACCCGGCAGGCCCACGAGAACGACTGGCCCTTCGGCGAGGCCGTCGCCAAGGGCGCCTCGGTGCGCCCGCCCGCCGGCCTGCCGGACATGAAGGAGCTCGTCGCGAAGCTGACGACGCTCGACCGGGACCTGTACGTCATCTGCGAGCAGGACCTCTACCCGTGCGATCCGGGGCTGCCGCTGCCCAACGCGATCGCGACCCGCGAGTACCTGGCCGAGTGCGGCCTGGGCGTGAAGTGACGGAGGCGCACCCATGGTGAAGGTCCTGCTGGATCCGAGCATGTACCACCCGCACCTCAGCGTCGCGGACGAGGTGCGCAAGGCCGCGGAGCTCGGCTACCGCTACCTCGAGCTGTCGCCGCGCGCGGACTTCCACGAGTGGCACCACCGCCCCAAGGTGGACCGCCACCAGATCGCCGACGTGAAGCAGGCGATGAAGGAGACCGGGGTGCGGATCCACTCCTTCAACCCCGTCTTCGACTGGTCGAGCCCCGACGAGGAGGAGCGGCAGGCGCAGGTGCGGAACTGGCGGCGCCTGCTCGAGATCGCCGACGCCCTCGAGGTGCCGCTCATCGCGACCGAGTTCTCCGGCGACCCGAACCAGCCGCGGCGCAGCGAGTCGCAGTTCTACCGCTCGATCGAGGAGCTGATCCCCGACTTCGAGCGCTACGGCCTCGAGTGCACGATCGAGGCGCACCCCTACGACTTCGTCGAGGACAACGACCGGGCCGTGCAGATCGTGCGCGGCGTGGACCGCGACTGGCTGAACTACGAGTTCTGCTTCCCGCACGCCTTCCACCTGGGGCAGGGCCGCAGGACGCCCCGCCAGATGATGGAGTACGCCGGGGACCGCCTGCGCCACCTGCACATCGCGGACGTCTTCGACCACACGGCGAACGTCGGCAACCGCTACATCGTGAACCCGCCCGGGGTGGACGCCCGCGTGCACCAGCACAACGAGATCGGCAAGGGCGAGATCGACTGGGACGACGCCTTCAACTACCTGCGCGAGCGCGGCTACGACGGCACCGTCTCCGTGTGCGTCTTCGGCTGGGAGGAGGACGCCGACGCGATCCACCGCCGGATGCGCGAGCGGATCCTCGCCGAGCTGGGCGGGGAGTGAGCATGCGGGAGATCGGCGTCGCCGTCGTGGGGCTCGGCTGGATGGGGCGCCTGCACGCCTCCTCCTACCAGCGCCTGCCCTCCCGCTACCCCGAGCTGGGGGTGCAGCCGCGGCTCGTCGTCGCGGCGGATCCGGTCGAGGCGAACCAGCGCGCGGCCGCGGAGCAGTTCGGCTTCGAGCGGGCGGTGTCGAGCCTCGAGGAGGCCCTCGCCGATCCGGCCGTGGACGTCGTCTCGATCTGCTCGCCGAACTTCCTGCACCGCGAGCTCGCCCTGCTCGCCGCGCAGGCCGGGAAGCCGTTCTGGATCGAGAAGCCGATGGGCGTCTCCGCCGCGCAGTCCCGGGAGATCCGCGACGCCGCACGCGAGGCCGGGGTCGCCACGGCGGTGGGCTTCAACTACCGCCACGCCCCCGCGATCGCGCACCTGCGCGCGCTCGTCGCGGAGGGCCGGCTGGGCCGCGTGACGAACGTGCGCTGCCACCTCGACGCCGACTACGCCTCCTCGCCCGACGGGCCCCTCACCTGGCGCTACGACCGCGAGAAGGCGGGCAGCGGCGTGATCGGGGACCTGCTCTCCCACGGCGTGGACCTCGTCTCCCACGTCACCGGGCAGGCGATCACCGAGGTCAGCGCCATGACCGACGTGTTCATCCGCGAGCGGCCGATCCCGCTCGGCGCAGGCGTGGGCCACGGCGGCATGGAGCTGAGCGGCGAGCACGGCCCCGTCGGCAACGAGGACTGGGCCGCCGCGCTCGCCCACTTGGGCGGCGGCGCCCACGCGACGCTCGAGACCAGCCGCGTCGCCCGCGGCCACCGCTCCGACTACGCCCTCGAGGTGTTCGGCACCGAGGGCTCCGCCCGCTGGTCCTTCACCCGCATGAACGAGTTCGAGGTGATGATCGGCGACGGCGGCACCGAGCACGGCTACACGACCGTGCTCGCGGGCGCCGGCCACGGCGACTACGCGCGCTTCCAGCCCGGCCCCGGCATCCCGCTGAGCTTCGACGACCTCAAGACCATCGAGGGCGCGGCCTTCCTCTCCGACGTCACGGCCGGCACCGCGCTCGCCCCGAACGCGGAGGACGGCCTGCGCGCGGCCGAGGCGTGCGAGGCGATCGTCCGCTCCGCCGCGAGCCGGGCGTGGGAGGCGGTCAGCGCGAGCTGAGGCGACGCTCGGGGTCGGGGATGCTCGCGAGCAGGGCCCGGGTGTACTCGTGCTGCGGGGAGCCCAGCACCTCGCGCGCGGTGCCCTGCTCGACGGCCTGCCCGGCGCGGAGCACGGTGACGTGGTCCGCGAGGGAGCCGACGACGGCGAGGTCGTGGCTGATGAAGACGCACGCGAAGCGCGCCTCCTCGATCGCCTCGCGCAGCACCTCGATGACATGCGCCTGGATGGTGACGTCGAGGGCGCTCGTGGGCTCGTCGGCGACGAGCAGGGACGGCCTGCGGATCAGCGCGCGGGCGATCGAGACCCGCTGGCGCTGCCCGCCGGAGAGCTCGTGCGGCAGCCGGCGCGCGTAGGAGGCGGGCAGGCGCACCTGCTCGAGCGCCGCCGCCACCCGCCGCGCGGCATCGGCGCGGCTCGTGGTCCCCTCGAGCCGCAGCGGCTCCCCCACGCTCCAGCCCACGGTGCGCCGCGGGTTGAGCGAGGAGGCGGGGTTCTGGAACACCATGCCCACCTGGGCGTACGCCCTGCGTCGGGCGGCACGGCCCAGGGTGCGCGGGTCCACGCCGTCGAGCTCGAGGGTGCGCGCCTCGACGGGCACGAGGCCCGCGAGCGCCTTGCCCCAGGTGGACTTCCCGGAGCCGGACTCCCCCACGAGGCCGTGGATCTGGCCGGGCCGGACCTCCATGCCGACCCCGTCGAGCGCCCGGTGCGCGCCGCCGCGACGGCGGTACTCGACCGAGAGCCCCTCGACGCGCACGACGGGCTCCCCCTCCGCGGCGGCGCCGTCGGCCGCGGAGGCGTGCTCGAGGGCCTCGGCGAGACGCGGCACCGCGGTGAGCAGCTCACGGGTGTAGGGCGCCGAGGCGTTCCCGAGCACCTCGCGCACGCTCCCCGTCTCGACGACGGCGCCGTCCTTGAGGACGACGACCTCGTCGGCGATCTCGCCCACCACGCCCATGTCGTGCGTGATGAGCAGGACCCCCACCTCGCGCTCCTCGACGATGCGGCGCAGCAGCTCGAGGATGCCGCGCTGCACGGTGACGTCGAGGGCGGTGGTGGGCTCGTCGGCGATGAGCAGGTCCGGGTCGCCGCTCAGGGCGAGGGCGATGACGACGCGCTGCATCTCGCCGCCGGAGAGCTCGTGCGGGTACGAGGCGGCCGTGCGGTCCGGATCGGGGAGGCCGACGGCGGCGAGCAGCTCCCGCATCCGCTCCCGCACGCGGGCCGCGCCGCGGAGGTCCTCGCGCACCGCGAGCACGTCCCGGAAGGCCGCGGAGACCTTCATGACCGGGGACAGCGACTGCCCCGGCTCCTGGAAGACGGTGCCCACGCGGTGCGCGCGCACCTGCCGCAGCGGCCCCGGCGCGAGGCCCACGAGCTCCTCCCCGTCCAGCCGCGCACTGCCCCGGACCTCCGCGCCCGCGGGCTGGAGGCCGATCGTGGACAGGGCGCTGATGCTCTTGCCCGAGCCGGACTCGCCCACGAGGGCGGTGATCCGGCCGCGGCGCACGGTGAGGTCCAGGCCGGACACGATGGTCCGGCCCGCGATCGCCACGTGCAGGGCGTCGAGGACGAGGAGGTCGCTCGCGGTGGTCATCAGCCCAGCGTCACCGTGAGGTAGTTCGGGTAGGCCGGGAACTCGCCGATGACGAAGTCCTTCACGCCGGAGCCGTGGAGGAAGGAGTTCTTCGAGTAGATGAGCGGCACCACCGGGGAGTCCTGCAGGATCTGCTTGTCCACGGCGGCCCACTTCGCGGCGGCCTCGTCGGCGTCGACCGTCGAGGAGGCGTCGAGCATCGCCTTGTCCACCTCGGGGTTCGCGTAGCGGGCGAGGTTGTAGTTGCCGTCGCCGATCTGGCTCGAGTCGAACAGCGGGGTGAGGTTCGCGTTCGGGGAGGGGACGTCCGGCTGCCAGGAGGAGAGCACGAGGTCGTAGCCGGTGCCGTCGCCCGCGGGGACCTCGGAGGTCCAGGCGTTCTCGTCGAGCGGCTGGATCTGCACGGTGATGCCGACCCGGGCGAGGCCCTGCTGGATCGACTCCGCGGCGGCGGTGTCCTCCTCGGTGATGACCAGGCGCAGGCTGAGGTCCTTCACCCCGGCCTCGGCGAGCAGGGACTTCGCCTTCTCGACGTCGCCCGCGGGGGCGTCGCCGTACAGCGAGTACTCCTCGCGGCCCGCGATGCCGGGCGTGATGAGCGTGGTCGCGTAGTCGCCGGAGATCTCGCCGCCCTTGGCGGTGCGGTAGGCCTCCTTGTCCACGGCGTACTGGATCGCGGTGCGGACCTTGACGTCCTTGAGGGCCTCGGACTGCGTGTTCAGGGCGAGGTACTCGAGCGCGCCGGGACCGGAGGTGACGAGGCGGTCGCCCACCTTGGGGTCGTTCTGCGCCTGGACGAGCTGCGCAGTGGGCACGAAGCTCGCGAGGAAGGCGTCCTGCGCGTCGGAGCGGTCCGCGATGAGGGTCTGGGCGACGACGCTCGGGTCCTGGGCGAGGGAGTACTCGATCGTGTCGGGGCCGCCAGTGCGGGCCTGGTCCGTCGAGGCGTCCCACTTCTCGTTGCGGGCGAAGGTCGCGCTGCTGCCCGCGGTGTAGGACCCGAGGCGGTAGGGGCCGCTCGCGACGGGCTTGGTCGCGTAGCTCTCGGGCTCGCCGGAGTCCTCGGGGACGGGGGCGAAGGCGGGGGTCGAGGCGATCCAGCCGAAGTCGCCGTAGGGACGGTTGAGGTGGAAGACGAGGGTCGTCTCGTCCTTCGCCTCGATCGAGTCGAGGTGCTTCCCGGAGAAGGGGCCCTCGTAGTCCTCGCCGCCCTCGAGCAGCACCTTGTGGTAGGTCAGGCCACCCGTGAGCTCCTTCGCGAAGGAGCGCTCGAGGCCGTACTTCACGGTCGCGGCGGTGATGGGGGTTCCGTCCTCGAAGAGGAGCCCGTCCTGGAGGGTGAAGGTCCAGGTCCTGCCGTCGTCCGACGGGGTGCCGGTGTCCGTGGCGAGGTCCGGGATGAGCTCGGTGGGGGCGTCGGCCGAGGTCTTCCAGGCGGTGAGGCGGCGGGCGAGCAGGCCCAGCGTCGTGATCGCGAGGTTCTGGCTCGTCGCGGGGTCGAAGCTGAGCTCCTCGCTCGACGTGAAGATCGTCAGGGCGCCGCCGGTCGAGCCGCCGGCGTCGGAGGAGCCGGAGGAGGAGCCGCCGTCGGTGCACGCGGCGAGCGCGCCGAGTCCGAGGACGACGGGGCCGGCGGCGAGGAGGCCGCGGCGGGGCAGGCGGGGGCTGGTCATGAGGATGTCTCCTGGGTGGTGGGGGTGGCGGGGCGGCGGCCGCCGACGGCCAGACGGCGGTCGAGCAGCGGCCGGGCGAGGTCCGCGGCGAGGTTCGCGAGGACGATGAGCAGGGAGCCGAGGAAGGTGGTCCCGACGATGACGGGCAGATCCGCGGTGGAGGTCGCGTCGAGCAGCAGCGCGCCGAGGCCCGGCAGGCCGAAGATCCGCTCGGTGATGACGGTGCCGCCCAGCAGCGCGCCGATGTCGAGCGCGACGAGGGTCGTGAGCGGCAGGGCGAGGTTGCGCAGGGCGTAGCGGTCGATGCGGCGCTCGGAGAGCCCGGCGGCGCGGGCGGTGCGCGCGTAGTCCAGGCCCAGCTGCTCGATCATCGAGGAGCGGACGAGCCGGGCGTAGACGGCGCCGTTGAGGAAGGCGAGCGTGGCCCAGGGCAGGATCAGGTGCCGCGCCCACTGGCCGGGCCCGTCCACGAAGCTCTCGTAGCCGCCGCTGGGCAGCAGGTCCAGGCGCAGCGCGACGACGACCACCGCGAGCAGGCCCACGACGAAGGCGGGGGCGGAGGCGGCGATCACCGAGATGCCGGCGACGACGCGGTCGATGATCCCGCCCTGGCGGCGGGCGGCGAGGGCGCCCGCCGCGATGCCGAGCACCGACTGCAGGGCGACGGCGCCGATCGCGACGGAGAGCGTGACCGGGAACCGCTGGCCGATGAGGGTCGTGACGTCCTGGTGGTACTGGAAGGAGTAGCCCAGGCACGGGGCGGCGCAGTGCACGAGCACGTCGCCGGAGCCGTAGGTGCGGCCCACGACGATCGCGGCGAGGAAGCTGCCCAGCTGCGCCCACCAGGGGCGGTCGAAGCCCATGAAGCCGCGCGCGGCCTCGAGGTCCGTCGGGGAGCAGGGCTTGCCGCACATCCGCAGCGCCGGGTCGATCGGCGCCATGTAGAAGATCGCGTAGGTGAGCGCGAGGACGACGAGCAGCACGCCGAGGCTGCGGGCCACACGCTGGAGGGCGGGGATCACGGGCGGCCTCCCCGGGGGTCGAGGGCGTCCCGGAGGGTGTCGCCGAGGATCGTGAAGGAGAAGGTCACGAGGAACAGGGCCGCCGCGGGGAAGAGCAGGAAGGCGGGGTCCACGAGCAGCCAGTTGATCGCGTCGCCGATCGAGCGGCCCCAGGACGGCGTGGGCGGCAGCATGCCGACGCCGAGGAAGGACAGCGTCGCCTCGGCGGCGATGCGCCCGGGCAGCGAGATGCAGGAGAAGACGATGACCGTCGAGGCGACGTTCGGCAGCACCTGGTGGCGGAAGAGGTGCCCGAACCGGGCGCCCATGACGCGCGAGGCGACGACATAGGGCTGCTGCACGATGACCCGGGTCTCCGCGGCGACGACGCGGGCGATGCCGGGCCAGCCGAACATGCCGATGACGAGCGTGAGCAGCAGGGCGCGGGGTGCCTCGAGCGGGAACAGGGCGCTCAGCGCGATCGCGAAGATGAGGAAGGGGAAGCCGAGGGTCACGTCGGTCGCGAAGTCCACGAGCTTCTCGACGACGCCGCCGACGGCGCCCGCGACGATCCCGAGCACCACGCCGATCACGGTCGCGAGCAGCGTCGAGGCGAGGCCCACGAGCAGGGACACGCGCGCCCCGTAGATGACGAGGGAGAAGAGGTCGCGGCCGGTGCCGGGCTCGACGCCGAACCAGTGGTCGCCGCTCACGCCGCCGAGCGCGCCGGCGGGCGCGGTGTCGGGACCCAGGGCGTCCGCGTGGTACGTGAACGGGTCGTTGCCGCTGAGCGCGGCGAGCTGCGTCGCGAACAGGGCGGCGAGCACGCTCACCAGCACGACGACCGCGGCCGCGAGGGGCAGCGGGCGCAGGAAGGCGCGGCCCACCGAGCGGCGGGCGGGGCGCTCGTCGAGCGAGGCGGCCGCCTCCGCCGGCAGGGCATCGCTGGTCGTCATCATCAAGGCTTTCGATTGTCCAAACGTGAACGTTGGTCAGTATCCCACCGCCCGCCCGCCGCGGTCGCCCCGGAGGGCACATGCGGTCAAGGCCACAGGCGGACAGTCCAGCACATGCCGCCGCCGGTGCCCCCCGATCTGGAGTCGCTGCATCCGCCGGAGCAGGACGGGCCTGACGAAGTCGGACCTTTCATCAGATGTCACCTCTTTACGGTAGAACTGGAAGCACCCCAACTCCGTGAAAGGACCCTCGATGACCTCGCCCTCCTCCCCGTCCGCTCGACCTGAGCTCGGTGCCCTCGACAAGCTCTTCCTCGGCGGCAAGGTCAAGAGCCTGATCGGCTGGCAGGAGCAGGAGATCGCGAGGCTCCACGGCCTCCTGGATGAGGGCAGCAGCGCGTACCGCGCGCTGGATCAGTGGGTGGCCGCCCACGGTGGTCCGGAGATCGTGGGCAACGAGCAGGCTCTCGACAAGTCACGCAAGGAGCTCTCCCGGGCGAAGGGCGCCGTCGCCGCGGCCAGGAACGAGCTCCAGACCTTCCGTGGCGATATCCGCCTCGAGAGCGCGGGCGACATCGACCGGGCCCACCCCGCACAGGACTCCATCGCCCTCGCCGCTGAGCTTCGCGATCTCCGGACCCAGATCAAGGTGATCGTCAAGGACGGCCGCGCCGTCTCCGCCGTCGAGGCCGTCGACACGTCGTCGCTGTCCCTGCCGAAGCGCCGCCGGGCCGCCACGCGCCTGTCGACCCTCGCGCTGCGCGCCTTCAACGCCGAGGCGGATGCCGTGATCGCCGCCGCCACCGCCACCAACGAAGAGGCGTCCGCTCAGAAGATCGCGCGCTCGGCGGACGCCATCGGCAAGCTCCTCGACACGTTCGAAGGGCAGATCTCGAGCGAGTACGTCCAGCTCAAGATCCGTGAGCTCCGACTTGCCGTGCAGCACGCCAAGGCACGGGCCTTCGAGAAGGAGCTGGAGAAGGAGCGCCGCGCCGAGCTCCGCGAACAGGCGAAGGCGGAGCGGGAGCTGGAGGCAGAACGGGAGCGTCTTCGGAAGGAGCTCGCCCACTACGAGAACATCCGCGAGGCCATGCGGGAGAAGGGCGATGACGAGGGCATCGCGCGCATGGAGGCGAAGCTCGTCGAGATCCAGCACGGCATCGAGGACGTCGACCACCGTGCCGCCAACATCCGCGCAGGCTATGTCTACGTCATCTCGAACCTGGGGGCGTTCGGCGAGCGGATGGTGAAGATCGGACTGACCCGTCGACTCGATCCGATGGATCGCGTCCGGGAACTCGGTGACGCGTCCGTGCCGTTCGGGTTCGACGTCCATGCGCTGTTCTTCTCGGACGACGCCGTCGGCGTCGAAGCAGAGCTCCATCGCCGCTTCTCCACGAAGCGAGTGAATCGGGTCAACCTCCGGCGTGAGTTCTTCTACGCCACCCCTGCTGAAGTCCGTGACCAGCTCGCGGACATCGCCGGAGACCTGATCGACTTCCGCGAGGATCCCGAGGCGGAACAGTTCCGCGAGAGCATCGCCCTCGCGGAGAAGGGGCTCGAGCGATCTGCCGTCGTGGATGACTCCGCTGTGGCCGACGGATTCGACGACGTGGACTGATCCCTCGGAGCGGGATGCACCCGGCCCACACACCCCGAGCGATGTCCGATTGCGCGCTGGAGTTCCTTCTATGGAACTCACGCGCGCAATCGGACACACACAGGCGGATCAGTCGGTGCGGGCGAGGTGCTCGTGGATGTGCGCGACGACCCCGGCCCCCTCCCCCGTCGCCGAGGCCACGCGCTTCATCGAGCCGGAGCGCACGTCCCCCGCGCAGTAGACGCCCGGCACGGAGGTCTCGAGCTCCGCGGGCGGCAGCCCGCCGCGCCAGTCCTCCCCCGGCACGTCGCGCCCGGTGAGCACGTAGCCCTTCGGATCGCGGCGCACCGCCTCGGGCAGCCACTCGCAGTGGGGCTCCGCGCCGAGCAGCAGGAACAGGCCCTGCACCGGGCGGCGCTCGCGGGTCCCGTCGCGCTCCAGCTCGAGCCAGGCGAGGTCGCCGTCCTCCGCGCCGCCGTCGACCACCCGGGTGGAGCCCTCGACGGTGATCCGCGGGTTCGCCGCGATCTCGGTGATGAGGTAGGCGCTCATCGTGGAGCGGAGGTCCGGGCGGCGCACCGCGATCGTCACCGAGCGGGCGAAGCGGGCGAGGTGCACGGCTGCCTGACCTGCGCTGTTGCCGCCGCCGACGACGACCACGTCCTGCCCTTCCATCTCCCGGGCGGCGGTCATCGCGGCGCCGTAGTGCACACCGCGGCCCACGAGCTCCTCGAGCGCGGGCACCCCGAGCCGGCGGTAGGCCACGCCCGTCGCGACGACGACAGTGCGGGCGAGCAGCTCCCCCGCCTCGGTGCGCACCCGGTGCGGGGCGCCGCCCTCGCCGGGCACGAGCTCCTCCGCCTCCCAGCCGGGGAAGAAGCGGGCACCGAAGCGGATCGCCTGACTGCGGGCGCGGGTGGACAGGCGCATGCCGGAGATGCCGCGCGGGAAGCCGAGGTAGTTGCGGATCATCGAGCTGCTCCCGGCCTGCCCGCCGACGGCGCCCGCCTCGAGCGCGAGCGTCGTGAGCCCCTCGCTCGCCGCGTAGACGCAGGCAGCGAGTCCCGCGGGGCCCGCTCCGACGACGACCACGTCGAGCACCTCGTCGACGTCCGCGAGGGAGGCGACGTCGGACCGGCCGAACAGCTCACGGGCGAGGGTGCGCACGTCCGGCACGTGCCGGGGAGGGCCGTCCTGCATGGCGACCTGCGGGTACGGGCCCACGTCGCCCGGGCCGGGCGGGTGCACGCCGTGCGGGGTGCCGCCGCGGAAGAGGTAGTCGTGCAGCTCCCGCGCGACCGGGTCCCCGGGCGGCGCGATGATCCGCACGGTCTCCACCAGCGGTGCGGCGATCGTCGCGGTCCACTCGTTCAGCAGCTCGACGACGGCGGAGTGGAACTCCTCGTCCCGCACGCCGCGCGGCATGAGCAGGTGCGCGTCGAAGGCGCCCATGGCGACCTTGTGGCGCAGCGCCTGCGCGTGCTCGAGGAACCGCGGCCAGGGGGTGACGGCGAGCCGGCGCGCGGTGGGGACGAGGGCCCGCTGCTCGTGCAGGGCGTGCTTGAGGGAGGGCGTGGGCAGGGTCGTGTCCAGCACCATGAGGGCGAGCGGGGCCCCCTCCTCCTCCGCGCGGCGGATCAGGGCGACGCCCTCCTCGAGGGACGGCGCGACCCGCACCGCGTACTCCGCGGCATAGCGGCCGAACTGGGCCCGCAGCACCTCTTCGTTCTCCGCGGTGACCAGCAGGATCATCGGATCGCTCATGTGGGCTCCTCGGTCTGTCAGGCGGTCGCGTGGTGGATGTAGCACCAGCGCCAGGTCTCGCCCGCCTCCGCGGACTGCATGACCGGGTGGCCGGTGTCGTGGAAGTGGTTCGTCGCGTGCTGCGCCGGGGAGCTGTCGCAGCAGCCCACGTGCCCGCACTCGAGGCACTGGCGCAGGGCGACCCAGCGGGCGCCCTCCGCCACGCAGCTCGCGCACACGGGATCCTCGGGCGTCTCCGCGATGGGGAAGGCCTGCAGCTCCTCGCACCAGCCGCCCTCGCCGGCGCCGGTCGCGACCATGTCGCCGTGCGCGCCCTCGGCCTCGTCGAGCATCGACTCCTCGAGGTCGAGCATGCCGAGCACCTCGCGGATCACGTGGGACGGGGTGCGGCCCTTGCTGCGGATCTCGAGCACCTTCGTGCGCTCGGCGCGCAGCATCCGCCGGCGCAGGCGGGTGTACGCCTGGCTGGGCGTCTCGTCGTCGGAGGAGGTGGACAGCCGCTCCCAGGCGGCGAAGCTGCGCTGGTCCACGCGGGCGCGGACCCCGGCGATCACGTCCTCCGGGGTCTCCCCCGCGCAGGTCTCGAGCTCGGCGAGGCCGGCCTCCCCCGCCTTGTGCAGCACGGTCGCGCGGGCGAGGGCCTCGACGGCCGGGTCCTCGGGGCGCACCCGCAGCAGCCGGGTGAGCCAGGGCAGGCTCAGGCCCTGGAGGTAGAGCGTGCCGAGCACGACCGTGAGCGAGGCGAGCACGAGCAGGTCGTGGTGCGGCACGGAGGCGGGGATGACGAAGACCGCCGCGATGGTCACGACGCCGCGCATGCCGGCCCAGGAGACGACGAGCGCATGGGACCACGGCTCCCGGTCCCGGTCCTTCCGCGTGAGGTTCTGCAGGCCGTGGACGAGGCTCACCCACAGCACGCGCAGCACGATCACCGCGGCGAGCACGGCGAGGCAGAAGCCGATCGCGCGGAGCGCGGAGACGCTGCCGTCGAGGCCCGCGACGATGCTCGCCGCCTGCAGGCCGATCAGCAGGAAGACGGCCTGCTCGAGCAGGTAGGCGATGCTCGTCCAGGTCACGCGCTCGGTGATGCGGGAGGCGGAGGTCTGCACGATCGGCGCCTTGTGGCCGATCAGCAGGCCCGCGACGACCACCGCGATGACGCCCGAGGCCTCGATCTCCTCCGCCACCAGGTAGGCGGCGAAGGGGATGACGAAGGAGATGCCGGTGTCGATGAGCGGGTCGTGGACGAGCCGGCGCACCTGCACCACGACGAGCGCGACGAGCAGGCCGATGATCAGCCCGCCGCCCGCGGCGATGACGAAGTCCTCCGCGATCGTGGCGACGGCGACCGTGCCGGAGATCGCGGCGATCGCGGTGCGCAGGGAGACCAGTGCCGTCGCGTCATTGAGCAGCGACTCGCCCTCGAGGACCGTGACGATCTGCCGGGGCAGGCCGATCCGTCGGGCCACCGCGCTCGCGGAGACCGCGTCCGGCGGGGCGACGACGGCGCCGAGCGCGATCGCGACCGGCCAGCCGACGTCGGGCATGATCGCCATGACCACGGCGGCGACGCCGAGCGTCGTGAGGACGACGAGCGCGACGGAGAGCAGCAGGACGGGGACGATGTTCGCCTTGATGTCCTGGATCGAGGTCTGCAGCGACGTGGAGTAGAGCAGCGGCGGCAGCAGGCCGAACAGCACGAGCTCCGGGGAGAGCTCGACCGCGGGGATCATCGGCAGGAACGAGCCGACGAGGCCGACGGCGAGCAGCACCATGGGCGGCGGGAGGCGCAGGCGCTCGGCGAGCGCGGTCCCCGCGAGGGTGGCGACCGCGAGGCCCACGACGAGAAGGAGGATGTCCACTCCAGGGATCATGCCGCACCCGGGCCGCGTCCGGGAGGCTCCGGGCGTACCCCCAGGGGGCGGCGATAGGCTCGGGGGGTTCCGCCCTCGACCAGGACCGGGGTGACCGTGACCGATCCCAGTGACCGCCCGGACCCGGGGCCCACCGCGCCCGGGGAGCAGGACCTGCCCTGGAAGGCGACGGCGGAGCGCCGCGACCTGTGGGGACCGGTCGAGAAGCCCCTCGAGGGCACCGTGCACTCGCCCGGCGCCCCGCGCCGCGGGCGCCTGCTCGGCCTGGGGCTGCCGCTCCTGCTGGGGGTGGTCGCCGGGGCCGCGACGCTCCTGCTCGGCATCGGCGGGATCGCCGGGATCGCGCTCGCCGCCGGGGTCGGCGTGGTCGCCGCGGGAGGCAGCGGGCTCGCCCTGCGCGCGCTCCGACCCGAGGCGCCGCTCCTCGAGGTCGCCGGGGCGGAGGTCGCCGACGGCACCCGCACCCTGCTCGAGGGGATCCTCCGCGACGCCGCCGTCGGCCACGAGCGCATCACGGGACTGCGCGCGAGCAGCCGCGACGCGGCCGTCGGCCCCGTGCTGGGCCGCGCGGAGGACCTCTACACCCGGATCGAGGCGCTCGCCCGCACCGAGGAGGTGCAGTCGCGACGGCCGTCCGACGGCGCGCTCGCCCTGCTCGAGGGCATGGCGGACCGCTACGTGCCCGAGCTGCTGGACGCCGTCGAGGACACCGCCGGGTTCCTCGCGACCTTCGCGGGCGCCGCCCGCGAGGAGGCCCTGACGAACCTGCGCGGCATCGACGAGCAGCTCACCGTGCTCGGCGAGAGCCTCGAGGAGATCGAGAAGGACCTCGTCGCCGGCGTGACCCGCTCCCTCGACGTGCACGCCGAGTTCCTCCGCACCCGCTTCGCCGACCACCACGTCACCCCGACCATCGACCTCTGACCCGCACGAGACCAGGAGAAGCCATGGACAAGCTGCAGCCGCCCACCCCCGAGCCGGAGATCGTCGCCGCGGAGCCCGTCGAGGAGCTCAGCGAGGAGAAGGCCGTCTCCCTGCTGAGCGACCTGCCCGCCGAGCAGGCGAAGGAGCTCGAGCAGCGGGCCGGCAGCTGGATCGACGAGGTCTCCGCGCTGAACCCGCACTCGCAGGAGTTCAGCGCGCAGGTCGCCGCGATCGGCGCGGTCGCCAAGAAGACCTTCGAGCGCACGGGCGCCTCGAGCTCCCGCTTCATGGAGCAGTCGATGCGGGACGCCCGCGACGGCGGCGCCCAGGAGAAGGTCGCCCAGAGCCTCGTCCAGCTGCGCACCCGCATGGAGGACCTCGCGCCGAAGCCGGACACCTTCGCCACCAAGGCGCTGTCCTTCCTGCCCGGTCGCGGCGCCGCGAAGCGCTACTTCCGCGGCTTCGAGTCCAACCAGAAGCAGCTCGACGAGGTGCTCCAGGCGCTGGGCCGCGGGCAGGAGATGCTGCAGCGGGACAACGCCGAGCTCGCCGTGGAGCGCCGCTCCCTGTGGGAGGACCTCCAGAACCTCCAGAAGGCCTCCCACCTGCTGGGACAGCTCGACTCGCAGGTCGTGGACCGGGCCGCGCAGGCGCGGGCGGAGGGCCGGGCCGACGTCGCCGACGGCCTCGAGCGGGACGTGCTGTTCGCGGTGCGCCAGCGCCGCCAGGACGTCGCCACCCAGATCGCCGTGACCGTCCAGGCCTACCTCTCGATGGGCCTCATCGAGGACAACAACACCCAGCTCGCGCGCGGCGTGGCCCGCGCCCGCACCACGACCGTGACCGCGCTGCGCACGGCGGTGATCACGGCGCAGGCGCTCGAGAACCAGCAGATCGTGCTCGACCAGATCGACGCGGTCAACCGCACCACGAACGACCTCATCGACCGCACCTCGCAGATGCTCGCCCAGAACACGGCGCGCATCCAGGAGCAGGCGGCCACCTCGGGCGTCTCCCCCGAGACCCTCCAGCGTGCCTTCGACAACCTCTTCACGACCATGGACGGGATCGACGCCTTCCGCGCCAAGGCCAACGAGAACTTCCTGACCACCGTGAACGCCCTCGAGCAGCAGGTGGGGCGCGCCCACCCGTACGTCGAGCGGCTCCAGCACGACCCCGCCGAGGACCGCACCCTCGAGGGCGGGACCCGCACGAACCTGTCCATCGAGGACTGAGCCGGCGCACGCGAGCGGCCCCTGCCCCCGGTGGCTCGGGAGCAGGGGCCGCCTGCGTGCTGCGGGAGGGACCTCAGACGGAGGTGTCCACGCGGGTGCCGTCCGGCTGGATGCCCGGGGTGGCCTCGACCGGGTTCCGGCCGGCCCAGGCGCGCATGCCGATCGCGGCGCCGATCGCCCCGAGCACGAGGACCGCGCCCAGGAAGAACATGCCGTTGACCGGGTTGCCGGTCGCGTCGGAGACCGCGCCGACCACGTAGGGGCCGACGAAGCCGCCGATGTTGCCGAAGGAGTTCACGAACGCGATGCCGACGGCCGCGGTGGCGCCCACGAGGTAGCGGGTGGGCAGCGCCCAGAACACGCCGGCGACCGCGTAGAGGAAGAACGCCGCCATGGACATGGCCGCGATCTGCAGCGGCCCGGGCGGGGCGACGGCGGCGAGCAGGATGCCGATCGCCGCGCCCACATAGATCACGATGAGCGGGATCCAGTTCTCGCGCATGCGGGCGGCGAGCCGCGAGGTGACGAAGATGCCGATCACGCCGAAGAGGTACGGGATCGTGGCGAGCCAGCCCGTCTCCGCGGAGGAGTCGCTGAACGCGCTGATCACGGTGGGAAGCCAGAAGCTCAGGCCGTAGATGCCGACGGTCGAGGGGAAGAAGAGCAGGGCGAACACCCACACGTACTTCGAGCGCAGGGCCCGCAGCGGGTTCGCGTGCGACTCCTGGCCGTAGAGCAGGCGGTCCTTGTCCAGCTCGGTCTCGATCCAGGTCGCCTCCGCGTCGGAGATCCACGGGGCGGAGCGCGGGGTGTCCCGCAGCCACAGCAGGGTGGGGACCGCGGCGACCATCGCGACGACGCCCGCGAGGATGAACAGCCAGTGCCAGCCCTGCAGGCCGAACCAGCTCAGCTCGAGCACGACGCCGGAGAGCGGGCCCATGACGAGGAAGGCGATCGGGGCGGCGAGCACGAAGGTGCCGGTGGCCTTGGTGCGGTGGCGCTGCGGGAACCAGAAGGTCAGGTAGAACAGCACACCCGGGTAGAAGCCGGCCTCGGCGACGCCCAGCAGGAAGCGCAGCAGGTAGAACAGGCCGGTCGAGTTCGTCAGCGCGGTGAGGGCCGTGATGAGACCCCACGTGAAGAGGATCCGCGCGAACCACTTCCGGGCCCCGACCTTGGGGAGGATGTAGTTCGAGGGGACCTCGAAGAGGAAGTACGCGAGGAAGAACAGGCCCGCGCCGAGGCCGAAGGCGGCGTCGCTGAGGCCCACCTCCGCGGACATCTGGGTCTTCGCGAAGCCGAGCACGGAGCGGTCGATGTACGCGATCGTGTACAGGACCATGACGAAGGGCACGATGCGCCAGGTGATCTTGGAGATGAGCCGGCGCTCGTCGATCTGGGCGGATGATTCCACGATGAATCCTCTGGGCGAGTAGGGCAGGGGGATGCGCCGCCGAGCCGGCGGGCGCGTGGCCCGCCGGCGGCGGTCGGGGTGCTGCTGGGGTGGAGGCCCGGGTCAGGAGGCCTTGGGGGCGGGGCCGAGCTCGGCGAGGAGCTGCGACATCTTCGCGTAGGCGTTGTTGCGGTAGGCGACGAGCTCGGCGCTCGTGGCCTCGTCGTAGGTGCCGAGCAGGCCGGCGCCGTTCTTCACGCCCTTGCGGTCCGCGGCGACGGCGTCCTTCAGCAGCTGCGGGGTCGCGAGCCGCTCGCCGAAGGCGTTCTCGAAGGTCTCGAAGCAGTTGGCGTAGACGTCGAGGCCGGCCTGGTCGGCGATCGCGAAGGGGCCGAAGAAGCCGAGGCGGAAGCCGAAGGTCGTGCGGACGATCGTGTCGACGTCCTCCTTCGTGGCGACGCCCTCCTCGACGATCGACATGGCCTCCTTGAGCAGCACGTACTGGAGGCGGTTGAGGACCATGCCGGGGGTGTCGGCGACCTGTGCGCCCTGGTTGCCGGAGCGCTCGAGCAGCGCCTTGACGGCCGCGACGGTCTCCGGCGTGGTGGCCTCGCCGGCGACGAGCTCGACGCCCGGGATGAAGGGGGCCGGGTTGGAGAAGTGCACGGTGAGGAAGCGCTCGGGGTGCTTCACGGCGCTCTCGAGCTCCTTCACCGGGATGGTGGAGGTGTTGGTGCCGATGATCGTGTCGGGGCGGGCGTGCTCGGAGATGAGGCCGAGCACCTGGCGCTTGACGTCGAGCCGCTCGAAGACGGCCTCCTCGACGAGGTCGACGTCCGCGACGGCCTCCTCGATCGTCTTGCCCGCGGAGATGTTCTTCTCGACGAGGTCCGCGCTGCCGGGGGCGAAGAGCCCCTGGGCCTCGAACTCGCGGGCCTCGTTGCGGAGGCGCTCGAGGGAGGCGTTCGCGGTCTCGACGCTGACGTCGGCGAGGGTCACGTCGAGGCCGGCGATCGCGAGGACCTGGGCGATGCCGCCGCCCATGTAGCCGGCGCCGACGATCGTCACGGTGGAGATGGTCATGCTGGGGGACTCCTTCGTCTGTGCTGGGCCGCGGGCCCGGGTCGTGCCCGGTGTCTCTCGCCGCGGCGACAGCAGTGATCCTATGGGATATCTGGTGAATGTGGGAGGGGCCGGTCAGACCATGTGCTTGCCGCCGTCGACGAAGACCGAGTCCCCGTTGACGAAGCTCGAGTCCTCGCTGGTCAGGAACTTGATGAGGCCCGCGACCTCCTGGGGCTGGCCGACGCGCTGCAGCGGGATGTCGGCGGACATCCCGGCCTTGCGCTCGTCGGTGAGGGTGCCGCCCATGATGTCGGTGTCGATCGGGCCCGGGACGATGGCGTTGCAGGTGATCCCGTGCTTGCCGAGCTCACGGGCGCCGCCGCGGGTCAGACCCAGCACGGCGGCCTTCGCCGCCGCGTAGCCGATCTTGGAGAAGGTGCCGCCGCCGTCGTAGGCGGTGATCGAGGCGGTGTTGACGATGCGGCCGCCGTGACCGCCCTCGATCATGCGGGTCGCCGCGGCCTGCATCATGAACAGGGTGCCCTTGGCGTTGACATTCATGACGCGGTCCCAAGTCTCGCCGTCGAGCTCGAAGATCGAGTGCGGGCTGGGGATGCCGGCGAGGTTCACCTCGGCGATGACGGGCGGGAGCTCCCGGTCGATCACCGCGAACGCGGCCTCCACGGACTCCTTGTCGGAGATGTCGACGCCGACGCCGATCACCGTGCGGCCGGACTCGGCGGCGAGCTCCGTCGCGAACTCCTGCACGGCGGCCGCGTCGATGTCGAGGGCGGCGACGTCCCAGCCGGCGGCGGCCAGGGCGCGGGCGACGTGGCGGCCGATGCCGCGCGGGGCGCCCGCCCCGGTGACGACGGCGGTGCGCTTCTCAGGGAACGTGCTGGTCATTGCTGCTCCTTCGCAGGGTGATGACGAGGGGATCGGGGTCAGGCGAGGGCCGAGGTGAGCACCTGGCGCACGTACTGCACGTTCTCGGCGATGACGCCGAGCGAGTCCGAGCCGTAGTGCTCGCAGCAGAACGGGCCGGTGTAGCCGAGCTCGACGGCGCGGCGGATCACCTGGCGGTAGTTGATGTAGCCGTACTTGAGCGGGGTCGGTGCGGTCGCGTAGGCGCCGGTCGCCGGGTCGAAGTCCCGCGAGTAGTTCTTGATGTGCCAGAAGTTCGCGTGCGGCAGCACCTTCTCGAACATGTCCTGCCAGGGCTCGACCTCGCGGTGCAGGCGCACGATGTTGCCGATGTCCGGGTTCAGGCCCACGTTCGCGTGGTCGACGTCGCCCAGGAAGGAGACGGCGTCGTCGGCCGTGCCGACGTAGGTGTCCTCGTACATCTCGAGGCTGATCTGCACGCCGTTCTCCTGACCGAGGTCGCCGAGCTCGCGGATCCGCTCGATCGCGAGGTCGCGCAGGGCCGGGTCGTCGTGGTGGCCGTCCTCGAGCCAGAACCACACCGAGTCGTTCTGCGCCGGGGTCGTGGCCTGCATGAAGCCGGTGTTCACGACGGTCACGCCGAAGCTCGGGGCGAGCTCGACGAAGCGGCGCGCATCGGCGAGGTTCTGCTCGCCGTTCCGGGCGTCCACGACGGAGTTGCGGGTCATGGAGATCGAGGCGAGGGAGAGGCCCTCGCCGTCGAGCACGCGGCGGAACTCCTCGAGGCGCTCGTCGGAGAGCTTCGCGAGCGGCAGCCAGGCGTCGGTGGGGTCGATCTGGTCGACGCCCAGCTCCTTGACCTGTCGGAGCTGCGAGGCCCAGACCGAGGACGAGGCCTCCAGGGTGGGGGTGCCGTCCGGCGTGGTGTTGCCGAAGGACAGCATGTTGGCGCCGATCGGCCAGTTCTCAGCGGTGAGCATCAGATGCCTTCCTCGATGAAGTGTTCGCCGTAGATCCTATAGGAAAAGATCGCGGCGTGGGAAGCGGGGCGTCGGCTCGGCGGCGCCGCAGGTCAGGAGGCGGGCGGAGGCGGGCCCACGGAGGACCGCACGACGAGCTCTGGCTCGACCACGCGACGCGTCGGGGCCTCGCCGCTGCCGATCATCTCGTGGAGACCCTCGACCGCCATCGCCCCGAGCCCCCGGAAGTCCAGCCGGAGCGTGGTGAGCGGGGGCGAGAAGTACCGGGCGGCGGGCATGTCGTCCACCCCCACGATCGAGTAGTCCCGCGGGGCTCGGAGGCCCCGTCGCTCCATCCCGCTGAGGAACCCGAGGGCGATCTCGTCGTTCGCGGCGAGGACGCCGGTGAAGGAGCCCGGCTCCACCCGTCCCGCCGCACGCGCGCCGCCCTCGGAGGACCAGTCCCGCGCCCCACCCTCCACGGAGGGCTCGAGGCCCGCCTCGGTCATCGCCGCGCGGTACCCGCGCTCGCGCTCGCGCGCCTCGTTGCGCGGCTCCGGCCCGGCGAGATGCAGGATCCGGCGATGCCCGGCGGCCACGAGGTGCCGGGTCCCCTCGAGGGCCGCTGCGAAGGAGTGCGTGCCGACGCTGCCCTCCGCCCCATGGGGCAGCTCGGTGAGCCGGACCAGGGGGACCTGGGCACGGGCCGCGGCGAGATCGTCCTCGATCCCAGGGTAGGAGGCGGAGACGAGCAGGCCGTCGACCGGCTCGCCGAGGAAGTGGTCCAGGGCGCGACGCACCTCGCGGCGCCAGGGCTCCGCTCCGGAGGAGTCTTCGGGGCCGACGTCGACCTGCGCGATCATCAGCACCTGGTCGAGGGAGCGGGCGGCCTGGCTCACGCCGGTGAGGATCTGGGCGCTGCCGTGGACCAGCTCTCCCACGGAGAGCAGACCGATCACCCCGCTGCGCTTCGCACGGAGGCTCCGGGCCCCACGGTGGGGCCGGTAGCCGAGCTCCTCGACCGCTGCCGCGATCCGGGAACGGGTCGCGGCGGAGACGTACCCGGTGCCCGTGACAAAGCGGGAGACCGTCTGCGCGGAGACGCCTGCCGTGCGACCGACATCCGCCATGCTGGGCCGATGTGGGGCCGCTGACCTGGGCATTCGCACGTCCTTCGGGAGGGGTCTTCCTCGGTGAACGATCACATGTTAGCGTCTGCGATCGATCACACAATTGGCCAACCGGTTCGCCAGGGTTGGCTTCGGACAGGACCAGAGGTCGACGATGACTCGCATCCCCCGCACCCCCTCGCCCGCTCCCGCCCCGCGCCGCTGGCGCCCCGGCGAGACACCCTGGGCCACGATCGACGGCGTCGCCGCACCCGCCGCCGCGCCGCCGTCGGCCCGCGTCATCGTCGACAACGACTTCGCCGGCGACCCCGACGACCTCTACCAGCTCGTGCACCACCTCCTCTCCCCCGCCGTCACGATCCCGCTCGTCGTCGGATCCCGGCTGCGGGAGGGCGACGGCTTCTACCCCGGCGCGGACTCCGCGACCCAGGCCGCGGCCATCGCCCGTGACGTGATGGACCGGATGGGATGCGACGCCGCGGAGATCGTCGTCGCGGGCTCCAACACTCCGCTCCCGGATCGCGGCACCCCGCAGCCCTCGAGCGCCGCCGCCGCGATCATCGACGAGGCCCTCCGCGAGGACACCGGGCTGCCGCTCTTCTACGCGGCCGGCGGAGGCCTCACCGACCTCGCCACCGCACTGCTGCTCGAGCCCCGCATCGCCGAGCGCATGACCCTGCTGTGGATCGGCGGCAACGAGCACCCGGAGCTCGCGGCCCCGCCGCCCGGTGGGATGCCGATCGAGTACAACCTGCTCATCGACGTGAACGCCGCCCAGGTGGTGTTCACCGACTCCGCACTGCCGATCTGGCAGATCCCCCGGGACGTCTACCGCCAGTGCCTCGTCTCCTCCGCCGAGCTGCGACGGCGCGTGGCGGCGACGGGGCCCGTCGGCCGGTACCTCCACGAGGAGACCCGGGCCGTCGTCGAGACGGTCGCCGCGCACGGTCACGCCATGCCGGAGACCTACGCCCTCGGCGACTCGCCGCTCGTGCTGCTCACCGCCCTCCGCTCCGCCTTCGAGCCGGACTCCGCCTCGAGCCGCCACGTCGTCGTGCCGACGCCCGCCCTCGAGGCCGACGGCACCTACACCGCCCGACCCGACGCCCGGCCGATGCGGATCTACACCCAGGTCGACACGCGCCTGATGTTCGAGGACCTCTTCACGAAGCTCGCCGAGCTCGACGCCTGGCTCGCCTCCGCCTGAACCGCCCCACCTGTCCATCCCGCTCGACGAGGAGCCCCCATGACCAAGCACCCCCACCCCTCGCACCCGCCGCGTCATCATCGACACCGACGCCAAGAACGAGGCGGACGACCAGTTCGCGATCGTCCACGCCCTGCTCTCCGAGACCCTCGACGTGCGCGGCCTCATCGCCGCCCACTTCGGTGAGGAGCGCTCCGCGACCAGCATGCTCGACTCCCGCGCGGAGATCGACCTGCTCCTGGGCCACCTCGGCCGGGCCGACGTGCGCGTCGAGAACGGGGCCGAGGCGGCCCTGCCCGACGAGACCGTCGCCGCGGACTCCCCCGGTGCTCGGCTGATCATCGAGGAGGCGCACCGGCAGGACGCGGGCCCCCTCCAAATCGCCTTCCTGGGCCCGCTCACCGACATGGCCTCCGCGCTGCTCCTGGACCCGAGCATCGCCGGGACGGACACGACCGTGATCTGGATCGGCGGGCCGGGCTACGACGACCGCGAGACCGGCGAGCGCTCCGAGTTCAACCTCCGCAACGACGTCGCCGCGGCGAACGTCGTCTTCCGCTCCGGGATCCGGATCTGGCAGGTGCCGCGCAGCGCCTACGTCATGACCTCCGTCGGCTACGCGGAGCTCGAGGAGAGGGTCGCGCCCTGCGGGGAGCTGGGCCGCTACCTCGTGGACCAGCTCGTGGCCTGGAACGCGCGCTGGGTGGACGGCCCCATCGAGCACCGCGCCCTCGGCGACTCCCCCGCGATCGGGCTCATGCTCAACGCCCACGGCGGCCTGTTCCGCACCCGTCCCGCACCGACCTTCGGGGCGGAGGGCGGGCTGCTCCCCGGCACCGGCGGCACCGTGCGGGTGTGCGAGCTGTACGACGGCCGCTACCTGCTCGAGGACTTCTTCGCGAAGCTGCGGCGCTTCGCCGGGATCACCCCGGGGAGCCCGTCGTGACCGCACGCCGCAGCGTCCTCGCCGGCGGGCTCGCGCTGCCGGGGGCGCTCTCGCTCGCCGCCTGTGCGAGCGGGGTGGGCACGACCGACACGGCCGACGGCCTCACCGTCCTCACCTACGACGACGTCGACTCCGCCGAGCTGCTGCGCGAGCAGCTCGCGGGCTTCACCGCCGACTCCGGCACCGCCACGACCCTCGACACCGTCCCCGGCTCCGGCGCCGCCCAGTTCCCCGACAAGCTCCGCACCCGCATCCTCGGCGGCAACGCCCCGGACGTGTGGCGCATCTGGGGCGGGCAGATCGGCCAGCCCTTCGTCGACGCGGGGCTCACCGTGGACCTCGCGCCCTACTACGAGCAGTACGGCTGGGAGGAGGCCCTCGCCCCCGCCGGGATCGAGGGGATGACCTTCCACGGCGAGCGCCACGGCGCCCCGCTCAACGTCGCCTCGCTCGGGGCCTGGTGCAACGCCGCGCTCTTCGAGCAGGCCGGCGCCGCGGTCCCCACCACCTACGGCGAGCTCGAGGCCGCGAACGAGGCGATCCTCGCCTCCGGCGTCACGCCCGCCGGGTTCGGCGGCAAGTACGGCTGGCACATCATGCGGCTGTTCGAGTACCTGCTCGAGACGACCGCCGGGCCCGAGCTGCACGACGCGCTCCTCGTGGGCGAGGAGAGCTGGGAGAACCAGGCCGTCGTCGAGGCCTTCGAGCTCTTCCGCACCTGGAACGACCGCGGCTGGATCACCCCCGGCGCCCTCGGCGTCGCCCCGGCGGACGCCGAGCAGAGCTTCGTGCAGGGCACCACCGCCTACACGATCAGCGGCCCGTGGATCGAGGGGCAGTACATCCTCCCCTCGGGGAAGCCCGTCACGGACTTCGACACCTTCCTGCTCCCCACCGACCACGACGTGGTGCGCCACTCCGGCTTCGTCGAGGGGTTCATGATCTCGGCGACCAGCGGGGCACCCGACGAGGCCGCCGCTCTCCTCGCGCACCTCCTCACCCCCGCGGTGCAGAAGGCCCTCGGGAACTCGCAGTCCGCCGTGCTCGCGTCCCCACCGGACCCGGAGCAGTTCCCGCTCAGCGCCGCATGGACCTCGATCCGGGAGACCAGCCCGATCTACACGATCCAGGACCAGGCCTTCCCCAAAGCGGTGGCGGACAGCTACTTCGCCGTCCAGTCGAGCGTGCTGCAGGGCAAGGACGACCCGCGCACCGCCGCCGCCGACATGCAGACGATCGTCTCCGAATGGAGGAACCAGGCATGAGCGCAGGAACCCTCGACCCCTCGGCGGTCCGCCGGCCACGCCTGCTCCCGTGGGCCTTCGCCGCCCCGGCCCTCGTCATCTACCTGGCCTTCCTGGTCTGGCCCGCGCTGCAGGCCCTGTGGATCAGCCTCACCGACTGGGACGGACTCTCCGACACGCAGCACTTCGTGGGGCTCGCGAACTACACGGCGATGCTCTCCGACTCCGTGGTCGGGATCGCCGCGGTCAACAACGTGCTCTGGGCGCTCGTGACGATCGCCCTTCCGATGGTGCTGGGCCTGCTGCTCGCGGTGGTGCTGAACCGGAGATCCCGCACCTCCCCCGTGCTGCGCTCGGTCTTCTACGCCCCGGCCGTGCTGCCGCTCGTCTCGATCGCCTCGATCTGGGCGTGGCTGTACGACCCGACCGACGGGGCGATCAACACGGTGCTCGGCGCATTGGGCCTCGACGCCCTGCAGCAGAGCTGGCTGGGTCAGGACTCCACCGCGCTGTGGGCCGTGATGATCCCCGCCGTGTGGGTGCGCACCGGGTTCCCGATGCTCCTGTACCTGGCGGCGCTGCAGTCGATCCCGAGCGAGCAGTACGAGGCGGCGTCGATGGACGGTGCGAACCGCTGGCAGCAGTTCTGGCGGATCACCGTGCCGAGCCTGCGCGACACGCACTACATCGTGCTCGCCTTGTCCCTCATCGAGTCGTTCAAGGCCTTCGACCTCGTCTACGCCATGACCTACGGCGGCCCCGGCTACACGACGCAGGTCATGGGCACATGGATGTACGCGAACGTCTTCCAGTACTTCGAGGCCGGCTACGGCACGGCCATCGCCGTCGTCATCACCCTGGTCGCCCTCGCCGCCGGGATCCCCTACGTCCGATCGCAGGTGAAGAGCTCATGACCGCCACCGCCGCCTCCCGCCCCCGCCCGCACCGTCGCCGCCTCGAGGGCGGCGTCGTGACCGCCGGCTCCGTGGTCGCCGCGCTCGTGTGGATCTCGCCGCTGATCCTGCTGGTGATCTCCGCACTGCGCCCGCTCTCCGACTTCCTCAGCCACGGCCCGGTCTCCTGGCCCGGCGAGCTCACCCTCGCGAACTTCCCGGAGGCCTGGGCCGCGGGACAGTTCGGGACGGCGTACCTCAACAGCGCCTTCCTGCTCGTCGTGAAGGTGCCGCTGGGCGTCTTCATCGCGTCGCTGCTCGCCTACGCCCTGTCCAAGCTCGAGTTCCCTTTCCGCAGCGCCGTCCTGTTCACCGTGGTGCTGGGGATGACGATCCCGATCTACATCGCGATCGTGCCGCTGTTCAGCATGCTGCGCAGCGCCGGCATGACGGACTCGATCGTCGGGATCATCCCGCCGTACATCGCCTTCGGCCTGCCCTTCGAGGTGCTCGTGCTGCAGGCGTTCTTCCGGCGGGTGCCGGACGAGCTGATCGAGGCCGCCCGCCTCGACGGCGCGGGGGACGCGCGGATCTTCTTCCGCCTGGTGCTGCCTCTCTCCGTGCCCGCGCTCGTGACGGTGGGTATCCTCGACGCGGTCTCCACCTGGAACGAGCTGTTCCTCGCGCTGTCGCTGCTGAGCTCCGAGGGGAACCGGACGATCCCGCTGGGCCTGCTGAACTTCCAGGGCCAGTTCGCGACGAACTACACGGGCCTCGCCGCGGGGATCCTCATCGCCGTGGTGCCGATCCTGGTGCTGTACCTGCTGCTGCAGAAGTACATCGTGGGCGGGCTGACGGCCGGCGCGACGAAGGGATGATGGCCACCATGACGAGCACGCGACGGAGTGACGAGCCGGTCGACGCCCGGGAGCGGCGCCGGCACGGGCGGTGGAGCCTGCGCCTCGAGGGGGACGAGATCAGCGAGATCGCGCTGGACGGCGTGGTGCTCGTGGAGACCCTGCGACCGGCCGTCCGCGACCGGGACTGGGACACGGTGCCCCCGCAGGTTCTGCGCGAGAGCTGGTCCCACCGGGGCGAGCTGCTCGTGCGGGAGCTCGAGGTCGCGTACACCGGGGCCGACGGCGCGGCGCGCGCGACGACGGTCCTCGAGATCGACCCCGGGAGCGTGCGGGTGCGGTTCACGCTGGAGGCAGAGCCTGCTCTCGTGACGAACCGGGTGGGGCTCACCGTGATGCTGCCCCGTGCGATGGCCGGGGACGACGCGACCGCCCGCACCCCCGACGGCCAGGAGCGGCGCTTCCGCTTCCCGCGCACGGTGTCGCCGTGGCAGCCGCTGTTCGACATCCGCTCCCTCGACCTCTCCCACCGGGACGTGCGGGCGCTGCTGCAGCTCGACGGGGACGTCTTCGAGATGGAGGACCAGCGCAACTGGACGGACGCGAGCTACAAGATCTACAGCCGCCCGCTCGTCCTCCCCTTCCCCTACCGGGTCGAGGCCGGGGAGCGGGTGGTGCAGGAGGTCGAGCTGACCGCGACGTCCCCCGCGCCCGCGGCGACCCGGGACTTCGCCGTCGGTCCCACCACCGCGGCCGCGGTGGACCTGGCGGCGCTGCTCGAGGGCGCGCCCGTGGTGAGGATGCCGCGTCTCGGGGTCGGGGCCACCACGGCGGCCTCGCCGGCCGGTGCTGGTCAGCTCTCCGCGCTCACGGGCCTCGACCACCTGCTCGTCGAGGCCAGCGACCGCTTCGACGTGCCCGCCGTCCTGCGCGCCGCCGCGGCGGAGGCCGCAGCGACGGGGCTCCCCGCCGACCTGTGGGTCATCGGCACGGAGCGCACCGACCTCCCCGCCGTGCTCACCGCCGCCGCGGCCGCGGGGCTCCCCCTGCGCCGGGTGAGCCTGGTCGACGAGTCCCGCCACGTGACCACCCGGGCCCTCGCCCGCACGCTCGCCGCGGCCCTCGCAAGCACGGGTCTCGAGCCCGTCCTCGCCGCCCGCTCCCACTTCACGGAGCTGAACCGCGAGCACGCCGAGCTCCCTGCGGATCTGCCCCTGCTCGCCTTCCCGAGCACGCCCCAGATGCACCAGCAGGAGACCTGGCACGCGGTCGAGGCGATCGGCGCCCTCGCGGACGTGCTCGGCTCCGCCAGGACGCTGCACCCGGATGCCCGCCTGCTGCTGGGCCCCGTGACCCTGCGCCCGCGGGTCAACGCGGTCGCGACGCGGGCGGAGCTCGTGGACCGCGACGACGCCACCGGCCACGGCGCGCACCACGTCCCGGGCTCCGTCGATCCCCGGCAGGGCACCGCCTGGGCCGGGGCCTGGCTCGCCGCGGTCGTCGCCGTCGCCGCCGCGCAGGGGGTCGAGCAGCTCACGCTCATGGAGGCCGCCGGCCCGCGCGGCGTGCTGGGGGACGACGGGCCGACGCCGGCGGGAGAGGCGATCACGCTGCTGGCCGGGCTCGCCGGCCAGCAGCTCCGGGTGCTGCCCGAGCTCACCGGACCGGGCACCGCGGCGATCGCGCACGAGCACGGCCTGGTGCTGGTCAACGCCCGCCTCGAGCCGCTGTCGGCGACCCTGCCCGAGGGCGGCGGCACGGTCACGCTGCCCCCCGGCTCCCTCACCGCGACCGGTTGATAGGTTCCTCCCATGCCAGCCTTCTCCGACAGCTCCTCGGACGCGATCGTCTCCTCCCTGGTGGCGGTCCCGGCCGGGACCCCGGTCTCCCAGGTGGCGCACCGGCTGCTGGAGCTCTTCACGGGCGGCGACCTCGAGGCCGGCACCCGGCTGCCCCCGGAGCGGCAGCTCGCCGCCTCCCTCGGGGTGGGTCGCTCCGCGGTGCGCGAGGCGCTCGCCGCCCTCGAGATCCTCGGCATCATCGACGTGCGCCCGGGCTCCGGCACCTACCTGCGGGGATCCGCGAGCGACCTGCTCCCGCAGACCCTCCGCTGGGGCCTCATGATCGGCGAGCAGAACACCGACCAGCTCATCGAGCTGCGCGCGGGGCTCGAGAGCTACACCGCGCGGCTCGCCGCCGGCCGGGTGGACGCCGCGCTCATCGAGGCCCTGCGCGGCACGATCACCGCGATGGAGGGCGCGCAGGAGGACGCCGCCGCCTTCGTCGCCGCGGATGCGGAGTTCCATGCGGTGCTCGCCCGCGCCGCGGACAACTCGATGCTCACCGACCTGCTCGACGTGAGCCGCACGCTGCTGCGCGTCTACAACGACCGCGCCGTGCACGACCAGGAGGACATGCGCCTGGCCCGGGAGGAGCACGCCGAGATCCTCGCGGCGCTCGAGGCGGCCGACGGCGACCGGGCGGCCTCGGCGATGGTGGCGCACATGGCCACGGCCCGCTCGCGCATCCTCCGCGCCTCGGGCACGGCCGACTGAGCGGCCGCGCCCGCGCGGCGGGCGGTCAGAGCGAGGTCATGCCCCCGTCGACGCGGAAGATCGCGCCGGTGGCGAAGGAGGACTCCTCGCTCGCGAGGTAGACCATGATCCCGGTGACGTCCTCCGGGCGACCGGCTCGGCCGAGCGGGGTGCGGCCGACGATCCCGGCCCGCGCCTCGGGGTCCTCCGCGATGGTGCTCACCAGGGTCGTCTCGGTGTAGCCGGGCACGACGGTGTTCACGCGGATGCCGTCCGCGGCGTAGGCGTTCGCCGTGGCCCGGACGAGCGAGTGGATCCCGCCCTTGGTGGAGCTGTAGGCGGCGAAGTCGGCGCCCTCGCCGTTCAGCCCGGTGGGGCTGCCCGTCGCGATGATCGAGCCGCCCCCGCCCTCGAGCAGCGCGCGGACCCCGTGCTTGAGGGTGAGGAAGGTGCCGGTGAGGTTCACCGCGAGCGTGCGGTCCCACGCCTCGAGGGGGACGTCGGCGACCTTCGCGTCCTGCCCGAAGAGCTGCACCCCCGCGTTCGCGACGATCACGTCCGGGCGCAGTCCCTGCTCCGCGAGCTGCGCGTACGCGGCCTCGACGCTCTCCTCGTCGGAGACGTCCATCCGCACGGCGACGCCGCGCCCCGACGTCCCGGCGGCGGCCTCCGCGGCGGGCAGGTCGCGGTCGGCGTAGGCGACACGGGCCCCCTCCGCGACGAAACGGTCCGCGATCGCGCGTCCGATCCCGGCGGCGGCGCCCGTGACGAGCGCCGTCCGTCCGTCGAGTCGGCCGATGGCGGGGGTCTCTCGGGTCATGCTGGTCTCCTTCGGGAGGGTCATTCGATCGCGAACAGGGTGTAGCGATCGGCGTTGGTGGGGTCCACGAGCAGGCAGTCGACCGACTGCTTCTCGGGCATGCTCGTCTCCCCCGAGCGGAGGTACGCATCCGCCTGCTGGACGGCCATCTCGGAGATGGTGACCGCCGGCTGGATGCCGGTGGCGTGCATCTTCTCGGCGAGGATCGCGTCGACCGCGTCGGGGCTGCCGTCGAAGCCGACGACGACCACGTCCCCGGTGCGGCCCACGGCGTCGACCGCCGCGACGGCGCCCACGGCCATGGTGTCGTTCGCGGCGACGATCCCGGCGATCTCCGGATGCGCCTGGAGGATGGTCTGGGTCTTCGTGAACGCCTCCTGCTGGTCCCAGTTCGCGGTCTCCTGGGCGACCATCTCGAGCTCCTCGTACTGGTCGATGATCGCGTGGAAGGCGTTCGAGCGCACGGCCGCGTTCGTGTCCACCTCCTTGCCCTTGAGCTCGAGGTAGGGGCCCTTCGCGCCCATCGCCTCGACGAAGGACTCGGCGACCAGCCCGGCGCCCTGGGAGTTGTTGGCGACGATCTGCGCGGTCGCGATGCCCCGCTCGTTGATCTCGCGATCGATGAGGAAGACGGGCACGCCCGCGTCGACGGCCTTCTGCACGGCGCCGATGGTGACGTCGGCCCCGGCGTTGTCGCAGATGATCGCCGCGGCGCCGTTGGAGATCGCCGTGTCGAAGAGCGAGCTCTGGATGCTCGGGTCGTCGTCGTGCGAGTCCGTCTGGGCGGTGTAGCCCAGCCGCTCCGCCTCGGCGACGGCGGCGTCGGCCTCCGTCTTGTAGAAGATGTTCGAGGGCGAGGGGGTGATGATCGCGATGAGGCCGCCGGCGGCGCCTCCCGCCTTCTTCTCCTCGCCGTTCGTGCAGGCGGTGAGGGCGGCGCCGCCGACCGCGGCGGTCAGGAGTGCGCGACGGCCGATCCGGGGGCTCATGCCCGCACCTCCGCGGTGTCCGCGGCGAGGCTGCGGGCGGCGGCCGCGGCGGCCCGCCGTCGCTTCAGCCGCACCTGGCTCTGGTCGAGGATCACCGCGAGGACGATCACGAGACCCTTGATGACCGTCTGCCAGAAGCTCGAGACGCCGATCAGCACGAGGCCGTCGGAGAGGAAGCCGATGACGAAGGCGCCGATCAGCGCGCCGCGCACGCTCCCGCGCCCGCCGGCGAGGGAGGCCCCGCCGATCACGACGGCCGCGATCGCGTTGAGCTCGAAGCTCTGGCCCGTCTGCGGCGCCGCGGAGGTGAGCTCCGAGGCGATGATCAGCCCGGCCATGGCGGCGCAGAGACCGGAGATCACGTAGACGCGCATCTTCACGCTGCGGACCTTCACCCCGGACAGCTCCGCGGCGCGCTCGTTGCCGCCGGTCGCGAAGAGGTGACGGCCGAATCCGCTGCGCGCCACGAGCAGCCACACCAGTACCGCCGCCACGACCATGATCCAGATCGCCGTGGGGATGCCGAGCGGCGTGCCGAGGCCGAGGAACGAGAAGCCCGTGTTGCCGAGGGCCTCGTCCCCCTGGAGGCGGGGGAAGGTGGTGCCGTCGGAGATCAGCAGCGCCGCCCCGCGGGCGATGTACATGGTCCCGAGCGTCGCGATGAACGGCGCGACGTGGAAGCGGGTGACGAGCAGGCCGTTCAGCGCCCCGACGAGCCCGCCGACGGCGAGCGCGATCACGACCACGACCCAGACGGCGGGATAGGCGGTGGTGTCGAGGAGCGACAGCTCCCAGCCCTGCAGCAGCATCCCGGCGACGATCCCCGAGAGCCCCACGACGGAGCCCACCGAGAGGTCGATGCCGCCGGTGATGATCACCAGCAGCATGCCGAGCGCGAGGATCGCGTTGTAGGCGACGTGCTTGGTCATGACCACGAGGTTCGACGGCGTCAGGAAGGCGTCGGAGAGCAGCGAGAAGACGATGACGAGGACGATCAGCGCGACGAACGCGCGCTGGTCCATGAGCAGCTCGCCGATGCCGCGGCCCTTCAGGAGGGATCCACCCCGACCCGAGGCCCCGGGCGGGGCGGCGGGATCGGCGGTGCGGGTCTCAACGCTCATCGGATGCTCCCTCGTGCTGGGCGCCGCCGTCGGCGAGCGCCAGGATGTCCTCTCGGGTGGTCTCCCCCGGCGGGAGATCCGCGACGATCCGCCCTCGTGCCATCACGAGGATCCGGTCGCATGCATGGAGCACCTCCCCGACCTCGGAGGTGGCGAAGAGGACCCCGGTCCCGCGGACGGCGAGATCGGCCATGAGGGCGAAGATGTCCGCCTTCGCGCCCACGTCGATGCCGCGGGAGGGCTCGTCCAGGAGCAGCACGCGGGGCTGCGTGAGCAGGGCCTTCCCGATGACGACCTTCTGCTGGTTGCCCCCGGAGAGCGAGGTGATGGGGGCGTCGAGGCTCGCGGTCTTCAGCCGCACCCGGCCCCGGCCCTCCTCGGTCGCGGTCCGCTCCGCCGCGCGGGCGACGAAGCCGCCGCGCAGGAACCGGCCGACGGCGGCGAGCGCCATGTTCGCGCCCACGCCGAGGCTCTGCACCAGGCCGTCCCGCTGCCGGTCCTCGGGGACGAGCACCAGCCCCTCCCCGATCCGCTCGGCGATCGTGAGGCCCGCCAGGTCGCGCCCCGCGAGCTCGACGGTGCCGGACTGCGCGGGGAGGCGACCGGCGAGCGCCTCGAGCAGCTCGGTCCTGCCGGCGCCCATGAGGCCGAAGATGCCGACCACCTCCCGCTCGTGGAGGGCGAGGGTGGCCTCCTTGACGGCCGCGCGGCCGGTGCCGTCGGGATCGGCGACGACGAGGTCGCGCACGTCCAGCAGCACCTCGCCCGGGACCGCGGTCCGCTCGGGGTAGAGGTCCTCCTCCTCGCGTCCCACCATCGCGGTGACGATCCAGGTCATGTCCACCTCCGCCATGGGGCGGCGGGCGACGACGAGGCCGTCGCGGAGCACCACGGCGTGGTCGGCGATCTCGAGGCACTCCTCGAGGTGGTGGGAGATGAAGACGACGGCGACGCCCCGCGCCGTGAGGTCGCGGATCACGGTGAAGAGCACGCCGGCCTCCGCCTCGGAGAGCGCGGAGGTGGGCTCGTCCATGATGAGGACGCGGGCGTCGACGCTCAGGGCGCGGGCGATCTCGACGAGCTGCTGGCGCCCGAGGGTGAGGTCGCCGGCGAGGGCGGCGGGGTCCAGCGGCTCCTGGAGCCGCTCGAGGAACTCCACGGCCACGCGGCGCTGCGCCTCGGCGTCGACCATGCCCCAGCGCAGCCGCTCGCGGCCCAGGAAGATGTTGTCGGCGACGGTGAGGTTCGGGCAGAGGTTCAGCTCCTGATGGATGATCGCGATGCCGTGCGCGGCGGCGTCGACGGTGTCGGCGAGCACGATCTCCTCGCCGTCCAGGGTGATGGTCCCCGCGGTGGGCCGCTCGACCCCGGAGAGGATCTTCATGAGGGTGGACTTGCCGGCGCCGTTCTCGCCGAGCAGGGCGGTCACCTCCCCGCCGCGCAGCTCGAGGTCCACCCCGCGCAGCGCATGCGTGGCGCCGTAGGCCTTCGTCACGCCCTCGGCGCGGAGGCTGGTGGCGGTCATCAGGAGGGCTCCTCGATCGAGACCGGGAGCACGCTCAGGTGGGTGACGTCGCCCCCGTGCACGGAGGTCCAGGTGGTGGCGCCCTGGACGGTCACGGTCCTCCCGAGGAGGTCCTCGGGGTCCAGGTCCTCGTAGGCGTCCTCCGCAGCGAGGGAGTTCAGCTCTAAGGCGACGCCCTGGTACGCGATCTGGTTCTCGAAGTCGCCGTACTGCACGTCGAGGCCGACGTCGCGGAGGGAGGAGGAGGCGCCGTAGGGCGGGACCGCGATGCCGAGGCTCACCTCCCGGGGAAGGCCTTCGACCTCGAGGCCGAGCTCCCCGAACTCCCCCTCGACGACCTTCCCCGTGGCGGTGACGGCGTAGCTGTAGGGCTTGCCCTCGGCCTCGTGCCGGCCGTGCTCCTCGCCGGCGGCCTCGGGGTCCTCGAGCGCGGCGGTGACGATCTCGGTGACGGGGGTGGGCTGCTCGGTGATCGCGGGGACGACGGTGCTCGTGTAGCCGTCCCGTGCGAGCGCGGTGGCGTCGTCGGCCGAGGAGACCTCGTCCCCGCCGATGCTCTCCCCCGCGCCGACGAAGGTCGTCTGCTGGAGCATCGCGACGACGAGGGCCGCGACGGCGAGCGGGGCGATGAGGACGGGGCGCCGCCACCAGGGGCGGGCCGACGAGGCTGCGGACATCGATGTCTCCTTCGTCCCCGGGTCCGACTCTGGGCCCGGCTCTCGCCGCTCCTCGCCGGGGCGGCGGGTCGGCGTCCCGCGGCGGTCCACCGCCACGGGTTGCCGGGACCCTATGAGGCAACCGGTTGACCTGTCAACACCTCGTGACCCGCTCGCCAACCGGTTGACCAATTCGCCGTCGGATGCGTACTGTCGGCCCGACGCCCCGCCGCAGGACCGCGGTGGGCGCTCTGGACCACGGCCCGCACATCGGAGTGAGCGCATGAAGATCGGCATCGGCACCTACGCCCTGTTCTGGGAGTTCCAGGACGTGAACCCCCGGCCGCTGGGCGTCGCCGGCATGATCGACCGCGCCGCGGAGCTTGGGTGCGAGGTCTTCCAGATCTGCGACGACCCGCGGATCCTCGGGGAGGACGCCGCCGGCCTGCGCGCCCTCCGCTCCCGCGCCGAGGGCCACGGCATCGAGCTCGAGCTCGGCACCCGCGGCATCGACCCCGAGCACCTCGCCCGCTTCGTCGACATGGCCGGCGCTCTCGGGGCGCGCACCCTGCGCTCGATGGTGCAGGCCCCGGAGATCGCTCGCGGCGTCGAGGCCGCCGCCCGCACCCTGCGCCGCACGCTCCCCCGCCTCGAGGCCGCGGGCGTGACCCTCGCGCTCGAGACCTACGAGCAGCTGCCCACCGCGGATCTCCTCGCCCTCGTCGAGGAGCTCGACTCCCCGCTCGTGGGGATCTGCCTCGATCCCGCCAACTGCGTCTCCGCGCTCGAGCACCCCCGCCAGGTCGTCGAGTCCTGCGCCCCGCGCACCGCGGACCTCCACGTCAAGGACTTCCGCTTCACGCGCGAGGAGGGCTGGGTGGGGTTCCGCTACTCGGGTGCCCCGATCGGCGAGGGCCTGCTCGACCTCGACCACGAGCTGCGCAGCGTCTACCCGCCCGGCCACCGCCGCGCCGAGGACGGCGCCCCCGCCGCGATCGTCGAGCACTGGCTGCCGTGGCAGGGCGACCTCCCCACGACCCTCGCCGCCGAGCGGGACTGGACCACCCGCACCCTCACCGCGCTGCGCGACTGGCGCGCGGCGCACACCGACTGACCCCCACCCACCGAAGGAGAACACCATGACCAGCAGCAAGGAGCTCAACCCGCTCTTCGGCAAGACCGTCGAGCTGGATCCCTCGATCACCGTCGCCGTCGTCGGCGCGAGCGGCAAGATGGGCACCCGCGTCTCGAACAACCTCAACCTCACCGACGCCCCGATCCTCTACGTCGAGTCCTCCGAGGCCGGCCGCGAGCGCCTCGCCGCCCTGGGCCGGGAGACCACCGACCTCGAGACCGCCGCCGCCCAGGCCGACGTCGTCATCCTCGCCGTGCCGGACGTCGCCCTCGGCTCCGTCTCCGCGACGGTGGTGCCGCTCATGAAGGAGGGCGGCGTCCTGCTGACCCTCGACCCGGCGGCCTCCTACGCGGGGCTGCTCACGCAGCGCGAGGGCGTGCACCAGGCGTGCGCGCACCCCGCCCACCCGTCCGTCTTCCTCGAGCGCACCACCCCGGAGGAGTGGGCGGACACCTTCGGCGGGATCGCCGCCCCGCAGGAGGTCGTCGCGGCCTACGAGGGCGAGGACGAGCAGGTCCGCGAGCGGATCGCGAAGGTCATCCGGGCGATCTACGCCCCGGTCATCGACGTGCACTGGGTGACGGTCAAGCAGCTCGCCCAGCTCGAGCCGACCCTCGTGGAGACCACCGGCTGCATGATCGGCCAGTTCCTCAAGGACTCGATGGACCACGCGGTGAACGTCGTGGGCATCCCCGAGCCGGCCGTGCGGGCCCTCTTCCACGGCCACATCTTCATCGCCCTCACCAACGCCCTGCGCGGCTCGAACCCGTTCTCCGACGCGTGCCTGCGCGCCATGGACTACGGCCGCGAGTCGATCATCGCCCCCGACTGGACGAAGGTCTGGGACGACGAGGAGCTCGACAAGGTCCTCGCCCAGATGCTCGACATCCCCGCGATCGAGCGCTGACCCCTCCCTCCCCCTCTCTCGGCGGCGGGCGCCCCAGCGTGCGCCCGCCGCCCCACCCGCACGCCCTCACCTCGACATCGGAGTCACCGTGACCGCAGCACCCGCCGAGAACCCCGTGGCCCGCTCCGCGATCCGCAAGGTCTCGATCCGCCTCGTCCCCTTCGTGGCGCTCATGTTCTTCATCAACTACCTCGATCGCACCGCGATCGGCTTCGCCGCCCCCAACGGCATGAACAGCGACCTCGCCCTCACGGCGGCGCAGTTCGGCTTCGCCTCGGGCGTCTTCTTCATCGGCTACATCCTGCTGGAGATCCCCTCGAACCTCGCCCTGCACCGCTTCGGCGCGCGGATCTGGCTCGCCCGCATCATGATCAGCTGGGGCGTCGTCGCCGTCGCCTTCACCTGGGTGCAGGGCTTCACCTCGCTCACCGTGCTGCGCTTCCTGCTCGGCGTCGCGGAGGCCGGGTTCTTCCCCGGCGCGATCCTCTTCCTCAGCCTCTGGGTCCCCGCCGCGCACCGCGGCCGCATCCTCATGCTCTTCTACCTCGCCCAGCCGCTGACCACGGTGGTCGGCGCCCCGCTCGCCGGGCTCCTCATCCAGCAGCACGGGCTGTTCGGCCTCGAGGGCTGGCGCGTCATGTTCCTCGGCGTGGGCCTGCCCGCGATCATCGTCGGCATCCTCGCGCTCGTGTACCTCAAGGACCGCCCGGCCGACGCCCGCTGGCTCAGCCGCGCCGAGCAGGAGTGGCTCACCGAGGCGCTCGAGAAGGAGTCCGCGGCCAAGAGCGAGGGCACCGGGCACGTCCCGGCCCGCTTCGCCTTCCGCAGCGGCCGGGTGTGGATGCTCGCCCTGATCTACTTCGGCTTCATCTACGGGCTCTACGCCCTCGCCTTCTTCCTGCCCACGATCATCGAGGGCTTCCAGGACCAGAGCGGGCAGACCTTCGGCGTGCTCGCGAAGGGTCTCATCACGGCGATCCCCTACGTGCCGGCGGCCGTGGTCATGGTGCTGTGGTCCCGCCACGCGAGCCGGAACGGCCTGCGCACCTGGCACATCGCGGTCCCCGCGCTGGTGGGCGGGGTCTCGATCCCGCTCGCGCTGCTCGCCCCCTCCCCCGCGCTGACCATCGCGGTCATCACGGTGACGGCCTGCGCGATCTTCGCGGCGCTGCCGAACTTCTGGACGCTGCCCACGCAGTTCCTCACGGGGGCGGCCGCCGCCGCGGGCGTCGCGCTCATCAACACGCTCGGGAACCTCGGCGGCTTCAGCGCCCCGTACATCACCGGCGCCGTCCACGACTGGACGGGCGGCTACGAGGCGCCGATGGCGCTCGTGGGCGTGTTCATGCTGATCTCCGCGCTGCTCATGGTCGTGCTCGCCCGCGGCGGAAGGGGGACGGCCGACGTCGCCCCGACCACCGCCCCGGCCCCGCTCACCTCGCGGTGATCGGGGCCGGGCGCGGCCCGGATCCCCACCCGAGACATTTTCCTATAGGATCGTCTCCGTCGACGGGTCGTCCCCACGCCCCGAGCGGTCGACGACGACCCCGCCCCGTCCACCGCGCCGCACCGCCGCCGGCGCCCGCCCAGGAGTTCCCGATGACGAAGCTCTACAACGACCCCACCCAGTTCGCCGCCCAGGCGGTTCGGGGTCTCGCCCTGTCCCACCCCGAGCACGTCGCCGAGGTCCACGGCGGCGTCGTGCGCCCCACCCTCACCCCGAAGGGCCAGCCCGCCCTCGTGATCGGCGGCGGCTCCGGCCACTACCCCGCCTTCGCCGGCTGGGTGGGCCCCGGCATGGGGCACGGCGCCCCGTGCGGCAACGTCTTCGCCTCGCCGTCCGCCTCGCAGGTGTACTCCGTCGCCCGCAACGCCGAGAACGGCGGCGGCGTGATCCTCGGCTTCGGCAACTACGCCGGGGACGTGCTGCACTTCGGCCTCGCCGCCGAGAAGCTCCGCGCCGAGGGCGTGGACGTGCGCATCGTCAAGGTCAGCGACGACATCGTCTCCAACACCCCTGACCAGCACCGCGACCGCCGCGGCATCGCCGGCGACCTGCCCGTCTTCAAGATCGCGGGCGCCGCGATCGAGGCCGGCGCGGACCTCGACGAGGCCGAGCGGATCGCCTGGAAGGCCAACGACGCCACCCGCTCCTTCGGCGTCGCCTTCGACGGCTGCACCCTCCCCGGCGCGGACGACGCCCTCTTCCACGTGCCCGCGGGCCAGATGGGCGTGGGCCTCGGCATCCACGGCGAGCCCGGCGTGCGCGACGAGCCCGTCGGCACCGCCGACGAGATCGCGACGCTCCTCGTCGAGGGCCTGCTCGCCGAGCGTCCTGAGGGATCCTCCGGCCGCGCCGCCGTGATCCTCAACGGCCTCGGCACCGTGAAGTACGAGGAGCTCTTCGTGGTCTACGCGAAGGTCGCCGAGCTGCTCGAGGCCGCCGGCATCACTCCCGTGCGCCCCGAGGTCGGCGAGTTCATCACGAGCCTCGACATGGCCGGCCTCTCCCTCACCCTCGTCTTCCTCGACGAGGAGCTCGAGCAGCACTGGCTCGCGCCCGTCGACACCCCCGCCTACCGCCGCGGCGCCGTCGCCCCCGTCGAGCGCGAGCCGCGCGAGAGCTACTGGACCCCCGGCGCGGACCCGGTCCCCGCCGCGAGCGACGCCTCCCGCGCGACCGCCGCGAAGGTCGCGGACGTCCTGGACCTGTTCCAGGCCGTCTGCGCCCGCGAGGAGGCCGAGCTGGGCCGCATCGACCAGATCGCCGGCGACGGCGACCACGGCCAGGGCATGGCCTACGGCTCCACGGGCGCCGCGAAGGCCGCCCGCGCCGCGCTCGACGAGGGCGCCGGCGCGCGCACCCTGCTCGTGCGGGCGGGCGAGGCGTGGTCCGAGTCCGCCGGCGGCACCTCCGGCGCGCTCTGGGGCGCGGCGCTCACCGCCGCGGCGGGCGTCTACTCCGATGACGAGGGCGCCGCCCCGCGCACCGCCGTCGACGCGCTCGACGCCGGCATCGACGCGGTGCTGCGCCTCGGCGGCGCCCAGGTGGGCGACAAGACCATGGTCGACGCCGCCGTCCCCTTCCGTGCCACCCTGGAGCAGGCGTTCACCGGGGAGAACCCGGCCGCCGCGATCCTCGAGGCCGCGGGCGCCGCCCGCGAGGCGGCCGCCGCGACCGCGGAGATCACCGCCCGCCTGGGCCGCTCCCGCGTGCTGGGCGAGCGCTCGCTCGGCACCCCCGACCCGGGCGCGATCTCGTTCTCGATCCTCATGACCGAGCTCGGCGAGCACCTGTCCTGACGTCCTGACCAGCACCACCACCCCTGAGGAGATCACCATGGCCCTGCGCATCGTCACCGGATCCGACAACGCCGGCTACGGCCACAAGTCCGCCCTGAAGGAGCTGCTCGAGAACGACCCCCGCGTCGCGTCCGTGACCGACGTCGGCGTGGGAGGACGTGAGGACGGCGAGCTGTACCCGAACGTCGCCGTCGCCGCCGCGGAGAAGGTCGCCGCCGGCGAGGCGGACCGCGCCCTGCTCATCTGCGGGACCGGCCTCGGCGTCGCGATCGCCGCGAACAAGGTGAGCGGCATCCGCGCCGTCACCGCGCACGACCTCTACTCGGTGCAGCGCTCGGTGCTGTCGAACAACGCGCAGGTCCTGTGCATGGGCGAGCGGGTCATCGGTCTCGAACTCGCGAAGGAGCTCGTGAAGGTGTGGCTCGACCTCGAGTTCGACCCCACCTCCTCCTCCGCGGAGAAGGTCGACGCGATCTGCGCCTACGACGGCTCCCTCGAGAAGGCCTGAACCCCATGAGCACGCTGTGGGTGGGCACCAGCTGGAAGATGACGAAGACCCTCGCCGAGGCGCGGGCCTGGGCGGAGGGGCTGCGCGAGCACCTCGACACCGTCCCGGACGGTGTGCAGCCGTTCGTCATCCCCTCCTTCACCGCCACCACCACGGTGCGGGGGATCCTCGGCGAGGACTCCCCCGTGCTGCTCGGCGTGCAGAACGCGCACTGGGAGGACACCGGTGCCTGGACCGGTGAGGTGTCCGTCCCCCAGGCGAAGGACGCCGGCGCGCAGATCGTCGAGATCGGCCACTCCGAGCGCCGCGAGCACTTCGGCGAGACCGTGGAGACCACGCGGCTCAAGGTCGCCGCGGCCCTGCGCCACGGCCTCACCCCGCTGCTGTGCATCGGGGAGAGCGCCGAGGTGAAGGAGGCCGGCGGCTCGAGCGCGTTCATCCTCGAGCAGGCCGCGGGCGCCCTCGAGGGCCTCTCCGCGGAGGAGCTCTCCCGCGTCGTCATCGCCTACGAGCCGATCTGGGCGATCGGCGAGAAGGGCCGGCCGGCCACGACCGAGGAGCTCCGCGAGCCCTTCGCCGCCCTCGGCGCGCAGTACACCGGCCGCGTCGCCGGGCTGCTCTACGGCGGCTCCGTCAACCTCGGCAATGCCGCGGATCTGCTCGGCATCGACCACGTGACCGGCCTGTTCGTGGGCCGCACGGCGTGGGAGCTCGAGGGCTACCTCGAGCTGCTCGCGATCGCCGGGCGGTCCTGAGAGCCTTCTCGGGGAGCGGTCGTATCCTGGTCCGCACGGCGAGGTCAGGGGGAACCATGGCACAGCGGATCGGCACGCTCCGGGTCCGGCCGCGGCGACGCGGCCGATGGCTCACGATCGGTGTGCCCGTCACCGCCGGGCTCGTGCTCGGCATCGGCAGCTTCCTCACCCTCGGCGTCGCGAGCCTGATCGGCGGCGGCACCCTGCTCGCCCCGCTGCTCGCCGGCCTCGGTGTCGGCGTGCTCGTGGGCGGCGCCCTGGGCCTCGCCCTCCGCAACCGTCGCGCCGCCCCCGTGCGCCTGCAGGACTCGGGCGTCGCCATGCCCGAGGGCACGCTCCCCGCCCTCGAGGGGATCGTGCGCACCACCCGCCGTCGGCGACGTGACCTGCAGCGGGTGCGCCGACACGTGCGCGACCGCACCGTGCGGCCCGTCCTGCGGCGCGCGGAGACGCTGCTGCTGCGGATCGACGCGCTCGTCGCGAGCCCCGCGCTCCAGACCCGCCGCCCCTGGGACGACGACGTGCTCCTGCTCGAGGGGATGGCCGAGCGCTACGTACCCGACCTCGTGCGCGCCGCGGAGGACAACGCCGGCTTCCTCACCGCCCCCGGCGACGGCCCGCGGCAGACGGCGCTCGCGAACCTCCGCAGCATCGACGCCCAGCTCGACGCCCTCGCCATGAGGCTCGACGAGGTCGAGGGGCGGCTCGTCTCGGGCGTCACCCGGGAGCTCGACGTGCACGCCGAGTTCCTGCGCGTGCGGCTCGCCCAGGGCGAGCCGGTGCGGGTCAGTCCTCCGCTGCGCTGAGCGAGCGGGCGAGCACCCCGTCGAGGTGCGCGGCGAGGGCCTGCAGCGCCCCGTCGTGATGGTGCTGGCGCACCTTCTCCAGCACGATCCCGTGCTCCTCGTGGGCCACGCGGCCGTCGAAGGTCTCGGGCCCGCCGGACCAGGTCTGCCGCATGCGGTGGCTGTAGGTGCTGAGGTTCTCGACCATGGTGCGCAGGTAGCGGTTGTCCGCATGGGCGAAGAACACCTGGTGGAAGGCCCAGTCCGCCCGGAAGTGCTCGTTGAGCAGCTCGTAGTCCTCGGCACCCGCGGCGTCGATCTGGGCGAGCACCTCGGCGTGGCGGGCGTGCGCGGCCTCGAGATCGGCGACGAGCGCGTCCCACTGGGTGAAGGCGCGACCCAGGGCCGCGGACTCGACGACCTTGCGGGCGTCGAGCAGCTCGGTCATGTGCTCGGCGTCCAGCGGCGGGGCGACCACGTAGCCGCGCAGCGCGACGTACTCGACGAGGCCGGAGCGCTCGAGGGCCACCATCGCCTCGCGCACCGGGGTGGGTGAGACCTCGAGGTCGCGGGCGAGGCCGTCGATGCTGAGGCGGGAGCCGGGGGCCCAGCGGTTCTCGAGGAGGCGCTGGAGGATGAGCTCCTCGACCTCGTCGCGCAGGACCTGTCGTCGGATGGCCAAGGGGCGGCTCCTTCGGGCGGGGCGGCGGCTCCCGGTGTCCGGACTGCCGATCGGGCTTCCCATAGGATACCGGCCCGTTATCGCCCGGCGCCGGCCGTTCCGGAGCTCAGCCCTCCCGGGTCACTCAGGTCTCCAGGAGCCGCGCGAGCTCCCGGACGATCAGCACCGCGCCGTCCTCGCCTCCCGCGACCGGGGCGAGCTGGCCGTCGGCGCGCAGCGTGGCCGCGCCGTGCGCGAGCGCCCACAGCAGCTGCGGGCTCGCCGCCGTGCCCGCCCGGACGGTGAGCCGGCCGAAGGCGCGCTGCTGGGCCTCGCGCAGCGCCGGGTCCTCGGCGTCGAGCAGGGCGGTGCGGAACATGAGGGTGAAGAGCTCGGGGGCGCGCGCGGCGAAGCCGACGTAGGCCTCGCCGGAGGAGGCGATGTCCCCCGCCTCCTCGAGCCTCGTCGCGAGCAGGTCGAAGCCCTCGGCGGCGAGCGCGGTGAGCAGGCCGGTCATCCCGCCGAACACGTAGCCGGGGGCCGCGTGGGAGACCCCGGCGCGGCGGGCGACGGCGCGCAGGGAGAGCCGGTCGACGCCGACCTCGGCGAGCTCGGCGCGGGCGGCGGCGAGCAGGGCCGGGCGGGCGCCGGCGGGGGCTGGAGAGGACATACGCCCATCGTCGCGAGACCCCTTGACACTGTCAAGCCGGCGTCGTACGGTCGCCGTGCTTGACAGTGTCAATCCCGTCGCGGAGGAGTCCCCATGGAACCGGCGATCGTCCTCGTCGTGGTCACCACCACCAGCTACGCCGTCGCCCGCCGCACGGGCGTCGCCGATCCCCTCACGCTCGCCCTGCGCCTCGGCGTGGCCGCGATGTTCCTGCTCACGGGCACCGTCCACTTCGTCATGATGCGCGAGCAGCTCGTCGCCATGGTCCCCGCCTGGGCCGGGGACCCCGAGCTCGCCGTCACCGCCACGGGCGTGCTCGAGCTCGCGGGCGCCGTGGGCCTCCTCCATCGCGGCCTCGCCCCCTGGGCCGCGGCCGGCCTCACCGCGCTGCTGCTCGCCATGTTCCCCGCGAACGTGCACCTCGCCCTCTCCGGCGGCGACCTGCCCTGGCACGACCGGCTGCTCCCGCGCACCGCGCTCCAGGTCCTGTTCCTCGCCGCGACGGGCGGGATCCTCGCCCGCACGCTCCGGCGCGGGGCAACCCGTGGTCGCCCCGTGCGCAGCTCACGCCGCGCGGCCTAGGCTCGAGGGCGGGCACGGATCGTCGGACCGGCCCGGACCCCGAGGAGCACCCCACGACCACCACCGCGCCCCGCCGCTTCGGCGCCCTCCGCGACCGCCATTCGCGCCCGTACCTGCTCACCTCCGGCATGTCGATGATGGCGGACAACATCGAGCACGTCATCACCTACTGGTTCCTCTGGCAGGCCTTCCACTCCCCCGCGCTCGTCGGCTTCCAGGTGATCAGCCACTGGCTGCCGTTCCTGCTGTGCTCGGTGTGGTTCGGCGAGCTCGCCGAGCGGCACGACTGCCGTCGGATCATCCAGATCGCCCAGGGCCTGTTCGCCTTCGTCTCCGTGGCCTGGGGCGTCCTCTTCCTCACCGGCACGCTGACGATGTGGGAGGCGTGCATCCTGCTCGTGCTGCACGGCTGCGCGGGCGCCCTCTGGGGCCCGGCGGAGCAGCTCATGCTCCACGACTTCGCCGAGCCGCGGGAGCTGCCCGGCGCCGTGCGCCTGAACGCGACCTTCAAGAGCCTCGGCGTGCTCGCCGGGCCGATCGTCGGCTCCGCACTGCTGCTCGCCCTGGGCCCGGCGATCGGGATCCTCGTGAACGTCCTGTTCTACCTGCCGATGACCCTGCTCATGCTGCGCACCCCCTACACCGGGCACACGCGGGACGGCGTGGTGCGGCGCGAGCGGCTGGGCCCGCTGCGCTCCCTCGCCGTGCTGCGCACCGTCGCCGGGGACCGCGTGCTCGTCGCGATGATCGCCCTGGGCGGGCTCATCGCGGTGGGCGTCGGCTCCTCCCTGCAGGTCGCCATGCCCTCCCTCGCCGACGCCCTCGGCGCCGGCGACGCGGGCGCCGCCTACGGCCTGCTCCTCTTCGCGAACGGCGTGGGCGGCGTGGTGGGTGGCGTGCTGCTCGAGGCGACGGGCGTGATCTGGCCCAGCACCCGTGCCGCCGTCGTCGCGACCTTCCTCTTCGGGGTGACCACGATCGTCGTGGCGACCTCGCCGAGCTACCTCGTCACCGTGCTCGCGCTCGTCATCGGCGGCGTCGCGAACATGGCCTCGATGACGATCGGCCAGGCCGTCGTGCAGCTGCGCGCGCCCGTCGACCAGCGCGGCCGCGTGATCGGCGTCTACAGCATGCTCACCACCGGCCTGCGCACCGGCAACGGGATCACCCTCGCGGTGCTCGGCTCCCTGATCGGCGTGACCGGGACCGTGCTCGTGGGCGGCAGCGTGCTCGCCGTCGGGGCGGTCGTCATCGCGGCGCTCAACGCGCTGGCGACCGCCCGACGGCGCGCGGCGGGCTAGAGCGCGGCGAGCGGGACGGGCTGCCCCGTGCGCACCGACTCCTGGGCGGCGGCGACCACGCGCGTGGTGCGCAGGCCCACCTCGCCCGTCGGCTCGACCGCCTCCCCGGCGCGCACGGCGCCGAGGAACGCCTCGAGCAGCGCCGCGTCGAGGTCCGTCCCGTAGGGCAGCCAGCGGCCGGGGCCTCCCACGTGCGGGGCGAAGGCGTCGATCTGCAGCTGCCCGCCGGTGCCCACGGCCTGCAGGGTGAGCCCGCCCCACGTGGGGGCGTCCGCCGGCTGCGACCACGAGCAGTCGATCGTCGCGACGAGCCCGCCCGGGTAGGTGAGGGTGACGAGGCCGCCGGTCTCCGCCCGCAGCCCCTGCTCCCCGGCCCGGTCCTCCCAGAGGATCCGGTTGGTGACGGCGTGGACCGCCTCCGGCTCGCCGAGCAGCGAGTCGAGGATCTGGGCGAGGTGCACCGTGTGGTCCACGAGGGCGCCGCCGCCCGCGAGCTCCGGGTCGCTGAACCAGTCGCGGCCCGCGGGCAGCTTGCCGTTGTTCGTGCCGGTCAGGCCGATGACCTCGCCGAGCGTGCCGTCACCCACGGCCGTGCGGAGCGCCGCGACGGCCGGGGAGAAGTGCACGGGGAAGGCCGTCATGAGCACGACGCCCGCCTCCCGGCAGGCCTCCACCATCGACGCCGCGTCCGCGACGGTCGTCGCGAGCGGCTTCTCGCACAGCACGTGCACGCCGCGCCGCGCGGCCTCGAGCACGAGATCGCGGTGGTGGGCGTTCGCGCTGGTCACGACGATCGCCTCGGGGCCGTCGGCCCAGTGGTCCCAGGCCTCCTCGTAGGAGCCGACGAGGCTGCGGGCGCTCACGTCGCCGAAGCCGTCCGGGTCCGCGACGACGAGGTCGACGTCCGCCCGGGCGTCGAGCAGTGCCGCGTAGCCCGCGGCATGGGTGTGGGCGCAGCTCATGAGCGCCACGCGGAGAGGGGTGGGGGTCAGCATGCGATGCTCCGTCCGGTGCGCAGGGACTGCAGGGCCGCGCCGGCCACGCGCACGGCCTCGGCGCCGTCGGCCCCGTCCACGCGCGCGGCGCCGCCGCTGCTCAGGGCCGCCACGAAGTCGAGGATCTCCTCGGCGTAGGGGCTGGGGAAGGTCGTGACCTCCGGCAGGAAGCCGTCGCCGGAGGCCTGGCGGGCCGCGGCGACCGCGTCGAAGGTGATGCCGGAGTCGCCCGCGGAGTCGTAGCGCAGGCGGCCGCCGGAGCCGGCGAGGTCGAAGGTGTAGCGGAACGCGGTCCCGGGCGCGCCCCACAGGCCGCGGCAGTGGCTGATCGCGCCCGAGGCGTGGGTGAGGACCACGTGGGCCGTGCGCACCTCGTCCGTCGCGGCGGCCGTGCGCTGGCGGGCGTGGACGGCGACGGCGGGGCCGGCCATCCACAGCGCCTGGTCGATGTCGTGGATCATCTGGTCCATGACGATGCCGCCCGAGAGCGACTCGTCCCCGAACCAGGGCTGGCGCGGGAAGGAGCCGGTGCGCTCGAAGCGCAGCACGGCGATCTCGCCGATCTCGCCCGCGTCGATCGCCCGCTTCGCGGCCGCGTACTGCGGGAAGTAGCGGACGACGTGCGCGGGCAGCAGGCGCCGGCCCGCCCGCTCGGCGTGCGCGACGAGGGCGTCGGCCTCCTCCGCGGTGAGCGCGAGCGGCTTCTCGCAGACCACGTCGCGCCCCGCGTCGAGCGCGGCGTGCACGATCGCCCCGTGCTCCGGGGTGGGGGTGCAGACGTCGACCACGTCGACGGCCGCGAGCAGGGCGCCGAGGTCCTCGTGGACCTGCGCGCCGAACTGCGCGGCGAACTCCTCCGCGCCGTCGACGCTGTGGCAGTGCAGCTCGGCGCCCGCCTGCACCCAGCCGGGGGCGTGGGCGCGGGAGATGCCGCCGGTGCCGACGATGCCGACGCGGAGCGGGCGGTCAGGGGGTGAGGGGGTCATGTCAGCCTTTCATGCCGGAGTGGGCGAGACCCTCGACCACCCGGCGCTGGAGGACGAGGAAGAGGATGAGGATCGGGGCCATGGCGAGCAGGCTCGCCGCCATCATGACCGGATAGTTCGTCATGTGCTGCCCCTGGAGCGTCGCGAGGCCGACGGCGAGCGGCATGCGGTCCTCGTAGGTGCTCACGACGAGCGGCCACAGCAGGTCGTTCCACGAGGCGATCGTCGTGAGGATCGCGACCGAGGCCAGAGCGGGCCCGGAGAGCGGGAGCATGACCCGCCAGAAGATCTGCCACGGGTTCGCCCCGTCCAGGCGGGCGGCCTCCTCGAGCTCCGCGGGCAGCGCCACGAAGTGCTGGCGCAGCAGGAACGTGCCGAAGGCGCTGAACAGGCCCGGCATGGCGATGCCGAGGACGGTGTTGAGCAGGCCCATGCCCTGGATGATCGAGTACTGCGGGATCAGATAGATCTGGTTGGGGACCATGAGGATCGACAGCAGCAGCGCGAAGAGGATCCCGCGCCCGCGGAACTGCATGCGGGCGAAGGCGTAGCCGGCCATCGCGCACAGGATCATCTGCACGATCACCCGCAGCGCGGTCACGCCGACGGAGACCAGGAACTGGTCCACGAAGGGCAGCAGGTCGAAGACGGCCGCGAAGTTCCCCCACTGCGGGCTCGCGGGGAGCAGGCTCGGCGGGACGCCGGTGACCTCCGCCTGCGTGGACAGCGACATGATCAGCTGCCACACGAACGGGAAGATCATGACCAGCCCGCCCACGGTGAGCACGACGTAGGCGTCGATGTTCCGCGGCCCGCGGGCGGCGCGGGGGCGGGGTGCGGGGGCATCAGTCATAGGACACCCACCTCCTCTGGAAGCGGAACTGGACGAGCGTGATGACCCCGATGACCAGCAGGATCAGCATGGCGATCGCGGAGGCGTAGCCCTTGTCGTTCTGGGCGAAGGCCTGCTCGTAGAAGAGGTAGACGAGCGACTGGGTCTGCGCCATGGCCGGGTTGTTCGGGCCCAGCAGCGCGTACAGCAGGTCGAACAGCTGGAAGCCGTTGATCGCCGTGATGATCGTCAGGAAGAAGATGCTCGGGGTGAGCAGCGGGACGGTGAGCGAGAAGAACTGCCGCATCGGCCCCGCGCCGTCGAGGGACGCCGCCTCGTACAGCTCCGGCGGGATCGCCCGCAGGCCGCCGGAGAGGATGATGATCGAGAAGCCGAGCGAGGACCACAGGCCCACGACGCTCACCGCGGCGAGCGCCCAGCCGGGGCTCGAGATCCAGTACGGGCCGTCGACCCCCACGAGGGACAGGGCATAGTTCAGCAGGCCGAAGTCGCTGTTGTAGATCATCCGCCAGACCATCGCGATCGCGGCGGGCATCGCGACGATCGGCAGGAAGAACATGACCCGGTAGAACCAGGCGAGGCGCAGGCCGGGCCGGTTCAGCAGCGCCGCGAGGTAGACGGACAGCGGGATGCCGAGCAGCACGATCACCGTGTAGATCAGCGTGTTCAGCAGGGCGCGGGGGACGTGGGCGTCGGTCAGGAGGTCCGCGTAGTTCTCGAGCCCCGTCCAGCGGGTGCCGCCGAACGCCCCGAACTCGGTGAACGAGTTGTAGAGGGTGCGCAGGATCGGCCAGAAGTAGAAGACGACGACGCCGAGCATGAGCGGCCCGATGAAGAGCCAGGCCCAGCCGTCCTCCCGGCGGATCCGACGGGTGGGCTCACTGCTCATCGGCGAGCGCCTCGTCCATCTTCTGCGCGAGCTCGGCGCAGCCCGCGGCGACCTCGAGCTCCCCGCCCACGATCTTCGGGTAGTACTCGAGCTCGAGGCTCAGCCAGGCGGCGGTGTTCCTCGAGACGGGGTAGGGGCTCGCGTCCGCGGCGGCGTCGATGAAGCGCTGGAGCTCGAACTCGGGCAGGGCGTCGACGTAGGCCTGGGCGGTGCCCTCGAAGGCGGGGTTCGCGGCACCCTCCTCCGCCTGGATGCGGTTGGCCTCCTCACTGCCGAGGAAGGCGAGGAAGGCGGCGGCCGCGGCCTTGTTCCTCCCCTCGGCGGCCATGGTGTTGCCGATGCCGTGGATGACGTTGCCGGCCTGCTTCCCGGTGGGCAGCGGGGCGGTGCGGATCGCGTCGCGCACCGGGGAGTCCTTGAACACCGCGGCGGACCAGTTCCCGGACCACAGCATCGCGGCCTTGCCGGCGTTGAAGAGGTCCGCGGGCTTGTTCTCGGTGGTGAACTCGACGCCGGGGGCGGTGCCGTCCTCGACCATGCCGCGCAGGAACGTGAAGGCCTCGATGGCGGCGTCGCTGCCGTAGCCGGACCTCGTGGCGTCCTCGGAGATGATCTCGCCGCCGGCCTGGATGACGAGCGGGTAGACGTAGGCCTGGTTCGCGGTGCCGCCCGCGTTGCCCCACACGCCGTCGTCGGCGAGGGCCTCGGTGATGGCGCGGGAGGTCTCGCGGTAGTCGTCCCAGGTCCAGTCCTCCGTCGGCGCCTCGACCCCGGCCTTCTCGAAGTGGTCGGCGTTCCACCACAGGCCGATGGTGTCGAAGTCCTTCGGGACGCAGTACTGGGCGCCGTCGAGCGTGTAGAGCGCGTTCATGGCGTCGGGGTAGGAGCCGGCGTCGAAGCCGGGGACGTCCGCGAGGTCCTGGAGCTTGCCCTCGGAGGCGTAGAGCTGGAAGTTGGGACCGTTCATCCAGAACACGTCGGGGAGGTCACCGCCGGTGGCCTGGGTCTGGAGCTTCTCGAAGTACTGCTCGAAGGGGGTGACGGTGAGGGAGACGGTGATGTCGGGGAACTGCTTCCCGAAGGCGGCGATGATCTTCTCCATCGCGCCCTTCTGCGCCTGGTCCCAGATGCTGTAGGTGATCTCGCCGGAGGTGTCGGCGGGGATCTCGTCGGGGATGCCGCCGCCTCCTCCGCCTCCGCCGCTGCAGGCCGCGAGGGTCCCGGCGCCGAGGGCGGCGGCGCCGGTGAGGAGCGTGCGTCGGGTGGTGGTGACCATGGGGTGTCTCCTGGGGTGGGGGTTCTCAGTGGAGGTCGGGGAGGGGCGGGTCCTCGACCTGGAGGACCCGTCCCAGGGCCTGCCGCAGCGCGATCGAGAGCGCGCCGACGATGGTGTGGTCCTCCCCCGGGCTCGCGGCGAGGACCCGCGGGGCGCCGGGGGCGCGCAGCAGGCCGACGACCCGCTGCTCGAGGTCCGCGAGGGCCGAAGGGCTCGTGGTGAGCGGGCCCCCGTGGACGAGCACGGCCTCGGGGTCGAGGGCGTAGCTGAGCACGGCGATCACGGCGGCGAGGCGCTCGTGGAGCACGGGGACCCAGTCCTCGGGGAGCTCGCCGTCGTCGATCAGCCGGGCCACGTCGAAGTAGCGCTCGGTGCGGCCGCCGTGGGTGAGCGTCGCGGGGAGGACGCCGGTCGCGCTGAGCACGTCGCCCTCGCCCACGCCGCGGTGCGCGCCGTGCCAGGGGCGGCCGTCGATGACGACCGCGGGGCGGTGGAACTGGTGGTTGGTGAGGTAGAGGAAGGTGCCGAGGCCCCGGGCGGCGCCGGTGCGCAGCTCGCCGAGGGCGCGGAGGTTCATGTCGTTCTCGACCTGCACGGAGGTGAGGCCGAGGGTGCTCGCGGCGAGGGCGGCGAGCGGCACCCTGGTGAGCTCGGGGAGGTGGATGGAGACGAGGACGGTGCCGTCGTCGTCGACGATCCCGGAGACGCCGATCGCGGTCTCGAGGATCTGCGCGCGGTCGATGCCGTGCCGGTCCAGGACCTCCCCGATCGCGGCGAGCAGACCGGGGGCGAAGGCGTCCCCGGCGGCACGGGTGCGCAGCGGATCGTGGTCGAGCGTCTCCTCGACGAGCGGGGGCCCGGTGAGGCGGCGCACCTGCACCGCGCTCTCCCCGCGGCGCACGTCGATCGCGAGGACGAGCTGCTCCGCGGGGGCGGCGCCCCAGGTGCGGGCGGGGCGGCCCATCGGCACGGCGAGCGGATGGGCCTCGGCGGCGAGGCCGAGCTGCTCGAGCTCGGTGAGGGCGCGCTGCACGGTGGGGCGGCTGACCTGCGCGATCTCGGCGAGGGCGCTGATGGTGGCGGGGCCGTGGTCGCAGAGGTGCCGGAGGATCCGGCCGAGGGCGGCCGCGTAGAGCCTCTGCCCCTTGGGGCGCTGTGCTGCCGTGCCCTCGTCCCTGCGACCGTCGTCCACCCGTCCCCCTCGACATATGAAAGTTGATTGCAGAAGTTATGCCGCGCGTCACACCGGTGTCAAGGGTCCCGGCGTAGGGTCGACCCACACGACCGGCCGCCCCTCCCCGACCGCGCGGCCCGAGGAGTCACCGATGACCCTGCACGGCACGATCCATCTCCACCCCGCGCACGTCGTGGGACCGGTGCGGCGGCGCACCTTCGGCAGCTTCGTCGAGCACATGGCCCGCTGCGTCTACACCGGCGTCTACGAGCCCGGCCACCCGCTCGCGGACGCCGACGGCCTGCGCACCGACGTCCTCGCCCTCACCCGCGAGCTCGGCGTGAGCAGCGTCCGCTACCCCGGCGGGAACTTCGTCTCCGGCTACCGCTGGGAGGACGGCGTCGGCCCCGTCGAGCAGCGGCCGCGGCGCCTCGAGCTCGCCTGGCACTCCACCGAGACCAACGCCTTCGGCCTCGACGAGTTCATGACCTGGGCGGACAAGGCGCAGGTCGAGCCGATGTACGCGGTGAACCTCGGGACGCGCGGCACGCAGGAGGCGCTCGACGTGCTCGAGTACACGAACGCCCCCACCGGCACCGCCTGGGCGGATGCCCGCGCCGCGAACGGCCACGAGGAGCCCTACGGGATCCGGATGTGGTGCCTCGGCAACGAGATGGACGGCCCCTGGCAGATCGGCCACAAGACCGCCGAGGAGTACGGCCGGCTCGCCGCGGAGACCGCGCGCGCCATGCGCCGCATGGACCCCGACCTCGAGCTCGTCGCCTGCGGCTCCTCCTTCCCCTCGATGCCGACCTTCGGCGCCTGGGAGCAGGCGGTGCTCGCCGCCGGCTACGAGGCGATCGACATGATCTCCGCGCACATCTACTTCCGCGAGGACCATGCGGCGGACCAGGCCTCCTACCTCGCCGCCGCGGAGGAGCTCGACGACTACCTCGACGCCGTCGTCGCCGCCTGCGACCACGCCCGCACCCTCGGCAAGCACTCCAAGCGGATCATGATCAGCGTCGACGAGTGGAACGTGACGAACGCGAGCCGCGGCGGCGACGCCGGGGAGGACCCAAGCGGCGAGGACTGGCCCGAGGCACCCGCCTTCGCCGAGTCGACCTACACCGCGCAGGACGCCGTCGTCGTCGGCAACCTGCTGATCTCCCTGCTGCGGCACACGGATCGCGTGGCCTCCGCCTCCCAGGCGCAGCTGGTCAACGTGCTGGGCCCGATCCGCACCGTGCCCGGCGGCCCCGCCTGGCGGCAGACGATCTTCCACCCCTTCGCCCTCACCTCCCGCCACGTGAGCGGGCAGGTGCTCGCGACCGTGAGCGAGTCGCCGGAGCGGGCGAACCCGCGCCGCGGCGGCACGAGCCCCGTGCTCGACGCGGTCGCGACCTGGGACGAGGGGACCGGCTCCCTCGTGGTGCTCGCCGTGAGCCGCAGCCGCGGCCAGGACCTCGAGATCACCGTGCCGCTCGGCGCGTTCGGGGAGGACCTCGCGGTCCAGGAGGCGGTGGTCCTGCACGACGAGGACCCGTACGCGGTCAACACGGCCGACGATCCCGACCGCGTCCTCCCCCGCCCGCTCGCGGGGGCCCGGATCGAGGAGGGCACGATGCGGGCGACCCTCCCGCCGATCAGCTGGGCGATGATCCGGCTGGGCCGTCAGGACTGAACCGCGCCCCTCCGCGTCCCCGGCGGACTATCGTCGCGGGGACGGACTCGGGGCCACCGACGACCCCGCCGATCAGCGAGGACGTGACACCCCGATGCGACGACGCACCCTCACCACCGCCCTGGCCGCCGCTCTCACCGCCGGCGCCGCCTCCCCCGCCCTCGCCGAGGGCAGGCCGGACCGCCCCGAGCCGCGCGCGCCGCGGCTGCTCAAGGACGGCACCGGCCTGTACCCGCGCGTGATCCGCCTGGCGCACCAGGACGGGGCCGAGGACCGCCTCCTCGCCTCCGTCGTCTCCTTCGACGGCCCCTCCGGGTTCGGGGCGATCCTCGAGTCCACCGATGGCGGCGCGACCTTCTCCCCCGTCGGCAGCGTCCTCGACGAGGCGACCGACGGCGGGGAGGGGCTGTGCTGCGCCACCCTCTACGAGCTGCCGCGCGCCGTCGGCGACCTCCCCGCGGGGACGCTGCTGTGGAGCGCCTCCGTCGGCGCGGACACCGGCGAGGACCGTCGCATGTCGATCCGCATCTGGGCGAGCACCGACGTGGGCCGCAGCTGGGAGCGGATCGCGATCACCGCGGTCGCCGCGAACGCCGGCGGGTACTGGGAGCCCGAGTTCCAGCTCGCGGCCGACGACGAGCTGGTGCTGTGGTTCTGCGACGAGACCGACGGGGAGCGGCATTCGCAGCGGATCGTCCAGCAGACCTCCCGTGACGCGCTCACCTGGACCGATCCGGTGCCGGTGATCGAGCTGGAGGATCCGACGGCCCGCCCCGGGATGCCCACCGTCCGGCGCCTGCGCACGGGCCGCTGGGCGATGGCCTACGAGGTGTGCGGGCCGCAGGACCTGTGCCGCAGCTACGTCCGCACCGCCGAGGACCCCCGCGACTGGGGCCCCGCCACGGACCGCGACCCGGTGATCAGGGCCGTGGACGGCACCGAGCCGCGGCACACGCCCGTGCTCACGGTCGACGACGACGGCTCGGTCATCCTCGGCGCCCAGATGCACTACCGGCAGGACGGCGAGGTCGCCGACAGCAACGGCCGGTCGATCCTCCGCACCCGGAGCCGCTCCCTCACCGGCCGCGTCCGCTGGGTGCTGGAGCCCGCACCGGTGCCCGTCGAGGACCCCTGGAACAACTACTGCCCCAACTACTCGCCGACCTTCGTGCGCACGGGCACGGGGCACCTGCTGGAGATCACCTCGGCGCCGTCGGAGGACGGCGTGTGCCGGCCCTGGTACGGGTCGACGCCCTGAGTTCCGGGCGGGGTCAGGCGGCCGTCGGCCCCGTCGGCCGCTCCGTCCCCTCCTTCTCGCGGAACAGGGTCGCGAAGAACAGCGCGACGCCCACGGCGAGCGCGGCCGGGATCAGCCAGATCGCCCGCCAGGCATGGCTGCCGTCGGCCGCGAGGAAGGCGTCGACGATCGGCCCGGAGATCAGCGAGCCGATGAGCAGGCCCACGCCGTAGGTCGCGAGCGAGATGAGGCCCTGCGCGGCGCTGCGCACGTGGGCCGGGGCGAAGCGGTCGGTGTAGATCTGCCCGGCGACGAAGAAGAAGTCGTAGCAGACCCCGTGCAGCAGCAGCCCGATGATGACGAGCCACAGCAGGGAGCCGGCGTCCCCCACCGCGAACAGCGCGTAGCGCGCCGCCCACGCGACCATGCCGATCAGCAGCGTCCACTTGATGCCGAGCTTCTTCAGCATGAGCGGCATGATCAGCAGGAACAGCGCCTCGGAGACCTGCCCGAGAGACTGCACCGCCGCCGCGGACTTCACCCCGATCTCGTTGAGGTAGAGGTTGGTGAAGTTGTAGTAGAAGGCGAGCGGGATGCAGATGAGGATCGAGGAGAGGAAGAAGACGAGGAAGGAGCGGCTCTTCAGCAGCGCGAGGGCGTCCAGGCCCAGCACGTCCCGCACGGTCGCGCGGCCCTGGGCGGGCTGCGGCGGCGTGTGCGGGAGGGTGAAGGCGTAGATCCCCAGCAGCGCCGAGCCGATCGCGGCCATGACGAAGGTGTTCTGGAGCGCGCCGCCCGCCTCCCAGCCGAGCCAGCCGATGAGCAGGCCCGCGATGATCCAGCCGATCGTGCCGAACACGCGGATCGCGGGGAACTGCTTCTCGGGGCTCGCGAGGCGCCGGAAGGAGATCGAGTTCGCGAGCGCGAGGGTGGGCATGAAGGACACCATCGCGAGCAGCGCGAGCACGAAGAACGGCCCGAACTCCTCCTGCCGCCCCGCGAGGAACAGCATGACGGCGCTGACCAGGTGCAGCACGCCGAGGATCCGCTGGGCCGCGAAGAAGCGGTCCGCGATGAGGCCCACGATGAACGGGGCGAGGATCGCGCCGAGGGACTGGGTGAGGAAGGCGAGGGAGATCTGGCTGCCGCTCGCCTGCAGATCGGTCGCGAGGTAGGTGCCGAGGGTGACGAACCAGGCGCCCCAGACGAAGAACTCCAGGAACATCATCGTCGAGAGCCGCGCACGGGTGAGGAGGTCGAGGTCCATGCCCCAGGAATCTAGCCCGACGGTCGGCGCCGCGGGAGTGGTCCGGGAAGGTCAGCCCTCCTGGGCCACGGCCGCGATCTGGCTCGCGGCCCCGCCCCACTGCTCGGCCGCGGCCACCATCTCCTCCGGGTCGACGCCCTCGACCACGAGGGTCAGCCGCACGCCGGCGGTGGCGTCCGGGACGAGCTCGAGGCGGAGGTGCTCCCCCGGCTCCGCGGGCGCGACCTGCACGTCCAGCAGCTGCGAGGCGGTCACGGCGACGACGGTCCCGAGCACCACCTCCGGCGCCTGCGGGGCACGCCATTCCTCCCCGGGTGCGGGAGCGGGCAGGTGCTCGGCCCCGCCGAGGAAGAGCTCCCAGGCCCGCGGGGCGGGGCAGGACAGCGAGCGGACGATGCGCACGGACCAGGCGTCCGCCGCGTCGTCGGGAGCGGGGTCGAGGGGCTCGGCGGGGCTCATCGTCTCCTCCATCGGCAGCGACGCCTTCAGCCTAGGACGGGTCCCCCGTGGCACGGTAGGCCGACGACCACCGGGATCCGCCCGGCGAGGAGGGGGCCTCTCATGGAGCACGCGATGCTCACCGCGCTGCACGGGCAGTGGGTGGAGGCCGTCGACCCGGCGCCGCATCCCGTCCTGGTGACGAGCCGCGCGGCCGTGCTGCACGGTGACCTGCGGGGGCCGAGCGGCGCTCCCACCAGGGACGACACCCGCGTGCTGGGCGCCTTCGTCACCTCGAGCGTGCTCGCCGCCGACGGGACGCTGACGCTCCTGCTCGCCGATGCGGACGGCGGACGGCCGATGCCGCTCGCGGTCGCCGCGCCGTGGGGCCTCGCCCTGCCGGACGGGGCAGGTCTCGCGGCCGCGGAGGACGGCCGGATCGGCGCGCGTCCCGGAGACCCTGCCCCACGCTTCGCGACCCCCGCGGCCATGGCGGCATGGGCGGCGAGCGACCCGGACGAGGTCGAGCTCGCGGTGCTCGAGGCGGGGCTCGACGACTGGGTGACCCCGGCGGACGTCGTCGCCGAGCTCGTGGAGCGCGACGTGCGGGACCCGCGGGAGATCGCCCGCCACGGCGCGGCGGCGCTCGCCCGCCTCGTGGCCCGCGGGGACCTCGAGGCCGGCTCGATCGGCGAGCAGGGCTTCGTCGCTGCTGCCGAGGGACAGGCCGCCTCGATCGAGCACGCGGCGGCGCTGTGGCACGTGCTCGGCGGGATCGGGAGGCGGCCGGGCCCCGGTCAGATCGCCTGGTTCGCGATCACCGACCGGGGCCGGTCCCGCGTGCCCGTCAGCCGGTGACGACCTCGAGGCGTGAGCCCGCGCGCACCCGCCCGCGGTCGATCGCGACGCCCGCCGCGCGGTAGCGGCGCTCGAGGCCGCGCACGTCCTCGCCCGCGAGGTCGATCTCCTGCCCGTCGATCCGGAGGGAGCGCACGCCGCAGCCCGTCTCCCCCACGGTGACCTGCACGGTGATCATGCCGCCGCCGAAGGGGACCTCGGCGGTGGTGCCGTCGAGCGCGGCCGGCAGCACCGGGTCGATCTCGAGCCGGCCGGCGCGGGCGCGCACGCCGAGCACGTCCTCGACGACGAGCCGCAGCAGCAGCCCCGGGCCGGAGGAGTAGACGCGCCAGCCGCCCTCGAAGCCCGTGGACTCCTCGAACAGCGCCGCACCGTTCTCGGCCGCGACGTAGCGGTCCGGGAAGACGGCGTCGGAGCTCGAGTAGTAGCAGTTCGCCTGCCGGGGCCGGGCCCCGCGGATCCGCTCGGTGACCCCGATCGGGACGGCCTTCAGCAGCTCCTGCCAGGCGCGCTCCGCCTCGCCCAGGCGGGTGAGCGCCTCGATGAAGCGCAGGTGGGAGTGCATGTACATGAGGCCGATCTCGCGGCCCCAGAAGGTCGCGGTCTCCGCCCGCTGGAAGACCTCCATGACGCCGCCGTGGTACTCGACGGGATGGTCGAAGAGGTACACGCCGGTGGGGCCGGCGAGGTGCTCGTCGATGAGGGCGAGGTGGTGGCGGGCCTGCTCGGGGGTGAGCAGCTCGTCCGTGAGGGCGTGGATCATCTGCAGGGAGCCGTGCTGCAGCCCCGTGGTGGTGTCGGTGGGGTGCACGAGGTGGCGCAGGCGCCCCTCCTCGAGCCAGCCGTAGCCGGCGAGCTCGCCGTCCACGAGCAGGAGCTCCGCGAAGGCCTCCGCGGCGCCCGCGGCGATCGTGCGGCAGCGCTCGGCGAGCGCCTCGGTCTCCGGCCCGGCGTGCTCGGCGAGGGCGTCGGCGAGGCCCGTGAGGGCGGTGATCTCGAGCTCCGTGGTCCACGTGGAGCACAGGTGGCGGGCGAGCTCGGGCCGCGCGGGCTGGAGGGAGTCGTTCCAGTCGCCGTGGCCGTAGGCGGGCAGGCGGGGGTCCTCGGTGCGGGCGCCCTCGATGTGGGCGACGGCGCGGGTGAGGTGGTCGAGCACGCTCGTGGGCGCCCCCATCGCGGCATCCCCCACCCAGGGGGCGGTCTCGCCGAGGATGCTCGCGTCCCCGGTCGCGTCGAGGTACTCGCCGAGCGCACGCAGCGGCCAGTAGACGACGTCGCCGTGGCTGTCGCGCAGGCCGGGGCCGGCGTGGCCGGGCAGGTAGTCGAACCACTGCGGCCAGGTGCCGTCCTGCTGCTGGGCGCCGAGCACGGAGAGCAAGGTGCTGCGGAGGGCCGCAGGCTCGTCGGTCGCGAGCAGCAGGCCCAGCGGGCCCTGGCACACGTCGCGGGTGCCCCAGGCGCCGCCGCTGTACTGCTCGAGGCCGCGCGGGGAGCGGAAGTGCACGGCGGCGTTCTGGGCGAGCCAGGGCAGCATCTCGCCGATCGCCTCCCCCTCGACGGTCGCGGCGCCCGTGAGGGCGGGCAGGCGCGGGGCGTAGGCGGGCTCGGCAGTCCTCTCCGCGAGGGAGACGCCGAGCAGCACCTCGGCGGTGCGGGCGGTGCCGAGGGCGGCGGTGCGCAGGCCGCTGCCGTGCTCGCGGGCGTCGGCGAACAGGACGGCGTCGCCGTCCACCGGCACGGGCGCGCCGTCGGCCGTGACCTGCAGGGCGAGCTCCTCGGAGCCGTCGACGACGAGCAGCAGCTCGCCCGCGGTCGAGGTGATCGTGATCCGGGCGGCGCCGGGCAGCTCGACGGCGGAGCGCACCTCGATCCCGCCGTGCTCGGTGGCGTAGCGCCAGGTGCTCGCGGCGGCGGAGGTCGACCAGGCGGAGGGCACGCCGAGCAGCTCCCAGTCGCCGCCCTCGGCGCGGTGCAGCAGGCGCACGCCGCTGCGGCGCTCGAGGCCCAGGTAGGAGCGGCGCACGGTCGTGGTCTCGCCGCTCGAGGCGTGCCCCTCGGTGAGCTGGGAGCAGAAGACGCCGCGCATCCAGACGGTCGAGGCGACGGTCGCGAGATCGGCGACGGCGCCCGCGGTGGCCTGCTGGATGTGGCCGTGGGGGCGCAGCACGCCGCGCTCCTTCGCAGCGCTGACCACGTGCCCGGCGGGGCCGAAGCCGGAGAGCAGGCCGGAGCGGCCCTCCTCGACGAGGCGCAGCTCGCCGCCCGCGAGCTCCTCGAGCAGGGCGCGGTCGCCGGGGCGGACGGGCAGCTCGGCGGCGAGGGCGAGCAGGCTCGCGGCGAGGGGCGTGCCCGGCTCCGCGGCGGGGAGGGCGGGGAGCTCGAGCCCCTCGCGTACGGCGAGCACGAGATCGGCGTCCGCCGCCGACGTCGCCCCCGGGTGGTCCGCGACGACGGCGCCCCAGAAGCTCGTCACCTGCTCCTCGCCCGGGGCGAGGGTCACCGCGGCGGTGCGCAGGGCGGCGAGGGTGTGCTCGTGCTGGAGCCGCTCGGAGGGCAGGTCCAGCGCGGCGTCGAGGCCGGAGCCGGTCGCACGGTCCAGGAGCTGGAGGGCGTCGGTGCCCCACTGGGCGACGGGGACGTCGGCCCCGATCACGGCCCAGGGGACGTCGCCGGTCGGCATGTTCTGGCGCACGGCGAGGGCGAGCGTGCCGCCGGGGAGGTCCACGGGCGTGAGGTCGAGGTACTGGGCGACGTACTGCTCGTTGCGGCGCACGGCGTCCATCGCGGTCAGCGCCACGTCGAGGGTGTGCAGGAGGTCCGCCTCGATCGCCTCGGCGCCGTCGTTGCGCAGCGCGATCGTCCAGGCCCAGCCGGTGCCGTCGGCCGTGGCGGCGAGGCGGGTGCGGGCGGTGAGGTCGCCGTGGGTGGTGGTGACGGTGCCGCCCGCGGTGATGGTGCCGCCGCTCGCGGGGCCGGTGAGCGGGGCGGCGGTCCAGGCGGCGTCGCCGGGGCGGCGGTGGCGCAGGTGCACGCCCGCCGGTCCGGAGCCGGCGGCGGTCGCGGGGTACTGGAGCAGGCTGAGGCCGGCGGCGTCGAGGCGGGCGGCGTCGCCGGCCTCGGTGCGCTCGAGGGTCACCGGGAGGGTGCGCACGGCGGTGGTGGAGGGGGTCACGGGGTCTCCTGGGGAGCGGGGGTGGGGGTCAGCTCCTCGCCGTCGCCGGGCGCGGCGCAGCCGCAGCTGGACCGGTGGACGATGCGGGAGTCGAGCACGACGGGCTCGGGGTCGGGGTCGGCGCCGTCCACGAGCTCGGCGAGGCGGCGCGCGGCGAGCGCCCCGAGCTCCTCGACGGGCTGGGCGACGGTGGTCAGGTCGGGGCGCACGTAGCGGGCGGCGTGGACGTCGTCCCAGCCCACGACCGCGATCCTCGCGGGGACGTCGACACCGAGGTCCTGCAGCTCGTGCTGGACGGCGAGGGCGAGCTCGTCGTTGCCGCACACGATGGCGTCGATGTCGAGGCCCTCGGAGTGCAGCTCGCGGGCCACCTCGGCGCCCTCCTCCTCGACGGGGTCGACGGCGAAGGTGGCGACAGGCTCGAGACCGGCGTCGGCGAGGGCGCTGCGGAACCCCTCGTGGCGGGCGCCGATGTCGGAGTCCGGCTCGGGACGGCCCACGAACGCGAGGCGGCGGCGGCCGGTCTCGATGAGGTGCGCGGTGAGGCGGGCCGCGGTGACGGTGTTCTCCGCGTAGAGCGCGTCGCGGCCGGGGATGCGGCCGCGGGCGGCGACGACGACGGGGCGGCGGGCGGCGATCTCGGTGATGAGGGCGTCGTCCACGGCGCTGCGGGCCATGAAGGCGACGCCGTCCACGTTCCCGGCGAGCCGGCGCACGGCGCGGTCGGGGTCCGTGTCCGGCCCGGCGAGATCGAGGACGACGGAGAGGCCCATCTCGCTCGCCGCCATCTCGAAGCCGACGAGCACGGCGGCGTAGTAGGGGCCGTCGATGTGCGGGAGCACGAGGCCCAGGGCGTTCGTGCGGCGCCCGGCGAGGGCGCGGGCGGCGCCGTCGGGCACGTAGTTGAGCTCGCGGGCGGCGGCGAGGACGGCCTCGCGGGTGCGGGGGGCGACCTTGTCGCTGCCGCCGAGGGCGCGGGAGACCGTCGCGGTGGAGACGCCGGCGCGCTGGGCGACGGCGTAGATGGTGGCGGCGCGATCGGGGGTCCGATGCATGCTCCTCACCTTCCTGGGGCGTGTGCTGCGGGTGGGGTCCGGGGCGGGGATCATGGGGTCCCGCCTGCTGGCCTCGTGCTTGCGCTCCCGGAATGGAAGCGCTTACATAGTCTCACGGTAGACGAGGACGCCTCCCGCGTCCACGTCGCCCACCTGACGGCGGGGTCCCTGGTCCCGCGCCACCCAGCCACGGACGGGACACCCTCATGATCACCATCGACCGCCGCCGGATCCTCGTGGACGGCCGGCCCCGCCTGGTCCTCGCCGGGGAGATCCACTACTTCCGCCTGCCCCGCGACCAGTGGGCCGCGCGCATCGAGCAGCTCCGCGCGGCCGGCGCGAACGCCGTCGCGAGCTACCTCCCCTGGATCTGGCACGAGCTGCCCGGCGGCGACCTCGACGTCACCGGCGACACCCGCCCCGAGCGGGACCTCGGCGCCTTCGTCGACCTCTGCGCGGAGGCCGGGCTGTGGTTCATCGCCCGCCCCGGCCCCTTCCAGATGGCCGAGCTCAAGAACGAGGGCCTCCCCCACCGCCTCTACCGCGAGCACCCCGAGATCGTGCCCGTGGGCTGGGACGGCGTCCCCGCGCCCACCGCGACCGTCGACTACCTCGCCCCCGCCTTCCTCACCGAGGCCGAGCGCTGGTACGACGCCGTCCTGCCCGTGCTCGCCCCGCGGCTGACCACCCGCGGCGGCCCCGTGATCGCCGTCCAGCTCGACAACGAGATCGGCATGCTCGCCTGGGTCTCCAACTCCCCCGACCTCACCGACCACCTGCTCGCGGACCTCCGCACCTGGATCCTCGAGCACCGCGAGGACGCCGCCGGGACCTACCCCGCGATCACGGAGGGGGCGGACGCCTGGGCGCGCGCCGTGCGCAGCCCCGAGGAGGCCTGGGCCGGGCCGCTGCGCGTGGACCTCACCCGCTTCATGCGCGGCCGCTTCGCCCGCTACGTCGGCCACCTGCGCGCGGCCGCCGAGGCCCGCGGGATCACCGGCGTGCCCTTCCTCATCAACATCCACGGCACGGGCGACGGCTCCGGCGAGCCCTTCCCGATCGGCATCAGCCAGCTCGAGGAGACCTACGCCGGCCTGCCCGGCATGGTCTCCGGCTCGGACCACTACACGGGTGACATGACCCTGGACACCACCACGGACGTCTACGTCATGAACGCCCTCCAGCAGGCCGTCCACGACGACGACCAGCCGCTCACCTCCCTCGAGTTCGAGGCCGGCACGGGCGACTACGGGGACGGGTACGAGCGCCTCGCCGAGCCCTCCACCGCGGATCTGAAGTCCCGCCTCTTCGTCGCCCAGGGCAACCGCCTGCTGAACCACTACCTCTTCGCGGGCGGCGTGAACCCGCCGCTCGAGGAGCCGGTGGGCGACGGCAACGACCGCCTCGCCTTCACCGGCGAGCGCCACGGCTTCGCCGCCCCGATCACCCCCGAGGGGCTCGAGGGCCCGGCCTACGCACCGCTCGCCGCGTCGATCTCCCGCCTGCTGCTGCACGAGCGGCACCTCGCGAGCGCCGTCGAGGAGCTCGACGACCTCGCCCTCGGCTTCGTCGTGGACTCCTACGCGACCGAGTACGCCCACCCCCGCAGCGCGCTCATGCAGGAGGTCGTCGAGGACCTCCGCGCGCACCGCGGCGCCGGGCAGCGCAAGGCCCTCGCCCGCAGCGCCCTGCTGCGCGGGCACCGCTTCGACGCCGTGGACCTGCGCCGCCCGCGGCCGCGGCCGGACGGCGAGGGCCGGCGCGTGCTCATGCTCGCCACCTCCCGGCACCTCGACCCGCTCGTGCAGACCCACCTCGTCGAGCACGTGGAGGCGGGCGGGAGCCTGCTCCTGCTGGGCCCGCTGCCGGAGAAGGACCTCGAGGGCCGCCCCTGCCGGATCCTCGCCCGCGCCCTCGGCGTGCAGGCCGGGGAGCTGCGCCGCGACACTCCGCACTTCTACCCGTCGGTGCGCGGGGAGGCCGCGGCGGCGGCGCTCGGAGAGACCCGGGTGTCCTGGTTCCAGGAGCTGCGGGTGCCCGCGGGCACCGCGCTGCTGCGCACCGTCGACGGGGAGGTCTGCGGGGCCGACGTCACCGTCGGGACGGGCCGCGCGGTGCTGCTCGCGGCGGGCCTGCCCTCGCACCCGCGCCTGTTCGGGGAGCTGCTCGAGTCGCTCGGGGCGGGCCGGGGACTCGCCCTGACCAGCGACGTGCCCGGCGTGTTCGCGCTCAGCACCCGGGACGAGGAGGGCGGGCGGATGCTGCACCTGCTCAACGTCACCGGCTACCGGCCGCGTGTGCGGATCGTGCTCGACGGCGAGGAGATCGACCTCGAGCCCGCCCCGCACACCGGCTACCTGCTCGCCCGCGGCCTGCGGATCGGCGGCGTCGAGGTGCTCGCCGCGAACGCCGAGATCGACCACGTCGGGGCGGGAGTGCTCGGCTTCGACGCCCCCGCCGGGCCGCGGGCGCGGATCGTGCTGCGCACCGACGCCCCCGTCACCGCGGAGGGCCCCGGCGCCCGCGTCGTCCGCACCGGGGACGGGGTCGTCGTCACGGCCGACGGCCCCGTCCGCGTGCACCTCGGCTGAGCTCCCCATCGCGGGCCCCTACGGCTTGTAGATGTCCGCGAAGGGGTTCGGGATCGCGTCGAGCAGGCGCCTCGTGTACTCGTCCTGCGGATCGCGGATCACGTCGATCGCGATCCCGTGCTCCGCCACACGCCCCTGGTTCAGCACGACCACGTCGTCCGCGAGCATGCGCGCGGAGAGCAGGTCGTGGGTGATGTAGAGGATGCCGACGTCGGAATCCGCGACGAGCCGCTGCAGCAGGTCCAGCACCTCCGCCCGGATCGACACGTCCAGGCTCGAGATCGGCTCGTCCGCGATGATCAGCTCCGGCTCCGCGGCGAGCGCCCGGGCGATGACGACGCGCTGGCGCTGCCCGCCGGAGAGCTCGAAGGCATGCCGGCTGCGGTAGCGGCGCGCCGGGGTCAGCGCGACCCGCTCGAGCAGCTCGTCGATCGCGGCGCCCAGCTCCGCCCGGCCCATCTGCCGATGGTTCCGCAGCGGCCGCGACAGGATGTACTCGAGGGTCTTGTTCGGGTTCAGCGAGGAGTACGGGTCCTGGAAGACCATCTGCACGAGCGAGCGGTAGCCGCGCAGGCCGCTCCCGCCCAGCGTGCCGACGTCCACGGGCCCCTGCCGCCCGTGGAAGGTGATCGACCCGGAGGTGGGACGGTCCACGCCCGTGATCATCCGGGCGAGCGTCGACTTCCCCGATCCGGACTGGCCCACGAGCGCCGTGACCATGCCGCGGCGCAGCTGGAAGCTCACGCCGTCCACGGCGAGCGTCTCCCGCCGGTGCAGGCCCTGGCGGGAGCTGAACACCTTGGTCACGTCGGCGACGTCGAGCAGCACCTCCCCGCGCAGCGCCTCCGTCGTCTCCCCCACCGACTTCTCGAAGGCGGGACCGGCGAAGCGCACGGTCCGCTCGGGCAGGCCGGGGGTCCCCGGCTCCGTGCGCTGCAGCAGCGCCACGTGGCAGGCGGCGCGCGGCGGCCGCCAGCTCCCGGCCGCGTCCAGGCGCAGCGCGGTCACGGCGCCCTCGGTGCGGGTCGTCGGCATCTCCACGAGCGGCGGCGCGTCCGTCAGGCAGCGGTCGATCCTCTCCGGGCAGCGCGGCGCGAAGGGGCAGCCCTGCAGGGACTGGGAGAGGTCCGGCGGCCGGCCCGGCACGTAGGTGATCCGCACGGTCTCCTGGCGGGGGTCGCCGTAGGAGCCCAGCAGGCCCTTCGTGTACGGGTGCAGCGGCTCGCGCAGCAGGTCGTCGGTGTCGTGCTCCTCGACGATCCGCCCCGCGTACATGACGAGGATGCGGTCGGAGAGGTCCATGACGGTGCCGATGTCGTGGCTGATGAACAGCACCGCGAAGCCCTGCTCCGCCTGCAGGCGCCGTACGCCCTCGAGGATCGAGCGCTGCACCACCACGTCCAGGCCCGTCGTCGGCTCGTCCAGGAGCACGAACTTCGGGTCGTCGGCGAGGGCGAGCGCGAGGTTCACGCGCTGCTTCATGCCGCCGGAGAGCTCGTGCGGGTACGCGCGGATGAACCGGTGGTCGATGAGCACGAGGTCGAAGAGCTCCTTGATCCGCTCCACGACCTCCCCGCCGCGGCGGGAGGAGTGCAGCTCGATCGCGTCGCGGAACTGGTCCTCGACCCGCACCACCGGGTTCAGCGCGTTCATCGAGCTCTGGAAGACGGTCGAGAAGTCGCGCCAGCGGTAGGGGCGCAGCTCCTCCTGGCTCATGCCCGTGATGTCCATGCCGTCGAAGCGGATCGTGCCGCCCGTGATCGAGCCGGGCCGCTCGGTGAGCCGCAGCACCGCGGTGCCGAGCGTCGACTTGCCGGAGCCGGACTCGCCGATCAGGCCCACGAACTCGCCGGGCCGGATCGAGAAGGACACGTGGTCCACGGCGTCCAGGGCCGGGTGCAGCTTCGGGGCGTAGCGGACGGTGAGGTCCTCGACCTCGAGGATCGGGGTCACGTCGTCGGGCGCGGATGCGTGGCGGTCCATGTCAGCCGTCCTCCCGCAGGTGCGGGTTCGAGATGAGGTCGATGCCGAAGTTGATGAGGGTGAGCGCCATGATCAGGCCGGACAGCGCGAGGCCCGGCACCAGCAGCCACACCCACAGCCCCTGCGCGAGCGCCCCCTGCAGCTGGGCCTGGTAGAGCATGGTCCCCCAGGAGACGGACTCGGTGTTCCCGAGCCCCAGGAAGCTCAGCCCGGCCTCGGCGCCGATCGCCCCGGTCGCCGCGCCGAAGAAGCCGGCGGCCACGAGCGAGGTCATCTGCGGGAGGATCTCGCGGGCGATGATCGTGGGCGTGCGGTCGCCCGCGAACTTCGCCGCGGTGACGAAGTCGCGGTGGCGCAGGGTGATCATGAGGGCCCGCTTGGAGCGGGCGGCGCCGGCCCAGGAGATGATCCCGATGATGAGGATCGTGAACCAGATCGAGCGCACCTCGGAGTACGCCATGAGGGTGATGATCAGCGGCAGCGTCGGCACCACGAGGGCGACGTTCGTGAGCAGCGAGAGCACGTCGTCGATCCAGGTGCCCTCGAAGTAGCCCGAGGTCAGGCCGATCACGAGGCCCACGGCCGTCGCGAAGAGCCCGCCGAACAGGCCCACGACGAGCGAGACGCGGGTGCCCCAGATGAGCTGGCTGAAGATGTCCGCGCCCTGGGTGGTGGTGCCCATGAGGTGCTCGCCGCCGGGCAGCAGCACGGGCGCGAAGCTCGTGTCGTCCCCGCGGTAGGGGGCGATGACGGGCGCGAGGACCGCGAGCAGCACGTACAGGCCCAGCAGCACGATCCCGGCGCGGGCCTTCCTCGAGGACCACAGGATCCGGAACCAGCCGGGCCCGTGGTCGATCCGGTCCGTCTGCTCCGCCTCGGCGAGCGCGAGCTCGGCGACGTCGGGGGCCGGGGTGGGGTTCGAGGGGTTCTCGCTCATCTCAGGCCGCCTTCCGGGCGCGCGGGTCCAGGACGCCGTAGAGCATGTCCGCCACGAGGTTCGCCACGAGCGTGCCGACGATCGTGAACAGCAGCAGCGCCTGCAGCAGCGGGTAGTCCTTGCCGGAGGCGGCCTGCTGCATGAGCCGGCCGAGCCCCGGGTAGTCGAAGGTCGTCTCGATGAGAATCTGCCCGCCGAGGATCCCGCCGAGCGCCATCGCGAGCCCCGTCACCGAGGGCAGCAGCGCGTTGCGGGCCGCGTAGCGCAGGGCGATCTGCTTGTCCGGCACGCCCTTGGCGCGGGCGAGGCGGATGTAGTCCTCGCCGAGGTTGAGGATCATCGTGTTGCGCATGCCGAGCACCCAGCCCACCGGGCCGAGCAGCATGAGCACCGCCGCCGGCAGCACCGAGTGCCTCACCGCGTCGAGCAGGAACTCGAGGTTCAGCCCCGGCATCGAGGCCTCGTAGCCGCCCGCCGTGGGGAACCAGCCCAGCACGTAGCCGAAGACGAACAGCAGCAGCAGGGCCACCCAGAAGGACTGCAGGGTCCCCACGAAGGTCGAGCCGAGCGTGACGATCGAGTCGAACGGGGAGTTGCGCCACCAGGCGGCGAAGGCGCCCAGCACCGTGCCCAGCACGAAGGAGAGCACGAGCGTCACGCCCACGAGCACGAGGGTCCACAGCAGGGCCCTGCCGATCACGTCCGTCACCGTGGCCGGGAAGTACGTGTACGAGTAGCCGAAGTCGCCGCGGGCGAGCTGGCCGAGGTAGGCGAGGTACTGCTCGAAGAGGTTGCCGTCGGGCTGGCCCAGCATGACCCGCATCGCCTCGATGCGGGCGGGGTCGATCTCGGTGTCGCGACCGGAGATCTGGCGGATCATGAGCTCGGCGGGGTCGCCGGGCTGCAGCCTCGGGATGAGGAAGTTCAGGGTGATCGCGGCCCACAGGGTCAGCAGGAAGTAGCCGATCCGGCGCAGGAAGTACTTCACGGAGCGCTCCGTTCCACTCGGGAGGACACGACCGGGGCGGTGCGCTCACGCCCCGGCCGTGGCGTCAGGAGGCGCTCGGCGGCACCAGGCGGGTGATGATCATGAGCATCTCGGAGTTCGTCCCGTAGGGGTCCTCCTCCGAGGGCCAGCCCTCCGCCTTGTCGGTGCGGTAGATCATCCGGGCCGGGGCGTAGAACAGGCAGGTCACGGGGTACTGGGTCATCATGATCTCGACCAGCTCGCCGGTGAGGGCCTTCTGCTTCTCCGGGTCCGTCTCGCCGGAGAGCTCCGAGACGATCTCGTCGGTGTGCGCGTCCTCCCAGCGGCCCACGTTCGCCTTGACCGTGTCCTTCGTGGGGACCTGGTCCGAAGCGAGCTTGGAGCCCAGGTTGCGCGCCACCTCGCAGCCGCCGTGGAGGTACTCCAGGCACATGTCGAAATCGGCGTCCTTCTTCGCCTGGTCCACGGCCTCCGGCGGGGAGGTCTGCACCGAGGCGTTGATGCCCATGGTCTGCAGGTTCCGCACGACGACGTCGGCGGCGGCCTGGTAGTCGATCCAGCCGGCCTGCACGAGGAACGTCGGGGCGAAGGCGGAGCCGTCGGGCAGGGTGCGGAAGCCGTCGGAGCCCTTCGCGTAGCCGGCCGCGTCGAGCAGCTCCTCGGCCTTCGCGGTGTCGAAGGGGAGCACCGTCTCCTGGTCCGTGTAGGAGTCGGGGAGCAGGTTCTCGGCGTAGGGCAGCTTGAGGCCGGTCTGCGAGGCCGGCTTCATCACCGAGTAGGTGGCCTTCGCGCTGATCTCGTCCTTGTCCAGGCCCTGGGAGATCGCCTCGCGCAGCTTCGCGTCGTCGAACGGTGCCTTGGTGAGGTTGTAGGTGAGCACGGTCGAGCCGGCCGGGGCGTACCAGAAGTGGTTGAGCTTCTCGTCCTTCGAGGCGAAGGCCTGCTCGGGGTTCGGGATCTCTCCCCAGAAGGCGTCGAGGTCACCGGCGGTGAGCTTGAGGGCGGCGTTGGTGGCGTCGTAGTTGCCCTCGAGGATCAGCTCCTGGACCTTGACCTTGTCCGCCTGCCAGTAGTCCTCGCGGCGGGTGAGCTGGAGGCGGCGGCCGTTGTAGGAGCCCAGGTCGAAGGGGCCGGAGCCCACGGGCTTCTCGTCGATGTACTGCGTGGGGTCCCCGGCGTCCTTCCAGACGTGCTGCGGGAGCACCTTCGCGGTGATGAGCGAGTCGAACTTCGCGGCGGCGAGGCCGGAGAAGGAGATGACGACGTCCTGGCCGTCCACCTCGACGGACTCGGCGGGGGCGCCGAACACGTCGTTCCACAGGCCGATGTCGTCCGCCGCGGGGTACTGCTTGCGGAGGTTGAGGGTGAAGGCGACGTCCTCCGGGGTGAGCGGCTTCCCGTCGGACCAGGTCACGCCGTCGCGGATGGTGAAGACGAGGGTGGTGTCGTCCTTCCAGGCGAACGCGGTCGCGATCCAGGGGACCACCTCGCAGTTCATGGAGCTGCGGATCATGATCGGCTCGTAGAAGTAGTTCTTCGAGGTCACGTTCGGGGAGAACGGGTTGAAGTTGGTGATGCCGGCGACGTTCTCGGCGACCTCGGCGGGGAAGGTCAGCTGCGGGATCGTGGTGCCGTCCCCGGAGGTCGCGGCGCCGCCGCCCTGGTTGGTCCGGATCTGGCCCGAGCACGCGGCGGTGCCGGCGACGAGCGCGGCGGCCAGCGGTCCGGTGGCGAGGAGAATCCTTCTCTTCATCGAGTGCTCCTAGGTGCGGCGGTCGCGCCCGACGGTGGGCGCCGACCTGGGGGTCCCGGCGGTGGAGAGGCTGGTGGGACCGGGGGTGGGGATCTCGGAGGCGCCGGCTCTGGCGCTCCGATGGCGATGATGTTAGCGCTTACACTCACAATGTCAACGCTTACATCGCGGGGTGGGCGGGTCCGACGGGCCCGACGGGGTCAGTCCGCGACGGCGGCCGCGAGATCCGCGGCGAGGCGCTCGAGCTCGGCGTCGTCGAGGTCGTGCACCGTCAGCCGCAGGTGGCGGGAGGGCTCCTCGCCCGCCTCGAGGCGGAACTCCTCCCCCGTGCGCACGAGCCAGCCGCTGCGGGCGAGGGCCGCGGCGACCTCGGGGGCGGGGCGCGGCACGGGGACCCAGAGGCTCATGCCGTCCCCGGCCGCCGCCTCGATCCCGTGCGCGGCGAGGGCGCGGGCGGCCGCGGCCCCGCGCTCGGCGTAGTGCGCGCCGGCGCGCTCGATGAGCGCGAGCGCCGCCTCGTCCCGCAGCACGCCGTGGGCGAGGCGCTGCAGGAGGTGGCTCACCCAGGTGGTGCCGGGGCTGAGGCGCAGGGCGAGGCGCTCGGCGGTGGCGGGGTCCGTGGCGGTGACGGCGAGGCACAGGTCCGGGCCCAGGAACTTCGAGACGGAGCGCACGAGGGCCCAGCGGTGGTGCCCGGGGCCGACGATCGAGCGGAAGGGCGAGCGGGAGAGGAAGGAGTAGTAGTCGTCCTCGATGACCAGCACGTACGGGTGCTCGGCGAGGATCGCGCGCAGCTCGCGGGCACGGCGGGCGCTGAGCGAGGCGCCGGTGGGGTTCTGGGCGCGGGGCGTGGTGACGACGGCGCGGGCACCCGCCCCGAGGGCGGCGCGCAGGCCGTCCGGGGTCATGCCCTCGGCGTCGACGGCCACGGGGATCGCACGGTAGCCGCCGTGGCGCACGGTCTGGATGCTCGCGAGGAAGCACGGGTCCTCGAGAGCCACGGCGTCGCCGCGCACGAGGGCCTGGGCGAGCAGCCGCTCGATCGCGTCGACGGCGCCGCTGGTGAGGGTGAGCGCGGCGTCGGCCCCGGTGGGGACGTCGGGGGCGACCCAGTCGCGGGCCCAGGCCTCGAAGCCGGGGTCGATCACGGGCTCGCCGTAGAGCACGGGACGGCCGACGGCGCCGGCGAGCGCGGGCGCGAGATCCGGGATGAGGGCGGGGGCGGGGTTGCCGGTGCCGAGGTCGCGGAGGGCGCCGGCGGGGACGTCGCCCGCGAGGCGGCGGAGCGTGCCGGCGGGGGCGAAGCCCTCCTGGGCGACGGCGGGGCGGCCGGCGACGCGCGTGCCGGCGCGGCCCTGGGCGATGACGGCGCCGTCGCGGGCGAGGCGCTTGTAGGCGGCGACGGCGGTGTTGCGGTTGACGCCGAGCTGCTCGGCGAGGGCGCGCACCGGGGGCAGGGGGGCGCCGGGCGGGAGGTCACCGCGCTCGATGAGGCCGCGCACGCTCGCGGCGATCTCCGCGGCCGTGGCCCCGGTGATCGTCGCGCTCGATGTGCTCCCCACCTGCCCGAGTGTAGGGCCGGGCGTCTCATGGGGTGGCGGGCCCTCGCGCGCTCCCCGCCCCGCGGTGGTACTTTCGGCCTAGGCCAATGATTGGCCTAGGCCATAGACGTGGGGCGGAGGCCCCCCGCCCTTCCCGAGGAGAACCCCATGAGCGCACCCACCACCGGAACCGGCACCGTCAAGCGGGGCCTCGCCGAGATGCTGAAGGGCGGCGTCATCATGGACGTCGTCACCCCCGAGCAGGCCCGCATCGCCGAGGACGCCGGCGCCGTCGCCGTCATGGCCCTCGAGCGCGTCCCGGCGGACATCCGCGCCCAGGGCGGCGTCTCCCGCATGAGCGACCCGGACATGATCGACGGCATCATCGAGGCCGTCTCCATCCCCGTCATGGCGAAGGCGCGGATCGGCCACCAGGTCGAGGCGCAGGTACTGCAGGAGCTCGGCGTGGACTACGTCGACGAGTCCGAGGTCCTCTCCCCCGCCGACTACGTGCACCACATCGACAAGCACCGCTTCACCGTGCCCTTCGTGTGCGGCGCGACGAACCTCGGCGAGGCCCTGCGCCGCATCACCGAGGGCGCCGCGATGATCCGCTCCAAGGGCGAGGCCGGCACCGGCGACGTCTCCGAGGCGACCAAGCACATCCGCACCATCACCGGCCAGATCCGGGAGCTCGCCGCGAAGAGCGAGGACGAGCTCTACCTCGCCGCGAAGGACCTCCAGGCACCGTTCGCCCTGGTCAAGGAGGTCGCGGAGACGGGCGCCCTGCCCGTCGTCCTGTTCACCGCGGGCGGGGTCGCGACCCCGGCGGACGCCGCCTTCATGATGCAGCTGGGGGCCGACGGCGTGTTCGTGGGCTCCGGCATCTTCAAGAGCGGCGACCCCGCCAAGCGCGCTGCCGCGATCGTCAAGGCCACCGCCTTCCACGACGACCCGAAGGTCATCGCGGAGGCCTCGCGCGGCCTCGGCGAGGCGATGGTGGGCATCAACGTCGCGGACCTCCCCGCCCCGCACCGGCTCGCCGAGCGCGGGTGGTGAGCGCGCCGCGGATCGGGATCCTCGCCCTGCAGGGGGACGTGCGCGAGCACGCCCGCACCCTGCGCGGTCTGGGCGCCGAGGTGGTGCCCGTGCGCCGCGCGGAGGAGCTCGAGTCGGTCCAGGGGCTCGTGCTGCCCGGCGGCGAGTCGAGCGTGATCGACAAGCTCACGCGGACCTTCGGCCTGCGCGAGCCGCTCGTCGCCGCGATCCGGGGCGGCCTGCCGGTGTACGGCACCTGCGCGGGACTGATCCTGCTCGCGGACCGCGTCGAGGACGCGATCGCCGGGCAGCAGACCCTCGGCGGGCTCGACGTGACCGTGCGGCGCAACGCCTTCGGCCGGCAGAACGAGTCCTTCGAGACCACGCTGCCGGTGCCCGCGCTCGGCCCCGGGCCGGTCGCCGCGACGTTCATCCGGGCACCCGAGGTCACGGCCGTCGGCCCCGCGGCGGAGGTCCTCGCGCGCCTCGGGGACGGCCGCATCGTCGCCGTCCGGCAGGGGGCGCTGCTCGCGACCGCCTTCCATCCGGAGGTCTCCGGCGAGGACCGCTTCCACCGGCTCCTGCTCGACCTCGCGTGCGGGCGGGGCTGAGGGGGGCGGGTCTCACACGAGGTGGAGCGGCGCGGGGAGCGGTCGGTACCGTCGAGAGGACGGACGAGGGTGACCGTGCCCCTGCACCGTCCACCCCGGGAGCCCCATGACCCCCGCCCCGCACCCCTCCCCCGACCCGTCGGCCCCGATCGACCGTCGCACGCTGCTGCGCCGCACGGGCCTCGGCGCGGGCGCGGCCGGCGCGGTGCTGCTCGCGGCGTCCTGCACCCGCGAGGACGAGGACTCCCCGCCGACCGCCGCGCCCACCCCCGACGCCGCCTCGCGCCGCGCACGCCTTCACCTCACTCCTGCCGCGGGATGGATCGGCGACCCGCAGCGTCCGCTCGTCCTGGACGGCGTGCACCACGTGTACGGGCTGCTGCACGCGGAGGATCCGGCCCCCGGCGCGACCGTCTGGGGCCACTGGACGAGCACCGACCTCGTGACCTTCACGCCCCAGGACCCGGCCCTGACCGGGGACGACGTGGCGGACGTCTGGTCCGGCTCCGCGGTGGTGGACGAGCACGGCACGGCGGGCCTCGGCGAGGGGACGGTGGTCGCGCTCGCGACGCGCCCCACCGACGGCCGGGCCGAGCTGCAGGAGCAGTACCTCGCCTCCTCCCCCGACGGCGCGGCCTTCACCTTCGAGCCCGGGCCGGTGCTGCGCAACGAGGAGGGCCCGGCGGCGCGCAGCGAGGAGGAGATCGCCCAGGCCTCATGGTTCCGCGACCCCAAGCTGCAGCGGGACGAGGAGCGCGACCAGTGGGTGTGCGCGATCGGCCGCGATCACCGCGTCGCGCTCTGGACCTCGCCGGACCTGCGCTCCTGGGAGCGGCGGGAGGATTTCGCCTACCGCGACGCCGCGCCGCACCTCCCGGACCTGGGCGGCGTGGAGTGCCCGGACCTGTTCACGCTCACGGCGAGCGACGGCAGCGCGCACTGGGTGCTCGGCGCGAGCCTGGACGGGAGCGGCGCGGGCGAGCCGACGGCCTACGCGTACTGGGTGGGCACCTGGGACGGGGAGCGCTTCACGCCGGAGGATCCGGCGCCGCGCTGGCTGGACCGGGGATGGGACTGGTACGCGGGCGTGACCTGGCCGTCCCCGGAGAATCCCGAGCACGTGCGGCTCGGGATCGGCTGGATGAACAACTGGGCGTACGCGCGGGAGGGCTCCGCGACCGCGGACTCCGACGGCTACGACGGCCAGTACTCGGTGGTGCGGGAGGTCCGCCTGCAGCGTGACGAGGACGGCTCGCTCACCCTCGTGAGCACCCCGGTCCCGGCGCTCGCGGCGGCCGCCTCGGCCACCCGCCGGATCGAGGACCAGGAGGTGGACGGCGAGGCGGATCTGGGCGACCTGGGCCGCGCCTTCACCCTCGAGATGGACCTGGCCTGGGAGGACGCGAGCGCGGTGGGCCTCGTGGTGCTCGGAGGCGAGGACGCCGCCCGCGGCACCCGGATCACGATCGGCGGGGGCGCGCTCTCGGTGGACCGCAGCGGGAGCGCCGCGACCGACGGGACCCTGGGCGAGGGCGAGCCCTTCGCGGGGCTCACCGCGGCGAGCGCCCCGGTGGACGGGACGGCACGATCGGCGCACCTGCACGTCGTCGTGGACACGCAGAGCGTCGAGGCGTTCCTCGACGACGGCCGCACGGTGATCTCGCTGGGCGCGCATCCCGCGGAGGGGGAGCAGCGGGTGCGGCTGCTCGCCGACGGCGGGACCGCGCAGGTCACGGGGATGGTGCTGCGCACGCACTGAGGGGTCCCGGCGCCCGGCTCGGGGAATCCGATGTGATCAAACGCTTGACCACGCGACGGCCGGAGATCTACAGTCCGTGATCAAACGATTGATCACGAGGATGTGACATGCACCGAGCACCGTTCTTCACCCCCGCGCCGGACTGGGTGGGCGACACGATCCCCTTCGTCCACGAGGACACGCTGTACGTCTACTACCTGCACCATCGCCGCGAGGCGATCGGCGAGGGCACCTCCTGGCACCTGCTCACCACGACCGATCTGGTGACCTGGACGGACCACGGCGAGGTGCTCCCCCACGGAGGCCCCGAGGACGAGGACCTCAACTGCTACACCGGCAGCGTTCTCACCGACGACGACGGCCTCCACCACCTCTTCTCCACCGCCCAGAACCCCGCGCGCACCGCACCGGACGGCCGGCCCCTCCAGCTCGTCGCCCACGCCACGAGCACCGACCTCCTGCACTGGGACAAGCAGCCCGCGCACACCCTCGGCGCCCCCGAGGGCTGGGACCCCGCGGACTTCCGCGACCCCTTCGTGCACCGCACCGCCCCCGGCGAGCCCTGGCAGATGCTGCTCGCCGCCCGCCGCAGCACGGGCCCCGAGCGTCGCCGCGGCATCGTCGGCCGCCTCACGAGCACCGACCTGCAGCGCTGGGAGCCGGCCGCCCCGCTCTGGGACCCGCGCCGCTTCCTCACCCAGGAGTGCCCCGAGGTGTTCCGCATCGGCGAGTGGTGGTACCTCGTGTACTCCGAGTTCACCGACGCCTTCGTCACCCGCTACCGCATGTCCCGCTCCCCCGAGGGCCCCTGGCACGCCCCCCGCCACGACTCCCTCGACGCCCGCTCCTTCTACGCCGCGAAATCTGCGACCTGGAAGGGCCGGCGGATCTTCGCCGGCTGGATCGCGACCCGCGAGGGACGCCGGGACGACGGCCCTTGGCAGTGGGCCGGGACCCTCTCCCTGCTCGAGGCCGTGCAGCAGGCCGACGGCACCCTCGACCTGCGCCTCCCGCCCGAGGTGCTCGCCGCGGACGCCGCCCCCGTCGAGACCGGGCTCGCCCCCACCACGATCGCGGCGCCCACCCACTACGAGGCCGCCGTCGGCTCCCACGAGCTCCCCTCCCGCGCCACGATCCGCGCCCACCTGCGGCTCGACCCCGAGGGCCGTGCGGGCGGGCTGCTGCTGCGCACCGACGCCGAGGGCGAGCGCGGCTACGTGCTGCGGCTCGAGCCGCGCGCCGGGCGCATGGTCCTGGACCGCTGGCCCCGCACCGTCACCGGCACCGAGCAGTGGCAGATCTCCGGCGACGTCCCCCACCTCATCGAGCTCGAGCGCCCCGCGGACCTCTCCTCCCCCGAGCACCGCCTGGACCTCGTGCTCGAGGAGGACCTGCTCGTCGCCGTCCTCGACGAGAAGGTCGCCCTCTCCACCCGGATCTACGACCACCCCGCCGGCCGCCTCGGCGTCTTCGCCGAGGACGCCACCCTCAGCCTCACCGATCTGCACGTCACCACCGCCTGACCCGCTCATCAACTGTCGAAGGAGACACTCATGAAGCGCAAGCAGTTCCTGGCCCTCGCCGCCGGTGCGGCCACCCTCCCCCTCGTCGCCGCGTGCGGCGGCTCCTCCGGGGGCGCCGCCTCCACGGCCGCCGCCGTCGACGGCGAGATCGAGCCCCGCGCCATCTCGTGGCTGCTCTCGCGGCCCGCGAACGGCCCGGTCATCGAGATCATGACCGCCCTCGCGGAGGACTACGCCGCCGAGCACGACGGCTTCTCGCTCAAGCTCATCACCACCCCGGACCGCCCCAGCTACATCCAGAAGTACGAGACCCTCGCCGCCGCGAACGAGCTGCCCGAGCTCTTCGACACCGACGCCACGCCCTTCGCCGCGAAGCTCAACACCGCCGGCCGCATGATCGACGTCGAGGACCTGCTCACCCAGCTCGGGGTGCTCGAGGACTTCCGACCCGCGGCGCTCGACTACCAGCGCTTCGACGACGGCTCCCTGCGGATGATCCCGCTCGAGTTCGGCGTCGAGCTGTTCTGGTACAACAAGGGCCTCTTCGAGGAGGCCGGCGTCGAGGTGCCCACCACGCTCGACGAGCTCACCTCCGTGTGCGAGGCGCTCGCGGCCACCGACGCCACCCCGATCGCCGTGGGCGGGCAGGACGCCTGGCCGCTCGAGCGGTACGTCGCCTACCAGCCCTTCCGCATTGCCGGCCCGGACTACGTCACGGAGCTGAAGTCCGCCGACGCCGCCTTCGCGGACGAGCCCGGCGCAGCCTCCGCCGCCTGGCTCGCGAAGCTCGGGGAGGTGGGCGCCTTCCAGCAGGGCTTCTCCTCCGTGGGCTACGCGGACGCCCAGGCGCTGTTCACCTCCGGCAGGGCCGCGATCTACAACATGGGCACCTGGGAGCTGCCCAACCTCGCGACCTCCGCGCTGCCCGAGGCGATGCGCGAGCAGATCGGCTTCTTCACCCTCCCCGTGACCGACGGCTCCGTCACCGGGGCCGACGAGTTCGTCGCCCCCTCCGGCATCGGCGTCGCCGTCAACGCACAGACCTACGACCCGCTCGTCCGGGACTTCCTCGCCTTCGTCCTCGAGCGCTACCCCGCGGAGTACGCGAAGAGCGGCCTGCTGGGCCCCACCGGCATCGACCCGGTGGTCCCCGAGGACGCCCTGCCGATCTACCAGGAGGCGATCGACGTCGCCGCGGAGCTCGGCGAGGCGACCCTCATGCCCTGGGACACGCAGCTGGACCCGGCGACGAACTCGCGACTCCAGCAGGAGCTCGTGCTGCTGGTCCAGGGGGACGTCACCCCCGAGCAGTTCCTCTCCACCATGGACGAGGCCCTAACCACCAACGCCCCGAAGTATTTCGAGGACTGAGCGGCTCCCGCTCGTCATGGAAGGAGGAGGCATGCTCCCCCATCGCTCACGGCTCTCCGTGCTCGTGTTCCTCGCCCCGCCCCTGCTGCTCTTCGGCGGCGGCGTGCTGCTGCCGATCGTGCAGTCGCTCGTGCTCAGCTTTTTCGAGTGGGACGGCATCACGGGCCTCGACTTCGTGGGGCTCGCGAACTACCGCGCGCTGCTGCTGCACGACGACGTGTTCCGCACGGCCTTCGGCAATCAGCTCGTCTACCTCGTCATCTGCCTGCTGCTGCAGGTGGGCGGCGGCCTGCTCGTCGCGACGCTGCTCATGACGATCACCCGCGGCCGGGAGGTGCTCAAGGTGCTCTACCTGATGCCGGCGGTGATCTCGACCCCCGCGATCGCCCTGCTCTTCCAGCGCATCTACTCCTTCGAGCCCGAGGGGCTCGTGAACACGCTGCTGGGGGCCGTGGGCCTCGACGCGCTCGCGCGGCCCTGGCTCTCCGACGTCTCCACGGTGCTCACCGCGGTCTCCGTCCCCGAGGGCTGGCGGTTCCTGGGCCTGTACACGGTGATCCTCTACGCGGCGCTGCTCTCCGTGCCCCGCGAGCTCGAGGAGGCCGCGTCGCTGGACGGCGCGAACGCCTGGCAGGTGTTCGCCCGGATCCGCTTCCCGCACATCATGCCGGTGTTCGTCACGACGCTGATCATGGCGACGACCTACGCGCTGCGCGGCTTCGACATCCCGTTCCTGCTCACGAACGGCGGGCCCGGCCAGGCCTCCGAGCTCGTGACCACCTATATGTACAAGACGGCGTTCACCTCCGGGCACTACGGCTCCGCGAGCGCGATCTCCGTGATCATCGTCCTCGAGTGCCTGGTCGCGGTGGGTCTGATCCTGCTGGTCCTGCGCAGGAAGGCGGATTGACATGACCTCCGCACCGCTCGCTCCCCCCGTCCCCGCGTGTGAGGCGGCGACCCCCGCCCCCGGGCGCCGTCCCCCGGCCCGCCGCCGTCGGGAGCGCCCCACCGGCCTGCGGATCTCCCGCATCGTCTCCCGGGTGCTCATCGCGGCCGTGCTCGTGATGCAGGTGTACCCGTTCCTGTGGCTGCTGCAGACGAGCCTCCGGGACCGCGAGGACTTCGCCGCCTCGAACCCCTTCTCGATCCCCACGCACCTCACGCTCGACAACTTCTCCCGGGCGTTCGAGCAGGGGCATCTGCTGCGCAGCATCCTCAACAGCCTGATCATCACGGGCGGGGCGTGCCTGCTGCTCGTGGTGTGCGGCATGGCGGGCGCCTACGCGATCGCCGTGCTGGGCTTCCGCTTCTCGGGCCTCGTGCGGGGACTGTTCCTGCTGGGCATCGTGGTGCCGGTGCAGGTGGCGCTCGTGCCCCTGTTCATCGACTACTCGCGGATCGGGATGCTGGACACGCACCTGTCGGTGATGATCCCGCTCGCGGGCTTCGCCCTGCCGATGGCGCTGTACCTGTTCCTCTCCTTCTACAGCTACATCCCGCGCGAGCTGTACGAGGCGGCGACGCTCGACGGCGCCGGCCCGTACCGGATCTTCGCGCGGATCACGCTGCCGATGTCCTGGAACACCGTGGTGACGGTCGTGATGGTCAACGCGATCTTCATCTGGAACGACTTCGTCTTCGCGAACACCTTCATCCTCAGCGAGGAGCTCAAGACGATCCCGCTGGGACTGCAGGACTACGTGGGGGCGATGGGCAACACGGACTGGACGGCGACCTTCGCGGCCGTGTCGATCACGGTGACGCCGCTGCTGCTGGTGTTCCTCGTGCTCAACCGCGCCATGATCTATGGTCTCGAGAGCGGAGCGAGCAAGGGATGACGGGAATGACGAGCACGGGGCGAGCGGACCGCACGGTCACGATGCGCGAGGTCGCCGAGCGCGCCGGCGTCTCGGTGACCACGGTCTCCCACGTCGTCAACGACAAGCCGGGAGCCCGGATCGGCGCCGAGGCCCGGGCCCGCGTGCAGCAGGCGGTCGTGGACCTCGGCTACCGGCCCAACGTCCTCGCGAAGAACCTCGTGCAGGGCACGAGCGCCTTCATCGGCCTGGTCGCGGATTCGATCGCGACCACGCCCTTCGCGGGGCAGATCATCCGCGGCGCCCAGGAGGAGGCCTGGCGGCACGGTCACGTGCTGCTGGTCGCCAACACCGAGGCCGACGAGGCCGCCGAGCGGGACGCGCTCGCGATGATGCTCGAGTACAAGGTGCGCGGCATCCTCTACTCGACCTGGACGCACCGGGCCACGGAGCTCCCGCCGGCGCTCGCGGAGACCGACCACGTGCTCGTGAACTGCTACGCCCCGGGCACCGCGACCCGGGCCGTGGTGCCGGACGAGGTCGCGGGCGGCCGCTCGGCGACGGCGCTGCTGCTCGTGCAGGGGCACCGTCGGATCGCCTTCGTCAACACGACCTCCCCCTCCCCGGCCCGGGAGGGCCGCCTGCAGGGTTACCGGGAGGCGCATGCGGAGGCGGGCGTCGAGGTGGACGAGGCGCTGGTCCTCGACGCCTCCCCCGAGCAGGAGGGCGGCTACGGCGCCGCGGAGCGGATCCTCGCGCTCGGCGCCACGGGCGTGTTCTGCCACAACGACCGGGTCGCGATGGGCCTGTACGACGCCCTGCGCGAGCGGGGCCTGCGGGTGCCGCGGGACATGGCGGTCGTGGGCTTCGACAACCAGGAGGTCATCGCCGGGCACCTGCGCCCGCCGCTGTCCACCGTGGCCCTGCCGCACTACGAGCTGGGCGCTGCCGGGGTGCGGGTCCTGCTGGGCGAGCAGCGCGTGGAGCCGGGCGCGTCGCTGCGCGTGGCCTGCCCCGTGATCGCGCGGGACTCGATCTCCGCGCGCTGAGCCGCGCGCCCCGCTCCCCCTTCCGCCGCCACCCCCGGGCGCCACGTCGGCGCCCGGCCGCTCGCCGCACCCCTCAGATCCCCGCTGTGCCGATCCCACCGACGAAGATGGAGAACGCCCGATGATCCGACCGACCCGACGCGACCTCCTCCGCAGCACCGGCTGCGGGGCCCTCGCGCTCACCGGAGCCCTCATGACCACTCCGCCCACCGCCCGCGCCGAGGGACCCGAGTCCCTGCGGGCCCGCTTCCACCTCACCCCGCCGCAGGGCTGGCTGTGCGACCCGCAGCGGCCCGTCGTCACCGGCGGCGCCACCCAGCTGTACTACCTGCACTCGGCGGAGAACTCCGGGGACGGCGGCTGGGACCGCGCCTCGACCACGGACCTCGTGACCTTCACGCACCACGGCGAGGCGATCCCGCTGCGCCCCGACTTCCCCGTGTGGAGCGGCTCGCTCGTCATCGACGAGGAGGACGACGCCGGGTTCGGGGCCGGGACCGTGCTCGCCTTCGCGACCCAGCCCACCGACGGCGTGCGCAAGCTCCAGGAGCAGTACCTGTACTGGTCCCTCGACGGCGGGGCGACGTTCACGCAGGTCGAGCAGCCCGTCATCGTCAACGAGGACGGCCGCGAGGCGAGCACCCCGGAGGAGGTCGAGAACGCGGAGTGGTTCCGCGACCCGAAGATCCACCGGGACACCGTGCGCGGCGAGTGGGTGTGCGTGATCGGCCGCCACCGCTACGCGGCCTTCTACACGTCCACGGACCTGCGCACCTGGACCCTGCGCCGCAACTTCGACTACCGCCTGGACGCCGCGGATCCGGACCTCGGCGGCATCGAGTGCCCGGACCTGTTCGAGATGACCGCGAGCGACGGCAGCTCCCACTGGGTGCTCGGCGCCTCGATGGACGCCTACGGCGTGGGCCTGCCGATGACCTACGCCTACTGGACCGGCAGCTGGGACGGCGAGCAGTTCCTCCCCGACTCCCGCACCCCGCAGTGGCTCGACCACGGCTGGGACTGGTACGCGGCGGTGACCTGGCCCTCGGAGGAGGACCCGGCGGGCGTGCGGTACGCGATCGGCTGGATGAACAACTGGAAGTACGCGAACCGCGCGGTCCCCACCGATGCGAGCGACGGCTACAACGGTCAGTTCTCGGTGGTGCGGGAGCTGCGCCTGCGGCGGGAGGCCGACGGCCGCTGCGCGCTCGTCTCCGCCCCCGTCCCCGCCCTCGCCGCCGCGGCGACCGCGGAGCGCACCCTGCCCGACGTGACGGTCGAGGACGCCGCCGTGCTCGACGTCGACGCCCGCGCGTACGAGCTCGAGCTCGACCTGACCTGGGACGCGGCGAGCAACGTCGGCCTCTCCGTCGGCCGCTCGGCGGACGGCGCCCGGCACACGAACATCGGGGTCACGGGCGGGAGGGTCTACGTGGACCGGGGACCGTCGGACCTCGAGGGCTTCTCCTTCGGGGAGTTCCGCCAGGCGGAGGCCCCGATCGACCCGGCGGCCCGCGCGGTGCACCTGCGGGTGCTCGTGGACACGCAGAGCGTCGAGGTGTTCGTGGACGACGGGTACACGGTGCTGTCCCAGCAGGTGCACCTGCTGCCCGGGGACACGGGCGCCTCGCTCTACGCCGACGGCGGGCCGCTGCAGGTCACCGGGGTGACGCTGCGCGAGCACTGATCCGCCCGAGCAGCGACGCGGCGCCGCCCCCGTTCCCGGGGACGGCGCCGCGCGCGTCAGCTCAGAGGAGGCCGCCGATCACTTGTAGTGGCCGACGCCGCCCTTGCGCTTGTTGGTGGGGATGTAGGCGTACGGGCCGAGGCCGTCGTCGCCGAAGGAGTAGTCCATCGCGGAGGTCGCGGTCGCGCCGTCGACGTCCACCTTCACGGTGGGCGAGAGGGTGCCGCCGCGGCGTCCGTCGACGTTGTCGATGAAGGACTGCACGAGCCCGCCGGGCTGGATGTAGTGCGAGTACGCCTGGAACTGGCGCGGGTTCTGGCCCGCGGAGGGCTTCTCCGGCGCGTCCTTGGGGAGGTTGAGGTCCGTGGGCGAGCCGAGGACCACACCGGAGGAGTTCAGCGGCTGGAAGTCGGAGCGGATGCCGTCGCCGACGAAGCCGTAGACGCCGTCGGGGCCGCGCAGGTCCGCCGCGTAGGTGAACTGGTGGGAGATCGTGAAGAGGAAGTACTTGCCGTCCTCGATGATCATCTGGGGGCGCTCGGTCTGGTCGTTCACGCCGTAGGCGGTGAGGATCGGGGGGAGCATCGTCCAGGAGGTGAGGTCCTTGGAGTCCGCGTAGCCGAGGCCGATGTTGCCGCGCTGCCACTGGATGCCCTTGGCGTTGATCTCGTCGAGGTCCTCGGCGAAGGGGTCGCCGTCCACGTAGCCGAGGTCCTCGGCGGTCGCGTCCGTCTCGGGCGAGCCGGGGATGCCGGCGCCGCAGCCCTCGAAGAGCATGAAGGTGATCCCGGGGTGGGCCGGGTCCTCGAAGGTGAAGGGGTCGCGGAAGGAGAACGCGGAGTTCTGCTCCTTCGTCTGGTACCAGGTGCCGTCCGGCTCGAAGATCTCGAGGTGCTCGCCGAAGTGCTGGAAGCTCACGCCCTTCTTGGTGGCCTTGATCTGGCCCTCGACGGTCGCGATGACGGCGGGCTTGCCCTCGGTGCCCTCGCGCTTCTCGCCGAAGGTGGTGGCGGTGTAGAAGACGCGGATGGTGTTGCCCTGGAGCAGGCGGGTGGAGCCGGACCACTCGGTGTTGGACAGGGAGGTCTCGTCCTCGAAGAGGTGGCCGCCGTAGGTCCAGGCCTCGTCGGGCTCGGCGCTCGAGGGGCGGGTGAAGTAGCCGATGCGGGCGTGCCAGTGGCGCTCGTCGAAGGGGATGGAGCGGTCGGCGACGAGGGAGAAGATGACGTCCCAGCCCTTGTAGCTCATCTGGTTGGAGTGCTCGTCCGTCAGCGACCAGGTGTCCCAGACCCAGACCTCGTCGGTCATGATCGGGAAGTCCTTGGGGATCTCCGGCATGGTGATCGACTCCGGCATGGAGTTCTCGCCGCGCGCCACGGAGGTGTCGTTCTGGGTGCGCATGATCTGGCGGGCGTCGGCGCGGGTCCAGCGGGCGTGGAAGTCGCTGTCGATCGGGTCGTACGCCTGCTGCGTGTGCGGCGTGGGCTGGGGACCCTCGGCGGCCGGAGCGGCCGGGGCGGCCGCGGCGCGGGGGGCGGTGAGCGCCGAGGCGGTGCCGGCGGCGGCGAGGGTGCCGAGCGCGAGGGCGCCGAATCCGCGGCGGGTGGGGTTCAGGGGGGTCATGTGGGAGGACACGTCTGCTCCTGGGATGGGGGATGGCGGTGACGTGATCCGGGGCTGACGGCGGGACTGCGGCCGTCGACCTCCGGCGCTCGTCGGCCACGACCTTGACACGTGGCGAAGCAGGACCGTCAAACCCCTGTGAGGTGACCCACGAGTCCCTGAAACCCTTCAAACGCGGATCGTGAACGTGACCGACGATCGCGCCGTGAACGGTAACGTCGCAGGTCAGAGCGTCGCGTCGGGAAGCGCTCCGCGAGCCCAGCGCGCGGCCGCACCGAGATCGCGGAAATCACCCGTCGGCGTCCCCATCGCGCGGAGCAGCGCGCGCTCCGCCGCCGGGATCCGGTGCATCAGCACCCACCCGGGGAGGTTCGCGGTCGCGACGGGGCGCAGCGGGGTCCGCTCGAGGAAGCGGTCCATCGCCCGCTGCCGCCCCCGCTTCGCGGGATCCGCGGCGGAGCCCGAGCACGTGAACACCGCGAGCGGCCGGGCGGCGAGGGCCTCGCCACGGTGGCGGGTCCAGCGCACGAAGGACTTCTCGACGGACTCCCCGCGCACCGCGGAGCCCGCGATCACCGCCTCGTGCCGTGCAGGGTCCGGATCCTCGGCGACGTCCGCGAGGACGACCTCCCGCCCCTCCTCCTCGAGGGCCGCGGCCATCGCCTCGGCGAGGGTGCGGGTGGCGCCGGAGTGGGTCGCATAGGCCAGGAGCACGCTCATGCGTCCATCCTCGAGCGACCCTCCCCCGGCATGCCAGGGACCGAAGGCCCGATCGCACCCCCGCCCGCACCGGGCCCGAGGTGCCCGGGCGGTCACGTCACGATTCGGTGGTCATCGCCCCCTGCCCTCTCGCGCTCCGCGCGCCGGAAAGGGACAATCCAGGCACGGTCCTGGTCGCAGGGGCCCGGACCCGGGCACGAAGGAGTGCACCATGACACGGTTCCTCGCGGCCCTCGCCGGCGTGCTGCTGCTCGTCGGCCTCGGCGCCGTCGCCCCCACGGCCGCCACCGCCGCGCCCTCCTGCGGCATCGGCTGGGGCTCCGTCACGAAGGCGAGGGCGGGCACGTCCGCCGCCCACCTCACCGACCTGCGCACCGGCGAGCACACGTGCTACGACCGGCTCGTCATCGATCTCGACCACAGGGCGACCGGCTACACGGTGCGCTACGTGAGCGCGGTCCACCGCCCCGGCTCCGGTCAGGTGGTGCCGCTCGCCGGCGCCGCGGACCTCGAGATCGTCCTGCGCGCCCCCGCGTACGACGACGCCGGGCAGCCCACCTTCCCCGTCTCCCGCTGGTCCCGCGCCGCGGACGTCACCGGCTACGCCACCTTCGAACAGGTGACCGTCGCCGGGAGCTTCGAGGGCGAGACCACGATCGGCCTGGGCGTGCGCGCCCGGCTGCCCATGCGGGTGCTCGTGCTCGACGGCCCCGGGACCGGCTCCCGGATCGTCGTGGACGTCGCCCATCGCTGGTGAGCGCCCCGCCCACCGACGCCCGTGCGCCGTGCCCCCGCGGAGGAGGGCACGGCGCACGCGGCCGTCCGGGGTCGGGAGGCGATCAGGCGGCCTGCTGCCGGCGGTCCTCCCGGGCATGGCGCAGGTGCTGGACCACGGAGACCACGACGATGCCGATCAGCACGATGTACACGCCGATCGTGATCGGGCTCGAGACGAGGATCGAGGGGTCCCCCTCGGAGACCGCGAGCGCGCGCCGCAGCTCCGTCTCCGCGAGCGGGCCCAGGATCACGCCGATCATGAGCGGTGCGAGCGGCATGCCGAAGCGGCGCATGAGGAAGCCGAGCAGGCCGAGCCCCACCAGCAGGTAGAGGTCCACGTAGGAGGAGGAGGTCGCGTACACGCCGAGCATGGCGAGCACCGTGATCCCCGCGTAGAGGTAGTGCTGGGGGATGAACAGCAGCCGCGCCCACACCGGGGCGAGCAGCATGTTCAGCAGCAGCAGCACCACGAGGCCGATGAACAGCGAGGCCAGCAGGGTCCACACGAGCTCACCGGAGCGCTGGAAGAGCAGCGGCCCGGGCTGCATGCCGTACTGCTGGAAGGCGGCGAGCAGGATCGCGGCGGTCGCGGAGGTGGGCAGGCCCAGGGCGAGCAGGGTGCCGAGCGCCGTGCCGGCGGTCGCGTTCGCGGCGGCCTCCGGGGCGGCGAGGCCCTTGATCGACCCGCTCTTCCCGAACTCCGGGTCCTGGCGGCGGTCCGCGAGGCGCTTCTCCGTGCCGTAGGCGAGGAAGGTGGGGACCTCGGCGCCGCCCGCAGGGATCATGCCGAAGGGGGCGCCGAAGGCGCTGCCGCGCAGCCAGGCGGGCAGGGCCTTGCGGAAGTCCTGCTTCCCGATCCGGGCGATCCCGCCGGTGGGCAGCGTGATCGAGGAGGGGTCGCGGTGGATCCGGGAGGCCGCGTGGAGCACCTCGCCGAGGGCCAGCAGGCCGACGGTGACGACGACGATGTCGATGCCGTCGAAGAGGTTCGGGATGCCGAAGGAGTAGCGCTCGGTGCCGCTCGGGCCGTCGATGCCCACGAGGGCGAGGGCGACGCCGAGCAGCAGCGCGCCGATGCCGCGCAGCACGGACTCGGAGACCACCGAGGAGATCGCGAGGAACGCGAAGACGGCGAGCGCGAAGTACTCCGCGGGGCCGAACTCCGTCGCCATGGTGACGAGCACGGGCGAGAAGAACACGACGATCGTGGTGGAGATGAGCCCGCCGATGAACGCGCCGATCGCGGCGGTCGCGAGGGCGACGGCGGCGCGGCCGTTGCGGGCCATGCGGTGGCCCTCGAAGGTGGAGGCGATCGCGGAGGACTGCCCGGGCGTGTTCAGCAGGATGCCGGCGGTGGAGTCGCCGAACAGGCCGCCGAAGTACACGCCCGCGAACATGATGAACGCGGCGGTGGGGTCCAGGGCGAAGGTGATCGGCAGCAGCAGGGCGACGGCCATCGAGGAGCCGAGCCCCGGCAGCACGCCGACGGCGGTGCCCAGCACCGCGCCGATGAGCACGAACAGCAGGTTGTACGGGGTGAGGGCGGAGGCGAAGCCGTCCAGCAGCAGGGGGATCTGTTCCATCAGAGGACACCTCCGAGCAGGACGGGGAGCGAGAGGCCCAGCAGGCCGCCGAACACGAGCTGGATGAACGAGGAGAGCAGGAGGGCCACGCCCAGGTCGATCCAGGTGCGGCGGGAGCCGAGCGCCCGGGCGACGCACCAGAACAGGGCGGCGGCGGAGAGCACCCAGCCGGCCCAGGGCAGGATCAGCACGAAGCCGACGAGGCTCGCGAGCACGTACCCGGTGGTGCGCAGGTCGCTCGCGACGGGCTTCTTCGCGGTGTCCTCGGCGTCAGGCTCGGCGGCGCTGTCCGACGTCGCGGCAGCAGTGGTGGCAGTGCTGGTCGAGCCTGCGGGGCTCGCGTCCTCGGCGAGGTCGGCGACGCCGACGGCGCGGAACTCCGCGGTCCCGGTGTCGGAGAGGTCCTGGAGGAGGTCGCGGGAGATGTCACGGCCCTCGTCGGGCAGCACCCGCTCCTCCTCGGGGTGGCGGAGCACCTCGATCGCGAGGATCACGGCGACCACGAGCAGGGCGACGCCCACGATGACGGGGACGAACTGGGGCCCGGGGGCGGAGTCGCCGAGGACGTGCATGGTCTGCGCGCCGATCAGCAGCACGAGGCCCACGATCAGCAGGATCGCGGCCATGACCAGCTCCTTGCGGCGCCAGAGGGCGCCGCGGCCGGAGGGGCGGGCGGGGGTGGATGTGCTCACGGTGCTCCTCACAGCCCGAGGTCCGAGACGATGTCCCGGGCCTGCTCGGTCTCGTCGGCGATGTACTGGGCGAAGTCGTCGCCGGTGAGGAAGGAGTCCGTCCAGTCGTTGCGCTGGAGGGTGTCCTTCCACTCGGCGCTCTCGCGCATCTCGGTGATGATCGCGGTGAACTCCGCGCGGGCCTCCTCGGTGATACCGGGGGCGGCGACGAGGCCGCGCCAGTTGGACATGGCGATGTCGACGCCGAGCTCGGTGAAGGTGGGAACGTCGATGCCGTCCAGGCGCTCCGGGGAGGAGATCGCGAGGGCGCGCAGGGTGCCCGCCTCGATCTGGTCGGAGAGCTCGTTGTACCCGGAGCTGCCGGCCGTCGTGGTGTGGGAGAGCAGGGAGTTCAGGGCCTCGCCGCCGCCGGAGTAGGCGATGTAGTTGAGGTCCTTCGGGTCGATCCCGGCGAGCTGGGCGAGGCGCCCGCTCATGAGGTGGTCGATCGAGCCGAGGGAGCCGCCGCCGATCGAGGTGCCGCGGGGGTTCTCCTTCCAGGCCGCGAGGAACCCGTCGAGGTCCCGGATCTCGGAGTCCGCGGGGACCACGAGGGCGGCGAAGTCGTCGGCGAGGCGGGCGATGGGGACGACGTCGGCGAGGGTCGTGTCGCCCTCGTCGAGGGCGATCGCGCCGACCATGACGCCGCCGGTGACGAGCAGGGTGTCCGCGGAGCCGGTCTGGCCCACGAACTGGCTGAGGCCGATCGTGCCGCCCGCGCCGGGGATGTTCACCACCTGCACGTTGTTGACGATCGAGGCGCCGCGCAGCACCTGTTGGGCCTCGCGGGCGAAGCCGTCCCAGCCGCCGCCGGGGGCGGCGGGGGCGATCAGGGTCAGGGTGCTGCGGGCCTCGGCGCGCCCGCTGGATCCGGCGGCGCTGGCGAGGGCCGCTCCCGTGGTCACGGCGACCACCGCCCCGAAGGCGCCATGGAGGAGGGTCCTCCGCTGCATGCTCCACTCTCCTCGAACATCGTCGTCCCGCCGGTCTGGCGGAGTGGTCCGGTGAGTGTATGCACGGCGAGGAAGCGACGCGCAACACGCTTGCCGTCTGTTCTCTCTGGACACAGCTGTATCCATCTGCGAACATCAGGATGCGCGATGAGGACCAGTCGCGACCGGACCGAAGGGATGCCCCATGCAGCACGACGCCGACGTCATCGTGGTGGGAGGCGGCAACGCCGGCTTCAGCGCGGCCCACGCCGCCGCGGAGCGGGGCCGCTCCGTGATCGTCCTCGAGCGCGGCGAGGGCCCCACGGCCGGCGGCAACAGCTTCTTCACCGCTGGCGCCACCCGCATCGCCCACGAGGGCCTCACCCAGCTCCAGGAGTTCGTCGAGCCGGACGACCGCCACGCCGTCTCCACCGTCCCGCCCTACTCCGAGCAGGAGTACCTCGCCGATCTCGAGCGCGTCACCGAGGGCCGCAACGACCCGGAGCTCAGCGCCGTGCTCGTCTCCGAGGCCCAGCCCACCCTGCGCTGGCTCGCGGGCCTGGGACTGCGCTACCGCCTCATTTACGAGCGCCAGGCCTATGCCCGTCCGGACGGCACGTACCTCTTCTGGGGCGGCCTGCACGTGGGCAACGTCGGCGGCGGCGAGGGCCTCGTCGCCGATCACACCGCCGTCGCCTCGCGTCTCGGGGAGGACGTCCGCTACGGGCACCGCGCGCTCGAGCTCGTCGTCGAGGACGGCGCCGTGGTGGGCGTGGTCGCCGAGCACGCGGGCGGGCGGGTGACCCTCCGCGCGGAGTCCGTGGTCCTCGCCGCAGGCGGCTTCGAGGCGAGCGCGGAGCTGCGCGCGGAGCACCTCGGCGAGCGCTGGGCCGCCGCGAAGGTGCGCGGCACGGCCTTCAACGTCGGGGACATGATCACCGCGGGGCTCGCCGTCGGCGCCGCGAAGGGCGGGGACTGGTCCACCTGCCACAGCGTCCAGTGGGACGCCTTCCACCCCGAGAACGAGGGCAACCTCGAGCTCACCAACCGCCTCACCCGCCAGTCCTACCCGCTGGGGATCCTCGTGAACACCGAGGGCCGCCGCTTCCTCGACGAGGGCGCGGACTTCCGCAACTACACCTACGCCAAGTACGGCAAGGTCATCCTCGAGCAGCCCGGCTCCCTCGCCTTCCAGGTGTTCGACGCCGCGACCCGGCCGCTGCTGCGCGCCGAGGAGTACGAGATGCCCGGCGTCTCCGAGCTGCGCGCGGAGACCCTCGAGGAGCTCGCCGCGCTCATGGAGGTCCCCGCGGAGCAGCTGCGCCGCACGGTCGAGGACTTCAACGCCTCGATCGTGGAGGCGCCGCTGGATCCCACGGTCAAGGACGGCCGACGCGCCGCGACCACGCCGCCGAAGTCGAACTGGGCGAGCGCGATCGCCCAGGCACCCTTCTACGCCTACCCCGTGACCTGCGGGATCACCTTCACCTTCGGCGGGCTGAGGGGAGACACGGAGGGCCGGGTGCTCGATGCGCAGGGCGCGCCGATCCCGGGCCTGCTCGTGTGCGGGGAGATGCTCGGCGGGCTGTTCTCCACGAACTACCCCGGCGGCTCGGGCCTCGCGGCGGGCGCCGTCCTCGGCCGCCGCGCAGGAATGATCGCGTGAGCCCCACTAGGCTCACCGCTCAGCACACCCCGCACCCGCCAGGAGGACCGGAATGAGTGGTCGTCACGACCGCGAGAGCATCTTCGCGCTCCTGCACGCGGAGATCCTCGACGGCACCCTCGCCCCCGGCACGCCCCTACGCGAGGTGGCGCTCGCGGAGCGCTTCGAGGTCTCCCGCACCCCCGTGCGCGATGCCCTCTCCCGCCTCGAGCAGGCGGGGCTGCTCACCCGCGCCCAGCGGGGCCTCGAGGTGCAGAGCGTGGACCCGCAGACGATCATGCAAGTCTACGACGCGCGCATCCTGCTCGAGGAGCAGGTCGCGGGGGACGCGGCCCTGCAGCGCACGGTGAGCGACGTGCTGCGCATCGAGGCCCTGCTCGAGCGGGACCGTGCGCTCACCGCCCGGGACGACGCCGCGCTCATCCGCGCGAACCTCGAGTTCCACCACGCCGTGTGGACGGCGAGCCACAACCCGGTGCTGCAGGACCTGCTCGCCCAGCTCTCCCGCCACCTCGTCCACGCCCCCCATTCGACGCTCACCGTCGAGGGCCGCTGGGAGCAGGCGCTCGAGGAGCACGCCCGGCTCGTCGCGGCGATCTCCGCACGGGACGTCGACGCCGCCCGCGCGACCGCCCGCGCGCACTTCGAGACCGCCCGCGCGATCCGCCTGGACCTGCTGCGCGCCTCCGCGCGCGAGGAGACCACGGCCACCGCCGCCGACTGACCTTGTGCCCACCGCGCGCACGTCGGCGCCGGCAGGTCCGAGGACCCGCCGGCGCTGAGGTGCTCCGGCTCAGCTGAGGAAGCGGTCGTAGGCGGCGTTGGTGAGGAAGGCCGGGAAGTCCTCGCCGAGGACGGCGTCCCGCAGCAGCTCGGCGGCGTCGGCCGCGCGGCTGCCCTCCTCGCGGCCCATCTCCTCCGCGTAGCGCTCGATGAGGAACTCGACCTTCTCGCGCACCACGGGCATCCCGTCGGCCGTGGTCATGCCCTGGTTGATCCACAGCCACAGCTGCGAGCGGGAGATCTCCGCGGTCGCGGCGTCCTCCATGAGGTGGTCGATCGCCGCGGCGCCCTGCCCGCGCAGCCAGCTGTCGAGGTAGCGCAGCGCGACCCGCACGTTCTGGCGGACCCCGGTCTCGGTGATCGCGGCGCCCTCCACGGACATGTCCAGCAGGTCCTCCGCGGTGACGTGCACGTCCTCGCGCAGGCGGTGGCGCTGGTCGGGGTCGGTGCCGAGCACGGCGTCGAACTCCGCCTGGGCGGCGGGCACGAGGTCCGGGTGCGCCACCCAGGTGCCGTCGAAGCCGTCGGTCGCCTCGCGGCGCTTGTCCTCGGAGACCATCTCGAGCGCCTGCCGGGTCACCTCCGGGTCGCGGCGGTCCGGGATGAAGGCGCTCATGCCGCCGATCGCGTGGGCCCCGCGCTGGTGGCAGGTGCTCACCAGCAGCTCCGTGTAGGCCCGCATGAACGGCACGGACATGGTGAGCTCGCCGCGGTCCGGCAGCACGCGGCGGCGGCCGCGATCGCGGAACATCTTGATGACGCTGAAGAGGTAGTCCCAGCGTCCCGCGTTCAGCCCCGCGCAGTGGTCGCGCAGCTCGTAGAGGATCTCCTCCATCTCGAAGGCCGCGGGGAGGGTCTCGATGAGCACGGTCGCGCGGATCGTGCCGTGCTCGAGGCCCAGCTCCCGCTCGGTCTCCGTGAACACCTCGTCCCAGAGCCGCGCCTCCTGGTGGGACTCGAGCTTGGGGAGGTAGAAGTACGGGCCGCGGCCGCGCTCGATCAGCTCGCGGGCGTTGTGGAAGGCGTAGAGGCCGAAGTCCACGAGGCCGGCGACGGCCCGTCCGGTGCGGCCGCGGGGGCAGGTGTAGCGCAGGTGCGCCTCGCTGAGGTGCCAGCCGCGGGGGCGCAGCACGATCGTCGGGGTCTCCTCGCCGAGGCGGTACTCCTTGCCCTGCGGGGAGGTGAAGTCGATCTGCCGACGGATCGCGTCGAAGAGGTTCACCTGCCCGCCGACGATGTTCTCCCAGGTTGGGCTGAGGGCGTCCTCGTGGTCGGCGAGCCAGACGCGGGCGCCGGAGTTCATGGCGTTGATCGCCATCTTCCGGTCGGTGGGACCGGTGATCTCCACGCGGCGGTCCTCGAGGCCGGGGCCGGGGCCCGCGACCCTCCAGCCCGGGTCCTCGCGGATCGCGGCGGTCTCGGGGAGGAAGTCGAACATGGACCCCGCGCCGATCGCGTCGCGGCGCAGCTCGCGGGTGCGCAGCAGCTGGTAGCGGCGGTTCTCGTAGAGGTCGTGGAGGTGGGCGACGAAGTCGAGCGCCTCGGGGGTGAGGATCTCGTCGAACCGGTCGTGCATCGGGCCCAGCACGGTGAGCGTGCCGCGGGGCTCATCGCCCCGGTCGGTGGTGGTGGTCGTGGTGCGGTCCTGGGTGATGGTCATCGTTCTGCTCCTGCTCGGGAGGTGGGGCCGGGGTGGTCGGGGCCGGCGAGCGCTCAGTGGAACTGGGCGGTCTCGGTGGAGCCGGCGAGGGCGAGGGTGCTGCTGCCCGGGTTCAGCGCGGTCGCGACCCGGTCGAAGTACCCGGTGCCCACCTCGGCCTGGTGGCGATGGGCGGTGAAGCCGGCGGCGGCGGAGGCGAACTCCGCCTCCTGGAGGTCCACGAAGGCGCTCATCTGGCGCTCCTCGTAGCCCCGGGCCAGCTCGAACATGCCGTGGTTGAGGGAGTGGAACCCGGCGAGGGTGATGAACTGGAAGGCGTAGCCCATGGCGGCGAGCTCGCGCTGGAAGCGGGCGATCTGGTCGTCGTCGAGGTGGCGCTTCCAGTTGAAGCTGGGTGAGCAGTTGTAGGCGAGGCGCTGCTCGGGGAAGTCCGCGTGGATCCGCTCGGCGAAGGCGCGGGCCAGCTCGAGGTCCGGCTCCGCGGACTCCACCCACAGCAGGTCCGCGTAGGGGGCGTAGGCGAGGCCGCGGGCGATGACGGGCTCGATGCCCGGTCGCACCTCGTAGAAGCCCTCCGCGGTGCGCTCCCCGGTGAGGAACTCGCGGTCCCGCTCGTCGATGTCACTGGTCAGCAGGTTCGCGGCGAGGGCGTCGGTGCGGGCGATGATGACGGAGGGCACGCCGGCGACGTCCGCGGCGAGGCGGGCGGCATTGAGGGTGCGCACGTGCTGGGAGGTGGGGATGAGGACCTTGCCGCCCATGTGCCCGCACTTCTTCTCGCTCGCGAGCTGGTCCTCCCAGTGCACGCCCGCGGCGCCCGCCTCGATCATCGAGAGCATGAGCTCGTAGGCGTTCAGCGGGCCGCCGAACCCGGCCTCGGCGTCGGCGACGACGGGGGCGAGCCAGTCGCGGCTCGTGGTGCCGGTCTCCGCGTGCTCGATCTGCGCGGCGCGCATGAGCGCGTTGTTGATGCGCCGCACGACGTGGGGGACCGAGTTGGCGGGGTAGAGGGACTGGTCGGGGTAGGTCTTGCCGGAGAGGTTCGCGTCGGCCGCGACCTGCCAGCCGGAGAGGTAGATGGCCTTGAGGCCGGCGCGCACCTGCTGCACGGCCTGGTTGCCGGTGAGGGCGCCGAGCGCGCGGACCCAGCGGGTGGGGTCTTCAGCGTTCTCCTCGACGAGCTGCCAGAGGGTCTCGGCCCCGCGGCGGGCGAGGGTGTGCTCCTCGCGGACGGGGCCGGCGAGGGAGAGGACGTCCTCCGCGGTGTGGTCGCGGCGGACGCCGCGCCAGCGGGGGTCCACCTCCCAGGAGGCGGCGAGCTCGGCGGCGGTGACGTCCTGGTCTCCGTGGCGACGGGTGAACTGGTCCATGATGGCCTCCTTCGGCCGCAGCGTTGCGGGGGAACACCGGTGAACTTCACCGGGTGCTCACACTCTGGTGGCCCCGCAACCCCCTGCGAAGGGGAGATTCCGAAGAACTTTCCCCGAAGTTCTGCCGTGGAGAACTTCCACGTGGCACCCTGCCTCCATGGCGCACGACGACGTGACCCCCGCCCCCGGCCGCTCCCCCGCGGCCACGCTCCCCGCCGACGAGGACCCCACCGACCAGCTCACCGTCGGCCGGCGCATCCGCGCCCGCCGCCTCGAGCAGGGCCTCTCCCTGCGCGAGCTCGCGCAGGCCCTGGACCGCGCCCCCTCCCAGCTCTCCGTCATCGAGAACGGCCGCCGCGAGCTGCGCCTCGGCGAGCTGCGCCGCATCGCCGCCGTGCTCGAGGTGGAGGTCGCGGACCTCCTGCGCCCCGAGCCGCCCACGCGCCGCGCGGCCCTCGAGATCGCCCTCGAGCGGGCCCAGGCCGGCACCCTCTACCAGGGGCTCGACCTGCCCGAGCTGCCCGTGCGCCGCTCGCTGAGCGACGCCGCGATCGAGACGATCCTCGGGCTGCACGAGGAGCTGCGTCGGCTCCACGAGGAGCGCGCCGCGACCCCGGAGGAGGCCCGCCGCGTCAACGGCCAGCTGCGCGAGGAGCAGTCCCGCAGCGGCAACTACTCCCCCGAGCTCGAGGCCACCGCCCGGGAGCTGCTGGACCGGATCGACCACGCCGGCGGCCCCCTCTCCCACCGCAAGGTCTCCCTGCTCGCCGGGGAGCTCGGCTTCACCCTGCACTCGGTGCCGGACCTGCCCCACTCCACCCGCTCCATCACCGACGCGGAGACGATGCGGATCTACCTGCCGCTCGAACGGGGCGGCGCCGATCCGCGGATCACGGTGCTGCAGGCGATCGCCGCGCACGTGCTCGGCGAGCAGGAGCCGGCGGACTACGGCGAGCTGCTGCGCCAGCGGGTCGAGGTCAACTACCTCGCCTCGGCGCTGCTGCTGCCGGAGGAGGGCGCCGCCGAGTTCCTGCGGGCCGCGAAGGCGCAGCGGGAGCTGTCCGTGGAGGACCTCCGGGACGAGTTCGCGGTGAGCTACGAGATGGCCGCGCACCGCTTCACGAACCTCGTCACCCGCCACCTCGACATCCCCGTGCACTTCCTCAAGACCCATTCGAGCGGGGCGATCCTCAAGGCGTACCAGAACGACGAGGTGCGCTTCCCGACGGACGCCCTCGGCGCCGTCGAGGGGCAGGTCGTGTGCCGCTGGTGGAGCGCACGGCAGGTGTTCATGAGCGAGGACCGGATGAGCCCGTACTGCCAGTACACGGACAAGCCCGGCGGCACCTACTGGTGCACCTCGCACATCGAGTCCGGGCAGGGCGGGGAGTACTCGATCTCCGTGGGCACGCGCTTCGAGCACACGCGCTGGTTCCGCGGCCGGGAGACCACGCGCCGCTTCGCCTCCTCGTGCCCCGACCCCACGTGCTGCCGTCGCCCCCGGCCCGAGCTCGCGGAGCGCTGGCAGGGCTCCGCGTGGCCCGTGGCGCGGCTGCACGCCTCGCTGCTCGCGGCGATGCCGTCGGGCACCTTCACCGGGGTGGACCGGGTCGCGATGCTCGAGTTCCTGGACCGCCACGCCCCGCAGCAGCACTAGGACGCGAGCTCAGCGGCTCAGAGCAGACTGCCCAGCAGCAGGCCGATCGCGGCCGACGTGGTCGCCACGACGAGCGTGCCCAGCGCGTTCACGATCCCGTCGCGGCGCCGTCCCGCCTGCAGCAGCCGCACCGTCTCGAGGCTCGCGGTGGAGAAGGTCGTGTACCCGCCGAGGAAGCCCGTGCCGAGCACGAGCTGCGCCGAGCCGGCCAGCAGGTGCTGGCCGACCATCCCCGTGACCAGACCCAGCAGGAAGGAACCGGTCACGTTGATGAGGATCGTGCCCCAGGGCAGCGACTCCCCCGCCCGGGAGCGGATGACGCCGTCCAGGGCGAAGCGGGTCGCGGCGCCGAGCCCGCCCGCGAGGGAGAGCAGCACGAACAGCAGCGGGCTCATCGCTCATCCCTCCGCCTCGTGAGGGCGGCGCCGGTCATGATGCCGACGAGGCTCGCGGCGGCGCCCAGCAGCAGCGTCGCCGCGACGTAGGCGAGCGCGAGCAGGGGCCGGCCCGCGCCGAGCAGACCGGCGGTCGCGACCGCGAAGGTCGAGTAGGTGGTGAAGCCCCCGAGCACGCCCGTGCCGAGGCCCAGGCGCAGCAGGCGGCGCCGGCCCGCGTCCGGTCCGCGGCGGGCGAGAGCCTCGAGCAGCAGGCCCAGCAGGAACGCGCCGAGCACGTTGATGCCGACGATCACCCAGGCCACGCCGCCCGTGGCGGGGAACGCGAGGCTCAGCCCCTCCCGGGCCGCCGTGCCGAGCGTGCCGCCTGCGAGGACCACGGCGAGCAGGCCGGGCCGCAGGTGCGCGGGGCGGCTCTCCGACGTCGTCATGCGCTCTCCCCGGCGAGGATCGCGGCGTACCCCGCGCGATGGTCGGGCACCTCGAGATGCCCGAGGAGGCGGTGCAGCGCGGTGCCGTCGAGCACGGTGCCCGCGCCCGGGTCCGGGAGTGCCCGAGGAGGCACCGGCAGGTCCAGCTGCGCGGCGATGTGGCCCACGACCTCGCCGAGCGGCGCCGGTGCGGCGTCCACCGCGTGCAGCAGTCGGGGCGGGTCCGTGGCCCCGAGCAGGGCGACGACGGCCCGGGCGAGATCCTGCTCGTGGATGCGGTTGGTGCGGCGGTCGAGATCGACGGGCCGCTGCTCGCGCACGGCGCGGATCAGGCGGTCACGGCCGGGGCCGTAGATCCCGGCGGCGCGCAGCACGACCGCGTCGAAGAGCTCCCGCGCCGCCTCCTCCCCCTCCACGAGCCGGCGCGCCCGCTCCGATCGGGGGCGAGGAGGATCCGCCTCGGTGAGCGGGCGGCTCGCGTCGTACCCCTCGAGCACGCGCGTCGAGGAGATCAGGACGGTGCGGACGGGCAGCGCCGGCACGGCGTCGCGGAGATGCTGCAGCGGCACGCGGAGGTCGGGGAATCCCGTGGGCGGCAACGTGATGACCAGGGCATCCGCTGGCGGCAGCGGAGACGTGAGCGGTACGGAGAGATCCGCGACGACCGGGGTGATCCCCGCCGGCAGGTCGCGGGGATCACGCCGGAGCCCCAGGACCTCACCGCCGGCCTCCTGGAGCAGCGCGGCGATGCGCGCACCGAGCCGCCCGCAGCCCGCGATCAGCGTCGTCCGCCCCATCAGGCGCCTCCCTCTCCGTGCTCTGCCGACGTTCCCGCCGCACGACCTGCGGCGATGGCCGACACTACCCCGCACCTCAGTCCGGTCCGGCCCATGGGCCCGGCGCACCGTGCCGCGGCGCGCCGGGCGCTCCCGAGAACGCCGAGACGGCCCCGCCGTGCTCCTGGCAGAACGACACCGGTTCCCCGCGAGCACCAGCACCAGCACCCCACACCATCCGCAGATCCTCTCGTCGTTCCGCTGAGACGTAACGCGCGTAGCGCTTCTGCCGCTACGTGCGTTACGTGCGATAGGCTGACGGAGCGCGGAGAGATCCGCACGCGCCGGACCAGGGAGAACGTCATGACCGAGCAGAACAGCACCGAGACCCAGCCCCTCTCGGAGGCCGAGGAGCGGGCGCTGCAGGCCGCCGAGGCCCTCGCCGCCGCCGATCAGCCGGTCACCGCACGCTCCGTCCGCGAACGGGCCGGCGTCGCCATGGCCGTCGCGAGCGCCGCCGCCACCGCCTGGAACGAGAAGGCCGCCGCCGCGGAGGCCGTCCCGGACATGCCCGACGACGTGCTGCGCCGCTTCGCCGGCGTCTGGGCGGCCGCCCACGAGCAGGCCAAGGGCGCCTTCACCGAGGAGCGCGACGGCCTCCGGGCCTATGTGCGGGAGGTCGAGGCCGAGCGCGACGCCCTGATCTCCGACCTCGAGCAGGAGGAGAGCCGGCGTGAGCAGGAGGTCGCCGCCGTGGAGGACCAGGTCGAGGAGGCGCGGCTCGTGATCACGGACCGCGAGCGCCAGCTCGAGGAGCAGCGGGAGCGGTACGAGGAGCAGGCCACCGCCCTGCAGGACGAGCTGATCGAGACCCGCACCCGGGCCGAGCGCGCGGAGGCGGCGCTCACGGCGCTGCAGGACGCCCTGGGCCCCGCGCTGGCGCCGCTCATCTCCGCGGCGCAGGAGAGCAGCTCCGAGGAGACCTCGGCGGGCTGACGCCCGCGCCTGCGGGCGGACATGCAGAAGGCCCCTCCCGGAGGAGGGGCCTTCTGAGGGATCTGTCCGTGGAGACTAGGGGGGTCGAACCCCTGACCTGAAGCTTGCAAAGCTACCGCTCTACCAACTGAGCTAAGTCCCCTGATGCAGTTGTGGTGCTGCAGCCCGTGGCCGCGTCCCGCCGGGAGGTCAGGCCCGCGGTGCGGGGACGGACTCCGTGGTGTAGACGGTCTCGGCGCGAGGAGCATCCTGCTCGGAGGAGATCTTCTCGGCCTCGGCCCAGAGATCGTCGCGGTGCTGGTCCGCCTCGACCTTGCGCCAGACGAGGACTCCTGCGACGGCGCTTCCGGCCAGCAGGGCGGTGTACGCGAGAAGCTTCTTCACGAGTCCTCCGATCACGGGAGTGGGCCTAACTGGACTTGAACCAGTGACCTCTGTCTTATCAGGACAGCGCTCTAACCGACTGAGCTATAGGCCCATGGGGGCTGGAACCGGATCGTACCGGGTGGGCCACCGACGCACTACTGTACGGGCGCCCTGCGTGCACGTCCAACCGAGAGCCCGTGCTGTACCCGAGGTCACAGCGGATTCGGAGCCTGGGGGCGCACGCTGGCCCTCGCAGCCCGCACGACCACCGCAGGGAAGGGGAGCCCATGACCGCCTCACCGCACGCTGTGCGCATCCGCTCCGCCCTCGCGGGCGTCGCCGCGGGGCTCGTGCTCGTCGCCGTCGCGGAGCTCGCGTCCCTGCTGTTCAGCGCCTCCTCCGCGCCCTTCGTCGCCGTCGGCGGGGCCTTCGTGGACCTGATCCCGGGCGCCCTGAAGGACGTGGTCGTCGCCCTGTTCGGCACGGCGGACAAGCTCGTCCTGTTCCTCTGCATGGGGGTCGTGTACCTCGCGCTCACGGCCGGGATCGGGCTGCTCGGCGCGCGCCGCATCGGGGACGCGGTGCTCGCGCTGACGGCCCTCGGCGTGCTCGCCGCCGTCGTCGTCATGACCCGGCCGGAGAACGCCCCGGCGAGCATGCTGCCCACGCTGCTCGGCACCGCCGTCGGCGCCCCCGTCCTGCTGCTCCTGCGCCGCGCCGCCCGATCGTCGGAGGACGGCACCGGACGGCGCGATCTGCTCGTCACCGGCGCCGTCGCGATCGGCGCGGTGCTGCTGGGCGCCGGCGCGCGCGCCGTGAATGCCGGGCGCTCCGCCGCGGAGGCCGCGGCCCGCCGCTTCACGATCCCCACGCCCACCGCGCCGGCCCCCGCGGTCCCGGCGAGCGCGCAGGTCACCCTCGAGGGCATGCCCGACGTCGTCACCGCGAACACCGACTTCTACCGCATCGACACGGCCCTCGCCGTGCCGCGCGTGGACCCCTCGACCTGGTCCCTGCGCGTCGTGGGCCTCGTGGACCAGGAGCTCACCGTGAGCTTCGAGGAGCTGCTCGCCGAGCCCGCGATCGAGACGACGGTGACGCTCACCTGCGTCTCCAACGAGGTGGGCGGGGACCTCGCCGGCAACGCCCGCTGGATCGGTGTGCCCGTGCGCACCCTGCTCGCGCGCGCCGGGGTGCAGGACGGCGCGGACATGGTCCTCTCCCGCTCGGTGGACGGCTTCACCGCCTCCACCCCGCTCGAGGCGCTCACGGATGACCGCGATGCGATCCTCGCGGTCGCCATGAACGGCGAGGCGCTGCCCGCGGAGCACGGCTATCCGGTGCGGATGGTCGTGCCGGGGCTGTACGGCTACGTCTCCGCCACGAAATGGGTCGAGGAGCTGCGGGTGACGACCTTCGCCCAGGAGACGGCCTACTGGACCACCCGCGGCTGGTCGGAGAAGGGCCCGATCAAGACGGCCTCCCGGATCGACGTGCCCCGTGACGGGGACCGTCTGGAGGCCGACGACGCCGGCGCGGTGACCCTGGGCGGGACGGCCTGGGCGCAGCACCGGGGCGTGGAGGGCGTGCAGGTGCAGGTCGACGACGGCCCCTGGCAGGACGCGACGCTCGCGACCTCGATCAGCGCGGACACCTGGGTGCAGTGGTCACTGCCCTGGACCGGGGCGACGCCCGGGGAGCACACGGCCCGGGTGCGCGCGAGCGACGCGACCGGGGAGCAGCAGACCTCGACCGAGGCACCGCCCGCGCCGGACGGCGCGAGCGGCTGGCACGAGGTGTCCTTCAGCGTGCGGTGAGCCTCAGGCGCGGGGCAGGCCGTCCGGCAGGTCGAGGCCGTGCGAGGCGAGCAGGGCGCGGGCGTCCTCCGGATCCGCGGCGAGGCGCGCGCAGACCTCCGCCGCATCGCCCTCGAAGGGGTCGGGGTCCACGAGCGCGGCGAGCCGGTCGAACAGCTCCTGCTGGCTCGCGTGCAGCGGCAGCGGGCGCAGGCGGCCGATCACGCCGTGGCGGCTCGCGTAGACCTCTGCCGCGGCGGGGGCGGCTCCGGCGGCGAGCTCGAGCGGGAAGCGCTCGACGGGGAGGGCGAGGCGCTCGTAGTTGGGCTCGGTGATGTCGATCGCCTCGCGCTGCTCCGTGGTGACCCACAGCCCGGTGACCTCCGTGCGCACGCCCGGCGCGGCGAAGGGCGCGGCGGGGACGTAGCCGGGCGCGGAGGCGTGCGCGCTGTGCCCGACGGCGATCCCGGTGACGTGCGCGGTGACCAGCACGGTCGCGGTCTGCGCATCGTCCTGCAGACCTGCGTGGGCGTACTTCGCGGCGATCACCTGCGGGTTCCGGTTGGAGCCGACGGCGAGCACAAGATGGCGGCCCTCGAGCCCTGCGGCGCCGAGACGAGCGAGCGCGGCCTCCGCGGCGGGGAGGTCCGCGGCCGGCTCGGCGACACCCCCCGCCCCGAGGACGGCGAGCGACGGGAGCGCCTCGGGCCAGGGGTAGTCCTGCGGGGGGCGGGGCGCGGCGTCATGCATGTCGCCGAGCGTAGCGGTGGAGGACGCTGGCGCGCCTACCCTGGGGAGATGAGCGAGCAGCGCGCGATCGACGCCCTGGAGGCCTCGGGCCTCGACTTCGAGATCACCCGTCACGGGCGGGTGGGCTCCCTCGCGGAGGCGGCGGCCGCTCGCGGCGTCGAGCCCCGGGACATCGTGAAGTCGCTCGTGGTGCGCCGCGGGGAGGGCGACTTCCTGTTCGTGCTGGTCCCCGGGGACCGGGAGATCTCCTGGCCGCTGCTGCGATCGCTGCTCGGGGTGAACCGCCTGTCCATGCCGGACAAGGAGGTCGCGAAGGAGGTGACCGGCTACGAGCGCGGCACCATCACGCCCTTCGGGTCGACGACGGCCTGGCCGGTCGTCGCGGACGCCTCCCTCGTGGGGGACCCGGAGCGCCGGATCTCCGTGGGCGCGGGGGCGCACGGCACGGCCGCGACGGTGAACGCCGAGGCCGCCCTCGACTTCCTCGACGCCCAGGTCGCCGACGTCACCGAGCTCCAGCAGGGCTGAGCGCCCACCGCCCCGCTCAGGCGGCGAGGGCGTGGTCCACGAGCACCTCGGCGGCCGCGCGGGCATGGGCCGCGGCGCTGGGCTCGCCGGCGATCGCGGCGGTGGACTGAGCGCCCTCGGCGAGCAGGGAGAGCTGGGCGGCGAGCTGCTCCCCGCCGGCCACGTCCTCCCCCACGAGCTCGACCATGGTGCGCTGGAAGGCGGCCTTGTGGTCGCGGACGATCTGCGCGACCTGCTCGTCGGTCCCGGAGAGCTCGCCCCAGGCGCGGAGGAAGGCGCAGCCGCGGAAGGTGGGGTCCACGAACCATTCGGCGAGGTGGTCGAAGACGGCGAGCATGCGTGCGCGGCGGTCCTCCCCGGCGAGATCGACCTTCGCGGCCAGCGCGTCCTCCCACTGCACGCGGCGGCGGGCGAGCACGGCGGCGACGATGTCCTCCTTGGAGGGGAAGAGCCCGTAGAGCCGGCGCAGGGAGACGCCGGCCTCGGTGCGCAGCGCGTCCATGCCGACGGCGCCGTAGCCGCGCTCGTAGTAGAGCCGCTCCGCCGTCGCCAGGATCCTCTCGCGGGCCTCGTCCTCATCCATCCCGCCATGGTACTTGACATGAGAACGTGCGTTCTCTAGTTTGTGACCCATCGGCGAGAACGCCCGTTCTCACCTCTTCCGGAAGGACACCGTCATGGGGACCATCACCGTCGGCACCGAGAACTCCACCCCCGTCGAGCTGTACTACGAGGACCACGGCGAGGGCCGCCCCGTCCTCCTCATCCACGGCTACCCGCTCGACGGCCACAGCTGGGAGCTGCAGACCCGCGCCCTGCTCGAGTCCGGCCACCGTGTCATCACCTACGACCGCCGCGGCTTCGGGAAGTCCTCGAAGGTCACCACCGGCTACGACTACGACACCTTCGCCGACGACCTCCACCAGGTCCTCGAGACCCTCGACCTGCGCGAGGTCACCCTCGTCGGCTTCTCGATGGGCACCGGCGAGCTCGCCCGCTACGTCGCCCGTCACGGCCACGAGCGCATCGCACGCCTCGCCTTCCTCGCCTCGCTCGAGCCCTTCCTCGTCCAGCGCGAGGACAACCCCGAGGGCGTGGACCAGAGCGTCTTCGACGGCATCGTCGAGGCCGCCCGCGACGACCGCTACGCCTGGTACACGCAGTTCTTCTCCGACTTCTACAACCTCGACGAGACCCTCGGCTCCCGGATCAGCCAGGAGGCCGTGGACGGCAGCTGGAACGTGGCCGTCTCGAGCGCCCCCACCGGCGCCTACGCCGTCGTCCCCAGCTGGATCGAGGACTTCCGCGGGGACGTCGCCGCCGTGAAGGAGACGGGCCTGCCCGTGCTCATCCTCCACGGCACCGGCGACCGCATCCTCCCGATCGACGCGACCGGCCGCCGCTTCCACGCGCTGCTGCCGGACGCCGAGTACGTCGAGATCGAGGGCGCGCCGCACGGCCTGCTGCGCACCCACGCCGAGGAGGTCAACGCGGCGCTGCTGCCCTTCGTCGGCGCCTGAGGCACCACGGACGACGACAGCGGGCGCGCACCCCTCGAGGGGTGCGCGCCCGCTGGTCTCCGCGCCGGGGCCCGGATCAGTCGTCGGTGAAGGTGAACTTCAGCCCGCCCAGCAGGGCGGCGACGAGGTTGTACAGGAACGCCAGCAGCGTGCCGAGCGCGGTGATGATCACGACGTTCACCACGGCCACCACGGTGCCGTAGGAGACGAACTTCGAGAAGCTGAAGAAGTCCATGAACGGCAGCGCGTCACCGCCGTTGAGGTCCTTGCCCAGCTGGTCGACCTGCGCCCACAGGCCGATCGCGTCGACGAGGTTCCACAGCAGCACCACGGCCACCACGGTCGCCAGGCCGATCGCGAGCGCGACGAGGAAGGACAGCTTCATCACCGAGAACGGGTCGATCCGGGCGAGGGTCAGCCGCACACGGCGCGGGCCGCGGCGCTCGGCGTCCTCGGCGGGCTTCTTCACGGGGCTGCGGGAGGCGCCCTTGCCGGCGGATCCCCTGCCGCTGCCCAGACCGGCCTCGGAGGGCGAGGCGGCGCTGCCCGTGCGGGCGGCCTTCCCCTTCTCCTGGAAGGCGGGAAGCGACGAGGTCTCGTCGGGCGAGGTCCCCTTGGAGGTGCTCGAGGTCACGGATCACTCCTCGGTGATGTCGGCGTCGGTCCCGGCGTCGGCCGGGTCGGACTGGTCAGAGCCTAGCCCGTCAGCGGTCCCCGGCTCCTCGCCGGCGTCGCCCTCGGACGAAGTCTCCACAGCATCGCCACCCGCGGCCGGCTCGAGATCGGGCCGCTCCTCGGGATCGACCTCGTCCTCGTCGACCTCGGACTCGGCGCTCGTGGTGACCAGCAGGATGGAGTCGCCCTTGTCCGGCTTGGCGAAGACCACGCCCATGGTGGTGCGGCCCTTCGCGGGGACCTCCGCCACCTTCGAGCGGACCACGCGGCCCTTGGCCATCACCACGAGCAGCTCGTCGGTCTCCTGGACGACGGCCGCGCCCACGAGGTGGCCGCGGTCGTCGGGCAGCTTCGCGACCCGGATGCCCAGGCCGCCGCGGCCCTGCACGCGGTACTCGTCCACCGAGGTGCGCTTGGCGAAGCCGCCGTCGGTCACGGTGACCACGGAGGTCCCCGGCCGCACCACGTCCATCGCGAGCAGCTCGTCGTCCTCACGGAACTTCATGCCGGTCACGCCGCTCGTGGAGCGGCCCATCGGGCGCAGGACGTCGTCCGCGGCGGGCATGCGCACGCTCTGGCCGTTGCGGGAGACCAGCAGCAGCTGATCGTCCTCGTCCACGGCCCGCGCGGCGATCACGCGGTCCGGCTCGGGGCCGTCGGGGCCGTCGACGTCGCGCAGGTTGATCGCGATGATGCCGCCCGTGCGGTTCGAGTCGTACGCCGTCATCGCGGTCTTCTTCACGAGGCCCGAGCGGGTCGCGAGGACCAGGTACTCGGCGTCCTCGTAGCCGTCGATCGCGAGCACGGAGGCGATGTTCTCGTCCGGCTGGAAGGCCATGAGGTTCGCGACGTGCTGGCCCTTGGCGTCGCGCGGCGCCTCGGGGAGCTCGTAGCCCTTCGCGCGGTAGACGCGCCCCTGGTTGGTGAAGAACAGGATCCACTGGTGGGTGGTCGTGGTGAAGAAGTGCTCGACCACGTCGTCCGTGCGCAGGGACGCGCCGCGCACGCCCTTGCCGCCGCGCTTCTGGGCGCGGTACTGGTCGGTGCGGGTGCGCTTGACGTAGCCGCCCCGCGTGATCGTGACGACCACGTCCTCCTCGGGGATGAGGTCCTCCATCGACATGTCGCCGTCGAAGGGCAGGATCCGCGTGCGGCGGTCGTCGCCGTACTTGTCGACGATCTCCGCGAGCTCCTCGGAGACGATCTGCCGCTGCCGCTCGGGGGAGGCGAGGATCGCGTTGTACTCCTCGATGAGCGCCTGCAGGCGGTCGTGCTCCTCGATGATCTTCTGGCGCTCGAGGGCGGCCAGTCGGCGCAGCTGCATCGCGAGGATCGCGTTGGCCTGGATCTCGTCGATCTCGAGCAGGCCCATGAGGCCCACGCGCGCCTCGTCGGCATCCGGGGAGCGGCGGATCAGCGCGATGACCTCGTCGAGCGCGTCGAGCGCCTTGAGGTAGCCGCGGTAGATGTGGATCTGCTCCTCGGCCTTGCGCAGGCGGTACCGGGTGCGCCGCACGATGACCTCGATCTGGTGCTTTGTCCACTCGCGGACGAAGGAGTCGATCGAGAGGGTGCGCGGCACGCCCCCGGCGAGGGCCAGCATGTTCGCGGAGAAGTTCTCCTGCAGCTGGGTGTGCTTGTAGAGGTTGTTCAGCACCACCTTCGCCACGGCGTCCCGCTTGAGGGTCAGCACGAGGCGCTGGCCGGTGCGGCCCGAGGTCTCGTCGGTGATGTCCGCGATGCCCTGCAGGCGGCCCAGCTTCACGAGCTCGGCGATCTTGCGGGCGAGGGTGTCGGGGTTGACCTGGTAGGGCAGCTCCGTGACGACGAGCGACATGCGCCCGTTGATCTCCTCGGTGGAGACGACGGCGCGCTGGGTGATCGAGCCGCGGCCGGTGCGGTACGCCTCCTCGATGCCCTTGGTGCCCACGATCGTCGCGCCCGTGGGGAAGTCGGGGCCCTTGATGAAGCGCAGGCACGCCTCGAGCAGCTCCGGCTTCGTCGCCTCCGGGTTCGTCAGCAGCCACTGCACGGCCTCGGCGACCTCGCGCAGGTTGTGCGGCGGGATGTTCGTCGCCATGCCGACGGCGATGCCGGCGGAGCCGTTGACCAGCAGGTTCGGGAACCGGGCCGGGAGGATCATCGGCTCGTCGACGGTGCCGTCGTAGTTGTCCTGCATGTCGACCGTGTCCTGGTCGATGTCGCGGACGAGCTCGAGGGCGAGCGGCGCCATCTTGCACTCGGTGTACCGGGGGGCGGCCGCGCCGTCGTCGCCGGCGGAGCCGAAGTTGCCCTGGCCCAGGATCAGCGGGTACCGCATCGACCACGGCTGCACGAGGCGCACCATGGCGTCGTAGATCGCCGAGTCGCCGTGGGGGTGGTAGTTGCCCATGACCTCGCCGACGACCTTCGCGCACTTCGAGAAGGAGCGGTCGGGGCGGTAGCCGCCGTCGTACATCGCGTAGACGATGCGGCGGTGCACGGGCTTCATGCCGTCGCGGACGTCCGGGAGCGCGCGTCCCACGATCACGCTCATCGCGTAGTCGAGGTAGGACTTCTGCATCTCCTGGTTGAGGTCGACCTGGGTGACGCGGTCGCCCTCGCCCTCGTCGAGCGGGTCGACGAGGGTGACGGTGCGGGCCTCGGCCTCCGCGGCGGAGACCTCCGTCGCACCCTCGGGGGTGGGGCCGGCGGGGGCGCCCGGCAGGGCGGCGTCGCCGACCCCGCTCATGGCGTCGTCGGCCGCGCCGTCCTCGGGGACGACGGGCTCGTCGGGGGTCGTGGGGTCCTGAGGGGTGTCAGGGGTGTCGCTCATGGAAGGCCTTTCAGCGGTGGCCGGTCAGGGGAGGGACCGCGGGCGCGCAGGGGCGCTGCGCCGGGGTCCGGGATCAGATGTCGAGGAAGCGGACGTCCTTCGCGTTCTCCTGGATGAAGCGACGACGCGCGTCGACGTCGTCGCCCATGAGCACGGAGAAGATGGTGTCGGCGTCGGCCGCCTCGTCCACGGTGACCTGCTTGAGGGTGCGGGAGTCGCGGTCCATCGTCGTGGTCTGCAGCTCCTTCCAGTCCATCTCGCCGAGGCCCTTGTAGCGCTGGATGCCGTTGTCCTTGGGGATCCGCTTGCCGGCCGCGCGGCCCGCCTCGAGGTTCGCGTTGCGCTCCTCGTCGCTGAACACGTACTCGTGCGGGGCGTTGGACCACTTCAGGCGGTACAGCGGCGGCATCGCGATGAACACGTGGCCGAGCTCGATGAGCGGGCGCATGTAGCGGAAGAGCAGGGTCAGCAGCAGGGTGCAGATGTGCTGGCCGTCGACGTCGGCGTCCGCCATGAGGATGATCTTGTGGTAGCGGAGCTTGGTGGCGTCGAAGTCCTCGCCGATCCCCGTGCCGAAGGCCGTGATCAGGGAGCGGACCTCCTGGTTGTCCAGGGCGCGGTCCAGCCGCGCCTTCTCGACGTTGAGGATCTTGCCGCGGATCGGGAGGATCGCCTGGGTGCGCGGGTCGCGCCCGGAGACGGCGGAGCCGCCTGCCGAGTCGCCCTCGACGATGAAGATCTCGCACTCCCCGGGATTGCGGGAGGAGCAGTCGCGCAGCTTGCCCGGCATGCCGCCGGTCTCGAGCGGGGACTTCCGACGGGTCGCGTCGCGCGCCTTGCGGGCCGCCTCGCGGGCGGCCGCGGCGGCCTGGCCCTTGAGGACGATCGACTTCGCCTCCTGCGGGTGCGACTCGAACCAGTCCTGGAGCTGGTCCGTCATGACCTTGACCATGAAGGTGCGGGCCACGGTGTTGCCGAGCTTGGTCTTGGTCTGGCCCTCGAACTGCGGCTCGCCGAGCTTCACCGAGATCACGGCGGTGAGGCCCTCGCGGATGTCCTCGCCCGTGAGGTTGGCGTCCTTCTCCTTGAGGATGCCCTGCGCCTTGCCGTAGCGGTTGACGATCGAGGTCAGCGCGCTGCGGAAGCCCTCCTCGTGGGTGCCGCCCTCATGGGTGTTGATCGTGTTGGCGTAGGTGTGGACCGACTCGGAGTAGGCGGTGGTCCACTGCATGGCGACCTCGACGCTGATCTGCGCCTCGGTGTCCTCGGACTCGAAGGAGACGACGTCGGGGTGGATGACCTCGGCGCGCTTGGCGGAGTTGATGAACTCGACGTAGTCCTGCAGCCCCCGCTCGTAGCGGTAGGAGACGGTGCGCGGGCCCTTGTCCTTCGCCTCGGTGGCGTCGGGGCCGTCGATCTCGACGTCGACGAGGTCCGGGTCCTCCTCGGCCTCGGGGGTGCGCTCGTCGGTGAGCGAGATCCGCAGCCCCTTGTTGAGGAACGCCATCTGCTGGAAGCGCTTGCGGAGCGTCTCGAAGTCGTAGACGGTCTCGTCGAAGATCTCGCCGTCAGCCCAGAAGGTGATCGTGGTGCCGGTCTCCTCGGTCTCCTCGCCCTTGTCGAGCGGGACCTCGGGCACGCCGCGGGCGTAGGACTGGCGCCAGACGTGGCCGTCGCGGCGGATCTCCACCGCCATGCGGGTCGAGAGCGCGTTGACGACGGAGGAGCCCACGCCGTGCAGGCCGCCGGAGACGGCATAGCCGCCGCCGCCGAACTTGCCGCCCGCGTGGAGGACGGTGAGCACGAGCTCGACGGCCGGCTTGCCCTCGGTGGGGTGCATCGCGACGGGGATGCCGCGGGCGTGGTCGACGACGCGGACGCCGCCGTCCTCGAGCAGCGTGACCTCGATCGAGTCGCCGTGGCCGGCCATCGCCTCGTCCACGGAGTTGTCGACGATCTCCTGCACCATGTGGTGCAGGCCGCGCTCACCGGTGGAGCCGATGTACATGCCGGGGCGCTTGCGCACCGCCTCGAGGCCCTCGAGGACGGTGATGTCGGAGGCGTCGTAGTGGGTGGGCGCGTGCGCCGCGACCTCACCTGCGGAGAGCGTCGCCTCCGGTCCCGGGGTGCCGGAGGCGGGTGCGCCTCCCGTGGGGGCTCCGGGGACGGTGCCCTCGGGGCCGGCTGCCTGCTCGGCCGTGCTGCGGTCGCTCTCGCTCACCTGTTGCTGCTCCTCGCGATCTGGGACCCCCGGCGGATGGAGCTCCGGGGGCGGGCGGTCCGGTGCTGACCAGGGACCCGGCACCTCGGCACGACGACGGCCCACGATGGCGACGCGCGCGTGCGCGCGCGAGCACCGCGGGCCGCGGTGGCGGGGTGCCGGCCCCGTCCGATGCCCCTGACGGGGTGGCGGACGATCGTGCGACGACGGCTGGTCCCCGGAGCTCCGGGGATCATCGGCGACCGCTGGCCGGACCTCGCCCAGTCTACCGGACACCGGTCCCGAAGAGCCCCAGGAACACCCCGGAACTGTGGACGACTCCACGCCCGCGCCCCCTCAGGCGATCCGTGACGGCCGCTGGGACCGTCCCGCAGGGGTGTGGATGAGGGCCCGTACCCCTCCCGGGGTCCTGACGCGGCAGCGGGGCGCCTGCGGGGACGGGCCCCTCCCACGGACGGGGCTCAGCCGTAGGTGTCCCGCGGGCCCCTCCACTGGACGGTGCGCCGCCCCTTCTTCCAGCTGCGCTCCGCCGCTGCAGGGCCCGTCACGCGCAGCTCGGAGACGACGTGCGCCCCCACGTGCTCCTCGATCGAGGTGATGAGCTGCGGGGTGAGCATGCGCATCTGCGCCGCCCACGCGGAGGAGCTCGCGCTCACCACGAGCACGCCCTCCTCGAAGGAAACTGGCCGGCAGTGGGTCGCGACACGCTCGCCCACGATCTCGTCCCACTCCTCGAGCACGCGGCCCGTGCTCATCCCCGCGTTCCAGCCGAGGTTCCCGAGCACCTTGCGCAGCACCGACTCGATGCCCTGCGGGTCCCGCGGATCGGGGCGCGCGCCCGAGTAGCCGGGCGAGCGGCCCGAGCGGTCGCGGGCATCGCGCGCCTGGGTCTTCGCGGAGATCGGGAAGAGGCCGCGGTCGCGCGCGGCGGCGCGGGAGCGGTTCACGGCGCGGCGGGCGAGCTCGAAGGGGTCGTCCGGCCGCGGCAGCGGCGGCGGGTCCACCTCCTCCTCGGCGACGGGGGACGGCTCGGCGTCGTCCCGTGCCTCCTCCCACGGCTCCGGGTCGCGGTGCGCGCTCGGTGCGGAGCCACGCGTGCCCCGCGACGGGGAGCGGCGGTCACCCGTGGTCCGTGCGGGGGCCGCGACGGGCTCGGTCACGGGCTCCGGCTCGGGCTCCGGTGCCGCGGCAGGGGTCCCGGACCAGGTCGAGAGGTCGTAGGGGTTCGCGAGCCGCGGTCGCCGCGGTCCGTGCGCGGGCGGGCGTCCGCTCATGGCGCGGTGCCCCGCGCCGCGCCGTCACCCCGCGGGACCGCGTGCCCGAGGGTCACGTCCACGAGCTGGATCGACCCCTCGAGGGAGGCGGGGATGTCGCTGTCGTTCGCGGTCGTGATGAGCACCTGCGAGGCCCCGGTGACGATGCGGCCCAGACGCTCCCGACGGTGCACGTCGAGCTCGCTGAAGACGTCGTCGAGCACGAGGATCGGCTCCCCGTCCCCGAGGTCCCCCTCCTCCAGGCGCAGCAGGTCGTAGCTGGCCAGGCGCAGGGCGAGCGCGAGGGACCAGGACTCGCCGTGGCTCGCATAGCCCTTCGCGGGGAAGTCGTGGAGACGGATCTCGAGGTCGTCGCGATGCGGTCCGGTCAGGGTGACGCCGCGGTCGATCTCCTCGTCGTGCCGGGCGGCGATCAGGGCCAGCAGCGCGTCATGGATCTGCGCGGTCGGCGGCAGCTCGCCGGGGGCCGCGCCCAGCTCGTCGAGCACGGCGGAGCGATAGGCGACGTCCGCCGGTGAGCTCACCTCGCCGCGCTGCGCGGGAGGGAGGTCGAGCGCGGAGTCGGCGCCCTCGTCGGTCGCGACCCGCAGGTAGGAGTAGCCGAGGTGCGGGCGGAGCCGGTTCACGAGGTGCAGGCGCGCGCGCAGCAGCTCCGCGCCGTGGCGGGCGAGCTGCTGGTCCCACACCTCGAGGGTGCTCGCCGCGGACTCGGCCGGGTCCAGCCCACCCACGCTGCGACCGCTGCCGCCGCGGCGCATCGAGCGCATCTGCTTGAGCAGGTTCGAGCGCTGCTTGAGCACGCGGTCGTAGTCCGCCTTGACCGAGGCGTAGCGGGGGGCGATGACGAAGAGCAGCTCGTCGAGGAAGCGTCGCCGGCCCTCGGGGTCGCCCTTGACCAGGCCCAGGTCCTCGGGGGCGAAGAGCACGGCGCGCACCTCGCCGAGGAGGTCACGCAGGCGCGAGACGTTCTGCCCCTGCAGTCGGGCGCGGTTCGCCCGGCCCGGCGTGATCTCGAGGTCCACCTGGAGGGGTCGCCCCGCGCGCACGAACGAGGCGCGGACGATCGCGGTCGAGGAGCCGCGGTGCACGAGGGCCGCGTCGTGGGGGACGCGGTGGCTCGAGAGCGTCGCGAGGTACCACAGCGCCTCGACGACATTGGTCTTTCCCTGGCCGTTCCGGCCCACGAGCACGGTGATGCCGGGGCGGACGGGCAGGTCGAGACGGGGGTACGAGCGGAAGTCGGTGAGCTCGAGGGAGGTCAGCTGCACGGAGGGAAGTCTCCCTCCCTCAGATCCGCATCGGCATGATCAGGTACCGGTACGAGGTGTCCGGGGTGCCCTCGAGGGACTCCTGGCCGCACATGACGGAGGGCTTGATCGAGTCGGTGAAGGTGAGCCGGGCGAAGTCCTTGCCCAGCGCGCCGAGGCCGTCGAGCAGGAAGCCGGAGTTGAAGCCCACGACGAGGTCCTCGCCCTCGAGCTGTGCCTCGAGCACCTCGCTGGCCTGGGCGTCGTCACCGGCGCCGGCCTCGAGGGCGACCTGCCCCTCGGTGAAGGACAGCCGCACGGGGGTGTTGCGCTCGGCGACGAGGGAGACGCGCTTGACCGCGTCGATCAGGGCGGCGGTGGAGACGACGGCGGTGATCGCGGTGGTCTCGGGGAACAGCCGGCGCACGGGCGGGTACTCGCCGTCCACGAGGGTCGACGTGGTGCGGCGACCGCCGGCCTCGAAGCCGATGAGGTTCGCGGAGGACTCCTGCGCGAGGGCGATCTCGACGCTGCCGCCGGTGGAGAGCGAGCGGGCGACCTCGTGCAGGGTGCGGCCGCGCACCAGGGCGGTGTGCTCGGTGCCGGGGGTGTCCGGGTTCCAGGTCAGCTCGCGCAGCGCGAGGCGGTAGCGGTCGGTCGCCATGAGCGTCATGGTCTCGCCGCTGGTCTCGACCTTCACGCCGGTCAGCAGGGGGAGGGTGTCGTCCTTCGAGGCGGCGACGGTGACCTGCGAGATCGCCTCGGAGAAGACGTCCGCGGGCACGGAGCCGGCGCGGTCGGGCATCGTCGGCAGCTGCGGGTACTCCTCGACGGGGAGGGTCGCGAGCGCGAAGCGCGCCGATCCGCAGCGGACCTGGAGCTTCGTCCCCTCGAGGGCGACGCTCACGTTCTTGTTCGGGAGGGCGCGGACGATGTCGGAGAGCATGCGGCCCTGCACGAGCACCTCGCCGGGCTGCTCCACCTCGGCGTCGAGCGAGATCTGCGCGCTGACCTCGTAGTCGAAGGTCGAGAGCTGCAGCTGGCCTGCGGCGTCGGCCACGATCCGCACACCCTGCAGGATCGGCATCGCCGGGCGGACGGGGAGGGTGCGGGTGGCCCAGGTGACGGCGTCCCCGAGGACGCCGCGGTCGAGGTGGAACTTCACCGTTGCCACTCCTTCGCAGTGGTCGATCGTCAGAACGGGGCCCAGCGTATCGGTAACTCCGCGCTCCCGACGACACACCGGCGAGGATCCTTGACATCCGCGCTCGCGCTGATGCGGCGAACCGCCCACGCTCGAGCCTTCTCCGTCCTTGCCGCCCTCCCCTCGCCCCGCGATCACCGCCGCCGGATCACACGTCCCGGCTGCGCCCCCTCATCCACATCCCCGTCGAGCGAAAGAACTACAGACCTCTTCTTCACGGCTGTGGATCCGGTGGACAACCCTCGTCCGTGCAGGTCGTACGCGGAACATGTCATCCCGGCGAGCTGTGGAGACCTCGAGCCCCGACGTGGGCGGAGTGTGCACACCCTCCGCTCGCCGACGGATTCCTGTCATTCATCCGTGCACATCGGCTCCTGCGGGAACATCCGTCGATCCACACTGTCCACAGAGTTGTCCACATTGGGGACGAGAGGGACTCGCGGAGACCTGTCATCTCCCGCTCCTCGCGCAGGTCGCAGCGCTGCCGCGGCCCGATCCGCGGGACCCCTCAGGAGCGCGAGGCGGAGTTCGAGCTCTTGATCTTCGCGGTGAGCTCGGTGACCTGGTTGAAGATCGCGCGACGCTCCTTCATGAGCTCCGAGATCTTCTTGTTGGCGTGCATCACGGTCGTGTGATCGCGGCCGCCGAACTCCTCGCCGATCCGAATCAGCGGCATGTCCGTGAGCTCCCGGCACAGGTACATCGCGATCTGGCGCGCCGAGACGAGCCGGCGGCTGCGGCCCGTGCCCACGATCTCCTCGACGGAGAGCCCGAAGTACGTGGCCGTCTGCGCGATGATCGTCGAGGCCGTGATCTGGGTGCCGTCGTCGTGGGAGAGCAGGTCCTTGAGGACGCTCGCGGCGAGGGTTACGTCCATCGGCTGCCGGGAGAGCGAGTGCAGCGCCTGCACACGGATCAGCGCCCCCTCGAGCTCGCGGATGTTCGTCGCGATGTGGGAGGCGATGTACTCCAGGACGTCGTGCGGGACCTCGCCCGTGTTCTCCTGCGCGACCTTCTTGCGGAGGATCGCGATGCGGGTCTCGAGGTCCGGCGGCTGCACGTCGGTCATGAGCCCCATCTCGAAGCGGGAGCGCATGCGGTCCTCGAAGCCCCCGAGCTCCTTGGGAGGGAGGTCCGAGGTGATGACGATCTGCTTGTCCGTGTTGTGCAGCGAGTTGAACGTGTGGAAGAACGCCTCCATCGTCTCCGGGGCCCGCTGCAGGAACTGGATGTCGTCGATGAGCAGGATGTCGATGTCCCGGTACCGCCGCTGGAACTCCTGCGCCTTGCCGAACTGGCCGGACTGCACGGAGTTGATGAAGTCGTTGGTGAACTCCTCGGAGTTCACGTACCGCACGACGACGTCCGGGTAGAGGCTCTTGGCGTAGTGGCCCACCGCGTGCAGCAGGTGCGTCTTGCCCAGCCCCGAGCCGCCGTAGATGAACAGCGGGTTGTAGGCCTTCGCGGGGGTCTCCGCGACGGCGGAGGCCGCGGCCTGCGCGAAACGGTTCGAGGAGCCGATGACGAAGGTGTCGAAGGTGTACTTGGCGTTGAGCCGCGAGTCCTCGCCCAGGGTCGAGCCGCCCGGGTCCACCGGGCGGGGACGGCGCGGGGCCGGCATCGGGGAGGGCGCGGAGGCGCCCGAGTAGCCCGTGTAGGGGGAGGTCTCGGAGAAGCCGCGACCGGCCTCGGCGACGTCCGCCGGGGCGATCGCGCCGTCGGCCTCGGCGCTCGTGGGGGCGGCGCTCGAGGAGGACGGCGTGACGGGGAGCACGGCGCGGGCGCCGTCGCGCCCGTCGGGACGGACGGACCCGTTCGCGCGGAACGGGGCCTCGCGGTGGACCTCCGCCGGGGCGCTGTCCACAGAGTTGTCCACATCCTGTGCATTCCGCGGGGCGGAACCCGAGGTCGCGGCGGGGGTCCGTGCCGGCTCGTCGTCGTCCTCGAGCATGAGCGACTCGTCGACCGTGACGGCGAAGCGGGTCTCGCGCCCGGTCGCCTCCCGCAGCGCGTCCTTCAGAGCGCCCGCGATGCGGTTCTCGAAGAGCTCCTTCGCCGAGGTGTTCGGCGCTGCGAGCAGGGCGGTGTCCGCCACGACGGCCATCAGACGGGACAGGCTGAGCATCGCGAACGCGCGCGTGGAGACGGCGCTGTCCTGGCGCAGGGTCGCCAGGGTGCGATCCCAGATCGCATCGGGCTGCGCGTCGTTCATCTCTGTCTCCATCGCGGGGCGGGTGTCGGGGTAGTTTTCCACAGGTTCCCCGTCCATTGTGGACCGGGACTGTGGAGAACTGTGGATCCTCGGGACCCCTCACGAGGGAGAGGTGCGCCACGAGCGACACGTGAGAATCGGGCCACACCGGGCGCTCCGGCGCCCGGGATCCGTTGACCCCCTGTGCACCCGCCCCTAAACTCGTGCAGTCAGCGCTGCGCGTCGGCCCGACGGTTCCCCGGTCCCCTCCGGACCCGCCGTCGGACCGTGTGAATCGTCCGCCGGTCGGTCCTTCCCCCGGCTCACGTCCTGTCTCCCCGGCAGGAGAACCGATCCGTCCGTGCAGCGGACCACACGCCACCGTGAGGGGCACGTCAGTGCCCACGACTGAGGAGAACCGATGTCCAAGCGCACGTTCCAGCCGAACAACCGCCGCCGCGCCAAGAAGCACGGCTTCCGCGCCCGCATGCGCACCCGCGCCGGCCGCGCCATCGTCAACGCCCGCCGCGCCAAGGGCCGCTCCGAGCTCTCCGCCTGAGGCTCGGCGACCGCGAGCGGGTTCCCGTGGCCGGCTCGACCTGGTCCCGGCACCGCCTGCGCTCCTCCGACGACTTCCGCGCCGTCACCCGAGGAGGCGTCCGCAGCGCCCGATCCCACGTGGTCGTGCATCTCGCCCTGCTGGAGCAGGGCGATGATGCACCCCGCGTGGGATTCGTCGTGTCCAAGAAGGTCGGCAACTCGGTGATCCGCCACCGGGTGGCCCGCCGCTTCCGGGAGATCGTCCGCCATCACCTCGCGGAGTTCCCGCCCGGGTCGACCGCCGTGCTGCGAGCCCTGCCCGGGATCGAGCAGATCCCGTTCACGGACCTCGAGGACGAGGTCCTGGGGGCGCTCGGGACGGCGACCCGCAAGCTCGAGAAGCGTCGCGCCGCAACGTCGAGCGCGTCATGAGCGCCGTGCGCGCGATCGCCCGGGCGCCGCGGCGGCTGCTCATGCTGCCGGTGCGCGCCTACCAGGTGGGGATCTCGCCCTACACCCCTCCGGCCTGCCGGTACTCCCCGGTGTGCTCGCAGTACGGCATCGAGGCCCTGCACGTGCACGGCGCCGTCAAGGGGACCCTGCTGACCATGTACCGGATCCTGCGGTGCAACCCCCTCACCCGAGGGGGGCACGATCCGGTGCCCGCCCCGGGCATGTGGAGCAATCCACGCCGTCTGCGGCGCCCTGCCGCCGAGGGCCTACCCTTGTCCGAGACTCCCGACCACAGCCGTCACATCGCATGAACGACATGCGCATCCGGGCGGCAGGAAGACCAGGCCGATGAATCCCCTGTACCCCATCGAGTGGGCCGTCGCATGGATCATGGTGAAGTTCCATGCGCTCCTGGGCCTCGTCATGGACCCGAACTCCGGCTGGACGTGGATGCTCTCCATCGTGGGCCTCACCGTCGTGGTCCGCGTCATCATCACGCCGCTGTTCATCCGGCAGATCCGCTCCTCGCGCGCGATGCAGGCGGTCTCCCCGCAGCTGCAGGCGCTGCAGAAGAAGTACAAGGGCAAGACCGACCCGGAGTCCCGCCAGAAGATGGCGACGGAGATGCAGGCGGTCTACAAGGAGGCCGGGGCCTCCCCGCTCTCCTCGTGCCTGCCGCTGCTGCTGCAGATGCCGATCTTCTTCGCCCTGTTCCGGGTGCTCTTCTACAAGCTGCCCGAGGCGGCCGGCGGCGCGGCCTTCGGCCCGCTCACCGTGGACCTCGCGAAGAGCGCCTACCACGCGACCCTGCTGGGCAGCACGACCATCGCGGACAGCTTCCTCAAGACCGGTGACGGCGGCATCACGTCGAAGATCGTCGCCGGCGTCATCATCGCGCTCATGTGTCTGACGACCTTCATCACCCAGAAGGAGCTGACCATGCGCAACATGCCGCCGTCGGCCCTCGAGGGCCCGATGGCGAGCACGCAGAAGATGATGATGTACATGCTCCCGTTCATCTACGTGATCACGGGACCGGGCATGCCGATCGGTGTGCTCATGTACTGGCTCACCACGAGCCTGTGGACCCTGGCCCAGCAGCTCATCGTGGTCCTCACCTATCCCACGCCGGGCTCCCCGGCGGAGGCCTCGCGCCACCGCCGCATCAACGACAAGCGCGAGCGCAAGGGCCTCGAGCCCCTCGACTTCACGCCGAAGAAGCCGGCCGTGGTCGTCGAGGAGGAGTCCGCGCCGATCCGCGTGCAGCCCAAGAAGGCCTCCGGCGGCAAGAAGCTCTCCGACCAGGAGCGCCTCGAGCAGGCCCGCGCCGCCCGTGAGAAGGCGCAGGCGGACCGTCGCGCCGCGCAGGAGGCGAGGGCCGCCGAGGAGAAGGACAAGCCCTCCTCCGGCTCCGCGCTCTCGAAGAAGAACCAGGGCGGCAAGAAGCGCCGCAAGTGACCTCCGACGGCGGGAGCACCGGTGCTCCCGCCGTCGACCGCACCGCCTCCCCGCATCCCGAGCACCACGGAGATCCCCATGACTGACACCACCGTCGACCCGACCCCGGGCGAGGACCGCACCGACGTCGAGAGCCCTGCCGTCGAGAGCGCCGCCGCCCCGACCCCCGCGGCCGAGGGAGCCGAGGTCGAGCACCCCGAGTCCGCCGTCACCGAGGAGGAGCCGCGCGAGAGCGCGGAGGAGCGCATGCGCCGTCTCGAGGAGGAGGGCGACATCGCCGCCGACTACCTCGAGGAGCTGCTCGACATCGCGGACCTCGACGGCGACATCGACATCGACGTGGACGGCGACCGGGCCTCGGTCGAGATCGCCGGCGCCGAGCGCCTCGCGAAGCTCAACCGCCCGCGCGGCGAGCTCCTGGATGCGCTGCAGGAGCTGACCCGCCTCGCGGTGCAGACCCGCACCGGCAACCGCTCGCGCCTCATGCTCGACATCGGCGGCTTCCGCGCCGAGCACAAGGGCGACCTCGAGCAGCTCGCCGAGGACGCCGTGGAGCAGGCGCGCACGAGCGGGGAGCCGGTGCCGCTGCGCCCGATGAACCCCTTCGAGCGCAAGGTGGTCCATGACGTCGCGAAGGGCGCGGGACTGCGCTCCGAGTCCGACGGCGACGGCAAGAACCGTCACGTCGTGATCTACCCGGCGTCCTGAGGCCCGTCGTGCTGGCGCTTCCCGAGCACCTGCGCGCCCCGGCCGAGCGCACCTTCGGCGACCGTCTGGAGCTCGCGCAGCGCTTCACCGACCTCCTCGCCGAGCAGGGCGTGGAGCGCGGCCTCATCGGCCCGCGCGAGGTGGAGCGGCTGTGGGAGCGCCACATCATCAACTGCGCCCTGCTGAGCGACGCGATCCCGGAGGACGCCGCCTCCCTGGCCGACGTCGGCTCCGGGGCGGGGCTGCCCGGCGTGGTCATCGCGATCGCCCGCCCCGAGCTGCCCGTGACCCTCATCGAGACGATGCAGCGGCGCACGACGTGGCTCGAGGAGGTCGACGCCGAGCTGGACCTGGGCCTCGAGGTGGTCCGCGCCCGCGCGGAGGAGCTGCACGGGGACCGCGACTTCGCCGTCGTCACCGCCCGGGCGGTCGCGGCGCTCGACAAGCTCGCCAAGTGGACGATGCCGCTCGTGGCCGACGGCGGCTCGCTCATCGCCATGAAGGGCTCCTCCGCGCAGGACGAGCTCGACGCCGCGCAGAAGGTGCTGCGGCGACTCGGCGGGGACGAGGGGACCGTGCTCCGCTGCGGGGAGGGGGAGGTCGACCTTCCCACTACAGTGGTCCACGTGCGCCGCCGCGCACGAGCAACCAGGAAGGGAGACCCCCGTGGCTGATCGGCCAGGCGACGCCTCCGCGACCGGGGGCGCCCTCGACGACACCCCGCTCATGCGGGAGCTGACGCGGGACCATGCCCGGCGCCGGGAGCTCGAGAAGGCGGCCTTCTCCGCTCCGGAGACGACCCGCATCATCACCGTCGCGAACCAGAAGGGCGGCGTGGGGAAGACCTCCACGACCGTGAACCTGGCGGCGGCGCTCGCGATGGGCGGCCTGCACGTGCTCGTGATCGACGCGGACCCGCAGGGCAACGCCTCGACCGCCCTCGGCATCGCGCACCACGCCGAGGTGCCGAGCATGTACGAGGTGCTCGTGGACTCCGCCCCCATCGCGGACGTCGTCCAGGACGTGCCGGACATGCCGCGCCTGCAGTGCGCCCCCGCGACGATCAACCTCTCCGGTGCGGAGATCGAGCTGGTCTCGCTCGTGGCCCGGGAGAACCGCCTGCGGAACGCCATCCGTGACTTCCTCGCGCACCGCGAGGAGGAGGGGCTGCCGCGGCTGGACTACGTGCTCGTGGACTGCCCGCCCTCGCTGGGCCTGCTGACGGTCAACGCCCTGGTCGCGGCCCGAGAGGTGCTCATCCCGATCCAGGCGGAGTACTACGCCCTCGAGGGGCTCACGCTGCTGCTGAACAACATCGACCTGATCCGGCAGCACCTGAACCCGGATCTGCAGGTCTCCTCGATCCTCATGACGATGTACGACGCCCGGACGCGGCTCGCCGCGCAGGTCGCCGCGGAGGTGCGGGAGCACTTCCCCGAGCAGACCCTCGTCACGACGATCCCGCGCTCGGTGCGGATCTCGGAGGCGCCGAGCTACGGGCAGACGGTCCTCACGTACGATCCCGGGTCGAGCGGGGCCCTGGCCTACCGGGCCGCGGCGCACGAGATCACCGTCCGCCCCGCCCCGTGACACCCCTCTTCCGGTCCGCCGTTCGGCCGTCCCCTGCGGACCGGGATCGACTTCGGCCCATGCACGCTTGCTTCTCGGAAGGACCACGGAGATGACGCAGAAACGAGGACTCGGACGCGGACTCGGCGCCCTGATCCCCGGCGCGGGATCGGCACCGGCGGCCGCGCCGACCCCGGAGCTGCGCACCCGCACGCCCCGCACCGATTCCGCGAGCGAGCGGGCCGCGTCGGAGCGCCCCGTGGACATGTTCTTCAGCGGGGACCGCGTGGGCGAGGACGATGCCGCCTCCCGTGCGCGCCGCAGCCCCCATGACCTCGCCGGTGACATGGCGAAGGCCGCCGCCGAGCGCCGCGGCCGGGGCACGCGCACCGCCTCCCGCGCCGCCGCGGAGGAGGAGAAGGCGCCGAGCACCCGCCGCCGCAGCTCCTCGACGAGCGCAACGGCGAAGAGCTCCCCCGCGAAGAAGAGCGCCCCGGCGAAGAAGAGCGCCGCGGCGTCCTCTGCATCGAAGTCCACCTCCTCGAAGGCGTCCTCGTCGAGGACCACCAGCTCGAAGCCGGCTGCTGCGAAGAGCTCCTCCTCGAAGGCCACGCCGTCGAAGCCCGCCGCCACGACGAGCACCGCGTCGAAGGGGACCTCGGCGTCGACGGCCGCTCCCTCGACGGCCGCCGCCGAGAAGCCCTCGTCGTCCTCGAAGGCCGCCGGGTCCACGTCAGTCGATGAGTCCTCGACGCCCTCCGCGTCCACGACGGCTGCGGAGACCCCGGCGAGCACGACCCCGGCGCCCGCCGCCGAGAGCGCCCCGTCGGCCCCGGTCGAGCCGACGACCCCGGTGACCGCTCCCCCGGAGGAGGAGACGGCTCCGGAGGCGTCGACGGCGGAGAGCACCGAGGCCCCGGCGGCGGAGGAGGCCCCCTCCTCGCCCGCCGAGTCGAGCCCCGTGGTCGACGTGCAGCCGGTCGAGCTGACGCCCGCCCAGGCCCGCGCCGCGGCGTCGGAGACCGAGGAGATCGAGGAGCCCGTCGCGCCGGAGGAGCCCTCCAGGACCGAGGAGCCCGCCGCGTCCGCCTCGGATGACGACAGCCTGCTCCCGGTCCCCGGTGCGGAGTTCGCCGAGATCCCGATCCACGAGATCCGGGAGAACCCGCGGAACCCCCGTACGCTCTTCGACGACGACGAGCTCGACGAGCTCGCCTTCTCCGTGCGCCACGTCGGCGTGCTGCAGCCCGTCGTCGTCCGCCCGATCCCGGTCACCGAGGACGGCGAGTCCTTCGAGCTCGTCATGGGCGAGCGCCGCTGGCGCGCCGCCCGCCGTGCCGGCCTCCCCTCGATCCCGGCGATCATCCGGGAGACGAGCGACGACGACCTCCTGCGGGACGCGCTGCTCGAGAACCTCCATCGGTCCCAGCTGAACCCGCTCGAGGAGGCCGCCGCCTACCAGCAGCTGCTCGACGACTTCGGCTGCACGCAGGACGAGCTCGGTGAGCGGATCGGTCGCTCGCGCCCCCAGATCACCAACACCCTGCGGCTCCTGCGCCTCCCCGCGCTGGTCCAGCGCCGGCTCGCGAGCGGCGCCCTGAGCGCCGGTCACGCCCGTGCCCTGCTCTCCCTGGACGATCCCTCGCTCATGGAGGAGCTCGCGCAGCGCATCGTCTCGGAGGGGCTCTCCGTGCGCGCCGTGGAGCGTCTGGTGGCCCGTGGTGGCCAGCAGGCCCCCGCACGCACCGTGCGCCGCTCCAGCTACGATCCGCACGTCGTGGACCTCACCAGTCGGCTCTCCAACCGCCTGGAGACCCAGGTGCGCATCGACGTGGGCAAGCGCAAGGGCAAGATCACCCTGGAGTTCACCAACCTCGAGGATCTCGAGCGCCTGGTGGAGACCATGGGGCTCGAGACCTCCGTGGAGGACTGACCCTCCCCGACTGCTCTGCACGTCTCGGAGAACCTGCAGCGACTCTTCGTGCCACGGGCCCGCACCCACAGGGGTGCGGGCCCGTCGCGCATCCCCGGGAGGGGAGAGGGTGACGAGCGTGATGTACCGATACACCCCAGAAGTCCGATGTGTACAGTTCACCACCGAGGCAAGTGGTGGAATTCCCGAGAGCGCCCGTGGGATGCATGCGGCGAGGGCCGGGGTCGGCGCGGGTGAGGTCACTCGCTCGACGTTGTCCACCGATGTGCACAACTCTGTGGATTCAGACCCAGACCCCGCGATGACCTCGCCGACCGTGAGCTCGGGTCGCGTACCGCATGACTGCCAGCCGAGAGGAGCGGTGGCGCTCGTGAGTGAGCGACCTGAACGTCAGCCGCCGGGTGGGCGCTCCCGTCCGGCGTCACGTGGGGCCGTGGCGTCCCGGGGTCGCCGCGGGTGTCGGCACGTCCTTCGGACACACGTGAAACCCGCTCCCCCCGGGAGAGGGATCGGTGGCCGGGCAGCACACCGCTCCTCCCGGCACGTGCGGTGCGGCCCGACATTCTTGCAGGTCACCGGCATGTTCCCCGTGAAACATGAACGGCTTGCCCCGTCGGCATGGGGTCCGAGCGAGTTGGGAGTACACTCTTGCTCCCTTCGACCCCACCCTCCTTCCCCCGCTAACCGCTCACGTCTGACACTGCGGAGGGTGGGGCCGGCTGCCGAGGGGAGGGTGCGATGGGTGAGTTTCCCGTGAAACGGAACGGAATACTGGACCGTGACAGCAGGAGCGGAGGAAGTAATCCCGCTTCCTCAGAGCCGTTGGCCACGTCGTAGCTCCCTCCGCTCAACGACGGTTCGAACTCGTTCGTGCACGCGCAGACCAGAACGGCCGGAGAGATGACTGTGGGTGTCGAAGCTTCACGTGAAACACGCGCGGGAGGCCCCACCGGTGGCCCGCAACGCGACGCCGGCCGACGTGCTCGCAGATCGGCTCAGTGCGCTCCAGCCCGATGAGGAGCCCATGAGCAGTGATGTGTCCACTCCCCTCCAGACGATACCCTGCCGCGATGCGACGGCTGCCCGCGCACGACGGGAAAACCTCGCGCCTCGGCGACGTCGCTTCCCGTGAAACACAGCTGCATCCATACGGGGATCGGAGAGTTTCCCGTGAAACTCGCGTCGGTGCGAAGCGGTTCTGTCGCGTTTCCCGTGGAACACCAGACGCTCCCGTACGACGCACCAGCCGTGACTCGGAGAGGGGGCATCATCGTCGGGTGCGCATGGGCGCGCCATGATCACTCTGATGTGCAGCACGCGGGCAGATCGTGAAGGGTTGCGAGTTCGCAGCGTCACGACGCGGCGACAACGCGCTAGGCGACAACCTCGGTGTTTCCCGTGGAACTCGCCCGCCGATCTGCCTCCCCTGAACGGAGACAGCCACGCATGGCAATCAGTGGGAGGAGTGGCCAGGTGCTTGTTGCCGAGACATCAATGACGGAGGAGATGGCAGCACCCTTGAGGACTCCTGACATCGCCCCTCCTCTTCTGAAGAGTGTTCACGAGCGTTGATCGGCGACAGACGGCTTGTTTCACGGGAAACTCGCCCCAAGGTCGCTCTCTTGCAGGGAGCCGCGAGTCCAGTCCAGGGAGCGCACACTCGCCTTCCGTGCGTTTCACGCGAAACGTCACCCCCCTTCCCGATCCGACGTGCAGTGGGAGTCAAGGGTGATGGTGCCCGAGGCTGTCGACCGAAGCTGTCGATGGAGACGACTCGGAGCACACCCATGTCGACGGAGTCTCTTGGGAAGCTCACGATGCTGTTCCTCGGCACGCAGGTGGCTCAGCGCCGGAGGTCGGCGACCGACGTTTCACGCGAAACCAGTCCGGGCGCAGGCCCGGAGCGCGGCAGAGGCGCTGTCATGCTCGTCCAGGTCAGATTTGCTGGTGAAGATACGCACGTGCTAGGCGCGCCAAGGCCATCGACTGCTGTGGCAAGAGAAGCGACTCGACGCGCAAAATCGGCGTTTCACGGGGAACGGACGTCGGCGCCCGGTCCTTCACCCGAACGAGAGAGCAGGAGACGACCACCAGCGTCTCTCCCGCGTGCGCACGAAGTGCCCGAGACAGGCCCTCGAGGGTTTCACGGCGAACCATAAGGACACGGGACCAGGTCAGGTGGGACAGAGGCAACCCCGATAGGACGCGCCAAGCCGGAGCGGAGGGACGGGTCCTGTTTCGCGTGAAACCCGAGAAGAACGACGTGACGAGTTGTTGTCGTTGATGGGAGAAGTCCTGCCGTGGTGAAGATGACGAGGTGGTGGACGGCAGCTGGACGGACGGCGCGCAGCGTGGAGTGCCACGGCGGGAGCGGTCGCGGTCAGCGGACATCGTGCGCGCGACAGCGCTCAGATGTTCGTCGTGGAACCACTCCCCGGTGGCTCCGACGATGTCCATACTCCGTCGGGAGATCAGGCAGAGAGGTCGGGGCAGCCGTGAGAGCTCGATGCGGCGCACACGCGACATGAGTCGTCGCGACGTCACGACGATGCGGGGAGAGTACTCCGACGCCACTTTTGCACACTGTGGGAAACGGTGTGGACAGCGATGGACGCGGTCCCCGTGAGATCCACCCAGATCGGCAGAATATGACCCATACCACAGGACCCGTCGCTGGGCACCCCTTCCTGGAGATCAGTATCACCGCAGGTCAGAGCATGATCAGTCCGACATTCGGGCGATCAGAGTCTCGCTGCTCTCTCCACACACCAATGTGGATAACTCTGTGGACTGACCCCACGAAGGCTGTGGACATCGATGTGGACAACCATGTGGATGCGGGGATCGGTGCACGTCATCGCGGTGAGTCCGGGGCAACTTGACGCGCCCGTCGGCGGCACTCCATGGACTGCTGTACAGCGGTCTCTCAGCTCCGCAACGGGCCGAACTCCTCGTCGATGACGTGCTTCGGGAGAGCTCCCGTGCGTCGATGCAGCTCCGTCCAGGAGCCACGGAGCTCGATCCGCTCCCCCGTGGGGGTCGGGAGGAGCGTGGAGTCGCAGACGGTCCGGTGGACGGCGGTGCGGCCAGTCGTGGAACGCTCCGCGTCGGGAGCGTCGGGAGCGTCGGGAGCGTCGGGAGCGTCGGGAGGGCTGGGCTGGTCGGAGGTGTCCGGGGCGGCGGAGGGGTCGCCGGGACCCGCGTGCTCGAGCAGCAGCCAGGTGGGCAGCACCTCGACCCCGAGAGCATCCAGGAGCGCCGGCTCGGGGTCCAGGAGATGCACCGCCGTGCGAGCGGGTCCCCAGCGTCGGGAGAGCTCCCTCAGGATCGTCACCGCAGGGCGCGCCGGGGCGCACCAGGACGCCGTCACGAGGACGAGCAGCTCAGAGCCCGCAGGGGCGGCTCCCTGCTCGGGAGCCGCCCCTGCGGCCGGATCGATGCTGCTCATCGCGCCTCGTGCACTCGCTGCGCCTCAGGCGCGGGCAGCGGCCTCGGAGACGAAGGCGGCGGTGTCGTCGGTCGGCGCGTCGGCGACGTCGGCCGCCTCCTCCGCCTCCGCGTCGCGATCCGCGAGCCAGCGCTCCGCATCCAGCGCCGCCTGGCAGCCGGAGCCCGCGGCGGTGATCGCCTGGCGGTACGTGTGGTCGACGACGTCGCCGGCCGCGAAGACGCCCTCCACGGAGGTGCGGGTGGAACGGCCCTCGACGACGATGTAGCCCTGCTCGTCGAGCTCGAGCTTGCCCTGGAACAGGTCCGTGCGCGGGAGGTGACCGATCGCCTCGAACACGGCGGAGGTCGCGATCTCGCGCTCCTCACCGGTCTGCGTGTCGCGCACGGTGATCGACTCGACCTTCTCGCCTCCGTTGATGGAGACCAGCTCGCTGTTCCACGCGAAGGACAGCTTCGGGTCGCTCTCCGCGCGGCGGGCCATGATCTTCGAGGCGCGCAGCGCGTCACGACGGTGCACGAGGGTCACCGTGCGGCCGAACCGCGTGAGGAAGGTGGCCTCCTCGACGGCGCTGTCGCCGCCGCCGACCACGACGATGTCCTGGTCCTTGAAGAAGAAGCCGTCGCACGTGGCGCACCAGCTGACGCCCTTGCCGGAGAGGCGGTCCTCACCGGTGACGTCGAGGCGGCGGTACGCGGAACCGGTCGCGATGATGACCGACTTCGCCCGGTAGACGGTGCCGTCCTCGAGCGTGATCGTCTTGACGTCGCCCTCGAGCTGCACGTCGACGACGTCCTCGAACTCGATCTGCGCGCCGAAGCGCTCGGCCTGCTCCTGCATGGTCGTCATGAGCTCGGGGCCCTGGATCCCCTCGGCGAAGCCGGGGAAGTTCTCGACGTCCGTGGTGGTCATGAGCGCGCCGCCGGCGTCGAGCGCCCCCGCGAGGACGATCGGCTTCATCTCCGCGCGGGCCGTGTAGATCGCGGCCGTGTAGCCCGCGGGACCGGAGCCGACGATGACGACCTCGTGCACGGTGCTGTCCTGCGCCGCGTCACTCTGCGCGGTCTCGGGGGCCTCGCAGCCCTCGGGCCCGCAGGCCTGCGCGGTGGCGGCGGAGGCGCCGAGGATGTTGAGAGCCTGGATCGGCTGGGTCATGGGAGGTCCTTCCGGAGGTGGACGGGAACGGCGCGGCGACGCAGACGAGCGTACGGCGCGAAGGGGTCGGAGAGGGTGGGCGAGGGGCGAGGCGGGACGGCGCTCACACGCCCTCGATGAGCACGGTGCCGCTCCAGAGGCCCACCTGGGACGGATCCGCCTGCGTCGAGGCGTCCCCGCAGGTGGGGCGCACCACGGTCACCGAGACCGTGCCGCCCGTGGCCTGGAGCGTGTCGCGGTCCACGGGACCGTGCACGAGCAGCCAGGCCGACGACTGGTCGGTTCCCCACGCGACCTCCTCCATGATCAGCACCGCATCGGCGCTCCCGAGGGCCTGCAGGCAGGTCGCGGCGTCGAAGCTCGTCATCGGCTGGATCGTGCCGGCGTCGACGAGCCTCTGGACCTCGGTGCCCAGGGAGCTCTCCGTGACAACGGGCAGACCCGCCGAATTCTTCCCGGCACCGTTCTCCGTGTCGACCGCGACACCTGCCCGCGGGTGCGTGGTGCTCGACTGCTCGAGCGCTGTGGACAGCTGCAGACCGATCAGAGCGGCCACGACCAGCACCGCGAGGATCACCACGACAGGGATCCCGAGGAAGTTCGGGAGCCGGGAGGACAGCCCGTGCACCCGCCGGAGGGCCGGGCGCGGGCTCATTCGACGCGGACCTCGGCGATCCGGCCGCGGTAGCGATCGGTCTCGACGCTGTCCTGCGGGAGGTCGGGGATCCACAGCGCGGCGCCGTCGGCCTCGAGGGGCTCCTTCGGGGTGAGGACGGCCTCGCCGTCCCCGTTGAACTGGGCGGTCGCGGCGACGTCGCGGAGGCTGCCGTCGGCGTTCACCGCGTGCAGCTCGATCGTGCCGCCCGTGTTGCGGGCGGTCGTCACGGTGACCTTCGTGATCGTGGACTCCTCGGCGAAGGTCAGCTTGATGCCGGTGCCGTCCTTGAGCCCGCCGAAGTCGGAGCTCGTGTACAGCTTCGTGGACCAGAACGTGCCGGTGTCGCCGTCCGTGATGCGCGAGGCCTGCTCCGGATGGTCGAGAGTGCTCGAGTTGAACTCCTCGACCCCGGTCACCTCCGGTGCGGGCAGCGTCGCGGTGGGCGACGGGCTCTCCTCCTCGGTGGTGGGGCTCGCCTCCTCGCTCGGGGCGGCGGTGGTCGCGGTCGCGACCGGCTGCGTGTTCAGCGGGTTCTCGACGCGCTGGCGCAGCCCCGAGGTGATCGACGTGATCGCGAAGACCATCGCGATGATGACCAGCAGCACGGCGCCCAGCAGGATCCACTGCGACTGGCGGGAGCGGGCGGCGGGCTGCGCAGGGCCGAGGCCCCAGGTCTGCGGGTCGTCCGCATCGACCGCGACGCCGACGACCTCGCGCAGCAGGGAGCTGCGGGAGGCGGGGACCGTGTCCTCCGGGACGTCCGACCCGAGGGCGGAGCGGTCGCGGCCGCGCACGACGATCGGACCGGAGTCGACCGGGGCGAGCGACTCGGTGCGCCCGGAGACGGCGAGCGGGCCCGTGCTCTCCGCCGCGGAGGAGGCGGAGCCATGACGATGATGCGCGGCGGGGGTGAGCGCGGTGGTCGCGGTGGCGCCGGCGGCCGCGGGGAGGGCGGCCGTGCCGGGCTCCGCCGCGGCGGGGGCCACCCCGGTCTCGGCCGCCTCGGGTGCAGAGGTGCCCGGCGCGTCGGCCGGGGTCGAGGGGCTCACCGGGGTCGACGGGGCTGACGGATCGGCCGGTGAGGACGGGCCGGAGGGGGCTGCTGCGGCGACGTCGAGATGGCCCGGGAAGGCGCTCGAGGAGCGGCGCTCGTCGAGGTGCAGCTCCTGGACCAGCGCCTTCGCCTCACCCTCGGCCGCGGAGGAGGAGGCCGCAGCGGTCTTCTCCTGTTCCTCGGCGGGCACCGAGGACTCGGGGACCCCCGGGTTCTCGGGATCGACGGCGCCGGGCTCCGCGGCGGTGGTGTCGCCGGAGGTGGGCCGGGTGGTGGCGGCCGATGCCGCGCCGGCGCCGACGACCCCGGCCGTCGCCGCGGCGGCCGCGCCGGCGGTGCCGGATGCGGCCGTGCCGGGAGCGCGCGAGACGGTGTCCTCCTCGGGGAGGCCGCCGTCGGCGGGGAGCGGCTCGAACGACTCGGTGGCCGGATCAGCGGCGCTCCGACCCGGACCGGTCGGATCCGAGGCCGGCGCCTCCTCCCCGTCGGCGACCGGAGCCGCGGAGCCCGCGCTCACCGAGGTCTCCCGGCCGGGGACCACGACGGGCGCGGACGGAGCGGCATCGCGGGCGGAGGCGGCGGGGGTCGCCCCGCGGCCGGCATAGGCCTCGAGGGTCACGGGGATCGACTGCCACGGCTCGAGGGCCTCGACCAGGTCACGCGTGGTCTCCGGGCCCTCCTCGGAGGAGCCGCCCAGCACGAGCTCGCACAGCAGGTCGAGGTCCTCGGGGATCGGCGGGGCGCCCTCCGCTCGCAGCGCGGACGGCCGCGGGATCGTCCCGTCGGCCCCCGGTCGCGGGCTGCGGCCCGTGAGCGCCCGGAAGAGCAGCGCGACGAGGGCGCGCGTGTCCTGGAAGGAGGCGATCTCCCGCGAGCGATCCAGATCCGTGTGCGCGGCGGCCTCGACGCCCACCCCGAGCACGGACACCGCGCCGGACGCCGTGTCGACGAAGACGCGGTTGGAGTCGAGCAGCTGATGGCGCAGGCCACGACGACGCGCGACCTCGAGCCCGGTCGCGGCCTCGCCGATCACGGCGCGCGCGGTCTCGGGGTGCAGGGGGCCGTCGGCGAGCAGCGCCGCGAGCGGCGGGGACGTGGGCAGCGGGTACTCGACGACCGTCGTCGGCTCGCCCGCGGTCCCGTCCGTCCCGCTCTCCTCACGGGGATCGTCGAGCACGACGATCTCGCGGACCGGCACGAGGCGGGGGTCCTCCACCAGGTACGCGCGGCGCACGGCGTCGGCGGCCTCGAGCGCGGCCGGGCCGTGCACGACCAGCAGCGCCACGTCCTCCCCGCTCGCGACCGTGCGGGCCCGGTGCCACGAGGCGCCCTCGGCGACCCCGGACAGGGGGATCCGCCCCTCCAGGATCCACCGGGAGCGCAGCGCGTCCAGATGAGAGTTCGTGTCCACGGACCGTCCTTGTCGTCGGTGTTCGCCCTCGCTGCGAGCTCGGGCGGCTTCCATGCTACGAGGTCGCCCCGCGCAGGCGGCCGAGGGCCCGGGTTCCGGTGCCCACCATGCGCTGGACCTCCTCGACCCGCAGCAGCCAGGCCACGGCCAGGAACACGGCGGAGACCACCGCGCCGATCACGACGCCGAGGGCGATGGCGACCGATCGGTGGGACCAGATCGCCCCGTCCAGCAGCTGCACGAGACCCGCCCCCACGGCCCAGGCGACGAGCGCCGCGAGCGCGAGCTTCCCCGCGAGCACCAGCCCCTTCCGGGTCCCCGGCACGGCCTCCCCGAGGGCCGCGGCACGGCGCCGCAGGAACCACAGGGCCATGAGCCATCCGGCGAGGTTGCCGACGCTGCTCACCGTCGCCGCGGTCGCCGTCGCCCACGCCGGGTCCACCACGGCGAGGATGATCGGCGCGCCCACGAGGGAGGCGAGCGTGTTCGGGATCTGCGTGTAGAAGGGGACGCGGGCGTCCTCGTACGCGTAGAACACACGCTTGACGAGGTAGAGCGCCGCGAAGGGCACGAGCCCCAGCATGTAGCCCACGAGCACCGCGCCGTTCGCCCGGGCGCCGATCGGTCCCGTGCCGCCGCCGATCGCCCACATGATCGGGCCGGCGAGGGCGATGAAGAGGACCGTGCACAGCACCATCGGCACCGCGAGCAGGCGGTTCGTGCGGGCGTAGGCGGCGAGCGCCGCGGCGTGGTCGCCGGCGGCGGCGCTGCGCGAGATCGCCGGGAAGGCGGCTGTGACCAGGGAGACCGCGATGATGCCCTGCGGGATCATGAACGCGAGGTACGCCCAGTCGATCGAGAGCAGCCCCGGGTAGCGGGCCGCGAGGTCGGAGTCCTTCCCGGCCGCCTCCGCCGCGTGCACCGCACCGCCGGTGGACCAGCGGGTCGCCCACACGCCGAGCTGGCCGAGGCCCAGCATCGCGAGGGTCCACAGGCCGATCCTGCTGAGCTTGCCGAGCCCCAGCCCGCGGAAGCCCCACCGCGGCCGCAGCCGCAGGTCGAGCTTCTTGACGAACCAGGTGAGGAAGACGACCTGCCCCGCGGAGCCGCCCACGTTGATCGCCGCCATCGCCACGATCATCGTGAGGGTCCACTGCGACGGGTCGCCGACGGCGCCCCACATGCCCAGGAACAGGGCCGCGCCGACGATGCCGATGAGGTTGTTGACCACGGGCGCCCACTGGTACGGGCCGAAGGAGTCGTGGGCGTTCAGCAGCTGCCCGCACATGACGTACAGGGCGGAGAAGAAGACCTGCGGCATCATCCAGTAGCCCAGCTGCACCGCGAGCGCGTAGGTCGCCGGCGGCAGACTGCCGCTGGTGAGCACGAGCAGCACGGGCACGAGCAGCATGCACAGCCCCGTGAGCACGAGCGACACGAGGGACACGAGCGTCATGAGGCGCGAGACGTAGTCGCTGCCGCGGTCCGGCCGCTTCACGGCGCGCACGATCGCGGGGACCAGGATCGCGTTGAGCGTGCCGCCGCCCACGAACAGCCACACCGTGTTCGGCAGGGCGTTCGCGGCGCTGAAGGCGCTGCCGGCGGAGGACATGGAGCCCGCGAGGATCGAGCCGAACAGGAAGTTCCGCACGAAGCCGAGCAGGCGCGAGACGATCGATCCCGAGGCCATGACCACGGAGGCCTTCATGAGGCGGGAGCTGCTCCCGGGGGTGCCGTGGCGGCGGTGGCGGGGCACGTGATGGGTGCGGAGCTCGCGGGGACGTGACGTCACGGGCGCTCCTCCTTCTGCTCCGGGTCCTCGGCCGCGGCGGCGGCCTCGCTCCCGGTCTCGGTCGTGGGGTCGGGATGGGCGTCGTCGGCGGTGGGCGGCAGCGGCTCGGTGGTGGGCTCGGAGCGGCCGGTGCGGGCGAGGACCACCGGGTCCTCGGGGCCGTGCACGGCCGGGGCGCGGTGCGAGGAGCCCGTGTGGCGGGCGCGCGCGACGCCCACCACCACGAGCGCGCCCATGCCGATCACGAGCAGCAGGGTCGTCCAGTTCTCCCACGCCGGGTTCACCGTGAGCGGCACCTCGGAGGTCGAGGTGAGCGCCTGCGCCCCGCCGTCCGGGGCGTCCTCGGCGTCGGGATCGCTGGTCAGCTGCACGGAGAGGGTCACGGTGCCGTTCGCGATCGCCTCGACCGGGACCGTCTTGTCGATCTGGCCGCGGGCGGGGACCGTCACGACGGGCTGCTCGCCCACCCGCACGATCGGGCGGTCCGAGGACACCGCGATCCGCACCGTGATCGGCGTGTCCAGGGAGTTCTTGACCGTGATCGGCACGCCCGCGGAGTCGGAGATGAGGTTGTAGCCGGAGGTCGGGACGACGGAGATCGCCCCGGTGAGGTCCGCGACGGCGGTCTCCGCCAGCTCCGCCCGCGCGGTGGAGTCGGCGGCGGAGCCCCAGTGCTCCGAGGCGGCGGAGAGCACCTCGAGGCGGGGACCGTCGAGCGCGGCGTCGTCCTCCATGACCGCGCCGAGCGTGTCGAGCTCGCCCCAGAGGTCCTGCAGCCGGCGGGCGAGGGCGGGGGCGATGTCCGTCGCGGCGGCGACGTCGGCCGGGTCGGTGCGCGTCCAGGTGCCGTCCTCGGACTCCGCCGAGGGCGCCACCGTCGCCGGGTCGATCGTCCCGAGGGCGTAGAGGTCGTCCCCGGGGGTCGAGGGGTTCGTCGTGACCGCGTCCTGCTCCGCGGCGGAGAGAAGGGCGTCGGTCGTGCCGCGGGTGAGCCAGGGGGCCTCGTCGAGGGCGTCGAGCGCGGTGCCCGCGGCCTCCGCGTCCAGCGCCGCCTCCGGATCCGGGCTGATCAGCAGGTGCCGCGGCGCCTGCGAGTACTCCGAGGCGATCGTCGCGGTCTCCGCGAGCATCCGCTGGGTCACGAGCTCCGGGTCGGTGCCGCCGTCGAGCGAGGCGAACTCGGCGGAGAGCTCCGGATCCGGTGCGAGCACCCGCAGGTCCCGCCCGGAGCCCGTCGCTCCCGTCGCCTCGTAGGTGCCGATCGAGCTCGGGGTGACGGAGGATCCCGGATCCTCCCGCACCGAGGTCGACGGCACGATGACGGTGTCCGCCCCCGTCGCGGCCGCCTCGTCGAGGGCCTCGGCGGTGACCTCGTCACCGGGGATGCCGACGGCCCGCGAGCGCAGGATGATCCCCGACGCCTGCCAGGTGTCCCGGCCCAGGGCGTCCGCCGCGTCCGCGAGATCCGCGGCACCGGCCTCCCGGAGCCCCGCGAGGTCCGTGCGCGCATAGGGCATGGCGAGCACGGTGCGGGAGCCGACGGCGTCCTGCAGCGTCGAGGCGATCGCCTGCGCGGCCTCGGGGACGGCGTACTCGGCGGCCGCGTCGCCGTTCGTGGTCTGCGGATCGCCCTCCTCGGCGACCTCGAGCCGCGGCGGGTCCAGCAGCTGCGGGTCCAGCCACCAGTCCACGTCCTCGCGCCCGGCGAGGGCCTGCAGCGAGGCGAGGTGCCCGGAGGCGGCGGAGTCCGCGTAGGCGGGGGGATCGGCCGCCGCGGCCCCCGGATCCGTGCCGGTCATGGGCAGCAGCACCGACTCGGTGATGCTGCCGCTCGCCCCCTCGGGGCGCCACACCACGAAGGTGCGGATCGCGTCCTGGGGGCCGTCGGACGTGGAGAGCGTGAGGGAGATGCGGCGCGTGCCCCACAGGTAGGACTCCCCGCTGAAGCCGAGGTCCTCCGCGGGGACGCGGATCTGCAGGGTCGCGGAGTCCCCCGGGGCGATGACCGTCGGATCGGAGGAGGCGACGGGCTCACCCGCGGTGTCCGGCCCCGTGAGGCCCTCCCACTGCGAGAGCTGCGCGCGGTCCGTCACGCGTGAGCTGCGGGTGCGCAGCTCGAGGGACGCCGCGTCGAGCGACTCCTCGGAGGTGTTGGTCACCCTCACCCGCGCGGTGAGCGTGCCGCCGGGGGCGAGGGAGGTGGGATCCAGGGACGTCAGCGTGAGGTCGACGGCGGAATCCGCCCCCTCGGACGGAGCTGACGGGGCCGACGGGGCCGACGGAGCGGCGGGGGTCGCGGGCGCGGCGGCGCTCGCCGGGCTCGCGGCGCCGGCCAGCAGCGCGGGAGCGAGGAGCATCGTCACCGTCAGCAGCGCCGCGAGGACCGGGCGCAGCAGCGGACGGGTGGACGGCATGGGGACACTGTATGCGGCCGCTACCGTAGTTCCCTGCGCGGGCGCGCATGCTCCGCAGACCCTCGCACCACCTTCACATCGACCGCAGGACAGGACACCCGTGACCGAACCCGCCGCCGAGGCCGCCCGCCGCCTCGAGAACGCCCGCACCCGGGCCGCCGCCATGTTCGAGGCGCTGCCCGCGGAGATCCACGACCTCGGCCGCCGCTTCGAGGCGGCCGGTCTCGAGCTGGCCCTCGTGGGCGGCCCCGTGCGCGACGCCGTCCTGGGCAGGGTGAGCGCCGACCTCGACTTCACGACCTCCGCCCGCCCCGAGCAGACCGAGGAGATCCTGCGCGGCTGGACGCATGACGGCGGCATCTGGGACATGGGCCGCGAGTTCGGGACCCTCGGCGGGATCCGCGACGGGGTCAAGGTCGAGATCACGACCTACCGCACCGAGACCTACGACCCCGCCTCCCGCAAGCCCCAGGTCGCCTACGGGGACACGCTCGAGGGGGACCTCTCCCGCCGCGACTTCACCGTCAACGCGATGGCCGTGCGCCTGCCCTCGCTCGAGCTCGTCGACCCCTTCGACGGCCTCGAGGACCTCGCCAAGGGCGTGCTGCGCACCCCGGTCGCCCCCGAGCAGTCCTTCGACGACGACCCGCTGCGGATGATGCGCGCGGTGCGCTTCGTCTCCCAGCTCGACCTGCGGATCGAGCCGATGACCGCCGCCGCCGTCGCGGACCTCGCCGAGCGCATCACCATCGTCTCCGCCGAGCGGGTCAAGGACGAGCTGGTCAAGCTCATGACCGGCATCGCGCCGCGCCGCGGCCTCGAGCTCATGGTCGAGCTGGGCCTCGCCGACCACGTGCTGCCCGAGCTGCCGGAGATGCGGCTCGCGATCGACGAGCACCACCGCCACAAGGACGTCTACGAGCACTCCCTCACCGTGCTCGACCAGGCGATGGACCTCGAGAGCCCCGCCGGCTCCGGCGGCCCCTGCGAGGCGCCGGACCTCGTGCTGCGCCTCGCCGCGCTGCTCCACGACATCGGGAAGCCCGCCACCCGCCGCTACGAGGACGGCGGCGTGGTCACCTTCCGCTTCCACGAGACGGTGGGCGCGAAGATGGCCGCCAAGCGGCTGCGGGCCCTCGCCTTCGACAAGGACACCATCAAGAAGGTCTCCCGGCTCGTCGAGCTGCACCTGCGCTTCCACGGCTACGCGGACTCCCCGTGGACGGACTCCGCCGTGCGCCGCTACGTCACCGACGCCGGGGACCTGATCCAGCGCCTGCACCGGCTCACCCGGGCGGACGTCACCACCCGCAACCAGCGCAAGGCCCGCACCCTCTCCCGCGCCTACGACGAGCTCGAGGAGCGGATCGACCGCCTCGCCGAGCAGGAGGAGATCGGGCGGATCCGCCCGGACCTCGACGGCAACGCGATCATGACGATCCTCGACCTCCCCCCGGGCCGCGAGGTGGGCGAGGCCTACAAGCATCTCCTCGAGCTGCGGATGGAGCACGGCCCGCTGGGCGCCGAGCGCGCGGAGGCGGAGCTGCGCGCCTGGTGGGCGGCCCGCGCCGAGGGCTGAGCGGGCGGTCGGCGCGTTCGTGGTGACGCGCGCCGCACGGACGCTGGATGCCTCCCCGCCTCCGTGTGAGGAGGATGTGAGGGACCGCCCGGCAGACGTGCACACCGTGTGTGCTTCACCGCCGGGGCTTCCCGCCGGCGGGGGTGGGATGCTCATACTGTGAGGTCGCCTGCCCGTCGGCAGTCGCGTCCCCGACCCCTTCAGACCAGGAGCAGCAGCCATGAGCGATTCCGGACGCTCTTCCCGCGGCTCGTCGCGCCGCACGAACCCGTCGGCCGGCAATCGTCGCGCCGCAGGTGTACGTCGCGCCTCCGGGGCCTCCGACGCGAAGAAGCCGGCGCCGGGCGCCGCGAGCAAGGGCACGAGCCGCACCCCGAAGAAGGACGGCGGCGCCACGCGCGGCGCCGCCGCGGGCGGTGCGGCCGCGGCCGGGGCGGGCAGCCGCTCGGCGGCGTCCCGCCACGCCGCCCCGGCGCGCAGCGGGCGCGGGAAGGGCCGCGGCAAGGTCGCCGCGACGAACTTCCTGAACTACCCGCGGGCCGGGAAGAAGGGGTTCTGGCGCTGGCTGCCGTCCTTCCGCCTGCTCGCCGGCGCCTTCGCGCTGATCGTGCTGCTGGGCCTCGCCGGCACCGTCTGGCTGTACAAGACCACCGACGTCCCCGAGCCCTCCGACTTCGCCCTGGCCCAGTCCTCCCGCGTCTACTTCTCCGACGGCGAGACGGAGATGGGCAAGTTCAGCGACATCAACCGCACCCCGATCGCGAACGACGAGATCCCGCAGACCGTCAAGGACGCCGTCGTCGCGAGCGAGGACGCGACCTTCTACGAGAACCGCGGCATCTCGCCCAAGGGCATCCTCCGAGCCCTGGTCAACAACCTCTCCGGCGGTGCCCGCCAGGGCGGCTCGACCATCACGCAGCAGTACGTGGAGCGGTACTACACCGGGACCAACACGAGCTACGTGGGCAAGGTCAAGGAGATGTTCATGGCGATCAAGATCGACCAGGAGCTCCCCAAGGACGAGATCCTCTCCCGCTACCTCAACACCATCTACTTCGGTCGCGGCGCCTACGGTATCGAGGAGGCCTCCCAGGCCTACTTCGGCAAGCCCGCCTCCGAGATGGACGAGTCCGAGGCCGCGCTGCTGGTCGCCGTGATCCCCGGCCCCTCGTCCTACGACCCCGCGGTCAACGAGGAGAAGGCGCAGTCGCTGTGGGCACGCGTGATCGAGCGCGAGGTCAACGACACCGGGGTGCTCACGGCCGAGCAGGCCGACGCCCTCGAGTTCCCGAAGACCGTCGAGCCCAAGAAGCAGAACAGCCTGGGCGGCACCAATGGCTACCTCCTGGACCAGGTGCGCACCGAGCTCATCAACCAGGGCTACACGCAGGACGAGCTCAACACCGGCGGCTTCAAGATCGTCTCCACGGTGGACAAGAGCGTCCAGGACAACACCGTCCAGTCGATCGAGGACCTCGGTGACCGGCCCGAGAACAACCGCGTGGGCACGATGACGCTGGACCCGTCCAGCGGCGCGATCCGCGGCATGTACGGCGGCGAGGACTACGTCACGCAGTCCATCAACGACGCGACCCAGTCGCGCATGCAGGCCGGGTCGATCTTCAAGACCTTCACGCTCGTCGCGGCCCTCCAGGACGGCTACTCGCTGTACTCGACCTGGGACGGCAACTCGCCGAAGTCCTTCCCCGGCTGGACCGTGAACAACTTCAACAAGGTCGACTACGGCACCGTGAGCCTCTCGCAGGCGACCACGAACTCGATCAACACGGCCTTCGCCGAGCTGAACGTCGAGATGGGCCCCACGAAGACCAAGGAGGCCGCGATCGAGCTGGGCCTCCCGGAGACCACGCCGGGCCTGGACGACTACGCCTCGAACGTGCTCGGCAGCGCCTCGCCGACCGTCCGCGAGATGGCGGAGGCCTACGCGACGATCGCCTCCGGCGGCGTCTACCACTCCGCGTACATCGTCGAGACGATGACCAACGCCGACGGCTCGAAGGAGTACGAGCACAAGGACACCGCCAAGCGCGTGCTCGACGAGGGCGTGGCCACCAACGCCACCGTCGCCCTCCAGGGCCCGCCCAGCACGGGCTCCGCGAAGGCGCTCGTCGACATCATGGACGGCCGCCCCGTGGCCGGGAAGACCGGCACCTCGGAGTCCTTCCGCTCCGCCTGGTTCGTGGGCTTCACCCCGCAGCTCGTGACCGGCGTGGGCATGTTCCAGCCGAACGCGGACGGCGGCGAGGACCCGCTCACCCCGTGGGGCGACTACTCGAACATCACCGGCGGCTCGTACCCCACGGAGATCTGGGGCGCGATCATGTCCCGCTCCCTCGAGGGCCAGGACTTCGAGGACTTCCCCGAGGCCGTGCGGCTGGACAACCAGAAGGCCGTCGCGAGCACCACGACGACCCGCACGTCGACGCGGACCCAGGCCCCGAGGACCAAGGCCCCCACCACCGAGGCGCCCACCACGGAGGAGCCCACGACGGAGGAGCCGACGACGGAGGAGCCCACCACCGAGGAGCCCACGACGGAGGAGCCGACGACGGAGGAGCCCACCACCGAGGAGCCCACCACGGAGGAGCCCGCGGAGGAGGAGCCCACCACGGAGAAGTCGACGACGCCGGCCGAGAAGCCGACGACGACGAAGGAGCCCGCGGAGGAGACCACCACCGAGTCCGAGGGCGACGACGAGGCCCAGGGCGCGACCACCGGCCAGGGCACCGGGAAGGGCACGAGCAAGGGCTCCTCGAGCACCGGCACCGGCAACGGGAACGGCAAGGGATCGGGCGGCGGGGACTGATCCCCGGGCCCTGCGCCGCTCAGACGGCGAGGTGCCGGGACCACCACTCGAGCACGGCCTCGAAGCGCTCCGCCCGGTGGCGGGGCCGGCCGCTGCGGGACAGCTCGTGGTCCTCACCCGGGAAGATCAGCAGCTCCGCCTCGACCCCCGCGCGCCGGAGCGCGGAGTAGTAGCGGGTGCCCTGCTCGAGCGGGCAGCGGAGGTCCCGCTCCGCATGGATCACCAGCGTGGGGGTGCGCACCGAGGCCGCCGCGTCGAAGGCGCTCTGGCGGGCGATGTCCTCGGGTGACGTGCCGATGTAGGCGTCCCCGAAGGACGTCCCGATGTCGCTCGTGCCCTGGAAGCTCAGCGGGTCCAGGAAGCCGCGCTCGACGATCGCGCCGCGGAAGCGGTGGTCGTGGGCGATGGTCCAGGCGGTGAGGTACCCGCCGTAGGAGCCGCCCATGATCCCCAGCCGCTCCGCGTCGAGCCGGGGATCCGCCGCGAGCGCGCCCTCGAGGAGGGTCAGGACGTCCTGCTGGTCGACGGTGCCGAACGCCCGGCGCACCGCGCGGCCGTGCGCCCGGCCGTAGCCCGCGGAGCCGCGAGGGTTGCCGTGGACGACCGCGTACCCCGCCCCCACAAGGACCTGCACCTCGTCGAGCACAGCGACGTCGTAGGCGGCATAGGGGCCTCCGTGGATCATCAGCAGTGTGGGGAACGGGCCGTCCCCCGGCGGTGTCGTCACCCAGCCGTGCACGGGGTACCCGTCGGAGCCGGCCACCTCGATCTCCTGCGGGAGCACGAGCCCCGCCGCGCGCAGCGCCCCACCGGTGTCCAGGAGCGTGCGCGGCGGGGCTCCCGCGCCGTCGGGGTCCACGGCGACGAGCCGCCCGGGGGTGTCCGGGGCGGCGAGCATCGCGAGGATCCTCTCGCCCTCGGGGGCGGTGACGGCGGCGACCGCGCGGACGGCGACGTCCCCGTCGACCAGCGGCCGCACCGTGCCGTCACGCCCCACCCGCAGGAGCCGGACGCGCCCGCGGGAGGCGGAGCGGAGCAGCAGGTCCTCGCCGAGGGGCAGCAGCTCGGGGCCCGCGCTCGCGACGTCGAGGGTCTCGGCGTCGGTGATCCTGCGCGGGCCGCCCTCCTCGAGCAGCCAGAGCGAGACGTCGGGGGCGACCTCGTAGCGGCCGCCCTCCGGCGCCGAGGCGAGCACGGCGATCGTGCCGTCCGCGGCGACGGCGCTCGCGAGCACAGCGAGACCGTCCTCACGCGTGAGGAGCACCGTCGGCGCGGAGCCGTCGACGGGAAGGGACAGCAGCTCCGTGCGGTGGTCGCGGCGGTCGCTCTCGTACGCGGTGCGCGCGACGACGACGGCGGCGCCGTCGGCCGTGACCGCGAGCGCGGAGTGCTCCGCCGGGGAGTCGGTGAGCGCCACCGGCGGGTGCGGCACGGCGGGGGTCGCCCCGGTGGGCCGGGAGGGGTGGGGCGCGGCCGGGTAGGCGGGCTCTCCGGCCGGATCGGCGGCCTCGACGAGGAGCACCTGGGTGGGGCGGTCCACGGTGTACCCGGTGCCGTTGGCGTGCCAGCGGATGCCCGTGATCCGGCGGGGAGGCTCGGCGGCCGGACCGAGGCCCTCGACGGTGCCGTAGCGGCCGGGCTCGGGCTCGCGGGAGAGCAGGGCGAGGCGGCCGCCGTCGGGGAGCCAGGAGAAGGCCTGCACGCCGAGGGGGCGGTCGGTGATCCGCAGCGGCTCCCCGCCGCGGGCGTCCAGGAGGTGCAGCTGCCGCGCGCCGCGGTCGTCGGGTCGCAGGAAGGCGATCGTCGAGGCGTCCGGGGAGAGCTGCGGGGCGGAGTCCGCGATCCCGCGCGTGAGCCGCCGGGGCTCCGGATCGCCGGGCGCCTCGAGGTCCAGGCGCCAGAGCTGGCCCACGGCGCGATCGGCGCGGAGGTCCGGGCGGGAGGTCGCGTAGACGACGAAGGAGCCGTCCGGGGACAGCGAGGGGCGGGAGAGGGTCGTCAGCAGGTCGATGTCCGTGAGCTCCATCGTCGCAGGCTACCCGCCGCGTGACCGGCGCGGACGCACCCGTTCACAGAATTGGAACTAATGGAGTGCATAACGTCAGATAGGGGATGACGGGGCCTCGTCGCCCCCTCGTCCCGCTTCCCTCTCCCCGCCCCGAGGAACCCCATGCCCGCCTCCGCCCGCCTGTCCCGCCGCACCCTCGGTGCGGCCGCCGCCCTGAGCGCCCTCACCGTCCCCGCCCTCGCCGGCTGCAGCAGCGCGACCGGATCCGGCGCCGAGGCGGACACCTCGACGCTGCGCATCGCCTTCCCCTCCGACAGCGAGAACTACGACCCGCACCAGCCTCCGCAGACCGTCTCCCGCACCGTCGCCCGGCAGATCGCCGACACCCTCGTCGACCAGGACCCGGAGTCCGGCGAGATCGTCGGCTGGCTCGCGGAGAGCTGGGAGGCGAACGAGGACAACTCCTCCTTCACCTTCCACCTGCGCGACGGCGTGACCTTCTCCGACGGCACCGCGCTCACGGCCGAGTCGATCCGGAAGAACTTCGACCGCATCATCGACCTGGGCCCGCTCTCCTACATCGGCGCGAGCCACCTCCGCGGCTACACCGGGACCGAGGTGCCGGACGAGCTGACCGCCGTCGTCTCCTTCGACGGCCCCAACGCGCAGTTCCTGCAGGCCGCGACCACGCAGACCCTCAGCATCCTCGCCGACTCGACCCTCGCCCTCACCCCCGAGGAGGTCGCCCGCGGCGGGAAGGCCGTCGTGGGCTCCGGCGCCTACCTCTTCGAGGAGTACGTCCCCGGCAAGACCATCACCCTCACCCGCCGCGAGGACTACGACTGGGCCTCCGCCGCCTACGACCACCAGGGCCCGGCGACCTACGAGACCCTCGAGATCTCCTTCATCCCCGACGCCACGACCCTCGCCGGCGCCGTCTCCTCCGGGCAGGTCGACTACGCGTTCTCCCTCGACGTCTCGACCCTCCCCTCGATCGACACCGACCGCCTGCACCTGTCCAACCGTGCGACCCGCGGCATCTCCACCCCGCTGATCCCCTTCGTCTACCGCGAGATCTTCACCGACGAGGCGGTGCGCCGCGCCATCAACCCCGCGACCGACCGCGCGGAGATCGCCGAGCGCATCTACCAGGGCCACGTCGAGCCCGCCACCGGACTGCTCACCGCCGCCACCCCCGGCTCCGCGGACCTCTCCGAGCTCCTCGCCCACGACCCGGACGAGGCTCGGAGCATCCTCGAAGAGGGCGGCTGGACCGAGGGGGACGACGGCGTGCGCGTGAACGGCGACGGCGAGCGGCTCAGCATCGAGATCCAGTACGTCAGCGGGAACACCCTGTACGAGCAGCTCTTCCAGCTCCTGCAGAACCAGTGGGCGAAGGTCGGCATCGAGTTCGTGCTCTCGCCCGTCACGGAGGCGGAGTCCAGCGAGCACGGCCTCTACGACGCCCCCTACGACCTCTCCACCTGGAGCCAGGGCCGCGCAGACCCCGACGTGCTGCGCGTCGTCTACAGCTCCTTCTACGAGAACCAGTCGTTCTTCTTCGGGAACCCGATCGAGGAGATCGACGACGCCCTGCTCGCCCTGCAGTCCACGACCGATCCCGACGAGCGCGCCGCGGCCTCGGAGCACGCCCAGCGGCTCCTGCTCGAGGGTGGCTACTCCTTCCCGCTCGTCGACAACATCTCGCTCACCGCGGCCTCGACCTCGATCGCCGCGATCCGGCTCGACGCGGAGAACAAGCCGGTCTTCGCGGACACCGTCCCGGCATGACCGGGTACGTCCTGCGCCGCCTCGGGCAGGCGGCCGTCGTGCTCTGGGGCGCGATCACGCTGTCCTTCGTCATCGTCCAGCTGACCCCGGGCGACCCCGCCCGGCTCATGGTCATGGGCGGCGAGGGGGCGGACGCCGGCGCGGCGGACGACGCCCAGATCGCCCAGATCCGCTCCGAGATGATGCTCGACCGCCCCGTCGTCGTGCAGTACGTGCTCTACCTGGGGCGCGTGCTCACCCTGAACTGGGGCACCGCCTACTCCCAGCAGCGCCAGGGCGTGGCGACCGTCATCGGGGACAACATCGGCGCGACCCTCGAGCTGGGCCTGACGAGCCTGCTGCTCATGACCGTGCTCGGCGTGCTCTTCGCACTGGGCTCGGTCCTCCTGCCCACCGCCTGGCTGCGCTCCGCGTTCCAGGGGGTGACCGTCATCGGGATCGCGGTGCCGTCCTTCGTGATGGCCATCGTGCTGCTGCAGGTCTTCTCCTTCCGCCTCGGCTGGTTCCCCGCCTTCGGCGCCGGCGGGCTGAGTTCCGTGCTGCTCCCGGCCATGACCATCGCCCTGCTCGGCGCCGGGACGCTCAGCCAGGTCTTCGCCCGCAGCATCCGCGAGGTGGGCCGCGAGGGCTTCGTGGAGGTCGCCCGCGCGCGCGGCCTGAGCCCCGTCGAGGTGATCCTGCAGCACGTCCTGCGCAACGCCAGCCTCCCCGTCTACACGATCGTCGGCATGCTCGTGGGCGGCGTCGTCTCCGGCGCCGCGATCATCGAGGTGATCTTCGGCCGGCCCGGCATCGGCCAGCTCTACGTCGAGGCCGTCGGGGCGCGGGACTTCCCCCTGATCCAGGCGCTGATCGTCCTCACCGGGGGGCTGTACGTCGTCGTGACCCTGGTCGTCGACCTCAGCTACCCGCTCATCGACCCCCGGGTCGTCTCGCCGGGCGCGCGGGCGGGGGCCGCCCGATGACCGCCCAGGCCGACCGCGTCGCCGAGCCGCTCGTCGACGGCCCCGCGCCGTCACCGGAGCCGCTCCCCGCCGCGCCTCCCGGGCGACGCCGCCGGCACCGCGGCGCGGAGGCCCTGCGACGCCTCGTCACGCGCCCCGGCACGGTGCTCTCCGCGCTCTACCTCCTGCTGCTCGTCGGCTGGGTGATCGCCCCCACGATCTTCTCCACCCACGATCCCCTCGAGGTGGCCGGCGGCTCCCTCGCCCCACCGAGCTCCACGTTCTGGTTCGGGACCGACCTCAACGGCCGCGACGTGTACTCCCGCGTGGTCCACGGTGCGCGGCTCTCGCTGCTCGCCGGCATCGCCGCCGTGACGATCTCGCTGCTCGTGGGCGGGCTGCTCGGGATGATCGCCGGGTTCGTCGGCGGGATCGTCGACGCCGTCATCTCCCGCGCCGTCGAGGTCATCGTCTCGATCCCCGGCCTGCTGCTGTCCCTCGCGATCATCTCGGTGCTCGGCTTCGGCGTGGAGAAGGTGGCCGTGGCCGTGGGCATCGCCGGGATCCCCGGCATGGTGCGCATCGCCCGGGCGGAGACCCTGCGGATCGTGCACCTGCCCTACATGGACGCCGCCACCGCGAGCGGCACCCGCGGGCTCACCGGGATCCTCACCCACGTCGTCCCCAACGCCTCCGGTGCGATCGGTGTGGTCGCGGGCATCGACCTGGGCGGCGCGATCCTCGCCGTCGCCTCCCTGAGCTTCCTCGGCTTCGGCTCGGTGCCGCCCACCCCCGAATGGGGGTCCCAGATCAACGAGGGCCGCATGTACATCGCGGGCGCGTGGTGGTGGACCCTCTTCCCCTCGCTCGTCGCCGGGCTGACGGTGCTCAGCGTCAACCGGCTCAGCCGCGGCATCGGCACGAAGGAGGCCCGATGAGCATCACGACCCCGACCCCCGCGTCGCCCCCGTCGACGGAGACCGGCGCGCCCCTGCTCGCGGTCGAGGACCTGCGGATCGCCTACCGGGGCCGGCGCGACCTCACCACGGCCGTGGACGGCGTCTCCCTCACCATCGAGCCCGGTCGCACCCTCGCCCTCGTCGGCGAGTCCGGCTCCGGCAAGTCCAGCATCGCCCGCGCCCTCCTGGGCATCCTGGGCGACCGCGCGGAGGTCACCGGACGCGTCCTCCTCGCCGGGGACGCCCCCGACGAGCCGGCCCGCGACCTCCTGGCCCTCCCCGCCGCGCGGGCGCGCAGGATCCGCGGGCGCGAGATCGCCTACGTCCCCCAGGACCCGGGCGGCTCTCTCGACCCGCTGCGACGCGTGATCGACCAGGTCATCGAGCCGCTGCGCCACCACCGGATCGGGGACCCCGCGGAGCACCGGGCCCGCGCGCTGCAGGCCCTGCAGGAGGCCGGCCTCGAGGACGCCGAGCAGCTCGCGCAGCGCCATCCCCACGAGCTCTCCGGCGGGCAGCGGCAGCGGGTGCTGATCGCCGTCGCGATCGTCACCGCGCCGCGGCTGATCATCGCCGACGAGCCCACGAGCGCCCTCGACGTCACCGTGCAGCGGAGGATCCTCGACCGGCTCCAGGAGCTCACCGCCACCCACGGCACCGCGCTGCTGCTGATCACCCACGACCTCGCGGTCGCCGCCGACAGGACGGACACGACGATCGCGCTGCGGGCGGGCCGGGTCGTGGACCGCGGCCCGAGCCGCCGGCTGCTCACCGCGCCCGAGCACCCCTACACCCGTGCCCTCGTCGAGGCGATCCCGGGCCGCTCCCGCACGCTCGCCGCGATCCGACCCGCCGGCGCCGCGAGCGGGGCCCCGCCGCTGCTCGAGGTGCGCGGGGCGGAGCGCAGCTTCGGGCATCGCAGCAGGCCCGTGCGAGCGCTGCGGCCCACGGACCTCACCGTGCGCCCGGGGGACAGCATCGGCGTCGCCGGGGAGTCCGGATCCGGGAAGACGACCCTCGCCCGGATCGTGCTGGGGCTGACGGCGCCCGACGCCGGACAGGTCCGGATCGCGGGCCGGGAGGTCACCCGCGGGGACCGTGCCCTGCGCCGGATCGTGCAGCCCGTGTTCCAGAACCCGCACTCCTCCTTCGACCCCTCCCGCAGCGTCGGCTGGTCCGTGCTGGAGCCGGTGCGGGCGCTCGGCGGGGTCCCGCGCGCCCGGCGGGGGGAGCTGCGGGACACGCTGCTGCGGGACGTCGGGCTGGACCCGGCGCTCGCGGGGCGCCGACCGGACGAGCTCTCCGGCGGCCAGCTCCAGCGCGCGGCGATCGCCCGGGCCCTCGCCGTCTCCCCGCAGCTGCTCGTGTGCGACGAGGCGGTCTCCGCGCTCGACGTCACCGTGCAGGCGCAGATCCTCGCGCTGCTCGCCCGGCTCCAGCAGGAGCGGGGACTGGCCCTCGTGTTCATCACCCACGACCTCGCGGTGCTGCGCGAGCTGTGCCGCGACGTGATCGTCATGCGCCGGGGAGAGGTGGTCGAGCGGGGCGTCACCGCCCACGTGTTCGACGACCCGCAGCACGCCTACACTCGGGAGCTCATCGCCGCGATCCCCGGTGCCGTGCCGGTCTGAGGGGCCGGCCAGGATCCCCGGGGGACGGGGCCGACGACGGCGCACGTCGGCCCCGGCTGTGATCCCCCGCGCAGCTCCCGCCCCGCCCTTCTCCCCACCGCCCGGGACCGGTAGGGTTGCACGGTCCGTGACATGCGCCGCCGGCGGCTGCGCGGATGGCATGAACCCTCCTGCCACGGAGAGACCGTGGCCGTTGAGACCACAGGAGGTGGGTACCGAAACATGCGCGCTTACGAAATGGTCGTGATCCTCGACCCGTCCGTCGATGAGCGGACCGTCAGCGGGACCTTCGAGAAGCTGGTCCAGGTCGTCCCCACCGAGGGCGGCACCATCGACAACGTCGACGTCTGGGGCAAGCGGAAGTTCGCCTACGAGATCGACAAGAAGTCCGAGGGCATCTACATCGTCCTCACCTTCACCTCGACCCCCGCCACCGCGCAGGAGCTCGATCGTCAGCTGGGGCTCAACGAGTCCGTGCTGCGCACCAAGCTCATGCGGGCCGACGCGAAGTGATCCTTCGGGACGCGCCCCCGCTCCGCGGCGGCTCGTCCCTCCCGATCGCCTCCGGCTCACGCCGACGGGCGATCCGCGGCCCCCGGGCCGCCTCCCAGTGACACCACTGACCCCACCGAACTCGGAGCAGAGGAGCACCCATGGCGAATGACACCGTCATCACGGTGATCGGCAACCTCACCGCCGACCCGGAGCTGCGTTTCACCAACTCCGGAGCGGCCGTGGCGTCGTTCACCGTCGCGTCCACCCCCCGCACCTTCGACCGTCAGGCGAACGAGTGGAAGGACGGCGAGGCGCTGTTCCTGCGCTGCTCGGTCTGGCGCGATGCCGCCGAGAACGTGGCGGAGTCGCTGGAGAAGGGCACGCGCGTCGTCGTGCAGGGCCGTCTCCAGCAGCGCTCCTACACCGACCGTGAGGGCAACAACCGCACGTCCGTGGAGCTCCAGGTCGACGAGGTCGGCCCGTCGCTCCGCTACGCCACCGCCAAGCCCACCAAGGTGCAGCGCGGCGGCGGAGGCGGCGGTCGCGGCTTCAACGGCGGCGGCGGTCAGCAGGGCGGCGGCTTCAACGGCGGCGGCCAGGGTGGCTACGGCCAGCAGGGCGGCGGTCAGGGCGGCTACAACGGCGGCCAGCAGGGTGGTTACGGCAACGCTCCTCAGGGCGGCGCCGACCAGGACCCGTGGGCCGGCGGCAACCAGGGCGGGTACGACGACCCTCCCTTCTGATCCGCAGAGGGCTCTCCGGAGCCCGCTGACCAGGATCGACACTCATCCATTCCATCCCGGGTGCATGCCCGGGCTCCACAGAAAGAAGGAGCACCACGATGGCCAAGCCTGTTCTTCGTAAGCCGAAGAAGAAGCTGAACCCGCTGAAGGCTGCGGGTCTCGAGACCGTGGACTACAAGGACGCGGCGCTGCTGCGCAAGTTCATCTCCGACCGCGGCAAGATCCGCGCGCGTCGGGTGACGGGCGTGTCCGTGCAGGAGCAGCGCAAGATCGCGAAGGCCGTGAAGAACGCCCGCGAGATCGCGCTCCTGCCCTACTCGACCTCCGGTCGCTGAGCAAGGAAGGCATTCACATGACCACCAAGCTCATCCTCACGCACGAGGTCTCCGGCCTCGGTGCCGCCGGCGACGTCGTCGAGGTCAAGGACGGCTACGCCCGCAACTACCTGCAGCCCCGCGGTCTCGCGACCCCGTGGACCAACGGCGGTCAGCGTCAGCTCGACCAGATCCGCGCCGCCCGCGGCAAGCGCTCGATCACGAACCTCGAGGACGCCCAGGCGCTCAAGGCGACGCTCGAGTCGAAGCCGGTCGTCGTCTCCGAGCGCGCCGGCGAGAACGGCCGCCTCTTCGGCGCCGTCTCCTCCAAGGAGATCGCCGACGGCGTCAAGGCCGTGTTCGACAAGGACATCGACCGTCGCACGGTCGAGTTCCCCGCCGCCATCAAGGCGCTGGGCGAGCACAAGGCGACCGTGCGTCTGCACGACGACGTCTTCGCGAACCTGGTCATCCAGGTCGTCGCCGCCAAGGGGTCCGTGAAGGCCTGATCCGAGGCTCTCGCACCCTGCGCTCGACGCCCCGTCCACCGTCATGGTGGGCGGGGCGTCGTCGTGTGCGGGCCCGGGCCGCTCCGTGCCCGCGCAGGCTGTTGCCCCGCGGATGGTCCGATTCTGTTCCAGATCCGACGTCGATGTGGAACAGAATCGGACCATCCTCCGAGTGTGAGGGCTTCCGGGGCGGGTGGCGGAGGCGGCGCGTGGTCGGCCCTGTGGTGAGGGGCCGATGATGGGCGAGCATGGTGCCATGCCCTCCGCCCTCCAGAACGTCCCGCTGCGCGAGCAGCTGCGGATCGACCGCCTCCCCCTGCGACTGCTGACCCTGTTCCTCGGCCTGACCGGCTTCGGCGCCGGCATCGGCCTGATCCTCCGCGCCGGCCTCGGCGCCGCCCCGTGGGACGTGCTCTCCGTCGCGATCGCCGGCCGCACCGGGCTCAGCATCGGCACGATCACGATCCTCACGAGCTTCGTCGTGCTGCTCGCCTGGATCCCGCTGCGCCAGCAGCCCGGCATCGGCACGCTCGCCAACGCCCTCTGGGTGGGTGTCTCGATGGACCTCACCCTGCACCTCGTGCCGCCCGTCGAGGGCCTGCTCCCCGGCATCGCCCTGCTCGTCGCCGGGCTCGCCCTCAACGCCGTCGCCGACGCCGTCTACATCGGCGCCCAGCTGGGCCCCGGCCCGCGCGACGGCCTCATGACGGGGATCCACCACCGCTGGGGGCTGCCCGTCGGCCCCGTCCGCGCGGTCATCGAGGTCGGCGTGCTCGCGATCGGCTGGATGCTCGGCGGGCCCGTCGGCCTCGGGACCGTCGTGTACGCCCTGGGCATCGGCCCGATCGTGCACCTCGTGCTGCCGTGGGTGACGATTCCCGTGCGCCGCGGGACGGCGCCGGTCCCTGCGACGGCCGCCCTCGCCGACTAGGGTCGGGCAGGGTGAACACCCCTTCCCCCACCCCCTCCCGCCCGGACGCCGGCTCCTCACCGGCCGCCGGGCACACCCTCGCGAGGTCCCTCGGCCACGGCCAGATGGCGATGATCGCCATGGGCTCCGCGCTCGGCACCGGCCTGTTCCTGGGCTCCGGCGAGGCGATCGGCTACGCCGGACCCGCCGTCATCGTCTCCTTCGCCGTGGGCTCCCTCATCGCCGCGACGATCGCCCTCGCGATGGGCGAGATGGCCTCCCGCCACCCCGTGCGCGGCGGCTTCGGCACCCTCGCCGCCCGCTACCTCTCCCCGTTCTGGGGCTACCTCAGCCGCTGGCTGTACTGGATCGTCACGGTCGCGGTGACCGGCGCGGAGCTCGTCGCCTGTGCCGCCTACCTCGCGTACTGGTTCCCGGCCGTGCCGATCTGGGCGGGGATCCTGCTCTTCGCCGCCGTGATCGTGGGGATCAACCTCGCGACCGTCGGCTCCTTCGGCGTCATCGAGTTCGCGCTGAGCTCGATCAAGGTCGTCGCGGTCCTCGTCTTCATCCTCATCGGCCTGTTCCTCGTGCTGTTCGGCATGCCCGGGGAGGGCGCCCCCGGGCTCTCGCTCCTCACGTCCGACGGTGGCTTCGCCCCCAACGGCTGGGGCGCCGTGTGGATCGCGCTCTCGGTCGTCATGTTCTCCTTCGGCGGGATCGAGCTGCTCTCGATCACGGCCGCGGAGGCGAAGGACCCGGCCCGCTCGATCCGCACCGCCGCGCGCACCACGATCGTGCGCCTCGCGTTCTTCTACGTGCTGTGCATCGGCATCGTCGTGAGCCTCGTGCCGTGGCAGGAGGCCGCCGGCACCGGCGAGGACGTCGCGACCTCCCCGTTCGTGATGGTCTTCGACCGCATCGGCATCCCGGGCGCCGCGAGCATCACGAACCTCCTGGTGCTCGTCGCCGCGCTGTCCGCCGCGAACGCGAACCTCTACGCCGGCAGCCGCATGCTCCACTCCCTCGCCTCCGACGGCCTCGCCCCGCGCGTCTTCGCGCGCACCACGCGCCGTCACGTGCCCTACGTGGGCATCGTCGCGAGCTCCGTGGGCCTGCTCGCCGCCGCGATCCTCGCGTTCTCCGGCGTGGGCGGCGTGTTCGGCTACATGATGAGCCTCGTCGTGTTCGCGGTGCTGCTCGTGTGGTTCCTGATCCTCGCGACCTTCGTCGCCTACCGGCGCCGTGGCGTCGAGGGCGCGACCTTCCGCGTGCCCGGCGGCGTCGTCACCGCGGTCGTGGGGATGATCGGCCTGCTCACCGTGCTGTCCACGGTGTTCGTGCGGGAGAGCATGCAGATCGCCGCGGCCGTCGGCGTGCCCGCCGTGCTGCTCGCGACGCTCCTGTACTTCGCCGTCGTGCGCCGGCGTCTCGACACCGCTGCGATCGAGGAGGCCTTCGACGAGGCCGAGTCGATGCGCTGACGCCGCTGTCGTCGACGACCGTCGGGACCGGTTCCGACGGACGTCGCGGCCGTTCCAGGCGCCCCGCTCGCTAGGGTCGAGGGCATGTTCGGATCCTCGAAGCAGCTCCTGGCCCAGCAGGCCCACATCGCCCGGCTCGAGGAGGAGCTGCGCGGTCTGCGCTGGCTCGTGGACCGCCTGGCGTCCCGCGCCGACGTGGGACCCGCGGAGCTCGAGGAGCTGCGGGCGGGGCTGCGCCCGTCCTTCCCTCCGCGGGTGGACGAGCTGATCGCGCAGGACCAGCTCATCGCCGCGATCAAGGAGTACCGCACCGCCACGGGCGCCGGGCTCAGGGAGGCGAAGGACGCCGTCGAGGCGCGGCGCGACGGCCTGCGCTGACGTGCCCTGATGCCCCGGGCGGCGGGGTGACCGCGCGGGAACGTGTCGTCCGCAACACTCCCTCGGACGGATTGGGTCCCCCGGTGAACGCGGGGTACCCTGGGAGGACCTTCGGCGTTGGTGTGTACGTACCTGGTGTCGGAGACATGCGCGAGTGGCGGAATTGGTAGACGCGCACGGTTCAGGTCCGTGTGCTCGAAAGGGCGTGGGGGTTCGAGTCCCCCCTCGCGCACGCATGGAAGAGCCCCTGGTTGGTGAGAGCCGATGCAGGGGCTTCTTCGTGTCCGGGGTGCGTCACGCGGGTCGCCGCGGCGGCCGGGGAGCACCGGCCCGCAGGCCGGCGGTCACTCCCGCTCGCGGGCCGCGAGGAGCGCGAAGCCGCCCGCGATCGCGATGAGCGCGGCGACCATGCCGATGAGCCCGGGCCAGCCGCCCGCGACGAAGAACATGCCGCCCACGAAGCCGAACACGCTCGAGCCCACGTAGTACCAGAGGTTGTAGAGACTCGTCGCCTGGGCGCGATCCTGCGTGGCCTGCACGCCGGCCCAGCCCGAGGCGATCGCGTGCGCGCCGAACAGCCCGGCGGTCATCACCACGAGCCCCGTCACCACGAGCACGAGCGGCTGCGCGAGGGTGAGCAGCGCACCGGCGAGCATGACCGCCATCGACGTGAGCAGCACCCGCCGCCGGCCGTGCCGGGCGACGAGGCCGCCCGCGATCCGCGAGGACGCGGTGCCGGAGAGGTAGGCGATGAACAGCAGGCTCGTGAGGCTCGAGGGCATCGCGTACGGGGCGCCCTCGAGGCGGAAGCCCAGGTAGTTGTAGATCGCGACGAAGGCCCCCATGAGCAGGAAGCCCTGCGCGTAGAGCACGAGCAGGCGGGGCGTGCGCAGGTGACGGCCGACGGCCCTCGCCACGTGCCCCGCGGAGACCGGGTGCGGGGAGAAGCCGCGCGGCGGCGGGGTGATCGTGAAGAAGACGAGCGCCGCGGCGGAGGCCATGAGGGCGACGGCGAAGGTGCCCACGCGCCAGTCGGTGAGGTCCGCGACGGGGCCCGCCACGAGGCGGCCCAGCAGCCCGCCGATCGTGGTGCCGGAGACATAGGTGCCGGCCGCGATCGCGGCGTGCCGGCGGTCGATCTCCTCGCCGAGGTAGACGACGGCGATCGCGGGGATCCCGCCGAGGGCCGCTCCCTCGAGGACCCGCACCACCATGAGCGTGCCGAACCAGGGGATCCACGGCATGAGCAGGCCCAGCGCGGTCGCGGCGACGAGGCTCGCGCGCATGGCGGCGACCCGGCCGATCCTGTCCGCGACGAGCGACCACGGCAGCACCGAGGCGGCGAGGCCCAGGGTCGCCGCGGAGACCGTGAGGCTCGCGCGGGAGGCGTCGACCCCCATGTCCGCGGCGAGGATCGGCAGCACACCCTGCGGGGAGTAGAGCTGGGCGAAGGTCGCGATGCCCGCGCACAGCAGCGCGAGCAGGATCCGTCGGTAGGCCGCGGAGCCGCGGTCGTGGCCGGTCCACGGCGCGGGCGTCGGCGCCGCTGCGACGGGCGCCGCGGCGGGGGCGTCGTCGGTGAGGTCCGACGGCCGGAGGACGGGGGTGGGGAGGGTGGGGGTGGTCGACATGTGCGGGAGGCGCTCCTCGGGAGATCGCCGCTCACGCTAGGAGCCGCCGCGCCCCCGCACAAAGGTCATGGAGCGATGTCCGGCATAGCGATACCGGCATAGGATCGTGTGACCGGCGACGACGATCCCGTGCGGGCCGGCCGACGCGCCCGCGGAGTGAGCGAGCAGACGCCACGGGCAGGGGAGGAGGGTCGATGGAGCAGCAGGGCGACGCCTCCGGTCGCAGCGGTTATGAGGCGGCCGAGGGCATCGAGGGCATCGAGGGCCTCGAGGGACTCGAGGGTCTGGACCGCGGCCGCGTGCTGCGGGACCTCCCGGTGTTCTGCGCCGTCGCGGAGGCCGGCCAGGTCACGCTCGCCGCCGCGCAGCTCGGCCAGCCGCAGTCGATGGTCTCCCGCACGGTGGGCCGCCTCGAGGCGACGCTCGGGGTGCGCCTGTTCGAGCGACGGGGCCGCGGGATGGAGCTCACCGAGGCGGGGCGGCATCTCCTGCCCTACGCGCAGGCCGCCCTGCGGCAGCTCGACGCGGGCCTGCGCGAGGTGCGGGGGCAGCAGGCGATCGGCCGGGACACGCTGCGGGTGGCGGTGCAGTCGCTGCTGGGCCTGCGCGTGGTCCCGCCGCTCATCGCACGCTTCCGGGCCTCGTACCCGGAGGTGGGCTTCGAGCTCGTGCAGGGCTCCCGCCGTCGCGGCCTCACCCTGCTCGAGGAGGGGAGGATCGACATGGCGCTGCTCTCCTCGCCGCCGCGGATGCCGCGCACCACCACCATCGAGATGGCTGCGGAGCCGCTCGTCGCGCTCGTGCCCGCGGGGCATCCCCTGCACCGGAGCGCACCGGTCGCGGTCGAGGAGCTCGCCGACGAGGAGCTCATCATGCTGAGCCCGGACTTCGACGTGCACGGCCTCGTCCACGCCATGTTCGCCTCCGTCGGCCGGTCCCCGAGGATCGGGATGACGACCGAGGACTACTACACGGTGCGCGGTCTCGTCTCGGCGCGGCTCGGGGTGAGCATCATGCCGCCGATGCCGACGGTCTCCGACGGGGTCCGTGAGCTGCGGATCGAATCGCCCATGGCCCGCCGCACGATCGGAGCGGTGGTGCACGAGGACGCGGGCCGGCCGGCGCTCACGGCCTTCGTGCGGATGCTCGCCGCCTCGGACGCCCCTCTCTGAGGACCGTCCCCCGGGGCCCCGCTCAGGCCGGGCCGACGTGCAGGATCGTCGCGAGGAGCTCGCGGGCGCGGTCGAGCACGTCGTCGTAGCTGCGCTCCCCGCCCTCGGCCCTCGCCTCCGAGCCCTGGTGGGAGAGGTGGCCGAGGGAGCGGATCATCCCGGCGATGAGGCTCGTGATCATCTCCGCCGTCGGCTCGACCTCCTCCTCGGGCAGGTCGGGGTGCTCGTTGCGCACGCGGAGCTGGATGATCTCGTCGAGCTCCTCCTCGAGGGCGAAGATGCGCTGCATCTGCGCGGCGAGGAGATCGGGGTGCGAGGTGACCACGCGCATCCGCTCCTCGAGGGAGAAGGGCAGGTCCATGGGCGGCGGCGTGACGATGCCGACCGCGTCGAGCAGCACCGGACCCGTGCCCACGATGAAGCGGCGGGCGGCGCTCTGGTCGATCCGGGGCATGTGCCGGCCCAGGAGCGCGTCCTCCTTGGTGGGGTAGTGGTTGAAGAAGGTGCGCTGGCTGATGCCCGCGGCCTCGCTGATCATCGCGACGGTGACGTCGGCGTAGCCGTGCTCGACGACGAGCTCCAGGGCGGCCTTCTCGATGGCGTCGGCCGTGCGCTCGCCGCGACTCCTCGCCACGGGGGCGGACTTCTCGCTCATGGGGCCACAGTACGGCGCGCCACACCTCTCTGGACGCCTTCAGTGGCAGTCACTACAGTTCCGAACTGCAGTCACTGCAATTCTGAGTGTGAGTCGATGAAAGGCACCCCATGACCACCACCGCCGCACCGATGGTGCTGACCCGTCGCCGGGTCTGGACGATCTTCGCCGCGCTGCTCGCGGCGATGTTCCTCTCGAGCCTCGACCAGACCATCGTCTCCACCGCCATGCCCACGATCGTCGGCCAGCTGGGCGGCGTCGAGCACCAGATGTGGATCACCACCTCCTACCTGCTCGCCTCGACGATCGTCATGCCGATCTACGGCAAGTTCGGCGACGTCCTCGGTCGCCGCCACCTCTTCCTCATCGCGATCGCCCTGTTCACGCTCGCCTCGCTCGGCGCCGCGCTCTCGAGCACCTTCTGGGCCTTCGTGATCTTCCGCGGCCTGCAGGGCCTCGGCGGCGGCGGGCTCATGATCCTCTCCCAGGCGATCATCGCCGACGTCACCCCGGCCGACCAGCGCGGCAAGTACATGGGTGTGCTCGGCGCCGCCTTCGGCGTCTCCGCGATCGCCGGCCCGCTCCTCGGCGGCTACTTCGTGGACCACCTGACCTGGCACTGGGCCTTCTACATCAACATCCCCGTCGGCATCGCCGCGTTCCTCGTGGGCGTGTTCGCCCTGCAGCTGCCCAGCAAGCGCGCGACCCGCCGCATCGACGTGCCCGGCGTCGTCGCGCTCTCCGCCGCGACCGCGAGCCTCATCCTCTTCGCCGACCTCGGCGGGGACGACGCCCACGGCTGGGACTCGGCGCTCACCTGGGGGCTCGGCGCGCTCTTCCTCCTCGCCGCCGCGGCCTTCGTGCTCATCGAGTCCCGCGCGGAGGACCCGATCATCCCGCTCTCGCTCTTCCGCAACCGGCTCTTCGTGCAGTCCACCGCGATCGGCCTCGCCCTCGGCATCGGCATGTTCTCCGTGCTCGGCTTCATGCCCACCTTCCTGCAGATGGCGTCGGGCACCTCCGCCGCGGAGTCCGGGCTGCTCATGATCCCGATGATGGCCGGCATGATGGCGACCTCGATCGCCTCCGGCGCCTACGTCTCCCGGACCGGGCGCTACCGGATCATCAGCGCCGCCGGCGTGCTCGTCATGATCGGCGCGGTGCTGCTGTTCACCACCATGACCGCGCAGACCCCGATCTGGGTGATCATCGCCTACCTCATGATCTTCGGCGCCGGCCTGGGCCTGGTCATGCAGAACATCGTGCTCGTCGCGCAGAACGCCGTCAGCGCGACCGTCGTCGGCACCGCGACCAGCACCACGAACTACTTCCGCGAGGTCGGCGCGACCCTCGGCACGGCGGTCTTCGGCACCGTCTTCGCGACCCGCCTCACCGAGCGCCTCGTCGCCGTGTTCAGCGGGAGCGGCGCGAGCGCCGACCAGGCCTCCTCCGCGGCCTCCACGATCGACCCCTCGACCCTCGCGGAGCTCCCGCAGGCGATGCGCGACGCGATCGTCGGCGCCTACGCCGAGGCCCTCTCCCCGGTGTTCTGGTACGTGCTGCCCTTCCTCGCCGCGGCCGTGCTGCTCGCGATCACCCTGAAGCAGGTCCCGCTCTCCCACGAGGTCGGGCTCGTGGCCCGCGGCGAGGCCGTCCTCGAGGAGCCGGCCGACGGCGCCCCCGTGGGGACCGCCGCGCAGGAGGGGCCCCGGACGGACGAGGACCCGGTGCCCGCGACCCTGCGCTGAGGCCCGCGCACAGGAGTACGCTCGCGCTCGCCACGCGCCCCGACCGGGGACGCATCGTCGAAGAAGGCAGCATGGACGTCCGCTCGCTCGCAGGGCTCACCCGGGACGACATCGCGGAGGTGGGCGGCAAGGCCGCCCACCTCGGCGAGCTCCTCACGCTCGGAGCGCCGGTCCCGCCGGGCTCCGTGCTCACGACCGGCGCCTACCGCCGCGCCCTCACCCCGATCGAGCCCGCGCTGCTCGACCTCGCCGCCCGCGTCGACCCCGAGGACATGGACGGCGCGGAGGAGCTCTCCCGGCGGATCACCGATCTCGTGCAGGGCGTCGACATCCCCGCCGACCTCCGCTCGGCGATCCTCGCCGCCCGGGACGAGCTCGGGGAGACGGCCCTCGCGGTGCGCTCCTCCGCCACTGCCGAGGACCTCGAGGACGCGAGCTTCGCCGGCCAGCAGGAGACCTTCCTCGGCGTGCGCGGCGAGGAGGAGCTGCTGCGCGCCGTGCGCGGGTGCTGGGCCTCCCTGTGGTCCGCCCGCGCCCTCGTCTACCGGGCCCGCCGCGGCATCGACCCCGCCGAGGTCTCCCTCGCCGTCGTCCTCCAGGCCATGGTCGAGGCGGAGGCCGCGGGGGTCCTGTTCACCGCGAACCCCGCGACCGGCCGCCGCCAGGAGACCGTCGTCTCCGCGGCCTGGGGGCTCGGCGAGGCCGTCGTCTCCGGCCTCGTCGACACCGACCAGGTCGTCGTCGACACCGCCGCCCAGCGCGTCCTCTCCCGCACCACCGCGGACAAGCAGGTCATGGTCGTCCCCGCGGAGGGCGGCACCGCGACCGTCCCGGTCCCCGCCGCGCGGCGCCGGCTCCCGGTGCTGAGCGACGAGCAGGCCCTCGACCTCGCCGCCTGGGGCTCCCGGATCGAGCGCGCCGCCGGAACCCCGCAGGACGTCGAATGGGTGCTCACCCCCGACGGCCTCGTCCTCACCCAGGCCCGCTCGATCGTCGCCCTCGCCCCCGAGTCCGGGCCCGTCCCCACCGCCTGGACCGTCCCGCGCCGCCGCGCGGGCTACTTCCGCGCGAGCATCGTCGAGCAGATGCCGGACCCGCTCACCCCGCTCTTCGCGGACCTCACCGCCGCGCACGTCATCCCCGCGATGATCGCGACCGTCGCCGAGGCCGCCGGGCGCGACGACGTGTTCCGCGACCGCGGCGTCGACTTCGTGACCATCAACGGCTATGCGTACTACGGCTACGCGAACACGTCGATGGCCGACGTCACCGCCCGCTCCGTCCTGCTCGTGCCGCGGCTCCTGCGCGGCGGCGTGGGAGGCCCCCGCTTCTGGGAGGGGACGGCGCTGCCCCGCTACCGCGCCCTCGTCGCCGAGCGCACCGCCACCCCGGTCACGGAGCGCGGGGCCCGTCTCCTGCTCGAGGACGCGGAGACCCTGACCCGCGCCGGCTTCGCCTGCTACACCGCGGTGCAGACCGTCATCCCGCCCGTCGTCATCGCGGAGACCACCTTCTCCGCCCTCCACCGCCGGCTCGCCCGCCCCGGCGACCCACGGCCCGAGCAGCTGCTGCTCGGCTTCCCGAGCGCCCCGCTGCGTGCCGAGGAGTCCCTGTGGGACCTCGCCGCGCAGGCCCGCGAGGACCCGGCGCTCACTGCGGCCCTGCTCGACGGGGACTCCCTGCCCGCGGAGCAGCCGGGCAGCGTCGACGCCGCGGCCTGGGAGCGGTGGCAGGAGGGGCTCGCCGCCCACCTCGCCGCCCGCGGCCATGCGACCTACACCCTCGACCTCGCCCAGCCCGTCGCCGCCGACACCCCGGACCTGCTGACGGACGTGCTGCGGATGTTCCTGCGCGGCGAGGGCCGCGACCCGCGCGAGCGCCGCGCGGAGATGGCCCGCGCCCGGGAGGAGGGGCAGGCGCGCATGCTCGGCCGGCTCCGCGGGCCCCTGCGCCGGCTCTACGCCTCCCGCCTCGCGAGCGCCCAGCGCCTCACCCCCGTGCGCGAGGACGCCCTCGCGAGCGTGGGCCTCGGCTGGCCCGCCGCCCGCGCGGCGCTCCGCGAGCTCGGGGCCCGGCTCGTCGCCGCGGGCGCCGTCGCGGACCGCGAGGACGTCTTCTGGCTGCGCCGCGAGGAGCTCGCCGCGCTCGCCGAGGCCCTCGACGCAGGCCGCACCGCCCTGCCCTCGCACGCCGCCGCGGTCGAGCGGCGGCGCGTCGTGCACCGGGGTCAGCGGCTCGCCGAGCCCCCGCAGCTGCTGCCGCAGCGATCGCTGTGGCGCGCCATGGACCGCTGGATGCCCAGCAGCGGCGGCAGCGCGGAGGGGGAGACGCTGCGCGGGATCGGCGGCAGCGGCGGGACCGTCACCGCGACCGTGCGCGTGCTCTCCGGGCCCGAGGAGTTCGGGCAGTTCCGCCCCGGGGAGGTGCTCGTCGCCGCGATCACCACCCCCGCGTGGACCCCGCTCTTCGCGATGGCCGCGGGCGTCGTCACCGACGTCGGCGGGCCGCTCAGCCACAGCTCGATCGTGGCCCGCGAGTACGGGATCCCCGCGGTGCTCGGGACGGGCAGCGCGACCCGGCGCCTGCGCACCGGGGACCGCGTCGTCGTGGACGGCGACACAGGCACCGTGCGCCCCGCGGAGGACGCCTGAGACCCGCCTCCGGCGGGGATCCCCTGCTCAGCGGCCGGGCGCGGTGAGAAGGAGCTCCACGTTCCGGTCCTGGGCCTCGCCCTCCTGGGCGAGGTCCGCGTGGAGGTCGTTGAAGGCCAGCTCGCGGTAGAGCGTCGCGAGGGAGTCGCCCTCGTACGGCGCCGCGGACTCGATGATCGTCGAGAGCAGGGACAGGGTGCCGTCGCGGTTGTCGACCACCTCGATCACCCGCGCCTGCTGCGGGAAGTCCACGTGGGAGGCGGTGTTGACCGTCCAGTAGCGCCGCTCGGGCACGTCGTGCCCGCGCAGCTCGACGGCGTTGGTGTGCGTGTGCCCGTTGACCCAGGCGAGCACGTTCGGGAAGCGGCCCAGCAGGTTCGCCACGTCCCAGCCGGCGTGCCGCAGCTCGGGCTCGCCCGGTGCGAGCAGGAGGTTGTTCATCGTGTCCGGCGTGTGGTGGCTGAACACGAGGAAGTAGGTGTCCTCCGCCTGCCGGGTCACGAGCCGCCCGAGCGCGTCGTAGGAGCGGCTCGACCCCTCGGTGAGCACCCGCTCGAGCCAGCGGTACTGGGCGTGGCCCAGCGACCCCTCGGTGAAGCCGGCCCGGTTCGTGGAGTCCAGCGCGATGCCGACCACGCCCTCGGCGATGTCGAAGGTGTAGTGGCCGGTGCGCTCGGCGACGTTCTGCTCGGTGTAGCCGTGGCCCGGCGCGCCCGCCCGGGGCGCCGAGTCGAGGTGCGCGCGCAGGTACTCCTCGATCGTGAACGGGGCCCGGCGCTCGTCCGGCGTGACCTCGTGGTCGTGGCGGGGATCGGCGCTCGCGGTGATCCCCGGGGCGCGCGTGCCGTCGATCGAGGAGGTCGCCGCGGTGCGCACCCGGGACTCGAGCTGGCGGTTCGCGGCGTCGGAGGTGAAGCCCGTGAACTTCCACGAGCCCGTGTAGATCTCCGCGAGGAAGCCCCAGTCCGACGGCAGCGTGCCCGAGACGGAGTCGTCGTGGTTGCCGAACACGCTGAACCAGGGCACGTCGAGGCCCGGGCTGCGGTGGCTCGCCGTCGCGCGGTCCAGGAGGTCGGGGATCGGGGCGAAGCCGGCCTGCTCGTAGCGGTCGCCCACGCCGCCCGCGGGGTTCCAGTAGTTCCGGTCGCCGCTGGTCTGCACGCCCTCCCTGGTCCCGTCGGCCCCGGTGCTCGCGGTGATCTCGCCGCCGTCCATGACGGCGAGGAACCAGTCGAGCTCGACGGTCTCGTGGTTGTCGGTGTTGTCCCCGGTGGTGACGACGCAGTCGAGGGGGCGGCGCGTGTGCGGGCCCCGCTCGAGCGCGTTCACACGCTCGACGAGGGAGACGGAGCCCTGGGTGGTGAGCGAGTCCTGCGGGCGGAAGGCGGAGCCGGTCACGTCGTGGAGGTACTCGAAGCGCATCGGGGACTGGGCGTCGAGCAGGTGCTGGTCGGTGAACTGGACGAGCGCGGCGAGCGGGACGCGGGTGTCGGTGCGGGCCTTCCGCGGAGGGTTCTCGAGCGCGTCCTCCCGTACGAGGAACGGGGAGGGGTCCCCGGCGGTGAGGCGGCGGTAGGTGCCCTCGGGGCCGGCCTCGGGCACGGCGCGCTCGGCGAGGGTGGTGCCGGTGGGGTCGAGCCCGGCGTCCTCGGCGAAGGCCCGCTGGGCGGGGAGGGTCGCGGCGGAGGTGCCGGCGAGGGTGAGGGCGGAGCCGGCGAGCAGCGTGCGCCGGCGCAGCGGGGAGGTGGGGGCGGGGAGGTGGGGATGCGCCATGACCCCCAGCCCAGCAGGCCAGGGTTACCCCCGGGTAAAAAACGGGGGAGCGGCATGTGGCGACCGCGGGGCCCGCCGGCGACAGGCCCCGCGGCGCGCCATCAGAGGATGAACTCGAGCGGGTCGAACTCGTCGATCTCGATGATCCGCACGCGCGGCAGCTTCGAGGTGAAGGCGTGGACGTCGTGCTCGAGGTCGAAGAACTCGATCCCCGGGACGTTGCGGAGATCCGCGGCCATGAACTCCTGGAAGCCGACGATCCCCGTGCGGCGCTCCGGATCGGCGGCGAGCGCCTCCATCTGCGGCACGAAGTCCTTGTCGTGGCTGACGAGCAGGACGTCCGCCTCGCGCTCCGCGAGGGCCTCGGCGGTGCGCTGGATCGCGATGTCCACGACCTTGCCCTCGCCGCGAAGCGGGACGGTGCGGTAGCCGATCGCGATGAGCGCCTGCACGAAGCCGAGCGGCAGCGTGTCGCCCACGGCGAGGAAGAACAGGCCGGTCACCGGCTGCTGCCAGGCGGACTCGGCGTGCTCGAGGAGCTTGTTCCAGCGGGGCCGCTCGTCCGGCTGGGGACGGCGGTTCAGCACCGACACCCCCAGGGTGGCGTCGATGTTCTCCCCGTCGACCAGCATGTACGTGCGGCGATCGCTCATGGGGCGAGCCTACGCGCTCCGCGTGCCGCGCCGCCCCTCGGCCGCCCGGACGGGCGGGGCCGGCGACCGTAGGCTGGGGCGATGGCGACCACCCGGAACGCGCTGCCCGCCCTCGCCCAGTCCACCGCCGCGGCGGTGCCGGCGCTCTCCGTGCCCTGGCAGGCGGATCCTGTGCCCGCCGCGCGGATCGTCTGGCTGAACGAGGAGCTCGCTGCGGATCTCGGCATGGACCCGGACCTGCTGCGCGGTCCCGAGGGCCTCGCTCTGCTCACCGGCAGAATCGGGGCCGACGGCCGCCCGCTCGCCCCCGGCGAGGCCCCGCCGGAACCGCCCTTCACCACCGCGCAGGCCTACGCGGGCCACCAGTTCGGCCAGCCGAACCCGCAGCTGGGCGACGGTCGCGCCGTGCTGCTCGGCGACCTCGAGGACGGACACGGGCGCCGCGTCGACCTGCACCTCAAGGGCTCCGGCCGCACGCCCTTCGCCCGCGGCGGCGACGGGAAGGCGCCGCTCGGACCGATGCTGCGCGAGGCGATCATCGGGGAGTTCCTGCACGCCGCCGGGGTCCCCACGACCCGCGCGCTCGCCGTGCTCGCGACGGGGGAGCGGATCGCACCCCGCCGCGGGGAGGAGCCCGAGCCCGGTGCGCTGCTGGTGCGGGTCGCCGCGAGCCACCTGCGCGTGGGGACCGTGCAGCACGCCGCCTGGCACCACGGGGAGGGGACCGTGCGGGCCGTCGTCGACCTCGCGATCGCCCGCCACCACCCGCGCGCCGCGGAGGCGGAGAACCCGCCGCTCGCCCTGCTCGAGGCGGTCACGCGGGCGCAGGCGGAGCTCCTGGCGCAGTGGATGCTGCTGGGCTTCGTGCACGGGGTCATGAACACCGACAACATGGCACTCTCGGGGCAGAGCATCGACCACGGGCCCTGCGCGTTCCTCGACGCCCACGTGCCGGGCGCCGTGTTCAGCTCGATCGACCGGCAGGGGCGCTACGCCTACGGCAACCAGCCGGGGATCGCGCTGTGGAACCTCTCCCGCCTCGCGGAGGCGCTGCTCCCGGCCATCGACCCGGAGGATCCCGAGCGCGGCGTCGGCGCCGCGACCGCCGTGCTCGAGGGCTTCGAGCCGGCCTATCTCGCGGCCCGCGCCCGGGGGCTTGCGCGGAAGCTCGGCGTGCCCGGCGCCGAGGACCCGGTGCGGCTCGCGGCGGCGGGGGAGCTCGGTGAGGAGCTGCTGGACCTGCTCGCGGAGCACGGGGCGGATCACACGCTCGCGTTCCGCGCGGTCGCGGAGTCGCGGCCGGGCGCGGTCCTGCCCGCGGCGCCGCCGGCCGCGATCGAGGGCTGGTGGGCGCGGCTGCTCGCCCTGCGCGGGGAGGGTCCGGAGGCGCGCACCGCGCTCGCGGAGGCGGGGCGCGCGAACCCCCGTCGGATCCCCCGCAACCGCCTGCTCGAGGACGCGCTCGCCGCCGCCCAGGGGGGAGAGGAGGCGGCGGCGCTGCATGTGCTGGGCGGTGTGGCCGAGCCGTTCGACGAGAGTCCGGAATATGCGGATATGGAGATTCCGGCCGATGACGCGGATCCCGTGGTCACGTTCTGCGGCACCTGACCTGCGATATTGGCAAACTCTTTGTATTGTGGCCCGAATAATAAGTGTGTCACCAGGAGTTCTGGACGATCCCCGCAGGTGGGGTCCATGCTGTCCGGTGTGAAGGGCCCGTGAAGGTCGCTTCCCGGGACTTCTCGGATCTCCGTCGTGACTCGTCGCGTCGTGGACCCGTCCATCGAAACCGACGTCCGGAGGACACCGTGAATTCCCTGGCGAACTACGACTGGGCGGGACTGGGCCTCAAGGTCCTCTCCGCCATCGTCGTCCTGATCATCACCGCGATCCTCGCGACCGTGCTGAAGAACGCGGTCGCGAAGCTCAGCGGTCGCATCCCCGCCCTCCAGCGACAGGGGGCCGACGGCGCGAAGCTCGGCAGCGCCCTCGGCACGATCGTCTCGATGATCGTCTGGCTGCTGGGCCTCGTCATCGTGCTCGGCATCTTCCAGCTGACCCAGGTCCTCACCCCGGTCACCACGATGCTCGAGCAGGGCCTCGGCTTCATCCCGAACATCATCGGCGCCGTCTTCGTGTTCGTCATCGGCCTGATGATCGCCAAGATCGTCAAGGCGCTCATCGTCACCGCGCTCAACGCGGTGGACTTCGGCAAGCTCCTCGGCACCGCCCAGGCCGGCTTCGACAAGGCCACCGGCGGCGTCACCGGCAGCACCCAGCGCCCCGCCGCCGCGCAGGCCGCCCCCGGCCAGCAGCAGGCTCCCGGTCAGCAGCACGCCCCCGCCCAGCAGGGCGCTCCCGCCCAGCGCTCGAAGGTCCCCGAGATCCTCGGCTCCGTCGTGTTCGCGCTGATCATGATCGTGGTCTCGATCGCCGCCCTGCAGATCCTCGGCATCGCCTCGATCTCCGAGCCCGCCTCGCAGATGCTCACCACGGTGTTCACCGCGATCCCGAACATCATCGCCGCGGTCGCCCTCGTCGCGATCGGCGTGCTCATCGCCCGCTTCGTCACCGGCCTCATCCGCCCGATCCTCGACGGGACCGGCGTGGACGCCTGGCTGCAGAAGCAGGAGATCCTGCCGGCGGGCTCCTCCGCGACGCCGACGGTGCTCAAGGTCGTCGAGATCGCCGTGATCCTTTTCTTCGCCGTCATGGGCGCCCAGGTGCTCGGCTTCCCGCAGGTCACCGCGATCCTCTCCGAGATCCTGGCGCTCGGCGGGAACGTCCTGTTCGGCGGTGTCATCGTGGCGGCCGGCTTCTTCATCGCCACGATCGTGGGCAAGGTGCTCTCCGGCACCGCCGCGACCGTCGTGAAGTGGGCGATCATCATCCTCTTCACCGCCATGGGCCTGCAGTCCATGGGTGTCGCCGACTCGATCATCGAGATGGCCTTCGGCGCCCTCGTCATCGGCGGCGCCGCCGCCGCGGTGCTCGCCTTCGGCCTCGGCGGCCGCGACGCCGCCGCGCGCCAGCTCGCCAAGCTCGAGAAGGCCCAGGCCTCCCCGGCGAAGGCCGCCCCGGCCTCCTCCGGCCCTGCGGCCGGCGGCACGACCGTTGTCCCGCCCCGTCCCGACGAGCAGGGCTGACGCACCCCCTCGGGCGCCTCTGACCTGCGTGTTCCTCCCACGGTTAAATGCCTTGTGAGTCCAGCGGGGCAGGCCTACCGTGGTGGTACACGGAAAGGAGGTGATCCGAGGAATGATTTCCCATCGGACATGTGAGGTGGCTCGCCGCTGAGGCGACCATCGACTCTGACCCGCAGCAGCGGGCCCCCAGATCGACGGACCGCAGCGAATACCACCGAGCTGCCCGGACCCGCAGGGGTCGGCCTTCGTCCAGCCGACACGCGCACCGCGCACCCTGCGGGTCCGCCCATGTCCGGGCGCTGTCGCCCGGGCCGCGTCAAGCGGGGTAGCCGCCGAGGCGGAGCTCCTCGATCAGCCCCGCCTCCTGGGGCGTCCAGCCGAAGCGCTCGCGCGTGATCGCGCTCGAGGACGGCTGGTCGACGGCGAAGATGCCGCCCAGCACGCCGAAGTCCTCCGCCGGCACCTCCCGGGTGGGGAGCGCCAGCTCGTCCCCGATGGTCTGGGCGATCTCGCGCATCGGATCGCCCTCGTCCGCCACCGCGTGCGCGACGGTCCCGGGCGCCGCCTGCTCGAGCACGAGCCGGAACAGCCGCGCGGCATCCAGGACGTGCACCGCGGGCCAGCGCTGGGAGCCGTCGCCCACGTAGCCGGAGGCCCCGCTGCGCCGGGCCGCCTCGATGAGGATCGAGGCGAAGCCGTAGCGCACGCCGGCGCGGTGGACGGAGCGCGGCAGCCGCACGGCCGCGCTGCGCACCCCGAGCCGGGCGAGGTCGAGGACGTGCTGCGCCGTCTCGGCGCGACCGGCGACCGGCCCCTCCGCGGGCATCGGGTCCTCCTCCGTGGAGGTCCTGCCCGGGACCGCCGGGGTGCCGGCGGCGACGACGAAGGCGCGGCCCTCGCCGGCGCCGTCGGCCGTGAGCCCCTCGCCGAGCGCGCGCACCGCGGCCGCCTCCTCCGCGATGCCCTCCTCGAGCCGGCCGAAGTCATTGCTGAAGGCGAGGTGGATGACGGCATCGACCTCGCGGGCGGCGTCCCGCAGCAGGTCCGGATCGGCGAGGGAGCCGTGCAGCGGCGTCGCGCCGAGGGCGGTGACGGCCGCGGCGGAGCGGGAGGAGCGGGCGAGGCCGCGCACCTCGTGGCCCGCGGTGACGAGCTCGGGGACGACGGCGGAGCCGAGGGTGCCCGTGGCTCCGGTGACGAGGACCTTCATGGCTGCTTCCTTCCGGTGGCGGACCTGTGATGCGACAGGAGTAGCGTCACTGTACGCCGGCATGCGACAGATGTCGCGTCACCCTGTGTTCCGCCCCTCACCAGCCAGGACGCGTCTCGCCCGGAGCCCGGTAGCATGCCGCTCATGCCCCGCTGGATGCCTGACGCCCGCGAGCGCCTCGTCGGCGCCGCGATCCAGCTGTTCTCCGAGCAGGGGTACGACGCGACCACCGTCTCCCAGATCGCGGAGCGCGCCGGCCTCACCCGCAGCACCTTCCACCGGCACTTCGGCGACAAGCGCGACGTGCTCGCCGCCGGCCAGGACATGCTCGCCGGCCTCCTCCGCGACGGCGCGGTCCGGGCGCCCGCGGGCTCCACCCCGCTCGCCGCGGTCGAGTCCGCCCTCCTCGCCGCCGCCGGCGCCATGACCCCGGACATGCGCGAGCGCGGCAGCCGCATGCACGCCGTCATCGCCGCGAGCGCCGAGCTGCGCGAGCGCGACCAGCTCAAGCACGTCGGACTCGCCGCCGCTCTGGCCGAGGCGCTGCAGGAGCGCGGGATCGGCCCCCGCGTCGCCGAGGTCGCCGCCGAGATGGGCCTGCTCGCCTTCAAGAACGCCTACGCGCTGTGGATCGAGCAGCCCGACGCGGAGGATGCGCCGCCGCTCGAGGATCTCGTACGGGACGAGCTCGACGCGCTGCGCACCGCGCTCGGCGACCTGGACTGACCGGTCCGGCGCACCTGCCCTACGCTCGCGGCGTGAGCACCCCGCGTTTCCCGCCCGTCACCCGGCTGACCCCGGCCCCCTCCGCGATCGACGACGCCGCCGTGCGCTTCCATCCCCGCCCGCCCGGTCCCGAGGACAGGATCGTCCTGCTGCTCCACGGCCTCGGCAGCCACGAGGAGGACCTGCTCGGACTCGCCCCGATGCTGCCGCCCGGCCCCGTCTGCGCCTCCCTGCGCGGCGTGCTCGCCTGCGGCGCCGGCTACGCCTGGATGGCCCCGCCGCCCGTCGACCCGAGCGACCCGTCCCTCATCGATGAGTCCTCCGCCGCCGTCGAGGAATGGATCGCCCGCACCCCCGGGACCGTCGTCGGCGCGATCGGCTTCTCCCAGGGCGGCATGCTCGCCCTCCAGCTGCTGCGCCGCGACGCCAGAGCGCTCGCGTGGATCGTGCAGCTCTCCGGCCGCCCCTTCGGCGCCCCGCAGCCGGGGGACGCCGCGCTCGCCGAGCGCCGGCCCCCGGCGCTCTGGGGCCACGGCGGTCTGGACCCGCTGTTCGACGCCGCCGCGGAGGACGAGGTGCGCGCCTTCATGACCGCGCACACCGCCCTCGAGGAGGTGCGCCGCCCGTCCCTCGGGCACGGCATCGACCAGGAGGAGCTCGCCGCGATCGCGGGCTTCGTCGGCCGCATGCTCGAGGGGGCCGACGGGGGCGCCGGAGGCCGCTCCGCCGAGGGCTGAACGCCCACAGGGTCCGGTCCTGCCCCTGGTCACGGTGCGGTCCGTCGAGGATCGAGGGAGGGTGCCCGATCCCACCGGTGCGCGAGTGCACAATCCTCTGCCGCGGCCCAGGGACGGCGCTGTACGCTTCCCTCATCCCGCGCCGAGAGACGGCGCCGGAGTCGAGGAGAACAAGGAGACCATGAGCGCCGCCAGCGACGCCCCCGGTGACAGTCCCAGGCCTTCGGGCCACCCAGATACTCACCTCCCGGACGGGGGGAACCGATGGAACTGATCGGTCCGCTCCTGTCCCTCGCAGCCACACTGCTGCTGATCCTCGCGTGCGGCGCCTTCGTCGCCGCCGAGTTCTCCCTCATCACCGTCTCGCGAAATGACGTCGAGGCCGCCGCCGGCAAGGGCGACCGCCGCGCCGCGAGCGTGCTCGAAGGGATGAAGACCCTCTCCACGCAGCTCTCCGGCGCACAGCTGGGGATCACGGTCACCAACCTCGCGATCGGCTTCCTCGCCGAGCCCGCCATCGCCGCGATCGTCGCGCCGCCGCTCGAGAGCTGGGGCCTCGGAGCCGTCGCCGCGCGCAGCGTCTCGGTCGCGATCGCGCTGATCCTCGCCACGGGTCTGACGATGATCTTCGGCGAGCTCGTGCCCAAGAACCTCGCGATCGCGAAGCCGCTGGGCACGGCCAAGGCCGTCGTCGGCTTCCAGCGGATCTTCTCCACGGTCCTGCACTGGCCGATCCGCCTGTTCAACGGCAACGCGAACGCGATCGTGCGCCGGCTCGGCATCGAGCCGCAGGAGGAGCTCGGCTCCGCCCGCAGCGCCGAGGAGCTCTCCGTGCTCGTGCGGCGCAGCGCGGACGAGGGCGCCCTCGCCGCGGAGACCGCGACGCTCGTGCAGCGCACCCTCGCCTTCGGCGACCGGCGCGCCCACGACGCGATGGTCCCGCGCGGCCGCATGGACGTGCTCGAGATCGACGAGACCGTCCAGGACCTGCTCGAGCTCGCCCGCGAGTCCGGGCACTCCCGCTTCCCCGTGCTCGACCCGGAGAACGAGATCGCCGGCGTCGCCCACGTGCGCCGCGGCCTCGCCGTGCCCTTCGCCGAGCGCGCCACGACACCCATCACCGCCGTGATGGGGGAGGCGACCTTCGTCCCGGACACCGTCCCGCTCGACGACCTCATGGACACCCTCCGCGCCGGCCACCTGCAGATGGCCGTCGTCATCGACGAGTTCGGCGACCACGCCGGCCTCATCACCCTCGAGGACCTCGTCGAGGAGATCGTCGGCGAGGTGCGCGACGAGCACGACGAGGAACCGGACGACGCCCCCGAGCCCGACGGCTCCTGGGAGTTCTCCGCCCGGATCCGTCCCGACGAGGCCACCGACCGCCTCGGCGTCACCGTCCCCGAGCACGAGGACTACGACACCCTCGGCGGCCTGGTCACCATGGAGCTCGGCCGCCTCGCCGAGGTGGGCGACGAGGTCGTGGTCGACACCGACCCCGCCCCCGGTGAGGACCCGGCCCGGCTGCGGATCGAGGTGCTCGAGGTCGACGGCCTCCGCATCGAGACGCTGCACGTGACCGTCGAGCCCGCCGCCGAGGACGAGGACGGCGGGACCGCCTCCGACGACGCGGACGACGAGAAGGGGGGCGAGCGATGAGCGACCTCGGCGGCATCGCCCTCACTCTCGTCCTGCTGCTCGCGAACGCCTTCTTCGTGGGCGCGGAGTTCTCGCTGATCTCCGCGCGCCGCTCCGTCATCGAGCCCAAGGCCCTCGAGGGCAACTGGGCCGCGAAGGTGACGATCAGCGCGATGGAGCAGGTCAGCCTCATGATGGCGGGCGCCCAGCTCGGCATCACCGTCTGCTCGCTCGCGCTCGGCGCGATCAGCGAGCCCGCGATCGCGCACCTGCTCGAGGTGCCCTTCGGCGCGCTCGGCATCCCCGAGGGCTTCCAGCACCCGATCGCCTTCGCGATCGCGCTGTCCCTCGTGACCTACCTGCACGTGGTCTTCGGCGAGATGGTCCCCAAGAACATCGCGCTCGCCGGCCCCGAGCGGATGGCGATGATCCTGGGCCCCGTGCTCATGGGCGTCGTCACCGTGCTGCGGCCGCTGCTGTGGCTGTTCAACGGGATCGGCAACCTGGCCCTGCGGATCCTGGGCGTCGAGCCCAAGGACGAGGTCACCAGCGTGTTCACCCGGGACGAGGTCGCCGCGATGGTGAGCGAGTCCAAGGAGGGCGGCTACCTCGAGGACAACGACGAGGCCCTGCTGCTGGGTGCGCTCACCTTCGAGCAGCGCTCCGTCGCGAACCTCGTCATCCCGCTCGCGAAGGTCTCCACCCTCCCGGTGGGCGTCAGCCCCGCCGGGGCGGAGGCCGCGGCGGTGGACGGCTTCTCCCGCTTCCCCGTGCAGGGGGAGGACGGCGCACTCGCCGGGTACATCCACATCAAGGACGTGCTCGAGGCCTCCGAGGAGGCCCGTGACCTGCCGATCCCCGCTGCGAGGATCCGCACCCTGCCGCGGATCGGCGCCGATCAGCCGCTGCGGCAGGCGCTCGCGAACATGCAGGGCTCCGGTGCCCACCTCGGCGCCGCGACCGATGCGGACGGCGCCGTGATCGGCATCGTCACCCTGGAGGACATGCTCGAGGAGCTCGTGGGCCAGATCCGCGACGACTCGCGCGTCGCCGCCTGACGCCCGGGCCCCGGCCCGCCACCCACCGCCCCGTCGGCCTCCTGGCCGGCGGGGCGGTCCGCGTCGCGGCGCCGTCGGCCCTCCCTGCCCGGAGGTGACCGAAGCGGGCAGGACACGTCACGGTTCGCGCAGGCGCACCGCGGATCGACGTGACCTGGACCACCGACACGGTGAATGTCCTGGTCCGCGGCCTGCCCCCCGCTACGGTGGCGCCACACGACGACGTGACCCGGCGGGAGCACCTGCCGAGGGGAGGTGCCCGATGACCCGTCCGCTGCCCGTCCCACCGCCGCTGCCGCGCCCCGCCGCGCGCCCGGAACCCGTGCCCGAGCAGCCGTCGACGCCCGCCCCGGCACCCGAGCCGGCGGAGCAGGACCACCCGCCCGCGGTGCCCGTCTACTTCGTCTCCGACTCCACCGGCATCAGCGCCGAGACGATGGGCAACGCCCTCCTCCTGCAGTTCCCCTCGGTGCCCTTCGAGCGGCACCTCTTCCCCTTCCTGCGCACCCCGGCCGACGCCGAGCGGGTGCGCGAGCAGCTCGACGCGGCCGCCGGCGGCCCCGTCCCGCCGATCGTCTTCCTCACCGTGGTCGACGACGCCGTGCGCGAGGTGCTGCTGGGCACCGTCGCCCCCGTCGTCGACTTCGTCTCCGCCCCGCTCGCCCAGCTCGAGGCGCAGCTCGGCGTGACCGGCGACCACGCGCCCGCCCGCCTCCACGGCGTGGGCGACGTGCGCCGCTACAACCGGCGCATGCAGGCCGTCGAGTTCGCGATCGAGCACGACGACGGGCAGTCCGTGCGGGCCCTCGAGCGGGCCGACGTCATCCTCATCGCCCCCTCCCGCTGCGGGAAGACCCCCACCAGCATGTACCTCGCGCTCATGCACGGCGTGTTCGTCGCGAACTACCCGCTCGTGGACGAGGACTTCGCGGCGGGGGCGCTGCCCGGGGCGATCCGGCACCTCGCCGATCGCTGCTTCGGCCTCGTGACGAGCCCCGAGCGGCTCGCCGAGGTGCGCGGGGAGCGCCGCGCCGCCTCCCGCTACGCCTCGGTCGAGCAGACCCGCTGGGAGCTCGACGCCGCCCGCCGCCTCTACGACCGCCACCGCATCCCCTCGATCGACTCCTCCTCCACGAGCGTCGAGGAGATGTCCACCCACATCCTGCAGACCCTCACCGGCCGCAGGCCCCCGAGCTGACCCGTCCCCACCCCATCCCCTCAGACGGCGCCGCCGTCGGAAGGAGCCCCTCATGAGCCGCACGATCCGCTGGTACTCCGAGCTCGGCATGGACGACCTCGAGCAGGTGGGAGGCAAGAACGCCTCCCTGGGCGAGATGGTCTCGCACCTGGCCGACCTGGGGGTGAGCGTGCCCGACGGCTTCGCGACCACCGCGGAGGCCTATCGGGAGTTCCTCGGCGCGACCGGGCTCGCGGAGCGGATCGACGAGGAGCTGCGGGCGCTCGACACGGAGGACACGCAGGCCCTCGCCGCGACCGGCCGACGGATCCGCGAGCTCGTCATCGCCCAGCCCTTCCCCGCGGAGCTCGAGGCGGGGATCCGGGAGGCGTACGCGACGCTCGCCGCGGGCAGCGGGGACGAGGCCTCCTTCGCGGTGCGCTCCTCCGCCACGGCGGAGGACCTCCCGGACGCCTCCTTCGCCGGACAGCAGGAGACCTTCCTCAACGTGCGCGGCATCGACGCGGTGCTGCTCGCGATCCGGGAGGTGTTCGCCTCCCTCTACAACGACCGCGCGATCGCCTACCGGGTCCACCACGACTTCGAGCACGCGGCCGTGGCGCTCAGCGCCGGCGTGCAGAAGATGGTGCGCTCCGACATCGGCGCCGCGGGCGTCATGTTCACGATGGACACCGAGTCCGGCTTCGACGGCGCCGTGTTCGTGACCTCCGCGTACGGCCTCGGCGAGGGCGTCGTGCAGGGCGCCGTGAACCCCGACGAGTTCTACGTCCACAAGGCCGGTCTCGAGGCGGGCCGGCCCGCGATCCTCGCCCGCCAGGTGGGGGAGAAGGCCCTGAAGATGGTCTACACCGACGACGCCGCCGTCGGCCGGACGACCGCCTTCGTCGACGTCGAGCCCGAGCGGCGGCGCCGCCTCTCCCTGACGGACGAGCAGGTCGAGGGGCTCGCCCGGCAGGCGCTCGTCATCGAGAAGCACTACGGCCGGCCGATGGACATCGAATGGGGCCTCGACGGGGCCGACGGGCAGCTGTACATCCTCCAGGCGCGCCCCGAGACGGTGCAGTCCCGCGCCGGCACCACGATCGAGAAGCACCGCCTCGCCGAGCGCGGCGAGGTGCGGGTCGAGGGCCGTGCGATCGGCGCGCGGATCGGCGCGGGCCCGGTGCGGGTGCTCACCTCGATCGAGCAGATGCACGACTTCGTGTCCGGCGAGGTGCTCGTCGCGGACATGACGGACCCGGACTGGGAGCCGATCATGAAGCGCGCGAGCGCGATCGTCACCAACCGCGGCGGCCGCACCTGCCACGCGGCGATCATCGCGCGCGAGCTGGGGATCCCGGCCGTCGTCGGCACCGGCAGCGCCACCCGGACCCTGCAGGACGGGGAGACGGTGACCGTCTCCGCCGCGGAGGGGGACACCGGCTACGTCTACGCCGGGGAGCTCGAGTTCACGGTGACCAGCACCGACGCGGGCGCCATGCCGGAGATCCCCACCCGGATCATGATGAACGTGGGCAACCCCGAGCAGGCCTTCGCCTTCTCCCGCCTCCCGCACCAGGGGGTGGGCCTCGCCCGCCTCGAGTTCATCGTGAACCGGCAGATCGGCATCCACCCGCGGGCGCTGCTCGAGCTCGAGTCGCTCGAGGCGGAGCACTCGGACCTCGCCGCGCAGGTGCGCGAGCGCACCGCCGCCTACGACTCCCCGCGCGAGTACTTCGTGCGGCGCGTCGCGGAGGGCGTCTCGATGATCGCGGCGGCCTTCGCTCCGGAGCCCGTGATCGTGCGGATGAGCGACTTCAAGTCCAACGAGTACGCGAACCTCCTGGGCGGGGAGGTGTTCGAGCCGGACGAGGAGAACCCGATGATCGGCTACCGCGGCGCCTCCCGCTACGTCTCCGCGGACTTCGCGGAGTGCTTCGCGATGGAGTGCGAGGCGCTGCGCTACGTGCGCGAGGAGATGGGCCTGACGAACCTCAAGCTCATGATCCCCTTCGTGCGCACCCCGGCGGAGGGCAAGGGCGTGATCGACCTGCTCGCCTCCCACGGTCTGCGCCGCGGGGAGAACGGGCTCGAGGTCGTCATGATGTGCGAGATCCCGTCGAACGCCCTCGTGCCGGAGGCGTTCCTCGAGCACTTCGACGGCTTCTCGATCGGATCGAATGACATGACCCAGCTGGTGCTGGGCCTGGACCGGGACTCGGCGCTCGTCGCGGACGGCTTCGACGAGCGGGACCCTGCCGTGAAGATCATGCTGCAGCGGGCGATCGAGGCGTGCCGCGCGGCGGGGAAGTACGTGGGGATCTGCGGGCAAGGGCCCTCCGACCACCCGGACCTCGCGGAGTGGCTCGTCGAGCAGGGCATCGCCTCGATGTCCCTGAACCCGGACACGGTCGTGGAGACCTGGCAGCGGCTCGCGGCGATGCCCGCCGCACGCTGAGGCCGGCCCCTCAGCTCCTTCGCGGCGGGGTGCTCAGAGCTCCAGGTGCGCCCCGCCGTAGGACTCCGTGCCGGGCACGGAGGTGACCGTGGTCAGCAGGAACACCGTGTCGTCGAGGGACTCGACGGCGTGGCGCTGGTGGGTGAGCGTCTCGATCTGGCCGGGGGCGATCTCGACCGGCTCGTCCCCCGTGATCCGCAGGCGCCCGCGGATCACGTAGATCGAGGCGGCGGGCGGGGAGTTGTGCTCGGCGAGCGTGATGCCCTGGCCGAGCGCGATGACGCTCTGGCGCAGCGGGCCGTCGTGGACGAGGACCTCGGCGTGGCGGCCGTTCGGGGCCCGGCGGGCCTCGGCGACGGCGCGGGTGATCGCATCGGACAGGGCGGCCATGGGGTTCCTCCTCGCGTGGCGGCTGGGCCTCCAGTATGACCGGCGTCACAGCGTGCGTCAGGGGATCCGGGAGGTCCGACGGGGGACGCGGCCGACGGGCGCGCCCGTCGGACGGGCTCAGCCGCGCAGCGCCTCCGCGGCCGCGCGGGCGCGGCCCAGCATCTCCCGTTCGCTGACCCCGAGGGCCGCGGCGGCGGCGGCGACGTCCCGGAACTCCGGCTCCCGGCGCACGACGGCGCCGTCCGGGGCGTGGGCGATCTTCACGGCGATCCGCTGGCCCTCGACCATGACCTCGGTGAACGCGCGGCGGCGGATCATCCGCTCCACGTGGTGCGAGCGCACGCCGAGGGTCCCGGTGCGGTCCATGACCAGCTCCGCGATCGCCTCGCGGTCCTCCGTGCGGGCGAGGACGTGCAGGGTCGTCGCGGGGCGGCCGCGCTTCATGACGATCGGGGTGGTCCAGGCGTCGAGCGCGCCCGCGTCCAGGAGCGCGTCGACCGTCCCGGGCCAGAGCCGCGGGTCGAGGTCGTCGACGTTCGCCTCGAGCTGCACGGCGGCCGTGGGCGTCGCGTGGGCGTCCGCCGCGGTCTCGCCGAGCAGCACGCGCACCACGTTGGGGCGCCCGGGGGTGTCCTTCGTGCCCGCGCCCACGCCGAGCGCGGCGAGGGTCATCGCGGGCTGCGGGCCGGCGGTCGCGGCGAGGCCCCGCACGAGGGCGACGCCGGTGGGGGTCGCGAGCTCGCCGATGCCGGGGGCGACGCCGCCCGGGACCCGCCGGCCGCCGTGCTCGTGCGGGCCGCCCTGCATGTGCGCGGGGAGCTCGGCATCGGAGCCCGGGACGGGCCCCGGGTGCTCGTGCGGCGTGTGCTCGTGGCCGTGGGGGTGGTCGTGGGAGTGGTCGTGCGTGTGCGCGTCGCCGTGGTCGTGGCTGTGCGGGTGGGCGTGGCCGCGGGGCGGGAGGATCTCCCCGGCGACCGTCGGCCAGCCGACGGCGAGCCGCGCGACGGCCGGGACCGGCACCGGGATGTCCCCGTGGGCGGCGCGGATCCGCCCGCTGCCCACCGCGATGACGCTCGCCGCGCCCTCGGTGATGCCCAGCTGCCGCCACGCCTCGCACGCGCCGATGACGTCCGCGAGGGAGTCCAGGGCGCCCACCTCGTGGAAGTGCACCTCATCGGCCGGGACGCCGTGGGTCGCGCCCTCGGCGTCGGCGAGACGGCCGAACACCGCGAGGGCCAGGTCGATCGTGCGCCCCGGCACCGCCTCGTCCCCGCGGGCCCGCTCCAGCAGGTCCCGGATCGAGGCCCAGGTGCGGTGCGGCGGGTCCTCGACGAGCACCTCCACGTCGACCTTCAGCGCGCGCTGGCCGCCGCGGTCCACGACCGTGCGCGTGACGCGCACCGACCCCGGGACCAGGGCGTCGAGCACCCGCTGGACGCCGGCGAGATCCGCGCCCGCGTCCACGAGCGCCGCGAGCAGCATGTCCCCGGCCACGCCGGCCGTGGCGTCGATGTAGGCGAGGCGGCGGGGCAGGGCGGGCGCGGAGGTCATGGGCACGATCGTAGGCGGGCCCGGGCGGAGCGGCGCGGGGTGGCCGGGCGTTGCAGCGGGCCGCGGCGACCGTCGGCCCGCCCACTACCGTGGCCCCATGGAGACCAGTCCCGCGACCACCCCCTTCACCCCCGGGTTCGGGCTCACCCCGCGGGTGCTCGCCCTGCAGGGCTCCCCGGTCGAGGAGTTCGCGGAGGCCCTCGCCGGGCGCCGCGCCGCGGGGGAGCGCTCCGTGCTCATCGCCGGGGCGCGCGGCGTGGGCAAGACCGTGCTGCTCAGCCAGCTGCGGGACGCGGCCGCGCTCGCCGGCTGGCGCACCGTCGTGCTGCACACCTCCTCCACCTCCATGGTCGAGGAGCTGCGCGGCGCCGCGGCCGAGCTGCTGCGGGAGGCGGACCCGGAGGCGGAGCGGGTGCGCGCGACCTCCGCGGAGGGCGGCGCCTTCGGGGTGCGCGCCGGGGCCGACGTCGAGTACGTGGACCGCTACGCGGGGGAGCGGGTGCCGCTGGGCCGGCTGCTGGACCGCCTCGCCGGGCTGCTCACCGCCGCCCGCGGCGGGCTGCTCGTGAGCATCGACGAGGTGCAGTCCGCGGACCGCGACCAGCTCCACGAGGTCGCCCAGCACATGCAGGACCTCATCGGGGAGGGACACGGCGCAGGCTTCGTCGCCGCCGGGATCCGCGCCGGGGTGGACGAGCTGCTCGCCCATCCGGGCACCACGTTCCTGCGCCGCGCGCACCGCGTGGACGCCGGCTCCGTGGACGTGGGCACCGCGGCGGAGGTCATCCGCCAGACCGTCGCGGACACGCCCCGCTCGATCACCGTCGAGGCCGCGGTGCGGGCCGGGGAGATCTCCCAGGGCTATCCGTACCTCATCCAGGTGATCGGTGCGGAGGCCTGGTCCCGCGCCGGGGACGCGCCGGTCATCGAGGTGGAGGACGTCGAGGCGGCTCGCGCGGCGGCGGTGGACGCGATGGTCGTCAACGTCCACGGCCCCGCCCTGCGGGACGTCACCGGCCGGCGCCTGGACTACCTGCTCGCCATGCTCGAGGACGACGGCCCGAGCGCCGTCGCCGACGTCGCCGCGCGGCTGGGCCTCGAGGTGGGCGCCGCGAACGCGCACCGCAGCCGGCTGATCCGCGAGGAGCTGCTCGAGGTGCCGGAGACCGGCCGGGTCGCCTTCGCCCTCCCGTACCTGCGCGAGGCGCTCGAGCGGGTCCGGGAGACCGGCTCGACCCGCCGCGTCGCCGCCCCGGCCCGGGTGGCCCGGCCGGTGCGGCGACCGCGCAGCTGAGGCGCACGGCCCGCCGTTCACGGGAGGACACACGGGAACAGGGGGACCGGCGCCGGAGTTGGGCCCGGCATGACGACACAGGACAGCACCACCTCGACCATCAGCACCCTCGGCATCATCGGCGCGGGCAACATCGGCAGCCAGGTGGCCCGTGCGGCCATCGGCGCCGGGTACGACGTCGTGATCGCGAACTCCCGCGGGCCCGAGACCCTCGCGGACCTGGTCGCGGAGCTCGGCCCGAAGGCCCGCGCGGCGAGCGCCGCGGAGGCCGGCGAGGCCGGTGACGCGGTCGTCGTGACCGTGCCGCTGCACGCGATCGCGCAGGTCCCCGTCGAACCGCTCGCGGGGAAGATCGTGCTGGACACGAACAACTACTACTGGGAGCGGGACGGCCGCATCCCCGCCCTCGACGCGGGCGAGACCACCACCTCCCAGCTGCTCCAGGAGCACCTGCCCACCTCGCGCGTCGTGAAGGCGTTCAACCACATCCCCGCCGCGGACATCACGACGGACACCGCGCCCGCGGGCACCCCGGGCCGCCGGGCGCTCGCCGTCTCGAGCGACGACCCGGAGGCGGTCGCCGTGGCGACCCGCCTCTACGACGAGCTCGGCTTCGACGCGGTGGACGTGAGCCCGCTCAGCGAGTCGTGGAGGGTCGAGCGGGACCGTCCCGCCTACGTGGTGCGCCAGACCGCCGAGGAGCTCCGCGCGAACCTGGACCGGGCGAACCGCCTCCCCTGAGCCTGCGTACGATCGTCCCCATGAGCTCGTCCGCCCCCACCCTGCGCCGCCGCCGCTGGGCCCTCTTCGCGCTGTTCCTGCTGCCCGGGCTGTCCATGGCCGCCTGGGTCACCCGCACCCCGGAGGTGCGGGACCTGCTCGGCGCCTCGACCGCCCAGATGGGACTGGTGCTGTTCGGGCTCTCGCTCGGCTCGATGGCCGGGATCCTCTCCTCCGGCCCGCTCGTCATGCGCCTGGGGACGCGGCCCGTCGCGCTGACCGGCGCCGCCCTCGTGGTGATCGCCCTGCCCACGATCGCCCTCGGCGCCGTGGCCGGCCAGCCCCTGGTCACCGCCGCCGGCCTCGCCCTGTTCGGGCTCGGGGTGGGTGCCGGCGAGGTCGCGATGAACATCGAGGGGGCGGACGTCGAACGGATCGGCGGCAAGCCCTTCCTCCCCGCCCTGCACGGCTGCTTCAGCCTCGGCACGGTGCTCGGGGCGGGCCTCGGGATCCTCGCGAACGCGGTCGCCTTCCCCGTCGCGGCGCACCTGGGCCTCACCGCCGTCGTGGGCGCCGCGCTGCTGCTGTGGGCCGCGCCCGCGATCCCCGCGGGCACCGGCCGCACCACACCCGAGGAGCGGGAGGCGCAGGCCGCCGCCCCGAAGCTCGCGCTGCTCGGCGACGTGCGGCTGCTGTTCATCGGCGGCGTGGTGCTCGCCATGGCGCTCGCCGAGGGGACCGCGAACGACTGGCTGCCGCTCGTCATGGTCGACGGCCACGGCTTCGGCGCGACCATGGGATCGACCGTGTTCGCCCTCTTCGCGGCCGCGATGACCGTGGGCAGGTTCGGCGGGGGACCGATCGTGGCGCGCGTGGGGCGCGCCCGCGTGCTGCTGGTCAGCGCGCTCTTCGCCGCCGCGGGGCTGGCGCTGATCTCCTTCGTGGACAGCCAGGCGGTCGCGGTCACGGCGGTGGTGCTGTGGGGCCTCGGCGCCTCGCTCGGCTTCCCGCTCGCGCTCTCCGCCGCCGGGGACTCCGGCCCGAACCCCACCGCGCGCGTGGCCCTCGCCTCGACGATCGGCTACCTCGCCTTCCTCGTGGGGCCGCCCACCCTGGGCCTGCTGGGCGAGCACGTGGGCCTGCGCGGGGCCCTCGTGGTCCCGCTCGTGGTGGTGCTCCTCGCGGCCCTGATCGCCCCGTCCACCGCGCCGCGATCGTCGGCCACGCCCGCGGAGCCCGCCGCGGAGCCCGCCGGGAGGGCCTGAGCCTCCGCCTCGCGGGTCAGGAGGGCATGTCCGACGGGTCGATGCCGAGGAAGTCCAGGCAGCGCTCCACGAGCTCCGCGTTCGAGGCGGCGCGCGTGCCGTCGGGCAGGGTGAGCGTGTCCTCGAGGCCGATCCGCGTGCCGAGCCCCATCTCGAGGGCCAGCAGCGTCGCCGTCCACGTGGACCGCTCCTCCCCGTGCAGCAGCACGGGCGGGCGCCGCTGCGCCGCCGCGAGCTCCACGAGCACCGCCTCCGCCGCCGGCCGGATCTCGCCGGCAGGGAGGTCCGGGAGCTCCACGAGCGCCCGGTGGCAGCCCTGGGCGAGCGGGGAGCGCGCCCAGGCGCGCGCCGCCGCCGGGGACCACAGCCCCGCCTCGACCTCCACCCCGCGCTCGAGGAGCAGATCGGCGACCTCCTCCGCCCCCTCCTCGTGCCAGTTCACCGAGACGAGATCCGGCAGCGCCTCCCACGCCCGCACCTGCGCGAGCCGCTCGGCCGACGAGCCCGCCGCCCAGGCGCCCGTCGTCAGCCCGATCCGCACCCCCGGCAGCGCTGCGCGGAAGGCGCGGAGCCAGCGGGCGACGTCCTCCGCGCGCAGCGAGTCCCGGCCGCCGGGCCGCTTCGCGTGCACGTGCACCTCGCCCGCGCCGGCGGCGATCGCCCGGGCGGCGTCGGCCGCGATCGTCGCGGGATCCGCGACCAGGGCGGGATGGTCCTCGGGGGTGCGGGCGCCGTTCACGCAGACCGTCAGCAGCATGCGCCGAGCGTACGGCCCGGGACGGCGCAGGACGATGGCGGGCGGCGACCGCCCGGTCTACGGTGGAGAGCCCGGGCGAGGAGGCCCCATGACCCAGTACCCCGTGCTCAGCTGCACCGCGATCGACGCCCGCGAGCCGCGCGCGCTCGCCGAGTTCTACCGTGCCCTGCTGGGCCTGCACTATCGCCCCGGGGACGAGGCGCCGCCGCCCCCGCAGGCGGACGACACCGACTGGATCGTGCTGCTCGACGACGAGGAGCATCGTGTGCTCGCCGTCCAGGCCAAGCCGGACCTGCGCCCCTCCACCTGGCCCAGCGAGGAGGTGCCCATGCAGCTCCACATGGACTTCCGCGTGCCCGACGCCGCCGCGCTCGAGACCCAGCGCGCCCGCGCGGAGCAGCTCGGCGCCCGCCTGCTCATGGACCGCAGCGCCGACCCCCACGAGCCGCTGCACGTCATGGCCGACCCCGAGGGGCACCCCTTCTGCCTCCTCGTGGGCTGAGCAGGGAGACCCTCACCGGCCCGCGACCGACAGGTAGGGTGGCCGCCGCCGGATCCCCGCCCCGGCGGGAAGTGAGCCCCGGTGTACCTCGCACTGAACGTCCTCGGCGTCGCCGTGTTCCTCGGCCTCGGCTGGCTGTTCTCCAAGGACCGCCGCGGCATCCGCTGGAAGTCCGTGGGCCTCATGGTCGCGCTGAACGTCGTCATCGCCTGGTTCCTCACGAGCTTCCCCGTCGGCCGGGCCGTCGTGCGCGCCGCGGCGGACGGCTTCGCCTGGCTCGTCGCGATCGCCTACGAGGGCATCAGCTTCGCGCTCCAGGACTGGGTGGGTCCCACCGGCGTGGACCCCGCCCCCGTGAACTTCGTGGTCAGCGCCCTGCTGCCGATCCTCCTGATCGTCCCGCTGTTCGACATCCTCAGCTACATCGGCTTCCTGCCCTGGCTGATCCGCTGGGTGGGCCGCGGGCTCAGCTTCGTGACCCGCCAGCCACGCTTCGAGACCTTCTTCGCGGTGGAGATGATGTTCCTGGGGAACACGGAGGCGCTCGCCGTCTCCCGCGCGCAGCTCAAGCACATGTCCCCGCAGCGCACCGTCACGATCGCCATGATGTCGATGAGCTGCGTGACCGCCGCCCTGATCGGCGCCTACACGCAGCTCGTGCCGGGCGAGTTCGTGCTCACCGCCGTGCCGCTGAACTGCATCAACGCGCTGCTCGTGGCGAGCCTGCTGTTCCCCGTCGAGGTCCCCGCCGAGGAGGACGTGATCGTCGGCGTGGGTGCCGTCGAGAGCGAGGCCCCGCAGGCCGCGACGACCGGGGCCGACGTCGCCGCCGCCGACAGCGCCGCCGTCGGCACTGCCGCCGGTACCGCTGCGGAGGCCGCCGACGCGGGGCCGACGGAGGCGCCGGGGCCGACGAAGCCCGCCAAGCCCGAGCGGGAGCCGTTCTTCTCGTTCCTCGGCGACTCGATCCTGGGTGCGGGGAAGATCGTGCTCATCGTGCTCGCGAACGTCATCGCGTTCGTCGCGCTCGCCGGGCTCGTCAACCACCTGCTGGGCCTCATCCACTCGGGGCTGTCGCTGCAGGCGATCCTCGGGATCGTGCTGTTCGTCCCCGCGATGCTGCTGGGCCTGGACCCCGCGACCGCGACCGAGGTCTCGCAGATGATGGGCCTCAAGCTCGTCACCAACGAGTTCGTCGTCATGGGGCAGATCACCGGCGAGGTCGCCGGCTACGACCGCCACCACCAGGCGGTGCTCACGGTGTTCCTGACCTCGTTCGCGAACCTCTCCACGGTGGGCATGATCATCGGCGCCTTCAAGGGCCTCGTGGACCGCGAGAAGAACGACCTCATCTCCCGCAACGTGGGGCGGATGCTGCTCGCCGGCATCCTCGTCTCGCTGCTCTCCGCCGCGCTCGTGGGGCTGTTCGTCTGGTGACCCCGCGGGTGATCAGCGGCTGCTGATCTCCCTGCGGTGATCACCCCTCGCTGATCACCACGCGTAGGCCTCGGGGGCCGCGCCGCCGGGGCCCGGGAAGATCTCGTCGATCGCGGTGAGGTCCTCCGCCGTGAGCTCGATCTCGAAGGCGTCGAGCGCCGAGTCCAGCTGCTCCATGGTGCGCGGGCCGATGATCGGGCCCAGCACACCGGGCCGGTGCAGGAGCCAGGCGAGCGCCGCCTGCCCGGGCGCGAGGTCCCGCTCCGCGCAGAACGCCTCCCAGCGGTCCAGCTGCGCGGTGAGCGCGGCGTCGGCCGGGTCGTGGCGACGGTCCGCGCCGCCGCGCCGGACGCCCTTCTCGCTGCGGCCGCCCAGCTTCCCGCCGGAGAGCGGCGACCACGGGATGACGCCCAGGCCGTAGTGCTCCGCGGCCGGCAGCACCTCGAGCTCCACGTCCCGGGAGAGCAGGTTGTACAGCGACTGCTCGGAGACCAGGCCCAGGGAGCCGCGCCGGGCGGCCGTCTCGTTCGCCTGGGCGAGGTGCCACCCGGCGAAGTTCGAGGAGCCCACGTAGCTGATCTTCCCCTGCGCGACCAGCAGGTCCATCGCCTGCCAGATCTCCTCCCAGGGGGTCGACCGGTCCACGTGGTGCATCTGGTAGAGGTCGATGTGGTCCGTCTGCAGGCGCCGGAGGGACGCGTCCACCGCACGGCGGATGTTCAGCGCGGAGAGCCCGCGGTCGTTGGCGCCGGGCCCCATCTCGCCGTACACCTTCGTGGCGAGCACGATCTCGTCGCGCCGCCCGGAGGAGGCGAGCCAGCGGCCCACGATCTCCTCGGTCCAGCCGCGATGCTCCGCGCCGCCGTACACGTTCGCGGTGTCGACGAAGGTGACGCCCTGGTCCACGGCGCGATCCATGATCGCGAAGGCGTCCTCCTCCGTGGTGTGCGGGCCGAAGTTCATGGTGCCGAGCACGAGCCGGGAGACGGTCGCGCCGGTGCGTCCGAGCTGGGAGTACTGCATCTCTGGATCACTCCTCGTAGGGATGGCGGGGCCGCAGGCGGGCGGCCGGTCGCGCCGTGGGAAACCCTATTCCGACCGCGCGGCGGTGGCCAGGGCGGGGCGAGGGGTGGTCCCCGTGGTGGACGGCGCGGCGGCAGCGCGGGCCGTGGGATCCTCTCGATGACCCAAGCACCCCCAGGAGGCTGACGATGACGCGACTGTGGCCCGCCCTGCGGATCGGCGTGGCCGTGCTCTGCCTCGCGGCGCTGAACCGCCAGCTGGGGCTGTCGATCGGCAACGCCCTCGGCGCCGGCTCCGGCCCGGCCGGGGACGTCGCGACGGTCGTCGCGAACCACTTCAGCTACTTCACGGTGCTCTCCAACATCGGCGCCGTCGTCGTGCTGGGTCTCGCGGGACTGCGCACCGCGCTGAGACGCCGCCGCGGTGGGCGCGGAGACGATCCTGATCCCGCGTGGCTCGCGACCGCGCTCGTCTGCGTCAGCACCTACATGATCATCACCGGCGTGGTCTACAACCTCGTGCTGCGGTCCATCCCGATCGAGGGCAGCTCCGACGTCTGGACGAACGAGGTGCTGCACGTCGTGGGCCCGCTGTTCCTCCTGCTGGACGCCCTTGTCGCGCCGGGCCGCCGCGCGCTCCCGTGGCGCGCCGTCGGGATCGCCGCCGTGCCGCCGATCCTCTGGGCGGTCTACACGATGCTCCGCGCGAACCTCGTCGTCAGCCCGATGACCGGGGACCCGTGGTGGTACCCGTACCCCTTCCTCGATCCCCACCTGATGCCCGGCGGATACCTCGGCGTGGCCGGTGCCATCGTGGGCGTCGCCGCCCTCATCATCGGCGTCGCGGCGGGCGTGACCTGGGCGGGCCGGCGTCACGGGGTGCGGATCGCGGAGGCCTGAGGGCGGCGATGCCGGACGCTGTCACCCGCGCAGCGCGCGCACCTCGGCGAGCCATGCGACGCCCAGCCGCTCGCCGTCGGGCAGGGAGTCCTCGCGGTCCCATCGCCAGGTGGTCGCGATGGCGCGGGTGAGAATCCGGCAGTCCTCGAGCAGATCGGCGTCCAGGCCCGGATAGTGCGCGGCGACCTGCGCCGGGGCATGCGCGAGATCGAACTCGACGGGCCCCGTGCAGCAGGTCTCGAGGTCGATCACCAGGGGGCCGTCGGCGGCGTCCAGGACGTTGCCCGGGTGCGGCTCGCCGTGGAGCACCTGCTGGCGGTCGCTGCGGTCCACCCGTGCCGAGAGCTCGACGAGGGTCTCCCGGAGGAAGACCCGATCGGCGGCCGACAGTCGCGGCGTGCGCGCGGGGTCGTCGAGGAGTGCGAGGGCGGCGTCGACGCGGGTGGTGAAGGAGGGAGCGTCGAGCTCCGCATGCCGCATGGCCGCGTGCAGACGGTGCAGGACCTCGGTGTACTCCTCAGGGGGAAGCTCAGTGCGAGAGGCCGTGGGGTGGTGCGTCCAGAGCGTGATCTCGAGGCCGCCTCGCACGTGCACCTGCGGCGGCACGCGCGGATCAGGAAACCCGATCGGGGCGCCGGCCTCAGCGAGCCGCTGCGCACGGTCGAGCTCGGTCTGCGCGCCGCCGGAGGAGGGCGGCCCGATGCGCGCGACGAGGTCGCAGGGCAGGAGGCGCGCGGTCAGGCGGTTCGAGTCGTGGAGGTCGAGGACCTCGTCGACCTCGAGGCCGAGGGAGCTCACGAGGTCGGCGGCGGCGCGTCGGGCCCGGTCGGCGTCGGTGGGGTGCACGGTCCGAGCGTAGGCGCGAGAGCTTGTTCTGGCGTCCAGTTTATTGGGGCTGGTCAGCGGCCGCTGTGCAGGGCAGCGGCGAAAGGCTGCGCGGCGGCGGGAACCCGACCTGCGGAAAGCGAGATCGGCGTGGGCCCGTCGGCCACCGGGAACGCGACAATCGCGGTCCACGTGTCCGGGAGGTCCCCCTCGGGTCGTGGCACGTCCTTCAGCATCGCGCTCTCCAGGGCCTCGCCCGCGTGGGAGTCGATCAGCAAGGTGGAGCCCTCCGGGGCGGCGAGGATCGAGGCGGCGAGACACGACTCCATGTCGGTGCGGGCCGACGGACCGTCGTGCGGACGGCACTGCAGGGAGATCTCGACTCCGCCGTCGGGCTCCGGCGGCCAGGCGAGGGCCTGCGCGACGAGCTCCTCGTCCCGCACGAGGATCGTGCTGCGCCGCGGGTCGAAGGATCCGGAGGAGCCCGGCACGAAGTCGGGGGCGTTCTCCTCACGGAGGACGGCAGGCTCTGCGGCGGGCGACCAGGCGGCATGCTGCGCCGTGTAGTGCTCGACGTACAGGTCGAGCATCTCCTCGGTGCGGTCCGTGCCCGACACCTGTGCCTGCAGACCGTCCGGCGTCCTCCGATGATCCTGCGCCCAGGCCTGGAGAGCCGCGTCGACCGGGTATCGCCACGGCGGCATGAGCTGCACCAGCACGCCACCGTTGCGCGCGCACAGGCCGACGAGGCGGTCATCGTCCGAATCGGGCTTCAGGTGGAGCGGGAGCGTGGAGACCTCCCGCTGCGCGGCGAGGAGCGCATCGGCGACGTCGGCCCACGTCAGCGGGGCGAGTTCGACATCGGGTAGGAGCTCGGTGACGTACACCCGGGAGTCGGGGTGGAAGACGTTGTCGATGCCGCGGCAATGTCCGAGCACGCGGCCGTCGCCGCTCACCGCGACGAGCGAGCGGCGGTTGTCCCCCTCGCGCCAGCGGTCGGGGAGGAGGTCGAGGAGGCCTGGCGTTCCCACGTCGTCGGGGGCGGCAGGGCGGACGACGACGGCAGGCATGAGGGCACCATAGTCAGGGGGTGGCATCGAGGACGCCCCGACGGTGCTCGCACCGCTCCGGGAAGGATGAATCATGGCTGTCGCAGATCGACCGAAGGTGGTGTGCCTGTGCGGGTCGCTGCGCTTCGCGCCGCTGTTCGCCGCGGAGCGCCGCAGGCTCACCGCGCTAGGGGTGATCGTCCTCGGGCCTGAGGAGGCCGAGGGTGAGCTGACCCCACGGATGCGGGAAGCGCTCGGAGAGCTCCATCTCCGGCGCATCGACCTGGCCGATGAGGTCCGTGTGGTGAGCGAGGACGGGTACCTGGGTGAGGCGACCCGCAGGGAGATCGCGTACGCGCGTGATCACGGCAAGGTGCTGAGTGCAGTGCAACCCGGCGTGGAGCTCTGACTACCGTCCAGCGCGGGCGGCGTCGTCGACAGCCCGCCCCGGATCCGGAAGGATCGGAGCTCCGCCCCCGATCACAGGAGATCCCATGGCCCACCAGCTCGACCCGACCCCCGCCGTGCACACCTGGTCGCTGTTCCGCACGATGGGCCGCTATGTCGCCCCGGGATCGGCGCCCTCGGGCGCGCTGACGGAGAACACCGAGGGCGGCGGGCTGCCGCTGCTCGAGCTGCCCGGTGAGCTCGCGGCGCACGGCTTCCGCAGCGCGCAGCTGTGCCACTTCTACCTCCCGAGCACGGAGGATGCGTACCTCGGTGAGCTGCGCTCGGCCTTCGACGAGGCGGGCGTGGACCTCGAGTGCTTCCTCGTGGACGACGGCGACCTCGTGGACCCGGACCGCGGCACGGAGCAGCGGGCGTGGATCTCCGGATGGATCGACGTGGCCGAGCGCCTGGGCGCCCCGCGCGTGCGGGTCCCCGCGGGGGATCGCGCGCCGAGCGAGGAGACGCTGAGGGCGAGCGCGGAAGGGCTGCGGGCGCTCGCCGCGGAGCATCCGGGGATCCGGGTGCTCACCGAGAACTGGAAGTCCCTGCTCGCGGACGAGAAGGCCGTGCGCCGCCTGCTCGAGCTGGTCGAGGGCGAGGTGGGCATGCTCATCGACACCGGCAACTGGGACGACGAGGAGAAGTACCGCCGGATCGGCGCGGTCGCCGGTGTCGCGGAGTGCTCGCAGGTCAAGGCACGGGAGTCCGCTCCCGGGGTGATCGACGAGGAGGATCTGCAGCGCTCCCTCGCGGTGCTGCGGGAGGTCGAGTACGGCGGGCGGCTGTCGCTGGTCTACGCCGGGACGGACGACGACGAATGGGGCCGCCTCGCGCAGCTGCGGGAGATCGCGGTGCGCGAGCTCGGCTGAGCCTCCGGGGGAGGGGCGGCGTGTTCGCCGTCGACGGACGCGCACCCCTTCACTAATACCCCTAGGGGGTATAGCTTCGCTGCATGGACGCACAGCGGAGGATGCCGTCGGAGTACGGCTCGCACGCCGGTCACGACATGCCTGCCGGTCATGACACGCACGCCGGGCACGACATGCATGCGGGCCATGACATGCACGGAGGGCATGGCGGACACGGCGGGCACGGCGACCATGTCGGCCGGTTCCGTCGGCTGTTCTGGATCATGTTCGCCCTCGCGGTGCCCGTCGTGGGCCTCTCGCCCATGTTCGCGGACCTCCTCGGCTACCCGCTGCCGCTGGTCCCGGGGCTGCGCTGGGTCGCGCCGGTGCTCGGCACCGTCATGCACGTCTGGGGCGGTCGGCCCTTCCTCACGGGCGCCGCCTCGGAGCTGCGCACCCGCCGCCCCGGGATGATGCTGCTCATCGCGCTCGCGATCACCGTCGCCCTGGTCGCCTCCTGGGGCGCGACCCTGGGCCTGCTCCACCACGAGCTCGAGTTCTGGTGGGAGCTCGCCCTGCTGATCGTCATCATGCTGCTGGGCCACTGGATCGAGATGCGCTCCCTCGCGCAGACCTCCTCCGCGCTCGACTCCCTCGCCGCCCTCCTGCCCGACGAGGCCGAGCGGATCGAGGGGGAGCGGGTCGTCCCCGTGAGCCCCGCGGATCTGCGCCCCGGTGACCTCGTCCTCGTGCGGCCTGGCGCCGCGATCCCGGCCGACGGCAGCGTCGCGAGCGGCCGCGCCGAGGTCGACGAGTCCATGGTCACCGGCGAGTCCCGCTCCGTGGAGCGCTCCGCCGGAGACAGGGTTGTCGCGGGCACCGTCGCGACGGACTCGAACCTGCGCATCGAGGTCACCGCGACCGGGGAGGACACGGCGCTCGCCGGGATCCGCCGGCTCGTCGCCGAGGCCCAGGCCTCCACCTCGCGCGCCCAGCGCGTGGCGGACACGGCCGCCGCCTGGCTGTTCTGGTTCGCTCTCGGCGCGGCCGTGATCACCGCGATCGTCTGGTCGCTGCTCGGCATGCCCGACGAGGCCGTGATCCGCACGGTCACCGTGCTCGTCATCGCCTGCCCCCACGCCCTGGGCCTCGCGATCCCGCTGGTCGTCGCCATCGCGACCGAGCGCGCGGCCCGCGGCGGCGTGCTCGTCACCGACCGCCTCGCCCTCGAGGCGATGCGCACCGTGGACACCGTGCTCATGGACAAGACCGGCACCCTCACCCGCGGCGAGCCCGCCCTCACCGAGGTCCTCGCGGCGTCGGGCGCCGGGCTCGACGAGCCGCAGCTGCTGGCCCTCGCGGCCGCCGCGGAGGCGGAGAGTGAGCACCCGCTCGCCCGCGCCGTCCTCGAGCGTGCCGAGCGCGACGGCCTCGCGGTCCCGGCGGGCACCGACCGCAGCTCGACCCCCGCGCTCGGCGTGAGCGCCCGCGTGGACGGGCACGAGATCCGGGTGGGCGGGCCGCGCCTGCTCGAGGAGTCCGGGCTCGACCCACTGCCCGGCACCGCCGCCTGGCGGGAGAAGGGCGCGATCGTCCTGCACGTGCTGCGGGACGGGGAGGTCGCCGGGGCCCTGCGGCTCGCCGACGCCGTGCGCGAGGAGTCCCGCGAGGCGGTCGAGGCGCTGCACGCCCTCGACATCGAGGTCGTCATGATCACCGGCGACGCGCGCTCCGTCGCGGAACGCGTGGCGGCCGAACTCGGGATCGACCGGGTCCTCGCCGAGGTGCGGCCCGAGGACAAGGAGCAGGCGGTCGCCTCCCTCCAGGCCGAGGGGCGGAAGGTCGCGATGGTGGGCGACGGCGTGAACGACGCCCCGGCCCTCGCCCGGGCCGACGTCGGCATCGCGATCGGCGCCGGGACCGACGTCGCGATCGCCTCCGCCGGGGTGGTGCTCGCGAGCTCCGACCCGCGCTCGGTGCTCTCCGTCATCGCGCTCTCCCGGGCCGCGTACCGCAAGATGCGTCAGAACCTCTGGTGGGCGGCGGGCTACAACCTGCTGTCCGTGCCGCTCGCCGCGGGGGTGCTCGCCCCGATCGGGTTCGTCATGCCGATGTCCGTGGGCGCGCTGCTGATGTCCGCCTCGACCGTGGTGGTGGCGCTGAACGCGCAGCTGCTGCGGCGTCTGGACCTGCGTCCCGCCGCGGGCGTCGCCGCCGCCCTCGCGCGCCGGTGACCACGGAGCGGGGTGTCGTTCACCGGTGGCTGGGGCGCGCGTCGCTCGAGGGTGGTCGGCGTGGCCATCGCGGCCGGCGCGGTGGCTGGAGTGGCGACGCTCCAGGAGTGGTCGCGAAACGAGCCATGACGCTGTGGTGGGGCCGGTGCGGAGGGAGGAGCGGCGACGCTCCAGGAGTGGTCGCGAAACGAGCCATGGCCGTCGGGAATCCATCGGTGGTGGCGTCATGGCGAATGGCTCGTTTCCGCGCCACCTCTGGAGCGTTGTGACACCCCCACCTGACCTGCGCGCCGGCCAGTCCGATGGTGGTGGCCACACGGCTTGACCCATACCCCCTAGGGGTATAGATTGCTCAACGGACGGGTACCCAGGAGGGGTTCCCCGCATGATCGACGAAGGAGGCCCTCGATGGCAGCACAGGAGTACCAGGTGACCGGGATGACCTGCGGGCACTGCGAGATGTCCGTGCGCGAGGAGGTCGGCGAGATCCCCGGCGTCACCGACGTCCAGGTGAGCCACCAGACCGGCAGGCTCGTCGTCACCGCCGCGGCACCTCTCGAGGACACGGCCGTCATCGGCGCCGTCGAGGAGGCCGGCTACACCGCCGTCCCCGCCTGATCGACGCCACCCGGCGGGCCCCCGGCGTCTCCCGTCGCGCACTCCCGGCACCGCACACCCCACCCCGCACAGAAGGACAGGAGCACCATGGACAGCCGCGCCCCGCTCATCGCCGACTCCGGCATCGAGCTCGAGATCGGTGGGATGACCTGTGCCTCCTGTGCGAACAGGATCGAGCGCAAGCTCAACAAGCTCGACGGCGTGAGCGCCACGGTCAACTACGCGACCGAGAAGGCGAAGGTCACCGCGCCCAGCGGCTACGACCCGCAGCTGCTCGTCGCCGAGGTCGAGAAGGCCGGCTACACCGCTGCCCTCCCCGCGCCGCCGGCGCCGGAGGCCGACGACGCCGCGGAGGCGGAGGATCCCGAGCTGCGATCCCTGCGCCAGCGGCTCATCGGCGTCGCCGTGCTCACCGTGCCCGTCATCGCCCTCGCGATGATCCCCGCCCTCCAGTTCGAGTACTGGCAGTGGCTGTCCCTCACCCTCGCCGCCCCCGTCATCACCTGGGGCGCCTGGCCCTTCCACAAGGCCGCGCTGACCAACCTCCGCCACGGCGCCGCCACCATGGACACGCTCATCTCGATGGGCACCTCCGCGGCGTTCCTGTGGTCCCTGTACGCGCTGTTCCTCGGCACCGCCGGCATGCCCGGCATGACCCACGGCTTCTCCCTCACGATCGCGCCGTCGGACGGCGCCGGGAACATCTACCTCGAGGTGGGCGCCGGGGTCACCCTGTTCATCCTCGCCGGCCGCTACTTCGAGAAGCGCTCCAAGCGGCAGGCCGGCGCCGCCCTGCGGGCCCTGCTCGAGCTCGGCGCGAAGGACGTCGCCGTGCTGCGCGACGGCACCGAGGTGCGCGTGCCCACCGCGCAGCTCGCCGTCGGCGACGAGTTCGTCGTGCGCCCCGGGGAGACCATCGCGACCGACGGCGTCGTCGTCTCCGGCACCTCCGCCGTGGACGCCTCGATGCTCACCGGCGAGTCCGTCCCCGTCGAGGTGGGGGAGGGGGACACCGTCACCGGCGCGACCGTCAACGCGGGCGGCCGGCTCGTGGTCCGCGCCACCCGGATCGGCTCCGAGACCCAGCTCGCCCGCATGGCGCGGCTCGTCGAGGACGCCCAGACCGGCAAGGCCGAGGTGCAGCGCCTCGCGGACCGCATCTCCGGCGTGTTCGTACCGATCGTCATCGCGATCGCCCTGGTCACCCTTGGTGCCTGGCTGATCGCCGGGTTCCCCGCGAGCGCCGCCTTCACCGCCGCCGTCGCCGTGCTCGTCATCGCCTGCCCCTGCGCCCTCGGCCTCGCCACGCCCACCGCCCTGCTCGTCGGCACCGGCCGCGGCGCCCAGCTGGGCGTGCTCATCAAGGGCCCCGAGGTGCTCGAGTCCACCCGCGCGGTGGACACCGTCGTCCTCGACAAGACCGGCACCGTCACCACCGGCCGCATGACCCTCACCGACGTCGTCACCGCGCCCGGCACCGACCGCGCCGAGCTGCTGCGCCGCGCGGGCGCCCTCGAGCACGCCTCCGAGCACCCCATCGCCCGCGCGATCGCCGCCGGCGCCGCCGAGGAGGCCGGGTCCCTGCCCGAGGTCACCGGCTTCACGAACCTCGAGGGTCGCGGCGTGCGCGGCACGGTGGAGGGCCACGAGGTCACCGTGGGCCGCGCGAGCCTGCTCGACGCCTCCGCCGCCGGCCTGCCGGAGGATCTCGCCGCCGCGAAGGCCGACGCCGAGGCGCAGGGCCGCACCGTCGTCGCCGTCGCCTGGGACGGCGCGGCCCGCGGGCTGCTCGTCGTCGCCGACGCCGTGAAGCCCACGAGCGCCGAGGCGATCCGCGGTCTCGTGGACCTGGGCCTCACCCCCGTGCTCCTCACCGGCGACAACACCGCCGTCGCCCGGCAGGTCGCCGCCGAGGTCGGCATCGAGCAGGTCGTCGCCGAGGTGCTCCCCGAGGACAAGGTCGACGTCATCACCCGCCTCCAGGGGGAGGGGAAGGTCGTCGCGATGATCGGCGACGGCGTCAACGACGCCCCCGCCCTCGCCCAGGCTGACCTCGGCCTCGCGATGGGCACCGGCACCGACGTCGCGATCGAGGCGGCCGACGTCACCCTCGTGCGCGGCGACCTCCGCAGCGCCGTCGACGCGATCCGCCTCTCCCGGCGCACCCTGCGCACCATCAAGGTGAACCTCTTCTGGGCCTTCGCCTACAACGTCGCGGCGATCCCGCTCGCCGCGCTGGGCCTGCTGAACCCGATGCTCGCCGGCGCCGCCATGGCGCTCTCGAGCGTGTTCGTGGTGGGCAACAGCCTGCGCCTGCGCGGCTTCCGCTCCGTCATCCCGCGCTGAGCGCCGGGGAGCGCGGCGGGGGCCGGACCCCTCGGCCTACCCTGGGCGCAGGGACGGGAGGGGATCGGATGAGCGCAGGAACAGGCACGGCGACGGGCATGCGCCGCGGAGGCACGGGGCGGCCGGGCGGCGCGCTGCTGCTCATCGCCGCAGGCCTCGCCCTGCTGGGCCTGGCCCCGCTCGGCTGGTACGTGCTCGGTGCAGTGCTGCTCGGCGTCGGCGCGTTCCTGCTCGCGACCGTCCACCTCCGCGGGGTGCTGCGCACCGTGATCGCCGCGCTCCTCGCGCTCGCGCTGGTCGTGGTGCTCGTGAGGATCCCGGGCCTGATCGAGGACGCCGCCCTGGACCGCGGCCGCGTGTGGCAGGCGGCGACCCCGCTCGACCGGGCGGACCACCCCGATCTCGACGTCCCCGTCGTGGCCGAGGGGCAGTACCTGATCCCCGCCGGGGCCGACCTCTCCGTGGTCGACGCGCAGACCGGGGAGGAGGTCGCGCGTCCCTCGACGGGGCTCGACGACGTCCGCCAGGCGGCCTTCGGCGCGGGCAGCACCTACTACGTCACCGGGACCGACGGCCGCACCCCCCAGGCCTGGCGGGTCGACGCGGGCGGCGCGACGAAGCTCCAGGACGCCGCAGCGGAGGACCACTCGCTCGTGGTCGTCGGCGCGGAGGACGGCGTCGCGGCGGTGCGGGACTGCCCGCCCGGCACGGACACCCTCGACCCCCTGGACTGCACCGTCACCGGCTACGACACCGCCGGCCGGCTGGCCTGGCAGCGCACCTACGGCGCCGCCCTGAGGTTCTCCGTGCTCGAGCACCCCGTGCCGCGCCTCGCGTATCTCGCGACGGAGGGCACCCTCGATCCGGTCGCCGTGGACCCCCGCAACGGGGAGGTGGTGCGCAGTGCGGCCGGTTCCGAGGACCCCGAGGACTTCCTCGGCGATGCCCTTCCCGTCCCCGAGGAGTCCACGACCCTCCCCGAGGGGGAGGCCGTGGACGTCGGCGGCCTCGCCGTCACCCGCGACGGGGCGGCGCTCACCGCCCGCCGCGGGGACGACGTCGTCTGGACCGCGCGACTCGCCGGGGAGGTGGACGACGGGGTGCGCACCGTCGCCGCCCACGGTGAGCTCGTCGTGAGCGCCGGGGCCCGCGGCTGGGGCCCCTACCGGTCCTGGCGCCACCCCGGCAGCCGTCAGCTGACCGTGCTCTCCATGTCCACCGGCCAGGTGCTCGGCACGCCGCAGGTGGCCTCGGCCGAGGTCATGCACCCCGTGGGCGGCGGGGCGGTGCTGGTCCTCACCTCCGACGGGGCCGACGGCAGGACCCAGCTGGTGCGCTGATCCCCACTGCGGGACGCGGCGCCCGCCGGATCACGGCGCCACGTACTCCTCGCGCACCCGCCCCTCCGTCGCGTGGGCGAGATGGATGTAGTCCCGATCCGCGTGGAGCAGGATCGCGTCGTTGACGACCGCGTAGGCCGCGATGAGGCAGTCGAGCGCCCCGGCGGCGCGGACCTTCCCGTCGGCCCAGAGGGCATGTTGCAGCGCGAGGGCGTCCTCCGTCGAGGGGTGAACAGGCGCGGGGAAGAAGGCGGCCATGTGGTCACGCAGCAGGGTGTGCTCCTCCGGGTCCCGCGCCGAGTGGCAGTACTCGAGCACCTGCGGAGGGCACGTGATGATCAGGTCGTCGACCATCACCCGGCGCAGGCGCGCGGTGACGGACGGCGTGGAGGCGGCGCGCTGCCAGACGCTGTTGTCGACGAGATAGACGGCCATCGCCGGTCACTCGCCGGGCAGCGGGTAGTCGATCGTCGGGGCGTGGATCTGCTCGTCCGCGAAGCGGTGCGCGATGATCCGCTCGACGGCCGCAGGCTGCCGGTGCATGGCCGTCAGCGTGCGCAGGGCGAGCTCGACGGTCTCGCGCGTCGTCCTCGTCCCCGCGGCGATCTTCGCCTGGGCGAGAAGATCCGGGTCGATGTCTATCGAGGTCACAGGCATGTCAGGCCCCCTTCGGATGTGCTCTATATATCCGAGTGTATAGACGGGGGCGGAGGCGGGCCAGAGCGGGCCGCGGGCGGCGGTGGTCATGTCGGCATGGTGCCGCGCCGACCCTCCTGCGAAGGGACGTCGGCCGGGGCTGTGGACGAAGCGATGTGGGGAGGAGACGTTGCACGGAGAGTCCGGAGGTGCGGGGGGCTGCGCTCAGCCCCGCCCGAGGTGCTCCTCGATGAGCGCCGAGACCCGCGCCGGGCGGTCCTGGTTCGCGTTGTGGGCGGCGCCCGCGACCACCTCGAGCCGCACCTGCGGGTCCCGCTCCGCGAGGCGTCGCAGGGCCGCGGCGATGTTCCCCGAGCGGTCGCGCTCGCCGAGGACCGCCAGCACGGGCACGGGGAGCCGGTAGGCGGGATCCGGGGTCAGCGCCTCCCGCCAGAAGTCCATGACCTGCGCGAAGTCGTCCCGGCCGACGGCCCCGAGGCGCTCCTGCACGTAGGCGCGGGTGGCGGGCTCGGTGCCGCAGGCGCGCGCGGAGGCGGCGACCGTCCAGCTCCACGGGAGCACCCGCAGCACCGGGCCCGTGCTGCGCAGCGCGAGCACGTCGCTCCTGCGCAGCGGGCCGTGGTTGTCCGTGCAGTCCACGAGCACGGCGCGGCGCGCGAGAGCCGGGTCCCGCGCGATCAGGGACTGGACGAGGTTCCCGCCGAGCGACTGGCCCACGAGGGTGATGTCCTCGCCGGCGAGCGGGGCGAGCAGCGCCTCGATCTCCATGAGCGCCGCGCCGTAGCGGAACGGGCCCGCGGCCGCCGAGCGCCCGTGCCCGGGCAGGTCCGGGCAGAGCACGCCCACGCCGGGCGGCAGGGCCTCGACCTGGGCGTCGAACATGGCGCCGTCCATGCCGGCCCCGTGCAGGAGCACCACCCAGCGACCGTCGGCCGACTCCCGCCTGCGCACGTGCAGCGCCGCCATCGGATCCCCCTGCCCTCGCCGGGCCCGGCCGGACCCTGCGCCGAGCCTAGCGAGCGCCGCGCGGGAGCCGGGCGGCCACCTGGTCCACGACGAGGAAGGCGAGCAGACCCAGTCCGATCATCGGGAGGAACAGCCCGATCACGAGGCCGGCGGCGGCGACGGCGAGCACGCCCCACCAGGGCGCCGCGCGCAGCGCACCCCGGGAGGGCACACGGCCGGGACGCGAGCCCCGGCCCCGCTGCCACCACATGACGTAGCCGGTGACGACGACCCCCGCGATGCCGAGCGCCACGGCCGCGACCGCCAGCTGGTTGACGAGCCCGAACAGGGTGCCCATGTGCAGGTCCACGCCCCAGCGGGCGAGCTTCGCCATGAGCGGGTAGTCCGCGAAGTCCGCCCGGTCCACGACCTCGAGCGTCGTGGGGTCGATCGCGACGGCGTCCACCCGGGTGGGGTAGCTGCGGTGGATCTCCTGGACCACCCAGGCGGTGCCCGGGGTCTCGGGCGGGCGGATCTCCACCTGCGAGGAGCCGATGCCGGCGTCCCGCGCGGCCGCGAGGACGTGGTCGTAGAGCACCGGGGAGTCCTCGCCCCCGTCCATCCCCGCCATGTCGCCCATGTCCATCTCGCTCATGTCCATGTCGCCCATGCCCGCGCCGTGCCCGGCGTGGCCCTCGTGCCCGGCGTGCTCACCGGCACCCGATCCGCTGCCGGACCCGTCCAGGGCGGTGTCGACCGCGGGCGCCGTCCAGTCGAGCGCCGCGCGCAGGGCCGTCACGTTCGCACCCGCATGCGCGGACCACGTGATGCCGGTGGCGGAGAGGAACAGCATGCCGAGCGCGAGCACCACCCCGGCGGGGGCGTGCCAGGAGAGCGTGCGGCGCCGCCCCGGTGCGCGCAGCCGCGGCCGGGTCACGGCGGCGCGGGTCGCCGGGCGACGCACCCGCGCGATCCACAGGCCGATCCCCGCGACCGCGACCACCCCCAGCCAGGAGGCCGCGAACTCGCTGTACAGCCGGCCCGCCTCCCCGAGGTGCAGGTTCCGGTGGAGCTGGTCGATCCAGGTGCGCAGCGGCAGCGCGCCGCTCGTCCCGTACACGGTGAGATCGCCGCGGATCTCGCCGCTGCCGGGATCCACGAAGATCCCGCGGGTCTCGCTCTCGCCGAGGCCCTCCCCGGCGAGCATGACGCGGGTCGTGTCCCCGGGGGACGGGGCGGGGCGCACGGCGACCACGTCGCTCTCCCCGGCATAGGCCGTGGCGGCGGCGACCTGATCGGCGAGCGGGAGCGGCGCATGGGTGGAGGGCGCCGTGAGCTCGTGCTTGTCGACCACACGCTCGAGCGGGGTGGACAGGGCGTAGAGGGCGCCGCTCAGGGCGACGACGATGAGGAAGGGGCCCACCACGATCCCGGCGAGCGTGTGCAGCCGCAGCAGCAGCGGCACGAACCAGCGGGGATGGGCAGGGGGACGGGGTGACGACATGGCAGGACCTCGTGTCGGAGGAGGGGAGGGCAGGGCAGGCTCCCGCCCGCCGGCCGGGTCACGGAGACCCCGGCCGACGGGCGGGAGGTGGAGCGGGAGCGGCGTCAGGCGAGCACGGACTGGCCCAGGTACTCGCCCTCGGCGCAGCCCGGCGGGATCGCGAACACCGCCGAGCCGATCGGGGTCGTCCACTCGTTCAGCAGGTCCAGCTCCGCGAGACGACGCTGGATGGGCAGGAACTGCCCCTCCAGATCCGCCTGGAAGGAGCAGAAGATCTGCCCCGCCTCGGAGACCGCGTCCGAGCCCGCGGGCGGCGGCACGTCGTAGTGGAACGGCCGGCGGAAGATCTCCTGGTGCTCGCCGTCGTCCACCCCGTTCGCCCGCCGCATGTGCGCGAACTCCGCGATCCGGGAGAAGCCGTTCTCGGTGAGCGCGGTGAAGTCCGCGTCATCCGTCTCCTCGGTCCCGGTGAGCGGGGCGCCCGTGTCCAGGCGCGTGCCCACCGCCTCCTCCCGGGCGGTGCGATCGGCCTCGTCCCAGGTGTCGAGGTCCATCCGGATCCGGCGGATCACCATCGAGGTGCCGCCCGCGAAGGGACCTTCCGGGATCCACACGATCCGGGAGAAGTCCTCGCTGCCCAGCGCCGCGTTCGCGGAGCCGTCGAGCTGCCCGAAGAGGTTCCGCTGCGTGGTCGCGGGCCGCTGCACGCCGTGCGCCCGGCGGAACCCGTGCTGGATCCAGCGCACGGTCGTGAACGAGCGCGAGTCCTTCAGCAGCATCCGCACCGTGTGGGACAGGGTGACGGGGTCATCGGACCCCACCTGCAGCAGCAGGTCCCCGTCGCAGAACGCGTCCTGCAGCTCGTCGATGTCGAAGGCCGGGAGCGGGGCGAGCCACGAGGGCACCTCCCGCTCCGCCCGCCGCAGCAGGCCCGGGCCGAACCCGGCCGTCACCGTGAGACGGGCCGGGGCGGTGACCATCTCCGGCTCGACGTCCGCGAGGGGTGCCTGCCCCGCGGTGAGGCGGGCGGCGTCCTCGGTGAGCAGCCGCAGCAGGCGCAGCACCCCGTCCCGGTCCACGCCGTCGCGCAGGTCCAGGGCGAGGAACGTGGCGTGGGCCTGCGGCTCCGTCTCCACGCCCGCCTGGTGGGCGCCGTGGAAGGGGATCGTCCCCGCGCCCATGAGCGCGGGCTCGGCGGGTGCGGCGGGGGTGGTCGTTCCGCGGGCGGGGCCGACGGCCCGGTCCAGGAGCGCCCCTGCGGCACCGGCGCCCACGAGCCCGGCACCGGTGGTGCCGGCGAGCAGGAGTCGGCGCCGGCCGCGGTCCGCGGTGCCTCGTGGGTCGGGCGCGTCGCGGCGGGTCACTCGTCGCCGCCGTCCGAGGCCATGGAGCCGTGGTCCATGCCCTCCATGCCCTCCATCTCGCCGCCGCCGTCGGAGGGGCTGTAGTTCTCCTGCGCCCCCGCGAAGTCCTTCACGGTCGCCGTGATCGGCAGCTCGGCCCCGCCCGCGAACTGCAGCGTCACCTCGACCGCGTCCCCGGCGAGCAGGGGCGCGGTGAGGTCCATGAGCATGATGTGGTCCCCGCCCGGCTCGAGCCGCAGCTCGCCGCCCGCGGGGATCGCGAAGCCGCCCTCCTTCTCCTTCATGCTCATGCCGCCGGAGCCGTCGGCGTTGGTCTCGTGCAGCTGGACCATGCCCGCCGCGGAGGACGCCGCGCCGACGAGCGTCACGGCGCTCGAGGAGGCGTTGGTGAGGGTGCCGAACACGGCGGACATGCCCGACTCCGCGGACTTCACCCACGCGTCGGCGAGGGAGAGGGCAGCGGTGTCGACAGTGTCGACGGCGCCGTCCGAGGCGGAGGATCCGGTGGCGCCGCCGTCGTCGGAGCCGCCGGCGCTGCAGGCGGCGAGGGGGAGGGCGAGCGCGCCGAGCAGGGCCGCGCGCCGCGAGAGGGGCGAGGTGAGAAGGGTCGGGGGCAGGGTGGTGCGAGACATGGGAGTCCTTCGGTGAGGGCCGGGCTCGCGCGGTCACCGGGTTCTGCGCCGTCGGCGTCGCATCCGTGGGCGCGTCGCCGCCCCGCCGGCAGAGCCGCAGGGCCGACGCTGACCGTCGGCGCGGCGCCCTGCAGGGCAGGGGACGGGCAGGGGTGACCGGGGGAGGTCCCGGTGCGGGGCGCGGAGCAGGGGCTCCGCGCGTGATCGTCCGCGTGCCGCCGAGCAGCACCCGCGACACGGGGTCGGGGCGCGAGGGGAGGGCCCGTGGGCCCGGGCTCAGGCGGCGAGGAGCAGCGGAGGACCCCGCAGGACCTGCTCGGAGAGCACCGCCCTCTGGGCGTGGTCGAGGTGCGTGAGATCCGGGACCGGGCGCGGCCGGGCTGCCGGCACGAGCACCGGCGCGGCCGGGGCGGGGAGCCGGCCCAGCACGCCGATCAGGCGCCGGGCGGCCCCGAAGGCGCGGAACAGGAAGCGCTCCCCGCGGTGCAGGAGCAGCGTGGTGAGCAGGCCGGCGAGCACGTGGCCCAGCAGCATCCGCGGGTCCATGACGAGCCCGTGCGCGGCATGCGTGGAGGCCGCGTCGCCGATCTGTGCGAGGTGCCCGGCATGCGCGCCGGCCGCGCCGCCCGCCGTGGTGAGCGTGTGCTGGTGGTGGTAGAGCTGGGAGCCGGGCGGGTCCACCATCGTCACCGTGCCGCTGCCGCCGGTCGCGACGACGAACAGGGCGTGGAAGAGGGCCTGGCTGCCCAGCACCGCCGCGCCCAGGCGCAGCAGGGAGAAGCGGGTGCCGGCGAGCACGGTGCACGCGGTGACCGCGAGCCACCAGGTGATCGCGATCCCGAGCGGCGCGGGCAGCTCGCCGCCTCCCAGGAGGTGACCCGTGAGCGCCACGGCGGTCGTGACCGTCGCCGCGGCCGCGCCCCGCACGAGGCGCAGGGGCTCCCGGCTCGAGGTCATGGCGTCCATTCTGCCCCGGTGTCGCACGGCCCTGCCACCATGGCGCCATGACCTCGCCCTCCCCGCGCCTCACCCTCGACGCCCCCCGGCCGGGGGACCTCGAGGACCTCCACCGGATCTATTCCGACGCCCGCACCTGGACCCACCTGCCGAGCGGCCGCTTCGCCGACCTCGCCACGACCCGGGCGGCGCTCGCGCGCTGGATCGAGGACTGGGAGCACGAGGGCCTCGGCGCCTGGGTGGTGCGGGAGGGCGGGACGGTCGTGGGGCACGGGGGCTGCGCGGTGCGAGGCGGCGCCTTCTGGAACCTCGGCTACCGCTTCGCGCCCGAGGCGCAGGGCCGCGGCCTCGCCACGGAGGTCGCCCGCGCCGCCGTGGACGCCGCCCGGGAGCGGAGCCCCGAGCTGCCCGTCGTCGCCTACCTCCTCGAGCACAACGCGGCCTCCGCCGCGGTGGCCCGGAAGGTGGGGCTCTCGCTGCGCCACCGCGCCCCGGACGCCGGGAACCCGGATCCGACGGCGATCCGGCTCGTCATGGCCGATCGGGAGCTCAGCGAGCAGGAGCTCGCCGCGACCCTGCGCTGAGCCCGGACCGCGCCCGCTCCGACCGGGCGGATCGGCGAGGATGGCCCCGGTGCGCCCGACCGAGCGGCCCCGCAGCAGCGCGCGGCGACAGGTCGGCGGCGAGAGGAGACCCATGTCCGAGACCACGACGACGCCCCTGCTGGTGGGCGCCTACGCGATGCTGCCCACGGATCCCGCGGAGCAGGCCGAGCTGTACGCGGGCCTGCGGGGGAGCGGGGCGGACGGCCTCGAGATCCCCGACCACCACCTCCGCGCGGAGGACGGCTCGCTGGTCGAGGGCCTGCTGGACGTGCTCGGCCTCGGCTTCACCTCGAGCGTCGTCACGGCGATCCCCTCCACCATGAAGCGCCAGGCCGGGAACCCCGGCGAGGGTCTCGCGAGCGCCCGGGAGGACCTCCGGCGCGCCGCGCTCGGCTTCCACGAGGAGATCGGCGCCGCGATCGAGCGGGTCAACGACCACCTGGGCCGCGCGGCGATCACCGGCGTGCTCGTCCACTCCGCCCCCACCGGCGCCGCCGACGTCGGCGCCTTCCGCCGCTCCCTCGAGGAGCTCGCCGCCACCACCGAGCGTCGCGGCATCCGGCTGATGGTCGAGCACTGCGACGCCGCCGACGGTGCCGGTCCCGGCGAGAAGCGCTTCCTGAGCCTCGCCGAGGAGCTCGAGGCGTCCGCCGCGCTCGGGGTGCCGCTCACCGTCAACTGGGGGCGCAGCGTCGTCGAGTCCCACGACCCCGCCACGCCCGAGCAGCAGATCCGCGAGCTCGCCGCCGCCGGCCTGCTGGGCGGCATCGCCTTCTCCGGCGCCTCCGGGGACACGACCCCCTACGGCGCCCCGTGGGCGGACATCCACCTGCCGCTCGACGCTGACGAGCCCGCCTCGCTCCTCACCGCCGGGACCGTCCGTGCGAGCCTCGACGCGGCGGGCGGCGCCGAACGCTACCGGGCGATCAAGGTGCAGGCCCCGGCCGGGGCCGCCGTCGCCGAGCGCCTCGCGATCATCGGCTCGATCGCGGGCCTGGTGCGGTGACGCGCGGCGGGTCGGCGCGTCACCGCCAGAGGAAGCAGTGCTCGACGCCGCTCGGCGCGGTGACCTTCTCGATCGTGAAGCGGCCCGCGAGGTCCTCCGGGGAGTCCCACAGCTTCAGCCCCTCGCCGTACTCGAGCGGCGCGATCGCCACGTGCATGTCATCGATCAGATCCGCGTCGAGGAACTGGCGCACGGTGCTCACGCCTCCGCCGATCCGCACGTCGAGCCCGCCCGCGGCCTCCTTCGCGAGGGCGAGCGCCTCCTCGGGGGTCCCGTTCACGAAGTGGAAGGTCGTCTCGCCCACCTGCAGCGGCTCCCGCTCGAAATGGGTGAGCACGAACACCGGTGTGTGGAACGGCGGCTCCTCGCCCCACCAGCCGCGCCAGCCGTCCTCCGGCCACGGGCCGCGCTGCGGGCCGAACTTGTGGCGGCCCATGATCTCCGCGCCGATCCCGTGCGCGAAGTCCCGCGTCAGGTAGTCCTCGATGCCGCGGGAGCCCTCCGGGTTCTCCATGCCCGGGAAGCTCGCCGTCGTGAAGGCCCAGCCCATCAGCTGCATCGGGTCGACGTGGCCGAAGGGCCGCTCGAGGGTCTGCTCCGCGCCGGCGCCGATGCCGTCACGGGAGACGCCGAAGTTCTGGACGCGCACGCGCTGTGCCATGGGAGGTCCTCTCGCCGAAGGGTGGGCCCATGCTCCTCCGCCGCGGCGGCCGTGTCACCACCTCGGGGGGACGGGTTCCCTCAGAAGCTGTGCTCGCGGCCGGGGAAGGACCCGCCCCGCACCTCCTCGTCGAAGGCCCGCGCCGCACCGGCGAGCGCGCCCCGCAGGTCCGCGAACTGCTTCACGAAGCGGGGCAGGCGTCCCGTGTTCAGGCCCGCCATGTCCTGCCACACCAGCACCTGCGCATCGCAGCCCGCCCCGGCGCCGATCCCCACCGTCGGGATCCGCAGCTCGCCGCTGATGCGCGCGCCGAGCTCCGCCGGGATCATCTCGAGAAGCACCGCGAACGCGCCGGCGTCCTGGGCGGCGAGGGCGGAGGCCAGCAGGGCGTCGCCGCCGTCGGCCCGCCCCTGCACCCGGTACCCGCCGAGCGTGTGCTCGGACTGCGGGGTGAAGCCCAGGTGGGAGATGACGGGGATGCCGCGGGAGGTGAGCATCTCGATCTGCGGGAGCATCGGCTCCCCGCCCTCCATCTTGACCGCGTGCACCCCGGCCTCCTTCACGAAGCGCACCGCCGTCGCGAAGGCCTGCTCCGGCGAGGCCTCGTACGAGCCGAAGGGCAGATCGGAGATCACCAGGGCATGGCGCGCCGCGCGGGAGACCGCGCGCGCCATGGGCAGCATCTCCTCGACCGTGATCGGCTGTGTCGCGTCGTTGCCGAGCACCGTGTTCGAGGCGGAGTCGCCGATCAGCAGGGCCGGGATCCCCGCCTCGTCGAAGACCTCCGCGGAGAAGCGGTCGTAGGCGGTGAGCATCGACCAGCGCTCACCGCGCTGCTTCATCTCCTGGAGGTGCGGGATCCGCACACGCCGCCGACGCGGGGACGGGGTGGCCGGGGTCGACGGGGTGCCGTAGGGCGCGGGCTGCTCGGTCATGCGCCCATGCTCGCACCGCCGTCGGTGCACGCGGGAACGGGGTGGGCGTGACCATCAACGCTCGCGGTGCCGCCGGGCCGGGCGGAAAGTTGTGAGAACGGTCCGGACCGGCCGCGAGGGCGAGGTGAAATGTGGGCTCGAACCGATGTGCCCGAAGGAGGCCCTGATGACCGACACCGACACCCGCAGCACCGCCACCGGCACCGGCCGACCCGTGGCGCTCGAGACGAGCACCTACCGCTACGCCTGGCTCCGGCTCGACGAGCTCGACGGCCGCCGCTGAGCGGCAGCGCAGGGGAGCCCGGTCCTGCCGGGCCCGCGGGTCAGGCGTCCGGGGTGGTGGGCGCCGCGTGCTCGCGGGCCCGGCGGATCCCCGAGGTCACGGCCGCGCGGACCACGAAGTAGAGGATGACGAAGAAGATCGCGAGCCCCACCGCGTAGGCGAGCAGGGGGAGCAGGAAGAAGAGCGCCTCGTAGCCGCCGAGTCCGGTGTATTCCATGGTCAGAGCCTAATCGCGGAGGGCCTGGTCCGGGGTCGGTTCGGGGAGCGCGTTCGGCGCGGGGGGCTGCTGGAGCGCGATCAGGGCGGGATCCGCCGTGGGGTCCGTCGGAGTCACCTGCCCCGTCGGGCCGCTGTGCCGGTTCATCACCGCGACGGCGACGATGACGAGCGCACCGAGCACGAAGATCAGCAGCATCACGAGCATCGAGGGGTCCCACGGCGTGGAGAGGCCGACGGGCATCAGCCCGGAATCGGGATCGCTCATGGCTCTGCCTCCACCTCTGCTCGGGGACCCGCGCGGCGCGCACGGAGAACAGGACCGGCGGCGTCTGCGGCCCGTCCATTCGGGACAAGGTAGCGGGAACCGGGCGGAGCGGACGAGCGGATCCCGCCGCCGAGACAGAGCCGAGACCTTCAGGGCTGGCGAGGAGGTCACCTGCTCGCCAGGGCAGGTGCGGACGATGTCGGAGCCACCGGGCTCCTCGAGATCTCCGGCTCACCGGAGCGCGGGCCCCGGATCCGGGCGAGCGCCCCCAGCAGCAGGGCCAGGGCGAGCAGCCCGCTGAGCGGGGAGATCCCCGCGGCGAGCAGCACCAGCAGGCCGGCGAGGCCCAGCAGCACCGCCTGCGCGGTGCGCCGGGGAGCGTGGGTGGGCCGCACCGGGCGGAGGCGCTCGAGGGGACCGGCGAGCCAGGCCGCGGCGGCGGTGAGCGCGATCGACGCGGCGAGCCACAGGGGCCGGCTCGCCCACCAGGCGGCGCTCGAGGGCTCCGGCAGGGTGAGCAGGCCCTGCTGGGAGAGGAGCAGGGAGCCGCCCGCGAGGAGCAGCAGGGCGGAGAGGTTCCACAGGTAGAACGTCATGGTGCGGGCGGTGACGAAGCCGGTGACCGCCGCGATGCGGGGCCGGGCGGCGAGGCGGGCGAGGTGCGGCCGGGCGAGGGAGAGAGCGAGGGTCTGCGCCGCGCCGAGCACCAGCAGCGCCGTCGTCGGCGGGTTGAGGTGCGCGATGAGGTCCGGGGACCAGAACCCGGTGACGAAGGCCGTCCCGAGCCCGGCGAGGGCCAGGACGATGCCGGCCGCCCGCACGCGTCGGGGCAGGGCGTCGATGCGGCCGTCGGCCAGCAGGAATCCCGCCTGCTGCAGCGCGAGCCACACGAAGCCGAGGTTCGCGTAGCCGATCGCCTCGATCCCCGTCTGCCCGCGAAGCAGGTCCACGGCGACGGCGCCGCCGGCGAGGGCGGCGAGCGAGGCCCACGGGGCGCGCTCGTGGGCGCGCAGCAGCAGCGGCAGCAGGGACTGCACGCCGAGGAACACGGCGAGGAACCACAGCGGCTCCCGCCACCGCAGCCCCGCCTCGTCCAGCAGCCCCGCCTGGACGCCCGCGGCACCGAGCGCGGCGAGCACCACGACGGCCGCGGCGACCGGCGCGAGGAGGGGAACCAGCAGGCGATGGACCCGGGCGGTGACGAACGCCGTCGCCGTGCCGCCGCGCTCCCGGAGCCGGCGGTGCGCGATCGCCCCCGCGAAGCCGCTGACCACGAAGAACAGTGGCATGACCTGCAGCAGCCAGGTGATCGGCGGGTACCAGGCCGCGCCGCGGGTCGCGTACTCGAGCACAGGGCCGGCGGCGCCGAGCGTGGCCGTGACCTGGAGGCCGTGCACGAGCATCACCGCCGGCACGCACAGGGCGCGCACGAGGTCGATGCTCGCGTCACGGCGGGACGGGACGGGCGGCGGGACGGGGACGGGTGCGGGGCGCGGGGGCGCGAGATCGATGACGGCCATGGGGGCTCCTCCTCGGGATGACGCCGAGGAGGCTAGGGACGAGATGCCCGCGGCCACGTCGCCCGCGGGAGCGGTCCCGGGATCACCCCGAAGGGCGATGCGCGTGGTCCCTCCGAGGGACCCGCGGGGCTCAGCTCAGGGGCGAGACGAGGCCGTTGTCGTAGGCGAGGATCACCAGCTGCACCCGGTCGCGCGCCTCGAGCTTGGTCAGCAGCCGCCCCACGTGGGTCTTCACGGTGTGGTCGGAGATGAACAGCTCCTCGCCCACCTCCTTGTTCGAGCGGCCCTGCGCGACCAGCAGCAGCACCTCCCGCTCGCGATCCGTGAGCCGGGCCAGCAGCGCCGCGTCGCGCCGCGCGCGGGGCCGGCGCGTCGCGAACTGCTCGATCATCCGCCGGGTGATCCCGGGGGAGAGCAGCGCGTCCCCCGCGGCGACGACGCGCACCGCGTGGACGAGCTCCTCGGGCGTCGCGTCCTTGAGCAGGAAGCCGCTCGCCCCGGCCTGCAGGGCGTCGTGGACGTAGTCGTCGATGTCGAAGGTGGTGAGCATGAGGATCCGCGGCGGCGGGGGGGGGGCGGGGAAGTCCGGTGCGCCGATGCGTCGCGTCGCCTCGATCCCGTCCATCTCCGGCATGCGCACGTCCATCAGCACCACGTCCGGCTGCAGCCGGGCCGCCTGCGCGACGGCCTCCTTGCCGGTCGTGGCCTGCCCGATGACGCGCACGTCGGGCTGCGCGTCGAGCAGGGCCGCGAAGCCCGCCCGCACCATGGCGGCGTCATCGGCGAGCAGGACGGAGACGGTCATGCGGGCTCCTGCGGGGGATCGGTGAGCGGGAGGACGGCCAGGACGGTCCAGCCCCCGGCCGGGTCGGGGCCGTGGTGGAGGGTCCCGCCGAGCGGGACGACCCGCTCCCGCATGCCGCGCAGTCCGTTGCCGGATCCGGCGGTCACGGCGGCCGACGCCTCGGTGGCGATCCCATTGTGCACGCGCAGCGTCACGGCGTCGTGGCCGATGTCCACGCCGATCTCGATCGGCGCGCCGGGCGCGTGCCGCACCGCATTGCTCAGCGCCTCCTGCGCGATCCGGTAGGCGGTGAGGTCCACGGAGGCGGGGAGACCCTCGGTCACCTCGTCCAGGTGCATCGTGACCTGCGCGCCCGCGCGGCGGAAGCCCTCGACGAGCTCCGGGACCTCGGCGATGCCCTGCTGCGGGGCGAGCGGCGGCGTGTGGTCCTCGGTGCGCAGCACCCCCAGCAGGCGTCGCATCTCCTGCAGCGAGGCGCGGGCGCTCGCGGCGATGTCGTCGAACTCGGCGGCGGCCTCGGGGGAGAGGTCCGGGATCCGGTAGCGCGCCGTCGACGCCTGCACCTGGGTGAGCGCGGTGCTGTGCGCGACGACGTCGTGCAGCTCGCGGGCGATCCGGGTGCGCTCCTCGACCAGCAGGCGCTGCGCATGCTCCGCGGCGGAGACCTCCCGCTCGCGGCTGAGCTCCTCACCCACCCGCAGCCGGCTCGCGATCAGCACGCCCACGAGGAGCAACCCGGTGCTCACCGAGGCGGTGACGATGAGATCGGCGCCGGCCACCTCCGCGCGGCCCAGCAGCGGGGCGATCAGCAGCGGCCCCAGGTTCCCGAGGGCGAGCACGGCCGTGCCGATCCTCCAGCCGTGCGCGAGCGTGAGCACGAGGACGGTCACGACGAACGCGACCATCGCGGGGACCGACCACGGCCACGGCCAGGCGGTGCCGTCCGGCGGCACGGAGACCAGGGGCAGGATCCACGAGGCGAGGCAGGCGAGCGCGGCCGCCGTGCGCGGGCGCGGCAGGGCCAGCACGGGCGCTCCGCCGAGCGCCGCCCCGAGCGGCAGCGCGAGTACCACGGGCGTGCCGTACAGGGAGGCATGGATCGCAGCGAGCACGCTGAACAGCGCCAATGACACGGACGCCAGCACGACGACCACCGCGGTGCGCCGGCGGGAGGGACGGCCGACGGCGGCGTCGTCGGTGCCGGCGCCGTCCTCCTGCCGGAGGTCCGGCGTCGACGGCGCAGGCGTCGAGGGATCCACGGCTCGATGCTAGGACCGCGCCAGCGCGGGCGCATCGCTCTCAGGTACCGCGACTGTCACCCGCACGGGGCACGATGGGGCGATGGAGGACTCCCGGCAGGATCCCGCGCCGCCCGGCGACCGGGCCGCGCAGCTCGCGGAGCGGCGGGCCGCGGTGCGCGCGCAGCTCGAGGAGATCGAGCAGGAGCTCGTCGCGCTTCGCCGCACCCGCGAGGGCGAGGCGGACGACGACGAGCACGACCCCGACGGGGTGCCGCTCTCGGCGCAGTGGTCGCGCCTCGAGGGGCTGCGCCTCGCCCGCCTCGACGCGCTCGCCGGGATCGACGAGGCGCAGGAGCGGCTCCGCCGCGGGGAGGACGGCCGCTGCGCACGCTGCGGGACGCCGATCGCCCCGGCCCGTCTCGCGGTGCGCCCCGAGGCGACGACCTGCATCGACTGCGCCGACCTCGTCGACTGAGCCGTCCGGTCAGCGCCCGGTGCCGTCGGTCGTCGCCGCCCGACGGAGGTTCTCCACGTCATCGGGTGCGCCATGATGCTGCGCCTCCCAGTAGTAGGAGGCGACGAACCGGGCGTGGGACAGATCGAGGGCGAGGCCCGGATCGCCGCCCGCCGCAGAGCAGTACGCCCGCACGACCTCCGCCATCGCGCCGGACGGGTCCGGGGCGCTCATCATCGACGGCAGCAGGCTGCGCAGCACGGTGTGCGCCTCGTTCTCGAGCGGACCGGCGACGAATCCGGGGTCGATCGCGATCCAGGTGCCGTCGGCGCGGCGCATGATGTTCGCGAAGCTCAGGTCGCCGTGGGCCAGCGTCGTCGAGCGGCACGTGCCCAGGCGGCTGATCCCGTCGCGGGCCGCGGCGACGGCCTCCTCGTCCAGCGCATGGCCGCGTCGGAGGGCCGTCGTGTGCTGCGCCTCGAGCTGGGTGAGCCAGGCCGCGGCGCCGTCGGCGAGCTGCGGAGCGTCGGCCGGGGCCGGGACCTCCGCGATCCGTCGGGCCACGTGACCGGCGATGGCCGCCGCCTCGACGGGACGCAGGCGGGCGGCCTCGACCTCGAGCGTCGGACCGGGGACGTGCTCGAGCAGCAGCGCACCGCGTTCGAGGTCGGCGTCGAGCAGGATGACGGCGCCGCGCCCGCCGAGCTCCGCGAGCGCCCGCTGCTCCGCGTCAGCGTCCGCGAGCGGGGAGACCAGCTTGAGGGCCACCAGGCGACCGTCGTGCCCGGTCATCGGCAGGACGAGCCCGGCACCGCCGAAGACCGGCGGGCCCGACGGCTCGAGTCGCCACCCCGCGGCGACGTCGACGCAGAGCGCGGGGAGCGCCGCGAGCCACGGCCGGCAGGCGGCATCGTCCTGCGCGAGAAGTCGGGTGCGGAACGCCTCGGACAGCGCCGGGGCCAGGGCGTCATGCCGGCATCTTCGTCCCGCCGAGGGCGGCGTCGGGGTGGCCCGTGCTCAGTCCCACGCTGCGATGCTTCCGGACGGCAGCGGATCGCGGGTGAGCCCCCTGGAAGGGCTTCCACCCGGCCCTTTTCTGGCGTGATCGGTGATGTCCCCGAGCGCCGCCCCGGATCGTGCACCTCCTCCGGTCGCGGATCGGAGCCGGTGCGGGCCTGATGCGACGTCGCTGCACTACTCATGATCCCTTCAGCGGGCGGGCTCAGGACCCGGCTGCTCCTCGGGATCGGCGGAGCTCGCCGCCGGGTGGGCGGCCGGTTCGACCGTGGCGGTCTGCGGGGCCCAGCGGCGAGCTGCCATCACCATGGAGTTCACGGTCGCGATGAACGGCACCGCGAAGAATGCCCCGACCACGCCTGCGGCCGCGGTGCCCGTGACGACGCCCAGCACGACGCCCAGCGGGTGGACCTTCACCGCGGAGCCGGTCAACAGCGGATGCAGCAGATGCGACTCCAGCTGCTGCACGAGCACCACGATGCCGAGCATGATCAGGGCGTGGACCCAGCCGAGGAAGACCAGCGCGATCCCCACCGCGACCGCCCCTCCCACGATCGCCCCGACGACGGGGACGAAGGCCCCGAAGAACACGATGACGGCGATCGGCACCGCCAGCGGCACGCCGAGGATCGCGGCTCCGATCCCGACGCCGAGAGCGTCGGTCGCCGCCACGACCAGCTGGATGCGGATGAAGCTGGTGAGGGTGTGCCAGCCGGCATCGCCCGCCACCCGGATGCGCGGTTGGGCCTGCGCCGGGAAGAGGCGAGTCGTCCACTCCCAGATCCGCCGACCGTCCAGCAGAGCGAAGAGGGTGACGAAGATGATGATGAAGAGGCCCTCGAGAAGGTGAGCCACCCCCGATCCCGCCTCCGCGGCACCGAGGCCGATGTCCGAGGCGTGCTCCTGGAGCCATGTCGTCAGCTGGGAGACATACATGTCGAGATCCGCCTCCTTCACGCCGAAGGGGTTCTTCGCGATCAGGGCCTGGGCGGAGTCCAGAGCCTTCTCGGCCTGCGCGCCGAGGGCCGGAAGCTGACTGCGCACCTGTGCGGCGACCAGCAGGATCAGCCCGGTGAGCACCGCGAACACCACGACCCAGGCGGTGATGACCGCGGCCCAGCGGGGCCAGCGGTGCCGCTGCAGGAATGCGGACAGCGGGACCAGCAGGGCCGAGAGGAGGAGTCCGAGCAGGAACGGGACGACGATGTCCTCCAACCACACGGCCACCCCTGCGACGGCTGCGATGCCCACCCCCACGACCAGCACGCGCCAGGTGAAACCTGCTGCCACCTTGAGGCCGGTCGGAATCGGATCCTGAGCGGATGGATCGGTCACCACGGCGCCGCTCGTCGCCTCCACGCCCTCGTTCATGGGATGACGGTACGCCTTTCGGTCCCGCACAGGGGACGACGTCGACCCGTTGCGGCACGGATGGCGGTCGGCAGCGGGCCGCGACGCCCGTGGCAACAGGCGGGACGCGGCTTGTCCCGGCCGAGGTCACCGCGCATAGTGGAGCGATGAGCGAGCCCAGCGTGACGATCCCGCCGATCCAGCCGATCCCCGAGGGGCTCGCGGAACGCGCGGCGCTCCTGGGCGGCCCCGAGGGCACCCTCGCCCCGGAGGGGATCCGCGGCTTCGTCCTCGAGCAGCTCGCCGGTCAGGACCTCGACGGCAAGAGCGTCTGCCTGATCATCCCGGACGGCACCCGCTCCGTGCCGCTGCCGCTCGTGCTGCCCGCGATCCACGAGGCGCTCGCGGGCCGCGCCGCCTCCGTCACCGTGCTCATCGCACTCGGTACCCACGCCGCCATGAGCGCGGAGGCGATCGACGTGCTCCTCGGCTCCACCGAGCGCGGCGCCGCGGCGACCTACCCCGGCTGGGAGGTCGTCAACCACGCCTGGCACGACCCCGCGCAGATCGCGGACCTCGGCGAGATCCCCGCGGAGCGCATCGCCGAGCTCACCGGCGGCCTGCTCACCGACGTCCCCATGCGCGTGCAGATCAACCGGCTCGTCGCCGAGTCCGACGTCAACCTCATCGTGGGCCCCGTGTTCCCGCACGAGGTCGTCGGCTTCTCCGGCGGCAACAAGTACTTCTTCCCCGGCTGCTCGGTGCACGACGTCATCGACATCTCCCACTGGGTGGGGGCGCTCATCACCGCGAGCCGCATCATCGGCACCCTCGGCATCACGCCCGTGCGCCAGCTGATCGACGCCGCGAGCGAGCTCATCACGACCACGAAGCTCGCCTTCACGATGGACGTGAAGGAGGGTGGGGCGGATCTCGGCGCGATCGCCTTCGGCGACCCGCAGGCCGCGTGGGCCGCGTGCGCGAAGATCTCCGCGCAGACCCACATCACCTACGTCGAGAAGCCGTACCGGCGGATCGTCGCGATCGTGCCGGAGATGTACGACGACATGTGGACCGGCGCGAAGGGCTTCTACAAGTCCGAGCCCGTGTGCGCCGACGGCGGCGACGTCATCATCTACGCCCCGCACATCACCGAGGTCGCCGCGATGCACCCGGGGATCCGCGAGATCGGGTACCACAACATCGAGTACTTCACGAAGCAGTGGGACCGCTTCGCCGGCCACCCCTGGGGCGAGCTCGCGCACTCCACGCACGTGACGGGCCTGGGCACCTACGACCCGGAGACGGGGGAGGAGAAGCAGCGGGTGAACCGCTACTTCGCGACCTCCATCAGTGCGGAGGAGTGCGCCGCGCACAACGTGCTCTACCAGGACCCGGCCGCTCTGGACCTCGACGCCCTGCGCGCGGATCCGGAGACGCTCGTCATCGACCACGCGGGCGAGGTCCTGTTCCGTCTCGCCTCGGAGAAGGAGGGCGTGTGAGCGCCGCCGCGACCATCGCCCCGACCCTCACCCCGGACGCGCTCACCGGCGAGGCGCTCACCCTCGCGGACGACGTCGCCGCGCAGCTCAGAGGGGTGCGCCGCCTCGGCGTCGCCTACTCCGGCGGCGTGGACTCCGCGACCCTGCTCGCCCTCGCCGTGCGCGCCCTGGGCAGCGAGAACGTGGTCGCGCTGCTGGGCGTCTCCGCGTCCCTCGCCCGCCGCGAGCACCGCCTCGCCCTGCGCACCGCGCAGGAGATCGGCGCAGAGGTCGTCGAGATCGCGACCGCGGAGATGGACAACCCCGAGTACGCACGCAATGACGCTGCTCGGTGTTTTCATTGCAAGGACGAGCTGTTCACCCGCATCGACGAGGAGATCGTCGCCGCTCATGCGCTCGACGCCGTCGCCTACGGTGAGAACGCGGACGACGCCACCCGCCACGACCGCCCCGGCGCCGGCGCCGCCACCCGCCACCGCGTGCTGCGCCCCCTCGCGACCGCCGGCATGACGAAGGCCCAGGTGAGGGACGTGGCGCGCGGCCTCTCACTGAGCGTCGCGGACAAGCCCGCCGCCCCCTGCCTCTCCTCCCGCATCCCCTTCGGCCAGGCCGTCACCCCGGAGAAGCTGCGCCAGATCGACGAGCTCGAGGACGCCGTGTTCGACGCCGGCTTCAGCGACTGCCGCGTGCGCCACCACGGCGACGTGGCCCGCATCGAGCTGCCCACCGACGAGCTGCCCCGCGCCGTCGAGCCCGACGTGCGCGGCGCCCTCGTCGCCGCCGGCCGCTCCGCCGGGTTCCGCCACGTCACGATCGACCTCGAGGGCATCCGCTCGGGCCTCTTCGCGCTGCAGGTCGTGCGGCGGGACGATGCCTGACCGGGGGAGCGGGGCCGACGGGGCTGACGGGGCCGACGGCCGCATCGACGGGCTGCTCGAGCTCGACCTCGATCGCGCCTCCCGCCGCGGCGCCCCCGAGGCGGTGCTGTGCGACGCGAAGAGCGTCGAGCAGGTCGCCGCGATCGCCGGGGAGTACGCGCGCCTCGCCGCGGGCCGCGACGACCTGGGCCCGGTGCTGTTCACCCGGGCCGACGCCGATCGCGCCGCAGCCGTGCTCACCGCCCTCCCCGCTGCCCACCACGACCCGGGCGCCCGGTTCCTCGCCTGGCCCGCCGAGCCGCCCGCGCCGAGCGGCGGCCTCGTGATCGTCGCCTGCGCCGGCACGAGCGACCTGCCCGTGGCCCGCGAGGCGGAGCTCACCGCCCGCCACCTGGGCCGCCCCACCCGCCTCATCGCGGACATCGGCATCGCCGGCCTGCACCGGCTCATCGCGCGCCTGCCCGAGCTGCGGGAGGCGGCCTGCGTGGTCGTCGCCGCCGGCATGGACGGAGCGCTGCCCACCGTCGTCGCCGGTCAGATCGCCGCGCCCGTCGTCGCCCTGCCCACCTCCGTCGGCTACGGCGTCGCCGAGGGCGGCCGCGCCGCGCTCACCACGATGCTCTCCGCGTGCGCCCCCGGCATCGGCGTGGTCAACATCGACAACGGCTACGGCGCCGGCCACCTCGCCGCGCAGATCGCCCGCTGGGCGCCCGCGCCGCCTGGCTGAAGGCCGGAGGCCGAGCTCTCAGCGGGACAGGCGGTGCAGGAGGTCGGCGTAGCGGCTGCGCGCCGCTGCTGACTGCCGGCCGACCGTGCGTCCAGAAGCCCGTCGCGCAGCGGCAGGACCAGGCGCTGTGCCGTGGTGTCGCGACTGGTCGAACAGTTTGGAGCGCTTGGCATCGATGGCCGCCACGGCACGGGCGACGCCTTCCTGCACGGAGAGGCTCCCCATGTCCAGCGCGAGGTCCTCCTCGATGAGGGCTCGTTCGCGCTGCCACTCGTCATAGCGGTCTGCCAGCCATCTCTCGTCGCGAGAGATGCCCCGGGTGGGATCAGCGAGTGCCCGGGGCACGGCGGTCCCGAGAGGGGTCGTCATCGTGATCGTCATGATCGCAGCGGGCTCGGGTACTCGGGCCGAGACCAGGTCGATCTCGCTTCGGCTCGCGATCCCCTCAGCGACCACGCAGGTCAGGTCGGCCCCGGCCCACTCGCCGATGACGGTGGCGAAGACGTCGGCCGCCACGTCCCAGCTCGGGAGGGTCGGCAGCGCCATGCCCGCGATCGCATCCAGCTCGATGAGGGCGGCACGCTCGTCCCGTTCGCGGAGCGCCTCGACGAGCGCACGAGCGACGGTGCTCTTGCCCGCCGCCTGCGGACCCACGATGAGGACGACAGGGACGGGGGACGGCGATGAGCCCATGGGTGAAGCGTACCGGCGACGAGGGCACGACAGCCGTCCGCCCTCGCGGCTGTCTGGTGGCGGACGGTCTCCCCGGCTCGGTGTCGCGTCTCGTCGACTCAGTCGTCGTCGCTGACGTCGTGGTCCTCCGCGTCGTGTGCCATGGCGTCGCGCAGTTCGCCGGCCTCGCGGACGAGCGCATCGACGGCTGAGATGAGGTGCGTGTCGGTGAGGTCCTCGTGGAGGGCGAGTGCGCTCATCACGGCGCGGCGCACTGCTTCCTTCGCGAAGGAGCCCGTGGTGCCTTCAGCGGCGACGGCCGCCTGATCGATCCCCCGCTCGGTGAAGGGGAGGTGGTGCCCGTACCGGGTGAAGAGCTGGCGGCGGAGCTCAAGATCGGGGAGCGGGATCTCCACGGCGAGGTCGATGCGTCCGGGCCGCAGAGCGAGAGCTTCTTCGAGCACCCCCACGCGGTTCGTGGTCAGCACGAAGGCGATGTCGGCGTCGTCGGCGAGCCCGTCGAGGATGTCCAGGACGTCGAAGAGGACGGAGCGCTCTCCCTCGCTGAAGTCGCGATCGGCGGCGACGAGGTCGGCGTCCTCGAGGACGATGATGGCTCGGCCCAGATCTCGAGCAGCGTCAGCAGCCTGCCTGATGTGGCTGAGGGAGTCCCCGTTCAGCACGATCGCCGTCGTGTCCGCGGCGCGGGAGAGGAGGTAGCGGACGGTATGGGTCTTGCCTGTCCCGGGAGGGCCGAACAGCAGGACGCCTCGCGAGAGGTGCTGCCCGGCTTCGCGGAGCGCGGCGGCGTTCTCACTCACCCCGAGCACGGACTCCTCGATGCGATCCAGGCTCCCCGCCGGCAGCACGACATCCCGGCGAGGGACCCGGGGCCGGGGATGGAACCTGATCTCGCCCTGCTCCGAGCCGTACTGCCCTGCGACGAAGCTGACCACCTGCCCGCCGAGCGCCGACTGCTCCCGGACATGGGTGTCGATGCGGGAGAGCACACGGCGGGAGACGGCGGCGTCGGCCGAGAGCACCTCGACCGCGATGGCGCCCTCCGGGTCCTGACTGGTCGACTCGGTCGCGAACGCGATGACCGGCAGGCCGTCGATCTCCAGCTGTCGGATGGCGTTGGTCGCCACGTGCGTGACCCGGCCCGGCCCGGAGGGCAGGGCCGTGCGCTCGACCGATCCCCACGCGTAGTTGCCGTACCGGTTCGACAGCACCTCGGAGAGGCCGTCGGGATCGTCGGCCGGGACGACTCCGCGAAGGGTTTGCGTCGCCGAGAGCGCGTCCAGAGCGGCGTCGACGTCGACCCATCTCCAGTGAGGGAACTCCTGGCGCACCGGGGCGAGCGAGCGAGGGCTGGCTCCCAGATGCCTGCCGAGCTCGGACTCGAAGACGTCCCGATCGGGCTGCTCGGCGAGGTCGCTCATCGTGTCGAGGAACTTCTGGAACTGGATGGCGAAGGCCGAGACGTCGAGTTCAGGGGACATGTCGTCAAACCTATCCGTACTGCTCAGGTTCGTCTTCTCGATTCTCGTGGTGGAGGAGGTCGTCGCATCGGCACTCGAGGACGCGAAAGATCGCGTCGAGGGTCGAGGGTCGAGGGTCGAGGGTCGAGGGCCGACAGGCGGACGGCCGTGGCGGGTCCGTTCTTCAGGACCGCGACGTTCGCCGGAGCGATGCCGATGGCATCGGCGAACTCGCCCACGCCCATGCCTCTGGCGCCGCCCAGCGGGCCGGAGGACAGCGCCCCCATACCGCGCCCGGGCAGGGGAGAATGGCCCCATGACCTGGCTGCTCCTGGCTGGCGCGATCCTCAGCGAGGTGACCGCGAGCCTCTCCCTCAAGGCCGCCCTCACCCATCCCGCGCTGTACGTGCTGGTCGTGGCCGGCTACCTCGCCTCCTTCAGCCTGCTCGCGGTCGTACTGCGGCGCGGGATGCCGCTCGGCGTCGCCTATGGGGTGTGGGGCGCGAGCGGCGTGGTGCTCACCGCGCTGCTGTCCACGCTCCTGTTCGCGGAGCCGCTCACCGCGCTCATGGGTCTCGGCATCGTGCTCGTCGCCGCCGGGGTGATGGTCGTCGAGCTCGGCTCGCAGCGCGCTCATGCGACAGAGGATCCGGGAAGTCCGTCGTCCTCGTCAGCCTCGTCGGCCCCGTCGGCCACTGCACCCGGCCCCGCCGCCGCGCTCGCGACGGCGACGTCGGAGATCCCCGTCGTCGACCCGCACCAGGAGGACCCGAGGTGAGCGCCCTGCTGCTCGCCGGCGCGATCCTCGCCGAGGTCGCCGGCACCCTCACCCTGCGGGTCGCCGCGACCGGGCGCCGCGCCCTCTACGCGGTCGTCGGCGTCGCCTACCTGCTCGCCTTCGGCCTGCTCTCCGCCGCGCTCGCCCACGGCCTCCCGCTCGGCGTCGCCTACGGCGTGTGGACCGCCGCCGGGATCGTGCTCACCGCCCTCGCCTCACGGCTGCTGTTCGGGGAGGCGCTGAACCGCGTCATGGCGCTCGGCATGGGCCTCATCGTGCTCGGCGTGCTGCTCATCGAGCTGGGCGCCGCGCACTGAGGAACGCTCTGGGCAGTACCGTAGGGGCGGGCCCCGGCGGCCCGGTCGCCGAGGACCAGGAGGAGATGCAGGGTGGACGACGAGCGCGTGACCATCTACGACGTGGCCCGTGCGGCCGAGGTGGCGCCGTCGACGGTCTCCCGTGCCTTCTCCCGGCCCGGCCGCGTCAGCGCCGCGACCCACGCGAAGGTCATGGCCGCGGCGAAGGAGCTCGGCTACCGCACCTCCGCCCCCGCCGCGCAGGAGCGCGCGCACCGCCACCAGCGGCTCGGCATCGAGATCCCGGACCTCACCAACCCCTACTTCGCGGAGATCGTCTCCGGCATGCAGGAGGCCGCGCAGGAGCACGGCTACCTGCTGCTGCTCCTGGACAGCGTCGAGGACGAGGAGCGCGAGAAGGCGAGCCTCGAGAGCGCCGTCGACGTCGTGGACGGCGTCGTCCTCTCCGGCTCCCGGCTCTCCGACGCGACGTTGAACCACCTCACCAAGCGCCTCCCCTCCGTGGTCCTCAACCGCCGCGTCGCCGGCCTGGACTCCGTCACCCCGGACTACGAGCACGGCATGACCCAGGCGATGGCGCACCTCGTCGAGCAGGGCGTCCGCTCCGTCACCTATGTCGCCGGTCCGGTGAACTCGTGGTCCGACGGCGAGCGCTGGCGCGCCGCCCGCGCCGTCGGCAAGGCGAACGGGCTGAGCGTGCACCGCCACGGCCCCTACCCGCCCACCGCGACCGGCGGCGAGCTGGCCTTCGCGGAGATCAAGGAGCTCACCGACGCGGTGATCTGCTACAACGACCTCATCGCGGTCGGCTTCCTGGTCTCCGCCTTGCGCGCCGGCGTGACCGTGCCCGGGGAGCTCTCCGTCATGGGGCACGACGACATCCCGCTCACGAGGTTCATCGGCGGCGGCCTCACCACCCTCGTCACCCCCAAGCGCGCGCAGGGCCGGGCGGCCGTCGAACGGCTGATCCGTCGCATCGAGAACCCCTCCGCGCACCGCACCCCCGTGGAGGGGGCGCTGCCCGTGCGGCTCGTGCCCCGCGCCTCCACCGGGCCCCGCACCACCGCCTGACCCGCGCCCGGTCAGGGCGTCCGGCAACCTGCGACAACAGATGCACCCGCGCGGGGACGCCCACCCATCATGGGCCCCATGAGCGACGACGCCTACGTGCCCCACCCCGATCGCCTGCTGCCCGCGGACCCGGCGATCCGCGACATCGCCCGGACCCTCTACGGGTCCATGCGCGAGCAGCCGATCGTCTCCCCCCACGGGCACGTGGACCCGCGCCTCCTGCTCGACGACGAGCCCTTCCGGGACCCCACCTCCCTGTTCATCACCCCGGACCACTACGTCACCCGGCTGCTTCACGCCCGCGGCGTCGACCTCGCGGACCTCGGCGTGGGCCGCGGCCCGCTCGAGGAGACGGAGTCCCGCGCCGCCTGGCGGCTGCTCGCCGAGCACTGGCACGCCTACGCCGGCACCCCCTCGCGGTACTGGATGGAGCACGAGTTCCACGAGGTGTTCGGCCTGGACACCGTGCTCTCCCCGTCCACCGCGGAGGGCATGTACGACGCGATCGCCGAGAAGCTCGCGCAGCCCGCGTTCCGCCCCCGCGCCCTCTTCGACGAGTTCCGCATCCAGGTGCTCGCGACGACCGACGACCCCGTCGACGACCTCGCCCCGCACGACGCCCTCGCCGCGGACCCCTCCTTCACCGGCCGCGTCGCCCCCACCTTCCGCCCGGACAAGTACCTCGAGCCGGCCCGCGCGGACTTCCGCGCCCTCACCGACGCCCTCGGCGAGGCCGCCGGGGTCGACGCCGGCACCTACGACGGCCACCTCGCCGCCATGCGTGCCCGTCGGCTGTACTTCCGCGAGCACGGCGCCGTCTCCTCGGACCACGCGCACACCGACGTCGGCACCGAGCGGCTCGAGGCGGCCGACGCCCGCCGCCTCTACACGGCCGCCCGCGAGGGCAGCATCGCCGCCGCCGACGCGGTCGCCCTGCGACGGCACCTGCTCGCCGACCAGGCCCGCCTCGCCGCCGAGGACGGCCTGGTCATGACCCTGCACCCGGCCGTCTACCGCAACCACTCGCAGGCGACGTTCGAGACGTTCGGGGCCGACGTCGGCGCCGACATCCCGCACGCCGTCGACTTCGTACACGGCGTCGCCCCGATGCTCAACGACGTGGGCCTGGACCCGAACTTCCGGGTCGTCCTGTTCACGATCGACGAGACCGTCTTCTCCCGCGAGATCGCCCCGCTCGCCGGCTTCTACCCCTCCGTGTACGCGGGCGCCCCCTGGTGGTTCATCGATGCGCCGGACGCGATCCTGCGCTACCGTCGCGCCGTGTCCGAGACCATCGGCTACAGCCGGACCAGCGGGTTCATCGACGACACGCGGGCCTTCTGCTCGATCCCCGCGCGGCACGACATGTCCCGCCGGCTCGACGCGCACCACCTCGCCGGGCTCGTCGCCGAGCACCGCCTGCGCGAGGAGGACGCCGCGGCGCTCGCCACGACCCTGCCCACCCAGCAGCCGAGCCAGGTCTTCAAGCTCGACGCCGACGTCTGACCCTCCGAGGAGCACCACCCATGAGCACCGACCCCCGCGCCCTCGACGGCCGCCTCGTCCACCTCGGCATCGGCAACTTCGCCCGCTCCCACACCCTCCTCGCGACCCAGCGGGCGGGCGGCTGGGGCGTCAGCGTCGTCACCGGACGCACCGCCGCCATGGCGGACGCGCTCAACGCCCAGGGCGGGAAGTACGGGCTCGTGGTGCGCGGCCCCGAGGAGGACGAGGTCGAGCTGATCGACGTCATCGACGAGGCCTACGCCGCCGACGACGTCGACGCCCTCAAGCGCCTCGTCGCGGACCCGCTCACCGCCGTCGTCACCCTCACCATCACCGAGAAGGGCTACGCCGCCGGCACCGACCCCGCGACCTCCGCCCCCGCCCGCCTCGCCCTCGCCCTCCAGGCGCGCCGCGAGGCCGGCGTCGAGGAGCCGATCGCCCTGGTCTCCTGCGACAACCTCACCGGCAACGGCGAGGCGCTGCGCGAGGCGGTCCTCGCCTGCCTCGACGCGGAGGCGCAGGCCTGGTTCGCCGAGCACGTCGACGTCGTCTCCACGATGGTCGACCGCATCACCCCCTCCGCCGATGCGGGCGCCGGCGACCTCGTGCGCGAGCGGACCGGCCTCGACGACCAGGTCCCCGTCGTCACCGAGCCCTTCACCGAATGGATCATCGAGGACGGCTTCCGCGGCCGCCGCCCCGCGTGGGAGCGCGCCGAGGGCGTGCAGATCGTGCCCGACGTGTCCATCCACGAGCTGCGCAAGCTGCGCCTGCTCAACGGCGCCCACACCCTCATGGCCTACGCCGGCCAGGTCGCCGGCGCCGAGCGCGTCGACGAGGCCATCTCCCACCCCGAGGTGCGCGCCCTCGTCGAGGCGCTCTGGGACGAGGCCCGCTCCACCCTGGACCTCCCCGCGGACGAGCTCGACGCCTACACCGCCGCCCTCGAGGAGCGCTTCCGCAACCCGCGCCTCGCCGACAACCTCATCCGCATCGCGGCCGACGGCACCTCGAAGCTGCCCGTGCGCGCCCTCCCCGTGATCGCCGAGCGCGGCGGCCCCGCGCAGGCGCCCGGCGAGGTCTCCGCCGTCGCCGCCTGGACCGCCTGGGTCACCGACCGGGTGCGGGCCGGCCACGAGGTCGCGGACCCGCAGGCCGAGGCCATCGTCGCCGCCGCCGGGCTCGAGGACGACCGCGAGCGGGTCGCCGCCCTGGTGGGCCTGCTCGACGGGGCGACCGACGAGCTCGCCGCCGCCGTCCTCGCCGAGGAGCCCCGCCTGCCCCGCCCCTGAGCCCCGCCCGCCCTTACCGGGTCGTCCGTCCCTGGGTCCCGCCCGCCCTCGCAGTGCCCGTTTGCGCGCCTGGGTTCCACAAATGGTTCTCCAGCGCGCAATCGGACACCCGCGCCCGCCTTGGTCATGCCGGTCCGGGCGGTCGCCGCAGCAGGTGGCTGCACCTGCCGGACCTGGCCGTGCCCGTTTGCGCGCCTGGGCTCCACAAATGGTTCTCCAGCGCGCAATTGGACACCGCTGGGCGAGGCGAGGCGGACGACCGGCACGTCAGGCGGCGGCCGGACCGTCGGCCCAGCTGGCCCTGTCAGCCCTGTCGGCTCTGTCGGCCCTGTCGGCCGCGCGGACCGCATCCGCCCCGCCTGCCGTTGGCCCCGTCGGCCCTGGTCAGTCCCGGGTCCCTGTGCGCGAGGCGCTCCCGGGGACGGGGCGCAGCCGGGGCAGCCAGGTGCGCACCGCGGCGCGGTAGCGGGAGTAGTCCGCGCCGAAGCGTGTGGCGAGATCCGCCTCCTCCTCGGGACGCACCACAAGATGCCAGATGAGGCCGCCCGCGACCGAGTAGGCCACCACGGCCCAGGAGGAGAGCGCGAGCCCCACGCCCACGCCCTGCGAGATCCCGGAGACCGCCATCGGGTTGCGCACCCAGCGGTACGGGCCGGCGACCACGAGGCGGTGCGGCATCGCGGCCGGCAGCGGCGTGCCCTCACCGAGGCGGGTCATCGTCACCGCGGACCACAGCCCGAGCGCACTGGCCGGAACGATCGCGACCGCTCCGAGCACGCGGAGCAGCACCGGCAGCTCCAGGTGCACGCCCCAGCGCTGCTCGAGCAGGGCGATCGGCACGGGGATCACCAGCAGGAACAGGGACCAGAACACGACGATCTGTGCGGCCGTCGCGAGCAGCAGGGTGCGGGTGCTCGCCGCGGGGGCGGAACGGAACCCGAGCGGTCCCTTGAGCAGCGCCGTCCCCGGCAGGCGTCCGTGCAGCACGAGCCCGGCGGCGCCGATCGACGCGGTCGCGGAGACGATCATGAGCACCGCACCCCAGCCAGCGCGGCCCGCGACGGTCGCGTACACGACCATGACCAGCGTGATCAGCAGGATCCACGGCACGAGCACGTGGACCGCACGCCGACGGCCCACTGCCACGAGCGCCGAGGTGAGGACGAACAGGGGCACGTCGAGCACCGCCATCGGCAGCGCGGGCACCCCACCGAGCGTCGCCTCGCGCACCGCCGGGACCGTCGCCACGGCCGCCCACCACACGGCGCCGGCCACTGCCTGGAGGAGGAAGTACGCGCGCCCGAGCGCGGGGCTCAGCACCGTCATGAGCGCAGAGTAGCCCTCATGTCGCCGCGCGCTGCGGGACTCCTGGCCTCTTCCTGCGACCACCGGCCGACGGGCCCGCGAGCGGCGACACGAGCCGTCGGGACCGGATCACGCGGCCAGCGGGAGCGGGCCGGCACGCGGCGCCCCGAGCTGGTCGAGCCGAGCGACGAGGTCGGCCGGATCGCGGAGATCCTCCTGCGTCACCCGCACCACCTCCCATCCGGCCCTGCGCAGCAGTGCATCCTTGCGTCGGTCCCTGAGCCGCTGTCTCCGATCGGTGCGGTGGCCGTCTCCGTCGTACTCGATCGCGATCCGCGGTTCCCGGTACGAGAGGTCGAGCCGGAAGCCGCGCCGCTCGTCGTGGGAGTCGACCACCTGCACCGCGCTATTGATGTCCGGCTCGGCGAACCCCCGGGCGAGCAGGAGGAGGCGCAGCTCGGTCTCCTTCGGCGACTCGACCCGTTGGCGGGCGGAGCCCAACGCCGTGCGCACCGCGGCGAGGCCCGGCCTCGGGGCCGACGTCCCCGCCAGTTCGCGGAGCTCGGCGAGGGAGGCGCGGGGCCACGGTGCGTCCGGGCCCACCGTCGCATCGCACACCTGCACCAGCTCGAGCGGGCTGAGCTGCAGGGCGAGGTCGCAGAGCATCGGGAGGGTCGCGCTCAGGCGCACCCCCAGGACCACGCGGACCTCCGACGGCCGACGGCGGTGGACGTGCGCCTGGCGCCCGAGCCTGCGTCGGGCCGCGGGAGGCAACGACACGTGGAGCACGCGGAGTCTCTCGTAGCGCTGGCCCGGCGGGAGCGGCAGGCCGAGGATCTCCGCGGCCGTCACGTGGCTGACGACGGCCTCGGGACAGACGACGTGCTGCAGGCGGCGGGCGATCGCGTGCAGCGGAGCGGGCTGCGCGGTGGGTGTCCAGAAGCCCGGGATGACCTGGGTGAACTCGTCGGAGGCCAGCCTCCGGGAGTGGACCCCGCGTCGTCGCAGCTCGGATCGCCGCAGCAGGCTGTGCGGGGGCGGGGACCAGCGCGGAGTCATGGCCTGACGTTAGGGAAGCGGACCTCCGAGCAGCCGGTTCGATGCCTCCGGTGTGGACGGAGAACGGATGGGGAGGAGCGATCCACGGCGCGTGCCTGTCCGATTGCGCACCGGGGTTCCATTCGTGGAGCTGGGGCGCGCAAACGGACATCGGCGATCAGGGCGGGAGCTCGCGGCGGGCGGGGCGAGGAGGGGCGGAGTGGGGCGGAGCGCTTCTGCGGTTGTCCGATTGCGCGGCTGGGTTCCGATTCGGGAAGCAGGGCGCGCAAACGGGCATGGGCGAGTCGAGCGGTGGTGTCCGATTGCGCGGCTGGGTTCCATTCGTGGAACTGGGGCGCGCAAACGGGCATGCGTGGGGTCCATCCGGGGCCGTCCGGGGCTGGCCGGCCGCGCCCCGCTAGCTCGCCCGCTGAGGCGCCGCGGCCATGTAGACGTCCACCGGGTCCTCGCCCTCGAGGACGAAGCCACTGCGCTCGTAGAGGCGCCGCGCGGGGCTGCCCTGGAGCACGTCGAGGCGGAGCAGCGCCGCGGGGTGCTCCGCGCGGATCGCCGCGAGCACCTGCCCGCCGATCCCGCGCCCCTGGACCTGCGCAGAGAGGTAGAAGTGCTCGACCCACAGGGCGTCGCCGTCGGGCCGCAGGGCGACGAGTCCCGCGTCGCGCCCGTCGGCCACGATCACACGGGTGTGCGCGGGGACGTACGCGGTGAGGAACCGCTCGCGCACGCGGCGCTCGTCGAAGCGTCCCAGCCGTTCGAGGTCCGGGCGCATGACTTGGGCGCGCAGCTCCGCCATCCACGGTGCGTCCTGCGCCGTCGCCGGCCGGAAGCGCCAGTCGACCTCCGTCACGGCGCTCAGGCGAGGTCCGCGAGAGCCTCGAAGCGCTCGAGGCGCGCACGGTAGTAGTCGGCGTGCTCGGCGACCGGCTCGACCTTGCGCAGCACGGGCGCCTCGGCGACCTGCGCGCCGGGCACCGTCTCCTCGATCGCCATGAGCGCCGCCCCGCGCATCGTGGAGCGGGACACGGCGACGTGCTCGATCGGCGAACCGAGGGCGTCGGCCAGCAGGTGCAGCCACGAGGGGATCGCCTCGGTCATGCCGCCGGAGAGCACGATCCGCTCCGGCTCCCCGCCGAGCTCCCGCATCTGGTCCGCGATGCGCAGGTAGGACAGGGCCACGCCCTCGAGCGCGCCGCGCAGGAGGTCCTCCGCGGTGGTGGACGCGGAGACGTTCGCGAACAGGGCCTTCGAGGAGTCGCGCCACTTGGTGCCGCGCTCGCCGGAGAAGAACGGGACGACGATCGGGGTGCCCTCGGAGACGGGGGCGGAGAAGATCCGCTCGGTGTCGATCTCGGCGACGTCCTCGGGCAGGCCCAGCTGGAAGCGGGCCCAGTCGAGCACGCGGCCGCAGTCGCTCATCGCGGAGCCCACGAGGGTGCGGCGCGCGTCGACCCGGTAGGCCCACAGGCCGCTGGGCAGGGTCTCGATGTCCGTCTCGACGAGCTGGCGGATCGCGCCGGAGGTCGCCGTGGAGATGCCCCAGGTGCCGGTGCCGAGCGCCCCGATGCCCATGTTCGCGGCGAGGCCGTCGCCGATCACGGGCAGCCAGGTGGCACCCTCGAGCTGCGGGAACTCCTTCGCGAGAACGGTGCCGGCGACCGGCTGGCCCTGGTTCGGGTCGCGCGGGGCGGAGAGGGTCGCTGGATCGGCGCCCGCGGCCTCGAGCAGGCCGGTCGCGTACTCGCCGGTGCGGCGGTCCAGCAGGCCCGCCCAGGCGGCGGAGGCGGTGCCGAGCACGGGCGTGCCGAGCAGGCGGAACGCGGCGTACTCGCCGAGCGCCATGTACTGCGTGGCCTTCGCGAACACCTCCGGCTGGGTCTCCCGCAGCCAGGCGATCCGCGGCGCGGTGTAGGAGGAGTGCAGGCGCGCGCCGACCTGCTGGTGCAGGGCCTCGGCGTCGACCGCCTCGCGCAGCGCCGCGACCTGGTCGCGGCAGCGCGTGTCCGCGTAGGTGATGCAGGGGGTGAGGGCCTTCCCGGCGGCGTCGACCGCGACGAGGGAGGAGGCGAAGGTGTCCACGCCGATGCCGGCGACCGGACCCGGCAGCGGCTCGGCGAGCACGGCCGCGATCGAGGTGCGCAGCTCGTCGACGACGAGGTCCGCGTCGATCGTGGAGGTGCCGTCGGCCGCGGTGGTGAAGGTGTGCGGCTCCTTGTGGTGGCGCTTGCCCACCTCACGACCCGTCGCGTCGTACACGGCGGCGCGCGTGCCGCCGGAGCCCACGTCGAGGCCGATGACGAAGGGACCCAGGGCGTCGTCCTCGGAGACGTTGAAACGGGGCATGCGCGTACTCCTGCAGGTGCGTGGGCGGGGATCGCGCCGCCTCCGGCGCCGCTGCGCAGGGCGCGATCCGATGCGCCCAGCATAGGGGCGGGGCCGACGGACGCCCGGTCGCGTCCGCCTGTTGCCACCGCCGTCAGGGTGGGCCGGGGCTTCCCTCGTGGCAAGCCCGACTGGGCCGGAGGTTGACGGCGGACGGCGCGCTCCGTATGCCCTGTCGGCCCCGCGCGCCCGGCGTACGCTCCCGGCATGCACCTCCGCTTCACGGGCACCGCGATCGAGTGGCGCGGCCCCGCCCCCTTCGTGTTCGTGCCCGTCGCCGCAGACGAGGCCGCCGAGATCGCGGCCGTCGCCTCCCGCGTCACCTACGGCTGGGGCGCGATCCCCGTGACCGGCCGGATCGGCGGCACCGAGTTCACCATCTCCCTGTTCCCGCGGGACGGCGGGTACCTCGTGCCCGTCAAGGTCGCGGTGCAGCGCGCGGAGGGGGTCGAGCCCGGCGAGGAGGTCACCGTCGAGCTCACGATCGACGGGGCCTGATCGGCGCCCTGGCAGAATCCTCGCCATGACCGATCCCGCGACCCGACCTCCCGGCCCGGCGCGGCGCCTGCCCACGATGAAGGACGTCGCCGATCACCTCGGCGTCTCCCGGCAGCTCGTCTCCCTCGTGCTGCGCGGCGCGGACGGCCCCAGCGCGGAGTCCCGCGAGCGGATCCTCGCGGCGGCCCGCGAGCTCGGCTACCGCCCCAACGCCTCCGCGCGGCTGCTGCGGCAGTCGAGCACCCGCACCCTCGGCATCGCGTTCTCCCTGGGCAACGCCTTCCAGGTGAAGGTCGTCGAGCGGCTCATCGCGGCCGCCGGGGAGCGCGGATACCGGATGGCGCTCGCCCCGATCCACGCCGGTCGCGGGACCGACGAGGCCGTCGGCTCGCTCATGGAGCAGCGGGTGGAGGCGCTCGCCGTGTTCAACCCGGAGCCCGGATCCGAGGCGCTCGCCGCCGCCCGGGGCGTGGTGCCCGTGCTGCAGCTGGGGGAGTGGTCCGCGGATCCCACGCAGGACACGGTGCACGTGGACGAGGCGACGGGCCTGCGCCTGGCCGTCGAGCACCTCGTGGGCCTGGGGCACGAGGCGATCGCCTTCGTGGGCGGCCGCGGTGAGGAGCCCGGCCCGGCCCGCGCCCGCGCCTACGAGGACGCGATGCGGCAGGCGGGCCTGGGGGAGCGGATCGACGTGGTCCCCTCCGACCTCGGCGAGGAGGAGGGCGCGGAGGCCGCGCGCACGGTCCTCGCCCGCGCGGTGCGGCCCACGGCGCTCGTGTGCGTGAGCGACCACGCGGCCGCCGGGGTGCTCGCCGTGCTCGCCCGCGCCGGGGTCGCCGTGCCGGGGGAGATCTCGGTGGTGGGCTTCGACGACAGCCCCATCGCCGCGCTGTCCTTCCATGACCTCACCTCGGTGCACCAGGACGTCGACGCGACGGTCGAGGCGGCGCTCGGGGTGCTGCTCGAGCGGCTCGGGGTCGGGAGCGACGGGGCCGTTCCGGCCGACGGGGCCGATGTGGGTGACGGGGCCGTTCCGACCGACGGGGCCGACGGGGTCGACACGGCCGTGCGGTCCGATCGGGCTGAGGGCGCTGCTCGCGTGATCGCGACACCGGCGCATCTCGTGGTCCGCGGGTCGACCGGGCCGGCGCCCTCCCGCGGCTGAGCGGGTCCGGGACCACTTCCTCGCAGTCACGGTCGACCTGGACGCCCCCGCTTTGGCACGTGCTAGTCTCGGCGCCACCTGATCTTGTCTCGTGCCAACAGCGTCGTCGTTCCCGTCGGCGCGACCCTCCCGGAGGCCCGCATGCCCATCGCCCTGCCCGACCCCACCCTGTACCTGCCCCGCAGCGGCGAGCCCTCGCTGCGCTGGGGGATCGTCGGCCCCGGCTGGATCGCCGGCGAGTTCGCGACCTCGCTGAGGGCCCACACCGCGCAGCGCCTGGTCGCCGTCGGCTCCCGCTCCTTCGACAACGCCCGCGCGTTCGCCGCCCGCTTCGGTGCGGAGCAGGCCGTCGGCTCCGTCGAGGCGCTCGTGACCCACCCCGAGGTCGACGTCGTCTACGTCGCCACCCCGCACAGCGGCCACGCCGAGGTCGCCCTCGCCGCGATCGCGGCCGGCAAGCACGTGCTCATCGAGAAGCCGATCACCGTCACCGCCGCCGAGGCGCGCGAGGTCTTCGCCGCCGCCAGCGCCGCCGGCGTGCTGGTCATGGAGGCCATGTGGTCCCGCTACCTGCCGCAGGCCTCCGTCATCCGCGCCCTCGTCGACGGCGGGGGCCTCGGGGACGTGCGCGCCGTCGCCGCGGACCACTCGCAGCAGATCATCCGCCCCGCCGACCACCGCATGTACGCGCCCGAGCTGGGTGGCGGCGCCCTCCTCGACCTCGGCGTGTACCCCGCGCAGTTCATCACCATGGTGCTCGGTGCGCCCACCGCGATCGAGGCCCGCGGCACCGTCACCGCGACCGGCGTCGACGCCTCCGCCGCGGTGGTCTCCACCCACGCCGGCGGCGCCGTCTCCACGCTCTACACCTCCCTGCTCGAGCGCACCCCCACCACCGCGACGATCAGCGGCACCTCGGCATTCCTGCAGGTCGAGGGCTCGTTCTACAACCCCACGAGCTTCACCGTCACCGGTGCCGCGCACGGCTCGCCCACGCTCCGCTGGACGGACCCGACGATGCTGCGGGGCTTCGCCGCACTCTCCTACGAGGCCACCGCGCTCGCCCGCTTCGTGGGGGAGGGCCGCACCGAGTCGCCCGTCCACACGCACGACGAGACGGTCGCCGTCATGGAGCTGCTCGAGACCGCCCGCGCGCAGGTCCTCACCGCGGGCGTCCCCGCCCCGCCGCAGGACCTCTCCGCCGCGACCCCCGCCCACGGCGAGGCGCCGGCGTCGAGCGGGACCGGCCGATGAGCGCCGCCCCCGTCGACATCGCGCTGCTCGAGGCGGAGGAGCGCGAGCTCGTGCTGCCCCGCTTCGAGGCCGACGGCGCCTGGGAGCTCGGCGTGCTCACCCGCGAGATCGCCGCCGCCGCGGGCCACGGCGTCGTGATCGACGTGCGCCGCCCCCAGCTGATCCTCTTCCGCGCCGTGCTCCCGGGCGCCGCCCCGGACCAGCAGGCCTGGGCCGAGCGGAAGGCCGCGGTCACCCTGCGCATGGAGTCCTCGAGCGCGCTCGTCGACGCCCGGCTCTCCGGCGCGGGCGTGGACCCGCAGGCGATCGGCTGGTTGGATGAGCGCTACGCCGTGACCGGCGGGTCCTTCCCGATCCGGGTGCGCGGCGCGGGCGTCGTCGCCGCGATCACCGTCTCCGGCCTCAGCTCGCAGCAGGACCACGACCTCGCCGTCGCCGGCCTGCGCGCCCACCTCAGCATCCTCGCCGGCGAAGGAGCCGCCCCGTGACCGCCGACCCCACCCCCGCCTCGGCCGAGGACCAGCCCGCCGGGCGCCGCCTCCGCCCCGGCCAGACCTGCCGCATCCGGATCTGGGACCGCGCCACCGGCGAGGTGCGCACCGTGCACGAGACCGCCGAGCGGCTCTTCGAGGCCCCCAACTGGACCGCCGACGGCCGCCTCCTCGTGAACGCCGACGGCCTGCTCTGGCTCCTCCCGGCCGACGGCTCCGCCGCCCCCCAGCAGCTCGACGCGCCCGGCCTGCCGCCCGTCAACAACGACCACGTGCTCGCCCCCGACGGCTCCGCGGTCTACGCCTCCGCGAACGACTTCCACGTCTGGGAGGTGCCGCTCACCAGCAGCGACTCAGACGGTGCGGTGGCTGCGGGGACCCCGCGCCGCATCACCCCGGAGGACGGCGGCCTGCACTTCCTCCACGGTGTGAGCCCCGACGGCACGACCCTCGCCTACGTGCACCTCCAGCCCGAGGGTGAGAACTGGTGGGCCGCCGGGACTATCCGCACGATCGGCGTGGACGGCACCGGCGACCGCGCCGTCACCACTGATCCCGGCCCGGCCGACGGCTGCGAGTACAGTCCGGACGGCGCCTGGATCCTCTTCAACACCGAGCAGTTCAGCGACGCCCCCGGCCACGCGCAGCTCGCCCGCGTGCGGCCCGACGGCACCGGCCTCGAGCAGCTCACCTCCGACGAGCGGGTCAACTGGTTCCCGCACATCGCGCCCGACGGCGAGGTCGTCGCCTACCTCAGCTTCCCGCCCGGCACCGAGGGCCACCCCGAGGATCGCGACGTCGAGCTGCGGCTCGTGCGCGTGGGCGAGTGGGGCCGGCCCACGACGCTCGTGGCGCTGCAGGGCGGGCAGGGCACGATCAACGTCCCCAGCTGGGCGCCGGACGGCTCCGCCTTCGCCTTCGTCGACTACCCGCGCGCCGACGTCTGAGCCCACGGGACGTCATCGCGCAGGTGGCGGCGTATGGGGCGGGACCTGCGCGATGTGGTCCCGCGGGCCGGGCGGGCTCGGGCGTACGGGACCTCTTCGACCGGGTCCCCGCCCCACGGGCCCGACCCGTACGAAGTGGTCCCGTAGGCCTCGGGTGGGCGGCGCGGGATCTGCACGGGACGTCATCGCGCAGGTGGCGGCGTCGAGGGCGGGACCTGAGCGATATGGTCCCGCCGCCCGGGGCGGGCTGGGGCGTACGGGATCTCTTCGACCGGGTCCTCGCCCTACGGGGCCGACCCGTACGAAGTGGTCCCGTAGGTCTGGTGGGGCGCGCCGCGACCGGCGGGGTCAGGCGTCGTGGCCGGGGGCGGGGCCGTCGGGGTGGCCGAACTCGCGGGCGTAGCCGGCGCGCAGCTCCTCCCAGCCGTGGTCCATGGCCTCCATGCCGACGATCCGCGCCTGGTCCTCGCCGCTCAGCTGCGCGTCGAGCACCGCGAGGCACACGTGCCATCCGGCGGCGAAGTACTGGGCCTGCTCGACCTCCGGGAGCATGACCTGCAGGTCCACCTGCCCCTCGTCGACGACCCAGCCCAGGGTCGCATCGGCCCAGCGGTGGGTGACGGCGTGGTCGGCGGCGAGGGCGAGGACGTCCGCGGCGACCGGGTCCTCGTCGGGGTTCTCGCGGGACAGCGCGGGGCCGATCGAGGTGAGCGCGCGGTCCGGGACCACGGGGGACCAGCGGGCGAGCTGCTCGGGGTCGGTGATCGCGCGCCACAGCTGCTCGGCGCTCCCGGCGACGTCCACCTCCATGACGAGGCTGCCGTCGGCGATCTCGGCGCGCACGAGCAGGTCACGGATGCGGGTGTCGATGTCCGGGGTGTCCTCGGCGGTCATGGGTCCTCCTCGGTGAGCGGGATGGTGCGTGAGGCGTGAGGCGTGAGGCGTGAATGCGGGCGGCGGCCGTGCCGGCGGGCGACGCGCGGTCGCCCGTCGATCCTCTCAGAGCGCGGCGGGCTGGGGCCGGGGAGTCGCGCCCTCGACGGCGCCGGCCTCGGCAGCCGGCCCGCCGACGCCGGTCGCCTGGGTCGGCGCGGAACCCTCGGCGGCACCGTCGGCGGCGGCGTCGGCCGGATCGGTCCAGCCGGGGCCGACGCCGCGGGCGTCCGGCGCATTGAGGTGCACGACGCCGACGATGTCGCGGGCGCGGTCCCCCGCCATGTCGTGCACGCGGCGCACGATGTAGCGCGCCGCGGGGTGGCGGATCACGGAGCGGCGCACCTGCACGCTCATGCGGCGGCGCAGCGTCGTGTCCTCCACCGGGATCGCGACGAGATCGGCGCGGAGGTCCTGCGCGATGATCGAGGGCTGCACGGTGACGTAGTCGCCGGTCGCGACGAAGCCCAGCACCGTGGAGAAGTCCGTCGGGTTGATCTCGACGCGCGGCGTGTACCCGGCGGCGAGGCAGGCGGAGGCGATGCGGCGGAACCAGGGGGAGGGGATCGGGTCGTCCGTCGTCCAGGGCTCCTCGGCGAGGTCCTTGAGCTGGACGGAGGTGCGGCCGGCGAGGCGGTGGCCGACGCCGACGATCGCGACGTAGCCCTCCTCGAGGATGTCCTGCGCGATCCAGTCCTCGACGAGCGGCGACCGGCTGCTCTCGCCCACGGCGACGTCCATGCCGTCCTCGACGAGGTCGTCGATGCTGCAGCTGCGCAGCACGAGCTCGAGGTCGAGCTCGGGGAAGCGGCGGCGCACGTCCTGCGCGAGCTCGGGGATCCAGGTGGAGGCGACGGAGGAGGCGTAGCCGAGTCGCAGGGCGCCCGAGCGGCCGGAGCGGAGGGCCTGCACGGTGCGGTCGAGCGCGGCGAGGGCGTCGAGCGCGGCGCCGGACTGCTCCGCGAGCAGGCGGCCCTGCGGGGTGACGACGATGCCGCGGCCCGAGCGCTCGACCAGGTCGAGGCCGGTCTCGCGGCGCAGGGTCGAGAGGTGCTGGCTGACGGCGGAGGGGGTGTAGCCGAGGGCCTCGGCGCTCGCGCGGATGCTGCCCGTCTCGACGACGGAGCGGAGCACGCGGAGCTTCACGGGATCGAGCATGGGACCACCCTACGACTGTTCAGTCCGGGTGAACAGAGCGGTAGAAACGTTCGCTTGTCCTTCACGGCCGACGGGCGAAGGATCGAGGCATGGACGCACTGCTCATCGGAATCCCCGCCCTCCTCCTCATCGCCACCGCCTCCGTCGCCCTCGGCGCGCTGGGCCGCATCGTCCTCGGTGCGCTGTTCCCGGCCCCCGCCCCGGACGACGACCCCCGCTGGGTGGGCCGCACGCCCGCCGAGCGCCGTGCACCCCGCACCGCCGCCCAGGCCGCCGAGCGCGGCGGCGCCCTCATGATCCGCACCCTCATGCCCGACGCCGTGGTCCCCATGGCCCGCCTCGCCGACGTCGAGCAGCCCCGCACCGAGCGGGAGCCCGCCGAGCCGGAGACGTCGCGACCGACGGTCGCGGAGACCGTCGAGGCGCCGCGCACACCGCTCGCCGGGGCGACCCGGCGCTGAGAGCGCAGGGGATCCGCTCGGGCGCGACCAGCACGACGGCCCGTCGGCCGGCCCCGGGATCGGGGACCGGCCGACGGGCCGCCGGCGTGCGGACCTCCGGACCGCTCAGCCCTCGCGCGGGGCGAAGCGCGGCGCGGGCAGCGGCGGGGCCGTCTTCGCCGGGTGCTGCTCGAGCAGGGCGAGCGCCTCGGTGACGCCGCGGGCGAGCTGCGGATCGTCCCCGGCCACCCACGCGTTCGGCGGGAGCGGCACCTCGATGTCGGGGTCCACGCCGTAGTTCTCGATCTCCCAGTCCACGCCCTCGAACCAGCTCGCGTACTTGGGCTGGGTGATGCCGGTGCCGTCCACGAGGTCGTAGCGGCCGTCGATCCCGATCACGCCGCCCCAGGTGCGGGTGCCGATCACGGGGCCGATGCCCATCGCCTGCGCGACGGCGTTGACGATGTCGCCGTCGGACCCGGCCTCCTGGTTCGTCACGAGCACGACCGGGCCGCGCGGCGCGAACTGCGGGTAGGTGCCGGGCCGCTCATGGCGCGGGAAGTCCCAGGAGCGGACCGTGCGGGCGAGGCGGTCGGTGACGAGCTGCGAGGTGTGGCCGCCGCTGTTGTAGCGGACGTCCACCACGATGCCCTCCTTCGTGGACGCCTCCCGCAGGTCGCGGTGCATCTGCGCCCAGCCGGAGGAGACCATGTCGGGGATGTGGAGGTAGCCGAGGCGGCCGCCCGAGGCCTCCGCCACGGCCCGGCGCCGCGAGTCGACCCACGCCTGGTAGCGCAGCGCGGACTCGTCGGCGAGGGGCACGACCGCGACGCGGCGCTCGCCGCCGTCCCGCTCGAGCACGAGCTCCGTGGCGCGGCCCGCGGAGCCGATGAGCAGCGGGGCCACGCCCGCCTCGCCCACCTCGCGGCCGTCGATCCGCACGATCGCGTCGCCCTCGCGGGCGGCGACCCCGGGGGCCAGCAGCGGGGAGCGGGCGTCCGGGTCCGAGGAGTCGCCGGGCAGGATCCGCGTGATCACCCAGCGGCCGTCCCGCAGGGCGAGGTCCGCGCCGAGGAACGCCGGGATCATCGGCGGATCCGCCTGGTAGACGCCGCCCATGACGTACGCGTGGGAGGTGCCGAGCTCGCCCACGACCTCCCACATCAGGTCCTGGAAGTCGTCCTCGGTGACCACGCGCTCGAGCACCGGCTCGTACCAGGAGGTCATGGCGTGCCAGTCCTGGCCGTCCATGTCCGCCCGCCAGTACTGCTGCGCCATGATCCGGTAGTTGTCCCAGAGCATGCCGGCGCGCTCGAGCACCGGGTCGACGGTGAGGCGCAGGCGGTCCGTCTCGATCGTGACGCGGCCCGGGTCCTCGTCCTCCGCCTTGCGGGTCGCGGGGACCTGCACCCAGGCGCCGCCCTGCTTGATGACGAGCCACTCGCCGTCACCGGAGACGGCGAGGTCGTCCACGCCCTCCGCGAGCACGGTGAGCTTGCGGTCCGAGAGGGACCAGAACTCGAGGGCGGGGCCGGGCGCGTCGCCGTCCACGCCTGCGCGCGAGGTGCCGAGCACGCCCTGCTGGGGGTGGCGCAGCCACACGAAGCCGCCGGTCACGGCCCGCAGGTGCGAGTAGGAGCCGGAGAGGACGGGGAACGGGACGATCCGCGCCTCCGCGTCCTCGAGGTCGATCTCGGTGCGCGGTGCCTTCGCTGAGTCCGCGGCCCCGGCGGGGCTCGCCGCGGAGACCGTCTCCTCCGCGTGCGGGGCCGACGGCCCGGCGGCCGCGGTGGTCGCGCCCTCGGCCGCCGACGCCCCGGGGGTCGCGGCGGTCGCGGAGCTCTCGGCGCTCTCGTCCTCGGACTGCGGCTTCGGCTCCTCCGCGCCGCCCGCCCAGCCGTCCGGGTGGGGGCCGAAGGGATCCGCCGTCGTCGCCTGCAGCGGCAGCAGGAACGGCCGCTCGGCGTTGACGAACCCCAGGTCGAAGACCATGTCGTCGTAGACCGTCTCGAAGGTGCGCAGGGACAGCAGCGCCAGGTGCTTGCCGTCCGCGCTGAACGCCGCCTCGGTGTCCTGGTAGCGGCCGGAGGTGAGCGCGCGGCCCGTCGGCTCGTGCGACTCGGCGTCCGTCACCATGAGCCGGCCCAGCATCCACGAGTCCGGCTCGGTCCACACGAGCCACCGGCTGTCCGGCGACCAGGTCAGGTGGCGGATCTCGCCGCCGTTCGAGCGGCCCACCTCCCGCACCGCGTCGAGGTGCGGAGCGCCCGGGACCTGCTCGGCGTCCTGCTCCCACGGGGACGCGGCCGACGACGCGGCCGAGGGGGCGGAGCCCGTGCCGGAGGTCGCGGGCCGGGCCGGGTCCTCGATGCCGCGCAGGGTCACCAGGCGCACCACGTTGTCGTGCGTGGAGATCGCGACCTTCGAGCCGTCCGGCGAGGGGACCGCGTGGAGGATGCGGCCCACATCGCCGAGGTCCAGGGCGATCTGCTCGCCGCCGCCGTCGAGCCGGGCGAGCGCCAGCTGGTCCGAGCCCACGTCGCCGTCGGTGCGGTCCGCCTGCGCGGCCTCGTCGGTGACGAGCAGGGCGAAGGGGGAGCGGCCCAGCGGCTGCGCCTCCCGGATGCGCAGGCCGCAGCGGCCCGCGAGCAGGCGGGCCGGGCCGCGGCGATGGGTGAGCAGGTGCGCGGAGCCGCGCCACTCGACGACGCTCGCGCGGGCGTCGTGCACCGGCCGCATGGCCAGCAGGTTCTCGCTCGGCGAGGCCGGGCGCGGCAGTCGGGCTGCGCCCACGCCGGTCGCCTGGACCTCGACCTCGCGGGGCTCCGCGTCGAGCGAGTCCATCGCGAACAGGCGGCCGCGGGAGGTGAAGACGATCGTCGAGCCGTCGGTCGCGGGCTCGCGCAGGTAGCCGTCCTCCGAGCGCAGATGCGTGTGGGCCCGCAGGTCGGAGCCGTCCTTAGCGACGGACCACAGGTTCGCGCTCGCCCGGTCCGTGCGGGCCGCGCCCGCGCCCGGGGTGTCGGAGGCGAAGATCAGCCGGTCGCCGTACCAGGCCACGCGGAGCTTCGAGGCGAGCAGCTCGTCCAGCAGCGCCTCCCACGGGCGCTGCGCATGCTGCTCGGCCGGGGCGTCGAGCGGCAGCGCCTGCCGCGAGATCCACAGCTTCACCGCCGTGCCGCCCTGGTAGTGCTTCCAGGAGGCCTGGTCACGGCGCCACGGCGTCGCGACGACGGTCGTGCCGTCCGTGTGGATCGCGGCCTCCCCGCTGCGGCCCAGCGGCAGCAGCGTCGCCCGGCCCTCGAGGTCCACGGCCCACAGCTGCCCGTCGCGGGCCTGCGGCGCCGCGTGCGAGCTCGTGACGAGCACGCGGCCGTCGGCCAACCAGCCCGCGACCTTCGTGGTCGGCTTGCCCCAGGTGGTGAGGCGCCGCGGCGCGGTCGAGCCGTCCGTCGCGGTCACCCACACCTCGGGCCCGCCGGAGGTGCGGGACGTGTACGCGACGTGCGCGCCGTCCGGCGAGAAGCGCGGGTAGCCGACGGGCGCGCCCTCATCGGTGAGCCGCCAGGCGCGGCCGCCGGCCAGCGGGGCCAGCCAGACGTCGTTCGCGGCGGTCACGGCGACCAGGTCGCCGTGCACATCGGGGTGGCGGAGATATGCGGCATGTGCCGGGGTGGAGGTCATGGGGCAAGCCTAGGACCGTCCTGTGACGGCGGTCGCAGGTTTATGTCGGACTGTCCCGGTTCGGGCCCGTGACGCGTGCCGACGGCTCCTCAGCGGGGCACCACGAGGGGCGTCCCGGAGACCGGGTCCGGGACGACGAGGCACGGCAGGTCGAAGACCCGCTCGACGAGCTCCGCGTCGACGATCTCCGCGGGCGGCCCCTGCGCGAGGATCCGCCCGTCGCGCATCGCCACGAGGTGCGTCGCGTACCGGCACGCATGGTTGAGGTCGTGCAGCACCGCGACGACCGTGCGACCGTCCTGGTGGAGCCGCTCGCACAGGTTCAGCACGCCGACCTGGTGGGCGATGTCGAGGTAGGTGGTGGGCTCGTCGAGGAGCAGCAGCTCCGTCTGCTGGGCGAGCGCCATCGCGATCCACACCCGCTGGCGCTGGCCTCCGGAGAGCTCGTCGACCAGGCGCCCGGACAGCTCCTCGACACCGGTGTCCACGAGGGCCTCGCGGACGATCCGGCGGTCCTCGTCGTCGAGCTGGCGGAGGAAGCGCCGGTGCGGGAAGCGCCCCCGCGCCACGAGATCGGCGACCCGGATCCCGTCGGGGGAGACGGAGGTCTGCGGGAGCATCCCGAGGCGGGTCGCGACCTCGCGCGGGCCGAGCGAGTGGATCTCGCTGCCGTCGAGCACCACCTGCCCGCTCGTGGGGCGCAGCAGCCGCGCCATGGACCGCAGCAGCGTGGACTTGCCGCATGCGTTGGGACCGATGATCACCGTGAACGAGTGGTCGGGGACCTCGAAGGAGAGGTCCGGGATGATCGTGCGCTCCCCGTAGCCGATCGTCGCGTCGGTGACGCCGAGGCGGGCAGGTGTCGCGGGAGGTGCGGTCATCGCAGCCCCTTCCTTCCTTCGGAGATGAGCAGCCAGATGAGGTAGACCCCGCCCACGCACACGGTGACGATGCCGACCGGCAGCGGGGTCTGGGGGTGGATGCGCTGGGCGACGAGGTCGCTCACGAGCAGGAGCAGGCCGCCCATGACGGCCGACGTGACCAGCGGGATCCCGGCGCCGCGCGTGAGGCGCTTGGCGATCTGCGGCGCGGCGAGCGCGATGAAGGAGATCGGGCCGGCGGTCGCCGAGGCCACGGCGACCGAGGCGATCCCGAGCATCATCAGCGCGAGCCGGGCGGGCTCGACGCGGACCCCGAGGCTCGCGGCGGAGTCGTCGCCCAGCTCGAGCATCTGCAGCCGCGGCCAGAGAGCGGCGGCCGCGGCGACGATGATCCCGCAGGCGATCGCGGCCGGGAGCGCCTGCGCCCAGGCCATCCCCGTCAGCGAGCCCGCGCCCCAGACGGCGGCTCGCATCGCGTCCTCGATCTCGGCGCGCAGCATGATCCAGGTGTTGAAGGCGGAGAGCATCGCCGAGACGCCGATCCCGATGATGATGAGCCGGAACCCGGCGACCCCGCTGCGCCCGATCGCGCGTCCCACCGAGAGCGCGTAGACGAGCACGGCGGTGAGCACCCCGCCGATCAGCGCCCCCGTCGCGGTCATGAGGTAGGAGCCGCCCAGCAGCAGCATCACCACGAGCGCCCCCGTGTACGCGCCGGTGCCGAAGCCGATGATGTCGGGGCTGCCGAGGGGGTTCCTGGTCAGGGACTGGAACACGGCGCCCCCGATGGCGAGCGCGGCACCCAGGGCGAGCGCCGCCGCGGTGCGCGGGAGGCGCAGCTCCCGGACGACGAACACGTCACCCGGGGGAGCGGTGCCGAGGAGGGCCCTGACCACCTGGGCAGGGGTGAGCGGGAAGTCGCCGGTGCCGATCGCGAGGATCGCGACGGCGAGGGCGATCACCAGGCAGGCGAGCGTGACGACGACGCCGCGCAGGTCGGCGCGCAGGCCGCCGCCGGGCCAGGGGAGGCGGATCACGCGGCGCCCGAGGTCGAGCTCGCCGGTGGTCGCCCGCGGCGCCGCGACGCGGAGGGACGTGGTGGTCACAGGGTCGACACCGCCTTCGAGCGCACCAGGGCGATGAGCACGGGGGCGCCGATGAACGCGGTGACGACGCCGACGGGCATGCCGCCGGGCACGGCGATGCGCGCGACGACGTCGGCCGCGAGCAGCAGCACCGGACCGCCGATCACCGACAGTCCCAGCACCCACACCTGCTGCGGGCCGACGAGGAACCGGATCACGTGCGGCACCATCAGCCCCACGAACCCGACGGGTCCGGCCACCGCGGTGGCCGCCGCGCACGCGAAGGTGACCCCGAGGACGGCGATCACACGGGTGCGGCCGACGCGGACGCCGAGGGTCGCCGCGAGATCCTCGCCGAGGGCGACGGCGTCGAGCGAGCGGGCGCAGAGCAGGGTCGCGAGGAGGCCCACGGCGATGAAGGGGAGCGCCTGGAGCGTCCCGCCGAGGCCGCGCACGGACAGCGAGCCCGCCCCCCAGGAGCGCATGGCGGCGAAGGCGTCGACGTCCAGCAGGGTCAGCGCCGTCGTCAGGCCGCCCATCACCGCGCCGAAGGCGACGCCCGCGAGCGTCAGCCGGATCGGATCGATCCCGCTCCGGGCGAGGGAGCCGATGGCGAGCACCGCGGCGGTCGCGGCGAAGGCGCCGATCAGCGCGGCCCACAGCTGGGCGCCCATCGTGGAGGCGCCCAGCACGGCCACGGAGAGGGCGACGGCGAAGGCGGCGCCCGCGTTGACGCCCAGGATCCCCGGATCGGCGAGCGGGTTGCGCGAGACGGCCTGGATGAGCGCGCCGGCCACCGCGATGCCGGAGCCGACGACGAGCCCGCCGACGGTGCGGGGGATGCGTGCGCCCCACACGACCTCGTGATCGGGGTTCCCGGTGGCGCGCGCGTGGAGCGCCTCCAGCACCGTCCCCAGCGAAATCGGCCTCTCGCCGACGGTCAGGCTCGCCCAGCACGCGCCGAGGAGGAGGGCCAGCAGGACGACGAGCAGGACGACGTTCACCGCGGTCGGCGAGCGCCGCGCCGGGGTGAGCGCGGCCGAGGGGCCGTGCACCTCCGTCGCCTCGTCGGCGCCGGGGCGATCGAGGGCGGTCACGGGACGATGTCCTGCGCCTTCTCGAGCACCCCGGCGAGCTCGGTCAGCCACGCCGTGTAGTCCTCGTAGATGTAGGAGCGCTTGTCGTCCCAGGTGCCCAGCTGGCCGGCCTCGACGGCGGGCAGGCTCTGGTAGATCGGGTTCTCCTCGTAGGCCTCGGAGAAGTCGTGGACGAGGATGACGTCCGCCGGATGGTCGCTGATCGTCTCCCAGGACAGCTCCGCCCAGGCGCTGTCCGCGCCCGCTTCGGGGCCGACGAGCGTGACGCCGTCCTCCGCGAGCATCGCGGTGACGCCGAGGGTGCCGGAGGTGTAGATGACGTCGGCCGCGAAGTGCGCGGCGAGCACGGTGATGTCCGGGCTCGCGGCGGTGACGTCGCGGAGCTTCTGACGGGCGGCGTCGAAGCCCTCCCGCTGCGTGGTCACCTCGGCGGCGTCGGTGTCGGCGCCGAGGGCCTCGGCGACGGAGCGGTAGCGGGCGAACATGTCCTCGGGGGTGCCGCCGAGCTTGACGGGGGCGAACGGGGCGATCGCCGTCGCCTGCTCGATGACCTTGTCGTCCCACCAGGTCCAGCCGGTGCCGTCCTCGTTGCCGTAGGCGATGATCACGTCCGGCCTGGCCGCGGCGAGCTTCTCGATCGACAGGGCGTCGTCCTGGCCCAGCACCTCGACGTCGGCGCTCACGTGCTGCCCCGGTGTTCCGTCGTGCCCGTACCCGAAGACGGCCACGGGCGTGATGCCGTAGGCGGAGAGCGCGGCGGCGGAGTAGTAGTCCGCGACGATCCGCTCGGCGGGCTTGTCGAGTGTGACGGTCAGCCCGTCGTAGCCCTCGGGGGAGTAGGTGAAGCTCGTGCCGGTGGCCGATTCCGCGGCCTCACCGGTGGCGGCGCCGTCGGCGCTGCCGCAGGCGGCGAGGGTCAGAGGGGCCAGGGCGGAGAGCAGCAGGGCGCGACGGCGCATGGTGGGCATGGTTCTCTTCCGGAGGAGTGGCGGAGCCAGGGGCGGGATCGGTGGTCACCGACCGGGGGCCGAGGTCGGCGCGGGAGGGCCACGTCGGCTCGGTCGGTTTAAGGCAAGGTAAAAGTAGCATTATTGAGGCAGGGTGACCTTACCTGTTCGCGTCGCGGTCGTCCGGGGCTCTCCTCGAGCGCCGCACACCCGCATCCGCTACGGCGAGGTAGGGGAGCGGCTGCTCGCCGGCATGCGCGGCGCGGTCGTGGCGATGCTCGACGCCGGGAACGACGTCATCCTCGACGAGATGCCCCTGGACGCGACCATCGTCCCGGCCTGGAAGCAGGCCCTCGGGGCGCGGGACGCGCTGTGGATCCACCTCGGCGCGCGGCTCGACGTCGTGGAGGCGCGGGAGAGCACGCGCCGGCACGGTCAGCACGTCGGCAACGCGCGCGGGCATCTCGGCATCGCCGACGCCGAGCAGTCCGACCTGCGGATCGACACCTCGGAGCTCGCGCCCGATGCCGTCGTCAATCGGATCCTGCGCTCGCCGGAGCTCCGGGGGGTTCCTGGCCAGGGGGCGCGGCTGAGCCCACGCTGCTTGCACGCAGCAGGCGGGCCTAGTCGTCGAGCGTGACGTCGCCGATGACGAGCACAGCCCTCTCGTCGTGCGTCCCGCCGCAGCCGTGGCCGTCCTTGAGCCTGTACAGGGGGCCGGCGCGGAAGGCCGTGCCGTCGAGCAGCGTCACCCCGTCGACGATCACCCCTGCCGGGTGTGCCTGGCCGACGGCCCCTGGTTCGAACACCACGAGCGTCCGCCCGGCCGTGCGGTCCATGAAGGGGCACACCTCCCCGTCCGCGTACTCCACGTCGTTGAGCCGCGCATAGGTTGCCGAGAAGTGGTGAGAGCTCGGGGTCTCCTTGGACGGGACGGTGACCTCGGCCGGGGCGCAGGCCGAGAGCCCTGAGCAGGCGAGCAGCAGCGCCGCAGGAAGGAGGCCGTTGCGTCGCATGTCCACCTCCGGTGGTTGTCGCGAGGAGTCGCGTCGCACCACCATCCCACTCGCCGTACGTGCCGCACGTGACCCCGGCGCTTCGAGCGGTTCGGGTTCAGCGGACGGGTTCGCATGGTCTGCCGAGCGTCGGCCGAGTCGCTCGTCGGTTCATCGAGCACGCTCCTCGGGCGCCCGCGAGCGCGGCCGAGCATGTGCAGCGCCTGGCGGTAGGTGTCGGCGCGGGGTGATCGAGCCGGGCCCCGGAGCGCCTCCGCCGCTGGAGCCCTAGGGGCGGCCGGTCCCGTCGCGCCGACTCTCCCGCAGCCGCGCGAGCCAGGACAGCAGAAGGGTGGTCTCGGCCTCGCCGAGGACGGCGGGATCTGCGGCGGCCAGCTCCATCGCGGACGCCACCGGGTCTCCCTCGGCGCCGCTCGCCCCGGTGATGGCGGCGAGGGCCCCTTCGCGGACGGCGGCGGAGAGCGCCGGGTCCGGCTCGGCGAGGATGATCTGGCGCAGCGTGACCCCGATGTTCGTCACCAGGATGTGCGCCGCGGCCTGGTCCGGGGGGACCGTGAGCCGTCCCTGCTCGGCCGCCCGCGCCGTCAGGCCGCGGAGGATCTCGCTGGGCCGGGACTGCGCCTGCGGTGAGTAGCCCGGTCGGACGGTGCCGTACATCAGGGTGTAGAAGCCCGGGTTCTCGAGGCCGAAGGCGACGTGGGCGTCCCATCCGGCCCGGATGTCCTGGAGGGGATCCCCCGAGTGCTCCATCGCCTGCTTCTGGCCCAGGTAGACGTCGAAGCCGTGGTCGACGACGGCGTCGATGAGCCCCTGCTTGGAGCCGAAGAAGTGGTACAGCGTCGGCATCTTCACGCCGACCGCGTCGCACACGGCGCGCAGGGAGAAGTCCTCGCCGGGGCTCGAGGCGATGAGCTCCGCCGCGGCGATGATCAGGCGCTCTCGTGTGCCGCTGCCCGTGTGCTCCGTCATCGTGCTAGGTTACGTTGTGTATCACCGATATGGTGCTACATATCTACGTTACGGAGGCAGTGGCATGACCGAGCGGACCCTCGCAGGCAAGAACGTGCTGATCGCCGGAGGCGCGAAGAACCTGGGCGGCCTGATCGCCCGGCAGTCCGCGCTCGCCGGGGCGGACGTTGCCGTCCACTACAACTCCGACGCCAGTCGGGCCGACGCCGAGGAGACCCTCGCCGCGATCCGGAGCGCAGGCGGCACGGGCGTGATCCTCCAGGGAGATCTGACGGTCCCCGCCAACGTCACGCGACTGTTAGCCGAGGCCGAGGCGGCGATCGGGAGGATCGACGTCGCCGTGAACACCGCAGGCAAGGTGCTGCGCAAGCCGATCCTCGAGACCACCGAGTCCGAGTACGACGCGATGTTCGACATCAACGCGAAGGCCGCGTACTTCTTCATCCAGGAGGCGGGCAAGCACCTCGCGGACGGCGGGAAGATCATCACCATCGTCACCGCGCTCCTCGCCGCCTTCACGGACGGGTACTCCACCTACGCCGGCGGCAAGTCGCCCGTGGAGCACTTCACCCGCGCCGCGGCCAAGGAGTTCGCCGGCCGCGGCATCTCCGTCACCGCCGTCGCACCCGGCCCCATGGACACGCCCTTCTTCTACGGGCAGGAGACCCCGGAGCGGGTCGAGTTCCACAAGTCCCAGGGGATGGGTGATCAGCTCACCCGGATCGAGGACATCGCCCCCATCGTGCGCTTCCTCGCGACCGAGGGCTGGTGGATCACCGGCCAGACCATCTTCGCCAACGGCGGATACACCACTCGCTGATCAGACCGGAAGGACCAGCACCATGACCCAGCAGATCCCCGAGCCCGTCGCCTCGTTCCTCGAGGCGGTCAACGCGCACGACGAGCGTGCCTTCGCCGAGCACTTCACCGGCAGCCCCACGGTCGACGACTGGGGCCGCACCCTCACCGGCCTCGAGCAGATCACCGCATGGAGCGACAAGGAGTTCATCGGCTCGGAGCCGACGCTCACCGTCGACCACGTCACCGTCGCGGACGGCGCGGTCACGGTCGTCGGCGACTGGCGCTCGCAGCATGCCAACGGCCTCTCGAGCTTCCGCTTCGACCTCGACGGCGACAAGATCGCCGCGATGACCATCCGCGAAGGCTGACGGAGCCCACGTCGGATCCGAGGAATCACTGCCGCCAGAGCCAACGCAGGGCGTCGGGCAGGAGGACCCCTCCGTGGTTCGGGCTGTGGGGGCCGTCGCCCACCACGAGTCGCGTGTCAAAGCCGGCGCGGGCGAGGGCCGCCGCCGTCTCGAGGTTCTCGGCGAACCAGTTCATCTCCCGCTGGTCCCATCCGAGATCGCGCTGGGCAGCATGCAGGAGCACGCGGAGTGGCCGCTGCGCGTGCTCCGCGAGGAGCCGCGGGTACGGGTTGCCCTGCGGCATCTGGGCGAAGCTCGCGTTGTAGGCGATGACCTTGCCGAACACGTCCGGCCGCTGCCAGGCGGCGGTGAAGGCGGCGTTCCCGCCGGAGCTCCCTCCGCAGATGCCGCGCTGCGCGGGGTCGTCCGTGAGGCGGTGCATCTCCGCGACGCGCGGCAGGATCTCCTGTGCGAGAAAGTCTGCGTAGTCGCTGCTAGATGCGTCGTACTCGCGGTTGCGGTTCTTGGGGTCCTCCGCATCGGGGAACGTGCCGGGGTCGACGAACACTCCCACCATCGGGGGCAGCAGACCGTCGCCCGCGAGGTTGTCGAGGACGATGCCACCGCGCACGTCGCCGTCCAGGTCGAGGTACCACCAGCCGTCGTTGAAGACCATCACCGGAGCGGGCGCGGCGGAGTCATGGCCCGCCGGGGTGTGCACCCACACGCGGCGCGTGGTGCCGGGGAACGCGGAGGGGTCCGTGACGTCGAAGGTTCTCACCTCTCCCGCGCGATGGCGGCCGGGGACGGAGAGCGGCCCGTGCTCGTATTGCACGCCGTCATCGAGCGGCGGGAGAGGGCGGTACGGCTCGATCGTCGTCATGGGCGCACTCTAGAGCCCGACTGTCGGGAGTCCGTGGCGGGGTTGGTGGCCTCGCGTCAGCATCCGTGAGGGGACAGTCGCGCTCTTTCATGAGCACTACGCCGTCGCGCGCCTGGCCAGAACCGTCAACCACTCGGCGAGGTCGCGATCGAGGTCCTGCACGGCGAGGCCAGGGGCGTTCGCGAGAGGCGACTCGATCTCGGCGAGCTCGAGGGCGTGTGCGGCCCATTCCGACGCGCCCGTGGCGTCGCCAGTCGCCTCGCTCCATCGGGCTCGGGCGACCGCGGCCTCGAAGAGCGCGGAGGAGAAGCGACCCTCGCCTCGCTCATCCCACGCGTCCAGGAGTTCGCGAGCCTCGTCGAGCGACTCTGGCGTCTCTTCGCGAAGGAGAAGGTCGGCGAGGTGGACCTCCGCCATGCCCGTCGTAAAGTTCGACGTCGGATTGACCTCGAGGATCCGGCGGAGCAGTCGTTCGGAAAGCGCGGGATCATCGATTTTCACTGAATCGGCGAGGTTCTCCCATGCGGTGCTCTTCTCGAACGGGTCCTTGCCGGCTTCGACCGCTGCCCGCACGAACAGCGAGCGGGCCGCACCGGTCAGCCCCGCGCTCTCGAGGGACAGGCCTTTGATGCGCAGGTACTGTCCCCGGTTCTCCGGGCGCGCGCGGCGCAGCTTGAGCTCGAAGTGCTCCTGATCATCGAGGCTCCAGTCGGGAGTCCTGTACCAATCCATGCCCCAGTCTCGCACCTGACGAGGCGTGGTCATCTGGTGCTCCCGGCACTCTGATCGCCGGACCTGCATTCCTGCGGCGGCGTGACTATCGCGCTCGTCAGGGGTGGCCGCCCCAGACCCTCGCTACTCGCGCCGGCGGGCCACGGAACCGAGGAGCACGCAGGCCGGGAAACCGATGACGCAGGCGAGCAGGGCCGGGGTGGCGAACGAGTCCGGCAGGACGGAGAGGTGCCGGAGCCAGACGGCCACCAGGCCGGCGATCAGGAATCCGGCCGCGACCTTCCATATGTGACGCTTCGACATCCCCCTCGTGCGCGCGTGATGGTGGCGCGGACGAGTCTAGGGCCCGAGCGCGATCCACATCTGGGTGCGCCTCGGACGCCCCGTGTCTGTAGCCGCGCTCGCCCGGCGTCGACCCCGACGGCGCGAGACCCATTGCTACGTTCGAGCCATGGACGTGACGCTGCGGCATGCGGGGCCCGCTGATGTGGCGGTGATGAGGCGAGCGGTCTACGCGGCGTGGAAGTGGCGCGAGCCCTGGGACGAGTCGGCGTTCCGAGCGCACCTGCTGTCAGCAGACCCCGATTCGTACGTGGATGCGTTCGGCGCTCGCGTTGGGGATGCGGGCCTCGTGGCGGCGAACGCCGATGGCGTGTGCGGTGCAGCGTGGTTCCGCCGCTTCACCCGGGAGAACGCACGGGCGGGTTTCGTGGACGACTCGACTCCGGAGCTGGTCCTGGCCGTCGACGACCGCTTTCGCGGGACAGGCATCGGAGGGCGCCTGCTCGACGGGCTGCTCGACCTTGCCGTCGATCAGAGCGTGTCGGGACTCAGCCTCCACGTTGATTCCGCGAACGGGATCGCCCGAGCGCTGTACCTCTCCCGTGGGTTCGCGCTCCATCGGTCCACCCCGAAAGGAGCCGTCATGGTCTGGGCCGAACCTGTCGGCGGCAGCTCCGGCCGGTAGCAGGCGCTCCGCCCTCATCTGTCATGAGCGGTAGAGCCGGAAGGGCCAGTTCCCGTTCTCGGGGGTGACCTCGATGCCCAAGCGGTGCAGCTCGCGACAGAGGGCGTCGTGCTCCGCCTCGAGACGGGAGTCCACCTCGGCGCTGATGTGCGTCGGCTGGTCGAGGTGCAGATCGCCGTAGGTCGCGTCCATCTCGGCGGCCCAGGCCACGATGCGCTCACTGATCGGTGCGGGGAGCACGTCGAGGACGGCCGGGAGATCGGCGTCAGGCGGATCGATGCAGTCCTCGGCCCAATCGAGGAGAAGCATGTAGTCCCAGGTGAAACGCACGTGGCTCGGAAGCATCATCGTTGATCAGTCCTCTCCGGGGATGCGAGGAGCGCCTTCACGCGATGAGGCGGGGTCCTGCAGCAGGGCCAGGGCCGAGGCGGTGGAGTCAGCGTACTCGGCGTCGACGTCGGTGGCGTCCTGGCCGGTGGACGGCGACGCATCAGACCCAGCGCCCGCGAGTGGCGTGCTCATGGCCGCTGCTGCTCCACTCACCGGAGGCGAGGAAGACCGCCTCGCCGCTCATGCCGGAGGTGACCCTTCATCCCATCCGTTGGCGGCTCGGCGACGAACTCCGGGGGACAGCACACCCCCGGAGGACCCCTATGCTCACTCACCGAGGCCGGACGGCCACCTCCCGCAGCTCGCCGCCTGACCAGCGGCGGGTCACGGCGACGCGGTCGAGGACGGGCCGCAGATGATGGCGATCGCGGTCCAGGCGCTCACGGGCCTGCAGTACCTCTCCCTGCTGGTGACGGCCGGACTCCTTCTGTGCAGGGTCACCGTGGCGCGGGGCAGGGACGCTGCGCAGGCTCTCGGCTCCGTCGCCGCGGTGCGGCGGACCAGGGTCCTCGCCTCTGCCGCCGCGCTGACGAGCGTGGCGCTCATGGTGGCGGCGGCGATCGATGTCGCCGGCTGGTCACGATGGACCGCGGGCATCATCCCCCAGCAGCTCGCGGCGGCGGTCCTCGTCGGGACGGGTTCCCTGATCGTCGTCGTCGCGGGCGGCGCGCGGCGGCCCGTGCCCACCCTCGCAGGGGCGCTGCTGGGACTGCTCGGCCCCGCACTCACCGGCCATTCGGTCTCCGTCGGCCCCCGCCCGCTGATGCTCGTGGTCGACGTCGGCCATCTGCTCGCCGGCGCCTTCTGGACCGGTGGCCTGATCGGGACGGTCGCGGTGATCGCCGCGCTGCGCAGCGATGGCACGGCGGAGGAGGCGGTGGTCGTGATCCGTCGCTTCTCGTCCGCCGCCCTCGTGAGCGTCCTCGTCCTCGCGGTGAGCGGAGGCCTGATGACGGTCCTGATCCTCGACGCGCCCGCGGCTCTCGTCACCACCGGATGGGGACGCGCGCTGCTGCTGAAGCTGAACGTGGTGGGGGTGGCCGTGGGCCTGGCCGCGTGGAACCGAACTCGACTTCTGCCGGCCATCGCGACGGCCGATGCCCCGTGGGAGCGGCTGCTGCGCATCATGCGGCGCGAGGCGGTGCTGCTGCTGGGCGTGCTCGTGGTCACCGGCGTCCTGGTGAACCTGAGCCCCCATGAGAGCCCGCCGGGGGGCGCCCTCGGGAACGGGCAGTCCCCCGTGGGTGCGCAGGAGACCATGCCCATCGCCGCATCCGAGGTTGGGGGACCAGGTGAGCCCGGGGCCCCTAGAATGGCCCCATGACGCCGCCGCCCGAGGACCTCGCGTCCGAGGACGCGAAGGTCCCCGCTCCGGCCTCGCCCGACGCTCTGCGCGATGCCATCCTCTCGGTCGCCGCCGGTGACGCGGACTCCTTCGCGGGTCTCTACGATGCCACGAGCGCGCGGGTGCACGGCCTGGTGCTGAGGGTCCTTCGTGACCCCGCACAGGCGGAGGAGGTCACGCAGGAGGTGTACCTCGAGGTCTTCCGACGGGCGGCCGGCTTCGACCCCGCTCGCGGGTCCGCGCTGGCATGGATCCTGACCCTGGCCCACCGCCGGGCGGTGGACAGGGTGCGTTCGTCACAATCACAATCCGATCGGGACGTCGCCTACGAATCCCGTGCAAACACACAGGAGCCGGATCCCACCGGGGAGGCCGCTCTCGCGACGCTCGAGGCGCAGCGGGTGCGGACGGCGCTCGAGCAACTCTCGGAGCGGCAGGCCGAGGCGATACGGCTGGCCTATCTCGACGGTCTGACCCAGACACAGGTCGCCGACAGGCTCGGGATTCCGCTGGGCACCGCGAAGACGAGGCTCCGCGACGGGCTGCTGGCCCTACGACGCATCGTCAGCGCCCCACGGCAGAGGAAGGAGGAGTGATGGCCGGGAAGCATCCCGATCCCGACGAGCACGAGGAGATGGAGTCACTCGTCGTCGCGTCCGTGCTCGACGTCCTCGACCGGCGGCAGCAGGCCGAGGTCGATGCGCACCTGGCCACCTGCCCGCGCTGCCGTACCCTCGAGGCCTCCCTCCGGGAGACGGCGGTCGAGATCTCCGCCGGGCTGGAGAGTGCGCCCCCGGCGCGCCTGCGGGTGAGCGTCCTGGACGCCGTGCGCGCAGAAGCCGCCGCCTCCTCGCCGACGGAGGCACGGATGCGACCGTCGCGCCGCGCGGTGATCGGCAGCGCCCTGGCGCTCGCCGCGAGCGCCGTCGTGGCGACCGGGGTCGTGCTGTCGCGACCCGGTCGCTCCGAGAAGGATCAGGAGATCGCGAGGGTCCTGACCGCCGGTGACGCCCGGCTCTACTCGACGACCTGGGAGTCAGCGCAGGTCACGGTCGTGCACTCGGCGTCCTCGGCATCGTCGGTGATCGAGGTGCGCGGCCTGCCCCCGGCCCCCCGTGGTCGCGACTATCAGATCTGGAGCATGAGCCCCGCGGGGCCGGAGGACGCCGGCCTCCTGCGCCCCGATGGCGACGGCCGTGCCCGCCTGCTCATCGGCTCGGGCGGTGCGGAGGGCACGGCGGTCAGCCTGGAACCGGCCGGCGGCTCGGAGCAGCCGACGACGCCGCCGTTCATCGCGGTGACCTACTCCTGAGCGTCTCGCTGCGCTCGGGGCGGGGAAAAGGTCAGGCATCGTCCAGGAGCCGTGCGAACACGATGACGTTGTCCGCGTGCCGTCCTTCGTCGTCGACGCTGCCGCCGCAGGTGATCAGACGCAGCTCGGGGCCGGCGGTGTTCCCGTACACGTCCTCGGTGGGGAACGCATCCTTGGGGAAGCGCGCCACGTCGTAGACCTCGAAGGTGGCGGTGCGACCGTCCTCCCGGTCGACCGCGACCCGGTCACCCTTCCGCACGGCGCCGAGCTCGAAGAACACGGACGGCTCACCGCCGTACGTCACGTGCCCCTCGATGACCGAGGGGCCGGGCTGGCCTGGCGTCGGCGATCCGTCGTACCAGGCGGCGTCGTCCTTGCGCGCACCGCTGGGCGCGGGAAGGGTCCCGTCGTCGGCCAGTGAGATCGGGAAGACGTCCCCGTCGATGCCCCGGCCGTCGAGGCGCACCCTCGTGGGCTCCGAGGCGGGAAGCGCCTTCGGGGTGGCCTCCGGGGTGCTGGTCGGCCGCGACGACTCGGGGGTGGAGGGGCGAGACGTCGAGCCGGGGTTCGACTCGGACGCCGAGCTCTCGGTCCCGGCTGCGACGGCAGGCGCCTGCGGCGGAGCCGGCTCTTGTCGCAGCAGCGCGACGACCACCAGCAGCAGACCCACCATGCAGAGCACGCCCAGCGCGGTGGTCGCCCAGGGGCGACCACCGCGCGGGGTGTCGATCATCGACCGTGCCATGGACGGTCTGCCGTCCTCAGTTCTCGCGACGAGCCGCGCGTCGACGGCTCACCACCAGGCCGGCCACACCGGCGGCGGCGAGGACGCCACCCGCGGCGAGGAGGCCGGCGTCCTCGATGCCGGCGGTCGTGCCGTCACCGGTCTCGACCCCGCCCTCGGGCATGTCGGCCATCTGGCTCGCACCGACCACACCGCAGGCCGCGGGATCCGTGGCCTCGCTGGGCAGCGACTCGTCCAGGTCCGACTTCTGGTCGCCGTCGTACTCCCCGCTGCCGTTGTGGTCCACGCCGTGCAGCACGACGACGGCGGTGCCGTCCTCGATGGCCGAGGCGACCTCGTCCGTCACGGTGAAGGTGCGCTCGTAATGACCGCTCTCGGTGGGGAAGTTCGCGACGTCGAGGCCGTGATCGGCTCCGGTCGAGCCCTTGGTGGTCAGGGAGGCTCCGACCATGCCGTAGTCGTCGATCGCGTCGGTGACTCGGATGGCCCCGTCCACGCCCGACCCCTTCATGTCGGGATCCGGGCACGTGCCCGCACCGCCGACATGGATGTGCTGGGCATGCGGGGAGCCGGCGAGCAGGCCCTGGGTGTCCATCTTCACGGTGAGCTCGTCACCGTCGAGGGTGAACCACGCCGTGCCGGACGCGCCGGAGTCGTTGAGCTGGGTGAGATCGGCCTGGTAGCTGTGGGCGTCATCGCCATGGGCCATCGCCGGCGCGGCCGCGCCCGCTCCGATCATCGCCATGGAGGCGGCCATGAGGGTGATGGACTTCATCGTCGTGCGCATGATGTCTCCGTTCCTGGGTCACCGTGCGGCGAGGAGGCCGCAGGGGACGGTGACACCGGTCATTCGGAGCGGTCCCGCGGGCGGATTGGTCCGCTCCCGGATGCGGGTCGCCGCGGTCCCGCCCGCCTGCATCCAAAGGTGCAGGCGCGGCGGACCGATCCGATGGGTCTCGAGACCCGTCGCGGCGCCGGGGATCGTGGAGGAGTCAGCATCCCCCTCTCGATCGGAGGACCCATGGTGTCCCTCATCCGCTCCCGACCGCTGCTCAGCTTCTTCGTCCTGGCCTGCGGGCTCAGCTGGCTGGGCTGGCTGAACTACATCCTCTCCCGCAGCGGTCTCGGCGTCATCGACGTCGACTACCCGGTCGTGCTCGGCTCGACCCAGCCGCTCGGCGTCATCCCCGGCGCGTTCCTCGGACCGATCGGTTCCGCGCTCATCGTCACCGCCGTCGTCGACGGGCGCGCAGGCCTGCGCGCCTGGGCGGGTCGGCTGTTCCGCTGGCGCGCGGACTGGCGCTGGTACGCGGTGTCGCTGCTCGCCGTCCCCGCGGGTCTCGTGGCCGTCGGCGCCGTGGCCTCGCTGGTCATCGGCGGGAGCGTCGTCGCGCCGGCGCCGACCCTCCTCGCGCTCTACGCCCCGGTGCTCGTGCTGCAGCTGGTGACCACCGGTCTGGCGGAGGAGCCCGGCTGGCGGGACTTCGGGCTCAGCCGCCTGCAGCGACGCCACAGCCCGCTCGTGTCGGCCGCGATCCTCGGGCCCGTGTGGGCGCTGTGGCACTACCCGCTGTTCCTCACCGACTGGGCCGAGGGGCCCGGGCGCAGCTGGACCGGCCTGCTCGCCTTCACCGTGTTCTGCCTCGGCTTCAACATCGTCATGTCCTGGATGTTCAACCGGACGGGCGAGTCGCTGCCGCTGTCGATGCTCATGCATGTCAGCGCGAACACCTTCGCCTCCGTGCTGTGGTCGGCCATGTTCCCCGCGATCGCGGCCCAGCACGTGTACCCGCTGCTCGCCCTCGCCGCGGTCGTCGCGGCGGTGGCGGTCGTCGTCGGCACCCGCGGCCGACTCGGCAGGCGGGAGGCGGACCCGTCATCGACGGCACGGGCGACCGTCCCGGCGCGTCAGGGACTACCGTCGGGGTCATGACGGCGAGAACGACCCTCGCGCCGCCGCGGACCCGTCCCGACCACCGGCGGAGGGACGCCGCGGCGGCGCTGGTCTGCCTGGTCCTCGCCCTCGGAACGCTCCTCGTCCTCCCGCTGATCGAGCGCGCGGGCGGGGACCCGGTCAGCTCGCCCGCGCCGGGCACGGGCCCGTGGTGGGGCGTCGCGACCACCCTGCTCGTCCAGGCGGTCGTGCTCGCCGCCTCGCGTCCTGCGCCGCGCCTCGCGCCAATCACGGTGGCGGCCCTCCCCGTGCCGCTCGCGCTCCTCGCGCCGGGTGGCGCCGTCGGGACGACGACGCTCGCGGTGCTCGTGGCCGCGTATCTCACCGGAGTCCGGGTCCGGCGGGAGCAGCTTCCGCCGGTGGCCGCGAGCATGGCCGTGCTCACCGCGGTCGTCACCGGCGTGAACCTCGTGGGATCCGGCGGGACGAGCACCGGTCAGGCGGTCCTCGCCGGGCTGGGGCAGGCGGTGATCGTCATCGGCGCGCCGATGCTCGTCGCTCTCATCGTGGTCAGCCGTCGGCAGGCACGTGCCGCGCAGGAGCGGGAGCTCGCTGCGCTGCGACGGGAGCAGGACGCGCGGATCGCCACCGCGATCGCGGCCGAGCGGACCGCCGTGGCCCGCGATCTCCACGACATCGCCGCCCACCACATGTCGGGCATCGCGATGCTCGCCTCGGCGCTGGAGCGCCAGGTGGACCGCTCTCCGGAAGCGGCGAAGGAGTCCGCCCGGGACATCCGCGCGCAGAGCACCGCCGTGCTCGGCGACCTGCGCCGGCTCGTGGGTCTGCTCCGTGTCGAGGACGCCGCCCCGCTCGCCGACCGTTCGCTCGCCTCCCTCGCGGATCTCGTCGAGCAGCGGCGCGGCGCCGGTACGGCGGGGACCCTGGTGGTCCTGCCGCCGGAGGCGGATCCCGGCGCTGGGGTCGGCACGCTCGCCCAGCTGGTGGGCTACCGCATGGTGCAGGAGTCCCTCGCGAATGCGGCCGTCCATGCGCCGGGGGCACGCTGCGAGGTCCGCGTCGACGCCACGGCGTCGGACCGGGTACGGATCACCGTGGTCAACGAGGCCCCGCTCCGTGTCGGAGCGAGCAGCGGTCACGGCGGCTTCGGACTCCTCGGCATGCGGGAGCGCGCGGAGCTCGTCGACGCCCGCCTCGACCACGGCCCCACGGAGGACGGGGGCTGGCACGTCACTCTGGAACTCCCGCGCGAGCGTGCCGACAGGTCGGCCCCGCCGACGGAGGAGAGGAGTGGGCGACCATGATCCGTGTGGTGCTGGCCGATGACCAGGCGCTCGTCCGCAAGGGCCTCGCCTCCCTGCTCGAGGCCGAGGAGGACATCGAGGTCGTCGGCATCGCGGAGGACGGCGCACGTGCGCTCGAGCTCATCCGCGAGCTGCGGCCCGACGTCGCCTGCCTCGACATCCGCATGCCCCGGATGAACGGCATCGAGGTCGCCGAGGCCATCCGCGACGAGGACGTGGAGGTCCTCATGTTGACCACCTTCGACCTCGACGAGTACGTCTTCGGCGCCCTCGAGGCCGGCGTCGCGGGCTTCCTCCTCAAGGACTCCGACCCGGAGGTGATCGCGCACGCCCTGCGGCAGGTGGCGGCGGGGCGCGGCACGATCGACCAGTCCTTGACCCGTCGGATCCTCCGCGAGGTCGCCGAGCGGCGTCGGCTGCAGCCGGTGGTCGTCCGTGGGCGCGGCGCGGAGGAGCTCCTCACTGCCCGCGAGCGGGACATCCTGCGGCTGCTGGCCGAGGGGATGAGCAATGCCGACATCGCCGCCCAGCTGCACGTGGAGACGTCGACAGTGAAGTCCCACCTCGCGAGGATGCTGCCGAAGCTGGGTGTCACCTCGAGGTTGCAGGCGGTCGTGTGGGCATACCAGAACCGCGTCGTCGCAACTCGCCCGTGAAAGACCTGGCAGCTTGGCGTCGCTGAGGTCGCGTTGTCCCCGAGCACGCCGGAAGAGCACAGTCGTCGTGATGACGTCGGCGTAAGGAGTACTCCAAGGGGATCGGTGTCGGGGCTCGCCCTCGAGCAATCCGGGAACCGTGACCCGCGGCGTCCACGTCGACTGCTCGGGCCGGGCTGATGGCTTCCGCCGCCGAGTTGCCTCAGCGCGTTCCTGGTTCTGCATCGATCGAATGGTTCAGGTCCCGGAGGAAGCGGTTCACGACGGCACGTTCCTCGGGGCTCAGCGCCTCGGCGACGGCGAGCATCCGTCGGTGCATGTCCTGCAAGGTGTCCCGGACCTCTCTTTCCGCGTGCGCGGTGGGGACGACGGCGATAGAGCGACGATCCTCGGGATGCGCCTCGCGGCTCGCACAGCCGTCCCGCACCAGCCGATCCACGAGCGCGCTCGTGGATGCCGCCGTGATGGCCAGGCGCCGGGCCAGGTCCTGCTGGCGCATGACCTCGCCGCGGGAACGGGCCGCCAGGAGCATGCGCAGGGCGAGCAGATCCTTCTCGCCCATGCCCATGTCCTGGCGGACCTTGGACCTCAGGGTCGTGGTCGACTCGCGATAGCGACGCAGCTCGTTGAGGACGTCCACGGCCTCGGCGGGGGCGCCGACGGTCGTCGTGTACCAGTAGCCGGCGCTCCTGGCCTCCTGATCCTCGCTCGCATCCATCCGACCTCCAGGTCCCCGGGGCTTGACGTGCTGGATGAAAAAACATAGCCTTTCTAACTATTAGATGCCCGATGATAGCAAATCGGGCCTGCTGCGACGATGGAGAACCCGCGCATGATCCTCGCCCCCGCCCTCCCCGGCGAGACCATGACGAGCGTCCCCGAGACAAGGGTCGCCGCTCCCGAGGGTGTCCCCTCCGCGCGGGCGTGCGCCCGAGCTCGTGCTGCCGCACTCCGCCTGCAGGACGTTCGCGAGGCGTCGTTCGCCTTGGTCCACACCGCGGAGGGCGCTCTGCTCGAGGCGCGGATCGGCATCGCCCCCGGCGGTGACTTCGCCACGGTCGTCGCCCACGTCGTGGACGGCATCGTGCCCCTGCTCGGCACGGAGATCGGAGCCGTCGACGCGCGGCGGAGCATCCAGTTCTGCTTCGCGGGGAGACGATGGGCTCGCGCCGGCACCGTGGCCCCGGCGCAGGTGCTGACCATCTCCTAGGCGTGCCGGCCCTGCCCGCCACCGCACCATCCACCACCATGGATCACCATCGATCCGGATCCCCGAGGAGAGGCCCCGTGACAGGACATGTGCCGCCCCAGGACGTGGCAGCCGCCGCCCGACGAGCCGTGGAGTGGATCGCCGAGGGCAGGGCGGGTAGGGGATTCACGGATGTCGGCGATCACCGTGCCCATCAGCTCGCTCGCCGTGAGGCGGTGGACGACGACCAGATCGGCAGGATGAAGCGCTACTTCTCCCGGCACCGACACGATGCGGAGGCCGAGGGCTTCCGGCGCGGGGAGCACGGCTATCCGTCCCCGGGCCGTGTCGCGTGGGACGCATGGGGAGGGTCCGCGGGCCGCGCGTGGGTGGGTCGCGAGAAGTTCGCCGGCCTGTGACCCAGGCGTCCCCGGCGCCCGGCCGCGGGCCGCGCGTGTGCGCGTCGTCGCCCGCCCGGACGGCCCCGTCGCGGCGACCAGGGCCACCGACGATGTCCATCGAACGCACTCCCCACCCGGGGGAGGGCGCATCACCGAGAAGAAGGAGCTCCTCATGGAGAACGACCAGAAGGCGCCGGACGCGAACGACCTCACTCCTGCTGGTGTCGCCACCAAACTCCGCGACACCAGCGTGGTCATGCTGACAACGGCGGTGGGTGACGGCAAGCTCGTCTCCCACCCCATGACGATCCAGGGAGTGACCGACGAGGCGGACGTGTGGTTCTTCGTGGGTCGCCGCGGTGACCAGGCGCACGCCCTCACCTCCGGCAGCGCGGTGAACATCTCGATCAGCGAGGCAGGGTCCTGGCTGTCGGTCGCCGGTCATGCGGAGTTCGTGGAGGACGCCGCCACGGTCCGTGAGCTGTGGAACGACTCCGCGGAGGGCTATTTCCCCCAGGGTCCTGACGACCCGGACCTGGCCCTGCTGCGCGTCACCACCGACTCCGCCCAGTTCTGGGGGCTGTCCGGAGGGCGGATCGCCGGGGCGGCCCAGATGGTGCGAGCGATGGTCACGAAGGACCGGGCGCCGGGCGGCACCGACACCACGGAGCTGTGAGGGACGCCCTCAGGGCGGCCCTGGGGGGCGGTCGGATCAGCTCCCCCCGTCGTCGGCCACCGCGCCGCGGCTCTTCGCGGCACGATCCCCGTCCTCCTCGGTGTACCGGCGCTGACGCTCCCGCTGACCGTGTGTGAGCGAGCGGAGGTCGGTCCCGCTGTCGAAGCTCGATCCGAGCCCCCCGGCGACCACGCCCATCGCCGCGCTGAGCCAGGCGATGTCGAGGTAGGTGCTCCACGAGGGAGCGTCCCCGATGACGGTCGCCATGTAGTCCGGGGCGATGACGATCGTCCCTCCGGCCAGGATGAGCGCGACGAGCGCGGCGTAGAGCGCGAGCACGCAGAGCAGCAGCGTCCCGACCGTCGAGAGGTTGTACAGCAGGACGACGCGGGCGAGGTTCGAGCGCCGCGGCCGGTCCCAGAGACCGTTGCTGACGATGAGCCACGTCACCATGGCCATGATGGCGAGAGCGCCGATGCCGAGGAGGCGAGGGGTCGAGAGGTACGTGGACATCGCCCAGATGGAGCTGTAGAAGATCCCGAAGGCGCCCGTTGCCGCCGCGGCCGCCATGGCGCTCGACAGGCGGGGCGCGGTGCGGATGGGCTCGTTGCCCGCGATCATGCCGAGCACCGTCCGAGGGCCGGCGAGCCACGCCCGTGCGCGGAGCATGGCGTGCCCGTCCTCTCCCTCGGCCTCGGTCCAGTGCGACCAGCGGGTGCCCACTCGCACGCCCGGACGGGGCTCAGGCGGCGGATGCATGCGGCGGGTGCAGTCCACGAGGGCGTCGATAATCTTCGAGCGGCTCCGGAAGGCGCCCAGGGTGGGGCAGGAGACGACCGCGACGCGCTCGGCGGGGAAGATCTCCGCGATCAGGGGGTGGCCATCGATCAGGCGAGGGATCTCCGTGAGCAGCAGGACCACATCGGGTCCCTCGTACTGATCGGCGAGGGCGACGGCGTCGCCGAGATCCAGCGAATCGTCCGGGCGGAGGCGCAGCATCGAGGTGTGCAGCAGCAGTCGGACGGGCTCCTGGAAGGACGCGTCGAGGAGTCTCTGGAGGTCATCGCGCACGGCCTGAGCGCGGCGCGTGGGGAGCCCGGGGTCGGAGATGAGGAGGATGCTCACGGGTCGTCGGGAGGTGGCCTGCACATCGAGCTCCGATCATGGTCGCGGGTGGATCGCCGCCGAGCGGGCGGTGCGCTTCTCACGCACGGCGAGCAGCGGCGGGGCCCGTTCCGGCGCCCGTCGAGCCTACGAGACGTCGGGCGCTGCGTGCCGGTGGCACCCACCTGACGCGTGCGAGTCCGGACCGCCTGGTCGACCCGGGCTCGTGCGCGCACGCAGCCCGTAGTGTGGCGCGCATGAGCACTTCTCCAGAGATCCTCGACGGCATCGACGCGGCCGTGGGGCGCACCCCTCTGGTGCGGCTCTCCCGTCTCTTCCCCGACAGCGGCGTCGAGATCCTCGCGAAGCTCGAGTCGGTGAACCCCGGCGGCAGCACGAAGGACCGCCCCGCGCTCGCCATGGTGCGGGAGGCGATCGCCTCCGGTCGCCTGAGGGAGGGCGGGACCGTCGTCGAGTCGAGCTCGGGCAACCTCGGGGTCGCCCTGGCGCGCGTGTGCTGCACCCGCGGCATCCGATTCGTGTGCGTGGTGGACTCCAGGACGAACCGGTCCACGATGGCCGCGATCCGTGCGCTGGGCGGCGAGATCGACCTGGTGGCCGAGCCCGATCCCCTCACCGGGGATCTGCTCACGGCGCGGCTGGCCCGTGTGACCGCGCTCCTGGAGGACATCCCGGGCGCCGTGAACCTGTACCAGTACGGCAACCCCGCCAATCCCGGTGCGCACCGCGAGGGCACCATGCGGGAGATCGCCGAGGCCACCGATCACCGGCTGGACGTGATGCTCGCAGCGGTCAGCACGACGGGGACGATCGCAGGGTGCAGCGCTTACGTGCGCGAGCACGCGATGGCCACACGCATGATCGCGGTGGACGCGGTGGGCAGCGTGCTCTTCGGGGGTGCCGTCGCCGCGCGGCCGCTGCCCGGCATCGGCGCGGGCGTGGTCACGGAGACCTCACGGACGGTCGTCCCCGACGAGGTGCACCGGATCGGTGCGGTGGACGCCGTCGCCGGCGCCCGGCTTCTCGCACAGCGGGAGGGGATCCTCGCCGGTGCGTCCACCGGTGCGATCGTGCGCGCCATGGCGTCCCTCGTCCCGCGGCTCGAGGCGGGTGGCCGGATCGCCTTCATCGTGCATGACGGCGGTGCCCCGTACCTCGACACGGTCTACGACGACGACTGGGTCCGCCGCGTCATCGGCGCCGATACGTCGACGCTCGCCGCGGCCCAGGACTCGCTGATCTCCGCGTCACTCCGTGGTTGACCCGGACCGCCGGCGTGCGGCGATCATCGGGGCGGGGCCGAAGGCCCTGTTCGCCCTGGAGGCGCTGCTGGCCCGGCTCACCTCCCGACCCGACGCCCCCCGCTGGGCCATCACCGTGATCGACCCCGGGAGTCATCCGGGCACCGGCGCCGCGTACCAGCTCGAGCAGCCGGAGTTCCTGCGGCTGAACGTCTCCGCCGCGATTCTGGACGCTCCCGTGAGCCGGACCTTCCCCGGGTTCCCCGACTGGGTCGGCACGCATCGGCCCGACCTCGCGGGAGAGGTCTACCCGCCCCGGGCGGTGATCGGGGGCTACCTCACCGCACGGTGGCGGGCCCTGGTCGCCGCCCTCGGTGAGGTCGCCGACCTACAGCCGGTGGCGGCGCGCGCGGTCGCGGTGCGACCGCACGGCCGGCGATGGCTGGTGGAGTGCGAGCCGCGGCTGCCCCGCGACGAGTTCGACGAGGTGCTCGTCGCGACCGGGCACGGCCGGCACCATGAGGGCGAGCTCGCGCGGTCGTGGTCCTCCGTGGTCCCGCTGCGGCCCGCCGTCCTCCCGGTCGCCACCATGCTCTCGCCCTCCTCCGTCCCCGCCGGCTCGCGTGCGGTGGTGCGCGGGGCGGCGCTGACCTTCCTCGATGCCGCGCTCGCGCTGACGGAGGGAAGAGGGGCGACCTTCGTGCCGGCGCCCGGCCGGCCCGGGGTCCTCCTCCACGAGCGCGGCTCGGGAGAGCCGGCCACTCTTCTGCCCACCTCCCGGCAGGGGATCCTGCTGGACGCCAAGCCCGATCCGGGAACCCCCGCGGCGGAGGTCGATGCCGCTGTCATCGCCGCTGCGGAGCAGCGCCTGGATGATCTCGACGCGCGCGACCCCCTTCTTGCGGAGCGCCTCCTCTCCGAGATCACCGCCACGGCAGCGCGCCTCTTGGGTGGTCCGGAAGCTCATCCGGAGGTCTTGGCCACCCTCCGCACCGGTGCGGCGCCGGGGGGACGGCGCGGCGCCGAGCGGGCGCTGCGGCACAGTGTCGACGTCGCCCTGGGGCATCGTGATCCGGGCCCCGCGTGGGCCCTGGGCCGGACGTGGTCCCGGCTGTACCCGTCGGTCACCGCGGTGCTGAGGGGCTCCGACATGTCCCCTCGGCAGTGGGCCGCGCTGCAGCGCGCGGCGCGGACCCTGGAGCGCTTCGCCTTCGGCCCGCCGCTCGTCACCGCCCGCAAGCTCCTCGCGATGATCGATTCCGGGGCGGTGGACCTCAGCTGGCTCGACGCCGGCGTGGGCCCGACCTCTGCGGGAGTTCTGCCGAGCTCGTCGGAGGTCGACCTGGTCATCGATGCGGTCATTCCCCCACCGGGCCTCGTCGCGCTCCTCGATCCGCTGCCCCGCCAGCTGCTGGAGGAGGGGATCGTCGCGGTGAGGCCGGGGCGCCGCGGCGCGATGGTCGACGTCGACGGCACCGCGTTGGACGTCACCGGCCGGCGCCGTGAGCACCTCGCGCTGATCGGCCGGCCGACGGAGGACCATGTGATCGGGCACGACACGCTGAACCGGCACCTGCACCATGAGATCGAGAACTGGGCCGCACGGGTGGCCGCCACCGCCGAGGAGGAGCGCTGTGATCGAGCACGACCTGAGTGAGGGCTGCCGTGGGCTGCCGCCGCTTCCCGCTCGTCTGGAGCCCTGGATGCAGGAGGTCCTCGCCGATGCGGAGGGGTGCGCAGCGATGCTGGAGGAGTTCGGGAGCCCGCTGAACCTCCATGACTTCTCCGCCCTGGCACGGAATGCCGCGGAGCTCGAGCAGGCCGCGGATCGTGCCGGCGTGCGGCTGCGGATCTTCGCGGCCCGCAAGGCGAACAAGACGCTGGGGATGATGGACGCGGCGCACGCGGCCGGTCACGGGGTGGACGTGGGGAGCTACCGGGAGCTCGCGCAGGCCCTGGACCGGGGGATCCCGGCAGCCGACATCGTGGTCACCGCCGCGGTCAAGCCGCGCCCGCTGCTGCGGCTGGCGCTGGACTCCGGTGCCCTGCTGGTCCTGGACAACCTGGACGAGGCGGCGTCGCTGGCCGCTGAGGTCGCCGACCGCCAGGCGGCGGGGTCGCACCCGATCGCCCTCCGCCTCGCACCGACCCCCGACGAGCTCATCGCGCCGACCCGGTTCGGGGAGTCCCCACGAACGTGGAGGGACTGGTCGAGAAGGGCCAGCGCCCTGCAGGGCCTACGGATCGAGGGGGTCCACTTCCACCTCCACGGCTACGACGTGGAGTCGCGGGCGCGAGCCGTCGGCGAGGCGACGACGCTGATCGACGCGCTGCGAGAGGCGGGGCATCGGCCCTGGTTCCTCGACATCGGCGGCGGGATCCCCATGTCCTATCTCGATGACGCCGGACGATGGGACGCGTTCTGGGCGGCCCACGACGAGCAGGGCCACGACCCCGGCGGCGAGGTCACCTGGCGCGGCGAGCCTCTGCGACAGGTCTACCCCTACCATCAGGCCCTGACCCGCGGGGCCTGGATGGAGGAGCTGCTGCGACGTGTGGCAGGTGATCTGAGGGCGCGGGATCTTGAGCTGCGGTGCGAGCCCGGCCGATCGCTGCTGGACGGCTGCGGGCTGACCCTCGCCAGGGTGGTCCAGCGAACGGCGACCAGTGACGGGGTCCCGCTCGTGGGGGTGGAGATGAACCGCACGCAGTGCAGGTCCACCTCCGACGACTTCCTGGTGGACCCGGTGCTGGTACGCACCGGGGGAGAGCCCTCGCGGCCGATGGAGGGATTCCTGGTGGGCGCGTACTGCATCGAGGCCGAGCTGATCCTGCGACGCCGGCTGGCGTTCCCCGGCGGCGTCGCCGTGGGGGATGTGCTCGCGCTGCCGAACACGGCGGGCTATCTCATGCACATTCTGGAGAGCGCCTCGCATCAGCTCCCCCTGGCCTCCAATGTGGTGAAGGAGGGGACCGGGTTCCGGCGCGACGGCATCGACGCGTTGTTGCCGATGCGCCCGTGAGGCGCACCGGCGGGAGTATTCAGCCGCGGGCGCCGGCCAGCACCTGGTCCGCGCGGAAGAGCAGCTGGGCGAGCTCGCCGCGGGTGACGGCGGTGGCGTCCGCCTTCAGACCGGTGAGGGCGGAGGGCAGCAGCCCGGAGTCCTGCAGCCAGGCGAGCGCCGAGGTGGTGGGGTCCGCGTCCGCGGCGGCGAGGTCGGTGACGGACTGGCTGTGGCCGCGGGCGGTGAGGCTGGGCCGGAGCAGGGCGGTGAGGGTCTGGGAGGCGCTCTCGCGGCTCGCCGGCTCGTCCGGGTGCACGCACAGCGACAGGTCGCCCCACAGGGCCGCGTGCCCGAACAGCCACAGCTGCGCGTCGCGCCGCTCCGGATCGGTGTCGAGGTCCGCGAGCATGGCCGGCACGGCGTCCGACGGCACCGCCGGAGCGCCCGCGAAGCGGTGCAGGGCGAGGGCCAGGTCGCCGCGGGTGACGGCGGTCCCCGGCGCGTAGCTGCCGTCCTCGAGGGCCGGCTGGACCCCGTTGGCGTCCGCCCAGCGGTAGGCCTCGAGCGCGTCGTCGTCGGCTCCGACGTCGGTGAACGTCCCGTCGGCCGTGCTCGCGGAGGCGTCCCCGCGCTGCAGCAGGAGCGCGCCGGCCGTGACCGGGAGGGCGATGGCGGCGATCGCCGCGGAGCCGAGCAGCACCGTGCGCCGCCGGTGCGTGCGCGCGGTCGGCGCCGCAGGAGCCGGCTCGGGGACCGGCGCCGGGACCGTCGGACTCGGCATCGCCGCAGGTCGCGCCGGGGTGGGCGCCCCGGGACGGCCCGCGCGCACATGCGGGGCCGCCGGTCGCCTCACAGCCATCCCAGCTCCCGCATGCGACGGATGAGCGTCCAGCCCACGGCGAGGTTGCCCCAGCCGTTGAGGTGGATCAGGTCGTGCGCGATGAGCACCGGCGGCACCACCCCCTGCGCGAGTGCGTCGTGCGTGGTCGCCTGCTCGAGCACCTGCAGCGGGGCGAGCGGCGCGCAGCTCAGCCCGCTCTCCGAGGTGAGCAGGGCCTGCACGTCCACGAAATGATCCCCGTAGCGGGAGGCCTGCTCCGCGTTGACCGCCGCGAGCGCCTCCGCCGTGGCCGAGCCGCGGGGATCGTGCTCGGTCGCCCACTGGCCCAGCACCAGGGTGTCCTGCTCCGGGTCCGGCGCGGCGTCCCACATGCGCTGGGTGTCCTCGAGCACGCGGGCCGTGTCGAGGATGTTGTTCTTGCCCATCCACAGCACCTGGCGGGCGCCCGCGGTCCGCTCGGCGAGGGCGGAGACGAGCCGGCCGGCGGTCACGGTGGCGGAGGCGTCGCTCGGGGTGAAGATCCAGGTCCCGGAGCTGCCGTCGATCTGCCCGGGCACGTCGCCGAGGCTCGCGGGGAAGCGGATCCGGCCGTGCGGCGGGAGGTCCGGGTCGAGGGTCACGGTCACGGCGCCGGTGGCGGCGTCCGGTGAGCCCTGCGGAGTGGCCTGCGGCGTGTCGAGACCGCGCATGAGCACGGCGTGCTGGGACCAGGTCGCGCCCACGCCGTGCGCGTGGACGGTGCCGGGGGCGACCGTGAGCGCGAGATGCTCGTGGATGCGGATGGGCAGCGGGGTGGACTCGTCGCCCCGCTCGGAGCTCATCGAGGAGGAGCCCCACAGGGCGAGGTCGCGGGTGCCGCTCGCGGCGAGCAGGGCGCGGGCCGCGGCGCTGCCGATCGCGGCGGTGGAGAAGGGGAGGGGCGCCGGGGCCGCCGGTGCGGCGACGAGGTGCGGCGCGGGCATCGAGGACCTCCGGGACCTGACGGGGTGGGCATCCCCACCGGTGCCCGATCATCGCCTACTCTACGGTCCCCGCGACGCCCTCCGGAAGGTTCCGCGGCCGACGTGACGCAGTCGCCTCCCTCGCCCCTGACCAGGGGCGGGGCGCGGCCGTCGACCATATGGTCGCGTGGTCACGACGGGGTGGCGGACCCTCTCGTGAGCGGCGCCGCGGACGCGCGGCCGCGCCCGTCGGCCGCGACCCCGGTCCCTCGGTCCAGGGCGTAGTCGACGACCACGGGGGAGTGGTCGGAGAGCCGCACACCGAGGTGGTCGCGGTCCACCTCCGCGCGCACCGCGGCACGGGCCAGGCGCGGCGTCGCGAGGTGGTAGTCGATCCGCCAGCCGGCGTCGTTCGCGAAGGACTGCCCGAGCCACGACCACCACGAGTACGGGCCCGCCGTGTCCGGGTGCAGGCGACGCACCACGTCCACGAGCGTGCGGGAGGACAGCTGCGCGCCCAGCCACTCCCGCTCCTCCGGCAGGAAGCCGTCGGTCTGCTGGTTGCGGCGCCACGCGGCGAGGTCCCGCTCGGTGTGCGCGATGTTGAGGTCGCCCATGAGCAGGAACTCCCGGCCCTGCGCGGCCGCCGCCCGCCGGGTGCGGGTGAGGTAGCGGGAGAACGCCGCCATGAAACCCATCTTGCGCGTGTACTTCGCGCCGCCGTCGGGCGCCTCCCGCATCCGCTCCGGGCGCTGCAGGTGCGCGGGGAGCCCTCCCTTGGGCAGGTACAGGCAGGCGATCGTCACGGGAGCGTCCGCGAGATCCACCTCGAGGTAACGGCCCTGGTGGGCGAAGGGCCCGAGGCCCCGCGCGAGGGCCACGTGGTCCGGCGCCGGCACCTCCTGCAGCGGGGCCGACGGGCCGCCCACGAGCGCGGTCCCGGACCAGGTGCGCACCGCCGCCGGCGGCTCCCGCGTGAGCACCGCGACCCCGTTGCGGCCGGGCAGCGAGCCCGTCTCGAGCGCCACGTGGAAGTCGCCGAACGCGCCCTCGGGCAGGACCGCCGCCTGCGCGCGCACCTCCTGCAGGGCGACGACGTCGCAGCCGCGGCCGGCGAGCCAGTCGCCGAACCCGCGGCGGTGCGCGGCACGGATCCCGTTGACGTTGGCGGTCGCGATGCGGAGCATCCCCCGAGGCTACGGGGTGGCCCCGCGCCCGCCACCAGGGCCCGGCGCTCCTACGATGGGTGCGTGCACCAGCGGACAGTCCTCATCACCGGCGGGACCCGGGGGATCGGCCGTGCCTGCGCGATCGCCCTCGCCGCGACGGGCCACCACCTCGTGCTCGGGTACGGCCGCGACGACGCCTCCGCCGCGCAGGTCGCGGAGGAGATCCGGGGCATGGGCGGGCAGTGCCGCTCCGTCCGCGCGGATCTGCGCACCGACGACGGCATCGAGCACCTGTTCACGGAGGCGATCGCGTTCCGGGGCGGCATCGACGCGGTCGTGAGCAACGCCGGCGCCACGCTGCACATCGGCGACCTCGCCTCCACCCCGGTCGCGGTGATCCGCGAGGTCGTGGACCTCAACCTCACCTCCGCGATCCTCGTGGCGCGCCGCGCCGCCCAGGTCCTGCCCGCGGGCGGGGTGCTCGTGACCCTCTCCTCAGGCGCCGCGACCACCGGCTCCCCGGGCGAGTACGTGCACTACGCCGCCGCGAAGGCCGGGGTCGACGCGCTCACGAAGGGGCTCGCCGTCGAGCTCGCCCCGCAGGGCGTGCGGGTCGTGGGCGTCGCGCCGGGCACCATCGACACCGACGTCCATGCTGACGCCGGCGACCCGGGCCGCCCCGCCCGCGTCGCCGCACGCCACCCGATGGGCCGGGTCGGGACGCCGGAGGAGGTCGCCGCCGTCGTCGCCTTCGCGCTCTCCGACGCGGCGAGCTACGTCTCCGGGACCACGCTGCGGGTCGCCGGAGGGGTCTGAGCGGGGTCGACGAAGACTTGTAGCCTGCCGACATGACGGACGAGGCCGAGGTGCAGCAGATCGCCCAGCAGGCCATGAAGCTCACCCGCGCGTCGCTGCGCCCCGGTCAGACCCTCGCCGACGTCCGCGCCTCCTGCGAGGCCCGACTCCTCGACCTGGGGGCGGATGCGTTCTGGTACTGGGGGATCGGCGCCTTCGTGTTCGCCGGAACGGGCACGATCGCCTCCGTCTCCGGGCGCGACTACCGGACCCCCGACCACGTCCTGCGCGAGGACGAGCTCGTGACCCTGGATCTCAGCCCGCAGCGCGGAGGTGTCTGGGGCGACTTCGCGCGCACGCTGGTCATCGAGGACGGCGTCCCGCTCGAGGACCCGGCGGCGACCTCGAACGAGGAGTGGCGCTCGGGCATCCTGGCCGAGCGTCAGCTGCATGCGGAGCTCCGGGAGGTCGCCGTGCCCGACATGACGTTCGAGGAGCTCGCGCGTCGGATGAACGAGCGCGTCGTCGCCCTCGGTTACGAGAACCTCGACTTCCTGGGGAACCTCGGCCATTCCATCGCCAGGGCGAGCGGGGATCGCGTGTACATCGAGCCGGGCAACCGGGCGCGCCTGGACAGCGTCGGGAGCTTCACCTTCGAACCGCACATCCGCCGGCCCGGCGGGAGCTACGGGTACAAGCACGAGGACATCTACCGTTTCGTGGACGGTCGGCTCTCGCCTCTGTAGACCCTGCAGGGCCGTCTGGTCCCGGGGCGGCCCTGCGCGTCAGCCGACGGGGTCCCCCTGGACGGGGCCCTCGGTGTTGGGCTTCCAGCCGAGCGCCGGGGCGACGTGCCGGGCGAAGCTCTCGAGGATGTGGAGGTTCAGCTCGACGCCGGCCTGGCTGGGGATGGTCAGCATGAGGGTGTCCGCCGCCTGCACCGCGGCGTCGGCCTTCAGCTCCTCGATCAGCTGGTCGGGCTCGCCCGCGTAGGTGCGGCCGAAGGTCGAACGGGTGCCGTCGATGATGCCGATCTGGTCCGCGCCGTCCCCGGGGCGGGCGCCGAAGAGCATCCTGTCCTGCGCAGTCACGATCGGGAAGACGCTGCGGGAGACGGAGACGCGCGGGGCGTGCGTGTGCCCGGCCTCCCGGAAGGCGGTGCGGAAGGCGTTGATCTGCTCCGCCTGGAGGTCGCCGAACGCGGCGCCCGTCGCCTCGGTGAGCAGGGTCGAGCTCATCATGTTCAGGCCCTGCGCGCCGGTCCACTCGGCGGTCGCGCGGGAGCCGGCGCCCCACCAGATGTGGCGGATGAGCTCGGCGGACTGCGGCTCGATCGCGAGCGGGGCGTGCGGGGCGGCGTCGGACATGTACGGCTGGGCGGCGGCGCGGGTCATCGGCTCGCCCTGGATCGCGCGGAGGAAGCGGTCGAACTTCTCGCGGGCGAGGTCCGCGCCGCGGGGATCGGTGGAGCCGGTGTAGCCGAAGGACTCCCAGCCGCGGTCGGCGGCCTCGGGGGCGCCGCGGGAGATGCCGAGCGCCACGCGGCCGTCGGCGATGAGGTCGAGGGCGGCCGCCTCCTCGGCGAGGTGGAGCGGGTTCTCGTAGCGCATGTCGATGACGCCGGTGCCGACCTCGATGCGCTGCGTGCGCGCGGCGACCGCGGAGAGCAGCGGCATCGGGGCGGCGGACTGCCGGGCGTAGTGGTGCACGCGGAAGGAGGCGTTGTTGACGCCGATCTCCTCCGCGCCCACGGCGATGTCGATCGCGTCGTGGAGCATCTGGCGGGCGCTGAGGCCGCCCAGGGCGGGGCTGCCGCCGTAGTGGCCGAAGCTGAGGAATCCGAAAGCGCGCATGGCCGCACCGACCTCCTGGAATCGTTGAATATTGGATCAGTGTAGGGCGTGGCGGCCGGCGCGTCGAGTGCGCCGCTCAGCGGTACAGGGAGCCGGGCGTGCGCCCGAACGCCGCACGGAACGCGCTGACGAAGGCGCTCGGCGAGGAGAACCCGCAGTCCGCCGCGGCCTGCGTCACCGAGCACCCCGACGCGAGCAGCAGCACCGCCCGGTGCAGGCGGAGCTGGGTGCGCCATGCCGTGTACCCCATCCCCACCTCCTCGCGGAACAGCCGGGAGAGCGTGCGCTCGCTCGCGCCGACGGCCCTGCCGAGCTCGCGCAGACCCGGCGAGCGGGAGAGGTCCGAATCCAGCAGCTGCCGGGCGGCGCGCAGGCGAGGGTCCGTCACCGAGGGGACGACCGTCGGCGGATCGTCCGACGGGCGCACCCGGTCGACCAGCACGCGGAGGAGCCGGCGGGCCTGCGGGGTCTCGGCCTCGCCCTGCTCGGCACAGGCGATGATCAGCTCGCGCAGCAGTGCGTCGACCGCGACCAGCGCGGGGACGCTCCCGGCCGGCGCCATCAGCACGGAGGGGATCCCGACCATGCGCACCGTCGTCGCCCCGTGGGCCTGCCAGCGGTGGACGGTCCCGGCCGGCACCCAGACCGCACGGACGGCGGGCGTGAACCAGGTGCCCTCCTCGACCACGACCTCGAGCATTCCGCTGCTCGCGTAGATCAGCTGGTGGTCGTCGTGGCGATGCGGGGTGGCCTCGTCCCCGGGGAGGAGGGGGCGGGTCTCGGTGGGGGCGACGGCGACGTGGCGGATTCCTGACATCACCTGACAGAGTATGTGCAGTGCGCCGCACCGGGAACGGTGAGGCTCGACCCATGCCCCCCACCTCCTCCCCGACAGCACGCCGCGGTGCGCTCCTGCTCGCGTCCTCCCACGTGGCCGTCGACTTCTCCCAGGGCGCGATCGCCGCGCTCGTCCCGCTGCTCGTCCTCGAGCGCGGGTACACCTACGCGGCGTCCGCCGGCATCGTGCTCGCCTTCTCGCTCGTCTCCTCGATCGTGCAGCCGGTCTTCGGTGCGCTCGGGGACCGCGGTGCGGTGCGCGGCCTCCTCCCGGTCAGCGTGCTGGCCGCCGGCGCAGGGATCGCCGCCGTGGGCGTCGTCGAGGCGTTCTGGGCGACGGCGCTCGTCGCCGCCGCAGCGGGGGTCGGCGTCGCGGCCTTCCATCCCGCCGGGGCGAGCCGTGCCCGGGAGATCGGCGGTGGGGATCACCTGACGATGTCGTGGTTCTCGCTGGGCGGGAACATCGGCTTCGCCCTCGCGCCGCTCGCCGTCGCCGCGACGGTCGGCGTGCTCGGGCTCGGCGCGAGCCCGCTGCTCCTGATCCCCGCGGTCGCCGGCGCCGCGGCGGTCCTGATGATCCCCCGGGTCCCCGCGGCGAGCGGCGGGGCGGGCGGCGCCCCCTCCGAGACGGGGCACGACGACTGGGCCACGTTCCTGCGGCTCTCGGCGGCGATCGTCTGCCGATCGATCGTCTACGTCGGCGTGGGCTCCTTCCTCGTGCTGTTCATGCACCGCTGCCGCGGGATGGGCGACGGGGCCGCGTCGGCCTCGCTGTTCGTCTTCTACCTGGGCGGGGCGCTCGGCACCGCGATCGGAGGGCACCTCGCGCAGCGTTGGCCGCGGATCAGCATCCTGCGCTGGTCCTACCTGCTCTCGGTGCCGGCGCTCGCGGGCATGCTCCTCGTCCCCGGGCCGCTGGTCTGGCCGTTCATCGCCCTGACCTCGCTCGTGCTCTATGTGCCGTTCTCCCTGCACGTCACCCTCGGGCAGGATGCCCTGCCGCGACGGATGGGGACCGCGAGCGGCGTGACGCTGGGGCTCGCCGTCTCCGTGGGAGGGGTGGCGGCCCCGGTGATCGGCGCGCTCGCGGACGCCGTCGGCCTGGCCGGTGCGCTGCTCCCGCTGCTCGTGCTCCCGGTGATCGCGTTCCTCGTCCTCCTCGGGCTCGAGGACCCGCCGGCCGCGACGACCCCACCGGCGACGAGCCGCACGGCCGGCGAGGAGCGGGCGACGGCAGGGCGGTGAGCGGCCGCCCCGCCGCGCCCCGAGATCACGCCTGCGGCGCGGCGGCCTCGACGTTCAGCTGGAACAGCACCCCGTTGCGGTCCTTGACCTGACCGTAGTGCGCACCCCACGGCGCCTGCTCGATCGGCATGACGACCTCGCCCCCCGCCTCGGCGATGCGCTCCGCGAGGGCCGACGCCTCCTCCGCCGTGTCCGGCGAGATGAGGAAGGAGTAGGTCTCCGACGGGAGCGTGGGAGGGGTCTCGGACATGATCGCGTCACCGCCCGCGACGTCGAGCAGGCCGCCCGTGAGCGTGCCGTGGGCGAGCGCGCCCTTCGGCGGGGTGAAGCCGAAGGCCGCCTCGGGATCGGGGAAGTCGTCGTAGCTCATGACGTCCAGCTCGCCGCCGAAGAGCTCCTGCCACTGGGCGAGGACCTCGGCGCCGTTGCCGGGGAAGTTGACGTAGGGGGAGTTCGTGGACATGAGGGACCTCCTGGCGTCGGGGCGGCCGGTCGCCGCCCGCTCGGGCACAGCGTGGCACTCCCCGCCGACGATCGGAACAGGGCCGCGGCGATCGGCGTCGGCCCTGCCCCGCCGGCCCCGCCCCTCCGGCCGTCGGCCCGCAGTGGGATGCTGGGCGCATGAGCACCCCGGACCCGCAGGACCAGCTCGTCCTCGCCGACGTCGCCGCCTTCCGCGCCTGGCTCGACGAGAACGAGAGCACGCATGACGGCACGTGGGTGGTGCTCGCGAAGAAGGGCACCACGGAGCCCACGTCGCTCGGCTATCAGGAGGCGCTCGAGGAGGCGCTGTGCAGCGGCTGGATCGACGGGCAGAAGCGCAGTCGCGACGCCGCGACCTTCCTGCAGCGCTTCACGCCCCGCCGGCCCCGATCGATCTGGTCCGCGCGGAACGTGGGCATCATCGCCCGCCTCGAGGAGGAGGGGCGCATGCGCGAGCGCGGCTGCGCCGAGGTCGAGCGCGCCCGGGCCGACGGCCGCTGGGACGCCGCCTACGCCGGCGCCGCGACCGCCGAGGTCCCCGCCGAGCTCACCGCCGCCCTGGACCGCGACCCCGCCGCGCGCGCCGCGTTCGAGGCCCTGCGGGGGAGCGCCCGCTACAGCGTGCTGCACCCCGTGCTCTCGGCCCGCACCGCTGCCGCCCGGGAGCGGGCGGCCGCGCGGGTCCTCGAGCGCCTGCGCGCCGAGTCGGCCGGGGCCGACGGAGCCGGCGAGGGCTGAGCGGGAGGTCAGTCCTGCGACGCCGTCCGGTCCGCGACCGCGCCGGCCCTGGCGGCTGTCCGATTGCGCGCTCAGCCCTGCTGCTGGTCCCCGCCCACGACGAGCGCCCACAGCACGCCGTAGCGGTCGGTGACCTGGCCGTAGTTGTCACCCCACGGTGCGAGCTCGAAGGGCATGGCGATCTTGCCGCCGGCCGTCGTGATCTTCTCGATCAGCGCCTTCGCGTCCTCGACGGTGTCCGGCCCGATGAGGAAGGAGTAGACGTCCGACGGCAGCGGCGGCAGCTCCTCGCCGGGAGGGGCGATCCCGTCACCGCCCGCGAGGGTCACGAGGCCGCCGTGCAGCTGCGCGTGCGCGACCGCGCCGGGCGGCGGGGTGAACGGGAACCCGGAGAGATCGGGGAAGTCGTCGTACTGCATGAGCTCGAGCTCCCCGCCGAACAGCTCGCGGTAGTGCTCGAAGGCCTCGCCGGCATTGCCGGGGAACGTGATGTAGGGGCTGAACTGCGGTGCTGCCATGATCGGTCTCCCTCGACTCGACGGACGGCGGGCCTGCCGCCCGCGCACAGTCTGGCACGACGCAGCGGGGCCGACGAGGGCGCCGGTGCGATGCGGTGCCGCCCGGCGGCCCGGCGGCCCGGCGGCCGGGCTGCCGGAGCATCGTGCCGAAAAGGGCACTCATCATGTACATGATGAGTGCCCTTTTCGGCACAGGGACCGTGCCTCGCGAGGCTCGCGGCGGGTGACTCCGGCGTCCGTCCGGGCGCTGAACCCTGCGGTTCCCTTCCGTCGTCGGACCCGCCGACCCTGCCGACCCCGCCGACCCCGTCGGCCCCGTCGGTCCCGACGGACCCGCCGGATCGCCAGGGATGACAGAGCGGCGGGCCCGTCAGATCGACGGGCCCGCCGGGTGGCCCGGCGCATGAGGACGCCGGGCCGGTCGGATCACTCGGCGTCGGCCTCGGTGGAGCCGGTGGGACGCTGGCCCAGCTCGGAGTCGAGACGGAGCAGACCGGAGCCGTCCTCGCCGATGAGCTTCACGCGGCCGACGATCTCGGAGACGGTCGCCTCCTCCTCGATCTGCTCGTCGACGAACCAGTTCAGGAGGGGACGGGAGTCGTAGTCGCCCTCCTTGTCCGCCGCGCGGTACAGGTCGCGGATCGCCTCGGAGACCTTCTCCTCGTGGGCGAGGGCCGCCTCGAAGATCTCGAGCACGGAGAGGCCGGTCTTCACGCCGGGCGCCTCGATCGTGCCGATCGCCGCGTGGTTGCCGCGGTCCGAGACGTGCTGGATGAACTTGTTGGCGTGGACGATCTCCTCGTCCGCCTGGTGGCGCAGCCACGCGGCGATGCCGGTGAGGTCCTGCTCGTCCGCCTCGATGGCGAGCTGGCGGTACGTGATCGACGCCGCGAACTCGAGGGTGATCTGGTCCTGGAACTTCTTCTCAAGGGAATCGCTGAGCTTCATGCTCCTGAGACTAGCGGCGCCCGCGGGGACTGTCAGCCCCCGCGAAACAACGCCTCATCTGGGGCGACGGGGACCGGACGGTCGATCGGGCCCGGGCGCGGCCCGGCGTCCTCGTCCCCGTGGCAGGTGCTCAGCCCTCACCGTGGCGCCAGGCGAGGGCGACGAGCGCTTCGAGGACCTCCTCGTCGACGTCCGCGAGGCCGTTGACGTACACGCAGCCCGCGCCGAGGCGATGCTTTCCCAGCCGAGCGAGAAGCTCCTCCGCGCCGGGCACCTCCTGCAGGCCGTACAGCGAGATCGACGCCTTGCGGGGGCTGAAGCCCACCCGCGGCCAGGTGTCCCCGCCGGGCGTGGGGGAGGGGTCCTCGCCGTAGCCGACGATGCTCGGCCCCCACATCACGGCCTCCGCCCCGGTCGCCTCGCCGAAGAGCACGAGCAGCCGGGCGCCCTCCTCGCGGCGGCGCGCCGTGGGCAGCCCCGCGCAGTACGCGGCGGGGTCGACGTCGGTGGGCTGGGTCTTCGCGGCCATGGCGACAGCGTAGGGGCGGGAGCCCGGCCCGGAGGTCGATCCCGGGTGGGCGATCCGAGGCTCCCGATCGTCGGGCGGGTCAGCGCAGGTGCTCGGGCACCGGCCCCAGGCTCGTCCCCTCGATGACGTCGCCGACCACGAGCGCATGCCGCGCCGCGCGCTCGGACTCCGAGGACTCCGTGAGAGCGGCGGGCGGGCCCTCGGGATCCTCCTGCGCACGGATCAGCAGCTCCTCCATCCGCTCGACGGCGCGACGGGCGACCTCCCGGACCGGGAGCCGCACGGTCGCCAGGCCGATGAGGTCGAGCCCGTCGGCCACGCCGTCGAAGCCCACCACGGAGACGTCCTCGGGGACGCGGGTGCCGCGCGCGCGGGCAGCCCGCAGCAGGTCCAGGGCCACGTAGTCCACGGGGCACACGATCGCGGAGAGCCGATCGGCGGCGGCCGCGTCCAGTGCCCGCGTGACGCCGGCCTCGACGGGCAGCAGATCCACCGCCTCGACGTGGACGCCCAGCTCACGGCAGCGGTCGACGAGGCTGCGCATGCGCAGGTCGAACACGCGGGAGTAGAGCAGCGGGGCGGTGAGCGCGGCGATCCGGCGGTGCCCGGCCGCCGCGAGGAGCTCCGCGACGAGGCGCCCGTGGGTGCGCTCGTCATAGCTCACCGACTCGATCAGCGGATGCGTGTTGGGGCGGCCCACGATCATCATCGGCACCGCGGTGAGGGTCTCGACGAGGTCCTCCGCGGCGGTGACGCCGGTGCCCACGAACACCCCGGCGACGCGCTGCCCGAGCAGGCGGCGCAGGCCGTCGACCTCCGCAGTGCCGTAGTCGTGGCGGAACGCCGTGACGGAGATGAGGGTGCGCCCGGCGGCCTCGACGGCCTGGTTCACCTCGGAGTGGAGATGGCCGTAGGCGGGGTTCGTGGCGTCGCGGATGAGCAGCCCCAGCTGCCGGCCGTGGCGCTGGGCGAGGCCGCTCGCGACGAGGTTGTGGACGTAGCCGAGGCGCTTCGCGGCCTCGTGCACCTTGATCAGCGCATCGGGGGAGACGCGCTCGCCCTGGTTCTGGAACACGCGGGAGACGGTGGAGCGGGAGACCCCGGCGGCGCGGGCGACGTCCAGCATCGTCGGCGGACGGTTCATGGTGGCCTTCCGGTCGGCAGGGACAGGGTCCCGGCAGGGGCGAGGAACTGCTCTGTCCTCGCCGGAGCCCTGGTCGTCGGTGCAGGGTAGCGCAGGATCCGGCTCCCTTCGGGGGAGGTGGGTGACGCCCCGGTGAAGCCTCGGTGCGGCGGTCCCGCGCGCTCCCGGGCGGGGGAAGAACAGTCGTCGAGCGCGGGGTGAACAGTGGGTGGCGCGCGGGTGGAGCGAGCCTCCGGGGCGGCCCTCGGGGAGCGTTCCTGAACGGTGTGGGAGCGCTCCCACCAGCAGGGACAGGCCCCGTTCACCCGAGGTTCACCCGGGGGCGTCCGTGCTGGCAGGAGCACTGGGAGCGCTCCTACGGTGTCCGAGCGGCCACCACGGGAGCACCACCACCAGAACCTCCGGAGCGGGTCGCCACCGGTCGCCGCAGCGCGACCCCGAACCCGGCGGGACACCACCCCCGCGATCACCCTCCACCAGGGAGACCCATGACCATGGATGTCGGTGCCCGCCCCGCGGGCGAGACCACGACGCCGCCCCGCGGGACCGCCGCGCCCGCCGTCGATCCCGTCGCCCCCGGCGACGCCCGCATCGCGCCCGAGCCGCTCCCGCAGGGCGCCACGGACGCCGAGCGGCTCGCCGCCCTCCGCGAGCGCGCCGCGACCCGCCGCCGCTCCCCGCAGCGCCGCCGCCGCACCCGCCGCGCCGCGATCCTCTTCCTCGCGCTCATCGCCCCCAACCTGCTGGCGATCCTCGTCTTCTCCTACTACCCGGCGCTCTACAACATCGGCCTCAGCTTCTTCGACTGGGACTTCGTGGAGCCGGTGCCGGAGTTCGTGGGCACCGAGAACTACACGAGCCTCTTCACGGACCCCGAGTTCGGGCAGGTCCTCCTGAACACCCTCGTGTTCAGCGCGGTCAGCGTGATCGGCTCGATCGCCGGCGGCCTGCTGCTGGGCAGCCTGCTCGCCACCAAGGTCCCCTTCACGGGCTTCGCGCAGACCATGGCCTTCGCGCCGCACATGCTCCCCGGCGCCGCCGTCGGCATCCTCTGGCTGTTCATGTTCGACCCGAACTACGGCCTGTCCCGCTGGCTGTTCTCCCTATTCGGGCTCACCTCGCCGGACTGGACGACCACCTCGGACTGGTCGCTGTGGGCGATCACGATCGCCTACACGTGGCAGCGCCTCGGCTTCGTGACCGTCATCTGCTACACCGCGATCCTCGACCTGCCCGGCGACGTCTACGAGGCCGCCGCCCTGGACGGCGCCTCCGGCTGGTCCCTGTTCCGGCACATGACGCTGCCGCTGCTGCGGCCCATCACGTTCTTCCTCTCCATCACGGGGATCATCTCCGCCGCGCAGACCTTCGACATCATCTCGATCATGACCGGCGGCGGCCCCGGCACCTCCTCCTCGACGCTGAGCTGGATGGTCTACGAGGAGGCCTTCAAGAACTTCGACATCGGCCGGGCGAGCGCCGCCGCGACCGTGCTGCTCGTGATCCTCCTGGTCATCACCTGGGTCCAGGTCCGCTACAGCCAGAAGCAGGGGGCCGACGCATGAGCGCCACCGTCCCGGGCCGCGCCGCGACCCTCACCGCCGAGAGCACGCCGCAGCCGTCGGCCACCGGCCGCAGCCGCCGACCCCGCGGCCCGCGCCGCGCCCTGTGGAAGACGATCCTGCTGACCGCGGGCGTGCTCGCCACGATCGCCGTGTTCCTCGTGCCGCTGTACTGGCTGTTCTCCTCCGCGTTCAAGCCGCGCCAGGACATCTACTCGTGGCCGTTGCGCTGGTTCCCCAGTGAGCTCACCCTCGACAACGTCGTGGAGGCGTGGACCTCCGCGCCGTTCGACCGGTTCTTCATGAACTCGATCATCACCACGGGCGTGGGCACCGTGCTCGAGGTGACCCTCGCGATCCTGTGCGCCTACGCCTTCGTTTTCGTCGAGTTCCGCTTCAAGAACATCCTGTTCGGCCTGATCATCGCCTCGCTCATGCTGCCCGGCCACGTGACGCTCATCGTCAACTACATCACCGTCGCGAACCTCGGCTGGCTGAACACCTACCAGGGCATGATCCTGCCCGGCATCGCGAGCGCCTTCGCCATGTTCCTGCTGTACCAGTCGATGCGCGGGATCGACCGCGACATCCTGCAGGCCGCGGAGATCGACGGCGCCGGCCACCTGCGCCGCATGGTCACGATCGTCATCCCGCTCTCCGCGCCGATGATCCTCACCTGCACGCTGATCGTGATGGTCGGCAAGTGGAACGAGTACGTGTGGCCGCTCATCGTCACGAGCACCACCGACATGCGCACCCTGCCCATCGGCCTGCTGTTCCTGCGCAGCCAGGAGGGCTACTCGAACTGGGGCGCCATCATGGCCGGCGCCCTCTTCGTCTCCCTGCCGATGCTCATCCTCTTCTTCCTGGCCCAGAAGCGCATCATCGGCGGGCTCACCGCCGGCGCGCTCAAGTGACACCCCACCACCCCACCCCCTCGCAAGGAGCCACCATGTCCCGCTCGCCCCACGGCCTCTCCCTCCCCGGCCTGTCCCGCCGCAGCATGCTCACCGCCCTCGGGCTCGGCGCCGGCGCCGCCGGTCTCGCCGCCTGCGGCGCCCCCGGCGGGTCCGACGCGGCCGACGCCAGCAACCCCGTGCGCGACGGCTTCGCCCAGGCGGACCTCAAGGTCCCCGCCGAGTACGACGGCCGCACCGCGGTGCTCTTCTGGGCGCCCTGGACCGGGGGCCCCTTCGACGCGCTCGCGAAGCTCATCAAGGAGTTCAACGACTCTCAGGAGGACGTGGTCGTCGTCGCCGAGTCGGTGGGCGGGTACGCGGAGCTCAACCAGAAGTTCACCGCGGCGCTCCAGGCCCGCGCCGTGCCGGACATCGTCTGCTTCCCCGAGATGCAGTGGCTCCAGTTCCACTCCTCCGGCGCGCTCGCCCCGCTCGACGACTACTTCGACGACGAGTGGAACCTCGACGTCTACCTGCAGAACTACGTCGCCGAGGGCAAGGCCGCCGGCCAGACCTACGTGGTGCCCTTCGCCCGCTCCACGCCGCTGTTCTACTTCAACAAGACCCGCTACATCGAGGCGGGTCTCCCCGAGGAGGGCCCCTCGACCTGGCAGGACCTCGCCGAGTTCGCCCCCGAGCTCGCGAAGATCAAGGTCGACGGCCGCCCCCTCGCCGCGCTCGCCTTCACGGCCGACGACGCCTGGCACGGCCAGGCGGACATCTGGGGCTTCGGCGGCGCGAACTCGGACAAGGACTTCCAGGTCACGATCGACCAGGACCCGGGCCTCGAGTGGCTCGAGTGGCAGCGGAAGTTCATCCACGAGGACAAGTTCGGCTACCTCGCGCAGGCCGCGGGCACCGACTTCACCTCCGGGATCTCCGCCGGCATGCGCGGCTCCACGGCCAGCCTGACCGGCACCACCGCCGCCACCGAGGGCGTCTTCGAGGTGGGCACGGCCTTCATGCTCTCGAGCGAGGGCCAGGAGAAGGCGGTCCCGACGGGCGGCTCCGGCCTCTCCGTGGTGCGCGCGGACTCCAAGGACCGTCAGGACGCGGCCGCCGCGTTCTTCCGCTTCCTCGCGGGGCCCGAGCAGTCCGCCGCGTGGCACGCGGCGACCGGCTACGTGCCGATCGTGCAGGCCGCGGCGGAGACCTCCACCGTGAAGGACCTCGTCAAGGAGAACCCGAACTACGGGGTCGCCCTCGCCCAGCTCGAGAACGCCCGCACCGCGGACTACACGAACTGGAACCAGGGTGCGGTCACGCAGATCTCCGCCGCGCAGGCGAAGGTCTACGGCGACAACACCCCGGCGAAGGACGCCCTCGGCGCCGTCGTCCCGAAGCTGCAGGAGATCCTCGACGACAACCGCGAGGACTACGAGGCCGTGAAGTTCGAGGGCTGGAAGTGAGCGCCCCGGCGCCCGTGCGCCGCGGGACCCCGCGCTCGGCGATGCCCGCGCGGCCCGCCGTCGTCGGCCACCGCGGGGCGGCGGAGCTGGACCCGGAGAACACGGTCCGCTCCTTCCGGCGCGGTGTCGCGGAGGGCTCGGCGCTGCTCGAGTGCGACGTGCACCTGAGCGCCGACGGCCGCGACGTGATCATCCACGACGCGACCCTGGACCGCACCGCGCAGGCGGACTCCCCGCTGCGCACCGGCGCGGTCGCCGAGCTCACGCGCGCCCAGCTCGACCGGGTGCTCGTGGGGGAGGGGGAGCACGTCCCCGATCTCGCCTCGGTGCTGGACGCCGCGCGGCGCGAGGACGGCACCCCGGTGCCGCTGCTCGTCGAGGTCAAGGCCCCGGCAGCGGCCTCGCTCGTCGCGCGGATCCTCCGGGAGCGCTTCGGTGCGGAGGCCTTCGCCGACGCCGCGACCGCCCCCGCCTGGATCATCTCCTTCCACGCCGAGGCGCTCGCGACCGCGCGCGCCGAGGCCCCGGAGATCCCGCGCCTGCTCACCACGACCGTGACCTCCCCGGAGTTCCTCGCGGCCGCGGAGGAGCTCGAGGTCGCCCAGATCGGGGTGCGCATCGCGGAGGCCCGCGCGGCGGACGTCGCCTGGTGCCTCGAGCAAGGCGTGCAGCTGAACCTGTGGACGGCCCGCGTGGACGTCGAGCTCGAGCGGGCGCTCGAGCTGGGCTGCGACACGATCACGGTGGACGACCCCACCTGGGCGCTCGAGCGGATCGATGCCCTGACCGGCCCCGCCGCCTGACCCGTCCTTCCCTCCGGGGCCGACGGTCGCCCATCATGGTGGGCGACCGTCGGCCCCTCCCCGAACCCCGACTCCTCCCCTCCCTGCCCCGACCCGCCGTCCCACCCTGCCCCGACCCGCCGTCCCGCCCCGACAGGAGCACCATGACCGCCCCCGCCACCGCCCCGCTCGTCGTCGGCCATCGCGGCGCCGCCGCCCACGCCCCGGAGAACACGCTCGCCGCGTTCCGCCGTGCGCTCGAGGACGGCGCGCAGACCCTCGAGTGCGACGTGCACCTGAGCCGCGACGGGCACGTGGTCGTCATGCACGACGAGAGCATCGACCGCACCGCCGCCGCGGACTCCCCGCTGCGCACCGGCGCGATCGCCGACCTCACCCGCGAGCAGCTCGACACGGTCCTGCTCGAGGGCGGGGAGAAGGTGCCGAGCCTCGAGGAGCTGCTCGCCCTCACCACCGTGCCCGTGTTCATCGAGGTGAAGGCCGCCCCGGCCGCCGCCGCGGTCGCCGAGCAGCTCCTGGCCCTGACCGCGGGGTCCCCGGCCGCGGCCTCGACCGTCATCAGCTTCCACCCCGAGGCGCTCGCCGAGATCCGCCGCAGCGTGCCCCAGGTGCCCGTCTCCTACCTCGTCGGCGCGATCGACGAGGAGGCGCTGCGGGTCGCCGCGGAGATCGGCGCGGCCGGGATCGGCCCGGCCGTCGACGGCCTCTCCCTGGGTGCCGCGCGCGCCGCCCGGGAGGCGGGGCTCCGTGTGAACCCGTGGACGATCAACGCCGCCGAGCAGCTCGCGGTGGCGCTCGCCTGCGAGGTCGACACCATCACGACCGACGACCCCGCCTGGGTGCGCGCCGCGCTCGAGGGCTGAGCTGCCCGCCCCGCCGCACGGCGGGAGCCGGGTCAGCCGAGGCCGGCGGCCTCGGGCTCCGCGATGGGGAGAGCTTCCATGGGGAGCGCACGGCGCCACGACCTAGACTCGCCGCCGTGACGACTCCATCGCCTGCCCTCGCCAGCCTCGTCGACGCGCTCCAGGTGGGGAGGGAGCACCGGATCCACCCGGGCGCGTGGGCGAGCGTCGCGGAGCGGTTCCTGGACCCGCAGGAGACCGTCCTGCTCGCGCTCGAGGGCAACGGGTTCACCTGGTGGGACCCGATGCTGGTCGTCACCGATCGTCGGCTGCTGCACCTGCGCAAGGGGACGGTCCTGCCGTGGCGGAGGATCCGGGAGGTCCCGGCGCACGACGTGGCGGGAGCGGAGTTCCGACGCCGCTTCTGGTGGGGCCCAGTGATCGTGAGGACGCGCGGAGGGTCGAGGGTGTGGATCCGCTCCGGTGACGACGCCGCGGCCCAGCGCTTCGTCGACGGCCTGAACCGTCTGATCGCCGGGGGCCGCTGACCGGCGGTCAAGGGACATTGACTTCTTCTGTCAAGAACCCTTGACTTCGATGTCAAGGAGGCCATACCTTCATGGTGTCAAGGAAACATGACACCACCGAAGGACGTGACCGCCATGACCGCCACCACCCCCACCGCTCGACGCCAGGCCAACCGCACCTTCGCCCTCCGCTTCGTCGCGGGGGTCGTCGTGTACCTCGCCGCGCTGATCCTGCCGGGCCTGCTGGCCGGCGCAGGGGTGCCGCTGTGGCTGCCCGCGCTGCTCGTGCTCCCCGCCGTGGCACTCATGGCCTGGGCGAACCTCGACATGTACCGCTCCGGGGACGAGTACCAGCGCAGCCGGGTCGCCGAGGCGGTCATGCTCGCCTTCCTCCTCGCCACCCCGCTGATCCTCGCCGTCGGCGTCCTGCAGTTCATGGGCCTGCCGGCCCTGAACTGGATCTTCGCCTTCTCCCTGCTCATGCTCGGCTGGATCGTCGGCACCGTCGTCGTCGCGATCCGTCACCACTGAGGGGCCCGCCGTGGACAACGACATCAAGGCCCGCCGCACCGACCGCCGCTGGTCCCAGGCCGAGCTCGCCGAGGCCCTCGGGGTCTCCCGGCAGACGGTCATCGCCATCGAGAAGGGCCGCTACGACCCCTCCCTCCCGCTCGCCTTCAGGATCGCCGAGGTCTTCGGGGCTCCCATCGAGCAGATCTTCACCCCCGGCTCCGGGGACTGACCGTCACCCGGTCAGGACCGTCGCCGCGACACCCCGCCCGGGCGTCGCGGCCGTCGGCCGTCCGTCTCGCCCCTCACAGTCGCGTCACCCGGGAATCCGTCCCGCGGTCGACGCGTTGGGACGGGGCATGAAGGCGATCACCTACAGCAGCTACGGCGACCCGAGCGTCCTGACCCTCACCGAGCTCCCGGACCCGAAGGTGGGCCCCGGGGAGGTGCGCATCGCGGTGCGCGCCGCGAGCGTGAACCCCGTGGACTGGAAGATCATGGCGGGCTACCTCGACTCCCTCATGACCGTCACCTTCCCGGTGGTCCCGGGCTGGGACGTGGCCGGCGTGGTCGAGGCGGTGGGCCCCGACACCCCCGAGTTCCAGGTGGGTGACGAGGTCATGGCCTACGGCCGCCGCGACTGGGTCCAGGCCGGATCCTTCGCCGAGAAGATGACCCTCCCCGCCCGCACCCTCGCCCGCAAGCCCGCCGGCATCGGCTTCGAGCAGGCCGCCTCGATCCCGCTCGCCGGCCTCACCGCGTACCAGACCCTCACCCGCCTGGGCGTCACGAAGGGCAGCACGGTGCTGGTCCACGGGGCGAACGGCGGCGTGGGCTCCTTCGCCGTGCAGATCGCCGCGGGCCTCGGCGCGCGCGTGATCGGCACCGCCTCCGAGCGCAACCATGATCGCGTGCGCGAGCTCGGCGCCGAGCCCGTCGCCTACGGGGAGGGCCTGCCCGAGCGGGTGCGCGCCCTCGCCCCGGAGGGTGTGGACGTGGTCGTCGACTACGTGGGCGACGTGCTCGAGCAGACCCTCGCCGTGCTCGCCGAGGGCGGCCGCCACGGCTCCATCGCCGATCCCGCCGTGCTCGCCCAGGGCGGCGAGTACTTCTGGGTGCGGCCCGACGCCGCGGACCTCGACCACCTCGCGGGCCTCGTGGACGCCGGCACCCTGCGCGTAGACGTGGACCGGAGCTTCCCGCTCGAGCAGGCGGCGGACGCCTTCCGCGCGAGCATGGAAGGCCATACGAGCGGCAAGATCGCGCTGACGATCGGCGGCTGATCCTTGACCGCTTGAGCTTCTCCCCGCGAAAGCGGTGTCGGGGCGGAGGGGCGCTGCTAGCGTGAACAGCGACCTGTGAGGCGGGTCACCGGCCGGGACGGTCGATGGCCCGCCACCACCTCCCCTCCCAGCCGGCGCTCGTCGCCCGCGGATCGGAACGTGCTCGCTGTGAATCGTTCGACATCCCCGACCGGCCCCTCCTCCGGCACCCACGCCTCCGCCCCCTCCTCCCTCCGCCCCGGCCGCCGCACCGCGATCGGCCTGGGCCTCGCCCTCCCCGGGCTCGCCACCCTCCCCGGACTCGTCGACCCTGCGGTCGCCGCGCCCCCGTCCCCAGACGTCCCCGCGATCCGCCCCACCCCGCAGTCCGTCACGACCGGCAGCGGGAGCCTGCGCCTCGCCGGCCGCGTCAGCGTGATCGTGGGCGAGGGCACCGACGCCGTCGCCCGCCAGGCGCTCGTGGACCTCCTCGAGTCCGCCGACTGCAAGCCCCGCCTCGTCACCGCGACCGGCGCGGAGGACGACGTCCACGGCGCCCGCATCCACCTCGGCACCCCCGAGGACAACCCCGCCCTCGCCGCGGCGCTCGACGCCCTCGGCGCCGAGGGCCCCGCCGACCTCGCCGCCGACGGCTACGTGCTCGCCGCCGGCAAGGACGGCGGCCCCCACCTCGCCCTCGCCGGGCGCGACGCCCGCGGCACCTTCTACGCCGTCCAGACGCTCCGGCAGCTCCTCGCGGGCGGCGCCTCCCTGCCCGCCCTCACCGTGCGCGACGCCCCGCTCATGGAGATCCGCGGCGCGATCGAGGGCTTCTACGGCATCCCGTGGTCCCACGAGGCCCGCAAGGACCTCTTCGCCTTCTCCGGCGAGCACAAGCTCAACACCTACATCTACACGCCCAAGGACGACCTCCTGCTCCGCGCGCAGTGGCGCGACCTCTACGAGGGCGAGGAGCTCGACCGTCTCCGCGAGCTCGTCGAGACCGCGAACGCCCACCACGTGACCTTCACCTTCGCGCTCTCCCCGGGCAACGACATCACCTACGGCTCCGAGGACGACCTCCAGGCCACGATCACGAAGTTCGAGCAGCTCCGCCAGCTCGGCGTCGACAGCTTCTACATCGCCCTGGACGACATCCCCACCGAGCTCGGCGAGGAGGACGCCGCGCAGTTCGGCTCCCTCGCCGCCGCCCAGGCCCACTACCTCAACCGCGTCCAGGACGAGTACGTGCGCGCCCACGACCTCGCCCCGCTGCAGACCGTCCCCACCGAGTACTGGGGCTCCGGGCCCAGCGACTACAAGACCACCTTCGGTGAGGACACCGACCCCGACGTGCGCATCCAGTGGACCGGCGAGGGCGTCTTCTCGCCCTCGGTCACCGAGGAGTCCGTGGTCGCGGCCGTCGAGTCCTACCGCACCGACCACCTCTACATCTGGGACAACTTCCCGGTGAACGACGGCAGGCGCGACCGCCTCTTCCTCAACCCCCTTGAGGGTCGTGACCCGAGCCTGCACGAGCACCTCGCCGGCTTCACCGCGAACCCGATGATCCAGCCGTACGCCTCGCTCATCTCGCTGGGCAACTACGCGGACTACTGCTGGAACCCGCCGAGCTACGACGCCGCGCAGTCCTGGGACGCCGTCGTCGACGAGCTCGCCGGACCGGACGAGGCCACCCGCGCCGCCCTGCGCGACCTCACCGACCTCCACCAGAACTGGCCCTACCGCGACGGCTCGCCCCAGGCCCCGGCCCTCGGCGCCGACGTGGACGCCTACTGGGCGGCCTCCGCCGCGGGAGGCGCCCCCGGCACCGCCCTCGGGGACCGCCTGACCCGCATCGCCGGCCTCGAGGACGCGCTCGCGGGCATGGCCTGCGCCGGCTTCCTCGAGGACGTCCGGCCGTGGGTCGTCGCGGGCGCGCAGTGGGCGCAGGGCCTGCTCGAGCAGCACGCCATGCTCGCCGCGCTCGCCGCCGGCGACCACGAGGAGGCCTCCGCCGCGGCCGCCCGCGCCGTCGAGCAGTTCGACCTCGCGGGCCGCGCGACCGTCCCCGACCAGCGCGAGGACGGCGTCCACAAGGAGGACCAGATCGTGCCGAGCGTGGGTGACGGCCGCGTCGAGGTGTTCGTCAGCGCCGCCTGGGAGATCCTCCGCGCGGAGCTGCCCGACGACCCCTCGCTCCCCTTCCGCGGACTCCCCGCGACGGCGAGCACCACCATGGGCACGTACCGCGACTACGCTCCCGCCCGCATGGTCGATGGCGACCTCGGGACCTTCTACTGGTCCTCGCGCGCTCCGAAGGCGGGCGACGAGATCCGCGCGGACCTCGGCGCAGTCCATCCGCTCCGCTTCGCCCGCGTGCAGATGGCGAAGTCCGACGGCACGCCCGGCGACCAGATCCACTCCGGCGTGCTCGAGCTCTCCGAGGACGGCGACAGCTGGACCGAGGTGGGGAGGACCGACGGCACGCCCGTGCTCGAGGTGCGCCTCGAGGAGGCCCGTCCCGCGAGGTACGCCCGGGTGCGGGTCACCGCGCCGAACCCCGGCGGGCAGTGGGTGCAGGTGCGGGAGCTGGGCCTCGGCGAGACGGCGCCGGCCGCCTGAGGGACGCGGGCCGGGCCGGGTCGGGCGGCGGTCGCGCCGGTCCCCGGCGCGGCCCGCTACCGTCGGGGGCATGACCGCATCGCCCGCCCCCGTCGGACCCGGCTCCGCCTCCGGTGCGGCGCGACCGCGCCGCCACGACCCGGAGCGCCGCGATCGCATCATCGACGCATGCCTGGACACGATCGCCGAGCACGGGGTCGCCGGGACCTCGCACCGCCGGGTCGCCGCCGCGGCCGACGTCCCCCTGGGCTCCATGACCTACCACTTCACCGGCATGGACGAGCTGCTGCGCGAGGCGTTCACCCGCTTCGCCGACCAGGCCGCGGAGCGTGTCGAGCGGCGCACCGCGCAGGCGACCACCCTCGAGGAGGCGCTCGCCGGCTTCGAGGCGAACATCGACGAGGACGTCTTCGACACCGAGCGCAACCTCGTGATCACCCTCGAGCTGTACACGCTCGCCGCGCGCCGCCCCGAGTTCCGGGAGATCACGAGCCGGTGGATGTCCCGCACCCGCGCATGCCTCGCGCCGCACGTGGACCCCGAGACCGCCTCGCTGCTGGACGCGATGAACGAGGGGCTCACGATCCACCGCGCCCTGCACCTCGAGGAGCCGCTCCCGCACCTCGCCCGGGAGGGCGTCGCCCGCCTCAGCCGGCGGCGCTGAGCTCCCGCTCGCGCTCCGGGTGGGCGGTGCGGCGCGGAGGCAGCACGCCCGCGAGGAGCACGACGAGCAGGCCCGCGAGCGGCACGACGAGCAGGCCCGTGCGCAGCCCCGCGGAGTCCGCGACGAGGCCCACGAGCGGCGGGGAGGCGAGGAAGCCGAGCCGCATGAGCCACGAGACGACCGTGAGGCCCGTGCCGGGGCGCAGGCCCGGGAGGTCGTCCGCCTGCTGCATCGCGGCGGGCACGAGGCTCGCGCTGCCCAGCCCCGCGAGGGCGAAGCCCGCGATCGTGCCGGGCACGGTGGGCACCGCGAGGGCCGTGCCCATGCCGAGGGCGATGATCGCGCCGCCGCCCCGGGCGACGGCCCGCTGGCCCAGGCGGTCCACGAGGCCGTCCGCGAGGAGCCGTCCCACGAACTGGGCGCCCACGAGGGCGATGTAGCCGATCGCGGCGATCGAGGAGGCCGCCCCGAGGTCCCGCGAGAGGTAGAGCGTGGCCCAGGAGTTGCCGGAGTCCTCGACGAGGGTGCCGCCGATCGCGATGAGCACGAGCGCGGCGAGCATGAGGGGGAGCCGGCCGCGGGTGCGGCCGCCCGTGGAGGCGTCCGGTCCGACGGCGGCGTCGCCCGCGGCGGGGTCGGGGAGGTGGTCCTCCTCGTCGTGGCCGGGCAGCGCGAAGCGCAGCGCCACGAGGGCGACGATCGCGAAGAGGATCCCGGAGCCCAGCAGGTGCCAGCGCAGGGGGATGCCCAGGGCGATCGCGGCGGCGGCCATGCTCCCGCCGATCACCGCGCCCACGGACCACACGGCGTGGAACGAGTTGATGATCGTGCGGCCGTAGCGCTTCTGGACGCGCAGGCCGTGGGCGTTCTGGGCGACGTCGGTGATCGCGTCGCAGCCGCCCGCGACGAGGAGGGCGAGGCCCAGCAGGGCGGCGCTCGGCGCCCATGCGGCGAGCAGCAGCCCGAGCGCGGTGAGCGCGGTGCCGAGCACGGCGAGCCGCGCGGAGCCGAGGCGGCGGATCAGCCCGGCGGCGGCGAGCCCGGCGAGGATCGCGCCCGCGGGGAAGGCGGCGAGGGCGAGGCCGTAGGTCGAGTTCGCGAGACCCAGGGCGGCCTTGATCTCGGGGTAGCGGGGGAGGAGGTTCGCGAGCAGGGCGCCGTTGGTGAGGAAGAGCGCGGCGACGGCGACGCGGGCGCGGCGCAGCGGCGCGGCGGGGGAGGAGGCGCTGGAGGAGACGGACATGCGTACGATCGTACACAAGCGGGATGGGGGTGCGCACGGGGGGGTCGGAGGTCCGTCGGCCACATGGCCGTGTCCCGTCCACGGGTGTCTCAGAAGCGTCCGAGGAGCGGACATGGGGTGGCTCGACGGCCGTCGCTCCGTAGCGTGGTCGCGGTGGCGGGCACCGCCGCGCGGTCCCGCGCGCGCCTGCGACCACCCACCATGGACGACGACGAAAGGCGCGCGATGCTCGACTCGATGCTCAAGGACACCTACGACGAGGTCCTCCGCCGCAACCCGGGGGAGCCCGAGTTCCACCAGGCCGTGCGCGAGGTGTTCGAGTCGCTCGAGGTCATCCAGGGCCGCCACCCGGAGTACGCCGAGCACAGCATCCTCGCGCGCCTCTGCGAGCCCGAGCGCCAGCTGATCTTCCGTGTCCCGTGGGTCGACGACAAGGGCTCGGTGCAGATCAACCGCGGTTTCCGCGTCGAGTACAACTCGGCGCTCGGCCCGTACAAGGGCGGCCTGCGCTTCCACCCGAGCGTCAACCTCGGCATCGTGAAGTTCCTCGGCTTCGAGCAGATCTTCAAGAACTCCCTCACCGGCCTGCCCATCGGCGGCGGCAAGGGCGGCTCCGACTTCGACCCGCGCGGCCGCAGCGACGGCGAGGTCATGCGCTTCTGCCAGTCCTTCATGACCGAGCTGCACCGCCACATCGGCGAGTACACCGACGTCCCCGCCGGGGACATCGGCGTGGGCGCCCGCGAGATCGGCTACCTGTTCGGCCAGTACAAGCGCCTCACCAACAAGTACGAGGCCGGCGTGCTCACCGGCAAGGGCCTCGACTGGGGCGGCTCCCTCGTGCGCAAGGAGGCCACCGGCTACGGCGCCGCGATCTTCGCGGACGAGATGCTCAAGGCCCGCGGCACCTCCGTCGAGGGCCGCCGCGCCGCCGTCTCCGGCTCCGGCAACGTCGCGATCTACGCGATCGAGAAGATCGCCCAGCTGGGCGGCACCGCGATCACCGCCTCGGACTCCTCCGGCTACGTCGTGGACGAGGACGGCATCGACCTCGAGCTGCTCAAGCAGATCAAGGAGGTCGAGCGCGGCCGCATCGCTGACTACGCGGAGCGTCGCGGCGGCAAGGCCCGCTTCGTCGCCGGCGGCAGCGTCTGGGACGTCCCCGTCGCGATCGCCCTGCCCTGCGCCACCCAGAACGAGCTCGACGCCGACGCCGCGCGTGCGCTCGTCAAGAACGGTGTCGAGGCCGTCTCCGAGGGCGCGAACATGCCCTGCACGCCGGACGCCGTCGAGGTGCTCCGCGAGGCCGGCGTCGCCTTCGGCCCCGGCAAGGCCGCGAACGCCGGCGGTGTCGCCACCTCCGCGCTCGAGATGCAGCAGAACGCCGCGCGCGACGCCTGGAGCTTCGAGCACACCGAGGCGCGCCTGACCCAGATCATGCGCGACATCCACACCACCTGCCTCGAGACCGCCGAGGAGTTCGGCCGCCCGGGTGACTACGCGGTGGGTGCGAACGTGGCCGGCTTCCGCAAGGTCGCCGACGCGATGATCGCCTTCGGCGTGATCTGAGCCCCGCCATTCTGCCCGGGCCGTTCCCCCAGGCGCGCTGACCAGCGCCTTCGTCCGGGCGTGCTGACCAGCGCCGTCGCTCCGGGTCCCCTCGCCCCGCCGGCCGCCTCCCGCGGCCGGCGGGGCGCGGTGCATCCGGGGCTGTCCGATGGCGCGCTGGGGTTCCGTTCGTGGAACTCAAGTGCGCAATCGGGCGTGGGGGCTCGCGTGGCGGGCGCGATGTCTGGGTGGCGGGCTGTCCGAATGCGCGCTGGGGTTCCGTTCGTGGAACTCAAGTGCGCAATCGGACAGGCGTCGGGTGCCGCCCGGGGTGGCCGTGACCCAGCACACACGCCCTCAAGTGGGAAAGATTCTCATTCGCTGATAGCTTCCTGGCATGCAGCTGATGAGAACCATTGTCATGAAACGACGAGTCGCCGCGCTCGCCGGCGTGGGCCTGCTCGCGCTCGCCGCCTGCGGCCAGGCGGACCCCGCCGCCTCCGGGGGCTCGGACGGCGGCGGCGAGACGTCGGCCGCCGCGACCGAGGATCGCCACCGCGCGGAGGTCGGCGCCCTCACCCCGCGGATCGTGCTCGCCCACGACGGCGGCGTCACCACCCTCGACTCCACCGACGGCGAGGTGCTCGACGAGACCGAGCTGAACGGGTACGTGCGACTGAACCCCGCCGGGGACGGCCGCCACGTCATGGTCAGCGCGGAGGAGTCCTTCACCGCCTACGACACCGGTCTCGAGGCCAAGGCCCACGGCGACCACTTCCACTACTACGAGCAGGACCCGGCGCTCACCGGCATCACCCTCGACGCGCCCTCTCCGGGCCATGTCGTCACCCACGGCGACCGGGCCGCGCTCTTCGCGGACGGCACCGGCGCGGTCACCGTCTACGACCCGGCCTCCCTCGCCGAGGGCGACCTCGGCGTGGTCGACGAGCTCACCACCGACGCCGCCCACCACGGCGTCGCCGTGCCGCTCGAGGACGGCGGCCTGCTCGTCACGCAGGGCACCGAGGACGAGCGCCACACCATCCAGGCGCTCGATGCGGACGGCGAGGTCGTCGCCCAGACCGACGACTGCCCGGGCGTGCACGGCGAGGCCGCCGCCGCCCCGGCCGAGGACGGCTCCGACGTCGTCTCCTTCGGCTGCGAGAACGGGCCGGTCGTCTACTCCGGCGGCGAGTTCCACAAGGTCGCCGTCGACGGTGACTACCAGCGCTCCGGCAATCAGAAGGGCAGCGAGGCGAGCCCCATCGTCCTCGCCGACAACAAGGTCGAGGCCGATCCCGAGGGCGGCACCGAGCACCCCACCTCCGTCGCGCTGATCGACACCCGCGACGCCTCGATGACGACCGTCGACCTCGGATCGCCCTACTGGTTCCGCTCCCTGGACCGCGGACCCGACGGTGAGGCGCTCGTCCTCACCGGCGACGGCGAGCTGAACATCCTCGACCCCGAGAGCGGGAAGATCCTCCACGAGGTGAAGGTCGCCGAGCCGTGGGAGGAGCCCGAGCAGTGGCAGACCCCCGGCCCGATGCTCTCCGTGGCCGACGGCACCGCCTTCGTCGTGGACCCCGAGCAGCAGAAGCTCACGATGGTCGACGTCGCCTCCGGCGAGGTCTACCGCGAGCTCGACCTGCCCGTCGTCCCGAACGAGATCCAGGTCGTCACCGGCACCGCGTCGGGCGAGTACGAGGTGGGCGGCGAGAGCCACGAGGGTCACGACCACGAGGGTGAGGACGCCGATCACGACGACCATGACCACGAGGGCCATGACGACGAGGCCTCCGACGGCGGCGAGGCCTGAGCCGCAGGGCTCGACGCCCCGCGCGCCCTGGGCGGAGCGCGGGGCTCAGCGCCCGGCCGAGCTCGGCAGGGTCAGGATCTCGGGGCCGTCCTCGGTGATCGCGATCGTGTGCTCGGTGTGCGCGGCGCGGCCGCCGTTGGCGCTGCGCAGTGTCCAGCCGTCGGCATCGGTGACGAGCTGATCGGTGCCGTCCATGACCCATGGCTCGAGGGCGAGCAGCAGGCCCGGGCGCAGGCGGAGGCCGCGCCCGGGCCTTCCGTCGTTGGGGACGTGCGGGTCCTGGTGCATCGTGCTGCCGATCCCGTGGCCGCCGAACTCCCTGTTGACCTGGTGGCCCTCGCCGGTGAGCACGCGGCCGATCGCGGCGGAGACGTCGCCCAGGCGCCCGCCCGGCACGGCGGCGTCGATGCCGGCGGCGAGGGCGCGCTCGGTGACCGCGATCAGCTCCGCGTCGCGCGGGCGGGAGGTGCCGCCCACGGTGAAGCTCACGGCGGCGTCGGCCGAGATGCCACGCAGCGTGAGGGCGAGGTCGAGGGTGAGCAGGTCGCCGTCGGCGAGGGCCGTGTCGTGCGGCATGCCGTGGAGGACGGCGTCGTTCACGGCCGTGCAGAGGTGGTGGCCGAAGGGGCCGTCGCCGAAGGACGGCGCGTAGTCCACGTAGCAGGAGACGGCCCCGGCGGCGTCGATGAGCTGGGCGGCGCGGGCGTCGAGGTCCAGCAGGGTCACGCCGGGGGCGGCGAGCTCGCGGAGCTCGGCGAGGATGTCACCGACGAGGGCGCCGGCGGCGCGGGCGCGCACCAGCTCGGCGGGGGAGAGGATCTCGATCACGGGGTGCCTTCCGGGGTGTGGGATAAGTATCCCGGCCAATCTATACCGGTATTACTATCGGTGCATGGTGCGCCTCCCCCTCACCCCTGACGAGATCGCCCGCGGCGAGCGCCTCGGCGCCCTGCTGCGCCGTGCCCGCGGCGAGCGGCCCCTGCTCCGCGTCGCCCTCGACGCCGGCGTCTCCCCGGAGACGCTCCGCAAGATCGAGTCCGGCCGCGTGGCCACGCCGTCCTTCCCGACCATCGCCGCGATCGCGGCGGAGCTCGGCCTCTCGCTCGACGAGGTGTGGGCGCAGATCAGCGGGCCGACAGCCGACGCCGAGACGGACGGCCCGCGCCTCGCCTCCTGAGTCGTGCGGGGACTCGGGCCCGGTCAGTGCTCGGCCCTGAAGCTCCGGCCGACCTCCTCGCCCTGTGCGAAGTAGTGGCGGAAGGTGTACAGCAGCGGCCGCCATGCGCGGAGGTCCACGTGGTGCGTCCCCGGGACCACCATGTCCTCGCGGGCATGGACCCGCAGCACGCGGGCGTGCACGGCGCTCGCGTCGTCGTCGCAGGGCACGATCTTCTCCACCCGGGCCTCGACCTGGACGGGGCACTCGACGATGCGCATCGGCCCGACCAGATCAGCCGGTGACGGCGTGAATCCCCCGAGGCCCCACTTGTCCTTCTCGGTGCGGTAGACCCCGGCTTTGCGCGGGGAGAGGCTCGCGGCGCCCGTGGTCGCCGCGATGGCCTCGATCCGGTGCGCGAGGGACGCCTCGGGCAGGTTGATGACGACGCCGGGGTCGCGTCGGAGGTTCGCGAGGCCGTGGGAGTCGTCGCCGATGCCGAGCACGTACGTGCGACCCAGCGCCCACGCGGAGGAGATCGGGGTGATGTTGGTGCCGCCGTCTTCATCGAGGGTCGTGATCAGGGCGACGGGGGTGCCGAAGTACAGGACGCTGGGTTCGATGTGGAGGTGCATGCCCCGATGGTGGGCGCTCGACGGTTCGGTGGTCGCCGACGTGTCCCGGTGCGAGGATCGACGCATGCCATCCGACGCACCGGACTCCACCTCGGCCCCTGCCCTCGCCGAACTCGCCCGGGCGATGGCCGATGACTCCCGCGCGACGATGCTCCTCGCGCTGCTCGACGGCCGCGCGTGGACGGCCGGGGAGCTCGCGGCGGCCGCGGGGGTGGCCCGCCCCACGGCGAGCGGGCATCTGGACCGGCTGCTCTCCGCGGGACTCGTCGTGGAGCGTCGCCAGGGCCGCCATCGCTACGTCAGGATCGAGGATCCCGAGGTCGCGCTCGCCGTGGAGGGCCTCGCCGCGCTCGCCGCCGCACGCGGGCTCGTGCGTCCGGCCGCCCCCTCTCTCCGCGCCCAGCGGGCGGATGCCGCGCTGCGCGAGGCCCGCACCTGCTATCGCCACCTGGCCGGCCGTCGTGGCGTGGCGCTCGCGGAGGGCCTGCGACGGCGGGGCCTCGTGGGCGTCGGATGGGAGCTCACCGAGTCCGGCCGGCGCTGGTGGGAGGAGCACGCGCTCGATCCGGGGGCGCGGCGGCGCGGGGCCCCCATCCGCCCGTGCCTCGACTGGACCGAGCGGAAGGACCACATCGCGGGTCCCGCGGCCGAGGCACTGCTCGATCACCTGGTGGAGGAAGGGGCGCTGCGGAGGCGAAGCATGCCGCGCGCCCTCGCCGTCGAGTCCGATCACCCGCTCTGGGCCGAGCTCGGCGTGCGCTGACCGCGACACGACGGACGGGCGACGAGGTGTGGGCGCAGATCAGCGGGCCGACGGCCGGCGCCGAGACGGACGGCCCGCGCCTCGCCTCCTGAGCAGGCCGTTCAGCGGACCTCCCAGTCCTCCACGTCCCCCGGCACGGCCCGCAGCAGCGGATGCGCGGGCACCGGGACCCCCGGGGCGGGGAGGAGCGCGAGGTGCTCGGGGGAACGGTGCTCGCACTTCGCCCGGAGGTGCTCGAGCTCGTACGCCAGCTGCCCCGCGGTCACCTCGATCGGCGGGAGCGAGACCGGCGGGGCCGGGTGCAGCACGCGGGTGAGGTCGAAGCGGTAGCCGCGCGTCGTCGCCTCCTCCTGCAGGCCCGTGAGGAAGCCGCCGATCGCCTCGAGCGGTGCGGGATGCGCCTGGAAGCGGCGCAGCTGCGGGTGCCGGGTGTAGCCGCGGGTGCCGCCGGCGAGCACCTTCTGGGCGAGCAGCGCCTCCCGCCAGCCGGCGACGAGGGCCGCGCGATCCAGCAGGGACGGGTGCAGGCTCCACAGGCGCATTCACCGATCCAAGCACGCCCGGATGCGCGGCCGTCCCCGTGGTGGCACGATCCGGGTATGAGCACCGCGAGCATCCCGGCCTGGGCAGGGCCCCTGGACGTCGCCGGGCTGGCGCTCGGCGCGGTCCACGAGGCGCGGGCCGCGACCGAGCGGCTGCTGCGAGCGCACAGCACGGACGTGCGGGTCACCACCGATCCGGAGCTCGTCGAGGTGGCGTTCTCCGCGATCGACCGGCTGCGCGTGGACGGCCGCGCGGCGGAGCCCTGGGCTCCGCTCTCCGGCTTCGTCGCCGCCCGGGACGGCTGGCTGCGCCTCCACGGCAACTACCCGCACCACGCCACCGCGATCACCGCCGCGCTCGGCGCGAGCACCGCGGAGGGGCTCGCCGCGGCGGTCGCCCCTCTACCCGCGGAGGAGGCGGCGGCGCGCGTGCTCCGCGCGGGAGGGATCGCCGCCGTGGTGCGCACCCCGGAGGAGTGGCGGGCGCATCCGCACGCCCGCGCGACGGCCGACGATCCGTGGGTGACGACGCAGACCGGAGGAGCGGCCCGTGGCCCGCGGCTGCGGGCGCACGCCGCGGGCGCGGTGGGGACCGGAGGGATCGGAGCCGCCGCGCAGGTCGACGCAGGTCCGGCCGGTCCGCGCGATCCGGCCGCGACGAGGGCGGATCTCCCGCTCGCGGGACGACGCGTGCTCGACCTGACGCGCGTCGTCGCCGGCCCGGTCGCGACCCAGCTCCTCGGCTGCCTGGGGGCCGATGTGCTGCGCCTGGACCCGCCCGCACGCCCCGAGCAGCTCGACGCCTTCCTCGCCGCCGGGATGGGCAAGCGCTCCGCCCTGCTGGACCTCCGCGCCCACCGTGACCTGCTCGAGGAGCTGCTGGCCGGGGCGGACGTCGTCGTGCTCGGCTACCGGCCCGGGGCCCTGACCGACGTGGGCCTGGACCCAAGCGACCTCGCCGCACGGCATCCGCACCTCGTGATCGGCGCGCTCTCCGCCTGGGGCGAGCACGGGCCGTGGGGCGACCGCGCCGGCTTCGACTCGATCGTCCAGGCGGCGACCGGGATCGCCGTGCGCTGCGCACGGGAGGACGGCCGGCCCGGGGCGCTGCCCGTGCAGGCCCTCGACCACGCGACCGGTTTCCGTCTCGCCGCCGGGATGCTCGACCTCCTCGCCGACGGACGCGCGGGTGTGGTGCGGGCGAGCCTGCTGGGCGCCGCCCGCACCCTGCTCGCCACCGGCACCGGCGCGACATCGAGCACGGGCGCCGGCGACGGCGACGGCGACGGACGAGCGGAGGCCGACGGCGGCGCCGGTGATGGCGCCGCCGTCGGCCTCCCTCCAGCGGTCGAGCTCGGGACGCCGCACGGCCGCGTCTCGACCGTGCCCGTCCCGCTCCTGCTCGACGGGGTCCCGCTGACCGGGGCGATCAGCGGCTATGGGACAGCCGAGCCGCGGTGGGACGAGCGGCGCTGACGGGGCCGTCCCGGCTCAGCCGATGCGCGCCGCGGCTCAGCCGACGCGCGTCGCGGCGGAGGCGAAGCCGAGCCAGGTGTGGCGGTTGCCCGCCCAGCACCAGCCGACCTTCGGCGCGCCCCGGCGCTCCCGGCCGTCGCGGCCCGTGCCGCCGCTGATCCACAGCGCGGGCGTGCGCGCGTCGAGACCGCCCCGCCCGCCCGTCTTCGGCCTCCTCGAGCCGATCGTCATGAAGCAGCGGTTCGCCTCGAGGCGGTCGGGCTGCTGGAGCAGCCAGCTGATGCCCTCGGAGACCGTGAGCGGCGTGCGACCGCCGCCGCGGATCTCCGGCAGGGCCTCGTCGGGCGACCAGTTGCGCAGCTCGTCCCCGCGCTCCGGGTCGGTGACCAGGTACAGCGGTCCCTCGGGGAGGTCGATGCCGTCGATCGGCACGAACTCCGCGAGGTCCGTCATGTCCACCACCACGAAGCCCGGCTTCCCGGCGTGCTCGAGCAGCGGGGCGAGGGCCGCCGCCGGGACCGCGGCGGGATGGACCACGAGGAGTGCGCGGTCCGGCGCGTCGGCGGCGGGGCCGGCAGGGGTGGTGGTGGACGCGAGCGTCGCGGCGAGGCGACGCGCATGGGAGCGCAGGTCCTCCGGGGTGATCCCGGCGAGCTCGGGCACGCCGAGGGCGACCAGCCGCTCGGCCTGCTCGGCGAGCGGGGGGAGGGGCGGGGCGACGTCGGTCGGGCCTGCGGTGCTCTCGTCGGTGGTGGTCGGGATGGCAGTGCTCACGGATGCGGGCCTCTCAGCAGCGGTGCTCTCGGCGGTGATCTCGGATGCGGTGACATCGGACCGGGTGCGGTCCGGGGCGGTGATGGCGGGCGTGGGGGTCGGCATGGGCGCTCCTTCGCTCGGCGGGCCGCCGTGCAGCGGCCCGGGGCTCAACACCTCTCCCTGCGCCGTTATTCCCCGGCGCCCCTCAGCCGCGCGCGAGCCGCTCCGCGCGGGCGGTGACGGCGCGGGCCGCGGCGCGCGCGGGCGCCGTGTAGGAGCCGCCGAAGAGCACCACATGGGCGAGCAGGCCGAACAGCTGGTGGGCGGGCACGTCCTCCCGCCAGTCGGCGGGCAGCGGATGGGCCTCCTCGTAGCCGGCGAGGATCTCCTCGAGGTGCGGGGCGCCGAACAGGGAGAGCATCGCGAGGTCCTCGAGGCGGTGGCCGCCGTGCGCGGCCGGGTCGATGAGCACGGCGCCACCCTCCGTCCAGAGCACGTTGCCGGACCACAGGTCCCCGTGCAGCCGCGCGGGCCGCTCCTGGCCCTGCCCGGAGATCCCGTCGAAGGCGCCGTCGCGGATCACGGCGATCGCCGCCTCCACCTCCGCGCTCCCCTCGGTGCCCAGCCGCGGCGCCGCCCTCCGCGCGAGCGGGGCGAGACGGTCCTCCGCCCAGAACGGGGCGAAGGCGTCGTGGTGGCGCACCGGGACCGCGAACGGTGCGTCGAGCGGCCCGAACCAGGCTCCCTCCGCGGGCGTCCAGCCGAAGGCCTCGGCGCCCGCGTCGTGAAGCCGTGCGAGATCGGTGCCCAGCCGGCGCGCCGCGCGGGCGCTCGCCCCGGTCTCCTCGAGACGCTCGAGGTCCAGGCCGTCCTCGCGCACCGCGCGCACCTCGACCACGGGGACCCGGCGGGCGGCGGCGAGCCAGCGCAGACCCGCGGCCTCCGCCGCGAAGAACCCGGTGGGCGCACCGGAACGGGACTTGGTGAACAGTGCACTGTCGACGTCGTCCATGCCCACCACCGTAGGAGCCTCAGGCGGGCAGGCCCAGCTCCGCGGCCAGCAGCGGCCGCATCTGCTCCACGAGCGGGCGGTACGAGCGCCTCCCCCTCGCGCGCCGGGCGAGGTGCACGAGCATGCCGGTGCGCTCGTAGGCGGTCCAGGCGCGCATCCGCTCCCGCAGCGAGGGGAGGTCCGCGATCGCGTCGGGCACAGGACCCAGCCGCGTCCGTGACTCGAGGTAGACGTGGACGAACCCGGCCACGGCCTCCTCGTCCATCGGCACGTACCAGGGGCCGGCGTGCACGGAGCCGCCGATGATCGCGAGGTCCCGGGCGGGGTCGTCGGCCTGCGCCCACTCGAAGTCGATGTACTGGACCCGGGGGACCTCCGACCCCGGCGCCTCGTCCCACATGATGTTCGTGGCGCACAGGTCGCCGTGGGTGAGGGCGAAGGCGTCGAGGGAGCCGATCTGCTCCTCGACGCCGGCGACCCGGGCGAGGGTCGCCTCGAGGAACGGCTCGAGCTCGTGCTCGGCGATCACCGCGGCCGCGTGCTCGCGCCAGTCGGCGACGGCCCCGGCGACCTCCGCGATCAGGGACGGCGTGGTCGTGGGGACCGCGTCCCAGGGGGCCGCGCCGAAGGAGACGGGGCCGCGGCCCGGGGCGGCGACCGTGTGCAGGCGGGCGAGGAGCTCAGCGTGCGCGGCGAGGTGCGCCGTCGTCCAGGCGCCGGGTGCGGCGGCGGTGCCGGGCACCTCGCTGGTCACGACGTAGGGGACACCGAGCGGGCTCGCGGCGGGATCGTCCGCGTAGGCGATCGGCTCGGGCCCCACCTCGACGGGCGCGAGGGCGAGGGCCGCGATCTCGTGGGCGAGGGACTGCGGCAGCTCCGCGGGATCGACGTGCGGCACGCGCACCAGCAGCGGGGCGTTCTCCTGCGGGGCGACGCGCCAGGCGGCGAAGTGCTCGCCGACGCCCAGCAGCGACACCCGCGCCGCGCCGGAGAGCGAGGCCGGGAGCACGGACTTGTGCAGGCCGGGGAGCCGCACGGGGGAGGTGGCGTCGCGCAGCGGGAGGACGAGGGTGCCGTGGCGCCAGGCCTCGACGATCCGCTCGCCGGTCTCCGGGCGGGCGGCCGCGGGCAGGTCCTCGTCGAGCCGTTCCTCCGTCACGCGAACCCCCTCGGTGCTGGCCCCCTCTGTGCTGGTCAGGGCATTCTACGCCGTGGCCGTCGACCTTCCCGGGACCGCCGCGCCCCGCCCCCACCGCGGAGACCGAGCCGACGCCCCGCGCCCGGGGCCGCCCGCGGGGTTCGCGATACCCTGGGACGATCCCGACCCCGGTCCCTGATGGCGCCCGGGCCGGTCGCACGTCCCCAACCTCGAAGGAGCTCCCGTGGGTGAGCTGCACCTCGGCTTCGAGATCGCGGCCCTCGCCGTCCTCGTCGTCCTCCTCCTGGCAGATCTCCTGCTGGTCATCAAGCGGCCGCACGTGCCGTCGCTCAAGGAATGCGCGGGATGGATCGGCTTCTACGTCGGCCTCGCGCTCGTCTTCGCCGTCGTCCTGTTCTTCGTGGGCGGCATGGCGCCCGCCTCGGAGTTCGTCACCGGCTGGCTGCTTGAGTACTCGCTGAGCGTCGACAACCTCTTCGTCTTCATCGTCATCATGACGAAGTTCGCGGTGCCCAAGAAGTATCAGCAGGAAGTGCTGATGGTGGGCATCATCATCTCGCTCATCGCACGCGCCCTGTTCATCCTCGCGGGCTCCGTGATCATCGAGCACTTCGTGGGCGTCTTCTACCTGTTCGGCCTGTTCCTGCTGTGGACCGCGTGGAAGCAGGTCGGCGAGGACGAGGACGACGACTCCGAGTCGTTCATCATGCGCTGGGTGCGCAAGCTGTTCCCCGTCGCGCAGGAGTACGACGGCAACAAGCTCCGCACCCGGGTGAACGGCAGGACGATGCTCACCCCGATGCTGATGGTCTTCATCACGATCGGCCTGACCGACGTCATGTTCGCCCTCGACTCGATCCCCGCGATCTTCGCCGTGACCCGGAACCCGTTCCTCGTGTTCACCGCGAACCTCTTCGCGCTCATGGGCCTGCGCCAGCTGTACTTCCTGCTGGGCGGCCTCATGGAGCGCCTCGCGTACCTCCACTACGGCATCGCGATCATCCTCGGCTTCATCGGCGTGAAGCTGCTGATCCACGCGATCCACGAGGCGCCGCTGCACTTCATCCCCGGCTTCGAGCTCCTCGAGAAGATCCCCGAGGTGCCGATCTGGCTCTCGCTCACGGTGATCGTCGTGTCGATGGCCGGAGCGGTCGCGGCCTCGCTGCTGTTCCCGCCCAAGAGCTCCGGCTCCGACGAGGACGCGGAGATCACGCAGCACTGATCCCACCCGCGGCGCCGCAGGCGTCGCAGCACCCCGCGGCGCCGGGGCGGGCCCCGTGCCCGCCCCGGCGCTGTCGTCCCTGGGGGAGCTGGCCCGTGGGGGCGGCCGACGGGGGCCGGGCAAGTTTGAGGATCCGCATGGTGCACGTGGCCGCCGGCACAGGCGGGGGAGCGCCCGCATCGTCTTGTGACCTGGGGTGATGCGCGGATCTCCGTCACATCCCGGCGGATGCCCAGGAACGCGGGGCCGCGACTGTGAGGAGCGTCCATCTTTCCGCGCCGCGACGCTGGAATGGCGGGGATCCGTCCTCGTCGCCCGGGAGCCGCCATGCCCACCCGCCTCCTCGCGCACGCCGCCCGCCCCCGGGAGGTGCGCCCGTGACCCTGCTCGACGCGCGCCCCGCCGTCTCCCCGCGCCCCGCCGTCTCCCCGAGCCTCGCCGGCCACCGCACCTTCGGCGCCCGCGCCGCCGCCCGTGCGGCGGCCGCGCCCGAGGTCCGGACCGGGCCCCGTGGGCGCTTCCGCCTGGACTGGCGACGCACCGAGGTCGAGGCCGGCCCGGGGGAGGGTTGGTGCCTGCGTCGCCGACTGCACCCGGACGCGGGCGGCAGCGGGATCCTCGACGCGGGGCTGACGATCTCCGGCGCGGACCTCGCCGCCGGGTCGTGCCCGCGCATCCTGCCTGCCGTCCCGGGCGACGCGGGGCCCGGCATGCTCGAGATCCCCGGCCCGGCCGCCGCGCGGGGTCCGCTCGTCCAGCAGCTCACCTGGACCTTCGAGGACGGTGCGGGGCAGGCGGCGGCACCGACCACCCTGGCGCTCACGCTCCACGGCCTCGGCAGGGGGCCGGAGGGGTGGACCGAGCGGATCGTGCTCTCCGGGGCGATGATGACCTCGACCATGCTGGGCGACGGCGCGCCCGTCGAGGTCGGCGTCAACGTGCTCACCGCCCGCACCGGCAGGCAGGTCCCCGAGAACGCGCAGGTGCGCGTGACGCTCGCGATCTTCGCGGGCGGTGCCCTGGGCCTGCGCCGGGAGCTGCACCCGGACCCCGCGGCGCCCGAGGGCGCGGCACGGCCGGGGCCGCTGTCGATCGGCGAGCTCGTCGTCCAGCGCTGAGCGGCGGCGCGGGTCGGCCGCGGGGCCGCTCAGACCGCGGGCGTCGCGAAGCCCCCGTTGGACAGCAGCAGCTGCCCGCGGATCCACCGGCCCTGCTCGGAGAGCAGGAAGCGCACCAGATCCGCGACGGTGCCCGGCCCGCCGAGCTCCCCGCCCGGGGTCTGCGCGGCGCCGGCGGCCCGCACCTCGTCCGTCATCCAGCCGGTGTCGATCGGGCCCGGGTTCACGACGTTCGTGCGGATGCCGCGATCGGCGAGCTCATGGGTGCCCGCGAGCACGAGGCGGTCCAGCGCACCCTTCGTGGCGCCGTAGGGCAGGTTGTGCGTGGTGTGGTCGCTCGTGAGCGCGAGGACGGCGCCGCCGGGGGTGTCCGGCCCCGGCGCGACCTGCTCGGCGAAGGCCTTCATGAGCAGCCAGCTCGCGCGCACGTTCACCGCGTAGTGGCGGTCGAAGCTCTCGACGGTCGTGTCCAGGATCGAGGAGTCCACGGACTCGCAGTGCGCCATGACGAGCGCGCCGATCGGCCCCAGCTGCTCATGGGCCTCGGCGACGAGGCGCGCCGGCACCGCAGCATCCGCGAGGTCGCCGTCCAGCAGCAGCACGCTCGCCCCCTCCGCGCGCAGCTCCTCGGCGAGGGAGACGACGTCGGAGGGCTCGCCGTTCACGCGACGGTCGTAGGCGTCCAGGGAGGACAGGGCGAGGGCGAAGCCGTCCTCGGCGAGGCCGCGGGCGATCGCGGCGCCGATGCCGCGGCGACGGCCCGCCCCTGTGAGCAGGGCCGTGCGGGGGAGACCGGGGGAATGCGTCATGGGGCCGACGGTAGGCGCCGGGCGAGCCCGGGGCCAGGGGTTTTCGTCTGCCCCGTCGATTCAGCGCACGCCCCCGCGGGCGAGGACCTCCGCGGTGGGGGCGAGGTCCACCTGGGGGCCGAAGAGGCCCATGACGTGGAGGGCGGCGGCGCCGTTCGCGGCATCGGAGGCGGCGCAGGCATCGGTGACGACGGTCGTGCGCGCGCCAGCGTCGGCCGCCGCGAGGACGGTGGCGATGACGCAGCAGTCCGTGGAGACCCCGGCGACCAGCAGCGGCGGCCGCTCGGCGGGGGCGGCGCCCAGATGCGCGGCGAGCTGCGGGCCCCACTTGCCGAAGGTCGGCTCGTCGATCGTGGGGTGCGCGGTGAGCGCCGCGGCGCCGTCCACGAGCTCGTAGAGCGGATCCGACGGCGGCACGTCCGCGAAGGGCCACTGCGCGAAGTACGCGCCCCAGGCGGTCGAGCGGTCCGCCGTCGGCAGCCAGCGGGTGAGCAGCGTGCGCTCGGGGCCCACGGCCGCGGCGAGCTCCCGGATCCGGGCCCAGGCGCCGTCCCAGGCGGGGGAGGCCCAGTCGGAGGCGGGATCGGCGAAGATGCGCTGCGCGTCGACCACGAGCAGCCAAGGGGCCCGGGCGTCCGTGCCGGTCACAGCCCGGCCTCCTGCCGGCGGATCCTCCCGCGCCGCGCCACGAAGGTCACGAGGAAGCCGAGCACGAGCGCGAGCAGCACGCCCACGTTCGCGTACGCCCAGTTCCCCTCCCAGTACGGACCCGCGGGATCGTCGACGTAGGTGCCCAGGCCCAGCGGCTCCAGGAGGTAGCCCTGCCAGTTGTTCCAGGGGGCGTCGGCCGCGTAGGAGTTCACGACGAGGCCCCAGCCGAGCACCGAGACCACGACCAGGGTGATGATGCTCGTCCAGTCGACGGCGCCGTAGCGGCCGCGGGGGTCGAACAGGGCCTGCTCGTCGTAGTCGCGGCGGCGGGTGAGGACGTCCGCGATGAGGATGCCCGCCCAGCCGGCGATCGGCACACCGAGCGTGATGAGGAAGCTCTGGAACGGGCCGATGAAGCTCGTCGCGAAGAACGCGACCCAGATCGTGCCGACCGTGAGGATCACGCCGTCCACCGCGGCGGCCGCCGGGCGGGGGATGCGGATGCCGAGGCTCAGCAGGGTCAGGCCCGAGGAGTAGATGCCGAGCACCGCGCCGGAGACGAGGGTCAGCACGGCGACGATCCAGAAGGGGATCAGCGCCCACAGCGGCAGGATCGAGACGAGCGCGCCGATCGGGTCCCCGGAGATCGCCTCGGAGAGGGTCTGGTCCGAGCCCGCGAGCAGCAGGCCGAACACCACGAGCACGACGGGCGCCGCCGCGCCGCCCACCGTGTTCCACAGGACGATCGAGGCGTCCGAGGCGGTGCGCCGCTGGTAGCGGGACCAGTCCGCCGCGATGTTGATCCAGCCCAGGCCGAAGCCCGTCATCACCATCACCAGCGCGCCGATCATCGCCTGCGGCGGCCCCGAGGGCATCGAGGCGACGGCCTGCCAGTCGATGTGCGGCACCGTGAGCACCATGAACAGGATCGTCATGATCCCGGTCGCCCAGGTCAGCACCGACTGCAGGCGCATGATCGTGTGATAGCCGAGCACGCTCGCCGTGACGATCAGCGCCGCGATGAGGACCGCGGCGATCACCGTGACCGCGCGGCCCGAGGCGACGCCCAGCGTGCTGAACACGGTCGCCGTCGCGAGCACCGCGGAGATCGCGAGCGAGGTCTCCCAGCCGATCGACGTGAGCCACGAGATGATGCCCGGCAGCTTCTGCCCGTGCACGCCGAACGCGGCCCGGGAGAGCACCATCGTCGGCGCGCCGCCCCGCTTCCCGGCGATCGCGACGAGCCCGCACAGCGCGAAGCTGATGACGATGCCGATCACCGCGACGACGCTCGCCTGCCAGAAGCTGATGCCGAAGCCCAGCAGGTAGGAGCCGTAGCTCATGCCGAACACGGAGATGTTCGCGGCGAACCACGGCCACACGAGGTCGCGCGGGCGGGCGGTGCGCTCCGACTCGGCGATGATCTCGATGCCGGTGGTCTCGATGAGGCCAGGGGTGGGAGAGGGGGTCGTCATGGTCCGCTCCGAGGAAGAGGAGATCCGAAGGGGGAGGGCGCCCGGGCGGGGCACTGGCGGAAGTCTCCCACGTCACAGCGCCGACGGGGGTTCCCTGCGTCATGGCGGCGCCGGTCGCTCGGGCATACCCTCGGAAGGTCGTGGCCCCTGGCCCGCACCCTCGCTCTCCCCGCCGACGGGCCCCCGTCGGCCCTCCCGTCCTTCCCAGGAGCCGTGTGTCCTCGTCCCCGTCCCGCCTGCACCGCCTCGTCAGCCTCGCCCCGCCGCGCTACGACCACATCCCCGCCGCCCGGATCTCCCTGGGCCTCGCGATACCGCTGGCGACGCTGCTGCTCACGGGGCACCTGGGATGGGCGATGTTCGCCGGCTTCGGGGCCTTCACCGGCATCTACTCGCGCTACGAGCCCACCCGCGACCGGTTCCGCCGGCAGTCGCAGGCCGGGGCGATGCTCGTGGTGTGCGTGACGATCGGCGCGCTGCTCGCGCAGCTCACCTCGGCCGCGCCGGGCATGACCGGGAAGATCGCGATCATCGTCGTCACCGCGCTCGTGGCGGGCGGCTCCGCCGTCGTCGTCAGCTCCCGCGGTCTCAAGCCGGGCGGCGCGATCTTCCCCGTCTTCGCGGTCGCCGCGGTGGCCTCCGCCCCGCCGGCCGCCCCGGTCTGGGTCGCGGCCCTCGTCGCCGCGTGCTGCGCGGCGCTGTGCGTGGGCCTCGGCCTGCTGGGCCACTGGGCGGGGGAGCGGCACCCGGGCGTCGTCCTCTCCACCGACCACCTGCACGCCACCCGCGCCGAGCGCACCGCCGAGTTCCTCCGCTACACGGTCGCCGCGCTCGCCGCCGGACTGCTGGGCCTGCTCTCCGGACTGCCCTTCCCGTACTGGGCGCAGGTCGCCGCCGTCGCCCCGCTCGCGCCGCTCGGCTACTCCGCCCAGGTGGAGCGGGGCCTGCAGCGCGTCGTCGGCACGACCCTTGGCATCGTCACCACCGCCTTCCTGCTGTCCTTCCCCGCGGAGCCCTGGCAGCTCGTCGTGTGGGTCGTGCTGCTGCAGTTCCTCGCCGAGCTGTACGTGCTGCGCAACTACGCGATGGCGCTCCTGTTCATCACCCCGCTCGCCCTGCTCATGGTGCAGCTGGGCCATCCCCAGCCGGCCGGGCCGATGCTGCGGGCGCGCGTGCTCGAGACCGCGATCGGCGTCGCCGTGGGCCTCGTGATGATCCTCGGGCGGCGCGCGCTCGAGCGGCGCCGCGCGCGGCAGTCCGTCGCCGGCTGAGGCCGCCCGCCCCCTGGTCCGCCCTCGCCGGGCGGTGCCCGGAGTCGTAACGTGCGGCTCCATGACCACCGCCGACGTCCCCGCCACCCCAGCAGACCCTGCCTACACCCACGGCTACGGGGAGGCGGTGCTCGACAGCCACCGCGCCCGCACCGCCGCGAACTCCGCCGGTCACCTGCTCCCGCACCTGCGCCCCGGGCAGCGGCTGCTCGACGTCGGCTCCGGTGCGGGCACCATCACCGCGGATCTCGCCCGGATCGTCGGCCCCGGGAACGTCACCGCCCTCGAGGTGGGGGAGGAGTCCGCGGCGATCACCCGCGCGGAGCTCCACCGGCAGGGACTCGACGAGGTCGATGTCGTCGTCGGGGACGCGCAGGCGCTGCCGTTCGCGGACGACACCTTCGACGTCGTCCACGCCCACCAGGTGCTCCAGCACCTCCCGCGTCCCGTCGACGCGCTCGCCGAGGCCCGGCGCGTGACCCGGCCCGGCGGTCTCGTCGCCGCCCGGGACAGCGACTACGAGGGTTTCCGCTGGTTCCCCGAGGACCCGCGCCTGGATCGCTGGCTGCGCCTCTACCTCGACGTGGCGCGCGCCAACGGCGGCACCCCGGACGCCGGTCGCCGTCTGCTCGCCTGGGCCCACGAGGCCGGGTTCACGCAGGTCACGCCCGGTGCCTCCACGTGGCTGCACGCGACCCCGGAGGCGCGCGAGGCGTGGGCCCGCACCTGGTCCGGGCGCATCACGAGCGATCCGCTCGCCGCGCAGCTCGAGCGGGAGGGCCGGGCCGACGCCACCGAGCGCGAGGACGTGGCCGCCGCGTTCCGCGACTGGGCCGCCGCGGAGGACGCCTGGTTCGTGCTGCTCCACGGCGAGATCGTCGCGACCGTCTGAGGGGCGTGGGGGACCGACGGGTCCACGGAGGGCGAGTGATCCCGTCGCCGGGGCGGACGTCCTATTCTGGGCGCGATCACGACGTCCATCGGGAGGATCCCTCATGAACCTCAGCTCCGCCGTCCTGCGCGCCGTCCCCGGTGCCTTCATCCTCAACTCCGGCATCGGGAAGCTCGGCTTGGACGAGCAGACCGCCGGCTACCTCCAGTCGATGGCGGTCCACGGCATCCCCGCGGTGGAGAACCTCTCCCCGAAGCAGTTCGGCCGCCTCGTCGCGATCGGGGAGATCGCCGTCGGCTCCTCCCTGCTGCTGCCCTTCGTCCCCACGAAGGTCGCGGGCCTCGCGCTCGCCGGCTTCTCCGGCTCGATGCTCTCGATGTACTTCCGCACCCCGGAGATGACCGAGGCCGACGGCGTGCGCCCCACCCAGGCCGGCACCCCGCTCGCCAAGGACTCCTGGATGGCCGCGATCGCGATCGCGCTGATCCTCGGCACCGGTGGCGGCGCCCGCGAGGCGAAGAAGGCCGCCAAGCAGGCGGAGAAGCGCGCCGCGAAGCTCGAGCGCAGCCTCGAGAAGCAGGCTCCGGCCGCCTGATCCCCGCTGGGGCTGGGGCTGGGGCTGGGGCTGGGCCTGGCCCGCCGGGGTCCGACCCGGCCCGCGGAGGCCCGTCGTACCCCCTCTGCATGTCCGATTGCGCGCTGAGGTTCCGTTCGTGGAACCCCAGCGCGCAATCGGACTTTCTGTGTCGTGGGGCGGGGCCACCTGGGCCGGTCCCGTCGGCCTGGCTCGCCCGCCTCGCCCGGCCCGCCTCGCCCGCCTTGCCTGCGCTGTCCGGCCCGCGCTGCCCGCCGCTCCCGGCGCACCCCCCTCACCCCATGTCCGTTTGCGCGCTGAGGTTCCGTTCGTGGAACCCCGGCGCGCAAACGGACAGGGAGACGGCGGGCGTTTTGCCGGAGAACGCCAGAGGACTGCAAAAACTTGCAGTTGCTCGGCGTCGTCATCGCCGCCCAGCCGCCGCGGCATGACCTGCATGCATGCCCTTCTCCTGTCGAGATGTGGCCCACCTCTCGACGGATCTGAATGAAGCCTGTACTCTCCACGGCAAGATCTGGCCAGATCCTGCAAGTTCTTGCACCCCTCCCCGGCGACGCCGCCGGATGACGAGCCCGACGGTGGGCGTCGTCGACGACAAGGAGAGAACCCATGCAGCACCCCGTCCCCAGACCCCGCATCCCCCGGGCCTCGACACCCGCATCGGCACCTGCCACGGCGTCGGCCGCAGCCCTCCCCGGGGCGCGCACCCTCCCCGGGCCGCGCGCGCTCGCCCGCCTGCTCGCGGCCCTCGCGCTCGCCGCCCTGCTCGCCCTCGCCGGCTCCCCGGCTGCGGCGCCGCCCGCCCAGGCCGCGCCCCCGATCCCGAGCGGCGGCGCGACCTCGCCCAACGGCCGCGGCGACGTCATCCTCAACCTGTTCCAGTGGACCTGGGACTCCGTGGCCGCCGAGTGCGAGAGCACCATCGGGCCCGCCGGCTTCGGCTACGTGCAGGTCTCCCCGCCGCAGGAGACGATCCAGGGCACCGCCTGGTGGACGTCCTACCAGCCCGTGAGCTACAAGATCGAGGGCAAGCTCGGCGACCGCGCCGAGTTCGCCGCCATGGTCGAGTCCTGCAACAGCGCCGGCGTCGAGGTCATCGCGGACGCCGTCATCAACCACACCACCGGGGCCGACGGCGGCTCCGGCACCGGCACCGCCGGCAGCTCCTACGGCATCGACTCCTTCCCCGGCATCTACGGCGCCGAGGACTTCAACGACTGCCGCACCGACATCACGAACTACCAGGACCGCTACCAGGTCCAGAACTGTCGCCTCGTGTCCCTTCAGGACCTGCGCACGGGCTCGACCCACGTGCAGGACACCCTCGCCGGGTACATGAACGACCTGCTCTCCCTGGGCGTCGCGGGCTTCCGCATCGACGCCGCGAAGCACATCCCCGCGAGCGACCTCTCCGCCATCAAGTCGAAGCTCACCGACCCGGACGCCTACTGGGTCCAGGAGGTCATCGGCGCCTCGGGCGAGCCCGTCCAGGAGTCCGAGTACGTGGGCACCGGTGACGTGCACGAGTTCGACTACGCGCGCCAGCTGAAGTCGAGCTTCGACGGATCGATCGCGAACCTGCAGACCATCGCCGACGGCAAGCTGCCCTCCGCCCAGGCCGGCGTGTTCGTCGACAACCACGACACCGAGCGCAACGGCGAGACCATGAACTCCACCTGGGGCGCGAAGTACGTCCTGGCGAACACGTTCATGCTGTCCTACCCCTACGGCTCCCCGTCGGTGTACTCGGGCTACGCCTTCACCGACAAGGACGCCGGCGCCCCCGGCGCGACCGCCACCTCCGTGCCGGACGCGAACTGCGACTCCGACGCCTGGACCTGCACCCAGCGCTGGACCGAGATCCAGGGCATGGTCGGCTTCCACAACGCGGTCGCCGGCACCGAGGTCACGAACTGGTGGGACGATGGCGCCAACCAGATCGCCTACGGCCGTGGTGACAAGGGCTTCGTCGCGATGAACAACACCGGCTCCGCGACCACCCGCACCTACACCAGCTCGCTGCCCGCGGGCACGTACTGCGACGTCGTCGCCTCGAGCGACTGCTCCGAGACGATCACGGTCGCGGCCGACGGCACCTTCTCGGCGACCCTCCCCGCCTACGGGGCGCTCGCCCTGCACGTGGGGAAGACCTCCGAGGGCACCACGCCGGATCCCGACCCGGGCACCGAGCCCGTCGCCGGGAAGGTCTCCGTGAGCGTGCAGGCCACGACCACGTTCGGCCAGAACGTGCGGATCGTCGGCTCCGTGCCGGCGCTCGGCAGCTGGAAGCCCGCCTCCGGCGTGGCCCTCGACCCGGCCGGCTACCCCGCCTGGACCGGCTCTGTGGACCTCCCCGCCGGCACGACCTTCGAGTACAAGTACGTGAAGGTCGACGACTCCGGCGCCGCCGTCTGGGAGTCGGGCGCGAACCGCACGGCGACCGTCGGCGCCGACGGGAAGCTCAGCCTCTCCGACACCTGGAAGTAGCACCGTGATCGGGGCGGGCCCGCAGCACGGCGGGCCCGCCCCGATCGCCGTGCTCCCCGGCCCCGCCGGCCCGGCCCCCGGCCCCAGTCGGTCCTCACTCGTGTCCGATTGCACGCCGTGCTTCCACGAAAGGTTCTCCAGCGCGCAATCGGACATCTTCCTCGTGCGGACCGCAGCGCGGCGGGCCCGCCCCCGCCGCCCCTCACCCGTGTCCGATTGCGCGCCTGTGTTCCGTTCGTGGAACCCAGGCGCGCAAACGGACAACGGGAGGGGGTGCGGGGCGGGGCCTGGGGGGGGGAGAGAGAGATGGCGGTCCGGGGCTCAGGGGAGATGGAGGTCCGGGACCCAGGGGGAGGGAGGTGGCCGTCAGGCGCCGGAGTCGGAGGCGCCGCCGGCATCCGAGGCGGTCGAGCCCGCCGAGGGCACCGCGGAGCCGGGCACGCCGAAGAGGCGCTGCCCGAACATCGTCTCCCCGGTCCCGATCCCGGGGAGAATCGCGAACAGGCCGCTCGCCACGTGCTGCAGGTACTCGGTGAGGGCGTCGCTCCTGGTCATGCGGTCCAGGATCGGGTAGAAGCCGGCGCGCGGATCCCGCACGAAGGCCGCGAAGAACAGGCCGCCGTCGATCCGGCCCAGGGAGTCGGAGCCGTCGGTGTAGTTGTAGCCGCGGCGCAGCATCCGGGCCCCGTCGTTGTTCTCGGGGGAGACCAGGCGGATATGGGCGTCCGCCGGGATGAGCGGGGACCCGCCCTCGGAGGCCTCGTAGTCCGGGGTCGTGAACTCGGCGCGGGAGGCGGCGGGGTCCGCGACGGAGAGCGGGGCGCCGTAGCGCTTGTCCCGGCCGATCGTCGCCTCCTGGTCGCCGAGCTGCAGGCGGTCCCACACCTCGAGGTGCATGCGGATCTTGCGCAGCGCGAGGTAGGTGCCGCCGGAGAGCCAGTCGCCGCCGTCGTCGCCCTCGGCGACCCACAGGTGCTCGGCGAGCACGTCGGCGCCGTCCTCCGCCTTGACGTTGAGGGTGCCGTCCTTGAAGCCGAAGAGGTTCCGCGGGGTCTCCTGCGCGGTCGACGTGGACGAGGTGCGGCCGTAGCCGATCTGGGTCCAGCGCAGCGCCGCGGTGCCGAAGGCGATGCGGGTGAGGTTGCGGATCGCGTGCATCGCGACCTGGGCGTCGTCCGCGCAGGCCTGCACGATGATGTCGCCGCCGGAGTGCTTCTCCTGGAGCGCCTCGTTCGCGAAGGTCGGCATGCCCGCCTCGAGCACCTCGGTGATCCGGGAGGCCAGGCCGAACCGGTCCTTCCCGTCGGCGCCGAGGAAGATCCCGCGGCCCACGCCCACGGTGATGGTGAGCGAGCTGGGCGGGTAGCCCCAGGCCTCGCCGGTGTCCCGCGGGGCGGCGTAGGGGTTCGGGTCCGGCTCCCCGCCCACGAGCTCGCCCGCGGTCATCTGCTCCGCGGCGACGCTCCAGTCCGCCATGAGGGTGCGGAGGTCCTCGAGGTCCGACGTGGTGACGTCGAAAGCGGCCGTGAACAGGTAGTCCTGGGCGGCGGTGGTGATCCCGGACTGGTGCTCCCCGCGCAGCGGGTGGGAGCGGGAGAGCGGGTCCGCGGAGCCCACCTCGCCCGAGCCGCCGTGGGAGTCCGCGGCGCGCATGCCGGCCGCGCCGAGCAGACCGCCCGCGAGCAGGGCGCCGCCGGCGGCGCCGAGAAGACCGCGGCGGCCCACGCCGCCCGAGCGGGCGCCGCCCGCGCGCGCGGAACCGTCGGCCGACGCCGACGCCGACGCCGACGCCGATGCCGCGCCGTCGGCCCTCGTCCCGCTCGTGGGCCGCACGCCCTCGGGCGTCCCGTCGGCCGAGGTCCCGACCTCCGGGACCTCCTCCTGATGCTGCCGATCCACCGTCCCCGCCCCGTCGCTCAGTGCAGGATCGTGCCGGCGACCTGCGAGAGGCTCTCCGAGAGCGCGTTGACCGCGTCGGAGATCGCCCGCTGGGCGTCGGTGTAGGAGTCGTCGCCGGGGGCCTCGCCCGCGTCCTCCTGGACGGAGGCAATGGTCGAGTAGTCCACGAAGGCGGGCTCGCCGTCGGGCGTGGTGCCGTCGGTGTGCTTGTCGAGCTCGGCCTGGACCGCGTCGAAGCGCTCGGAGATGTCCTTGTCCAGCGCCTCGTCCTTCGCGACGACGAGGGCCTGCACGTTCCCGTAGGCGACCTGGGCGCCCTGCAGGTTCGCCTGGAAGTCGTCGAGGTCGGTGTGGGAGAAGGTGTCCTCCTCGCCCACGATCTTGCCCGTCGCGACCTCCTCCATGAGCCCCTGCGCGCCCTGGACCACGTCGTTCAGCGTGATCGTGAAGGCCGCGCCGCCGAGGCCCGTGCGCTTGCCGTAGACGATGTCGTAGAGGGTCTGGATGTTCTCGTTGAGGTCGTCGGCGGCGGCCTTGCGGGCAGCGTCGTCGGCGAAGGAGAAGGGCGAGCCGTCCTCGGTGAAGAGATCCGCCTCGATGCGGTGCCAGCCGGTCCAGCCCTCGAGCACGGAGGGGTCGGTGACCTCGGTGCCGGCGTCCGCGGCGAGGTCCTGGACGCGCGCGTCCATCGCCATGTCGAGGTCCCCGGCCTCCTCGATGCCGAAGGCCTCCGCGGTGGGCTCGATGCGCTCGTAGGGGCGGCGGCCCTGGGCGAAGAGCGAGCGGGCGAGCTCGCGGTCGCCGCTCACGTAGGCGTCGGTGAACTCCTTCGCGCTCGTCACCAGCAGGCCCACCTGGTCCTTGATGTACGCGGTGTAGTCGGCGACGGCCTTCTCCTCGAGGGCGGCGATGTCCTCGTCGACCTCGACGGCCTCGCCCGCGGTGACGGTGAAGGCGGCGGTGCCCACGAGGGCGCCCACCATGTTCGGCTTGCTCGCCGTGAAGTAGGAGCCCTCCGCGAGGGAGGTGGTGAGCTCGACGCTGCTACCGGGGCCGATGTTCTCCTTCTCGGAGATGATCCGCAGCTTGTCCTCCGCGAGGATCTCGAACTCGTTGGGCACGGTGCCGCTGTTCGTGATGGTGAAGGTGACCTGGCCGGAGGGGACCGACGCGGTGGAGAGCTCGCACGCGTCGTCCGTGAGGGTCACGGTGACCGCGCCGGTCGCGCCGCCGCCGTCGGAGGCGGAGGAGGAGGCGACGCCGGGGTTGTCGGTGCATGCGGCGAGGGCGAGGCCCAGCAGCGGCAGGCTCCCCAGCAGGAGGCGGCGCGAGGGCAGGGTGCGGGACGAGGCGGTCATGGTGCTCCGGTGGTTCGGGCGACGGGGTCGCGCAGGGTGAGTCGGGGTGAGGGTGCCGAGGGGCCGGTCAGGCGTCGACGGGAGGGGCGCCCGCGGGGGCGACGGGGGAGGGGCGGCGCGGGGCGCGGGTGCGCAGGACGAACAGGGTGCCGACGGGCACGAGGTAGACGAACCAGCCGACGACCTGCAGCACCGTGGGGTTCACGTTGAGCTGGAACATGGCGCCGAGCAGCACGTACAGCCAGTAGATCGGGGAGCTCGGGGCGGGCAGCGCGGCGGAGAGGTCCCAGGCGCGGTCGTTCAGGCCGGGCAGCACGCCCGCCTCCTGCAGGTCGCCGATGCCGTAGGCGGTGATGCCGGCGGCGACGAGGATCAGCAGGCCGCCGGTCCAGGTGAAGAAGGTGCCGAGGTTCAGCCGCAGCGCACCGCGGTAGATGAGCACGCCCAGCACGATCGCGACGGCGAAGCCGGTGAGGATCCCGGCGGTCGTGACCCAGGTGGAGCTCGCGACGGAGGACTTCACGGTCGCCCAGAGGATGAGCGCGGTCTCGACGCCCTCGCGGCCCACGGCGACAGCGGCGATGAGGACGACGCCCCAGCCCCGGCCGTCCCGCAGCGCCTTCTCGAGCCCGGACTCGAGCTTCTGCTTGAGCGCGCGGGCGTTCTTCGACATCCAGAAGATCATCGAGGTGGTCAGCGCGACGGCGACGAGGCTGAGCGTGCCGCCGAGGATCTCCTGCGCCTGGAAGGTGAGGGTCTTGGGTCCCCAGGTGAGGATCGCGCCGACGGCGAGCGGCACGATCGCGGCGAGGGCGACTCCGGCCCAGAGTCGCGGCAGCACGTCCCGGCGGTCCGAGCGGACCAGATAGGCCACGAGGATGCCCACCACGAGCGAGGCCTCGAGGCCCTCGCGCAGGGCGATCAGCAGATTGGGCAGGAACATGCGGTGGCACTCCGGAAGGGATCGGGCGGCCCCCAGCGGGTCGTCGATCAAAAAGTAAGGCGACCCTCACGAAAATGTCCAGCGGAGACCTCGGGTCGGCCCTGTGGGCCCGCTCACCCCGGAACCCGGACGGCCGACGGCGCGAGGGCGCATCCTGGTGCCCATGCCCGACGAGTCCCCGCCGCCCATGCCGCCGCCCGGCCCCTCGTCTCCCGCGCGGGCGGTGCTCCTCCGCGGGCTCGCGATCGTCCTCCTCGTGCTCGCCGCGGCGGCGGTGGGGCGGATGCTGCTCGCGACCGGGGTGCTCGACGGATTCGACGACCTGCTCCTGGACCACCTGCACGTCGAGTCCGGCTCGCCCGGTTCCCGCCTCGCACTGCTGCTGGACGTGGGGCTGTCACCCGTTCCCGCCGCCGTGCTCGGCCTCCTCCTCGCCGTCCTGGTCGCCGTGCTGCGGCGCCGGCCCGCGGCGGGACTGCGCACCGCCGCGCTCGTCGCCCTGCCCTGGGCGGCCGCGAAGCTCGTGAAGCTGCTCGTCGGCCGGCCGCGGCCGGAGGCGGATCCCCTGGTCGCTCTCCTCGTCCCCGTGCCGGGCTCGAGCAGCTTCCCGAGCGGGCACACCGCGATCGCCGTCGCGCTCGGCGGGGCGCTGCTGCTCGCCGTGCCCGCGGGGCGTGTGCGCGCGGTGCTCGTCGTGCCGGCCGTGGTGCTCGCGCTCGCCACCGCCTGGTCCCGGGTCGCGCTCGGGGTGCACCATCCGACGGACGTCCTCGCCTCGCTGGTGCTCGTGCCGCTCGTGGTGCTCCTGCTCGACGGCGTGCTGCCGGGGCGGATCCGTGGTGAGACGACGATCACCGTCCAGACGGTCCAATAAGGAAAGCGTCGACTGGCGAAATAGTGCGAGGTGAGGCTAGCCTCAGTACGCCCCTCCAAGGAGGGGACCCCACCTTCCCGCCCCGCACGAAGACCGAGGCCCCTCCATGACCACCGTCCTGTCCCGTCGCACGCTCGGCACCGCCTCCACCGCCGGCGCCCTCGGCCTCCTCCTCGCCGCCTGCGGCGGGTCCGACGCCGCGACCGACGCCGCCGCGGGCGCCTCCGACGCCGGCGGCGCCGCCGGCTCCGTCGGTACTGTCGAGATCGAGGACAACAACGGCACCCAGACCATCGCCACGCCGCCCGCCTCCGTCGTCGCGACGGACAACCGCACCTTCGAGACCCTCGAGGACTGGGGCGTCACCCTCACCGCCGCCGCCCGCGCGCTCATGCCCACGACCATCGGCTACCGCGACGACGAGTCCATCGTCGACCTCGGCAACCACCGCGAGCCCGACCTCGAGGCCGTCGTCGCCGCCCAGCCCACCCTCATCATCAACGGGCAGCGCTTCACCCAGTTCCACGACGACCTCGCCCGCCTCGCGCCCGACGCGACCGTGCTCGAGCTCGACCCCCGCGACGACCAGCCCTTCGCCGACGAGCTCAAGCGCCAGGTCACCGCCCTCGGCACGATCTTCGGCAAGGAGACCGAGGCCGCGGACCTCGGCGCCGGCCTCGACGCCGCCATGGACCGCGTGAAGGCCGCCTACGACGGCTCCTCCACCGTCATGGCCGTCAACGTCTCCGGCGGCGAGATCGGCTTCATCGCCCCCGGCGCCGGCCGCACCCTCGGCTGGACCTTCGAGGCCCTCGGCCTGGTCCCCGCGCTCGAGGTCGAGGGCGCGAGCGACGACCACCAGGGCGACGACATCTCCGTCGAGGCGATCGCCTCCGCGAACCCCGCCTGGATCCTCGTCATGGACCGCGACGCCGCCGTGAGCGCCGACGACCCCTCCTACGAGCCCGCCGCGCAGGTCCTCGAGGCCTCCGAGGCGCTCGCCGGCGTCACCGCCGTCACCGAGGGCAACATCCTCTACATGCCGGAGGACACCTACACCAACGAGGGCATCCAGACCTACACCGAGTTCTTCGAGAGCTTCGCCGACGCCCTCGAGAAGAAGGCCTGAGCCCCCGGGCAGGAACCTCCCGCATGACCTCCCGCGCCACCATCGCGCGACCCGCGACCGCGCCGGCACCCCGCCGGCGCGGTCGTGAGCGCCTCCTCGACGCGAAGCTGCTGATCGGCCTCGCCGTCGTCGGCGCCCTGCTCGTCGCCTCCCTGTTCACCGGCGTCTACGACCTCGGCGCGGAGGACGGCGCGCAGATGTTCGCCATCACCCGCGTGCCCCGCACGATCGCGCTCGTCCTCGCCGGCGCCGCCATGGCCATGTCCGGCCTGGTCATGCAGCTGCTCACGCAGAACCGCTTCGTCGAGCCCTCGACCACCGGCACCACCGAATGGGCGGGCCTCGGCCTCATCGCCGTCATGATCGTCGCCCCGCAGTCCTCGCTGCTCACCCGGATGGGCGTCGCCGTGGTCTTCGCCTTCGTGGGCACCATGGTCTTCTTCGCCGTGCTGCAGCGGGTCACCCTGCGCAGCTCCCTCATCGTCCCGATCATCGGGCTCATGCTCGGTGCGGTCGTCAGCTCCGTCTCGACCTTCGTGGCGCTCCAGTTCGACGCCCTGCAGATCCTCGGCGTCTGGTTCGCCGGCTCCTTCACCTCCGTGCTGCGCGGCCAGTACGAGGTGCTGTGGGTCGTCGCCCTCGTCGCGGTCGCGGTGTTCGTCCTCGCGGACCGCCTCACCGTCGCGGGGCTCGGCGAGGACGTCGCGACGAGCGTCGGCGTGAGCTACCGGCGGATGGTCCTCGCGGGCACCGCCCTCGTCGCCGTCGCGACCGGCGTGGTCACCGTGGTGGTCGGCAACCTGCCGTTCCTCGGGCTCGTGGTCCCCAACATCGTCTCGATGCTGCGCGGTGACGACCTGCGCTCGAACCTGCCGTGGGTGTGCCTGCTCGGCATCGGCGTGGTCACCCTGTGCGACCTCGTGGGCCGGATCGTCATCATGCCCTTCGAGGTGCCGGTCTCCCTCATCCTCGGCGTCGTCGGCGCCGCGGTGTTCATCGCCCTCCTCCTGCGGCAGCGCCGACGTGGCTGAGCGCGTGACCGCCCCGATCGCGGATCCCGTCATGGGCACCGTCGGCTCCGTCGGCCCGGCCCCCGCCGCCCCCGTCGCACGCAGCGGCTCCGGCGCCTTCGCGGACGCCCGCTCCCGCCGCCGCTACCTGATCGTGCTCGGCGCCCTCCTGCTCGCCGCCGGCGGCTGCGCCTACGCCCTGCTCGCCGTCGGCAACCCGATGCCGCCGGGCAGCGAGGGCTTCCGGCTCATCGCGCAGATGCGCGCCACCTCCGTGACCACGATGCTGATCGCCGCGTTCTGCCAGGCCACCGCCACGATCGCCTTCCAGACCGTGACCGCGAACCGCATCATCACGCCATCCCTGCTGGGCTTCGAGTCGCTCTACACGGCGATCCAGACCACCGCCGTCTACGTGCTCGGCGTGGCCGGCGTCGTCGCGATCCAGGGCACCGGGCAGTTCCTGCTCCAGGTCGCCGCGATGGTGGGCCTGTCGATGCTGCTCTACGGCTGGCTGCTGCGCGGCCGCTACGCGGACATGCAGGTCATGCTGCTGATCGGCATCATCCTCGGCGGCGGGCTCGGCTCGATCTCCTCCTTCATGCAGCGCCTGCTCACCCCGAGCGAGTTCGACGTGCTCTCCGCGCGGCTCTTCGGCTCCGTCTCCAACGCGCGGGTCGAGTACCTGCCCTGGGCGATCGGCCTCGCCGGCATCGCGGGCGCCGGGATCTGGCTGAGCGCGCGGAGGCTCGACGTCCTCGCCCTCGGGCGGGACGTGTGCCTGAACGTGGGCGTCGACCACCGCCGGCAGACGCTCCTGGTCCTCGTGCTGGTCTCCGTGCTCATGGCGACCTCGACCGCGCTCGTGGGACCGATGACCTTCTTCGGCTTCCTCGTCGCGACCCTCACCTACCAGCTCGCGGGCACCCACGCGCACCGCCTGCTGCTGCCGCTCGGCGTGCTGCTCGGCTTCGTCGTGCTCGCCGGCGCCTATCTCGTCATGGACCACGTCTTCTACGCCGGCGGCGTGGTCTCCGTCATCATCGAGCTCGTCGGCGGCACGGTCTTCCTGGTCGTGCTGCTGCGGAAGGGCCGTCTGTGATCACCATCGACACGGTGCGCAAGCGCTACCGCTCCGCCGACGGGACCGTCGAGATCGGTCCCGTGACCCTCGAGATCCCCGCCGGCGGCGTCACCGCCCTCGTGGGCCCGAACGGTGCGGGCAAGTCCACCCTGCTCACGATGGTGGGGCGGCTGCTCGGGATCGACGAGGGCGCGATCGAGGTCGCCGGGTACGACGTCTCCCGCACCGCCTCGAAGGATCTCGCGAAGGTCCTCTCCGTGCTGCGCCAGGAGAACCACTTCATCACGCGGCTCACGGTGCGCCAGCTCGTGGGCTTCGGCCGCTTCCCACACTCGCAGGGACGCCTCACCGCGGCCGACGAGCAGAAGATCAGCGAGGCCATCGACTTCCTGGGCCTGCAGGAGCTCGAGTCCCGCTACCTCGACCAACTCTCCGGCGGGCAGCGCCAGCGCGCCTACGTCGCCATGGTCCTCGCCCAGGACACGGAGTACGTGCTGCTGGACGAGCCGCTGAACAACCTCGACATGCGCCACAGCGTGCAGATGATGCGCCGCCTGCACGCGGCCGCGCACGAGCTGGGCCGCACGATCGTCGTGGTGCTCCACGACGTGAACTTCGCGGCCCGCTACGCGGATCGCATCATCGCGATGAAGGACGGGCGGGTCGTCGAGTCCGGGCCGGTCGCCGAGATCATGGACGGGGCGCTGCTCAGCCGCGTCTTCGACACGGACGTGCAGGTGATCGACGGGCCCGACGGCCCCCTCGCCGTGTACTACTGAGCGCGGGGGCCGACGGGCCCGTCGGCGCCGTCAGCGGGTCACTTGGTGGCAGGGTCCGTGCCGCCGCGGCCGGCCTCGCCGCGGTCCAGGCCGTCGATCGCGGCGATCTCCTCGGCGGTGAGCCGGAGCTCCGCCGCGGCGAGGTTCTCCACGATGCGCTCCGGGGTGACGGACTTCGGCAGCGCGACGATGCCGTGCGCGAGGTGCCAGGCGAGCACGACCTGCGCGGGGGTGGCGTCATGGGCGGCGGCCGCCTCCGTGATCACCGGGTTCTCGAGCAGGTCGGACTTGCCCTGGCCCAGCGGGCCCCACGACTCGGTGACGATGCCGTGGCGGGCGTGCACCTCGCGCAGCTCGGTCTGCGGGAAGTAGGGGTGCAGCTCGATCTGGTGCACGGCGGGGACCTCGCCGGTCGCCTCGATGATCTCCTCGAGCTGGGGGAGCGGGAAGTTGGAGACGCCGATCGAGCGGACCAGGCCGCGCTCGCGCAGCTCGATGAGCGTCCTCCATGCCTCGAGGTACTTCCCCTGCGAGGGGGCCGCCCAGTGGATGAGGTAGAGGTCGATCTGCTCGATGCCGAGGCGCTCGAGGGAGGCCTCGGCGGCGGCGATCGCGTCGTCGTGGGCGTGGGCGTCGTCCCAGAGCTTGGTGGTGACGAAGACGTCGTCGCGGTGCAGGCCGGAGTCGCGCAGCGCCTGGCCCACTCCGTCCTCGTTGCCGTAGATCCTCGCGGTGTCGACGTGGCGGTAGCCGGCGCGCAGGGCCTGGCCGGTGACATCGGCGGTGACCTCGGCGTCCACCTTGAAGACGCCGTAGCCGAGCTGGGGGATGGAGCGGCCGTCGTTGAGCGGGACGGAGGGCACGGCGGGCATGGGAGCACCTTTCCTCAGGGACAGGGGGATCGCCGCCGAGCGTACGCGCCGGGCGCCGGGCGGGATCAACCCTTCGGACGATGGCAGTATCTGACGCTGCGTCATAACGTGGGGGCCATGAGAACGAACCGCCCCGCCCCCGGGGCGACCGCGCAGGCCGCCCCCGACCCCACCGCCCCTGTCGCCCCCGCGCTCGCCGTCGCGCCCGACCCCGCCGCGGACCCCCGCCGCTGGAAGGCGCTCGGCGTGCTCGCCGCCGGCCTCGCGCTCATCGTCATCGACGGCTCGATCGTCGCCGTCGCCCTCCCGGACATCATCCGTGACCTGGGCCTGGACCTCGCCGACGCGCAATGGGTGTCCGCGAGCTACGCCGCGGTGCTCTCCGCGCTGCTGCTCGTCGTCGGCCGGCTCGGCGACCGGATCGGCCGGCGACGGCTCCTCCTCGCCGGCACCGCCGTGTTCGTCGCCGGCTCCGTGCTCGCCGCGCTCGCGGGCGGCGCCGGCCCGCTCATCGGCGCACGCCTCGTGCAGGGCGTGGGCGGCGCGCTCATCCTCCCCTCGACCCTCTCCACCGTGAACGCGACCTTCCGCGGGAAGGAGCGCGCGGCCGCCTTCGGCGTCTGGGGCGCGGTCATGGCCGGCGCCGCGGCCCTCGGCCCGCTCCTCGGCGGCTGGCTCACGAGCTCCTTCTCCTGGCCGTGGATCTTCGCGGTCAACGTCCCGATCGGCGCCCTCGTCATCGCCGGCACCCTCGCCTGGGTCCCCGAGACCCGGCAGGAGGCGGCCGACGGCGGCGCGGGGACCCAGGGCGCGGCAGGCGCGGTGGGCGCAGCGGGCGCGGCGGGCGCGGCGGGTGCGGCATGCGCGGTGGGCGCCGTCGCACCGCCAGGGCTCCGGGCGCTGCGGCTCGACCTGCCGGGCGCCCTGCTCAGCGCCGCCGGCCTCGCCGCCCTCGTCATCGGCATCATCGAGGGGACGACGCTGGGCTGGTGGACCGCGCAGGCCCCGCTCGCGATCGGACCGCTGAGCCTCACCGGCCCCGCGGGTCTCTCCCTCACCCCCGTGCTGATCCTCGCCGGTCTCGCGCTGCTCGCCGTCTTCGTGCTCGTCGAGGCCCGTCGCGCCGCCGCCGGCCGCGGGGTGCTGCTGGACCTCACCCTCTTCCGCCTGCCCGGCTTCGCCTGGGGCAATGTGACCGCCGCGGCCGTCGCCGTGGGGGAGTTCGGCCTGCTGTTCGTGCTGCCCCTCCACCTCGTGGACGTCGAGGGGCTGGGCCTGCTCGCCTCCGGCCTGGTGCTCGCGGCCATGGCGCTCGGCGCCTTCGCCTCCGGCAGCGCCGCCCGGCACCTCGCCGCGCGGATCGGCGCCCCCGCGACCGTGATCGTGGGGCTCGCGGCGGAGCTGCTCGGCGTGAGCGTCCTCGCGGGGGTGCTCCGGCCGGGCGTCCCGATCGCCCTGCTGGTCGTCGTGCTCGTGGTCTACGGACTGGGCCTCGGTCTGGCCTCCGCCCAGCTCACCTCGACCGTTCTCGCCCCGGTGCCGGTCGCGCAGTCCGGGCAGGGCGCCGCGACGCAGTCCACCGTGCGGCAGCTCGGCACGGCGCTCGGCACCGCGATCTCCGGTGCGCTGCTGGGCGCGGGCCTCGCCTCCGGGGCGAACGGCCTGACCGGCGAGGCGGCCCGCTACGGCCAGGCGCTCACCGACACCGCCGGCTCCGTGCTCCCCGCCCTGGACGGCGCCGCGAGCAGCACCGCGATCGCCCAGCTCGACCTCGTCTTCACCGACGGTTCCCGGACGGCCCTCGCGGGGGCGGCGCTCTTCCTGCTGCTGGGCCTGCTCGGCGCGGTCCAGGTCGCCCGCGCCGCCCGCCGCCCCGCCTGAGCCGTCGCCGCTTCCCGCCCACCGCCCCGCCCACCCCCGGCCCCTCCCGGGTACGGGACGTCCTCGCGCGGGTCCCGCTCCTGAGGGCCCGACCTGCGCGAGGACGTCCCGCCGCCCCGTCCGCCGCCCCGCCAGCCGCTCCGTCCGCCCCCCGGCTCCTCGCGGGTACGGGACCTCTTCGTACGGGTCCCGCCTCTGAGGGGCCGACCCGTACGAAGAGGTCCCGTGGTCCGCGGGGGCACCGGGGTCGACGGGGCAGGTGGGTCGACGGGGCAGATGGTTGGCCGGCGCATCACGTCGCCCGGTCCGGCACTGCGCAGTATTGGCGCCAGAGGGAGCATGTTCGCCTCGCCTTGCTCCCTCAGGTGCCAATATTGCGGGGGGCCGACGGGGCCGACGGGGCCGACGGGGGCGACGGGGGCGAAGCGGGTCGTGGGGGCCGCGCGGCGGGCGCGCCCAGGGCGGTCCCGTGCGTCGGCCCTACGATGGGGGCATGACCTCGAGCAGGCCGGGACGCCCCGGGTGACGCCGGCACGCCGCGCGCGCCTGTCGCCGCTCGAGCGCCCCGTTCCCGAGGAGCCGCCGGGGTACGACCACGACCGCGGGCACTCCCCGGTCGGCGGCCGGTTCGAGCTGTACGCGCTGCTGGACACCCTCTTCATCGTCGCGGGCCTCGTGGTCTCGGTGTGGCTCGGCGTGCTCTACCTGCTCGAGGGCATCTCGCTCACGCCGGCGCGGCTGCTGTACCTCGTGGGCTTCTGGGTGCTGCTGACGTACATCACCCTGCCGCGCCTGCACCAGGTGCTCACCTGGATGTACCTGCCGGACTACTTCTTCGGCCGCACGCGCACCACCGAGGGGGTGCTCTCCGATCCCGTGAACGTCGCGCTCGACGGCCCGGAGGAGGACCTCCACGTCGCCATGCGCCGCGCGGGGTGGGTGCTCGCGGAGGAGCGGACCGTCGGCTCCGCCTGGGACATGATCCGCTCGACGCTGCTGCGCCGCTCCTATCCGGCCGCGCCCGTCTCCGACCTCTACCTCATGGGCCGCCGCCACGACTTCACGTACCAGCAGGAGGTGGGCGGCACCACGACGAAGCGCCATCACGTGCGGTTCTGGAGGATGCCGCCGGACTTCGTGCTGCCCGGCGGGTACCGCAGCGACTGGCTCGCCGCCGGCACCTACGACCGCGCCGTCGGCTTCTCCTTCTTCACCCTCCAGATCACGCACCGCATCGACGAGAACATCGACGTCGAGCGCGACTACCTCATCGACACCCTGAGCTTCGCGGACCGCGACATCGAGGTCGAGGTCATCGAGGGCTTCTCCACCGCGTACCACTCGCGCAACGGGCAGGGCGACCGCTTCCGCACCGACGGCGACCTCCCGATCATCGACGTGGGCGGTGCGGCCGCCCGCTCCGACGGCGCGACCGCGATGATGCTGCCGCGTCACCGACCCACCGGCACGACCGTCATGAAGGCCCGCGCCTATGCGGCGACGCAGAGCGCGCTCGCCGCCGCCCGTGCGCGGGCCGGCGTGGGCCCCAAGGGTGCCGCGGCCGTGCGCCCCGGGGAGCTCGCCTCCCAGTGGCACGGCACGGTCGACGACATCCACGAGGCCGTCGCGGGCGCCGTGGACCACCACCTCCCGCCGCCGACGGTGCTGTTCACCGCGGGTCTCGTGCTCCTGCAGGCCGTCCTCCTCGCCGTGCAGGGCGTGTCGATGCTCGCCGGCGCCGATCTCTCCCAGCGGTTCCCGGACGCGGAGGTCATGTTCCCCGAGCGCTCGACGCTGCTGCCCGTCGGGATCCTCGCCGCGGCCCAGCTCGTGCTGATGGTGGGGATCCTGCGCCGCAGCCGCTGGTCGCGCATCGTGCTCATGGGCCTGTTCGCGGCGACCGCGATCACCCGGCTCGCCGTGTCCACGACGACGGCCGGGGACGTCACCCACACGGCGCTCGCCGCGGCCGGTGCCTCGGTGCTGGGACTGCTCGCGATCTCCTCCGACGCCTCCCGTCTCTGGGTGCGCACCCAGCGCCTGCCCACGCGCGTGACCGGGGACACCGTGGGGTAAAGTTCCCCCACCCTCTCCCCGAGCGGACGGAGCTTCCCCCATGAGCGCATCCCCGCGCCAGGCGCCCCCCACCGAGGGCGCGAGCGACCAGCCGGAGCTGAAGAAGGCGATCACGCCCAAGCTCCTGCTGCTGTTCATCGTCGGTGACATCCTCGGCACCGGTGTCTACTCCCTGACCGGAAAGGTCGCCGGCGAGGTCGGCGGCGCCGGCTGGCTGCCCATCATCGTCGCCTTCGCCGTCGCGATGGTCTCCGCCCTCTCCTATGTGGAGATGGTGACCAAGTACCCGCAGGCCGCCGGTGCGGCGCTGTACGTGCACAAGGCCTTCGGCATCCACTTCCTCACCTTCATGGTGACGTTCGCGGTGCTCTCCTCCGGCATCACGTCGGCCTCCAACAGCGCGATCTTCCTCGCGGAGAACGTGCTGAAGGCCTTCGGTCTCGAGGAGAGCCTCGGTGACGCGGCCGCGCCGCTCACCACCGGCATCGCCCTGGCGTTCCTCGTGATCGTCGCGCTCGTGAACCTGCGCGGCGTCGCCGAGTCCGTGAAGGCGAACGTGGTGCTCACGAGCATCGAGATGACGGGCCTCGCGCTCGTCATCATCGTCGGCTTCTTCACCGTCGCCCGCGGCCAGGCGGACTTCTCCCGCGTCATCCTCTTCGAGACGCAGGACGAGAAGGGCATGTTCATGGCGGTCATCGGCGCCACGGCCCTCGCCTTCTTCTCCATGGTGGGCTTCGAGGACTCGGTCAACATGGCCGAGGAGACCGTGGACCCGGTGAAGAACTTCCCGAAGGCCCTCATCACGGGCCTGTCGATCACCGGCGTGATCTACGTGCTCATCTCGATCCTCGCGGTCGCGGTGGTGCCGATCGGCCGCCTCACCGAGTCGACGACCCCGCTGCTCGAGGTCGTGAAGGTGGGCGCTCCCGGCATCCCGATCGACACGATCTTCGCGTTCATCTCGATCTTCGCGGTCGCGAACACGGTGCTCATCAACATGATGATGGCCTCCCGCCTGCTCTACGGCATGTCCAAGCAGGGCGTGCTGCCGGGCTTCCTGCGCGGGGTCCTCGCGAGCCGCCGCACCCCGTGGGCCGGCATCGTCTTCTCGACCGTGCTCGCCTTCGTCCTCGTGCTGTCCGTGCGCTACGTGCTCGCGGAGGACACGATCGCCGCCCTCGGCGGGACCACGGCGCTGCTGCTGCTGGCCGTGTTCGGCCTCGTGAACGTCTCGGTGCTCGTGCTGCGCAAGGACAAGGTGGAGAACCGCCACTTCCGCACCCCCACGGTGCTGCCGTGGATCGGCGCGGCGACCTCCTTCGCGCTGATCACGCCGCTCGCGCAGCCTGCGCAGAACTACGTCATCGCGGGCGGCCTGCTGGCCGTGGGCCTCGTGCTCTACATCGCCACCTGGATCTACAACAGTGCGATCAAGGCGCGGCGCACCCGCTTCCACCACCCCGACGACATCGGTCGCGACTGACACCCGTCCCGTCCCTCCTCCATCACCGGGAGCTGCCATGTCCTCCACCCCCACCTCGTCGACCCCGACGATCCTGCTCGCCTACGTCCCCAGCGCCACGAGCGAGGCGGCGCTCGACTTCGCCGTCGAGGAGGCGGAGCGCCGCGGCGCCCGCCTGCTCGTGCTGGCCTCCGAGGCCGGCCCGGATCCCCGCAAGGGCCGCGCGGTGACCGATCCCCGTCCGCTCCCGGAGCGGCTCACGGAGACCGGCCTCGAGGTCGAGATCCAGACCGTCGCCCGCCGTGACGACCCGGCGGACGACATCCTCGACGCGATCGAGGCGACGCGCCCGGACCTCGTGGTGCTCGGCATCCGCCGCCGCACCCCGATCGGGAAGATCCTGCTGGGCTCGACCTCGCAGCGCGTGGTCATGGAGTCCACCTCGCCGGTGGTGCTCGTGAAGCCCGAGGGCTTCGTCGCGCCCCGCCGTCCCTGAGCGGGCCGCGTCACCGCATCCACGAAGCCCCGCCGGCAGCTGCCGACGGGGCTTCGTCGTGCCCGGAAGGGGCAGTCGGGGGCGAGTGTTCACCTCGCTGTCGCCTTCCCGTGCTCTGCCCCTCACTTTGCTGACGGAGAGTCACGACGGCCCGCCGCCCCGTGCCGGCGGGAACCCTCCCCGACAGCGAAGGAACCCTCGTGGCCCTCATCGACCTCCCCCTGCTCATGAAGGATCACGTGCGGGGCAAGCGCTCCGCCGTGACCTGCGCCCTGAAGTGCGGCAACGCGTGCACCAAGGAGACCTGCAACTCCTCGCACAACGACTACTTCCGCGACGTGGTCTCCGGCGTCCTGAGCCGCCGCCTGCTCCTGGGCGGCACCGCCGCCGGGGCCCTCGCGATCGGCGTCGCCGGCACGACAGGGGGCCTCGGCGGCATGGCCCCCGCGGCCGCCGCGCCGAAGGGCAGCAAGCTCGACTTCGAGGCGATCGCGCCCGTGGACTACACGCAGGACAGCTTCGTCGTGCCCGAGGGCTTCTCCTGGCACCCGGTCATCTCCTGGGGCGCGAAGCTGTGGTCCGACGCCCCCGACTTCGACTGGAACGCGCAGTCGGGCGAGGCGCAGGCCCGCCAGTTCGGCTACAACAACGACTACACGGAGATCCAGGAGATCCCGGGCAGCAACGGCAAGCGCGCCCTCATGTTCGTGAACCACGAGTACACGAACGAGAACATCATGTTCCCGGACTCCACCGACCCGAAGACCCTCGCCGAGGTCACCCTCGCCGCGCACGGCCTCACCGTCGTCGAGCTGAAGCGCGACTCCCGCACCGCGCCCTACGCCCCGGTCGTGGACAGCGAGTACAACCGCCGCTTCCTCTCCGACACCGAGTACGACTTCACCGGTCCGGCCGTCGGCTCCGACCTGCTGAAGACCTCCCAGTTCCCCAAGGGCCGCCACACCGAGGGCACCTTCGGCAACTGCTCGGGCGGCCTCACCCCCTGGGGCACGCTGCTCTCCGGCGAGGAGAACTTCAACGGCTACTTCCGCACCGCCGGCACCTCCGCCGAGGACAAGCGCTACGGCCTCGGCGAGAACGACCTCGCCCGCGGCTGGCAGGAGATCGACCCCCGCTTCGACGCGACCACCGAGGGCCTCGAGAACTCCGTGAACCACTTCGGCTGGATCGTCGAGGTGGACCCGTGGGACCCGAGCTCGACCCCGCGCAAGCACACGTCGCTGGGCCGCTTCAAGCACGAGGGCGCGAACGTCATCGTCGCGGAGAACGGCAAGGTCGTCGCCTACTCCGGTGACGACGAGCGCTTCGACTACCTCTACAAGTTCGTCTCGGAGGGCTACTACGAGGAGGGGAACAAGAAGCACAACATGACCCTCCTGGAGAGCGGCGACCTCTATGTCGCGAAGTTCTCCGGCAACTCCCCGGCCTCCGAGATCGACGGCACCGGCGACCTCCCCTCCGACGGCGCCTTCGACGGCTCCGGCGAGTGGCTGCCGCTCGTCGTCGCCGGCGAGTCCAAGGTCGAGGGCATGAGCGTCGAGGAGGTGCTCGTCCACACCCGCCTCGCCGCGGACAAGGTCGGCCCCACCAAGATGGACCGCTGCGAGGACGTCGAGCCCTCGCTCAGCTCCCGCCGCGTCTACGTGGCCTGCACGAACAACTCCAACCGCGGCACCGACGGCAAGGCCGGCCCGGACGAGGCGAACCCCCGCACCGAGAACCGCGACGGCCACGTCGTCGAGATCGACGAGAAGGGCGACCAGACCTCGACGAGCTTCGCGTGGAACCTGCTGCTCGTGTGCGGTGACCCGGAGACCGACCAGGGCACCTACTTCGGCGGCTACCCGGCGGAGAAGGTCTCGCCGATCTCCTGCCCGGACAACCTGGCCTTCGACTCCGTCGGCAACCTGTGGATCTCCACCGACGGCGCCCCCGACGGCATCGGCTACAACGACGGCCTGTTCCGCGTGACCCTCGAGGGCGACGAGCGCGGCCGCGTCGAGCAGTTCGCCTCCATGCCCGCCCAGGCGGAGACCTGCGGCCCGATCGTGCGCGACAAGGACCGCACCGCCTTCGTCTCCGTACAGCACCCGGGCGAGGACGGCACCTTCGACGAGCCCACCTCGATGTTCCCCGAGTACGACGGCGGCACCGGCCCCAAGCCGACCGTGGTCCAGATCCTCCCGACCACCTCCACGAGCCCCTTCACGGACGTCAAGCCCGGCCAGGAGCACTACGAGGCGATCGTGTGGGCGTGGGACAACCAGATCGCGAAGGGCTACCCGGACGGCACCTTCCGCCCGACGACCCCCGTGAACCGCGACGCGATGGCCGCCTTCCTGCACCGCCTCGCGGGCGCCCCGAAGGTCACGCCGCCGCGCTCGGAGCCCTTCACGGACGTGAAGAAGGGCCAGGAGCATTACGACGCGATCATCTGGGCCTTCCAGAACGGCATCGCCGAGGGCTGGAGCGACGGCACCTTCCGTCCCACGCAGTCGATCACGCGTGACGCGATGGCCGCCTTCGTCTACCGCTACGCGGGCTCACCCGACGTCGCGGCCCCCTCGAAGGCGCCGTTCACCGACGTGAAGCCGAGCCGGAAGTTCGCCAAGGAGATCGCCTGGCTCAAGGACCAGGGCATCTCCACCGGCTGGTCCGACGGCACCTTCCGCCCGTCGAACCCGATGAACCGCGACGCGACCGCGGCGTTCCTCTACCGGATGCGCCAGGAGAAGCAGATCGCCTTCAAGGCGGGCTGACCCGGCCGCCGCCGAGCATCGGGGCCCCGTGACGCGAGCATGCGTCACGGGGCCTCGTGCTCTCAGCGGGCGGCGCCGCCCGGGGGTGCCTCGTCGGCCGCGGAGCCGGGGCCTGCGGGCGGCTCGGGGGCGAAGACGTCGGGCACGCCGTCGGCGTCCGCGTCGACCGCCTCCCGCTCCGCGATCCGCCGGTAGCGGCGGTTGCGGGGCAGCAGCACCGCCGCGCCGACGACGGCCGCGAGCACCGAAGCGGTGAGCACGCCGACCTTCGCCGCCGCGTGCAGGGGATCGGAGGGGTCGAAGCTCAGCTCCGTCACCAGCAGCGACACGGTGAAGCCGATCCCGGCGACGCCCGCCATGCCCACGAGGTCCACCCAGCGGATGTCCGGGTCCAGGTGCGCGCCGCGCAGGCGCGTCACGAGGAAGGTGGCGCCGACGATCCCGAGGATCTTCCCGGCGACGAGGCCCACGACGATGCCGATCGCGACGGGGCTCGACCACGCGTCGAGCAGGCCGCTCACTCCGCCCACGGCGACGCCCGCGCTGAAGAACGCGAAGACCGGCACGGCGACGCCCGTGGAGAGCGGGCGGAAGCGGTGCTCGAAGGTCTGCGCGAGGGAGTAGCGCGCCCCGTACCGGGAGCGGGAGCGCACCGGGATCATGAAGGCGAGCACCACGCCCGCGATGGTCGCGTGCACGCCCGAGTTCAGGAACAGCGCCCAGGTGATCGCCCCGAGCGGCAGCAGCACGAGCCAGGCCGCGCCGTAGTGCTTCTTGAACAGCCACTCCGCGCGGTGCGCGACGAGCGCGTACAGGGCGATCGGGATGAGGGCGAGAGCGAGGTAGCCCAGGCGCAGATCCGCCGTGTAGAAGACGGCGATGATGATGATCGCGATGAGGTCGTCGACGATCGCGAGGGTGAGCAGGAAGGTGCGCAGCGCGGTGGGCAGGTGCGAGCCGAGCAGGGCGAGCACCGCGAGCGCGAAGGCGATGTCCGTCGCGGCGGGGATCGCCCAGCCCTGCAGCGCCCCCGGAGGGCCCGCCGCGGTGATCGCGACGAACAGCAGCGCCGGCACGGCCACGCCGCCCGCGGCGGCGACCATCGGCACGAGCGCCTTGCCGGGGGAGCGGAGATCGCCGGTCAGGAACTCCATCTTCAGCTCGAGGCCCGCGAGGAAGAAGAAGATCGCGAGCAGACCGTCGGCCGCCCAGTGGCCCAGGGTGAGGCGCAGGTGGAAGTCCCCGATGTCGACGCCGACGTGCTGGTCGCGCAGCGCCTCGTAGGCGCCGGAGGCGGGGGAGTTGGCGAGGATCAGGGCGAGCACGGTCGCCGCGAGCAGCACGAGGCCGCCCGTCGTCTCACGGGTGAGGATCTGCTCGATGCGGAGGTACTCGCGGTAGGTGCCGCGCTCGAGGATGCGCTCCGAGCGGCGGGCGGGGGCGGTCGCGGGGGCGGTCACGGGGGAGTGGCGGTCGTTCATCCGGGCTCCTGGTGCAGGGTCGGGGTGGACGGGCGGTCAGTCCTCGCGGTGGCCGGGCTCGAGGGCGCCGACGGGTCGGTCGCGCTCCGCCGCGCCGCGGGGGAGCGGGCGGCCGGGCAGGGAGGCGCGCACGTCCGGGTCCAGGAGCGCGACGCCGACGGTGCCGTCGAAGGTGACGAACAGGTGGGTGATGCGGGCCAGCAGCAGCGCCGTGAGGAAGACGCCCGCGATCGTGGTCCACGTGGACTGGGCGATGAACAGCAGCACCATCGCGACGAGCACCGGCACGAGGTACATGAAGGTGCGCTGCACGTACCCGCCGAAGCTCGGCATCTGCACGCCGCGGGACTCCGCCACGGACTTCACCATGAAGTTCGGACCGTTGCCGATGTAGGTGATCGCGCCGCACAGCACGGCGCCCAGGGAGATCGAGACCAGGTAGAGCTGGGGGACGTCCGCGACGCGGGGCTCCCCGGGCAGCTGCGTCGCCATCTCGAAGAAGGTCGCGTAGGTGGGGGCGTTGTCGAGCACGGCGCTCAGGCCGCCCGTGAAGACGAAGAGCGTGATCTCGTTCAAGGGGAGCTTCGGTGCGGCGTTCCGGAGCACCTCGAGCGCCGGCACCATCGTGAGGAAGATGCCGATGAACAGGGCGGCGACCTCCTTGATGGGGCCCAGCTCGAACTGGTTGTCCTCGTAGCGCACGGCCCGATTCCCGAAGCGGAGGGCGGCCAGGGCGGCGCCCACCATGACGATCTCCCGCCACGGCACGAGGCCCGCGCCGTGGGCGTGGCCCTCGGCGAGCTCGTGGCCGTCCACGGAGGGGATGACGGCGACGGCGACGATGATGACCGCGAACCAGATCAGGCTGCTCGCCCCCGCGAGGCGCAGCGGGGTCACGTGCGTGCGGTCCGCCGCGACGTCCTCGGGGCGCTCGTGGGCGATGATCCGACGGTCCAGCGCCCAGTAGGTCAGCAGCAGCAGCGCGTTGACGAACAGCCACATCGGGGCGAGGTGCAGGGTCCACGTGAACGGCACGCCGCGCAGCATGCCCAGGAACAGCGGCGGGTCGCCCAGCGGCGTGAGCAGCCCGCCGCAGTTCGCGACGATGAGGATCGTGAAGACGACGGTGTGCGCCGTGTGCCGGCGCTCGGCGTTCGTGTTCAGCAGCGGCCGGATGAGCAGCATCGCCGCCCCCGTCGTGCCGATGAAGCTCGCGAGCACGCCGCCCACGGCCAGGAAGATCGTGTTGGTGCGCGGGGTGGCGGCGATGTCGCCGCGCAGGAAGATCCCGCCGGAGACGACGAAGAGCGCGAAGAGCAGCGCGATGAACTGCAGGTACTCGACGCCGGCGACGGTGACGAGGTCACCGCGGCCCGCGAGCAGCACGCCGATCGTGACGGGGACGCCGAGCAGCAGCGACCACAGCAGCTGGTTGCGCGGGTGCTCCCAGTGCTTGGCGAGGGCGGGGACGAGCGGGGCGATCGCGATCGCCCCGAGCATCAGCACGAAGGGGGCGATGGACCAGGCGGGGAACGTCATGGGGACTCCTGGCGGGGCGGGGCGGGGGCCGGGCTGCTTCAGGGCAGAGTAATCCCGACGCCGACCAGACTTCCCGGCACACCAGGCGGGCCGGGCTCTCCCGGTCGCGCCGCGATCCAGCATGGCACAGCCCGGAGCGGCCCGCGGAGGGTGCCCGGATCGTGAGGCGCGGAGGCGGGCCGACGCGCCGGGCGCCGGGGCGCGGTCGCGCACGAGGTGACGTGCGTACAGCCTCGACATGCTGTGACACCTGGTCAGATTCGCGGACAGGGGCCTAGGGTCGGAGCCCCGTCGCGTGCGAGGAACCGCCCCGCGCCACGATGATCGGAGAAACGTGAGCACGTCATCCGCAGATCAGGGCAGGCCCGAGCACCAGCCGCCCACCACCACGGGACCCATCCCCTTCGAGGAGCTCCCCGACCGAAAGACGATCCGCAAGGCCGTCGCCGCCTCGGCGCTCGGCAATGCGACGGAGTGGTACGACTACGGCGCCTACGCCGTGGTCTCCACCTACATCGCCTCCCACTTCTTCCCCGAGGACTCGTCCGGGCTCTTCTGGACCTACGCGTTCCTCGCGATCTCCTTCCTGGCCCGCCCCTTCGGCGGGTTCGTCTGGGGGCCGCTGGGGGACCGCCTGGGGCGCAAGCACGTGCTCGCGCTGACGATCGTGCTGATGTCGCTCGCGACCTTCCTCATCGGCGTGCTCCCCACCTACGAGACGGTGGGTGTCCTCGCGCCGATCCTGCTCGCGCTGCTGCGCGTCGTGCAGGGCTTCTCCACGGGCGGTGAGTACGGCGGCGCCGCGACGTTCATGGCGGAGTACGCACCGGACAAGCGTCGAGGCCAGTACGGCAGCTTCCTCGAGTTCGGCACCCTGGGCGGCTTCGCCCTCGGGACCGTCGTCGTGCTCGCCCTGCAGCTGATCCTGCCCGAGGCGGCGATGGAGTCCTGGGGCTGGCGCGTCCCGTTCTTCTTCGCGCTGCCGCTGGGCGCGATCGGTCTGTACCTGCGGACCCAGCTCGACGAGACCCCGGTGTTCCAGGAGCTGGACGAGGCCGGGGAGAGCCAGGAGTCGGCGACCCGTGGTCTGCGAGATCTCATCGTCGACTACTGGAAGCCGATCCTCACCATGGCCGGCCTCGTGATCCCGCTGAACATCGCGAACTACACGCTGCTGACCTACATGCCCGGCTACCTCGAGACGAAGATCGAGATGAGCGCGAACCAATCGCTCATCGTGATCCTCGTGGGCGAGCTCGCGATGATGGCGCTGATCCCGTTCTGCGGCGGACTCTCCGACCGGATCGGTCGGAAGAAGCTCTGGTGGACGTCGATGATCGGTCTCTTCGTCGCGGCGCTGCCCATGTACTTCCTCATGGGCCAGGGGTTCGGATGGGCGATCCTCGGCTTCGCGGTGCTGGGCCTGCTGTACATCCCGCAGCTGTCCACGATCTCCGCGACCTTCCCGGCGATGTTCCCCGCGCAGGTGCGCTTCGCGGGCTTCGCGGTCACCTACAACGTCTTCACCTCGCTGTTCGGGGGGACGGCGGCGCCGCTGAACGAGTGGGTGGTCGGGAAGTCGGGGTTCCTCGAGTTCCCCGCCGTCTACGTCATGCTCGGCTGCGTCGTCGGCATGGTCGCGCTGTTCTTCGTCAAGGAGACGGCCGGCGCCTCCCTGCACGGCACGGACATCCCCGAGTCGGAGCCGGAGGACTTCGGCACGGAGGCGATCGCCGCCGAGGACCAGGCGCTCGACGAGGCCGGTCGCTGATCCTCCCACCCGGCTGACGCCGGGCCGGCGCGGAACGACTGAGCCCGCCCCCACGTCCGGGGGCGGGCTCAGCTCATGCGTGCGTGAGGCGGGTCAGCTCTTCTTCGAGCGGCGGCCGGAGCGCCCGGACCCGGGCTGCTCCTTCTCCTGCTCGCGGGGGCGCACGAGGCGCTCGTGCCCGGACTCCTCCATCTCCGCGATCTCCTCGTGGTCCAGGAGGAACTCGGAGAACGAGCGGTAGCCGAGGGCCTTCTCGCTGAACGAGGGGTCCATGCGGCGCATGAACGTCTTCACCATCGACAGGTGCATCCACTCGGCGTCGTCCCGCTCGCCCTGCTGCAGGGCGCGCGCGAGCAGGCGGCTCGCGGCGGCGGACTCCGCGGCGGCGGTCTCGGCGGCCGTCGGCCCCGGGGAGTCCTCCGACTCGGCGGTGTCGACGTGGGTCGGAGCGGCGGCGCTCGCCGGGGCCGACTCCGCCGTGGCGGCCGACGCGGACCCGGTCCCGCTGCCGGTGGTCGCGGCGGTGCCGGCAGCGTCGGAGGAGGTCTCCGTGCTCGCCTGGCTCTTGCGGCCGCGGCGGGGCTCCTCCCCGGCGGGCAGCTCCACGCCGGGCAGGGTCTCGTAGGAGTCGAACTGGTCGCACGCGGCGGCGAGGGACTTCGCGGTCGAGCCGGCGACGCCGAGGCCCACGACGTAGCGGCCCAGGCGGCGGCAGCGCTGCGCGAGCGGCACGTAGTCGGAGTCGCCGCCCACGATCACGACGTGGGTGAGGGCGGGGATGCGGAACATGTCCTCGACGGCGTCCACGGCGAGGCGGATGTCGGCCCCGTTCTTCGCGTAGGCCGCGGCGGGGAACAGCTGCACGAGGTCCACGGCGCGCGCGACCAGCTGGGCGCGGTAGTCGGCGTTGATGGGGGCGGACCAGTCCGCGTAGGCGCGGGTCAGCATGAGGGAGCCGAACGAGGTGGCGTGGTCGATGATCGCGCCGACGTCCACGGTGGCGCGCGCCAGGCGGTCGGCGATCTCCGGCTCGGTGGGATCGGCGGCGATGCGCTGGCGGTCTCGGCTGAAGGCGTGACGTCCGTGGACGCGGTCGTACCAGGACATGACGATGTTGTCGAAGTCGAGGTATACGGCGACACGGGGGTCCTGGGGATCCGGCATGGGGCCAGTCTGCCCCCTGGAGAGGCTGCGACGCCCGCGCGGCCTGACAGGATGTGTCCATGCGCGCACGTTCCACCTCCCGCCCCTTCGCCCAGGTCGACGTGTTCGGGGCGTCCCCGTTCCGCGGGAACCCGCTCGCCGTGGTGCTCGACGCCGACGGCCTCGACGAGGCCACGATGCGCGCCTTCGCCTCCTGGACGAACCTCTCCGAGACCACCTTCGTGCTCCCGCCCACGCAGGAGGGCGCCGACTACCGCGTGCGGATCCTGACCCCCTCCTCGGAGCTCGACTTCGCCGGCCACCCCACCCTCGGCACGGCCGCCGCATGGCTCGCCGCGGGCGGCGTCCCGGCGGGGGAGCGGATCGTGCAGGAGTGCGGGGCGGGCCTCGTGGAGGTGCGCCGCGACGAGGCCGCGGGCACCCTCGCCTTCGCCGCGCCGCCCCTGCGCCGCAGCGGCCCGCTCGACGCGGAGCACGTGGGGGCCGCCGCCGCGGCCCTCGGCATCGACCCGGGCGCCGTGCGCGATCACGCCTGGGTGGACAACGGCGCCGGCTGGTGCGTGCTCGAGCTGGGCTCCGCCGCGGAGGTGCTCGCCCTCGCCCCGGATCTCGCCGCGATCCCCGGCCGCAAGATCGGCGCGCTCGGCGTGGTCGGGTCGACTGAGGGCGACGGGGCCGACGGGGCCGACGGGACGGACACGACCGGCGCCGCCGACGGCACGGCCGGCGCGGGCGGCCCCGCCTACGAGGTGCGCGGCTTCGTCGCGGCGGATCCGGAGTCCGGCACCGCCGGCTACGAGGACCCGGTCACGGGCAGCCTCAACGCCGGCATCGCCCAGTGGATGCTCGAGCGCGGCGCGCTGACCCCGCCGTGGACCGCCCGCCAGGGCACGGCCCTGCGCCGCGACGGTCTCGTGCACCTCGACGTCGATGCCGACGGCACCCTCTGGGTGGGCGGCACCGCCCGCGTGGACCTGCGCGGCAGCATCGACATCTGATCCGCGGCGCCCACTGGGCAGCGGCGCCCGCTGAGCGCCGCCGTCGGAGGACGCCGCCCGGCCCGGCGCCGTCGGCCCCGCCGGTCTCAGGACTCGACGGCCCGTGGTGGGCGAGCCGCGATCGCGCCGAGCCCCACCACCCACGCGCTCAGCGTGAGCATCTGGGCCCGCTGCGAGAGGCCGTCGAGCAGCTGCCACTGCGGTCGCAGGGCCACCACGAGATCCGCGCCGAGCTCGACCGCGCAGCCCGCCGCGACGACCGCGACCACCGGGCCCAGCCAGCGGGGACGCTCGCGCGGGCGGCGGCGCAGCAGCATCCACGCCGCCCCCGCGCTCACGACCATGCCGCCCACCGAGAGGATGCTCGTCCCGTTGTGGGCCGCGCGCCGCAGCGCCTCCGGCTCGAGCGTGCCCGAGGCCGTGAGCAGTCCGTCCGTCCCGGCCAGCGGATACGCGGGCAGGGTCACGATCGCGGCGAGGATCCCGCCCACGGCGAAGGCCGCCGCCCCGCCCACGACGAGCCGCCGCCACCGCGAGACGGGCAGCGCCGCGCGCACCGCGGGCAGCTGCGAGAGCACGAGCAGCGCCGCGAGCACGTCCGTGGTGCGCAGCAGCAGGGCGCTGCGGTGCCCGGGGACCTCGAGCACGCTCACCTGCTGCGCCCATTCGTGCGGGCCCGGGACCAGCAGGTCGATGAGGAAGTTGGAGTAGAGCACCGCCGCGACCGCCCCGGTGGCGAGGTGCAGGGTGCGGCGCGAGGTCAGCGCGGCGCGGGCGGCCGACCGGCGGCGGGCGAGGACGCCGGTGCCCGGCACCCGGGCGCCGCGCAGCGCATCGTCCTGCAGCACGCGCCCACCTCCTGATCCGACCGCGATCCTCCGACGCCACCGATTGTGCGCCGCCCTCCCTGGAGGTTCCCAGGGGGATGCCTATCGTTGACCTGTGCTCCTGGGACTGTGCTCCGCCGGCGGCGCCGCCCTCTGCTACGGGATCGGCTCCGTCCTCCAAGCCGACGCCGCCCGCCGCACCACCGCCTCCACGGGCCTCGACCCGCGGCTGCTCGCCCGGCTCCTGCGCTCCGGTCGCTACCTGATCGGCGTCGCCGCGGACGGCGCCGGCTTCCTGCTCTCCCTGCTCGCCGTGCGCAGCCTGCCGCTGTTCGTCGTGCAGTCCGTCGTCGCGAGCTTCCTCGCCGTGACCGCGGTGCTCGCGGCCGTGCTGCTGCGCATGCCGCTCGGCGGGCGGGACCGCGCGGGGATCGCCGTGGTCGTCGGCGGGCTCGTGCTCGTCGGAGCCTCCGCCGCCCCGGACCACGCCGTCGCCCTCCCTCCCGCCGGGGACTGGGCCGTGCTCGGGGGCGCCCTGCTGCTCGTCCCCGCGGCGATGGTCGTCGGCCGCGCGCCCGGGCATCGCGGCGCCGCCGGTCTCGGGGCCGTCGCCGGTCTCGCCTTCGGCGTCACCGCGATCGCGAGCCGCGTGCTGCCCGGCCCCGCCGGCCAGCCGCCCGGCCGCTACCTGCTCACCCTGCTCACGGACCCGAGCAGCTACGCGCTCGTCCTCGCCGGGGCGCTCGCCCTGCTCACCTACTCCACCGCCCTCCAGCGCGGCTCCGTCACACGGGCCACCGCCCCGCTCGTCGTGGGCGAGACGCTCATGCCCGCCCTCGTGGGCGTGATCGCGCTGGGCGACCGGCCCCGCCCGGGCTGGGAGTGGGCGGCGATCCTCGGATGCCTCGCCGCGAGCGCCGGGGCCGTGGCCCTCGCCCGGCACGGCGAGATCGAGCCCGACCCCGCCCCCGTCGGCCCCGACCGGAAGGACCCCGCATGACCAGCGTCGACCCCACCGCCGGGCGGACCGGCGCCATCCGCCGCAGCCCCTGGCACGCGCTCGACGACCGCTGGCCGGACCGCTTCGCGAGCGTCATGCTGCTCGCCGCCGTCTTCAACCTGCTGGTCACGATCGTCCCGCCGTGGCACCGCTTCTTCGACCGGCCGGACGACCCGGTCTCCGCGCTCGCGATCCCCGTCGTCCCCAGCCTCATCTACACCGCCCTGCTCGTGGTGCTCGCGGTCGCCCTGCGCCGGCGCCTCCGCGCCGCCTGGTGGCTGATCCTGATCTGGTGGGTCGCGATCCCGCAGCTGGGCCGCCTGCTCGAGCTCACCGAGGCGACGGGGCCGATGCTCGGCCGCGGCCGCCACGTGCTCCCCGAGATCGGGCTCCTGCTCGGTCTGCTCGTCATCGTGCTGCTGCTGCGCTCGCGCCGGCAGTTCACCGCCCGCCGCGTCCCCGGCAGCCTCCGCGCCGCCGCCGCGCTGTTCCTCCTGGGCGGCGCCGCCCTGCTCGGCGGCGGGGCCTGGCTCGTCCAGCACGCCGGCCGCGCCGACTCCTACGGCTCGGCCCTCGGCTTCGTGCTCTCCCGCATGCTCGCCGACGTCGGCCGCTTCGAGGCCGTGCAGGCGGTGCACGCCCCCTGGTGGGTGCACGGGGTCGTCAACCTCGTGGGCGCCGTCGTCGTCCTCGCCTCCGCCCTGCTGCTGTTCCGTCCCCCGCGCGCCGCGCAGGAGCTGCCCGCGGCCGACGAGGCGCGCGTGCGCACCCTGCTCGCCGCCCACGGCGAGCACGACTCGCTCGGCTACTTCGCGACCCGCCGCGACAAGGCGATCGTCTGGGACACGGAGGACCCGTCGCAGGCGAGGGCCGGGATCTCCCACCGCACCGTGGGCAGCGTGAGCCTCGCGAGCGGCAACCCCGTCGGGGACCCCGAGCGGTGGCCGCAGGCGATCGAGGCCTGGCGCGCCCACGCCCGCGACCAGGGGCTCTCCCTCGCCGTCATGGGTGCCGGCGAGGCGGGCGGGCGCGCCTATGCCGAGGCCGGGCTCGTCGTCTACGACATCGGCGACGAGGCCGTCCTGGACCTGCGGGACTTCAGCCTCTCCGGCCCCGCCATGCGCGGCGTGCGGCAGGCCGTGCACCGCCTCCGCGAGCGCGGCTACACCACGGCCGTGCGCCGCCACGCGGACCTCACCCCCGAGGAGTTCACCGCGATCGAGGACGGCGCCGCCCGCTGGCGCGGCGACGGCGGCGAGGAGCGCGGCTTCTCCATGGCGCTCGGCCGCCTCGGCGACCTGCTCGACGGCGACTGCCTGCTCGTCGAGGCGCGCGACGCCGACGGCACCCTGCGCGGCGTGCTCTCCTTCGTGCCCTGGGGCCGCACCGGCGCCTCCCTCGACCTCATGCGCCGCGACCCCACCGCGCCCAACGGCCTCATGGAGCTGCTGGTCACCGCCATGGCGGAGCAGGCGCCCGGGCACGGCGTGGGCCGGCTGTCGCTGAACTTCGCCATGTTCCGCGAGGCCTTCGAGCGCGGCGCGGAGATCGGCGCCGGGCCCCTCGCCCGGCTCTGGCGGCGCGGTCTGCTCGTCGCGAGCCGCAGCTGGCAGCTCGAGTCCCTCTACCGCGCGAACGCGAAGTACCGGCCCGCGTGGGAGCCCCGCTACCTGTGCTTCGAGTTCGCCTCCGACCTCCCCCGGGTGGGCGTCGCCGCCGGCACCGCGGAGGGCTTCCTGCGCCCCCTCGCCCTGCCCGGCGCGGGCCGCCGTCGGACCCCCGAGGAGGCGCTCACGAGCGGCGGCGAGGAGCGCGCCGCCGCCGTCCGGGCCCTGCTGCCGCCCGAGGAGGACCCGCTCGAGGCTGCGCTCGCCGGGCGCCGCGTGCCCGAGCAGGTGCGGGTGCGCCTCGCGAAGCTCGAGGCCCTCCGCGCCGACGGCATCGACCCCTACCCCGTGGGAGCCGAGCGCACCGCGACCCTCGCCGAGGCGCGCGCCGACGCGGCGAGCCTCGGACCGGACGCCCGCAGCGGCACCGAGGTCGCCGTCGCCGGGCGGATCCTGCGCCGCCGCGAGCACGGCCGCATCGGCTTCGCGACCCTCCGCGACGGCAGCGGCGACCTGCAGGTCCTCCTGGGTGACGCGGCCACCCCCGAGGCATGGGCGCTGTGGCGGCGCCTCGACCTCGGCGACCAGATCGCCGTGCGCGGCGAGGTCATCACCTCCCGCACCGGCGAGGTCACCGTCGAGGCGCGCACCCTCACCCTCACCTCGAAGGCGCTGCGCCCGCTGCCGGACAAGCACCACGGCCTCGCCGACCCCGAGGCGCGCGTGCGCGACCGGGCCGTGGACCTCGTGGTGCGGCCCGACGCCCGCACCACCGCCCACCGCCGCGCGACCGTCGTGCGCAGCGTGCGAGACACCCTCCACGAGCTCGGCTTCACCGAGGTCGAGACGCCCGTGCTGCAGACCGTCCACGGCGGCGCCTCCGCCCGCCCCTTCGAGACCCACATCAACGCCTACGACCTCGACCTGTACCTCCGCATCGCGACCGAGCTGCACCTCAAGCGGCTGCTCGTGGGCGGGATGGAGCAGGTCTTCGAGATCGGCCGGCAGTTCCGCAACGAGGGCGCCGACGCCACCCACAACCCCGAGTTCACCTCCCTCGAGGTGTACGAGGCGTACAGCGACCAGCACGGCATGCGCCGCCTCACCCAGCGGATCATCCAGGACGCCGCCGAGGCCGTGCACGGCCGCCAGATCGGCCTGCGCACCACGAAGGACGGCCGGCTCGAGGAGTTCGACCTCTCCGGTGACTGGCCCGTGATCCCCCTCGCGACCGCCGTCTCCCGCGCCCTCGGCGAGGAGGTGGACGCCTCGACGCCGGCTGCGACGCTCCACGCCCACGCCCGCGCGATCGGTCTCGAGCTCGACCCGCGCCTGGCCGCCGGCCCCGTGCTCGAGGAGCTCTACTCGGCGCTGTGCGAGCACACGACGACCACGCCCGTCTTCTACTGCGACTTCCCCCGCGAGAACGCCCCGCTCGCCCGCCCGCATCGGGACGACCCGCGGCTCGCCGAGAAGTGGGACCTCGTCATCCAGGGCTCCGAGCAGGGCACCGCCTACTCCGAGCTGATCGACCCCGTGGACCAGCGCCGGCGCCTCGTCGCCCAGTCGCTGCTCGCCGCCGCCGGGGACCCCGAGGCGATGGCCGTGGACGAGGACTTCCTGCGCGCCCTCGAGCTGGGCATGCCGCCCACCGGCGGGATGGGCATGGGCATCGACCGGCTCGTCATGAACCTCACCGGCCTGCCGATCCGCGAGACCATCCTCTTCCCGCTCGTGCGCCCGCGGGGGCGGTGAGCGGGGACGCTCGCGAGCGACGCCGCCGGCCGTGTCCCGACGGGTGTGCGCCGCGTCATACGCTGGCCCTCATGACGACGACGCTCCCCTTCGGCACCTGGCCCTCCCCGATCACCGCCGAGCAGATGGCCTCCGGCGGCACCCGCCTGGGCGGCGCCCAGCTCGTCGGCGACGAGATCTGGTGGACCGAGGGGATCGCCACCGAGGGCGGCCGCATCGCGATCGTCCGCGTCGCGGGCCCGTCGACGGACCCGTCGGCCGCCGACCCCGAGGTCGTGCTGCCCGCCCCGTACAACGCCCGCTCCCGCGTGCACGAGTACGGCGGCTCCGCCTGGACCGCGGTGCCCGCCGGGTTCGGCGACCACGGCGACGCCGACGACCACGACTCCCACGAGCCGCCGCTCGTGCTCTTCGTCGACTTCGACTCCCAGCGCGTGCACTCCCTGGTCCCGGGGCACGAGCCGCACCCGCTGACCCCCGTCGGCCCCGAGGTCCCCTCCGCCCACGGACCCTCGCTGCGCTGGGCGTGCCCCACGCCCGTCACGCTCGAGGACGGCACCCGCGAGGTGTGGTGGATCTGCGAGGACCACACCGGCGGCGCCGACGGGCCCCGCACCGGCGCCGACGGCGCCCCGCACGTCGAGCGGTACATCGCCGCCGTGCCGCTCGACGGCTCCGCCGCGGAGGACCCGTCCGCGATCCGCCGCGTCACCCCCGCCTCCCGCTTCGTCGCCGCCCCCGCGCTCAGCCCCGACGGCACACGCCTCGCCTGGATCAGCTGGGAGCACCCGCAGATGCCGTGGGACGGCACGCTCCTGCACGTCGCGCCGCTGATCGACGGCCAGGCCGGCACCGGCGAGATCATCGCCGGCGCGACGGACGTCTCCGTGCTGCAGCCCGAGTGGCTCGACGAGGACACCCTGCTCTACCTCTCCGACGCCTCCGGCTGGTGGACACCGCAGCGGTGGAGCGCCGAGGACGGCGCCCGCCCCGTGCTGCCGGGCGGGTCCCCGCACGCCGAGCGCGAGTTCGCCGGCTCCCTGTGGATGCTCGGCACCACCTGGATGCACGTGCTCGACGCGGACCGGGTGCTCGTCCAGCACGGCCGCGACGCCGACGCCCTCGGCGTGCTCACCGTGAGCACCGGCGCCGTCACCGACCTCGACCAGCCGCTCACCCTGATCTCCTCGATCGCCGTGGGGGAGGACGGCCTGCTCGTGATCGGCGGCGCCTCGCCCACCGCGTTCCCCGCCCTGCACACCGCGCGCCTCACCCTCGACCCTGCCCCGGCGCTGTCCTCGCTGCAGGTGCTGCGCTCCTCCCGGCAGGACGCCCCGGACCCCGCCGCCCTCCCCGCCGGGGAGAGCATCGAGGTGCCGCTCGACGGCGGCGGCGTGGTCCACGCGATCGTCTACCGGCCGCGGCAGGAGGGCTTCGCCGGGAAGGACGGCGAGCTGCCCCCGTTCATCGCGCGCGTCCACGGCGGCCCCACCTCGCACGTGCCGCCCGTGCTGAGCCTGCCCGTCGCCTACTACACCTCCCGCGGCCTCGGCGTCGTCGAGGTCAACTACGGCGGCTCCACCGGCCACGGCCGCGCCTACCGCGACCGGCTGCAGGGCCAGTGGGGCGTGGTCGACGTGAAGGACACCGTCGCCGTCATGGAGCACCTGGTCAGCGCCGGGATCGCCGACGGTGCGCGGCTCGCGATCGAGGGCGGCAGCGCGGGCGGCTGGACCACCCTCGCGTGCCTCACCCGCACCGACACCTTCGCCGCCGGCGTCTCGAGCTTCGGCGTCGCGGAGCTCGAGTCCTTCCGCTCCGACACCCATGACTTCGAGTCCCGGTACATCGACGGGCTCGTCGGCCCCTACCCGGAGCGGAAGGACCTCTACGTCGAGCGGGCGCCGCTCAGCCACGTCGACGAGCTCGAGTGCCCCGTGCTCCTGCTGCAGGGCGACGAGGACAGGATCGTGCCGCCCAGCCAGTCCGAGATGTTCCGCGACGCGCTCGCCGCGAAGGGCATCCCGCACGCCTACCTGCTGTTCGAGGGGGAGCAGCACGGCTTCCGGCAGGCGGCGACGATCATCCGCGCCACCGAGGCCGCGCTCTCCTTCTACGGGCAGGTGCTGGGCTTCACCCCGCTCGACGTGCCCGTGCTGGACCTCGACCGCGGCTGAGACCGGCGGCGGCCCCGGAGCGCGAGCGCCGCGAAGGGCACCGGCGCGAGCAGCGCCGCGACCGCCCCCACGAGCAGCGGCCCCTGCACACCGGCGCCGCCCGCGAAGGCGGCACCGGCGAGGGCCGTGCCGATCGCGGTGCCCAGGTTGAAGATCGCCGTGGGCATCGCGGTCGCGAGGGTCGAGCCGCCGCCGATCGCGTTCGCGAGCCCCACCAGCACCGGGTTCGCGGAGAGGCCCACGAGCCCCAGCAGCGCGAACAGCACCGGCACCGCGACGGGCCGGGAGGACAGCGCCGCGAGCAGCACGGCGACGACGGCCGTCGCCACGAGCACCCCGCCCACCGTCGTGAGCGGCCGGGCATCGCCGAGCCGCCCGCCGAGCACGTTCCCCGCGAGGGAGGCGACGCCGAAGACGAGCAGCAGGCCCGGCACGAGCGAGGCCGACAGCCCCGCGGCGTCGGTCACGAGCGGCGCGACGTAGCTGTAGGTGGAGAGCACCCCGGCCGTGATGAACGCGCAGGTGAGCAGCACGAGCCAGAGCCGCACGGAGCGGAGCGACGCGAGCTCCCCCCGCAGCGACGGCCGCGCGGCGGAGCCGGCGACCGCCCGCGGGAGGCCGCGCAGCACCGCGGCGGTGAGCACCGCCGCGAGCACCGCGAGACCCACGAAGGTGCCCCGCCAGCCGACGGCCTGCCCGGCGATCGTGCCGAGCGGCACCCCCAGCACGTTCGCGAGCATGCCGCCGCCCAGCACGATGCCGAGCACCCGGGAGGCCGCCGCCGGGCCCGCCGCCGCGACCGCCGCGACGCACGCGACGGCCCAGAAGGTGCCGGTCGCGAGACCCGTCAGCGCCCGGGAGGCGAGCAGCACGCCGAGCGAGCCGGTGACCGCGCCGAGCACGTGGCCGGCGGCGAAGACGAGCAGCGCCGCGGCGAGCGTCGTGCGGTGCGGGAGGCGGAGGGTCAGCAGCGGCATGGTCGGCGCGCCCACGATCATGCCGACCGCGAAGGCCGTGATCGCGAGGCCCGCGCCCGGCAGGGCCGTGCCGAGGGAGGAGGCGACCTGCGGCAGCAGCCCGGCGACGATGAACTCGGTGGTACCCATGAGGAAGGTGCCCGCGGCGAGCAGCCAGGTGACGGGCGGGAGGGCGGTGCGGCCGGGGACGGCGGCGCGCTGCGGGACGGGCGGGGAGTCGACGCTCACGGGATCTCCTGGGGAAGGCGGGGAGGAACAGGTCCCATCCCAGGCCGTGCGCGCCGGCACGGGGAGCCCCGGCGGAGGGGTGTACCGGCAGGGCACCTCAGGGGTGCCGCCCGGGCACGCACGGCGACCTACCCTGGCGTGCATGGACAACCGAGCCGAGGTCCGCGAGTTCCTCATGACCCGCCGTGCGAAGGTCACGCCCGAGCAGGCGGGGCTGCCGAGCATCGGCGCCCGGCGCGTGCCCGGGCTGCGCCGCAGCGAGGTCGCCGTGCTCGCCGGACTCAGCGTCGAGTACTACGCGAAGCTCGAGCGCGGCCAGATCGCCGGCGCCTCCGCCTCCGTGCTCGACGCGCTCTCCCGCGCGCTCCAGCTGGACGAGGTGGAGCGTCGCCACCTGCAGGACCTCGCCCGCGCGGCCGACGGCGCCGCCACCGCGACCCGCCGCCGGCCCCGCCCCGCGGCGCTCGCCGGCTCCCGGCCCGCGCTGCAGTGGATGCTCGACGGGATGACCGGCTCCGCCGTGTTCGTCCGCGACCCGTACCACCGGATGATCGCCGCGAACCAGCTGGGCCGCGCCTTCTACCTGCCCGTGATCGGGGAGGCGGGGCTGCTCGCCCTGCCCGAGGGCGCCCAGGCCCCGAACCTCGTGCGCTTCCAGTTCCTCGACCCCGCCTCCCGCGACTTCTACCCGGACTGGGAGGCGTTCGCCCGGATGGGCGTGGGCGCCCTGCGCGTCGAGGCGGGCAAGGACCCGCACGACCCGGTGCTGCAGGAGCTGATCGGGGAGCTCTCCACCTGCTCCGAGGACTTCCGACGGCTGTGGGGCGCGCACGACGTCCACGCCCACAGCGCCGGCACCAAGCGCTTCGTGCACCCCGTGGTGGGGGAGCTGACGGTGCGCTTCGAGCAGATGGAGCTCTCCGCGGATCCGGGCTGCATGCTCATCGCCTACACGGCGGAGCCGGCGACCGAGGCCGCGGAGCGGATGAGCCTGCTCGCGAGCTGGGCGGCGACCCGCGCCGAGGAGCTCCGCGAGCACGGGTCCGCCCCCGCCCCGGAGGGCGCGGACCCGACCGTGCCCTCCTGAGAGGGGCCGTCGGCCGCCCGCCGGGTATCCGCCGCCCGCTGCCTGCCGGGCTCCGCCGCCCGGCCGCTCGCCCACCCTCTCCCGCATGTCCGTTTGCGCGCTGGGCTTCCGTTCGTGGAACTGGGGCGCGCAATCGGACAGGGGTGTCCGGGCCGGGGAGGCACGTGCGGGGGAGGGTGAGTGTCCGTTTGCGCGCTGTGGTTCCGTTTGTGGAACTGGCGCGCGCAATCGGACAGGGGTGGCCGGGCCGGGGAGGCACCTGCGGGGATCTGGGTGTCCGTTTGCGCGCTGTGGTTCCGTTCGTGGAACTGGGGCGCGCAATCGGACAGTGGTGGCCGGGTCGAGCCCGGCCGGGCCTCAGGCGCCGATGTCGAGCTTGCCGACCGCCGTGATCGGGGCGACGCGGCCCTCCTCGAGCTGGTACTGGCAGCCCACGATGCCGAGCTCGCCGCGCGCGACGGCGTCGCTGATCACGCGCGAGGAGCGCATGAGCAGGTGGATCGTCTCGTCGAGGTGGCGGCGGCCCACGGCGTCCGCGTCGATCCGCGACGGGTCCACGTACGGGCTGAGCTGCTGGGTGGCGAGCCACTCCTGCTGGACGGCCGGCTGGATCAGCTCGAGCTCGCGGCGGATCGCCGGGGTGGTCTCCGAGGGGTGCGCGGTGGTGAGGTCGATCGCGGCCTTCACCGCGCCGCACGAGCCGTGGGCGAGCACGACGATCACCGCGACGCCGAGGCTCGAGACGGCGAACTCCATCGTCGCGACGGTGTTCTCGTTGGCGATCTGGCCGATGTTCCGCACCACGAACAGCTCGCCGAGGCCGCAGTCGAAGAGGATTTCCGCGGCGACGCGCGAGTCGGAGCAGCCCAGGAACGCGGCGTTCGGCGCCTGGAACTCGGTGAGCTCGCTGCGGCGCGCGGCGTCCTGGTCGGGGTGTCTCACCTCGCCGCCCATGAAGCGCTCGTTGCCTGCGGCGAGGTCGTCCCACGCCTCCTGCACGCTGACGCGAGGTGTCGCCATGAGCTGGTCCTTCCGGTCGAGATGGTGCTGTCTGCCCTAGGACAGTACGCCGCGCGGGCGGCGGACCAGCGCGTCGTCCGCCCCGGCCGCCGTGCGGGCGACCGGGGGTATGACGCAGGTCTCAGGCCTGGGCGGCGAGCGCCTCCCGGATCGGCGCGGCGAGCTCCTCCGGGGTGACCGTCGGCTCGAAGCGGGCGATGACGCGGCCCTCGCGGTCCAGCAAGAACTTCGTGAAGTTCCAGGGGATGTCGCCGGCCTCGATGTGCTCGCCGGCCGGGGTCTCGTGCGCGCCCGTCAGCCACCGGTACAGTGGATCGGCGCCCTCGCCGTTGACCTCGATCTTCGCGTGCATCGGGAAGGTGACGCCGTAGCTGGTGGAGCAGAACGTCGCGATCTCCGACTCCGTGCCGGGCTCCTGGTGGCCGAACTGGTCGCAGGGGAAGCCGAGCACCGCGAGGCCCTGCTCGGCGTAGGCCTCGTGCAGCGCCTGCAGCCCTTCGTACTGCGGGGTGAGGCCGCACTGGCTGGCGGTGTTCACCACGAGCACCACCTTGCCGCGGTGCGCGGAGAGGTCGGTGGGGGAACCGTCGAGGGTGGTCGCGGAGAAGTCGCCGAGGGTCGTCATGGCCCCATCATGGACCTCCTCGCCGGGAGGTCCCTCAGGTGGGGCTCAGTGCTTGCCGCGCAGCTGCGGCGGGGCCGCGAGCATCTGCAGGTCCAGCTGGCGCAGCACGGTGTCCGCCGCCTCGGGGTCCACGCCCGGCTCGGAGCGGGCCTGGAGGACCTCGGCGCGGGCGGCGTCCAGGCCGACCGTCTGCGCGGCGACCATGAGCTCGCGGCCGCGGCGCAGCTTCTTGCGCTTGGCGATCATCTGCTGGTGCAGCTCGGGGTCCACGGGCGTGCCGTCGGGGTTCATCGCGACGACGGCCTGGGTGGAGGTGTCGAGCTCCTTGCGCAGGCCCTGGAAGCGCTGCTTGATCGCGGCGAGCTGGTCCGGGGTGATCTCCTCGGTGTTCTCGAAGCGCTCGCGGATCGCCTCGAGCGCGGCGCCCTGGGCGCGCATCGTCAGCTCGCGGATCTCGCCCATGGTGACGGTGCCGTCGTCCTGCAGCTTGAGCGCCTTCAGCAGGGGGCCGACGCCGAGGCCCGTCGGCACGAGCGTCACGAGCAGCACCGCGCTCGCGACGATGACGACGAGGTTGCGGTGGTCGCCCACCGCCTCGGTGCTGGGGATCGCGAGGGCCAGGGCGAGGGTCGCGAGGCCGCGCATGCCGCACCAGGTGAGGACGACGGAGTCCTTCCAGGAGAGGTCGTCGCCGCCGTCCTTGCGGGCCACGGGGCGGATCAGCAGCATGCCGATCGCGCGGACGACGATGACCACGGCGCAGACGGCCGCCGCGATCGGCACGTAGTCGAAGACCCCCATGCCCTCCTCCGCGACGACGTCCCGCAGCTGCATGCCCATGAGCCCGAAGGCGATGCCGGTGACGAGCAGGTTCGCCACGTCCCAGAAGGTCGCGCGGGAGATGCGGGCCTCGGAGTCCTCCGCGCGGGCGCGGCGCTTGGTCTCCAGGGCCGTGACGACGACCGCGATGACGCCGGAGGCGTGCAGCTCCTCCGCGGCGATGTACGCGGCGAAGGGGACGACGACGCTCATGGCGGTGCGGGCCGCGGTGGTCGTGACCATGCGGGAGGCGAAGCGGTAGCCGAAGCCGAGGGCGAAGCCGATGCCCACGGCGATGACGGCGCCCACGAGGAAGTCGACGACCAGCCCGACGCCCAGCGAGGCGCCGCTGTCCAGGGCGGAGAGCGCGGCGGTGAACAGCACGATCGCGACGGCGTCGTTGAACAGGCCCTCCGTCTGCAGCATCGACAGCAGGCGGCGGGGCATCTTCGCGGGCCCGGCGACGGCCTCCACGGCGACCGGGTCCGGCGGGGCGACCATCGCGCCGAGCATGACGGCGAGCGGCAGGGCGATCCCGGGGACGAGCAGGGACACGGTGCCGGCGACGAGCGCGGCGGTCACCGCGGTGAGGCCCACGGCAAGGGCGAGCAGGGTGCGCCAGCGGGAGATGAACACGGACCAGTCCGTCTTCTGCGCGGTCGCGAACAGCAGCGGAGGCAGCAGCAGCGGGAGGATCAGGTGGGCGTCGATCTGCAGGTGTGGCAGGCCCGGGATCGAGGCGATCGCGCTGCTCGCGAGGAGCATGAGGATCGGGTACGGCAGCCGCCACCGTTCACCGAGGGCCACGCACACCACCGTCACCGCGAGCAGTCCGACGACGAGGGCGAGGGTGGTCATGCGGCGGTCTCCTGGGCTCGGCGGCGTGCGGCGCGCATCCCCGGCCGAGGCTGCATGGCGCCGGGGGAGAGGAGACGCGGGTGCGTGTCCAGAATATCGCGGCATGCCGGGAGCAGTCCGGGAGCAGGGTGCGCGACGGCCGACGGGCCGGCGTCCGTCTCGAGGAGGGACACCGGCCCGTCGGGCTGAGCGAGGCCGGGGGTCAGCAGTAGGCGGTCGTGGAGGACGTGCGGACGTACGTCTTCGTCGCCTTGTGGCTGCCGCCGCGGTACTTGCAGGACTCCAGGAGCTTGCCCTTGGAGGTAAAGGTGCGGGCGGTGTCCCCGGTGTTGTTCCAGATGTACGAGGACGTGTTCCAGTACAGCGTGGAGGAGGAGTTCTTCCCCTTGCCGGACCTGATCGTCACGGACTTCCCGGCGCCGAGCTTGAAGCCCTTGGGGAAGGTGAACTTCTGCGGGCCGTTGTCGCGCACGGTGTAGCCGGTGAGCGTGAGCGTGGTGCGTCCCGTGTTCTTCAGGACGATGTACTCCTTGGTGTACCCGGCGTTCGTGGACTTGTCGGAGCCCGGCGGGTCGTAGTACACGGAGACGATGTCGAGCGGCTTCACGGTTGCGGCGTCCGCCGCGGGGGCGATGGCCATCGGCGCGGCGAGGGTCGCGGCGGCGAGGAGCGCGAGGATCAGGATCCGGGCGCGGCCGGAGAGGGCAGTGATCACAGAGGACTCCAGGAGGACGGCCGGCGGCTGCGCCGGGCGACGACGTGGTGAGGGTACGGCTGGAGCCGTGGGGACCGTGAGGTCCGTCGGGCAGCAGGAATCTACACGTCGGATCCGTCGTGGATGCCCGTTTCCGCCCGATGCGACGCGCCTCACCGTCCGGGAGGGCGGTGAGGCGCGTACGTGCTGGTCAGCGGGCTGCGGTCAGAGCGAGTCCTGCCACGCCTGGTGCAGTGCGGCGAAGCGGCCGCCCGCCGCGACGAGCTCCTGCGGGGAGCCGTCCTCGACGACCTCGCCGCCGTGCACCACGAGCACCCGGTCCGCGATCATCACCGTCGTCAGGCGGTGCGCGATGATCAGCGAGGTGCGGTGCCCGAGCAGCTTCGTGAGCCCCTCCTGCACCATCCGCTCGCTCGGGATGTCGAGCGAGCTCGTCGCCTCGTCGAGGATCAGCACGCGCGGGTCCGCGAGGAACGCGCGGGCGAAGGAGATCAGCTGCCGCTGCCCGGCGGAGACGCGGCCGCCGCGCTTGTTCACGTCGGTGTCGTAGCCGTAGGGCAGCTGCTCGATGAAGGAGTCCGCGCCGATGGCCTTCGCCGCCGCCTCGATCTCCTCGCGGCTCGCCCCGGGCTTGCCGAGCGCGATGTTGTCCGCGACGGTGCCGGAGAACAGGTACGCCTCCTGGGTGACCATGACGATGTTGCGGGTGAGGTCCTTCATGGAGATGTCCCGCAGGTCCACGCCGTCGAGCTTCACGCTGCCCTCGGTCGCGTCGTAGAAGCGCGAGATGAGCTTCGCGACCGTGGACTTCCCGGCGCCCGTCTGCCCCACGAGCGCGACCGTCTGCCCTGCGGGGATGTGCAGGTCCATCGGCCGCAGCACGAGCGGGCCCTGCGGCGTGTAGCGGAAGGCGACGTCGTCGAAGTCGATCTTCCCGGAGGACTGCGGCAGGGGCGTCGGCGCGTCGGACTCTTTGACGTGCGGCTGCTCCGCGAGGAGGTTCGCGATCTTCTCGAGCGCCGCCACGGCGGACTGGAACGCGTTGTAGAAGTTCGCGATCTCGTCGACCGGCTGGAAGAAGCGCCGGGAGTACAGCACGAGCGCGACGAGCACGCCCACCTGCAGGTCGCCGGAGAGCACCCGGAAGCCGCCCACCACGAGCACCGCCGCGATGGTGACGTTCGCGAGCACGCGCAGCGAGGGCTGGTAGATGCCGAACACCTGGATCGAGCGCAGCGACGCGTTGCGGTAGTCCATCGCGAGCGTGTCGAAGCGCTCCTGGTTGCGATCCTCCTTGCGGAAGGCCTTCACCGCGCGGATCCCGGCCATCGCCTCGACGAAGTGCACGATCAGCCGCGCCGAGTGGGTGCGGATCGCGCGGTACTCGACGGAGGAGCGGCGCTGGAACCACAGGGTGAGGAGCAGGCAGGGGATGAGCATGAGCAGCATGACCACGCCGGTCACCCAGTCCATCGCCACGATCAGCACGATCGTGAACACCATCGAGAGGAACGAGCCCACCATGATGTTCACGCCGGAGTCGAGCAGCTCGCGCAGCGCCTCCATGTCGCTCGTCTGGCGGGAGACGATCCGGCCGGAGGTGTAGCGCTCGTGGAACTCGAGGTCCTGGCGCTGCGTGAAGCGGAAGACCTTCCGGCGCAGCGCGAGCAGCATCCGCTGGCCCACGACGACGGACTGCTTGACGTAGCCGTAGGTGAGCACGCCGCCCACGATCGCGCAGGCGATGTGGAGGGCGGCCGCCTGGATCGCGGGCACCGAGTTCCCGGCCGCGAGCGCGGGGATGCCGTGGTCGATGCCCCAGGCGATGATCGCCGGGCCGGCGACGACGGCCAGCTGCGCGATGACGACCATGACGGCCATGACCGCGAACTGCCCCTTCACCGGGGAGATCAGCTCGCCCAGCAGGGTGAGGGAGCGCTTGCGGGAGGCCTTCGCCTCCTCCGGGGTGAGGTCCTTCTGCTCGTCGTCTCCCGCGCGGTCGCGGGTCGCGGTGGCGGTCATCGTGCGCCCTCCGGCTCGGTCTCGGACGTGCTGGTGCCCTCTGATCCGGGTGGGCCGTCGGCCGCCTCCCGGGTCTCCTGCGCCTCCTGGGCGCGCTGGATCTCGCGGAGGTCGAGCTCACCGGTGAGCGCCTCGATGTCCTGGTCGCGGCGCGTCTCCTCCTCCTGGTTCGCGATCACCCAGCGGTAGCGGGCGCTCGAGGCCATGAGCTCGGTGTGCGTGCCCACGGCGACGACGGTGCCGCCGTCGAGCAGGGCGACCCTGTCCGCGAGGGCGACCGTCGAGGTGCGGTGGGCGACGATCAGGGTGGTCGTGCCCTCGAGCACCTCGCGGAGGCGGCCGGTGACCGTCTCCTCGGTGCGTGTGTCGAGCGCGGAGAGCGGGTCGTCCAGCAGCAGCACCGCCGGGCGGGCCGCGATCGCGCGGGCCAGGGCGAGGCGCTGGCGCTGGCCGCCGGAGAGGCTCATGCCCTCCTCGCCGATCCGCGTGTCCACGCCGTCCGGCAGCTCGTACGCGTAGGTGGCGTCCGCCGTGCGCAGGGCGAGGTGCAGCAGCTCCTCGGCCGCCTCGTCGGAGAGCGCCGGATCCGCGCCGAGCAGGACGTTGTCCCGCACCGAGTCGGAGAACAGCGTCGCGTCCTCGAAGGCGACCGCGGTGAGGGTGCGCAGGTCCGGGAGGGTCAGGTCGCGCACGTCGACCCCGTCGATCCGCACGCGCCCCTCCGTCACCTCGTACAGGCGCGGCACGAGCTGCAGCAGCGTCGACTTGCCCGAGCCGGTGACGCCCACGAGCGCCATCGTCTCGCCCGGGCGGATCTCGAGGTCCACGCCGTCGAGCACGTCCTTCACATGGCCGGGGGCGTCCTCGTAGCGGAAGTGCACGCCCTCGAAGCTGACGGCACCGCGCGCGGCCGAGGTGTCCACGGCGACCGGGTTCTCCGGGGTGGTGATGGTGTTCTCCTCGTCCATCACCTCGTAGTGGCGGTCCAGCGCGGTGGAGGCGTTGACCATCTGGCCGAACAGCATGCCGAGCATGCGCACCGGGCCCACGACGAGGGTCGCGGTCGCGAAGTAGCTCGCGAGCTGGCCCACGCTGATCGAGCCGCCCGCCACGAGGTGCAGGCCCACGAACAGGGCGATGCCGAGCGCGAGCTCCGGCAGCATGAACATGAACATGTCGAAGCGCGCCATGGCGGTCGCCTTGCGCACCTCGGTGCGGCGCAGCTCCTCCGCCTGCTCGGTGAACCCCTCGAGGGCCGACGGGCCGCGGCCGAAGGCCTTCAGCACACGGATGCCCTGCACCGACTGCTCGATGGTCGTGGCGAGGTCGCCGTTCTGGTCCTGCGAGAGGCGCGAGAGCACCGAGAACTCGCGGTGGAAGCGGTAGGCGATCACCGTCACCGGCACCGCCGCGAGGAAGAAGATCAGCGCGAGCAGCCACGAGGAGCGCACCAGCAGCACCATGCCGACGACGATCGTCACCGACGTCGTGACCAGCATGATCATGCCGAACGCGATCCAGCGGCGGATCGTGTTGATGTCGCTCATCATGCGCGAGAGCAGCTGGCCCGAGCCCCATCCGTCGTGGAAGGAGACGGGCATGTGCTGCGTCTTCGCGTAGAAGCGGACGCGGATCTCCTTCTCGACGAGGGTCGAGGGGGCGACGGCGAACACGCGCCGCAGCCAGATGAGGGCGGCCTCGACGAGGCCGAGGGCGAGGACCACGGCGCCGCCGGTCCACACGGTCGCGGAGGCCGCGCCGACGTGGAGACGGTTCACCACGACCTCGAGCACCTGGGGGATGCCCAGGGCGACGAGGGAGGCGGTGAGGGCGCTGAGGAGCCCCAGGTAGAGACGGAAACGGATCGGGCGGACCGTCTGCCAGAGACGGCTCATGGTGCCGAGCATGGGGCGTTGCATCCTTGCGGAGGAGCGGGGGTCCCGGACGGGAAGGGGAGGGGGTGGGGACCGGAGACTTAGCCTAGTCAACGATTCCCACGAGGGACAGGACATATCGCGGATGTCCCGGGGGATGAGATGTCGTGCCGCTCCCCGCGCTCATGCGGCCGGGCCCGAGCCCGGGCTCGGTGCCCGGCCCGGTGCCACGGCTCCGGTCAGGAGGCGGTGGGCTCCCACTCGCCGTAGGCGGCGTCGGAGAGCACGGCGGAGGCGCCCGCGGCGGCGGCGGTCACGGTGAGCACGGCCGGCCAGGAGCCGATCTTCTTGGCGAGCGGGTGCGAGAGGCCGAAGCCGAGCACGTAGGCGGCGCCGAGCACGGCGGCGGTCGCGGGGCCGCGGCGGGCCAGCCAGGTGCGGCCCGCGTAGAGGCCGGCGGCGCCGAGCACCACACCGCCGAGCGGCCGGATCCCGGTCTCGCGTGCGGTGACATAACCGCCGATCAGGCCGACGGCGACGATCGGTGCGGTGCGGACGGATTCGGCGGGCTTCAGCGCGGTGCTCATGCGCCCGAGCCTACGCCGGGCGGTTCGGGTCGTCGCTCAGGATCTCGGGCAGCATGCCGAGCGCGGCGAGCTCACCGATGAGGAATGAGGTGAGTGGATTCGGAGTGAGACGGATGCGGTAGATCCTGCCGTTCGCCTCGAGCCTGCCGATGAGCCGGCGCTCCAACATCGAACTCAGGAGGCGGGAGCGGGGCGAGGGGGCAAGGCCGGTGGCTGGGACGAGGTCTCCCGACTTGAAGGCGCGCCCGTCGGCTCCGATCCTCATGACGGCCGTCTCCTCCGGTGAGAGGACGCCGGAACGGCCAGCCCGGTCGACCGCGCGGGCCACGAGGTCGGGCAGGACCGTGCCAGAGGACAGCTGTGCGATGGACGTCATGTCGCGGAGCAGGCCCTCGAGTACGAAGTCCGCCCACTCGATGATCGCGTCATCCTCGAGGGAGTCCGCGGCTGCGAGGCGCTCGTAGTATCGCCGACGATCCGCTCCGAAGACCGTCGTCGGATTGACGGTCTTGTAGCCCACTTCGGGAGCGAAGCCGTAGGCACGCAGCATCGCGTAGGAGAAGAGTCGGGCGACGCGCCCGTTCCCATTGGTGAACGGGTGGATCCAGACGAACCTGTGGTGGGCGATCGCCATGCGGATGAGCTGGAACTGGGGATCTGCGGGAGCGTTGGCGAAGTCGAGCAGATCACTCATGTACGCGTGGACGGTCGAGGCGAGCGGCGGATGGTGAGCGGAGCCCTGGATCGCGACCTCTTCGGTGCGGTAGGCGCCCGGGTGAGGGTCTCCCTCGCGACGGAGTCCTCGCGTCACCATGAGGTGCAGCTCCCGAACCTGGCTGTGCGTGATCGCGCTTCCGGAGGCGATGACGTCGTCGAGGAAGTCGGCGGCGGCCTGGAGGTGCAGGATCTCCTCGATGGAATCGTCGAGGGGGAGCGACGGCTGCTCTTCGCGAAGCTGCGCGCCATCGATGGCGTCGACGACCGTCGTATGGTTTCCCTCGATCCTTGCCGAGACGATGCTCGAGATCAGCTGCTGGAGCTCGCCGATCTCCGGGAGCAGCGGCTGGCTCTCGGCGACGCGTGGGAGATCGCCGCGACGCCGTTCGAGAGCGACGGCCTTGGCGGCGAGAGGTGAGTCGAAAGGGAAGGGCGGGACGCGGAGTCCTTCGTGATCATCCACCCGTCAATGGTATGGCGGGCACACTCTATTTGCTACGACCTGCACGAAATCGCAGGTCATAGAAGTTGTGGCGGTGTGGTGGGAGGGCGGGGATTTGCGTCCTCCTTGTTGTGGACTTGCAACGCCGGGCCGCGTCCTCAGGACTCCAGCTGCATCCGCTTGGCCTCCGCGGCGAGGTCCGCCTGCCCCGCGACGTCCTCGAGGTCGGCGCCCGTGGAGGCGGTGACGGCGGCGCCCACGAGGCCCTCGACGAGCGGCGCGGCGCTCAGCCGCACGCGGCCGGCGAGCTCCGGGTCGAGCATCTCGACGGCGAGGTGGGCGGACATGACGGCGCTGCCGAGGTCCATGAGCACGAGCACGCCGTGGTCGTCCGCCGCGCTCTCGATGGCGGCGGCGATCGCGGCGGCGTCGGTGCCGAGCGCGAGGCCGTCCGGGGCGCTCGAGTCGGCGACGCCGGCCGCGATCGCGATCTCGGGGCCGTCGCCGCGCAGCATCTGCGAGGCGAGGTCCACGGCGGCGCGGGCGAGCGGCGCGGAGTGGGAGACGACCACGATGCCGGTCATCGACCCGCCTCCCCGCTGACGGCCTCCGCGAGCGCCTGCCACAGCAGCGCGGTGCTCGCGGCGCCGGGATCCACGTGGCCCACGGAGCGCTCGCCGAGGTAGGAGGCGCGGCCCTTGGTCGCGGTCATCGGGGCGGTGTCGTCCCGGCCCTGCGCGGCGGCCGCGGCACCGGCGGCGACGGCCGCGGCGAGGTCGTCGCCCGCGTCGCGGAAGGCCTCGAGGGCCGGGGTCCAGGCGTCGAGCATCGTCTTCTCCCCGGGGGCCGCCTTGCCGCGGTCCGCGACGCCCTGCACGCCGGCGGCGAGCGCCTCGCCGAGGGCCGCGGCGTCGAGGGACCCGGCGCCGCCGGTCGCCCCGGCGAGGCGGAGGAAGAGGGTCCCGTAGAGCGGGCCGGAGGCGCCGCCGACGGTGGAGACGAGCGTCATCCCCGTCTTCTTCAGCAGCGCGGCCGGGTCCGCGAAGTCGCCCGCGTCGAGCGCCTCGACGACGGCGCGGAAGCCGCGGGACATGTTGGAGCCGTGGTCCGCGTCGCCGATCGCGGCGTCGAGCTCGGTGAGCTCCGCGGCGTGGTCGGTGAGCAGGACGGCGGCGCGGCGCAGCCAGTCCTCGAGCTCGGTGGTGGTCAGCGCAGTCGTGGTCACGGGGCCTCCCTCAGAGTCCGCGTCGCAGGGCCGGGGTGGAGACGGGAGCGTCCCACAGGGCGGTGAGCTCCTCGTCCAGGCGCAGCAGGGTGATCGAGGCGCCCGCCATGTCGAGGCTCGTGATGTAGTTCCCGACGAGCTGCCGGCTGATCTCGACGCCGGCCTCGGCGAGGATCTCGTGGGCGTCCTTGGCGAGGATGTACAGCTCGAGCAGCGGGGTGCCGCCCATGCCGTTGACGAAGAGCAGCACGGGACCCTCGCCGGGCAGCTCCGCGAGGATCGGCTCGAGCAGGCGACGGGCGACGTCCTTCGCGGGGACGAGCTTGTCCCGGTGGCGGCCGGGCTCGCCGTGGATGCCGATGCCCACCTCGATCTCGTCCTCGCCCAGCTCGAAGCTCGGCTTGCCGTTCGCGGGGACGGTCACGGAGGTGAGCGCGACGCCCATCGAGCGGGCGCGCTCGTTGACGCGGCTCGCGATCGCGGTGACCTCGTCGAGGTCGCGGCCCTCCTCGGCGGCGGCGCCCGCGATCTTCTCGACGAGGACGGTGCCGCCCACGCCGCGGCGGCCCGCGGTGAAGGTGGAGTCCTCGACGGCGACGTCGTCGTCGGTGATGACGCTGCGCACCTCGGTGCCGGACTCGGCGGCGGCGAGCTCCGCCGCCATCTCGAAGTTCATGACGTCGCCGGTGTAGTTCTTGACGATCTGGAGCACGCCCGCGCCGCGGTCCACGGCGGCGATCGCGGCGGCCATCTGGTCCGGCACGGGGGAGGTGAACACCTCGCCCGCGCAGGCCGCATCCAGCATGCCGCGGCCCACGAAGCCGCCGTGGAGGGGCTCGTGGCCGCTGCCGCCGCCGGAGATCAGGGCGACCCTGCCCTGCTCCTTGGGCTCGGCGCGCAGCAGCACGCGGTGCTCGAGGTCGAGCGTGAGGGCGTTGGGGTGGGCGAGGGCCATGCCCTGCAGGGCGTCGACGACGACGTCGTCGACGGCATCGATGAGCTTCTTCATGCCCGCCAAACTACCCGCGAATGTGGCCGCCGTCACCAGACGGAAGGTCCCGGTGGCGCGGGCGTCGGGAGGTCAGTGGAGGACGGCGGCGCCGTGCGCGGGGACCAGGCCCGGGCCGGCCGACGGGACCCCGTCGATCATCGCGGCGCCGTCGACCGCCTCGAGGATCTCGCCGAAGGCGGGCCGCGGCTCGTCGCCGAGGTTCAGCACGAGGCGCAGCGGGGCCGGGGTGCCCGTCCCGGGGGTGCTCCCGTCGGCGCCGCCGGAGGGGCTCAGGACGATCTCGACCGCGGTGTTCTCGAGCGACGCCTCGACGACGGCGACGTGGGCGGTCGCGAGCCAGGGCTCGCGGCGGCGCAGGCCGAGCAGGCGGCGGTGCGCCTCGAGGATCCGCGGGGCGGCGCCGGCCTTCAGGAGGTGGAGCTGGTGCGGCGAGGGGTCCCCGCCCCCGTCGGCCCCGTCAGCCCTGTCGGAGCCGCCGAGCAGGGACGCGGGGTCGTCGGGGAAGGCGGGGCGCACGGCGTCGTCCCCGCCGGGGCGGTCCTCCTTCACGCCCACCGCGCCGAGCTCGTCCCCCGCATAGACGCAGGGCACGCCCGGGAGCAGGGCGAGCAGCGCGATCGCGGGGGCGAGGTCGCGGCCGTCGGGCAGCTGCGAGGCGATGCGGGTGGTGTCGTGGTTGCCGAGGAAGGTCAGCGGATGCGCGCCGCCCGCCTCGCGGAGGAACTGCTCGTGCCGTCCCAGGGCGTGCGCGAGCTCGAAGAGGTTCCCGTCCCGCAGGGAGGACCAGATCGCCTTCCACAGCTCGTACTGGGTGATCGAGTGCGCGCCCGAGGCGTCCGCGATCGCCGCGTAGTCGCCGTGGATCACCTCGCCGAGCAGCCAGGCCTCGGGGTGCGCGGCCCGCACCCGCGCGAGGATCGGTGCCCACGCCTCGGGCCCCGCGGCGTACAGCGCGTCGAGCCGCCAGCCGTCCACGCCGCGGTCGAGCCAGAGGCTCATCACCTCGACCACCCGGTCCTGCACCACGGGGTGGGCGAGGTCGAGCTCGACGAGGTCCGCATTGCCCTCGAAGCCGTAGGGGTGCTCGCCGGACCAGCGGATCAGCGCGCCCTCCTCGGTCCCGGGCCCCGCGGCGATCGCGCGCCGCGCCACCGGGTGCTGCGCGGAGACATGGTTGAACACGCCGTCGAGCATCACGCGGATCCCGCGCTCCCGGCAGGCGGCGAGCAGGTCCTTGAGATCCTCCTCGTCCCCGAGCCGCGGATCGATCCGGCGGTGGTCGAGCGTGTCGTAGCCGTGGGAGACGGCGTCGAACACCGGGTTCAGCACGAGCACGTTCGCGCCGAGGGAGACGAGGTGGTCGAGCCAGCCGAGCAGGCGGGGGAGACGGTGGACGACGTTCTCGCCCTCCGCTCCGCCGTAGCCCTCGCCGACGAGGTCCTCGCGCTGCCGGGGCGCGCCGCAGAAGCCCAGCGGGTACACCTGCCAGCAGATCGCGGTGCGCACCCAGTCCGGGACGGGCGGCGCGGCGGGGGAGGTCGCGGGGGAGCTCATGGCGCGATCGTAGGCCCGGCCGGCGGTCCGACGCCTCCTTGCCGGGCAGTGCTCCCCTCCGGGGCGCCGGCTTGGCAGGATGGGAGGTGACCGGCCGACGGGCCCCGTCGGCCGCCCCGCGGTCGTGCCCGGCCGCGCCCTTCGGTGCCGACGAGCGTCGGCCCCGTCCCGCTGTGAAGGAGCCGCCATGATCCGCCTGCGTCTGGACCTGTTCGCCGAATCCCTCGGGATGGGCACCTCCGCGGTGGTGCTCATGCCGCAGGAGGCCGCCGGGATCGGCATGACGGGGGCGGACGCCGCCGGGGCCGACGGGCAGGGCGCCGCGGCAGGGGTGCCCGTCCTCTACCTCCTGCACGGCCTGAGCGACGACTGCACGATCTGGGAGCGCCGCACCTCGATCGAGCGCTACGCGACCGAGCACGGGATCGCCGTGGTCATGCCCGAGGTGCGCCGCTCCTTCTACAGCGACGAGGCGACCGGGGAGAAGTACTGGACTTGGATCTCCGAGGAGCTGCCGGCGCTGCTGGCCCGCACCTTCCGCATCTCCACCGCCCGTGAGGACACCTTCGTGGCGGGCCTGTCGATGGGCGGTTTCGGCGCGATGAAGCTCGCCCTGCACCACCCGGACCGCTTCGCCGCCGCGGCCACCCTCTCCGGTGCGCTCGACGTCACCACCCTCGACCTCTCCTGGGCGGGCACGCTCGGCGCGCGCGTGTGGGGCGAGCAGGGGCCCGCCGGCACCGACGACGACCTCTTCGCGCTGCTCCGCGCCGCGGATCCCACCGCCCTGCCGGCGCTGTGGCTCGACTGCGGCACCGAGGACGGCCTGCTCGAGTCGAACGAGCGCTTCATCGCGCTCGCCGAGGAGCGTGGCGCGGACCTCACCTCGCGCCTGCGCCCCGGCGACCACACCTGGGAGTTCTGGGACGAGGGCATCCAGGACGTGCTCGCCTGGCTGCCGATCCGCCGCTGACGGCGCGGATACCGGGGAGGCTCAGCGCTGCGGCTCAGCGACCTGCCGCGGCATAGATCCGCTCCGCCTTCTCCCGGCTCACGGGCCGCGTCAGCGCGACGATCCCCATGACGACCCCGGTGATCGGTGCGCCGAACGCCACCCACACCGCGAGCGGCACCATGATGATCTCCATGGCGATCGGGTCTCCGGTGACGATGCCGGCGTTCTCGAGCGCCGGCCAGACGGCGAACATGAGCACGAAGAACACCACGGACGCGAACAGCGAGATCGCACCGAAGATCGCTGCGCGCCGCCCGACGGCACGGGCCACGGGGTTCTTCCCCCGCTGCACGAGCCCGAGGACCACCAGGGTGATCGACATGACGATGGTGGCGAGGCCCGGGAACCCGATGAACCCGAGCAGCCCGAAGGCCCACGCGATTCGTCCGTCGCGGGTCACGGTGGTCGGGAAGTGCTCCGGGGTCAGCAGATGGGCCGGGGGCGGCACCACCCGGTAGGGCGGGGGCACCGGCACCGAGGAGGTGGGCACGGCGGACGGCGCATCGGAGCCCGACGGCTCGACGGGCAGGGGCGGCTGCGTCATGCGGTCAGCGTAGAGGGGTGCTCGCCGACGGGCCGACGGGGCCGGGGAGCGGATGGCGCGACCGTCGGCCCCGCGGAAGGGGCACGATGGGACCTGCACCCGGGCCGGCGACGGCCACCCCGAACCTCCAGGAGCTCCCGTGGCCCACTTCGCCGTCCGCTACACCTACGTCGACGATGCCGCGCTGCTCGACGCGCACCGTCCGGACCACCGCGCGTTCCTGCGCGGTTTGCACGAGGCGGGGCACCTCGTGCTCTCCGGTCCCCTCGGCGGTGAGCCGGCCGGCGGGCTGCTCGTGCTCGAGGGCGAGAGCCCCGAGGCGGTGCTCGCCCTGCTCGACGAGGACCCGTTCCGGAAGGTCGGCGCGGTCGCCGAGCGCGAGGCGCGCGAGTGGACCGTCGTCATCGGCGAGCTCCCCGCGCGCTGAGGCGCTGACCGAGGGCGTACCAGGGGCGCTCAGGCGCCCTGCGTATCCCCGTCGAGGCGATCCTCGGCCTGGCGCGCCCGCTCCTGGCCGGCGGCGCGCAGATCCAGCGTGCGGCCCACGGTGGCGCGGGTCGCGACCTCGGAGCCGACGATCACGACCGGCAGGTTCCCCGGGCCGCCCAGCTCCTCGACGAGGCGCTCGGCGTCCTCGTCCTTCGCGGCGTTGACCCACACGAGGTCCTCCCGCGGGGTGCGCAGCGCCGTCTGCAGGCGCGCGGAGAGCGGATCGCCCGGCGCCCACACGATGATCGTCACCGCATCGGAGCGGCGATGCATCGCCTCGGCGAGCGGCTCGTGCGGACCCTGCCGCAGAGGGCTCGTCCAATAGGCCATGAACAGGGCGAACAGCGCCAGCAGCACGCCCGCGAGCAGCTGGTCCGCGGCCACGGCGAGCACCACGGCGAGCAGCAGCCCGCCGATCGCGAGCGCGGCGGGCCGCAGCCAGGCGCGGCGTCCCAGGGCCTCCATCAGCGTGCTCCTGCGAGGGCGGGCATCAGATCATCACCGCGGTCGCGGAGCGCTGGTTCGCCTCCGTGACGATCGCGTCCCGCAGGGCGGAGACGGCGGGGATCGACAGGGCGCCCTTGCGGTTGATGAGGCCGATCGTGCGGGCCTCGAGCTCGGGCAGCGTGCGCACGGTGACGCCCTCGACGTGGGAGGCCTCGAGCACCGTCTCGGGCAGCAGGGCGACGCCGCCGCCGTGCTGGACGAGCCGCTGGACGACGAGGCCGTCGTCGGTCGAGTGGCGCACGGTGGGCGTGAAGCCCGCGCGGCGGGCGGAGCTCAGCAGGTTCGCGCGACAGCGCTCGCAGCCGGCGATCCAGGGATCCTTCGCGAGGTCCGCGAGGGTGAGATCCGGGTCCTCCGCGCGGGGATCGGTGGAGGGGAGCACGGCGAGCACGCGGTCCTCGACGAGCGGGCTCCACTCGAGGGTGCCCTCGTCGTCGATGTTCGAGCAGGGGTAGCGGAACACGAGCGCGAGGTCGAGCTCGCCCTCGCGCAGCTGGGTGATCGCGTCCGGCGGCTCGAGCTCCTCGAAGCGCACGTCGAGATCGGGCGCGGTCTCCTGCAGGTGCGCGAGCACGGGCGGCAGCAGCACCGCGGCGGCGGAGGGGAAGGTGCCGAAGCGCACGGAGCCGCGGCGCAGGGCGGTGATGTCCGCGAGCTCCTCCTCGGCCGCGTGCAGCTGGGCGGCGATCGCCTCGGCGTGCGCGGCGAGGCGGCGGCCGGCCTCCGTGGGGGTGATGCCCGAGGAGGAGCGCAGCAGCAGCGTCGTGCCGATCTCCTTCTCGAGGGCGGCGAGGTGCTGGGACACGGCGGGCTGCGTCCAGCCCAGCTCGCGCGCGCCGGCGCCGATCGAGCCGTTGCGCACCACGGTGCGGTAGATGAGCAGTCGACGGGGGTCCATGCCTCCATCGTAGGCGTGGGACGCAAGCTGTGCTTATGACTTTGGCCTCGGCGTCTACTCCTCGCCGCCCTTACGAAGCTCCTGCTCCTCCTGACGTGAGTCGGCAGGGGTGGGGGTGTCCTTGCGCACTGCCTCCCGGAACGCTCGCACGCCTCCGGAGAGCCTGCCAGCACCTGAGCGGACGTGCACGACGGTGTCGTCGCCGAATTGCTTCGCGGCGTTCGCTCCGCCGACACCGGTCTCGATGACCTTGTCGCGCATCTCTCCGGCGGCGGTGCGCCAGCGCTTCACCGAGGCGGAGTCGTGGCCGTCCTCGATCTCGAGTGCCGTCTGGAACTGGAGGACGTCGGTGACCACGTGATTGCTCGAGGTCACGGCTGATCGTGCCGCGAGTGGTGACAGCAGGACCTTGGAGTTCGCGCGTCGGATCGTCGCGTTCATCCTCTCGAGCAGCAGCTCGGTGGTGCGGTGGATCGCTGACAGCCGCTTCTCGCGTGCGGACCTGAGCCCGAGTCGGTGACGGTCGAGATCTTCCGGCTCGCCGTCGAGGACGCGATCGAGCTCGAGCACGGTGAGCGCGTCCTGGAGCTGGACGCAGTGGGCGATCACCGCGAGCCACTCCTTCACCTTCGGCTCGGCATCCTTCGCCGCATTCGCGACCTCGCCCACCTTGGCCGTCTCGACCTTCTCCGCGAGGGCGTCGATCTGTCGCAGGGCGTACGCCTCGGTGCGTGCGATCGTGAAGCCCGCGCTCTGGACCTTGGACCAGGTGATCTCCGAAACCCTGCCGACGTCCTCCCGGACGGCCATGGCCTCCTCGATGAGGAGATCGACGCCGATCATGTCGGCGAGGACCGCATCTTTCTGGGCTCGCAGGATGTCGTCGACCTTCTGGTCGATGACGGCAAGATATTCGCCCAGCTCGTCGATGGACTGCTGCAGCGCCATCTGGGACATCATCGCTGCGGACATCGCGAGCAGAGCCGGGGGTGCCACAGCTGCTGCGGCGGGGACGAACTGAAGATTCTTGGTGAACTGGCCGTTCGTGGCGCGGAGCGTCGCGTGGAGATTGCCGGTGGTGGCGTTCTTGACCATGGGGAGGGTCTTCATCGCGCGCGCCGACTCGTCGGTCAGCTTGAGCCAGCGACCCGACTGCTCGGCGGCGATCGAGCCTGCTTGGGCGAGTGCTGCCGCTCCGAAGGTGGCCCTCCCAACCAACCGGCTCAGCCCGAGGTCCGTCCCCACCAATCCGTTCGATGTCAGGAACGCATCGACCGCATTGGCCTCTCCGATGACGGCGAGGCCGTCCCCGTCGCTCATCACTTCGATCTCGTTCGTCACTGCGCAGGCTCCGGGGTTCTGGGGCAGCGGCGCTGCCTCGTCCGTCAGATTGTCGTGGTCGGCCACGACATCTGAGGGGTCGTTCGCCGTGAAAGTCCTGCATTGTGACGTGACTGTGTCCTCGTTGCGACGCGAGGAGGGCGCCCGCCCCGGATCCCCGGGTCGGGCGCCCTCGGCGCGTCTCGGCTGCTCAGCCCTGGACGGGCGGTAGCCCCAGGTTCTCGCGCAGCGTGGTCCCCGCGTACTCCGTGGGGTAGATCCCGCGCTCCTGGAGCCGCGGCACCAGGTGGTCGACGATGTCGTCGAGGCCGGAGGGGATGAGCCACGGCGTGATGTTCAGGCCGTCGATCGCGCCGAGCGCCGCGAACTGGCCCAGGCGGTCCGCCACCCGGTCGTAGCTGCCCACGAACTCGCCGCGGCGCGCGCCGGACTTCTCGCGGGCGAACTCCAGGATCGAGAGGCCCTTCTCCGCCGCCTCGGCGCGCCAGGCGGCCGTGAGCTCCTTCGCCTTCGCGAACTGGAAGCCCGAGCCGCGGGTGACGTCGGACTGCTCGATCTCCGGCTCGACGTCCGGCAGCGGGCCGTCGGGGTCGAAGTCGGAGAGGTCGCGGCCCCAGTACTGCTCGAGCAGGGCGATCGCCTGCTGCGGGCCGATCTGGTGGTCGCGCACCCAGATGCGCTTCTCCTCGGCCTCGGCGTCGGTCGCGCCGAGGATGATCTCCGCACCGGGCAGGATCTTCACCGACTGCGGGTCGCGGCCCGCGGCGATCGTCGCGTCGACCACCGAGCGGCGGAAGTCCGCGGCGGCGGCGAGGGTGCCGTGCGGGGAGAAGATGACGTCCGCCGTGCGGCCCGCGAAGGCCTGCCCGGCGGGGGAGGCCCCGGCCTGGAAGAGCACCGGCTCGCCCTGCGCGGAGCGCGGCAGGGTGCCGCGGGCGGCCACGTCGTAGTGCTGGCCGTGGTGGTCGATCTGCTCACCGCGCCACAGCTGCTGGGCGACCTTCACGAACGCCTCGGCGTGCACGTAGCGGTCCTCGTGGTCGAGGTAGCCGCCGCGGCGGAAGTTCTCGCCGGTCCACGCGTTGTCCGTCGTGACGATGTTCCATCCGGCGCGGCCGCCGGAGAGCAGGTCGAGGGTCTGCAGGCGCCGCGCGAGGTCCACCGGGTCGTTGTAGGTGGTGTTCTGCGTGGCGACCAGGCCGATGCTCTCGGTGATCGCGGCGAGGCCGGCGAGCAGGGTCTGCGCGTCGGGCCGGCCGGCGACGTCGAGCTCGAGCGGCACGCCGCGGTGCTCGCGCAGGCGCAGCCCCTCGCCCAGGAAGAAGGCGGCGAAGCGGCCGCGCTCGGCGGTGCGGATGAGGGTCTCGAAGGACTCCCAGGCGACCTGCGAGCCGGAGCGCTCGGAGCGCCACACGGTCGAGGAGTTCACGCCCTGGAAGAACACGCCGAAGGACAGCTGCCCGGTGGGCGTGTGCTCGGGGTGCAGGGGGTGCTCGACGGGCCCGGTCGCGAGGCCCTGGGCCTCCTCGGAGAGGGCGGGCAGGGTGTGGACGGCGGTCATCGGCTCTCCTCGGTGGTGGATGCGGCGGCGACGAGACGGGCGCGGTCCGCGCGGCGGGCCGGGTCCGCGTCCCGCACCGCGGCGGGCAGGCCCAGCTGGGCGCGCAGGTCGGTGCCGGCGGCGGGAACGGGGGCGACGAGGTCGTCCTCGCGGAGCGACGCGGCGAGCGCGCCGAGACGCGCGGCGAGGGCCTGCGGGTCCCCGCTCAGGTCGAGGCCGACGAGCCGCACGAGGCGCACGGCGGTGGCGCCGTCCCCGCGCACGGCCGCCTCGAGCTCGCCCGCGACGACGGCGCGCAGCTGCTCGCCGGCGGCCTGCGGGTCGGTGAGGTCGGGGCTCGTGAGGTCGAGCCCCGTGAGGTCCACGTCGAGGGCGCGGCCGTCGGCCAGGTGCTCGGCGACCTTGTCCCCGGCGGCGGCGCGGTCGGCGTCCGCGAGCAGCACGGGCAGCACGCCCTGCGGGGAGCGCGGGGTGATGGCGGGCCCGCGCACGGAGAAGGTCGCGCCCTCGAAGTCCGCGTACTGCAGGCGGGCGGCGTCGAGGTAGAGACCGCGCTCGGCGTCCCGCACCTCGGCGTCCTCCGCCCAGGAGTCCCACACGAGGCGGGAGGCGGTGAGGACGTCCGCTGCCTCCTGGGCGGCGGCCTCGGTGCCGAGCACCTCGCGGCCCACGGCGTGCGCGGCCTCGGGGGTGTCCTCGACGGCGAGCAGCCAGCCGGCGCGGCCGGCGGCCACGTGGTCCAGGCTCATGAGCTGGGTCGCCAGGTGGAAGGGCTCCACGTGGACGGCGTCGGTGCGCGGCAGCAGGCCGAGCGCCGTGGTGGCGGGCGCGAGGTGCGCGGCGACGTGGATCGGGTGCAGGCCGCCGTCGCTGAGGGTCAGCGCTCCGATCCCGGCGGCCTCGAGGGCGCGGGCGAGGACGCCGAGCGCCGGCAGCGCGGCGGGATCGGTGACGAGGTCGACGGCGAGCACGGGCGCGGGTGCGGCCGCGCCTGCGCTGTTCCGGGAAGTGGTCACGGGTTCTCCTTCGTGTGGACGGTGGACTCGGTGAGGGCCTCCTCAGTGAGGTGCCAGCGGTCGAGCACCTTCGCGTAGGTCCCCTCCTCGATGAGGGCGTTGAGGGCCGCGGCGTAGGCCTCGGCGAGGGCGCTGCCCCGCTGGAAGGTCGCGGCGACGAGGGTCTTGTCCGGCCAGCCGGCGTCGATCTTCCCCTGCACCTCGACGTCGTCGCGGCGGTCCGCGACGAAGGAGACGGAGGCGAAGGGGGCGAGGTAGCCGTCGATCCGGCCGGAGCCGAGGGCGAGCAGGGTGTCCGCCTCGGTCGAGTAGTTCTTGAGCTCGGCCGGCTCCTTGCCGTCCTTCTCGAGCTGCGCGTTCCACTCCTTGAGGATGTTCTCCTGGTTGGTCGCGGCGCCCACGGCGATGATGCGGCCGCTGATCGACTCCGCGTCGGAGAGCTGGAACTCCGCGCCCTTCTTCGCGAGGAAGGCCATGAAGGCCGCGCGGTAGGAGGCGAAGTCGAACTTCTCGAGGCGCTCGGCGTTGATGCCGATGTTCGAGTGGACGACGTCGAACTCGCCGGCCTCGAGCTTGAGCGGCCAGTTCTCCCAGGTGGTCTGGAGCAGCTCCATCTCGAGGCCGAGCTTGTCCGCGACGATCCGGGCGATGTCGATCTCGGAGCCGATGTAGGTCGTGTTGTCGTCGGCGAGGAAGGCGAGCGGGGCGCTGCCGGAGCCGTTGGTGCCCACGCGGACCTTGCCGGTGTCGGCGATCTCCTTGGGCACGAGCGCGGCGATCGCGTCGTCGGCGGTGGAGCGGATGAGCTCCTGGGTGCCGGAGGTGTCGATCGAGCCGCCGGTCGCGCCGCCGCCGTCGGAGGCGCCGCCCGCGTCGGAGCCGGAGCCGCTGCCGCCGCCGGTCGCGGTGGCGACCGGGTCGGAGCAGGCGGCGAGGGCGACGACGGGCAGCGCGAGGCCGCCCAGGGCGAGCGAGCGGCGGGAGAGTGCGGGGAGGGTGCGGGTCATCGGTGGTCCTCGGGGGCTGCGGTGGGGCTGGTGGCGGAGTCGGGGCCGACGGGGCCGTGCCCGACGGGGCTGTGTTCGACGGTGGCGTCGGGCGCCTCGGGGCCGCCGCTGCGCATGCGCTGCAGGAAGCTGCGGGTGCGCTCGTGGGCGGGGGCGTCGATCACCTGGGACGGCGGGCCCTGCTCGACGATCCGGCCGTGGTCCATGAACACGACCGTGTCCGCCACGTCCCGGGCGAAGGAGATCTCGTGCGTGACGATGACGAGCGTGGTGCCCGCGCTCGCGAGGCCGCGGATCACGGCGAGCACCTCCTCGACCAGCTCGGGATCCAGGGCGGAGGTGGGCTCGTCGAAGAGCAGCACGCTGGGGTCCAGGGCGAGCGCGCGGGCGATCGCGACGCGCTGCTGCTGGCCGCCGGAGAGCTGGCGCGGGTAGGCGCCGGCGCGGTCCTCGAGGCCCACGAGGGCGAGCAGCTCCCGGGCGCGGGCCTCCGCCTGCGCCTTCGGCACGCCGAGCGCACGGCGCGGCGCCTCGGTGATGTTGGCGAGGGCGGTGCGGTGGGCGAAGAGGTTGAAGGACTGGAACACCATGCCGATGCGGGTGCGCTGGCGCAGCACCTCCTTCTCGCTCAGCTCGTGGAGCAGGTCGCCCTGGCGGCGGTAGCCGATGACCTCGCCGTCGAGAGTGACGAGGCCCGAGTCCACGGGCTCGAGATGGTTGATGGTGCGCAGCAGGGTCGACTTCCCGGAGCCGGAGGGGCCCAGGATCGCGGTGACCTCCCCGGGACGCACGGTGAGGTCGATGCCGCGCAGCACCTCGAGGTCGCCGAAGGACTTGCGGACCCCGCGGATCTCGACGAGCCCGCCGCGCGGGGCGGCGTGGGTGGTGCTCGAGGTGGCGCCCGGAGCGGCGGCAGGTGCGGTGGCGGTGCTCATGCGGAGGCTCCTTCACGCGCGGAGATGGTCGTGGGGCGGGCGCCGCGGCCGCGCAGGCCGGCGCGCAGCCGCTGCAGCGGGGTGGGCGGCAGGGTGCGCAGGGCGCCCTTCGCGTAGTGCCGCTCGATGTAGTACTGGCCGATCGAGAGCAGCGAGGTGATGACGACGTACCAGAGCGTCGCGACCAGCAGCATGGGCAGCACCTGCTGGGTGCGGCCGTAGATGAGCTGGACGGTGAAGAACAGCTCGGCGTGCGCGAGGACGTAGACGATCGAGGTGCCCTTGACCAGGCCGATCACCTCGTTGAACGCGGAGGGCAGGATCGCCCGCATGGCCTGCGGCAGCACGATCCGCAGGGAGCGGTCGCGGGCGGGCAGGCCCAGGGCGGAGGCCGCCTCGAGCTGGCCCTGGTCCACGGAGAGGATGCCGCCGCGGATCAGCTCCGCCGCGTAGGCCGCCTGGTGCAGGCCCAGGCCCAGCACCGCGGCGAGCATCGGCGTCATGAGGTCGCTCGTGCGGGCGTCGACGAAGGTGACGTCGGTGAGCGGGATGCCGAGGGTGACGCGCTCGTAGAGGTAGCCGAGGTTGTACCAGAGCAGCAGCTGCACGAGCATCGGCGTGGAGCGGAACACCCACGAGAACGTCCAGGCCACGCCGGAGACGAGCGAGCTCGGCGAGAGCCGCATGAGGGCGAGCACGAGGCCCAGGCCGAAGCCGACGGCGCCCGCGAGGGCGGTGAGGCGGAGGGTCTCGAGCAGGCCGCGGATGATCGACTCCGCGAAGAACCACTGCGCGACGACGCCCCACTCCCAGCGCGGGTTGGTCGCGAAGGACCAGGCGACGAGCGCCACGAGCAGCGTGACGACGACCGCGAGCACGACCCGTCCGGGGTGACGGGCGGGGACGACGCGCAGCCGCGAGAGGTCCTCGTCGCTCAGCGCGGAGATCGAGCCGGGGCCGACGGACGTCGCGGGACCGGTCGGGCCGCTGGCCGGATCGGCGGCCGCATCGACGGCGACGGACGGCGGCGCACAGGCGGCGTCCGCCCGGGCGCCGGGCGCCGAGGGGCGCTGCGTCTCGAGGGCAGAGGGGAAAGCCATGGGGCCGTCCTTCCGTGACGGGAGATGAACCGCACCGCGGTCATCGGTTGCGAGGATCGCGACCTTAAGTGACTCTAATGGGTGTCCAAGGAGTGCACTATGGCGCGGCCACAGTGCGACACAGAGGCAGATGACCTGCAGCGAGGAGAGACGTCGGATGGCGCAGCGGTCGGCAGAGCACAGCGGGGACACCCCGGTCCGGATCGCCCTCGTGGGCGGCGGACCGCGGGCCATCGGTGTGCTCGAACGCCTCGGCGCGCAGGCCAGGACGCCGCAGGGGGCGGCGCTCCTCGAGGGCCGCACGCTCCGCATCGACGTCCTCGACCCCCACATGCCGGGCTCCGGGCGCATCTGGCGCACCGACGAGTCGCCCCTGCTGCTCATGAACTCCCGGGCCGCGGACGTGACGATCTTCACCGACGAGACCGTGCAGATGGACGGCCCCGTCCAGGCCGGCCCCTCCCTCGCCGAGTGGGCCCGCGGGATCCGCGAGGGCCGGATCGCCGCGCCCACCGTCGGCACCGACCGCCTCGCCGAGATCGAGGCGATCACTCCCACGAGCTTCGCGAGCCGCCGCACCGCCGCGCTCTACCTCGAGTGGTTCCTCGGCGAGGTCCTCGCCGCCCTCCCCGGGACGGTCGAGGTGCGCGTGCACCGCACGACCGCCACCGCCCTGCGGGCGCTGGACGCATCCGGGACCTGGCAGGTGCGGCTCGAGGACCGCCCCGCTCTCGAGGCGGACCTCGTGCTCCTCGCCGCCGGGCACACCGACTCCCGGCCCGGCACCTCCACCCACGCGCTGAGCGCCTTCGCCCGCCGCCACGGCGGCGTCCACGTCGCCCCCGCCCAGGCCGGCGACGCCGACGTCGACGCCCTCGCGCCCGGCCAGGACGTGATCGTGCGCGGCATGGGCCTCGCCTTCATCGACCTGCTCGCCCTGGTCACCGAGGGCCGCGGCGGCCGCTTCGTCGCCGATCCCGCCCCCGGCGACCCGGACCGCCTGCGCTACGAGGCCTCGGGCCGAGAGCCGCACCTGTGGGCCGGCTCGCGCCGCGGGATCCCGTACCACTCGAAGGTCCACGAGGAGGCCGCGCCCGTGGGGCCGCTGGACCTCGTCCACCTCACCGACGCCGCCCTGCGCGAGCGGGAGGACGAGCACGGCCAGGTGGACCTCCACGGTGACGTGCTGCCCCTGGTCGCCGCCGAGATCGCCCGCGCCCTGCCCACCGTCCCCGGCGGGGCGGAGGGCCGGCCGCTCGCCCCCGGCGAGGCGCCCCTGGACTGGCTGCACGACCCGCTGCGGGAGCTCGGTGCCGATGCCGGCGCCGAGGGCACCCGCCGCGCCGTGCTCGACCACATCGCCGCGGACCTCCGCGCCCGCACCGGCCATGGCCCGGGCGCCCCCGAGGCGCCGGAGATCCCGCGGCTCGAGCGCACCCTCGAGGCCCGCGTGCTCTTCCAGCTGCTGCTGCGCCTGCACGGCGCGCTCGTGGACCTCCTGCCCGCGCACCGCGTGCGCGGCGGCGCCCATGGCGACCATCCCCGCTGGTGGCACTCGCTGTTCAGCTTCATCGCCTCCGGTCCGCCCCCGCACCGCCTCCACCAGCTGCTCGCCCTCGAGCGCGCCGGCGTGGTCTCCTTCCTGGGCCCGGGCCTGCGCGTCGAGGCCGACGAGGCCACCGGGCGCTTCCGCGCCCGCTCCGCGAGCGGCGTCGAGGTCCAGACGCCCGCCCTCCTGGACGCCTTCCTGCCCGAGCAGACCCTCTCCGACTCCGCGAACCCGCTGCTGCGCGACCTCGTCACCGGCGGCGCCGGCCGTCCGGCCGTCGGCCGCGACTGCGAGATCGCCCCCGGCCGCCTCGAGGTGGACGAGGAGCACCGGGTGCTCGGCCCGGACGGCGCCCCGCACGAGCGCCTGTGGGCCGTCGGCCCCTGGACCTCCGAGCTGCCCGTCGGCGCCTTCTCCCGCCCCCTCACGAACGCCCCCGCATTCCGCCGCAACGACCGGGTCGCCGCCGCGCTGCTGCGCGAGGCCGCCGCCGTCGCCGACGCCCGGGACGGTCAGCAGAGCGGGGACGCACCGGCCGCCGCGTGCACCGCGCTGCCCGCCCGCGCCGCCTCCCGCCCGCCGCGGCTGGGCCTGCTGGGCCCCGGCAAGCTCGGCACGGCGCTCGCCCGCACGGCCCTGCGCGCCGGGGTCGAGGTCGTCGTCGCCTCCCGGCAGGAGCCCGAGCAGCTGCGCCGCCGCCTGCCCGGCTCCCACCGCACCCGGGTCGAGCAGCTCGGCGCGGAGGCCGACGTCATCGTGCTCGCCGTGCCGCTGCACGTCGCCCTCGCGCTCGACCCGGCGAGCCTCGCCGGGACGGTCCTCATCGACGCGACCAACGCCTGGGGACCCGAGGACGAGGCCGCCCTCGAGGCCGTCCGCTCCCGCGTCGAGGGCGCCGAGGAATGGGGCACGAGCGAGCTGCTCGCCGCGTCGCTGCCCGGCGCGCAGGTCGTGAAGACCCTCAACCACATCGGCTACCACGACCTCGAGGACCACGGCCGGGCCGCCGGGGCCGAGGACCGCCGGGCGATCGCCCTGGCCACGGACCACGAGCGGGCGGCCGAGCTCGCCGCGGCGCTGCTGCACCGCCTGGGCTACGACGCCGTGCGCGCCGGCTCCCTCGCGGACGGCCGCCGCTTCGAGCCCGCGGGCGGCCTGTTCTCCGGGTGGCGCACGCACGCCGAGCTCACGGCCCTGGGCGGCGCCTCCGCCCCTGCGGCCGACGGGGCCGCCGAGGGTGCGGCGCCCACGAGTCCCCGGGCGCGGGTGGCCTGAGCCGACGGCGCGTCAGCGGGGTCCGTCAGGCGGCGGCGCTGTGTCAGCCGGCGGCGCGCACCGCGGCGTCGGCGAGCACCACGTCCCCGAGGCCGGAGCCGAGGTTCTGGGCGATGACCAGGCCCTCCGGGCGTCCGTCGCGCAGCAGGTCGCCGGTCGCGCCGGTCGGCGAGGGATAGTCGGCGCCGAGCTTCACCGGGCGCAGAGCCTCGAACTGGACCGGGTCGTCCGCGACGAGCGTGGCCGTGCGGGCGATCCCCGCGCCGGCGACGGAGGCGTAGTCCAGCGGCAGCAGCAGGGCGTCGGCGGTGACCTCGTCCGGGGCGAGGGCGTGGCCGTCGAGACCGATCGGGAGCGCGCTGATGATCACGCCCGCGCCGGCCAGCGCGGCCGCGCGGTCCGTCGTGGTGCGCAGCTCGAGATCCGGGGTGTGCGAGGCGCACCAGGCGCTCAGCGCGTCGAGGGCCTCGTGCCGGCGGCCCCAGACGGTCAGCGGCCCGCGGCCCAGCGCCTCGAGCGCCCGCGCGTGGGAGCGGGCCTGCACGCCCGTCCCCAGCAGGGTCACCGAGCGGTCGTCGAGCGCGAGGGACGCGCCGCTCACGGCGGCCGTGCGCAGGGCCGTGAGCTCCGCCGCGGCGAGCGTTGCCCGGGTCGAGCCGTCCGGCGCGGAGAGCACCATGAGGCCGTCGATCATCTCCCGGCCGCGCTCCCGGTTCGAGGGCGTCACCGTCACCCACTTCATGCCGAGCAGGCCCCGCTCCGGCCACGCCGCCGGCATGGCGTTCGCGAAGCCGCCCTGCTCGTGCACCACCTGCGACTTCGGGGTGACGGAGGCGGAGCCGTCCGCGAGGGCCAGCAGCGTCTCGCGCATGAGCGCGACGGCCTCGGCGGGGGAGGGGAGGAGGTCACGGACCTGGTCATCGTCGAGGAAGAGCATCCGACGACCGTAGCGTGCCGCCCCGGCGGTCCGACGGTCGGGCCGGTTCAGGCGGGGTCGGCGTGCGGCTCGGGCGCCGTGGCGGCGAGCTCGTAGCGGGCGCCGTCCGGCGTGCGGCGCAGCGCCCCCGCATCCACCGCGGCGCGCCGCACGAGCGCGGCATCGGCAGAGAACATGGCGAGCGCGGCGGTGAGCTCCGGCTCCGTCACGAAGCGCGGCGATCCCAGGCGCTCCCACGCCAGGCGCACGATCCGCCCCGCGAGCTCCCGCCGATCCTCCTCGGTGACGGGCAGCGAGCTGAGCCGCCGCGCGGAGAGGATCGCGCCGTCCCCGAGCAGCGTGCCGAGCGCGTCCACGCGGGCCCGCAGCAGGGCGTGGTCCACGGCGCCGTCGGCCGTGAGCCAGGTGAGACGCGACAGCGGGCCGGCGACCGCCGGATCGGTGGGCGTCTCGCCCTGCAGGGCGGCGCCGATCCCCGTGCGCAGCGCCGGGGCGGAGAGCATCGACAGCAGCATCCGCGCCTCGCGGAGCGCGGCGTCGACCTCCTGCGCGGCGTCCTCGCCCGCGCCGGCGGTCGCGGGCGTGGCGGTGGTGTCGGAGCTCTGTTCGGTCATTCTCACTCTCCTCGGTCGCAGATCCGGCCAGCGTGCCACGGGCGGTCTCGCTGGCCCAGGGAATTGTCGGTCGAGACGTCCAGGGCGTCGGGGTCAGCGGATCGGGACGGCCTCACGGAGCCTCAGGTGGAGCAGCGGGTACGGCCGACCGGCGTCGTCCGTCGCGCTGCGTCCGACGACCTCGAAGCCACGGCGGGCGTAGAAGCCTGCTGCCGAGGTGTTCTGCTCGTTGACATCGACTGTCATGATGCCGTGCTCCCTGATCGCATGGGCGAGAAGGGCCGTACCGACTCCTCCTCCGCGCTGCGTCGCGTCGACGAACAGCATCTCCAGCGACTCGTCGAGCACGCCCGCGAAGCCCACCGGCCTACCGCCCAGCTCGGCGACGGAGAGCACGACCGCCGGGAAGTAGTCGGACTGCAGCCGGGCTTCGATCTCGTCCCGATCCGCCTCCGCGAGGAAGTCGTGCGTCGCGTCCACCGCGCTGCGCCAGATCGCGGTGAGCGCCGGGTATTCCGCAGCTCCGATCGTGGGACGAACACTCACCTCAGGCATGACCGGCTCCTTCCGCAGTGGCATGCGCCGATCCTCCCAGAGAGCACGACGACGCGAGAGGAGGTCGCCCGCGCCCGCCCAGCGGCACGGCCTGTCCCGGAGGGCGAGGGCCGCGGAGCCGGATGCGGACGCACGCGGCCTGGGCGGGGCCGACCGCGGAAAGGTCCTGACCCGTGCGGCACGCCCCGCTACGGTGAGCGCATGAGCACGGGGGATCAGAGCGGGAACTTCCTGGGTGGGGACCGGAGCTGGCGCGACGGCGCCGCCTCGGGCGGTGCCCGGAGCGGCGACGCACAGGGCGGCAGCGATCCGCAGGGCTGGAGCAGGCCGCCGGACGGCACCGATCGCGGGGGAGCAGGTGCTGCCCCGCGCGCCGACTCCGACTTCACCTCGGACTTCACCGCAGGCTCCGCACCGCAGCCCGCGCCGATGCGGGACGGCGCCCCGCCGCAGGGGAGCGCCCCGCACGAGGGGCCGATGCCCGGGCAGGGCGAGGAGTGGGCCCCGCAGTTCGGCGCGACGGACGGGCGGCAGCCGGAGCACGGATCCGGGTCGGGGCGGCGCCCCCTGAGCTGGCCGCAGGTGCTGCAGCGGGCCCTCGGACTCATCGTCCCGCTCGTGTTCCTCGGGTTCTGGTGGCGGATGGGCGGCTCGCACTTCGGCTCGTTCGGCATGATCTTCGTGGTCATGTTCATCGCGATCGCGGTGGGCAAGATGTTCCGCAGGCGCTGACCCCCGCCCGTCGGCCCGTCGGCCCGTCGGCCCCGCTCCCGGCGACGACGCCGGCGAAGGGGGGACTGGCTGAACCTCCCAGCAAGCGTCCCGCGGTGCCAGGCTCGGTGCGAACCACCTGACCACCGATGAGGGAGACGACAGTGGAGTACGTGAACCTGGGCCGCAGCGGCCTCGAGGTGTCCCGCCTGTGCATGGGGACGATGGGCTTCGGCGACCCCGAGGCGTGGATCCATCCGTGGGTGCTCGAGGAGGACGCCGCCCGCCCGGTCATCCAGCACGCCCTCGACGCCGGCGTGACCTTCTTCGACACGGCCAACGTGTACTCGATCGGCCGCAGCGAGGAGATCGTGGGCAAGGCCCTGAACGACTTCGCCCGCCGCGAGGAGGTCGTGCTCGCCACGAAGGTGCACGGCCGGATGCGCCCGGGTCCCAACGGCGCCGGCCTCTCCCGCGCCGCGATCATGCACGAGGCGGAGGCGTCCCTGCGGCGCCTCGGCACCGACTACATCGACCTCTACATCATCCACCGCTGGGACTACGCGGTCCCGATCGAGGAGACCATGCAGGCCCTCGACGACCTCGTGCGCTCGGGGAAGGTGCGCTACATCGGCGCCTCCGCGATGTTCGCCCACCAGTTCCTCGAGGCGCAGCACGTGGCGGAGGTGAACGGCTGGACGCGCTTCATCTCGCTCCAGAACCACTACAACCTCCTCTACCGTGAGGAGGAGCGGGAGATGATGCCGCTGCTGCGGCGCCTGGGCGTGGGCTCCACCCCGTACAGCCCGCTCGCCGCCGGCCGCCTCACCCGCGACTGGACCGCGGAGACGGACCGCGCCCGCACCGATGCGACCGCCCGCTCGAAGTACGACTCCACCGAGTCCACGGACCGCGCGATCGTGCAGCGTGTCGCCGAGATCGCGGAGGACCGCGGCGTGGAGCGCGTGCACGTGGCCCTCGCCTGGCTGCTCGCGCAGGACCCGGTCGCCGCGCCGATCGTGGGCGCCACGAAGAAGGAGCACATCGACAAGGCGCTCGGCGCCCTGGACCTCGAGCTCACGGCGGAGGAGATCGCCTCCCTCGAGGAGCCCTACGTCCCCCACGCGGTGGTCGGGGCGCTCCCCGAGCCCTCCTGAGCGGGCCCGCCGGCCGGCCCTGAGCCGTCGCTCAGGGCCGTCGGGCGCGGATCAGGTGCCGGGTCGAGTGCGCGACGAACGCGCCGTCCCGGCGGATGATCCGGTCCACCTCGAGCAGCGGCGCGCGGTGGGTGTCCACGGAGAACCCGGGCACCCACCACGGGCACTTGCGGAGGATCCAGACCACCGCCCCGATGTCGTGGAAGGTCATGCGCAGGCGCGCCGTGCGCAGCTCGACCACCTCGAGCCCCGCCTCCCGGGCCCGGGCGGCCTCGTCCTCCGGGTGCCGGCCGCGGCGCTGCACCGCCGTGGTGGGACCGTGCACGGCCTCGATCAGCTCGAACGCCGAGGTGGGCCCCACGTGCTGGGCGAGGTACTCGCCGCCCGCGGCGAGCACCCGCGCGATCTCCTCGAAGTCCGGGGCGACGGGATGGCGGGCGGTGACCAGATCCGCGGAGGCGTCCGGCAGCGGGATCGGCGCCCCGGGCGCGATCTCGTGGACGGTGACGCCGCGCGGGCCGAGCCGCTCGCGGGCGAGGGCCGCGTTCGGCGCCCAGGACTCGGTGACGTGCTGCTCCCGGGCGAGGCGGGGGCTCTCCCCGAGCACCTCCCCGCCGCCCGTGTCGAGGTCGACCGCCACGCCCGCGGCGCCGACGGCCTCCGCGAGCAGACGGGAGTAGCGCCACGGCGGCCGCTCCTCCGTGGCGCGGCCCTCGAGCCAGGTGAAGCCCCAGCCGGAGACGTCCGCGGCGGCGGCCTCGGCGATCAGCTCCTCGGCGGGCCGGTCGCGATCCGCCTGCCGCACCCGCGCGGCGAGCGCGTCCCGCTCCTCCTGCGGCCAGGGGCCGGAGCAGTCGAGGGGGATCTCGGTGAGGTGCTGGCGCTCCTCCGGCGGGAGGGCGCGGACGAAGCGGTCCGGCTCCTGCGCGGCGGCCGCGTACAGCGCGGGGCCGTCCGCGTAGTAGGGGTCGATCGTGACGAGGTCCCCGCCCGCGGAGCGCATGACGTTCGACGGGTTCGTGTCCAGCGGCCCGCACCAGGGGAGCTGCTCGAGCGCCGCGGCGTGCACACGGTCCACGACCTCCGCGAGCGCGGGATGCCGGTCGCGGAACCCGGCGAGGAAGGCAGCGGCCTCCGCCTCCGGGACGGGGTCCAGGCGCTCCATGACCTGCAGATCCGCCCCGCCGGCGAGGCGCCGATGCAGGTGCAGGCGCGGCACCCTCCCGGTCGCGGCGGCCTCCGTGTAGAGCCGCGCGGTCCACGGGCCCACGGGGTCGAAGGGGCTGATCCGGGCGACGGTCCCGCCGTCGGGGGAGGCGAGGGCGAACGCCCAGTCCCCGGCGCCGCAGGGCGTCCAGCCGTTCTCGAGCAGGCGCCGCTCGACCTCCCGCCAGCGGGTCGCGGGACCCACGGGATCGAGCACGGTGAGGTCGGGGAAGGCAGGCATGGCCCGGATGCTACGAGCCGGCGGCCGTCGCGGCCATCGCTTATCGCGCCGTCCGCCGTCCCCGCGCGCGACTCGGCAGGGCTCAGCCGCCCAGCTCGAGCACCCGGATCGCGAGCTGGACCCGGTTGGTGACCTGCAGCTTGTCGTAGAGCTTGCCGAGGTGCGTCTTCACGGTGGCGACCGAGAGGAACAGCGCCTCCCCGATCTCCGGGTTGCCGAGGCCCTGCGCGACGAGCCGCCCCACCTCCCACTCCCGGGCGGTGAGGCCGTCGGGGACGGGGGTCTCGACGGGGGCCGACGGGGACGCGGCGCCCTCGGTCTCGTCGGGGCCGACGGATCCGCCGTCGGCAGCGGTGCCGTCGTCCCCGGTCCCGGCGGCGAGGCGCACGAGCCGGGAGAGGACCTCCGGGGAGAAGCGGGCGCGGCCCGCGGCGGCGTCGAGGACCGCGTCGACGACCTCCTGCGGCGGGGAGTCCTTGAGCAGGAAGGACACCGCGCCGCCGCGCAGCGCCGTGAGCAGGAAGTCGTCGGTGTCGAAGGCGGTCAGCATGACGACCCGGGCCTCGTCGCCGCGCTCGCGCAGCGCCGCGAGCGCCTCGAGCCCCGTCATCCGCGGCATGCGCACGTCCAGCAGGATCACGTCCGGGTGCAGGCGGGCGGCCTCGTCGAGGGCCTGCTGGCCGTCGCCCGCCTCTCCGACCACCTCGATGCCGCTCGCCCCGTCGATGAGCAGGCGCAGGCCCGAGCGCATGAGCGCCTCGTCGTCCACGAGCAGCACGCGCGGGCCGCCGTCGGGAGCCCCGCCGGGGGCGGCATCGGCGCGGAGGGGGAGGTCGGGATCGGTCACCACGGCACCCATGCTTCCATCTCGAAGGAGTCCTGCTCGCGGCGGGTCGTCGCGTCGCCGCCGCGCAGGCGGGCCCGCTCCTGGATGCCGATCAGGCCGTGGCCCGTCGAGGGCGCGTCATGGGGCTCCTCGGGCGGGCCGGGGAGCGGGTTGCGCACGTGCAGCACGAGCCGGTGGCCGGTGCGGGTGAGGGACGCGGCGACGGGCGGGCCGGGGGAGTGCTTCGCGGCGTTCGCGACGGCCTCGGAGAGGATGCGCGCCATCGCGACGACGGTGCCGCGGCTGCGGGCCGCGAGCTCCGCGGGCGTCACGCCGTCCCAGGTGAGCGTCACGTCCTGGCCGCTCTCGCGGGCGAGGTCGACGATCTCGTCGAGCGTGGGGGCGGTGGGCAGCGGCACGGCGCCCTCGGTGGAGCGCAGGGCGAGCAGCACCTCCTTGAGCTCCTGGTTCGCGACCTGCGCGGCGTCCCGCACGGTGCCCGCCGCGGAGCGCACCTGGGCGGGGGAGAGGTCCTCGCGGTAGGTGAGGGCGCCCGCGTGCATGGCGATCGTCGCGAGCTGGTGAGAGATGCTGTCGTGCATGTCGCGGGCGAGCGCCGCGCGCTCCTCGGCGCGCACCCGCTCGATCTCCGCGTCCCGCTCGCGGCGCAGCGCGCCCGCCTCGCGCTCCGCGGCCTCCCGTGCCCTCTGCGCGGCGACGGCCTGCCGGCCCAGCGATGCGACGAGGATCTGGCGGGTGGCGAGCGTGTGCCCCACGAGCAGGGGGATCGCCGCGAGCGCCATGACGACGATCGGCAGCAGCGCGTCGACCCGGGTGCCGGCGGTCGAGCGCATGGCGTGGTCGAGCGCGGCGAGGGCCACGCCGAGCGCGCACAGCAGGGCGAGGACCACGGCGTCCGGGGCGAGCTGGCGGCGCCGACCGATCCGCACGAGCGCGAGGGTCGCCGCGGGCAGGCCGAGCGTGCCCGCGGAGCCGACGACCGCGAGGACGATGTGCAGCACCGTGTGCAGACGACCCGGGCGCAGGAACCGCAGCGGTCCGATGACCAGGGCGATCGGGAGTCCCACGACGAGCTCGCCGAGGGTGAAGGTGCGCAGCGCGAGCGGCGGGGCGTTCTGGTACTCGGTGAGCGTGAGGCCGGTCGAGATGAACCACAGCGCGATCCCGAGCACGAGGCAGACGATGGTCTGCGCGGCGGCGATCGCCCATTCGCGCGAGCTGCGCGAGGACGGCGCGTCGTCGGGATGCGGATAGGCCATGGGCACAGCGTAGGGAGCGCGGGGCGGGCGCAGGATCAGCCGCACGGTCGAGGACCGCGCGGCGGATGGCCCGTCCCGGGACCCTCGGCGGGATCGATCCGGCGGGGCCCACCGCGGCGCAGGGCGGCGCACGGGACCGGGTCGTTGCTCACATCGCGCCGCGACGCCGCAGGTCCTGGGCGGATTCCCGGCTGTGACGGGCGTGACCGCGGCCCCGGTGGTGCACCTGCGCCCGGAGGCCTAGAGTGAGCGGGCCATGCGCCGACTCATCGATCCCGCCACCGGGCGGTCCGACGCCGCGCGTCGCTGCCGTGCCCTGCACGCCGCGAAGCCCGTGCCGTACCACCGGATGGCCACCCTCCGCCCCGAGTGGTCCACCCGCTCGCGGGCGCTGCTGACGATCCTCGCGACGCTCCTTGCGTACGTGATCCTCGCGTCGGCGCTGCTCGTGGCCGCCGTGCTGGTGCTCGCCCTCGCCCCCGGCATGAACGTCGCCCTCGGCGTGACGAGCGGCGACCCCACCAGCCCGCTCGACGTGGGCCTCGCCCTGCTCATGGGTGCGCTCTGGGTGCCCGCCGGGATGGTGGGCGTGCGCTTCGGCGGCTGGCGGCCCCTCGCGACGGCCTGGTCCGTCTCGACGCGGTTCCGCCGCCGGATGCTCCGCGGCGGCGCCCCCTGGATGCTGCTCGGCGCGCTCGTGGTCGTCGCCGTCGCGGGCGGGGCGGGCGCGATCGCCGCCGGTCTCGCCGGCCCCGACGCCGTCTGGCCGGATCCGGCCGACGCCGCCCCGCGCGGCGCGGGCCGACGGATCGCCGTGATCCTCGTGGTGCTGCTCCTCGCCCCGCTGCAGGCCGTCGGGATCGAGCTCGCCCTGCGCGGCGTGGTGCTGCAGACCCTCGGCGCGCGCTTCGCCCTGCCCTGGCCGGGCATCGCCGTGACCGCGCTGATCGCCCTGATCGGCCGCGACCTCCACGTGGCGGTGCTGATCCCCGCCGTGGTGCTCGCCCTGTGCGCCGCCGTGCTCACCTGGAAGAGCGGCGGCCTCGAGGTGCCGATGCTGCTCACCGCGGGGGTCGGCGTGTTCGGCCTGATCGGTGCGGCGCTGCTCGCCGGGACCTCCGCGGGCGCCGGCATCGCCCCGCTCGTCGCCGCGAGCGCCGCCCCCGGCACCTCCGGCGCGGCCCTCGACGCGGCCTCCGTCACCGCCCCCGGGAACGCCGCGCTCGCCGGCGGCCTGGCGGGAGCCCTCGCCCTGCTCGTCGTCACCGCGGTGGTCATGCAGGTCATCGGGACCCGGGAGAGCGTGCGCTTCCTCGAGCCCGTGGGCCGCGAGGCCTCCGAGGGCGTCCCGGACACCCTGCACGTCTGACCCTTCCCGTCACACCTCCGCGCCCCGGCGCGTCAGAGGGGTGGAGAGCCGGTGGACGCGCCGTCGGCCCGCACGGAAGGATCAGCTCATGTCTCTCATCGACCCGTCGGCCCCGTCGCTGCCCGATGACGGTCTCCCCGGCGACGACGCCGAGCAGCTCGCCCGGCGCTTCGAGGCCGAGCGGCCGCGGCTCGAGGCGCTCGCCGCCCGCGTGCTCGGCGACCACGCCGAGGCGCAGGACGTCGTCCAGCAGGCCTGGCTGCGCCTCGCCGGCACCGGCGACGGCACGGGCGAGGAGATCGACAGCCTCCCCGCCTTCCTCACCACGGTCACCACCCGGCTGTGCCTGGACCGGCTGCGGCGCCGCGTGCCCGTGCCGGAGGAGACGGTCGACCCCGGCGAGAGCGCCCCGGACCCCGCGGAGGACATGGCCCTCGCGGACACCGTCGGCACCGCTCTCCAGCTGGTCCTGGACAGGCTGAGCCCCAACGAGCGCATCGCCTTCGTCATGCACGACAGCTTCGGCTTCGAGTTCGGGATCATCGCCGCCGCGCTCGGCACGAGCGAGCAGGCGGCCCGCAAGCTCGCCTCCCGCGCCCGTGCCAAGGTCGCCCAGCCGCGCGGCGAGGACCCGCTCGCGGACTGGGAGGTCGTGGACGCGTTCATGGCCGCCGCGCGCGAGGGCGACTTCACGCGGCTCATCGCGCTGCTCGCCCCGGACGCCGTGGTGCGCGGGGACGAGGAGGCGATCGCGACCGGCACCCCCGCCGCGATCGACGGCCGCGAGGACGTCGCGGCCTTCTTCAACGGCTCCGCCCACGCCGCCCTCCCCGTCGCGGTGGACGGCCGGCCCGGCTCCGCCTGGTACCACCGCGGGCAGGCGATGGTCCTGTTCGACTTCACCGTCGCGGGCGGCCGCGTGACCCGCATCGACTTCCGTGCCCGGCCCGAGCTGCTCGCCCGCGTGGTGCGCCGGGACGGCGCCGATCCTCGCTGACCGCCCACCGATCCCGATCCGACTGCGGCGGGGCTGTCACACTCCCGCCCCGTCGCGCGTCATCACCATGACAGCAGCACGAACCCGATCAAGGAGCACCCCATGAAGACCATGACCTGCCAGCAGCTCGGCGGCCCCTGCGAGCTCGCCCACCGCGGCGAGAGCGCGGACGACGTCATCAACGCCCAGGACAAGCACCTCAAGGAGGCCGTGAAGGCCGGCGACGAGGCGCACAAGCCCGCCCGCCAGGAGATGAGGTTCCGCTGGCTGCACCCCAAGCAGTCGCTGGGCTGGTACAACGACATGAAGGCCGCCTTCGCGGACCTCCCGGAGGACTGAGGGGCCGACGGCGCCGAGGCCCGGAGCCCCGGGCTCCGGGCCTCAGGCCCAGCGCCAGTGGTGGGGCCGCGTGCGGGGCACGTAGTCGCCCTCGGGGAGATCGTCCGCGACGCGCATCATCCATCGCACCAGCTCCCGGTGCAGCTCCGCGCGGAGCCCCTGACGATCGGGGTCGCCGCTGAGGTCGTGGATCTCGAGCGGATCGGCCTCCAGGTCGTGGAGGGTGTCCCGCCCGCGGTCGTCGACCACGAGCTTGTGGTGGCCGCGCACGAGCATCCGCATCTCCCCGCCCATGGTCACGGAGTTCAGCTCGTCCAGGGAGCGCCCCTCGTACGGGAAGTGCAGGGGCGGGCGGGCGTCCTCGTCGTAGGAGACGCCGCCGAAGCCGAGCTCCCCGAGGATCGACCCGAACTCCTCCTGCGGCGCGGGCTCACCGCGCAGCAGCGGCAGCAGCGAGCGGCCCTGCACCCCCGCGGGGATCTGCCCGGTGAGCAGCTCGGCGAGGGTGGGCAGGACGTCGACGATCGAGACGAGCTCCTCCCGCTCCGCCGCCGCGATCCCGGGGCCGGCGAAGCCCAGCGGGATCCGCATCAGCGCATCGGGCATGGCGGCGCCCTTGCGCTGCAGCCCGTACTCGCCGAGGAAGTCGCCGTGATCCGCGAGGACCACCACGATCGTGTCCCGCCCGGCCGCGGCGATCGCGTCGAGCACGCGGCCGATCTGGTCGTCGATCAGCCGCAGCATGCCCAGGTAGTTCGCCCGGTACCGCCGCCAGTCGTCGTCGAAGCCGGGCCGCTTCTCCTCGAACAGGCGGTGCAGCCACCGGAAGCGCCAGTCCATGCCGTCCAGCACGGAGGTGTCCGTGGCGCGCGGCGGCACCTCGTCCTCGAACATCGAGAAGTAGGGCTCGGGCACCTGGTAGGGGTTGTGGGGCTCCGGGAAGGACACCCACAGGAACCGCGGGGCGTCCTCCGGGGCGGCCTCGAGCGAGGCGAGGGCGCCGTCGACGATCCGGTGCGGGAACTGGTCCTCGACGGGGAACGGGGTGGGCGCGTGTGCGACCCCGTGGTCCATCGCGCGCAGCCACGCGGCGAAGCCGTCCACCGCGGCGCCGGGCCCGTGGTCGTGGAGGAAGGGGCCCGTGAAGGAGTCGAAGTCCGACGGGCCTGGGTGCATGTGCGGCTTGCCGCTGAAGTGCAGCGAGTAGCCGCAGCCGCGCAGCACGTCGAGCAGGTCCGTGCCGTAGAGCGCATGGCGGGCGGTGCTGTTCTGCCGCACCCGGTGCGCGCTCGGGAAGCGCCCGGTGAGCAGGGACTCCCGGGCCGGGACGCACAGCGGTGAGCTCGTGCGCGCCCGGGTGAAGCGGGTGCCGCCGGCGAGCAGCGCATCGGTGCGGGGCATCGTGTCCGGGCCGCCGCTCGCGGCCGTGCAGCCGACCACCTGCTGGTCCGTCATGATCACGACGACGTCCGGCGGGGCGGGCGGGTCCTGCGGGGTGGCGGTGGGCATCGCGGCGTCCTCCTCGACGTCAGCGGGGTGCGGGGCCCGTCGAGCCCCGCCAGATGACATGGGTGAGGGAGGGCTGCTCCTGGGGGAGCGGCTCCTCGCGGATCGCGGCGAGCAGGCGGAGCATCGCCTCCCGCCCCAGCCGGCGGCGGTCGTCCTTGACGGTGGTGAGCGTGGGCTGCATGTGCGCGCCGAGCGGGAGGTCGTCCCAGCCGGTGACGGAGAGGTCCTCCGGGATCCGCCATCCGCGCTGTCGGGCTCCCTCGATGACGCCCGCGGCGATCGCGTCGCTCCCCGCGATCACGGCGGTGGGGCGGTCCTCCTCGGGCAGCGGGATGATCGCGGAGCGGCCGGACTCCGCGTTCCAGATCCCCTCGTGGACGCGCGGCTCGCCGAGGCCCAGGCGCCGGATCGTCTCCTCGAAGACCTGCCGGCGGCTGCGGGCCGAGGCGTACTCGAGATCGCCCGTGACGTGCAGGAAGCGCCGGTGTCCCAGGGCATGGAGCCCCTCGACGAGCTCGGCGAGGCACGCGCCGTCGGCCATGGCGCCGGTGCTGTGGGCCTGGTCGTCGTAGTCCGCGGAGGCGACGATCGCGGCGCGGCCGGGGTAGCGGTCCTGGGTCTCCGGGGGCAGCGGGGCGAGGGCGAGCACGCCGTCCACCTGGCCGGAGTCCGCGAGGGCGAGGGCGCGGTCGAAGGCGAGCCGGGCGTCGCCGTCCACGCTCGAGACCTCGACGACGTAGCCCGCCTCGGTCGCGGCGTCGATCGCGCCGCTCAGCGTCGTCGCCTGGAAGCTGCTGACGGCGGGCAGCAGCACGCCCACGCGCTGGGTGCGGCGGGTGCGCATGGAGCGGGCGGAGAGGTTGGGGCGGTAGTCGAGCTCCTCGATCGCGCGGGCCACCCGCTCCCGGTTCTCTGGGCGCAGCGACTCGCCGTGGAGGTAGCGGGAGACGGTCTGGTGCGAGACGCCGGCGGCGGCCGCGACCTGCCAGATCGTCGAGCGACCGCCGCCGCGGGCGGCGCGGGGTTCCGAGGGTGCGGCCATGGTGCTCCTTCGCCGAGCAGCAGTTCAGGGGCGAGCTGCCCCGGTCCGGGTGATCGTCGCACAGCGCGGGGGCGGGCCGGCGCGAGTCATCGCACGGCTCGTCGGCGGTCGGCCCTTGCGGTGTGATCGATCACGATCTAACGTGAGAATCCCACCGTGATCGATCACTATGCAACGGAGCAGATCGTGCGAACTCCACGAACACCGGGCGCCCCGACGGCGCCCCACCACCCCCTCGCCCGCGACCGGGTGAGAACCCGATGACCGCGGGCACCGCCCAGCGCCCGGTCCTCCGCGACGAGGACCCCGCCGGCGCCGCGCCCGCCCCGGGCCGCCCCCGTCAGTCCTGGTGGCAGCGCGTCGTGCGGGACCGCACCGTCCTGCTCTTCGCCCTGCCCGGGATGCTCGTCCTCATCGCCTTCCAGTACTACCCGCTGCTGGGCAACGTCATCGCCTTCCAGGACTTCCAGCCCTACCTCGGCATCTCCGAGAGCCTGTGGTCCGGCCTCGACAACTTCCGGATCCTCGTCACCGGCGACCCCGCCTTCCTCAGCGCCCTGCGCAACACGCTGATCCTCACGCTCATCCAGGCCGTGCTCGTGTTCCCGCTGCCGATCGTGCTCGCCCTGATCCTCGACAGCCTCATGTCCACCCGGATGCGCCAGCTCGTGCAGTCGATCCTGTACCTGCCGCACTTCCTCTCCTGGGTCATCGTCGTCGCGATCTTCCAGCAGATGCTCGGCGGCTCCGGCCTCGTGAACAACCTGCTGCGCAGCAACGGCCTGGCCACCCTCGACATCATCGGCAGCGCGGACCTCTTCAAGGTCCTCCTCACCTCCCAGGTGATCTGGAAGGACACCGGCTGGGCGACGATCCTCTTCCTCGCCGTGCTCGCGGGGATCGACCGCAGCCTCTACGAGGCCGCCTCCGTCGACGGCGCCTCCCGCGCCCGCCAGATGTGGCACGTGACCCTGCCCGGCATGCGGCCGATCATCGTCATGCTCTTCATCCTCCAGCTCGGCAGCTCCCTCACCGTCGGCTTCGAGCAGATCATCCTGCAGCAGCAGGCCGTGGGCACCGAGGCCAGCGAGGTGCTCGACACCTACGTCTACAACGAGGGGATATCGGGCGGCCAATGGGGCACCGCCGCAGCCGTCGGCCTCGTCAAGAGCGTCGTCGGGCTCGTCCTCGTGCTGACCGCCAACAAGATCGCCCACGCGCTGGGCGAGCAGGGGGTGTACAAGGCATGACCGCCACCACCGATCCCACCCGCACCGACCCCACCCGGAGCGGCGCCGCACCGGAGCGGCCCGGCAGGACGCCCCGCCGTCGCCGGCTCTCCGACACCGCCGGACCCGTCGAGAAGACCGTCAAGGCCGTCGTCCTCACGATCGCCTGCGCGCTCGTGATCATCCCCTTCATCGGCATCGTCTCGACCTCCGTCGCCCCCGCCGACCAGGTGACCGACGCCGGAGGCTTCGTCCTCCTGCCCCGGGACATCGACCTCAGCGCCTATCGCTCGATCCTCTCCGGCGGCGTCGTCGCCCGCGCCCTGCTCATCAGCATCGGCGTGACCGCGATCGGCACCCTGCTCAGCCTCACCCTCACGACGATGCTCGCGTGGGCGCTCGCCCGGCGGGGGACCGTCGGAAACCGGGCCATGCTGCTGCTGGTGCTCATCAGCCTGCTGTTCTCCCCGGGCCTCATCCCCAGCTACCTCGCGGTGCGGCAGTTCGGCCTCATCGACAGCTACTGGGCGCTGATCATCCCCACCGCCGTGAGCGCCTTCAACGTGATCGTCGTGCGCTCCTTCTTCGTGGGCCTGCCCGCGGAGCTGCTCGAGGCCGCCCGGATCGACGGCGCCTCCGAGACGCAGATCTTCCTGCGGATCGGGCTGCCGCTCTCGCGGGCCGTGCTCGCCGTCGTCGGCCTGTTCTACGGAGTCGGCTACTGGAACGCGTTCTTCAACGCGCTGCTCTACCTCAACGACTCCTCGCGCTGGCCGCTGCAGATGGTGCTGCGCACCTACGTCGTCAACGGCACCGAGCTGGGCGGCACGGACCTCGGCACCGTCGTCGAGTCCACCCCGCCGCAGACCACCATCCAGATGGCGATCCTCGTCATCTCCATCATCCCCATCGTCGTGGTCTACCCGTTCCTGCAGCGGCACTTCGCCAAGGGGATGCTCACCGGGGCGGTGAAGGGATGAGCCCGAGCCCGCAGCCCCGCCCCGCCCACCGCCCGCGACCCTTCGGAGGCCCCGCCATGCCGGCACCCACCCGCCGCACGATCCTCGGCGCCGGCCTGGGCGCCGGGCTCGGCGTCGCCGCCCTCACCGGCTGCAGCAACGAGGGGCGCGGCGGGATCCCCGCGAAGTTCGCGAACGCCCCCGTCGAGCTACCCGCCCACCTGCCCTTCGAGGGCGTCACCCCGGACCTCCCGGGAGACCCGGCGACCGGGCTCATGGACGGCTTCCTCGCCTACCCGGAGTCCCCCGTCGCCGCGAGCACGGGCGTGCCCGGGGACGGGAAGGAGGTCGTCTCCCTGGTGCGCACCGACTCACCGGTCCCACCGGACGTCACGCGCAACCGCTTCTGGCAGGAGCTCAACGCGCGCCTGGGATCGGACCTGCGCATCAACATCGTGCCCGGGCCGGACTGGGGGCAGAAGTTCGCGACGACCGTCGCCGGCGGGGTCCTGCCGGAGATCTTCTTCGTGGACGGCGGCATGCCGCAGCTGCCGCAGTTCATCGAGGCCTCCGCCCTGGACCTCACCCCGCACCTCTCCGGGCAGGCCATCGCGGACTACCCCTTCCTCGCGAACATCCCCACCGAGACCTGGGGCCCCGCTGCCCTGAACGGCAAGATCATGGGCGTGCCGATCCCGCGCGGGGTCATGAGCACGAGCGTGCTCTACGCCCGCGAGGACCTCCTGGAGCGCAAGGGCATCACCGAGGACCCCACCTCCTTCGACGAGTTCCTCGCCCTCTGCCAGGAGGTCACCGCCCCCTCGGAGAACACCTGGGCGATGGGCTCGGTCCCGCTCGACCTGATCCGCCAGATGCTCGGCATCCCCAACGGCTGGGTCGAGAAGGACGGCGCCCTCACCCGCAGCTTCGAGGCCGAGGAGCAGCAGGAGGCGCTCGAGGCCGCCCGCCGCATGGTCGAGGCGGGCGTGCTGAACCCGGACACCTTCGCCGCGCAGGGCAACGACGTGAAGAACTGGTTCGGCTCCGGCCGCTCCCTCTTCACCTGGGACACGTTCTCCGCATGGCCGCAGTTCCATCGCGAGCAGACCTCCGGCGACGACTTCGCGATGCGGGTCGTCCGCACCCCCGGCTACGACGGCGACGCCTCGCAGGCGGTCTCCTGGCTCGCGAACCCCACCTTCGGGATCTCCGCGATCCGCAAGGACGCCGGGGACCGCGTGCAGGCGCTGCTCGGGATGCTGAACTGGCTCGCCGCACCCTTCGGCACGGAGGAGTACCTGTTCCGGCTGTACGGCACGGCGGGGGAGCAGCACGAGCTCCAGGGCACCGACCCCGTCCTCACCGACCGCGGTCGCAGCGAGACCCCGCTCGGGTTCCGCTATCTCACCGACGCCCCCTGGCCGATCTACGTGCCCGGCCATCCCGAGTCCACGCGCAGCTGGTACGAGGGGCAGAAGTCGACCGTCTCGTACGGCGTGACGGATCCGGCCCGCGGGCTCTACTCCGAGACGAGCTCCCAGGTGGGCGGCGCGATCACCGGGCGGATCGACGATCTCACCGGCGACATCCTCCAGGGCCGCCAGGGCGTCGACGCCTGGGCGGGCGGCGTCGCCACCTGGAAGGACGCCGGCGGCGACCGGATCCGCGACGAGCTCGAGCAGGCGCTCGCGGACCGCGGCGACTCCCTGACGTGACCGACGCGGCACGGGCCGACACCCCTGCGAGGGTGCCGGCCCGTTCCGCGTGCGCGCGGTGGCCTCAGCCGCGGATCGCGTCGATCACCTTGATGCGGGTCGCGATGAGCGCCGGCAGGGCGCCCGCGAGCACGCCCACCGCGGTCGCCGCGAGCAGGCCCAGCAGCACCGCCGTCACCGGGAACGGCGGCAGGTCCACGAGGCCCTGCTCCCGGAAGTAGTCGGTGACGAAGGGCGCCTTCACGAGCGCGACCGCGCACGCCACGCCGATCGCCCCCGCGAGCACCGTCGCGACGACGGACTCCATGAGCACCCCCACGAAGATCCGTGCGCCGGTCGCGCCGTAGGAGCGTCGGATCCCGATCTCCCGCACCCGGTGCCGCACCGTGACCAGGGAGATGTTCACCAGGCCCAGCGCGCCGAGCAGCAGGATCACGAGCGCCACGACGACCACGCCGAGGGTGATCGCGCCGAAGCCCTGGTCCTCGAGCGAGAACGAGCTGGGGGAGACGTCGAAGGTGCCGACTCCCGCGCCGGCGAGGGTCTGTGCGAGCCGCGCCCGGATCTCGTCGGCCTGCTCCGGCGGCACCCACACGAGGTACTCCGAGGTCATCGTCGTCTCCGGGGTCTTCCCGGGGAGCTGCGCGACGCTGTCGGCCGGGGCGAAGGCCGCGAGGTCCCAGTCGAGGTTCGGATCCGCGGCGAGCACGCCGATCACGATCGCCTGCCCGGACTCCGAGGCCCCGCTCTCCCCGTAGAGGGTGACGGGCTCGGTGCCCAGCGCGGGCCGGCCGAGCGCCTCGTACAGCGGCTGGTTGACGACGATCGCCGGGGCGAGGCGGTGCTGGTCGGAATCGGCGAGCCACCGGCCCTGCGCGACCTGAGTCCGGAAGATGTCCCCGTAGGCCGGGTCCACCCCCATCAGCTGGGTGAACTTGACCCCCTCGGTGGTCTGCACCCGCGCGTCGGTGTACATCCGGCGGGTGCGCTGGTCGATGCCGAGGCGGTCGATCTCCTCGAGCACGGCCTCGTCCTGCTCCTGCGGGGTCACGGACTCGGCGCCGCCGAACGAGGAGATCATGAGAGTCGCGTCGCGGCCGCCGCTGCGCTCCATCGACTGCTCGAGCGCGCCGGAGAGCATGCCCCCGCCGCCCAGCACCGCCGTCAGCGCGAACACCGAGAAGGCGACGCCGATCAGCGAGAGCATGATGCGGCCCTTGTGGACCCGCAGCTCCCCGTAGGCCTCGACGATCGAGGCGATCAGCCCGGTCATGCGACGGCCTCCCGCCCCGCCCGCAGGCCCGCGGTCGCGGCGAGCGCGGTGCGCGCCTCCGCGGTGCCGGCGGCGTCGAGCGTGCCGATGTCGTGGAGGGTGCCCTCGTCGAGCAGGTACGCCCGCTGCGAGAGGGCCGCGACCTGCAGGTCGTGGGTGATCGTGACGAGCGCGGCATCGGAGTCGCGGGCGATCTCGTCGAGCAGCGCCATGACCGCCTCCCCGGTGGAGACGTCGAGGGCGCCGGTGGGCTCGTCGGCGAGGATCAGCCGCGGCCGGCGCACGAGCGCCCGCGCCACGGCGACGCGCTGCTGCTCACCGCCGGAGAGCCGCGCGGGCACCTGGTCTGCGCGGTCGCCGAGCCCCACCCGGTCGAGCATCTCCCGGGCGAGCTTCTCGCGATGCCAGAACTGGCGGGCGTCCCCGTACAGCAGCGGCATCATGACGTTCTCGAGGGCGGTGCGGCCGTCGAGCAGGTTGAACTGCTGGAAGACGAAGCCGATCGACGCGCCGCGCAGGCGGGCCCGTCGGGCGTCCCGCAGGCGGTGCACGTCCTGGCCGTCGAAGCGGAGCACGCCGTCGCTCTGCCGGTCGATGAGGCCCAGCAGGTTCAGCAGGGTCGACTTCCCCGAGCCGGAGCGGCCGACGATCGCGACGTGGTCCCCGGCGTCGACCTCGAGGTCCACGCCGCGCAGGATGTGCAGGTCCTCCCCGCTGGGCAGCCGCACCCAGCGGCGCAGGCCCTCGAGGTGGAGCAGGGGCTCCGCGGCGGTCACCAGACCTCCATCCCGTCCATGCCGGACTCGGCGTTGTCCACGCCGGGCACGTACTGAAGGACCTCCTGGCCCTCCTCGAGACCCTTGCGGACCTCGACGACGCCGTCGCCGCGCAGACCCAGCTCGACCTCGATCGGGGTGGGCTCGCCGGTCGCCTCGTCGAGCGTGTAGACGGTGCCGGCCTCGCCCTCGCCCTCGACCGCGGTGGTGGGGACGGTGAGCACGCCCTCCGCGGTGCCGAGCGCGACGCTCACCTCGCCGGTGAGCCCGGAGACGACGCGGGTGCCGTCCGGGATCGCGCAGCTGAGCTGGGCGGACGTCGTCTCGGGGGTGATCTCCTCACCCGTCATCGGGTTCACCTCGATGGAGGCGCCCTCGCTGCTGGGGGCCTGGTCGTCGTCGGCCGGCGGGTCGTCCTCGGTGACGGCGGGCCGCGAGCAGGGGATCGGGTCGGTGAGGGAGGGCAGCGTCGCGGTCGCCTCGATGTCGACGTCGAGCAGGGACAGCTGCTGCTCGGGGGTGAGGTCCGCGGTGATCGAGTAGGTGCCGGGGGAGAGGGTCGCGACGGTGTCGCCCACGGAGACGGTCTCCCACTCGACGGCGGTGAGGTCGCGGACGATCCCGCGGCCGTCGGCCACGAGCGTCAGGTAGCGGTACTCCTGCGGGGAGGAGGTGGCGGGCGCGGCCGGGGCGGCGACCTCCTCGGTCCCCGTCCCGTCCTCGGCGCCGTCCGTGCCGTCGGCGGTGGCGGCCGCGTCCTCGGTGGCGGCGATCTCGACGGGATCCGCCTCGACGGGCACGCGGACCTGCAGGATCTTCGTGCCCTCCTGGACCTCGTCGCCGTCCTTCACCCACACCTTGTTGATCTCGCCGGCGGCGGTCGCCTTGAGCGGCGTGCCCTCGTCCGGGGCGACGGTCGCGGGCAGCACGAGCTCGGAGCTGATGTCCGCGCGGGAGACGGCGGCCGTGGCGTACTGGTCGAAGTCGGCGCTGGGGCTGATCGGATCCTCCTCCGCCGCGCTCGACTCCCCGGGGAAGAAGGCCAGGCGGGCGAGGGAGATCGCGATGATGCCGAGGATCAGCATCCAGAACAGGGGGAAGACGTAGCGACGCAGTGCGGCCATCGGAGGACTTTCGATCGGCTCGGCGGCGGGGCGCCGAGGAGGCGGGGAAGGTGTGGTCCGGTGATGCGGAACGTGGCGACCGGAGGTCGGGACGGTCGCGACGGCGCAGGTCGTCGCCGACCATGGCCGTCGCGAGGTCAGTCTGGCCGACGCCTGCCCGCCGGTCATCCCCCGCGCGTGGGAAAAGTATGAGGTTCGCGGGCCGGGACGTCGTCGCCGGGGCGGTCCCCCGCGTGGGAGAGGTCGTCCCTCCCCTCCGCCGGTCACGGGTCGTGTCTGGACCGCCCGTGACCGGGGCCGAACGGCGCGCGTAGCCTTCCGGGCATGAGCGCCGACGCCCCTCGCACCCCTGAAGCCGCGATCCCCGATCCCCTGCTCCTGCTCCCGCTGCGCCAGCGGCTCACCGAGCGCTCCCTCGCGGTGCGCGCCGTGCACGTGATCCGCCCGGGCCGGGAGGACGTCGTCCACCGCTTCGTCGACGACACCGCCGAGAACGTCTACTCCGTCTCCAAGACCGTCACCGCGCTCGGCGTCGGCATCGCCCGCGCCGAAGGCCTGCTCGACCTCGAGGACCGCGCCGTCGACCACCTCCCCTCCCCGGAGGGCCGCTACGGCGAGGGCGTGGGGGACGTGACGATCCGCCATCTGCTCACCATGACCTCCGGCTCGCCCGTCACCGCCTTCGCCCAGGAGGAGCGCGACCACCGCGATCTCACCTCGCTGTACCTCGAGACGCCGCTCGTGCGGGAGGCCGGCAGCGCCTTCGAGTACTCCAACGGCGGGCCCTTCCTGCTCTCCCGGATCATCGAGCAGCGCACCGGGGAGACCCTGCGCGACTGGCTCATACCCCGTCTCTTCCAGCCCCTCGACATCGTGAACCCGCAGTGGCACACCACCGTGGACGGCCACAGCTGGGGCGCGACCGGCCTGCATCTGAAGAGCGGCGAGATGGCGCGGATCGGCGAGGTGCTGCTGGGCCGCGGCACCGTCGACGGCGCCGAGCTCGTCCCCGCCGAGTGGGTGGACCTCATGCACGCGGAGGACACCTGGGTCCCCACCGCCTGGCCGGACCCGGACAACGCCCGCTACGGCCTGGGCGTCTGGGCCAGCCAGCCGGACGGCGCGTGGCGGGCCGACGGCGCCTACGGCCAGTTCCTGCTGGTCCTCCCCGAGCAGGAGGCCCTCGTCGCCATCACCTCCCACATCGAGAACGGCGGCGCGAACTGGGTGCTCGCCGCCGTGCGCGAGGAGCTCATCCCGCTGCTCTGACCCGGGCCCGCCCGACGGGTACGGGACGTCCTTGGACAGATGTGGCCGTATCCGGGGACATCGGTACGAAGACGTCCCGTAGGCCCGAGCCCGTCCGGATGAGGAGTGGGGTGAGCGCCACCCGCACGCCCCCGGGCTCGGCGCAGGCGCGGCCGGTAGCGTGGGCGCATGGATCCCTCCGTCATCGTGAACATCGTCCTCGTCCTGCTGTTCGTGCTGATCGGCGGCGTGTTCGCAGGCACGGAGATGGCGATCGTGAACCTCCGCGAGTCCCAGATCAGCCAGCTCGAGGAGACGGGGCCCCGCGGGGAGGCGACCGCACGCCTCGTGCGGGACCCGAACCTCTTCCTCTCCGCGGTGCAGATCGGCGTGACGGTCGCGGGGTTCCTGAGCTCCGCCTACGGCGCCTCGACGATCGCGCCGGTGCTCACCCCGGTGCTCACGGGACTCGGGATGAGCGACTCGGCGGCGAGCACGACGGCGCTGATCGTCATGACGCTGCTCATCGCGTTCCTCTCCCTCGTGCTCGGTGAGCTCGCCCCGAAGCGCCTCGCGATGCAGAACGCGCTGGGCCTGACGAAGATCGTCGGCCCGCCGCTCGGGGTGTTCGGACGGCTCATGCGGCCGGTGATCTGGCTGCTGTCCGTCTCCACGAACCTCGTGGTGCGGCTGCTGGGCGGTGACCCGCAGGCGAACCGCGAGGCGGTCTCCGCGGAGGAGATCAAGGCGATGGTGCGGGACTCCGACGCCCTCGAGGAGGCCGAGTCGCGGGTGCTGGCGGACGTCTTCGACGCCTCCGAGCGCACGGTCGTCGAGGTCATGCGGCCCCGCCACCAGGTCGACTTCCTCGAGGGGGAGGCGACCGTCGCGCAGGTGCGGGCGATCGTGCTGGACACGGGCCACTCCCGCTACCCGGTGACGGGCGAGGACATGGACGACGTGCTGGGCTTCGTGCACGTGCGGGACCTGCTGCATGTCGAGGAGCCGGAGGCGACGCTCGTCTCCTCGATCACCCGCCCCATCGAGCACGTCCCCGGCACGGTCGCCGTGCTGCGGGCGCTGAACCGGATGCGCGCCCAGGCGGACCAGATCGCGGTGGTCGTGGACGAGTACGGCGGCACCGACGGCATCGTCACCCTGGAGGACCTGCTCGAGGAGCTCGTGGGCGAGATCTACGACGAGTTCGACGCCGATCCCCGCGGCGCGGACCCGGAGCACCCGGGCCTCGCGGACGGCGAGGTCGACGGCGGCCTCATCCTCCAGGAGTTCGAGGCGCACACCGGGATCGAGCTGCCGGACACGGGCGGCTACGAGACGGTGGGCGGTTTCGTCATGGCGTCCCTCGGCCGGATCGCCGTGGAGGGTGACACGGTGCCGATCGAGGGCGGCCGGCTCGAGGTGACGAAGGTCGACGAGCGGCGCGTGCAGACCGTCAGGTTCGTGAGGGACGAGACCCCGACCCCGGAGGAGCCGGGCGAGGAGGGCTAGGCTCGATCCCATCGCGGCCTGCAGGACGCGGGCCGCTCCGCCGTCGACCCCAGGAGAAACCATGGCCCGCACCAGTCTTGCCCGCCTCCTCGTCACCCAGCTGCGCTACCTCGGCGTCGAGCGCATCTACGGGGTGGTCGGCGACTCGCTGAACCCCGTCGTGGATGCGATCCGCACCACCGAGGGCATCGAGTGGGTGCACGTGCGCAATGAGGAGGCCGCCGCCTTCGCCGCCGGCGCCGAGGCCCGCCTGACGGGGAAGCTCGCCGTGTGCGCCGGCTCGTGCGGCCCCGGCAACACGCACCTGATCCAGGGGCTCTTCGACGCGCACCGCGACGGCGCCCCCGTGCTCGCCCTCGCCTCCCACATCCCCTCGGAGAAGATCGGCACCGGCTTCTTCCAGGAGACCCACCCCGAGATCATGTTCCAGGAGTGCTCGCACTTCTGCGAGATGGTGAACTCCGGCCCGCACGGCGCGACGCTGCTGCACATCGCGATCCAGACGGCGATCGCGAAGCGCGGCGTCTCCGTGCTCGTGGTCCCCGGCGACGTCGCGGACCAGGAGGTCGACGGCCCGCTCACGAAGGACCTCGCCGTCGAGCTGGGCGCCGTGCAGCCGGCCGCGGGGCCCGTCGGCCGGCTCGCCGAGATGATCGACGAGGCCCGCTCCGTGATGCTCTTCGCCGGGGCCGGCGTGGAGGGTGCCCGCGAGGAGGTGCTCGCGCTCGCCGAGGCGACGAAGGCACCGGTGGGGCACGCGTTCGGCGGCAAGCAGTGGATCCAGTACGAGAACCCGTACGACGTCGGCATGAGCGGGCTGCTGGGCTACGGCGCCTGCTACGACGCGATGCACGAGGCGGATCTCGTGATCCTGCTCGGCACGGACTTCCCCTACAGCGAGTTCCTCCCGCAGAACGAGAGGGCGAGGATCGTCCAGATCGACGCGGACGCCTCCCGCCTGGGCCGCCGCGTTCCGCTCGACCTCGCGCTGCACGGCGACGTCGCGCTCACCCTGCAGGCCGTCCTGCCGCTGCTGCAGGGGAGGAAGGACGCGAAGTTCCTGCAGAAGATGCTCAAGGCGCACCACAAGGCGCTGCAGGGCGTCGTCGCCGCGTACACGAAGAACGTCGAGCGGATGAAGCCGATCCACCCCGAGTTCGTCGCCGCGACCCTCGACGACCTCGCCGCGGAGGACGCCGTGTTCACCGTGGACACCGGCATGTGCAACGTGTGGGGCGCCCGTTACATCACCCCCAACGGGAAGCGCCGCCTGTTCGGCTCCTGGCACCACGGCACGATGGCGAACGCGCTGCCGCAGGCGATCGGCGCCTCGAAGGCGTTCCCCGGCCGGCAGGTCATCTCGATGAGCGGCGACGGCGGCCTCGGCATGCTCATGGGTGAGCTGCTCACCGTGAAGCTGCACCAGCTGGACACGAAGATCGTCGTCTTCAACAACTCGAGCCTCGGCATGGTCAAGCTCGAGATGCTCGTCGAGGGGCTGCCGGACTACGGCACCGACCACGAGGGCGTCGACTTCGCGGCGATCGCGGCGGGCGCCGGCATCACCTCGGTGCGGATCACCGACCCGAAGAAGCTGCGCAAGGAGATGGAGAAGGCGCTCGCGACCCCGGGCCCCGTGCTCATCGACGTGGTCACGGACCCGGCGGCGCTGTCGATGCCGCCGAAGATCAGCCCGCAGCAGATCCGCGGCTTCGCGACGGCGTCGACGAAGATCGTGCTCGCGGGCGGCGTGGGCAAGATGCTCGACATGGCCTCCGCGAACCTGCGCAACATGCCGCGCTGATCCCGCCTCGCGCGGGCGTCCGTGCAGGCGTGCGGCCCCTCCCGCCCTCGGCGGGAGGGGCCGCTGCGCGTCCTGGGATCGGCTGCCTCAGCAGGCGTCGTTGAGGAGCGTCGAGGTGGTCGTCAGCCGGTCGGTGAGCGTCGTCGAGGACGGCATGCCGGTCTTCTGGCCGGTGTAGGCGATGGTGGCCGACTTGACGTACGAGGTGAGGGAGACGCTGGTCCACCCGTACGAGGGGTTCACCTGGAGCGTCGCCGGCATGATGATCGCCTGGCCGTAGTACTTGGTCCCGCTCTGGGTCACCTTCGCATCGGCCGTCGTGGTGAACGTGATGGTGCCGGTGACCCGGTAGGCGCCGCTGGAGAGCGTGGTGATGGTCGGGGCGGTGATGGACCACGTACCGGCGACGGCACCGACGGAGAGGTAGGTCGCCGTCGCCGTCTTCGAGTCCAGGGTCCCGCTGAGTGCCTTCGTCCAGGTCGACCCCGCGACCCTGATGTTGTTCGCCGTCCAGCTCGCGTTGGACCCCGCCGGGATGAGGACCTCGACCTGGGTCACGAACGTCGCCCCGCTCTTGAGTGTCGCGGTGGAGCTGGGGATGTAGCCGCTGCCGGTGCCGGGGCTCGTGGTGGGGACGGACCACCAGAAGCCCGAGGCCGAGCCGTAGGAGCCGGCGGCCCCGCTGGCGGAGTTCGTGACCGGGGTGAAGGAGCCCTCGCCGTTCACGTAGAGGGAGGAGTTGGTGCGGCACGTGCCCGCGTCGTTCCAGCTGATGTCGCTCTCCGGCCTCGGGCTGGCGGAGAAGTAGGCCGAGGGGGTCTTCGCCGAGACCGTGGCCACGGAGTCGTTCGAGTTCGAGTAGCCGACGTAGCCGCCGTTGTACTGGGTCGAGACGAAGAGTCCGTACTCCCCGCCGCTGTAGACCTCGGGGGAGGAGGCGGCGACGGCCGGCGCGGCGACGGCGGCGGCGGCGGTGGGCACCGCCCAGGAGACGCCGCGGAGGAGCGCACGGCGGGTGGGCTGCTGGACGGGGGCCATGGGTGCCTTTCGCGGCGGTGGGCGCGTCCTGGTGGACGCGGCGCGTCACACGGAGGCGGTGACCGCGAGCAGAGATCCTGGCCCGACGCTCGTGACCGCGCAACGGGGAGGTTGTGAGTTCCCGACCCGAGACGAGGGGGCTGTCGGTGCAGGTCACATCGCCGACGGAGGCCTCGCCGGCGTGCTGACCGCGCCCGTGAGCTGTGCCGTCGGCGCGGCGGGACCGGGCTCCCGGGCGGGCGCGGGTGGCCGCTGCCACGGTGACCGATCGGAAACTTTGAGGGTCGGCAGCGCGAACCGGACGTATGGGATCAACTTCGCGCTGGAAGCACTACGATGACGGGGTCCTGACCCTGCCTGCGAGAAGGTTCTCCGCGTGACGATCGAAGACTTCCTCCGCCTCCTGTTGCGGAACCTGCTCCTGCTCATCGTGGTCACGGTCCTCGGGGCCGCGGCGGGCTTCGGGCTCTCCTTCACGCGTCCCACCGTGTACTCGGCGACGGCGCTCGGCTACGTCTCCGCGAGCGCGCAGACGGACGCCGACGGCAACGCCATCAGCCAGGCGAGCGGCAACATGGACTTCCAGTACTCCAAGGCGCAGTCCTACCTGCCGCTCTTCGGCACCCGCGCGGTGGGGGAGCGGATCGTGGGCGAGGTGGGCCTGGACCAGAGCCCGGACTCCGTCGCCGGCTCCCTGCAGGCGACGCTGGACCCGAACGCTCCGATCATCACCGTGACGGCCTTCGCGGGCGACCCGCAGCAGGCCTCCGACATCGCCGACGCCGCCGTCGAGGCGACCGCCGCGGAGGCCCGTGAGCTGGAGTCCGGCGGATCGGAGGACGCGCAGGTCTCGGTGCAGCTGACGCCGTACCAGAACGCCCTGGTCCCCGGCGCGCCGGTCTCCCCGGACCGCAAGAAGTACCTCGCGGCGGGCGCCGCCGGCGGCCTGCTGATCGCGCTCGGCCTCGCCTGGCTGCGCGATCGCAACGACTCGCGGATCCGCACCGCCAAGGACCTCACGGACAGCCTCGACCTCCCGCTGCTGGGCATGCTCCCGGACAGCAAGGAGATGCAGCGCGCGAAGAACGGCACGCTCGGCGAGCCGAAGGCCTTCGCGACGCGGGAGGCGATCCGCAAGCTCCGCACGAACCTGCGCTACATCGACGTGGACAACCCGCCCCGCTCGATCGTCGTCACCTCGAGCGCGCCCGGCGAGGGCAAGTCGACGGTCGCGGCGAACCTGGCCCGGGTCATGGCCCGCGCGGGCCAGCCCACGATCCTCGTCGACGCGGACCTCCGCCGCCCGATGATCGCCTCGGAGTTCGGGATCGACGGTGCGGTGGGCCTGTCGCAGCTGCTCGCCGGGAGTGTGAGCATCGAGGACGCCGTCGCGACCACCCCCACCCGCAACCTCACGGTGCTCCCTGCCGGCCAGGTCCCGCCGAACCCCTCGGAGCTCCTGGGCTCGCGGCGCATGAAGGAGCTCCTCGAGGAGCTCTCCCGCGACCACTTCGTCATCCTCGACGCCCCGCCGGTGCTCGCGGTCACCGACGCCCAGCTGCTCTCCCGTCACGCCGACGGCGCGATGCTCGTGGCCGTCGCCGGCACGACCCGCCGGCAGGCGCTCGAGCGCGCCGTCGAGGCGATCGGCACCGTGGGCGCGAAGGTCCACGGCGTGGTCCTCAACCGTGCCTCGGCGAGCCGTTTCACCCGCATCGCCTACGGCGACACCGCCTACGGGTACGCCTACGGCTACGGACGCAAGGGCTACGGGCTCACCGGGTACGGCGTCGAGACGGTGCCGGACGAGGGCGCGCTGGCGGAGGCCCCCGTGGTCGCCGCGGAGCCGGCCTCCGGCGCGGGTGCGACCGGGGCCGGGAGCTCCGCGGGCGCCGCCGCCGTCGCGGGCACGCCGGCATCGTCCGTCGCGCCGACGACCGACGGCGCCACGGCCGACGGGGCCACGACCGTCGGCACCGCCTCCGTCGTGGACGCCCCCGCCGAGGCCACCCCCGACGCCGCCGACGCGGCACGCCCCGCCGGGCGCGCGGCCCGCACCGCCCGGGGCCGCCGCGCGGCGGATCCCCGCGACTCCTGATGCCGCTCACCCGCCTCGGCGCGATCGTCCCCGTGCACGGGGACCTCGAGCCCGTCCTCCCGCTGCTGGACGCCCTCGCGGGTCCCGGCGTGCCCGAGGCGGAGCGGCCCGCACGGGTGCTGCTCGTCGACGACGCCTCACCGCGCCCCGTCCCGGGGGACTCCCTGCCCGCCGGGGTGGAGCTCGTGCGGCGCGAGCGCAACGGCGGCTTCGGCGCCGCGGTGAACACGGGCCTGCGCGCCCTGCGCGACGGTGAGGGCGGCAGCGCGATCGACACGGCGCTCGTGCTGAACTCGGACCTCACGATCCCCGCGGGCTTGGCCGCCGCGATCACCGAGCACGCGGCCCCGTGGATGCCGGCGGTCGTCGGCTGCCGCGCGGAGGATGCGGAGGGCCGCTCCGGGTACGCGGCGCGCCGCTTCCCGACCACCGGCCACCAGGTCGTCGAATGGCTCGTGCCGCTCGCCTCCCAGCGCCACCGGGACGTGCTGCACCGCGCCGTGGGCCACGACCTCGAGGCGGAGCGCGGCCACGGCATGGTCCCCGTGGACTGGGTCTCCGGCGCCGTGCTGCTGCTGCCGATCGCCGAGGTGCTCGCCGTGGGCGGCTTCGACGAGGGCTACTTCATGTACACCGAGGAGGTGGACCTCCAGCTGCGCCTGCGCCGCGCGGGGATCCCCTCCCTGCTCGACGCGGACCTCACCGTCGTGCACGCGGGCGGCGGCTCCTCCGGCGGGGAGGCGCGGCGGCGCCGCTGGCTCGTGGGCGCCCGCATGCGCTACGCGCGCCGCCACGGCCACGTGCACCTGCTGCGCGCCGGGCTCACGGCCGCGAGCATGGCGAACCTCGCCTGGAACTCCGGGCGTCGCTTCGCGGGGCGGGACGTGCATCCCCTCGACACGGCCCGCGAGGAGCTCGCGCTCGTGCACCGTGCCGGGAAGGACCTGCCCCGATGAGCGCGACCGCGCCCCACGGCGCCCGCAGCGACCGCCCCGGCCGGCTGCTGCTCGTCACCCCCGCCTTCCACGGCTACTGGCGCAGCATCGCCGAGGCCTTCGAGCGGCGCGGGCACACCGTCGCCGTCCACCGCTACGACGCCTACGACACCGTCGGCCAGAAGCTCCGCCTCAAGGCCACGGTCGAGCTGCCCGAGCGGCTGCACCTGCCCGGGGAGCGCCGCACCGCCGAGCGCGCCCGGATGACGGAGGCCGCGATCACCGCGCTGCGCGAACAGCGGCCGGACCGGGTCGTCGTCATCAAGGGCGACGGCCTGGACGGGCGCTTCTGGGACGCGCTCGAGGGGACCCCGCGGATCCTCTGGCTCTACGACGACCTCCACCGCCACGACCACACCGAGGACTTCCTGCGCGAGGTGGGCCCGGTCGTCGACTACGCCCGCTCCGAGACGGAGCTGCTGCGGGCCATGGGCGTGGACGCGCACTTCGTGCCCAACGCCTTCGACCCGCACCGCGCGCGGCCCACGGGCCGCCGCACCGGGGAGCTCGTGTTCATCGGCTCGGGCTACGCGAACCGCATCGAGATCCTCACCCGCCTCGCCGAGCAGGGCCTGCCCGTGCACGCCTGGGGCCGCGATTTCTCCCGCCACGTCGTGGACCGGGCGCGCACGTTCTCCTGGTCGCGGCCGCCGATCCGGGCCTCCCGCGAGGTGCCGCTCGAGCGGGCGTACCAGATCCACGCCGAGGGGGCCGCCGCGATCGCCGTGCACGGCCTGCAGAACGGGCACGCGATGCGCACCTTCGAGATCCCCGGCATGGGCGGGGTGCAGCTCGTGGACCGCGACGACGTCGACCAGTTCTACGACGTGGGCACCGAGGTCGCCGTGTGGCACGATCAGGACGAGCTGGCCGAGCTGGGACGGCGCGCCGTCACGGACCGGGCATGGGGCGAGGCGATGCGCGAGGCAGGACGGCGTCGGACCCTCGCCGAGCACACCTTCGATCACCGGATCCAGGAGGTCGACTCCCTGTGGCAGGACTGAACCACCCCGAGAGCATCGAGATGTGGGAGGCGTGGTCGCGATCGCGCCGCCGCCCGCAGCGCCTCAAGCACGCCGTCACCGAGCGGGCCCGTGGCCTGCGCCGCCGCCCCGGATCCCCCGAGGCCGAGCAGCCCAGGGTCCCCGAGGAGCTGCCGTGGGTGCTGCGCTCCCGCGCCGCGGACCCCTCCGACGTCGCGGGGGACGGGGCCGACGGCGGGACCGACCCTGGGAGCACGGACCGACGGATCCTCGTCGCCGCGGACTCCTCGACCCCCACCTCCCGCGCCTCCCTGCTGAGCGGGCTGCTCTACCACCGCGCCGGGATCGACGTGCTCACCCCCGCCGGGGTGCACCTGCCGGAGACCGAGGGCCCGGAGTGGGAGACCCGCGCCCTGCGCAGCCCCGAGGAGGCCGTCGGCCCCGCGACCGGGGCGATCGTCTCGATCGGCCAGCACCTGCGGGCCGGCGCCGCCGCGCACGAGCTCGCGCGCCGCCACGACCTGCCCGAGTTCGTCGTCCAGCACGGGGCGCTCACGCCCTTCGCCCCGCCGCTGCCGGAGGGGGCGACCCTGCTCGCCTGGTCCGATGCGGACGCCGAGTTCTGGCGCAGCGGGCGCAGCGACGTCACCACGCGGACCGTCGGCTCCCAGCTGCTGTGGCAGTCCGCGCACGAGGCGGAGGCGCAGCCGCAGGACGTCGATGCCGTCATGGACGCGCAGCGACCTGTGTTCCTCGGCCAGCTGCACGGCGCGGAGCTGTCCCGCCGCGTGACCGGCGGCGCCGCCGTGCGCTTCTGCCGCGAGCACGACGGCCTGTACCGGCCCCACCCCGCGGAGGTGGACATGATCTCCCGCGCCCAGCACCGCCTGTGGCAGCGGCGCGGCATGGAGTTCGCGAGCACCGACGTGCCCCTGCGGGAGCTCGCCCACCCCGTGGTCTCCGTGTTCTCCACCGGCGTGCTCGAGGCCGCCGCCCGCGGCAGCCGTGCCTGGGTGTACGCGCCCGGGGCGCCCGGCTGGGTGCACGAGCTGTGGGAGCGCTACGACATGCGGCGCTTCGGCGGGGAGCCGACGCCCTCGCCCGTGCGCGACGCCGAGGAGCCCGCCTCCCGCATCGTCCAGGTGCTCGAGGAGGCCCTGTGACCGCGCTCGTCGTGATCCCCGCGCGCGGCGGCTCCAAGGGCATCCCGCGCAAGAACCTGCTGCCCGTGGGCGGGAAGCCGCTCATCGCGTGGACCATCGCACAGGCCCTCGAGGCGCAGGAGGACGGCGCCGAGGTGATCGTCGCGGTCTCCACCGAGGACGCCGAGATCGCCGAGGTCGCCGCCGCCCACGGCGCCCTCGTCATCGAGCGGCCTGCGGAGCTCGCCACGGACACCGCGCCGACGGAGCCCACCGTGCTGCACGCGATGGACGTGATCGAGGCGGAGGGGACCGTGCTCGACGCGGTCGTGCTGCTCCAGGCGACCTCGCCCGTGCGCCGCCCGCACACGATCCCGCGCGCCCTCGCGCAGTTCCGCGCCTCGGGGGCGGACTCCCTCGTCGGCGTCGTCGGCGAGTCGCCGTTCTTCTGGCGGCTGCCGTCGGCCCCGGGGGAGAGCGCACAGGCGGCGTACGACGTCACCGCGCGGCCCCGCCGGCAGGAGCTGCGCCCCGAGCAGCTGCACTACTTCGAGAACGGCAGCCTGTACGTCACGGCGCCGTCGATCTACCGCGACCACGGCAACCGCATCGGCGGCCGGGTCGATCTCTTCGTGCTCGACGAGGTGGAGGGCGTGGACATCGACACCCTGGCCGACGTCGCCGCCGCGGAGAGCATGCTCGCCCGCCTCGGATGGAGGACCGAATGATCCTGGACCGCGTGACCGCCCCCTACGTCGTGGACGCCGAGGCCACGGTGCTCGAGGCGCTCGGCCGCATCAACGACAACCGCGCGCGCGTGGTGTTCCTCGTGGACGCCCACGGCACGCTGCGCGGCGCCCTCAGCGACGGCGACGTGCGCCGCTGGCTCGTGGGGCACACGAGCCCGGACCTCGCCACGCCCGCGATCGAGGCGGCGAACACCTCCGCCGTCTCCGTGCGCGAGGGCACCGCGGTCGAGGAGATCACCGCGCTGTTCGGCCGCGGCATCGACCGCATCCCCGTCGTCGACGAGCGCGGCCGGCTCGTGGCCGTCGCGATCCCCGGGGACCGCACGCTGCGGATCGGCCGGCGCACCCTCGGCGAGGGGCGGCCCGCGCTGGTCATCGGCGAGATCGGGAACAACCACCAGGGCGACGTGGACCTCGCCCGTACGCTCGTGGACCGCTGCGTCGAGGCGGGCGTGGACGCCGTGAAGTTCCAGCTGCGGGACATGGCCTCCCTGTACCGCTCGGGCAGCTCCTCGAGCGCGGGGGAGGACCTGGGCCCGCAGTACACGATGAACCTGCTGGCGAAGTACTCCCTCTCCGTGGAGGACATGTACCGGGTGTTCGACCACTGCGCCGAGCGGGACGTCGACGTGCTGTGCACCCCGTGGGACGTGCCCTCCGCGGACGCTCTCGCCCGCTACGGCATCCCCGCCTACAAGATCGCCTCCGCGGACCTCACGAACCACGACCTGCTCGCGCACGTCGCGGATCTCGGCGCGCCGATGATCGTCTCCACCGGCATGAGCACCGAGCAGGAGATCACGGGCGCCGTGGGCGTGCTGCGCGGCCACGGGGCGCCGTTCGCGCTCCTGCAGACCCAGTCCACGTACCCCGCGCCCTTCAAGGACGTGAACCTGCGCTACATGGACCGCCTCGCGGAGCTCGGCGACTGCCTCGTCGGCTACTCGGGTCACGAGCGCGGCTGGCACGTGCCGCTCGCCGCCGTCGCCCGCGGGGCCAGCATCATCGAGAAGCACGTGACCGTGGACCGCACCCTCGAGGGCAACGACCACAAGGTCTCCCTGCTGCCGGACGAGCTCGCCGAGATGGTGCGCCGCATCCGCGAGGTCGAGGAGGCCCTGGGCAGCGACCGCCCGCGCGAGCTCTCCACCGGTGAGCTCATGAACCGCGTGAACCTCGCGAAGTCCCTCGTCGCGACCCGGGACCTGCGCCCCGGGGACGTGGTCACCGCGGCCGACGTCGACGTGAAGAGCCCCGGCCGCGGCCTCCAGCCCGACCGCCGCGACGCCCTGCTGGGCGTGACCCTGCAGCGTGACGTGCCCGCCGGCGACTTCTTCTACCCCGGCGACCTCGCCGGCCGCCCCCGCACCCGCGGCGCGTACGACTTCCGCCGCCCGTGGGGTCTGCCCGTGCGCTTCCACGACTTCCGCTCGCTGCTGGAGGTCTCCACCCCGGACTTCCTCGAGTTCCACCAGTCCGCGAAGGACATGGACCTCGACCCGGCGCCGTTCTTCACCGGCGGGAAGGTCGACGGCTTCTTCACCGTCCACGCCCCGGACCTGTACCCCGGGGACTTCCTCATCGACCTCGCCTCCCCGGACGACGCGATCTGGGAGCGCTCCGTGCGCGAGGTCCAGCGGGTCGTCGACCTCGCCCGTGACCTGCGCGAGCACTTCACGAGCGAGCGCGAGCCGATCGTCATCGTCACCATGGGCGGCTTCCTCCCGGACCGCCACCTGCGGCCCGAGGAGCGCGCGCCCCTGTACGAGCGCGTGGCCCGCGGCCTCGAGCGGGTCGACGAGGAGGGCGTGCGGCTCACCGCGCAGACCCTCCCGCCGTTCCCGTGGCTCATGGGCGGCCAGCAGTACCACAACCTGTTCATGGAGCCGGAGGACACGGTCGCCTTCTGCGAGGAGCACGGGCGCCGCCTCACCTTCGACGTCTCCCACTCCAAGCTCGCCGCGAACTTCTTCCAGCGCCCCTTCAGCGAGTACATCGAGGCGATGGGCCTGTACACCGAGCACCTGCACATCGTCGACTCGATCGGCGTGGACGGCGAGGGCGTCCAGGTGGGCGAGGGCGAGGTCGACTTCCAGGACCTCGCCGAGCGCATGGACCGCCTCGCCCCGGATGCCCCGTTCATCCCCGAGATCTGGATGGGCCACGTGAACACCGGCGAGGGCTTCTTCACGGCCCTGGATCGGCTGCAGGAATGGTTCTGACTTCCCCGGGCGGGCACGGCGCCGCCGGCGCGGTGACGGCCCTGTGGTGCGTCCCCGTCGCGGAGCGCGGGGGCGTGGCCCGCCACGTCCTCGACGCGACGAGCGCCGGGGTGCCCGGCACCCGCGTCGTCGTGCTGTGCCCCGAGGGGCCGCTCGCCGCGGAGCTCCGTGCGCGCGGGCAGGCGGTGCTCACCGGTCCCGTCTCCCCGGCCGACGGCCCCCGCGCCGCCGTCGCCGCGATCCGACGCACCCTGCGCGCGCTCCGACCGGACGTCCTGCACACCCACCTCGCCTTCGCGGACCTCACCGGGGTCGCCGCCGTGCGCGGTCTGCGCTCCGCACGGGGCCGGCGCATCCGCCTCGTCACCACCGAGCACGGCATCTCCGGGGTGGCCGGCTACTACCAGTCCGGCCGCGCCTCCGCGACGGCCAAGGCGCTCGCGCACCGCGCCCGCCTGCGCGCCACCGACGCCGTCATCGCCGTGAGCTCCTCGACCGCCCAGCAGCTGCGCGAGCAGTGGGGCGCGCAGCGGATCCGCGTGATCCGCAACGGGGTCGACGCCCCCGCCGTGGCGCCCGCCCCCGCGCCGGGGCTGCGGGTGCTGTCCCTCGCCCGGCTCTCCCCGGAGAAGCGGATCGACGCGCTCCTGCGCGCCTTCGCCCTCGTCGCCGCCGAGCACGAGCAGGCGACGCTCACGATCGCCGGCGCCGGCCCCGAGGAGCAGACCCTGCGCGCCCTCGTCGAGGAGCTCGGGCTCACCGGCCGCGTGGACCTGCCCGGGCACCTCGACGCCGAGCAGGCGCTCGTCCGGCACGACGTCGTCGCCCAGCTCTCCGTGTGGGAGAACCTCTCCTACACGCTGCTGGACGCTGTCGCCCACGGGCTCGGAGCGGTCGCGACGGACGTCGGCGGCAATGCCGAGATCGTCCCGCCCGCGTGCCTCGTCGACGCGGAGGACCCGGCCGACGTCGCCGCGGCGATCGTGCGCCAGGGCCTCGACCCCGCGGCACGGCCCGTCCCGGGCACCGCCCAGGGCGTCGAGGCGATGTGCGCGGGCATCGCGACGGTCTACGGGGAGGTGCTGCGATGAGGGACGTGAAGCTGCTCGACTACCTGCTCGGGTTCCTCCTCGTGGGCATCGGCCTGGCCCCGCTGCCGCAGGTCGGCTTCCCGCTGGACAACCTGGTGGTCGCCGCGCTCGTGGCCCTCGGCCTGCTGCGCAACCCGCAGCACCGGCTGGGCCGCTACGAGCTGCTCGTGCCGCTCTGCCTGGTGGCGCTGTTCTACCTGGGCGTGCACTCGATGTTCGCGGTCGCGAGCCCCGGCGCGGCGGACTGGCAGACCCGCCTGCTGCGGTTCATGGCGATCTCCCTGCTCGTGCTCGTCGTGGGCACCGGACGCATCGACGGGCGCTCCCTCGTGTACGGCGTCGCGACGACCCTGCTGCTCAACGTGCCCCTGTTCTACGCGGGCATCGTGCCGTCCCCGTACGGGAGCTACCTCACGGGACTCGTGGGGGACAAGAACGTCGCGGGCCTCGCCTACGCGGTGATCGGCCTGCTCGTCATGCTCTACGTGCGCTCGACCCCGTGGCGGGTGACCTGGGGGCTCGTCTTCGCCGCCTGCCTGTGGCTCACCGGCTCCCGCACCTCGATCACGGCCTTCGGCGCCGCGATCGTGTGGGCGCTGCTCGCGCCGAGGCTCCCGGTGATCGGGCGCTGGGTGCTCGGCGTGGTCACCGTGGTCACCGTGGACCTGCTCTCGGAGGACTACTCCCGGATCGGCGTGTTCTCGAACCGTGAGGGCAGCGATCAGCTGCGGGCCCGCATCGATGCGGCGTCCGAGGTGAAGGTGCAGGACGCCGGGTTCTGGGGGAAGGGCCTCGGCGAGGCCTTTGTCGATCTGCAGGACCGCACCTGGTTCTTCCACAACTCGTACTGGACCGCCCTCGTCGAGGGCGGCTGGCCCTGGCTCGTGGTCGTCGTGGGCGTCACGGTGCTGATCATCGTGCGGCCGTTCACGAAGATCGCCACGGCGCGGCAGTTCTTCATCCAGGGCGTGGGCGTCGCGATCCTCATCTGCGCATGGCGCCTCGGCGAGGTCTTCATGACCACGTACTGGGCGATCGCCATGGGTGTCGCGCTCCAGCAGCTGCTCGCGAACCAGCAGCCCAGGGAGGGCGAGGTGGAGATGTCGTCGCCGGAGGCCCGGCGCGGCGGAGGGGTGAGCGCGTGAACCCGACCGCCCTCGCGATCGCCACGAACAACGGGGACCTCGGCGGCGGGGAGATCATGCTGCTGCGGATCGCCCGGGCGCTCCGTGCGCTCGGCGTGGAGCCGCTCGTCCTCACGTCGTCGACGCCGGGTGACCTGGCCGCTGCTGCGCGGGAGGAGGGCCTCGCCGTCACGGAGCTCGAGTGCCGCGGCCGACGGGGCTACGCGGCGGCGCTCCTGCGCTGGCGCCTCGCGCACCGGGACCTCCCGCTGTGGTGCAACGGGCTGCTCCCCGCGACCGCGACGGCAGGGATCGGCCCGCGGATCGTGCACCTGCACCGCGTGCCCTCCAGCCGCGGGCAGCGGGCCGCCGCCCGCCTCGCCGCCGTCGGAGCACGGCAGGTGGTCGTCCCTTCGGAGCTGCTCGCGCGCCTGATTCCGGGTGCCCGGGTGCTGCCCAACTGGACCGACGACCTCACCCTGCGGGCCGACGCGCCCCTGCACGTCCCCGCACGGATCGGATTCCTGGGCCGGCTCACCGAGGAGAAGGGGGCGGACGTGCTCGCCCGCGCCGTCGAGATCCTGCTCGAGCAGGGCAGGGACCTGCGTCTCGTGGTCGCGGGAGAGGCGCGCTTCGCCGCGGACGGCGACGGTGCCGCGCAGGCCCTCGCCCGGCTCGGGGACCGGGTCGAGCTGCTCGGCTGGACCTCCCCCCAGGAGCTCCTGGACCAGGTGGACGTCGCCGCCTTCCCCTCGGTGGTGCCGGAGAGCTTCGGCATGGTCGCCGCGGAGGCGATGGGGGCGGGCACGCCCTTCGTGGTCTCCGACGCCGGCGCCCTGCCCGAGGTCGTGGGCACCGGCCACCCCTATGTGGCCCGTGCCGGCGACGCCGAGGACCTCGCGCGGCAGATCGCCCGCGCGCTCGACGCCTCCGAGGACGAGCAGCGCACCGCCACCTCCGCCGCTCGGAGCCGCTGGGAGCAGCGCTACTCGCCGGCCGCCGGCAGGGACCGGGTGCGGGCGCTGCTGCGCGCCTGCGGCGCCCCGTTCCCCGTCCCGCAGGAGAAGCAGGCATGACCGCCGGGCCCGATCCCGTCGCCTCGATCGTCGTCCCCAGCTACCGCGGGGTCGATCGCCTGCCCGCGCTCCTGGACTCCCTCGCCGCGCAGCAGGAGGGCACCCCGCCCTTCGAGGTGATCGTCGTGGTGGACGGCGTGGACGACGGCTCCGTCGCGCTGCTCGAGGCGGAGCGGCGCCTCACGCTGCGATCGATCCTCCTCCCGGAGAACCGCGGCCGCGTCACGGCCCTGAACACGGGTTTCGAGGCCGCCCGCGGGGAGGTGCTGATCCGCTGCGACGACGATCTCGTCGTCCCGCCCACGTACGTCGTCGCCCACATGGAGGCGCACCCCGCCGGCGAGAGCGTCGGCGTCGTCGGCCTGACGCGGGACGTGCACCAGCCCTCGCCCTACGCCCGCGCCTACGGCGAGGACGCGGCCGCACGGTCCTCCGCCGGCGCCCTCGCCCGCCCCGCGGGCGAGCGGTGGAGGCTCTGGGCGGCGAGCTGCTCGATCAGCCGCTCCACCTGGGAGCGCATCGGCCGCTACGATCTGCGCTACCGCGCCTACGGCTGGGAGGACATCGACTACGGGTACCGCCTGCACCACGCCGGCATCCCGATCCTGCTCGCGCCGGGGGCGACCGCCGAGCACCACGGCCCTGCCCGCACTGCCGCCGCGCGCGCCCGCAAGGCCTTCGAATCCGGCGCCGCCCGGGCGACCTTCCTCCACCTCCACCCCGAGGCCCCGCTCCCCGCGCCGAGCGCCGGCCACGGCCCCTGGGGGGCCGCCGTCCGCGTGACCGCGCGCGGCCTCACCTCCGCCCGTGCCGCCGAGCGCGCCGGCACGATCGCGGACCGTCTGCTGCCCCGCGTCCCCGTCCCCGTGGGACGCAAGCTCGTGGCTCTGGCCGTCGAGGCGGCGGGCCTCGCCGGCACCCGCACCGGATCACGCGAGACAGGAGCGACCTCATGAGCAGCCCGCGCATCGCGATCGCCCACGACTACCTCACCCAGCGCGGCGGCGCCGAGCGGGTCGTGCTGTCCCTCGCCCGGGCCTTCCCCGAGGCGCGCATCCACACGCACTTCTACGCCCCGGAGCAGACGTACCCCGAGTTCCGCGACATGGACATCCGCACCGGCCCGCTGAACCGGATCGGGCCGCTGCGGCGGGACCCGCGGCTCGCGCTGCCCCTGCTGGCGCCCGCCTCCGCCGCGCTGCGCATCGACGCGGACGTCGTCATCGCCTCCTCCTCCGGGTGGGCGCACGCCTTCCCCACGCAGGGCCGGCGCATCGTCTACTGCCACTCACCCGCGCGCTGGCTCTACCTGCCGGAGGACTACCTCGGGGACGCCGGCCACTGGGACCCCAAGCGCCTTGCCCTGACCGCCCTCACCCCGGTGCTCACGCCCTGGGATCGCCGGGCCGCCGCGAAGGGGGACGTCTACCTCGCGAACTCCACCGTGGTCCAGGAGCGGATCCGGCAGGTCTACGGCCGCGAGGCGGAGATCCTGTTCCCGCCGTTCAGCCCGGACCTCGTGGACGGCGTGCAGGAGCCGATCCCCGCGCTCGCCGGCTGGGCGGGGGAGGACGGCGCGGCCGGCGGCCACCACCTCGTGGTCTCCCGTCTCCAGCCCTACAAGCACGTCGACGCCGTCATCCGGGCCTTCGACGCCCTCCCGCAGGAGCGACTGCTCGTGATCGGCCGCGGCCCCGAGCGGGACCGCCTCCACGCCCTCGCCGGCCCGAACGTGCGGCTTGTCGAGGGGCTCTCCGACGCGCAGATGCGCTGGGCCTACGCTCACGCCCGGGATCTGATCGCCGCGAGCCACGAGGACTTCGGCCTCACCCCGCTCGAGGCCGGCGCCCACGGCGTGCCCACGCTCGCCCTCCGGGCCGGCGGCTACCTCGACACCGTCCGCGAGGGCGTGAGCGGATTGTTCTTCGACCGCGCCGAGCCGGAGGCGATCGCCGCCGCCGTCGGCCGATCGGTGGATGCGGACTGGGACCCGGAGCGGATCCGCGAGCACGCCGGAAAGTTCGCAGAAGACAGGTTCGCCGACCGGCTGCACGAGATGATCCCGACAAGGAGTGAGGCATGACGCCCGCGAGCGAGAACCCCCGCGAGCCGGCCGGGAAGGGCGGTTCCCTCCGCACGCTCCTGGGGCTCCTGGACCGGCCGAGCCGCGTGCGCCTGGCGCTCGCCGCCGTCGTCTCCGGACTTCTGGCGCTGCTCGAGACCGTCGCGATCGTCATGGTGCTGCCGCTCGTCAGCATCGCCACCGGCGCCCCCCTGGACGAGGGCGTGGTGGGCACGGTCTGGCGACTGCTGGGCGAGCCCGAGCGCGGAGCGTTCGGGCTGATGCTGGTGATCGTCGTCGTGTGCCTCTTCATCGCGAAGGACGTGCTCGCGATGGTCTTCGCCTGGTGGCAGTCCGGATTCGTGGCGGCGAAGCGGGTCGAGATGTCGACGGCGCTCTTCCGAGGATTCCTCCGGGAGCCCTTCGCCGAGTTCCGGCACCGGAACATCGGCGAGGCCATGCGCACGATGAGCGCGGCCGTGGGCCAGGTGTTCTCCTCCGTCAACGCGATCATCACCTTCGTCGCCGCCGGCCTCACCGTCCTGGCGATCATGGCCGCGCTGCTCGTGACGACGCCGCTGCAGGCCCTCCTGGCGATCGCCTACTTCGGGATCGCCGCGCTGCTCTACCTCCGCGTGGTCCGCCCCCGTGTCAACTCCGTGGGGGACGCGATCCTCGAGGGGTCCCGCGAGTGGACGATCGCCGGGATGCAGGGCCTCCAGGGCTTCAAGGAGGTCAAGCTCCGCCACTCCGCCGGGTACTTCGTGGACCGCTACCGGGACGGACTCTCCACGAACGAGTACGCCGCGAGGGAGGGCAACTTCTTCAGCTCGATCACGAAGTACCTGCTCGAGATCCTGTTCATCCTCGGGGTGGGCGCCCTGCTCCTCCAGAGCTTCGCGACCGGGTCCGCCGGAGCGGCCGTGGGCTCCCTCGCCGTCTTCGTCGCGGCGGGCTTCCGCCTCCTGCCGAACATCTCAGGGCTCGTGGCCGCGGTGAACACCTTCCGCATGGGCAGCTCGTCCATCGACCTCGTCGCCCGCGAGCTCTCCGCGTCGGCGGGCCGGGCGGAGCCCACCCCTGCCGGCTCGGAGCCGATCCGCTTCGAGGAGGAGCTCCGGATTGAGGACCTCCGCTTCCGCTACCCCGGTGCGACGGAGGACGTCCTCCGGGGGATCGACCTGGTGATCCAGAAGGGCAGCTCGATCGCCTTCGTCGGCTCCTCCGGTGCCGGGAAGACCACCCTCGTCGACGTGATGCTGGGACTGCTCGAGCCCTGCTCGGGCCGGCTCCTCGCGGACGGCACGGATCTGGCGCCGCGCATCGAGGACTGGCAGCGGGCCTGCGCGATGGTGGCGCAGGACGTCTTCGTCGCCGAGAACACCGTGCGCAAGAACGTCCTCTTCGACGTCGCGCCCGAGGAGGCGGACCAGGAACGGCTCCAGGAGGCCGTCGGGAGGGCGCAGCTCCAGGACGTCGTGGACGCGCTCCCGGGCGGTCTCGACGGCGACGTCGGCGACTGGGGCGCGCGGCTCTCCGGGGGGCAGCGGCAGCGGATCGGCATCGCCCGTGCCCTGTACCGCCGGCCCTCCCTGCTGGTGCTCGACGAGGCGACCTCCGCCCTGGACAACGAGACCGAGCGGCGGATCACCGAGACGATCGAGAGCCTGCACGGCGAGGTGACCGTCGTCGTCGTCGCGCACCGGCTCTCCACGGTGCGCGGCGTGGATACGGTCGCGTACCTCGAGGACGGGAAGGTCTCCGCGGCGGGGTCCTTCGACGATCTCCGCGATCGCAGCCCGGGCTTCCGGCGACTGGTCGAGCTCGGTGACCTGGGCGGGGAGGGCGGAGTGCCCGCAACCTGACCCCTGCGGCCGCTAGCGCGGGAGGGGACGGAACCCGGTGCGCGGCCACGCGGGGTCGAGCATCGGCGCGACCCGCTGCCCGTCGGGGAGGATCTCGTGATGCGAGGGCGCGATCGCCCGGTGCGCGATGTCCCGGGAGCCCGCGAGGTAGCTGCCCCAGTAGGAGAAGGTCGAGTTCGCGAGGACCAGCGTGCGCGAGGCCGCGAGTGCCGCGAGGTCGTCGAACATCGACGTCCTGCCCCGCAGCGTCCGGAACGGACCGAGGATCTCGGCGAGCTCCCGGCGGCACCAGTCGACGTCGTCGGAGACGACGAGGACATCGGTGGTGTCCCGACCCTCCGCCCTCAGCATCGTGAGCGCCTCGGTCACGTGATGGGGGATGTCGAGCGCGAAGCGCCGGGAGAACTCCGGGACGGAGTAGTAGTCGCCTCGGCGGACGTTCACCACGACGGTCCCCGGCCCCACCTGCTCCTCGGCCGCCGCGATGCGACGGCGGAAGTCCGGGCTGCTCGCCACCAGCGCCCGGCAGAACAGCGCGCACTGCCGACGGTCGAAGTCGAGGTCGAAGACGAACCGCGTGGCGAAGCGGCGCCGGTCCAGGAACCGGAGGTCCGCCCGGTCGATCGTGAGCTCCCCGAGCAGTGGGAACTCCGCGAGCCAGTCCGGCATCGTCGCGGAGCGCACCACGGCAGCGCTCCTCCCCGCCTGACGCTCGAGGAACGCCCATTGCCACAGGTAGAGGTTGTTGCCGCCGCGGATCGCGTCCGAGGAGTCCTGGACGGTGCGTCGACCCAGGCGCTCTCTCGCCGAGTCGAGCGCCGCGCGCACGGCCCCGTCGAGGCCCCGGGCGGTCACGACGGCCCTCCGGTCGCGGTGAGCATCTCGATCTCCTCGTGCAGGGTGTCCAGATCGGTCCGGCCGAGGACGGCGGCGATGTCCCTGATCCTCCAACGCCAGTCGAGCCTCGCCCTGGCCTGCGCGGACTGTGCCCTCGCGGTGTCCGGAGTCCACGCACGCACGGCGTCCCGGAGCTGATCGAGGCCGTGCTCGAGGTCGTGGGGATCGAGGTCCACGGTCGCCCCGGGCCAGAGCGTCGCGGAGGCCGAGGCGGGGGCGAGCCCGGCGACCGTCGCCCCGGCGCCGAGGGCATCGGTCCACCGTCCGGTCAAGTATTCGCGGGTGGGATGAGTGTAGGGCGCGGGGCTGACGAGGTTCGAGAAGGCGAGCACGAACTTGGACCGGCGGAGGGCGGAGCGCACCTCGTCCTGGTTGCGCGCGGGATCGGGATGGAACGGCGGACGGCCCTCGACGACCAGGCCGCGGCTCTCCGCGAGCGCCCGGGTGCGGTCGTCGTCGTCCCAGGCCGGGGGCTGCCGACCGATCCGGACGAGGTCGACGGTCCTGTCGATCGGGTCACCGGTGAGGCGGAGCGTGTCGGTCCCCCAGGGGGCCGGGCTGACCGGCGTGCCGGTGGTGGCGCGCCATTCCTGCACGAGGTCTTGGTCCGTGATGAAGAGATGATCGAAGTGCACGCCGCGGCGCGCGATCCGCGAGATCCGATCCGTCCAGAAGGAGTCGATGACCCAGGCGACCGAGACGTCGTGGCCCGGGAGCCAGTGACGCACCCGGGCGGTGTAGGCGAGGTGCGCGGGGCTCGGGGCGATCACCAGGAGCGATCGGTGCGGGGAGCGTCGCCGGGGGAGCGACGCGGCGAGCTTCCGGATCGTGGGGACTTCGCCGCGGTCCTCGAGGATGCGCAGCTCTCCCCGGAGGAGGCGCGCGGTGAGGGCGGCGAGCTCGTCCACCGGACCCCAGCCCTGCCCGCCCGCCCGGATGTACAGCACGTCGAGATGGCCGGTCATCGTTCCTGATCCTCCATGGACGAGGGGGCGGGCAGCCCCGCGCCGAGCAGGTCCCGTGGAGCGTCGGCCGGCCCCCTTCGGAACGAGCCACGGGTGTTGCCGAGCGCGTAGGCCCACCGGAGGAGGATCTCCTCGACCGTGGCGGATCGCCGTAGGGGCAGCAGCGCGCTCGCGGCGGCGGTGCGGAGGAGGTCCTCGTGCCAGGGGAGCACCGTGGAGAGGTCGGCGGCGTCGTGCCGGGCGAGGAGGACGCGCTTCGCCTCGGCGGCGCTGTAGGCGTACCTGAGCCGGGTGCGCAACCTCGTCCGACCTCGGTACCCGATGCGCACGCACTTCGAGATCGGGATCCGGTGCCCGGCGCGGCGCGCGCGGAACGCCAGGTCGTTGTCGTCCCCGAAGTGCGCGAACGACTGGTCGAAACCGCGCAGCTCGATGAGCGTCGTGCGGCGGGCGCCGAAGTTGCCTGCCATGAGGATGGGGAAAGGGGTGCGCTGGTCGTCGAGGGGTGCCTCCCAGCTCGGGGGAGGTGCGTCGATCTCGGCGCGCACCGGGCCGGGACCATGGGTGAAGTACGTCGGCGCGAGGGGGATGGCGGAGCCGCTCCAGAGGGCTGCGGTCTCCGTGGTGCGCGCGCCGTTGCGCACCCAGGTCTGCGAGACGACGTCGTCGGCGTCGCAGAAGAGCAGCGACTCGGAGCGGGCGTGGGCGATCCCGACGTTTCGCGCGTAGGAGGAGCCCTGGTGCTCGTGCGCCGGGACGATGCGGAGCTCGAAGGCGGGCGAGGACCGGAACCGCTCGACGGCGCTCTCGAGGTCCCCGGCAGGGTCGTTGTCGACGAGGACGACCTCGAACGGTGGGGGGTCGATCTGGTCGCTCAGCGATGCGAGCTGGAGCCCGATCGTCTCCGCGGCACGGAAGCACGGGATGATCACGCTGACCTGGGGCGGGGGCGCGTTCATGGCGTCCCGGGGGTACTCGTGCGGGGCCGCCGGACACGGCGCTTCGCCGAGCCTGCGGCCCAGGCGAGCAGATGGCGGGCGAGGGCGGGCCTGCTCGAGGCCCCGCCGCGGGCGCTCCAGAGCATCCGGCCGGAGGTGCGGGCGTCCATCGGGCTGCGGGACGCGCGCTTGGCGAGCTCCCATCGCCGCGAGAGGGCGAGCGCGCGCAGCTCCGGCTCGGCATCGGAGTAGTGCTGAAGTGCGGCGTCCAGCGCGGTCAGGAAACGCGGGCTCGTGGCGGCGAAGCCGGTGGCGCCGAGCGAGGTCTCGAGCCGGCGCACGGCGACGAGCTTCTCGTCGGTCCAGGCGAAGGTGTGCGCCTTCGAAAGGCGGACGAGCAGCTCGAAGTCCTCGTAGAACAGGTCCTCGCGATATCCGCCCGCGGCCTGCAGTTCAGGGGTGCGGAAGAACAGGGAGGCGGCGGGGATCCAGTTGCGGTGGATCAGCTCGGCGAAGGGCCGCTCCCGGACAGAGGGGGAGTCCGGCCAGGGGAACTCGTCCTTCGAGGACTCGGCGACGCGGCGCGAGTCGCGGTCGATCACCTCGGCGTCGCTGTAGGCCAGGATCGCGTCCGGAGCCTCGCGGAGCAGCGCGAGGTGGCGCTCGATGCGCTGCGGGGCCATGAGGTCGTCGGCCGAGATGTAGGTGAAGAACGGGGTGCGCACCGTCGCGAGATGGAGGTTCAGCGTGCGGTTCAGGCCCAGGTTGGTCTCGTTGCGGTGCAGCTCTCCGAAGCCAGGGTGCTGGGCGAGGTAGTCCGCGATGACGTCGGGGGTGCTGTCGCCGGAGCAGTCGTCCGCGACGATCACCCGCTCCGGCGGCGCGCTCTGGGTGCGGATGCTGTCGAGGCACTCGACGACGAAGTCCGCGTGACGGTAGGCGACGACGAGGACGGTGGTCGCCCCCGCGGATGTCGATGTCGCCGGCATGCTCGAGCTCCTCCGGGCAGGTCTCTCTCGGTCGTGCGCAGGGTGTTCGGCCCGCTCGACGGAACGATACCGGGCGATTCGCCCGGTCGGGGTCGCCGGCGGCGCGCCGTCGCGAGGGAGCGCGAGCACCCCTCGTGCGCGCCCCTCCCGACGTACCGGTCGGTCACTTGACAGGTTCGTGCAGGAGCCGCGTGCAGCCGGCCACGAATCGGTTGTTTTCCCTGGAAACCGGGCGTTACGATCAACCTCGGGTGGGGAAGGGCGGCACGACGACGTGGCCGCCCCGGTCCACCCTGCCGCGTCGTCATGGGAAGGGGAGGAGCCGGATGTCGCTCGCACGTCCCTCCGTCACGACCTCCCCGGCCGGAGACCTCCACGAGGCCCCCTCGCCGCTCCCTGCCTCCCCGGGCGCGCGCGTGCTGCGCCGCCGGCTCGTCCTCATCATGGTGCTCAGCGATGCGCTCGCGATCCTCGTCGCGGTGCTCGGCTCCTTCGCCGTGCGGCAGGCGCTGCTGGGCCGTGCCGGGGACCTCTCCGAGAACGTCACGGACTCCGCCTGGGTGATCGGGATCGGCTGGCTGCTCGCGATCGTGTTCTTCCGGGGGTACGACGCCCGGCTCGTCCCCTCCGGCACGGAGCTGTACACGAACGTCGTGCACGCCTCCGCCGCCGCGGCCGGCCTCGTGGGCGCGCTCGTCTACCTCGTGCAGATCGAGCTGTCCCGCGCGTTCTTCGTCGCCCTGTTCCTCATCGGCCCGCCGCTGCTGCTGCTCACGCGGGTGATCCTGCGCCGGGCGCTGAACTCGATGCGTCGCCGGGGCCGCTTCCGTCAGGGCGTGATCGCCGTGGGCGGGATCGGCCATGTTGACGGCATCGCCCGCACGCTGCACCGCGAGAGCTGGCTGGGCTACGACGTGGTGGGCGCGGTGACGCACGACGGTGCCGTTGAGCCGGCCTCCACGCTCGGCATCCCCGTCCTGGGCCGTGAGAAGGACCTGCTCCGGATCGTGGACGTGGTGAAGCCCGGCGTCCTGCTGTTCACCGCGGGCGCGCACTCGAGCGCGGAGGAGTTCCGGCGCACCGCCTGGCAGCTCGAGGACCAGGAGGTCAGCGTCATCGTGGCGCCCGCGCTCTCGGAGATCTCCGCGGGGCGCGTGCAGATGCGCCCGGTCGCGGGCCTGCCGCTCGTGCACATGGACCTGCCGCGCTCGCGGGAGGCGCTGCGCTGGACGAAGCGCGCCTTCGACGTGGTGGTCAGCTCGGTGCTGCTGGTGATCCTCTCGCCCGTGCTCGCGGTGACCGCGGTGATCGTGCACCGGCACGACGGCGGCCCCGTGATCTTCCGCCAGCAGCGGGTGGGCCGCGGCGGCGTCGAGTTCAGCTTCCTGAAGTTCCGCACGATGGTGACCGACGCCGAGGCGATCCGCGTGGAGATGACGGAGCGCGCCGTGCAGGACCGCGGCAACGCCGTCATGTTCAAGATGCGCAACGATCCGCGGATCACCCGTCCGGGCCGGTTCCTGCGCCGCTACTCCCTCGACGAGCTGCCCCAGCTGTGGAACGTGCTGCGCGGGGACATGAGCCTCGTCGGCCCCCGCCCTGCCCTGCCGCGGGAGGCCGCGGTCTACGACGACGACGCGCGCCGCCGGCTCGACGTCCGCCCCGGCATCACCGGCCTGTGGCAGGTCTCCGGCCGCAGTGACCTCTCCTGGGAGGAGACGGTGCGCCTGGACCTCTACTACGTCGACAACTGGTCCTTCATCCAGGACATCCAGATCCTCGTGCGCACGGTCCGCGCCGTGCTCGCCTCCTCCGGGGCGTACTGACGGTGGCGGCGGGCGCGTCCCGCGGCGCCCCGCAGGGTGACGCCGGCCGGGCCCCCGCGCGCCTGCCGCGGTGGCTGATCGCCCTCGCCCTGCTCGTCCTGCTCGCCGTGCCCGCGGCCGGCGGGGTGCTGCTGCTGACCTCGGACGGCTGGGCCGTGAACCGCGCCAACGTCGCCGTCTGGCAGGCGACCGTGGTGCCGCTGGGCCTCGGCGGCGCGGTCTCCCCGGAGGACTTCGCGGTGCTCGCGAACGTCCTGCTCTTCGTCCCGGTGTTCGCGGCGCTCGCCGTGCTCGTGCCGAGCTGGTGGTGGGTGCTCGCCGCGGCGGCGGTCTCCGGGGCGGTCGAGCTGCATCAGCTCTCCCTCGGGACCCGGGAGGCGTCGATCGGGGACGTGCTCGCGAACACCGCCGGCGCGGCGCTCGGCGTGCTGCTGGGGTGGGCGGTCCGACGGGCCGTGCTGGCCCGGCGTCGCCTCAGGGCCTCGGGCGGGGCGACCGCCGGCCCGGGAGTCGGCGACGCAGCATCCCCCGGAGCTGCCGGGCGGCCCGGAACCACCGGTCCCGGCTCTCCCGGCGGAGCTCCTGCGGGCTCGGATCGTGGCCCAGCCTCAGCGCCAGATGGTCGGGGTTGACGTGGAGCGCGGCGACCAGCAGGGCGGCCCGCTCCCGCGGCCCCCGCGCGTCCTTCAGCCGGGCGATCCAGATCTGGGTGGGGCCGGCGCCCGCGCGGGTCGCCGTCCACAGGTGCTCCCCGGCGCCGCCGCGCGCCCGCTCGGGGCGGTCGGTGACCAGGGCGAGGGGGACCCGCGCGCCGAGGTTCTCGCCGAGGGCGTCGATCTCCGCTCGCTCGGTGGGGCTCGCGTCGGTCCAGGAGACGCGGACGTCGTGACCGGCCCTCCCCATCGAGTCCCGGGCGGCGTGGACGAGGAGCAGCAGGCGCTGCGCGGGGAGCGCGGGGACGGCGCAGTCCACACCGCCGAGGTCCCGGGTCTCCCGGGCCGCCCACAGCGTCTCGAAGGTCTGCGCCGGGTCCCGGTCCACGCCGGGGAAGGAGCGGTGGACGTCGACGGTGCCCCACAGGGGATGGTGGAAGGTCGCGGCATGGCCGAAGACGCTGCCGTGCTCGAAGCTCGTCACCTGCGCCCATCCCTGCCCCTCGAGCAGGCGGCAGTAGCCGGGCACGTCACCGGGGTCGACGAGCACGTCGCAGTCGGTCGAGGAGCGGCGGCCCTCCGCGAGCAGCGGGTGCAGGGCGGAACCTTTGAGATGGAGGATCCGGGCGCCCAGGCGGGCGGCATGATGCTGCAGGACCCCGTGCGCCAGACGCAGGCGCACGGCATCGGGGACCTCCAGACTCGTGCTCACCCGGCCGAGTCTAGGAGCGGATGCGCCACACTGGGCGACATGGGGAGCGAGAGGAGGCCGGGGCGCGGCATGTGGGAGCTCGACGGGCACGTGCAGCACTATGCATGGGGCTCCACGACCGCGCTGCCGGAGTTCCTGGGCCGCGAGGCGGACGGCACCCCGTGGGCGGAGGTCTGGTTCGGCGCGCACCCGCTCGCGCCCTCGCACCTCGGCGGCGGCGCCCGGCTGGACGAGATCATCTCCGCGGACCCGCACCGGATGCTCGGCGACGGCGTGCGCAACGGCTTCGGCGACGCCCTGCCCTACCTGCTGAAGGTCATCGCGCCGGAGCAGCCGCTGTCCCTGCAGGTGCATCCCACCCGCGAGCACGCCGCGGAGTCCTTCGCGGCGGAGACCGCCGCGGGCCTGCCGCTGGACTCGCCGCTGCGCAACTACCGCGACGCGAACCACAAGCCGGAGATGGTCGTCGCGCTGACCCGCTTCACCGCGCTGTGCGGGTTCCGCACGCCCCGCCGCGCCGCCGCGATCCTCGACGGTCTCGGCACCCCGCTCACCGACCGCCTGCACCGGCTGCTCGTGGACAACCCGACCGCGCACGGCATGCGCGCCGCGTTCCGGACGCTCATCGCCGCCTCGATGCGCCCGCCGGCCTCCGCCGTGGACGAGGTCGTCGAGGCCTGCCGGGCACGGCTGGACGCGGGCACCTCCCCGTCCCCGCGCATCGACCGCACGGTCGTCACCCTCGCCGAGCACCATCCCGGGGACGCGGGCGTCGTCGCCGCGCTGCTGCTGAACCCCGTCACGCTGCAGCCGGGGGAGGCGATGTTCGTGCCCGCGGGCATCCTGCACGCCTACGTGCACGGCGTCGGTCTCGAGATCATGGCCGCGAGCGACAACGTGCTGCGCGCGGGCCTGACGCCGAAGAAGGTCGACGCCGAGGAGATGCTGCAGTGCGTGCGCGTCGCCGCGGCGCCCCCGCTGCGCGTCGCCCCGGAGCGGCAGACCCCGCGCAGCGTCGCCTACTACGCGCCGGTGGACGACTTCGAGCTGTCGATCACGGACCTCGAGGACGCCCCGGGCCGCTTCCAGCCCCGGCACCTCGTCCCCGGCGGCGGCCCCCGCATCGTGCTGGGCCTCGAGGGGGAGGTGCTCCTGCAGACGGACTCCGGCCGCTCCCGCCTCCCTGCGGGGCGCGCCGTGTTCGTGCCGGCCACGGCCGGGGTGCTGCGGGCCGGCGGCGCGGGGCGCTTCGCGCAGGCGAGCGTCCCGTGACCCGTTTCCGGCTGCGGCCTCACGTGCTCGAGCAGGACGAGGACGGTGTGTGGATCGGCGCGCTGCCGCACGGTCCGATCGTGCACGTGGGCGGCGTGGGCGAGCTCGTGCTCGAGACCCTGGGCGCCTGGGAGGACGGCGGTCGCACCGGTGACGGAGCGGCGCTCACCCCCGCGCAGATCGCCGCCCACCTGCACGCGAGCATCGAGGGGATGCCGGAGGACGCGGAGGCGTCGATCGGGGAGTTCCTCGACCAGCTCGTCCTCTCCGGCCTCGTCGAGAGCCTTCCCGAGGAGGGCCGATGACGGACCCCGCCCCGCTGCGCCTCGCCGTCGGCGGGCTGCAGGCCGAGCTCGTCCTCCATGAGGGCCATGCCGCGCTCGCCGCCGAGCTGCGTGAGCTCTGGGCCCCGCAGCTCCTCGACCCGGCGGATGCCGGCGGTGCGGCGACGGACGACCTGCTGCGCCTCGAGCTCCTCGCCCCGGAGGAGACGGGGAGCGCGGGAGCGAGCCGGATCCGTCCCGGTCCCGGCGCCGCCTACGAGGTCTCCGGGCTGATCACGCGGCGTGTGATCGAGAACCTGATCGGCCGCCGGATCCTCCTGCACGCCGGCGCGGTGGACCACCCCCGCCACGGCACGCTTCTGCTGGTGGGGCCGTCGGGCGCGGGGAAGTCGACGGCGACCAGCGTGCTCGCCCGCGGCGCGGGGTACCTCTCCGACGAGCTCGGGATCCTGGACCCGGAGACCTTCGCCGTCACCGGCTACCCCAAGCCCGTTTCCCGCGTGGAACCGGGGACCCCGGGGCTCGGGAAGCGGGACCTGTCGCTCGCGAGCCTGGGCCTGAGCGCGCAGGCGAGTGCCGCGGCGCCGGCACAGGTGCTGCTCCTGCGCCGCGTGAAGGACGCCGGAGCAGGCGCCCCCGGGGCGGCCTCGTCGGCCGTCGAGCCCGCTGAGCCTGCCGAGGACGCGGCGGTGCGGGCCCCGCTGCACGAGGCGCTCGTCGCCCTCGCCGAGCAGTCCTCCTCGCTGTGGCGCGTCGAGGGCGGCGGACTCCAGCGGATCGCGGAGCTGCTCACCCGCTGCGGGGGCGCCCTGGCGCTGCGCTACCGGGAGGCGGAGTCGATCACGACGCTGCTCGACCAGGCACCTCCCGGCGAGGAGGAGCCCTGGATGCCGATCATCGCGGCGGCGGGGCAGGGATCCCCGCGGCCCGGCGAGGTGCGGGTCGTCCCCTTCGCGGACGCCGTCGCCACCGCCGACGGCACCGTCGTGCTCACCGCCGGGCAGGTGGTGCATATGCCGGGCCTGCTGGGCCTGGTCTGGCAGCTGCTGTGCGAGGCCGGCGGGCTCGAGGCGGGGGAGCTCGAGGCGGAGGTGGCCGAGCAGATCGGACCGCACCCGCGCAGTCGTGAGCTCGTCGAGGACGCGATCGAGCAGCTGGTCAGCGCGGGCTGGGTGAGCCGGGGGCCGACGGCCTGAGCAGCGCGGCGAGCGACTCCACGTGCCGCTCCAGGAGATCGGCCGTGGCGCGGGCCTCCTCGAGCGGACGCCGGAACGGGTCCGGCACCTCGTGCTGCCGGGTGACGGGCCGTCGGGTCCACTGCGCGATCAGTGACGGGCTGAGCCCACCCTCCTCCTCCGCCATCCCCTGCAGCGTGGGGACGGCGCCCAGCAGGCCGGTGCGCCGGGCGACCTGCGGGAACTCGTCCAGGAGGTAGGCCCGCTGCCGGGCGGACATCGTCAGGACGAGATCGGCGTCGAGATCCGCCGCGTCGACCTGGCGCGCGCGGAAGCCGGAGGCGTCCACGTCCCGTCCCTCGAGCAGGGTGCGCATCTGCCCCTCCATGGGGCTCCCCTCGAGCGCGTCGATGCCGCGGCTGGCGATCTCGAGGCCGGGGACGCGGGAACGCAGCAGCAGCTCGGCGAAGGGGGACCGGCACACGTTGCCGGTGCACACGACGAGCACGCGGGGGAGCGCGCGGGCGCGGGGCGGGGCGGCGTGCGGGGTCACGCGGACCAGGCTACGACGGCCGACGGGCGGCGGTGATCACGGAATGTGACGGCGTGTGAACGACCCTGCGTCCCAGGCCGGGAGGGCATGAGCCACTACCGACAGGTAAGGTCACAAGTGGATGACGAAATCTCGGACCTGTCCGTTATGTCGGATACCCCACGCGGGCGCGTGACAGCATTCCAACCAGATGGTCGGCACGAGGACGCTCCTGGTCGCGGCCGCATCGAACCCCCAGCGCCGGTCCCTTCCCAGGGCCTGCGGAGCATGTCCCGTCGTTGTCGAGACCGACCCCCGTCCTGCCCGCAGGCCGGAGGCGCCCCAGTGTGAGAAGAGGTCCTCGTGCCCGTCCCCCGTTCCGTCGAGCCGCGCCCCGCGCACCGGCCCGCCCCCTCCCGTCGCGCCCTCATGCGAGGCGCCGCCTGGTCCGTCCCCGTCGCCGCGGCCGCCGTGTCCGCGCCGGCCCTCGCCGTCTCCGCCACCTGCCTCCCCGAGGGCACGCTGTTCGACGCGCAGTCGCGCGGCATGCTCGTGAGCGGCGGCATCGCCGGCATCGACCTCGACACCATCGCCGAGGTCAACGGCGTCCACGCCCAGGCCTTCGACCCCGCGGCCCCCGGCGCGGACGGCACCGTCTCGGACACCGACGCGAACCCGCTCTCCGTCACCGCGCTCAGCGCGCTGACGATCGACCTCGGCGGCGTCGCCGGCACCCTCTCCTCGATCCTCGACCTCGTCGCCGGTCAGGACGCGGGCGTCGTCGGCCAGTACGCCTACGCCAACGAGGCCGTGGGCGGCACCAACACCGCCGAGATCGGCTCCTCCGGCGCCGTGGGCGACGACGGCGCGGTCACCCTGGACACCTCCTCGGCGAACCCGCCCGCTCTGGGGCACATCAACCTCTACTCGCTGCTGCAGAACGCGACCGGGCTGAGCGGCGTCTCCGCGCTCGTCGCCTCGATCAGCGACCTCACCCTCGACGTGGGCGCCGCCGCGGGCATCGCGGAGATGGACTCCCTGTGCGTCGCCCCGACCCTGGCGACCGCGAGCGCGGACGAGGTGCAGCGCGACTACCTGCTCGCCTACCTCCGCCTGCTCGTGGAGAGCGACACGGTGGGCGGCCTGCTCTCCGGCCTCACCGACGCGCTCGACGGCGGCCTCGACGTCAGCACCTCCGCCGTCTGGGACATCCTCGAAGGCGTCCCGCTGCTCGGCAGCCTGCTCGCGGCCCTCGGGGAGAGCGCCCTCGAGGTCACCGCGACCGTGGACCTCACCCAGCTCACCGGCTCCCCGCTCCCCGACGAGGAGAACGCGGCGCTGCAGCTGGACCTCGGCGAGGGCACCATCCTCATCGACCTCGCGAGCCTGCTGGGCGGTGCCTACACCGGTGACATCTCGACCTGGCTCAACGAGCTCGCCCCGAACACGCGGCTCTTCGTGGACGCCGGCCTGCCGAACGACGCCGTCACCTCCCTGCTCGACACCTGGGTGGACTCGCTCGTCGAGCGGCTCAAGGACCTCATCACCGTCACCGTTCGCGCCGGCAGCGTAACCGGCCTCGGAGCGACGGGCCTGCTCATCCAGGGCTCGCTGCGGCAGTTCCTCGAGGGCGGGGCGACGGCGACCTTCGTCCTGCTCGGGATTCCCGTCAACCTGGGGGCTCTCCTGAACCCGCTGCTCGCGAGCATCGGCGGAGTCGTCCAGGGCACCCTCGACACCCTCCTGAACGACAACGCCGTCGTCAACACGGCGCTCGACGCCGTGGGCAGCGTGCTCACCGCCCTGTTCACGGTGCTCGAGGGGGTCCTGCGGATCACGGTGAACGCGCAGAACGCCTCCTCGGGCGTCGAGCCCGCGGCCTACTCCTCGATCTCGCCGGACGGCCGCTACGACGTCGCCGCGCTCCACATCGAGCTGCTCGGCGCGCTGAACCTGCTGAACCTCTCCCTCGCCCGCGGCTCCGTCGGCGAGAACCTGCCCCGCCTCTGAGAAGCGGCGCACGCACGGACGCGCCCCGCGTCGGCCTCCCTCAGGAGGACCGGCGCGGGGCGCGTCGTGTCGTGGGTGGCAGGGATCAGGACGGCTCGGCCGCGGCGAGCTCGCCGGCGGCGCGGGCCTCCTCGATCTGCTCGATGATCTCCTCGACGAACGAGATGACCTGCTCGCCGCCCGTCACCGGTCCGCCCGCGAGCTGACCGTCGGCCCCCAGCAGCACCGCCATCGGCGCGCCCCGACCGCCCAGCTGCTCACGCGCCGTGAAGTCCGGATCGTGCAGCGCATGGCCGGGCACCCGCTCGAGGGTGCGCGGGCGCAGGTTCTCCACGGGGCGGCCGAACACGGCGCTCACGAGCATGATCGGCTCGAGGGTCTCGATCCATCCGGGCATCGCGTCGAGCACCCGCTCGCAGGGCCCGCAGCCCTCCGTCGCGAACACCAGCAGCGCCGCACGCGTCGAGACGAGGCGGCGCAGGGACACGAGCTCCCCGTCCTCACGCTGCAGGATCGCCGCGGGGATCGCCGTGCGCTCGTAGTCCTCGAGCTCCTCGTCATCGGCCTCACCGGAGGGGGTGACCAGCTGGTCGCCCTCGTGCGGCGCCGGGGTCGGGGCGCGCGAGGCGCCGGGCTCCGCCGTGCGCTCCACCCCGCCGAGCACGAGCACCACGAGCGCCATCGCCACCACGAGCACCACCACGAGCGTGAGCAGCGACAGCGGGGCGCGCACGAGCGCATCGGCGATCTGGCCGCGGGCGGCGGCGGTGACCGTCACGAGGGCGAGGAGGGTGAGCAGCACGTTCCGGGCGAGCGTCGCCTTCGACACCGTGGGCGAGGCGAGCGAGCCGAAGCACGAGCACTCCACCTTCTCCTCGAAGGTCAGCGCCCGGGCGATGATCACGAGGTACGCCGCCATCAGCAGCGTCGCGAGCACGGCGAGCACCACCTGCAGCGGCACGAGCGGCACCCACAGCAGCAGCGCGAGCACGATCTCCGCCGCCGGCAGCACGGCCGCGACGAGGTGGTGCGTGCCGCGCGCGGGCAGGCGCAGCGAGGTCATGGCGTCCTGCGTGCCGCGGCGCTCACCGAGCTTCGCGATACCGGACACCAGCAGGATGATCGACAGCAGGATCGGCGCTGCCACCAGGATGCTCATCGGGTTCCCTTCGTCTTCGACCTCCCCATTATCGCCACCTCCACGACCCCCTGGCGCGGCCTAGGCTGGTGACATGTCGACCCCTGCTGACGACGCCCCCGCCACCTCCCCGGACCAGCACGCGCCGGCCCTCCGCGCCGATGTCGCCTCCCGCATCACGGCCGACGTCGCCGCCCTCCGCGCCTCCGCCGCCCAGGGCCTCGCGCGCCCCGTCGCCGCCCGGGTCACGGAGCTCGAGGCGCTGCGCCGCGGCATCCGCGCCCGCCGCCGGGACCTGCAGCGGGCCCTCGCGGCGGATCTCGGCAAGTCCGCGACGGAATCGTCGGTCACGGAGATCGGCCCCGTCCTCGCGGAGATCCAGATGGCCGTGAAGAACCTGCGCTCCTGGGCCCGCCCCGCGCGCTTCTCCCCGGGGGCCCTGCTCGCCCCCGCGCGCGGCAGCATCGTGCGGGAGCCGCTCGGCACGGCGCTGATCATCGCGCCCTGGAACTACCCCGTGAACCTCACCCTGTCCCCGCTGGTCGCGGCGATCGCGGGCGGCAACACGGTGCTGCTGAAGCCCTCCGAGCTGGCCCCCGCCACCTCCCATGTCATCCGCAGCCTCATCGAGGAGCACCTCGATCCGGCGTGGGTGCGCGTGGTCGAGGGCGCCGTCGAGGAGACCACGCACCTGCTCGCCGAGCGCTTCGACATCATCTTCTACACCGGCAACGCGACGGTGGGCCGGATCGTCGCGCGCGCCGCCGCCGAGCACCTCACCCCGACCGTGCTCGAGCTCGGAGGGAAGTCCCCGGTGTTCGTGGACGAGGGGGCGGACCTCGCGACCGCGGCCCGCCGGATCGTGTGGGGCAAGTTCACCAACGCGGGCCAGACCTGCGTGGCACCCGACTACCTCATGGCGACCCCCGCGACGCTCGAGGCGCTCGTCCCCGAGCTGCGGGAGGCGGTGCGGGAGATGTACGGCCGCAACCCCATGCGCAGCGCGGACTACGGGCGAATCGTCTCCGAGCGGCACTTCGACCGCCTGCGCTCCCTCGTCGACGACGACCTCGCCGTCGTGGGCGGCACCGCCGGCGCGGACCGCCGCCAGCGCTACCTCGCCCCCACGATCCTCGCGGGCGCGAGCTGGGACGACCCGGTGATGGCGGAGGAGATCTTCGGCCCGATCCTGCCGCTGCTGCCCGTCGAGGGTCCCGCGGAGGCGATCGCCCGCATCAACGCCGGCGAGAAGCCGCTGACGGCGTACGTGTTCAGCCCGTCCCACGAGGTCGAGGAGCGCTTCGCCGAGCAGACCTCCTCCGGCTCCCTCGCCCTGGGCCTCACCCTCGCGCACCTGGGCACCACGGCGATGCCCTTCGGCGGGGTGGGGGAGTCCGGCCACGGCGCGTACCACGGGAGGGCCGGCTTCGAGGCGTTCACGCACGCCAAGCCGATCGTCCGCAAGCCGCTGCGACCGGACACCCTGCGCACCGTCTACCCGCCCTACCGGGCGCCCCGCCGGCGGATCCTGGGCCGCCTCTTCCGCTGACCGCCGCCCGGCACCGCTCCTCACGCCGACGGCCCCGCCCCTGCCGATGCAGGGACGGGACCGTCGTGCTGTGCCCGATCCGGGCCGGTGCTCAGCCGCCGTAGGGCGCCGGACCGGAGGGGGCCGACGGGCCGGGGCCCTGGCCGTACGGGTCCTCACCGTTCTGCGGGCCCTGGGTGTACGGGTCCGACGGGCGCGCCTGCCCGTAGGGGTCAGTGCCCTGGCCGTACGGATCCGTGCCCTCGCCGGGACGAGAGATCCGGGTGGCGCCGTACATCGAGTCGTCCTCCGGGGCCGCCGGGGCCGACGACTGGCCGTACCCGCCGCCCGGGGCGGCAGGAGCGGACGGCTGACCGTAGCCGCCCGCGGGGGCGGAGGTCGCCGACGGCTGCCCGTAGCCGCCGGCCGGGGCCGCACCGTATCCGCCGGTAGGAGCGTCGCCGGTGGGAGCGGGACCGTTCGACGGACCGCCGAAGGGACCGCCCGTCGGGCCACCGGCAGGGCCTCCCGTCGGCCCGCCCGTCGGCCCGCCCGTCGGCCCGCCGGGCCCGGTCGGAGGCGCCGTCGGCCCCGCAGGACCGGTCGGGCCCTCCGGAGCGATCGAGCCCACCCGGCGGGCGAGCAGCGGCGCGGCCTGCTGCATCTGCCGCATCGAGGGACGCGCGGAGTAGTCGCCGCCCACGAAGCGGCCCCACTGGTCCCCGCTGCCCGCAGGACGGACGGCATCCGCCTGGGCGAGCATGCCGAGCGCCTCCGAGGGCGTCGGGTAGGGACCGGAGAAGGTCGAGCCCGCGGGCAGCGGGCCCTCGAACAGGCGCTTCCCGGGCCGGATGAACATGCGGCCGGGCGCGGAGCGGTCACGCAGGGCGTGCGCGCGCCAGGTGTTCACCGGGTGCGTGGACTGCCACTGGGTCAGGTGCACCCAGAAGCCCTTCTCGCTCGCGGCGCGATCCGCGAGCTCGTGCACGTTGACCTCGGCGTTGAGGTACTTGCCGCCCGCGAGCACCCCCATCACGCCCCACGAGCCCTCGGGCGTGTGGAGGTAGCCGTAGTTGTCCGCCGTGTACTCCTGCGAGCGGGACAGCGCCATGCCCACGAAGGGGATCTGGTAGGCGAGCTGCGTGAACAGCAGTCGGAAGTAGGAGACGTGGCCGGCGGCCAGGTGGCCCACCTCGTGGCCGATGATGAAGCGCAGCGCCTCCGGGTCGCGCACCGTGCCGCCCACCTCGAACAGGTCCGAGTAGACGACGACCGTGCGGCGGAACCCGTGGCCGGAGGCGAAGGCGTTGATCGTGCCGTTGCCGGCGAGCACGTACGCGTCCGGCACGCGCCGCAGGCCGAACTCCTGCGCCGCCTCCGCGACCATCCGGTACCCCTCGGGGAACTGGGTGGGGGACATGCGCACGCCGAACACGCGCATCTGGGCGTAGATCAGGGCGCGCTGGATCCACAGCAGCAGCGGCAGCGACAGCACGATCGCGGCGATCTGAACCACGAGCGGGTTGAAGCCCAGGGACTCCCAGTCGTCGCCGCGGGCCGCGAGCCAGATCGTGATGATCCCGATCGAGAGCAGCGCGAGGACGGTGAGCACCGAGATCACGGCCGCGATGACGACCATGGGGATCTCCCACGGGTGGCGCATGCCGCGCCGGCCCATGACCCCGTGGGTCGTCGCGCCGTTGATGAGGTTCGGGGCCTCGGTGCGGCCCCCGCCCTGCGGGCCGGGAGGACCGCCCGGGCCCGTCGGACCGCCCGGACCGAGGGGACCGCCGGGGCCCGCGGGCCCACCGGGACCGGACGAGCTGCCCGGCCCGCCGGGGCCGTACGGACCGGAGGGTGCGCCGGGGGAGCCGGCGGCGGGACCCTGCCCGTAGGGCGTGGGGACGGCGGGCCGATCCCACTGGGGGCCGGAGGACGGCGGGACGCTCATGACTGCTCCTTCGAACGTGGACGGCTCGACGGTACCGCCGCGAGGTGCATGCTCACAGAGCGCTGTGGACGGTCCCGACCTGCGGACGGACCTCGTCGACCTTCGACGCGATCGGGTCCGACGCGCGAGGGACCGGGGGAGGGGCCTGCCGGGACCGACGCCGCCCGGCCTATGCTTCTGTGGTGATACCCGATCCCAGCGCGCCGACCCCTCCGGTGCGCCGCAAGGCCCTGCTCGCCGTCCTCATCGCCCCGCTCTTCATGGCCCTCGTGGCGATGAGCGTCATCAACGTCGCGCTCACCGCGATCGGGACGAGCTTCGAGGCGGACAGCGGCGCCCTGCAGTGGGTCATCTCCGGATACGCCCTCGCCTTCGCGGTGCTGCTCGTGCCCGCGGGCCGCCTCGGCGACGCGACCGGCCGACGCCGGATCTTCATCGCGGGCGTCGCGATCTTCACCGTGGGCTCCCTGCTCAGCGGGCTCGCGCCGAGCATCGAGGTGCTCAACGTGTCCCGCATCCTGCAGGGCATCGGCTCCGGCCTGCTGAACCCGCAGACGGTCGCGCTGATCCAGAAGCACTTCCGCGGCCACGACCGCGCCCGCGCCTTCGCGCTGCTGGGCACCGCCGTCGCCGTCGCCACCGCGTTCGGCCCCGTGCTGGGCGGTGCGCTCATCCAGCTGCTGGGGAACGACACCGGCTGGCGCTGGATGTTCTTCATCAACCTGCCGATCGGCGTCGCCGGCATCATCGGCGCGCTCCTCATCATCCCGGGCGACTCGGTGCGCTCGAAGCGGCTGCCGGACCTCGATCCCGTGGGCACCGCGCTGCTGACCCTCGCGATCCTCGGCGTCATGTTCCCGTTCCTCGAGCGGGGCGCGAACGCCCTCGTGTGGCTGACCTTCCCCGTGGGGCTCGTGGTGCTGGGCCTGTGGTGGATGTGGGAGCACCGCTACCGCTCCCGGGGCCGGCCGCCGATGGTCGACCCGGCGATCTTCGCGAGCCGCCCGTTCCGCAACGGCATCCTCATCGTCTCCATCTACTTCCTGGGCGCGACGAGCGTGTGGATCATCGTGCCGCTGTACCTGCAGATGCACCTGCACCACACGGCCTTCGAGGCCTCGCTGCTGGGCCTGCCCTCCTCGATCGCCGCCGCGATCAGCTCCCAGGTCGCCGGTCGTCGCGTTCTCGCCATGGGCCGGCGGCTCGTGATCATCGGCTTCGCCGTCGCCTTCTGCGGCCTGCTCGGCACCGCCCTCGCCGTGGGGCCCGTCGAATGGGGCTGGCTGCCGTTCTGGTTCCTCGCCGTGCCGCTCACCCTCATGGGCGTCAGCCAGGGCATGACGATCTCCCCGAACCAGACCCTCACCCTCAACGCCGTGGACCCCCGCTACGGCGGCGTCGCCGGCGGCATCCTGCAGCTGGGCCAGCGCGTGGGCGCCGCGATCGGCACCGCGATGATCCCCGGCATCCTCTTCTCCCTCACGGAGTCCGGGACCTCGTGGCTCGAGGCGTTCATCATGGTCGCCGTGATCATCATGGTGCTCACCCTCGCCGCGATGGGGGTCAGCATCATCGACCGCAACCGCGAGAAGTCCGCTCCCGGAGCGCTGTGAGGGCGCGGCGGCGGGGGCCGACGGTGCTCGTCTGCGGCTGAGCGGCGGGCGGGGAGCTCGCGCGGGAAACCGCAGAGAATGACACCGCTGTGATTCGCGGAAATGGTGCCGCGCCGCGCTCAACCGGTAAAAGTTTGGCAAAGTGTGGATTCGGAATAGGTCACCAGGCCTGGATCCCGAGGTGCGTGACCTGCACCCTTGACGGGAGCCCGCCGCAGGCGCGCAGGTCATGAGCCCGCGCATCTGATCCCCCGGCAAAGCTCGCCCTTCCCCCGCTTCCCCGAGCCGCTTCCCCGAGGAGTCCTCCCATGGCCACCACGAACACTCACCGCGCCGACGGCGGCGCCGTCTACTTCCGCGGTGCCCGCGTGGCGCCCAAGGTCGCGGCCGCGACCGGTGGCGCCGTGATCGCCGCCGGCCTCTCCGTGGGCGGCGCCGGCATCGCGAGCGCCGACGACTCCGTGTGGGACAAGGTCGCCCAGTGCGAGTCCGGCGGCAACTGGTCCATCAACACCGGCAACGGCTACTACGGTGGCGTGCAGTTCTCGAAGTCCACCTGGAAGGCCTTCGGCGGCACGGAGTACGCCTCCACCGCGAACCTCGCCACCAAGGCCGAGCAGATCGCCGTCGCCAAGCGCACCCTCCAGGCGCAGGGCCCCGGCGCCTGGCCCGTGTGCGGCAAGAAGGCCGGTCTCACCCGCTCCAGCGGCGGTGCCGACGCGAACGCCCAGCCCTCGGGGTCGTCCTCGGGCTCCGGCTCGGCGAGCCGTGACGACGATCGTGAGAGCGTCTCCGGCGCGCTCGCCGTCGACGGCAAGTTCGGCCCCAAGACCGCCTCCGCGCTGCAGCGCTGGATCGGCGTGAAGGCGGACGGCTCGCTCTCCTCCTCGGACGTCAAGGTCCTGCAGAAGAAGGTCGGCACCACCGCCGACGGCAAGATCGGGGCGAAGACGACCGCGAAGCTGCGCGCCGCGATCGGCGTCTCCTCCAACGGCGCCCGCGACTTCCGCTACGACTCGTCCACCGTGAGGGCCCTGCAGTCGTTCCTCAACGGCGGCGGCTCCTCCTCGAGCGGCTCGTCCTCCTCCGGGGGCTCCTCCAGCTCCTCCGGCACGCTCGTCGTCGACGGCAAGTTCGGTGCGAAGACCACCTCCGCCCTGCAGAGCTGGGTGGGCGTCAAGGCCGACGGCTCGCTGTCGACCTCGGACATCAAGGCCCTCCAGAAGAAGGTCGGTGCGACGGCGGACGGCAAGATCGGCTCCGAGACCACCGCCAAGCTGCGTCAGAAGATGGGCCTGAAGAAGAACGGCGTGTGGGACTTCCGCACCTCCTACGCGACCACCAAGGCGCTGCAGACCTACCTCAACAACCGCTGACCCGGAGCGGCCACGCGCCGCAGGTCAGGACGCGCCGGTCCCCGTCGGGGGCCGGCGCGTCGTACTGTCCGGGCCCGTCACCAGCGAGTTCATGAAGGAGCCCGCACGTCACACGACGACGCACCGCGCCACCTTCGGCACAGGCCGTCACATTCCTTCCCCCGGGGCCCGCGCGCCTCGTAGGTTCGCCGCCATGTCCGCGACCTCGATCCTCCCGGCCCCGCAGCCCGCCGGCGCGCCCCTCGCGCCCGCGCGCCACCGGCCCGCGCTCAGCTACGAGCTGTTCCCGGCGCGCAGCGACGTGTCCTTCGAGCGCCTGCGCACCACGATCGCGGCCCTCGAGCAGACCGCCCCCGACTACGTCTCCGTGACCTCGAAGACCGGTCAGGGCAACCTCGACCGGGTGCTCGAGGTGACCGAGCACCTCCTCGGCGCGACCACCCTGCGCCCCCTCGTCCACCTCACCTCGATCGGCTCCACCCGCGCCGAGCTCGCCGCGATCGTCGGCGCGCTCCTGGACCGCGGCGTGCGCGGCGTGCTCGCCCTGCGCGGCGACCAGCCCGAGGGGCACCGGCTCGACGACGACGAGGTCCCCTTCGCCCGGCCCCTCGTCGAGCTGATCCGCGCCGTCGAGCGGGAGCGCACCGCCGCGCTCGCCGGCGGCCGCCTCAGCGTGGGCGTCGCCGCCTACCCGCACCGCCACCCCGAGTCGCCCACCGCCCAGCACGATCTCGAGGTGCTCATGGCGAAGGAGCGCGCCGGCGCGGACTTCGCGATCACGCAGGTCTTCTTCGACCCGGCCGCCTACGAGACTCTCGTCGAGCGCGCCCGCACCGCCGGCATCGGCCTGCCGATCGTCCCCGGCTTCGTGCCCGCCACGAACCCGCGCCGGCTCGCCCGGCTCGCCGAGCTCTCCGGGGTGCAGGCGCCCCGCGAGCTGCTCCACTCCCTCGAGACCGCCCGGGACGACGCCGAGCGCCACCGCATCGGCGTGGCGCACACGGCGGGTCTCGCGGCGCGCGTGCTCGACGCCGGCGCCCCCGGCCTCCACCTGTTCACCTTCAACCGGCATGTCGAGGCCCTCGACGTGCTCGACGCCCTCGACCTGGACCGCTGGTCCGCACCCACCGCAGGAGATCTCCGATGACCCCCACCGTCCCCGCCCTCCCCGCTGCCCTGCCGATCGGCTACCCGCGCATCGGCCCCGACCGCGAGCTGAAGAAGGCCGAGGAGGCCTACTGGGCCGGCCGGCTCGACGCGGACGGCTTCGCCGAGGCCACCCGCACCCTGCGCCGCGCGACCCGCGCCCGCCTCGCCGAGCTGGGCCTCGCCGGCGCCTCCGCCGCACCCGAGTCGTTCTCCCTCTACGACCAGGTCCTCGACGCCGCCGTCGCGACCGGCATCGTCCCCACCCGCCTCGCCGGCGTGCTCGGCGCGGACGGCACCGTCGGCACCGACGGCTACTTCGAGCTCGCCCGCGGCACCGCCGAGCAGGGCCCCCTCGAGATGACCAAGTGGTTCGACACGAACTACCACCACCTCGTCCCCGAGATCGGCCCGGACACCGACCTCCACGTCGCGTCCACGCAGGTCGTCGACCTCTTCCGCGAGAGCCTCGAGGACGGCGAGGGCACCCGCCCGGTGCTCGTGGGCCCGCTGACCCTCCTGCTCCTGTCCAAGCCGGCCGACGATGCCCCCGAGGGCTTCGACCCCCTGGACCGCCTCGACGAGCTCGTCGCCGTCTACGCCCAGCTGCTCTCCGCCCTCCGCGAGGCCGGCGCCCCCTGGGTCCAGATCGAGGAGCCGGTGCTCGCCGCCGACCAGCGCCTCGACGCCGCGCAGCTCGCCGAGGCCCTGCAGCGCTCCGTCGGCCGTCTCGCCGCCTCCGAGGACCGCCCCGCGATCCTCCTGGCCACCCCCTACGGCGGCATCGGCGACCTGCTCGCCGCCGCCTTCGCCACGGGCGTCGAGGCCGTGCACCTCGACCTCACCCGCGGTGACCTGCCGAGCGTCGCCCAGCTCGCCGGCGTGGGCACCACCCGGATCGTCGCGGGCCTCGTCGAGGGCCGCACCGTGTGGCGCACCGAGCTGCCCACCGCCGCCGCGCGCCTCGCCGAGCTCCGCTCCCGCATCGCCGAGGCCGGCGGCGACGGCGAGAACGTCTCCGTCTCCTCCTCCGTCTCGCTCCAGCACGTGCCGCACACCCTCGACCGGGAGACCTCCCTCCCCGCCGAGCTCGTCGCGACCCTCGCCTTCGCCGACGAGAAGATCACCGAGATCGTCGAGCTCGCCGCCGGCCAGGTCGCCCCGGGCTCCGTGGACGGCCCCCGCTCCGTGCCCCGCACCTTCGCGGGCGTCCGCGACGAGGCCGTGCGCGAGCGCGCCGCCGCCGTCACCGACGCGGACTCCACCCGCACCGACCACGTGGTGCGCGAGGAGGCGCAGCGCCAGACCCTCGGCCTCCCGGACCTGCCCACCACCACCATCGGCTCCTTCCCGCAGGTCACGGAGGTGCGCCGCGCCCGCGCCGCCCACCGCCGCGGCACGCTCGACGCCGCCGGCTACGAGCAGGCGATGAAGGACGAGATCGCCCGCGTCATCACGCTGCAGGAGGAGCTGGGTCTGGACGTCCTCGTCCACGGCGAGCCCGAGCGCAACGACATGGTGCAGTACTTCGCCGAGAACCTCGACGGCTTCGCGGTCAGCGAGCACGGCTGGGTGCAGTCCTACGGCTCCCGCTGCACGCGCCCGTCGATCCTCTTCGGCGACGTGTCCCGGCCCGCGCCGATCACCGTCCCCTGGGCCACCTACGCGCAGTCGCTCACCCCGCACCCCGTCAAGGGCATGCTCACCGGCCCGGTGACGATCCTCGCCTGGTCCTTCGTGCGCGACGACCAGCCGCTCGGCGAGACCGCCGACCAGGTGGGCCTCGCCCTGCGCGACGAGGTCGCCGACCTCGAGAGCGCCGGCATCCGCATCATCCAGGTCGACGAGCCGGCGCTGCGCGAGCTGCTCCCGCTGCGCCGCGCGGACCACGCCGCCTACCTCGACTGGTCGGTGCGCTCGTTCCGCCTCGCCACCTCCGGCGTCGAGGACACCACGCAGATCCACACGCACCTGTGCTACTCCGAGTTCAACGTGGTCGTCGACGCGATCAACGCCCTGGACGCGGACGTCACCTCCATCGAGTCCGCCCGCTCCCGCGGCGAGATCCTCGAGGCCGTGGACCCGGATGCCTTCCCCCGCGGCATCGGCCCGGGCGTGTGGGACATCCACTCCCCGCGCGTGCCCACCACCGAGGAGATCGTGGACCAGCTGCGCCGCGCCCGCGCCGTGGTCGGCGCCCGCCGGCTCTGGGTGAACCCGGACTGCGGCCTCAAGACCCGTGCCTACGCGGAGACCGAGGCCAGCCTGCGCAACCTCGTCGCCGCCGCCCGCGCGGCCCGCGAGGACGCAGAGGTCCCCGCCGCCGTCTGACCGCCCGGCCGGCCCGCGTCGGCTCACGTCGGCCCGGCCCACGGCCCGCGGCCCCGGCCCCGTCGGCCCACGGGACGTCATCGCGCAGGTCCCCCCGTTTCGGGGCACATCTGCGCGGTGACGTCCCGTCCTCATGTGGTCGCCGACCGCTCGGCCCCGGCCCCTGATGCCCTGTTCCCGCGCGGCACCTCGCCCGCCCGGCCCGGCCCCGCCGGCCCATTGGACGTCATCGCGCAGGTCTCCCCGTTTCGGGGCGCATCCGCGCGGTGACGTCCCGTCCTCCTGCGGCGTCCCGGCCCGGGTGCCGGCGCGCGGATCCGTCAGTCAGGCGGCGGGGCTTCGCCGGTGATCGCCGCGTCGGAGCACGGTGCGCAGCATGGCCTCGGTCTCCGCCCACTCGAGGAACACCTGCTTCCACGTGAGCCGGGTGACGACGTATCCGCGAGTGCGCAGCGCGAGGTCCCGGGCCCGGTCGCGCTCGTAGGCGTCCTCGGAGTCGTGGAACTCGCGGCTGTCGCACTCGATGATCCAGGACTCTCCCACCACCAGGTCCACTCGACCCACGCCCGGGATCACGACCTGGCTTCGCACCGGGATCCGCTGCGCCTCGCACCACCAGCGCACCCGTGTCTCCGTGCCCGAGCCGGCGTCGTGACGGATCCGAGCCAGGGTGCGGCGCGGGGTGTGCGGGAGGTCGGCGACGATCCGACGCGCATCACGGAGGGTGAGGCGCCGCCGTTCGATCGCGGACTCGAACAGGATCGCCGCCTCCATCGAGGGCAGGCACCGCGCGGCATGATCGAGCACCAGGGTCAGGCTCGGCACCGGATCGGTGCCCGGCCAGGCGCGGGCTGCCGGCCCGTGGAACAGCAGCGGCAGTCTCTTCTCCTGGAGCTTCGACACGGGCTGGCCCTGGCGCCGACGGAGAGGGATCGCGGTCGTGGCCGGCACCGTCCCGTCGGGCAGGCGGGTGCCCCGTCCCACCCGCGGGCGGAACACGTGCACCGCCTCGAGCCGAGGGGGCACCCAGAGGCCGTGCAGTGAGGCGGCGTCGAGGCAGGTGGGGCGCACACCCATGGTCAGCAGGGCGACGAGATCGGCCGGCGCGCCGTCCTCGACGATCCAGGGCCCGATCCGGTGCGCGGTGCCGCCGTCGAGGGCAGCGGTGAGGTGCTTCGCGTGGGCCCCTGGTCGGAGGGCGCGGTGATGGGTGACGCCGGTGATCAGCATGGAGGGAGGGGATCATCTGGTGGCTCGGCGCATCCGGGCGAGTGTTGACGATGTGGACGGCGACGGGGTGGGGAGGGACGACGCGTGGCCGCCGGCGCTCCGGCATCTCGGGCCCCTCGACTGACTCCGCCGCCAACCGTCACGAGCGCACGGGACGTCATCGCGCAGGTGCCCCCGATTCGGGCCACATCTGCGCGAAGACGTCCCGTGCCCCGTCGCGGCGACGTCGGGGCGGGGGCCTAGGGTGGGCGCAGACGCACAGGGGGGACCGCATGGCACGACGGACGAACGGCGGCGCGGCCGGCAACGGCAATCGCGACGCAGCCGGCAACGGTGGCGCCACCGGCAACGGCAACCGCGAGGCGGCCGTCAACGGCCCGGCCGGCAACCGCGAGGTGGCCGTCAACGGCCCGGGCGGCAATCGCGGCGCGGCCGGCAACCGCGACGCTGCCGGCAACGGCGGCACCACCGCCGCCGGCGGCACGGCGGGCAGGGCCGCGGCGCCGGTCGACGCCTCGCTCTGGGAATGGCTGCCGCAGGCGGCGCACGAGGTCGAGGTGGGGCTGCGGGGGCTGCTCTCCGAGGCGTCGATCAACGCCCATGACGTGACGGCGCGCGCCAAGCGCTACGAGTCGTTCGTCGAGAAGTGCCGTCAGAAGGGCTACACAGAGCCGCTGCGGCAGGTGACGGACACGGTCGCGGTGCGGCTGATCATGTACTCGGCGACGGATCGCGAGCGGGCGTCGGAGCTGGTCAGGGAGCGGTTCGAGCTCGCGGAGGATCTGGACACGAGCGAGCGGGACACGGTCTCGCCCTCTCGCCGCGGCTACGACTCGACCCACCTCGTGGCGATCGCGGAGCGGGAGGACGCCGAGCATCCGGTCGCGCCGCGCGGGTCGAGCCTCGACCGCTACTTCCGCACCTTCGGCGGGCTCGAGATCCAGATCCGCACGGTCGCCGCGCACGCCTGGGCGGAGTTCGAGCACTCCCGCCGGTACAAGGGCGAGGGCTACAAGGCCGTCGGCGATCTGGACCGGCTCACGATCGACCAGCTCTTCGGGGCGGCGGCGGATGCCCGGCACGCACTCGACGAGATCTTCGTCGCGATCGACCGGGTGCTCGCGAACCCCGCCGGATCCGCCGAGTCCGATCATGCCGATGCCGCGGAGGACGGTGCGGAGGAGGAGACGACGGCGCCGGAGGTCGAGCTGCTCGACGTCGAGGCGCTCACCGCGTACCTCGCGCACCGCTTCCCCGAGGACTCCGAGGGCTCGGAGCGGGGCGTCGCCTTCGCGCTCGAGCTCGTGCAGGCCTGCGGGCTGCGCACGGTGCGGGGCCTGGACGCGGAGCTCTCCGCGATCGACGGTGCGGAGGTGCGCCGGCTCATGGACACGTCGACGACGGTCACGCGCGTGCGCCGCCTGGACGACGAGCTGCTCGCGGTGCTCGGCGAGGAGTACATCGAGCGCACGGCGAGCATCGGCAACGGCTCGCGACGCGGTGACCAGCTGCGATGGCGGTACGACCGTCTGCGCGGCAAGGTCACGGTGCGCCGTCGGACGGTCACGTACCAGCTCTTCGGGGCCGACGTCCCCGCCGATCTCACGGGCCATGCGATCCCCGCGGTGCGGGCGGTGCGGGAGGTCGCCCGGATCGTCGCGACGGTCGAGGGCTCCGCGCAGGTGGTGCGCGACGGGGCGATCAGCCGCCTTGAGGACCTCCCGCTCGAGGCCCGCGCGCGCCCCGTGCGCCTGGCGGACGGCACCACGCTCTGGGTCGCGACGGCGCTGGGCCGACGGGCCGCGGAGCGCCTGCTCGAGGACCTCCTCGACGGCGCCGAGCGCACGGACGTGCGGGTGCTGCGCAACGGCGAGCCGCTGGCCACGGGCGGCTGAGCGGCGGCGGGTCGGCCGACGGCGACGGGTCCCGCCCGACGGCGGCCCGGATCGCCGTGAGGCCGACGTCGGACACGACCCGTCGGCGCCGCCGCGCCGTGGCAGGCTCGTGCCATGATCCTCCCCGCCGACAGCCACGTGCACAGCGAGTTCTCCTGGGACACCGGCGGTACCGGCTCCGCCGCCGCCGGGACGATGGAGGCGACCTGCGCCCGCGCGGTCCGGATCGGCCTCCCGGCGCTGTTCTTCACCGAGCACCTCGACCTCGAGGACGCCTGGTTCAGCGACGACGAGGACTTCGACGAGCACGAGAAGCACCTGCTCGGGGCCGACGGGATCGTCGCCGTCCCGCGCTTCGACGTGGACGGCTACCTCGAGAGCGTGGAGCGCTGCCGGGCGGCGTTCCCGGAGCTGCGGATCGGCACGGGTCTCGAGTTCGGTCAGCCGCACCTGCGCACCGCGGCGGCGCGGCAGCAGCTGGACCTGGGCCTGTTCGACCGGATCATCGGCTCCCTGCACACGCTCGAGCACGAGGGCCGGCGCGCGGAGCCGAACACCCTGTTCCGCCGACTGCCCCCGGAGGAGGTGTTGCGCCGCTACCTCGCGGAGGTGCCCGCGCTGGTCGCCGGGGACGAGCCCTTCGAGGTCGTCACCCACCTGGACTACGCGCTGCGCTACTGGCCCGAGGAGGAGCACGGCCCGGTGGACCCGCGCCGCGTCGAGGGGGAGATCCGGGCGGCGATGCGGGCGATCGCGGGCAGCGGCCGCGCGCTCGAGATGAACACGCGCCGGCTGTGGCCGTGGATGCCGCAGTGGTGGAGCGAGGAGGGCGGGCGCGCCGTGAGCTTCGGCAGCGACGCGCACGTGCCCGCGGCCCTCGCCCACGGCTTCCCGGAGGCGGCCGCGATGGTGGAGTCCTTCGGCTTCCGGCCCGGCCGCGAACCCCGGGAGCTGTGGCGCCGCTGAGCGCGCGGCGCCACGCCCGGCGGCGGGCTCAGACGTCGAGCACGCGGCCCGTTTCGACGCCCTCGACGGCGCGCACGTAGGTCGCGGCGACGTCGGCCGCGGGGACGGGCAGGAACCCGGGGAAGCTCGGGTGGTAGCCCTCCGCCTCGGCGAGCACGTTCGGGCTGACCGCGTTGATGCGCGCCCCGCCGGGGAGGGTCGCCGCGTGCGCGCGCACGAACCCCTCGACCGCACCGTTCGCGACGGAGGCCGCGGCGCCCGTGGGGACGGGGGAGTGGGAGAGGATCCCGCTGGTCAGCGTGAAGGAGCCGCGCTCGGCGAGCAGCGGGGCGCCGTGGACGACGAGCGCGATCTGGCCGAGCGCCTTGTCGAGCAGACCGGCGCGGTAGTCCTCGACGGTGAGCTCCGCGGCGGGCTTGAAGGGGACCTTGCCGGTCGCCGCGACGACGGCGTGGAGGGGCCCGGCGGCGGTGACGCGGCGCAGGAGGTCCGCGACGGAGGCCTCGTCGGTCAGGTCGACCTGCTCGCCGGTGGAGCGGGAGGCGCGCACGACCTCGTGGCCGCGCTGCTCGAGGAGGTCGGCGACGGCGCCGCCGATCAGGCCGCTCGCGCCGACGACGAGGACTCGCTGGGTGGTCATGCGGGGGCTCCGTTCGCTGAGGTGATGGCCCGGGATCGGGCCGTGCCCCCAGCATGCACCGCCCGCCTGGGCACCGTGCCTGGGATCAGCGGCCGAGCTCGGCGGCGAGGTCGTGGAGCAGCGCCGGCTGCCACCAGGCCCAGTCGTGGCCGCCGCTGTGCAGGTCGAGAGTGACCTCGGCGCCGCAGCCGTCGAGGGCGTCGGCGAGCGCGCGGGCGTCGGCGGACATGGTCCCCTCGAAGCGGCCGGCGTGCAGCCGCAGCCGCAGCGGGGCGCGGCCGGCGGCCTCCCGCAGCGGGCCGACGAGCGCGCCGCGCGGGTAGCGCCACAGGGAGACGGACTGCGCGATCGCGATGCCGATCGTGCCGGGGGCGCGGGCGGCGGTGAACAGAGCGGTGAGGCCGCCGTAGCTGGCTCCGGTGATGATCGTGCGGGCGGGGTCGTCAGTCAGGGCGAGGCGCCGGCCGCCGGGCGCGGTGAGGCCTGCGGCGCGCAGCTGCGGGACGAGCTCCTCGGCGATCCATGCGGCCTGCCCTCCGGGCACGCCGAGCACGTCGCCGCGATGCTCCCCGGCGTCGACGAAGACGGCGACGAGGGGCGGCAGGACGCCGGCCTCGACGCCGCGCCGCAGCCGCTCCGGGGTGCCCAGCTGCTCCACGTGCTCGGCGCCGTCGGTGACGACGAGCAGCGGCAGCGGCGCGGGCCCCGCCTCCTCCGGGACCCACCAGCGCACGCGGGGAGCGTCCGGGCCGAGCGGCAGCTCGTGCACCTCGGCAGGGGTCTCGGCGTCGTCGCGGCCGGCGCGGAAGAGGCCGTCGAAGGGGAGGGAGAGCACGGAGCGCTCGGCGCCGCCGCGGGCCGCGCCGTGGCGGTGCGCGCACAGGGCGTCGGGGTGCACGGGCGCGCCGGGCGCCTTGAGCCCCGCCTCCCACCAGGGCGGATCGCCGGGCCCGTCGTGCTCGACGAAGCCGTAGCTCGCGCGCCAGTCCGCGGGCGCCTCGAGCACGATCTCCCACCAGCCGTCCCCGGCGGGCACGAGGTCGAGGGCGTCGGCCGGCTGCGGCCGCCACCAGCCGGAGGCGTGGAGGGCGACGGCGCGGGCCCGGGGTGCCCGGTGCCGCAGGCGCAGCAGCACGCCGTCCGCGCCGCGGGAGAGGACCTCGGGGGCGCTGCCGGTCGCGGGGGCGGGCGTCAGGGTGCGCGGGTCGCGTCGGCGTACCGGGAGCGGGTCCTCCATCGCGGGCGGGTGCGGGAGCGGCTCCCAGCGGGCGGGGTCGAGCAGATCGGTGAGCTGGTCGGCGGGCACGGGTGCTCCTTCGTCGCGGGCGGGAGGGTCGGGACAGAACGGGTCGGTGACGGGGGCGAGACGGGAGGACTAGACCGGGACGATCAGCGGCCGCCCGGTGACGGGATGGGCGAGCACGGCGACCTGCTGCCCGTAGACCTCCGCGATCCGCTCCGCCGTGAGCACCTCCTCCGGCGTGCCGAGCGCGGCGAGGCGCCCGGCGTCGAACATGGCGACCCGGTCGCAGAAGCGCGCGGCGAGGGAGAGGTCGTGGAGCACCGCGAGCACGCATCGGCCCTCCCGGGCGAGCCCGGCGGCGCGGCGCAGCACGCTCTCCTGGTGGCGGAGGTCCAGGGCGGCCGTCGGCTCGTCGAGCAGCACGATCGGCGCGTCCTGGGCGAGGGTGCGGGCGAGGACCGCGCGGGCGAGCTCCCCGCCGGAGAGGGTCGTGACGTCGCGGCCGGCGAGATGCGCGACCTCGGCGTCCGCGAGGGCCGTCCCGACGATCGTGTCGTCCACCTCGGAGGCCTCATGCGGTGCGCGGCCCATCTCCACGAGCTCCTGCACGGTGAAGGAGAACGCCTGCTGGTGCTGCTGCGTCATGACCGATCGCAGGCGGGCGAGCTGTCGCGGCGGCGCCTGGTGCGGGGTGAGGCCGCTCAGGGTGATCCGGCCGCTCGCCGGTGCCATGTCCCCGGCGAGCAGGCCCAGCATCGTCGACTTCCCGGCGCCGTTGGGGCCCACGAGGGCGAGCAGCTCGCCCCGGCGGGCGGTGAGGGTGACGCCGTCCAGGAGCCGCGCCGGGCCGATCGAGAAGCTGACCCCCTCGACGACGACCGCGTCCCCGCTCATCCGTGCACCGCCCGGGAGCGCAGCACGAGCAGGAGGAAGAAGGGGGCGCCGATCGCGGCGGTGAACAGGCCGATGGGGACCTCCGCGGGCGGGGCGACGATCCTCGCGAGGGTGTCCGCGACGACGATCAGGAGCGCGCCGAGCACCGCGCTCACGGGCAGCAGGGCGCGGTGGCCGGGCCCGCACAGCAGCCGCACGATGTGGGGGACGACCAGGCCGATGAACCCGATGGTCCCCGCGAAGGCGACGCTCGCCCCGGTGAGCACCGCGGTGATGACGATGACCAGGCGCCGGGTGGCGTTCACGTCGAGGCCCAGGTGGCGGGCCTGGCGCTCGCCGAGGGTGAGCAGGTCCAGGCGCCGGGACAGCAGCACGAGCACGACGATGCCGGCGAGCACGGGTCCGGTCGCGAGGGCGAGGCGGAGGGCGTCGATCGAGCCGAGGGATCCCATCTGCCAGAACACGACGGTCTCGAGCTCGTCGTCGTCGGCCGCGAAGGTGAGGAAGCCGGTGACGGCGGCGAAGGCGGAGCCGATCGCGATGCCGACGAGCAGCAGCCGCGAGGTGCCGCCGCCGGCGGCGGGGCGGGCCAGGAGGTAGATGAGCCCGGTCGCGAGGAAGCCGCCGGCCATGGCCGCCGCGGGCAGCGCCCAGGCGAGCAGGGCGCTGGTCAGCGGCGGCAGCAGCACGATCGCGGCGACCGCGCCGGTGGTGGCGCCGGCGCTCACACCGATGATGCCCGGATCGGCGAGGGGGTTGCGGAAGAGGCTCTGCAGGCTCGCCCCGGAGACGGCGAGCGCCGCCCCGGTGAGCACGCCGAACAGCACCCGCGGGAGCCGCAGCTGCATGACGACGGTGGTCTCGAGGGCGTCGCGGCCCGCGCCGATCCCGAGCAGCTCGTGGCCGAGCACGGCGAGCACCGTGCGCGGGTCAAGGCCGATGGGGCCGGTGCCGATGCCCACGACGACGGCGAGCAGGAGTGCCGCCCCGCCGACGGGCAGGGCGAGGGACGGGGGGATGCGGCGGGTCCGCTCCGTGCGGGCGCGGGTCACGCGGCGGGGAGCTCGGCGAGTGCCGTGGCGAGGGCGAGCGCCCCGGCGCCGACGGCGGTGCCGGAGACCTTGATCTGCTCGCTGGGCATGAGCAGGAAGTGCGAGGACTGCCCGGCGGGGGTCTGGGCGAGGGTGGGGAAGGCGGTGAGGAAGCCCTCGAGGCCTCCCCATTCCTCGAGGTCGCCGGTGCCGGTGACGACGACGTCCGGGGCGAGGTCCAGCAGGCCCTCGTCGCTGTACTCGACGGAGTAGCCGCGCAGGCCCGCCTCGACGCCGCAGTTCACGGCGCCGATCGCCTCGATGATGTCCGCCGCGGCGGTGCCGGTGCCGACCACGGCGTTCGCGCCGCCGGCGCCGGAGGAGGTCACGACGAGCACGCGGAGTGCGGCGACGGCGTCGCCGCTGGCCGCGGCGGCGCGGGCGAGCTGGTCCTCGACGGCGACCGCGAGCTCCTCGCCCGCGTCGGGGTCGCCGATGAGGGCGGCGACCGCGCGGATCTTGTCGGCGACGCTCTGCTGGTCGTCGATGACGGCGGCGGAGATCCCGGCCGCCCGGAACTGGGCGGCGACGTCCCCGTGGCGCTTGGTGTTGTTGCCGAGGAAGAAGGTGCCGTCGACGGCGAGCAGGCCCTCGGTGCCGGTGGACCGGCTGAACTCGAACTGCTCGGGGGCGGCGAGCGCGGCGGCGGCGACGGAGCCGGTGGGGGCGGCGTGGACGTCGTCCTGGAGGCCCATGGCGGCGAGCATGTCCGCCACGTCCTCGCCGCCCACGATGGTGCGGGACACGTCCTCGACGGTGACCTCGGTGCCCGTGCCGTCGGTGAGGGTGACGGGGAGCGTCGGGGTCGCGGCGGTGGTGGGGACGTCGGTGCCCTCGACCCAGGTCCAGCCCTCGGGGAGGTCCGACGGCGCTCCGCTCGGGGAGCCCGCGCCGCTCGTCCCCGCTCCGCCGGCGTCGGAGGCCCCGGCGGCCTCCGCGGCGATGTCGGCGGAGCCGCCCCCGCAGGCGCTGAGCGCGAGCAGCGCTCCGGCGGCGGGGACGGTCGAGAGCAGGGTGCGGCGGGGCAGGTGCACGGCGGGGGCCTCCGAGGAGCGGTGAACGCAAAGTCATGCTTCGCTTAATAGGTGAGGGTGACCTTACTTTGTTGGCGGGGTGCCGGTCCCCGCCGTCCATCCCTCGGCCCGCTCGTGGGGAGCCGTGCGCTCAGGCCCCCGTGCGCATCCAGGCGTCGCCGCGCGTGCGCAGGCCCAGCGTGATCGCGCGCGCGATCATGTACAGCAGGTTCGTCGCGACCCACAGCAGCGCCGTGCCGAGCGGCCCGGCCGGGGCGACGACGCCCACCGCGATCGCGCCCGGCATCACCGCGGCCGCCGCGACGATCCCCGCCCGCGCGAGGTACGGGGCGTCCCCGGCGCCCATGAGGATCCCGTCGAGCACGAACACGTACCCGGCGATCGGCTGGGCGACCACGAGCACCCACAGCGCCGCCCGCAGGTTCTCCTGCACGAGCGGGTCCGGGCTGAACACCCCGGGCACCGCGTAGCTCGCCGCGAGCAGCACGAGCCCCACCACGACCCCGCCGCCCACGCCCCAGCGGGTCAGCCGGCGGGTCACCGCATGCACGGTCGTCGTGTCCGCCGCACCGAGGTAGCGCCCGGTGAGCGCCTGCCCTGCGATGGCGAGGGCGTCCAGCGCGAGGGAGAGCAGCATGAACACCGTGGTCGCGAGCTGGTGGGCGGCGAGCTGCACGTCGCCCAGCCGCGCCGCGACGACGACCGTCACGATCGTCACCACGCGCAGGCTGAGGGTGCGCACGAGCATCGGCACCGACTCCCGGCCCGTGCTCATCACCCCGTGGAGGTCCGGCCGCAGGCTCACCCCCGCGCCCCGCGCGTAGCGACGCACGGCCGCGAGCAGCACGAGCGCCATGAGCCACTGCGCGATGATCGTGCCGATCGCGCTGCCCGCGATCCCCAGCTGCAGGCCGAGGATCAGCAGCGCGTTCAGCGGCACGTTGAGGATCGCGCCGCCCACGGCGACGACGAGCGGCAGTCGGGCGTCCTGCATGCCCCGCACCAGGCCCGTCGTCGCCTGCACAGCGAGCATCGCCGGCAGGCCGAAGGCGGAGATCCGCAGGTAGATCACCGCCTGCGCCGTCACCTCGGGGCTCGCGCCGAACAGGGCCAGCAGCCATGGACCGATCACGGCGAGCAGGAGCGCGCACACCGTCCCGATGAGCAGGGCGAGCCAGGAGGCGTCCACCCCGCGGGAGATCGCCTCCCGACGACGGCCCGCCCCGATCGCGCGGGCCACGGCGGCCGTCGTCGAGTAGGCGAGGAAGATCGACAGCCCCACGACCGTCATGAGCACCGTCGAGGCGATGCTGAGGCCGGCGAGCGCGGTCGTCGAGACCCGGGCGACGAACGCGGAGTCCGCCATGACGAACAGCGGCTCGGCGACGAGCGCGCCGAGGCTCGGCACGGCCAGGCGCAGGATGTCGCGGTCCACCGCGCGGCGCGCGGCGCGGGGGTCGCCCGGCGAGGGGGACGGGGAAGCGGGGGAGGAGGGTGAGGAAGGTGGCGCCACCCGTCCATTGTGGCGGCTCCCCGGAACGTCACAGCGGATCGTGACCGAACCCCCTACCGACGTCGGATACAGCGGCGCATCGGGCTGTGGAACAGTACCCGGCGGGGGCCTCCGGAGCCGTGACCCCCGGTCGCGGCCGTGCGGTCGCGTCGCCGCCGTCGGCCGCAGTCCCAGGGAGTGCCATGCATCGTCTCGCCCACCTCAGCCTGAACAACCGGGCCTTCATCGCGCTCGTGTGCATCGCCGTCTCGATCATCGGCGTGTTCTCCATGTCGACGATGCGCCAGGAGCTCATCCCCTCGGTCTCGCTGCCGCAGATCCAGATCGTCACGACCTCCCAGGGCTCCACCTCGGAGCAGATCGAGGAGCGGATCTCCTCCCCGATCGAGCAGGCCGTGAGCGGCATCGAGAACGTCGAGTCGACCTCCTCGACCTCGCAGGCGAACACCTCGATGGTCACCCTCGAGCTCACCTACGGCACGGACGTCTCCCGCTCCGCGAACCAGGTCGACGCCGCGCTCACCCGCATCGAGGACCAGCTGCCCGACGGCACGGACCCGCAGGTCATCGCCGGCGGCTCCGGCGACATCCCCGCCGTGGTCCTCTCCGTCTCCTCGGACCTCGACCCCTCTGAGCTCGCCGACCGCCTCGACTCCCAGGTCGTCAAGGAGCTCGAGCGCGTGGACGGCGTCTCCTCCGTCGCCGTGATCGGCGCCCCCGAGGAGATCGTGCGCATCACCCCGGACGAGGACGAGCTCACCGCCAAGGGCCTCACCGACAACGACATCAAGACCGCCCTGGACGACAACGGCCTCTCCGCCCCCGGCGGCACCGTCACCGACTCCGACCGCAGCCTCGACGTGGTGCTCGGCAAGTCCATGAGCTCCCTGAAGGACCTCGAGTCGATGGTGCTCATGCCCGCCGAGTCCTCCGACGCGACCGCGCAGACCCTCGGCCAGACCCCCGAGGTCACGACCCTCGGCGACGTCGCGAAGGTCGAGCGCACCACCCAGGACGCCACCTCGATCTCCCGCACCGACGGCCGCGAGTCGCTCGTCCTCATGGTCACCGCAACCGCCGACGGCAACGTCGTCGACGTCTCCCAGGACGTCGAGGACACGATGGCGGACCTCCTCCCCGGCGTGGGCGGCAGCGCGAAGAGCGACGTCGTCTTCGACCAGGCGCCGTTCATCCAGGAGTCGATCGTCGCGCTCGCGGAGGAGGGCGCGCTGGGCCTGCTCATGGCCATCGGCGTGATCCTGCTGTTCCTGCGCCGCGTGCGGCCGACGGTCGTCACCGCGATCTCGATCCCGACGTCGCTGCTCATCGCGTTCATCGGCATGCTGGTCTCCGGCTACACGCTGAACATGCTGACCCTCGCGGCGCTCACGATCTCCATCGGCCGCGTCGTCGACGACTCGATCGTCGTCATCGAGAACATCACCCGTCACCTCTCCTACGGCAAGCCGCGACGCCGGGCGATCCTCGACGGCGTGCGGGAGGTCGCGGGCGCGGTGACCGCCTCGACGCTCGCCACGGTCGTCGTCTACCTGCCGATCGCGCTCGTCGCCGGCATGGCCGGGGAGCTGTTCCGACCCTTCGCGCTGACCGTCGCGATCGCGATGCTCTCCTCGCTGCTGGTGTCGCTGACGATCGTCCCGGTGCTCGCCTACTGGTTCCTGCGGGCGCCCAAGGCGGCCGCCGCGATCACCGATCCCGACGACCCCTCCCAGCAGGCGAAGGTCCGCGAGGACGCCGAGGCGAAGGAGGAGAAGGGCTGGCTGCACCGCCTCTACGCGCCGATCCTCCACCTCACCCTCGACTCGCTGCCGCGGCGCCTGGGCACCGTGGCCGTCGCGATCCTCGTGCTGATCGGCTCCGGCTTCCTCATCCCGCTGATGACGGTCAACTTCCTCGGCGACACGGGGCAGAACATCGCCTCGATCACGCAGACCCTCCCCGCCGGCACGAGCCTCGAGCAGTCCTCGGACAAGGCCACGGACGCCGAGAAGGCGCTCATGGACGTCGACGGCGTCGAGACCGTCCAGACCACCATCGGCGGGGGCGGCGCGCAGGCCGGCCTCGGCGGCGGCGCGGGCGGCGAGAACACGATCAGCTACTCGATCACCACGGCGACCGACGTCGAGGACCAGCAGGCCCTCACCGAGAAGCTCGTGGACACGCTGAAGGACCTGCCCGATGCGGGTGAGGTCGAGTCCTCCGACGTCGGCTCCGCGACCGGCTCCTCGACCGTGGACATCGAGATCACCGGGCCCACCGCCGAGGACCGCAAGAGCGCGAACGACGCGATCCTCGCCGAGCTCGACCCGCTGCCCTCCGGCGTCACCGACGTCACGAGCGACCTCGAGGGCGACGAGCCCACCGCGGTCGTCACCGTGGACCGCACGGCCGCCGCGGAGAAGGGCCTCACCGAGAACGCCGTGATCGGCATGGTCGCCGCGCAGCTCTACCCGGGCTCGATCGGCACCATCGCCCTGGACGACTCCGACCTCGACATCTACGTCGAGCAGGGGGAGAAGGTCGACACCCTCACCCAGCTGAAGGACCTCGAGCTCGCCCCGGGCCTGCCGCTCACGGACGTCGCCGAGGTCTCCGAGCAGAACTCCCGGCCGTCGATCTCCACCAAGGACGGCGTGGAGACCGTGACGATCGCGCTGACCCCCGCCGGGGACGACGTCGGCACCGTCTCCGAGGCCGCGAACGCCGCGATCGACGCGGCGGACCTGCCCGAGGGCACGGAGGCCACCCTGGGCGGCACCTCCGCGGACATCAACGAGACCTTCGGGCAGCTGGGCCTCGCGATGGCCGCCGCGATCCTGCTCGTGTACGTGCTGCTGGTGTGGATCTTCAAGTCCCTCATCCAGCCGCTCGTGCTGCTCGTCTCGATCCCCTTCGCCGCGGTGGGCGCGTTCGGCCTGCTCGTCATCACGGGCGTGCCGCTGGGCCTGCCCTCGATGATCGGCCTGCTCATGCTCGTGGGCATCGTCGTCACGAACGCGATCGTGCTCATCGACCTCGTCAACCAGTACCGGCGTGACGGCATGGCGCTGGACGAGGCGCTGCACCTGGGCGCCTCGAAGCGACTGCGGCCGATCCTCATGACCGCCGCCGCGACGATCTTCGCGCTCATCCCGATGGGCCTGGGCCTCACCGGCAACGGCGGCTTCATCGCCCAGCCGCTCGCGGTGGTCGTGATCGGCGGCCTCGTCTCCTCGACCCTGCTGACCCTGGTGATCGTCCCCGTGCTCTACCGCATGGTGGAGGGCCCGGGGGAGCGTCGCCGCCTGCGCCGCGAGGCCCAGGAGACGGAGCAGCGGGCACAGCGCGACGCGGCCGACGCCGAGCGCCGTGAGCGCCACCGCAGCGAGAGCGCGACGACGGGCGAGGACGTCGCCGCGGCGCCGACCGCCCCGGCCCCCGCCTCGAGCGGCACGGCCTCGACGGGCACGACCTCGACGGGCACGACCGGAACTGCCTCGACCGGCACTGCTGCGGCAGGGAACGGCTCGACCGGGTCCGCCGCGGCGGGATCAGCCCCTGCGGCGGGTGCTGCCCATGGCCGACGGGCGGCGACGCCCGCGACGGGCACGCCGGCCGTCGGGCGTCCGTCGTCGCCGGCCTCGGGTGCCGAGCGCGGCCGACGCGCGAGCCTCAAGGAGCGTGGCGGCATCGTCGGCATCCTCCGGCGCCGCTTCCGCCGCTGAGCCGGGGAGCCTGCGGCGCGGGTCCGGGAACTCTGCGGCGCCGCTGAACCGGGCGCCGCCCCGGGACGCGCGAAAGAAATGGCACCTCAGGGAGAATGTCCTGCGCGACATGCTCCCTGAGGTGCCAATCGTCTGTGCCGCGCCAATAGTTCGTGCCGTGCCGTGCCGTGCCGTGCCGTGCCGGGCCGTGCCGTGCCGGGCCGTGCCGGTCCCGACCGGGGTGGGCCGCGCCGCGCTCCGCTCCGCGCCCCGCGCCGGGTCATCAGTCCTCGAGGGCGACCCCCCGCTGCTCGGGCAGCGTGAAGGCCGCGAGCGCCGCGACGCCGAAGGCCGCCGCGAACACCGCGAAGGCGAGCACCGTGCTCCCGGCGACCACGAGCACGGGGACCAGGAAGGGCGCCACGAGCGAGGCGATCCGGCCGAACCCGGCGGCGGCGCCCGTCCCCGTGCCGCGCACCGCGGTGGGGTAGAGCTCCGGGCCGATCGCGTACAGGGCGCCCCAGGCGCCCAGGTTGAAGAAGCTCAGCAGGCAGCCCGCGACGATGATCGCCGCCTCGGACCCGGCCGAGCCGTAGGCGACCGCCGCGATCGCGGAGCCCGCGAGGAAGATCGTCAGCGTCCAGCGGCGGCCCAGGCGCTCGATGAGCCAGGCGGAGACCGCATAGCCGGGGATCTGCGCGAGCGTGATGATCAGCGTGAACGTGAAGGACTTCGTGAGGTCGAAGCCGCGCTCCACCAGCAGCGTCGGGATCCAGATGAAGGCGCCGTAGTAGGAGAGGTTGATGCAGAACCACACCGTCCACAGCGCGGCGGTGCGCCCGCGCAGGCCGCGGCTCCAGATGCTCTCGTGCGGCGGGGCGGGGGCCTCCGCACCCGCGCTCCAGGTGTCCTCCTCGGTGGGGAGGTCGGCGTCCGTGAACCCGGCGGACTCCTCGAACTGCCGCACCACCTGCTCCGCCTCCGCATGCCGGCCGCGGCTCTCGAGGAAGCGCACCGACTCGGGCATGCCCACGCGGATCACGAGCGAGTAGAGCGCCGGGACCATGCCGATCGCGAGCGCCCAGCGCCAGCCGGAGGGGCCGCTCGCCGCGACGAGCGTGCCGATGAGCGCGGCGAGGATCCAGCCGATCGCCCAGAACGCCTCGAGCCACACGATCACGCGGCCGCGGATCCGGCGGGGAGCGAACTCGGAGACGAGGGTCGAGGCGACCGGCAGCTCCGCGCCGAGGCCCAGGCCCACCACGAAGCGCAGGGCGATGAGCACGGCGAGGCCGCCGGCGAGGGCGGAGGCCCCGGTCGCGAGGCCGTAGACCAGCAGGGTGAGCGCGAAGACGCTGCGCCGGCCGATCCTGTCCGCGAGCAGCCCGCCGACGGTCGCGCCGATCGCCATGCCCGCGAAGCCGGCGGAGGCGATGAGCGAGCCGTCGGCCTTGTCGATGCCCCAGTGCACGGTGAGCGCGGCGATGACGAAGGACACGAGGCCGACGTCCATCGCGTCGAGCGCCCAGCCGATGCCGGATGCGCCGAGCAGGCGGCCGTGACGGCGGGTGAAGGGGAGACGGTCGAGGCGCTCGGCCCGGGTGAGGGGCGCGGCGCTCGAGGCGGCGGAGGTCGGGGACATCATCGGCTCCGGAGGAGGGGAGGGGCAGGCCGGAAGCCATGATCCCGCATCACCGCGCTCCGCGCGCACCCCGGCCACAGTGAGGCTGCGGGGGGCGGCTCAGCCGACGGGCGGGGAGAGGAGGTCCACCTCCGCCTCGCCGCGCAGCACGGCGAGGGCGCGCTCAGCGCGGGCGGCACCCCACGGGGAGAGCAGGTGCGCCTCGGACTCCTCGACGAGGCGCCAGCCGTCGAGCTCCGCCTCCTGGGGGACGATCCGCGCCTCGAGCTCCGCTGCGGGCATCACCCCGGCGTCGAACACGAAGTGCACGCCCATCGGGGCGCCCGCGGCGGCGCGCGAGGGCACCCAGTTCAGGGCGAGAAGGCGGCCGATCTCGACGTCGAGGCCCAGCTCCTCCTGCACCTCGCGGCGGGCGCAGCCGCGCGGGTCCTCGCCCGGGTCGACGCCGCCGCCGGGCAGCAGCCAGTGGTCGCGGTAGTTCGGCTTCTCGATGACGAAGCGACCGTGCTCGTCGCGCAGGATCACCGCGGCGGAGGTGATGACCTTGGGCAGGGTCGCGAAGTAGGCGGGATCGGGCAGCAGTCGCGGCATGCGCCCATCGTGTCACCCGGGCGGGGAGTTCTCCCGGCCGTCCGGCGGCGACGCCTCCCGTAGGGTGCGACGCAGGATCCGCGGGGGCGCTGCGGGTGGACGGGAGGAGAAGGATGGGGAAGGCCGCCCGACTGGCCCGCCGTCACGGTCTGGGTCGTCCCCTGCGCACCTACCGGCAGTCCTTCCCGCTGTGGTGGCACCTGCTGTGGATCGCGATGGCGCTGGTCATCCTCGTCTCGGTGGGGGTGAACCAGAACCTCGACGTACTGACGAAGGCGTGGGGCGCAGCGATCCCGCTGCTCGTGGGGCTGGTGCTGTGGTGGCTGCTGACGGACGTGCGGCTGGTGCTGTGCGAGGGAGGCGTCGTCATCGGCCGCTTCTTCCCGCTGTTGTCCCCGTCGGTGATCCCGTACGGGGCGATCGAGCCGCGCGGGGTCACGTGCGTGAGCGACGTCGGCCGCTTCTCGAAGGTCTCGGGCCGCGAGTTCGGCTCGACCCTGTTCTACTTCCCGCAGTCGCGCCGCGGGCTGCTGTTCGACGGCCCGCCTGCGAAGGCCGTGCGCCGTCGCAGCGGTGCGCTCGCGTCGATGTTCGACTCCCCGCCGGACACGGTGCGCGGCGGGAAGCTGTGGGCCTTCGCCTACCGCGGCCGGCCGGAGGACCTGCTGGCCGTGATGCACCGGGGCATGGTGGGCGTCGGCGTGCCCTTCGCGGAGGCGCTGCCCGGCGCGGCGCTGCCCGAGCGCGGGGTGGGCGCCTCCCGGGACGAGGCGCGCGCCCGGATCAACGGCTTCGCGCCCTGAGCGGCTCCACCGCGACGAGGCGCAGCCGCGTGCCCGGCGCGGCCTGGGCGAGCTGGTCGAGCCCGGCCCGGGTGACCACACCGATCACGGGGTAGCCGCCGGTCGTGGGATGGTCCGGCCCGAACACGACGGGCAGGCCCGAGGGCGGGACCTGCACGGCGCCCGGGAGCATCGCCTCGCTGGGCAGGGTCGCGGCGCCCTCGGGGACGGGCAGCGCGGGCCCGTCCAGGCGCACGCCCACCCGGTCGGAGTCGCTGCGCACCGTCCAGGTCGTGGTGCGCAGCGCCCTCACGGCGGCCTCGCCGAGCAGCGCGTCCCGCGGGCCGAGGACGACGGGCACCTCGAGCGGCGGTCGGGGCGCAGGGCCGGAGCCGGCAGCGGGGTCGTCGTCGATGTCGTCATCGTGCTCGGTCCCGGACGCGGGGCCGACGGCGGAGCCGGCGTCGGGCCCGGACTCGGGTCGGGCGATGGGTCCCGGGCCGGGCGCCGGCACGGCGTCGAGGCCGCGCTCGGGGCCGATCCTCAGCTGATCGCCCGCGCCGAGCGGCGCCGGTCCGAGCCCGGAGAGCGTGTCCCGGGAGAGGGAGCGGAGCACGGGCCCCTGTGCCTCACCGTCCCCGGCGCCGACCACCCCGGTGATCCCGCCGCGCACGGCGAGCACGATCCGCAGGCCCGAGCCGGCGGGCCCGATCGTGAGCTCGTCCCCCGCGTCCAGGGCGAGAGCCCGGCCGTCGGACGCGTAGGCCGGGACTTCCTGGTCCTCCTCGTCCGGGTCGCCGCGCAGGATCGTCACCGGTGCCGGCGCCCCCGCGAGGGCGATCACGAGCGGGGCGGACGCCCGCAGCCGGTGCGGCCCCAGCAGTCCTTCGAGCGCCGCGGCGTGCGGAGGGTTGCCGACGGCGAGGTTCGCGGTGACGAGCGCTCCCCGGTCGAAGGCCCCGGAGCTGCTCACGCCGATCGAGGCGCGGCCGGGTCGTCCTGCGTCCTCGACGAGCAGCAGCGGCCCGGGCGCGAGCACCTCGAGCGACGGGCCGGCCGCGCCCGGACGCACACCGGCGGAGCGCGCAGAGGACCCGCGCGCGGCCTCCCGTCCGGTCGCGTCCCGGCCCCCGGGGTCGCCCGCCTCCGGTCTCCGCGGAGCGGCGCGGAGGGCGGCGAGGCGCTCGCGGGCGGCGGCCGCCTCCCGCCGGGCGAGCTCGAGCGCGGTGGCGGCGCCGCTCGTCGCCGCCGCACCCACCGGGGTGCCGGCGAGGCCGCGGGGGCGCGCACCTGCCGGCGCCGCCGTCGGACCTGCCGCCGATCCCGTGAGGACGCGGTCGCGCCGGGCCCGGAAGCGCACGCGCGTGCCGGGGGCGAGCAGGGCGGGCGGGGTGCGCTCGGGGTCGAAGAGCGTCACGTCGGTGCGGCCCACGAGCTGCCAGCCGCCGGGGGAGGAGCGCGGGTAGACGCCGCAGTAGCCGGCCGCGAGCGCGACCGAGCCGGGCGGGACGGCCGTGCGCGGGGAGGAGCGGCGCGGCACCTGCCAGCGCGGGCCCTCGCCCTCCGCCTCCGGCACGAGGTAGGAGAAGCCGGGCGCGAAGCCCCCGAACGCCGCCGTCCACACGGTCCCCGTGTGCGCCGTGACCAGGGCGGGGACCTCGATTCCCAGCAGCGCGGCGGTCTCGGCGAGGTCCTCCCCGTCGTAGACCACGGGGATCTCGACCTCCTGCGCGGCGGCGTCCTCGGCCGGGGCGGGAGGGAGGTGCGCGAGCAGCGCCGCGAGGGTGAGGGCGTCGGCGCCGCTCGTGCCGCGCAGCAGCAGGGTGCGCTCGGCGGGGACGAGGTCCGCGAGCGCGGCGGGGGCGAGGGCGCGCACCGCGCTCGCGGCCCCGAGCACGGCGGCGATGTCCGGGTAGACGGCGAGCACGGCGGCCTCCCCGGCGGGGCGGAGATCCTGCGGCGGCGGGAGGTGCTCCCCGGGGCTCACAGCGCCGCCCGGATCGTCATGCCCTCCGCCTCGAGCCGCTCGCGCACCGCACGGGCCAGGGCCACCGCGCCGGGGGTGTCCCCGTGCAGGCAGAGGGTGCGCACGGGCAGGTCGATCACGGTGCCGTCCGTCGTGCGCACCTGCCCGTCGCGGGCGAGGGAGAGCGCCTGGGCGGTGACCTCCTCCGGGGTGGTGAGCACGGCGCCCGCCTCGCGGCGCGGGGTGAGCGTGCCCGTGGGGGTGTAGGTGCGGTCCGCGAAGCCCTCGAGCAGCACGGGCAGGCCGGCGCGCGCGGCGAGGGCGGCGACCGCGGAGCCGGGCGCGGCGAGCAGCGCCAGCTCCCCGCCGAGCTCCTGCAGCGCCGTGACCACCGCCGCGGCCTGCGCCTCGTGGTGGGCGATCGCGTTGTAGAGCGCGCCGTGGGGCTTCACCCCGCGCACGCGGGTGCCGGTGGCCGCGGCGAGCGCCTGCAGGGAACCGGTCTGCGCGAGGATCTGGTCGGTGAGCTCCGCGGGGGCGATGTCGAGGAAGCGCCGGCCGAAGCCCTGCAGGTCCGGGTAGGCCACGTGGGCGGTGACGGCGACCTCCCGGGCGGCCGCCGCCCTCAGCGCGGCGCGCATGGTCGTGGGGTCCCCGGCGTGGCCGCCGCAGGCGACGTTCGCGGTGGTGACGACGTCGAGCAGCGACTCGTCGTCGCCGAGGCGCCAGTCGCCGTAGCCCTCGCCGAGGTCCGCGTTCAGGTCGATCGTGCTCACGCTCGGGTCTCCTCGGTGCTGCGTCGGGGGTGGTGATCGGGGGTGGGGCCGACGGCGGGTCCGGAGGGGGCGACGTCGGCCCCGAGCCGCTCCGCCCAGGCGCCCAGCACGTCCTCGATCCGGCCGTGCAGGCGCACCGTCGCGAGCCCGTCCCCGCGGGTGGGGCCGTCGTTGAGGATGACGATCCCCTGGCCTGCGCGGTGGGCGGCGCGCACGAACCGCAGCCCGGACTGCACGGTGAGGCTCGAGCCGAGCACCAGCAGGGACCGCGCGGCCGCGAGCGCCGCGAAGGCCGCCTGCACGGTCTCGGGGCGGGCCGCCTCGCCGAAGAAGACGACGTCGGGCTTGAGGATCCCGCCGCACAGCGGGCACGGCGGGTAGCGGAAGCTGCTCGTGCGGTCCACCTCGGCGTCGCCGTCGGGCGCCTGCGCGGCGTCCGCCGCGAGCTCCTCGATCCGGGCGGCGAGCTCGGGGTTCATGGCGAGCATCCGGGAGTGGAGCGCGGAGCGGGAGCTCAGCGTGCCGCAGCTGAGGCAGCGCACCCGGTCCAGGCGTCCGTGCAGGTCGATGACGGGGTCGGAGCCGGCGCGGCCGTGCAGGCCGTCCACGTTCTGGGTGATGACGGCGCTCTGCGGCAGCGGGCCGGCGCCGAGCCGCGCGAGCAGCAGGTGGCCGCGGTTGGGGCGGGCCCGGCCGAACTGCGTCCAGCCGACGGTGGAGCGCGCCCAGTAGCGGCGCCGCGAGAGGTCCGAGCCGGTGAACTCCTGGAAGGTCATGGGGGAACGGGGCACGGCGTGGCGGCCGCGGTAGTCCGGCAGGCCGGAGGCGGTGGACATGCCCGCCCCGGTGAGCACGGCGACCGGGCCCTCGCGCAGCAGGTCGAGCGCCGCCTCGAGCTCGTCGGGCCCGCTGCTGCGGCCGTACTCGGCGCCGTCCACGGGGCCCCAGGCGGGCGTGCGCGGCAGGGCCCGGGCGGGCGCCGGCGCCGCCGCGGTGGAGAACCAGCGGCCGACGTCCGCCGCGGGCCCGGCACGGTGGCCGTCGGCGGGGATGCTCACCCCTCCAGCGTAGGCGGGCCGTCCTTGCGGCGGCGCGAGCGCAGGCGCTGGGTGAGCAGGCCCAGCAGCGCGAGGATCCCGATGCCGGCCACGATCGAGGAGTAGACCCGCACGAACGCCTCGAGGGTCTCGCCGCCCGCGGTGCCGAACAGGTATCCGGCGACGACGAAGACGGCGTTCCAGATCCCCGAGCCGAGCCCCGTGGCCAGGGCGAACAGTGCCACGGGCATGCGCTCGATGCCGGCGGGGAGCGAGATGAAGGTGCGCACCATCGGCACGAAGCGGGCGAGGGCGACGGCGGGGAAGCCGTGGCGGTCGAAGAACCGCACCGCCATGTCGACGTCCTTGTCCTCGAGCAGCGGGAGCCGCCGCACGAGCCGTCGCGTCCGCTCGAGGCCCAGGGTGCGGCCCACGGCGTAGACGCCGAGCCCGCCGAGGACGGAGCCGGCGGTGGTCCACGCGATCGGCACGAGCACGTGCTGGCCGTCGGCCGCGGCGCTCACGCCGGCGAAGGGGAGCAGCACCTCGCCGGGGACCGGCGGGAAGAGGGCCTCGGCGGCGATGACGAGCGCGATCCCGGGGCCGCCCAGGAGCTCCATGAGGTGGATGGCGAATCCGGCGATGTCCATGGCTCCCCCTCCGTGCTCGCCGCCCTGCCCGTGCCCGGCACCGCCCGGGCCGTGCGCGGCGAGGCTAGCGCCCGCGCATGGCGAGGGGGTGAACGGGCGGCGTCGGCCGCGGAGGTCACGACCCGGCGTCGATCCGGCGCCGGGTCGTGGACGGCATTGACATCGACGCCGGTTAGCGCTTTCCTATGTGTGCCGCACCACAGGGTCCTCCCTCGTCGTCGATGGATCACCCGCGCACTGCAACACGCGAATGAAACCTTTCAGAAACAGGCGTGCACCGATCGCAGCGGATCGGCGCCCCACCACCGCCCACCGTCGCCCCCAGCAGCAGAGCAGCACCCGGCAGCACCCGCCCACAGGATCAAAGGAGATCTGATGCTCACCCGACGCACCGCCCTCACCCTGGGCCTCGCCGTCCCCGGCCTCGCCGGCCTCGCGAGCCTCGCCGCATGCGGCCCGAACGCCACCTCCGGCGGAGGCTCCGGCGGCAGCGACGGCGGCTCCGCCGACTCCGGCAGCTTCCGCCTCGCCTGGTGGGGCAACCCCACCCGCAACGAGAACACCACCAACGTCATCGCCGCCTACAAGGAGGAGAAGCCCGACGTCACGATCTCCCCGGAGCCCGGCGAGTGGAGCGGCTACTGGGACAAGCTCGCCACCCAGACCGCCGGCGGCGACTTCCCCGACGTCGTCCAGATGGACGAGAAGTACCTCGCCGAGTACGCGGGCCGCGGCGCCCTCCTCGACCTCGCCGGCGCGGGACTGGACACCTCGAAGTTCGTGGACGGCTCCGTCGAGGTGGGCGAGGTCAAGGACGTGGGGCTCGCCGCGATCAACGCGGGCCTGAACGCCTTCACCGTGCTCGTGAACCCGGACGTCTTCGAGGCCGCCGGGGTGGACGTCCCGGACGACACCACGTGGACCTGGGACGAGATGATCGAGACCGCCGCGCAGATCACCGAGGCCACCGAGGACGGCACCTACGGCATGACCCAGATGGGCACTGTGCAGGGCCTCTTCCAGCTCTGGGTGCGCCAGGCCGGCCAGGACCAGTACAAGGACGGCAAGGCCGGCTTCGACGCGGCCGCCGCCACGAGCTGGTTCGAGTGGGCCAAGAAGATCCAGGACTCGAAGGCCGGCCCCGGCGCGGATGCCTCGGTCGAGGACTCCACCGCCGCCATGGACCAGTCGCTCTTCGGCACCGGCAAGATCGGCATGACCGTCGCCTGGTCCAACCAGGTCGTCGCCAACGACGCCCTGCACGACGGGAAGCTGCAGGTGCTGCGGCCGCCGTCGACCTCCGGCTCCGCCGCCGAGGCGCAGCTCTGGTACAAGGCGTCGATGTACTGGGCCGTCTCCGCGAAGTCCGCGAACTCCGCGGCCGCGGTCGCCTTCGTCGACTACCTCGTGAACTCCCCGGACGCCGGGAAGATCCTCTCCGTCGAGCGCGGCGTGCCCGGCAACCTCGACGTGCGCGAGGCGATCACCCCGGACCTCGACGAGTCCAGCAAGAAGGCCGTGGACTTCCTCGACGCGATCGAGTCCGAGCTCGGCGCCGCGCCGGAGATCACCCCGCAGGGCGGCGGCGAGTTCGAGGACATCCTCACCCGCGCCGGGCAGGACATGCTCTTCGGCACGATCACCCCCGCCGACGCCGGCCAGCGCCTGCTGGACGAGCTGAACTCCGCCCTGTCCTGACCGACCCGGCCGCGCTGCGGGGCACCCCGCCCCGCAGCCCGGCCCCACAGAAGGGAGACACCCGATGAGCGCTGTCGGAGAGCTCACCCAGATCGTGTCCCGCCGCCAGAAGGGCGGGGTGCGCGAGAAGCACCCGGACAACAAGATCTCGCTCGTGTTCATGGCCCCCTGGCTGATCGGCCTCCTGGGCATCACGATCATCCCGATGATCGCGAGCTTCGCGCTCTCGTTCACGGACTACAGCCTGCTGGCCCCGCCCGAGTTCGTGGGCCTCGCGAACTTCCGCGAGATGCTGGGCGACACCCGCCTGCACCACTCGCTCGTGGTCACCTTCACCTACGTGATCGTGGGGACGCCGCTGCAGCTCATCGCCGCGCTGCTGCTCGCCGTGGTGCTCAACCAGGGCATGAAGGGCCTCGCCTTCTACCGCTCGGTGTTCTACCTGCCCTCGCTCATGGGCGGCTCCGTCGCGATCTCGATCCTGTGGCGACAGATGTTCGGCGCCGACGGCCTCGTGAACCGCTTCCTCGGGATGCTCGGGTTCACCGACCTGCCCGGCTGGGTGTCCAACCCGGACACGGCGCTGTGGACGATCATCCTGCTGCACGTGTGGACCTTCGGCTCGCCGATGATCATCTTCCTCGCGGGCCTGCGGCAGATCCCGCAGATGTACTACGAGGCCGCGAGCGTGGACGGCGCCTCGAAGGTGTCGCAGTTCTTCCGGATCACGATCCCGCTGCTGACGCCGATCATCTTCTTCAACCTCGTGCTGCAGGTGATCAACGCGTTCCAGACCTTCACCCAGGCCTTCGTGGTCTCGGGAGGGACGGGCGGGCCGTCGGACTCGACGCTCTTCTACACGCTGTACCTGTACCAGAAGGGCTTCACCCAGTTCGACATGGGCTACGCCTCCGCGATGGCCTGGCTGCTGCTGGTCATCGTCGCGATCTTCACCGCGATCAACTTCTTCGTCTCCAAGTTCTGGGTGCATTACGATGACTGACCTCTCCACCGCCGCCCCCGAGGTCCCGGGCCGCCCGGCGACCCCCGCCCCCACCGCTCCCCGCCGCAGGGCCACCGGCGGCAGCGCCGGCCGCAGCGGCCGCGCCGTGCTCAAGCACGCGGCGATGATCGTCGCGAGCATCATCATGATCTACCCGCTGCTGTGGATGGTCGTCTCCTCCCTGCGCCCCAACGAGGAGATCTTCCGCAACGCGAGCCTGTGGCCGCTGTCCTTCGACATCGACAACTACGTGCGCGGCTGGACGGCGCAGTCCTTCGACTTCGGCCACTACATCCTGAACTCGACGCTGCTCGTGGTGGGCTGCGTGATCGGCAACCTCTTCGCCTGCACGCTCACCGCGTACGCCTTCGCGCGGCTGAGGTTCTGGGGCCGGAACATCGCCTTCGCGGTCATGCTCATGACCCTCATGCTGCCGATCCACGTCGTGATCGTGCCGCAGTACATCATGTTCTCCCAGACCGGCTGGGTGAACACGATGCTGCCGCTCATCCTGCCGAAGTTCCTCGCCACGGACGCGTTCTTCATCTTCCTCATGGTGCAGTTCATCCGCGGCATCCCGCGGGAGCTCGACGAGGCCGCCCGCATCGACGGCTGCGGCCACCTGCGGATCTTCTTCCGCATCGTGCTGCCGCTCATGACGCCGGCCCTCGCGACCACCACGATCTTCACCTTCATGTGGACCTGGAACGACTTCTTCGGCTCGCTCATCTACCTGACGACGCCGGACCACTTCACGGTGCCGCTCGCGCTGAAGTCCTATCTCGACAGCCAGGGCTCCTCCGACTGGGGCGCCATGTTCGCCATGTCGATCCTGTCCCTCGTGCCGCTGTTCCTGGTGTTCCTCTTCGGCCAGAAGTTCCTGGTGCGGGGCTTCGCCACGACCGGCATCAAATGACCCCGCCCCTCACCATGCAGTCCGCCACCCCGCACCCCCGCCCCGCGACCCAGGGAAGAAGCCCCATGCGCACCCGCTACGCCCTCATCGGATCCGGCCATCGCGCCCAGATGTACCTCGACGCGATCGCCGGCCCCCACGCCGACGTCGCCGAGCTGGTCGCCCTGCTCGACGTGAACCCCGCCCGGCGCGAGTTCCACCGCGACCGCGTCCCCGCCTTCGCGGACGTGCGCCTCGCGGGACCGGACGAGCTCGAGCAGGTCATCACCGAGCTCGCGGTGGACCGCGTGATCGTCACGAGCGTGGACCGCCTCCACGCCGAGCACGTGGTGCGGGCCCTCGACGCCGGGGCCGACGTCGTCGTCGAGAAGCCGCTGACGATCGACGCCCCCTCGGCCCGCGCGATCCAGGAGGCGATCGACCGCACCGGCCGCAGCGTCGTCGTCACCTTCAACTACCGCTACAGCCCCCGCAACACGGCGCTCAAGCAGGTCATCGCCTCGGGCGAGATCGGCGACGTGGTCTCCGTGGTCTTCGAGTGGGTGCTGGACACGCAGCACGGCGCGGACTACTTCCGTCGCTGGCACCGCGACAAGACCAACAGCGGCGGCCTGTTCATCCACAAGGCGGCCCATCACTTCGACCTCGTCAACTGGTGGCTCGCTGACACCCCGGCGCGGGTCTACGCCCGCGGCGGGCTGCGCTTCTACGGGGCCGACGCCGCCGCCGAGCGCGGCCAGGCCGCCCTCCCCGAGCGCGGCACCCACGACGGCCCGCACGACCCCTTCGAGCTGGACCTCCGCTCCGACGAGCGGCTCGAGGCCCTGTACCTCGAGGCCGAGCGGCACGACGGCTACCAGCGCGACCGCTCCGTCTTCGACCGGGGCATCACCACCGAGGACAACCTCACCGCGATCGTCGACTACGCGGGCGGGCCCGTCCTCACCTACGCCCTGAACGCGCACAGCCCCTGGGAGGGCTACCGGGTCGCGGTCAACGGCACCCGCGGCCGCGCCGAGCTCGAGGTCATCGAGCGGGCGGAGGTCGTCGCGAAGGACGAGGACGGCCGTGCCCACGTCGACCCGAGCGCCGTCGCCGTCACCACGGAGGACTCCGGCGTGCGCGAGCGCGGTGAGCGACTCGTCGTCCAGCATCACTTCGCACCCGCCCGCGAGGTCGAGATCCCCGAGGGCGTGGGCGGTCACGGCGGCGGCGACGCCCTGCTCCTGCGGGACGTGTTCGTCGGCCCCACCGAGGAGGAGGCGAGCGGCCTGGGCCGGCCCTCCGACCACACCGACGGCCTCCGCGCGATCAGCGTGGGGATCTGCGGCAACGAGTCCCTCGCGACCGGCGCCCCGGTGGACGTCGCCGAGTTCCTGGGCCTCGACCTCTCGCGCGTGCCCGCCCCGGCGGGAGCGGCACGATGAGCGTCCGCACGGCCGGCGCGCCCGTCACGACGGAGGAGGGGACGGCCGGGGCGGCGCCCGTGCGGGTCGCCCTCGTCGGCACCCGCGGCTTCGGCGCCCACCACCTGGTGAACCTCGACCGTCTCGTAGGGGAGGGGCTCGCGGAGCTCGTGGGCGTCGTCGACGTCGCCGAGCCGCCCGCAGAGCTCGCCGCGATCCACCACCCCACGCTCGGCGGCCTGCTCGAGGCGCTCGGCGAGGAGCGGCGCCCCGAGGTCGTCATCATCGCGACCCCGATCGACACGCACGTGCCGCTCGCCCTCGAGGCCCTCGCCGCCGGCAGCCATGTCTACCTCGAGAAGCCGCCCGTCCCCGCGCTCACGGACCTCGGGATGCTCGCGGAGGCGGCCGATGCCGCGCACCGCACGATCCAGGTGGGCTTCCAGGCGCGCGGCGGCGCCGGCATCGACGAGCTCCGCGAGATCGTCCGCGCGGGGACGCTGGGGAAGGTCACCGCGGTGCGCGCCTACGGCGCCTGGGTGCGCGACCGCGCCTACTACCACCGCTCCCGCTGGGCCGGCCGGCGCCGGCTCGACGGCCGGCGCGTGGCCGACGGCGTCGCCACCAACCCCCTCGCCCACTCCGTGCACGCGGCCCTCGCGATCGCGGGCCTGCGCCGCATCGAGGACGTGGCCGGCGTGACCACCGAGCTGCGCCGCGCCCACGACATCGAGGCCGACGACACGACCTTCCTGCGGGTCGCCCCCGCCGGCGACGGCCCGCCCGTCCTCGCCGCGCTCACGACCGTCGCCCCCGACTCCTCGGAGCCGTGGGTCGAGGTGCTCGCCGAGAAGGGCCGCGTGCGGCTCTGGTACACGGCGGACCGCTCCGAGCGGGTCGACGCGGCGGGCACCGTGACCCGCAGCGAGTACGCCCGCACGGATCTCGTGCAGAACCTGCTCGCGCACGTGCGGGACCGCTCGGTGGCGCTCATCAGCCCGCTCGAGGACTCCGGCGCGTTCTCCGCGGTGCTCGAGGCGATCCAGTCCGTCCCCGATCCGCTGCCCATCGAGGCGGGCGTGACCTGGGAGGGGGAGGGGGAGGCCGCCCACCCCGTCGTCGACGACATCGAGGCGGTGCTGCTGCGCTCCCTCGACGAGGGGCGTCCCTTCAGCGAGCTCGACGGGGACGGGGCGGTGCCCTGGGCCCGCGCCGACGCCGTGGGCACCTGGACCCCGCCCACCGCCTGAGGCCCGCCCGCCCCGCCTGCACGTCCCCGACCCGCCGATCCTGGAGATCCATGACCACCGCCCAGGTGCTCGCCGACCTCGCCCGCCCCGATCCCGCCGCCCGGCCGATGATGCGCTGGTGGTGGTTCGGGCCCGACGTCGAACGCGGCGAGCTCGAGCGGGAGCTCGACGCGATGGCCGCGGCGGGGATCGGCGGGGTGGAGATCGCGCTCGTGTACCCGCTGCGCCCGGGCGCCCCGGACTACCTCTCCCCGGAGGTGCAGGGCCACCTCCGCTTCGCCGCGGAGGCCGCCCGGGCGCGCGGCCTGCGCTGCGACGTGACGCTCGGCAGCGGATGGTCCTACGGCGGGGCGCACGTGGGCTCCGAGCACGCCTCGCGGCGGATCCGCTGGGAGCGGCGCGACCTGGGCCCGCAGCCCCTCACCGTGGACCTCAGCCCGCGCTGGCCGGAGGACGAGCTCATCGCCGTGCACCTCGGCGACGGCCTGCCGCCCTCGGCCTGGCAGCGGCTCGAGCCCCCGGAGCACGGTCCGCTCGTCCTCCCCGCCGGGCGCGGCCCGCGCACCGTGCTGCTCGCGTGGTCCGAGGTGACCGGGCAGCAGGTCAAGCGCGCCGCGGCCGGCAGCGAGGGACCCGTCGTGGACCATCTGAGCGCGCAGGCCGTGCGCCACCACCTCGACGTGGTGGGCGGCGCGATCCTCGAGGCGGTGCCCGCCGAGCTCCTCGGCTCCGTGTTCAGCGACAGCCTCGAGGTGTACGAGGCCGGATGGACGGCCGGCCTGCCCGCGCACTTCGCGGAGCGTCGCGGCTACGACCTGCTGGAGCGCCTCCCGCTGCTGCACATGGGCGGCGAGGGCGCCGAGCAGCTGCGCGAGGACTACGGCCTCACCCTCTCCGAGCTCGTCGCGGAGGGCTTCGTCGCGACCTGCCGGGACTGGGCGGAGGAGCACGGCACGCGGTTCCGCCTGCAGGGCTACGGGGAGCCGCCGATCACGCTCTCCGCCCAGCGCGGCGCGCACCTCATCGAGGGCGAGGGTGCCGGCTGGACGGGGATGACGCAGTCCCGCTGGGCGTCCTCCGCCGCGCACCTCGACGGCCGCGACGTGGTCTCGAGCGAGGTGTGGACCTGGGTGCACTCGCCCTCCTTCCGCGCCGCGCCCCTGGACCTGCTCGGCGAGGCGCACGAGCACCTGCTGCTCGGCATCACCCACCTCGTGGGCCACGGCTGGCCCTACACCGCGCCGGACGCCGCGGGCCTCGGCTGGACCTTCTACGCCGCGGGCGCGCTGGACGACCGCAATGCCTGGTGGCCCGCGATGCCGGAGCTCTTGGCGCACCTGACGCGTCTGAGCACCGTGCTGCGCCGCGGGGAGCCGGGGGCCGACGTCGCCCTCTACCTCCCCTACGGCGACGTGCGCGCCGCCCGCGGCGCCGGCCACGACCTGTGGCGGGCGTGCCGCGACCACGTGGGGCCGGCGATCCCCGAGGCGATCCGCCGCGCGGGCTATGACTACGACCTCGTCGACGACGACGCGCTCGCCGGCGAGCAGGGGAGCGCCGGGCTCGACCCGGCCGCCTATCCGGTCGTCGTGCTCCCGCACGTGACCCGCGTGCCCGCCGCGACCGCCGCCTGGCTGGACCGGGTGCGCGAAGCCGGTGGCCACGTGATCGCCGTGGGCGGTGCCGCACCTCCGACCATCACCGCGCCTGCTGATGCACGGATGACCACCGCGGCTCCGGCGGCGGAGCCGTCACCCCACCCCGCTCCGATCACGGAGGGCGGGTTCGAGGCCGCGCTGCGATCGGTGCTGCCGCCGCCGCTCGCGCTCACCGGCTCCGGCGGCGAGGTGGGCGTGCTGCGCCGGCGCCTGGCCGACGGCGACCTGTTCCTGCTCGCGAACACGGGCCCGGAGCTGCGCCGCATCGAGCTCACGGTGCGCGAGCCGCGCGCCGCCCTGCTGCTCGTGGACCCGGATACGGGGGAGCGCCGCGCGCTCCCCGCCGGGGGCGGGAGCCTCGAGCTGCACCCCTACCAGGCGCTCCTGCTCCTCGCGACCGACGACCCTGGCCTCGCCGTGACCGGCGCCGAATCCACGACGGAGCCCGCCGGGACGGTGCTCCCGCTCGACGGGCCCTGGACCCTCCAGGCGCCGGGACAGGACCCGCGCCCGGTCACGCTGCCCCACCTCGTCCCGGGAGAGGACGCCGCGGAGCTGCCCTGGCTCGCCTACGAGTGCACGGTGACCCTCGACGCGGAGCAGGCCCGCGGGCCGCTCGTGCTGGACCTCGGCCCGGGCACGGTGCTCCCCGACGATGGCGCCGGCAGCGGCTACCGGGCCCTGCTCGCCCCGCCCGTGCGGGAGATCGCCGCGGTGAGCGTGGACGGGGAGGCGGCCGGCCTGCTGTGGCGCGCGCCGTTCCGCTTGGACCTCACCGGCCGCCTCCGGCAGGGGACGAGCACCCTGCGGCTCGAGGTGCGCGGCACCACCGCCCCTGCGGCAGCGGATCCGGCGAACGCGCAGGCCGCGGCGCAGGAGATCGCCTCCGCGCACGCGGCCTACGGGGAGCGGTTCCAGCAGCAGGAGCTGCCGCGGATGCTCGACGGGGTCGCCCTCGGCCTCGGCATCGTGCCGGTCCTCCGCCGCGGCTGACCCCCGTCCGGCGCAGGGGCGCACCGCCTCCCCGGCGCTGGGCGCACCGCCGCGGTCGCCGCGCGTGCGCTCCCGGGCGCCACTCTCAGCGGGCGAGGGGCGGGTAGGCCGCGCGGGGGATCGTGGTGACGAGGTCGATCGCGGTCTGCGTGGCCTCGTCCTCCTCGAGGCGGTGCTCGGCGACGAGGCGGGCGAGGTAGCCGGCGTCGATGCGGCGGGCGAGGTCGTGGCGCGCGGGGATCGAGGCGAAGGCGCGGGTGTCGTCCACGAAGCCGGAGGAGTTGTAGAAGCCTGCCGTCTCCGTCGCCGCCTCGCGGAAGCGGCGCATGCCGTCGGGCGAGTCCAGGAACCACCAGGGCGCGCCGTAGCGCACCGAGGGGTAGGCCCCGGCGAGCGGCGCGATCTCGCGGGAGAAGACGGTCTCGTCCACCGTGAAGAGCACGAGGTGGAAGCGCGGGTCGTGGCCGAACCGCTCGAGCAGGGGGCGCAGCGAGCGCGTGTACTCGGTCGCGACGGGGATGTCGTAGCCCTTGTCGCGGCCGTGGCGCTCGAGGATCCCGCCCGCGTGGTCGCGCAGCACACCGGGGTGCAGCTGCATGACGAGGCCGTCCTCGCAGCTCATCGCGGCCATCTGCAGCAGCATGTGCGCCTCGAAGGCGGCGGCCTCCTCCGCGGTGGGCACGGTGCCGGCGAGGGCGGAGGCCACGAGCGATGCGGCGGCCGCCTCGTCCATCGGCGCGGCGGCGGCGCTGAGGTGGCCGTGGTCCGTCGCGCGCGCCCCGGCGGCGACGAATCGCCGCCGCTGGATGCGCAGGGCGTCGAGGAGCCCGGCGAGGTCGCCGATCCCGCGGCCCGCCGCGGCGCCGAGGGCCTCGACCTCCTGCGCCCAGCCGTCGCGGCCGATCATGAGCGCGGCGTCGGGGCGGAAGGTGGGGACGACCCGCTCGCCGAGTCCCTGCTCAGCGAGGGAGGCGTGGTGGGAGAGGTCCGAGGAGGCCGGGTCGGTCGTCGAGATGATCTCGATGCCGAAGCGGTCCAGCAGCTGCTGGGGCCGGAAGGCGGGATCGGCGACGGCCTCGGCGATGCGGTCGTAGAGACGGTCGGCGGAGTCGGCCGACGGCGCCTCGTGGACCCCGAACACCTCGACGAGCTCGTGCTCGAGCCAGTAGCGCGACGGCGTGCCGCGGTAGAGGTGCCAGTTCTCGCAGAAGCGGCGCCAGATGGTGCGGGAGTCGGTCTCGACCGCGCCGCCGTCCGTGCGCGGGACGCCGAGGTCCGCGAGGTCGACCCCCTGGGAGGCGAGCATGCGGGTCACGTAGTGGTCGGGGACGATGAGCAGCTGCGCCGGGTCCGCGAAGGGCGTGTCCCGGGCGAACGCCTCCGCCTCGACGTGCCCGTGCATGCAGATCAGCGGCAGCGGCGCCGTCTGCTCGAGGATGCGCACGGCGATCGCGCGCACGGCGGGATCCGCGGGCAGGGCGCGGTGGGGGTGCAGGGTCAGCGGTCGTGCCACGGGGCTCCTCCTCGAGCGTTCCGTGCTCCCGGGAGGGGGAGCGAAGGGCGGGGGCCGGTGCCGCCCGCTGTGCTGCAAACGATTGCACACCGACGCCTGCCCGGCAAGCGTTCTCCCGTCAGGTTTCCGGGTCAGCGGCGGTGAAACAGTTGCATTCATGGGGCCCCGCACCGCACGATGGGGCTCCGCCCGGTCCGCACCGGCGGCGACGAGGTCCCGCTGGACGGCGGCCCGGCGGAGTCGGGACCCGGGACGACGGGCCCAGGAGAGGAGGCGCGGTGGGCATCACCCTGCGCGACGTGGCCGCCCGTGCGGACGTCTCGGTGGCGACCGCCTCCCGGGCGCTGCAGAAGCCCGCCATGGTCAGCACCACCACCCGCGAGCGGGTCCAGCAGGCCGTCGACGAGCTCGGCTACAGCCCCAACCGCAGCGCCCGCACGCTCATCACGGGCCGCACCGGTGTGCTCGGCGTCGTCGTCCCCGATCTCCTGAACCCCTTCTACCCCGCACTGCTCAAGGGCGCCCAGGAGCGGGCCCGCCACCACGGGGTGCAGCTCCTGCTCGCCGACGCGGAGGAGACCCCCGAGGGGGAGCTGCCGCTCGTGCGCACCCTCGCCCCGCAGGTGGACGGCATCCTGCTGTGCTCCCCGCGGATGGGCGCCAAGGAGCTCGACGCCGCCGCCCGGCTCACCCGGATCGCCCTGGTCAACCGCACCCACACCTATCTCGAGGCGGTCGCCCCGAACGCGCTGAGCGGCGTGCGCGGCGCCCTGCGGCACCTGCGCTCCCTCGAGCACCGGCGGATCGGGGTCGTCGGCGGTCCCGCCCGCAGCTGGTCCGAGGGGCGCCGCCGTCGGACCATCGCCCGCGCGGCGGACGAGCTCGACGTCGAGGTCGTCGACGTCGGCCACTTCCCGCCCACCGTCGAGGGCGGGCGCGCCGCCGCGGAGAGCGTGCTCGTGCTCGAGCTGGGCGCCGTGCTCGTCTACAACGACGTCATGGCGATCGGCCTGCTCGCCGCGCTGCGCGAGTCCGGGTTCCGCGTCCCCCAGGACATCAGCATCGTGGGCTGGGACGACATCGAGTTCGCCGCCGTCACCGACCCGCCGCTCAGCACCATCCGGGTGCCGCGGCGGGAGATGGGCGCGGCGGCGATCGACGCGCTCGTCGAGGACCCGGCCGCCCACCAGGACGGTCTCACCTGGCGCTTCGAATCCGCCTTCGTGGCCCGCGGCTCCACGGGCCGCGCCCGCCGGGCCGGGGACTGAGCCCCGGCGCCGACGGCCGCCCTCCGCCCCTGCTCAGGCGAGCGTGACCCGCTCCCCGGTGCCGACGACCTGCTGCTCGGAGCCGTCCGGCAGCACGACCCGCGCCGGCACGCCCGAGGGGATCGTCGCCGCGAGGGAGAAGCCGCCCTCGGCCGCGGACCACTCGACCTCGATCCGGCCGTGGACCGAGTCGTAGGCGCCCTTCGCCCAGTCGATGCCCGGGCCCGGGGTGGGCTGCAGCAGCACCTCCGCGTAGCCGGGGGCCGCCGGGCGGATGCCGAGGACGACCTGGTAGATCCAGTCCGCGACCGCGCCGAGGGCGTAGTGGTTGAAGCTCGTCATCTCGCCGGGGTTGATGGTGCCGTCCGGCAGCATCGAGTCCCAGCGCTCCCAGATCGTCGTCGCGCCCATCGAGACGGGGTACAGCCACGAGGGGCATCCCTCCTCGAGCAGCAGGCGGAACGCGTCCTCCGTGTGGCCGGTCTCCGAGAGCGCCCAGGTGACGAAGGGGGTGCCCGCGAAGCCCGTGGAGACCTTGTACTCCGCGGCGCGGACCACCTCGACGAGGCGCGCGGCGGCCTTCTCCCGGGTCGCGGGGTCGAGGAGGTCGAACGCGATCGCGAGCGCGTAGACGGTCGCGCAGTCCGAGGTGATCGTCCCGTCCTCCTGCACGTACGCCGCGGTGAACGCCGCGAGGGTGCGGTCCGCGAGCTCCTGCCAGCGGCGGGCGCCGGCCTCCTCGCCGATCAGCGCGGCGGCCTCGGCGGCGAAGCGGGCCGAGCGCACGAGGCACGCCGTCGCGACGACGTACCTGTCCGCCTTCGCGGCGGCCGCGTCCTCCGGCGGGGCGTCCGGGTCCAGCCAGTCGCCGAACTGGAAGCCCTGGTCCCAGAGCCCGCTCGGGGACAGGGCCTTCTCCACGGACTCCAGGTGCAGCACCATGCCGGGGTACTGGGCGCGCAGCTGGTCGAGATCGCCGTAGGCGGTCCAGAGCGCCTGCGCGACCCAGACGGCGGCGTCGCCCCAGATGGCGGTCGCGCCCTTCCAGGCGTCCGCCGCCTCGACCTCGTCCTCCTTCGGGAAGGCGGCGAGCTTGAGCAGGTCCGGGACCACGAAGGGGACCCAGCCGTGCGGGTTGGCGGCGGTCTCCGCGCGCAGGTCCAGCAGCCAGTTGTGCAGGAAGTCCTGGACGTCGAACTGGTAGGCGGCGGTCGCGGCGAAGGCCGCGATGTCACCGGTCCAGCCCAGACGCTCGTCGCGCTGCGGGCAGTCCGTCGGGACGGCGAGGAAGTTGCCGCGCTGGGACCAGATCGAGTTGCTGATCAGCTGGTTCACGCCCGCGTGGGAGGACTCGAACCAGCCGGTGCGGCGGATGTCGGAGCCGACGACGACCGCCTCGACGTCCTGCGCGGTGAGCTCCCCGGGCCAGCCGGTGATCTCCGCGTAGCGGAAGCCATGGAAGGTGAGGGTGGGCTCGAAGGTCTCGCCGGCCGGGTCGCCCGCGAGGACGATCCGGTCCGTGGCCTCGGCGGCGCGCAGCGGGCGGGTGCCGAGCTCCTCGTGCTCGAGCACCTCCGCGTGGCGCAGGGTGATCTCGGTGCCCGCGGGTCCGGTGACCGTGAAGCGCAGCCAGCCCACGAGGTTCTGGCCGAAGTCCAGCAGCGTCCTCCCCGACGGCGAGGTCCAGATCCTCTCGGGCCGGCGGGACTCGTGGCGGACGATCAGCGGCGAGGCCTGCTCGATGAGGGTGCCCCGGTCGATCTGTGTGGTCTCGACGGGCCGGGGATCGCCCGGGGTGAGGCGGCGGTCCTCGCGCTGACCGTCGTAGAGGGTCGCGAAGGTGATGGGGGAGTCCGTCGCGGTCCACGAATCGTCCGTGACGACGCGCTGGACGGTGCCGTCCGCGAAGGTGATCTCGAGGGCGGCGAGCAGCGCCTGGTGGTCGCCGTAGTTCGCGTGGGCGTCCGCGAAGCCCAGGTCGCCGTTCCACCAGCCGCGGCCCAGGGTCACCGCGAGCTCCTGCTCGGTGCCGGGGCGCAGCAGCTCGGTGACGTCGAAGCGCTGGACCTGCAGGCGGGACTCGTAGACGGTCCAGCCCGGGTCGAGCACGGAGGAGCTCACGGGGCGGCCGTCGATCCGGGCCTCGTAGACGCCGTGGGCGGTCGCGATCAGCTCGGCGCGCGCCATCGCGGGGGCGCCGGCGGCGGCGCCCGCGGTGAAGCGGGTGGCGAGCACGGGGGTGCGGCCGTCGGTCCCGGCGGCGGTGATGGCGGTGGCCGTCTCGAGGGAGCGGGCGGCGGTGTCGGGATCCGCCGTGGTGGAGGGCGTCGCGGGGGTGGTCGCGGTGGGGGAGGTGGTCACGTCGATCCTCGTCATCGGGGTTCTGTGGTGCGGGTGAGACGGGTGGGTCCGGTGCTGCGGGTTCGACTCTAGGTGAAACGACTCAACGGATCCAGGGGTGATTCCCGCTGGTGGTCCGCATGGAGCGCCGATCCGGGTGTCCACGACGGCGGGATAGCGCTTGCACGTTTCAAGCCCCGCGGCCTACGCTCGCCGCGCAGTGACACCGATCGAAGGAGATCGCCTCCATGCGCACCCCCCGCGCTCCCCGCCGCAGCATCCTCGCCGCCTCCCTGCTGCTCGGCGGTCTCGCCGCCTGCGGCCCCAACGCCCCCGGCGGCTCCGGCGCCTCCGACGGCGCCGCGCTCCGCTTCGCCTGGTGGGGCAACGCCAAGCGCGACGAGCTCACGAAGACGGCCCTCGAGACCTACAGTGCCGCCCACGACGGCGCCGCGGTGAGCCCCGAGACCACCGACTGGAGCAGCTACTGGGACAAGCTCGCCACCCAGGTCGCCGGCGGCGACGTGCCCGACGTGCTCCAGATGGACGAGGGTTACCTCGCCGAGTACAGCTCCCGCGGCATCCTCGCGGACCTCGGCGACAGCGCCCTCACGACCGACGGCTTCGACCCCACCGCCCTGGACGCCGGGAAGGTCGAGGGATCCCTCGTCGCCGTCAACGCCGGCATCAACGCCCCCGTGCTGCTCGCGAACCCCGCCGTCTTCGAGGCCGCCGGCGTGGACCTCCCCGACGACACCACGTGGACCTGGGACGACCTCGTCGACATCGCCACGCGCATCACCGAGGGCACCGAGGAGGGCACCTACGGCGTCCAGCAGCTCGGCATCGCCGGTGACCCCACCTTCTCCGTGCACCTGCGCCAGCAGGGGGCGCAGAAGTTCGACGGCAGCGCGCTCGGCTTCACCGAGGAGCACCTCCTGGCCTGGTTCGAGCTCGCCCTGCGCCTGCAGGACTCGAAGGCCGCGCCGCCCGCGGACGTCGCCGTCGAGGAGGCCGGGCAGGCCGTCGACCAGACGCTCTTCGCGACCGGGAAGTGCGGCCTCCAGTCGCAGTGGTCCAACCAGGTCGTCACCTTCGACGCCTCCCTCGACGGCGCCGTGACGGTGCTGCGCATGCCCTCCCTCGCCGGCGCCGCCGACCAGGCCCAGCTCTGGTACAAGGCCTCCATGTACTTCGCCGTCTCCGCCCGCTCCGGACAGCAGGAGGCCGCCGTCGCCCTCGTGGACTGGCTGGTCAACAGCGAGGAGGCGGGGAGGATCCTGCTCGCCGAGCGGGGTGTCCCCGCGAACCTCGACGTGCGGGAGGCGATCCTCCCCGAGCTCACCGAGTCCGATCTCAAGGCCGCGGACTTCATCGAGGCGATCGCGGAGGAGCTCGGCGAGCAGCCCTCGATCACCCCGCCCGGCGGCAGCGCCGTCGGCGACGCCCTCCAGCGGGGCATGGAGGACGTGCTCTTCGGCCGCGTCGAGGCGGCCGACGCCGCGAGCTCCGTGCTCCAGGAGGCGTCCGGCGCGCTCGGCTGAGCGCGGGCCGCCGCACGATACAGTCACCGCAGGCGGGAAGCGGTCCCGACCGGCACGACGAGGGGAGAGGCATGGCCTCCGGGCGCCTGGTGAGCATGAAGGACGTCGCGGCCGCGGCGAGGGTCTCCGTCGGCACCGTCTCCAACGTCCTCAACCGGCCCGACGTCGTCTCCCCGGACCGCCGCGAGCGGGTCGAGCAGGCGATCGCGGAGCTCGGCTACGTGCGCAACGACGCCGCCCGGCAGCTCAAGCTGGGCCGCTCACGCACCGTCGGCGCGGTCGTCCTCGACGCCGGGAACCCCTTCTACACGCAGCTCGTGGGCGGCATCGAGGCCGCCGCGGAGGCCTCCGACCTCGTCGTCATCTCCGGCAGCTCCGGCAACCGCGAACGGCGCGAGCGCCTGTACCTCCAGCTCTTCGAGGAGCAGCGGGCGCGCGGCATCCTGCTCGCCTCCACCGGCGGCACCACCGAGCTCATCGAGGCGATCCGCGGCCGCGGCACCCCCGTCGTGCTCGTGGAGCGGGAGACCGCGGGCGGCTCCTCCGTGAGCGTGGACGACGTCGCCGGCGGCGAGATCGCCGTGCGCCATCTCGCGGGGATCGGCCGGCGCCGGATCGGCGTGATCGTCTCCCGCCAGGACCTGCGGCAGGTCGCGGACCGCCTGCGCGGCGCCCAGCGCGCCGCCGCGGAGGCCGGGGCGCAGATCGAGGTCATCGAGGCGGAGGACCTCACCGTCCTCGCCGGACGCACGGCGGGGGAGCAGATCGTCGCCCGCAGCGCCGCCGAGCGGCCCGACGCCGTGTTCTGCGTGAACGACCTGCTCGCCGTCGGCGTGCTGCAGGCCTTCGCGTTCCGCCACCAGATCGCCGTTCCGGAGCAGATCGCGATCGTCGGCTACGACGACATCGCCTTCGCCCGCTCCACCGTGGTGCCGCTGACCTCCGTCTCCCAGCCCGCGGAGCTCATGGGACGCACGGCCCTCGCGCTCCTCGAGGAGGAGATCGCGCAGGCGGACGCCCCGCGCCGCCACGTGAGCTTCCGGCCCTCGCTCGTGGAGCGGGAGTCCACCGCCACCTGATCCCGGCTCAGAACGGCCAGATCACCGGGACCAGCACCGTCGCGACGATCCCGAACAGCAGGATGCACGGCAGCCCCAGCTTCCAGTAGTCGCCGAAGCGGTACGCGCCGGGCTCCTGGACCATGAGGTTCCCGGCGGTCGCGACGGGCGTGAGGAACGAGGCGGCGCCCGCGATCGTGATGCCCATCATCATCGGCAGCGGGGAGACGCCCGCGCCCTCGGCGACGGCCACGGCGACCGGGGCGACGATGAGCACCGTCGCGAGGTTGCTGAGGAACTGGCCCAGCACGAGCACGATCACGACCATGCACACGAGCAGCAGGCGCGGGGACCCCGCGCCGAAGGTCTCGATGAGCTGGTGGGAGACGAGGTCCGCGACGCCGCTGGTCTGGATCGCGGTGGACATCGGGATCATCCCCGCGACGATCACGAGGGTGGGCAGCGAGATCGAGCGCTGCGCGTGCTCGAGCGGGACGACCTTCGTCGCGACGAGCAGCCCGGCCGCGAGCATGACGACGATCGCGGAGGGCAGCAGCTCGAGCACGAGCGCCAGGCACATCACCACGAGCACGCCGACGGCGACGAACGCGCGCGGCCCGAGGTGCACGGACTGACGTCGGATCTGGTCCGGCTCCTCGACGCTCAGCAGTCCCGCGCCCTTCGTGCGCCGCTCGAGGGCGTCCCACGCGCCGCGCAGGACGAGCACGTCGCCCACGGCGAGGGAGGCATGGTCGAGGTGCCGGCCGCCGCGCGTCACCGAGGCGATGATCAGGTCGCCGGACTCGGTGAGCATGCCCGGGTGCACCTCGTCCCCCAGGTGCTCCGAGCGCGGGGGCACGACGATCTCGACGACGCCCTCCTCGTAGGACAGGTCCGTCTCGCCGCCCGTGAGCCCGTGCTCCGCGGCGAGGGTCTCCGCGAAGCGGCTGAGGTCCCGCGGCGCGTTCTCGGGATGGCGGTGGGGGAGCAGCTTCGGCCCGAGCAGCACGGCGATGAGGATGACGCCCACGAGCAGCGGCACGCCCACGAGCGCGAACTCGAAGAAGCCGAACGGCCGGGCCCCGGCGTCCTGCGCGAGCTCGGAGACCATGAGGTTGATCGGGGTGCCGAGCAGGGTGAGCATCGATCCGGCGTGCGCCGCGAAGGCCAGCGGGATGAGCATCTGCGAGGGCGGGGTGCCGGTGCGGGCGGAGAGCATGACGCCCACCGGCACGAGCGCCGCGACGGCGCCGTTGACGCTGATGAACGCCGTGAGCACGGCGGAGAGCAGCATGAGCGCCACGAGCACCTGGGAGCGTCCCTCGCCCAGGCGGCGCGTGAGCTGCTGGCCCGCCCAGGCCGTCACGCCGGTCGCGTCGAGCGCCTCGCTCACCACGAACAGCCCGGCGAGGTAGACGACGATCGGGTCGCCGAACCCGGCGAGCGTCTCCCCGAGGTCGTTCACCCCGGTGAGGAACAGGGCGAGCGCGACGGCGAGGGCGATGATCGGGGCGGGCAGGCGGTTGGAGAGGAAGGCGATGACCGCCGCGGCGAGGACGAGCAGGGTGATGAGCACGGGGTGCAGCTCCAGGGGGCGCCGAGGGGCGCGGGTGGACGGCGGGGGAGGGGGACGGGCCGGGCCCGGGTCAGAGCGTGTCGAGGTGCGCGTCGATCTCCGCGATCCGCGAGACCTCGGGGTGCACGATCCGCTCGCCGCGGGCGACGACCATCCACGGAGCGGAGAAGGTGCGGAAGCCCTCGAGCGGGTTCGCCTCCGTCACCACGAGATCCGCATCCCTGCCCGGGGTGATCTCGCCGGTGACCTGGGTGAGCCCGAGGATCTCGGCGTTGCCGCGGGTTGCGGCGGAGAGCACCGCCGCGGGGTCGAGGCCCGCGTAGCGCGCGGTCAGGTCCATCTCGCGCCAGAAGTTCGAGTGGGTCACGTAGCTGACGCCCGAGTCGGTGCCCACGCCCAGCAGGATCCCGTGCTCCGCGGCGGAGCGGATGCCGGAGAGCATCTCCTCGAGGACGAGCTTCGCGTTCTCCCGCACGATCTCGGTGGCGCCGCTGATCGACGGGTCGAGCTTCACGAGCGGGAGGCACGCCTGCAGGGTCGGGATCATCGCGGAGCGGCCCCGCAGGGAGGCGGGGTTGTCGAGATAGAGGCCGATGAGCTCCTCGTCCATGCTCGAGCCGTGCTCGATCGTGTCCACGCCCGCGCGCAGCGCCGCGCGCACACCCTCGGTGCTCTGGGCGTGCGCGGCGACGAGCACCCCGGCCTCGTGGGCCTCCTCGCAGACGGCCCGCATCGAGGCCTCGGGCATCTCCGGCTTGCCCGCGTAGCCCACGGCGATCGCGTCGGTGACGCCGCCGGTCGCGGAGATCTTGATGGCCTCCGCCCCGTGCTGGAGGTTCCTCCGGGTGTTCGCGCGGGCGGTCTGCGCGTCGTCGCCGATGAGGGCGATCGTCGGCGCCCCGTGACCGCCCGTGATCGCCATCAGCGGGCCGGAGGGCAGCAGCCGCGGCCCGGTGAGCTCGCCGCTCTCGATCGCGTTGCGGGTCGTGACGACCTCGTACATCACGTCGCCGACGGTGCGCATCGTCGTCACGCCCGTGTGCAGCTGGGTGGTGGCGTTCTCGCGGGCGCGCTTGCGCAGCAGCGCCTGGCCCGCGGGGGAGCGCATGAACCATGCGACGTAGCGGGTGGTGCGCGGGCGGGTGTAGATCGCGGGGAGCGGCTTGCCGTCCGCGAAGAGGTGGGCATGGGCGTTGATGAGACCGGGGGAGACGAACTTCCCGGTCCCGTCCACGCGCAGCAGGCCCGCGGGGAGCTCGACCTCCGCCGTGGGGCCCACCAGCTCGATCCGGCCGTGGGCGTCCACGACGATCGTCTGGTCGGGACGGACCGTCCCGGCGGTGTCCCCGGTGACGACGGAGACGTGGGTGAGGGCGAAGGGCGTGCTCATGCCCCGATCCTCTCGCCGTGGTGGGCGGTCGTCCAGCGCTCGCCGACATGTGTCCGGCAGGTGGGCGGAGCGGACGCGGACGCCGCTTGAGCGCGCCGGGCGGCGGGGCGAGGATGAGGGCCCGCCCCTGTGAGGAGAAGACGTGTGGACCGCGATCGGTGAGACCCTGCCCCTGGCCGTGGGACTGGCCCTCAGCCCCGCCGCGATCGCGACCGCGGTGATCCTCCTGCTGGGCCAGGTCGGGAAGCTCAAGACCACCCTGTTCGGCGCCGGCTGGTTCGTGGCGCTGCTCGTGCTCGCCACGATCGCGGAGCTCCTCGTCGAGGCGGCCGACGCCGCCGCCCCCGCGGCGACCGAGGCCGGGGTGGACGTGCTGCAGCTCGTGTTCGGCGCGCTGTTCCTGGGCCTCGCCGTGCTCGCCTGGCTCAAGCGGCCGCGCGAGGGACAGGAGCCGAGGAAGGGGATCCTGGACCGGCTCGACGGCCTCAGCACCCGCGGCGCCCTCGTCATGGGTCTCGCCCAGGGCTTCCTCGTCATCAAGAACATCCCGCTCGCCGTCGGCGCGGGGGCACGGCTCGGCGAGGCGGATCTGGCGCGCGGCGAGGCGGCCGTCGCCCTGCTGCTGTTCGTCGTCGTCTCCTCCCTCGGCGTGCTCGTCCCGCTCGGGGTCGCCGCCGCGGGAGGGGAGCGGCTGCAGCCGGCCCTCGCCCGCACCCGCGGCTGGCTCGGCGCGAACATGACCGCCGTGACCGTGGTGGTCCTCGTGGTGCTCGGCGCCTACTTCCTCGGCGAGGGGATCGGCCTCCTTGACTGAGCCCGCCCCGCCGGCGTCGGCCGCTCCTCCGCCCGCCGCGCCGCGGTGGCGGCGCCTCGCCGGCCGCGCCGCCCTGATCCTCGTGATCGTGCTGGTCGTCGTCGCGATCGTGCGCTCCTTCCGCCGGCTCGACCTCGAGGCCGTGCTGGACGCCCTGGGCCGGATGCCCTGGTGGAGCGCCGCCGTGCTGCTGGCCCTCCTGCTCGTGCGGCAGGTGCTCAACGCGCTGCCGCTCGCGATCTTCCTCCCGGGGACGGGCCTGTACCGGGCGACGGTCAACGACCTGGGCGCCTCGACGGCCGCCGCCTTCGCCCCCGCGCCGAGCGACATGGTGCTGCGGGTCGCGATGTTCCGCTCCTGGGGCGTGGGGACGGACCGGGCCGTGGTCGCGACCGCGATGAACGCGGTCACCTTCTTCATCGCCCGGTTCTCCGCCCCGCTGCTGGGCTTCCTGCTGCTCCCGCTGCTGCGGGTGGGGCCGGGGCTGCGGCTCCTGGACCTCGCGAGCCTCACCCTCGCGGCGGTGCTCGTGCTGCTGGCGCTGCTCGTGGTGCGCGGGGAGGAGCAGGCCGCGCAGGTGGGGGAGCGGCTGGGGCGGATCGTGCGCACGGTGCGCCGCTCGACGGTCCCGGAGGACTGGTCGCTCGCGCTGCGCCGCTCGCAGCGGCACGTGGCGGAGGGCTTCGGCGCGCGCTTCCCGCGGGCGCTCCTCGCGAGCGGTGGGGTGCTGCTCGCGGATCTCACGATCCTCACGCTGTGCCTGCGGCTGATGGGCGTGGACGGGGGCGCGCTGCCGCTCGTCGACCTCGTCGCCGCCTACGCGTTCGCCTTCCCGCTGACGATGTTCCCCGCGCAGGGCCTCGGCGTCATGGACACGGCGCTGCTGGCCTCGATCTCCGAGACGGCGGGGCCGGGCATGGTGGAGCCGGCGCTCGCCGCGGTGCTCGTGTGGCGCACGGTCACCGTCGCCGGCCCGCTGCTGCTGGGGCTCATCGCGGTGGTGCTGTGGCGGCGGGCCCCGCGGCCCGCTCCTGCCGGGTGACCAGCTGCGCGAGCGCGAGCAGAGCCGCGGCGACGAGCAGCGCCAGCAGGGCCATGCCGGTGCGCTGGAGGGCGAGGGCGGCGGAGGCCTCCCCGGAGAGGACCGTGCCCAGCAGCACGACGGCCGCGACGAGCGGGACCACCGAGAGCTCCTTGCGGCCCGCGAGGGTGAGGGCGACCGTGCCGATCATCGCCGCGAGCAGCAGCAGGACCTCCCCGGCGGGCGGGACCAGCGCCCCGAGCGCCGTCGCGATCAGCGCCCCCGCCGCGGTCGCCCCGGCGTAGCGAGCGGCGGAGCGCCACGTGCTCCGGGCCGGCGCGACCATGAGGCAGAAGGCGAGCAGCGCCCAGTGCGGGCGCGGCAGGTCCAGGGCGATCACGAGCAGCAGCAGGATCCCGCAGCCGGCGGCGAGGACCGCGCCGTGCACCACGGCGTCCCGCAGCGGCACCGGATCCGGGGCAGGGCTCATCCGCGCGAGGCGGGCGACGCCGATCATGAACAGGGAGCCGGCGGCGACGCCGATCGCGACGGTGACGACGCCCGCCCCGCCGCCCGGGGAGAGCGAGAAGAGCACGAGGATCGCGGGGAGGGCGCCCACCGCGCGGGCGCTGCGCCGGGTGAAGGGGATCTGCAGCGCGCAGGTCGCGACGACGGCGAGCAGCAGCAGCCCCAGGTGGCCGCCGATCGCGGCGCCGGCCGTGGCGACGAGTGTGAACTCGGCGGCGGCGAGCAGGCGGTCGCGGCCGTCCATCGCGGTGACGACGGAGGTCATGAGCACGATGCCGACGTAGACGGACTCCGCGGCGAGCGGGCCCACGAGCAGCAGCGCGAGTCCCACGGGGATGAGGGCGAGCACGAGGACCGCCGCGGGCAGGAGCACCCAGCGCACGAGCGGGGAGGGGGTGCGCGTCGTGCCGTCCTCGGACCGTGCCGTCATGCCCTGTGCCTCCGGGTCCGGTGCGAATGGGGTCCCGGACCGCGGATGCGCCCGGCGCGACCATCGTGCCACCGGCCGCGCCGGGACCCCAGCCGTGATCACCGCCGGGGTCCCGGCGGTGATCAGCGGGAGGGCGCGAACACCTCGAGCGCGGTGCTCTCCCGGATGACGGCGCGGATGTCGCCGGGCTCCGGCCCGATCGCGCCGAGCGCCCGGGCCTGCACGGCGACGTTCCCGAGCGCGGTCGCCTCCATCGGCCCCGCGACGACCTCCACGCCGAGGGCATCGGCGGTGAGCTGGTTCAGCAGGGCGTTGCGGGAGCCGCCGCCCACGACATGCAGCCGCAGCGGCAGCGGTGCCCGCGCGAGGCGGCACGCGGCCGTGAGCTCGTCGCGGTAGGTCTCCGCGAGGGACTCGAGTATGCAGCGCACGAGCTCCGCGGGCGTGGACGGGGAGCGGTCGTCCCCGGAGAGCACCGTCGCGGCCGCGCGCACGCGGTCCGCCATCCGCCCGGGGGCGAGGAACGCGGGGTCGGTGGGGTCGATCCGGAACCTGTCGGCGGGCGCGTGGGCCGCCGCCGCCAGGAGCCCCTCGAGCTCCACGCGGGCACCGTCCTCCTCCCACTGCCGGATCGCCTCGCTGACCAGCCACATCCCGGAGACGTTCTTGAGGAACCGGACGGTGCCGTCCACCCCGCCCTCGTTCGTGAACCCGGCCTCCCTCGCCGCCTCGTCGAGCACGGGGGCGCGCAGCTCGAGGCCGATCAGCGACCAGGTCCCCGAGGAGATGAACGCGACCGGCGCGTCCTCCTCGCGGGCGGGGACGGCGAGCACCGCGGAGGCGGTGTCGTGGGAGCCGACGGCGACCACCGGCACCTCGCCGATCCCGAGCTCGCCGGCGAGCCCGGGGAGCACGGTGCCGAGCTGCTCCCCCGGGGCGATGAGCGGGGCGAGCAGGGCCGGGTCCACCCCGGCCGCGTCGAGCAGCTCGCTCGCCCAGCCGTCCCCGGCGGCGAGCAGCGCCCCCGTGGTCGAGGCGTTCGTGCGCTCGGTGCGGCGCTCGCCGGTGAGCAGCAGGCCGACGAGGTCCGGGACCAGCAGCACGCCCGAGCCGGCGGGGAGGTCCGTGAGGCGGTCCTCCGCGGCGAGCTGGTAGAGCGTGTTGAAGGGCTGCTGCGCGATGCCGGTGAGCGTGAACTGCCGCTCGCGGGGCACGCGCGCGGCGAGGGCGTCGGCCACGCCGTCGGTGCGGTGGTCGCGGTAGGCGATCACCTCGCCGGTCAGGTCCCCGCCCGGCCCGACGATCCCGTAGTCCACCGCCCAGGAGTCCACGCCGATCGAGGAGAGCCCGGGCAGGCCCTGCTCGCGGGCGAGCACGGAGGCCCGGGTGAGCCCGTGGCGGATCTCCGCCCAGAGCGCGCCCACGTCCCAGGTCAGGTGCCCGTCGCGCTCCTCGAGGCGGTTCTCGAAACGGTGCGCGGGCAGCAGGGTGATCCGCCCGTCCTCGACGAGACCGAGCATGACCCGGCCCGAGGTCGCCCCGAGGTCCACCGCGGCGACGGCCACCGCCCCGGGGGCGCCGCTCACGGCGGCGCCCCCGTCGGCCGCCACGCCGGTGGCCGTGATGCCCGGAGCGCTCATCGCAGGAACGCGGCCGCGACGCCGGCGTCCACCGGGACGTGCAGGCCGGTCGTGTGCGAGAGGTCCCCGGCGGTCAGCGCGAACACCGCGTTCGCGACCGTCTCCGGCAGCACCTCGCGCTTGAGCAGCGTGCGCTGGGCGTAGTACTCGCCGAGCTTCTCCTCCTCGACGCCGTAGACCTTCGCGCGGGAGGCGCCCCAGCCGCCGGCGAAGATGCCGGAGCCGCGCACCACGCCGTCGGGGTTGATGCCGTTGACGCGGATCTGGTGCCCGCCGAGCTCCGCCGCGAGCAGCCGCACCTGGTGCGCCTGGTCCGCCTTCGTCGCCGAGTAGGCGATGTTGTTGGGCCCGGCGAACACGGAGTTCTTCGAGGAGATGTAGAGGATGTCCCCGCCCATGTCCTGGGCGATCATCACCCGCGCCGTCTCCCGGGAGACGAGGAAGCTGCCGCGCGCCATGACGTCGTGCTGGAGGTCCCAGTCCTTCGCCGTGGTCTCCAGCAGCGGCTTGGACAGCGACAGCCCCGCGTTGTTGACGATGAGGTCGAGGCCGCCGAAGGCGAGCACCGCCTCGGCGACCGCGTCGATCACGGCCTGCTCGTCGGAGACGTCCGCGCGCAGGGCGACGGCGCGGTCGGGCCCGCCGAGCTCCTCGGCGACCTGCTGCGCGTTCTCGAGGTTCAGATCCGCGATGACCACGCACGCGCCCTCGGCGACGAGCCGGGTCGCGGTCGCCTTGCCGATCCCGGAGCCGCCGCCGGTGACGAGCGCGATCCGCCGCGCGAGAGGCTTCTCGGCGGGCATGCGCTGCAGCTTCGCCTCCTCGAGCGCCCAGTACTCGATGCGGAACTTCTCCGCCTCGTCGATCGGGGCGTAGGTCGAGACGGCCTCCGCGCCGCGCATGACGTGGATGGCGTTGACGTAGAACTCGCCGGCCACGCGTGCCGTCTGCTTGTCCTTGCCGAAGGAGAACATGCCGACGCCGGGCACCAGCACGATCGTGGGATCCGCGCCGCGCAGGGCGGGGGAGTCCTCGGTCGCGTGGCGCGCGTAATAGGCGCTGTACTCCTCGCGGTAGGCGGCGTGGAGCTCCTGCAGCCGCGCGATCTGCTCCTCGACCCCGGCGGCCGACGGCAGGTCCAGCACGAGCGGGCGGATCTTCGTGCGCAGGAAGTGATCGGGGCAGGAGGTGCCGAGCGCCGCGAGCTGCGCGAGCTTCTCGCCCGCGAGGAACTCGTGGACGTCCTCGGAGTCCGTCCAGTGACCGATCATCGGGGCGTCGGTCGAGGCGAGCCCGCGGATCACGGGGGCGAGGGCGGAGGCCCGGGCCCGTCGCTCCGCCTCGGGCAGCGGGGCGCGCCCCGGGTCGGCGGGGCCGAAGGGCTCCGCGGCGCCGTGGGCGTCCAGGTGCGCCTGCGCCTCGCGGATGATCCGCAGGGAGCGCTCCTGCGCCTCCTCGGAGGTCTCGCCCCAGGCGGTGATCCCGTGCCCGCCGAGGATGCAGCCGATGGCCTCGGGGTTCGCCTCCTTGATCGCGGCGATGTCGAGGCCGAGCTGGAAGCCGGGGCGGCGCCAGGGAACCCACACGACGGCCTCGCCGAAGATCTCGCGGGTGAGGCGCTCGCCGTCCGCGGCGGTCGCGAGGGCGATCCCCGCGTCGGGGTGGAGGTGGTCCACGTGCGCGGCAGGGACGAGGGCGTGCATGGCCGTGTCGATGCTCGGCGCGGCGCCGCCCTTCCCGAACAGGCAGTGGTCGAAGGCGGCGACCATCTCGTCCTCGCGCTCGACGCCCGGGTAGACGTCCGCGAGGGCGCGCACGCGGTCCAGGCGCAGCACGGCGAGGCCCTTCTCCTGCAGGGTGCCGAGGTCACCGCCGGAGCCCTTGACCCACAGCAGCTCGGTCTCCTGCCCGGTGACGGGATCGGTGTCGGTGCCCTTGGCGGAGGTGTTGCCGCCGGCGTAGTTGGTGGTCGTCGGATCCGCTCCGAGCGCGTTCGATCGCGCGATCAGGGCGTCCACGGTCTGACGTGCGGTGCTCATGCTCAGGCTCCCCATCCCATCTGGTTCCCGCCCACGCGCTCGGCGGCGACCTTCTCCTCGTAGCCCGAGGCGCGGAAGGCCTCGAACGGATCCGCGGGGAGCCCCTGCTCCTCGCGGAAGGCGGCCAGCGCGGGCCGCACGTCGGTCCAGAACGCGTCCATGAGGATCGCGTTGGCCTCGAGCACGTCGTGGCGGGCCTGGGCGTCCGCGAGCGCCTCGCGGTCCACGAGCAGCGCCTTGGCGAGGGTCTCCTGCACGTTGAGCACGGAGCGGATCTGCCCCTGGATCTTGGACTCGAGGTTGTGGCACTGGTCGAGCATGAAGTTCACGCCCGAGGCGGGCCGGTGCGCGTCCTGCTGCACGATCTCGAAGAGGATGCGGAACAGCTGGAACGGGTCCGCGGCGCCCACGATGAGGTCATCGTCGGCGTAGTTGCGGGAGTTGAAGTCGAAGGCGCCCAGGCGCCCCTGCCGCAGCAGCTGCGCGACGATGAACTCGATGTTCGTGCCCGGCGCGTGGTGGCCGGTGTCGAGCACGACCATCGCCTGCTCGCCGAGGGCCAGGCAGTGCAGCAGGCTCGTGCCCCAGTCCGGGACGTCCGTGTGGTAGAAGGCCGGCTCGAAGAACTTGTACTCCAGGACGATCCGCTCGCCCTCCTGCAGGCCCGCGTAGATCTCCGCGAGGGAGTCGGCGAGGTGGTCCTGGCGGGCGCGGATCGAGTCCTGGCCCGCGTAGTTGGTGCCGTCCGCGAGCCAGATCTTCAGCTCGTGGGAGCCGGCCTCCCGCATCACCGCGAGGCACTCGAGGTGGTGGTCGATCGCACGGCGGCGCACCGCGGGGTCGGAGTGGGTGAGCGAGCCGTACTTGTACTCGTCGTCCTGGAAGGTGTTGGAGTTGATCATGCCCAGCTGCACGCCGAGGTCCTCGGCGTAGGAGCGCAGGGCGGCCGTGTCCTCGACCTTGTCCCAGGGGTGGTGCAGGGACACGCGCGGCGAGGAGCCGGTCATGGCGTGGGTCTGGGCGGCGTCCGCGATCTTCTCGAAGGGGTCGCGCGGGGTGCCGGGGGTGCCGAACACCTTGAAGCGGGTGCCGGAGTTGCCGTAGGCCCAGCTGGGGACCTCGATCGTGAACTCGCGCAGGTCGCGCGCGATGTCGGAGGGGAGCTCGGTGAGCGGGGGCATGGGGTGCTCCTTCGTGTGCGGGGTCGGTGGGGGAGGGGTGGTCAGGGGAGGCGGGCCGAGGCCGGGGCGTCCCGGCGGAGGCCCTGGGCCATGAGCTCGACCTGCGCCTCGGCGAGGTCCTTCGCCTCGACGTCGAAGAGGTTCGCGCGGCCCTTGCGGAAGCCGAGGTGGCCGATGAGGAGGCCGATGGACGCGACCGCGAAGATGCACAGGTAGAGCACCCGCGGGGTGTGGGAGAGGACGGGCGTGACGGTCGCGGCGCCGGCGGCGACGACGCGCGCCACGGCGATGACCGTGCCCTGCGCGGAGGAGCGCATGAGGGTCGGGAAGGACTCCTGGGACCAGACCTTCATCATCGCCTCGAAGGCGAAGGCGCCGCCGAACCCGTTGATCACCTGCATGGCGATCCAGACGGGGAGGCTGAAGCCGAGGACGACGGGCAGCAGGTAGGAGACCGCGAGGGCGACGGCGCCGATGACGAACCAGGTCATCCGGCGCGGGGTGTCGACGATCCTCATGAACAGCAGCGCCCACACGAAGCCCAGCGGGAACAGCACCAGGCCGATCGTCGAGTTCAGCTGGACGCTGATGCCCACGGCGTTCACGGCGATGAGGGTGCCGAACTGGCCGCCCGTGTTCGCGCCGAGGTTCGTGAGCGTGTAGAAGCCGAGCAGGGCGAGGAAGGGCATGAGGTAGAGCCGGTCGCCCAGGAGGTCCTTGAGGCCGGTGCGCTCGGCGCGCACGGTGCGGGCGCCGGCCTTCCGCTCGCTGTGCGCGGCGGACCACGACGCGGACTCGGGGATCGTGAGCCGGGCGAGCAGCACGAGCAGCGCGGCGACGCCCACCTGGGCGAAGAGCAGCTGGCCGCCGAGGCGGCCCATGCCCCCGACGATCGCGCTGATCGCGGTGGAGCTGAGGATGCCGCCGGTCCAGAGGATCTGCGAGAAGCCCAGGAGCTTGCCGCGGTTCGCGTCCGTCGCGGCCTCGGAGATCGTGGCGAGGGAGACGGGGAGGTCCGCGCCGGAGCCGAGGCCCAGGAGGATCGTCCCGACCATCAGCGAGGCGAAGCCGCCGGCGAGCACGAGCAGCGTGGCCCCGATGATCACCATCACCATCGTCACGAGGAACACCGCGCGCCGGCCGAAGCGGTCGCCGAGGCGGCCGCCGCTGATGGCGCCGATCGCGATGCTCAGGGTGAGCGCGGCGGAGAGCGCGCCGAGCTGGCCGTCGGTGAGGCCGATGGTCTGCTGGTAGATGACGAGCGCGATGCCGGAGCTGACGATGGCGGCGGCGTCGATGAACGACGCCATGCCGCAGACGGTCGCGACCCACCAGAGGTGCGGTGCCCGGGTGGGGGCGGGGACAGCCGACATGACGGTTCTCCTTCGAACGTCCGGGGCGGCGGGGCGGCATCGACCCTGAGGGGAACGAACGGCCGACGGACCTTGAAACGACTCAATTGAAACGTTAGCATCAGTCGTGCCGGTCGACAAGCGCCCGAGGGGGACGTGGCGTCGAACGGTGACCGCCCGGCCCGATGCACGTCGAAGGAGACCGCATCCCATGTCCACCCACCCCGCAGCACCCGCGCGCGGACGCGTGCGCGGATGGAAGGCGACGATCGCCGTCGCCATGTCCAACTACATCGAGGCGGGCTCGATCATCGCCCTCGCCACCAGCCTGACCTTCTGGCAGGAGTTCTTCGGCTTCTCCAGCTGGATGGTCGGCCTCGTCGCCGCGATCTCCGCCAACGCCTTCGGCGCCGCGATCGGCGCCATGATCGGCGGGCCGCTCGGCGACCGCTACGGGCGCAAGTTCATCTACACCTACGACCTCGTCCTCTACATGCTCGGGACGCTGCTCGTCGTGTTCGCGACCCACGCCGCGATGCTCGTGATCGGCGTCGTGCTGACCGGCATCGCCGTCGGGGCCGGCGTCCCCGTCGCGTGGACGTACATCGCCGAGCAGGCGCCGCACGAGAAGCGCGCCCGCCACGTGGGCACCGCCCAGCTGGCCTGGTCGCTCGGGCCGGCGATCGTCTTCGCGATCGCGACCGCGCTGGTGCCGCTCGGCCTGCTGGGCTCGCGGATCGTCTTCGCCCATCTCTTCGTGGTCGCCTTCATCACCTGGTGGGTCCGGCGCGGCCTCGCCGAGTCGGACATCTGGACCGCGCAGCGCCGGCGGCACGACGAGGCCGTCGCCGCCGGTGGGCCCGTCCAGCGGCGAGGCGTGCGCGAGCTGCTCTCGAACCGGCGGAACGTCACGGCGCTGCTGTTCCTCGTCGGCGTCTACTCGCTGTGGAACCTCGTCGCCGGGCAGATGGGGATCTTCATGCCCCGCGTCTACGCCACGGCGGGCGTGGAGAGCCCGGCGAGCCAGAACCTCCTGCAGGTGCTGCTGTGGACGGTGACGGTGGTCGTCACCTACGTCGGCTTCATGCTGCTGGGTGACCGCATGGACCGCCGCGTCCTGTACGGCATCGGCGCCGCGCTCGGCATCGCCGCGTGGCTCGTGCTCGTCTTCGCCCACGTGACCATGCCGCTGCTCATCCTCTTCGCCGTGCTGTGGGGTGCCTCGGCCGGCATCGGCGCGCAGGCCTTCTATGCGCTGTGGACGGCGGAGATGTTCGCGACCCGGTACCGGGCCACGGCGCAGGGCGTCCTGTTCTTCGTCGCGCGCATCCTTGTGGGCGTGCTGAGCTACTTCTTCCCGGTGCTCCTGGAGACCCGGGGCGTCCCGTTCGTGGGCGTCCTCATGATCGCCTTCCTGGTGGTGTCCCTCCTGGTCGGCGTGATCGGGGCGCCGGACACGCGGGGCAAGAGCCTCGAGCGGATCGAGCGCGAGCGCTACGGGGAGCCGGCGTCCCGGTGACGCGGTGCCGGCGCGTCACCGGTCGCGCGCGGGACCGGTGGACTCCCGCCAGACGATCTGCGTGATCGAGGGGCGGTCCATCTCCGGCGCATCGCCGCCCATGACGCGCAGCAGCTCGGTGAGCAGGTCGGCCCCCAGCCGGCTGTGATCGATCGCGACCGAGGTCAGCGCCGGCAGCATCGCGGCGCTGAGCGGCTGGGTGTCCCAGCCGGTGACGCTGAGGTCCCCCGGCACGGACCAGCCGCGCTCGGCGGCGCCGCGCACGGCGCCCGCGGCGAGGGTGTCGTTCCCGGCGAGGACGGCCGTGACGCCGGTGTCCCGGGGGAGGTCGCGCACGGCGCTCGCCGCGATGGCCGGGTCCCAGCGGCAGTCCACGACGCCCGCCGAGCGCAGGTCGAGCTCCCGCACCGCCCGCTCGAAGGCCTCGCGGCGCCGCACCGAGGCCGGATGGTCGGTCTCCCCGGTGAGGTGGAGGAGCTCGCGGTGCCCGTGCTCGGCGAGGTGGGCGACGAGCTCGGCCATGCGGGAGGCCTCCGAGAGCGGGCCGATGCCGCGCATGCGCTCGTCGTAGACGGGGGCGGAGACGATGGGGGCGCCGTCCGTGCTGCGCCGGTGCTGCGGGGGCAGGTCCGTCAGGGCGAGCACGGCCTCGTAGAGGCCGGAGTCGGCGAGCTCGACCACGCGCCTCCCGTGCAGCTCCGTCGCCGGGAGGGAGACGACCTCCACGGCGAACCCCGCGGCCTGCGCCGCCTCGTACGCGCCGCTGAGCAGCTGCAGCGAGCTCGTCGCATCGCCGACGGGGAGCACCATCGCCAGGCGACCCGTGCTCCGGGAGCGCATCGCCCGCGCGACGAGGTTCGGCCGGTAGTCCAGCTGGGCGACGGCGTTGTCGATGTGGGCGGCGAGCATGGGGGAGACGGTGGGGTCGCCGCGGAGGCGGCGGGAGACGGTCTGGTGGGAGACCCCGGCGAGGCGGGCGACGTCGCGGATGGTGGGCCGGCGGACGGTGGTCATGGGCTGCTCCGGAGCGAGGGAGGGGCGCGGGCGGGGTCTCCGAGTGATGCGCGGAGGGTGTTCGCGGGATGCGGTTCACCGGTCACGGTGTATCACGATCGGATCACGTGTGACCGTTCATCCGTGAGAACGGTGACGTCGTCGAGTGACAGGATCGCACGGCCGCAGGTCGCGATCGACGAACGGTCCGAGGATCCATGCTCCCTGGTCATGGCGGTGGCGTGGACCCGCCGGCGGGGGCGGCCGCGGCCGGTGGCCCGTGGCGGGTGAACGGTCACTCGTCCCCCCGGACCCCGCGGCCGTCCGAGCGTCCCGGACGAGTTTCGGGAAAGCGGTTGACGAGCGTCCTGGAACGATTCAAGATGACGGCAGTCACACGGCGCCGGCACCGCAGCCGCACGCCGGACGGCGCGCCCGAGGCCGGGCGCCGGACGGCGCGCCCGAGGCCGGGCGCCGCACTCGAGGACGAGGACCGGAAGGGAGCCCGGCGATGACCACCACGATCCACCGCTCGGCCCTCTCCGGGCCGGGCGACCTCGCCGGCTGGCACCTCGAGGGGCCCGCCGTCACGTCCTTCCCCGCCGGTCGGCTCCGCCTCGAGAGCGGCGCCCACCCGGGCGAGGGCCAGGCCGCGAACGTCGTCGCCTGGCTGCCCGTCACCCACGAGGGGGACGTGCGGATCTCGTGGAGCTTCCGGCCCCTGCACGAGCCCGGCCTCGCGATGATCTTCTGGGCCGCCCGCGGCCGCGACGGGCAGGACGTCCTCGACCCCGCGCTCCCCACCCGCAGCGGCGAGTACGAGCAGTACCACTCCGGCGCGATCGACGCCTACCACCTCTCCTACTACCGCCGGATGTGGCCCTCGGAGCGGGCGCTGCACACGCTCAACGTCCGCAAGAGCCACGGCTTCCACCTCGTCGCCCAGGGCCCGGACCCGCTCCCTGCCGCGATCGACGCGGAGGGCGACCACCGCATCGAGCTCACCTGGCGCGGCGCCGAGCTGACCGTCGAGGTCGCGGGCCTCGTCTGCCTGCGCTGGACGGACGACGGCGGCGTCGGCGGCCCCGCACGCCGCGGCGGCCGGATCGGCCTGCGCCAGATGGCGCCGCTCGTCGCGGAGTACTCCGACCTCCTCGTGGAGGCGATCTGAATGGGCCGCGCCGTCCACGCGCTCGGCGCCGGCACCGACCTCGTGCTGCGCGCGCTGATCATCCAGGGCATCTGGATCGCGGGGACCCTCGCGGGCGGGATCGTCCTGGGCTGGGCACCGGCGACCCTCGCCGCCGTGGACGCCGCCGCCCGAGCCCGCCGCGGCGAGCCGATCACCCTGCGCGGCGTCGCCCGGGTGTGGCGCGAGCAGTGGCTGCGCGCCCAGCTCGTGCTGGGGCTGCCCGCCCTGCTCCTGCTGCCCTCGCTCACGGCGCTGCTCGCGACCGGTGTCCCGCTCGCCGTGCGGGTGCTCGCCGGGATCGGGGCGCTGCTCGTGCTCGCGGTCCTGCTGCACGTGCCCGCGGTCGAGCTGCGCTACCGCCTGCGCGCCCGTGACGTGCTGGGGCGCGCTGCCGCGCTCGCCCTCGCGCAGGCGCCGATGACCCTCGTCCTCGCGGCGGCCCTCGCCCTGTGGGGCGGGATCCTCGCCGCCGTCCCCGGCCTCGTCCCCTTCCTCGGCGCGGCGGTCCCGCTGCTGGTCGCGGAGCACCTCGTGGGCCACTCGATCGACCGCAACGAGGAGCTGCTCGCCGTCGCGGGCGATCCGCCGCGGCCCGCTGACGCGACACCCCGGCCCGAGGCGGCCCCCCGCCCCGTCCCGGCACCCCGACCCCGACAGGCCGGCCACCCCACCGCCGCCCGCCGGACGACCCCCGCCTGATCCCCACCGACCTCCGGCCCCTCGGCGCCGACGCCCCGGGACCCGGACCCGCTCCACCCCTGTGCAGTCCCCCTTCGAAAGGAACGACGATGTTCTCCCGACGCACCCTCCTCGGCGGCGCCGCCGCCGGCGCGACCGCCCTCTCCCTCGCCGCGTGCGGCAGCTCCGGCGGATCCGCCGCCGACTCCGGGGAGGAGATCACCTCCCTGAAGATCATGGCGCCGCTGCTCTCCGACACCGCCCCCGATCCCGCCGGCAAGCTCCAGAAGGCCGTCGAGGAGCTCGTCGGCATGCCGCTCGAGATCACCTGGGTCCCCAACTCCAGCTACAGCGACCGGGTCACCGTGACGATGGCCTCCGACAACATCCCCCACGTCATGGTCCACACCGGCAAGAGCGCCGAGTTCGCGCAGACCGCCCAGGCGGGCGGTTACTGGGACCTCACCGACGTGCTCGGCGACTACCCGAACCTCACGCCCGAGAACGAGGAGGTCGCCCACGGCGCGAGCATCAACGGGAAGACCTACGGCATCTTCCGCCTGCGCGACGCGATGCGCGCCGCCGTGATCCTCCGCAAGGACTGGCTCGAGAAGCTCGGCCTCGAGGAGCCCACCACCACCGACGACCTCCAGGAGATCGCGAAGGCCTTCACCGAGGGCGACCCCAACGGCGACGGCTCCGCCACGACCGGCCTGATCATCCCCGCGTGGAGCGGCTACGGGAACAACGGCCCCTACGACCTCTGGGAGACCTGGCACGGCACTGCGAACGTGTGGAAGGAGGAGGGCGGGAAGCTCTCCCCGGCCTTCCTCGCCCCCGAGTTCCTCGACGCGAACCGCTCGATGCGCGCCATGGTCGAGGCCGGCCACGTCAACGCCGACTTCGCCACGATGGACGCCGCCACCTGGAACGACCCCTTCTTCACCGGCAAGGGCGGCATCATCGCCGACGTCTCCTCCCGCGGCGGGCAGCTGATGGGCCTGTTCAAGGACGAGGACCCGGAGGGCTACGGCGACAAGGTGACGATGGTCGGCAACCTGACCAACCCCGACGGCACCCTCTGGGCCCTACCCACCCCCGGCTACTCCGGCTACCTCACGATCCCGCGCTCCTCCGTCCCCTCGGAGAAGCAGCTCGCGACCGTGCTCACCGCCCTCGACAAGCTCTCCTCCGAGGAGGGCCAGCGGCTCCTGAACAACGGCCTCGAGGGCGTGAACTACACCGTCGAGGACGGCCAGAGCGTCGCGATCGACAGCGAGGAGGCGAATGTCGTCAGCAGCGACGTCTCCGCCTTCGCCCAGATCGGCAGCCAGTCCAACGGCTACCTCGGCTACCCCTCCCAGCCCGCCGGCGAGCCCGAGGCCGCGCTCGACGAGAAGCGTCTCGCCTTCCACGAGTCGGACCTGACGAAGGCGGTCTTCAACCCGGGTGCCGCGTACATGTCGGAGACCTACCTCCAGAGCGGCGCGATCCTCGACCAGATCGTCGTCGACGCCCGGCTGAAGTACCTCGCCGGGCAGCTCGACGAGGCCGGCCTCACCGCGGAGCTCGAGCGCTGGACCAGCAGCGGCGGCCAGCAGGTCGTCGACGAGATGAACGAGCTGTTCCAGAAGGGCGGGCAGTGAGCCGCCCGGGCCGCCGCCTCCTCCAGGAGGCGCGGCCATGGTCATGACCCCTCCCGCGGCGCCCGGCGCCGCCCTCCCCGCCGCCGCCGCCCCGGACGCGCCGGCGCCGCTCGCCGGCGGGCCCCGCCGTCGGCGGAGCATCCTCAAGCGGCTGCGCCGCGCCCCGGTGCTCTACCTGATGCTCATCCCCGGGATCATCTACTTCGCCGTCTTCAAGTACGCGCCGATGTACGGGATCACGATCGCGTTCAAGGACTACCTGCCCTTCCTCGGCGTCGAGGGGAGCCCGTGGGTGGGGCTCAAGCACTTCGAGCGGCTGTTCAGCGGGCCGGACTTCGGTCGCCTGCTCAGCAACACGCTGATCCTCGCCGTGCTCAACGTGCTCATCGCGTTCCCCGCCCCGATCGTCGTGGCGCTCATGCTCAACGAGCTGCGCCAGCACCTGCTGAAGAAGTTCATCCAGACGGCGATCTACATCCCGCACTTCCTCTCCTGGGCGATCGTCTCGGGGCTCACCTACCTGCTGTTCGCGCTCGACGTGGGCCCGGTGACGGTGCTGCTCAACGACCTCCTGGGCGGGCGGGTCAACGTGCTCGCCGATCCGGACTGGTTCCGGCCGCTGATCATGGCGCAGACCCTGTGGAAGAGCACCGGCTGGGGGACGATCATCTACCTCGCCGCGCTCGCCGGCGTCGACAAGAACCTCTACGAGGCGGCGATGCTCGACGGCGCCGGGCGCCTGCAGCAGCTGCGGCACGTGACGATCCCCGCGATCGTCCCGACGGTGATCATCATGCTGATCCTCAACATCGGGAACTTCCTCGACACCGGGTTCGAGCAGATCTACATGCTCACCAACTCGCTGAACCGCGAGGTGGCGGACGTCTTCGACACCTACGTGTACTTCATGGGCATCACCAACGGCGCCTACAGCTATTCCACGGCGATCGGGCTGTTCAAGTCCCTCGTCGGCCTCGTCCTCATTCTCGGTGCGAACTGGCTCGCGAAGAAGTTCACCGATTCCTCGCTGTTCTAGGAGCCCGTGATGCCCCTCAACCACACCACCGCCAAGGACCGGGTGTTCGACGGCGTCAACATCGTGATCCTGCTGGGATTCGCGGCGCTCACGATCCTGCCGTTCCTCTACGTGCTCGCCGCGTCCTTCGCGACCGAGTCGGAGATCGCCGCGCGGCCGTTCTTCCTGTGGCCCGAGAACCCCACGCTCGAGACCTACCGCTACATCTTCTCCACGGACACCTTCGTCCGCTCCCTGCTCGTGACGATCGGGGTGACGGTCGTCGGCACCGTCGTCCAGATCGTCATGACGCTGCTCATGGCGTACCCGCTCTCCGACCCGAACCTCGTGGGCCGCGGGCTGATCATGCGCCTGGTGCTGTTCGCGATGCTGTTCTCCGGCGGCATGATCCCGCTGTTCCTCGTGATCAAGCAGCTGGGGCTGCTGGACTCGTACTGGGCGCTGATCCTGCCCCTCGCGATCAACCCCTTCAACCTCATCGTCATCCGCACCTTCTTCCAGCAGCTGCCCGGCGAGCTGCGGGAGGCCGCGGAGATCGACGGCGCGAACGAGTTCACGACCTTCTGGCGGATCATGCTGCCGCTGTCCAAGCCGGTCATCGCGACGTTCTCGCTGTTCTACGCGGTGGGGCTGTGGAACGACTTCATGTCCCCGCTGCTGTACATCTCCGACAGCTCGAAGTGGACGCTGCAGATGTTCGTGCGCCAGGTGACGATCTCGACCGACCCGTCCACGACGATCGGCAACCTCGACCCGAACTACGTGCCACCCGCGGAGGGTCTGAAGTTCGCGGTGATCGTCATCGCGACCCTCCCGATCATGTGCATCTACCCCTTCCTCCAAAAGCACTTCGCCAAGGGCGTGATGATCGGCTCCGTCAAGGGCTGACGCGTCCCCTCCCCATCCCGCCACCCCCTTCCCTCTCCTCCCGCCCCTGCCTGTCGATCGGAGCGACGATGCCCCCGCACAGCCCCCTCCCCACCTCGCCCGCCACCCGGCCCTGGTCGCGCGCCCTGCGCCGGCCCGCCGCGCTGCTGCTCGCCCTTCCCCTCGCCCTCGGCGGCGCGGGCGTCGCGGTCGTCCAGAGCGCGGAGCCCGCGACCGCCGCGCCGACGTCGGCCCCGCTGCTCCGGGACGCCGAGCGGCTGGACCGCGGCGCCGTCGCCGCCGTCACCGAGGACGGGGTGTTCCTGTCCTGGCGGCTGCTCGGCGACGAGGCCATGGGCACCCGCTTCGTGGTCTACCGCGACGGCGAGCGGATCACCGAGAAGCCGATCACCGACTCCACGAACCTCCTGGACGCCGAGGGCGACGCCGACTCCGTGTACCGGATCGCGATCCAGAAGGGAGCGAACGGCCACAGCCAGCAGTGGGCGAGCGAGGAGTTCACCCCGTGGGCGGAGCAGCACCTCGACGTGCCGCTCGACAAGCCCGCGGACTTCACCGCCGTGGACGGCACCGCCCAGTCCTACCGGGCCAACGACACGATGACCGCGGATCTCGACGGCGACGGGCAGCTCGAGCTCGTCGTCAAGTGGGACCCGACGAACTCGCAGGACAACTCCCGCCCCGGGGCGACCGGCACCGTGTACCTCGACGCCTACGAGCTCGACGGCGAGAAGCTCTGGCGGATCGACCTGGGCGTGAACATCCGCGCGGGCGCCCACTACTCCCAGCCCCAGGTCTACGACTTCGACTCCGACGGCACGGCGGAGGTCATGGTCAAGACGGCCGACGGCACCGTCGACGGCGCGGGCACCGTGATCGGCGATGCCGACGCGGACCATCGCAACGACGCCGGCTACGTGCTCGAGGGCCCCGAGTACCTCACCGTCTTCGACGGCGGCACGGGCGCCGCGGTGGACACGATCGACTACGGGGTGCCGCGCGGCACCGTCACCGACTGGGGCGACGGCTACGGCAACCGCGTGGACCGCTTCCTCTCGGCGACCGCCTACCTCGACGGGGAGCACCCCTCCGCCGTCTTCGCCCGCGGCTACTACACGCGGGCGACCCTCTGGGCGGTGGACTTCGACGGCGAGCACCTCACCGAGCGCTGGCTCTTCGACTCCGACCACGAGGGCGACGGCGGCTACGCCGGCCAGGGCAACCACAACCTCACCGTCGCGGACGTCGATGCCGACGGGCGGGACGAGATCGTCTACGGCTCCGCGACGATCGACGACGACGGCACCGGCCTCTACACGACCGGGCTCGGCCACGGCGACGCGATGCACGTGAGCGACTTCGACCCGTCCCGGCCGGGCCTCGAGGTGTTCGCCGTCCACGAGGACGTCAAGGGCAACGGCGGCATCGGCTCGACCTTCCGGGACGCGGCGACCGGCGAGGTGCTGTGGTCCGTCCCCGCGAACAAGGACACGGGCCGCGGCGCCATGGCCGACATCGACCCCCGGTACGCGGGGGCGGAGGGCTGGAACGTGGGCTACGACGCCGAGTGGGACTCGCCCGTCGGCTCCCTGCGCTCCGCCTCCGGCGAGCTGATCGGCACGGACATCCCGGCCGCGAACTTCACGGCCCTGTGGGACGGCGACCTCCTCAGCGAGATCGTGGACCACGAGTTCGACACCACGGCCCGCACGGGCGTGCCGACGGTCGCGAAGTGGGATCCCGAGCAGGGCTCCGCGGTCGAGATCGAGCGGTTCGAGGGGACCGCGACGAACAACGACACGAAGGGCAACCCGGCGCTCCAGGCGGATCTGCTGGGCGACTGGCGCGAGGAGCTCGTGTACCGCACGGAGGACTCCACGGCGCTGCGGATCCTCACCACCACGGACGTGACCGACCACCGGCTGCGCACCCTGCTCTCCGACCCCCAGTACCGGCTGGCCGTCGCCTGGCAGAACGTCGCCTACAACCAGCCCCCGCACACGAGCTACTTCCTCGGCGAGGGCATGGAGACCCCCGCGGCGCCGGCGCTGCGGTACACGACTCCTGCCGCGGGCGCCCAGCCGCTGACGGCCGCCGAGCGCGGCTGAGAGGACCCCATGACGACGCTCCCCACCACCGGGATCCACCTGCTCGAACCCCGCGAGGGGCACGCCCCCGTGCCCGTCCAGTGGGGTGTGCCGTGGCCGCGCGGCACGGTGCACGAGCTGCCCGAGCTCGACCTGCGCGAGGGGGAGCGGCGCCGCCCGGTGGACTCGTGGGTCACCGCCCGCTGGCCCGACGGCTCCGTGAAGTGGAGCGGACACGGGGGTCTCGCCCCCGCCGGGGACGGCGAGCTCGTGGAGCGGGGGAGCGCCCCCGGGCAGGTCGCGCCCCTGCGCATCGGGACCGGGGCCGACGGCGCCGTCACCGTGGACGCGGGATCGCTGCTGCTCGAGGTCTCCCCGCATCCGGCCGCCCCGATCCGCCGGATCGTGGTGGACGGGCGGGAGGTGGGGCTGCGTGGGCGGATCGTCGCCTCCTCGGCGACGGGCGCGGATCCCGCCGCCCCGCGCCGCGAGCACACGGTGCGCACCACGGGGGTGCGGATCGAGCGCCGCGGGGAGCAGCAGGCGGTGCTGCGCCTCGAGGGGCATCACGAGATCGGCGACGAGGGCCAGCGCGAGCGGGTGCTGCCCTTCGTGCTGCGGCTCGTCGTGACCGCCGGCTCCCCGCGGATCCGCGTGCTCCACTCGATCGTGTGGGACGCGGACCCGGAGCGCCTCTTCCTCACCTCCCTGGGGCTGCGCCTCGAGGTGCCGCTGCGTGCCGCCCCGCACGACCGCCACGTGCGCCTCGCCGGCGGCGAGGGAGGCTTCCTCACCGAGGCGGTGCAGGGCGTGACCGGCCTGCGCCGCGACCCCGGGGCGGAGGTGCGCGCCGCTCAGGTCGCCGGCCGCCGGACGCCGGAGACCTCCACCTGGGCGCCCACGGTCTCCGGCCGCCTGGGCTGGGTGCCCTGCTGGGACGCGTGGACGCTGCGCCAGCCCACGGCGGACGGCTACACGGTCGCCAAGCGCACCGCCCCGGACCGGCCGTGGATCACCGCGGGCGCGGGCACCCGCAGCCGCGGCTACGCCTATGTGGGGGACGTGCACGGCGGGATCGGCGCGGGGCTGCGGGACTTCTGGAAGCTGATCCCCACCCAGCTCGACGTCGCCGGCGCCCGCGGCGACACGGCGGAGCTCACCGCCTGGATGTACGCACCCACCGCCGAGCCCATGGACCTGCGCTTCTACCACGACGGTCTCGGGCAGGAGACGTTCGCGGACCAGCTCGACGCCCTCGAGATCACCTACGAGGACTACGAGCCGGGCTTCGGCGACGCCCGCGGCATCGCCCGCACCCATGAGCTCGTGGTCGACGCCTTCCCCGCGACGCCCACGGGGGAGGAGCTCTCCTCCCTCGCCGCCGCGTGCGCGCTCCCGCCGCAGCCGATGGTCGCCCCGGAGCGGCTCCACGCGGCGAGGGTCTTCGGGCTCTGGGCGCCGGTGGACCGCTCCACCCCGCAGCGCGCGCACCTCGAGGACCGCCTCGTCCTGCTGCGCGAGCACTACCGCGCCCAGGTCGAGCAGCGCCGCTGGTACGGCTTCTGGGACTACGGCGACGTCATGCACACCTACGACGTCGACCGGCACACGTGGCGCTACGACGTGGGCGGCTACGCCTGGGACAACTCGGAGCTGTCCCCGGACCTCTGGCTCTGGCAGGACTTCCTGCGCAGCGGGGACGCGGGCGCGTTCCGCCTCGCGGAGGCGATGACCCGCCACACCGGTGAGGTGGACCAGTACCACGTGGGGCGCTTCGCGGGCCTCGGCACCCGCCACAACGTGCAGCACTTCGGGTGCAGCGCGAAGCAGCTGCGGGTCTCGAGCGCGCTCTACCGCCGCCACCTCCACCTCCTCACGGCGGACGAGCGCACCGGCGAGCTGCTCGACGAGGTCGCCGCCTCCGAGGAGGCCCTGCTGCGCGTGGACGCGACCCGCAAGGTGCGTGAGGACGTCTACGCCCCGGACCGCCGGGCGCTCGCGATCGGCCTCGGCACGGACCTCGGGGCGCTGCTCGGCGCCTGGCTCTCCGCGTGGGAGCGCCACGGCGACGCGGAGGCGGAGCAGAAGCTGCGCTCGGCGCTCGCCGGGATCGGGGAGCTGCCGCAGGGGCTGTTCACGGGGGAGGCGCTGTGGGACCTCGACGAGCGCCGCTTCGACACCTCCCGGGACCGCGTGCGGGTCTCGCACCTCGCGGCCGTGTTCGGCCTCGTCGAGGTGGTCGCCGAGCTCCTCGATCTCGTGGACGATCCCGGCTTCGCGCACGCCTGGGACGAGTACTGCCGCTACTACCTCGCCACGCCGGAGGAGCAGACGGAGAGGTTCGGGGCGCCGCTCACCGGCATCTCCCTGATCCCCGCCTACAGCCGCCTGCTCGCGATGCATGCCGCGCGCACCGGGGACCGCGCGCTCGCCGCCCGCGCCTGGCGGGCGTTCCTGATGGGGGAGGGGGACCAGGTGAACACCGACTCGATGGTGGGCCGCGCCGACTGGTCGATCACCCGGGTCGAGGGCCCCTCCGTGCTCGAGCCGGTCGACGAGGCGGCGTTCCTCGGCACGAACGGCGCCGCCCAGTACGGGCTCTCCGCGATCGCGAACCTCGCGCTGATCGGCGACGACCTCCCCGAGCAGATCCCGTATCTCGCGGGCGCGGAGGGCAGGTCATGACCTATCTCCTCGCGGGTGACTCGACGGTCGCCGCCTGCCCGCCCGAGGAGGCCCCGATGTCCGGCTGGGGCGCGTTCCTCGGCGAGCACGTGGACGCCCCCGTCGTGAACCGCGCCGTGGGCGGCGGCACGACCGAGTCCTGCCTGCGGGACGTGTGGCCGGCCCTGCTGGACGGCGTGGCCGACGGGGACACCGTGCTCCTCCAGTTCGGCCACAACGATCAGAAGCAGCCGCTCACCCTCGGCGCCCGCGGCGGCTACACGCGCCGCCTGCGCCGCATGGTCGAGGCGGTGCACGCGCGCGGCGGGCGCGCGGTGCTGTGCACCTCGGTGGAGCGCCGGCGCTTCCGCGAGGGGCGCCTCGTGCCGAGCCACGGCGACTACCCCGACGCCGTGCGGGACCTCGCGGCGGAGCTCCGCGTCCCCCTGATCGACCTGCAGGGCTTCACCGCCTGGTGGTACGAGGACCTCGGCGAGGCGGCCTCCGCCGGGCTCTTCTGCCACCTCGCGCCGGGGGAGAGCGCGCGCTGGCCGGAGGGCCTGCGCGACGACACCCACTTCCGGGAGGCGGGCGCCCGTCGGATCGCGGCCTTCGTGGGCCGCGGCCTGCGCGGGATCGAGCGGCGGGACGGGCACCTGCCCGCCGCCGGGGACCCGCGAGCGGAGCCGGCCATCGACCGCCCCGGTGCGACGGAAGCCGCCGTCGGCCCCACCGGACCCCTCATGACCACCGCACCCCGAACGGAGCACCCATGACCGCCCCCGAGCTCGACACCCTCCTCGCGACCAGCGAGGCGCGCAGCCCGCACCGCTGCTGCTTCCTGTTGCACGTGCGGCCCGAGCGTCTGGCCGACTACGTCGAGGCGCATCAGCACGTGTGGGAGGAGATGCGCGAGGCGCTCCGCGAGGCCGGCTGGCGCAACTACTCGTTGTTCCTGCGGCCGGAAGACGGCATGGTGGTCGGATACTTCGAGGCCGACGACGTCGATGCCGCGCAGCAGGCGATCGCCGAGGCCGCGATCAGCCCCCGCTGGGAGGCCGCGATGGGGGAGTACTTCGCCCCCGGCGGCGGCGAGAAGCAGATCCTCCCCGCCTACTTCCACCTCGCCTGAACCCCCTGATACGGAGCACCGTGAACAGCATCGAGTCCAGCACCGAGCACAGCATCGAGCCCGGCACCGATTCCGCGACCGCCGTCGGCCGTGACACCCCCGGCACCATGGCCCGCCGCCTGCAGGTCCTCGCCGAGGCCGCCGCGCGCGGCCCCCTCACCGCGGAGGACGACGCCGCCTGGGACGCCCCCTACGGCCCGGCCGAGGCGTGGGACCTGCACGTCGAGGACCGCGAGGCGCCGGGACCCCACGGCCCCGTCCCCGTGCGCGTCTACACCCCGGCCGCCCCCGCCGCGGGGCCGCGCCCCGTGCTCGTGTTCTGCCACGGCGGCAGCTTCCAGCACGGCGACCTCGACATGCCCGAGGGGGACGCGACCGCTCGCGGCGTCGCCGGCCGTGCGGACGCCGTCGTCGTCTCCGTCGACTACCGGCTGTGCGACGAGCCGCCCGGCGGGAACCCCGCCCGGGTCATCCCCGGCACCGATCCCGCGCTCGAGGTGCGCGCCCCGATCCCCTGCGACGACGTCATCGCCGCCGTGGACTGGACCCGCGCCCAGGCCGAGGAGCTGGGCGTCGACCCCGCCCGGCTCGCCCTCGGCGGGGCGAGCGCCGGCGGGAACCTCGCGGCCGCCGCGAGCCTGCGCCTCGCCGAGGCCGGCCGGGCGCCCGCCGCGTCGCTGCTCATGTACCCGGTCACCCACCCGCTGAACCCCGAGGCCACCGCCGAGGAGGCGGAGGCGCTCGCGGGCGTCCCGGACCGCTTCCGCTTCACCCCCGCGGGCATGCGCCGCATGGCGGAGAACTACCTGGGCGGCCCGCTCGAGCAGGCCACCGCCCACGACTTCCCGGGCCTCGGCACCGCCGAGCAGCTCGCCGTGCTGCCCCGCACCTACCTCGAGGCGGACGAGCTCGACGACCTGCGCCTCGGCGCCCGCCGCTACGCCGAGCAGCTCGCCGAGGCCGGCGTCGAGGTCGAGTACGCGGTGCGCCCCGGCGTCACCCACGGCCACCTCAACAAGGTGGGCCTCGCCGAGGCCGCCCGGTCCTGGGACCGCCTCGCTGCGATCATCAGCGAGCTCTGAGAGCTCCCCACCCCCACCCCTGGAGGACGACGATGTCCCTCGCACGACGCAGCATGATCCTCGGCGGGCCGCTCGCGCTCGCCGCCGCCGCGGGCCTGGCCGCCTGCAACCCGAACGCGGGGACGCGGAGCGGGACGATGAACCAGATCCGCTTCTCCTGGTGGGGCAACGCGGACCGCCAGGCGACGACGGAGGCCGTCCTCGCCCTCTTCCAGGAGGCGCACCCGGAGTTCACCGTCTCCGGGGAGCCCGGGGACATCTCCGCCTACTGGGACCGGCTCAGCACGGCCGTCGCCGCCGGTGACGAGCCGGACGTCATCACCATGGGCGGCGCCTATCCCGCCGAGTACGCGGCGCGCGGGCTGCTCCTGGACCTCGGGCAGTTCACCGAGCAGCTCGACCTCGCGGTGATCGACGACTCCGCCCTCTCCCCGGGCACGGTGGACGGCGCCGTCGTGGGCGTCCCCACCGGCATCAACGCCCCCGCGATGATCGTGAACCCCGCCGTGCTCGAGGCCGCCGGCGTCGCGATGCCGGACACGGCGACCTGGACCTGGGACGAGTACGTCGAGGTCAGCCGCGCCGTGACCGAGGGGACCGAGGACGGCACCTACGGCTCGGGGACGATCCTCACACACGACTCCCTCGACCTCTGGGCCCGCCAGCACGGCCAGAACCTCTACACCGAGGACGGCGCCCTCGGGCTCGAGAAGGGGACGGTGCAGAGCTTCTTCGAGCTCGCGGCGACCCTCGTCGAGTCCGGCGCCGCGCCCGGCGCGGACCAGCTCGTCGAGCTCGCCGACGCCGGCACCGAGCAGACCCTCATGGGCACCGGGAAGGCCGCCTTCATGGCCACCTGGTCCAGCTCGCTGACCGCGCTCTCCGATGCGCTGGGCGAGGAGCTGCGGATCGTCCCGCTGCCGGGGGAGGCGGAGCGGCCCGGCGCCTGGCTCCAGCCCTCGCAGATGTACACCGTCTCCGCGCGCAGCGCCTACCCCGAGCTCGCCGTCACCCTGGTGGGCTTCCTGCTCACCGACCCCGAGGCCGGGAAGCTCGTGCTCACCGACCGCGGCGTGCCCGCCGTGAGCAGCCAGCGCGAGGCGATCGCGGGCGAGCTCTCCGCGACGGCGAGCGCGGAGGTCGACTACATCGAGCAGCTCGCCGGGATGACCCTCGCCCCCACCTGGATCGGCCCCGAGGGCTCCACGGCGATCGAGGAGATCACGCCCCGCTACCAGCAGGAGGTGCTCTTCGGCCGTCGCTCCGCGGCGGAGGCGGCCGACGGCTGGTTCGACGAGGCGACCGCCGCGATCGGGGCCTCATGACCGCACCCCCGGCACGGACGACCACCGCACGGACGACCACCGCACGGACGACCACCGCACGGACGGCCCCCGCATGAGCGGCCCCCGCGCGATCGACCGCGTCGCCGTCGCGGCCCGCCACTCCCCGACCCTCGGCCCCGAGGACGCCGGGATCCTGAGCGTCGGCAACGGGAGCGTCGCCGTGGGCCTGGACCGCACGGGCACCCACACCCTCGGCACGGTCCCCGGCGGGGCGACCGCGACGGCGCTCGCCGAATGGGGGTGGCACACGATCCCCGCGGAGGATCCCGCCGCCCGCCGCGAGGACCACGAGCGCCGCTACGACTCCCCGCGCGACCCCGTGCCCTACATGGACCTCCAGGGCCCCTCCGAGGCCGGGGCGGAGGAGGGCCCCGCCGGATGGTTCCGCGCGAACCCGCACAAGGTGAGCCTGTTCGGCCTCCTGCTCGTGGACCGCGCCACCGGGACCCCGATCGCGCCGGAGCGGATCCTCCCGCGGCGCCAGCGGCTGGACCTCACGACCGGCGTCGTCACCTCGACGTTCCTCGTGGACGGGGAGGAGTGCACGGTCCTCACGGCCGCGGACCCGGAGGTCGACGCGCTCGCCGTCGAGGTCTCCCATCCCGCGCTTGCCCTCGCCCTGCGCTTCGGCTACGGCACGCAGCGCTGGGACGCCTCCGAGGACCTCGACCGCCCGGACCGCCACACGACGACGGTGCAGGGCCCGCGGATCCGCCGCGAGCTCGACGACCTGGTCCACGAGATCACCGTCCACGGGGCCACCCCGCGGCGGACGGCGCCGCACCGGGTGGTCCTGGACCCGGACGGTCCCCGCGCGGAGGTCGTGCTCGCGCTGCGGCCGCTCGCGAGCCCTCATCTGCCCGTGGCCGTCGGCCCCCGTGCGGCGGCTCCCGCCGGCGACGGCTCACGCACCCCCGCGTCCGTCCGGGAGCGCTCCGCCCGGTTCTGGCGCGAGCACTGGGAGAGCACCGGCACGATCGACCTCTCCGGCACGGACGATCCGCGCGCCCACGAGGTCGAGCGGCGCACCGTGCTCTCCCGGCAGCTCCAGCGGGTGCACGCCGCGGGCCGGCTGCCCCCGGCGGAGACGGGCCTCCTGCAGAACTCGTGGCGCGGCCGGATGCACCTCGAGATGCACTGGTGGCACGCGGCCCACTTCCCCGTGTGGGGCGACGTCCCGTCCCTGCGCCGCAGCCTGTCCTTCTACACCGCCCTGCTGCCGACAGCGCGGGAGACGGCCCGACGGCAGGGCTGCCGCGGCGCCCGCTGGCCCAAGCAGGTGGGGCCCGACGGCCTCGAGTCACCGAGCGACATCGGCCCCTTCCTCCTGTGGCAGCAGCCCCACCCGATCCATCTCGCCGAGCTGTGCCGGCGCACCGACCCCCGCGCCGGGCAGGACCCGGAGCTCCAGGAGATCGTCGAGCAGTCCGCCCTGTTCCTGCGGGACGTGCTGCGGGAGGACGACGGCCGACTCGGCCTCGGCCCGCCGATCGTCGGCGCCCAGGAGCGGCACGTGGGGCGTCGCGCCGAGCTCGAGGACCCGGCCTTCGAGCTCGCCTACACGGCCTGGGCGCTCGAGATCGCGGACGAGTGGCGCCACCGCCGCGGCGCCCGGGACGCGGGGGAGCTGGAAGCGACCGCCCGTCGGGTCCATGCCCCGCTCGACGCGCACGGCCGGCTGCGCACCTTCCGCGCCGGACCGGCGATGGAGCGCTCCGACCATCCCGCCCACCTCCTCGCCCACGGCCTCGTCCCGCCGCGCGCCGCGGTGCCGGCCGCGGCCGCGCGGGAGGCTCTCGAGGACGTCCTCGAGGGCTGGGACTGGTCCTCGACCTGGGGCTGGGACTGCCCAGCCGCCGCGATGACGGCGACCCGGCTCGGGTTCCCCGACACCGCGGTGGACCTCCTGCTCCGGGACACCCCGAAGAACCGCCACGACGCCTCCGGCCACTGCTTCCAGCGGGACACCCTGCCCGTCTACCTGCCGGCGAACGGCGGGACGGCGATCGCCGTCGCGCTCATGGCCGCCGGCTGGGACGGCGGCGGCCCCGCGCCCGGGCTGCCCGGGGACTGGGGAGCCCGCGTCGAGGGCATCACCCCGCTGCCCGGACCCCGCTGACCCCCGTCGACCCCGCAGACCCCGCCCACCGACCCGCCCCGCACGATCCGACCGCACAGCACAGGACAGGACCCCTCGTCATGACCACGATCCAGCACGGCATCATCGCCCCCGCCGCCCAGGCCGCCGCCGTCCGCGCGGCGGGCGCCGACTATCTCGAGGCGACGATCGTCGGCTCCCTGCTCGAGGAGGGGGCCGGCGGCACCTGGCACCGCGCCGCGGAGGTCCCGGAGTTCGCCCCGGCGCCCTCCTTCGCGATCCTCTTCCCCGCGACGGTGCGCATCTCCGACCCGTCGGTGCCGCTCGCGGAGACCGAGGAGCACCTGCGCACCGCGCTCGCGGCCCTCGCCCCGCACGCCCGGCCCGGGGCGACGATCGTGCTGGGCAGCGGCGCCGCACGCCGCCTGCCCGAGGGTGTCGAGCGCGCCGCGGGGGAGGAGCGCCTCGCGGCCACGGTGCGCCTCGCCCGGGATCTCGCCGCCGAGCGCGGCCTCGAGGTGCTGCTCGAGCCCCTGCACCGCGGGGAGACGGACCTCGTCACCACGATCGGTGAGGCCGTGGCCTTCCTCGACGCGCACGACCTGGCCGAGGTGCGGGTCGTCGCGGACCTCTTCCACGTCATGCTCGAGGAGGAGCCCTTCGCCGTGGTGCGCGAGCACGCGGGACGGGTGGGCCATGCGCACGTCGCGGACACGGACCGCCGCCCGCCCGGTCAGGGGGACTGGCCGCTCGCTGGCTTCCTCACCGCGCTGCGGGACGGCGGCTACGGCGGTCACGTCTCGATCGAGTGCTTCATCTGGCAGGACATCGCCGCCGAGGGTCGCGACGCCCTCGCCGTGCTGCGCGCCGCGGATCCCGCGACCGCCGCCTGAGGAGCGGCGCGGGATCAGGCGCGGTCGGACGGTGCCGCGTCGGACGCGGCGACGGCGCCGTCGGCCGGTCGTGCGTCGGCCGGTCCACCGTCGGATCCCGCGTCGTCGCCGGGACCCGCGCCCCACAGGCCCCGCAGCAGGAACGGCGGGACGGCGAGGCCGCCCGCGATCGTGAGCGGCGCGAGCAGCCACAGCGGTGACAGGGCGATCACGGCGAGGGGAGCGAGCAGCGCCCGCCCGGGGGAGCGGAGCAGCCGCGAGGTCGCCCCCAGCACCAGGTCGCCGCGCTCCGCGCCGGTGCGGGCGGCGAGGACCACGTAGGCGCTCAGCCACGCGATCACCACCCAGCCCAGCGGCACGAGCATCCCCACCGTGAAGGTGCGCACGCCCGGGGCGAGCGCCGGCAGCGCGAGGACGTTCCCCGCGACCGCCGCGAGCACGAGCCACAGCAGCACGGTGACCGGCAGGTCCCGCCGCCACGTGCGACGGGCGTGCCGCAGCACCGAGCGGAAGGCCTCGTCGCCGTGCGCGTCGAGGTCCCCGAGCGCCCGCGAGCAGCCCGCGAGCACGGGCACGGCGAGCACCACGGAGGCCACGCCCAGCAGCGTCGCCGTGTTCGCGGCGATCACCGCCCCCGGCACCACGAAGAAGCGCAGGATGCCGGTGGGGCGCTCCGCCCGGGCCGCGGTCACTTGATCCCCGAGGCCGCGAAGCCCTCGACGAAGTACCGCTGGAACACGAGGAACAGGATGATCATCGGCACCGCCGCGAGGGTCGTCCCCGCCATCAGCAGGTGCCAGTCCGTCGCCGCCTCCTGGCGGAACGAGGAGATGCCCACCTGGATGACGCGGAGGCTGTCCGACGTCGTCACGAGCAGCGGCCACAGGAAGTTGTTCCAGCCGGCCTCGAAGCTCAGCAGGGCGACCGTGAGCAGCCCGGGCTTGATGAGCGGGGTGACGATCCGGGTATAGATCCCGAACTCGCCCACGCCGTCCAGCCGCGCGGCCTCGATGAGCTCCGTGGGGGTCGCGACGTAGAACTGGCGGAAGAGGAACACCATGAACGGGGAGATCGCCCCGGGGACGATGAGCGCCCACCAGGTGTCGATCCAGCCGGTGCCGCCCGCACCGAGGATCGTGTTTCCGCCGAACAGCGGCATGTGCCGCACCATGAGGAACACCGGGATGACCGTCGCGTAGAACGGGATCATGATGCACGCGACCATCCAGCCGAACACCGCGGGGGCGAGCGGGAAGCGCATCTTCGCGAGCGCGTAGCCGCACGCCGAGCCGAAGGCGACGTTGAGGACCGCCGCGGCCGTCGCGAGGATGAGGCTGTTGCGCGCGTAGATGCCGAACGGGGCCCGGGAGAGCGCCTCGCTGTAGTTCTCGAGCCGGAGGTCCTGCGGGATCAGCGGCATCGGGACCTTCGCGAGCTCCGTGGGGTCGCGGATCGAGGACAGCGCCATCCACAGGAACGGCGCCGCCATGAGCAGCGAGGCGATGATCAGCACGGCGAGCACACCGCCGGAGGCGAGGCGCTTCTGGCGCCGCAGGCTCGTGCTGCGGGGCGGGCGCGCGGCCGGGGCGGCCGGGGTGCGCGGGGTGAGGGTGTCAGTCGCCATCGGTGCCTCCGACGATCCGGCGGGAGAGGAATGCGAGGACCACCAGGATCAGCAGCAGGACGACGGACTGGGCGTTCGCCAGCCCCACGCGGAACTCCTGGAAGGCCGTCTGGTAGATGCGGTAGGTGACCACGGACGTCGAGTTCGCGGGGCCGCCCTCGGTGAGGATGTAGATGAGGTCGAAGGTCTGGAAGTTGCCGATCAGCGAGGTGATGAGGATGAAGAAGGTCGCCGGGCGCAGCATCGGCACGGTCACGTGGCGGAACTTCTGGACGACGCCCGCGCCGTCGAGGTCCGCCGCCTCGTAGAGCTGGCCGTCGACCCCCTGCAGCGCGGCGAGGTAGATGAGCATCTTCAGCCCGATGCCCTGCCAGATCGTCACGAGGATGACGGAGCCCAGGGCGAGGTCCGGGTTCGTGAGGAAGGGCAGCGGGCCGATCCCCACGACGCCGAGGACGATGTTCAGCAGCCCGTTCTCCGAGGGGTTGTAGATCCACAGCCAGATCATCGCGACGGCGACGGTCGCGGTGATGTGGGGCAGGAACACCATGACGCGGAAGATCCCGCGGCCGGGCACGGCGCGGTTGAGCATCACCGCGAGCACGAGCGCGAGGAACATCGAGACCGGGATGCCGATCGCCGCGATGATCACGTTGTGCAGCACGGACCGCCAGAACAGGCCGTCGCCGAGGATGGTGGCGTAGTTGTCCAGGCCCGCGAACTCGGGCGTGTGGATGATGTCGTAGGCGGTGAAGCTGAGGACGAACGCGACGACGATCGGCACGCCGATCCAGAGCAGCGTGTGCAGGGTCGCGGGGGCGGCGAGGAGCAGGCCCCAGCGCCGCTCGGCGGTGCGGACGGAGGCGCGGCGGCGGGTCCCGCGCGGGGCGGTGCGGCCGACGGGCGCGGCGGCGGGGAGACGGTCGGTGGTGGTCATCGGCTCAGATCCTGCTGATCGCGCCGTCGCACAGCGCTTTCATGTCGTCGAGGGTCTGCTGGACGCTCGCGCGGCCGGTCAGGCAGGTCTCGACGATGCCGTCGAGGTTCGTGCGCACCTCCATGTACGCCGCGGAGCCGCCCTCCGTGGCGCCCGCGTAGGGCAGGTTCTGCAGGCCGAACTGCGTGAGCAGGCTGGACTCGATCTGCTCGTTCGGCGGGATGTCCGGTGTGGGCGGCACCTTGCCGGTGGCGGCGTTCGCGATGCCGAGGATCTCGGGGTCGAGCATGTGCTTCATGAAGGCTCCTGCGGCGTCCTTGTTCTTGGAGAGGCTGGAGAGGGAGAGGAAGGTGCCGCCCTGGAACATGACGGGGTCGCCGCCCGCCCCGGACGGCATGAGGTGGAGGTCGACGGCGCCCTCCTCGCACAGCTCGGGGGTCATCTGCGTCCAGGTCACCCAGTTCCCGGTGGAGACCAGGGAGATGGCGGCCTTCCTCTGCTGGAAGGGGGAGGGCTGGCCCTCCGCGGCCTGGAGGTCGTAGTCGATGGAGCCCTCGGAGATCCGGTCGAGCATCCACTGCAGGGCGAGGCGCCCGGGCTCCTCGTGGAGCATCGGGGTGAGACCGTCCTCGCTGAACATGCGGCCGCCGAACGCGTAGAGCAGGAACACGAAGGCCTGGCGGGCGCTGCCGGCGCTGCCGGAGAGGTAGTCGAGGCCCACCACGCCGTCGCCGGTGAGCTCGAGCGCCATCGCGGCGAGCTCGTCGAGGGAGGCAGGTCCTTCGGTGATGCCGCGGGCGGCGAGCAGGTCCGGGTGGGTGCCCAGGAACCGCAGGTCCAGGGCCTGGGGGAGGGAGTAGTACTTCCCCTCGAAGCGGGTGGAGACCAGGACGCTCTCGTCGAAGCCGAGGCTCTCGATGAAGTCCGCGGGGATCTCCGCGAAGATGCCCTTCTCCGCGAAGGGCTGGGTCCAGCCGACGCCGGTCATGATGACGTCGGCGATGATCCCGCCGGCGATGCCGGTGGAGATCTTCTCGTTGAGCTTGTTCCAGTCCACCTGGTCCACGGAGACGGAGACGCCGGTGCGCTCGGTGAACGGGGCGATGATCTCCTCGTCGAGCGGGGCGCGGGCGTCGCCGACGAAGTCCGGGGTGAGCAGGCCGATGGAGCCGGTCAGCGCGGAGTCGGGGACGTCGAGGTCCACGGGCTCCTCGGGGTCCATCTCGCCCCCGGAGCCGCAGGCGGCGGCGGTGAGCGTCGCGGCGCCCGCGGCGATCGCCCCGGAGGCGGTGAGGAGGGTACGGCGGGAGACGGGCATCGTTGTCCTCTCGACGGTCCCCGGTCGCCTCGTCGCGACCGGGCCCGCCCTCCCCGGCCGGTGCTGTGTGCGCGTGGGGGCGCGGGGACGCGCCTCCGGCACCGGGCCGAGGGGGTGGCCGTCGCTCGTCAGGGCGTCGGCCGCAGGGTCCCGTCAGGAAAGCCCGTGCCCGGTGACGCCGCTCACAGTTGCCGTGGTTTGCCGCAGCGTGCCCCGGACTGTCAGGCTCAGGTCGCCGGCTGCATGCCCTCGAGCGCCGTGAGGATCTCCTGCGCGGCGGCCGCCGCCTCCTTCTTGCCGAAGTAGACGTCCTGGGCGATGCGCGTGAGCTCGTCGCCGAAGCCGACGCCCTCCGCGGGGGTGACGAGCGGCGCCGGGGCGACCTCGGCCTGCATGTCGCGGGCGAAGTCGAGGCAGGTCGTCTCGACCTCGTCGAGCTCGCCCTCGATCGCCGTCTGCACCTCGGGGAAGGCGGTCACGCCGCGCTCGATCTTCAGCACCTTCGCGGCCTCGGGGTCGGTGAGCAGGAAGCTCATGAGGGTGCCCGCGTTCTGCGCGACCGCGGACTTCGCGGCGATCGACCAGTACATCGAGGCCTTGTTGACCATCTGGTGGTCGCCGCTCGTGATCGCGGGCAGCCGCCGCAGGGTCATCGTCGCGCCCGCGGCGCTCGCGAAGGTCTGCAGCTGGGTGTGGAACTGGAAGTGGAAGACGGACTTCCCTGTGCCGAAGCGTCCCTGCTCCACGCCGGCGCCCGCGTCCTCTATCTGGGCGTCCGGGCCGGGGGTGGCGCCGGACTCGATGAGGGAGGCGCTGAACTCGAGGTACTTCTGGATCGTGGCGACGTCCACGAGGGTCTCGTCCTCGCGCGGGAAGAGCTGCTGGCCGGCCTGCCGCGCCCAGGCGGCGAGCTCCGCGGCACCCTGGCCGAAGCCGTCCAGGCCTACGATCCCCTGGTCCTTCCCCCAGGTGCTGATCTCGGTGGCCGCCTCCTGGAACTGCTCCCAGGTCCAGGCGGTGTCCTCGGGCAGCTCGACGCCGGACTCCTTCAGGAGGTCCTCGTTCACGCCCACGGAGAAGATGCCGATGCCGAGCGGGGCGCCGACGAGGGTGCCGTCCGCGAGGCGGCCCGTGTCCAGGATCTTGGCGTCCATCGCGGAGAGGTCCAGGACGTCGGAGATCGTCTCGAGGTCCAGCAGCGCCCCGCGGGTGCCGTAGGAGTCGATGTAGGCCTCGTCCATCTGCAGCAGGTCCGGGGAGTCGCCGCCGGAGGTCTGGGTGGCGAGCTTGTCCCAGTAGCCCGTCCACTCGCTGTACTCCTGCTCGACGGGGATGTCCGCGTGGGCCTTCTCGAAGAGGGCGAGGGCGTCCTGCGTGAGGCCCAGGCGGAGGTCGCCGCCCCACCAGTAGATGCGCACGGCGCCTCCTGCGCCGTCCTCCCCGGAGCCGCCGCGGGAGGCGTTGGGGCCGCAGGCGGCGAGGGCGGGCACGGCGCCGGCGGCGACGAGCAGGGCGAGCGTCTGACGACGGGTGAACATGGGGCCTCCGGGTGGATGAGCGACGGTGCTGTGCATCCGGGCCGCGGCGCAGGGGAGCGGGGCCAGGTGGGAAAACGCTAGCCCAGCACGGGGCCGCGCGACCAGGCCTCGGCCGCGACAGGAGGGTCGCGGCGGCGCACCGTGACCGTTCCGTGTCCGGGGCAGATCTCGACACCTCTTATCGCAAGGGTTACGGTAAGTGGGTCACGAACGGCGGGCAGCGGAGCCCGCCACCTCTCCGATCAGTGATGTCGAGCAGGGCTGAAGCCGTGACCAGATGAAAGGCGCGATGATGAGCCTCACCTCCTCCCCGTTCCCCCGTCGTGGACTCCTCGCCGGCATGGGTGCCGCCGGCGCAGCGCTCGGCCTGGCCGCTTGCGGGTCCGGAAGCGAATCCGGCGCGACCCCGAAGTCCGACGAGAGCCACAAGGATTTCGTCATGACCGTCTGGGGCGGCGAGGCGGACAAGGCCGCCTACCAGGCGCGCATCGACCTGGCCAAGGAGAAGTTCCCCGACTACACGATCACGCTCCAGCTCATCCCCTCGGAGAACTACGAGCAGAAGGTCCAGACGATGATCTCGTCGAAGACCGGGCCGGACATCATGCAGGTCGCGGAGAACGTGAACGTCTACGCCTCCAAGAAGCAGCTCGTCCCGATCGACGACTACCTGAGCCAGGGCGGGCTCGATCTCGAGAGCACCTTCGGTCCCGTCGGCGCGAACTACGCCTGGGACGGCGCGACCTATGGCGTGCCGGACCGGTCAGGGGCGATGGTCCTCTACTACAACAAGGACCTCTTCGATGAGGCCGGAGTGGACTACCCCAGCGCGGACTGGGACTGGGACGCGTTCCTCGACGCCGCGAAGAAGCTCACCGATCCCGCCAAGGGCCAGTTCGGCTTCGGCGGGGTGGGCTGGTGGCCCCAGTGGTTCTCCCTCGTCGCTCAGAACGGCGGGAACGTCCTGGACCCCGAGACCGGTGCACCGGGTGTGAATTCGCCGGAGGCCGTCGAGGCGCTGCAGTTCGCCTACGACCTCTACTTCACCCACAAGGTCGCCCCGACCTCCGTGGACTACTCGAACATGGGCCCCGACATGGGCGCCGACGGCGCGTTCCAGCAGGGTCTCGTCGCGATGAACGCGACCGGGTTCTGGGGCGTGGGCGGAAACGCCGCCATCGAGGGCCTCAACTGGGACATCGCGCCGTTCTTCCACGGCGCGCAGCAGGCCGTGAGCGCCTTCGGCTCCGCGCTGGTCATCCCCACGGCCGCGAAGAACCCCCAGGGCTCCTTCGAGATCATCCAGTTCCTGACCTCCGCCGAGGGGCAGGCACCGATCGCGGACAAGGGCCAGGACGTCCCCGCGAACCTCGAGCTCCAGGAGAGCGACACCTTCCTGGACCCCGAATGGCTCGAGGCCGACGTCGACCTCCAGGCGTTCCCTGACTCCGCCGACATGATCTTCACCCCGAAGTTCATCCCCGAGTGGAACGAGATGCAGAAGGCGATCGAGGACGCGATGGCCTCCTTCTGGCTCGGCGAGTCCGACGCCCAGGCCACGGCCGACGACCTCCAGGGACGTCTCGAGCGCGTCATCAAGCCGACGAAGTGAGCACCCTGTGACCACCGCCGTCGCCCCTGTGGCCGCTGATGCCGCCGGTCGGGAGTCCGCTCCCGGCCGGCGCCGGCCCCGTCCCCGTCTGGCTCCGCACCGTCGTCGCGAGGCCCTCTTCTTCTACCTGTTCATCTCACCGTGGGCGATCGGGTTCCTGGTCTTCCTGCTCGGCCCGATGATCTTCTCGTTCTATCTCTCGTTCACCGACTGGGACTCGTTCACCGCTCCCGTGTGGGTGGGCCTGGACAACTACATCACCCTGCTCACGGACGACCCGATCTTCCTCAAGGTCATGGGCAACACCGCGTTCTACTCGCTGATCTCGGTGCCGCTCGGCATGGTGGTCTCCCTCTTCATCGCGAACCTGCTCAACAAGAAGGTCCGTTTCCGGAAGCTGTTCCGCACGCTCGTCTATCTGCCCCACCTGATCCCGATCGTGGCCGTCGCGCTCATCTTCCAGATGGTGTTCGCCCCGGAGGCGGGGCCGCTGAACCAGGCGCTCGCCCTCATCGGCATCGAGGGGCCCAACTGGCTCATGGACTCGCGCTGGGTGAAGCCGGCTCTGATCCTCATGTCGCTGTGGCAGGCCGGAGGCGGCACGATCCTGCTGCTCGCCGGCATGAACGGCATCCCCAAGGAGCTGTACGAGGCGGCGGAGATCGACGGCGCATCCGGGTTCCGGCAGTTCTGGTCGGTGACCTTCCCGCAGCTCACCCCGGTGATCTTCTTCAACCTCATCATGGGGATCATCGGGTCGTTCCAGGTCTTCGCCCAGGTCTTCATCCTCACCGGCGGCGGGCCGGACAACGCGAGCCAGATGGCCGTCCCCATGCTGTTCGACGAGGCGTTCCGCTTCTACCACATGGGCTACGGCTCGGCGATCGCCTGGATCCTCTTCGTCGTCATCATGATCTTCACCGCGATCGCCTTCGCAACCTCCGGACGCTGGGTCTTCTACGAATCGGAGGTGCGCTCATGAGCGCCACGACCACTCTTCCCGCGGCGAGCGGCGCCGCCCGGCGTACGCGGCCGCGCACCCTCAGCGCGTTCCGCGGCGGCCCGTTCACCTACGGGATGCTCGTGATCCTCTCGGCGATCTTCATGGTGCCGCTGGTGTTCGTCGTCTCGATCGCCCTGGCCTCGGACTCCACGGTGTCCACCGGTCAGCTGACGATCCTGCCGAGGGACTGGCAGTTCTCGAACTTCGTCGAGATCTTCCGGACGAGCCTCCCCGTGGGCCGTTTCATGATCAACTCCGTGATCATCGCCGTCACCTCGGCGATCGGCCAGGTGCTCTCGAGCTCCCTCGTGGGCTACGCGTTCGCGAGGCTGCGGGCACCGGGCAAGAAGGGGCTCTTCCTCATCGTCATCGCGACGATGATGGTCCCCGCCCAGATCACGATGATCCCGCAGTTCTGGATCTTCAGTGAGCTGGGTTGGGTGGACACGTTCCTCCCGCTCATCGTCCCGCAGTTCTTCTCCAACGCCTTCAACATCTTCCTGGTGCGCCAGTTCGTCACGCGCATCCCCTACGAGATGGACGAGGCGGCGTCGATCGACGGCCTGGGGTTCTTCGGCATCTACGTCCGGCTCATCCTGCCGATGATGTCTCCGATCCTGATCGCCATCGCCATCTTCACCCTCACCGCGATGTGGGGTGATTTCATGGGGCCGCTCATCTACATCAACTCCGAGGAGAAGATGCCGCTCGCCCTCGGCGTGCAGTACCTGACCTCCACCAGCCAGGAGTTGCAGACGCCCCCGTGGAACCTCATCATGGTCGGCTCGATCTTCCTGTCGCTGCCGATGATCGTCATCTACTACTTCGGGCAGAAATACATGTACGAGATGAACCTCTCCGCCGGCAGCGCGGGGGTCAAGTGATGACCTCCCGGATCGACCTCTCCTCGTCGCGGCTCGAGCTCGACGGCACGCCCGCGGTGCTCCTGTGCTCCTCGGTGTTCCCCTTCCGCCTCCCCGCGGACCAGTGGGAGCACCGCCTGGACCTCGTCCGCGACTCCGGCTACCGGATGATCGACCTCTACGTGCACTGGGGCTTCCACGAGCAGGAGCCGGGCGTCATCGATCTCGACTCCGAGCAGCGGGACCTGCGCCGCTTCCTCGACCTCGCCCAGGAGCGGGAGCTGCTGGTCATGGCGCGGCCGGGGCCGTACATCTGCTCGGAGACCGACGGCGGCGGCCTGCCCTGGTGGCTGCACGGGGACGCTCCGACGGCGCCGTCGGCCCTGCGCACCACCGACCCGGACTACCTCGCCGCGGTGGACCGCTGGTTCGGGGCGGTCATGCCCGTGCTCGCCGACGCCCAGACCACCCGGGGCGGTCCGGTGGCGCTCGTGCAGATCGAGAACGAGCTGGACTTCTTCGACTGCCCGGACCCCGAGGCGTACATGACCCACCTCGCCGATCGCGCCCGCGAGGCCGGCATCGAGGTGCCGCTCATCGCCTGCGCCGGCCAGGGCGACCTCGCGGGCGCCTCCGGCGACGCCCCGGGCGTGGTGCCCACCGTGAACCTCTACCCCGCGGACTCCTCGACGACCTTCGACGAGGAGACCCGTCACTACGCCCGCGTGCTCGGGGACCGCGACCTCCCGCTGCTGGTCACGGAGACCAACCGCGTGCATCGCACGCTGCGCCGCGAGATCCTCGCGGGCGCCCGGCTCGTCGCCCCGTACCTCCAGACCTCCGGCTTCGATCATCAGGTGCTGCCCTCGGCGGGGAACTGGGGCGAGCCCGGGAACCTCATGACCCACGACTACGACTTCGACGGGTACCTCACGCCCGAGGGCCGCCGCCGCCCCGAGTACGACGAGGCCCGGGACCTCACCGCGACCCTGACCGCCTGGGGCGGGCGCCTCGCGGCCGCCGCGCCGGTGCCGCTCGACGCCTCCGCGGTCACCGACGCGGCGGGCGAGCCGGTCGTGGGTGGTGCGCTCGCCCTGCCCGGCGGCGGCACGATCGTGGGCCCCGCGGCCCTCGGCGCCGAGGAGCTGCCCGTGCGCCTGCGCTCCGCGAGCGGGATCGAGCTGACGGCGGGCGTCCCCGCGGGCGCCTGCCCGTTCTGGGCGCTCGACGTGCCCCTGGACCCCTGGGGCGCCCCCGGCACCCTGCGCGTCGCGACCGCGGAGCTCACCGGGGTCGAGTCCGGCCCCGAGGGGCTCACCCTCAGCTTCACCGGCGGCGACTCCGCGGAGGTCCGCCTCGCCGTGCCCACCGCGGGCGGCGGCGAGGAGCTGCTGGAGCTGCGGGGCCCCGGCCGCGCGGCGACCGTGCGGGCCGCGCACGCGGTGAGCGTCCGCATCAGCGAGCCCGGCCCGCGTCTCGCGGACCCCGAGCCCGTCCTGCACGCCGCCGGCGGGGAGCTGCTCCCGGCGCCGGCGGTCGAGGATCTCCTCGACGCGCGCCCCGTGCCGGAGGGGGCGCTGCCCGGCGCCGAGGCGCTCGGACTGGCCGACGGCCGCGTCGCCGCGGAGCTCGAGGTGCCCGCCGGGGCGAGCGGGCTGCTGCTGCTCGGTGCCGCGGACCTCGTGCGCGTCGTCGTCGACAGCGCCGACGGCACCGGTGGTCATCGCGCCGTGCACGGCACCCACGGCGCCCCGATCCGGGTGCCCCTCGGCCCCGCCTCTGCGCACCGGGTGCAGGTCACGGCCGAGATCTGGGGCCGCGCGAACTTCGACGACGCCCGCCTGCCCGCCCTCCGCCTCGGCGCGGGCCGCGGCCTCGGCACGGTGCTCGCGATCCACGGGAGCACCGACCTCACCGACCTCTGGGAGGTGCGGGAGCTGCCGGACCGCCGCGCCCGCGGCCGCCTCGACCAGCCGCCCCTGCGCGGCCTCGGCGGCTGGTCGAGCGCGAACCCCGGCCGGCCCGTCCGCTACGGCCGCACCCTCCCGGCCCCCGCCGAGGGGAACGCGCAGGTGCTCGTCCTGCACGGGCTCACCGAGCCGGTGCGGGTCGCCGTCGGCGGTGAGGCGGAGCAGCTCGTCACGCCGGGATCGCCCGTCGTCCTCCTGCCCTCCGGCGGCCCTGCGGAGGTGGAGGTCCTCGCCCCGCACGTGCCGGGCGGCCTGCTCGAGCGGGTCGAGCTGCTCGCGGTGCGGCCGCCGCGCGTGACCGCCCTGCGCACCGCGCGCGAGGAGGATCTCGCCGCGCGCCTCACCGAGCGGGCCCCGGCGGCGGGCACCGGCGCGCCCCTGCCGCGGGAGGGGCTGCGGCTCGACGCGGGGGAGCGGCTGCTCGTGCGGCTCGACGCCGCCCCGGCGCCCGCGGGACCGGGGCGCCTCCTCGAGCTCGCCGGCGAGGACGTGGAGGTGACCGTCCTCGTCGGCGGCCGGCGGGTCTCCCGCCACGTGCTCGGCGCCCCCGCCGTCTCCGGCGGCGACGCGCACCGGTCGTGGATCCCCGCGGGATGGTCCGACGGTGATCCCGACGACGTGCTCCTGCTCGTCGAGGCGCTCGGCGCGGGAGGCGGTATGTTCGGGGGCGCCCGCCGCGCCGCCGTTCCGCGCTGAGCGGTCACCGGACGGCCACGAGCGGGTCGCCCCCGCAGGCCCCACGACCGGGAGGGAAGCCGTGGCCACGAAGACGTCCAAGGACATCCGCAGCGAGAGCCGCTTCATGGTGCTGCGCACGGTCTACGCGCGCGGCACGGTCACCCGTGCCCAGGTGAGCGCCGAGACGGGGCTCAGCCCGGCGACGGTCACGACCCTCGTCGGCGAGCTCGTCGAGGAGGGCGTGCTGCGTGAGGCGGGCCGGATCTCCTCCCAGGGCGGGCGGCCCACCTCGACGTTCCAGGCGAACCCCGCGCGCGGCGCGCTGCTCGCGGTCGACGTCGCGGAGACCTACGTGCGCGTGGACCTCTTCGACGCGTCCCTCGTGCGGGTGGACCAGGAGCGTGTGGACCTCGCCCCGGGGACGCAGAGCATCGCCACCATCGCGGAGCGGATCGGCGGCTGCATCACCGTGATCCTCGCGCGGCACCCGGAGCTCGAGGGGGAGGTGCTCGGCGCGGGCATCTCGCTGCCCGGGCAGGTGGACCCGGCGCGCGGGGTGGACGTCTTCGCCCCCAACTGGGACTGGCACGAGGTGCCGCTCATGGAGGAGCTCGAGAAGGCCGTCCCCGTGCCCGTCCGCATCGACAACCCGCTCATGGCGCTCGCGACGGGTGAGCTGTGGTTCGGGGCCGGGCGGCGCTTCCGCCACTTCGTCGCCGTGAACCTCGGGACCGGTGTGGGGGCGGGGATCATCGTCGACGGCCAGCTGCTGCGCGGCCCCGGGAACTCCGCCGGCGAATGGGGGCACACGACCCTCGTCTGGGGCGGGCGCGCCTGCCGCTGCGGCCGCTCCGGCTGCGTCGAGGCGTACGTGGGCGTCGAGGGCATCCGCGCCACGGTCGCGGAGATCGACCCCGAGCACGAGCTGCTCGCCGTGCCCCATCACCGGGACTTCGTCGAGCGGCTCATGCGCGCGGAGGCCGCCGGGGACCAGACAGCGCGCGAGGCGCTGCTGCGCACGGGCGACTACCTCGCGGCGGCCGTCGGCAACCTCGTGAACCTGCTGAACCCCGAGCACGTCTCGGTGCTCGGCTGGATCACCCGGTACGCGGGCTGGGAGCTGCAGGAGCGGGTGCGCGAGCGCATCGCGCAGGAGTGCCTGCCGGGCCCCTCCGCCGCGCTGAGCATCGAGTTCACCGAGGCGGACGGTGAGGGCGTGAGCCTCGGCATGGCGGTGCTCGCCCTCGAGGGGTTCCTCGAGCGGGTGGGCCTGCCGAGCCCGTCGAGCCCCCCGACCCCCGTGGTGCCCGCCGCCGGGCGCGGCCCGCGCACCGGCTGGGCGGTCCCGCAGCGCGAGGGCTGAGCGGCCGACGGGGTCCCCGTCGGCCGCCCGCTCCCGTCACTCGGCGACGATCGCCACCCAGCTGACCTGCACGTCGGGCGAGCGCGTGGGGTGCAGGACGAGGCGGATCTCCCCGGCCTCGCCCACCTCGACCCCGCCGTAGGCCGCGGCCTCGGGGGTCGCGGTGAACAGCTGCTCGTCGGCGACGACCTCGTCGTTGATGCTCACCTGCGCGGCGCGGTTCGCCCAGGGCCACGGGTCGTAATAGCCCACGTGCACCGTGTACGAGCCGGCGGGCAGGTTCGCGAAGCGGTACGTGAGGTCGTCGTGGTCCGTGGCGTAGCGCAGCGTGCGGTCGATCGAGTCGGTGCCGCTGCCGGCGCTCTTCGAGCGGCCCTCGTAGCCCCAGACGCTCCCCGTCGCCGGATCGGCGCCGTAGGGCTGGTCCGCGACGGAGTTCCGCAGGCCGCGGCCCTGGGCGTGCTCACGCAGGGCCAGGTAGTCGCTCGTCTCCTCGCCGCCCGCGTTCACGAGGTAGACCATGTGCTGCGGGACCACGAGCACCTCGCGCCGCACGGTGAGGCCCTCGGGACCGGAGAGGGTGCCCGTGACGGCGACCTTCCCGGGTCGGTCGAGGGTCGCCTCCCAGGTGATCCTGCGCTTCTCGCTCGTGCCGTCCGCGAGGCGGAGGGTGCCGTGGCGGGGGAGGCGCTGCGTCTCGCCGATCCGCACGGACTCCGGCAGGGCGACGTCGACGGTGAAGGCGGGCTGGGCGGGCTGGTCCTCCCAGCGCCAGGAGTCCTCCCACACGAGCGAGGTCTGCGTGCCCTCGCCGAAGCGCAGCGGCAGCCAGATGTACGGCGCGTTCTTGAGGTCGGAGGGGGTCCAACGGTCACCCATGTAGATGTAGGTGCCGCGCTCCGGGTCCACGGGGATGACGTTCGTGGACTGGGAGCGGAATGTGTCCCCGGCGCCACCGCCGCCGCCCTCTCCCGTCACGGGGTTGCCGTGGTCGGTCCACTCGCCGAGGATCTCCGTCGCGGTCGCGTACTGGGCGGGGTTGGGGTCCCAGCCGGTCGCGCCGGAGGTGATGAGGTAGTAGGTCCCCGCGCGCTTGAACAGGGCCGGGGCCTCGCGGTGGGCGCCGATGTAGGGCCGGATGAAGTCCACGCCCTTGACGGCGTCCTCCGCGGGGGTCGCGAGCTGGGTGAAGTCCTCGTCGAGCCTCGAGATGAACAGGGAGTAGTTCTCCTCGCTCGAGTAGATGATGTAGGCGGTGCCGTCGTCGTCGAGGAAGAGGGTCATGTCCCGGGCCATGCCGGGGTTGTCGGGCTGCCAGTCGGGCTCGCCCTCGGGGGCGTGGTGCAGGCGGTAGCTGTCGATCCAGCGGAAGGGGCCGGTGGGGGAGTCGGAGACGGCGACGCCGGCACGGGCCTTCGCGTACTGGGCGGTGGAGGTCTCCGAGGGGCCGTCGGCGTGGACCCACATGACCCAGGTGCCCTTCGCGGCGTTGTGGAGCACCTTGGGCCGTTCGAGGATCGCGGCGGGGGCGCTGCTGCCGGGGGTCGCGGTGGTCTGCAGGTCGCGCACGACGGCGGCCTTCTGCTCCTCGGTGTACCCCTCGTAGAGCGCCGTGAAGTACGGGTCGGTGTCGATCTCCTCCGCGGTGGTGAGGGCGCGCAGGGCGAGGCCCTCGTCGGTCCAGGTGTAGAGGTCGCGCGAGGAGTAGACGTGCACGCCGGGGGAGGAGCCGTAGCCGTTGCTCCGGTCCTCGCCGTACCAGAGGTAGAGCGGGCCCTCGGCGTCCTCGGAGACGACGACCTGGCCACCGTGCGCCTGGATGACGTTGCCGGCGGTGTCGAGCCAGGGCTCGCCGGGGGTGAACGCGGTGCGTGCGTCGGCGTCCGCCGGCGCGTCCTCGGTGGTCGTGCCCTCGGCGAGGGCGGGGGCGGCGGCGAGCGCGGCCAGGGGCGGCGCCGCGAGGGCGGCGGCCAGGACGCTGCGCCGGCGGGGGAGCATGCTGCGGCGGGGGAGGGGAGGCAGGGGAGCGGGCACGGGGACTCCTCGTCGAGTCGTGCGGGAGCGGCCGGCGCGGTCGCGGGGCCGATGGGCGCCGGGCACGTCCGCGTGCTCCGGCCACCCTTATCGCACCCCTCGAAAGAAGTGCGGTGGGTCGACCGTAGCCGGGCCGACGCACGAAGGGAAGGGGTCCGGCCGGATGCCGGGAAAGCCTGGACTTCACGTGACGACACCCTTACCCTAAGGGTCACCAAAAGCTGCTCGACGTCGTGCGGCACCAGGAGACGAGGCGCCATGTCCACCGCATCCCCCACGCCGTGGAGCGCTCGCTCCCCGATCCACCGCCCCGGGCTCGTCCGCCCCACCCGGCGCGCGCTGCTGGCCGGCTCCGTCGCCGCCGGGGCCGCCGTCGGCGCCGTCACCGGAGCAGGGACCGCCCGTGCGGAGGGCGCCCCCGCCGCACCGGCCTATGCCATCACGATCGACCCGACCGTCCGCCACCAGCGGATCGAGGGCTTCGGCGCCTCCGGCGCCTGGTGGGCGCAGAAGCTCGGCGCCTGGCACGCGCCGCGCCGCCACGAGGTCGCCCGCCTCCTCTTCTCCCGCAGCCAGGGGATCGGCCTGTCCCAGTACCGCTACAACATCGGCGGCGGGACCGACGAGACCATCACCGATCCCTGGCGCACCGCCGAGGGCTTCGAGACCGGACCCGGCACCTACGACTGGAGCCGCGACGCGGCCGCCCGCCGCTTCCTCCGCGCCGCCGCGGACCACGGCGTCGAGGACCTCATCGCCTTCGTGAACTCCCCGCCCCGGCGGCTCACCGCGAACGGCCACACCTACGGCGACCCCGGCACCTCGAACCTCCCCGCCGAGCACCACGAGGAGTTCGTCGCCTACCTCCTCGACGTGCTCCGGCACTTCCGCGACGAGGAGGGCATCGCCTTCCGCACCCTCAGCCCGATCAACGAGCCCCAGTGGACCTGGGACGGTCCGGGCCAGGAGGGCTGCCACTACGAGCCCGAGCAGGTCCATGACCTCACCGCCGCCGTCGTGCACGCCCTCGCGGACAGCGACCTCGACACCGTCGTCTCCGCCCCCGAGTCCGGCGAGTACAAGGCGCTCTACTCGGGGCAGTCCTATACGGACGTGCTGCTCGATGATCCCGACCTCCGCGCCGGCCTCGGCGAGCTCGCGACCCACTCGTACTGGTCGACCGACGAGCAGCGCACGCTCGCCGCGGAGCATCTCGCCGCGCACCCCGAGGTCCCGCTCGCCATGACCGAGTGGTGCGAGATGGTCGGCGGGCGCGACGCCGGGATGGACTCCGCCCTCGTGCTCGCCCGCACCGTCCACGCCGATCTCACCCTCGCCGGCGCCACGAGCTGGCAGTACTGGATCGCCGTGAGCCGATACGACTACCACGACGGCCTGCTCTACACCGACTACGTCGAACCGGGTGACGAGGAGACCGTGCAGGAGACGCGCCGGCTCTGGGCGCTCGGGAACTACAGCCGCTTCCTCCGCCCCGGCGCGCGCCGGATCGACCTCGCGCTCACGGAGTCCGCGCCGCAGGAGGGGGTCATGGCGGCCATCCCCTTCGTGCGCCCCGAGATCACCGCGGGCACGGCGACGGGGGAGCGGATCCTGAGGATCGAGGACCCCGCCGGGGACGACACCGGCCCGGGCGCCGTCACCTATCCCGGGAACGCCGTCTTCGCGCCGGGCACCTTCGACCTCCGCTCGGTCGAGATGATCGACGACGGCGAGGACGTGCTCGTCGCCGTCCGGCTCGGCGCCGATCTCGTGGACCCCTGGGGCGGATCGCCCGTCGGCCACGACCTCGTGAACATCGACCTCTACGTCGACGCGGGGGCCGAGGGCGGCTTCACCGATCTCCTCCCCGGGCGCCGCGCCCGGGTCGCCGAGGGCTTCGCCTGGGACCGGGCCGTCCTCGCCTCGGGGCGCACCGACGTCATCGCGGCCGATGTCGCCGCGAAGGTCTCCCCGGAGATGCAGGAGCGGCTCCTCGTCGCGCTCGAGGACGCCCAGCAGGTCGAGGGGGACACGCTCACGATCCGTGTGCCCAAGGCGTTCCTCGGCGACGTGCAGCCGGGCTGGGCGATCCAGGTGGTCGTCACCGGCTCGGAGGGGAACGCGGAGTCCGACTCCCTGCGGGTGCGCGAGGTGCTGAGGGAGGCGACGGACTGGAACTTCGGCGGCGGATCCGACGGCCACGAGGACCCGAACATCCTCGACCTCCTCGTCCCGGACGGCATGACCCAGGCCGAGGCCCTCGCCTGGACCCCGGCGAGCGTGGTCGAGGTCCGGGCCTCCGCCTACCTCGACGAGGAGACCGGCACGCTCGTGGTCGTCGCGATCAACGAGTCCGCGAGCGAGCAGGCCGTGGAGATCGCCGTCCCCGTGCGCTCCCCGAAGCTCCGGCTGACGCCCTGGCGGACCTCCGAGGAGGAGGCGCTCGCGAAGGGGGAGGCGATCGTCCTGCACCGAGGGGACGACGGCGCCGCCCGCGGCACGGTGACCCTCGCCGCGCGCTCCGTCACCACCTTCACCGCGCCGCGGCCGTGACCGGGAGGCGGTCGGTCCCTCCCGGGGCCGACCGCCCCGCCTCAGCCGCGCGGCGTGTGCCGCAGCAGCACCGCGCCGTGGCGGGGGATCCGCACGTCGATCGCGGTGGAGCCTGGGGCGACGCCGCGGGCGTCGTCGGACTGCACGCTGACCTCCCGCAGGGGTGCCGGCTCCCCGCTCCACAGCTCGGTGACCTCGCCGAGGCCGCGGCCGGGCAGGCCCACGTCCTGGCTGTCGAGCGACACCTCGAGCTCCTCCTCGCCCACGTTGAACGCGGCGATCCAGGTGCGGCCGTCGGCGGCGTCGGCCGTCCAGAGCACGAGCGGGTCCTCGCGGAACACCTCCCGGCTCGCGGTCGCCTCCGCCTGCACGGCGAGCACCTCGGCATTGCTGAGCAGGGCGATCGTCGCGGGATCGGAGGTGGGCAGGTCCCCGCCCACCATGAGCGGGGAGCGGGCGATCACCCAGAGGGTCATCAGGGTGCGGCGCTCCTCCGGGGTGAGCAGGTCGTCGCGGGGCTCGCCGCGCTCGGCGCGGATCCCGATCCGGCCCAGCGGCAGCATGTCGCCGTCGGGCCAGCCGTCCGGGCCGGCGTGCGGGGCCCAGCGGGCGAAGCGCGCGAGGTTCGCCTCGACGTCCTCCCACGAATCCCAGAGGTCGTCGCAGATCCGCCACATGGTCGCGTGCTCGCGCAGGTGCGGGAGCCGGGTGAGGGACAGGTCCCGGCCGGGGGAGAGGCTCAGCTGCATCGGCCGGCCGCTGCGCGCGATCGACCCGGCGAAGGCCTCGATCTCCGCGGCCTGGTAGGGCCAGAGCATGTCGTCGACCTTGAGGAAGTCGACGCCCCACGCGGCGTACTGGGCGAGCACCGAGTCGTAGTAGGCGCCCGCGCCGGGCACCGTGTGGTCGATGCCGACCATGTCCGGGTTCCACTCGCAGGCGTTCGTGGGATCCGCGATCTGCGCGGCGGTGAGCGAGGAGCCGGCCACGGGGAGGTCCGCGGCGACGGCGCGGCGGGGGATCCCGCGCATCACGTGGATGCCGAGCCGCAGGCCGAGCGCGTGGATCTGCTCGGCGAGCGGGCCGAAGCCGGCGCCGCCCGCGGCGCTCGGGAAGCGGCCCGGGTCCGGCTGGAGACGGCCGTTGCCGTCCATGACGAGCGGGGCGTCCGCGTTGTAGCCGTGGGAGCGGGCCGACGGATCCGCCCAGTCGATGTCGACGACGACGGTGTCCCAGCCGTGGGGGAGCAGGTGCTCGGCCAGGAAGCGGGCGTTCTTGAGCACCTCCTCCTCGGTGACGGTGGTCCCGTAGGAGTCCCAGGAGTTCCAGCCGCGGGGCGGGACGGCGGCGGTCGTGGTGGTCATGTCACTCCCCGAGCAGGCGGTCGCTGTAGGCGTTGGCGAAGGTGCGGCCGGGATCCAGGCGGTCGCGCAGCGCCAGGAAGTCCGCGAGCCGCGGGTACTGGTCGCGCACCACGGCGGGGTCGGTCGTGAAGACCTTGCCCCAGTGCGGGCGCGGGGCGAAGGGCGCCAGGCGCTCCTCGATCTCCGGCAGGAGCGCGTCGACCTCGCGCGGCATCTGCTTCCACGTGAAGTGGACGCAGGCGCTGTCGCGGTGATGGGCCGGGGAGAGCCAGAGCTCGTCCGCGGCGACGGTGCGCACCTCGGAGGCGTGCAGCAGCGGCCGGATCCGCTCGCCGAGCGGCATGACCGCCGCGAGCGCGGCCGCGAGGTCCTCCCGGGCCACGAAGTACTCCGACTGGATCTCCTCCCCGCTCGAGGGGGTGAAGGCGAGACGGAAGTGCGGGAGCCGCTCGTGCGCGGGCCCCGGCTCGCCGCTCTGGTCGGTGCAGGGCTCCGCGCCGATGCCGGGCAGCGGGTGCACGGGCCGCGGGGCCCGGGTCCCGCCGTGCCAGCGCTCGGGCAGCGCGGGCTGTCCCTCGGGGCCGAGCCGACGCTTCACCCAGGCCTGCGCGATCGTCCCGTCCCAGTGGTGGAAGAGGCTCACGCTGTCCCCGGCGCCGAGGATCGCGGAGAGCTCCTCCTGCGCGAGCGCCGCGGCCGGGAGGTCGAGGTGGACCGTCTGCGCCATGTCGTGGGCGGGGACGAGGTCGAGGGTGAGGTGCGTGGCCACGCCGAGCAGGCCGAGCGCGAGCACGGCCCCGCCGAACACCTCCGGATCCGCCTCGCGGTCCAGGGTGAGCAGGTCCCCGCCCGCGGTGACCAGCTCGATGCGGCGCACCGCGTTCGCGAGCGAGCGGTGGCCGTCCCCGGAGCCGTGGGTGCCCGTCGCGCTCGCGCCGCCCACGGAGATGTGCGGCAGCGAGCCCATGTTGCCGAGCGCGAGCCCCGCCTCGTGGGCGGCGACGGCGACCTCCCCGTACCGGACCCCCGCCCCCACGCGCACGGTGCGCGCGGCGGTGTCGACCTCGATGTCTGCCGGCATCCGGGCGAGGGTGACGAGCGGACCGCTCGAGACCGCGACCTCGGAGAACGAGTGGCGGGTGCCGAGCGCCCGCAGCCGCGGCGAGGCGGCGACGAGCTCCTGCAGCTCGGCGACGGAGGCGGGGGAGTGCAGCGGGCCGGGACCGTAGTCGACGGTCCCGGACCAGCTGCGGCCCGGTGCGGAGAAGGCCATCTCAGAAGCCCTGCGCGAGGCGGTGGTAGACCTGGTTGGTGCGCAGCTCCTGGGCGAAGGAGCGCACCGTGGTGGTCTCGTCGATGATCGCGAGCTCGAGGTCGCCGATGGTCGCGAGGTCCTCCCAGGTCTCGAGGTCCACCGCGGAGCTCATGACCGTGTGGTGGGCGGCGCCGGCCGTCAGCCAGCACTCCGCGGAGGTCGCGAAGTCCGGGGCGGGCTCCCACACCGCGCAGGCCACGGGCAGGTTCGGGAGCTCCTCGTCGGGCTCGACGACCTCCACGACGTTCGCGACGAGGCGGAACCGCTCGCGCATGTCGGACAGCGCGACGACGACCGCGGGGCCGGGGTCGGCGGAGAAGGTGAGGCGCACCGGGTCCTCGCGGTCACCGATCCCGAGCGGGTGGATCTCGAGCGAGGGGCGGGCGGTGGTGAGGGAGGGGGAGACCTCGAGCATGTGCGCGCCGAGGATCTTCTCCTTCCCGGGGGTGAGCTCGTACGTGTAGTCCTCCATGAGGGAGGCGCCGCCGGGCAGGCCGTGGCCCATGACGGCGGCGACCCGCACGAGGATCGCTGTCTTCCAGTCGCCCTCCGCGCCGAAGCCGTAGCCGTCGGCCATGAGGCGCTGCACGGCGAGGCCGGGCAGCTGGCGCAGCCCGCCGAGGTCCTCGAAGTTCGTGGTGAAGGCGCCGAAGCCGCCCTCCTCGAGGAAGCGCCGCAGGCCCAGCTCCTGGCGGGCGCCGTAGCGCAGCGACTCGTGGCGCTCGCCGCCGGCGCGCAGCTCGGGGACGACGTCGTAGAGCTCCTCGTACTCGGCGACGAGGGCGTCGATCGCGGAGTCCTCGATCGCGTCGACCACGGCGACGAGGTCGTTGACGCCCCAGGTGTTCACGGAGACGCCGAGCCGCAGCTCCGCCTCGGTCTTGTCGCCCTCGGTGACGGCGACGTTGCGCATGTTGTCGCCGAAGCGCGCGAGCCTCAGGGAGTGCATCTCCGCCCAGCCGGTCGCGGCGCGGGCCCAGCGGCCCACCTTCGCCTGCACGCCCGCGTCGCTCGCGTGGCCGACGACGGTCCTGCGGTCCACGCCGAGCCGCGTGGCGATGTACCCGAACTCGCGGTCGCCGTGGGCGGCCTGGTTGAGGTTCATGAAGTCCATGTCGATCGTGCCCCAGGGTAGGGCGACGTTCGCCTGGGTGTGCAGGTGCAGCAGCGGGGTGCGCAGGGCGTCGAGGCCCTGGATCCACATCTTGGCGGGGGAGAAGGTGTGCATCCAGGTGATGACGCCGACGCAGGCCGGGTCCGCGTTCGCGGCCAGCGCGACCTCGCGGATCGCGTCGCGGTCGGTGAGGACGGGCTTCCAGACGATCTTCACGGGGATGTCGGAGGCGGCGTCGAGGGTCTCGGCGATCGTGCGGGACTGCTCGGCGACCTGGTCGAGGGTCTCGGGGCCGTACAGCCCCTGGCTTCCGGTGAGGAACCAGATCTCGCGGGTTTCGAAGGGGTTCTGCATGGTGCTCAGGCCTCCTGGGGCTGGTCGTCGGCGGGGGTCGCGGCGCTCTGGCCGTAGACGTTCTGGTAGCGGTCGAAGAGGGAGTCGACGAGCTCCGGGGGGATCGGCAGCGGTTCGCCGAGCTGTCGGGAGATGTGCACGGTGCGGGCGACCTCCTCGCACATGACGGCGGCCTTGACCGCGTCGCGGGCGTCGGAGCCGATCGTGAAGGGGCCGTGGTTCTGCATGAGCACGGCGCGGGAGCGGGAGCCGCGGAGGGTCTCGACGATGCCGCGGCCGATCGAGTCGTCGCCGATCACGGCGAAGGGGCCGACGGGGATCGGGCCGCCGAACTCGTCGCCCATCATCGTGAGCACGCAGGGGATCTCCTCGCCGCGCGCCGCCCAGGCGGTCGCGTAGGTGGAGTGCGTGTGGACGACGCCGCCCACGTGGTCGAGGTGCTCGTACACGTAGGCGTGGGCGGCGGTGTCCGAGGAGGGTGAGAGGGAGTCGGGCGTGCCGTCCTCGATCTTCGCGCCGTCGAGGGTGCACACGACCATCGACTCCGGGGTGAGGTCGTCGTAGGAGACGCCGGAGGGCTTGATGACGAACAGGCCCGGGAGGTCGGCGGGCAGGCCGGGCACGCGCTCGGAGACGTTGCCGGCGGTCCAGACGACGAGCCCGTTGCGGGGCAGCTCGGCGTGCAGGGCGGCGACGCGCTCACGGGTGGCGGCGACGGCCTCGCGCACGGGCGCGGGGAGGTCGGCGAGGACGAGGGGCACGGGGGCTCTCCTTCAACGTTGTAGCAGGACGTGCGGGGGATCCGACGGGCGCGCGGTGCGCCCGTCGGGGGAGGGGAGGTTCAGGCGAGCGTCTCGCCGGCGAGCCGCTCGACGGGCAGTGCGGCGGTGTACGCCTCGAGCCAGCGGGCGTAGCCGGCCACGCCCTCGGGGGAGGGATCGAGCACGCTCTGGTCCTCACCCGCGAAGACCTCCTGGTCCAGGAAGTCCGCGAGGGAGAGGTCCCCGTCGCCGTGCCGGCGGCGGCGGGCGTAGGCGGCGAGCAGGGCCATGCCCCAGGCGCCGCCCTCGCCGGCGGAGGCGCCGACCGCGACGGGGGTGTCGATCGCGTCGGCGAGGACCTGCTGGGCCACGCCCGCGGTGCGGAAGATGCCGCCGTGGGCGTGCATGACGTCGAGCTGGACGCCCTCGTCCACGAGCAGGGCGCGCATGCCCACCGCGAGCGCCCCGAAGGCGCCGTGCAGCTGGGCCCGCATGAGGTTCTCGAGCGTGAAGCGGGCGGACTGCTCGCGCACCAGCAGCGGGCGGCCCGAGGGCACGCCGGTCTGGTGCTCGCCGGAGAGGTAGTTGTAGCTCAGCACGCCGCCCGCGTCGGCCTCGCCCTCGGCGCCCGCGCGGAACAGGGTCGAGTAGAGCTCCTCCGCGGGGACCGGGGAGCCGGAGAGCTCCGCGAACCGCGCGAAGATCCCGAGCCAGGCGTCGAGGTCGCCCGTGCAGTTGTTCGTGTGGATCATCGCGACCGGGTGCCCGGCGGGCGTGGTGACGAGGTCGATCTCCTCGCGGGGGCCGGAGAGCGGCCCCTCGAGCACGACCATCGCGAAGGCGCTCGTGCCGGCGCTGACGTTGCCGGTGCGCGGGCCCACCGCGTTCGTGGCGACCATGCCGGTGCCGGCGTCCCCCTCGGGCGGGGCGGCGACGGCGCCGGGGCGCAGGGTGCCGCTCGGGTCGAGCAGCCGCGCGCCCTCCTCGGTGAGCTCGCCCGCGTCCTGGCCGGCGACGAGCACCTCGGGGAGGAGGTCCGTCAGCGACCAGGGGCGATCGCGGAAGGCCTCGAGGCCGCCCGCGCGCTCGAGCAGCTCGGCGTCGTAGCCGGTGCCGTCCGCGGCGATCGGGAACATGCCGGAGGCGTCGCCCACGCCGAGCACGTGCCGGCCCGTGAGGCGGCGGTGCACCCAGCCGGCGAGGGTCGTGATCGCGCCCAGGCGGTCCACGTGCTCCTCGCCGCCGCGCGCGGCGTGCAGCAGGTGGGACACGCTCCAGCGCAGCGGGATGTTCAGCCCGAGCGTCGAGGAGAGCTCCGCGGCGGCGTCCTCGGTGTAGGTGTTGCGCCAGGTGCGGAAGGGGACGAGCTGCTCGCCCTCGGCGTCGAGCGCGAGGTAGCCGTGCATCATGCCGGAGATGCCGATCGAGGCGAGCTCGGTGATCTCCGCGCCGTGCCGCTCGCGCACCTGCGCGGCGAGATCGGCGTAGCAGGCCTGCAGGCCGGCCTCGGCGTCCTCGAGGGCGTAGGTCCAGTTGTCCTCCGCGAGGGTGTTCTCCCAGGCGTGGGAGCCGGTCGCGAGGACGGCGCCCGCGTCGTCGACGAGGGCGGCCTTGATGCGGGTCGAGCCGAGCTCGATGCCGAGGTGCGCGCGGCCCTCGGCGAGGGAGGCGGCCTGCGCGGCGGCGTCCTCCGCGGTACGGTCGTCAGGGGTCACGGCATCGTGAGTCATGGGGGCATCCCATCACCTGGGCCGAGCGGATGTCAACGTTCACATCCGGGATGGGCAGTGCCCGTGCGGCGGCCGCTCGGAGCGCGCTCAGTGCGTGCGCTCGGGCCGCGTCGAGCGGCGCACCACGAGCCGCGGGAGCAGCGGGGGAGGGCACGCGCCCTCGCCGTCGGCCTCGCCCATGAGCCCCAGCAGATGCCCCAGCGCCACCCGCCCCACCTCGGCGAACGGCTGCGAGACGGTCGTCAGCGGCGGGATCAGGAACTCGGCTCCCAGGGTGTTGTCGAAACCCACCACCGCCATGTCCTCGGGGATCCGCAGGCCGTGCTCGTGCAGCGCGTGGATCACGCCGATCGCCATCATGTCGTTCGCCGCGAAGATCGCCTCGGGCCGGGAGGAGCGCAGCAGCTGCGTCGTCAGCTCGTAGCCGGAGCGCGGCGTCCAGTCCGCGGAGCGCACCACCTCGCCGTCGAGCCCCTGCCCCTCGAGCGCCTCCTCGAAGCCGGTGCGACGCGCGCGGGCGTCGAACCAGCCCTCGGGCCCGGCGAGGTGGACGGCCGATCGCGCCCCCGTGCGCCGCAGGTGCTCGACGATCCGGTGCGCGCCGTGCGCCTGGTCGATGCCCACCACGTCCACGCCGGCCTCGTGCGGCGACTGGGCGGAGATCGCGACCACAGGCACGCTGCCGGAGACCGCCGCGACCGCGGGCGCCATGCCGTCGTGCGCGGCGATGACGAGGATGCCGTCCGCCCCGGAGCCGATCAGCGCGGCGCCGATCTCCTGGGCGTCCGCCGACTCCGGCGGCATCGACGTGAGCACGACCGCGTAGCCCGCCTCGCGGGCCGCGGTCTCCACCGCGGTCGTGGTCTCCGCCGGGCCGAACAGCGAGGAGCCGTCGGTGAGCACGCCGATCAGGGACGAGCGGGAGGTCTTGAGGGCGCGGGCGGCCCGGTTGCGGGTGTAGCCGAGCTCCGTGATCGCCGCGAGCACCCGGTCGCGGGTGTCCGGCCGGACGATCGCGGGCTCGTTGAGCACGCGCGAGACGGTCTGGTACGAGACCCCGGCGCGCGCGGCGACGTCACCCATCGAGGGGCGGCGCGCGGTGCTGCTCATGGCTCCCTCTCCTGACTCGTCCGGTGCTCGGGAATCGCGTTCTGACCAGCGTTGATCCACCGGCCCGTCCCGTCCTGCCGGGGGCGGCCCGCGGTGGGCGTCGTTGCCGATTCGTGACCCGTCGTGCGGGGGATGTGCGACACGTGCCTGGATGTGAACGTTAGCATTCGAGCGGTCCCCGCCACCGTCGGCGGAGCGCCGTGACGGCGCACGGACCACCTGACGGGCCCGGCACGGGCCCAGGCTCCACCGACGCCCCCGGGCGCCGCCCGGCACGGTCGCCGCGCGGCACCGCGAGGAGCACCGGAGGGGCATGACCTGCTCACGGCAGCAGACGGCGAATCAACGAGGAGAAGCCATGTACAACCGCAGAGACTTCCTGGTGGGGGCGACGGCCGCGGCGGCCGTCCTGGGACTGGCCGCGTGCGGCGGCAGCGGAGCCGGCTCCGGCGGCCCCGACACCGACGCCGCCCCGAGCGACCAGACCGTGGGCGTCGCGATGCCCACCCAGACCTACGAGCGCTGGGTCGCCGACGGGAACAACATCGAGAAGGGCCTTGAGGAGAAGGGGTTCACCGTCGACATGCAGTACGCCGACGACGACATCCCCACCCAGCAGCAGCAGATCGACCAGATGGTGAACAAGGGCGTGAGCGCCCTGCTCATCGCCTCGATCGACGGCGCCTCGCTGTCCTCGCAGCTCGACGCCGCGGCCGCGGCCGGGATCCCGGTCATCGCCTACGACCGCCTGCTCACCGACAGCGAGAACGTCGACTTCTACGTCACCTTCGACAACTACAAGGTGGGCGTGAACCAGGCCAACGCGCTGCTGTTCGGCCTGGGGCTGCTCGACGAGAAGTTCGAGAAGGCCGCCGACGCCCCGAAGGGCCCGCTCAACGTCGAGCTCTTCGCCGGCTCCCTCGACGACAACAACGCCCACCTGTTCTGGAAGGGCGCGATCGACACCCTCCAGCCCTACTTCGACGACAAGACCCTCACAGTCCTCTCGGGGCAGATGGACATCGAGCAGGCCGCCACCCAGCGCTGGGAGCAGGAGACCGCCCAGAAGCGCATGGAGAACCTGCTGACCACGCACTACAACGGCGGCGAGGAGCTGGCCGGCGTGCTCGCCCCCGCCGATCCGCTCTCCCGCGGCATCATCAACGCCCTGCAGAACGCGGGCCTGGGCCCCACCCTCGAGGAGGGCCTGCCCGTCGTCACCGGTCAGGACGCGGAGATCGCCTCGATCAAGCTCATCGCCGACGGCGTGCAGTCCTCGACGATCTTCAAGGACACCCGCCAGCTCGCCGAGCAGGCCATCGTCGCCGCGGAGTCGATCCTCAAGGGCGAGGACCCCGAGGCCAACGACACCGAGACCTACGACAACGGCGTGAAGGTCGTGCCCTCGTACCTGCTCGAGGTCCAGATGGTGCTCGAGAGCAACTACAAGGAGATCCTCGTCGACTCCGGCTACTACACCGAGGAGCAGGTGAGCTCCGGCCAGCTCTGAGCCGCAGCCCCGCGATATCCGACGGGGTCCCGGCGCGCCCTGCGCCGGGACCCCCGACCCCAGGAGGTCCCGTGGCCGAGCACATCCTCGAGATGCGGTCCATCACCAAACGATTCCCCGGCGTCGTCGCCCTCAAGGACGTCTCCCTCACCGTCGACGAGGGCGAGATCCACGCCATCTGCGGCGAGAACGGCGCCGGCAAGTCCACCCTCATGAAGGTGCTCTCCGGCGTCGAGCCGGCCGGCAGCTTCGACGGTGAGATCCGCTACCGCGGCCGTCCCGTCAGCTTCTCCGGCGTCAACGACTCCGAGGCCGAGGGGATCGTCATCATCCACCAGGAGCTCGCCCTGGTGCCGCACCTCTCGATCGCGGAGAACATCTTCCTCGGCAACGAGCAGGCCCGGGGCGGCATCATCAGCTGGCACGAGACCAACGCGCGCGCGGCGGAGCTGCTCGAGCGCGTGGGCCTGCGCGAGAAGCCCGTGACCCCCGTGGGCCAGCTCGGCGTGGGCAAGCAGCAGCTCGTCGAGATCGCGAAGGCGCTCACGAAGAACGTGAGCCTGCTGATCCTCGACGAGCCCACCGCGGCCCTGAACGACGACGACTCCGAGCACCTGCTCGGTCTCATCCGCGGGCTCCGCGACGAGGGCGTCACCAGCATCATCATCTCCCACAAGCTCGGGGAGATCGCCGCGGTCGCGGACGCCACGACCGTCATCCGCGACGGCTCGACCATCGAGACCATCGACATGCACGTCCCCGACGAGCAGCGCCCCACGCTCATCCCCCGCATCATCAAGGGCATGGTGGGCCGCGACATCGGGAACCTCTACCCCGAGCGCACCGCGGAGATCGGCGAGGAGGTCCTCCGGATCGAGGACTGGCACGTCGGCCATCCCACGCAGGCCGGCCGCACAGTCGTCGACGGCGCCTCGCTGCACGTGCGCGCCGGCGAGGTCGTGGGCATCGCGGGGCTCATGGGCGCCGGGCGCACCGAGCTCGCCATGAGCGTGTTCGGCCGCTCCTACGGCCGCGACATCACCGGCCGCGCCTTCGTGCACGGCAGGGAGGTGGCCCTGCGCAGCGTCGCCGACGCGATCGACGCCGGCATCGCCTACGTCTCCGAGGACCGCAAGCAGTACGGGCTGAACCTCATCCAGGACATCCGCACCAACGTCACCGCGGCGGCCCTGGACAAGGTCACCCGGGGCGGCTGGATCGACGGCAACGAGGAGATCGCGGTCGCCGAGCGCTACCGCTCCTCGCTCAACATCAAGACCCCGACGGTGATGGCCACCGTCGGCAAGCTCTCCGGCGGCAACCAGCAGAAGGTCGTGCTGAGCAGGTGGCTCTACACGGAGCCCGACGTCCTCATCCTCGACGAGCCCACGCGCGGCGTCGACGTGGGCGCCAAGTTCGAGATCTACACGATCATCAACGAGCTCGCCGCCGCCGGGAAGGCCATCCTCGTCATCTCCTCGGAGCTCCCCGAGGTGATGGGCCTGGCCGATCGCATCTACACCTTGTCCGCGGGCCGGATCACCGGAGAGGTCTCCGCCCGCGACGCCACCCAGGAGCGCCTCATGGAGCTCATGACCATGGAGAGGGAGTGAGCGCGCCTCATGGCCGGAACTTCTGACATCAGGGAGCTGCTGACGCGCAACATGCGCTCGAGCGGCATCTACATCGCGTTCGTGTTCATCATCGTGCTGTTCACGATCCTCACGGGCGGCCAGCTGCTGAGCCCGGGCAACCTCACGAACCTCGTGCTGCAGTACTCCTACATCCTCATCCTCGCGATCGGCATGGTGCTGATCATCGTGGCCGGGCACATCGACCTCTCGGTGGGCTCCGTGGTCGCGCTGACGGGCGCCGTGGCCGCCGTGGTCGTGATCGGGAACGGCCTGCCCTGGTGGGTGGGCGTGCTCGCCGCGCTCGGCACGGGCGCCCTCGTGGGCCTGTGGCAGGGCTTCTGGGTCGCGTTCGTGGGCATCCCCGCGTTCATCGTCACCCTCGCCGGCATGCTGATCTTCCGGGGCCTCACGATGCAGGTGCTCGGCAACGTCTCGCTCTCGCCGTTCCCGCGCGAGTACCAGTACATCTCCGGCGGCTTCCTCAACGGGCTGCTGGGCGGCAACGGCTTCGACGCCTTCACCCTGTTCCTCGCGGCCGCGCTGATCGTCGTCTACGCGGTCCAGCAGTACCGGGGCCGCCTCGCGAAGCTCACGTACAAGCAGCAGGTCGAGGCGCAGTTCCTCTTCTGGATCAAGACCGCGGCCGTGGCGCTCGTGGTCATGGCCTTCGCCTGGCAGCTCGCGCACTCGCGCGGTCTGCCGGTGGTGCTGATCCTGCTCGCCGCGCTGATCCTCATCTACGGCTTCGTCAGCCAGCGCACGATCTTCGGCCGGCACATCTACGCGATGGGCGGCAACCTGCAGGCCGCGCAGCTCTCCGGCGTGAAGACGCGGCGGGTGAACATGTGGCTGTTCGTCAACATGGGCCTGCTCTCCGCGGTCGCGGGCATCGTCTACTCGGCCCGCTCGAACAGCGCCCAGCCGGGCGCGGGCAACATGTTCGAGCTCGACGCGATCGCGGCCGCGTTCATCGGCGGCGCGGCGGTCACGGGCGGCGTGGGCAAGGTCCACGGCGCGATCATCGGCGGCCTGATCATGGCGGTCATGTCCAACGGCATGCAGATCATGGGCATCGACCAGTCCACGCAGTCCGTGGTGCGCGGCGTGGTGCTGCTGATCGCCGTGGCCTTCGACGTCTGGAACAAGAAGCGCTCGCAGTCCGGCGCGTGACCCGTGCGGGGAGCGCTCCCCGCACGGCCCCCTCGGAGCCCGCTCGTCGGCATCGGACCACCCGTGCCGACGGGCGGGCTCCGTCGTGCGCGGATGACGCGCCGGAGTGGCTGGTGACCAGGCGCGACGCGCCGTGACCCGATCGTGACGGCGGAAGCGATGACAACGTGAGAAACTCGCCTCAGCCGCAGGGTCGCGGCAGTGGGAACTCATCAAGGGAGATGGCCATGTCCACGAAGAACCGGATCACCCGACGCAGCGCGTTCGCCCTGGGCGGCGCGGCCATGGCGGCGGCGGGCCTCGCGGCCTGCGGCGGCAACACCGGCGGCCTCACCGGGGGCGGCGGCAGCGACGGCGGGGGCGGGGCGCTCTCGCAGTGGTACCACCAGTACGGCGAGGAGGGCACGCAGCAGGCCGCGAACTCCTACGCCGCGGACTACCAGGGCGCGAAGGTCACCGTGAACTGGGTGACCGGCGACTACGCCACGAAGCTCTCCACCGCCCTGCTCTCCGGCGGCGGGGTCGACGTCTTCGAGAACAACGGCATCGCCGTGGACCAGGCCGAGCAGGGCCGCTACGTGGACCTCACCGACATCATGGAGCCGGCCAAGGGCTCCTTCAACGAGGCCTCGCTGGGCCCCGTGACCATCGGGGACAAGATCTGGGGCGTCCCGATGATCGTGGACCCGCAGCACTTCTACTACCGCAAGTCGCTCTTCGAGGCCGCCGGCATCGAGGTCCCCACGACCTGGGAGGACCTCGTCGCCGCGGCCACCGAGCTCACCACGGACAAGCAGAAGGGCCTGTTCCTCGGGAACAACTTCGACGCGAACGCCTGGGCGATGGTCTGGGCCGCGGGCGGCTCTCCGCTGAACGAGGCGAAGGACGCCGTCGCCTACAACACCCCCGGCTACGCCGAGGGCCTGGGCTCGATCCACACCATGCAGAAGGACGGCGTGCTCCTCACCGGCGCCCCCTCGGACTGGACCGACCCGGCGGCCTTCTCCTCCGGTCTCTCCGCGATCACCTGGGGCGGCTGCTGGGCGCTGCCGGCCCTCGAGGCCGCGCACGACGACATCGGCGTGTTCCCGCATCCGGCCGTCGGCTCCGGCGGCAAGGAGGTCGCCTTCATGGGCGGCTGGAACGCGCAGGTCGCGGGCAACTCGGAGAACATCGAGGCGGCCAAGGAGTTCGTGAAGTGGCTGTGGATCGACCAGACCGAGCACCAGACGGACTGGTCGCTCAGCTACGGCTTCCACATCCCGCCGGTCACCGCGACCGCGGACCAGGCGGAGGCGCTCAAGACCGGCAACGGTCTCGAGATCGCGACCATGGCCAAGGAGATCGGCGTGACCGGCACCCCCGAGTGGACGGGCGCCATGGACACCCCGCGCCTCGACGCCGTCTCGAACATCCTCAAGAACGGCGCCGACCCCGCCGAGGAGCTCGCGAAGGCGGAGAAGGCGAGCAACGAGGCGATGGCGTCGTGAGCGTCCAGGCCCCGGCGCGCGCCCGCGGGCGCGCGCCGGACCGCACCGGCCCCACGCGCATCAAGGGCAACGGCCTCGCCTTCTGGCTGTTCTTCACGCCCTTCCTCGTGGGCCTCGTGGTCTTCACGATCGTGCCCCTGATCTGGGGCGCCACGCTGAGCCTGTTCGAGGCGAAGGGCACCGTGCTGCCCACGGACTTCGTGGGCCTCGCGAACTTCCGCCACTTCCTCGTGGACACGGCCTTCCTGAAATCCCTGCGCACCTTCACCGTCTTCGCGCTGTTCATCGTGCCGGTGACGATGGTCTGCTCCCTGGGCCTCGCGGTGCTCGTCAACGGGCTGCCGCGCTTCCAGTCCTTCTACCGCTCGGTGTTCTTCCTGCCCACGGCGTGCAGCTACGTCGTGGCCTGCGTGGTGTGGCGGCTGTCGCTGTTCAACGGGCTCGAGTCCGGGATCGTCAACCAGATCCTCGGCGCGTTCGGCCTGGACGCGATCTCGCAGTGGCTCTCCGCCTCGCCGTACTGGTGGATCGTGCTGGTCTCGGTGCGCCTGTGGCTGCAGGTGGGCTTCTACATGCTGCTGTTCCTCGCGGGGCTGCAGGCGATCCCCTCGCAGCTCTACGAGGCCGCCGCGGTGGACGGCCTGAGCCCCGGCGGCTTCCGGATGTTCCGTCTCATCACCCTCCCGCAGCTGCGCACGACCTTCGCGGCGGTGCTGCTGCTCCTGCTCATCGCCGCCTTCCAGGCCTTCGACGAGTTCTACAACCTCACCGGCAACAACCCCGAGACGAGGCCCCCGCTCGTGTACCTCTACAACATCGCGCTCGGTTCCCAGCAGGACTTCGGCACCGGCTCGGCGGGCGCGCTCGTGCTCACCGCGATCATGGTCGTCGCCGGCCTGCTGCAGACGGGCCTCCTGGGCTTCGGCAGCAACGACGAGGGCCGCCGGCGGTTCGCCCTGCGGCTGCGCCGCGGCGGGAGGAGCGCACGATGACCGCCCAGATGCACATCGTCGGCTCCGGCCGCCGCAGCACGGGCCTCGTGCTGCGCTACGTGGTCGCCTCGGTGCTCGCGCTCGTCTTCCTCATCCCGTTCTACGCGATGGTGAAGACGGCGCTGTCCACGAACGAGGAGATCTACACGAGCGAGTTCACGCTCTGGCCCGCGCACCCCCAGTGGCAGCGGATCCCGGAGCTGTTCGCCGATCCGCTGTTCCTCGCGGCGCTGCGGAACTCCGCGATCATGGCGGCGGTCTCGACCTCGCTGTCGATCCTCATCGCGGCGCTCGCCGGCTACGCCCTCGCGCGGATCCCGCACCGGGCGGCGAAGCCCATGTTCATGCTGGTGATCATCGTGCTGCTGGTGCCGGCGACCACGGCCTTCGTCCCGAACTTCATCATCGTGGCGAGCCTGGGCTGGATCGGCACCCTGCGCGGCCTCATCATCCCGGGCCTGTTCAGCGCGTTCAACGTGTTCCTGTTCCGGCAGTTCTACCTGGGCTTCCCGCGCGAGGTGGAGGAGGCGGCGTACATCGACGGCGCGGGCTTCTTCCGCACCTTCTTCACGGTGGTCTTCCCCAACACGCTGCCCTTCGCCTCCGCGCTCACGGTGCTGGGGCTGATCGGCTCGTGGAACGCGTTCCTGTGGCCGCTCGTCGTCGCGGGCAACGGGCAGGGGGCGATGACGGTGCAGATCTACCTCTCCTCCTTCCTCACCGCGCAGACCTTCGACTACGGGGGCCTGTTCATGGCGGCGACGATCAGCCTGCTGCCGGTGCTGCTCGTGTTCTTCATCCTCCAGCGGTTCCTCGTGGCGGGCATCGCCGCGACGGGGCTCAAGGGATGAGCGGGCCGACGGCGGGATCCGCCGCGGAGGGCTCCGCCCCGGCGGTGCCGGCGGTGTCAGCAGCGCCAGCAGTGCCGGCAGTGCCCGCGTGGAGCGAGCCGCTCGCGGACCCGGACGTGGTGCGCGTCCCGGGCGGCTGGATCGCCTACGGCACGGGCCCGGTCGAGGACGGCCGGGCCGTGCCCGCCGCCTTCTCCCGCGACCTCGTGACCTGGGAGGGGATCGGTCACGTGCTCGAGGCGCTCGCGCCGGAGGCGGGGGAGTCCTACTGGGCGCCGGAGGTGTGCGAGCGCGACGGCGCCTGGTGGATGTACTACTCCGTGGGCCACGGCGACCGCGGCCACCTGATCCGGGTGGCGCGGGCGGAGGTCCCGCAGGGGCCGTTCCGGGACCAGGGCCTCGTGCTCACCCCGCACGAGCGCTTCGCGATCGACGCCTCCCCGTGCCGCCTGCCCGACGGCCGCTGGTGGCTGTGGTTCGCGCGGGACGTGCTGGACCACGAGCGGCCCGGCACGCACCTCGCGGGCGCGGAGCTGCTGACGCCGACGACCCTCGGCCCCGTGCACGAGGTGCTCGCCCCGTACGCGGACTGGCAGGTCTTCGCCCACGGCCGCGAGATGTACGGGCAGGTGCTGGACTGGCACACGCTCGAGGGGCCGCATGCGGTGCTCGCGGGGGAGCGGCTGCTGCTCACCTTCTCCGGCGGCTCGTGGCAGGGCCCCGGCTATCGCACCGCGTGGGCCTGGGCTACCGCGCCGGAGGGGCCGTGGACGGTGCCCCCGGCGGGGGAGGACGTGCTCCTCGCGACCGACGCCGAGCTCGTCGGCCCCGGTCACGACTCGTGCACCGTGGGGCCGGACGGCACCGCGGTCATCGCGTTCCACGCGTGGGACGCGGCGGGCACGGCGCGCTTCATGCACCTGCGCGAGCTCGAGGTGGACCCGGCGGGTCCGGGGCTGCGCGTGGGCGGGCCCGTCGGCGCCCCGGCGGGCGCGGCCGGGTGACGGCCCGCCCGCGGGGTCGCCGCAGGCCCGTGCGGGAGATCCGCGCGGGTGTTGACCGTCACTTTACAACGATGTAGATTCTCGCACGCGGTGCAGGGACCGCCGTGCACGACGACCGCGCGCGGCTCCCCGCTCGACACGCCGCACCTGACACCCCGCGTCGACCGGGCGGAGCAGCTCGCTCCCCCCACGGCGCCCCACGAAGAGGTGGACACGATGAACCAAGGCTCCCCACGGAGGGCCGCAGGAGGACCTCGTCCTCGCATGACCCGCCGCTCGATGCTCCAGGGCCTCGGCGGCCTGGGCGCCCTCGGCGCGACCGGCTCCCTCGCCGCGTGCGGCAGCGCCGGCGCGCAGGGCGTCGGCGACCTCGCCTACTGGCACCTGCTCTCCGGGCCGGACGGCGTCACCATGACCGAGCTCGTCGACGGCTACACGGCGACCGACGGCGCCCCCGGCGTCAAGCAGACCGTGCTCGCCTGGGGCGCGCCGTACTACACGAAGCTCGCCATGGCCTCCTCCGGCGGCCGCGCCCCGGACCTCGCCGTCATGCACGCCGCGCGCGTCCCGGGCTACGCGCCCGGCGGCCTGCTCGACGAGTGGGACCTCGACCTGCTCGGCGAGTTCGGGGTGAAGAAGGAGGACTTCCCCGAGCTCATCTGGGACAAGATGGTCGTGGACGACAAGCTCACCTGCATCGCCCTGGACTCCCACCCCTTCGTCCTCTACTACAACACCGACATCGCGGACGCCGCGGGCGTGCTCGGCAGCGACGGCCTGCTGCTGCCGACGGACACCCCGGAGGACTTCCGCGAGCTCGCCCTCGAGCTCGGCGCGAAGTCCCCCAGCGGCTACGGCCTCTCCTGGGGCTACCTCGGCGACGGCTCCAACCAGTGGCGCATGTTCTCGACCTACTACACGCAGCTCGGCGGCACGATCGAGCTGCCCGAGGGCGGGACCATGCAGTACCAGGAGGAGCTCGTCGTGCAGACGGCGGAGTGGATCCTCTCGCTCATCGACGGCGAGGTCGGCAACCCCGGCAACGACGGCGGCACCGCGATCTCCGAGTTCGCGACCGGCAGCACCGGCGCCTTCTACGGCGGCGTCTGGGAGTCCGGCAGCTACCGCAACGAGGGCGTCCCCTTCGACATGACCGTCATCCCCGGCGTGTTCGGCGAGCCCGCGGCCTACGCCGACTCCCACTCCTTCGTGCTGCCCCACCAGAGCAGCCCGGACGAGGCCAAGCGCCGCTCCGTGCACGAGATGGTCGCCTACCTCCTGAAGAACTCGATCTCCTGGGCGGGCGCCGGCCACATCCCGGCGTACTCCCCGGTCGTGCAGGACCCGGCCTACGCGGAGCTGATCCCGCAGTCGCACTACGCGGACGCGATCGACCACCTCGTCTACGACCCGCCCGCCTGGTTCACCGGCTCGGGCAGCGACTTCCACACCTACTTCGGCAACGACATGCAGAACGTGTGGGCGCGCCGCACCTCCCCGCTCGAGGGCTGGAACGCCTTCGTCGCCCGCATCAACGACCTGCTCGCCAAGCCGAGCCCGATGTGATCCGCCTCGTCGAAGGAGACGTGAGATGACGACCGCTGACGGCGTGACCGTCCCCCGCACCAGCCCCCGCCCGAACGCCGCCCTCACGGGCGGCCCGATCAGCGAGGGCCGCCGCCGGCGCCGCCGCGCCGAGAACATCCGGGGCTGGGTCTACTGCCTGCCCTTCCTCATCGCCTTCGGGCTCTTCCTCATCTGGCCCACGATCTACGGGCTCTGGATGAGCTTCACGGGCACGAGCCTCGCCGGCACCAAGACCGGCTTCGTGGGCCTCGCGAACTGGACCGAGGCGCTCGGCGACGCGAACGTGTGGACGTCGCTCGCCAACACCGCCGTGTTCACCGTGCTCTCCTCGATCCCGCTCGTGCTCATCGCCATGGGGCTCGCGATCCTGGTCAACGTGGGCCTGCCGGGGCAGTGGTTCTGGCGCCTCGCGTTCTTCCTGCCGTTCCTGCTCGCCTCGACGGTGGTCTCGAAGTTCTGGAACTGGATGTACAACCCGCAGCTGGGCCTCGTGAACACGGTGCTGGGCTGGTTCGGGATCACCGGCCCGGCCTGGCTGCAGGATCCGAGCACCGCGATGATCTCCGTGGTCATCACGACCGTGTGGTGGACCATCGGCTTCAACTTCCTGCTCTACCTCGCCGCGCTGCAGAACATCCCCGACCAGCTCTACGAGGCCGCGAGCCTCGACGGCGCGGGCCGCTGGCGGAAGTTCCGCTCGATCACGGTGCCGCAGCTCGCCCCGACCACCGTGCTGGTGCTCGTGCTGCAGCTGCTCGCCTCGCTGAAGGTCTTCGACCAGATCTACCAGATGACCTCCGGCGGCCCCGGCGGCGATACCCGCCCGGTCCTGCTGTACATCTACGAGGTGGGCTTCACGGGCTACCGCCTGGGCTACGCCTCCGCCATCTCCTACATCTTCTTCTTCCTGATCATCATCGTCTCGCTCGCGTACATGGTGATCTCCTCCCGACGGAGCGTGAAGGCATGAGCGCCGCGAACCCCACCACCAGCCCCGCCCTCCCCGCGACCCGCGGGAAGCGCCGCGCCGACGCCGCCGAGCGCGCCGCGGCGACCACCGCCGCCGGCCGACGACGGCGCCGCACCGACCCCGCCCGCGTGGTCGCCTTCGTGATCCTGCTGGTCCTCGCCCTGGCGTGGCTCGTGCCGGTCCTGTGGGCGGCGCTGACCTCCTTCAAGACGGAGGCCGAGGCGGCCGCGCTGCCGGTGACGATCGTGCCGGAGAGCGGCTTCACGCTCGACGCGTACGTCACCACGCTGACCTCCGGCCAGGTGCCGCGGTGGGCATGGAACAGCCTGCTGACCTCGACCGCGATCACGTTCATCACGGTCGTGATCTCGGCGCTCGCCGGCTACGCGCTCTCCCGCATGGAGTTCGTGGGCCGCAAGGCGATCGTCGCGCTGATCCTCGCCTCGATCATGATCCCGGGGCAGATCCTCATCGTCCCGCTGTTCCAGCTCATGCTCGGGCTGAACCTCGTGGACACCTACTGGGGGATCATCCTCCCGCAGGTGGTCGCGGCGCCGATGGTCTTCATCCTCATGAAGTTCTTCGACCAGATCCCGCGCGAGCTCGAGGAGGCCGCCCTCATGGACGGCGCGAGCCGCCTGCGGATCCTGTGGAGCATCGTGCTCCCGCTGTCGCGGCCGATCCTCGGCGCCGTCTCGATCTTCGTGTTCATCGGCGCCTGGAACAACTTCCTGTGGCCGTTCATCGTCGTCAACGACGCGGACCTCATGACCCTGCCGACGGGCCTGCAGACGGTCATCAGCGCCTACGGCATCCAGTACGCGCAGAACATGGCCCAGGCGATGCTCGCGGCGCTGCCGCTGATCATCGTGTTCCTGTTCTTCCAGCGCCAGATCATCAAGGGCATCTCGACGACCGGCATCGCCGGCACCTGATCCCCGGTCCTCCCAGGCGGCGGCGGGGCTCCCCACGCGGGGAGCGCCGCCGCCGTGCGTCCGGCCCGCTCAGACCTCGCGGCTGCCCCAGAGGGCGCGGCCGTCGGGCCCGAGCACGGTGAAGGTCGGGGTCCAGGCGTCGAGGCCGTCGTGCCAGCCGCGGGTGAAGATCCCGTCGAGGCGCACGCCGTCCAGCTCGATCACGGCTCGCCCGGAGCCCTCCGCGCGCCAGCGGCCCTGCACGGCGCCGGTGACGGTGCCGTCGGCCCCGAGAGTCACGGGGACCGAGTCGGTGACCTCCGCGGAGATCGCGCGGCCGTGGTCCACGAGCTGCCAGTCGCCCACGATCTCGTCGCGGCGCAGGCGGGCCTCGCGAGCGGTCGCGGCGGGCTCCCCGGCGTAGCGGTGCGGGGAGGGGACGAGCCAGCCCGTGCGGGTGAGGTGGAGGCGGTGCACGCGCACCTCGTGCTCCTCGCCGCGGCCCGGGAATCGCGTGTGGAGGATCAGGAAGGACTCGTCGGTCCCCGGCCGGGTCCAGGCGGAGACGTGGCCGGGGGAGACGTAGCCCTGGCCCTCGGCGCCGTCGCGCTGCGTGAAGCGGTGGTTCCCGAGGAGCTTCACGGCGTAGGGCTCGATCGAGGCGTCGTCGAACAGCGGCAGGGAGGGGTCGGAGCGGCACTCGCGCAGGTCCTGCCCGGCATGGTCGAGGTAGGGGCCCTCGACGGAGCGGGAGCGGCCCACGCGCACGTTGTAGCCGCCATCGGCGTCGAGCCCGCCGAAGGTGACGAAGAGGTAGTAGTAGCCGTTCTCCTCGGAGCGCAGGATGTACGGCGCCTCGATGCGGGAGTGGTTCCCGCCCACGAGGTGCACGCCGTAGCCCTGGCCGGGGACGGGCCGGCCGGTCGCGGGGTCCAGCTCGAGCAGGAAGATCCCGCCGGAGTAGGAGCCGTAGACGAGGCGCAGCACGCCCTCGGCGTCGACGAAGGCCTGCGGGTCCACGACGTTCGGGTGCACGAGCGCGTCGTAGATCGTGCCGTCCTCGCTCTCCTGGTCCCACTGGCCCGAGCGCAGGAAGATGCCCTCGTCGCGGTAGGGGCCGGTGATCTCGTCGGCCACGGCGGATCCGAGCGCGGAGCGCGGGGAGCTGCCCTCGCACGCGCAGTAGTACATGCGGAAGCGGCCGTCGTCGGCCCGGTGCACGTCCGGTGCCCAGAGCGTGGTGGTGTTCGCCCATGCGAAGGCCTCGGCGAGCTCGACGGTGACGTCCTCGAAGAGCGGGTTCTCCGGGGTGACCAGATCCGCGACGCCGGTCCAGCGCAGGAGGTCCGGCGTGCGGGCGGCCGCGAGGTGGGAGCCGAAGACGTACAGCTCGTCGCCGGCGGCGACGATCGAGGGGTCGTGCACGGAGATCTCGGCGAACGCGGGGTCGGGGAGCGTGCGCCGTGGTGGGGCGGCGGTCGCGCCCGGGGCGGTCAGGGCCGCGGCCCCGGCGGCGGTGAGGGCGGCGGTCGAGCCGATCAGGGTGCGGCGGGAGAGCGTGCTCATGGTGACTCCTTCGTCGGTCCGGGCCGGCGCCGGTGACGGGGTCGCCGGTGCTGCGGGCCCGGGGGAGGGGTGCGTGCGAGTGGTCGCACGGGGCACTGCGGCAGGACGTCGGCGTCGCTGCCACGAGCAATCTACAACGTTGCAGAAGTGGGGGCCAGGGGTGCCCGGGACACAGGAGGGACGGGTGCCGGCGGAGGGGCGGGCGTCAGGGGGGGGGGGCGGTCTCAGGGGAGGGCGGGGATCGTGCGGCGATGCGTGAGGATCCGGTAGCGCAGGCCGGACCTGCTCTCGTGCCACCCCTCCGCGGGCTCGGAGGCGCGCAGGGTGAGGCCCGCGGGGATCGCGGGGGCGAGGGTGTCGCCCTCGACGTCCAGGTCGATCTCGGTGACGACGAGGAGGTCCGCGCGGTCCATCGCCTCGCGGTACACGCGACCGCCGCCGATCACCCAGATCGTGCCGGGCTCCTCGGCGGCCGCGCCGTCGGCCGCGGAGGCCCGCGCCGCGAGGTCCTCCCGGGCGAGGTCGAGCGCCTCGTCCAGCGAGCCCGCGCGCAGCGCGCCGTCGGCCGCGAAGCCGGGATCGGAGGTGATGACGATGTTCGTGCGCCCCGGCAGGGGCCGGAAGCGCGGCGGGAAGGACTCCCAGGTGCGGCGGCCCATGACGACGGGGGCGCCCGCGGTGGTGCGCGAGAAGTGCTGGAGGTCCTCCGGGAGGTGCCAGGGCATGGTGCCGCCGGCGCCGATCACGCCGCCCCGGGCCTGCGCCCAGATCATGCCGATGCGCGGCGCGTGCTCGGCCATCAGACGGCGACCGGGGCCTTGATCCCCGGGTGGTGCTCGTAGCCCACCACCTCGAAGTCCTCGAACTCGTAGTCGAGGATCGAGTCCGGGCGGCGGGTGATCCGCAGCTGCGGCGGGGCGAAGGGCTCGCGCGCCAGCTGCCGCTCCACCTGCTCGACGTGGTTGTCGTAGATGTGCACGTCCCCGCCGGTCCACACGAAGTCGCCCACCTCGAGATCCGCCTGCTGGGCGACCATGTGGGTGAGCAGGGCGTAGGAGGCGATGTTGAAGGGGACGCCGAGGAACATGTCCGCGCTGCGCTGGTAGAGCTGGCAGGACAGCTTCCCCTCGTGCACCTCGAACTGGAACAGGGCGTGGCAGGGGGCGAGCGCCATGTCGGGGACGTCGGCCGGGTTCCAGGCGGTGACGATGTGCCGGCGCGAATCGGGGTTCGTGCGGATCTGCTCGACGACCTGCGAGATCTGGTCGATGACGCCGCCGTCGCGGGTGGGCCAGCTGCGCCACTGCGCGCCGTAGACGGGACCGAGCTCGCCGTCGGCGTCCGCCCACTCGTCCCAGATGCTCACGCCGCGCTCCTGCAGCCAGCGCACGTTCGTGTCGCCGCGCAGGAACCACAGCAGCTCGATCGCGAGCGAGCGGAAGTGCACGCGCTTGGTGGTGATCAGCGGGAACCCCTCGGAGAGGTCGAAGCGGATCTGACGGCCGAACACGCTGCGCGTGCCGGTGCCGGTGCGGTCCGACTTGTGCGTGCCGGTGGCCAGCACGTCGCGCAGGAGGTCCTCGTACGGGGTCGCGATGTTCATCGGGTCCATTCTCACCCCTCAGGCGGGGAGCGGGGCAGTGCTCTCGCGCACCACGAGGTCGTAGGGCGTCATCACGGTGCGGGGCGGGCCGTCGTAGCCGCCGATCCGCTCGATGAGCAGGTCCAGCACCGTGGTGGCGAGGGCCTGCTTGTCCGGGGAGACGGTGGTGAGCGGGGGAGAGGTGAAGGGGGCGTCGGGCGTGTCGTCGTAGCCGATCACGGCGACGTCCTCGGGCACCCGGCGGCCGTGGCGGCGCAGCCGGGAGAGCACGCCGATCGCGAGGTCGTCGTTGCCGCAGACGATCCCGTCGACCTCGGGCAGGCGCTCGAGCAGGGCGTCGGCGCCGTCGGCCCCGTCCTGGCGGTGCCAGTCGCCCACCTCCTGGACGGTGGCCGCGGAGGGGTCGAGGCCGTGGGCGGCGAGCGCGCGCAGGAAGCCGTCGCGGCGCAGTGTGCCGGAGCTGTGGGGCTGCACGCCGTGCGCGGAGGGGATCGCGCCGAGGAAGGCGAGGCGGCGGCGCCCCTGGTCCAGCAGCAGGGTGGTCGCCTCGAAGGAGGCGCCCTCGTTGTCGATCTTCACGTAGTCGCAGCCGCGGGGCAGCTGCTCGGGGAGGTGCTCGCCGATGAAGACGGTGGGCTGGCTCGTGCGCTCCATGCGCGCGAGCTCCTCCTCCCAGAGCTGCAGCGGGTTGAAGATGACGCCGTCGCCGAGCACCCGCTCGAAGCCCTGGAGCACGGTGCGCTCCGCCTCCGGCCCGGCGGAGGTCGTGTGCAGGACGACGGTGCGCCCGCGGCGCTGGGCCTCGTCGATGAAGGCCTGGGCGATGTCGGAGTAGTAGGTGAAGGTGAGCGAGGGCAGGGCGAGGGTGATGAGCCCGCTCGCGCCCGTGCGCAGCTGCTGGGCGGCGGCCTGGGGGCGGTAGCCCACCTGGGCGATCGCGGCGAGCACCCGATCGCGGGTCGCCTGCTTCACGTAGGGGTAGTCGTTGACCACGTTGGAGACGGTCTTGATGGAGACCTGGGCGATCTCGGCGACGTCGCGCAGGGTCGGGGGACGCTGCGGGAGCGGTCGGGGCGGCGTCGGCATGGGCAGATTCTTGCACCGACCGGCGTGCATTGACGTGCGGGGGCGGACGTGGTGGGATATCTGCAACGTTGTAGAAACGCTCCGCACCCGCGGACGGCACCCCTGTGCCCCCACCCCACTGCAGACAGGATGCGCACACCGATGTCCGCCACCGTCACCCTGACCCTCCACCCCGCGTTCTCGGTCGCCCCCGTGCGCCGGCGCACCTTCGGCGCCTTCGTCGAGCATCTCGGCCGCTGCGTCTACACGGGCATCCACGAGCCCGGCCACCCCACGGCCGACGCCGACGGCTTCCGCGGCGACGTGCTCGAGCTGACCCGCGAGCTCGGCGTGAGCAGCGTCCGCTACCCCGGCGGCAACTTCGTCTCCGGCTACCGCTGGGAGGACGGCGTGGGCCCCGTCGAGGAGCGCCCCGCCCGCCACGACCTCGCCTGGCACTCCACCGAGCCCAACACCGTGGGCCTCGACGAGTTCATGACCTGGGCGGAGAAGGCCCAGGTCGAGCCGATGTACGCCGTGAACCTCGGCACCCGCGGCATCGAGGAGGCGCTCGACGTCCTCCAGTACGCGAACGCCCCGCAGGGCATCGCGCTCTCCGACCAGCGCGCCGCCAACGGCCACCCCGACCCCTACGGCATCCGCATGTGGTGCCTCGGCAACGAGATGGACGGCCCCTGGCAGGCCGGCCACAAGACGCCCGAGGAGTACGCGCGGATCGCGACCGAGACCGCGCGTCTGCTGCGCCAGGAGGACCCGGACCTCGAGCTCGTCGCGTGCGGCTCCTCGAGCTCCTCGATGGAGACCTTCGGCGCGTGGGAGAACATCGTCCTCACCGACGCCTACGACTACGTCGACATGATCTCCGCGCACGCCTACTACGCGGAGAAGGACGGCGACCAGGCCTCCTATCTCGCCTCGGCCGACGACATGGACCACTTCATCGACTCCGTCGTGGCCACCGCCGATCACGTGCGCGCGAAGCTCAAGAAGGACAAGCGCATCATGATCAGCTTCGACGAGTGGAACATCTGGTACCAGCACCGCGCCGAGTCCCGCCCGCCCCAGGGCGACGACTGGCCCGTCGCCCCCGTGCTGCTCGAGGACACCTACAACGCGATGGACGCCGTGGTGTTCGGCAACCTGCTGATCTCCCTGCTGCGCCACAGCGACCGCGTGGCCTCCGCCTCGCTCGCCCAGCTCGTCAACGTGATCGCCCCGATCATGACCGCGCCCGGCGGCCCCGCCTGGAAGCAGACCACCTTCCACCCCTTCGCCCTCACCTCGAAGCACGCGGTGGGCCAGGTGCTCGACGTGCGCCTGACCGCGCCGAGCTTCGAGAACCCCCGGTTCGGCGAGAGCTCCGCCGCGGATTCCGTCGCCACCTGGGACGAGGAGAGCGGCGCGCTCTCCCTCTTCGTCGTCAACCGCGGCGCGGAGGACTCCCTCGCCCTGGACGCCGACCTCACCGGCTTCGGCGACCTCGAGCTCGTCGAGGCCCTCACCCTGCACCACGAGGACCCCTACGCGGCCAACACCCAGGACGCCCCCGAGACCGTGGTCCCCGCGGCCAACGACTCGGTGACCCTCACGGACGGCCACCTCACCGGTGACCTGCCCGCGATCTCCTGGACCCTGGTCCGGCTCGCCCGCCGGGCCTGACCCCCGACGCGGTCCGGCCGGGTGAGCGTCCCCCGGCCGGGCCGACCCCCTGACGCACAGCGGCCGCCCCTCCTGCGAGGGGCGGCCGCTGCGTGCTCCGGCGGGGTCAGGCCAGGTCGAGGCTGATCGTCGCGTAGGACGCCGCGGGCAGCTCGACCTCGAGGCCGCGCGCGTGCGGGCGGATCGTCGTCAGCTCGCGCGGCGCGACGGCATCCGGCGCGGCGGGCGTGTTGTGCGCCGCGGTGGACTCCGCCGCGAGCACCTGCCCGCGGTGCGCGGTGACCTCGGCGCCGCGCAGGTCGAGGACCACGGTGCGGGCCTCGGTCGCGTGGAGGTTCGACAGCGAGATCAGCGCCGAGCCGTCCTTCGTCGAGGCGCTCGCCGAGAGCAGCGGCAGCTCGCGGCCGTCCACGCTCGCCGCGGCCTCCGGCAGCCTCACGTGCACCGGCAGGGCGGCGGCGTCGTGGTGCCCCGCGTTCATCGCGAACACGTGGTACGTGGGCGTGAGCACGAGCGCGCCGGTCTCCGGGTCCGTGAGGATCATGGCCTGGAGGACGTTGACGGTCTGCGCGATGTTCGCCATGAGCAGGCGGCCCGCGTGACGGTGGAAGGCGTCGAAGTGGATCGAGGCGACGAGCGCGTCCCGCAGGGTGTTCTGCTGGTACAGGAACCCCGGGTTGGTGCCCGGCTCGACGTTCCACCAGGTGCCCCACTCGTCGAGCACGAGGCCCACCTTGCGGTACGGGTCGTAGCGGTCCATGACGGTGCTGTGGCGGGCGAGCAGCTCGTCGATGTACGAGGCGCGGGAGAGCGCCGCGTACCACTCGTCCTCGGTGAACTCGGTGGCCGATCCCTTGTCCGTCCAGGGGCCGGTCATCGTGTAGTAATGCAGCGAGACGGCCTGGAAGGGCGCGGGGTCGCCGTCGGCCTGCCGGCCGAGGTCCTCACCCAGGGCGCGCATGAGCACCTCGGTCCAGTGGGTGTCGCCGTCGTGGGCGCCGGCCGCGATGCGGGTGACCTCGTTGCCGGCGTGGTTGCGCACGTACGTCGAGTACTGGCGGGCGAGGTCCGCGTAGGCCTCGGCGGACATGTTGCCGCCGCAGCCCCAGGCCTCGTTGCCGATGCCGAAGAAGGGCACCTTCCAGGGCTCGTCGCGGCCGTTGCTGCGGCGCAGGGCGGCCATGGGGGAGTCGTCGGAGCGGGTGAGGTACTCGATCCACTCGGACATCTCCTGCACGGTGCCGGAGCCGACGTTGCCGTTGACGTAGGCCTCGGTGCCCAGCAGCTCCACGAGGTCCATGAACTCGTGGGTGCCGAAGGAGTTGTCCTCGACGACGTCGCCCCAGTGGGAGTTGACCATGCGCGGCCGCTCCTCGCGGGGGCCCACGCCGTCCTTCCAGTGGTACTCGTCCGCGAAGCAGCCTCCGGGCCAGCGCAGGTTGGGGATCTGCAGGGCGCGCAGGGCGGTGACGACGTCGTCGCGGATGCCGCGGGTGTTCGGCAGCTCGGAGTCCTCGCCCACGAAGAAGCCCTCGTAGATGCAGCGGCCCAGGTGCTCGGCGAAGTGGCCGTAGACGTGGCGGCTGATCGTGTCCCCGCCCTGGTCGAGGTCGACGGTCACCTGCGCGGGGCCGGCGGGCGCGGGCGGCGGGGCCGGGGTGCCCGATGCGCCGGCGGCGCTCGGGGCGGGGGCCTCCGAGGCGGCGGGCGCGGCGAGCGCGGAGGTCAGCGCTGTGGACAGCGAGCGGCGGCGATTGCTGGTCATGGGTGCTCCTGGGAGGGCGGCCGGGGCCGGGCTGAGAGGGGGGTGATGCCTGATGCGGGAGCGCGGGGCCGACGGTGGCCCGCGCGCGTCGGCTCCATCGTGTATCGATACACCGCCAGAGTCAAGAGGGCGACGGGACGTGGGTGAGGCACCTGGTCGAGGCGCGGCCGCGCCTCAGCGGCGCGTGGACTCGCGCTCGACGAGGGTGAAGGGCGCCCGGATCTCGAGGCCGCCGAGCTCCGCGGGGGCGGGGGCGTCGATCCGCTCCTGCAGCAGCTCCACGGCGCGGCGCGCGATCCAGCGGTGGTCGGGGCTGATGGTCGAGAGCGAGGGGAGGGAGAACTCGCCCTCGGGGAGGCCGTCGAAGCCGATCGCGAGCGCGTCCTCCGGCACCCGCAGGCCCCTGTCGGCGAGGCCGCGCACGGCGCCCAGCATGACCGAGTCGGTCACGCCCACGTAGCCGTCCGGGCGCAGACCCCGGTCCACGGAGTCCCGCGCGGCCTCGCGCCCGGCCTGCGCGGTGAGGCCCGCGACCGGGATCAGCATCGGCTCGCCGGCCTCCCCGCCCCAGGCGGCGAGCGCGTCGCGGTAGCCGTCGATGCGACGGGCCAGCGGATCCGTCTCCGGCCAGCCGTCCCCGGCCAGCAGGGCGATCGATCGGCAGCCGCGCTCGAGCAGATGCGTGGTCGCGGCGAACATGCCCTCCTGGTTGGAGAGGGAGATGTGCGCGGTGCCCGTCGGCGCGGGCCGCTCGCCGAGCACGACGACGGGGAGATCCGCGGGCAGCAGGCCGGCGTCCTCCGGGCGCAGCGCGAGCGGGGTGATGATCAGACCGTCGTAGGCGAGGGTGCGGGCGCGCTCCACGGCGGCGACCTCCGCGAGCAGATCCGCCTCGGGGGTCTCCGTGACGAGCGAGAGGCTGTGGCGCCGGGCCTCCTGCGCGATGAGGCCGCCGAGCATCCCGTAGTAGGAGAAGGGGGAGTCGGTGCCCGGGGCGAGCAGGCCGATCACGCCGCTGCGGCCGGAGCGCAGGGTGCGCGCGGAGACGTTCACGCGGTAGCCCGTCTCCCGCACGGCCTCCTCGACGCGGGCCCGCAGCTCGGGGGCGACGCTGGCCTTCCCCCGCAGGACGTTCGAGACGGTCATCGGCGAGACGCCGGCCCGTCGTGCGACGGCCGCCATCGTGATCCGCTGCGCCATCGCGCACCTCCTGCCCGGCCCGTGAGCCTCCAGCGCAGGGTACCGGAGTGCGCCCTCGGGGCCGCGTCGCGCGGCGCAGCCCCGATGCCTTTCGCAACCAGATGGTTGACTACGCGTTCCCGTCGGCGTAGCGTTCTTCTCAACCAGATGGTTGAGGAGGAAGCCGTGGACGCCGAGCAGCTCTCGAGGGCCTTCGCCGCCCTCGCGGATCCCACCCGGCGCGACCTCGTCTCCCGCCTCACCCTCGGCGACGCCGCCGTCGGCGAGCTCGCCGCCCCCTATGACATGTCCCTGCAGGCCGTGAGCAAGCACCTCACGGTCCTCGAGCTGGCGGGCCTCGTGACCCGCCGGCGCGACGCACAACGCCGCCCGGTGCACCTCGAGGTCGAGGCGCTCGGGGAGCTGACCGACTGGATCGACCGTCACCGCACCGCCGCCGAGGCCCGCCTGTCCCGCCTCGACGCGCTGCTGCAGGACCCCGCCGTCGGCGCCGATGCCGACGCCGTCATCGAGACCGAGGAGCATCCGTCATGACCACCGCCGCCCGCAGCGCCGACCACCCCGCCGCCACCATCGAGGCCGATCCCGACCTCCCGCTGATCCGCATCACCCGCGACTTCCGCGCCTCGCCCGCGCGGATCCTCCAGGCCCACACCGACCCCGAGCAGTACGCCCGCTGGTGCGGGCCGCACAGCCTCGACACCCGGATCGACCGCTGGGACGCCCGCACCGGCGGCTCCTGGGCCTTCACGAACATCGACCGGGAGAGCGGGGAGGAGTACTCCTTCCATGGCAGCTTCCATGACGTCGACGAGGCCCGCATCGTCCAGACCTTCACCTTCGACGGCTACCCCGAGGGCGTCTCGCTCGAGACCATGCGCCTCGAGGACCTCGGCGACGGCCGCACCCGGATGCACTCCACCTCGCTCTTCGACTCCTTCGAGACCCGCGGCATGATGCTCGAGTCCGGGATGGAGGTCGGGGTGCAGGAGGGCTACGAGAAGCTCGACGCGCTCCTCGCCGGCTGACGTCACCCACGCGACGAGGCCCCGATCCGCCGGTGGTGGATCGGGGCCTCGTCGTGTGCGGGGTGACCGGGCTCAGGAGCCGGCGACCGCCGGCTCGGCGGCCGGGGCGAGTGCCTCGGTGCCGGTGGCGCCGTCCTCGTCGCGGGGCCGCGTCGAGATCGCCAGGGTGACGGCCGCGGCGCCGAGGCCCGCGACCGCGCCGAGGGCGAAGCACACCTTGAAGGCGGTCACGGTGGGCAGCTCGGTGCCGCCCAGGGTGGTGGTGATCGAGGTGAGCACGATCGCCATGACGGCGCCCGCGATCGTCGTGCCCATGGAGCGCATGAGGGCGTTCACGCCCACGCCGGCCCCGGCCTCGGAGGCGGGGGAGTTCTCCATGATGAGCGTGGGCATGGCCGCGTAGGCGATGCCCACGCCGGCGGAGGAGATGCACGAGGCGAGCATGAGCTGCCACGGCGCCGCGGTGAGGAAGAAGGCGACGGCGTAGCCCGCGGCGAGCACCGTCATGCCGGTCGCGAGGGTGATGCGGCCGCCGAGGGCGGTGAGCATGCGGCTCGAGATCGGGGTGAAGGCGAGCATCATGAGCCCGGCGGGCGCCATCCACAGGCCCGCCTGGAGCATGGTCTGGCCCAGGCCGTAGCCGGTGGCCTCGGGGGCCTGCAGGAGCTGCGGGACCACGATGGACTGCGCCATCATGCCGAAGCCGGCCATGAGTGCGGCGATGTTCGTGAGCAGGATCGGCCGGCGGGCCGTCGTGCGCAGGTCCACGAGCGGGTTCTCGCGGGTGACCTCGAAGCGGCCCCAGAGCAGGAGCACGACGACGCCGCCCAGGATCGCGCCGATGGTCGCGGGGCTGGTCCAGCCCCAGTCGTTGCCCTTGGAGACGCCGACGAGCACGGCGACCACGCCGACGGCCATGCCGAGGGCGCCGATCACGTCGAGCTTCCCGGACTGCGCAGCGGGGCGGTGGGGCATGACGACGATCGTCGCGACGACCATGACGAGCGCGAGGACGCTCGCGAGCCAGAACAGGGCGTGCCAGTCGTAGGACTGCGCGATGCCGGCGGCGATCGGCAGGCCGAGCGCGCCGCCCACGCCGAGCGTGGCGCTGATGCCGGCGACGGCGGTGTTGCGCAGGTGGGGCGGCATGAGCTCGCGCACGAAGCTGATGGCGACGGGGATGTAGCCCATGGCGAAGCCCTGGAGCGCGCGGCCCACGAGGACCGGGGCGAGGGAGTCGCCGAGGGCGCAGGTCAGCGAGCCGATCAGCAGGATGATCGCGGAGACCACGAGGACGGGCTTGCGGCCGTAGAGGTCCGCGAGCTTGCCGGTGACGGGCATGGCGACGCCGCCCGCGAGCAGGGTCGCGGTGACCACCCAGGCGGCGTTGGAGCCGGAGGTGCCGAGCATCGTGGGCAGCTCGGGCTGGATCGGGATGACGAGCGACTGCATGAGCGCCGCGCACAGGCTGGAGAAGCCGGCCACGAGCAGGATCAGCATCGGGTGGCGGACGCCGCCGGAGGGCGGCGCGGGCTGTTCGGGCTCGGTGGGCATGGGCACCTTCCGGGGGAGGATCGAAGCGATGTGTAAACTACACATCGAGCGATATGCAGATTACATAGAGTGGGTCCGCACCACAACACACCGTGAGGAGAGGAACGCGATGGGAACCAGGAAGAGCGTCGCCACCGGAGCGGGTGTCGAGCGCGGCCGCCGCCTCGCCGGCATGTACGCGCTGCTCGAGCGGCACCGCCGCCACCACCAGCAGAGCATGGAGCTCGGCACCGCGGACCTGCGGATCCTCTGGCTGCTCTCCGACGGCGACCCCCGCACGCTCAAGGAGATCGCCCAGCAGCTGAGCCTCGAGCAGTCCACCGTGAACCGCCAGGTCAACGCCGCCGTGGTCGCCGGCCGGCTCGAGAAGGTGCGTCCTGAGGAGGGCGGCCCCTACCGGGTGCTGCGCACGGACGCGGGGACCGAGGTCTTCGAGCGGGACGTCCAGCTCTCCCTCGGCGCCTACGAGGAGGCGCTCGCCGCCCTCGGCGACGAGGACGCCGAGCAGCTGCTCACCCTCATGGACCGCTTCCTGGAGGCCTACGGCGATCTCGCCGGCGAGCGGTCCTGAGCCCCCGCGTACTGCGCTCGCAGTACCGGAACCACCGCGATCGGCAGATGCCGCCGCCGCGGCCCCGCAGAACACTGGCTTCACCCGAGAGACGCCGCCTTGGCGGCACCGAGAGAGGACCTGGACATTTGGATGCGACGACGCCCCTCACCGGACGATCGACGATCGAGCAGTGGCTCGCGAGCCCCGTGGGCGGCCCGCTGCTGCGCGGCCTGCTCGAGCAGGGCGGGATCGACGAGTCGAGCCTCGCCCCGGCCCGGCAGCTGCCGCTCGCGAACCTCGTCGAGGCGAGCCGCGGCCGCTTCACCCAGGAGGTCGTCGACCAGCTCGTGCGCGGCGCCAACGGCGGCGAGCTCGTCGAGGAGGAGGCCCCCGCCCCCACCGCGCAGCGCTTCACCGGGCGGACGACCGTCGTCACCGGCGCCGGCTCGGGGATCGGCCGCGTGACCGCCCGCCGGATCCTCACCGAGGGCGGCCGCGTGATCGCCCTCGACATCAACGCCGGCGCCCTCGCCGAGCTCGCCGCCGCGCACCCCGAGGGGACCGTGGTCCCCGTGACCGCGGACGTCACCACCGCCGAGGGCATCGACGCCGTGCTCGCCGCGACCGACGGACCCGTCCACGGCCTCGCCAACGTCGCCGGCATCACCGACGGCCACCGCCCCCTCCACGAGACCGACGACGACGTCTGGGGCCGGGTCATGGCGGTCAACGTCGACGGCCCCTTCCGCCTCATGCGCGCGCTCGTGCCCGGCATGCTCGAGGAGGGCGGCGGCGCGATCGTCAACGTCGCCTCCGAGGCCTCCCTGCGCGGCAGCGCCGCCGGCACCGCCTACACCGTCTCCAAGCACGCCGTCGTGGGCCTCACCCGCAGCGCCGCCTTCCTCTATGCGCCCCAGGGCATCCGCGTGAACGCCGTGGCGCCGGGGCCCGTCGCGACCGGCATCGAGGGCACCTTCGCCTCCGAGTTCTCCCGGGCCCGCCTGGGGCCGTTCCTGCAGATGATCCCGCCCGTCACCGATGCGGACACGCTCGCCTCCTCGATCGCCTGGCTGCTCAGCGACGACGCCCGCAACGTGAGCGGCGTGATCCTGCCCTCCGACGGCGGATGGTCGGTCCAGTGACCGCGGAGCCCGAGAGGCTCCGTGCGCCAGCGGGAGATCGAGATGCGGCGGCTGGAAGCCGCATCAGATCTCGACGTCGCGGCCGTCCGCGGTGCGCACGTGCAGCACGAAGCGCGAGCCGGGGGCCTCACGAATCGCCGTGACGCCGTCCCCGAGGCCGAGGGCGTCGAGCGCCTTCTGCTGGGGAGCGGGGTTCACCTCGATGCGCTCGAAGGAGACCAGCTCGACCGCGGGCAGGCCGGTGTCGAGCCCCGGGTGGGGCGTGTCGCCCCAGTCGATGAGGAAGGGGATCGCGTAGTTGCGCGGGGCCTTCGCCTGGGTGAGCTTCCAGCGCAGCTCGGCGCCGTCCGCGGTGCGGCGGGAGAGGCCCTGCACGTCGCCGGGGTCGACGCCCTCGGCGCGGGCGTGCTCGACGACCTGGTCGATGTCCTCGGGGTGCACGGCGTAGGTGATGAGGGTGGGCTTCTTCAGGCGGTTGATGCTGAAGGTCTTCGGCAGCTCCTCGCTCTCGCGCTCCGGATCGGGGCCGATCAGCTCGAGGTAGCGCGGGCCGGGCTCACCGTCGACCGTGAGGGCGACCAGGGCGTTCGCGGTGCCGGTGGGGTGGGTGCCGCCGGGGGCGGCGGTCACGCCCGTCAGCTCGCGGAACCAGTTCACGAGCTGCGCGAGGTCGGGTCCGGCGATGACGACGTGGTCGAGCAGGCGGGGGATGCTCATGAGGGCTCCTCGGATCGGGGCCCCGGGGTCACCGGGACCTGGCGGCGGGCGGTCGACGGCGCCGTGCGGCGCGCCGTCGTCGATGCCGACGACGGTACCCGGCGGCGGGCGGAGCGCGCGCGGAGCCCGATCACGAGCGCCGCCGCCCACAGGACGATGACGACGGGGATCGAGACGGTCCCGAGCCGGTCCGCGAGATCGGCGACCGGGTTCGCGATCCCCAGTCGTGCGAGGAGCCAGCCGATCGCAGCGATCCCCGTGAGCACCGCCGCCACGAGCCGCAGTCGACGGTAGTTCCCGGCGCGGGCGAGCACGACCAGGGGCGGCAGCACGACGGCGACGACGATCAGCTGCATGATCTCGATCCCGAGGTTGAAGCCCAGCAGCGCGGCCGCGAGCCTCCCGCCGGTCAGGTCGAGGTCCCGCAGGGTCTCCGAGAACGCCAGCCCGTGGATGAGCCCGAAGGCCCCGGCGATCAGCGCCTCCCTTCGCGGGAACAGCGGGCGGATCGCGTGCACGGCCGCGACGAGGATGCTCACGGCGATCAGCGCCTCGATCGGCGCCTGCGGGACCGGCAGGCCGAGCGCGCCCAGGGCGAGCGTGAGCGAGTGCCCCACCGTGAACGCGAGGGTGATCGAGAGGATCCGTCGGACCGTCCGGCGCGGCGCGATCGTCCCGCTCCAGCGTCCCGCGGCGGCGAGCAGCGGCGCGGGCAGGAGCAGGGTCAGCAGGAACAGCTGGTGGTCGGTGCCCTCCGCGATGTGGCTGATGCCGAGGGCCACCATGGCGGTGAAGCCGGACTCCTGGGCGGTGGCGCCGTCCTGCAGGTCCACCGTGAGCCCCTGCACTTCACCGGTCACGGTGTCCCGCGCGACGACGCCCAGCTGGCGGGCGCCGGAGAAGTCGGGGTCGGTCGCGTCCGCCGCGAGGACCACGAGCACCTGGTGCGTGGCGACGGAGTCGACGATCGCCGTCCAGCCCAGATCGAACTGCGAGGTCGAGGCGTCCTCCGGAGGGGTGAGCGTGAGCGTCGTGGTGAGCTGCTGGTAGTAGCCGGTCGTCGCCGCGTCACCCGTCGTGGAGGCGGTGAGGTCGCCGATGCTCACGTCCCACGCCTCCCCGTCGGCCGTCGTGGGCGCGATCGTGGAGGCGAGGTAGTCGGTGATCGTCTCCGCCTCGGCGTCGACGTCGGCCTGCTGCTGGTTGCCGAGGTCCGTCCCCGTCGCCGCCTCGACGTCGTCGAGCGGGACGGAGACCTCGGCGGTGACCTGCTCCTCCGTGACGGAGAGCTGCACCGTCGTGTACGGGACGACGTGCGCGGAGGCGAGCTGCATCGGCAGCAGGAGCGCCGCGGCCGCGACGAGCAGTGCGAGCACCGTGAGGAGCGCCCGGCGGGGAGCAGGGCCGGGCAGGGCCACGACGGCCCCGCCCGGCGCCCGGGTGGTGAGGGCGGTCATCAGCTCTGCGTGCCGCCGTAGTCGGTGGTGCGGTCGCGCCACACCGTGTGCGGGTGGTTCCCGGAGAGCACGATCCCGCTCTGCAGGGAGAGCTCGATCCACACCGACGGGCCGTCGACCCGGATGTAGTCGTCCTTCTCGGTGAAGGCGGTGGTGCCGGAGTAGGCGAGATAGGTGTCGGGCAGCTCGGACTCGTACCCGGAGAGGATCGTCGCCGCCTCCGCGTCGGACACATCGTCCACATAGGTCGCGATCGCGTCGAGCAGGAGCCCCTGGACGTCCTCGGAGAGCTCGGAGACCTGCAGGCCCTCCTTCGTCTCGGGGAAGGCCCAGTCATTGCCGGGGCCCAGCACGAGGTCGGAGTAGGTGTCGGCGAGCTCCGCCGCGGCGAGCTGGGTGTCGTCGAGCGTGGCTAGCAGGGCGGTGAACGCGTCGGTCTTCGTCTTGAAGGCGTTGTAGGTGGTGCCGTCGAGCTCGAAGTCGCCCAGCGGCTCGATGCCGCGGAAGGACGGGGTGGCGCCCGCGAGCTTCCCGTCGACGTACGTGTTGGAGACCGCCAGGTGGTGGCCGCCGAACATGAACTCCCAGGTGCCCGAGTCCTGCGGGCTGCCGAGGATCGCGACGTAGAAGTTCCCGCGGCCGTAGGTGTCGCCGCCGCCGTTCTCGGCGAGGTAGTCGTCCGCGTACAGGTGGGTCTGGATCTCGTCGTAGCCGAGGCCCTCCGTGGTCCCGGTGGCGGCCTTCAGGAGCGCGTCGAAGGCGGCGAGCTGGTCGTCGTCCAGCTGTCCGAGGTCGATGCCGGGGCGGCCGCTCGAGCTGCTTCCGGTGGAGGTCGCGCCGCCGGCGTCCGACGGGGCCGTCATGCCGCCGCCGGAGGGCATCTCGCCGCCGCCGTCGCTCGGCATGCCCCCGCCGCTCGGCATCCCTCCGCCCGCGCCGCCGGTGAGGAGACCCTCGGGCAGGTTGGACCACCGCTCGGCGTCGCTCAGCGCGTAGTCCAGCAGCACGGTGGCCTGCTGGTCCTCGTCGAGGGTGTTGTAGAAGGCCTGGGCGAGCGCGGCGACGCTGCCCTCGGCGGCCTCACCGTCCGCGACGGCGGTGACCTCCGCGTCCGACGCGGTCGAGCCGGTGGCTGAATCCGACGAGTCCGAGGAGTCCGAGCAGGCGGCGAGCGCGGTGACGGAGACCGCGGCGACGGTGCCCGCCACGAACAGGCGGCGGGACGGGGCGAGAGGGGGCTTCCGTTCGTTCATGGGACGAGAGTGACATCGGGGGGACGAGCGGAGAAGGTCCGGCGGCACACCCACAGGACCTGCACAGAAGACGGAAAGCCGAGCGCCAGGGACCAGGCACGGAGCCGGCCGGGGCAGGGTGAGTGGGACTGCCTCCCGCGGTTCGAGGCGTCGAGCGCGATTGCCTGCCCGGAACACGTGACCGCGGCCACAAGGTCCCCGTAGGCTCGAGCGCATGTTCTCCTGCCTCTCGCCCGGTGCCCTCGGGCTGTCCCTCGACCACACCGACGCGGTCGACCTCGCCTCCGTCCACGGATTCGGCGGCGTCGACCCCGATCCCTCGTACTTCGCCTCCCTCCCCAGCCGCCAGGCCGTCGTCGAGCACGGCGACGCGGTGCGCGAGAAGGGGCTGCGCTGGGGGATCGCGGGCCTGCCGATCGGCCTCGACGCCCCCGCCGAGGAGTTCCGCCAGGCCCTCGCCCAGCTGCCCGACGCCCTCGACCTGCTCACCGCCGCGGGCGTGAGCGCCGTCGGCACCTGGATCCGCCCCATGCACGAGGACCGTGACCACCGCGAGAACTGGCGCCTCCATGTGGGCCGCCTCGCCCTCGTCGCCGAGCTCCTCGCGGATTCCGGCCTCCGCCTGGGCCTGGAGTACATCGGCCCCAAGACCTTCTGGTCCACCGAGCGCTTCCCTTTCATCCACGGCATCCGCGAGGCCCGTGAGCTCATCGCCGAGACGGGCGCCGGGAACGTCGGCCTCATCCTCGACAGCTACCACTGGTACACCGCCGGCGAGAGCGTCGAGGACCTCGCCGGGCTCACCGACGCCGACGTCGTCTCCGTGGACATCAACGATGCCCGCGACGACCGCGAGCGCGACGAGCAGATGGACCTCGACCGACGCCTGCCCTTCGCGACCGGCGTGATCGATCTCGACGGCTTCATGGGCGCTGTGCGTGACGCCGGTTACACCGGGCCGGTCAAGGTCGAGCCCTTCATGAAGGAGCTCGCCGAGCAGCCGATCGCGCAGGTCCTCACGGATATCCGGGAGCGCACGGACCGCGCGATCGGCGCCGTCTGAGCCCTCCGCGCCGATGTGCGCCCCGTCTCGCTGATCGTTACGGTCGACAGGCCCCCCGCCCTCCACCCCTCTCTCCCCGCTTTTCCCCACCCCCGCTCCTCGGAGGACCCATGGACCTGACGTTCAAGCTCATCGCGGTCGGGATCTACTTCCTGGCCATGCTCGCGATCGGTCTCTACGCGTACCGCAAGACCGATGACGGCGAGGACTACATGCTCGGCGGGCGCAACCTGCACCCGTTCACCGCCGCGCTCTCCGCCGGCGCCTCGGACATGTCCGGCTGGCTCATGATGGGCCTGCCCGGCGCCCTGTACCTCTCTGGTCTCGTCGAGGTCTGGATCGCGATCGGCCTCACCGTCGGCGCGGCCGTGAACTGGATCTTCGTCGCCCCCCGGCTGCGTCAGCACACGCAGATCGCGGGCAACTCGATCACGCTCCCCAGCTTCTTCGAGAACCGCCTGCGAGACCGCACGCGCCTGCTCCGCATCGCCGCGGGCCTCGTGATCCTCGTGTTCTTCGCCTTCTACGTCTCCTCCGGCATGGTCGCCGGCGGCCTCTTCTTCGAGTCCACCTTCGGCGGCTCCTACGTGGTCGGCATGCTCCTCGTGGCGGGCGTGACCATCGTCTACACCCTCTTCGGCGGGTTCCTCGGCGCGAGCTACACGGACGTCGTCCAGGGCCTGATCATGATGGTCTCGCTCATCGCCGTGCCGATCGTCGCGATGGTCGTCACCGGCGGCCCCGCGCAGATGTTCCACTCCGCCTTCGTGGAGAACCCCGAGTTCGGCTCCCTCGTCGCCGGGGCGAGCATCGTCGCGATCGTCGGCAACGTGGCCTGGGGCCTCGGCTACTTCGGTCAGCCGCACATCATCGTGCGCTTCATGGCGCTGCGCTCCGCCCGGGACGCGAAGTACGGCGCTACCGTGGGCATCGGCTGGATGGTCATCTGTGTGCTCGGCGCGATCCTCACCGCGATCGCGGGCCTCGCCTACATGCAGCAGCATCCGGACCAGTCCCTCACGGACACGAAGAACGCCGAGTCGGTGTTCCTGGACATGTCCCAGATCCTCTTCCACCCGCTCATCGCCGGGTTCCTGCTGGCCGCGGTGCTCGCCGCGATCATGTCCACGATCTCCTCGCAGCTCATCGTCACGAGCTCCGCTCTCGTCGAGGACCTGCTCGGCGCCGCCGGCAAGGCCACCTCGCCCAAGGCGAAGCTGTGGTGGGGGCGCGCGGGCGTGCTCGCCGTCTCGGTGTTCGCGCTGCTACTGGCCCTGAACCCGGATGCCTCGGTGCTCGACCTCGTGGGCTTCGCCTGGGCCGGCTTCGGCTCCGCCTTCGGCCCCGTGGTGCTGCTGAGCCTCTTCTGGCGCGGCCTCACCGCGATGGGTGCGCTCGCGAGCATGGTCAGCGGCGCCCTCGTCGCCTTCGTGTGGGGCCAGACCCCGCTCGGGACGCTGTTCGGCCTGCTGCCGGACCGCCTCTACGAGATCATCCCCGGCTTCGCCGTGGGTCTCGCCGTCGCGGTGCTCGTGAGCCTCGTGACGCCGAAGCCCCCGAAGGAGGCCATCGACGAGCTCGACCAGGCGGTCGCGGAGATCCGCGCGGGCGCCTGAGCCCTCGCCGCACCTCCGCTGCCTGGGGAGCGATCCCCACGCCCCCGACGCGCCCCGCCACCGTCCTCGGTGCCGGGGCGCGTCGGCGTCCGGGGCCCCTATCCTGCGGCCATGGACCTGCCCCAGCCCGAGGACGCCCGCCGCGCCGCCCGCCGTGCCGAGGACGCCGCCGAGGAGGTCGCCGAGCACCCCGTCTTCGAGGGCCTCGCGCGCGCCGGCTTCGTCGTCAGCGGGCTCGTGCACCTGCTCATCGGCGCGATCGCGCTGCGGATCGCGTTCGGCTCCGGCGGCGAGGCGGACCAGTCCGGGGCGCTGCGCTCCATCGCCTCCGCTCCCGGCGGCCCGGTGCTGCTCGGGGTCGGGGGAGCGGCGATGGTCGCCCTCGCCCTGTGGCACGTCGCGGAGGCCTGGTTCGGCGCCCGGGAGGCGGACGATCGCGGGGACGCCGTCCGGCACGTCGTGAAGACCCTCGGCAAGGCGATCGTCTACGCGGCGCTCGCCGTGACGACCCTGCGCTTCGCGGCGGGCGCCGCGAGCTCGAGCGAGCAGCAGACGGACTCGCTCACGGCGAGCCTCATGGCGAGCCCCGGAGGGCGCGTGCTCGTGGGCGTGGTCGCCCTCGTCATCATCGGGATCGGGATCTACCACGTCGTCGCCGGTGTGACCCGCCGCTTCGAGAAGCAGCTCGAGGGTCGACGTCACCGCACGATCTCCCGGGCCGTGACCGTGAGCGGCACCGCCGGCTATGTGGCCAAGGGGGTGGCGCTCGTGGCCGTGGGCGCGCTGTTCGGCTGGGCGGCGATCACCGCGGACCCGGACAAGGCCGGCGGTCTCGATGCCGCGCTCTCCACGATGGCGTCCCTCCCGGCCGGGACCGTGCTGCTGGTCCTCGTGGGTGGGGGTCTCATCCTCTTCGGCGTCTTCTCGATCCTGCGCTCCCGCTACGCGGACATGTGAGGGTGGCGGGAGGGGCGTTACTGCCGGCCCTTTCGGCCCTTCTTCTCCGGCGCCTGCGGCGCGGCGGCCGACGGTGCATCCAGAAAATCGCGTACATCATGTACATCTTGCACTGCCCGAGAATCGTGATCGGTGCGGATGGTGTCTTCTTCTTTCCTGGGGATTAGCGTCGTCCCGACGATGGGTGGGTTCGGGTAGGTGTCCGCGCAGGTCGTGTCGCCGATCGTTCCTCCCCAGTGCAGGGTTGTCCACATTCTCCGGCAGTTCTCGACGAACCCTGGTGATCGTCGATCGTCTGTTCTAAAATGAGGGGAACGTGACGGGCGGGAATCGCTGGCGAGTCCCCGCCCCTCCGCATGCAGATTCCGGTCCGATGCAGGGAGGTGGTGGGTGATGTCGACGCTCTCGCACGAGCCCGCGCCGCGCGGCGAGAAGACCCCGCCGCCGCCCGCTCCCACGCCCGCGCTCCTCCCTGAGGGGGCGGCTGCCGTCCGCGCGCGCCGGCCGGGGGAGCCGGAGCAGGCGCTCCCGCGCGTCCTCCGGGGAACGGTGAAGGGCCGGAGCGCGGTGACGGCGGGGACCATCGCCGGTCTCGCGCTCTTGGAGGAGGAGTCCGAGGATGCCGTGCTCCTCCGTCGGCTCCTGGACCGGCGGCGCACCGTGCTCGCGGCGCTCTACGTCGCGGAGCTGCGGGACCTCGCCGCCCTGTGGGACGAGAAGGCGGGGGAGGAGGACGGCGACGTGAACGCGGCGGCGGTGGGGATGGTGCTGCGCTCCAGGATCGGCCGCGCCACGACCCGTCAGCGCGATGCCTTTGTCGGCGTCACCGACCTGCCCCGCTGTCTCGGCGAGGTCGAGACCGGCGCGCTCCCCACGGAATGGTTCGACCACGTCCTGCGCTCGGTCCGGGATCTGACCGCCGAGCAGCGGCACCTGGTGGACGAGCAGGTCGCGGGCTGGCAGCTGGACTCCCTGTCCCCGGACCGTTTCTGGACCCTGCTGCGCACGCTCGTGCTCTGGTTCGGCCGCACCGCAGCGGACGGCTCCCCCGAGTCGAAGCGGGACGTGCGGATCGACGTGAACGCCGATGCGACCGCGTGCCTGAGCGTGACGGGGCCGATCCCCGAGATCCTGGGCCTCGGCCGTCGCCTGGACGTGGCGGCCCGCGCGGTGCAGGACGCGCAGCGCCGCGCCCTCGAGCGGATCGCCGCCGGGGCGCAGGACGTCGAGATCCCCTGGGACGTGGACGGCGACCTCGCCGCCGCGGGGCGGCACATGACGCTCGGCGCGATCCGCTACCTCCTCCTCACCCGCTCGACGATCGACACGGCCGGGGTGCCGGTGCCGCGGATGCCTCTGCGGCTGAACCTCGTCGTCCCCGTCCTGTCCCTCCTCGGCGTGAGCGACGCGCCGGGCACACTCGACGGCACGATCCCGGTCCCCGCCGAGATGGCGCGCGCCCTGTGCGGGGACGCGCCGGTCTGGCACCGCGTGCTGACCGATCCGATCAGCGGGGAGTTCCTGCCCGTCGCGGCGCAGCAGTACCGGCCCTCGCGGGCGATGCTCGAGCACGTGAGGCTCGTCGACACGGTCTGCGCGGTCCCCGGCTGCACCCGCACCCTCGTCGACGCGGGGGAGGTCGACCACATCGAGGAGTTCGACCACCTCCACCCCCGCCGGGGCGGTCCCACCGCCCCGGAGAACCTCCACGGCCTGTGTCGGCGGCACCATGCGGCGAAGACGCGGGGCCGGCTCGACCCCGAGCGCACGGACGGCGGCCGCTCCACCCGCTGGTCCGTCGACGGGACCGCCTGGAGCGAGGTCACCACGAACCGGGACCTCGTCACCGCGACCCTCGCCGCCGAGTACCAGCGGCTCTGGGACCTCCACCTGGATGAGAAGCGGTACGCCCCGGTGTGGGAGCGCATGGAGCGCGAGTGCTGCTTCCCCACTCCCGAGGAGGACGCGATGTGGCAGCGCTGGCACGCCTTCCACGAGGAGCACTACGCGACCTGGGACGGTCCGCCCGGCGTCGACCCGCCACCACCGGAGTTCCCCGAGTTCCAGGACCCACCCTTCTGACCGGATGCACGGATGCGCGGGAATGCGCCGTGGGTCAGGCGCGCCGGCGCGCCCGGTGCTCGCGCGGGCTCACCCCGTGCCGGGCGCGGAACCGCCGCGAGAAGTACAGCGGGTCCTCGTAGCCCACGCGCCTCGCGATCCGGGCGACCGCATCCGGGGTGAGCTCGAGCAGGTGCGCGGCGAGCTCGAGGCGCTGCGCCTCCACGTACGCGGCGGGCGCCGACCCCACCTGCGCGGAGAACAGGTGCGAGAACCGCGAGGGGGACAGGTGCGCCACCTCGGCGAGCCGGCGCAGCGAGAGGTCCTCCGCGAGGTGCGCGTCGACGTGCTCGAGCACGCGCAGCAGGCGCTCGTCGATCCGGTGCCGGCGCGGGTTCTGCGTGTCGTACCAGAGCAGCGCCGCCTCGAGCCCGTTCAGCGCGAACAGCTCCGGGCACCCCACCTCGAGGCGCGTCGCCCGCGCGGCGGAGCGCAGCGAGGGCAGCACGCGCGCCTCGACCTCCGCCCCGAGCGTGATGAGACCCGTCCCCGGCGCGGCCTCCGGCCAGTCCAGGAGCGCCGTCCAGCTCGCCGGCGGATGGACGTGGGCATACAGCAGGCGCCAGCGCCCGGCCACGGGATCCGTGCCGTAGTCGTGGACGGTGCCCGGCGCGATCAGCGCCGCCGAACCCGGCCCCAGACGCAGCGGCAGGCCGGCCGACGGGCGCAGCAGCCCTGCCCCGGCGACGGTGTGCAGCAGCAGCCAGTCCTGCGTGCCCCGCGAGCGGCGCACGTGGTACCCGGCGCCCTCGTCGTGCTCCCCGGCGACGACCCGGCCGAACTCCGGCGGAGGCACCTCGACAGCAGGCGCCTGGGGCCGAGCAGCAGGATCGTCCATGTCCCCACCCTCCGATCACCTGGTCGCCGACGGTCGCCATGACAAGACTCGCACCATGACGACGCTCTCCGACAGCCCCTCCACCACCCCGGCCCCCGACGTCGACCTCCTGATCGTCGACGCGGCCGGCCTCGACCCCGCCGTCCTCGCCGAGGCCTACGAGCGCAGCGGCGCCGTGCACCTGCGCGGCGTGCTCGACGCCCAGGAGATCGCCGAGCTGCGGGAGACCTACACGCGGCACATCGAGGAGGACGGCACCGGCGGCGCCTTCCACGAGACCCCCGAGGACGACCCCCTCCACGCCTATCCCCGCATGATCCAGCCGCACCGCGACGACCACGCCCCCGGCCGCCTCGCCCGGAAGTGGCTGCTCGAGCGGCGCGTCATGGGCCGCGTCGAGGAGGCCGTCGGCCCCGTCTGGGCCGCGCAGTCGATGTTCTACTTCAAGCCCCCGGGCGCCCGCGGCCAGGCCATGCACCAGGACAACTACTTCCTGCAGTCCCACCCCGAGACCTGCATCGCCGCCTGGATCGCGGTGGACGACTGCGACGGGGAGAACGGCGCGCTCGGCGTGGTCCCCGGGACCCACCGCTACGACATCGAGTGCCCCGAGGAGGCCGACGCCGCCGAGTCGTTCACGACCATCACCGTCTCCATCCCCGAGCACCTCCGCGTGGTGCAGACGGACATGCGCGCCGGCGACATGCTGATCTTCCACGGCAGCCTCGTGCACGGCTCGAAGCCGAACACGAGCACGGACCGGTTCCGCCGCTCGCTGATCCTCCACTACATCCCCGAGGGCAGCCGTGAGGTCGCCTCGAGCTACCAGCCGCTGCTCGACGCCCGTGGCGAGGAGGTGCGCATCGACGCCTCGGAGATGGGCGGCACCTGCGGCGAGGGCTGGATCCCGAGCAACCACTGATCGGCGGTGCGGGCTCAGCCCTCCGCGTCGTCGAAGGACCCCGGCTCCGGCATCTCCGCGATGATCGCGGGCACCTCGCCCGCCTCCACGGCATGGTCGAACACGGCGGCGCGCACCACGACCGGGAGCGAGTCGCCCAGCGGGATCTCCCGCGGGGCGTCCCAGGCGAGGCTCGTCGCGACGCCCACGTAGTCGGTGACCCGCACGAACCAGGGATCGATCCGGCCCTGGGCCTGCTCGTCCTGCACCATGAGCAGGCTCGTCCAGTCGGTGCCGTGGCGCCGCTGGACGACGAGGAACGGGCTCGTGGAGCCGTGCGCGGCGGATTCCCCCTGGCCGCCCTCGACGATCACCCGGGTCTCGTCCGCCGTGGGGAGGCGCCAGAACAGCCCGCCGTAGCCCGCGCCGAAGCGGCCCTTGTTCGCGGGGCTCGTGAGGGTCACGGGCACCGAGTCCGCCTCGAGCCGGCTGCGCCAGGCGAGGCCCCAGCCCGGGTGGCCCGGCAGCACGAACGCCCCGAGCCGGCGGTCCTCGAGCAGCAGCGGCGCGCCGTCGTGCGCGTTCCAGCGGACGGTCGAGCGCAGGTCGCGGCCGGTCGCGGCGACGTCGGCCCCGCTCGTCACCTGGCGACCGTGGTTCGCGAGCAGCGTCGAGCCGCGCCCCTCGACATAGGTGCGTCCGCCCCAGTAGGTGGTGCCGTTGACGTCCGGCGCGGCGAGCGAGAGGCCGAAGTGGTGGCGGTGGTCCAGCGGGTTCGTCACCGTCATCGCGCGGCCGGCGAGGGTGCGCACGGGATGCAGGTGCGGCCGCGGGCTGTGCACGAGCGGCATGCTCGCCCCGGTCAGCGCCGCGGTGAGCAGCTCCCCGCCGCGCAGGAGCGTCCAGTCCGTGCCCTCGCGCACCCAGCCGATCGGGGCGTGCTCGAGGTCCGACGGGGACGCCGCGCTCGAGGAGCGGGAGCGGACGGCCGCGGGGACCCGCGAGGGGGGGACCCGGTCGGTGCTGTCCCCGACGACGAGCAGCGGCTCGAGCAGCAGCCCGCCGGGCGCGCCCTCGGCATCGGGGGAGGCCGCGCCGCCGTCGATCCGGGAGCGCAGCAGGCGCCAGGCGACCGATCCGGCGTCGAGCTCCTCCTGGCCCACCGTCGTCAGCCGCGGCACCGCGAAGCGGGAGAGCTCGATGCCGTCGAAGCCGGTGACGGAGATGTCCCCGGGCACGTTGACGCCGAACTCCGTGAGCCGCGACTGCAGGCCGAAGGCGACGAGGTCGTTGAAGGCGAGGGCCGCCGTCGCGCCCGTGTCGAGCACGGCCTCCGCGGAGCGGTACCCGGCGTCCATTCCGGCGCCGCCGGGCAGCACCCGCAGGGTGAGGGTGGGATCCGCGTCGAGCAGGGCGTTCAGGGCGGTGAGGCGCTCGCGGTGGGCGGCGCTCCGGGAGGGGCCCGCGACGTAGACGAGGTCCCGGTGCCCCAGTCGCGTGAGGTGCTGGACGAGCTGGCGCATGCCGCTCGCGTAGTCGATCCCCACCGAGGCCGCGGCGGCGGAGCGGGGCCGACGGTTCAGCACGACCGCCGGCTCGATCTGCGGGAGCACCTCCTCGAGGGCGAGATCGTCCATGCGCGGGGAGACGAGCACGACGGCGTCGCACTGGCGCCGGGCGTCGCGCGCGATCCCGGCCTCCTTCTCCGGGGTCCCGGCCTCCGCGATGAGCACCCCGTAGCCGGCGGCCTCCGCGGAGCGGGAGAGCCCGCGCAGGATCGACTGGAACATGGGGTTCCCCAGGTCGGGGATGACGAGGGCGATGGTGAAGGTCTTCCCGGTGGAGAGGTTCCGGGCGAGCAGGTTCGGGCGGTACTGGAGGCGGTCCGCGGCGTCCTTGACCCGGGCGCCGATCACCGGGTCCACGCTCGTGCGGCCGTTGAGAACCCGCGAGACCGTGGCCCGGGAGACCCCGGCGGCCTCCGCCACCTGCGTGATCGTGGGGCCGCCACCACCGCGTGCCATCAGATCTCACGTCCTTCGCGTCGCACCGTCACCGGGCCGAAGGCGGCCCGGCGATCCTGGGGACGATGGTGCACCATGCCGGTGACCGTCGCGAACAGGCCGACCTCCGCCCCCACCCAGTGCCCCTTCACGGCCTGCCAGCCGGAGAGCAGCGGGAGGGCCGGGGCGGTCTCCCCGAGGATGCTCGCGGAGAGATCGACGCGGCCAGCGGGGTCGACCTCGAGCACGAGGCGCACCGAGGCGGCGGCGGTGGGATCCGCGGTGAGCAGGCGGTGCACGGCGGTCTCCTCCTCGGCGGCGTCCTGGGCCCGCGTGCCGTGCACGAGGGCGATGCCCTCCGCATCGCGGCGCAGCCCGGCCCAGGCGTAGGCGAGGCCGAGCACGACGATCCCGGCCCGCTCGACGCCCTCGTCGGGGCGGGCCGCGGTGGCGGGGAGCGTCAGCTCCACCTGCCAGGTGGAGGGCTGCCCGGGCAGCTGCTGGGCGAGCACGGGCCCCAGATCCCGCAGGTCACCGCGGGGGCTCGGGGCGAAGGCGAGGTCGAGGCCGCCGTGCCCGGTGCGGTGCTGGTCCGGTCCCGGCGCGGCCTGCCAGTGCCAGCGGGGGAGCAGCTCGGCGGTGGTGAACGGATCGGAGCGGGCGGGCTCGGTCCACGGGAGCGCGTCGTGGCCACGCTCGACGGGGACCACGGCGACGGGCTCGCCGCGGGTCGCGTCGATCGGCGCGCCCATGCGCGGCCAGCCGTCCTCGCCGACGGTCACGGGCTGCACATGGGTGACCCGGCCGAACACGTCCCGGTCCTGGAAGTGGACGAACCAGCGGGCGCCGCTCGGGTCGTCGACGAGCGCGCCCTGGTGCGGGCCGTTGACGGGGGTGCCGCCCTGCTCGAGGACGATCCGGTGCTCGTAGGGCCCGTGCAGGTCCCGCGAGCGGAAGGCGACCTGGTAGCCCTCGGCGACGCCGCCGGCGGGCGCGAGGATCCAGTACCAGCCGTCGAACCGGTAGGCCTTGGGCCCCTCGAGGGTGCGCATGCCGGGGATCGCGTCCCCGTCGATGATCGTGCGCGTCGCGGAGAGCGGGGCCGTGAGCTCCGGCGTCACCTCGAGCAGCGAGATCCGGTTCTTCACCCCGGCGCGGGAGCGGGCCCAGCCGTGCACGAGGTAGGCGCGGCCGTCCTCGTCCCACAGCGGGCAGGGGTCGATGAGGCCGCGGCCCGGCAGCAGCAGCCGCGGCGCGCTCCACGGCCCGGCCGGGTGCGGGGCGTCGAGCACGAGGATCCCATGGTCGGGATCCGGGTAGACGAGGTGCACGTGGTCGCCGTGGGCGCGCAGGCTCGGCGCCCAGACGCCGCTCCCGCGACGCGGCAGCGCGTAGTGCTCGGCGGGCACGGGGGAGGGCAGCGCGTTCGTGACGTGCTCCCAGTCCACGAGGTCCCGGGAGCGCAGCACGGGCAGCCCGGGGGAGCGGTGGAAGCTCGAGGCGATCATCCAGAACTCGTCGCCGAGGCGGATGACGTCCGGGTCGGGCCAGTCGGCGTCGAGGACGGGGTTGGAACGGTGCTCCACGCGGACTCCTGGGCGTGAGAGGGGCGGTCATGGGGACGCGGGCGAGAACGATCGGGAATCGGTTTCTCTCGCGGTGAGCGCCGACAGTAGCAGGCGCTCGCGGCGTGCTGCAGGCGAGGGCGGGGGGAGTTCCCGGTTGTTCGCAGTCGCCGGCGGCAGTGATGACCTGCATCGATGTCGGTGCGTCGCGAGGTCGACGTGGAGGCGTCGGCGCAGAAACTTCGATCCGACCGTTGACAGCCCCGGTGGCGCGCCCCAGACTGTGGCGACGCGAGGAAGCGGTTTCCCGGAGAGGGACGCGACCCTGCGCCCGATCCGACGAGGAGCAAGGAACGCCGATGGTGGCCGATCCCGTGACCGACCTCCGTGCCCCCGGCACGGACCTCGCCGCCGCCGCGCCCGGCGGCCCCTCCGCCCCCGGCGCCGGTGCGGCACCCCGCCTGACGCCCCGGAAGCGGCCCCTCGCCGCACGCCTCTGGCGCTACCGGGCGCTCTACCTCATGGCCGTCCCCGGCATCGTGTACTTCCTGGTCTTCAAGTACGTGCCGATGGGCGGGCTGATCATCGCCTTCCAGGACTACAAGCCGTTCCTCGGGATCCTCGGCAGCCCGTGGGTGGGCTTCGAGCACTTCGTGCGCCTGTTCACCGATGACACGTTCTTCCGGCTGCTGCGCAACACGCTCGTGCTCTCGCTGCTGCTCATGGCGATCTCGTTCCCCGTGCCGGTGGTCCTCGCGCTCCTGCTCAACGAGCTGCGCAGCCGGTTCTTCCAGCGCACCGTGCAGACGATCATCTACATCCCGCACTTCATGTCCTGGGTGATCGTCGTGTCGATCTTCTACGTCATGCTCACCACCGACGGCGGGGCGATCAACAACCTCATCGTCTCCCTGGGCGGGCAGAGCATCGGCTTCCTCACCGACCCGGACTGGCTGCGCCCCATGTACGTCTTCCAGCACATCTGGCGCACCGCCGGCTGGGGCACGATCGTCTACCTCGCCGCGCTCACCGCCGTGGACCCGAACCTCTACGAGGCCGCGGAGATCGACGGCGCGAACCGCTGGCGACAGACCTGGCACATCACCCTGCCGGCCATCCGGCCCACGATCATCGTGCTCTTCATCCTCTCGATCGGCGACTTCCTCGAGCTCGGCTTCGAGCACATGTTCCTGCTGCTGAACTCCATGAACCGCGAGGTCGGGGACATCTTCGACACCTTCGTCTACACCGCGGGCATCCAGAACGGCCAGCTGAGCTTCGCGACCGCCGTGGGCCTGTTCAAGGGGCTCGTCGGACTGATCCTCGTGATCGGCGCGAACTCGATCGCCAAGCGCCTCGGCGAGGAAGGCGTGTACTGACCGGCGCCGCCGGCAGGAGGTCACCCATGCTCTTCTCCTTCGACCAGTTCACCGCCCTGAACCGCCTGCTCGGCGGGCTGTGGCGGCTCATCCTCCTGAACCTCCTGTGGACCGGCGTGACCCTGCTGGGCCTCGGCGTCCTCGGGATCGGCCCCGCGAGCTACGCCCTCGCGCGGTACCTCGACCGCTGGATCCGCCACGGCGAGACCCCGCCCACCGTGCGCACCTTCTGGCGCGACGCCCGCGAGCAGCTGCCCGCGAGCATGGCCATGGGGGCCCTGCTCCTCGGCGCCGGCGCCGTGATCGGCGTGAACCTGCTGAGCCTCACCGACTGGTACCTGCGGGCCGCGAACCACCTCGCCCTCGGCGTGCTCCTGCTGATCGGCGGCTTCGTCTTCGCCGTCATGGCCTCGACCGAGGTCAGGGGCGTCCGACGGCGGATCAGCGCGGCGCTGCTGCTGGGCCTCGGCTCCCTGCACCGCACGATCCTCGGCGCCGCCGCCGTGATCGTCCTCGAGCTGCTCATGGCCCGCTTCGCCGTGGCCCTCCTGCCCCTGCTTGGCGCCGTGCTCCCCGCGCTCGCCGTGGCGCTGATCCTGCGGCCGGTGCTCACCGAGCTCACCGCGCCCACCGCGGACGAGCCGCGGGCCCTCGCGCCCGCCCCCAGCTGACCCACCCCGCTCCACCCCACCTTCCGATGACGAAAGGCCCTCCCATGACCCCGCGCACCACCACCACGCCCCGCAGCCTCCGCCGCCGATCGTTCCTGGGCTCCCTGCCCCTCGCGGCGGCCGGGATCGCCGGCGCCGGCACCCTCGCCTCGTGCGGCGGCAGCGGCGGCTCCGGCGCCTCCGACGGCGGCGGCCCCCTCACCTGGATGGCCATGCTGCACACGCCGACCACCCCCGCGGCCGACGGCCCGATCATGACCGCGCTCGCCGAGCACACCGGCGTCCCCTTCGAGTTCCAGTGGGTGCCGGACGCCTCCAAGGAGGAGAAGATCAACGCGGCGCTCGCCTCCGGCGCGATCGCGGACATCACGAGCCTGAACCAGTCGATGGCGGCCGTGCGCGAGCCGCTGAAGTCCGGCATGTTCTGGGACGTCGAGGAGTTCCTCGCCGACTACCCGAACCTCGCCGCCATCAACCCCACGATCATCGACTCCGCCCGCCTGGACGGCGCCCTCTACGGCGTGCCCTTCCAGAAGCCGCTCGCCCGCTACGGCGTGCTCGTGCGCAAGGACTGGCTGGACCGCCTGGGCCTCGAGGTGCCCCACACGATCGACGAGCTCGGCGAGGTCGCCCAGGCCTTCGTGGACGGCGACCCCACCGGCACCGGCGCGAAGGTCACGGGCTTCATCGACCGCCAGGAGAGCTTCGCCGTGGGCTTCCGCTCGCTCGCCGGCTACTTCGGCGCCGGGGACAAGTTCGAGCTCGACGCGAGCGGGAAGATCGTCCCCACCTGCACCACCGACGCCTGGAAGGAGGCGATGCAGTGGTACCGCGGCGCCTTCGAGAAGAAGTGGATCAACCAGGAGTTCGTCACCGTCCAGAAGCAGAACCAGCAGCAGGCGATCGCGCAGGACAAGGGCGGCATCGTCGTCACCGGGCTGTTCGAGGCGAAGAACTACATGGCCCTCGCCGAGTCGATCAACAAGGACTCCGAGGTCGAGTGGGCCCTGATCAACGACATCACCCACGGTGACGTGCCCCGTCGGATCGTCTCGGACACCTCCGGCGGCATGGGCGGCCTCATGGCCTTCAACACCCAGACCCTCAAGAGCGAGGAGGACCTCCGCCGCGGCCTCCAGCTCGCCGACAAGCTGCTCGACGAGCCCGCCTTCCAGCTCATGACCAACGGCGTCGAGGGCACGCACTACAAGGTCGAGGAGGACGGCGCCATCACCATCACCGACGAGGCGCTCTGGGAGCAGGAGGTCCAGCCGTACTCGAGCTCGCGGCCGTCGGACCAGGTCAAGGTCTACAAGTCCACGAACCCGTACGTGAACGAGGCCAACGAGAAGATGGCGGAGAACGACGAGTACGCCGTGACGAACCCGGCCCAGTCGCTCACCTCGGCCACCTTCGACACCCAGTGGACGACGATCGAGACCGCGATCAACGACGCCTACAACACCTTCATGGTGGGCCAGACCTCCCTCGCGGACTACGAGGGGGTCGTGGAGTCGCTGCGCTCGCAGGGCCTGGACGACATCATCGCCGAGTTCACCGAGGCGCACGACGCCGTCGGCTGACGAGCCCCGCTCGCCGCCGCCCCGACCGCCCTCCGGAAGGACCCCGCCGTGACCCTCAGCCCTCCCCGTGACCTGCCCGCAGGTCCCGACACCGCCCGCGCCGCCGCCGGCGAGCTCGCGACCGCGCGGCTGCAGTCCGCGATCGACGACGCCGCCGCCCGCGGCGGCGGGCGCGTGGCCGTCCCCGCCGGCGTGCACCGCACCGGGGCGCTGCGCCTGCGCTCCCGCGTCGAGCTCCACCTCGAGGCGGGCGCGCTCCTGCAGTTCGTGCCGGATCCGGCGCTGTACCCCGTGGTCGAGGCGCGGTGGGAGGGCGCGACGCGTCCCGTCCACTCCCCGTGCCTCTACGCGCAGGACGAGGAGGACGTCGCGATCACCGGCCTCGGCACGATCGACGGCGGCGGCGGGCCCTGGTGGGACCGGCAGCGGGAAGGGGGTGGGGAGCGTCCCCGTCCCACGCTCGTGGGCCTGCACGGCTGCCGCCGCGTGACCCTGCGCGACGTGACCCTGCAGAACTCCCCGGCGTGGACCGTCCACCCGGCGCTGTGCGAGCAGGTGACGATCAGCGGGATCCGGATCAGCAACCCCGCCGACTCCCCGAACACCGACGGCATCGACCCCGAGTCCTGCCGCGATGTGCTCATCAGCGGCTGCCACATCGACGTGGGCGACGACTGCATCGCGATCAAGGCCGGCACCCAGGTCGAGGGCCGCGCGGTGCCCTGCGAGAACGTCGTCGTCACCGGCTGCACGATGGTCCACGGCCACGGGGGCGTCGTGATCGGCAGCGAGATGAGCGGCGGCGTGCGCAACGTCGTCGTCAGCAGCTGCGTGCTCCAGGGGACGGACCGCGGGATCCGGCTGAAGACCCGCCGCGGTCGCGGCGGCCTCGTCGAGGGCCTCCGCGTCACGAACGTCGTCATGGACGACGTGCTCGTCCCCGTCACCGTGAACTCCTTCTACTTCTGCGGGGAGGAGGGGAAGGCGGAGGCCGTCGGCGACCGCGGGCCGCGGCCCGTGGACGCGGGCACCCCGCGCCTGCGCGGGATCCACCTCGCCCACCTCACCGCGACCCGCGTGCACGCGAGCGCCGGCCACATCGCCGGACTCCCCGAGGCGCCGATCGAGGACCTCACGATCGAGGACCTCTCCGTGACCTTCGCGGAGCGGCCCCGCGCGGGCGCCCCCGAGATGGCCTCCGGCCTGGTCCCCGTCACCCGGGAGGGCCTGCGGGTCTCCGCCGTGGCCGGCGGGGTGCTCAGCGGCGTGCGGATCCGCGGGGCGCAGGGGGAGCCGCTGCTCGTGGACGGCAGCCCCGATCTGCGGGCGGAGGTGACGGAGCGATGAGCGCGGCCGCCGCAACCGCTGCTCCCGTGAGGGGCCGCCGCACCCTCGAGATCGTGCTCGTGGGCCTCGGCATCATCGCCGCCGTGGTGACGATGGGCGGCTTCACCCTCGTGATGAACCAGGTGGACCAGGCCACCTTCGAGGCCGTCGTCATGCCCGCGCTGCTGGGCGGGGACACGGCCCTCGACCCGCTCGCGGCCCGCGAGGCCGGCGACACCCTCGCCGCCTGGTTCGGGGTCTCCCTCGTGCTCCTGCTGCTGCTGAGCGCTGCCGGGATCGCCCTCGCGCGGAGCCGGCCGTGGCGGCGCACCCCCGCCTGGTGGTTCCTCGCCGCCGGGCTCGTGTGCCTGCTGGGCAGCCAGCTCGTCCTCTACCCCGTCGCCTTCCTGTTCCTCCTGGCCGCCGCGCTCGTCGCGCTGCGGCCCCTGCCCGAGGGGAGTCCTCGATGACCACCACCCCGATCCCCACCGACCGCCCCGCGCCCCGCCGGCGCCGCGGCGCCCGCCGCCGCACCCCCGGGGAGCGCATCTTCTCCGTCGTGAACGTCGTGCTGCTGACCGGCTTCGCGCTGATCTGCCTGGTGCCCTTCCTCCACGTGATCGGCAGCTCCCTCGCCACCCCCGGCGAGCTCGCGACCCGCAACTTCGTGATCGTCCCGCGGGAGTGGTCGCTCGCCGCCTACCGGTACATCCTCTCGACGCCCACGATCTTCCGGGCCATGGGCGTCTCGGTGTTCGTGACGGTCGTGGGCACCTTCCTGAGCCTCGTCGTCACCGCGATGATGGCCTACGCGCTCGCGAAGCCCACCCTGCCGGGGCGGCGCTCCATCAACTTCCTCGTCGTGTTCACGATGCTCTTCAGCGGCGGGATGATCCCCTCGTTCATCGTGGTCTCGAAGCTGGGGCTGCTGGACTCGCTGTGGTCGCTGATCCTCCCGGTCACCGTGAACGCCTTCAACCTCGTCATCATGCGGAACTTCTTCCAGGGCATCCCGGACAGCCTCGAGGAGGCCGCGCGGATCGACGGCTGCTCCGAGATCGGCGTGTTCCTGCGGGTGGTGCTGCCGCTGTCCATGGCCTCGATCGCGACGATCGGCCTGTTCTACGCGGTGACCTACTGGAACACCTACATGGGTGCGGTGCTCTTCATCAACGACTCCTCCAAGTGGCCGATCCAGGTGCTGCTGCGGCAGGTCGTCATCGTCTCGAGCGGCATGAACGCGGACGCCACCTCGGTGGACGTCGTGCCGCCCGCGCAGTCCGTGAAGATGGCCGTGATCGCCGTGGCCACGCTCCCGATGCTCGCCGTGTACCCCTTCGTGCAGCGCTACTTCGTCAAGGGCGCCATGATCGGCTCCGTGAAGGGCTGACCTCCCGCTCACCCCCCTCGCAGCATCCCTCGCAGAGATCAAGGACGATCATGCCCACGCTGTCCCGACGCACCTTCACCACCACCCTCGGCGCCGCCTCCGCGGTCGCCCTCACCCCGCTCGCCCCGGCCCTCGCCGACCCCTCCACCACGGCCGACGGGGGAGCGGAGGACCTCCGCCGCATGCGCGTCCCGCGCGGCCCGCGCTGCGCCGACGGCCCCGTCTGGTCCCCCGGGCCCACCGGCTTCGCGGGCGTCCCCACCGACGCCCTCCCGGGCGGCGCCGTCGGCGGCCGCGGCGGCGCGGTGGTCGTCGTGCGGGACCCCGCGGCGCTCGCCGAGGCGGTCCTGCGCGAGGAGCCGACGACGGTGCTCGTCGAGGGCACCCTCGAGATCACGCCCTTCGGCACGAACCTCAAGGTCTCCTCCCGCACGAGCATCCTCGGCGTCGGCCGCGGGGCGGAGATCGTGGGCGGAGGGTTCCACCTCGACCGCGTGCAGGACGTCGTCATCCGCAACCTCACCTTCCGCGACTCGTACGTCCCCGGGGACTGGGACGGGAAGAGCGAGGACAACGACAACGACGGCATCCGCGTGGACACCTCGGACCACGTCTGGATCGACCACTGCGAGTTCGCCCGTCTCGGCGACGGCCTCGTCGACATCCGCAAGGGCTCGACCGCCGTCACCGTCTCCTGGTGCGTGTTCCGCGACCACAACAAGACCCTCGGCGTGGGCTGGACGGACGAGGTCACGACGACGCTCACCCTCCACCACAGCCGCTTCTCGCACACCTACCAGCGCAACGCGAGCATCGACAACGCCGCCGCCGCGCACGTGCACAGCTGCCTGTTCCAGGGGCAGGCGCAGTACGGCACCATGGCCCGCGGCGCCGCCCAGGTCGTCATCGAGGCCTGCCTCTACGAGGACGGCGAGGACGCCATCGTCGTCAAGGACCCCGAGGCCGCCGTCGACTCCCGCGGCAACCGCTTCACCCGGATCCGGGGCCGCAGGGACCACACCGGCCCCACCTTCGAGCCGTCGGACCACTACGCCTACACGGCCGAGCCGCTCGACGAGCTCACCGCCCTGCTCGAGCGGCACGCCGGGCCCCACGCCCGCCGCGAGCGCACGGGCCGCCGGCTCCGCGTCGCGCTCGACGGCACCGGCGACATGGCGAGCATCGGCGCGGCCGTCGGCGCCGCCCACCGCGCCCCGCACCCCGTGGAGATCGTCGTCGCCCCCGGCACCTACCGGGAGATCGTGCGGATCCTCCCGGGCACCCCGGAGGGCCTCGTGATCCGCGGCGAGAGCGGCGACGCGGCCGACGTCACCCTCACCTACGACCTCGCCGCCGGCACCGAGAAGTTCTACGGCGGCAGCTTCGGCGCGACGGGTGCGGCGACCCTCGCCGTGCTCGCGGACGCCGTCACCCTCGCCGACCTCACGATCGAGAACGCCTACGACGAGGCGGCCCACGGCGGCAGCCAGGCGCAGGCCCTGCGCACCGTCGGGGACCGGATCGTGCTGGACGGCGTGCGCCTGCTCGGCAACCAGGATACCTTCCTCGCCGAGTCCCCTGCGAAGGACGTCCTCTCCCGCGTGTACGTCACCGGCTCGACGATCGAGGGGGACGTCGACTTCATCTACGGCCGCGCGACGATGGTCCTCGAGGACAGCGAGATCCGCTCCCTGGACCGCGGCGAGGCGAACAACGGCTACGTGTGCGCGCCGAGCACCGCGGGCGGGCGGCGCGGGCTGCTGTTCGTGCGCTGCCGCTTCACCTCCGGCGCCGCCGCGGGGACCGTGCACCTGGGCCGCCCCTGGCACCCCAGCAGCGACCCGGCCGTCGAGCCCTCCGCCGTGATCCGCGAGTCCCACCTCGGCGCCCACATCCGCACCCCCGCCTGGTCGGACATGAGCGGCTGGCCCTGGCGGGAGGACTTCCTGCGCGAGCACGCGAACACGGGCCCCGGCGCGGCACCCGCCGGCGAGGAGGACCCCGACCGCCCGCAGCTCACCGCCGAGGAGGCCGCGCTCCACACCCGCGAGACCTACCTCCACGGCGACGACGACTGGAGCCCCTGGTCATGAACCGCAGCACGCCGCCCACCCTCCGCCGTCGATCGCTGCCCGTCATGGGCCTGGCGGCCGCCGCCGTGACCGGCATCGTCCCTGCAGCCGGCGCGGTACCCTCCGCGCCCGCGTCGCCCACCCTCGAGGACCCGGCGGAGGTGCTGCGCCGCATGCGCGTGCCCCAGGGCGCAGCGACCACCGCCGGACCCGTGTGGTCCCCGCGGGCCACGGGCTTCGCCGGCGTCGCGACGGACTCCCACCCCCGGGGCACCGTCGGCGGGCTCGGCGCACGCCCCGTCACCGTGCGCAGCGCGGCCGAGCTCACCGCGGCCCTCCTCGCCCCGGCGCCGCGGATCCTGCTCGTCGACGGGCGGATCGACCTGCCCTTCGGGACGATGGTCGACATCCCCTCCCGCACGAGCATCCTCGGACTCGGGACCGGCGCGGAGATCGTGGGCGGCGGGTTCCGCCTGCCCTCCGTGGACGACGTGATCCTGCGGAACCTCCTCTTCCGCGACAGCTTCATCGCCGGCGACTGGGACGGGAAGAGCGAGGAGAACGACAACGACGGCATCCGCGTGGACACCTCGGACCACATCTGGATCGACCACTGCGAGTTCGCCCGCCTCGGCGACGGACAGGTCGACATCCGCAAGGACTCCACACACGTCACGGTCTCCTGGTGCCTCCTGCGGGACCACGACAAGACCCTCGGCGTGGGCTGGACGGACAACGTCCTGACCACCCTGACGATCCACCACACCCGCTTCTCCAACACGCATCAGCGCAACGGCAGCATCGACAACGTCGCGCTCTGCCACGTCCACTGCTGCTGGCTCGAGGGCGTGAGCTCCTACGGCATGGCCTCCCGGGGCGCCTCCCAGCTGCTCGTCGAGCACAGCGTCTTCGACACCGTGCGGAACCCGATCGGCGTGAGCGACCCGGAGTCCCGCGTCGCCCAGAACGGGAACCTGCGGGAAGGGTGCTGGGGGAGCTGGGAGGACACGAGCATCGACCTCGACCCCGCGGACTGCTACGACTACGCCCTCGACCCGGTGGAGGAGGTCCGCTCCCTGCTGACCCGGCACGCCGGGCCCCACGGCAGCACCGAGCGGGTCCCGCGCCGGATCGACGTCGCCCAGGACGGCAGCGGGGACGTGCTCTCCGTCCACGCGGCCGTCGGCGCCGCCGCGAGAGCCGCCCACCCCGTGGAGATCCGCGTCCACCCCGGCACGTACCGCGAGGTCGTCACCGTCTGGCCGGGCGCCGAGGGTCTCGTGATCCGCGGCGCCACCGGCCGGCCGGAGGACGTCGTCCTCACCTACGACAAGCCCGCCGACGACTGGGCGACCCTCACCGTGCTCGCCCCGGACGTGACCCTCGCCGCCCTCACCCTCGAGAACGCCTTCGAGCGGGCCGACGGCGACGAGCGGCCCGCCGCCCCGCTGCGCTCCGCGGACGACTCGCTCCGCCTTCAGGACGTGCGCCTCGTGGGTGGCGAGCACTGGATCTCCGACCCCCGCGACTGACCCCCGCCCCCTCACGATCAAGGACGATCATGACCCGCACCCTCGCCCGCACCGCCGCGATCGCCGTCGCGGTGCTCGCGCTCGCCCTGCCCGGCGGCGCCCTCGCCGCACCGCCCGTCCCGACGATCACCGAGCGCCAGACGCTCCCCGCCGGGGACGGCTGGGCGAGCGCCGAGGGCGGCACCACCGGCGGGGCCGACGCCGCCCCGGGCGACGTGCACGACGTCAGCACCCGGCCCGAGCTGATCGCGGCCCTCGCCGCCTCCGGCGACGCACCCTCGATCATCCGCGTGCACGGCTCGATCCCCATGAACGCCGACGAGGACGGCGAGCCGATCACCTGCGAGGAGATCGCCGAGGGCACCGGCTACGACCTCGACGCCTACCTCGAGGCGTACGACCCCGAGACCTGGGGCACCGACCGCGAGCCCGAGGGCGAGCAGGAGGACGCGCGGGCCGCGGCCGCGCAGCGCCAGCGCGCGCTGATCCAGGTGGACGTCCCCGCGCACACCACGATCATCGGGGCGGAGCCCGGCGCGGGCCTCGTGGGCGCGAGCCTCTCGATCCGCGGGGTGGACGACGTCATCATCCGGAACCTCGTGCTCGCGGACACCTACGACTGCTTCCCGGCCTGGGACCCGACGGACGGCGCCGAGGGGAACTGGAACAGCGAGTACGACAGCGTCCGCATCGTCGACGGCGCGACGCACGTCTGGGTCGACCACAACGCCTTCACCGATGCGCCGATGACGGACGACCAGCTCCCGACCTACTTCGGCCGCACCTTCCAGCGGCACGACGGGGCCCTCGACGTCACCAACGGCTCCGACCTCGTGACCGTCAGCTGGAACACCTTCCGCGACCACGACAAGCTCACGCTCGTCGGCTCCACCGACAGTCCCGACCGCGGGGACCCCGGGCACCTGCGCGTCACCTTCCACCACAACCTCTACGACGGGGTGGGGCAACGGGCGCCGCGCGTGCGCTTCGGCCAGGTCGACGTCTACAACAACAGCTACGTGATCCGGGAGGACCAGGTCGTGGGCTTCGGGTACCTCATGGGCGTCGGGTACGGCTCGCACCTGCGGATCGAGTCCAATGCCGTGGACACCGGCGGCGTCGTCGAGGCGGGATCGCTGATCAGCGTGCTGAAGGGCACCGAGGTCTCCGCGCGCGACAACCTCGTGGACCACCGCCGGGTGGACCTCCGCGCCGCCTACAACGCGGGCCGGCCCGCCGCGGAGCAGCTCACGGAGGACACCTCCTGGGAGCCCGCGCTGCGCAGCTGCCGGGACAGGGTCCAGCAGGTCGCCGGGGTGGTCGGGGCCTGGTCCGGTCCCCGCTTCGGTGCCGCACCCGGCCGGATCGGGGCAGACTGCCGCTCATGAGCACCGCCGCCACCCTCGCCGCCTCCACCTCCCGGGACCGCCTGCGCGCGCTGCTCGGCCTGACCGAGGAGACCCCCGGCGCGGCGCACCTCGCGCCCCGCCCCGACGACCGGACGCCCGACGGCGCCGAGTCCGTGGAGATCCGCGTGCCCGGCGAGGAGGAGGGCGCGCCCGCCTTCCTGCTGCGCCCCGAGCCGGCGCGGGCGAGCGGCGCCGCCCTGGTGCTCGTCGCCGGGCACGGCCGCGGCATCGACGACCTGGTCGAGCCCGACGGCTACCACGACGCCCTCGCCCGCAAGCTCGTCGCGGCGGGGATGACGGTGCTGTGCCCGGAGATGATCAGCTTCGGCCGGCGCCGCTACGCGCGCCCCGGCGGCGCGGTGCCGGAGGACCCGGCGGAGAGCACCTGCGGGATCGACGCCGCCCGGCACCTGCTGCGCGGCGCCCCCGTCATGGGGGCCCGCGTGGCCGACGCCCGGGCCGCCGCGCAGGCCCTGCGCACCCTGCCCGGCGTGGACCCGCAGCGGGTGGGCGTGGCCGGCGGCTCCGGCGGGGGAGCGGTCGCGCTGCTGCTCGCCGCCGTGGACCCGAGCATCGCAGCAGCCCTGGTCGCGACCTACTTCTCGAGCTTCGCGGCGTCGATCGCCTCGATCCGGCACTGCCCGTGCAATATCATCCCCGGGCTGCTGCCGGAGCTCGAGATGGCCGACATCGCCGCCCTCGTCGCCCCGCGCCCGCTCGTCATCGAGGCGGGCGAGCAGGACCCGATCTTCCCGATCGAGGCGACCCGGGAGGCCTTCGCCGCGCTGGGCCCCGTGTGGGAGGCGACCGGCGGGCCCGCCCCGCAGCTCGTCGTCGAGGAGGGCGGCCACGCCTTCCGCGGCGCGCGCTCCCTCGAGATGCTCGCCGCGCGGCTCTGATCGCAGAGTTGCTCAGCCCGGCGTGATCACCGCCAGGGCTCGATCTCCTCGGGCCGGTAGTACATCTGCTGCGCGGCCCCGAACCGCACGAGGTAGGTGCCGTCGTCCTCCCGGACGTAGACCACCACCCCGTACTGGTGCTGCAGGGGGCCGTCCTTGACCCGGACTCCGTCACCGATGCTGAAGCTCGTCATGGCCCCACCCTGGCGCACCGCGCCGGGGAGGGGGAGGGCCGATGGTCGGTGATGGAGGGTCGACGGTCGGGATACTGAGGTCCTGGGGAAGGAGTCACCTCATGATCGGAGCAGTGGTCCTCGACCTCGACGACACCGTGTTCGATCACCGGGCCTCCGCGCGTCGCGGAGTCTCCTGGCTGATCGAGGAGCTGCACGGGAAGGCCGACGAGCGCGTCCTTGAGGCGTGGGAGCGGTCGGCCGGAGAGCTCAGCGTGCTGCGACTAGCCGGAGAGCTCGATCGTCAGGGCTATCGACGAGAGCGAGTCCGCATCCTCCTGCGAGAGCTGGGCCGGTCGAGAGAGGCAGAGGTGGTTCCGGATGATCTGGCCGACCGTCTCTACGCGAGGTTCGTGGACCTTTACGAGAGCTCCTGGGTCGCCTTTGACGATGCAGTTCCTTTGCTGCGCGAGCTCGGGAACCGGCATGTTCCCGCGGCGATCCTGACCAACGGCCCCGAGGAGCGTCAGCAGCGCAAGGCCGATGTCCTCGGACTCCGCCCCTGGGTGACGGGGGTCTGGACGAGTGAACGGCTCGGTCTCAGGAAACCTGACCCCGACTGCTACCTGGCGGTGTGCGAGAGCCTCGGTGTCACGCCGGAGGGCGTGCTCCACATCGGCGATGATCTCGGGAACGATCTGATCGGGGCGCGGGACGCCGGGCTGCGCGCCCTCCACCTCGACAGGCGGAACGAAGAACCCGACGCGCCGTGGCGGATCAGCGGCCTGCGAGAGGTCCTCGGGCATCTGTGACCGACGGAGGGCCGGCTCACGTTCCGGCAGCGAGCGCCGTGATCGTGGACGTGAGCGCCGCGCGCAGCTGCGCGTGCTGAGGGCCGAGCGCCGTCGCGGGATCGCTCCAGTTCCGGCGGTCGTGGAGCCAGACGGGCCGGGTGACGACATCCGGCGGCTCCCAATCGAACCGCGGCCAGACATGGGCGTGCAGGAAGTCGTCGGTATTGCCGAGGATCTCCAGGTTCACCCGGCGGAATCCGGGGTCATGATCGGCGCAGACCGTCTCCACCGCTTCGCCGAGCACGGACATGCTGTCGAGGAACCGGACGCGCTCGGACCGTGGCAGGTCGGACAGGCGCCGAGTGCCGGGACGGTCGGTGAGAAGGACGCAGTACCCCGGGAGGAACTGCACGTCACCGATCACGGCGAACCCTCCCGGAAGGTGGGCCATCACGGTCGGGTTCGCCCCGGCGAGGGCACTGCCCACGCGGTCCTCCTGCCATCGCGTCCCGGCGGTTCCCAGAGTCCACCCGCCGCGACCGCGGGGGAGGAGATCAGGGCGCCCGACGGCCGTCGCGCAGTCGTCGAGGCTCAGCTCGAGCTCGAGCGCGACCTCGTGCAGAGCGCGGTTCCCGTCGGCGCCGGCGCCGATGCGTGCGGCGAAGGCGGCGCGGATGGCGTGGATGACCTCGTCGTCGTTCATGCGGCTCCGGCGGGCTACTGGTACGAGACGAACCAGGGGCGCGGCTCGACGTCGTAGGTCTGCTCGGGGGTGAACATCGGGGCGTCCTCGTCGTAGAAGTTCTTCCACGCCATGACGATCCCGGCGGGCAGGTCCTTCTGGAGGGCGCGCCAGGTCTTGAGCTTGTCGTCCGGCGCGCCGGCGCCGTCGGCGTGGACGATCATCGCGAGCTCGGGGTGCGTGGTGTCCAGGTCCTGGCGGTCGGTGATCATCGAGCGGGTGAACTGGTGGAGCACGAACGCCTTCTGGGGGAGGTCGTGGCGGGCGGTGAGCTCGGCCAGCCACTGCGCGGTCTCGTTGACCTCGGCGGCGCTCACCGAGCCGATCTGCTCGAGGTGCTTCTGGCCGGGCTCCAGCCGCCACTCCGCGTCGAGGGCGAGGCCCACGTGCGGCGCCGTGAGCAGCTCCTCGACGAGCCTCGCCTGGGAGGGGAAGGACTCGGTGCCGGGCTGCAGGTCGAGCACCACGTACACCCCGGCCTCGCCGGCGGCGTCGACCCATTCACGCAGGCCGTCGATGCCGAGCTCGCGCGAGTAGTCGCCGTCGGCCCCCGGCTGGGAGGAGGCGAGCGTCGCGATGATCTCGAAGGCGGGGACGACGACCTCGTCGGTGAGCGCCTGGTACTGCGCGGTGAGCTCCTGGACCCGGGTGATGCTCGCCTGGACGTCCTGCTCGCCGAGGATCCCCAGCGACGGGACGCCGGGGGTGCCGTAGGCGGCGACCATGCGGCGGCCGGGGAAGACGGTCTGCCCGCCGCCGGGCAGCTCGGGCACGGTGAGCACGCGCTGCAGCCGGGCCTCCCAGGCGTCGGCCGCGCCGAAGCCCGGCCCGAGGGCGAGCAGCCCGGTGGACGGGTCCTCGCCCGCGGCCTCCTTCACGGCGGCGACGCTCTGCGCGCTGCGGCCGGGGTCCCCGCCAGGAGTGCGGAGCGTCCGGGCGCCGGCGGCGCGGGCGAGCGCGCCCGCGGCGGAGGCGAGGGCGGGGGACCGCTCGGGGTCCACGAGCACGGTGAGCTCCTCGAGCGGCTGCTCGAGCCGCGGGGTGGGGAGGTCCTCGAGGGGGTGCTCGGTGGCGAGGTCGATCTCGTGGAGGGTGCGGCCCTCGGCGAGGGAGCCGGTGTCCAGGCCGGCGGGCGCGCCGATCGTGCCGGCGCCGAGCCGGTCCAGTTCGGCCGCGACGGTGTCGCCCGTGCCGATCAGCAGCGGGATCCCGGCGGGGCCGGTGAGCGCGGCGAGGGCGGGGGCGGTGGCCTCGTCGGCGAGGACGACGACGTCCGCCGCCTCGAGCAGCGCGGCGGAGAGCGCGAGGGTCCCGGCGGAGGCGTCCTCCGCGGGCAGGACGGTCGAGGCGGGGACGTCGCCGACCGTGCGGACGGTCCCGTCCCCGCGCAGCAGCGAGCAGGCGCCGAGCCCGGCGGTGGTCATGCCGGCGCCGGCCGCGAGAGCGGCGCCGCGCAGCAGGGAGCGGCGGGAGGGGCGGGGCATGGCCTCCACCCTAGGGGAGGCGGCGTCCGGGCGGTCGTCCGGGACGCATCGAGGATCCCTGCTTGAAAGATGCGCCGTCCGCGTGCTCTACTGAGACCGATGGAAAGCGGTTACCGACAATGGGGCCGACCGCGACCGCACACACGCACCACGCACCACGCACTCGGAGGAGAGTCACCGATGGCCACTCGACGCATCGGCATCATCGTCAACGGGGCCACCGGCCGCATGGGCTACCGCCAGCACCTCGTCCGCTCCCTCCTCGCGATCCGCGAGCAGGGCGGCGTCGAGCTCGCGGGCGGCGACCGCCTGCTGCCCGAGCTCCTGCTCGTGGGCCGCAACGAGGAGAAGCTCGCGGAGATCGCCGAGCGCCACGGCCTGCAGAACTGGACCACCGACCTCGACGCCGCCCTCGCGGACGACGACTACGAGGTCTACTTCGACGCCCTCGTGACCAGCAGGCGCCTGGACAACCTCAAGCAGGCCATCGCCGCGGGCAAGGCGATCTACACCGAGAAGCCCACCGCGGAGACCTTCGAGGACGCCCTCGAGCTGGCCCGCCTCGCGAAGGCCGCCGGCGCCGTCTCCGGCGTGGTCCACGACAAGCTCTACCTGCCCGGCCTGCTCAAGCTGCGCCGCCTGATCGACTCCGGCTTCTTCGGCCGGATCCTCTCGGTGCGCGGCGAGTTCGGCTACTGGGTCTACGAGGGGGACTGGCAGCCCGCCCAGCGCCCCTCCTGGAACTACCGCGCGGAGGACGGCGGCGGCATCGTCGCGGACATGTTCCCCCACTGGAACTACGTCATCGAGGAGCTGTTCGGCCGCATCGAGGACGTCTACGCCCAGACCGCCACCCACATCACCGAGCGCTGGGACGAGAACGGCGAGAAGTACACCGCGACGGCCGACGACGCCGCCTACGGCGTGTTCCGCCTCGAGGGCGGGACCGTCGTCCAGATGAACTCGAGCTGGGACGTGCGCGTGCACCGCGACGAGCTCGTCGAGTTCCAGATCGACGGCACCGACGGCTCCGCCGTGGTGGGCCTGCACGGGGCATGGATCCAGCCCCGCGAGGCGACCCCGAAGCCCGTGTGGAACCCTGACGTCAAGGACGGGCACGACTACCGCGCCGACTGGATCGAGGTCCCGGACAACCAGGGCCCCGCCGGCTTCGACAACGGCTTCAAGGTCCAGTGGGAGGACTTCCTGCGCCACGTCGGCGAGGGCCGCGGGGCGGAGTACCCCTACGACCTGCTCGCCGGCGCGCGCGGCGTGCGCCTCGCGGAGACGGGCCTCGCGAGCGCGGCCGAGGGTCGCCGGATCGCCCTCGACCCGCTCACGGAGGCGTGATCGGCATGGACCTCCACCTCCTGGACGAGGACGGCTCGCTGCGCACCGTCGAGCTCGGCGCCGCGGCGGCCTTCGCCCCGCCGAGCGGCCCGCTTCGCTCGCGCACCGTCTACGCCGCCGTGCACGTCATCCCCCGCCCCGCCTCGGACACCGCCCCCGGCGCCCCCGCGGACCTCGACTGGGAGGCGACCCTCGCCTTCCGTCGCAGCATGTGGCGGCGCGGCCTCGGCGTCGCCGACGCCATGGACACCGCGCAGCGGGGCATGGGCCTGGACCCCGCGGCGACCCGCGAGCTCATCACCCGCACCGCGGGCGCCGCCCGCGAGGCCCTCGCCGATCCCGCGATCGCCCCGCTGTTCCCGGCGGGGGCCGAGGTGCGCGACCTCGTCGTCGCCGGGGTCTCCACCGACCAGCGCCCCGAGGCGGAGCTGAGCCTCGACGCGATCGTCGACGCCTACCGCGAGCAGCTCGCGGCCACCGAGGCCACCGGCGCGGGCGCCGTGCTCATGGCCTCCCGGCACCTCGCCCGCGCGGCCCGCTCCGCCGCGGACTACGAGAGCGTCTACCGCCGGGTGCTCGACGCCGCGACCGCGCCCGTCGTCCTGCACTGGCTGGGCACGGCCTTCGACCCGCAGCTCGAGGGGTACTTCGGCAGCACCGACACCGCCGAGGCCTCCGCGACGCTGCTGCGGATCATCGGCGAGGACCCCTCGCGCGTGCGCGGCGTGAAGATGAGCCTGCTCGACGACGCCGCCGAGGTCGCCGTGCGCGAGCAGCTCCCGGAGGGGGTCCGCATGCTCACGGGCGACGACTTCCATTTCTCCCACCTCATCGTCGGCGAGGAGGGGGCCGACGGCGGCGCGCAGCAGGAGGGGACCTTCTCCCACGCCCTGCTCGGCGCCTTCGCGGCGACCGCCCCGGCGGCCTCCGCGGCCGTGCAGGCCCTGGACCGCGGGGACCGCGCCGAGGCCCGTCGCATCCTCGACGACGCAGAGCGGCTCGCCCGGCACGTGTTCTCCGCGCCCACCTTCCACTACAAGACCGGCGTCGCCTTCCTGTCCTGGCTGAACGGCCATCAGCGGGCGTTCTCGATGGTCGGCGGCATGCACGCCGCCCGCAGCCTGCCCCACCTCTCCCGCACGGTCGAGCTGGCCGCGGCGACCGGCAACCTCGAGGACCCGCCGCTCGCGGCGGCGCGCTGGCATGCGCTGCTGTCTCTGCACGGGTTCGCGGTCCCCGCCGACGACGGAGCCGCGCGATGAGCGCCCCCGTCGCCGTCCCGCGGCTCTCGATCAACCGCTGGACCTGCCGCACCACCCCGCTGCAGGACCTGCTCGAGGCGTGCGTCGCCGAGGGCATCGGCGGGGTCGGCCTGTGGCGCCAGGACGTCGCGGAGATCGGCCTGGACGCCCTGCGCCGGCGCGTGGACGACGCCGGTCTCGCGGTGACGAGCCTGTGCCGCGGCGGGTTCTTCACCGCCGCGGACGCGACCGACCGCGCCGCCGCGCTCGAGGACAACCGCCGCGCGATCGACGAGGCCGTGGGCCTCGGCACCGACGTGCTCGTGCTCGTCGTCGGCGGGCTCACCCGGGAGGACAAGGACCTCGTCGCGGCCCGCGAGCGCGTCGTCGAGAACATCGCCGCGCTCGCCCCGCATGCGGAGCAGGCCGGCGTGAGGCTCGCGATCGAGCCCATGCACCCGATCTTCGCGGCCGATCGCGGGGTCGTCTCGACCACCGCGCAGGCGCTCGACATCGCCGAGGCGGTGGGATCGGACGCCGTCGGCGCGATCGTGGACACCTACCACGTGTGGTGGGACCCGCAGCTCGCCGAGTCCGTGGCGCGCGCGGGGGAGAGCGGGCGGCTGATGGGCTACCAGGTGTGCGACTGGAACCTGCCGCTCGCCGCGGAGACCCTGCACTCCCGCGGCTACATGGGCGACGGCTTCGTCGACTTCCCCGCCGTGACCCGGCTCGTCGCCGGCGCGGGCTACACCGGCCCGATCGAGGTGGAGATCTTCAACGAGGACGTCTGGGCGACCCCGGTGGACGACGCCGTGCGGATCGTGCGCGAGCGCTTCGAGCAGCTGGTGCTGCCCTCCGCCTGACTCAGCCGCGCTTCCAATAGGCGAGCGCGTGGACCTGCTCCCTGGGCAGGCCCACGCGTCGCCGCAGGCCGGAGGAGAGCGCCCGCGTGGGCGCCCCCTCGAGGGCCACGAAGGCGACGGTCCCCGCGGGGGCGGTGCCCGCCGCGGTGAGCGCCTCCTCGACGATCGCCCCGCCCGGGGCGAGGCGGTGCACGGTGAGCCCCTCGCGCTCGGGCAGCGCCATCCAATCCTGCCCGCCGGCGTCCTCGAGGAGCACGGTCGCCGGGATCCCCGGACGGCGCCGCAGGGTGTCCGCGATCGCGGGGAAGGAGGCGCCGTCGCCCACGAGCAGCAGGTGGGCGGGGGAGCCGGCGACGGGGTCGCGGCCGTTGAGCACGGTCGCCTCGATCCGGTCCCCGGGGCGGGAGCCGCGCGCCCAGTCCGAGGCGGTGCCCTCGTGGAGGAAGAACTCGAGCCAGGCGGTGCCGGCCTCGGCGTCGGGGGAGACGAGCGTGTACGCCCGCTGGTGGCCCTTGCCCGAGGGCGCCGTGAACCACAGGCGCAGCCAGTAGGTGGGGTAGACGTCGTCCCGCGCGAGCAGGCCGTCGAGGTCCACGCGCAGGCGCACGAGGTCCTCCGCCGGGTCCTCCCGCTCGAGGACCGTGAGGCTCAGGTCCTTCCCGCCCCAGACGCGGACGATCGCGCCGTTGATGCCGCGCTTGGGGGCGCTCGTGCGCGGGTCCGGATGAGGTTCGGCGACCACGGGAAGGCCTTCCTGTCGATATTCGGTGAGGGTGACCTTACCCGGGTGGGGCGGCGGCGGCCAGGCCGCGCCGAGGGACGTCCTCCCACGACCCGGCTGACACGAGTAACCTGCCCGGAGCAGGCACGGATCTCGCAGAGGAGCACGACATGGGCCAGGACGGCACGAGCACGACGGTCGACGCGGCGGAGGTCGCCGCACTGCCCGCGGCGGAGAAGGTCGCGCTCACCGGCGGCCAGGACTTCTGGTACACCCACGGCGCCCCCGGCCTGGGCCTCGAGCCGATCATGACGAGCGACGGCCCGCACGGACTGCGCACCCAGAAGGCGGAGGCGGACCACCTGGGCCTGAACGACTCCGTGCCCGCCACGTGCTTCCCGCCCGCCGTCGGCCTCGCCGCCACCTGGAGCCGCGAGACCGCCGCCGCCGTCGCCGCGGCGATCGCCGAGGAGGCCCTCGCCGAGGGCGTCTCCGTCGTCCTCGGCCCCGGCATGAACATCAAGCGCTCGCCCCTGTGCGGCCGCAACTTCGAGTACTTCTCCGAGGACCCCCACCTCGCGGGCGAGCTCGCCGTCGCCTACGTCGACGGCATGCAGGACCGCGGCGTCGGCACCTCCGTGAAGCACTTCGCGCTGAACAACCAGGAGACGGACCGCATGCGCGTGGACGTCTCCGTGGACGAGCGCACCCTGCACGAGATCTACCTGCGCGCCTTCCGCTCCGTCGTCACCCGCGCGCAGCCCTGGACGATCATGTGCTCCTACAACTCGGTGCTGGGCACCCTCGTCTCCCAGAACCGCTTCCTGCTCACCGAGGTGCTCCGCGAGCAGTGGGGCTTCGAGGGCGCCGTCGTCTCCGACTGGGGCGCCGTCGTGGACCGTCCCGCCGCTGTCGCCGCCGGGCTGGACCTGCAGATGCCTGCGGATCCGGGCGCCGAGCAGGCCCTCGCCGCCGCCCTCGAGGAGGGCACGGTCGACGAGGCCGCCGTGGATCGCGCCGCCGGCAAGGTCGCCCGGCTCCTGCGCCAGGGCGCCGCGCACCGCGACCCCGCCGCGACCTACGACGCGGACGCCCACCACGAGGTGGCCCTCGAGGCCGCCCGCCGCGCGATCGTGCTGCTGCGCAACGAGGGTGGCCTGCTGCCCCTCGAGGGCGACGCCGCCGCGGGCCTCGCCGTCATCGGTGACTTCGCGCAGACCCCGCGTTACCAGGGCGCCGGGTCCTCCCACGTCAACGCCACCCGCGTGACCCCCGCCCTCGAGGCGTTGCGCGCGGAGCTCGGCGAGGTGCCCTTCGCCCGCGGCTTCTCCGCCGGGGCCGACGAGGCCGCGGATCCCGACGCCCTGCGCGCCGAGGCCGTCGAGCTCGCCCGCACCGCCGGCACCGTCGTCCTCTTCCTGGGCCTCGGCGAGGACGTCGAGTCCGAGGGCTTCGACCGCACCGACATGGAGCTGCCCGCGGAGCAGGAGCGCCTGCTCGAGGAGGTCCTCGAGGCGAACCCGCGCACCGCCGTCGTCCTCACCCACGGCTCCGCGATCCGCCTCTCCGAGACGCTCCGCTCGGCGCCCGCGATCCTCGAGGGCTGGCTGCTGGGCCAGGCCGGCGGCGAGGCCACCGCGCAGGTCCTGCTGGGCCGCACGAACCCCTCGGGCCGCCTCGCCGAGACCATCCCGCTGCGCCTCGCGGACGTCCCCTCCACCCCGTACTTCCCGGGCGAGCACGGCCGCGTCACCTACGGCGAGGGCCTCTTCGTGGGCTACCGCGGCTTCGACCAGCGCGGCACCGAGGTCGCCTTCCCCTTCGGTCACGGCCTGAGCTACACGACCTTCTCCCACGAGGGCCTCGAGGTCACCGAGCAGGATGGAGGCCTCGTGGTCACCGTGCAGGTCACCAACACCGGCGAGCGGGAGGGCCGCGAGGTCGTGCAGGCCTACGTCGCCGTCCCCGGCAGCGCCATCTCCCGCGCGCCGCGCGAGCTCAAGGGCTTCGCCGACGTCACCCTCGCGCCCGGCGCCTCCGCCGCCGTGCGCATCGACATCCCCGAGACCGAGCTGCAGTACTGGGACGTGCGCTCCGGGCAGTGGGCCGTCGAGGCCTGCACCTACCGCGTCGAGGTGGGCGCCTCGAGCCGGGACCTGCCCCTCTCCGCCGAGGTCGCGCTCGAGGGGACCGAGCCGCGGATCCCCGCGACCTTCTCCACCACCCCGCTCGAGCTCGCCGCGATCCCCGGCGGCACCGAGGCCCTCCAGGAGCTCGTGGGCGACAGCCCGCTCTTCCAGGACCCGGAGATGGTGAAGATGTTCGAGCAGATCCCGGTGGGCCGCCTCACCGGCTTCGCGGGGCTCGCCCCGGAGCAGATCCAGGAGTTCCTGGACCGCGTCAACGCGGGCGACGGCCGGTCGTGACCGACGGGCAGGGGCCGGGTGCCCCGGAGCGCGACCGGCGCGTGACCAGCACGGACGTCGCCCAGCACGCCGGGGTCTCGCGCGCGACGGTGAGCTACGTGCTCAACGACCGGCCCGACCGGCCCCTGCCCGAGGCCACGCGCCGCAAGGTGCTCGACGCCGCCCGGGAGCTCGGCTACGTGCCGAACCAGAGCGCCCGGGCCCTGCGCGGCAAGCTCCCGCCCGTGATCCTCGCGCTGTCCCCCGCGCTGCCGCACGGGCGGAACCTCGCCGTCCTGACGGACACGCTGACCGCCCTCGCCCGCGAGCACGGCTACTCGCTGGTGTCGCTGCGCGCGGGGGACGCGGGCGCGCTCGAGGCGGCGCTCCAGCACCTCCAGCCGCAGCTCGTGCTCGCCCTCGCCGTGCTCACCGCCCCCGAGCGGACCGTCCTCGACGCGGCCCGCACCCCCACCGCGCCGGCCCCGGGCTCCTACCCCGGGGGCGAGGACGGTGACCCCGTCGCGCACCTCCAGGTGCGGCACCTCCGCGCGGCCGGGCACGAGCACCTCGCCTACCTCGGCGCGGAGGACCCGGAGCTCGCCGAGCTCGACGCGCAGCGCCGCACCGGGATCGAGCGCGCGTGCGCGGCGGCGGCCCTGCCCGCGCCCCGCAGCGCACGGATCGCCGCCGCGGCGCCGCTCCCGGAGCTGCGCGCCCTGCTGCGCGAGTGGCGCGCCGCGGAGCCGCCTGTCACGGCCGTGGCCTGCTACAACGACCTCTGGGCCGCCGCGCTGCTGCACGCCGCCCGGGAGGAGGATGTGGCCGTGCCCGGGGAGCTCGCGGTGATCGGGATCGACGACGAGCCGATGGCCGCGCACCTCGACCCGCCGCTCACGACGATCGACCACGACCCCGCCGGCCTCGCCCGTGCGGTGTTCGCCGAGGGGCTCGCGGTGATCGACCCGGCTGCGCTGCGGGGGAGCGCCGTGCTCGACGGCGCCGCCCCGCGCTTCCGGGTCGTCGAGCGCGGGAGCGTCTGAGGACTCACGCGATCGCGGAGCGCAGCTCCTCGACCAGCTGGGAGGCGGCCGACGCGGCGTCGGCATCCCCGGATACGACGCCCTCGCCGACCCGCTGCAGCAGCGACTCGAGCACGGAGCCGCCCTGCGGGGCGAGCTCGGGATCCGGCCCGACCTCACCGGAGACCGCCTCGACGAACTCCACGGTCGCGAGCTCGACCCCCTCGAGCCCGGCCTTGACCGCCTCGCGCACCTCCGTGTTCGGCGGCACCCCGCGCTCGACGCCCAGCAGCGAGGCGACCTCGGTATCGTTCAGCAGCACGTCGAGGAAGGCCGCCGCCTGATCCGGCGCGGCGCTCGTGGCGGCGATCGACCAGAACAGGCCCGGCTTCAGCCAGGAGCGGGAGTCGCCCGCGGAGCCGGGGGCCGAGGGCAGGCGCAGCAGCGCGAGCTCCTCGCCGAGCGCGGCGCTCACGGCGACGGCCTGGTTGGACCAGGCGACGCTGAGCCCCTGCCGGCCGGTCGCCATGAGCGACTGCTCGAGCGGGGAGGCCGCGTCCTCGAGGGCCGCGGGGCCCGGCGCGAAGCCCGAGGAGGAGAGCAGGCGCTCGCCGAACGCGAAGAAGTCGCGTGCGGCCGCTTCGTCGAAGCCGAGGTCGCCGTCCCGCCAGATCGCGGCATCGTGCTGGCGCAGCCAGAGCCGCAGCACGACGGGGTTGGTGACGAGCTGCGTGCCCCCGTAGGTGCCCTCGGGGCTGCCCGCGGTGATCGCCTCGGCGACCTCGACGAACTCGTCCCAGGTCCAGGTCGTGTCATCCGGCAGGTCCACGCCCGCCGCCTCGAACAGCGACCTGTTCGCGAGCATCACGGGGGCGTTCGAGCCGCCGCGGATCCCCACCTGCCCGGCGTCGCCCACCACGCCGGCGGCCGCGAGCCCCTCGCTGAAGCCCGAGGTGTCCAGCGAGGTCGTCGAGAGGTCCAGCAGGGCGCCCCGCTCGGCGTACTCGGCGAGATAGGCCTCCTCCATCTGGATGATGTCGGGGGCGTTGCGGGCCGCGGTCTGCGTGGCGAGCTTGTCCCAGTACGCGGAGAACTCCGCGGGCTCCGCGGTGATCGCGACCTCGGGGACGCGCGCCGCGTAGGCGTCGATGACCTTCGTGGTGAGCGCGGTGCGGGTCTCGCTGCCCCACCAGGTCATGCGCAGGGCGGCGCCGCCGTCGGACGCGGCGGAGGTGCCCGAGCGGCTGTTCGGGCCGCAGCCGGCGAGCCCGGCGGCGATCGGGGCGGTGAGGGCGAGGGCGCCGAGGGCGAGCGCGGAGCGGCGGCGCGGGGCGTGCAGGGACATCGGGGATCTCCTTCATGGCGACGGTGACAGGGGAGAGCGGGCGGGCGGCGGGTGCGGGACCGGCCGCGGGACCAGGATCGGGAGCCGTCGGCTCCGGGGACCGGAAACGATCAGGAACGAACATTCGCGGACCTCGACGAGCACGACCGCCTACGCTGGCCGGCGGAACGGTTCGAGAGCAGGGAGGCCCGTGGACCCCGCACCGTCGCGCCCCGTCGCCCGCGCCCGGCACGCCCGCATCCTGCGCGAGCTCGAGCTGCGGGGGAGCGTGCGCGCCTCCGAGGTCGCCGCCCGGCTCGGCGTCGCCGAGATCACGATCCGGCGGGACATCACGACCCTCGCGGAGGGCGGGCACCTGGTGCGGGTGCACGGCGGGGCCGTGCCCGTCCTCGGCGCCGCGCGGCCCGTGCCCGCCCGGATCCCCGTGGGGGTCGTGCTCCCCGGCACCGGCTCGCACTTCCCGGGCATCGCCCGCGGCGTGGACGCGGCCGCCGCGGGTCAGCATGTGCGGGCCGTCCTCGCGACGACCGGCTACCGGGCGGACGTCGAGCGGCGGCAGGTGCGGCGGCTCGTGGACCTCGGCGTGGAGGGCCTCATCATCGCCCCCACGCTGCGCGATCGCTCCGCGGCGGATCTCACCGCCATGCTCGCCGAGGTGCCGGTCCCGGTGGTCATCGTGGAGCGCCGCCTGGAGGGATCGGCCGCGCTCGCCGGCCGCGACTGGGTGGGCACGGACCACGGGCGCGGCGCCCTGCTGGCCCTCGAGCACCTCGCCGGCGCCGGGCACCACGCGGTGGGCCTCGCCTGGCTCGAGCGGACCCCGACGGCCGGCGCCCTGCGCGAGGGCTACGGGCGGGCCGTCGCGCACCTCGGCCTGCGCCCGGCGCCCACCCGCCCCCTGCCCAAGGACGACGACGGCGCGGAGGACCCCGCCGTGCGCGCCCTCGAGTCCTTCCTCGACGACTGCCTCGACCAGGGCGTCGGCGCGGCGCTCGTGCACACGGACTTCCACGCCTCGCGACTCGTCGAGATCGCCCTGGACCGCGGCCTGCGGGTCCCCGAGGACCTCGCCGTCGTCGCCTACGACGACGAGTTCGCGGATCTCTGCATCGTCCCGCTCACGGCGGTGTCGCCCCCGGGACGGGAGATCGGGGCCCTCGCGCTGCGCACGATCCTCGACCGCCTGCGCGCCGAGGACGGCGAGCCCGGGACCCCGCGCCACGTGCAGGTGCTCCCGCACCTCGAGGTGCGGCGGTCGACGCCGGCGGGGGAGCCGTCGCCCTGAGCCTCAGGAGGCGGCGGTGAGCTGCGTGGACTCGCGCAGCAGCACCTCGCCGCTCACGTGGACCTCCGCCGCGGCGGGGGCCTCCTGCCCCGCGTCGCCCCGTCCGAGGACCCAGTCCACGGCCGTGCGGGCCATGTCGTCCAGCGGCAGCGCGATCGTCGAGAGGGTGGGGGCGACGTCGGCCGCGTCGGGCACGCCGCCGAACCCGGCGACGGCGACCTGGCCGGGGACGTCGAGCCCGCGGCGGCGCAGCTCGCCGAGCGCGCCGAGGGCCATGACGTCCGCCGGGGCGAAGAGGCACAGCGGCAGCGGGTCCGACGGGACCGACGACGATGACGGAGCCGCGGCGAGATGGTCGGCGACCCGGGCGGCGGCGTCGTGGCCACCGCTGCGGGTGAGCTCGGCACGCAGGGTGAGCTCCGGCTCGATGCCCGCGCGGGTCAGGCCGCGCACGAAGCCGCCGGTGCGGTCCCCGGCGGAGGGGATCCCCGCGATGCCCTCGACGACCGCGAAGCGACGGTGGCCCTCGACGACGAGCGAGGTCGCGAGCTCCTCCGCGGCCTCCGCGTTGTCCGGGACGATCGTGCGGCCCACGCCGAGGGACTGGCCGAGGCCCACGACGGTGCCGCCGTTGCGGCTGAAGCCCTCGAGCAGGGTCGAGATCGCGGCGTCCGCGTCGCCGCCGTAGCGGTGCGAGCCCACGAGCACGAGGGCGTCGACCTGCTGGGCGATGAGCGAGCGCAGCGCCCGCACCTCGGTCTCGTGGTCGCGGTCGGTCTGCGTGAGCAGCACCTGCGAGTCCGAGGCGAAGATCTGCTGCTGCACGGCGCGTGCGATCGCGGCGAAGTAGGGGTCCGCGATGTCGTGGACGACGAGGCCGATGAGCCCCGAGCGGGAGCGGGCGAGGGCCTGCGCCTGGGCGTTCGGCACGTAGCCGAGCTTCGCGGCGGAGGCCTTCACCTTCTCGGCGACGTCCTTGCCGGGCACCCGGGAGGAGCCGTTGAGCACGCGGGAGGCGGTCGCGAGGGAGACGCCCGCATCCGCGGCGACGTCGCTGAGCCGGATCGCCGGCATGGGAGCTCCTCGGGGGTCGGGGACAGGCGCGGGTCGCGGGACGGCAACCGCTGTCCCGGGAGCCTCAGGATACGGCGAGCAGCTCGCGCAGGGTCCCCGCTTCGCGAGCCAGCAGCGCGGGATCGTCGCCGGGCACGAACTCGAGCAGCGCGTCGTGGTCCCCGCCGTGCGCGGCGAGCGTGGCGAAGGCCTCGCGCCACAGATCCGACCGCTCGGACAGCGCGAGCCGCTCCGAGCCCGGCCACCACGAGAACACGTGCACGGTGGAGACGCGGTCCAGCACCCGGCGCAGGGTGTCGATCGCCTCCGGGGCAGGCATGTCCTGGTGGGGCTGCCAGTAGGTGGTGAGCGCGGGATGGTCGACCTCCTCCAGCAGGCGCAGGGTCGAGCCGACCTCGTCGGTGAGCGTCCCGCCATGGAACTCGAGGCCCAGCTCGATGCCCTGCGCGGCGGCGAGCTCGCAGGCCCGGCGCAGGTTCCGCACCACGTCCTCGCGGGCGTCCGGGGCGGCATCGGCGGAGCCCGCGGTCCCGGCCCACACCCGCACCCGCGGGGCGCCGAGGGCGGCGGCGGAGGCGAGCACCGCGCGGGTCTCCTGCTCGACGGCCGCGGCGGGGCCCTCGCAGCGCAGGTAGGAGCCGTAGGAGGCGACGGCGAGGCCCGCCCCCTCCGTGAGCGCACGCACCTGCCCGGCGCGCTCCACGTCCCCGGGCGGGACGTGCACGTCACCGCCCCATTCGATCGCCTCGAGGCCCGCCGCGGCGGCGAGCTCGACGACGGCGGAGGGCTCGAGCGCGCGCAGCGTCACCGAGCACAGACCGGGGCGGATCACGGCGGCGCCGCTCAGACGCCGGGGCGGGGATCGCCGGCGGCGCTGCCCTGCTCGGCGGCCTCGGCCTCCGCGCGCATGATCAGCATGTACGTCATGGGGATCTCCTCCTGGAGCGGGCCCCGGGACGGCCCCGGGCGCGGGACCCCGCAGGTCCCGCGCCCAGCGTAGGCGGTGCGCCCGTCGCCGTCAGCGGATCAGCGACCCAGCAGCGACCCCATCGGCACGAAGTCCGCGAACTCGTCGTCCAGGCCCACCGCGACGGTGCGCGCGGGGACGGCGGGGCCCGCCGGGGTCCCGTCGGCGTCGGCCGCGTCACCGCCGTCGGCCCCGGAGGCCCCCGCGACGAGCAGCAGCAGCTCCCGGGCGGCGCGACGCACGCGCGCGGCGAGCGGCTGCTCGTCGCCCTGGCCCTCGGTGTCCGCACCGAAGTCCGCGGAGGCCGCGAACACGGCCGTCGGCGCGAGCTCTGCCTTGAGGTAGGCGAACATCGGGCGCAGGGCGTAGTCGATCGCGAGGGAGTGGCGGGCGGTGCCGGCGGTCGCGCCGAGCAGCACGGGCCGGCCGTTCCAGATCTCCTTGTCCACGGCGTCGACGAACATCTTGAACAGGCCCGACGGGCCGATGTTGAACACCGGGGTGACGGCGATGACGGCGTCCGCCCGGCGCACCGCGTCGATCACCTGGGACAGCCGCTCCCCGGGGAAGCGGGTGAGCATCAGATCGGTGATCTCGTGGGCGTGCTCGCGCAGCTCCACCACGACGGTGGAGACGGGGCGGCCGCCTGCCTCCGCGGTGACGGCGCGGGTGAGCTCGTCCGCGAGCATGCGGGTCGAGCTCGGCGTGGAGAGCCCGGCGGAGAGCACCACGAGCCGCAGCGGCTCGACGGTGGGATCAGAAGCGGTGCTGGTCGGGGTGGTCATCGACGTCCCTCCTTCGCGTCCTCGGCGCGCAGGCCGGTCCAGTTGTCGCCGGTCTCGAACCTGTACGTCGTGTCGAACGCGCCGCGCTCGGCCTCAGCCGCCGCGACGAGCGAGGCGTGGGTGGGGGCGTCGGGCACGGTCGCGGGGCGGCGGGCGTCGAGCTCCTTGCGCAGCACGGGCACCACCTCGGTGCCCAGCAGCTCGATCTGCTCGAGCACCGTCTTCCGCGGCAGGCCTGCGTGGTCGAGCAGGAACAGCTGGCGCTGGTAGTCGCCCACGTGGTCCGCCATGGTCAGGTAGCGCTCGATCACCTGCTCCGGGGAGCCGACGACGAGCGGGGTCTGCCGCGTGAAGTCCTCCATCGAGGGGCCGCCGCCGTAGACGGGGGCGTTGTCGAAGTAGGGGCGGAACTCGGTGATCGCGTCCTGCGAGTTCTTCCGCATGAAGGCCTGACCGCCGAGGCCCACGATCGCCTGGTCGGCGGTGCCGTGGCCGTAGTGCTCGAAGCGCTCGCGGTAGAGCTGGACCATCTGCTTCGTGTGGGTGATGGGCCAGAAGATGTTGTTGTGGAAGAAGCCGTCGCCGTAGTACGCGGCCTGCTCGGCGATCTGCGGGGAGCGGATCGAGCCGTGCCACACGAAGGGTGCGACGCCGTCGAGCGGGCGCGGGGTCGAGGTGAACTGCTGCAGCGGGGTGCGGAACTGGCCCTCCCAGTTCACGACGTCCTCGCGCCACAGGCGGTGCAGCAGCTCGTAGTTCTCGACGGCGAGCTCGATGCCCTTGCGGATGTCCTGGCCGAACCAGGGGTAGACGGGGCCGGTGTTGCCGCGGCCCATGACGAGATCCACGCGCCCGTCCGTGAGGTGCTGGAGCATCGCGTAGTCCTCGGCGATCTTCACCGGGTCGTTGGTGGTGATCAGCGTGGTCGCGGTGGAGAGGATGATCTCGCGGGTCTTCGCGCCGATGTACGCGAGCGTCGTGGTGGGGGAGGAGGTCACGAAGGGCGGGTTGTGGTGCTCGCCGAGGGCGAAGACGTCCAGGCCCACCTGCTCGGCGAGGGTCGCCTCCTCGACCATGAGCTCGAGCCGCTCGTGCTCGGTGGGGACGCGCCCGGTGGTGGGGTCCGGGGTGATGTCGGCGATGGTGAAGATTCCGAACTGCATGATGCGCTCCTGACGACTCGTCGTGTGCCGTCGGCGGGAGGGCCGTGCCGCGGTGCCGCGGGTCTGCGGTGCCGTGGGCGGCGCCCCTCCGACTGATAGTTCGAAATTAAACTACTTTGAGGGCGTGCGCAAGCCTCTGTGGCGCCGGTCGCCCGCAGGGGTGCCCCGGACCTCGCGGACGAGGCCGGGGCACCCCTGCGGATCGAGCTCAGGCGACCTCGTCGAGCGGGGCCTTCCAGGCGTTGCACGCGGCCAGGTCGCCGTCGGCCTCGAGGCCCTTCTTGATCCAGCGGGCGTGGGTCTCCGCGGTGACCGCGGGGCCGTCCTGCCAGGTCTTCGGGTCGGAGAGGATGCCGCGCACCGTCTCGCTGGGCTGCGCGGCGGTCGGGACGCGCATCGACATCAGGCTCGCCACGCAGATGTTCTGCGAGGCGTAGCGGCGCTTCGCCTCCGCCTGGCGGTCGGGATCGTCCTCGAGGCCCTGGGACATCTGGCTGTAGTAGATGCCGATCGTGCTGTCCCACCAGCCTGCGTTCACGTAGCTGTAGGAGAGGTCCCACAGGTAGGCGGTGGAGAGCTCCGCCTCGTCACCCACCGCGCCCGAGGCGCCCATCTCGTGGGCGATGCCGGAGCCGGAGGGCCAGTAGATCGTCCCGTCGATATTGCACACGCGCGGGGTCTCCGCGTCGAAGGAGTCCGGCTCGCACACGGCGCTCGAGGGGACGTCCGGGTGGTGGTAGACCACGAGCGAGCGGTTCGACCACGGGAGCTCGCGGTCCGAGCTCGCCGTGGACCACACCGAGCTCAGGCATCCGCCCGCGGCATCGAGCGTGGCCTGCAGCTGCTCGTCGGAGGGCTCCTTCGGCGTGCCCGGCAGCTCACAGCTGCCGATCGTGCTCACGGTGCCGGAGGCCATCGGGTTGTCCTCGAGGATCGACCAGATCTCGTCCGGGGTCTTGAGCGACTCGCCGTAGGGATCGGCCGGCTCGAAGACGGCGCCCTCGGACGAGCCGGAGACCGTGGGGGCCTCCGTCGTCGCCTCGGTGCTGGGCTCCTCCGTGGGACTCCCGGAGGTGGTCGGAGCGGCCGTGGGTTCGATGTCCCCGCCGCTGCGGTTCAGCAGCACGGTCGCGGTGATGATGCCGATCCCGAGGAGCAGCGCGAGCACGCAGCCGATCGCCACGAGGACCAGCGGCCACTTCTTGCGCGGCGGCGTGGGCGGCTGCGGCGCACCGTAGGCGGGGGAGCCGCCGTACGGGCCGCCCTGCGGCGCCCCGCCCGGGGAGGGCTGCCCCCATGCGGGGGACTGCTGCGGGGACGGCTGCTGCGGCGCCGGACCCCACCCGCCCTGCTGGCCGGGCTGCTGGGACCAGCCCTGCTGGCCCTGCGGGTTCTGGCCCCAGCCCTGCTGCGACGATCCGTCCTGAGAGGACGGCCCCTGGCCGCCCCAGCCCGACTGCGACATCCTTGCCCCCGTGATTCGTCGATTTCGGCGTTCGCGGAAGGATATCCGGGCCTGTCGCGCAGGTCACCGTCGCCGCGCAGATGGAGACCGGATGGTGACCCGGGGGCGTGTGCCTCCCCGCGGGCGATGGTCCGATTCCGTTCCCCCGCAGGCGCCGATCCGGAACGGAGTCGGACCATCGCCGCGCATGTGCGCAGGCGGGGCGGGGCCCAGCGCAGCACACCGGGGCCTGTCGATCGAGGGCGGAGGACGGGGTGTCGGCTCTCAGGACATCGTTCGCACCTGTCTCGAGTCATCGTTCGCACCGCGGCGGGGGCGGACATGCAGATCGCCCCGGATCCGCAATGCGGTTCCGGGGCGATCATTCGGCGGAGGATGGGGGATTTGAACCCCCGAGGGCTTGCACCCAACACGCGTTCCAGGCGTGCGCCATAGGCCGCTAGGCGAATCCTCCAGCGCTCGTAAGAGCAGGCAACAGCGTACCCGAAGGCCGGGTCGGGGGCGAACCGGGCGGGCGCAGGTCACATCCGCGCCGTCGTCGGCCCCCTCCGCACCGCCCCCACTCAGATCTCGTACTCGATCAGCTGGTGGTAGGCGCGGTTGCGGTACACGAGCGGCTCCGCGTCGAACACCTGTGCGCGATCCGCGGCGACGAGCACCAGGTGGCTGCCGCCCGCCGGGACGCGCTGCAGCACGTGCCCGCTGATCCAGCCGGAGGTGCCGCGCAGCACGGGCTCGCCGGTGGGCAGCTGCTGCCAGTCCGCCTGGGCGAAGCGGTCCACGCCGGAGGTCGCGAACACCGTGGAGACCTGGCGCTGGTCCGCCGCGAGCAGGTTGATCGTCACCGACTCCGCCCGGGAGACCGCGGGCCACGACGAGGACGTGTCGTTGATCGAGAAGGCGAGCACCGCCGGCTGCGCGGAGACCGAGATGACGGAGGTCGCGGTGAAGCCGACGGGCACGCCGTCGTCCAGCAGGGTGATGACGGCGACGCCCGCCGGGTGGCGGCGGAACAGGGCGCCGAAGCTCTCCCGGTCCAGGGCGCCGTCCAGCGGCGGCGCGGCCTCGGCGGGATGGGCGACGTCGTGGTCCGGCTCGGACGGGTGGGGCGCGGTGGTCATCGGTTCTCCTCGGGTGCTCCGTGGAATCGGGTGCCGTGCGGACACGAGATGCAGGGTCGACACGGGCCCGTCGACAGGGGCGTTCCGTCGACAGTAGGAGCGGTGCCGCGCCGCCGTCATGTTCGTGACGCCAGATGACCACATGCGTCCTGGGCCCCGCGCTCAGCCCGGCGCCGGCCCAGTCGACGCCCGCACGTGCAGCACGGGGTCCACGACGCTCGAGGTGTCGTGGCCGCGGCCCTCGAAGCGCTCGCGCAGCATCCGCGCGGCGAGCCGGCCCATCTCGCCGCGCGGCTGGTGCACGCTCGTGAGGTGCGGGCGCACGGTGAGCGCGACCGCGGAGCCGTCGTAGCCCACGACGCTCAGCTGCCCGGGGACCTCCACCCCGAGGTCCGCCGCGCGGTGCAGCACGGAGACCGCGGCCATGTCGTTCGCGGTGAACACCGCGGTGGGGGCGTCCGCGTCGCCGCGGCGCACGGAGCGCAGCAGCGTGGTGATGCCGTCCTCCGCACGGTCCGGGCCGATCACCGTCGCCGTGCCCCGCAGCCCGCGCCGCTCCGTCTCGGCGAGGAAGCCGGTGCGGCGGCCCGCCGGGCCCGGGCGCGAGGAGAGGGTCACGTGCGCGAGGCGGCGGTGCCCGAGCTCGACGAGGTGGCGCACCGCGAGCGCCGCACCGGCCTCGTCGTGCGTGCGCACCGCGTCCGTGCCGGGCACCGCGTCCTGCATCCGCCCGATCACCGTCACGGGGACCACCTGCACGGCCCTCTCGAGGGCCGACGGCCGCAGCCACGTCGTCACCGCGACGATGCCGTCCACGCCGAGGTCCAGCAGGCGCTGCAGCTGCGCCTCGAGGTGCTCGGGGTCCCGCCGCCCGTGCGCGATGACGACGCCGAGGCCCAGCGCATCGGCCTGCCCCTCGATGCCCGCGATGACGTCCGTGTGGTACGGGTTCCCGAGGTCCGTGGGGAGCACGCCGATCAGCCCGCTGCCCCGCCCGCGCCGGCGATAGCCCAGGTGCCGCGCGGCCTCGAGCACCCGCAGCCGCGTCCCGCGGGAGACGCCGGGGCGGTCGTTGAGCGCCATCGAGGCGGAGCCGGGGGAGACGCCCGCGGCCCGGGCGACCTGCGCGAGCGTGGGCCGGGAGGAGCGGGGGTCGAGGGTCATGCCCCGATCTCACACCCGCGGGAGCCCAGGTCAGAGCCCGGTCTGAAGAGTTTCAGCACTCCTGGCCGAACGGTGGGCGACGGTTCATCCGCTGTTCACGATCGGACCGCGCGGCCTCCGTAGCGTCGGGGATGCCGATCGGGACCCGCCCCTCGGCCCCGCCCCGAGGAGCCCCGTGTCCACCACGACCCGACCCGCCGCGACCGACGCCGACCCGACGGACGCCGCCGCGCTCGCCGCCGCCGATCCCGCGACCGCCCTGCCCGCGCCCCGCGCCCTGCTGCTCGACTTCGGCGGCGTGGTCGTCACGACGACCCCGCGGGCCGGCTGGGCGCGCGAGCTCGCCGCCGAGGTGGTCCGGCGCGCCGCGGCGATGGGCCTCGCGGCGGAGCACGGCGAGGTCGAGGCCTCGCTGCGGGCGGGGCGCACCGCGCTCTCGCTGTGGAAGAACGCCTCCTCCCGCCGCCCCGAGCCGCGTGAGCTCACCGCCCGCGAGATCGTCGCCGAGATGCTGCTCGCGGATCTCCCCGACGCGCTCCGCCACGGACTCGCCCTCGAGGCGGGGGAGCTGCTCGAGGCCATGGCGCCGATCGTCGCGGACCACCACGTGCGACCCGGCATCCCCGCCCTGCTCGAGGCCGCGCGCGAGCACGGCGTGCGCCTCGCGATCGTCTCCAACGCCCACTCCGGCCGCGCCCACCGGGCGATCCTCGCCGAGGCCGGCCTCGCGGACGCGTTCGCGGTGCAGATCTACTCCGACGAGGTCGGCATCCGCAAACCGCACCCGGGCATGCTCCACCTCGCCGCCGAGGCCCTCGGCGTGCGCCCCGAGCAGGCCTGGTACGTGGGGGACACCTACGACCGCGATGTCGCCGCGGGTCGCCGCGCCGGGATCGGCGCCCTCGTCATCACGCGCGACCACCGCACCGACCACCCGCCCTTCGCCGTCACGGACCGCCCGGACCTCGAGCTCGACAGCCCCGAGGAGCTGCTCGCGCCGATGCTGCGGGCGCTGCGCGACGCGGCCGACGGCGGCTCCGCCTCCGCCGCGTCCTCCGCCTCCGTCGCGCCCTCCGCCTCCGCCGCCCCGTCGGCCGGCGCCCCGTCCGCCCTCGCCCCGGCGCCGGGCCGGCCCGCGCTGCTGCTCGACCACGGCGGCGTCATCACCCTCTCCACCCCCGCCCCCGACCGCTTCACCCGGATGGGGGAGCGGATCGCCGCCCTCGCCGCGCAGGTGGGCGTGCCGCTCGAGCCGTCCGAGGCGACGGCCGCCGTCGAGGCCGGATGGGACCGCCACCGGGCCCGCAAACACGAGCGGGACGCGGACGGCGACGGCACCCACGCCGAGATCCCCGCCGCCGAGCTCTGGGGCGACCTCGTGGGCCAGGACCTCCCCACGGCCCTCCGCCCCGCGCTGCGGCTCGAGGCCGCGGAGCTCTCCCTCGCGCTGCACCGCGCGAAGTCGGAGCCCGCCCTGCGCCCCGGCGCCCTCGAGCTCATCGCATGGGCCCGCGACCACGGGATCGTCGTCGGCATCGTCTCGAACACGATCTCCGGCCGCGGCGTGCGGGAGATCCTCGAGCGCCACGGCGTCGCCGGGATGATCGGCCCTGCCGCGTACTCGGACGAGGTCGGCGTGCGCAAGCCCGGCCGCGCGATCTTCGAGGCCGCGCTCGCCGGCCTCGAGACCCTCCCCGCCGACGTCGTCTACGTGGGGGACAAGGCCGTCAACGACGGCCGCGGCGGCACCGGGGCCGGCCTCGGCGCCGTGTGCCTGCTGCGCGGCGGGAAGGACGAGGAGCCCGCCCTCGCCCGGGCCCTCGCCGACGGCCACGCCGACCACGTCCTCGACTCCCCGGCGCAGGTGATCGACGTGCTCGCCGCACGCCTTGCCCTCACCACCGCCCCCTGAGCTTCCCCTCCCCGCATCCGGTCCGCCCCACCCCCGAGGAGCACCCCATGTCCACCCAGGTCCCCCCGCGCCCCGCCGAGGACGAGCGCCGCGGCGCCCTCCGCGGCACCATCGACGGCATCCGCCGCACCGAGCTGTCCACCTCGCAGAAGCTCATGATCTTCGTGCTCTCGATGTCCCTGTTCGGGCTCTCGAACATCATCCTCGAGATCATCCCGGACCCCTCCATCGGCCCCGTCGACGTCTCCGTCTCCTACATGGTGTTCGTGCCGCTCACGGTCGCCGCCCTGTTCTCCCCGTTCTGGGCGGCGCTCGGCGCCCCGCTCGGCGAGATCGTCTTCACCGACCTGCTCATGGGCGACTTCTCCGGCCTCGCCGAGGTCGAGGGCTTCCTGCAGATGTTCCTCGCCGTGTTCATCGCCGGCTCCCTCGTGCGCAACCCCCGCTCCCGCGTGCAGATCGCGATCGCCTCGGTCGTGCTGGTGCTCGTGGACAAGGTGCTCTCCGCCGTCGTGGACCTCTCCAAGGTGTGGATCGGCGTCGAGGACGCCGAGCTCGTCGAGGGCCTGCCGCAGTCGATGCTCGCCCTCGAGACGATCGGCCTCGGCGTGGACGTGATCATGAGCGGCGTGCTGCTCGGCGCGATCCCCGCCATGTGGCTGATCCCCGCCCTGCACGGGAAGATCGAGCCGCTCATGGGCATGCGCCCCCGCGTCCCCGGGGAGCCGATCCCCGGCGCCGCCCCGCGCACCCCGCTCTTCGTGGGCGGCGCGCTGCTGCTGAGCGTCGCGAGCTTCGGCTTCGCCTTCCTCGAGGCCTTCGACATCTCCGCCGGGGCCTTCGAGCCGGACTTCATCGACCGGTTCGGCAACGGCTTCCTGCTCGTCGCCGTCGCCGCGATCGCCGTGGTGCTCACCGTCGCCGTGCTCCTGTTCCGGCTCTCGCGCCGGGCCGCCGAGACCGCCGGCTCCTGATCCGCTCGACCCCTCGCCATCGACCCCGGAGCGCCATGACCGCCCTGCCCCCGACCCTCGCCGTGCCGGCCCCCGCCGCCCCATCGGCCGATGCCGCGCCGCCCGCGATCGTCGTGAAGGACCTGTCCTTCCGCTATCCCGGCACGGACCGCGACGCCCTGCGCAACGTCGATCTCACGATCGAGCGCGGCGACTTCGTCGCGGTGGTCGGGGGCAACGGCTCCGCCAAGACCACCCTGTGCAAGACCTTCAACGGCCTCGTCCCGCACTACTGGAACGGCGACTTCGCCGGCGCCGTGCACGTGGACGGCGTGGACACCTGGGACTCCTCCGTCGCGGAGCTCTCGAGCCGCGTCGGCTACGTCTACCAGGACTTCCAGAACCAGCTCGTGCGCCCCACCGTGCGGGACGAGATCGCCTTCGGGCCCCTGAACTTCGGCCACGCCGACCACCGCGAGCGCACCGAGGAGGCCCTCGAGGCGCTCGGCATCACGCACCTCGCGGACCGCTTCGTCTGGCAGCTCTCCGGCGGCCAGGCCCACCTCGTCGCCCTCGCCGCGGTGCTCGCCCTGCGCCCCGAGGTGATCGTCGTCGACGAGCCCGTCGCGGAGCTCGACCCCGCCCGCGCCCGCGAGATCTACCTGCGCCTGCGGGAGCTCAACACGCGCCACGGCATCACCGTCGTCACCATCGAGCACCACGCCGAGTTCGTCGCCGAGTTCGCCCGCTCGGTGGTGCTCATGGCCGACGGCGCCCCCGTCTGGCACCTCCCCGTGCAGGAGGCGATGGACCGCCACGGCGACCTCCGCGCCCACGGCATCCCCGCCCCCGATGCGGTCGCGCTCACCGCGGCCGTCGGCGCGGAGCGGGTCGCCCTCGACGTCCCCTCCGCGGTCACCGTGCTGCGAGAGCATCTCCGGCCCGCGGCCGAGCGGAGCGGCCCGTCGGCCCCCGTCCCGGACCCGGCCCCCGAGCCCGCCCCCGCAGAGGTCGTCGCGTCCCTGCGCGGGGTCAGCCACGGCTACCGGGGCGTGGACGGCTCCCTCTCGACCGTCCTCGACGACCTCTCCCTCGAGCTCCGCGCGGGGGAGCGGATCGCGCTCGTGGGCACCAACGGCGCCGGCAAGTCCACGCTCATGCGCCTGCTGACAGGGCTGATCGTGCCCCGCGCCGGCACCGTCACCGTTGACGGCATCGACACCCGCACCCGCTCCGCCTCCCGCCTCGCGGACCACGTCTCCTACCTCGACCAGCACCCCCAGCGCATGTTCCTCAAGGACACCGTGCGCGAGGACGTCGCGCTCTTCCCGCACGGCCGCAAGGTGCCCGACGCCGAGGCGATCGTGGACCGCATCCTCACCGAGGTGGGGCTCACCGAGCTCGCCGGGCGGGACGGCCGCACCCTCTCCGGCGGGCAGCAGCGCCGCTCGACCCTCGGCATCGGCCTCGCCATGCGGCCCCGCCTGCTGCTGCTCGACGAGCCCACCTCGAGCCTCGACATCCGCTCCCGCGACGACGTCACCGCCATGCTCGCCGCGCTCGCGGAGACCGTGCGCTGCGCCGTCGTCGCGACCCACGACATGGACCTCGTCGCCGCCTGGGCGACCCGCGTGATCGTCCTGGACCAGGGGCGCGTGCTCGCCGACGCCGCCCCGCAGGAGCTGTTCGCCCGGCCCGAGATCACCGGCCGCGCCCGCCTCACCCCGCCGCAGGCCGCCCGGATCGCCCTCGAGCTGGGCCTGGACCCGTTGCCGCTCACCGCGACGGCGCTGCGCGAGCACCTGCGCACCGTCGACGCCGACCCCACCCAGGAGCACTGATGGCCCGCACGACCCACGACGTCCTCAGCGTGGAATGGGTGCGCCTGGAGCTGCTGCGCACCGCCTACTCCACCCGCGGCGGCCTCTTCTCCCGCATGGACCCGCGCGTGGTCCTCGCCTGGTACCTGCTCATGGCGCTCGCCCCCTGGTTCACCCACTCCACCGGGGTGCTCGCCCTGCTGTTCGCGCTCGGCGCGGTCTCCGTGGCCCTCGCCCGGGTGGGCCCGCTCGTGCTGGGCCTGTTCCTCATCGGTCTGCTGGGCAACGTCGTGGGGCTGTTCGCCGCCTCGTTCCTGTTCGGCGGGGACCTGGGCACCCTCGTGGCGCTCGCGGAGCTGAACCTCAAGCTCGGCGCCGTGTCGATGGCCTCGATGGCGGCGTTCGTGTCCCTGGACCCGGAGAAGCTCTCCGACGCGCTGCTGTGGTTCCGCGCCCCGGAGCTGCTCGCCTTCGGCGTCTCCTACGGCTACCGCATGCTGCCGATCCTCGTGGACGAGTACGTGACCGTCTTCGAGGGGCAGCGCCTGCGCCACGCCCCCGTGGAGCGGCCGGGCCTGCTGGGCTGGCGGGTGATCCTGCAGTGGTGCACGCTCGCGGTCACCGCGTTCTACCCGATCATGCTCAACACGGCGAAGAACGTGCGCACCACGGTCGAGGCCCTCGAGACCCGCGGCTTCACCTACGCCGCCGCGAACCCCGCGGGCCGCCGCCTGCGTCTGGCCTCCCTGCGCACCGAGGGCCTGGACTGGGTGGTGCTCGTGGTGAGCGTCGTGGCGGTGCTCGCCGCCTACCGGCTCGGAGCGATGCTGCCCCTCTGAGCCCGGGCCGGCCCGGCGCGGTCAGCTCCTGCCGGGGAGCAGCTCGGCGAGGAGCCCGACGACCCGGGCGTCGATGTCGTCCCGCACCAGGCGCATCCGCTCCGCGCCCTCGATGCCGCGCCGCGAGGGCTCGTCGGTCACCCAGGTCTCGATGGTGCCGCGCATGCCGGGGACGGGGTCGACGTGCGCCTCCTCGCCGAGCACCACCACGCGGTCCACCCGCGCGAGCAGGGCAGGATCGATCGGCCCCGGCACATGCTGCGACATGTCCGCACCGGCCTCGCCGACGACCTGGGTGGAGAGCGCGTTCGCAGAGCTGCCGGGAGCGGTGCCCGCGGAGTGCACCTCGACCGCGCCGGCGGCGCGGTGCTCCATCAGGGCGGCCGCCATCGGCGACTTGCCGCCGTTCTTCACGCAGACGAACAGCACGGAGGGTCGGGTGGTGGTCATGGCGGGGTCCTCTCGGGTGATGATGCTCAGCGGGCAGGGACGGGGAGCGTCGGGTCGCCGGGGAAGAGGCGTGGGCCGAGGCGACGGGCGACCGCGACGAGCGCCACCAGCACGGGCACCTCGATCAGCGGCCCCACCGTTCCGGCCAGCGCCTGCCCGGACGTCGCTCCGAAGGTGCCGATGGCGACGGCGATCGCGAGCTCGAAGTTGTTGCCCGAGGCGGTGAAGGCGACGGTCGCGGAACGGGCGTAGTCCAGGCCCACGGCCCGGGAGGTCAGGAGGGCGAGGCCGAACATGAGCAGGAAGTAGGCGAGCAGCGGCAGGGCGATCCGCGCGGTGGAGAGCGGTGCGGCGAGGATCGCGTCCCCCTGCAGCGCGAACAGCAGCACGATGGTGAACAGCAGGCCCACGAGCGCGAGCGGGCCGATCCGCGGGAGGAACCGCTCCTCGTAGGCAGTACGGCCGAGGGTGCGCTCGCCGAACCCGCGGGTGAGGACGCCGGCCACGAGCGGGATGCCGAGGAACACGAGCACGCTGAGCGTGATCGCGCCGAGCGAGAACGCGGCGGAGCTGGTCGGCAGCCCCAGCCATGACGGCAGCGCCTGGAGGTAGAACCACCCCAGCCCGGCGAACGCCACGACCTGGAACACGGAGTTGAGGGCGACGAGCACCGCGGCGGCCTCGCGGTCCCCGCAGGCGAGGTCGTTCCACACCAGCACCATGGCGATGCAGCGGGCGAGGCCCACGATGATCAGGCCGGTGCGGAACTCGGGGAGATCCGGGAGGAGCGCCCAGGCGAGGACGAACATGAGCGCGGGGCCGACGATCCAGTTCAGCAGGAGCGAGGTGAGGAGCAGGCGCCGGTCGCCCGTGATGCGGGCGGTCTCGTCGTAGCGCACCTTCGCGAGGACCGGATACATCATCACCAGCAGGCCCACGGCGATGGGGAGGGAGACCCCGCCGATCTCGAGGGCGCTCAGCGCGGCGCCGATGTCGGGCACCGTGCGCCCCAGGAACAGGCCGAGGGCCATGGCGGCGAGGATCCAGACGGGCAGCCAGCGGTCGAGCACGGACATGCCGCCCAGGACGTTCGCCGGAGCGGGAGTCGTGGCGGGCAGGGAGCCCTGCCGCTCCGGGACAGTGGTGTCTGCTGCGGACCGGTCCGGCATGCGTCCAGCCTTCCTATCGATGAGTGTCGATATGAATACTAGGACCAGATATCGATGCCCGTCAATGTATGCTCGTAGGCATGGCCACGACGATCCTGCCCCTCCGCGACGTCTCCCCGGCCTGCTGCGCCCTGGGGGAGGGCCCGCTCGGCGCCCCGGACGCCGAGCGCCTGGCCGTGATGCTCAAGGCGCTCGCCGATCCCATGCGCCTGCGCGTGCTCTCCCATGTCGCCGCGCAGGGCTGCGAGGAGGTCGCGGCCTCCGATCTCACCGAGGCGCTCGGCATCAGCCAGCCCACCGTGAGCCATCACCTGAGCAGGCTCGTCGACGCGGGCCTCCTGGTGCGCGAGCAGCAGGGCAGGCGCGCCCGCTACACGGTCGTGCCCGAGGCGTTCGGCGAGCTGCGGCGCGTGCTCGACCTCGGCTGAGCAGGCCCGCCCCGCCTGGCGTGATCGGCGAGGCGGGATCACCGCTCGGCTCCCTCAGATCTCGTACTCGAGGAGCCGGTGGTACGTGCGGTTGCGGTACACCAGCGGCTCCTCGTTGGACAACTGCGCCCTGTCCGCGGCGACGATCACGACGTGGCTGCCGCCGGCGGGGACCCGCTCCAGGATCCGGCCGCTGATCCATCCCGCGGTGCCGTAGAGCACCGGCTCCCCGGTGGGCAGCTGGTGCCAGTCCACCTGGGCGAAGCGGTCGATCCCGGAGGTCGCGAAGACCGTCGAGAGCTGCCGCTGGTCCGCGGCGAGCAGGTTCACCGTGACCGTCGCCGAACGGGACAGCGCGGGCCACGCGGAGGACGTGTCGTTGATGGAGAAGGCGAGCACCGCGGGCTGCGCGGACACCGAGATCACCGACGTGGCCGTGAACCCGACCGGGCGCACCCCGTCGGTCAGGGTGATGACGGCGACCCCCGCGGGGTGCCGGCGGAACAGGGCCGCGAAGGTCTCGCGGTCCAGGAGCCCGTCGGCGTCCGTCGGCCGACGCTCGGCGGGGTTCGGGTTCGGGCTCGGGGTCGGGGTGGTGGCAGTGGTGATGGTGGTGGGCTCAGGCGACATGGAGTTCCCTCCTCGATGCGGTGGTGGTGGCGGTGGAGCGGCCGGGCAGGAGCGGCAGCAGGTGCTCGCCGAGGCGCGCGACCTCCTGCAGGTACGGGGTGTCCGAGAGGATGAAGTGGGTGATCCCCCGGGAGCGGTAGGTGGTCAGGGTCGCGGCGACCTCCTGATGCGAGCCCACGAGCCAGGTGGTCGCGGCGCCGCGGCCGCCCACGCGGGACGGGGCGGTGAACAGGTTGTCGTCGAGCACGTCCTCGCCGGCGCCGAGGGCGTGGAGGCGGGACTGGCCCACCGACGCCTCCTGGGACAGCGCATCGGTCCCGCCGCGGCCGCCGTCGTGGCCGTCGACCGTCGAGGCGGCCTCCATCCGGCGCACCCGGCGGCGAGCCTCCTGCCAGGCCTCCTCGGCGGTGTCGCGGGCGAGCACCGTGATCCGCAGCCCGAACTCGAGCGGCGCGTGCTCGCGGCCCACCTCCTCGCCGAGCGCGCGCAGGCGCTCGATCCGCGCGGAGATCGCGTCGTAGGTCTCGCCCCAGAACAGCTGCACGTCGGCCTGGGCGGCGGCGACCCGCTCGGCCTCGGGGGAGGCCCCGCCGAAGTACAGGGTCGGGTGCGTGCGCTCGCCGCGCACCACGGGCCGGCGCGACAGCCGCGCCCCGTCCAGGGAGTAGAAGCGGCCGTGGTGGGTGACGGACGGCTCGGTCCACAGGCGGCGCAGCACCTGCAGGAACTCCTCGGTGCGGGCGTAGCGGTCCGCCCGCGCGGTCACGGGGTCGCCGTACTCGGCGACGGAGTCCGTGCCGGTGACGATGTTCAGCAGCGCCCGCCCCTCGGAGAGGTGGTCGAGCGTCGCGGCCGACGCCGCGAGGTGCGCGGGGTCCCAGTAGCCGGGGCGCACGGCGGCGAGCGGGCGGAAGGTCCGGGTGCGGGCCGCGAGGGCGGTCGCCACCGTGAGCGTGTCGGGCCGGTGCCAGCCGGTGCCGATCAGGGCGCCGCCGAACCCCGCCCGCTCCACCGCGAGCGCGTGCTCGGTGAGCGTGTCGAGGCTGTCGTGGTCCTCGCGCACCTCGTCCCCGCGGTGGCCCGGGTCGATCTGGTTGGGCACGTACCAGAGGTAGGTCTCCTCGGACATCGCCGTCACCGCGTCCCGGCCTCGGCGAGCGGGCGGCCGAACCCGGGTGCGGGAGGTGCGGCCGACGGGGCGGCGGTGCGCTCGGGCTCCGCGGGCAGTCCCAGACCGTAGTGCCCGCGCAGCGTGGTGGCCTCGTACTCGGTGCGGAACAGGCCCCGCTCCCGCAGGATCGGCACCACCTGGTCCACGAACTCGGTCAGGCCCGAGGGGAGCACGGCGGGCATGATGTTGAAGCCGTCGGCCGCACCGGCCTCGAACCAGGACTGCAGGGCGTCCGCGATCTGCTCCGGGGTGCCGGCGAGGGTGCGGTGGCCGCGGCCGCCGGCGAGACGGCCGATCAGCTCGCGCACCGTGAGGTCCTCGCGACGGGCGAGATCGACGATCAGGGTGTACCGGGACTTCGCGCCCTCGATCTGGTCCTCCGTGGGCAGGTCCTCCGGGAGGCGGTCGTCGAGGCCGAGCGACCCCTCGGGCAGGCGCAGGGTGCGGGTGAGCTGGGCGAGGGCGTAGCGGGGGTGGACCAGGTCGTCGAGCTCCCGCTCCTTCTCCCGCGCCTCCGCCTCGGTCGCGCCGATCACCGGCACCAGCCCCGGCAGGATCTTCACCCCCTCGGGGTCCCGCCCATGGGCGACCGCGCGGCGGCGCACATCGGCGGCGAAGGCGACGGCGTCCTCGAGCCGCTGGTGGGCGGTGAACACCGCCTCGGCGGTGCGGGCGGCGAGGTCGCGGCCCGCCTCGGAGGAGCCGGCCTGCACGAGCACCGGATGCACCTGCGGGCTGCGCTGCACGTTCAGCGGGCCCGCGACCCGGTAGTAGGTCCCGACGTGGTCCGTGGCGTGCACCTTCGCGGCGTCGCCCCAGACGGCGGCCTCCTGGTCCGCGAGCACGGCGTCGGCCTCCCAGCCGGACCAGAGCGAGCGCACCACGTCGAGGAACTCCTCGGCCCGCCGGTAGCGGTCCTCGTGCGCGGGCAGCTCCTCGAGACCGAAGTTGCGCGCCGCGTCGAGGGTCGCGGTGGTGACGATGTTCCACCCCACCCGGCCGTGGCTGATGTGGTCGAGGGAGGCGAAGCGCCGCGCGAGGTTGTAGGGGCTGTTGTAGCTGGTCGAGGCGGTGGCGATGAGACCGATCCGCTCGGTCGCGACGGCGATCGCGCTGAGCAGGGTGAGCGGTTCGAGACCGCCGGAGGGCCGGCGCCCCACCTCCCCGCCGAGCACCGGGGAGTCGGCGAAGAAGATCGCGTCGAAGGTGCCGCGCTCCGCGGTGCGGGCGAGGTCGATGAAGTGGTCCACGTCGGTCCCGGCGCGGGGATCCGCCCCGGGGAGCCGCCAGGCGGCCTCGTGGTGGCCGCCCGTCATGAGGAAGGCGTTGAGGTGGAGCCGGCGGGGCGCACCGGTCGAACGGGGATGGCGGGGAGAGGCGGTCATGACGAGGTCCTTCCGGAGGGGGAGGCGGGGGAGGGGACGGGGGCGCCGACGCCGAGGGCGGCGAGCAGCCGCGCCCGGTACCGGGGCACGTCGGGATGCTCCGCGGTGCGCTCGGCGGGCAGGTCGATCCGCAGGTCCAGCGAGAACGCGCCGTCCTCGATGACGAGCACCCGGTCGGCGAGCAGCACGGCCTCGTCGACGTCGTGGGTCACCAGCAGCACGGCCGGTCCGTGGGTGCGCAGCAGGGTGCGCAGCAGCGCGTGCATCCGGATCCGGGTGAGCGCGTCCAGGGCCCCGAAGGGCTCGTCGGCCAGCAGCAGCTGCGGCTCGCCCACGAGGGAGCGGGCGAGGGCCGCGCGCTGCTGCTCGCCGCCGGAGAGCTCATGGGGCCAGGCGCGCTCGCGGCCGGCGAGCCCCACCTCCGCGAGCATCGCCCGGCCGCGCTCGCGGGCGGCGGTGCCGGACTGGCCCAGTACCACGTTGTCCAGCAGCCGCAGCCACGGCAACAGCCGCGAGTCCTGAAAGACGAGGGAGACCCGCTCGGGGACGAGCACCTCCCCGGAGCCGTCGACGGTGTCGTCGAGGCCGGCGACGGCGCGCAGCAGGGTCGACTTCCCGGAGCCGCTGCGACCGATCAGCGCGACGAACTCGCCGCGGCCGATCTCGAGGTCCACGCCGTCGAGCACGTGGCGCTCGCCGAAGGAGCGGCGCAGGTCGGTGGTGCGCAGCACGGCGGGGCGGTCCGCCGCGGCGGGCCGCGGCGCGGTCAGCTCGCGAGGGTGCGTCGCCATGAGAGGACCCTCCTCTCGAGCAGACGCACCAGGGCGTCGGAGGTGAAGCCGAAGATCCCGTAGACCACGAGCCCCACGAGGATGATGTCGGACTGCGCGTACAGCTGGGCCTGCGACATCATGTAGCCGATCCCGGAGGTGGCGTTGATGGTCTCGACGACGATCAGCGCCAACCAGGAGCCGACGACCGCGAGGCGGAAGCCCACGAAGAAGCCGGGCAGCGCACCGGGCAGCAGCACCGAGCGCACGTACTGCCAGCGGGTCAGGCCCAGCGACTCCGCCAGCTCGATGTGCTTGGTGTCGATGCCGGTCAGGGCGCTGTAGGTGTTGATGTAGATCGGGATGAGCACGCCCAGTGCCACGATCGTCACCTTGAACTCCTCGCCGATGCCGAGCCAGAGGATCAGCAGCGGGATCAGGGCGAGGTTCGGGATGGCGCGCTTGACCTGGAGGGTGCCGTCCACGAGGGACTCGCCGACGCGGGTCAGCCCCGCGACGACGGCGAGCACCACGCCCGCGACGGTGCCGAGCGCGAGCCCCAGCACCGCCCGGCCCAGGGACGCGCCGACGTGGGTGGCGAGGGTGCCGTCCTGCAGCAGCCCCCAGCCGGTGACCGCGACGACGTCGGGTCCCGTGAGCAGGCGCGGGTCGAGCAGCCCGGCGCTCGCGGCGACCTGCCACACGAGCAGCACGAGCAGCGGCCCGGCGAGGCGCGCGCCGGGGAACAGGCGTCCCCGGCCGAGCCGTCGCCAGCGGGACTGCGGTGAGATGCGCGGGGCCTCGAGCGCCGCGGGGGCGGAGGCCTCCGTCGCCCGGTCGGGGCCCGCGACCGCCGGCGCGGCGGCGCGCCCGCGGGTCAGGGCGGGGCTCAGCGTGCCGGTCATGACGGCTCCTCCACGTAGTCGGCGCCGACGGCCTGGACCGCGACGTCCTCGAAGCGGCGGTCGAAGAGGTCCTCCGCGTCGAAGTCGCCCGTGATGAACCCGCCGTCGACCAGCAGCTGCTGGGAGGAGCGGGCCCACTCCACGGCGACGTCCCAGCTGCGCGGGAAGCGCGGGGCGCCGATCCGGGACCAGATGCGCTCGGCGTCCTCGGCGGTCACGCCCTCGGTGTCGACGTAGTAGAACTGCTTCCAGTCCTCCGCGTGCTCCCAGGCCCACACCTGGCCCTGCGCCCAGACCCGTACGTAGTCGCGGATCGCGAGCACGCTCGCCTCGTCGGCGAGCACGGTGGTGGGCGCCCACAGCACGGTGAGGAGGTCGGGGACCTCGGAGGGCAGAGCGATCGCGCCGTCGGCCCCGTACTGGTCGATGTACTTGGTGACCTGGGGCTCGCTGAGCGGGGCCACGTCCACCTGCCCGCCCTGGAGGGCGGTGAGGAACTGCGTGCTCGGGAGGTCCACGAGCTCGACGTCGGTGTAGGCGATCCCGGCCTCCTGCAGGGTGCGCAGCACGGTGTCGCCCTGGGACTGGCCCTGGGAGAAGGCGATGCGCTTCCCGGTGAAGTCGGCGACCTCGGTGATGCCGCTGCCGGTGGCGGTGGCGAACACGTAGGAGGGGTCGGGCCGCTCGAGCACGGCGACGATCTGGGCCTCGAAGCCGATCTCGCGCGCCGTGATCGGCGGGATGATCGCGTTGGAGGCGAGGTCGAGGGACTGGGCGCGGAACGCCTGGATGACGTCCGGGCCGGCCCCCACGTTGACCCACTCGCCGATCGTGAAGGCGGGGCCCTCGATCGCGTCGCCGGCGGCCTCGAGCTGCAGCTGGGTGGTGCGCCCGGCGACCCGCAGCACGGTGTCGGCCGACGGCGCGCCGGTGGGGATCGGCGCGGAGGTGGAGTACCCGGAGGCCTCCGAGCGGGAGGAGGCGCAGCCGGCGAGGGACAGCATCACCCCGCCGAGCGCGAGGGCGTGGCGGCGGGTCGGGTGGAGCGGTGGGCCGGCGGGGGACGGGTGTCGTCTGCTCATCGGGTTCCTCGGGGACGGGCCGCCCGGACAATGGTCAGGCTTTGGGGCGACATAAGGAACCCTAGGGGGAGGGTGAGGTCGCGTCACGTCTGTGACGGCGGAAGACCTCGCGGGGTTCATACGGCCTGGCCGGCCCGTGCCCGGTCCCGACACACAAGAAGGACGTGAGGAGCACGCGCCCTGTCATGCACAGGGCAGGTGCTCCTCACGTCCTCCGTGGGGCGGCGGCGCCGGATCGGGCGCCGCCGGGGGTGAGGTCAGTCCTCGGTCGCCTCGGGGTGGCGCACGATGTTGACGACGGCGGCGACGAGGCCGCCCCAGACGGTGACGATCGCGACGATCATCATGACGACGGCGGATGCGGACACGGGGTCCTCCTTCGGTCGGAGCGGGGGAGCGGGACGATCAGCGACGGGCCGCGGAGCGCAGCTCGTGCGGGGTGGTGGCGTCGGCCCGGGCCTCGAGGCCCTTCCCGGCGACGACCTCCGGGGCGATCGGGTCGCCGTCGGAGTCGTCCTTGAAGAGGTTCGAGGTCGCGGGCCACGGCAGCAGCGACAGGACGATGCCCGCCACGAGCAGCGCGAGCGCCATCAGCCAGCCGAACACCACCACGAACCAGCCCGGGTATTCCGAGTAGGTGGTGGGCGAGGTGACCAGCGAGATCGTCGAGGAGATCAGCGAGACGCCCAGGACGATCGGCGCGATGAGGCCCACGCACACGAGCCACCAGCGGCCGATCGGGAAGGTGCCCCGATGGTTGAGGTGGTCGCGCAGGGTGGGCAGGCCGCGCACCACGTAGGTGACGACGATCGTGGAGACCAGCGCCGCCGCGACGATGCCGTACTCGTTGGCCCACTTGTCCAGCACGTCCAGCAGCGGCAGGCCCATCGTCGTGGAGAACAGGGCGGTGGAGACCACCGCGAGCGGCACGCACACCCACAGGGTGGAGGAGATGCGGGAGAGCCCGAACTTGTCCTGGATCGCGGCGATGACGACCTCGACGATCGAGATCAGCGAGGTGAAACCGGCGAGCACGAGCGAGCCGAAGAACAGCACACCGATGAGCGCGCCCGCGGGCGCCTCGGAGATGATCGCCGGGAAGGCGATGAACGCGAGGCCGATCCCCGAGGAGACCACCTCGGAGACCTGCACGCCCTGCGCCTGCGCCATGAAGCCGAGCGCGGAGAACACGCCGATGCCGCACAGGATCTCGAAGCTCGAGTTCGCGAAGCCCACCACGAGGCCGGAGCCCGTGAGGTCGGTCCGCTTCTTGAGGTACGAGGAGTAGGTGAGCATGATGCCGAAGGCGACGGACAGCGAGAAGAAGATCTGGCCGTAGGCGGCGACCCACACGCCCGGCTGCAGCAGCGAGGCCCAGTGCGGGCGGAACAGCGCCTCGAGGCCGTCGATCGCGCCGGGCAGGAACAGCGCGCGGATCACGAGGATGACGAACATGACCACGAGCAGCGGGATGAAGACGACCGAGCTCGCGGAGATGCCCTTCTGCACGCCGAGCGCCATGACGACGATCGTCGCGACCCACACGAGGATCATCGAGACGAGCACCGCGGGCACGACGTCGAAGGAGATGTGCACGTCCGCGCCGCCCAGGGCCTGCGTGTACTCGCCGAAGAAGCCGGCCGGGTCGTCGCCCCAGCGCTGGTCGAGCGAGAAGAACACGTAGTTCGTGGCCCACGCGAGGATCAGCGCGTAGTACAGCGCGATGACCAGGGCGATGAGCACCTGCCACCAGCCGATGAACTCGGTCCAGCGGCGGAACCGGCGCCACGCGGCGGGGGCGGAGCCGCGCCAGCGGTGACCGATCGCGTAGTCGAGGAAGAGCAGCGGGATCCCGGCCGTGAGCAGCGCGACGAGGTACGGCAGGATGAACGCGCCGCCGCCGTTCTCGTAGGCCACGGCGGGGAAGCGCCAGATGTTGCCGAGGCCCACGGCGGAGCCGATCGCCGCGAAGATGAACGCGGTGCGGCCGGCGAAGGCCCCGCGGTCGGCGCGGGCGCCGGCCTCGGCGGGGGCGGGGGAGTGTGCGGTCAAGGAGATCGCCTCCGGGGGATCTGCGCCCGCGGGCGCAGGAGGAACAGGGACGGGGATGCGGCGCCGCTCTCGCGGATCGCACGGGCCCTGCCCGGGGGCAGGGTCGTGGGCCGACGGCGGGCGTCGGCGGGCCGCGGGGACCGTCGGGCCGGGGTGTGGCCCGGACGGGGGAGCGGCGGGCGGCCGGGGTGTGGCCGTGGGGGAATGCTAGTGCCCTGGCGCGCCCGCCGCCCGGTCAGGACTCCGGCGGCGGGGGCGGGACGGGTGCGCCGACGGGCGGCGCGACCCGCGGGTGGGCGGCGGCGCCGGTGGTGGCGGCGCCCGCCGACCGGTCGCTCGGGGCGGCCTGAGCACCGGGGGCCGCACCCTCGCCGGCCGCGGCGCGCGCCGGGGCGGGGTCCCAGCCGGCGTCCACCACACGACGCTGCACGAGCAGCGCCGCGCCGAGGACCGCGGCGCCGATGAGCACGAGCAGCACGATGCCGCTCACCACGCCGGTGCGGGCGCCGTAGCCGATGAGGATGCCGAACCAGCCGAAGTCCGTGTCGCCGAAGGTGGTGTTCGCCGAGCCGAAGCTGCCGAGCACCTTGAGCAGCAGCGCCGGCAGGAAGGTGACGAGCAGGCCGTTGACGAGGCCGCCCGCGACGGCGCCGCGCCGGCCGCCGGTCGCGTTGCCGTACACGCCGGCCGCGCCGCCCGTGAAGAAGTGGGGCACGAGGCCCGGCAGCACGAGCGCGAGGCCCAGCGCGGGGCCCAGCCACACGCCGAGCAGCAGCAGGCCCAGCAGGCCGCCCGCGAAGCTCGAGAGGAAGCCGATGAGCACGGCGTTCTGCGCGTACGGGAAGACGATCGGGGCGTCGAGCGCGGGGATCGCCCCGGGGACGACCTTCGCGGCGATGCCCTGGAAGGCGGGCACGAGCTCGCCGAGGATCGTGCGCACGCCGAAGAGGATCACGGCGACCGCGATGCCGAACTGGAGGCCCTGGGTCACGGACTGCATGAGGTAGTTGCCGATGCCGGTCGCGCCGTTCTCGAAGGCGCCGAAGGCGGTCTCCTGGCCGGCGCGCACCACGTACAGCACGGCGACGACGACGTACATGAGCACCATGGACAGCGCGGTCGCGACCATCGAGTCGCGCAGGAAGCGCAGCCCCTCGGGGACGTGGATGTCCTCCGTCGAGCGGCTCTTCCCCTTCGGGTCCACGAGCCGGCCGACGGCGCCCGCGGCGATGTAGCCGGCGGTGCCGAAGTGGCCGATCGCGATCGAGTCGTCACCGGAGACGCGGCGGGTCCAGGGCTGGGCGAGCGCGGGCAGGGACACCATGAGCACGCCCAGCAGCACCGCGCCGAGCACGACGACCACGGGCGAGGGCATGCCGGCGGAGGCCATGACGATCGTGATGAGGGTGGCCATGAACAGCAGGTGGTGGCCGGTGAGGAAGACGTAGCGCAGGGGCGTGAAGCGGGCCAGCAGGATCGCGACGACGAAGCCCAGGATCATGAGCCAGGAGACCTGCGCCCCGAACTCCTCCTGGGCGATGCCGGCGATCGCCTCGTTCGTGGGGACGACGCCCTGGGCGCCGAGCGCGCCCTGGATCATCGCCCCGAGCGGGGTGAGGGAGGCGCTGACGAGGGTCGCGCCGGCGCCGATGAGCAGGAAGCCGAGGACGGCCTTGATGGCGCCGCCGGCGACCTGGCCGACGCTGCGGCGCAGGGCGATGAGGCCGATGGCGGTGATGATGCCGATGAGATACGCGGGGACGCTGAGGATCTCGTTGACGAGGAACTGGGCGATCGCGACGAGGACGGTCACGAGGATGCCTCCGATGCTGCGGTGGGGACGGGGGAGAGGGAGGGGTCAGACGGCGTAGAGGCGGCGCAGCGCGGCGTCGACCTCCGCGGTCGAGGTGAAGTTCTCGATGACGTGGACGGGCACGCCGACCTCGCCGAGGGTCTGGGCGATCGCGCCGGAGGTGAGGATCGCGTCCGCCTCCTTGGCGCGGCCCTTCGCGGAGATCGTGTCCGTCGCCTCGACGGAGAGCAGCGAGCCCCAGCCCCAGGTGCCGAGCACGGTCTCCGCCGTGTTCTTGAGGAACAGGCTCGTGCCCAGGCCGTTGCCGCACACGGTCAGCAGCAGGTTCTTCGAGGGGACCGTCGGCTCGTCGGGGTCGACGGCGGACGTCGCGGTGGCGGTCATGGCGGTCGTGGCGGCCGGGGCCGACGGGGCCGTCGCAGAGGCCGAGCGCTCCTCGCCGAGCACCGCGAGCACCTGCTCCGGGGTCGCGGCGTCGTCGAGCGCCGCGCGGCGGGTGGGGTCCGCGAGGATCCCTGCGAGGGCCGCGAGCGCCTGCTGGTGGGCGGAGGGGTCCGCGGCGGCGAGGGCGACGACCAGCGTGACCGGATCGTTGCTCTCGTGTCCGAAGACGATCGGGGCCTGCGGGCGCAGCACCGACATCGCGGTGCGGTGCACGGAGGCGTCGGGCCGGGAATGGGCGAGCGCGAAGCCGGGCGCGATGACGATGTACGGGCCGTGCTCCTCGACGCTGCGGATCATCGCCGCGGTGTACGCGGGATCCACGGCGCCCGTGGACTCGATCAGGGCGCCGGCGGCGGTGATCGCATCGCGCCAGGTCGCGGCGGGGTTCTGGAGGCTGATCGCGGCGGGGTCGACGAGATCGCTCAGCTGGGACACGGGGTCCTCCTCGGGGGACGGTGCGGGACGGGCGGCAGACCGGGGGACCGGCGCGGGGGGACGCCCGCGCCGAGTGTAGGACCGTGCCGCGGCCCGCGTCGTGGGCGCGGCCGGGGGAGGAGACCGACCTGACGGAAGGCCTGCCCGCGCGGGCCTCGCGGCGGCATCCGCCCAGCTCCGCGGCCCCCGTCCCGGGAACCTCGCCGGATCGGTCGGTGACCTGGCCGGGAACCGTTACGTTGGAGCGCATGTCCTCCCATCGCGCGCCCCACGACGAGGCGACCCCCACCACGCCCTCGCACGCCTACCTCGACCAGCTCCACGAGGAGCAGGCCTCGGCCGTCGCCACCGAGCGTCACCCCGGCTCCGCCTTCGCCGGCGCGCCCGAGGCGCTCCTGACCCGCCTCGAGCAGGCCGTCGAGGCGGACGCCGGCGCGATGGTGGACCTCATGGTCGACCTCGCCGCGCACCCCGAGGTCGCCTTCGAGGAGCACCGCTCCGCCGCCGCGATCGTCGCGATCCTCGCCGAGCACGGGATCGAGGCGCAGCTCGGCGTGCACGGCCTGGACACCGCGATCCGCGCGGAGATCCACGGCGAGGGCGAGGGCCCCACGCTCGCCGTGCTCTCCGAGTACGACGCCCTGCCCGGCGTGGGCCACGGCTGCGGCCACAACGTCATCGCCGTCATGGGGCTCGGGGCCTTCCTCGCGATCCATGCGCTCGCGCAGGAGGACCCGTCGGCCGTGCCCGGCACCGTCGTCTACCTCGGCACGCCCGCCGAGGAGGGCCACACCGGCAAGGAATACATGGCCCGCGAGGGCGCCTTCGACGGCCTCGACGCCGCCGTCATGGCGCACGGCTACCCCGCCTACGACCTCGCCGACCAGGTGTGGCTGGGCCGGCGCACCCTCAAGGTCACCTTCCACGGGCACACCGCCCATGCCTCCGCGCAGCCCTTCATGGGGCGCAACGCCCTGGACGGCGCGAGCCTCATGTACCAGGGCGTGGGCCTGCTGCGGCAGCAGACGCCGCCGTCGGACCGCCTCCACGCGATCATCACCGAGGGCGGGGACCGCGCGAGCGTCATCCCGGACACCGCCGTGGTCGAGATGTACGTGCGCTCGCAGCGGCCCGAGACCCTCAAGGACCTCTCGCGCCGCGTCGAGGACGTCGCCCGCGGCGCCGCGCTCATGGCGGGCGTGGGCGTGAGCATCGACTGGGACGAGCATCCGCCCTCGCTGCCCGTGCGCACCAACCAGGCGCTCACCGGCCGCTGGGTCGAGTCGCAGCGCCGCCGCGGTCGCGACCCGCTGCCGCTCGGCGTGGTGTCCCCCTCGCTCGCCGCCTCCACGGACTTCGGCAACGTCAGCTACCGCCTGCCCGGCATGCACCCGCTGATCCAGACCTCCGACGCCGAGGCCGCCCTGCACACGCGCGAGTTCGCCGCGCAGTCCACGGGGCCGATCGCGCGCGCCGCCGCGGCCGACGGCGCCTACGGCCTCGCCGCGACGCTGCTCGACGTGCTCCACGACCCGGCGCTCGCGGCGGAGGTCGCGGGCGAGTTCGCGGCGGCCGGCGGCGCGATCGACGTGCCCTCCTACTTCGACTGACCCCGTCCCTCTCCTCTCCCCGTCCCCGACGCCCGTCTGGAGCCCTTCTCATGAGCACCGCCACGACGCCCACCGGCCGCCCGCCCCTCACCGACCGCTTCCTCGGCGGGGTGGAGCGGCTCGGGAACAAGCTCCCCGAGCCGTTCATGCTGTTCCTCATCCTCTTCGCGATCACCGGGATCGTCTCGACCGCGATGGCCGCGGTCGGGGTGACCGTCTCCGTGCCCGGCGCGGAGGAGGCCACGGTCATCAAGGGGCTGTTCACCGCGGAGGGCCTCACCTGGCTCACGAGCAACCTCGGGGAGAACTACATCGGCTTCCCGCCGCTGAAGACGGTCATGCCGATCCTGCTCGCGATCGGCGTCGCCCAGCACTCCGGCATGCTCGCCGCGATCATCCGCAAGACCTTCGGCTCCTCGCCGCGCTGGATGCTGCCGTACGTCGTGGGCTTCGTCGGCGTCATCTCCTCGATCATGGCGGACTCCGCCTTCGTGGTCGTCCCGCCGCTCGCCGCGCTCGTGTTCAAGGCGGCGGGCCGTCACCCGGTCGCGGGTCTGCTCGGCGGCTTCGCCGCGGCGGGCGCCGGCTACTCGACGAACATCTTCCCCACGAGCCTCGACGCGCTCTTCGCGGGCATCACCACCTCCGTGATGGAGGCGCTGCCGGGCCTCGGCGCGACGCCGGTGAACCCGGTCTCGAACTGGTGGTTCAACATCGCCTCCTCGCTCGTGCTGGGCATCGTCGCGGGCGTCGTCATCGACCGGGTGCTCGAGCCGCGGCTCGTGCGCACCGACGTCCCGCGCGATGAGACCGTGGAGGACGGCGAGTCCGGGAGCGGCGGGACCGACGCCGAGCAGATGCGCGCCGCCCTCACCCCGCAGGAGAACAAGGGCCTGCTCGTCGCCGTGCTCGCCGGTGTGGTGCTCACGGCCGTGGTGCTCGTGGCGACCCTGGTCCCCGCCTCCCCGTGGCGCAACGAGGAGGGTGGCTTCCTGCCCTCCTCGCCGCTGCTGGACTCGATCGTGTTCCTCGTTTTCGCGTACTTCGTGGTGGTGGGTCTCGCCTACGGGATCGTCGTCGGCACGATCCGTTCGACGGCCGACGGCGTGCGGATGATGACCGACGCCCTGAAGGAGATGCTCCCCTTCATCGTGCTCGCGTTCGTGCTGGGGCAGTTCATCGCGCTGTTCAACTGGTCCGGCATCGGCTCCTGGATCGCCGTGACGGGCGCCGCGGGCCTCGAGGGGATCGGACTGACGGGATTCCCCGCGATCATCGGGTTCATCCTGCTGGCGAGCTGCCTGAACCTCTTCATCATCTCCGGCTCGGGCATGTGGACGATCATGGCCGCGGTGTTCGTGCCGATGTTCGCGCTGCTCGGCTACGAGCCGGCGTTCACGCAGGCCGCGTTCCGCGTGGGTGACTCCGCCACCCAGGTCATCACCCCGATGAACCCGTACATGGTGGTGCTGCTGGGCATGCTGCGGAAGTACGAGCCCGCCGCGGGCCTCGGCACGATGTTCGCGCGCATGCTGCCCTTCGTGGTCCCGTTCTGGGTGGTGTGGACGGCGATCCTCGCGATCTTTTTCTTCGCCGGTCTCCCGCTGGGCCCCGGCACCGGGATCATGCTCGGGCAGTGACAGGCGGCGGGGCGTCGGCGACCGCGGCCGACGGGCGGCGCGAGCCGTGCGGGGCCCGGCCGGATCCGTGCGGTGGTGATCCTGCGCCCGGTGCGAGGATCGCGGCATGAGCCCACTGAGTGACCGCCTCCGGGCGCTGCCCGGCTTCCCCGATCAGATGCCCTCCCTCGACCCCGTGGATCTCCCCGAGGACCCGCGGGACCTGATCCTCCGCTGGCTCGAGGAGGAGATCGCCCGCGGCACCCGGCAGCCGCACGCGATGACCTTCGAGACGATCCGGGAGGACGGAGCGCCCGACGGCCGCACGCTCGTCCTCAAGGACATCGATGAGCACGGCCTGCACGTCGCGACCTCGCGGAGCTCCGCGAAGGGTCGGCAGCTCGCCGTGGATCCCCGTGCCGCGATGACCTTCTTCTGGCGGGAGTCCGGGCGGCAGCTGCGCGTGAGCGGCGTGGTGACGGCGCTCGGCGAGGAGGCCTCGCAGCAGGACTGGCTCGCACGGCCCACCTCGGACGGCGCGCCGAACCCGGACTGGCAGGTCTACGCCCTGCAGCCTGCGGAGGTCATCGTCATGCAGGCCCGGGAGGACCGCCGGCACGTGGTCGTCCGCTACCACCGGGACGTGGAGGGCTGGCGGCGCTGAGATCGCGCGCTCCCGCGCTCCCGCGCTCCCGCGCCCCGACCCCCTCGGCCTCGTCTTCCCGCGGTCACTCGTCCGTCGGCGGGCCCGTGGCAGGTTCAGCGCAGGGTGAGGCGGAAGAGCCGGTGCGGCCGGCCGTAGGACGTGACGGTGCCGGCGCTCTCGCCGTCGGCAGCGCCCTCGCCGCCCTCGGCGAAGCCGAGCTTCTCGAGCACGTGCGCGGAGGCGGGGTTCGCCGCATCCACGAGCGCCACCACCTCGCGTTGGCGCAGCTCGCTCGCCGCCTCGAGGCAGGCCCGTGCGGCCTCGGTCGCGAGCCCCTGGCCCCAGCGGTCCCGGCGCAGCGTGTAGCCCAGCTCGAGCCCGTGCTCGGTGAGCTCGAAACCTGCATCCCCGATCAGCGCGCCATCGGCCCTGTCGACCACCGCCCAGAATCCGAGGCCGTGCTCGCGCTGATGGGCGATGTAGGCGGCGACCATGGCGGCCGCCTCGTCGGCGCCGACCGCTCCGCCCTCGCCCACGTGCCGCATGACCTCGGCGTCCCCGTAGACGGCAGCCGCGGCGGGCACGTCCTGCACCGTGAAGGGGCGCAGGTCGAGGCGCGCGGTGCGGAGGGGGAAGCGCAGGCTCATGGGCTCAGTGTCTCCGGCGACGATCCTCGACGTCGAGCAGGTTCTTCCCCGGCCCCGGCCCCGGCCCCGGCCCCGGACCCGGCTCTGGCTCACGTCCCCCGTGCCCCGGGTCCTGGGAGTCGCTGTCCACGTCGGCGAGTCGGTGGTGTCACCGAGCCCGTCCGTGGCCGCCCTTGAACGTGGATCGCGGGTCGCTCTCGTGCTCTGCTCCGCGACGTGCCAGGGGTGGTCGAGGCGCTCCAGGGATGGTCGCGAAATGAGCCATTCCCGGAGCGAGGTCGCAGGGGTGGTCGAGATGCTCCAGGGATGGTCGCGAAATGAGCCATCTTTCCGGGGCGAGAAGCGAGGGGCGAAAAGGTGAAGGATGCGGGTGTGGGCACAGGGTGCGAGGCGAGGGGCGGGGGATCCGGAGCGGAGCGCGGGCTCAGGGATGAGGAGCGCGGGCTCAGGGATGAAGGGTCCGTGAAGCGCAGAGCGAGATGCAGGGTGGTGCGAGGAGAGTGCCCAGCGGAGGGCGGAGGGCGGAGGGCGGAGGGCGGAGGGCGGAGGGCGGAGGGCGGAAGGCGGCATCGGGTGTGCGATGGGAGGGGCGTCGTGAGGAGAGGCGACATGAGCGGGTGACCAGCGGGAACGGGTGCAGGGGCGGGGGTCGCCGCCCTGTGGCTCGTTTTGCGACCACTCCTGGAGCGCCGCCGCACCACCCAGCCAGGCGGCCGCTCCCGGCTTTCGGCCGCCGGCGACCGGCCGTGCTCGACGTCGGCTCCGGGCGTGGCTGTCCCATGGCTCGTTTTGCGACCATTCCTGGAGCGCCGCCGCACCCCACCGGTGACTCGCCGTCGGTGACCCGCAGGATCCGGCATCGACTGCTTGGGGAGGGAGGGTCGTCCACAGCTCCGCCCTCCCGCAGCTCTCGCGTCGTCGCCGCCCGTAGCGTCGGCGCATGAACTTGCGCGCCGCCACTCCCGTCCCTCATGGGCGGGTCCTCCTGCGTGCGGAGCTGCTGGCGATGGGGGTGCACACCCGTCGGGTCGCCTCCGAGGAGTTCACGACGGTCTTCACCGGGGCGCACACGCTCACCGACCATCCGGCATCCTTCGTCGAGATCTGCCGCTTCGCCCAGGAGCGGCTCTGGCCCGGCGCCGTGCTCAGCCACCTCACCGCCGCGCAGCTCTGGGGCCTCCCCCTCCCGGAGGACCTCCACTGGCGGCTCGGGGACCGGATCCATCTGTGCTTCCCGCGCGGCCCACGGCGTCGCGCCTCCGCCCACACCCACATGCACCACGGTGACGAGGGCTGGGAGCAGAGCCCGCAGGGACTGCGCGTCTCCCCCCTGGAGACCGCCGTGCGCGAGCTCTCCCCACGGCTCACGGACGTCGACCTCAAGGCCCTGCTGTGGCGGCTGACGGTCCTGGACGTGCGCCCGCAGCTCCTGGCGCGCCTGACCACGGACGGTCCTGCCTTCCGGCTGCCACACTCCCGGCACCCGGGGGAGAAACGGATCGGCGACATCGGCGATCGCGTCCGACGGATGGTGCGGCAGTGGGAGCGTCGCACGGGAACCACCCCGGGCCTCGAATCGCTCCGGAACGGGCTCGTGCCGCGCACCGCGTCGTGGCTGAGCGCCGATCCGAGCGCACTTCTTGATCGCGATCGCGATCTCGATATCGATCTCGATCTCGATCTCGCTCTCGACCGTGCCGAAGCTGATGCCGATGTCGATCCCTCTGGTGATGCCTCTGCCGTCGCCGGTGACGGGACGGACGCGGCCTGAGCGGACGTCCGATCTCCACCGAAAGTCGGGTGCGCCGGGCACCCTCCCCGGTGCAGGATGGGACGCCTTGTCGCGCGCACCCCGCGCGGCGAATCCGGCTTCGAGGACAGGACCTGTCCTCAGCCCTACCTACGCTCGGGACGGCGGGACGGCCCGCCGCTCCAGCCGCCGCCACCCCTCATCCGGACCCTCCATCCCAAGGATCCTCATGCTCTGGACCCTCCTGCGCCGCCACGGCCGGCCCTACCTCCCGCACGTCGGCGCCGTGCTCGTGCTGCAGCTCGCTACCGTGCTCGCCACCCTGTACCTGCCCAGCCTCAACGCGGACATCATCGACCACGGCGTCGCGACCGGGGACACCAACTACATCTGGCGCGTGGGCGGCGTGATGCTCGTCGTCGCCCTCGTCCAGGTCGTCACCGCGATCGCCTCCGTCTGGTTCGGCGCCCGCGCCGCCATGGGCATCGGCCGGGACATCCGCCGCGCGGTCTACACGCGCGTGGACCGCTTCTCCACCGAGGAGATGGGCCGCTTCGGCGCCCCGACGCTCATCACCCGCGCCACGAACGACGTCCAGCAGGTCCAGATGCTCGTGCTCATGGGCCTGAACTTCATGGTCATGGTGCCGATCATGTCCATCGGCGGCATCGTCATGGCCGTGCGCGAGGACCCGGGCCTGTCCTGGCTCGTGTGGGTCTCCGTGCCCGTCCTGCTCGTCATCGTCGGCCTGCTCGTCGTGCGCCTCATGCCACTGTTCCAGCGCATGCAGGACAACATCGACGGCATCAACGGCGTCATGCGCGAGCAGCTCATGGGCATCCGCGTCGTCCGCGCCTTCGTGCGCGAGCAGCACGAGTCCTCCCGCTTCACCGACGCCAACCAGCTGCTCACCGACACCTCCGTGCGGATCGGCCGGCTGTTCGTGCTCATGGGCCCCGCGATCACCGTCGTCCTCCACCTCGCGACCGCGGCCGTGCTGTGGTTCGGCGGTCACCGCGTGGACGCGGGCCTCGTGCAGGTCGGCTCGCTGACCGCCTTCATGCAGTACCTCCTGCAGATCCTCATGGCCGTCATGATGGGCACCTTCATGGTCATGATGTTCCCGCGTGCGGTCGTGGGCGGGCGCCGCATCGGCGAGGTCCTCGAGACCACGCCCACCCTCGCCGAGCCCACCGCCCCGCGCGAGCTGCCCGTGCCCGCCCCCGGCGCCGCCGTCGGCGCGAGCGTCGAGTTCCGCGACGTGAGCTTCTCCTACCCGGGAGCCGAGTCCCCGGTGCTCGACGGCGTCTCCTTCACCGCCCCCGCCGGCCGCACCACCGCGATCATCGGCGCGACCGGCTCCGGCAAGACGAGCCTCGTCAGCCTCGTCCCGCGCCTGCACGACGCGACCTCCGGGCAGGTGCGCATCGAGGGCGTGCCCGTCACGGACCTCTCCCGGGCCTCGCTCAGCGCCGCCGTCGGCCTCGTCCCGCAGCGTCCCTACCTGTTCTCCGGCACCGTCGCGGAGAACCTCCGCTTCGGCGACCCGACGGCGCGCGAGGAGACCCTGCACGCCGCGCTCGAGGTCGCGCAGGCCTCCGGCTTCGTCCGCGATCGCACCACCGGCAGCGGGGACGCCGCCGCGACGGGCCTGGACTCGACGATCTCGCAGGGCGGCACCGACGTCTCCGGCGGCCAGCGCCAGCGCCTGTGCATCGCCCGCACCCTCGTCGCCGCGCCGCGCGTGTACGTCTTCGACGACTCGTTCTCCGCGCTCGACGTCACCACCGATGCGAAGGTCCGCGCGGCGCTCGCCGAGCACACCGCGGGTGCGACGGTCCTCATCGTCGCCCAGCGCATCTCGACCATCACCGACGCCGATCAGATCCTCGTCCTGGACCAGGGGCGGATCGTCGGCCGCGGCACCCACGAGGAGCTGCTCGGCTCCTCGGAGACCTACCGGGAGATCGTCGACTCCCAGATCACCGTGGAGGAGCCGGCATGAGCGAGAAGACCCCCACCCCGGCCGACGCCGCGACCCAGGACCTCACCGACGACGAGATCGTCCAGATGCAGGGCTCCATGGAGAGCGAGTGGGGCGGCGGCCCGCCCCGCAGGGCGAAGGCCTTCTGGCCCACCGCGAAGCGGCTGTTCTCCTCCTTCGGCGACCACAAGCTCGGCCTCGCCGTCGTCCTCACCTTCGGCCTCATCGCGACCGTGCTCACCGTGTGGGCGCCCACGATCCTCGGCGACGCGATCGACGTCATCGTCGACGGCGTCGCCTCCGGGGACGGCGTGGACTTCGGGGCGCTCGGCCGCCTGCTCGTGGTCGTCCTCGCGATGTACGTCGTCGCGTCCCTGTTCAACTGGCTGCAGGGCCGCGTGCTCAACGACATCGTCATGCGGATCGTGTTCCGCCTGCGCGAGCGCATCGAGGCCAAGATCAACCGCCTGCCGCTGCGCTACTTCGACACCCGCCAGCGCGGTGACCTGCTCTCCCGCACCACGAACGACGTCGACAACGTGCAGACGGCGCTCCAGCAGGCCTTCGCCTCCCTCGTCTACGCGGTGCTGACGATCATCGGCATCACCGTGATGATGTTCTGGCTGTCCTGGCAGCTCGCGCTCATCGCCCTCGTGGCGCTGCCGATCTCCGGCGTCGTCGTCGGCATCATCGGCTCCCGCTCGCAGAAGCTGTTCACCGCCCAGTGGCGCAACACCGGCCGCCTCAACGGCCACGTCGAGGAGTCCTTCACCGGGCACGACCTGGTCACCGTCTTCGACCGCCAGGACGCGATGCGGGAGACCTTCGACGAGCGCAACGAGGAGCTGTTCGAAGCCGCCTTCAAGGCCCAGTTCTTCTCCGGGATGATCATGCCGATCATGCAGTGGGTGACCTATCTCGGCTACGTCGGTATCGCGGTCGTGGGCGGCCTGCGCGTCGCGAGCGGCCAGATGTCCCTCGGCGCGGTCGTCGCGTTCATCCAGTACTCCCGCGAGTTCAACGCGCCGCTCGGCGAGGTCGCCGGCATGGCGAACATGCTGATCTCCGGCGTCGCCTCCGCCGAGCGCATCTTCGAGCTGCTCGACGCGGAGGAGGAGCAGCCCGACGGCGGGATCACCGTCGCCGATGAGCAGGCCGACGGCACCGTCGCCGAGCGGGCGATCGCCCCCGCGGCGGCCCCCGCCGAGGTGCGCGGCCGCGTCGAGTTCGCGCACGTCGCCTTCTCCTACAGCCCTGACAAGCCGCTCATCACGGATCTCTCGCTCGTCGCGGAGCCCGGCCAGACGATCGCGATCGTCGGGCCGACGGGCGCCGGCAAGACCACGCTCGTGAACCTCGTGATGCGCTTCTACGAGATCGACCGCGGCGAGATCCGCCTCGACGACGTGGACATCCGGGCGCTGGATCGCGGCGCGGTGCGCAGCCGGGTGGGCATGGTCCTCCAGGACGCCGTGCTGTTCGGCGGCACGATCCGCGAGAACATCCGCTACGGGCGCCTCGGGGCGAGCGACGAGGAGGTGGTCGAGGCGGCCCGCGCCACCTACGTCGACCGCTTCGTGCGCACCCTCCCCGAGGGCTACGACACGGTCATCGAGGACGAGGGCGCGAACGTCTCCGCCGGTGAGCGCCAGCTCATCACGATCGCCCGCGCCTTCCTCGCCGATCCGGCGCTGCTGATCCTCGACGAGGCCACCTCGAGCGTGGACACGCGCACCGAGGTCCTCGTTCAGGAGGCGATGGCGGCGCTGCGCACGGACCGCACGAGCTTCGTCATCGCGCACCGGCTCTCCACGATCCGCGACGCCGACGTCATCCTCGTGATGGAGCACGGCGACATCGTCGAGCAGGGCTCCCACGATGCGCTGCTCGCGGCGGAGGGCGCCTACCACCGCCTGTACTGGTCGCAGTTCTCCGAGGGCACCGACCCCGACGAGGAGGCCGCGGTGCTCGAGGCCTCCGCGACCGCGACCGGCGAGCTCGCCGCGGTGAGCGGGGACGACCAGCCGGCCGCGGAGCGACCTGCCGCGGAGTGACTCACGGCGGCAACTCCTGAGCAGCAGCGACGCGACCGGTCCGATCGGACCGGTCGCGTCCTGCGTCCGCCCCGGATAGGTTCTAGGGCATGGACGTCACGATCATCGGCGGCGGCATCAGCGGCCTGGCCCTCGCGCACGAGCTCGCCCCCGACCACCGGGTGACGGTGCTCGAATCCGCGCCGGGGCCCCGCGGCGGCGGCTACATGATCGACTTCTTCGGCCCCGGGTTCCGAGCCGCCGAGCGGATGGGCGTCATCGACGAGCTGCGCCGCCGCGGCCGCGCCTTCGACGGGGTCCGCTACGGGCGACCCGACGGCGCCGAGACCGGCCGCATCGACGCGGCGCCCCTCGTGCGGGCGGCGGGGGGCCGCTACTTCTCGATCCTCCGCCCCGACGTGGAGCAGGGCCTGCTCGCCGTGCTGCCGAGCCAGGTGGAGCTGCGGCGAGGAGCCCTAGCCGTCGCCGTGCGCGACCGGGAGGGCGCGGCGTCCGGGACTCCCGACGGCGCGGTCGTCACCCTCGAGGACGGCTCCGAGATCGCCGCCGACCTCGTCGTCGCCTGCGACGGCGTCCGCTCCGCCTGGCGCGAGCAGGTCGCTCCCGGGCACGGCGGCATCGTGCCGATGGGCTACCGGGTCGCCTGCTACCTCGTCGAGGGCCCGGCGCTCGCCGCGGAGCTCGGCGACCGGATGCTCATGACGGACACCGTGGGGCGCGTCGGCTGGCTGTATGCGGCGGACGCCGCCCGCGTGGGCGTCATGCTCTCCGAGCGCACGGACCCGCACGAGGACCGCCGGCCCGAGCCGGACCCCGACCACCTGCGTCGCCGCTTCACGGGGCTGCACCCGCAGATCGACGCCGCCCTCGAGCACGTCCCCGCCGCGGGGGAGTACTACGACGACCTCGTCGCGCAGAGCAGCGCGCCGCGCTGGAGCCGCGGCCGGCTGGTGCTCGCGGGGGACGCGGCCCATGCCCCGTCGCTGCTCGCCGGCCAGGGGACCTCGCTCGCGATCGCGGGGGCGGAGGTGCTCGCCCGCTCGCTGCGCGCGGCCGGCCCCCACGTCGAGGTGGGGCTCGAGGAGTACGAGCGCGCCTGGCGGCCCACGACGGAGAGGATCGCCCGCTCCGGCCGGCTCAGCGCGGGGGCGTTCATCCCGTCGACGATGCTGCGGCTCCGCACCCAGCAGATCGCCCGTCGGGCCGTCGGGCTCCCCGGCGTGAGCCGGCTGCTCGCCCGCTCCTTCATCGCCGCCTGAGGCGGGGAGGCGCCCGGGCCTCGAGAACGGAGGGGGCCGACGGGCCGACGGAGCTCGCCGGTCACAGGTGCAGGGTGCCGCCCCGGGAGCGGAAGGCGCCGGGCGGCTGCCCGTAGCGGCGCCGGAACGCGGTGATGAAGGGCCGCGACTCGGGGTACCCGCACTCCCGGGCCACCTGGGCGACGGGCCGCTCGGACTCCAGCAGCAGCCGCGCCGCGTGCGCGAGTCGCAGCCGCCGCAGCTCCCCGATCATCGGTGCGCCGGTCTCCTGCGCGAACAGCCGCGCGGCATGACGATCGGAGAGGTGCGCGACCGCGGCGACGTCCTCCACCCGGATCGGCCGGGCGAGGTTGTCCGCGAGATAGCGGCGCATGGCGGCGACGGCGGAGGTGGCGCGCGCCCCGGGATCGAGGGTGACCGTGAGGTCCTCGGGGGCGGCGAAGGCCCGCGCCGTCTCGATCACGAGCGCCGAGCCGAGCGCCGTGACCTGCGCGTCCACACCGGATCGCGGGGCGGCGGCCTCCGCGGCGAGGGCGGAGACGATCGCGGGCAGCGAGCCGAGCCGGGGAGAGACGAGCGGGCGCTCGCGGCGCAGCAGGCCGTCCCACCAGCCGGGGCCCTCGGGCAGGGCGGTGGTGTCCAGGGCGAACCCCCAGAAGGCGATGCCGAGGCCCGCCTCGGGATGGGAGACGATCTCGTGCACCTCGCCCGGGCGGGCGACGAACAGCTCCCCGGCAGCGACCGGGTGGGCCGTGCCCTCCACGGTGAACGTGCCGGAGCCCGCGTAGGCCAGGCACACCTCGTGGAAGGAGTGGGTGTGGGGCGTGTTGCGCCAGACGGCCGGCGTGTAGAAGCCCCAGCTGAGGTAGTCCACCGCCATGCCGTCGACCTCGCCGGCCACGAGCAGGCCGGCGAGGTCCACGAAGGTCGCCGCCTCGGCGACGGCGGCGAGGGTCATCCGGTCATCATGCCCGGCCCGCACGCCCCGTGGGGTCGGTGCCGGCGAGGATGAGCCCCTGGCCCAGGGAGTGCGTGTGCTGGTCCGTGAGCGGGAGGTCCGCCGGGTCGCGGAACTGCACGAGCCACGTGGTGCGGGCCTCGTCGCTCACGTTGACGCCGGAGCTGTGCACGGTGAGGTAGGTGAAGAACAGGACGTCGCCGGCCTCCGCCTCCATCGGCACGAGCTCCTCGACGGGGAAGTCGGGGAGGTGGAAGCTGCCCTCCGGGTCGTGCTCGCGCGGCCCGGCGAGGTGGCTGCCGGGGGCGATGCGCACGCAGCCCTTCGCGTCGGGGGCGTCGTCGAAGTGGAAGATCGCGGCGGCCACCCGGTGATGGGTGTGAGGGAAGAACGGGTGGTCCTGATGGGGCGGGAACGGGGAGCCGTTCTCCGGCGGCTTGATGAACATCTTCGTGTGGTGCAGCTGCACGTTCGGGGTGCGCAGGACGGCCGCGGCGACGTCCGTGAAGCGCGGGTCGACGAGCAGCCGGGTGAAGGCGGCGTCGTAGAACTGGGCGTCGTGCAGGTGCTGGAGGCTCGTCGCACGGCCCATGGCGACCTCGGAGGCGGCGTCCCAGGTGGGGTCGTCGCCGCGGTCCAGGGCGGCGATCAGCTCATGGCTGCGCTGGCGGTACGCGGCGGCCTCCTCCTTGGTGAGCAGGCCCTTGACGAGGACGTATCCCTGGGCGTCGTAGGCGTCGGCGAGGGAGTCGGCGTGCGGATCGGTGTCGGTGCGGGAGCTGGACAGCGTGGTCATGGTGACCTTTCGGCGTTGAGTGGGGCGGGGGAGTGCGGTGGGGCGATCGCTGCGCTCGACACTACGGAGCCGCCGTCGGCCCCACCATGCCCGGGGCGGACGCGGAGGTTCGCAGGACGGACACGCCCCCGTCGGTCCCTGTCATCGCACCGGGGTCAGCGCTCCCGCACGTACTCCGTCAGGGACACCCCGGAGTCGAAGGTCCGGGTGCGCACGTGCGCGAACCGCTCTGGCTCGTAGTCCCCCGGGGCGAACAGCGGGACGCCGGCGCCGAACAGCAGCGGCTGGCGCTTGAGCACGAGCCGGTCGATCTCGCCGCGCAGCTGGGTCGCGAGCTGCGCGCCGCCGCACAGCCAGATGTCCGCGCCGGGCTGCTCCTTGAGCGCGCGCACCACGGCGACCGGGTCCTCCGTGGTGGTGCGGAGGTTCTCCGCGGGCGGGAGCTCGCGGTGCGTGAACACGATCTGTTCGAGGTGGCGGTAGGGGCTCGGCATGGCCGGCAGGCCCATCGCGTGGGTGGTCGCCCCCATGAGCACCGTCCCGAACCGCTCGCCGCTCTGGGGGATGCCGAGGTGGGCGGCGATGTCGGTGGGGATCGCGTCCCCGAACTCCTCGTTGATGCCCTCCATGTGGTCGCCCTCGACGAGGAAGGCGTCGAACTGGTCCTGGGGTCCGGCGATGCAGCCGTCCAGGCTCACGGCCACGTAGTACACGAGCTCTCGCATGTCACTCCCTGCTCCGGGCGGAGCGCCGCGACGTGCCACGGCGCCTGGGGTGGTCGCGACGATGCCAGGGGACGCGGCACCGCGCCACGGATTTACGTCCGTGGTGCGAGCACTGGGCGAGGCTCCCGTCGAGGGGATGCTGCCGGGTTCGGGCTCAGCCCTCGAGCATCCGCGAGCGGGTGAGGAACCGTTTGCCGTCGGGCGACTCGAGGCTGAAGCCGCCGCCGCGGCCGTCGACGAGGTCGATCGTGAGGTGCGTGTGCCGCCAGTAGGTGAACTGCTCGCGGCTCATCCAGAAGTCGAGCGGGCTCGTGCCGCCGCCGGGCAGCGGCACCTCCGCGTGCCCCATGCGGACGTCCGCATCGCCGGTGATGAAATCGCCCTCCGGGTAGCACATGGGGGAGGAGCCGTCGCAGCAGCCGCCGGACTGGTGGAACATGAGCGGTCCGTTGCGGTCGATGAGCCGCTGCAGCATGCCCACCGCCTCCTGCGTGAAGGCGACGCGGGAGAAGTCCTCGCCCTCGACGGTGGGCTCGAGCTCGAGGACGTCGTCCTTCTCCGTCGGCTCGGGCAGGTCCGGGGCGGGCGGCTGTCCCGGCTGCCGGGCGGGGCTCGTGGGGAGCGGGGTCATGGGTCCTCCTCCTTCCCGCGCGGTGCGCGCGGCGAGGCGCCACGGCCGTGTGGCGCGCGTCACCACGATACGCCCGCCCCGCAGTCGACGCCGTGGGAGCGGGCCTAGGCTCCACGGCATGGAACATCGCCACCTGGGACGCAGCGGACTCAAGATCAGCGAGATCATCTACGGCAACTGGCTCACCCACGCCTCGCAGGTCGAGGACGACCGGGCCCGCGCCTGCGTGCGCGCCGCCCTCGACGCCGGCATCAGCACCTTCGACACCGCGGACACCTACGCGAACACGGCCGCGGAGGTCGTGCTCGGCGAGGCGCTGAAGGGCGAGCGCCGCGAATCCCTCGAGATCCTCACCAAGGTCTACTTCCCGACCGGCCCCCAGGGCCACAACGACACCGGCCTCTCCCGCAAGCACATCCGCGAGTCGATCGACGGCTCCCTGCGCCGCCTGCAGACGGACTACGTCGACCTCTACCAGGCGCACCGCTACGACTACGCGACGCCGCTCGAGGAGACCATGCAGGCCTTCGCGGAGGTCGTCCGCGCCGGCAAGGCCCTCTACATCGGCGTCTCCGAGTGGAACGCGGATCAGATCCGCGCCGGCCACCAGCTCGCCCGTGAGCTCGGCATCCAGCTCGTCTCCAACCAGCCCCAGTACTCGATGCTGTGGCGGGTCATCGAGGAGCGCGTGGTCCCCACCTCCCAGGAGCTGGGCGTCTCCCAGATCGTGTGGTCCCCGGTCGCGCAGGGCATCCTCACCGGCAAGTACAAGCCCGGCGCCGAGGTCCCCGAGGGCTCCCGCGCCCGCGACGAGAAGGGCGGCGCGGACATGATCAAGCGCTTCCTGGACGACGAGACCCTCACCGCCGTGCAGGGCCTGCTGCCGATCGCCGAGGAGCTCGGCCTCACCCCGGCGCAGCTCGCCGTGGCCTGGGTGCTCAGCAACGACAACGTCGCCGGCGCGATCATCGGCGCCTCCCGCCCCGAGCAGGTCACCGAGAACGTCCAGGCCGCCGGCGTCACCCTCGACGCCGACGTGAAGGCGCGGATCGACGAGGTGCTCGGGGACCTCCCCGAGACCGACCCGGCGCTCACCCTCTCCCCGGCGCAGCGCCTGGCCTGAGACCCGCCGCGGCCGACGGGCCGCCCATGACGAACGCCCGACCTCCGAGGAGGTCGGGCGTTCGTCGTCCGTGGGGGAGGGTCAGCGGGAGCGGCCGGCCAGCTCCTCGCCGCCGGTGGGGCGGGCGGTCCGGCCGTCGGCCCGGAGCTCCCAGAACTCGGCGTTCCTGATGCCGAGCGGGCGCGGGTCGAACTGCGGATCCACCCCGGCCTTCTTCTGGAGCTGGTAGTCCTTGAAGGCCTTGAGCGCGGGACCCTGGAGGATCAGGATCGCCACCACGTTCAGCCACGCCATCGTGCCCACGCCGATGTCACCGAGCGCCCAGGCGCTCGCCGAGGTCGACGTCGACCCGATCATGATCGCGATGAGGATCAGCACCTGCAGGGCGTGCACGAGGACGCGGCGCACGGTGCGGTTCGGGACCCAGCGCATGAGGTAGGTCAGGTTCACCTCGGCCATGTAGTAGTACGCCACGATCGTCGTGAAGCAGAAGAACAGCAGCGCGAGCGCCACGAAGCTGGGGCCGAAGCCCGGGAACACGCTGTCGAAGCCGATCTGCGGGAAGGCTGGCCCGGCCTCGACGGAGGAGTCCGTGATGCCCTCGTAGATGACGTTGCCCTCGGGGTCCGTGACGTGGAAGGCGTTGGTGGAGATGAGCAGGAACGCGGTCGCCGTGCAGACGAACAGGGTGTCGATGTAGACCGCGAAGGACTGCGCGAAGCCCTGCTTCGCCGGGTGGGAGACCTCGGCGGCGGCCGCCGCGTGGGGGCCCGTGCCCTGGCCGGCCTCGTTCGAGTACAGGCCGCGCTTGACGCCCATCTCGATCGCCTTGCCGATGATCGCGCCGAAGATCGCGTGGCCGCCGAAGGCGCTCGAGAAGATCAGGCCGAACACGTGGCCGATCTGGTCGACGTTGATGAAGAAGACGATCGCCGCGGCGAGGATGTAGAGGATCGCCATGATCGGCACGACGATGACCGCGAACTGGGCGATGCGCTTGACGCCGCCGATGACGATCACGCCGAGCAGGATCGCCATCAGCACGCCCGTGACCCAGGTGGGGAGCGACCAGGCGAGCTCGATCGAGCTGGCGATGCCGTTGGCCTGCACTCCCGGGAGGAAGAAGGCCATGGCGAAGACGGTGACGATCGCGAAGACGATCGCGTAGACCTTGAAGAAGGGGGCGGCCGTCGTGTGCTTGTAGGCCTTCTCGATGTAGTACGAGGGGCCGCCGCGGTACTCGCCGGTGTCCTTGTCCTTCTCCTTGTAGATCTGGCCCAGGGTGCACTCGATGAACGAGGTGGCCGCGCCGAGGAAGGCGATCAGCCACATCCAGAACACGGCGCCCGGGCCACCGAGCGCGATCGCGGTCGCGACGCCGCCGATGTTGCCCATGCCGACGCGGCCGGCGAGGGACATCATGAGCGACTGGAAGGAGGAGGTGCCGTCCGGGGAGGACTCGCCCTTCTTCAGCTGGGCGAGCATGTCGGGGATGCAGCGCACCTGGAGGAACACGGTGCGCAGCGAGAAGTAGAGGCCGGTGATCAGCAGCAGGCCGACCAGGGGGAGCGACCAGACGAGGTTGTTGGCCCCGGTGATCAGGTTGTCGAAGAACATGGGGTCTCCAGCGGGGAAGGGGACGAGGAGGAGCGGATGTCGGGGCGCGACGATGTGAGCACGGTCACCCGTGACGCCGTGGGGGGAACAGTAGCGCGAGGAGCGGTCCTCCACGGGGCGTCAAGCGTCGTCCGTTATCCGACCGCAACCCCGTCGGCCGCGCGAAGGGCGCCCTCGCCGGGCACGACGTGGTGCCGCCCGTCGTGCACGATCGGCCGCCGGCGCGCGGCGTGTCGCCGGGGGTGAGGCCCGTGACATCACCGCTCCGCGGTTCGGCAGAGCGCCCGGACTTCGCTAGACTCGTCCGCGACCCCTCGTGCGGTGTCATCTCGCTGAACTCCCCCAGGGCCTGACGGCAGCAAGGGCAGGTGGGCTCTGGCAGGTGCGCGAGGGGTCGTCTCATGCCCGGGACGGTCGGATGCCCCCGGGCATGTGGCGAGCCGGCCTCGCGCCGACCCCCGCTCCCCGGGAACGTCGGTACGATCGGGGCGAGCTGACCGGGAAGGGCCCGCCATGAGGATCGTCGCCACGCATCGCATCGAGAGCCCGCACGCCGAGGTGCTCGCCTGGCATGAGCGGCCCGGCGCCCTCGTGCGCCTGACCCCGCCCGGGCTCGCCACGATCGACGACCCCACCGCGGGCGGTATGCGAGTGGGGCGGGTGGTCGGCGCCCACATGGGCCCCGCCGCTCTGCCGCTCCGGCCCGCCTGGGTGCTCCGGCACGCGGAGGCCACTGCGGCCGATCGTTTCGTCGACCAGCAGGTCAGCGGCCCCTGGCGCACCTGGCGGCACGAGCACGGCATCGTCGCCGATCCTGCGGATCCGTCGGCCACCCTGCTCGTCGACAGGATCGAGGTCGAGCTGCCCGGCGGCCTCGAGCGATCGGCGCCCGTGCACGCGGCCCTCGAGCGCCGCGTGCGCCGCCTGCTGGCCTTCCGTGCGCGCCAGCTGCGCCATGACCTCGCGCTGCACACCGCGTTCGCCGCCGTCCCGCGCCGCACGGTCGCGATCACCGGCGCCTCGGGGCTCGTGGGCACGCAGCTCGCGGCGCTCCTCGAGAGCGGCGGGCACACGGTGCGCCGCCTCGTGCGCAGCGACCGCCCGGGGCCCGGGGAGATCCGCTGGGACCCGCGCGCCGGGGAGCTGGACCCCCGGGACCTCGAGGGCGTCGACGTCGTCGTCCACCTCGCGGGCCGCTCGATCGCGACCCGCTGGACGGCCGCCGCGAAGCGCGAGATCCGCGACTCCCGGGTGGAGGGCACGGCGCTCATCGCCCGCACCCTCGCCGGGATGGCCGACGGCCCGCGCACCCTCGTGACCGCCTCCGCGATCGGGGTCTACGGCCCGCAGCGACCCGGGGAGCTGCTCACCGAGGAGGACACCGCCGGCACCGGCTTCCTCGCGGACCTCGTGCGGGACTGGGAGGCCGCGACCGCCCCCGCCTCTCGTGCCGGCCTGCGGGTCGCGCAGCTGCGCACGGGCGTGGTGCTCTCCGACGGCGGCGGGTCCCTGCTGCCGCAGCTGCCCCTGCTGCTCGCCGGGGTGGGCGGCCGCCTCGCCCCGCCCGATGCCGTGACCTCGTGGATCACGCTCGACGACCTCGTGCGCGCCTACGCGACCGTGGCCCTCGCCTCGAGCGCGGAGGGCCCGCTGAACGCGGTCGCCCCGCATCCCGTCACCCAGGCGGAGCTCGTGCGCGCCCTGGGTCGCACCCTCCACCGACCGGCCGTCGTGCCCGTCCCGGCGGCGGGTCCCGCGCTGCTGCTGGGGGCGGAGGCGGCGCGCGAGCTGGTCCGCGCCGACCAGCGGGTGGACCCGACGCGGCTGCAGGAGGCGGGCGCCCGGTTCGAGCACCCGCGGATCGAGGAGGCGCTGCACCACGTGCTGTGGCGCTGAGCGTCCCGGATCAGTGCGTCCCGGGTCAGAGCGTCCCGGCTCAGAGGGTGGCGGGAGGCGCCTCGGTGGAGGTCACGGCGTCCTCGACGGCGGCTGGCCCGCGACCGAGCAGGGCGTTGCTGAGTGCGGCGAGCACCACGAGCGCCGCGGCCGCGATCGGCAGCAGCACGGCGGTCCCCGCCCCGGCGCTCTCCGCGACCGACCCGGTCAGCGCAGAGGCCGCGGACTGCCCGACGATCGTCGCCGAGCCGAGCATCGTCATGAGGGTCGCCGAGCGGCCCTGCGGGGAGCGCTCCGCCGCGAGGCTGTAGAGCGTGACGACCGTCGGCCCCACGCCGATCCCCGCGATGGCCATCGCCGCGACCATCATCGGCAGCGCGCCGCCGGCGAGACCGAAGGCGAGCATCGCGGCGAGCATGAGCGCGCCGAAGGTCAGCCAGCGGGCGCGCAGCGAGAACCGCGTCGGGAACAGGGAGGTGCTGAGCGCGAGGATCGTGGAGCCGACGCCCATCACCCCGTAGACGAGGCCCGCGGACTCCCCATGGCCCGCCTCGGAGAGCACGGCCGTGAGCGAGGTGAGGACCGTGCCGAAGAACAGGCCCACCCCGAGGGCGCCCGCGACGATGACGAGCACCCCGGGGGTGCGCAGCTCCCGCGCCGGCGCCTGGACCACCGACTCGTGGGAGGCGGGCGCCTCGACCGTCGCCGTCCGGTGCAGGGCGAAGGCGGTGACGAAGACGAGCGTGAGCACCGCGGCGCCGATCATCGGCGCCGCCGGGCTCATCGTCGTCGCGAGCAGACCCACCACGACGGGGCCGAAGACGAAGGCGGTCTCGTCGGCCGCGGACTCGTAGCCCATCGTCCCGTTCATGCTGCGGGCGCGGCGATCCGCGGGCATGCGGCGCAGGATCAGCTGCACGAGCCGGCTGCGGGAGAGCGGGCCGATCTGCGGCGAGGACGCGCCGAGCACGAAGCCCACCGCGAGCACGGCCACGTCGGGCAGATCGCTGAAGGCGACGGCCGCGAGGGCGAGCAGCGCGAGCGAGTTCACGAGACCGGAGGCCAGCAGCACGGGGCGCTGGCCGATCCTGTCCGCCGCGGCGCCCAGCAGCGGGCCCACGAGCGCGGAGCCGAGTCCCACGACGGCGGAGTTCAGCCCGCCCAGCGCGATCGAGTCGCGCGCGGCGACGACCAGCGTCAGGGTGCCCACGACCATCATCGCGAAGGGGAAGCGGGCGATGAAGGCGATCGGGAAGTAGGCGGGTCCCGCGAGCCGCAGCAGCGAGGGGGCCGGCGTCGTCCCCTGCTCGGAAGGGGCGCCGTGCGGGGCGTCGGTGCTCTGCCGGTCGGTGTGCGACGAGGTCATGGGGATCCTCCTGGACGGGTGGTGCCGCCTTGGACGATCCGTGAGAGGACCCGAGGTAGATGCACTGCGGGATGGGACGCCTCCAGGCTAACGAGCCGCGTGCGCGCCCGCTAGGGATTCGCCGGAGGACCCCGCGGAGCTCACACGAGCGCCCGTCGGCCCTGCGCCCGCACGGCCCCGCTCAGGCGACGATCATCGTGATCCCCGCGAGCACGATCGCCGCGCCCAGCAGCCGCCGCAGCGGATCGGGCTCCCGGAACAGCCACCAGGCGAGCAGCGAGCCCACCACGATCCCGGACTCGCGGGCCGGGGCGACGAGCGCCACCGGGGTGGTGCGCATCGCCTCGAGGACGAGCACGTAGGCGAGCGGGGAGAGCACCGCGACGATCGCGATCTCCCGGCCGCTGCGCCGCAGCACCGATCCCGCCGTCGCCGCGGGTCCTGTGCCCGCCGCCCCCGCCGTCACCGCGCCGGTGCGGGAGCGGCGCAGGGCACCCGGCGTCATCGCGAGGGCCTGCAGGGTGCAGCCCAGGGAGAAGTAGGTGACGGGCACGAGCGCCCACGTCGTCACGGCATGGTCGTCCCACAGCGTGTACGCGGCGATGCCGGCGCCGGTCAGCGCGCCCCACGCGATGCCCGTGGACGCGCGATGGCGCAGGGCGCGGGCACCGCCCGTCGCGACGACGACGATGCCGGCGATCACCACCAGGCCGCCCGCCACGGCGACGACGCCGGGGCGCTCGCCGAGCACGAGCAGCGCGAACAGCACCGTGAGCAGAGGACCCGTGCCGCGGGCCACGGGATAGACCACGCCGAGGTCCGCCCGCTGGTAGCCCGCCTGCAGGGACAGCTGGTAGGCGATGTGGAAGACGGCGGAGACCGCGGGACCCACCAGCAGCTCCCAGCCCAGCGGCCAGCCCGCGCGCCCCAGCACCACGAGCCCCACCGGCAGCCACAGCACCGCGGAGGCCACGTTGTACCACCACACGAAGAGGTAGCCGTCGCCGCTCGCGCGCTTCGCCGCGAGGTTCCACAGGGCGTGCAGGACCGCGGCGACGAGCACCAGGGCGAGGGCGGTGGGGCTCACGCGGTGAGGATCACCGGCTCGTGCTCGACGGGGAAGCGCACCGAGCGGGCGATGAAGCAGAACCGCCCCACCTCGCCGTGGAGCTCCCGGGCGCGCACCGGGTCCCCGGCGCTGATCCGCACCCGCGGCCGCAGCACGGCCCGGGTGAACTCCCCGGCGCCGCTCGCGTCGGTGCGCATCTCCCCGTGCGCGGCGTCCTCGTAGCCGGTCACGACGATCCCCTCGCTGCTCGCGAGGTGGAGGTACCAGAGCATGTGGCACTGCGCGAGGGAGGCGAGCAGCAGCTGCTCGGGGTTCCAGCGGTCCGGGTCGCCGCGGAAGGCGGGATCGGCGGAGCCGAGGATCACGGGAGGCCCGTCGGCCCCCACCTCGTGGTCGCGGGAGAAGCCGCGGTAGCGGCGCGTGCCCTCGCCGAGGTCACCGGTCCAGGTGACGCGGACGTCGTAGTCGTGCCGGTGCTCGCTCATGGCGTCACCGTACGGGGCCGGGCGGTCACGGGAGCGTCGCGCCCGTGCGGCGAGGCCCGCCCCGGACGGATCCGGGACGGGCCTCGAGGCGGAGCGGAGGTGCGGTCAGGCGGTCGCGCCGGCCTTCTCGCGCTCGTCGGTCGGGGTCTCCCCGCCGTCTGCGGCGTCGGCCTGCGCGGTCTGCTCCGCGGTGCCGGCCTGCTCCGCCTGGATGGCCTGGAACGAGGTGCGGCTCGCGGCGTCGTAGGTCGCGCGGTCCAGGATCTTCTCCCGCTTCGCGACGATCACGGCGACCAGCGACTGGCCGGTGACGTTCAGGGCGGTGCGGCCCATGTCGAGGATCGGGTCGATCGCGAGCAGCAGGCCCACGCCCTCGAGCGGGAGGCCCAGGGTGGAGAGGGTCAGCGTGAGCATGACGGTCGCACCGGTCATGCCGGCGGTCGCGGCGGAGCCCAGCACGGAGACCAGCACGATGAGCAGGTAGTCCGTGACGCTCAGCGGCACGCCGTAGAAGTTCGCGACGAAGATCGCGGCGAGCGAGGGGTAGATCGCGGCGCAGCCGTCCATCTTGGTCGTCGCGCCCAGCGGGATCGCGAAGGAGGCGTAGTGGCGAGGGACGCCCATGCGCTCGGTGACGGTCTGCGTCATCGGCATGGTGCCCAGCGAGCTGCGGGACACGAAGCCCAGCGAGGTCGCCGGCCACACGCCGCGGAAGAACGAGCCGACGCCCAGGCCGTTGATCTTCAGCAGTACCGGGTACACGACGAGCAGGACGAGCAGCATGCCGATGTAGACGTCCGCGGTGAAGACGCCGAGCTGGCCGATCGCGGTCCAGCCGTAGGAGGCGACCGCGTTGCCGAGCAGGCCGATGGTGCCGATCGGGGCGAGGCGGATGACCCACCACAGCAGCTTCTGCACGATCTCCAGCGCGGAGCCGGTGAAGCGCAGGAACGGCTCCGCCTTCTCGCCCACGGAGAGCACGGCGATGCCCACGGCGATGGAGATGACGAGGATCTGCAGGGCGTTGAAGGTCAGCGAGACCGAGCCGTCGTCGCCGGCGGAGCCCTCGAGACCCAGGAAGTTCGCGGGCACGAGGCCCACGAGGAAGTCGAGCCAGCCGCCCTGGGTGGAGGAGGCCTCGGCGGTGCCGGCATCGACGCCGGAGTTCGCGCCCGGGCTGGTCAGCGCGCCCAGGGTGATGCCGATGGAGACCGCGATGAGCGAGGTGATCGCGAACCAGAGCAGGGTCTTGCCGGCGAGGCGGGCGGCGTTGGTGACGCCGCGCAGGTTCGCGATGGAGGTGACGATCGCGAGGAAGATCAGCGGCGGGACCAGGGCCTTCAGCAGGGTCACGAAGATCGTGCCGATGGTGTGGAGGAGGGTCGTCAGCCAGTTGGCGCCGTCCGGGTTCGTCTCGGTGACGGCGACGGGGCCGATCTGCGCGGCGACGAGGCCGAGGACCACACCGAGCACGAGGCCGATGAGGACCTGCCAGCCGAAGGGGATCCGGGCCAGCGCGCGCAACGGGTTGCGGGTGGGGGAGGAGGGGGTCGAGGTGCTCACGTGTCTCGACGCTACGCGCGGCTCCGTTGAGGTTTCAACAGGATGGCTATGCGGTCACATAAGTATGCGTAGGGCATGGGTGATGGGTCATAGGCCGTGCGGTCCAGGGCCCCTGCGACCAGCGGAGGAGAGGAACGTCCACCGAAGGCGGAGGGGCGCGGCGTGCTCTGCCTGGAAGGCTGGGCCCATGACCGACAGCACTCCCGCCGACGCCGCGCCCCGCGACCCCGCGCCCGATGCGGAGGACGAGGCGGCGTTCGGCGAGCGGGAGCCGAACCGCTTCGGCGCGGACGTCGAGTACCGCGGTCGCGCTCAGGGGCACGAGTACGTGGCGAGGGTGCGCCACCGGCTGCTGGACACGAGCCTGCTCCTCGAGATCGACGGGGTGCCGCACGATCCCGCCGCCGAGGAGAAGGCCCTCAAGGCCGCGGAGAAGATCGACGGGCCCGAGGGGGACGAGGCGGCGGAAGGGGACGAGGGGCCGACGGGCGCCGACGACCTCCGCTTCCGGATCGACGACGGCTTCGCGACGCTGCGCTGCACCGTCATCCGTCGGGACTCCGACGGGGAGCACACCGACCATGAGCTGGTCACCGTCCGCACCGCAGGCCTCGGCGGCGCAGGCGAGGTGGAGGTCTCGCGGGGGCCGCGCACCGATCCGCTGATCCCGGCTGAGGGGAGCCCTTCCGCGCTGCGGGACGAGAAGCGCGCCGCGCACCCCACGTGGTTCGCGGCGTTCGCCGCGGTGCGTCGGGCGGCCGGCTATCTGATCCCGCTGCTGGGGCTCGGTGCCCTGTTCTCGAACATCCTGCGCCCCGTGCGCGAGTGGGTGGCCTCGCTGCTGCGGCCGGTGGCGGAGGCCGTCGGCGCCGTCGTGAATCCGGTGCTCGAGGTGATCGGGGACCTCCTCCGTCCGGTGGGGGACCTGCTGGCCGCGGTGCTGCGACCGGTTGCCCGAGCGCGCGACTGGCTCCGTGACCTGCTGCTGGGCTGGATCCCGGATCTGTCCCTGCCCTTCTCCGTGCCGGAGTGGGTGCCCGACGTCGTGGTCCCGCTGATCGTGGTCCTGCTGGTGTTCAGCGCGACGCTCAGCGGCATCCGACGGCGCAGCGCCGCGCTCAAGGAGGCGCGGAAGGAGCCCGGCGGGTCCACCGATGCCCCGGACGAGCGCGAGAAGAAGCGTGCGGCCGCGCAGAAGGACGACGCCGAGGATGCTTCCGATGGCGAGGATTCCGTGGAGACGTCGTGAAGCTGGCGATCGGATCCTCGGAGGGTGCATAGCGTCGACCTTGAAGTGCCCGTCGGGTGCCAGGGGGAGGGTTGTGATGTCGGAGGTCAGGTCGGCGCGGATCGCGGCGGTTGTCGCGGGGGTGCTGCTTCTCGTCATCGCCGTCCCCGTGGTCGGAGCGGTGCGCGGAGCCGGGGCGGCGGTCGAGGAGATTGCCCGGGCCGAGCGCTCTCCGGCCCTCGGCGACGACCCGCAGGAGCTGCACGAGTCCTGGGGAATCGACGTACCTCATGACACCCGGGTCGTGTCCCATCGCTACGGCGAGGTCGGTCCGCACGGGGAGAGGGACGAGGTCTGGGAGCTGGATCTGCCTGCTGCGGAGCGCACGGGGCTCTGGCTCCCCGAGGAGTTCACCGCGCCTCTCGCCGGCGCGGACCGCACCACCGCGGAGTCCGTCGCCGCGGGCGCCGCCGTACCCAACGGCGATCTCGACTTTGAGTCGCTCACCTGCAAGGAGAAGCTCGTCCAGGACGGCGACGACGTGCTGGTGGCCTGCATCGACCCGAGCGCCGAAGAGTACGTGCTGTTCGAACGGTTCGTCTGATCGTCGACGCCCGCGGAACGCTCGCTCCCGACATCGGGGAGGTCCTCGAGGCAGGCTCTGAGGTCTCCTTTGCATACCGGCCGCCGGAGCGAACTGTCGATGCGGCAGGGGCTCAGAAGAACCCGAGGAAGCGGTCCGTCTCGTCCCGGAGCTCCTGCTCGGGTGTCCTGGCGGGCGGGGCGTAGGGCTCGTCGCCGAGGGCGTCCAGCGCGCGATCGAAGAAGTCGGCGGAGACGAGGACCGCTCGCCGGCGCACCCCGCGGCTCGAGATCGTGATGGGCTCGCGTCGGGACAGCTCGAGGTGTTCGCTGAGCCGGGTGCGGAAGCGGGAGCAGGAGACGGTGGCCATACGCGGACCCTCGCATCGAGGCCATGGACTCGCGAGGGTGCGCTGAGGATTGTGGACGTAGGGGGCATCGGGAGGAGAAGACCCGCCCGGCACCTCAGCTCGTCGTTCCATTGATCCGGCGATCTGGCGATCCGGCGATCCGGCGATCTATCGGTCTGCCTGGTTCACCTGCCCGTCGGCCCGTCGGCTCGTCCGCGCGTGCGGGCAGAGCGCGCCAGGGAGGGGGCCTCCCTGAAAAAGACTGGTCATCATGTACATGATGACCAGCGAATCTTGAACACGGACAGCCGCTCGGCCCGCTCAGCCTGCTCGGCCTGCTCGGCCCGCTCAGCCTGCTCGGCCCGCTCAACCTGCTCGGCCTGCTCGGCCCGCTCGGCCCGCTTGGCCTGCTCTTCCCGCCAGGGCGCCCAGCCGCCCGGCCGCAGTGCCTGCCCAGGCGCTGAGGTCGCCTGGCCGGAGTGGGCGTCGCGGCGTGGGAGGTGGCGGTTCAGACGTGGGCGCGGGACGGCACCTCGCGAGCAAGCAGGACCGCGACGCCTCCGAGCAGGGCTCCTGTGATGCGTCGCTGCCGCACGACCCGATCGGGGCGGCTCGCCAGGAGGCGGGCGATCGATGCTGCACCGATGACGATGAGCGCATTGACCGTCATGCTGACGCCGATCTGCAGCATCCCGAGGGTGATGCCCTGGGCGACACGGCTCCCACGGTCCGGGTCGATGAACTGGGGGATCAGTGTGAGGTACATGATCGCGACCTTCGGGTTGAGCAGATTGGTGAACAGTCCCATCCGGAACAGGAGCCAGTCGCTGTCCTCGGCGAGGTCGCGCACGTCGAAGACGCCTGCGCCGCCCGGGCGCAGCGCCTGCCACGACAGCCATGCCAGGTACGCGGCCCCCGCTGCCTTGAACCCGATGAACAGCCACGGCACGGCGACGAACACGATCGCGAGGCCGAGGTTGGCCATCAGCATGTAGATCACGAAGCCCGCCCCCGTCCCGGCCAGCGACACCAGTCCCGCGCGCCGCCCCTGCCCGACGCTGCGCGAGGCGAGGTACATCATGTTCGGCCCCGGCGTGAGCACCATCGCCAGCGCCGCGGCGGCCATCCCGAGCGCGGCCGGGGCGGAGACCGGGAACGCCGTCAGCAGATTCGTCATGACGGCACTCTGATGTAATGGCTTCATGCATCTCAACCCTTACGGCGAGTATGCGGTCCTCCTCGCCCGATCCCTGGCCGACGACTGGCCGGCGGATCGCGCCGGGGTCGTCGCCCGCACGCGCGACCACGGCATGACCATGCGATTCCCCGAGCACCCCGAGGACCACGCCCGCTGCAGGGAGGTCGTCGACCAGTGGCTCGAGGTCGTCGACGCCACGAGCGCCGATCGTCGGGCCGCTCTGCTGAACGAGCAGATGGCGGCCGCAGCGGCCTTTCCGCGCCTGACCGACCACAACGGCGAGGGGTGGCACCTGCACTACCGCGACACCGACGACAGCCTCCCGATGGTCCTCCAGTCGGTGATCGCCGTCGGCACAGCGCTCCACCTGACCACGCGCGGCATGACCCGCCTCGGGCGCTGCGCCGGCACGCCCTGTCGGAGGGTGATCGTCGACGTCTCCCGCAACGGCACCCAGCGCTACTGCTCACCGCGATGCGCCACCAGGGACGCCGTCCGACGCCACCGCGCACGGGCCCGCCACGCCTGATCGATCGTCCTGTGCCGTCCGTGCCCGGTCCGGCCCGTGCACCGTGTCGCCCGGCCTGCCATGGCCGCCCCGCCCCTGCGGTCGGGCCGTCGGGCCGCGTGACCGCAGGCTCGGGTTAACCCGTGGCGCGGCCGCGGCATCGTCCCTACGCTGGCAGCGGCGTCGGCTCGACCACGGTGCCGCACGACGTCGTGCTGCTCGCCGACGTGCTGCTCGACCACGGCGAAGGAGCCTGCTCATGACCGGCCGGACGCCCGCCGACGCGGCGATCACCCTCACCGATCTCTCCTTTTCCTGGCCCGACGGGGGCACCGTCCTCGAGGATCTCTCCGTCGTGCTCGGCGCACGGCGCACCGGCCTGATCGGGCGCAACGGCACGGGCAAGTCCACGCTCCTGCGCCTCATCGCCGGGGAGCTCGCCCCGACCCGCGGCACGATCACGACCACCCTCGAGATCGGCTACTTCCCCCAGGGCCGCCGCCGGGAGGAGGGCAGCGTCGCGGACGCCCTCGACCTCGCCGACGTGCTCGCCGCCCGCGCCGCCGTGGAGTCCGGCAGCACCGACCCGGCCCACTTCACGACCCTCGACGGCCGATGGGACCTGCCCGAGCGCGCCACCGCGGTGCTCGCCCGCGCCGGCCTCGTCGACACGATCGAGGACCTGGCCCGGCCCGCGACGACCCTCTCCGGCGGCGAGTGGACCCTGACCTGCCTGATCGGGGTCATGCTCGCGGAGCCCGGCATCCTCCTGCTCGACGAGCCCACCAACGACCTCGACGCCGCCGCCCGCGGCCGGCTGTACGAGCTGCTCGACGACTGGACCGGCGTCCTCGTCGTCGTCAGCCATGACCGCGACCTCCTCGAGCGCGTCGACGAGATCGCCGAGCTGCGGCGTGGCGGCATCACCCTCTACGGCGGCACGTACACCGACCACCTGGCCGCGAAGGAGATCGAGCAGGAGGCCGCGGACCGAGACGTGCGCGCCGCCGCCGAGCAGCTGAAGCGGGAGAAGAAGCAGAAGGCGGACGCCCAGGTCGCCCTCGCCCGGCGCCGGCGCTACGCCGACAACGACCACGCCAACAAGCGCAGGCCGAAGGTCATCATGAACCAGCGCCGGCAGGAAGCCCAGGTCAGCGCCGGGAAGTACAAGCTCCTCCACGAGGGGAAGGTCGACGACGCCCGGCAGGAGCTCTCCGAGGCGCAGCTGCGCGCCCAGCGCGACGCGCACGTGCGCATCGACCTCCCGGAGACCGCCGTCCCCAGCGGCAAGCGGCTCCTGACCCTGCGCCGCGGCGCGGAGGTCCTCACCGTCGACGGCCCCGAGCGCATCGCGCTCACCGGCCGCAACGGTGCCGGGAAGACGACCCTGCTCGACCTCGTCGCCGGAAGGGAGCGCCCCGGGGGAGCCGCACGCCCGGAGGGGAGCGACGGGCTGACCGTCGAGGGCCCCACCGTGCCCTTCGCCTACCTCGACCAGCACCTCAGCACCCTGGACCCGAACCTCACTGTCGTCGATCAGGTGCGCCGCGCCGCCCCGGAGCGCACGGAGAACGACGTCCGTGCGCAGCTCGCGCGGCTGCTGATCCGCGGCCGCCAGGGGGACCAGCACGTCCGCGAGCTGTCCGGAGGGGAACGGGCCCGCGTGGCCCTCGCCTCCGCGCTGCTCGCCTCACCGGCGCCGCAGCTGCTGATGCTCGACGAGCCCACCAACAACCTCGACATCGCGAGCGCCGACGAGCTCGCCGAGGCCCTCGGCGCCTATCAGGGCGCCCTGCTCGTCAGCAGCCACGACCCGCAGTTCCTCGAGGACATCCGGGCCCGGCGCAGCTGGCGCTGCGTCCGCCCGTTCGCGCTCCCGATCGCGTCCTGACGTGCTGCGGGCCTCGTGTCGTCCGTCGTCGGCGCCGCTCCGGGCCGATGGCCGCGCTACGCGCCCCGGGAGCCGTAGGCCCGGCGGCCGAGCGACTGCTGGAACCGCAGCAGGTACCCGTCGGGATCCGTGACGAGGAACTGGCGCACGCCCGCCTCCTCCTCGTCGATCCGGTACCAGCGGGTCTCCGGCTGCAGCAACAGCGGGACGTCGTGCGCGCGGAGCGTGGTGAGGATCGGCTCGAGATCCGGCACGGAGATCTGCAGGTTCAGCCCGCGACCGTACGGCGGCTCCAGCTCGCCGGTCAGCCAGTTCCTGCCCCTCCCGCGCTGCTCGAGCATCACGTGCGCGGAGCCTCGGACCACGTAGGCGAAGCCCTCGTCGGGGCGGGCGTAGCGGATCGTGAAGCCGCACAGGTCCCGCCAGAAGCCGAGGCTGCGGTCGAGGTCGTCGACGAGCAGCTCGGGCACGAGCGAGGGCTCCTGGCCGCCGGCGTCGTCGGGCCGGCCCGTCGCGGAGAAGGCTGGGCCGGAGGAACCGCGGTCGTCGGAGGACGCGCGGTGGTCGGAGGACACGCGGTCGTCGGAGGGCCCGCGGTCGCCGGAGGCGGGATCGGTCGAGGCCTCGCCGGGTGAGGTCATCGCGGGTGGGCGGCGAGGTACGTCTCGCGCTCGGCGGGGGAGAGCAGCACGCAGAACTGGTTGCCCTCGGGATCCGCGAAGGTCACCCAGCCGCTGCCGGGGCCGTGGATGCCGCGGTGGTCGGCGATGATCCTCGCGCCGCGCTCCTGCAGCCACGCGACCTCCTCCGCCTGGGTGCGCTCGCGCGGGCGCACGTCGAAGTGGATCCGCTTCTCGGGCAGCTCGGGGTCGGGCACCTCGAGGAACAGGATCGTGTGCCCGGTCTCCGGGTCGTGGATCGGGCACTCCTCGTGGCCGGGGAGGTTCGGGTCCTCCGGGTCCATCTCGTAGGCGAGCACCGCCCGCCACCATTCGGAGAGCGCGAACGCGTCGTGGCAGTCGATCGTGGTGTGCGAGATGAGGACGCTCATCAGGCGAGTCTCACCGGGTGCGGCCCGTGGGTCAACGGGAATCGTCCTCGGAGGAGGGGCTGTCGGGGCGGCGGTCGCCCTTCTTGCGCTGGAGCCTCACGATCGCGGCCGTCAGGACGACGAGCACCGCGAGCGTGACCATCGCCCAGGTGAAGCGGGGCTCGCCCGCGTCAGCGTCGGCGATGAGTACGGCGAAGACGAAGATCAGGATCACGAGCAACGACATCAGGCGCATCGCGGCGACGTTCCGCCGGCGGTCCGCACGGTTCGTGCTGAGCCCGTTCTCGCCGACCAGCTGCTCGGGGCGGAAGAGAGTGAGCAGCGGCATGATCACCGCGATGCTCAGGGCGAGCCCGCCGAGCATGCCCACCAGCAGCGACAGCAGCGCGCCGAGGACGAAGAACATGACCAGCGGGGAGTCCTCGGGGACGATCCCGCTGTCGCCGACGGCCGCGCGGTACTGCTCCGCGAACCCGTTCCCGACGGGCGGCACGAGGAACGCGAGGAACGCCGGGAGCAGTCCCACGACCGCGCCGAGGACCGGCACCGCCATCGTGCGGTAGAGCGCCGCCATGAGGATGCCGAGCTCCGCGTCGCGCCGCCACAGCGAGGAGAGCACCGCCCACAGCATCGCGGGCGCGGGGCACAGCACGATCGCGTAGCTCAGCGCCTCGGCCGTCGGCAGCGGGAGCTCCGCGAGGGCGAACACGAGCGTCCCCGCGAGGGCGGCGACCGAGCCGAGCACGAGCAGCACCCTCGAGGCCGGGGAGAGCAGCCGTCGCGGCAGCGGGTCCTTCGCGGACGTCACCGGGGGTCGCGGGGTGCGAGGAGAGTCGGCGTCGTCGGCGGTGTCCCCGAGCTTCCAGGCCGCCTCGCCGATCCGACCGGGCAGTGCCCGCACCGCGCGGGTGCGCCGCATCATCAGCGGCAGCGCCGCGATCGCGACCAGGGCGGCGAGAGCGGCGAGGAGCACCGAGAGCACGAACGGGACGTCCTCCGGGAGGGGGATGCCGTGCCGGAGTCGGGGCACGGCGCTCGTGCGGATCCCCTCGGCATCGGCGAGGACCTGCGCGAGACCGAGCGTCGCGAGGGCGGCGAGGAGCGCGGCGAGCGGAGGCACCGCCTCGGCCGGTCGCGGCGGGGTGCGCGCCCGCCACTGGCCGACGGTCACGACGCCCGCATAGGCGAGCAGGAGCACGTGGACCACGCAGATCAGGGCGAAGGCGAGGGCGGTCTCGTCACCCAGCACCACGGCGATCGCGAACGTGAGCAGCGGGACGACGAGCAGGACGAGCGCGGCGACCACGATGCGCTGCAGCATCACCGGGCCGGTCGCGGCCTCCGACGGCACACCGGTGCCGGCGCCCGTGCCGACGTCGGAGCCGGAGCGGGACCCGAGGGCAGAGGGCGCACGGGGCTCGCGGTCCGGGGGCTGGTTGGCGCTCATCCCGGCGATCCTTCCAGCTGCCCGCCCGCGGGGGAACCGTTCGCGGGAGGTTGTGGACCCGGGCGCCCGGGGGAGGGGATGTCGCCGATCCCTCCCCATCGCCTGCTCGTCCACCGCCCGGGGCGGTGGACGTCGGCCACCTCCACTAGCCTGTGGGGGTGGCCACCGCTCTGTACCGTCGATACCGCCCGGAGTCCTTCGCCGAGGTGATCGGCCAGGACCACGTCACCACGCCCCTGCGGCGCGCGCTGCGCAACGGCCGCATCGGGCATGCCTACCTCTTCTCCGGGCCCCGCGGCTGCGGCAAGACGACCTCCGCGCGCATCCTGGCCCGCTGCCTGAACTGCGCGGAGGGGCCGACGGACACCCCGTGCGGGACCTGCGACTCGTGCCGTGACCTCGCCCGCGGCGGGGCCGGCAGCCTCGACGTGGTCGAGATCGACGCCGCGAGCCACGGCGGTGTGGACGACGCCCGCGAGCTGCGCGAGCGTGCCTCCTTCGCCCCGGTGCGGGACCGCTTCAAGGTGTTCATCATCGACGAGGCGCACATGGTCACCTCGGCGGGCTTCAACGCGCTGCTCAAGCTCGTCGAGGAGCCGCCGGAGCACGTGAAGTTCGTCTTCGCGACCACGGAGCCGGACAAGGTCATCGGCACCATCCGCTCCCGCACGCACCACTACCCGTTCCGTCTGATCCCGCCGCAGATCCTCACCCCGTACCTCGAGCAGGTGTGCGCCGCGGAGGACGTGCACGTGGGTGACGGCGTGCTGCCGCTCGTCGTCCGCGCCGGCGGCGGCTCCGCTCGCGACACGATGAGCGTGCTCGACCAGCTCATGGCCGGCGCCGGGGACGACGGCCTCGACCATGCGACGGCGATCGCGCTGCTGGGCTTCACGGACACCGCGCTGCTGGACCAGGCGATCACGGCGATCTCCGCCCGGGACGCCGCGAGCCTCTACGACGCCGTCGAGCAGGTGCTCGCCACCGGTCACGAGCCGCGCCGCTTCGTCGAGGACCTCCTGGAGCGGATCCGGGACCTCATCGTGCTCGCCGCGGTGCCCGAGCGCGCCGAGGACCTCCTGCCCCAGGTCCCCGCGGACGAGCTCGCGTCGATGCGCGAGCAGGCCGCCTCGATCGCCCCGGCGGATCTCTCCCGCTGCGGCGACCTCATCCACGAGACGCTCTCCACGATGAGCGGCGCCACCTCCCCGCGTCTCCACCTCGAGCTGCTCGCCGCGCGCCTGGTGCTGCGGGACGAGCGGGCCGCCGCGCCGGCGCAGGGCGGGCAGGCCGCCCAGGGGGCGCAGTCCGGTCCGGGGGCACCCCGTGGTGGTCAGCAGTCGGGTGCCCGTGGCCAGGGCGGACCGGCCGCGCAGAGCGGACAGGCGCCTCAGAACGGCCCGGGCGCGCAGGGCGGCGCCGACGTCGCACCGGCGGCAGGGGCTCCCGTGGCCGGGAGCGGCCGCGAGGAGGCGCGTCGCATCGCGCAGGAGCGCGCGGAGGCGTCGCGTCGCACCCGCGGCGGCACCGGGGCGACCCGGCCCGACGACCGACGTGAGGACGCCGGCGCCGCCCCGCAGCAGTCGCCCGCGCAGGGTCAGGCCACTGCCCCGCAGCAGCAGGCCCCCGCGCAGCAGCAGGAGCAGCCCGCCGCCCAGCGCTCGTCCGGCCCGAGCGGCAGCCGGCCCGCGACGACCTGGGACCCTGCCCCCGCGGCGGACCAGGACCGCGCTCCCGCCCGGGAGGACGCGGCTCCGGTCGGCGGAGATTCGGGTCAGGCCGCGCCGCAGGCCCCGGCAGTGCAGGCCGCGCCGGCGCAGGCTCCCGCGGAGTCCGCCCCGGAGCCTGCCGCCGCCCCCGCGGCCTCGGCGGGCGGCCCGTCGACGGCCGACGTGCAGGGCAACTGGTCCGCGATCATGGACGAGCTCGCCCAGATCCGCCGTCCCAGCTGGGCGCTGATCGCACAGAACGCCCAGCTCAACGCCATGAACGGGTCGAACCTGGTGATCGGGTTCCGCACCGACGGGCTCGTTGCCGCCTTCCACCGCGGCACCGCGGCGGAGAACCTCGCCGACGCCGTGCGCCGCATCATGCACGTCGAGGTGACCGTCCAGGCCGTCGTGGGGGACGGCCCAGGCGGCTCCGGCGGTCCCGGTGGCTCGGGCGGTCCTGGCGGGCAGGGCGGCCCCGGTGGGCAGGGTGGTCGCGGCGGCCAGAGCGGCCCCGGCGGCCAGGCCGGTCCGGGCGATCAGGCCGGATACGGCCGCCCCGGCGGCTCCGCTCCTCGAGGCGGCGACGCCGGGCCGACGGCGCCCGGCGGCGCCCACGCTCCCCGCGCGCAGAGCACGCCCGCGCGCTCCGACGCTGACGCGGGCTCCGGCGACCGGGAAGGTCGCGAGCAGCAGGGACGGCAGTCCCCGCAGGCCTCCGCCGGTCAGGACGCCGAGCCCGAGCCCGGGGCCGCCGCCGGTCCCGCCCGCGGGGGGAACCGTCCGTGGGGCGACCTCGCCGGGGCCTCCGGTCCGTCCGGGCGTCCGCGTCCCGTCGTCGACGATCACGACCTTCCGCCGGAGCCCGACGACGACGAGTTCCCGCCGGACCCGGAGGACTCCTTCCCGCCGGATCCTCAGGACCACCGCTCCGCCCCGCCGTCGTCTCCCCGCTCCTCCGCGACGTCCGCGCACCGAGGCCCGGCCGGGATGTCCTCCGCGTCCTCGTCCGCCGCGCCGCGCGGCTCGAACGAGGGCGGCCCCTCCCGTCGCTGGTCCGATGCACTGCCCTCCGCGGGAGGCGCCCCGGCGTCGGCGCCGAGCTCCGCCGATTCCGCCGGCCCCGCCGGCGAGGTGCCGGTCGTCGAGGACGAGGGCCGCGACAGCGTGCCCGAGGGTGAGCCCCGCACCTACGGTCAGGCCGCGATCCGTCGCGCCATCGCCGAGGGGCGTGTGGTGCGCTCCCGCCCCGCCGCGCACACCGCCTCCGCCGCCTCAGGCGCTGCGGCCGACCCGGCCGCGCCATCGGCCTCCGGCCCTGACACCGTCTCCGCCTCCGACGTCTCCGCCCTGTCGGCCTCTGACCCCTCCGCCCCGTCGGCCGCTTACCCCTCGGCCTCCGGCGAGGACGGCCCCGTCGGTGCGGCCGAGGTCGGCGCGGCGAGGGAGGCCCCATTCCCGGGCCGGTCCGCGGAGGACGCGGGGACACGCCCCGACGCCCCGCTCGCGCCCGGGCCGTCCCAGGCCGCGCGCCCTGCCACCACCCGCCCGACCACCGCGTGGGGAGACGCCGCCCCGACCGGCGGTCCGTCGGCCCCGCGCACGCAGGCCTCCGCAGCACCCTCCGCAGCCGCGTCTGCCGTCGCTCCGTCCGCCGAGCAGGCGGCCGACGAATCCGCCCCGCGCACGGGCGCCGCTCTCGCACGCCAGGCCTCGCAGGCCGCGCGCGCCGCGGCCGCGGACCGTCGCCAGCAGGCGCAGAGCCGACGGCCCGACGAGGCTCCCGCCCCCGAGCAGGATGTCGATCCCACCGGCGGCGCCTCCCGTGACGACGAGGACGCCGTCGTCGCGACCCGCTCGGGCCGCCAGGTCATCGAGTCCGTGCTCGGCGGCCGCGTCCTCGAGGTCATCGACGAGACCGGCGAGCGGCGCTGAGGCCCTCCGCGTCGCTGAGCACCACCGCGGTGCTCGGCAGCCCGGTGATGCCCGGCGGCTCCGCGGATCTCAGCCCTCCCGCGGCGCGAGCAGGGTGAACAGGTCGGTGCGCAGCGTGGCCGGATCGATGTCCGGCGTCGGCGCCGTCACGTAGAACTCCCAGAACGGGAACGCCATCTGCTCGCCCGCCTCGCCGAGCTGCGCGGTGAACGCGCCCCAGGCCTCCGCGAGACCGTCGTAGCCGCCCACGTGGCTCGCCGCCGCGACGCGCCCCGCCGGCAGCACCGAGGCGCGCACCTCGAAGCCGCTGGGCAGGGTGAGGGTCTGCGCGAGGTGGCCGTCCACGGGGAAGCCGACCTCGAGGTCGGCGGTGTCCACGGGCATCCGACGGTGCAGCGAGAAGGCCGGGCCGATCGGCGCGATCCCCGCCTCCTCCAGCGCGGGCACCAGGTGGGAGAAGGTGCCGTCCATGAGCGAGGGCATCTCGTACATGGGGAAGTCGGTGCGGGAGACCACAGCGGTGTGCACGAGCGGCGCGGTGGCGATGGTGCCCGCGGGGATCGGCTCGTCGGCGTCGTAGGGCGAGGGCAGGGTCGTCATCGTCGGATCCTCCTGGGAGCAGCGGTGTCCGGGCGACCGGCGGGCGGTCCCCGATGGGCAGACGCTAACCCACCGCCCCGCGAGCCGCCCGGGAACCCGGGGGACGGTTCGCGGCAGGATGCGCGGCCCCGGCCCCGGCCCCGGCCCCGGCCCCGGCCCCGGACCCGGACCGGCCTCGGGGCGGGGTCGACCGCAGCCGCCGCCCGCCGGCGGGTAGCGTGCCCGACGTGCTCACCCTCGAGATCGACGGCTCCCGCGTCCACGACATCCCCAGCTTCTACGACGAGATCAACCGCGTGTTCATGACCGGCATGGACTGGCAGCTGGGGCCGAGCCTCGACGCCCTCGAGGACATGCTGCGCGGCGGGTTCGGCGCCCTGCACGGCCACGACGAGGCGCGCGTCGTCTGGCACGACCACGCGCACTCCGCGGCGGCGCTGGGGGTGGCGACCACGCGGGCGCAGCTGCTCGAGAAGCTCGCGCAGCCCGAGCGCTACGACGCCGCGCTCATCACCCGCCGGCTCGAGCGGCTCGACGCCGAGGGCGGCCCCACCTACATGGACACCGTGCTCGAGATCTTCGGCGACAGGCCCGCGCTGCACCTCGAGCTCGCCTGAGGGCGCCGCCGTCCGCCGCAGCACCCCTCGCGGCTCGCGGGCCGCCCGCCCGGCGTGCCCGAGCGCACGCCGCCCCGCCGTCTGCACGTCCTGCCTGGCCACTACAGTGGAGGGGTGTACGAAGGCATCGTCCAGGACCTCATCGACGAGCTCGGGAAGCTTCCCGGGATCGGCCCCAAGTCAGCGCAGCGGATCGCGTTCCATCTCCTCGACGCGGACGAGTCCGACGTGCGCCGGCTCGCCGAGGTCCTCGTGACCGTCAAGGAGACCGTGAAGTTCTGCGAGACCTGCGGGAACGTCTCCGCGGAGACCACCTGCCGGATCTGCGCGGACCCGCGCCGCACCGACGAGGTGATCTGCGTGGTCGAGGAGTCCAAGGACATCGTCGCCATCGAGCGTATCCGCGAGTTCAAGGGCCGGTACCACGTGCTCGGCGGGGCGATCGACCCGATCGGCGGTGTGGGCCCCAACGACCTGCGGATCACCGAGCTCATGACCCGCCTCGGGACGGGGGAGACCCAGGAGGTCATCCTCGCCCTGGACCCGAACATCGAGGGCGAGGCGACCTCCGCGTACCTCTCGCGCCTGCTCTCCTCCCTCGAGATCTCCGTGACCCGCCTCGCCTCCGGCCTGCCCGTGGGCGGCGACCTCGACTACGCCGACGAGATGACCCTGGGCCGCGCCTTCCTGGGCCGTCGCAGCGTCTGAGCCCCGCAGCCGGACCCGCCACCAGGAGCCGACGTGACCAGCCCCTACGCCCGAGCCCTGCCCCCGCTGACGGATCTGCCCGCGCCGCGCCGGCTCCCGCTCGAGGACCCGGAGCTGGTCCCACCCGCGCAGATCATGCTCGACTCCCGGCGGGAGCTGACCCTGCGCCTGCTGCGCGCCGCGTGGGTGCCCGCCCTGCTGCTCGTGGCGCTGTGGCTCGTGCTGTGGTGCCTGTTCGTGATCGGCTCCGCGCCGACCATGTGGACCCTGTCGCTGCTGTTCGGCCTCGCCGAGCCGATGCTGCTGAACCAGACCGTCGCCGCGCTCGGCTTCTCCCGCCGTGCGCTCGGGCTCTCCGTGCTGCTGGTCCCGCTGCTCGCCCCGCTGCTGAGCCTCGCGACCCTGCCGCTCGCCGCCGGGAGGGTCGCCGCGCTCGACCCGGCCGCCCAGCTCTCCGAGCAGGACTTCCAGCGCGCCGTCGCCTCCCGGATCAGCTCGACGCTGCTCGCCCCGGTCGTGGCCGTCATCGCCCTCACCGCGGTGCTCGGCGCGGTGGACGGCCCGATCCCGTGGAACGGCCTGGGTGCCGGCCCGCTGATGGCCGTCTGCCTGGCCCTGCTCGCCGTGCAGGCCACCGGTGCAGGGGTGCGGCGCTGGCTGGGCGCCCCGCGGCTGCTGGGCGTGAGCCCCGTCGGCGACCTGCGGCGCACCGCGCTGATCGGCCAGGACCCCGGTGCCCGCCGGGAGGCGGCGGCGCAGCTGCTCGCCACGGACCGTCGCCACCTCCCGCCCACCCCGGGCTCGGAGGCCGACGGCGCAGCGCTCACCCGGGCCGGGATGCTGCGTGCCCTCGCCGCGATCGGTGGGGCGTCCCGGCGCTGGTTCTGGCCGGCGCTGCTGGCCGGCGGGTGGCTCACCTTCTCCGTCGCCGATCTGGTCCTCACCTTCTCCGGCCTCGCCGCGACCGAGCTCACCGCGGTGCCCTCGCCGCTCGGCCCCGTGCAGGCCGCCGTGATGCTGCCCGTCGCGGCGCTCACGGCGCTCGCGCTCGCTCCCGTCCCGGGCCTCGCGGCGCGGCTCGTCGAGGGGCGGCGCGGCGCGGTGAGCGACCTGCGCACCTACGAGGACTGGTCGCACCGTGCCCGCGTGAACCCCTGGGAGTCCGGGCTCGTCGCGATCGGCGGCTGGCTCGGCGCGGGCGTCGTGGCCGCGGGGATCGCCGTCGCGACGACGATCCTCGCGGTGACGGGGCTGCACAGCGCCATGACGTGGTCCGGCGCGGTGGTGCTGCTCCTGCTCGCGGTGCCGATGGCGGGGCTGACGGTCGCCGCGGCCCTGCGCCGTGACGCCCGCACCGTGCTCTACGGCCCCGCGGGCCGGTACACGCGGCGCGCCACGCCGTTCCGGCTCGTCGCCCCCTCCCGCGGCACGCGGGCGCAGCGGGCCGCGGATCCCGCGGTGCGGGCGGAGATGCGCCGGCGGATCGCGGCGGAGGGCGGGGACCCCTTCGGCCTCCGCGACCTCGACGCCGAGGCCGGGGACCGGCTCTGGGTGGACGACTCCCAGCCGGGTGCGCGGGCCGCGGAGGTGCGGCCGGGGGACGTCGAGCAGGGCCGGCTGCCGGACTTCGGCGGCGAGGGCTCGCCGTTCTCCGCGCCCGGCGAGGACGCCTACGAGATCCCCGAGACCGTCACCCGCCTCCCGAGGCCCTGAGCGGCCGCCGGCCCCGGCCCCGACCGCAGTGGTCGGGACCGGGACCGGTGTCGAGGGCGCGGGCGGGGGTTAGGCGATGCGCTCGCCGCGTCCCAGGTGGCGCACCGGCACGGCGACGCGCCGGATCGCGAGGGTCACCGCGGCGATGCCCACGATCGCCCACAGCCCCAGACCCATCGGCCACAGCGGGGCGCCGTCGGAGCCGTCGTCGAGATGCGCCGGGTAGCCCCGGTCCTCGATCCAGCACTCGTTGAAGTTCGACGGGGCGAGGGGGTGCGCGGCCGTGCGCATCCCGAACTTCAGCGTGCTGAGCAGGTCGAGGCCCTCGTCCTCCCCGGTCCGCCAGCGGTCCGCGGTGACCGTCGGCGCGGTCTCCGCGAGCAGCACCACCGGGTTGCCCCACATGAGCGGCATCGTGAGGTCCAGGCGCGAGATCTGCCGGGTCTCCCTGCGGGCCTCGCACGTCATCGGCTCGTCGGCCTCCACGTCCCCGTCCGCCGAGTACCGCGTCGAGTAGACCGTGACCTCCTTCTCGTCGGTGATGACGAGGCCGGAGACGCCCCAGGCGACGGGCAGCACGACCGTCACGCCGATCACGAGCACGTAGGCGAGGACCACCGAGCTCAGCGTGCGCCGGGTGAGCGCGGAGAGCCCCAGACCCAGTGCGGTCACGCAGGCGGTGAGCACGACGATCACCGCGAGCAGGCGCAGCATGTACAGCGGGTCCACGTGCCCCAGCACCGCGATCGGCACGAGCGAGGGCAGGGCGAGCACGAGGAACGCGAGCCCCGTGGACCAGCCGGCGAGGAGCTTGCCGAGCACGATCTCCGCCGGGGAGAGCAGGCTCGCCTGGAGCGTCGCGAGGGTCCCCGCGCTGCGGTCGCCGTTGATCGCCCCCGCGGAGAGCGCGGGCACCACGAGCAGCATCGCGAACATGACGAAGACGATCTGGGCGCTGAAGATCATCGAGGAGACCTGCTCGACGCCGTCGTACTGCGCGGTGAGCAGCACCGGGGCGAGGCCCAGGGCACCGATGCCCAGCAGCACGATCATCCACACGGCGAGGGCGACCACCCAGGCGCGGGAGCGCAGGCGCTGCTTGAGCTCGAGGGAGGCGACGAGCCACAGCCCGCGGCCTCGCAGTCGGAGGGTGCCGGTGCGACGGGTGGCGTTCATCAGAGGGCTCCTTCCCGGCGCGCGGCGTCCGAGGCGAGGTAGGCGGCCTCGAGGCGGCCGGCGGCAGGGGCGAAGGAGGCCACGCGGGCGTCCTGGGCGACGAGGTCCGCGAGCAGGCGCGCGGCGCGGGACTCGTCCGGCAGGTGCACGAGGACCTCCGCGTGACCGCTCGTGCTCGCGGCCGCGGGGACCACGTCGCCGTGGCGCACGCCGAGGGTGCCGAGCGCGGCGCGCAGGGCTGCCTCGTCCAGCGACGTGATCCGCCAGGGGCGGGGCCGCTGCGCGAGCTCGCGCACGCTCGAGGCGTCGACGACGCGGCCGGCGTCCATGAACACGACGTGGTCGGCCATCTCCTCGAGCTCGCCGAGGATGTGGCTGGAGACCAGCACGGTCGCGCCCTCCGCGGCGACCTGCCGCACGACGCTCAGCAGGCGGCGGCGGGAGGCGGGGTCGAGACCGGAGGCGGGCTCGTCGAGGATCAGCACGCGCGGGGAGTGCACGAGCGCGCGGGCGAGGCCCAGACGCTGCTTCTGCCCGCGCGAGAGGACGTGCGCGGGCTGCTGGGCGAGCGGCACGAGGTCGAGCAGCTCGAGCAGGTGCGCGACCCGCTCCCGCAGCTGGCCGGGGGGCAGGAAGTACGCGCGGCCCATCGTCTCGAGCACCTCGGCGACCCGCAGCGAGTCCCAGGCGCCGAACTGGTCCGGCATCCAGCCGACGGCCGCCCGCACGGCGGGGGAGTCGACCGCCGGGTCCACGCCGTCCACGAGCACGCGGCCGGAGTCCGGGGCGAGCAGCGAGGCGAGCATGAGCATGAGCGTGGACTTGCCGCAGCCGTTGGGGCCCACGAGCGCGGTCACCGCGCCGCGCGGGGCCGTGAGGTCGAGGCCGTGCACCGCCTGCACGCTGCCGAACGCGCGGCTCACGCCCTCGGCGACGATGCCGGGGCCCTCGGGCCGCCGCGGGACGGGCCCCGGCGACGACCCGCCCCCGAGCGGGGGGAGCCCGGCGGGTGTCGACGGGTCCGGTGGCTGCGGCTGCCCCGGCGCCGCGGGGTCCAGGCTGCTGTTCTCGCTCATGGCACCATCTTCCCCGGATGCGGCGCCCTGACCAGTGCTTCTGCGCGCACGTTCCGGACGTATCCCGTGTGCGCCCTGTGAAGATCCCGAACGGGCGGGCGGATCCGGTGGAGGGATCAGGCCATCGCCGCGTTGCCCTCCTCCTGGGCCTGCGGCACGCCCTCCTCCGCGGGGGTGCGGCCGATGAAGATCTCCTGGAAGATCGGCATCGCGGCCTCGAGGCCCGCATTGGCCTTGGCGCCGGTGTCCGCCTCGGCGGCGTTCTTCGCGGCGTCGACGAAGGGGGTGACGTCCACGCCCTTGTCCTCCCAGTAGCTCTGGAAGTCCGCCTGCGCATCCGCGTGGGCGGGGAAGGCGACGCCCTGCGCGCCGATCGGCTTCTGGCCCTCCGCGGAGCCCAGCCAGGTGAGCAGCTGCGCGATGCCCTCCTGCTTCGCGTCGTCGGCCTTCGCATTGCCGACGGCGACCACGCCGTGCACGAGCGACTTCGGGCCCTCGGGGCCGGCGATCGGCGCGGAGAGCGTCCACGCGAAGCTGTCGCCCACGCCCTCGGCGATGGTCTTGAGGTTGTAGGGGCCGGACTGGAACAGCCCGAGCTTGCCCTGCGTGAACAGGTCGCGGGTGACGTCGCCGTTCGCGTTGGTGTCCGCGGCGCTCGGGGCGACCTGGTCGGTGTTGACCAGGCCCGCCATGTAGGCGAAGGCGGCGATCCCCTCGGGCGAGGCGAAGACGTACTCGTCGTCCTTCTGCCACTGGGCGCCGTTCGCGGCGAGCATCGGGCCGATGATCGCCTGCCGGTCCGCCTGCGAGTTCACGCCGAACTGGGTGCGGGAGTCCGCGTCGAAGCCGTCGTCGCCGGGGTGCTTGCCGGCCTTGTCGAGGGTGAGGGCGCGGCCGGCCTCGCGCAGCGGGTCGGAGTCCGCGGCCGGGTCGAAGCTCAGCGTCGTGGGATCGACGCCGGCCTTCTCGAGCAGGTCGGAGTTGCTGAACAGGGCGATCGAGTCCCACAGCTGCGGCACGCCCCACAGGCCGCCGTCGCGCGTGTAGAGGTCCACCACCGCCTTCTCCCACTTGTCACGGCCCTCGGTGACGACGTCGGTGATGTCGAGCAGGTCGCCGGAGTCCTTGTAGAGCACGTAGTTGGCGGAGTTCATCCAGTAGACGTCCGCCGCGTCGCCGCTCGCGACGTCCAGCGGCAGGCGGGTCCAGTAGTCGGCCCACGGCACGAGGTCGATCGAGACCGTCCAGCCGGACTCCTTCTCGAAGGCGGCGAAGGACTCGGTGTAGGCGTCCACCGCGGTCTCGTCCCAGAGCCGGAAGGTGAGGGTCTTCCCGTCGCCGCCGCCGTCGGACCCGGACCCGGAACCACCGCCGGAGGAGGAGGGGGAGCAGGCCGCGAGGGCACCGACGGTGCCGGTCACGGCGAGGGAGGTGAGGAGGCTGCGACGCTTCACGGGGGATTCCTTCGTCCGACGGACGCGGCCACGGGGGCCGCGGGGAGGCTCCTGTCCATTATGGTCGTCTCGCTCCGGGCCGGGGCGGGTGTGAACGGGCGAGGCGCCCGGGAGCCTCAGCGCAGCCCGGTGCCGCCCACGGAGCGGGTGATCTGCTTCTGGAAGACGATCATCAGCAGCATGAGCGGGAGCATCGCGAGGGTCGTCCCGGCCATGACGAGCGTCCAGTTGCTCGAGTACTGCGACTGCAGCGCCGAGGTCGCGACGGTGATCGTGCGCCACTCGGGTCCCGAGGTGATGACCATCGGCCACATGAAGCTGTTCCAGTGGGTGACGACGGTGATCAGCACGAGCGTGATGATGATCGGCCGGTTCAGCGGCACCACGAGGTTCCACAGCAGGCGCAGGGTGCCGGCGCCGTCGATCCGCATGGCGTCCATGAGCTCGCTCGGCATCTGCCGGAAGTTCTCCCGCAGCAGGAAGATCGCGTAGGGCGAGCCGAGCACGAAGGGCAGCACGAGCGCCCAGAAGGTGTTGCGCAGCCCCGCCTCGCTGAGCATCAGGTACAGCGGCACCACGACCACCACCTGCGGCACCATGAGCGTCGCCACGAACACCCAGAACAGCAGGTCCCGGCCGGGGAAGCGGAGGTGCGCGAAGGCGTAGGCGGCGAGCACCGAGAACACGATCTGGCCCACGAGGATCACGGCGACCATCTGCACGGTCACCGCCACCGGGGTGACGAAGCCGTCGACCGAGGAGAGCAGCGTCGAGAAGCTCTCGAGCGTGGGCGGGGCGGGCAGGTGCAGCGGCCCCTGCTGGGCGAGCTGGCGCGGCGAGGTGAGGGACGTGAGCACGGAGACGGTGAACGGGGCGAGCGTGAGCAGGGCCGCGGCGAGCAGCACCAGATAGGTCGCGCCGTGGCCGAGCACGCGGCGGGCGAGGTTCTTCTTCACGGGGCCTCCGCTCAGCTCATGTCGTAGGTGATGCGGGAGGAGAACCAGCGCTGCTGGACCACCGTGATCACCACGAGGAGGAGGAACAGGATGACGGCGACGGCGCTCGCGCGGCCCAGGTGGGAGTTCTGGAACGCCTCGTGGAAGACGAGGGAGGCGATGACCTCGGTGCGGTGCCGGGGGCCGCCGCCGGTGAGCGCGTAGACCATGTCGAACACCTGGAAGCTCGCGACGACCTGGGTGATCGCGAGGAAGAAGGTCGTGGGGCGCAGCAGCGGGATCGTCATGTGCCGCAGCGTCTGGAACGGGCCGGCGCCGTCGAGCCGCGCGGCCTCGTAGATCGAGTCGGGGATCCGGCCCAGGCCCGCCTGGAAGAACAGGCTGATGTAGCCGACGTTCTGCCAGATCGCGACGAAGGCGACCGCGGGCAGCGCGAGCGTCGGATCGGTGAGCCATTCGACGCGGATGCCCAGCAGCGTGTTCAGCGCGCCCGTGGAGGGCTGGAAGATCCAGGTCCAGACGACGCCGAGCGCGAGCGGCGCGCACACCCACGGGATCACGACGATCACCCGCACCACGGCGGAGCCGGGCAGCGCGCGCACGAGCTGGGTCGCGAGGATCAGCCCCAGCGCGAGGGACAGCGGCACCGAGAGCAGCGTGAACACGGCCGTGACCAGCAGGGAGTTCAGGAGCGCGCCGTCGGCCAGCAGGGAGCGGTAGTTCTCGAGCCCCACGAAGTCGCGGGTGCCCAGCAGGTCCCAGTCGAAGAAGGAGACGCCGAGCGCGAGCAGCACGGGCAGGATCAGGAAGCAGGCCACGCCGATCGTCGCGGGCGCCACGAGCATCCAGCCCAGCAGGGATCGCCTCGAGCTCATCGCATCCTCCCCGGTCGGTCCGTCACCACCGGCTCAACGTATAGCAGGGCGCCGTCGGACGGTGGGGCGCGATGCCATACGGCGCCGGTGCCCGGCAGAGGACAGGGCAGATGCCGCTCACGTCCCGTCGGCGGTGCCCCTCTCTCGACGGACGCCGTGGCCCGGCGCGCCGGTGCGTCGGTGCGTCGGTGCGCCGGTGCGGCCGTGCTCGGTGCGCGGCGGACGAGATCTCGGCGCGGAGTCATGGGCGTGCTGCGGCGGCGTTCCAGGGATGGTCGCGAAACGAGCCGATGCACCCACGACGGGCCCAACGGCTCATTTCGGGACCACTTCTGGAACGAGTGCGGACCACGCCTGGAACGTGTGCAGACCACGCCTGGATCGAGTGCGGGCGACGCCTGGATCGAGTGCGGGCGACGCCTGCCGTGCTCCGGCGTCCCGCCCCTGACCGGCTGCCGGAACGAAGAGAGCAGCGCGTGCCCTGCCTATGACGGGATCAATGCTCTTGTGCGCCGTCACACGACCCTGCTGCTCACCTCTCGGTGCGCTCGACGCGCAGCTCCCCGGCCAGGGCGGCGATCGGCAGGTGGTTGCCGGCGGGCGGGCGCGGGCACGTCGCCCAGGCGCTGAACGCGGCCGGGAAGGCGACGGCCCGGTTGAGGTCGACGGTGAGGCGGTCGCCGTCGATCTCCGCGGTGACGACCCGCCAGTCCGGCGTGCTCGAGCCGGAGGCCTCGTCGGTGAACAGGATGTTCGCGGTGCCGGTGAGCACGAGCTCCACGGGCCGGCCGTCGATCTCGAGGGTCGCGACGCCGGGGGAGTCCAGGTGCTGCTCGAGCCACGGGAGCGCGGAGCCGACGGTCACCGTCGCGGGCTGCTCGCGCCAGGTGCCGCTCAGCACGAGGGACGGGTCGTAGGGCGCCGTCGGGACGTGGGTGAAGGCCGTGCGGCGCGGGGCCTGCGGGTCCAGCACGCGCAGGCCGGTGCGACCGCCGCGGCGGATGACGTCGATCTGGACGTCCTCCGCGAAGGCCGCGAGGCGCACGTCCCCGGGGGTGGTGACCGTGGCGCGGTGCACGGTCCCGTCGACGTCGGCGACCTCGTCGGTCGTGACGTCCGCGGAGCCGGCGAGCACGGTCAGCTCCGCGCCGCGCCAGCGGACGGTGAGCAGGCCGTCCTCGACGCTCCAGCTCCCGGGCAGGCCCGCGAAGGTCTGCTCGGCGGCCTCGGGGTCCACCCAGTGCAGGGCGACCTGGGAGAGCACGCCGTGGGAGACGGCGAGCTGCTCCTCGCGGTGGTGGCGGAAGGCGAGCCACTCCGCGGGGGCGCCGGCCTGCTCGGGCGGGACGGGCGCGACGGAGGCGGCGGTGGTGGGGGAGGTGGTCATCGTGGGCTCCTGGTGCTGGTGAGGTCGTCGGGTGCGGGCGGTCAGGCGGTGGGCTGGAGGGCTCCCGCGCCCGGGCGGACGTCCTCCGGGAGGGCGTCGAGGGGCAGGGCGGCCGGGGCGCGCAGGCCGCGGCGCTCGCGGACCACGCCGATGATCCGCTCGACCTCGTCCCGCAGGCCCTGCCCGGCGAGCCACGCGTCGTCGTAGACCTTGGAGAGATAGCTCCGGCCGGAATCCGCGGGGATCACGACGAGCGTGTGCTCCGCCGTGAGCCGCGGCGCCCAGCGGGAGGCGGCGGCGAGGGCGGTGCCGGCGCTGCCGCCCAGCAGCAGGCCCTCGTGGCGGGCGGCGAGGTGCGCCCAGGCGAAGGACTCCGCGTCGGCCACGGCCTCGAGGTGGTCGACCACGGACTCGTCGTAGGTCGAGGGCCAGAGGGCGCGGTCGGCGTAGATGCGGCCAGCCCCCTCGACGAGGAAGGGCTCGACCTCGCCGGAGTAGGCGGAGCCGGCCGGGTCCGCACCGATCACCGTGACCGCGCCTCCGCTGACCTCCTTGAGGTGCGCGCCGGTGCCGCTGATCGTCCCGCCGGTGCCGACGTTCGCGACGAGATGGGTGATCGCGCCGCCCGTCTGCTCCCAGATCTCCGGACCGGTGGTGCGGCGGTGGGCGGCGGGGTTGTGCGGGTTGTCGTACTGCTGGGAGCTCCAGGCGGCGGGGATGACCTCGAGCAGTCGCTCCGCGATCGAGCGGCTCGAGGAGGGGTGCTCCGGGGCGACGTCGCCGCGGGAGCGGATCACCGTCGCCCCGTGGGCGCGCAGCACGCCGACCTTCTCGTCGGAGACCTTGGGGCCGCACACGAAGACGGCGTCGTAGCCGCGCTCCGCGGCGATGAGCGCGAGGCCGGCCCCGGTGTTCCCGGAGGTCGCCTCGACGATGGTGCTGCCGGGGACGAGCTCACCGGCGGCCTCCGCGGCATCGACCATCTCGCGGGCGATGCGGTCCTTGACGCTGCCGCCAGGATTGAGGAACTCGGCCTTGACCAGCACGCGCGGGCCGTCGGCCGGGAACAGGCGGCGCAGCGGGACGAGCGGGGTCGCGCCGATGAGCTCGGAGATGGACATGCACTGCTCCCTCGGGACGGTTCTGCGGCGGGACCGGCCCGCCGTCCCTCATGACCATAGTCCTGCTAGGGGGTGGCATAAGCACAGCGTGGCGGTATGTGACAGGGCCCGGGGCGACGCGGACGGCCGTGTGCGGTGCTGACCGGTCACCGACCCCAGCGGCGCAGCGCAGGATGCAGACTCGCGAGCAGGGCGAGACCCGAGGCGAGCGCGCACACGCCGAGCGCCGCGCCGAGCCCCGCCCCGCTCGCCGTCGCGGAGGCGCCGAGCAGGATCCCCGTCGTCAGCGCGATGAGGTACGTCGCCGAGAGCCGCTGCGTGAGCTGGAGGAAGGATGCCGCGACGCCGTGCGTGCGGCCGGTCGCGAAGGACAGCGTCACCACCCGCAGCGGCGGCTCGATGATCCCGCCGCACAGCCCGATCCCCACCTGGGTCGCCGCGACGGCGGCCGTGAGCGCGCCCGCGCCGAGGCCCGGCGCGAGCAGCGCGAGGAGGGCCAGCAGCGCGGTCTGCACCCCGAGGCCCAGCAGCACCGCCCGCGGGCCCAGCGCCGCGAAGACCCGCCCGGAGAGCAGCGAGGAGCCCAGCCGGGCGAGCGCCGCCGGGGCGAGGACCGCGGCGAGGAGCAGCGGGGTGAGCGAGGAGACCTGCAGCAGATGGATCGTCACCACCGAGGTCACCGAGAGGTTCGCGCCGAACCACAGCAGCGCCACCGCGTTCCCCGCGAGGAAGCCGGGGGAGCGCACGAGCTCGCGCGCGAACAGCGGCAGCCGCCCGCCGCGGCCGTAGGACCGCTCCCAGAGGGCGAGCGCGGCGACGGCCGGTAGGCACGCGAGCGCGAGGGCCAGGGCGAGCGGCCGCGCCATCCCCGTCTCCACGACCGGCAGGGTCAGCAGCACGACGACCACCGCGAGCAGCGCGACCGCCGGCAGGTCCAGGTCGAGCCGCGGGCCCGCCCGTCGGCCGTCGGGGCGGGGCTCCGTGCGCGGCAGCCCGCGCAGGCCCAGCACGAGCGCCGCGGCGCCGATCGGCACGGGCAGCGCGAGCACCGCGCGCCAGGCGAGCTCCGGCGGGAGGGCTCCCAGGGCGAGCCCCGCCCCGAGCGGACCCAGCAGCGCCGCGAGCGCCCCGGCGCCCGTGTACAGGCCCAGGGCGCGCAGCCGGCGCGGACCGCGGAACAGGTCCTGGATCGCGCCGAGCACCTGCGCGCTGATCACCCCGGCGCCGAGGCCCTGCAGCAGCCGGGCACCGATGAGCACCTCGATGCCCGGGGCGAGCGCGCTCGCGAGGCCGCCCGCCACGAACAGGCCCATGCCCAGGGCGAACAGGCCCCGACGGCCGTAGGCGTCCCCGAGCCGGCCCGCGGGCGCGAGGCCCAGCCCGAAGGTCAGCGAGAACGAGGCGAGCAGCCACTGCACCCCGGCCGTGCCGCCGCCCAGGCTCGCCGAGACGGTCGGCGTCGCGTAGGTGATCGCCGCGGAGTCGAACAGCGTCGCGAACCCCGCGAGCAGGCAGGCCGCGAGCGCAGCCCGCTCGCGGCGCCCGGTCGCCCCGGCGGGCTCCTCGTGCGGAGCCTCCGGACCGACCGGGGCGGCCGGGGCGGCCTCGACGGTCGCGGGGCCCACGGCCGCGACGGCGTCGACCACCGGGGTGTCGACCACCGGGGTGTCGACCACCGCGTTCCCGGCCCCGCAGGTCGTGCCCGTCACGGGGCGGCGCTCATCGGGCGGCCACGGCGGGCGCCGCCGCCCGCTCCGGCGCCGGCAGTCCCAGGTTCTCGCGGAGCGTCGAGCCCGTGTACTCGGTGCGCAGGGAGCCGCGGGCCTGCAGCAGCGGCACCACCTGGTCCACGAAGTCGTCGATGCCGTGCGGGGTCACGTGCCCGCCGAGCACCACCCCGTCGGCCCCGTCCTGCTGCACGAACTCGTCGAGCTGATCGGCGACCTGCTCGGGCGTGCCCACGAGCTGCGGCCGGGCGAAGACCTCCGCCGCGAGCTCCCGCAGCGACCAGCCGTTGGTGCTCGCCAGCTCGCGCCACTCGCGCACGGCCTGGGCGCGGTCCTGGAGGTGGAAGGCGCGGCCCTGGATGAAGGGCGGGGCCGCCTCGTCCGGCTCGAGGTCCGGGAGCGGGCCGTCCACGTCGTACGCGGAGAGGTCCCGGTTCCACACCTGCTCGAAGCGCACGCGGATCGTCTTCTCCGTGAGGATCCGGTCCTGGATGTCGCGGGCGTTCGCGCGGGCCTCCGCCTCGGTGCCGCCCAGCACGTAGCCGATGCTCGGGATGATCTTCAGGTGCTCGGGGTCGCGGCCGAACCCGGCCGCGCGCCGCTTCACGTCCACGTAGTACTCGCGGGCCTCGGGCAGGCGGCTGTAGGGGGAGAAGATGAGGTCGGAGTTCGCGGCCGCGAAGTCTCGACCCTGCGGGGACACCCCCGCCTGCACGATCACGGGATGGCCCTGGGGGCTGCGGGGCACCGTGAAGCGGCCGGAGACGTCGAACTGCGGGCCCGTGTGCGAGAAGGCCCCCGCGCGGGGATCCGCGAGGAAGCGCCCGGTGGAGGGATCCGCCGCGATCGCGTCCTCACCCCACGAGTCCCACAGCTCGCGCGCGAGCGCGAGGAACTCCGCGGCCCGCTCGTAGCGCTGCGACCGGGGGAGGAATCCGCCGCGCCGGAAGTTCCCGCCGGTGAACTCGTCGAAGCTCGTGACGACGTTCCAGCCGGCGCGGCCGCCGGAGAGGTGGTCGAGGGTCGCGAGCTGCCGGGCCAGCTCGTAGGGCTCGTGGAAGGTCGCGTTGAGCGTCCCCACGAGGCCGATGTGCTCGGTGACCGCGGCGAGCGCCGCGAGCACGGAGAGGGTGTCGGGGCGGCCGGCGATGTCGTGGTCGAACACCTCCCCGTCCCGCTCGCGCAGGGTGAGCCCCTCGGCGAGGAAGAAGTAGTCGAAGAGGCCGCGCTCGGCCGTCCGGGCGACCTGCTCGAAGGTGGAGACGTCGATCTGGCTGCCGGCGTCGGGGTGCTCCCACAGGGTGTGCTCGTTCACGCCGCCCACGTAGGCGGCCAGGATGATCTGCTTGCGGTCCGCGGTGCTCATGAGGCCCTCCGGGTGGTCGTGGCGAAGCGGTTCGGGACGGTGGTGGGCAGGCCCAGGCGGGCCCGCAGGGATGTATCCGTCAACGGCGCTGTGGGCGCGGTGGGCGAGGTGGCATCGCGCAGGCCCCGGCGCCGCAGCTCGGGGACGAGGTCGTCCGCGATCCGGGGGAGGTCGTCGGCGGCGACGCCGGGACGCAGCCGCACCCCGTCGTAGCCCGCCTCCACGAGCTCGCCGATGACGTCCGCCACCTGGGCGGCGGAGCCGGCGACCACGCGGGCGTCGGAGGTGAGCGGCCGGGCCAGTCCGTCCAGCCGCGCGAGACGGGCGGCGCCGGTCTCCGTCGGCCCGTCGAGCAGGACCACGAGATCCGCGAGCAGCCGGAGCGGCTCGCCGGTGCGTCCGGCCTCGGTCTCCGCCGCGCGCACCTCGCCGCGGATCCGCGCGGCGTCGGCCCGGTCCTGCGGGGTCACGACCACGAGGTCCGCGGAGCGCGCCGCGAAGAGGTACGGCTCGTGGGCGTGCGCGAGGGCGAGCACCACCGGCTGCCCCTGCGGCGGTCGCGGCACGATCGAGGGGCCGCGCACCGAGAACCAGGGGGTCTCGGCGTCCACGCGGTGGAGCTTGTCGCGGTCCAGGAAGCGGTCGGTCGCGACGTCGCGGATCTCGGCGTCGTCCTCCCAGCTGTCCCAGAGTGCGCGGGCCGTGTCCACGACCGCGGAGGCCTCCGCGAAGAGCTCGCGGGTGAGCGGCGCCGCGGCCGGGTCCTGCGGCCCGTCGATCGCGGGGACCTCGCGGCGGCCGGTGAGCAGCGCGTCGCGGCGCAGCACGGAGACCCGCACCTGCCAGCCGCCGCGGCCCTCGGAGACGTGGTCGAGGGTCGCGAGGGCGGAGGCGAGGTGGAAGGGCTCGGTGTGGGTCGTCGTCGCGACGGGCACGAGGCCGATCCCCGTGGTGGTGCGGGCGAGCAGGGAGGCGACGAGCACCGCGTCGAGCCGGCCGCGCACCTCGTCGGTGCGCTCGTCCTCGGCGAAGGGCTCCGCGGTCTGCAGGCCGAACGCGTCCTCGATCGTCAGCAGCTCCGCGCCGGTGCGCTCGGCCTCCGAGGCGAGGACCTTCCAGTGCTGCGCGGTGAACAGCTCGGTGGGGCGGGAGTGGGGTTCTCGCCAGGCGGCCGGATGCCATCCGGCGCCGTCCAGGGCGATGCCGAGCTGGATGCTGCGAGGAGCGGTCATGAGGGTGCCTCCTGGGTCGCGGACGCCGGATGCTGCCGTGGTGGCGCCCACCCTGGACCCCGCCGCGCCGCCTGTCACCCCTCCGGTCACGAAGGATCACCGCAGGTCACGCAGGGTCATCCCGCGTCATCCGCGGGGCGGCTCCCAGCCCAGCAGGGGCAGCAGGCGCTCCCGTGCATCGGTGAGGATCTGGCGGTACTCGGCGTCCTCGAAGCCGTAGGGGAGGGACAGCCGCAGCTCGGTGCCGCCGTCGAAGGTGGGGTCCGCGGCGATCCGCTCGGCGATCTGCTCCGCGGTGCCGTGGAGGTCCGCCTGGATGAGCACGGTGCGGGCGCCCAGCTGCTGCCGCTGCCGGGTGCGCGGGGTGCGGGCGGCGACGTAGTCCGCGTAGTGCGCGCGTTGCGCGGCGGTCGCGGAGTCGGTCGGGATGATCACCCGCTCGGTCGCCACGCGGGCGCTCGCCGGGTCCGGGTGCGCGGCGCGGTAGAGGTCCACGTGGAGGCGCTGGGCCTCCTCGAAGGTCTCCGCGATCGTGCCGTCGCCGATGTTGCCGAGCAGGAGGTGCAGTCCCTGCTCGCCGGCCCAGCGCACCGAGCGCACGGAGCCGCCGCCGATCCAGATCCGCTCCCGCAGCCCGGCCACGTGCGGCTGCACGCGCGGGATCTGCGGTCCGTACGGGGTGGGCACGGGCTCCTCGGCGAGGGCGTCCCCGGTGAGTGCCTGCAGGAAGCGGGCGATCAGCTCGTAGGGGTCGGTGGCCGGGTCCGCGTCCGGGCGGGCCAGGCCGGCGAGCAGGTCCGCGTGCGGGGCGGAGCTGCTGACCCCGGCGTGGAGGCGCCCCTGGGCGAGGGCGTCGACGGTCGCCATGTCCTCCGCGAGGCGGAACGGGTTCTCGAAGCCGAGCGGCACGACGTCGGTCTCGAGATGGATGCGGGTGGTGCGCTGGGAGGCGGCGGCGAGGAACGGCAGGGCGGAGGAGATCCCGCGCTCGAGGTGACGCTGGCGCACCCCGGCGACGTCGAGGCCGAGCTCCTCGCCGAACTCGATGAGCCGCAGCACCTGTTCGAGGCCGCCGGCGGGGTCGTCCTCGGGATAGGTGCCGGCGAGGATGAAGCCGGCGGCGGGTACGTGGGTCATGGTTCTCCTCCTGGTGCGGGTGCGGCCGACGCTAGGCGCGTCCCCGGCCGCCCGCCCGCCGCGGTGACGGTGTGTGACGCCCGACGGGCGGGTCGCGCGGCGCGGCGCCTACGGTGCGAGGACCAGCCGCATCCCCTCGCACCGCGGAGGCACCGTGACGTCCAGCAGCGCCGTCCCCCTGTCCGTCCTCGACGTCTCCGCGTTCCCCACCGGCGGCACCCCGGAGGGCGCCCTGCGCCGCACGATCGCCCAGGCACGGCACGCGGAGCGCCTCGGCTACGCGCGCTACTGGCTCGCCGAGCACCACCTGAACCCCGGCATCGCCGGCTCCGCCCCGCACGTGCTGCTCGCCGTGCTCGCGGGCGTCACCGAGCGGATCCGCCTGGGCACGGCCGTGACGGTGCTCGGGAACTCCACGCCGCTGCGGGTGCTCGAGGACCTCGGGATCGTCGCGACCCTCCATCCGGGGCGCGTGGACCTCGGGATCGGCCGCTCGGGGGCGCGGCCGCCGGGGGTCGGCGGCTCGGTGGGCGCCGGCGGCTCGCCGGCGGCGGGGAAGGTGACGAGCGGAGGGTCGCCGACGGCGGCGGGGACAGCGACGTCGGCCCCCGCGGCGGCGCCGCCCGCGAACCGGATCGTCGACGGGCTCGTCGTCCCACCCTCCCGGGGCGGCGCCGGGGCGCTGCTCTCCGCGCCCGCCGTCGCCTCCCGTTTCGCGCTCCAGGGCCGCCTGCTGGGCCGCACCCCCGGGGACGGAGAGGGCTTCGAGGAGGACGTCCAGGAGCTGCTCGACCTGCTCGACGGCACGGTCGCGACCTCCGAGGGCGTCACCGTCCACGCCCATCCCGCGGAGGGCTCCGGCATCGAGCCCTGGATCCACGGCAGCTCCGCCGGGCCCAGCGCCCGCCTCGCCGGCCGCCTCGGCCTGCCCTTCGGCGCGAACTACCACGTGGCGCCCTCCGCGGTGCTCGAGGCGGTCGCCGAGTACCGCAGCAGCTTCCGCCCCGGCCGGATCGACGCGCCGCACGTGATCGTCTCCGCCGATGTCGTCGTCGGGGAGACCGACGCGCAGGCCCGGCACCTCGCCGCCGGCTACGGACAGTGGGTGCACAGCATCCGCGCCGGCCAGGGCGCGATCCCCTACCCGTCCCCGGAGGAGGCCGCCGCGGCGCCCCTCACCCCCGCGCAGCAGGCGCTCGTGCAGGACCGCCTCGACACCCGCTTCGTGGGCTCCCCGGCGACCGTCGCCGCGCACCTCCGCACCCTCCAGCGGGTCACGGGGGCGGACGAGCTGCTGCTCACCACCGTCACCCACGACGAGCAGGCACAGCTGCGCTCCTTCGCCCTGCTCGCCGAGGCCTGGGGGCTCTGAGCGCGGGCCCTCCTCGACCCGCCGGCCCTCCCGGCCCGTCGACTCCGTCCGTGGACGGGACGCGAGCAGCACGTGCCCGGCAGAGGACAGGGCGGGTGCGGCCGACGTCCCGTCGGCGGCCACCTCCCTCGACGGACGCCGTGACCCGGTGAGCCGGTACGGCTGTGCTCGGTGCGCGGCGGACGAGATCTCGACGCGGAGCCATCGGTGTGCCGCGGCGGCGTTCCAGAGATGGTCGCGAAAGGAGCCAATCCCTCGATGACCGGTCCACCGGCTCGTTTCGAGGCCACTCCTGGAACGAGTGCGCACCACCCCTGCCGTTCACCGGTCTCCCCTCCATGCCCGGCCACCAGAAGGACGGGAGCAGCACGTGCCCGGGCCGGGCGTGCCTCCACTACGCTCGGGCGCATGAGTGCTGCGCCCGCCACCGAGGTCCCCGACGCCGAGCCCGACGAGGCCCGCGATCCCCACGCGAGCATCTACGACCACGGCTTCGTGCGCGTGGCCGCGGTGACCCTCCCGGTCGCCCTCGCGGATCCGGCGACCAACGCCGAGCGCCACCTCGAGGTGCTGCGCGACCTGCACGAGCAGCAGGTGGGCGTCGCCGTGTTCCCCGAGCTCTCGCTCACCGGCTACTCGCTCGACGACCTCGTGCTCCAGGAGCCGCTGCTGGACGCCGCGGAGCAGGCCGTGCTGACGCTGCTCGAGGCGAGCCGCGAGCTGTTCCCGATCATCGTGGTCGGGGTGCCGCTGCGCGCCCGGGACCGCTCGCGGATCTTCAACTGCGCCGTGACGATCCACCGCGGCGAGGTCCTCGGCATCTCCCCGAAGCAGAACCTCCCCACCTACCGCGAGTTCTACGAGCGCCGCTGGTTCGCGCCGGGGGACGACGCCGAGGGGGAGACCGTCCGCCTGGGCGGCACCGAGCACGCGCTCACCCCGCACGGCATCATCACCGTCGAGGACGTCCCGGGTCTGCGCCTGTACGTCGAGATCTGCGAGGACATGTGGGTGCCGGTGCCGCCTTCGGCCCAGGCCGCGCTCGCCGGCGCGACGCTGCTCGTGAACCTCTCGGGCTCGCCGATCACGATCGGCCGCGCGGAGGACCGCAAGCTGCTCGCCCGCTCCGCCTCGGCCCGCTGCCAGGCGGCGTACGTCTACGCCGCCGCGGGGGAGGGGGAGTCGACGACGGACCTCGCCTGGGACGGCCAGACCTTCGTCTACGAGTGCGGTGACCTGCTCGGGGAGTCCGAGCGCTTCCCGCAGGGCGTGCGGCACACGATCGTGGACGTCGACCTCGACCGGATCGTCGCGGAGCGTCGGCGCCAGAACACCTTCGACGACAACCGCCGCACCCACGCCGAGGCGATCGAGACGTTCACGACCTGGCCCGAGGTGCGGCTGTTCGGCCCCTTCATGGAGGACCTCGAGGAGGAGTTCGACGGGTTCCACCAGCATCCGGAGCCGCTGCCCGAGGGCTCCACCGTGGTGGAGGACGGGGACGAGCGATCGGTGGGCTGGTTCGCGTACGCGCCGCTCTCCGAGGAGGACAGGGGCGAGCTCGCCCCGCGGCCGCGGCCCGCGACCGGCCCGCTGCGCCGCCACCAGGACCGCTTCCCCTTCGTGCCCGACGACCCGGCCCGCCTCGCCCAGGACTGCTACGAGGCGTACAACATCCAGGTCGCGGGGCTCGTGCGCCGGCTCAGCGCGATCGGCGGGGACAAGCCGGGCGGCGCGCGACCCGTCATCGGCGTCTCCGGCGGCCTCGACTCCACGCATGCGCTGATCGTGTGCGCGCAGGCCATGGACCGCCTGGGCCGGGACCGCTCCGAGATCCTCGCCTACACGATGCCCGGCTTCGCGACGACGGAGCACACCCGCTCGAACGCGGAGCTGCTCTCCACGGCGATCGGCGCGACCTTCGAGACGATCGACATCCGCCCCGCCTCCACGCAGATGCTCACGGACATGGGCCATCCCTTCGGCGCGGGCGAGGAGGTCTACGACGTGACCTTCGAGAACGTCCAGGCCGGCATGCGCTACGACTACCTGTTCCGCCTCGCCAACCACCACGGCGGCATCGTCGTGGGCACCGGTGACCTCTCCGAGCTCGCGCTCGGCTGGTGCACCTACGGGGTGGGCGACCACATGTCCCACTACGGCGTGAACGCCGGCGTCCCGAAGACCCTCATCCAGCACCTCATCCGCTGGGTGATCGCGGAAGGGCTGTTCGACTCCTCGACGGCCGACGTGCTCCAGGCGGTGCTGGACACCGAGATCTCCCCGGAGCTCATCCCCACCAAGGCGGGGGAGAAGGCGCAGTCCACGGAGGACTCCATCGGCCCCTACGCCCTGCACGACTTCACGCTCTACCACGTGCTGCGCCGCGGCTACGGCCCCGGCAAGATCGCCTACCTCGCCCATCAGGCCTGGGGCGACCAGGAGACGGGGGAGTGGCCCGCGGGCTACAAGGCGGAGGACCATCGCGCCTACTCCCGCGAGGAGATCAAGCACTGGCTCACGGTGTTTACCAGGCGCTTCTTCTCCAACCAGTTCAAGCGCTCCGCCCTGCCCAACGCGCCGAAGGTGCTCGCGGGCGGCTCGCTCTCCCCGCGCGGGGACTGGCGGATGCCCTCGGACGCCGCGTCGAAGGCGTGGCTCGCGGAGATCGAGCGGGACGTGCCCGGGGAGTAACCGCTCCCGGCCGGCGGCGGCGTCGCGAGCGCCGCGCCGGCCGACGAGCCTGCGTCGTGGTTCCGTGCGCCACATCGGCGCCCGGGGGTTCTCCACCCTTGATGGGAATGATTATCGTGTGCAGAGTCGGGTGGATGCCCGGCGCCCACGTTCGTGCTCCCTGAAGGACCCCTGATGAACCGTCGCACCCTGCTCGTCTCCACCTCGATCGCCGCCGCCCTGACCCTCGCCGGCTGCGGCGCCGGCGCCACCGCGGGGACAGGCTCGGCGTCCGACGGCGCCTCCGGGGCGAGCGACGGCGGAGGGGGCCTCGCCGTCGTCGCCTCCACCGACGTGTGGGGCGACGTGGCCGCGAGCGTCGGCGGGGAGCACGTGCAGGTGACCTCCCTGATCACCGACCCGGAGGCGGATCCGCACGAGTACGAGGCCTCCACCCGCAACCAGCTCGCCGTGTCGAAGGCCGCCGTCGTCATCGCCAACGGCGGAGGCTACGACGACTTCATCGACCGCATGCTCGACGCCGCCGGCGACAGCTCCGCGACCGTGCTGAACGCCGTGGAGATCTCCGGCCGCACCGCGACGGGCGGCGAGGAGCTCAACGAGCACGTCTGGTACGACCTCCCGACCGTCCAGAAGGTCATCGACCGCCTGATCTCCGCCTTCTCCGAGGCGCTGCCGGAGCAGGCCGAGGACTTCGCGAGGAACGGCGCCGCGCTCAAGACGAGCGTCGGGGAGCTCCTCGACCGCGAGGACGAGCTGAAGGGCGCCGGCAGCGGTCGCGGCGTCGCCATCACCGAGCCCGTCCCGCTCTACATGCTCGAGGCCATCGGGCTCGAGAACCGCACCCCCGCGGAGTTCAGCGAGGCCGTCGAGGAGGGGGAGGACGTCTCCGTCACCGTGCTGCAGGAGGTGCTCGCCCTCCTCGAGGACCGCCAGGTGGACCTTCTCGCCTACAACGAGCAGGCCGCCGGGCCGCAGACCGAGCAGGTCCAGCAGGCCGCCGAGGACGCCGGCATCCCCGTCGTCCCGTTCACCGAGACCCTCCCGAAGGGCCAGGACTACGTGACCTGGATGGGTGCGAACCTCGACGCGCTCGCCCAGGCGCTCGGCGCATGACGCCGGCCCCGGCGACGGAGCACCGCGAGCCCGTGCTCTCCCTGCGCGGGGTGACCATGCGGCTGGGGGAGCGCACCCTGTGGCAGGACGTCGACCTCGACCTGGCCCGCGGCGAGCTCGTCGCCGTGCTCGGCGCGAACGGCTCCGGGAAGTCCACGCTGCTGCGCGCCGTGCTCGGCCTGCAGCCGCTCACCGGCGGCACCGCCACCGTGCTGGGCGCCCCCGTCCGGCGGGGCAGCCGGCGGATCGGCCTCGTCCCCCAGCAGCGCCTCGCCGACGACGGCCTCCCCCTGCGCGGCCGGGACCTCGTGGGGCTCGGCGTCGACGGCCACCGCTGGGGTCTCCCGCTGCCCCGCCGCGGTCGCCGCGCCCGCGTGGACGCCCTGCTCGAGGCCGTCGGCGCGACCCGCTACGCCGAGGCGCCCGTCTCGACCCTCTCCGGCGGGGAGCAGCAGCGGCTGCGGATCGCCCAGGCGCTCGCCGGGGATCCCGACCTGCTGCTGTGCGACGAGCCGCTGCTCTCCCTCGACCTCACCCACCAGGCGATGGTCGCGCGGCTCGTGGACGAGGCCCGCCGCCGCCTGGACCTCGGGGTCCTCTTCGTCACCCACGACATCAACCCGATCCTCGGCATCGTGGACCGCGTGCTCTACATCGCCGGGGAGCGGTTCCGCATCGGCACGCCGGCCGAGGTGCTGCGCTCCGAGGTGCTCAGCGAGCTCTACGGCGCCGAGGTCGACGTGCTCCACCATCGCGGCCGCGTGCTCGTCGCCGGCGTCCCCGACCACCGCCACCACGACGACGACGCCGGTCTCGCCCCCGTCGCCGCCGACGACCACCGGGGAGGTGCCCGATGACCGACGTGCTCCACGGGATCGTCGACTTCTCCGACTACGCGGAGCTGCTGCCGCTGCTGCGCACCACGATCATCGCGTGCGTCGCGCTCGGCCTCGTGGGCGGCGCGGTCGGGGTGTTCGTGATGATGCGGGACATGGCCTTCGCCGTGCACGGCATCAGCGAGCTGTCCTTCGCGGGCGCCTCCGCCGGGCTGCTGCTGGGCGTCGGCGTGGTGCCCGGGTCGCTCCTCGGGTCGATGCTCGCCGCGCTCGTGATCGGCGTGCTCGGGTCCCGCGCCCGGGAGCGCAACTCGGCGACCGCCGTGCTCATGCCCTTCGGCCTCGGTCTGGGGATCCTGTGCCTGTCCCTCTACGACGGGCGCGCCTCGAACAAGTTCGGCCTGCTCACCGGGCAGATCGTCGCGATCGACCGCACGCGCATCGTCTCGCTGCTGGTGATCTGCGCCGTCGTGCTGGTGGGGCTCGCGATCGTCTGGCGGCCCCTGCTGTTCGCCTCCACTGACCCGGCCGTCGCCGCCGCGCGCGGCGTGCCCACGCGGGCGCTCTCGATCGTTTTCATGGCGCTGCTGGGTGCGGCCGTCGCCGTCTCCGTCCAGGTGGTCGGTGCGCTGCTGGTGCTCGCGCTGCTGGTGACCCCGGCGGCCTCCGCCCTGCGCCTGAGCACCTCCCCGCTGCGGGTGACGGCGCTGTCCGTGCTGTTCGCCCTGCTCGCCTCCGTGGGCGGTGTGCTGCTCGCGGCCGGCAGCTCGGTGCCGATCAGCCCGTTCGTCACCACGATCTCCTTCGCCGTCTACCTCGTGTGCCGGGCGGTCTCCGCCGGCCGGGGTGCGGTGGCCCGATGAGCGGGCGGGCGCCCGTGCGCACAGCACCTCCACAGGCCTCGCATGATGTCTGCACCACGAGGCCTCGCAGAATCGGGAGGCCAGGGCGATGATGTGGAGGGCGCCGATCGTCGTGCCCGGCAGGCGCCCCGCGCCCGTCGCCCGTCCCGTCGAACGAAGGCCCCGCCCCCATGGATCTGATCCACCTGCTGATGGACCCCGCCCAGCTGCTCGCGCAGTTCGGGACCGCCTTCTGGTGGGTCGCGCACCTCATCGTCTTCATCGAGTGCGGGCTGTTCTTCCCGATCCTGCCGGGCGACTCGCTGCTCTTCGCGATCGGCATGTTCTCCCACGGCGGGGAGCTCACGACGCCGCTGGGCGTCTCGCTGATCACCCTGATCGTCGCCGCCTTCGCCGGCAACGTGGTGGGCTACGAGATCGGCCGCGGGGTGGGCCATTCGCTCTACGAGCGGGACGGCCGCTTCCTCAAGCGCAAGTACTTCGACCAGACCATCGAGTTCTTCGAGCGCTACGGCCGCCGCGCCCTCGTGCTGGGGCGCTTCGTGCCGATCGTGCGCACCTTCATCACGGTCGTCGCGGGCGTGGGCCAGATGCCGCGCCGTGTGTTCTACACGTGGTCCGCGGTGGGTGCCGTGCTGTGGGTCGTGCTGATCACGATGCTCGGCTACGGCCTGGGCGGCGTGGCGCTGATCCGCGACCACCTCGAGGCGGCGGTGCTGCTGCTCGTCGCGGTCTCCGTGCTGCCGATGGCGCTCGAGGCGCTGCGCCGGAGGATGCGCGCCTCCCGCATGCCCAAGGAGCTCGAGGCGGAGCGCGAGGACGCCGCGCTCTGAGCGCGGCCGGTCCGACCTCCCGGGGTCGGGCCCCGCAGCAGCACCCCGATCACGCCCGTCCGGCCATGCGCCGGGCGGGCGTCCGTCGTTGTGTCGCGTCTCCCGCCCGGGAGAGTTTTAAGGTACGTTAAACCGCATGGCCGACGAGACCCGCACCCCCGCGCCCGCCGCCCCCTTCGAGAGGGCCGCCGGCCCGGTCGAGCCTGCCCCCGCGCCCGCCGCCGCCCGTCCCGCGGAGGCACCCGCCGGCGCCGCCGGCGGTGCGGCCGTCGCGCCGGGACGCGGTCACGTGCTGCGCCTGCTGGGCCCCGCCTTCGTCGCCGCGATCGCCTACGTGGACCCCGGCAACATCGCCGCCAACATCACCGCGGGCGCCCGCCACGGCTACCTCCTGCTGTGGGTGCTCGTCGCGGCGAACCTCATGGCGATGCTCGTGCAGTACCTCTCCGCGAAGCTCGGCGCCGTCACCGGCCGCACCCTCCCGCAGCTGCTCGGCGCCTCCCTGGGTCGCCGCGCCCGCCTGCTCTACTTCGCTCAGGCCGCCGCCATGGCCATCGCGACCGACGTCGCCGAGGTCGTGGGCGGCGCGATCGCCCTGCACATCCTCTTCGACCTGCCGCTGCTGCTGGGCGGCGTCATCGTCGGCCTCGTCTCCCTGTCCCTGCTCGCCGTGCAGTCCCGGCGCGGGCAGCGCCCCTTCGAGGCGGTCGTCATCGGCCTGCTCGCCGTGATCACCGTCGGCTTCCTCGCGGGCCTCGTCGTCGACCCGCCCGAGCCCGCTGCCGTCGCCTCCGGCCTCGTGCCCCGCTTCGACGGCGCCGGGACCGTGCTCCTCGCCGCCTCCATGCTCGGCGCGACCGTCATGCCCCACGCGATCTACCTGCACTCCGGGCTCATGCGCGACCGCCACGGCGGCGGCGGGTCCTCGCAGCGGGTGGGGCTGCTGCTGCGCGGAGCCCGGCTCGACGTGGTCCTCTCGCTGTGCGTCGCGGGCCTCGTGAACATCGCGATGCTCGTCCTCGCCGCGGAGGCCCTCCCCGGCATCCCCGGGACGGACACGATCGAGGGCGCCCACGCCGCGATCGCCGCCGCGCAGGGCCCCGTGATCGGCGTGCTCTTCGGCATCGGCCTGCTCGCCTCCGGCCTCGCCTCCTCCTCGGTGGGCGCCTACGCCGGGGCGGAGATCATCCGCGGCCTGCTGAAGGTGCGCGTGCCGCTCATGCTGGGCCGCGCCCTCACCCTGATCCCCGCGCTGCTCGTGCTCGCCGCGGGCGCCGAGCCCACCGGCGCGCTCGTCATGAGCCAGGTCGTGCTGAGCCTCTGCCTTCCCTTCGCGCTGATCCCGCTCGTGGTGCTCACCTCGCGCCGCTCCCTGCTGGGCGAGCGGGCGAACCCGCTGCCGCTCGCGATCGTCGCCTGGGTGGTCGTCGCGCTGATCGTCGCCCTGAACGTCGCGCTCGTGGTGCTCGGCGCGGGCGGGGCCTGAGCCCGTGCCGTCCCCGCTCGCCGGCGCCCCGGCTACGATGCCGGAGTGCATCCGGACCAGCTGAGCCCCGTGGCCCAGGACTACCTCAAGGTGATCTGGACCCGCACCGAGTGGGGCGCGGACCCGATGACCACCGGCGACCTCGCCGAGCACTTCGGCACGAGCGCCGCCAACGTCACCGAGACCCTCAAGCGCCTCGACGCGCAGGGCCTCGTCGAGCGCGTCCCCTACAAGCCGGTCGCCCTCACCGAAGTGGGGCTGCGCTGTGCGGTCGCCATGGTGCGCCGGCACCGCCTGCTGGAGACCTATCTCGTCGAGAAGCTCGGCTACGGCTGGCACGAGGTGCACGACGAGGCCGAGCGCCTCGAGCATGCCGTGAGCGACGACTTCGTGACCCGCATCGACGAGGCGCTGGGCCATCCGACGGCGGATCCCCACGGCGACCCGATCCCGGACGCCGGGCACCGCTCCTCCCATCCCGAGGACGCCCTGACCCTCGCCGCCGTGCAGGCCGCGGGGGCGTACCGGGTGCTGCGGGTGAGCGACGCGGATCCGGCCGTGCTCCAGCGGGCGCGGGAGCTGGGCGTCGTCCCCGGTGCCGAGCTCGAGATCGAGCTCGGCGGCGGCCCGGACGGCACGCGCGCGGTGCGGGCGCCGGGCGGCGCACCCCTCGAGGTGGGCGCCGAGCTCGCCGCCGCGACCCTCGTCGTCCCCTCCGGCCCGACCGCCTAGACGGCCGCCCCTCCTGTGATCTCGCGCCCTCGGGGGCCGGGAGCGCTCGACGGGCCCGCAGGCAGCCCCGCCCGGATGCCCTGGCCGCGACGGACGTCACGGCGCGCAGGGCGCATCGTCCATACAATGTGGACCGGCCCCTGTCCAGTCCCGAACGGACGGTCGAGGGGGCGTCGCGCGCCGTGCGACGCTATCCGCCGCACCGACCGAGCGGCGCGCCCCCGGGGCGCCGCCCGAACCCGAGGAGTCCGTCAGATGAGCCTGGTCGTCCAGAAGTACGGGGGATCGTCCGTGGCCGATGCCGCGTCGATCAAGCGCGTCGCCGAGCGCATCTCCCTGTACGCGAAGGCCGGGCACCAGGTGGTCGTCGTCGTCTCCGCGATGGGCGACACGACGGACGAGCTCATCGACCTCGCCGAGCAGATCACCGACGCCCCGCCGCCCCGCGAGCTCGACATGCTGCTCACCGCCGGCGAGCGGATCTCCATGGCCGTGCTGTCGATGGCGCTGAACGCCGTCGGCGTCGAGGCGCGCGCCTACACCGGCTCCCAGGCCGGCCTCATCACGGACGGCGAGCACGGCCGCGCCCACATCCTCAAGGTGACGCCGGGCCGCGTGCGCAGCGCGCTCGAGGAGGGTGCCGTCGCGATCGTCGCCGGCTTCCAGGGCGTCTCCGCGAGCACCAAGGACATCACCACGCTGGGCCGCGGCGGCTCGGACACGACCGCCGTCGCCCTCGCCGCCGCCCTCGAGGCGGACGTCTGCGAGATCTACTCCGACGTGGACGGCGTGTTCACCGCGGACCCCCGGATCGTCCCCTCCGCCCGCCGCGTCCCGCTCATCACCTGTGAGGAGATGCTGGACATGGCCGCGAACGGCGCGAAGATCCTCATGGTGCGCAGCGTCGAGTACGCGCGCCGCTACGGGGTCCCGCTGCACGTGCGCAGCTCCTACTCGGGCCGCCTGGGCACGATCGTCACCGACGATCCCACCCGGGTGGTCCCCGTCGACCCGACCGTCACCATCCCCGCCGCCGACGTCGCCCGTCGCGACGCGGCCGATCCCACGAAGGAGCTCCCCGTGGACGAGCACGCTGACCCCGGCCTCGAGGCCCCGATCATCTCCGGCGTCGCCCATGACCGCAGCGAGGGCAAGATCACCGTCGTCGAGGTGCCGGACGTCCCCGGCCGCGCCGCGCTCCTGTTCGACGTCGTCGCCGACTCCGGCGCGAACATCGACATGATCGTGCAGAACACCTCGACGACCGATGACACGGTCGCGATCTCGCTGACCCTCCCGGAGTCCGACGCCCCCGCCGCCCTCGACGCGATCGAGAAGGCGAAGGAGGCCATCGGCTTCAAGGAGGTGCGCTACAACGACCAGATCGGCAAGGTGTCGCTGATCGGCGCGGGCATGAAGTCCCACCCGGGCGTCTCCGCGCTGCTGTTCCGCTCGCTCGGCGAGGCGGGCATCAACATCGACATGATCTCGACCTCGGAGATCCGCATCTCCGTCGTCACCGCGCAGAGCGACCTCGAGGCCGCCGTCCGCGCGATCCACACGGCCTTCGGCCTGGACGCCGAGCAGACCGAGGCCGTCGTCTACGGAGGGACGGGACGATGAGCACCAGCACCAGCACCACCACCAGCGCCGTCGACTTCAGCGGCACCCCCGGCTACGTCGAGGGCGGCCCCGTGATCGGCGTCGTCGGCGCGACCGGCCAGGTGGGCCGCGTGATGCTCGCGCTGCTCGCCGAGCGCGCCGTCGCCCACTCCGCCGTGCGCGCCTTCGCGAGCGCCCGCTCCGCCGGCAGCACCGTGCGCTACGCGGGCCTCGAGATCGTCGTCGAGGACGCCGAGACCGCGGACATCACCTCCGACGGCCGCGGGATCGACGTCGCCGTGTTCTCCGCCGGCGGCTCCACCTCGAAGGCCCTCGCCCCGCGCTTCGCGGCGGCCGGCGCCGTGGTCGTCGACAACTCCTCGGCCTGGCGCCGCGACCCGGAGGTGCCGCTCGTGGTCTCCGAGGTGAACCCCGAGGCCGCCGCCGAGCGCCCCAAGGGCATCATCGCGAACCCGAACTGCACCACGATGGCCGCGATGCCCACGCTCCGCGCGCTGCACGGCGAGGCGGGCCTGACCCGGCTCAAGGTCGCCACCTACCAGGCCGTCTCCGGCTCCGGCGTCGCCGGCGTCAAGGAGCTCGCCGAGCAGGTGCGCGCGGGCGCCGACTCGATGGAGGAGCTCGCCCTCGACGGCAGCGCCGTGGACCTCGGCGAGCCGGGCGTCTACGCCGCGCCGATCGCCTTCAACGTGCTCGCCCACGCGGGGAACTTCGTGGACGACGGCTCCGGCGAGACCGACGAGGAGCAGAAGCTCCGCCACGAGTCCCGCAAGATCCTGGGCCTGCCGGACCTCGCCGTGGCCGGCACCTGCGTGCGCGTGCCCGTCATGTCCGGGCACTCCCTCGCGATCCACGCCGAGTTCGATCGGCCGATCACGCCGGAGCGCGCCCGCGAGCTGCTCGAGCAGGCGGACGGCGTGACCGTCGTGGACGTCCCCACCCCGCTCGACGCGGCCGGCAAGGACGGCACCTTCGTCGGCCGGATCCGTCAGGACCAGTCCGTGCCCGACGGCAAGGGCCTCGTGCTCTTCGCCGTCGCGGACAACCTGCGCAAGGGCGCGGCGCTGAACGCCGTGCAGATCGCCGAGCTGCTCGTGGCAGGGGCGGAGGCGTGAAGATGCTGAGCCCCGAGGGCGGCGTGTCCGGGCAGGGCCCGGCGCCGCTCGCGCTGAGCCTCTCCGACCGCGCCGGCGAGGAGTCCCACGACGCCCGCTCGACCGCGACCGCCGTGACCCCGGGCCCCCTGTGGGGCGCGGTGCGCTCGCTCGACTCGCTCGACGCCGCCGTGCAGGAGGCCTCGCGCACCGAGGCCGACGACGCCGCCGTCGGCTCCGACGCCGCAGATGACGGGCACGGCCCGGCCGCGCCGATCGCCGGGGAGACCGTCGAGGCGCTCGACCCCGCGGCAGGGGCCCCCGAGGCGAAGGCCGCCGGGGAGACCAGCCAGGGCGCGGCCCGCCGCGAGCAGATCCTCGACGGCGCCTCGGCGCTCTTCGCGGAGCGCGGCTACCACGGCTCGAGCCTGCGGGAGATCTCCCGCAGTGTGGCCATCTCCCACCCGGGCATGCTGCACCACTTCTCCTCGAAGCCGGCCCTCCTGGACGCCGTGATCGACCGGCTCGAGGCGCATGCCCAGGGCCTGCTCGACTCGGTCGAGGCGCTGTCCACCTCACCGGCCCAGCTGCTCGCCGCGCTCGCGGGACCGTGGCACCCGGGTCGCCCGCCGATCACGCTCATCGCGACATTGAGCGCGGAGATCGTGGACCCCGAGCACCCTGGTCGCTACCGCATGTCGCGGCTGCGCCTCGTGCACGAGCACATCCTCAAGCAGGTCCTCGCCGCCTACGCGGAGCGCGGCCTGCTGACGCCCGGCACAGATCCGGTGTTCCTGTCCCGCGCCGTGTTCTCGCTGCTCCTGAGCCTCGCTGTGCGGGAGAGGTCCGTGCGGGCGCTGCAGTCCTCATCCGGCGGCGAACCGGTGGAGGATGTCCGCACCTTTGTGCAACACTTCCTGAACGGCTGACCATCAGTGGGGCCGCTGCGTCGTGTCGTGCCCGACCATCCGGTCCCGGTGCTCCTCGGCGCCCACCGGGAGGACAGGACACGATGGGCAGCGTGATGCTGACGGCCGCGGAGGCGGCCTCTCTCAGCGGGGTCGACGTCGTCGGCTCCGACGGCGCCGCCGTGGGCCGGGTGCGCGACGTGTACCTCGCGGACCGCGACGGCCGGATCGCCGCGCTCGGCGTGACCCGCGGCCGCCTCTCCACGACCACCGTGCTCGTGCCCGCCGCCGTCGTCCTGGAGGAGACGCTGCGGCCGCACACCGGCGAGCACGAGCAGGAGCACACGGCGCCGATCCGCCTGAGCGTCCCCGCCCGCGCCGCGCGCGCCGCCGAACAGCCGCCCGCCACCGGCCACCTCTCCCCGGCGGACCTGCGCCGCGCCGAGCTCGCCCTCCTGCCTGAGGGCTCCGAGGAGGCGCCGCAGGGATGAGGATCCTGCTGCTCAGCCACTACTACGGCCCCGAGTTCGGGGCCCCGCAGCGCCGATGGGGTGCGCTCGTGGAGCGCTTCCTCTCAGCCGGCCACGAGGTCACCGTGATGGCCCCCGTCCCGCACTACCCGGACGGCCGGCCCACACCGGAGCAGCGCCGCGCCCACCGTGTGGGCGCCGTCGAGCACGGCGTGCACGGCGAGACCGTGGTGCGCACCGCCTACCTGCTCCACGGCCCGGACATCGCTTCCCGCACCGCCGACCACCTCGTCACCGCGGGGGACACCCTGCGCCGGTCCCTGGACCGGTTCCGCCGCCCCGGGGACCGCCCCGACGTCGTCATCGCGACGGCGCCCGCGATCCCCACCCTGATGGTGGGCCGCATGCTCGCCGCCCGCTGGAAGGTCCCGCTCGTCGCCGAGATGCGCGACGCTTGGCCGGACCTCGTCACCCATGTGGGGCCCAAGGCCGCGCTCCCGGCCGACGTCGCCCACTCCCCGGACCCGGGCACGGCGCGCGAGGTGATCGGCTGGGGGATCGCGCGGGCCAAGGGGCGCGTGCACCGCGGGGTGACGCTGTGGCAGCGGCAGGCGGCCGTCGTCGTCACGACCACCGCCCGCTTCGCCGACGTGCTCCGCGAGCGCGGCGTGGGCGACAGCGAGGTGGTGCGCAACGGCACCGACCTCGCCCGGGTGCCGCGCATGGCGGACCACCCCGAGGGCGACCACCCGGAGCTGCGGGTGCTGTACCTCGGCAACATGGGCCGCTCGCAGGGCCTCGAGACCCTCGTGCGGGCCGCGCTCGTGCTCCGCGAGGAGGGCGTGCCCCTGCGGGTGCGGATGATCGGCCACGGCGTCGAGGCGCGGCGGCTCACCCTGCTCGCCGCGGAGCTCGGCGCCCCCGTCGAGGTGCTGCCGCGCATCGAGCACCACGAGGTGGGGGAGCAGTACCGCTGGGCGGACACGGTCGTCGTCTCCCTGCGAGACTGGGAGCCCTTCGCCTGGACGATCCCCTCGAAGCTCTACGAGCTGCTCGCCACCGGCCGCCACATCACCGCGCTCGTCGCGGGCGAGGCGGCGGACGTCGTGCGCGCGGCCGACGCCGGGGACGTCCTCGCCCCGGAGGACACGGCCGCGCTGGTCACGCTGTGGCGTCGCCTCGCCGCGGACCGCTCGCTGCTCGCCGTCCGCGACTCGGGCCGCGCGTGGGTCGCCTCCAACGCGGACGACGACCTCCTCGCCGAGCGCTACCTCCAGATCCTCGACCGCGTCACCGCCCGCCACCCCGCCTGAGCCGGGCGCGCGGCCGCCCCGCCTGCCGCCCCGCCGTCCCTCGCGCGCCCGCCGTCCAGGCTGGCCTGGCCCACCGTCCCGCGGCCGCTTGTCCCTGCCACCGCCCCGGTCTGCGAGGACTCACGGGACGTCCTCGTACGGGTCGGCGCCATGGCGGGGGGACCCGTACGAAGAGGTCCCGCAGCCGACTGCTGTCGGGACCGACGGGGCCGCCCGCCTCCCGCCTGTCCCCGCCTCCCTGCCCCCGCCGGCGCCCGGGAGGGACGGGACGTCATCGCGCAGGTGGGGCCGTTTCGGGGGACATGTGCGCGGTGACGTCCCGTAGCGGCCCGCCGGGGTGGGTGGCCGGCGCGGGTGGTGGGGTACGGGACGTCTTCGTACGGGTCGGCGCCATGGCGGGGGGACCCGTACGAAGAGGTCCCGCAGCCGACTGCTGACGGGGCTGACGGGGCCGACGGGGCCGACGGGGCCGACGGGGCCGACGGGGCTGACGGGGCCGACGGGGCTGACGGGGCCGACGGTGCCGACGGGGCCGCCGGGGCCGCCCCGCCCCCGGCTCAGAGCTCGGTCTCGGCGCCCATCACCACGGTGCGGGAGGGTGGGAGGTGCAGCACCTGGGTGCGGTTCGCGGAGGCCCGCTCGAGCATCCGGAAGAGCCCCTTCTGCCAGCGGGGCAGGGAGTCATCGGCCCCCGGCTCGATGCGGAACACGGAGAGGAAGTAGATCGCCTGCTCGGGGTCCACGGCGAGCTCCGGGGCGTGGGCGGTGCAGGTGGAGCAGTCGACCTCGTCCGGCGCATGGGGCCGGCCGAGCTGCTCGACGGCGGTGCGCAGCGCCGCGGGGACGTCCTGGCTGTCGTGGAATCCCACCTGGTAGGAGACGTGGACGATGCCGTCGGACTCGTCACCGAGGGCGTCGACGAAGACGCGGTCGTCGCGGTGCACGTGGGGCACGCCGCGGTGCTTCATCGTCACGATGACGACGTGCTCGTGGATGACGTGGTTCATCGCGACGTTGGTGCGCAGGGCGAGGGGCACGGTGGTGGGGTCGCCGTGCGGGTAGACGGCGAGGCCGGGCACGCGGGCCGCCTCGCGGGCGGGGCCGCTGACGAACTCGTCGATCGGGCCCTCCATCGCGCGGCGCCGGCCGAAGAGCAGCTTCGAGCCCTTCTTCCAGGTGAGCATGATGGTGGTGAGCACGGCGGCGATGAGCAGCGGCAGCCAGCCGCCCGCGGGCACCTTGACGATGTTCGCGGCGAGCAGCACGAGCTCGAGCCCGCCCACGATGACGGCCATGAGCACCACGCGCCACAGCGGCCAGTGCCAGATGCGCAGGGCGAGCAGCAGGAACAGGGCGAGCACGAGGATGATCGTCGCGGTGACGGCGAGCCCGTAGGCGGCGGCGAGGGCGGAGGAGTGCTGGAAGATCAGCACGAGCGCGAGCACGCCGAGGAACAGCAGCGTGTTGATCCGGCCGATGTAGATCTGGCCGCCGTGCTGCTTGTCGGTCTGCGTGACCTTCAGGCGCGGCAGGAGGGACAGCCGGGTCGCCTGGCGGGACACGGAGAAGGCCCCGGAGATCACGGCCTGGGAGGCGATGACGGTCGCGGCGGCGGCGAGCACCACGAGCGGGAGGCGCAGGGCGTCCGGCACGAGGGAGAAGAAGGGGTTCACGACGGCGGTCGGGTCCGCGAGGATCAGCGCGCCCTGGCCGAAGTAGTTGATGGCGAGGGCGGGCAGCACGAGGCAGGTCCAGGCGAGGAAGATCGGGCGTCGGCCGAAGTGCCCCATGTCGGCGTAGAGCGCCTCCGCGCCGGTGATGGTGAGGACCACGGCGCCCATGGCGATGAACGCGACGAGCGGGCGGTCGATCATGAAGGCGAGCGCGTAGTGCGGGGAGACGGCGCGCAGGATCGCGGGGTTGCCGAGGATCTGCGGCAGGCCCATCGCGGCGAGGGTGAGGAACCAGAGCACCATGATCGGGCCGAACGCGCCGCCGATCCGCCCGGTGCCCCAGCGCTGCACGGCGAAGAGCACGGTGAGGACGATGACGGCGCCGGGGATGATCACCTCGTTGGGCACGGAGCCGGTGACCTCGATGCCCTCGAAGGCGGAGAGCACGGAGATCGCGGGGGTGATGACGGAGTCGCCGTAGAACAGGCTCGCGCCGATCACGCCGAGCACGAGGGCGACGGCGATCTCGCGGCGGTGGCCGGAGTCGAGCTTGCGCAGGATCAGGGCGGTGAGGGAGAGGATGCCGCCCTCACCCTGGTTGTCGGCGCGCATGATGAGGCCGATGTAGCTGACGGTGACGATGACGATGAGGCACCACAGCACCATGGAGATCACGCCGAGCACGTCCCCCTCGGTGGGGGCGACGGCGTTGTGGTGGGTGGAGAAGACCGTCTGCAGCGAGTACAGGGGGCTCGTGCCGATGTCGCCGAAGACGACGCCGAGCGCGCCGAGCATGAGCAGCGGCAGCGGCTTGTGGCCGCGCGGGGTGCCGCTGGGCCCGAGACCGCGGTGGGTGTGCTCGTCGTGCGCGTGGCCGGGGGCGGAGCGCGGCTGGAGGTGGGAGAGCCGGGTGCCGGCCATGCCCGGGATCTCCGCGGTCACCGCGGGCGCGGTGGCGGAGACAGGGGCGCCGGCGCCGGCGGCGGGGCCGACGGGGGTGCTGTGCGGCGCACCGGCGGGATCGCCGACGGGGGCGCTCGGTGCGCCGGCGCCCGCCGGTGCGGCGGGCGCGGGCCGCTCCGAGGAGGGGTCCGACGGGGTCGGTGCGGGCTCTCCGACGGGGGAGGCGCCCTGGGCGTGCTTCGACACGAGCGGCAATCCTGCCACTGTTCGCTCCCGGCGCAAGCCCGGAGCGGCGCGGTGGACTGTCTGCTCCGTCACCGGGCGCCGTGCGGTGGCCGATGCGCGGGCGCGGCGTCGTCCCGCTCAGCCGGCGTCGCGCGCGGCGGCGTAGGCGGGCCGCACGATCTCCTCGAGGATCCGTTCGCGCTGCTCCGCGGGGGCGAAGCCGTTGCCGAGCGCGGCGTGGGTGATCCGCTCGAGCTCGGGGAGCTCCCAGCGGTGGGCGTCGGCGAGGAGCTCGAGCTCGCGGCTCGTGCAGGTGCGGGACATGAGGCGGTTGTCGCTGCTGATGGCGACGGCGAAGCCGCCGGCGAGGAGGCGGCCCGCGGGGTGCGCGGTGATCGAGGGGGCGGCGCCCGTCTGCAGGTTGGAGCTGGGGCACACCTCGAGGCAGATCTGCCGGGCGTGGACCTCCTCGGCGACGGGGCCGCGGGCGCCGTCGGCCCCGATGTCCTCGATGAGGCGCACGCCGTGGCCGATCCGCTCCGCGCCCTGCGCGAGGGCGCCGACGATCGAGGCGGGGCCGTCGGCCTCCCCGGCGTGGATGGTCACGTGCACGCCGAGCTCGTGGGCGAGGGCGAAGGGGCCCGCGTAGAGGGAGGCGGGGAAGCCGGCCTCGGGGCCGGCGAGGTCCACGCCCCACACGCCGGCGTCGCGGCGGTCGGCGGCGAGGCGCACGAGCTCCTCGGTGGGCGGGAGGTGGCGCAGGTGGCACAGGAGCTGGCCGGCGAGGATCGGGCGGCCGGCCTCGGCGGCGATCGCCATGCCCTCCTCGAGCCCCGCCTGCACGGCGTCGACGGCCTCGGCGAGGCGGAGCCTGCCCTCGAGGTGCTGGTGGGGTGCCCAGCGGGTCTCGGCGTAGCAGGCGCCGTCGGCCGCCATGTCCTCGACGAACTCGCGGGCCACGCGCCGGAGGTCCTGGGGCCGCTGCATGAGCGCGATGGTGCGGTCGAAGGTCGCGAGGTAGCGGGGGAGGGAGCCGGAGTCCGCGGCGTCGAAGAACCAGTCGGCGACGGTGCCCGCGGTGGCGGCGGGCGGGTCGATGCCGAGCTCCGCGCACAGCTCGAGCACGGTCGAGGGGCGCAGGCCGCCGTCGAGGTGGTCGTGGAGGACCGCCGTGGGGAGCGAGCGGATCTGCGCGGGGGTGAGCGGCATGGTGACTCCGGAATCCTGGGGTGCGGGGCGAGCGACGGGGAAGGGCACCATTGTGCGACGCGGCGGCGCCCTCCCCTCTCTCAGCGCAGCATGATCAGCTGCCGCAGCCAGGGCACGTGACCGCTGATCAGCGCATAGATGCCGTCGCCGAGCACGGCGAGGCCGATGAGGGCGAGCAGGATCGCGAGGGCCGTCTGCAGGGCGCGGCGGCGCGGGCCGAACACCGCCATGACCCGCTCCACGAGCTGCTCGTGCCTGCCGAAGGCGGCGGCGATCGTCACGGCGACGAGCGGCAGCTGGTAGACGACGTTCCACAGCAGCAGCAGGGCGATGTGCGCCCACAGGTGCCGCTCCTGGGAGGCCATGCCCACGGCGATCGTGAACGAGGGATCGGCGAGGGCGGTCACGGAGAAGGCGACGCCGGCGAGGGCGAGCGGGGTCGCGGCGAGCCGGGTGGGGGTGGAGCGCTCCTCGATGCGGCCGTGCTTCTGCTGCGGCCGGGTCACGGCGTGGAACTGGTGGGCGCTGATGCCGGCGAGGGCGAGGCCCACGACGATCTCGACGGTGCCGATCGCGTTGTTCGAGTCGAGCACGGGGCGCAGCAAGGAGCTCAGCCAGGCGAGGAGGGGGTGCAGCGCGAGGGTCGCGGCGGTGACGACCACGGTGTACCCGCCGAGGAAGGCGAGGAGGTGGCGCACGGCGCCGCCGCGCAGGAGCACGCCGGTGGCGATGACGCCGCCGAGCACGTCCATCGTCACCACGGCGAGCCCGAGGAAGGCGAGGATCCCGGCGAAGGTCATGGGCTCGAGGGTACGAGGCCGGGGGAGAGGCGGGCGACGGGGCGCCCTGCAGAGCCGGGGCGGGGGTTCTCCCCCGTGCGCGGGGTCACGGTGTGCGGCGGTCTCCCGGCCCGACCGGGCGGTCCCCGCTCTGGAAGGATGGGGACGTGCTCCGACTCCTCGCCTCCGCCCTGCTGGGCGCCGGGCTCGCCGCCGTTCTCGTCATCGTCCTCGTGGGGGACTACAGCAGGATGTGGATCGCGATCCCCGCGGTGACGCTGCTGCCGATCATCCTGGTCGCCGTCGGCATGATGCCGCTGCTCGGAGGGCAGGTGGCGGACTCGGCCCCGGCGGTCGGCGCCGCCCGGCAGGCGGGCCGGCTCGCCCCGGCCGGGGTGCTGGGCCTGCGGGCCACCGGGGTGCGGGTCAACGACGTGACGGTGTACGAGCTCGACCTGCTCGTCGAGCCGGCGGACCGTCCCGTGTACCGCACGAGCCTGCGGCGCCGGATCGACCCCGCCGAGATGCCCCGCTTCGCGGTGGGAAGCGTGATCGCGGTGGTGCGACTCGGCGAGGACACTCCCGATGTCGTGATCGTGGCGGACGACCCGCCGCCCCTGCGGTACGCGGGCGACGGGCACGCGGTGCCGGTGTGGGAGCGGGACCCGCGGGCGCGCGTGCCGGGGCTCCCGCGCAGCATCGTCCCCACGGGCCCGCGCACCCGCGTGGCCCGGCGCGGCGTGTTCGCGCTGGTCGCGGTGGGGGCGGCAGCCGTCGTCGGGTGGCCCTACCGGGAGGACCTCCTGCTCTCCGGCCGCGACCTCGTGACCCGCGGGCACGACGCGTCGGCGGTGCGCGGCGAGGGCCGGGCCCGCGCGGCCGTCGAGGCGTTCCGCGGGGAGCGGGGCAGCACCGTCACCGAGGTGCTGCTGTACGACCGGTGGACCTCGATCATCGCGCCCACGTCGCCCGGTGCGAGCACCTACGACTCCTTCGAAGTGCGTGGGCCTCACGTCTCGCGCGGTGAGCCCGCGACGATCCAGCCGGAGCCCGCGGAGGAGTTCGATCTCGACGAGGTGGACTGGGACGTGATCGCGGGGCTGTTCGCGACCGCGCAGGACGCGCTCGGCTACTCGGACGCGCAGCTGCGCGGGAACACCCAGCACGCGGGGGTGCGGCGGGACCCGACGGCGGGCGCGGTCGGGATCAGCGTGTACCTCAGCACCGACTACGGCTCGGGCTCGCTGGACGCGACGGCCGACGGGACCGTCGTCGAGGTCGGCTGACCGTGCGCCGCGGGCATGTCAGGATTGATGCATGGTGAGCGCGATCCTGGCTGTCGGATGCTGGTTCTGGTTCCGGCGCGTCTGGGAGCGGGAGCCGCGCCGGCTCCTGGCGGCGGTGCTCGCCCTCCTCGCCGGCTTCTTCGGCCTCTCCGCGGCGGTGGAGGTGGTGACCTACCTGATCCCCGGCGCCGGGCTCGCCGTGCTCCTGGTGGCGGTGCTGCTGCCGCTGTCCGTGTTCGTGCTCGCGGGGATGCTGGTGCGCAACGGGCTGCGCATGCGCCGCCGCGAGGGCCGTTCCCTCGGCAACTCGCTCTCGCTGCTGGTGGGAGCGGCCCTGTTCGTGCTGCCTCCGGCCGCTCCGCTGCTGATGATCACCCTGAATCCCGTGGCCTGGGGGCTCGCGCTGCTGATCCTGTGGGGCTCCGCGCAGCTGGGCGTGCAGTTCCTGGTCTTCTACACCTTCAGCGCGCTCTACGAGCGCCGCCCGCCCCGCCCCGACCCCGACGCCGTCGTGGTGCTGGGGTCCGGGCTGATCCGCGGGAAGGTGCCCCCGCTGCTGCGCAGTCGCCTCGACCGTGGTCGACAGGCGGCTGAGCAGATCGCGGCGCGCTCCGTGCCCGTGCTCATCACGAGCGGGGGGCAGGGGCCCGACGAACCGCGCTCCGAGGGGGACGCGATGCGTGAGTACCTCCTGGGCGACGCCGGGTACACGAGCGGCGAAGTGCTCGCGGAGACCGTCTCGCGCAGCACCGAGCAGAACCTCCGCTTCAGCCGGCGCCTCGCGGACGAGCATCTCGCCGGCGAGCAGGAGGGGGCGCGGGGGCGCCAGCTGCTCGTGGTGACGAACGGCTACCACGTGCCGCGCGCCGCGCTGCTCTCCCGCGCAGTCGGTGTGGACGCGGACGTCGTCGGTGCCCCCACCGCCCGCTACTTCGTGCCGAGCGCCTACATCCGTGAGTTCATCGCCGTCCTGCGCATGCATGTCGTGCTCAACGCGGTGCTCGCTGGGACGGGGCTGGCGCTGGCGGTGCTGGGCGCACTGGTGATCGGTTCGCTCGGTTCGGCCTGAGCCCGAGGCCCGCCCCCGGGGCGGTCGGCGCGGTACCGGCCCACTGCCATAATGACCAGCATGCGCGGAATCATCCTGGCGGGCGGCACGGGCTCGCGACTGCATCCGTTGACCATTGGCGTCTCCAAGCAGCTGATGCCGGTCTACGACAAGCCGATGATCTACTACCCGCTGAGCACCCTCATGCTCGCGGGGATCACCGAGATCCTCGTGATCACCACCCCGGAGGACCAGTCCGCCTTCCAGCGCGTGCTGGGCGACGGGTCGCGGTTCGGGGTGAGCCTGCAGTACAAGGTGCAGCCCTCGCCGGACGGTCTCGCCCAGGCCTTCGTCCTCGGCGAGGAGTTCCTGGACGGCGAGAAGGCGGCGCTCGTGCTCGGCGACAACCTCTTCTACGGGCAGGGCATGGGCTCGCAGCTGCGGCGCTACACCGACGTCGAGGGCGCGGCCGTGTTCGGCTACTGGGTGAGCGACCCGCGCGCCTACGGCGTCGTCGAGATGGGGGAGGACGGCCGCGCCGTGTCCCTCGAGGAGAAGCCCGCGCAGCCCCGCTCGAACCTCGCGATCCCCGGCCTGTACTTCTACGACGAGACCGTCCCCGAGCGCGCGAAGGCCCTCACGCCCTCGCCCCGCGGCGAGCTCGAGATCACCGACCTGAACCGCACCTACCTCGAGGACGGCACGCTCCAGGTCGAGGTGCTCACCCGCGGCACCGCATGGCTGGACACGGGCACCTTCGACGACCTCGCCGCGGCGAGCGAGTTCATCCGCACCGTCCAGAAGCGCCAGGGCCTGTCCGTCGGCGCGCCGGAGGAGATCGCCTGGCGCATGGGCCACCTCTCCGACGACGAGCTGCGCGAGCGCGCGGAGCCCCTCGTGAAGTCCGGCTACGGCCGCTACCTGCTCGACGTCCTCGACCGTGAGACCACCCCCGGAGGAACCCACTGATGTCCCGTCACCTTCTCGTCACCGGCGGCGCCGGCTTCATCGGCAGCAACTTCGTGCACCACGTCGTCGAGCACACGGATGACACCGTCACCGTGCTGGACAAGATGACCTACGCGGGCAACGAGGCGAGCCTCGCCGGCCTGCCCGAGGATCGCGTCAAGCTCGTCGTGGGCGACATCGCGGACGCCGCGACCGTCGACCCGCTCGTGGAGCAGGCGGACGCCGTGGTGCACTACGCCGCGGAGTCCCACAACGACAACTCCCTCGAGGACCCGAGCCCCTTCCTGCAGACCAACCTCTTCGGCACGTTCACGCTGCTCGAGGCGGTCCGCAAGCACGGGACCCGGTACCACCACATCTCGACCGACGAGGTGTACGGCGACCTCGAGCTGGACGATCCGGCGCGCTTCACCGAGCACACCCCGTACAACCCCTCGAGCCCCTACTCCTCCACCAAGGCGGGCTCGGACCTGCTGGTGCGGGCGTGGGCGCGGTCCTTCGGCGTGCAGGCGACGATCTCGAACTGCTCGAACAACTACGGGCCCCGCCAGCACGTGGAGAAGTTCATCCCCCGCCAGATCACGAACCTCATCGACGGGGTGAAGCCGCGGCTGTACGGCGCAGGCCTGAACGTGCGCGACTGGATCCACGCGGACGACCACTCCTCCGCCGTGCTCACGATCCTCGACTCCGGCCGGATCGGCGAGACCTACCTGATCGGGGCGGACGGCGAGGAGTCCAACAAGGACGTCGTCGAGACGATCCTGCGGCTCATGGGCCACGACGCCGGCGACTACGACCACGTCAACGACCGCCCCGGCCACGACATGCGCTACGCGATCGACTCCACGAAGCTGCGCGAGGAGCTGGGCTGGAAGCCCTCCTTCCAGGACTTCGAGGCGGGCCTCGCCGCGACCATCGACTGGTACCGCGAGAACGAGGCCTGGTGGCGCCCGCAGAAGGCGGCCACCGAGGCGAAGTACGCGAAGGTGGGCCAGTGACCGCGGCGGGCCAGCAGCGCACGCTCGTCGTCCACGAGACCCCGATCGCGGGGCTGCTCGTCATCGACCTCCCCGTGCCCGGGGACAACCGCGGCTGGTTCAAGGAGAACTGGCAGCGGGCCAAGATGACCGCCGCGGGGCTGCCGGACTTCGGCCCCGTGCAGAACAACATCTCCTTCAACCAGGCGGAGGGCGTCACCCGCGGCATCCACGCCGAGCCGTGGGACAAGTACATCTCCGTCGCGACCGGCGCCGTGTTCGGCGCCTGGGTGGACCTGCGCGAGGGGCCCAGCTTCGGCACCGCCTACTGGCACGAGATCACCCCGGAGACCGCGATCTTCGTGCCCCGCGGCGTGGGCAACGCCTTCCAGACGATCAGCGCGCCCGCCGCGTACACGTACCTCGTCAACGACCACTGGTCCGAGGGGGCGCAGGAGCAGTACACCTTCCTCAACCTGGCCGACGAGACCGTCGCGATCCCGTGGCCCATCCCGCTCGAGAAGGCGGAGCTCTCCGCGAAGGACGTGGCGCACCCGCGCCTCGCGGACGTCACCCCCGTGCCGCCGCGCCGCACCCTCGTGGTGGGCGCGAACGGCCAGCTGGGCCGCGCGCTCGGCGCGCGCTGGGCGGAGCGGGCCGACGTGGACCTCGTCTCCCGCGACCGGCTCGACCTCGCCGACGCCGCCTCCGTCGAGGCCTTCGACTTCTCGCCCTACGGGACCATCGTCAACGCCGCCGCGTACACCGCCGTGGACACCGCGGAGACCCCCGAGGGGCGCGCGCAGGCGTGGGCCGTGAACGTGGACGGGGTGGCCCGCCTCGTCGAGGCCGCCCGCGCGCAGCGCGCGACCCTCGTGCACGTCTCGAGCGACTACGTGTATGACGGCGCGACCGCCGTGCACACCGAGGACGAGCAGTTGAGCCCGCTCGGCGTCTACGGGCAGACCAAGGCCGCCGGCGACCGGATCGTCGCGACCCTGCCCAGCCACTACATCCTCCGCACCAGCTGGGTCGTGGGCGAGGGCGGCAACTTCGTGCGCACCATGGCGAGCCTCGCCGAGCGCGGCATCGACCCGAGCGTCGTGGACGACCAGACCGGCCGCCTCACCTTCACGAGCGACCTCGCCGCCGCGATCGAGCACCTGCTCGACGCGCGCCCCGAGGCCGGGGTGTACCACCTCAGCGCCGGGGGAGAGGCCCGCTCCTGGGCCGGCATCGCCCAGCGCGTCTTCGCGCTCACCGGCCACGACCCCGCCCGCGTCACCCCCGTCGCGACCGCGGACTACTACGCCGGCCAGGGGAAGGCCGAGGGCGACGGCAGCATCGCCCCCCGCCCCCGCAGCTCCGTGCTCGACCTCGCGCGCATCGAGGCGACCGGCTTCGCGGTGCGCGACCAGGACGAGGCGCTGCGGGAGTACCTGGAGGGCTGAGGGCGGGTCGGCCCGGCGGCTGGCAGTAAATGTTCACGCGGCAAGGAGTCGGAAGCGCGAGGCACCTCCCTGAGATCGCGCATCCGCGGTGAGGTCACGCTCGGGGTGTCACGTGCATGCGTTCTCACAGGTGAACGTGGGGTAGCGGCACCACGGCGGTTCGGTGACGGATCCGTAGGTGATGTGGCGAGACGCTCGGTGCAGGAGGCCGTGAGGGGCACGGGCTGCGGGGGATAGGTATCCTTCCGGAGGTCCTGATACTCAAACTAGTCACCCCGAACGGAGCATCGTGCCGAGATCGCCGCGCCTGGTCCGCAACGCGCGTCTGCTCGCGCAGGCCGCGGCGCAGCACCTGCGTGATGATCCGGCGCTGCTAGTGATCCAGGTGAGTCGACGACTTCCGATCGGCGCGCGACGACGCATCGGGCAGGTCCTGCAGGGCGCCGGTTCCCGAGCTCTGGGAGGGCGAGGCATCGCAGCCCTCGGAGCATTCATGGCCGGAGACGAGTCGGGTGCAAGAGAGCACCTCGGTGCCGAGGGCGCGTCAGCGTCGCGGATCGCAGGTGAGGTCGCCGTGCTGCTCGACCAGGAGGAGTACCTCAGCTCATCGACGCCGGCGAGCACCCGTGCTCGGGCGCTGTGGGCTCGCGGCGATCTCTCCCAGGCTGTGAGGATCCTCGAGGACCACGGCCGAGCGCAGACCTCTCAGGCACGCCGCCTCCGGAGCGAGCTCGCACTCCTCGAAGAGGGGCGTCGATTGCGCGTGTCCACCTCGGAGGGTGGGGCGATCCGGAAGGGGGACCCGCCCGGGGACCGGCTCCGTGTGCTCCACCTGATCACGAATTCTCTTCCGCATACGCAGTCCGGATACGCGCTGCGGACACATAACATCCTCACCACTCTCGCCTCGACCGGGGTGGAGTCTCTTGCGCTCACACGCACGGGCTATCCGGTGATGGTGGGAAAGGCGCTGTGTGAGGACGAGGATCTGGTCGACGGGATCAGGTACCGGCGGACACTCCCGCGCTCTCTCGGTGATACCCCGGAGGAGAGGCTCGACCAGGAGGTCTCCGAGGCGCTCCGTCTGGTCGACGAGTTCCGCCCCCATGTCCTCCACGCGACGACCGACTACCGCAACGCTCTCGTCGCCCAGGCTGTGAGCCGGGCGACCGGCATCCCGTGGGTCTTCGAGGTCCGAGGTCTCATGGAGCAGACGTGGATCGCCTCGCATCGCAGTGAGACCTCGCGACGGATCGCGGCGGATTCCGAGAGGACCCGAAGGATCATCGCGGCGGAGTCCTCGCTCGCCCGCGAGGCTGACGAGGTCGTGACGCTGAGCCGGACTATGGCGGATGTCCTCGTCTCCAGGGGCGTCGATCCGGAGCGGATCACGCTGGTGCCCAACGGGGTGGATCCGGTGCTGTTCGAGGAGCGGCTCACACCCGCTGAGGCCCGCGCGAAGATCGGAGCTCCGCTCGATGCCGACGATCTCGTCGTCGGTGCGGTCGGGGCGATCGTCGACTACGAAGGGCTCGACGTGCTCCTCCGAGCCGTGGCGGCGCTGATCTCCGATGCGGGCGCTCCGCCGGGCGTGAAGGCGCGACTGCGCGTGCTCCTGGTCGGTGACGGGGTGGCGGCGCCGGCGCTGTCGGAGCTCGCACGTGAACTGGGAATCGAGGACCGTCTCGTGATGCCCGGAGCGGTGGCCCCCAAGAGCGCTCGCGCCTGGGTTCAGGCTCTGGACGTCGTCGTCGTCCCACGGCGAGACCGCGAGGTTTCCCGGACCGTGACGCCGCAGAAGCCTGCTGAGGCGATGGCACTGGGGCGCCCGGTGGTGGTCAGCGACCTCCCCGCGCTGAGGGAGACGGTCACGGCCGAGGACGGTCGACTGCTCGGCGTGCTCGTGCCACCTGACGACGCCGACGCTCTCGCGTCGACCCTCGGGAGCCTTCTCGAGGACTCGGAGGCACGGAACCGAGCGGCGGAGGTCGCACGCGCGTCCGTCATCGACCGCAGCTGGACGACGCTGATGCGGCGATATGAGCTCCTGTACCGTGCCGCCGTGGCGCATGCGACCGAAGGGCCTGGACATGGCGAATGAGGTGAAGAGCGTCAGCGATCTCCGACATGCGCTCGAGTCACGCGAACTGGACGCGAGCGAGCTCTCCGTCATCGGGACGCGCCCGCCACTGAGGCTCTACATCGAGCAGCTCTGGTCGCGCCGGCACTTCATCTGGTTCGACTCGCAGCGCCGTGCCGCGACGCAGAACTCCCGCAATCGGCTCGGCAACGTGTGGCTGATGCTCCGGCCGATGGTCGATGCCGCGATGTACTACGTGATCTTCGGGCTTCTCCTCGGAGTCAACCGGGGTCTTCCGAACTTCCCGGCGTTCCTCCTCATCGGGGTCCTGATGTTCCGGTCGACGAACGGAGCGATCTCAGCGGGTGTCGGTTCGATGCGCGCGAGCAAGGCGATGCTCCGTGCGTTCTCGTTCCCCAGGGCCGCGGTGCCGATATCGAATGTCCTCCAGAGTGCCCTGACCGCTGTTTTCACCATGTTGGCGATGTGCATCGCGATCATCATCGTCCCGCCGCACGCGCTCCCTCAGGTGACGTGGGCGCTCATCATCCCCATCTTCCTCCTGCAGACGCTGCTCAATCTCGGCGTCACCTTCATCACCGCTCGGATCGGATTTCATTTCCCCGACCTGTCGAACATGATGAACATGGTCACTCGATTCCTCATGTACGGATCCGGGGTCATTTTTCCCATCACGCAGTTCATCGACAACCCGATCATCGGAGCGATCGTCACCTTCAATCCCCTCTACCAGATCATCGACATGGCCCGCGTCGCTCTGATCGACGGGTCGGTCCCGGCACTGTCCTCCTGGGTCGTCGTCACCGCGTGGGCGGTCCTGCTTCCGCTCGTCGGGTTCCTCTTCTTCTGGCGAGGGGAGGAGAGCTATGGCCGAGAGCTTCGCTGAGACGACCTCGCCGTCCGAGGACCCGGCCGAGAGCACTCTCTGGGTCGCCCCCGAGACGTCACCGCTCTCCGTCGTCGCGCACCGCGTCAGCATGCGCTACAAGGCGCCCCGCACGGATCGGGCGCCTCGGCATGGGCTCGCAGGGAAGCTCCTCCCGCGCAAGCACATGGTCTCCGTGTCCGCCGTCCGCGGCGTGAACCTTCAGGTCCGCCAGGGAGAGTTCGTCGGCATCATCGGACGCAACGGGTCGGGGAAGTCGACGCTCCTGAGGATGCTCGCCGGTGTCGAACCGCCGACCTCGGGGCTCGTGCTGGCGAGCCACCGGCCCCAGCTGCTCGGGGTGAGCGCCGCGCTGCTCAGCGATCTGACGGGCGCGGAGAACATCCGGCTGGGATTCCTCGCTCTCGGCATGAGCCCGGAGGAGGCGGACGAGAAGTTCGAGGAGGCGGCCGAGCTGTCAGCTCTCGGCGACGCAGTCGACCTGCCGATGCGGACGTACTCATCGGGCATGTCCGCGAGGCTCAAGTTCGCCATCTCCGTGATGGCAGACCCGAAGATCCTGATGATCGACGAAGCCCTCTCCACGGGCGATGCCGCGTTCGCGGAGCGGTCCACGAAGAAGATGGACGAGCTGCTGGAGGGCGCCGGCACCGTCTTCATGGTCAACCACGCTCCGAGGACGATCGAGAACATCTGCTCACGGGTCATCTGGATGGAGAAGGGCCGCATCGTCCTCGACGGCGACACCAAAGAAGTGTCGAGCCGATATCGATCCTTCGCCTACCTCCTCGCCAAGGAACGTGAGGAGGAGGCCGCCGCCCACCTGCGTGAATGCATCATGGACGGGGCCGCGCAGCGTGCGAACGCGATGCTGACCCTCCCCGAGCCGGAGGCGCCCCCTCCTCCGGACGGCATCCCGGAGCTCGAGCCCGACCCGTTCGCCCAGATCTTCGATCGCGACATGAAGGCCCAACAGTTCCCCGGAGCGGTCCTCCCAGCCGACTCCGACAGATGACCCCCCCATTCCCCCTCCCCACCCGACGACAGGAGTCTCCCCATGGCACTGCGCATCATGACCATCTACGGCACCCGCCCCGAGGCGATCAAGGTCGCCCCGATCATCAAGGCCATCGAGGCCGCCGAGGATCTCGAGAGCATCACCGTCGTCACCGGTCAGCACCGCGAGATGCTCGACCAGGTGAACACGATGTTCGAGATCGTCCCCGATCACGACCTGAACATCATGGCCAGCGGGCAGACCCTCAACGGGATCGTCGCCAAGGTGATCTCCGGCGTGGACCAGATCCTCGAGGACGAGAAGCCGGACGCCGTCATCGTCCAGGGCGACACCTCCACCGTCATGGGCGCCGCGGTCGCATCGTTCAACCGCCAGATCCCGGTGATCCACCTCGAGGCGGGCCTGCGCTCCGGCGACATCAACTCGCCCTTCCCGGAGGAGGCGAACCGCAAGCTCACCAGCCAGATCGCCGCGCTGCACCTCGCCCCCACCGACACCTCGAAGTCGAACCTCACCCGTGAGGACGTCAGCGAGAACGACATCGTCATCACCGGCAACTCCGTGATCGACACCCTCATGTTCGCCACCGCGAACCTCGAGGTGCACTTCGAGGACGAGCGGCTCGAGACCCTGCAGAAGGCCAAGGAGGCCGGCACCGCCGGTCGTGTGCTCCTCGTGACCGCGCACCGCCGCGAGAACCTGGGCTCCGCGATGGAGGACATCGGCGCCGCGGTCGCGGAGATCGCCGCCAAGTACCCGGATCTCACGATCGTCTTCCCGATCCACAAGAACCCCAAGGTGCGCGCCGCGATCCGGCCCGCCGTCGAGGGGCTCGACAACGTGCTGCTCATCGAGCCGCTCGCCTACGCGGAGTTCACCCGCGCCCTGAGCCTCGCCGACGTGGTCCTCACCGACTCCGGCGGTGTCCAGGAGGAGGCCCCGAGCCTCGGCAAGCCCGTGCTCGTCATGCGCGAGAACACCGAGCGGCCCGAGGCTGTCGTGGCCGGCACCGTGAAGCTCATCGGCACCCACAAGCAGCGCCTCGTCGACGAGGTCTCCCTGCTGCTGGACTCCGAGGAGGCCTACACCGGCATGGCTAACGCCGTGAACCCCTACGGCGACGGCGAGGCCGCCGAGCGCACCGTCGCCGCGATCCGTTGGAAGTTCGCCGGGGGAACGCGCCCCGAGGACTTCGGCGGGCACGCGAGCTGACCGCGCCGTGGAGAGGAACGATATGACGACGCCGTCGGCGACGGCCGACGATGCCGCGGAGAGCGCCGAGGTGACCAGGGTCGACGCCCTCGTCCACGAGCGCGCGATCGAGCTCGTCGACGAACTGACCGACGCGGTGGATGTCTTCGCATCCGATCTGATCGGACTTTACGAGCGCGAAGCCCGGCTCCTGAGCGGCATCCGGAAGCGGGAGGCCCTGATCGCGGAGCTCCGGCAGTCGCTTCTCGAGCAGGCGGGGGACCCCGAGGGTGTGAAGGCGCTGCAGACTCGCGTCGCGAACCTCGAGGCGCTGATCGAGCAGACCCGGACGGTGTATGAGGGGCGAGGGAACCACATCGACAAGCTGAAGCAGCTGCTGAAGGAGGCGAAGCGGGACCGCTCCCGGCTCGCGTCGCAGACTGCACGGCTCGAGAAGCAGAATGCTGAGCTCACGGAGCGACTCGAGCGCCTGCTCGGCACGAAGGTCATGAAGGCACAGCGCGTGTACTGGGATCTGCGCCGTCGCGGGCGCTCCTCCGGGACGAGGGATGGAGAGGGATCGTGAAGGAAAAGGACATCCTGAAGCGCGAGGAGAAGATCGCGGAGCGGATCGCCGAGATCAAGGCGACTCGAGGGCATTACCGGAAGTACCACAACCACGTGCGCTCGGACTACTTCCGCGATGCGCTGAGCGGGAACGGGCCCTACGTCACTCTGGCCAAGGACCGTGCGACGTACCTCGAGCGCCATGCGCACTACGCCGCGCCCGTCGCGGACCGCGTCGCATCCCTGATCGAGGAGTCGTCGACGCTTCCTGTCGTCGAGAGCCAGCGCTGGGACCGTCGCCGGGACGTGCGGATCGGCATCATCGCCGATCGTTTCCTCTTCGACAGCCTCGAAGCCGCTGCTCATCTGGTCCCGCTCCACCCCTCGAGGTACGAGGAGCAGATCGGGGACATCGACATCCTCCTCGTGACCTCCGCCTGGCGTGGGCTCGAGGACGAATGGCTGAACATCGCGGACCAGGGATCCGCGGCCCGGCAAGTCCTCGAGGAGGGGATCCTCCCTGCCGCTCGAAGGAACGACGTCCCGGTCGTCTTCTACTCCAAGGAGGACCCGCCGAACTTCGCCAAGTTCTCCGGACTGGCAAAGCTCGCGGACTTCGTCTTCACGTCGGCGATCGAGAGCGTGGCAAAATACCACGATCTCCTCGGCGATGACGTGCCCGTGGGAGTTCTGCCCTTCGCGGTCAACTACCGCCATCACAATCCTCTCGGGAGCATGCGGCACGAGGGGCGGGAGTTCGTCTTCGCCGGGTCGTGGTTCGAGCACAAGTACGTCGACAGGCGAGTCGCGGCGCAGAAGATCTTCGACGGACTCCTGGATGCCGGCGCCGACCTCACGATCATCGACCGGAACCTCGACATCGACGAGTCGAAGTTCTCGCAGGCATCGAGGTACCTGTACCCGGAGCGTTATCTGCCCCACCTGCACGGACCCGTCGACCACGAGACTCTCCTGGGGATGCAGCGCCTTCTGCCGGTCGGGATCAACCTGAACTCAGTGGGCAGCAGCCAGACCATGTTCGCGAACCGTGTGATCGAGATGCAGGCCATGGGAACCCTTATGCTCTCGAACTACAGCGCCGGCGTGAACTCGCTGTTCCCCCAGATCGTCATCCCTGACAGCCGACTCGACGCCCAGCAGTTCTACGAGTCGCTCACGCGCCACAGCATCCGCGACGCCCAGGTGGCGGGCATCCGGAGCGCCTTCTCCGAGAACACGGCCTTCGACCGGATCGACACCATCGTCAGCGCCGTCGGACTCGGCGACAAGGCGGACCATCACGCCGTGCACGTCCGGGGCCTCTCGGAGGAGGAGTTCCGGAAGTTCTCCGCGGCGCAGACCTACACGACCGGGCTGCACCGGATCGACGAGACGGACGGCGACCAGACGCGCGCCTCCGCCGACGGCGACATCGTCATCGACCTTCCGCAGGGCGCCGGCGAGATCGGCCCCAACCTCGTGCGCGACGTGGTCAATGCGTTCCGGTACGCCGACGTGGATGCAGTGACGGTCCACGGGATCGACCACGCGGATCCGCTCTACGAGTACGCGACGGCAGGATCCGCGCCGGGCGCTGTCCGTGCGAGCTGGGTGGAGGCGGACCGGCCTGTCCACGACGCCTCCGTCGACGGTGGCCGCGGGCTGCTGATCGCCGGCGAGGTGGAGACTTCCTCGCGTGAGACGGTCATCGTCGGACGGCATGAGGACTGGGAGCCTGAGATCTCCATCGTCGTGCCGGTGTACAACAACGGTCGTCATCTGAAGTTCAAGTGCTTCGAATCGCTGCGGCGCTCATCGGTGTTCGACCATGCGGAGATCCTCCTGGTCGACGACGGATCGACGGACATCGAGACACGTTGGATCGTCGACGAGCTTGACGCCAGGTACTCCAACGTGCGGGTGCATCGTTTCCCCGAGGGTGGCTCGGGCAGTGCTTCACGGCCCCGGAACAAGGGGCTCGAGATGGCGACAGCCCCGTACATCACATACCTCGACCCCGACAACGAACTCACCAATGACGGTTTCGAGGTCCTGCTGAACACCGTCAGGGAGGGCGGTCTCGAGTTCGCGATCGGCGACATGATCCGCTTCAAGTGGAAGCGGGCGACGATCCACAACCATCGTGTCCTGAAGGACGTGGTCCACGACGACGGATCGCTCGAGGAGAATGCCCTCTCCCTCGTCAACTACCAGCCCATGAGCATCCAGGCGCTGGTGGCGGACACCGCGTGGCTCCGCAACATCGGGATCTATCAGCCGGTGGGGGCAGTGGGCCAGGACTCCTACTTCTTCCAGCAGATGCTGTATCACGCGACGAAGATCGCCATCACGAAGCTTCCGATCCACACCTACTACGCCGGTGTGGCCAACTCGACCGTGAACGCGATCAGCCCACGGTTCTACGAGAAGTACCTTCCGCTGGAGGAGGACCGCTCGGCGTGGCTGAGGTCCGTGGGCCTGCTCGAGGACTACAACGAGCGTCGTCTCGAGCGCTTCGTCAAGGGGTGGTACGTCCAGAAGCTCGCGCAGGTCGCGCCGGAGGACGCCGAGCGGTGCCGTCAGCTGATCGGGCAGCTCGTCGCGATGTTCGACAAGGAGTCCTGGAACGACCCCGAGCTGACCGCGTTCTTCGCCGAGGGGCGCGAGCATGAATGAGCAGGTGATCCCTGACGGTGGGAAAGCCCCCGAGGGCGTCGAGACGGAGGACCCTTTCCAGCGTCTCGGCGTCCTCACCGCGGGGGCGTCCCTGAAGGCCCGTGAAGGGGACCTCCTGCGCTTCGATCTTCTGGTCGGGACCGTGGTCGTGCCGGCACTACTCCGGGTGCACCCGGATTTCCCGGAGAAGCTCCTCGTCGCGTTCAACGGTGCGGTCGCCCGACGGGCGACGAAGTCTCCGTTGGAGACCTTTCAGCGCCGCACCTGGGTCGATGACTTCCGTGGAAGTGCACTGTTCATCGCCGATCCGACGCTCCAGCCGCACAATCGGATCTCCATCGGATGGGGACAGGGCACAGAAGGCGCGTTCGCGCTCCCCGCGATGGCTGCGACGGCCCAGTTCGTCGCGCGGGAGCTGGGCATCGCGTCGTCGAAACGGCTGTACTACGGCAGCAGCGCTGGAGGGTTCCAGGCCCTGCAGGTGGCGGCGCGCGACGCAGGGTCGCAGGTTCTCGTGAACAACGCTCAGATCGACTGGACGCGGTACTTCACCCCGTACGTCAACACGATCTGCAGTCATGCCTTCGGAGGGAAGACTCCGGAGGAGATCACGGAGCAGACGCCGCATCGGGTGTCGGTCGTCGACGCTTTCGCCGAGTTCGATCATGTTCCGCAGGTCCGGTACCTGCTGAACACCGGGAGCCAGAACGATCTCGCTCTGCAGGCTCCAGCGCTTCTGGAGCGACTGGGGCGCGTCGCCGGAGCGGCGGCCGTTCCCCGCATCGAGGTCGCGGCCTATTACGACAAGAAGGCAGGGCACATGCCCCTGTCCCGTCCTCGCAGCGTGCGCGAAGTGAACCGTGCCCTCGACAGTCTGGAGTGAACCGATGACCGCGACCGAGGAACACGACGAGGTGAGCTCCCCGGCGGCGGGGGCCGTCGGCAGGACGACGCCCGGGGCCCGGGAGATCGCAGCGGCCCTCGAGGAGGCACTGGCCGTGCTCACGGACGGCGATGGACCGGCGCGGACCTCCGCGCGCCTCAGCACGGTCTTCAGGGACCTCGCCTCCAGCGCGCTGGTCAAGCGCCTGTACTTCAAGCTCGCTCTCGTCGAGAACAGCCCGACCCGCTCGCGCTTCGTCGCGGAGGTGCTGTCCCGCGAAGGCGAGCGGTGGATGGCGAGGTTCCTCGCAGAGCAGGCGCTCGAGTCCACGATGCAGCCGTGGCAGCGACGGCGTCTCGGGGAGCTGAAGAGCGCCCAGGTCACGTCTCCGCAGCCGATCGGACAGCGGCACGCTCATCTCCTCGAGCTCAGCTCGGACGGCGTGCGCTCCCGCGGCCGGGGCACCGATCACGTCAGCGCGGCCCACAGCCCGGATGGGGCATGGCTCGAGGAACTGGTGTCGGACCTGGAGACCGAAGGTGTCGGGATCCACCGTGATGCTCTGATCCTTGAGGTCGCCGAGGACGCCGAGTGGGCGGACCTGGAGCGGATCCTCCTCGTCGCCCGCCTGCTGCCGGTCACCCCTGCCGTGGTCCTCAACAGCGTCGATCACGGAGTACGCCTCCTGACCGCCGCGGACGCCGCACACCTGCGAGATGTGCGACCTCTCGTCGTCCATCGAGATGCCGAGGGAGTGCTCAGCCTCCTGTCCTCCGGCGGCGGCGCCCTCGAGGACGTCGAAGCCTCCGGAGCGCTGCACGGCGATTCACTCGCCTCCTCCACCGCTGCGCTCGGACTGCTTGAGGTCGTCACGGCCCCTGCGCTGGCATCCCATCGCACTGCAGTCGTCGGTGCGTTCCGGAACGAGAACTCGGAGCTCTTCCCGCTGCAGTCCGCGGGCGGGGCCATCGACCGCGCGCTTCGCTTCCGAGGCACTCCTCGCGGTACGGCCCCGCTCCGTCTGGAGCTGGGCGGGCTGTTGGTGAAGGTCGGATTCTTCGAGGAGGCGTACTCCGTCCTCAACGGTGTGCCCGGCCCATCCAGGTCCCGTGCGCACGCTGTCCATCTCGGTCGGGCGAGATTCGGCACCGCACGATTTGAGGAGCTTCTCGACACTGGGCTCCGGGCCAAGCCGTACGAGTCTGAGCGGGCAGAATTCGCCGAAGCCGAGGCCGCGATGACGCTGCTGCGACGACTCGACCAGGTGGTGGATCACCCCGAGGAGAAGATCGAGTCCGTGGATCGCCGCATCCTGTCGATCCTCCATGCGAGCGAGCCCGACCAGAGCGGCGGCTACGCGGTGCGCGCCCACAGCGTCCTCGTGCAGCTGGCGGCGCACGGTTTCGATGTCGTCCCCTATACGCGTCCCGGTTTCCCGGACGGAGTGCTCGATCTCGCGCCGGGTGAGACCACCGTCGTCCCCCACGGGGGAATCGACTATCGCCGGATCGGCACGAGCAGCCAACGGGCTGATGGGGAGTACGGCTACATGCTGGAGTCCCTGGATCGATACCTCGAGGTCATACGCAGGGAGAAGCCGAGCGTGGTGCACCTGAGGTCGACCTATGTCTCCGCGCTACCGGGCCTGATCGCAGCCAAGCATTTCGGACTCCCTGTCGTCTACGAAGTGTCGGGTATGTGGGAGCTCGTCTACGAAGCGGCGAACGCGGCGCGGATGGAGGGTCGCAGGGCCCGGACGGTCCGGCTGGAGAACGCCGTGCTCGCTGCCGCAGACTCTGTGGCGACGCTGACCTCTGCGATGGGCGACATCATCCAGGAGCGGGTAGCACTCCGTCGCCCGGTGAGAATCGTCCCGAACGCGGTCGAAGTCGGGACCTTCCACGAGCTCGAGAAGGACGAGAGCCTCCTCTCGGAGCTCGGCTGGCCGCCGGAGGTGCCCGTGATCGGCTACGTCGGGAGCTTCGTCCAGTACGAAGGCCTCGACATCCTGCTGCGCGCGCTCGCCGCCCTGCGTGACCGCGGGCTCCAGTACCGTGCCCTTCTCGTCGGCGACGGCGCCGAGTCGGCGCGGCTCCGTGATCTCGCGGCCTCGCTGGGGCTCTCCGACGCGCACGTGCACTTCACCGGCAGGGTCCCGCATGAGAACGTCGCGCGCTACTACTCGCTCGTCGACGTCTGCGCCTACCCTCGACGCCTGACGCCTGCGACGGTCGCGGTCTCGCCGCTGAAACCGTTCGAGGCGCTCGCCTCGCGCAAGGCCGTGCTGGTCTCCGACGTGCCGGCACTCGTGGAGATCGCCGGTGGCGGAGACCGTGCCCGCGTGTTCGCCTCGGGATCCGTCGAGGGCCTCGCCGAGGCTCTCGAGGAGACGCTCGTGCGGCCGGAGACGACGGAGGCGATGCGGGAACGAGGCCAGCGATGGGTGCAGGAGGAGCGCAGCTGGGCGGCCGTCGGCCAGGCCTTCTCCGCACAGATCGAGGAGGCGCTGCACGACGCGGTGGGCGCTGCTGATGAACGCTGAAGGAGGACGACCGATGACTCTGCGAGCTCTGCTCTGCTACGGCCATGTGGCCTCGAACTGGGGTGACCTCGCGATCAACGCGGGCGCTATCGCGCTCTTCCGGGAGGCCGGGATCGACCTCGAGGGGTCCGCTGTGGTGACGCTCAGGGCTTCCGAGGCATTCTCCCGGCAGGCCGCGAGCACGATGAAGGGCCTGCGCCCTCTCTCGCTCCAGCTGGACGACGTGCCGAAGGGCGGGCGAGAGGAGATCGCACTGCTGAGCTCCTACCTCGCGGATCCTCGACGATTCGCCCACGAAGTGGGAATGCAGGAGTTCGACGTCGTCGTCCTCAACTCCGGCGAGCATCTCTTCGAGACGAGCCGCGGGGAGAACACCCTCGACCTCATCTGGAGGATCCTGCCTGCGCTGGCTGCGATCGAGCTGGGGAAACAGGTCATCAGTCTTCCGGTCACCCTCGGGCCCTTCCGCACGCCGTTTGGTGCCGAGATCGAGGAGCTCATCGCCTTCGACCCGGCGACCTCCGCGCTGAGGGAGACCGAGTCCGGTGCGCTTGCCCAGTCCGACGCGGTGAGACGGCTCCGCACCGTCCTGGACCCGGGATTCTTCACTCCTGGCCTGAAGGCTGCTGAGGAGGCCGAGCGCGGTGCGGGGAGCATCGGTATCGTGATGCGCCTCGAGGATGTGGGCCTGCGACCTGGAGCACAGCGCAGCGCCTTCGTCCAGCGCAAGCACCAGGGGTCCGATTTCCAGGAGTCGCAGGCGTTCTCCCTCTTCAGAGAGGTCGCGTGCACTGCACTGCTCGACGGCGCGTCCACCGTCACGGTGATCGTCCAGACGCGGGCGGACCGAGAGGTTTCCCAGGCCCTCCACCGAAGCCTCGCTGCTGAGTTCGGGGACGATCGCGTGATTCTGGATGACCCGGCGCGGATGCGGGATTTCCTCGCGGCCCTGCGCGCTCAGCGGATTTTGGTCACCTCACGCTTCCACGCGGTGATCCTCGCCTCTGCCCAAGGCGTTCCCGCCGTCGGCGTGTACTCGTCCTCGCACGGGCACAAGATGCCCGGTCTGTTCGACCTGCTGCGGATCCCGGACGGGGCGATCCGTCTCGACGAACGCGACCCCACGATCGTCGCCGCCGAGGTTCGGGAGGCCATGGTCGGCGTCGTGGAGAGCATCGAGGAGACTAGGACGAGGATTCGCTCGCTGCGCACCCTGACCAGGCGCTGGCTGCGGGAGGCCCTGGAGGCAGGGCCCCGCCCCCAGACGGCCCTCGATCCTGTGAGGAGCCGTGCTCAGGCGGTTCTCGTGTCACGGGCACTCGACCTCTCCACGGACCACAGCCTTCGGGAGCTCACGGCTGCCGTGACCCAGCTGTCGCATCAGGTGGACGAGGTGCGTGCGGCTGTCGCGGACGATGATCTGCCCGAGGGTGAGCCCGCGACCGACGCCTGACAGCTCGACGCGAGGACGTCCTCAGGAGGACAGCTGCAGGGCGGCGAGATCCTCGGCCCCTGGGGGCGGCTGATCGGTGATGGCGCGGAACAGCACTTCCTTCATGACCGACTTGTGCGGTGGGACGTGCCCGCTGCCGGCATCGAGCTGGAGAAGGGTGGCGTCGTTCGCGGGGTGGAGGGCGTCGACGAACGGCGTCATGTGGTCGTCGACGTGCGAGGTGTCGCCCGTGTTCTGCAGGTAGAGCACGCGGTTCGGCACGGGGGCCCGGTAGATGGTGGATACGTCGGTGACGGCGGGGAGCGAGTCGAGCTCGTCCGCGGAGGAGAGCGCCCACGCCTTTCGGGCGTACCGCTCCACATGGGCGGGCGTGTATCGCGTGATGTCGGTCTGAGGATTCACGGGGATCGCTGTCGACCCGGCGAACTCGGCGGCGTAGCGGAGCGCCGCGAATCCGCCGCCTGAGGCTCCGAAGAAGACGGGGCGCTGCCCGTCGGGGAGGAGCCGGCGCAGGATCGCGATGATCGTGTCCTGCAGATCAGGCTGATGTCGATTGCCGGCGAACCATGCGACGGCGAGCGCGCTGTCCAGATGAAGACTCGGGTCGGAGATGTGGATCCGATTCGTCGGCAGGTCCTCGGACAGCGCGACCCCGGCGAACGTCGGGTAGGGGACCTTCGACGAGGTGAGTGCGGCATGGAAGAAGATCGTCGTGGCGTCGAAGCCGCGGGACTCGACCCTCACGTCGATCGGGAGACCGCGGTGGTGGATCGTGAGGTCTCCTTCGGGGACGTGATCGACCCCGATGAGGGCATCGAGTGACGCGTAATCGTGGGCCGCCGGGTTCTCACGGCGTGGGCGTCTCATGCATTCTCCTCCGACGACGTTGGCGGCGGTCGCTTGGTGTGTCCAGCCATGGGTGTTAGAGCACGGCCGCGGCATCTCGCGCTCTGACCAGGAGCTGCCGTGTCCCGGAGATCTCCGGGACACGGCAGCGATCACGGTCCTGTCCTTGCGTGCCGGCGGGCAGCGCCACCGGCACGGGACGTGGCAGACCTCGTCAGCGCCACAGACCCTTGGTGTCGATGACGACCTTCTCCTGCAGCTTCTCGCGGTCGAAGGTCTTGAAGGGGTCGTGGTCCACCATGAGCAGCACGATGTCCGCGCGCTCCACGGCGTCCTCGAGCTCGGCGAGCTCGACGTTGGACTTGCCGGCGAACTCCTTGGGGAGCTCCTCGATGTTCGGCTCCACGACCAGCACGGTGCCGTGGTCCAGGCGGTCCGTGAGCGCCACGGCGATGTCCTTGGAGGGGGACTCGCGCAGGTCGTCGATGTTCGCCTTGAAGGCGATGCCGAGCGCCGCGACGACGGGGCTCTTGAGCTTGTCCGCCTTCTCGAGGACCTTCTCGAGGACCAGCTCCGGCTTGGAGTCGTTGACCTCGCGGGCGGTGCGGATGAGGTTCGAGTACTCGCGGTCCGCGGAGACGATGAACCACGGGTCCACGGCGATGCAGTGGCCGCCCACGCCCGGGCCGGGCTGGAGGATGTTCACGCGGGGGTGGTGGTTGGCGAGCTCGATGAGCTCCCACACGTCGATGCCCTGGCGCTCGGAGATGATGGAGAGCTCGTTGGCGAAGGCGATGTTCACGTCGCGGAAGGCGTTCTCGGTGAGCTTGGCCATCTCCGCGGTGCGGGCGTCGGTGACGAGCAGCTCGCCGGAGCAGAAGCTCGCGTAGAGGGCGCGGTTCAGCTCGCCGGCCTCGTCGGAGAGCCCGCCGATGATGCGGTCGTTCTCGACCATCTCGATCATGATGCGGCCCGGCAGAACGCGCTCGGGGGCGTGGGAGAAGTACAGGGAGTTCGGGAGGTTGGGCTCCTTGGTGAACTCCGGGCGGATCCCGAGGATGACATCCGCCATGAACTCGGTGGCGCCGGGGGGAGAGGTGGACTCGAGGACCACGAGCTCGCCGCCGGAGAGCTTCGGGGCGATGCCCTTCGCGGCCGCCTCGATGTAGGAGAGGTCCGCGTCGTGGTCGCCCTTGAAGGGGGTGGGGACGGAGACGATGTACGCATCCGCCTCCGGGGTCTCGATCTGCGCAGAGAGCTTGCCCTGCGCGACGCAGCCGGCGACCACGGTCTCCAGGCCCTCCTCGACGAAGGGGACGGTGCCGGCGTTGATCGCGTCGACGTTGGACTGCTTCACGTCCACGCCGATGACGGTCTTGCCCGCCTGAGCGAGCACGGCAGCGGTGGGCAGGCCGATGTAGCCGAGGCCGATGACGGCGACGGTGTCGAGGGGGACATTGGGGCTCATCCGGGGACTCCTGAGGGGGAGGGGAAAGTATGTGACCTGGCGGTCGAGGTCGGTCCTACGGTAGCGGGTACGACCATTCGGTCGCGACGGTTGATCACCCGTCGTGACGTTGCAGGGCGCAGTTCTTGTCACATGCCACGAAAATTGCAGTTGCGGGCGCGCGATGTTGAAGTTGCGGTCACTCGCCGTTCACGCTCCGTTGCGGACCGGCATGGCCAGGTCGGGCTCTGGCGGTGGCACAGTCCGTTCACCGCGGACGCGCTGCCATGTGCATAGGCCCCGCATGCAGTCACGCGCCGAGGCGTTCCCAGCGCGTCGTCACCGATGGCGGTGTCAGGGGAAGACGACGTCGTCCGGTGAGATCGTGATCTGTTCCGTGCCGTGCGAGGTGGTGACGAGCAACCCGACATCATCCCGAGAGACGGTCTGCACGCGCTCCACCGCAGGCTGTGACTCTCCGCCCGTGGCGACGACCGTGAGGAACCGGAGCCGCGCTCCCTTCTTCCGGACGATGACCGCCGTGGCCGGGGCCAGCTTCTTCCACCCGACCGAGACGTAGCCGTCGAAGGGGTCGTCCTGTGCCCGTACAGTCCTCACGTCGGCGGACTCGCCGTCGAACCACAGCATCGCGTGCTGGTTGCCGGAGGAGAGCGCCACGCTCCTGTTGACGGCCTCCGCCTCGACCTCGGGCCCCAGCTGCCATCGCTGCTCAGCGGTGAGGCGTCGAGGACCGGAGATCTCGTCGATGACCACCAGATACTCACCCCGGACGGAGTGGATGACGCGCCGAGTGAGCGAGACCCGGTCGAAGCTCGGGTCCGCCAGCACGTAGTCGTGATGGCGTGGCGTGATGTCGCGCCGGAGGAGCTCGACGTCGGAGTCCTTGAGCAATCGCCGCCCCTCGACGGTCACGACGTTGTGAGCTGCACGAGAGATCACGTGCAGGCGGGGTGTGCTGCTTCCGTACTCGTACTTCCCTGGGTCCACGAGCCAGTTGACCCCGGAGGAGGAATAGGTGATCGACGTGCCGTCTTGGTGCCCGTGCACCCGACGAGAGGGACCGAACCGCAGTGTGAAGTAGGTCTGCTCCGAGTAGGGCCGGTCATCGTCGCCCCAGCCGCTGCGCGCGAAGACGTACCCGGCGTCGTAGATCGCGACGGCCTGCTCGGGGGCGGCGCCTCGAGTGCCGTTACTCGTCGTGTAGTCCGTGTGCTGGTGTGCAATCTTCTGGGGGCTCTGCGTGTCGGTGTCGCCGATGGAGACCAGATAGCCGTCAGGCTTCGTGGCGTGGGCGATCTGTTCAGGGGCGTTCAGGTGGCGCTCCGCGCCGTCGGGCCGCGGCAGCCCTTCGGCGTCGAAGCGACGAAGTGCCCTCTCCCACCAGAGGAAGTTGTTGTAGTGATAGGCGGTCGCGCCTTCAGCGTTCATCCCCTGCTCGTCGTACTGCTCCTTCAGGAGTGAACTCATCCTTCGCGCGGCGAGCTCCCAGTGTGACTCTGCTCCGAGCACCCTCCCGCACACGAACAGTGACTCCGCCTGATGCAGCGCGTGGTTCGCTTTGCCCACGTGCTTCGGGTCCGCGAGATGCTCGGCATGGTCTCGGATCGAATACTCGAGCCACGGCAATTGCTCAGGAGCGTGCTCCGACACGAGCGGGATGCCCAGGCAGAGCTGCTGCGCACGGAGACCGTCGGCCATGTCGACCCATGCCCAGGTCGACGCGGGGTTCCTGCGGGGGTTCTTCGTCGTCCAGTCCTCGGTGTAATGCAGCCACATCGACAGCGCCGCCGCGTCGCCCTTCGCCGCGGCCCGGCGGATCGGCTCGAGCCAGCGCAGCGTGTGGAACTGGAAGCACCAGTTCCGATCCTGGAACGGGTCCTCCGTCCAGGTCGGCTCGTGGGGAAGCTGCCATTCGGCGTGAGGGGGCATGGTCAGCCGACCTTCGAGGAGGCGTCCTACCTCCCCGGTGTTGACGGAGTGCTGAAACGTCTGGCGGCGTGCGGCCTCGATATCGAGCCCCCTGGGCACGGGGCGACTCTCTGAGTCGCCTGACCCTGAGATGTTCACGCGATCTCCGCATAGACGCCGGCCACGACCGCGGCGAGCTGCTTCCAGTCGCGCTCGGCGACCACCCAGTCGCGGGCCTGGACGCCCAGGCGGCTTGCGAGCTCGGGGTCGTCCAGGAGCGTGATGATCTGCTCGGTGAGCGAGGCGGCGTCGCCCTTGGTGTGCAGCAGACCGTTCATCCCGGGGGTGACGATCTCCGCGAGCGCGGCGACGTCGGAGGCGATGACGGCCTTGCCCATGGCCATCGCCTCGAAGGGCTTGAGCGGGGAGACCATCTCGCACACGGGCAGCGGGAGCCGCGGGAACGGGGTGACGTCGATGATCGAGTAGTACCGCTCCACCTCCTCATGCGGGATGCGGCCGGTGAAGGTGACGACATCGCCCAGCTGCTGCTCCGCAGCGAGGGCCTGCAGCTCCTCGAGCTTGGCGCCGTCACCGATGATCAGCACGTGGAAGTCCTCGCGCGTCGCACGCAGGGTGCGCGCGGCCTCGAGGAGCAGGTCCAGCCCCTCGTAGTCCACGACGGTCCCCACGTAGCCGATGACGGTCTTGCCGGTGACGCCGAGCTGCACGGCGAGCTCCTCGTCGCGGGGGAGCGGGGTGAAGCGTTCGGAGTCCACGCCGTTGGGGACGAGGACGATCTTCTCCTCGTTTACGCCGCGGGTGACGAGCTCGTCCTTGAGCGCCTGAGTGATCGCGAGGACCTTCGTCGCGCCGCGGGCGGCGTCGGCCTCCATGCGGGCGATGTACTGGTACTGGTCGCTGCGGGCCCACTCGGGGTCGCGGGAGCCGCGGGTGACCTCCCACAGGCCGCGCACCTCGTACACGGAGGGGATGCCGAGCAGACGGCCGGTCTGCACGGCGGCGAGGCCGTTCCAGTGGTTCGAGGCGCCGTGCAGGATCGCCGGGCGCTCGGCGCGGGCGAGCGGCAGCAGCGCATCCGTGTAGCGCGCGACGTAGTCGTGCATCGGGTTCTTCTTCTCGATCTGCCGCCCGGTGAGCAGGTGGTGATAGTCCACCTCGCCCACGAGCTCCTGCTCGGGCAGGTCCGGGACGTCCGCCATCTTCGGCATGTCGTAGGGGTAGCCGAGGCGGGTCACGCCGTCCACGTCCCAGCCGTTGCGGTTCAGCTCGGTGAGCAGCCCGTGGGTGCGCGTCGCGTAGCCGCCGGAGTGGTGGGGGAGTGCGTTGTGCAGGAGGTAGAGCACGTGGTCACGGCGCGGCTGATACTCCGGCTCGTCTCGCATCGACGGGAGCGGGAAGCCGTCCCGGGCGAGATCCGAGTTGCGGACCACGACCGGCTTGGGGGCCTTCTTCTCGCCTGGCTTCGTGGGTGCCGAGGGCGCCTGCGGAGTGTGCGTGAGCGTCGAGGGCTTCGCGCGTCGGGACTCCTGCCGGCTCCACCAGAGCCGCAGCTCGGCGATGCCGCCGTGGCGGAGGTGCCACAGCGCCTTCCGCAGAGTCGTCACGCTCGAGGACAGCGGATCGGGCACGAGGGAGACCTCCAGGCAGGCGGCGGGGACGGGCTCATCCTAGGGTCTGCGCAGTCTCGGTACTGTGGCGGTGGCCAGGACCACGCTTGCAGTGAAGGACCGCGATGCCCGAGGAGACCTCCCCGCGATCGTCGTCCCGACGACCCCTCCTGCTGGCGGGGCTGGGCCTCCTGCTCGTGCTCGCCGTGATCGTGGCGGCCGTGACCCTGCGCGGAGGCGGTGAGGACACCCCCACGGCACCGTCGCCTGCGCCGACGACCGCCGCCCCCACGCCGCCTCCGTTCCCCGAGGCGCCCGCCTCGGTCTCCGGCCACGCGAGGCTCACCGTCCCGGAGGAGCCCCGCTTCGCGGAGGGCACCTTCTGGGCGCGCGCCGGCCAGGAGTACCTCGTCACCGTCGACGTCACGAGTGAGAAGCCGGAAGGCAGCGGCGGCAACGCCATGTACCTCGGCGTCACGCTCAGCTGCTCACCGCAGGCGGGCGGGCCCGGGATCACCGCCGGCGGGACCCAGAACATGCTCACCGGTGAGGAGACGACCTACCGCAACCAGGGCCTCGTCACCGTCGCGGAGGACGGCCCCGTGGACTGCAGCATCAAGCTCTCCGCCCCGTACGACGACGTCGCCTCCAACGGCACCACCTTCGACGTGGACGGCACCTGGCGCGCCACGGTCGCCGGGGCGGACGCCCGGGAGGCCTCCACGGACGGCCTGCCCCGCACGGTGGATCCGGGGCCGGCCCAGGCGGTCCTGAGCACCGAGGCGCCGGTGGAGGCCGGCGCCGACCTCCGCGCCCTCACCTCCCTGCACCTGACCACCTGCACGATCGTCAACGGCTCCCGGGAGGACGGCCGCGCATGGTGCGACGAGGCGGACCTCGACGAGGCCGGCAGCACCGTACAGCTCACCGCGACGGCGCAGCTGCTCGACGCGAGCGGCGAGGTGTGCCAGAAGCTCGACACGGCGACGACGAAGCCGGACCACATCGACGAGTACCGCCACCACCGGCTGATCCCCGTGGAGCTCGAGATCGCCGTGCCGCAGAAGCCCTGCGGGACGACGGTGCGGGTGAACGTCGCCGTGACGAACGACGGCCCGGCGCCGCTCGTCGTGCACCGCTCGAACTCCTCCCTCGTCGTCGCGGCGTGAGCCGGCGCGGCCCCGCTCAGCGCCCGTACGCCCGCGCGGGGATCTGGGTGGCGAGCTTGCCGCCGGAGACGTCCACGAGGGTGCCGGTGATGTAGCCCGCCTGGTCGCTCGCGAGGAAGATGAGCAGGTCGGCGACGTCGTCGGCCGATTCCCAGCGTCGCAGGGACAGGGTGTCCAAGAGGCGGTCCTGCGCCTCGGGCGGCATCTCGGCGAAGCCGTTCATGGCGGTGGGGACCATGCCGGGGGCGTAGGCGTTGACGGTGACGTCGTACGGGCCGAGCTCCGAGGCGAGCACGCGGGTCAGCTGCACGACGGCGGCCTTCGACGCCGCGTAGGCGGCGCTGCCCACGCTCGGCACGATCGCGGCGAACGATGCGGCGTTGATGATGCGGCCGCGTCGGGCGGTCTTCATGACCTCCGCGACGGCCTGGCTCATGAGGAACACGCCGCCCACGTTGACGTCGAAGCAGGCGCGCCAGCGGTCCCAGCCGAGGTCGGCGACGGGCCCGTCGACGTTGATGCCGGCGTTGTTGACCAGCACGTCGATGGTGCCATGGCGCTCGACGATCGTGCCGACGGCGGCCTGCACCGACTCCGGCGACGTGACGTCCACGGTGAGATTCTCGACGTGCGCGGCATCCGCACCCACCTCGGAGAGCTCCGCGCCGGCGGCGGGCTCGGGGAAGGCGAGGTCGAGTGCCACGACCCGTGCGCCCTCGGCGGCGAAGCGCCCGGCGATCACGGCGCCGATCCCGCGGGCCGCGCCCGTCACCACCACGACCCGGTCCCGCAGATCCAGTTCCATCGCTCCACCCTCCGTCGGCTGCCTCGGAGCGCCCTGGTGACCGCCCCGCGAAAAAGCATACTATTGGCCGCGTGATGACGAACAGCCCCGCCCCCGAGCCCACCGTCGTGCCCGACGCAGCCTCCATCGGCGACAGCCCCGCCCGCGTGCTCTGGGTGACCGGCGGCGGCAGCGGCATGGGTGCCGCCGCCGCGATCGCCGCCGCTCGCAGCGGCTGGACCGTCGCCGTCTCCGGTCGCCGCGAGGAGAAGCTCGCCGAGGTCGTCTCCACGATCCAGGCGGCAGGCGGCATCGCGACCGCCCTCCCGCTCGACGTCACCGACGCCGCAGCCGTGGTCCGCGCCGCCGCGGAGGTCGTGGAGCGCTGCGGCCGCCTCGACGGCGTGGTGCTCGCCGCCGGGCTCAACACGCCCCGCCGCCGCTGGGAGGACCAGGACCTCGGTGAGGTCAAGGCCGTGCTCGCCACGAACCTCGGCGCCGTCACGAGCGCCCTCCACGCGGCGCTGCCGCACCTGCGCGCCGCGGGCGCCGGGATCGCCGTGGTCATCTCCTCCTACGCCGGCTGGTCCTTCCAGCCCGGCGCGGGCGTCGCCTACTCCGCGAGCAAGACGGCGCTCGGCTCCCTCGTGCGCACGCTGAACCAGCAGGAGGCCCACCACGGCGTGCGCGCCTGCCACCTGTGCCCGGGCGACGTCGCCACCGATTTCCTCGAGCAGCGCCCCGAGGTGCCCGGCGCCGAGGCCCGCGCCGTCATGCTCACCCCGGAGGACGTGGCCGCCTCCGTGCTCCACGTGCTCGACGCCCCCGCCCACGTGCGCGTGGACGAGCTCGTGATCTCACCCGTCTCCCAGGCATGAGCACCGCCTTCGCCCGCGCCCTCGACCAGCTGGGCGGAGCGATCGCGCGCGGCGACCTGCCCGCCGGCCACGCGGACACGGTGGACGGCTTCGTCACCCGCACCGGCGCCTCCCGCAGCGTGGTGCGCGAGGTGACGCGCGTGCTCACCGCGCTCGGCATGCTCAGCGCCGGCCGGCGCGTGGGCCTGCGCGTGCTCGGCCAGGAGCACTGGGAGCTGCTGGACCCGCACGTCATCCGCTGGCGGCTCGACGGGCCGGACCGCGCCGTCCAGGTGGAGGAGCTGCGGGCCCTGCGCCGCGCCGTCGAGCCGGAGGCCGCGGCCGCCGCCGCACGCGCCGTCGGCCGCGACGGAGCAGCGCCCGCCGCAGGCGCCGTCGGCCGCCGTGACGAGGAGCAGGTCGCGGCGCTCGCCGCCGCGCAGGCGATGGCGGCGGCGGCCGGGGCCGACGACCCCGGCGGCTTCCTCGCCGCGGACCGCGCCCTCCACGCCGCCGTGCTCGCCCTCTCTGGCAACGGCATGTTCGTGCGCCTGGGCGGCGTGATCGAGGAGGCCCTGCGAAGCCGCGCCCTCCATGAGCGGGCGGACCTCCCACCCGATCCTCACGACCTCGCCCTGCACCGCGAGGTCGCCCGCGCGATCATCGCGGGGGAGGAGACGCCGGCCCGCGTCGCGATGGCGGAGATCGTGGATCGCACGGAGCCGCCCGCGGGGACAGACCAGACAACTAGGGTGTGAGCAGACGGTCGATCCCGACCGATGTCGACTTCCGGGGGAGGACAACCATGCCCGCTGCGCTCGTGATCGAGGACGATGACGACATCCGTCGCCTCCTGGAGGTGGTGCTGCAGCAGGAGGGCTTCACCGTCACCACCGCCGCGAACGGCACCGACGGGATCGCCGCCCTCACGACCGCCCTGCCCGATCTCGCCCTGGTCGACGTCGGCCTGCCGGACATGGAGGGCTACGAGGTGGTGCGCCGCGCACGTGCGGAGATCTCCGGTCGCATCGTCATGCTGAGCGCCCGCACCCAGGATGCCGACATCCAGGCAGGCCTGGATGTCGGGGCGGATGCCTACCTCACCAAGCCGTTCCGACCCCTGCAGCTGCGCAAGGACCTCCGCCGGATCCTCGGCGGCGGAGACCCTGCCTAGCCCGCGGCCGATCACCGGCGCCGCACGGGCACCATCTGCGTCTCGGTGACGGTCTCCGGTTCCACCGTGTGCGCCGTGCTCTGCAGCGCACGGCGCAACGAGATCTCCTGGCGGAACACGTCCACGCTGTCCCGGCCGATCGCCGTGACCACGGGCACGAGCGCGCGCGCCGCCTCCATGTCGCGGTCGACGAGGGCCGCCTCCAGCTGCGCGGCGGCGCGCTCCAGACGCTCGGCGCCCACCATCGAGGAGGACACCTTGATCGAGCCGATCGCGTCCCGTGCGGGAGCCAGGACCTCCGCCGCCACGGCGCGCTCGAGACGCGACTGCCGGGTCGGCCACATGATCGCCCAGCCCGAGACGAAGTCCATGCCCAGGTCCGAGCGGCCCTCGAGCTCCTCGACGAGATCCTCGATCCGGGAGGGGAGGATCAGCGCGAGCGCCTGCAGCTCCGGGCTCAGCTCGACCGGTGCGAGCACCCGACCATCGGCGTTGCGCTGCGTCTTCGCCCACCCCGTCCGCCCGGTCACGGCCCGCCACGCCGCCTGTGCGTAGTAGACGTAGGTGAGGTAGACGTACACGAGGTTCAGCAGGCCCAGGCCCAGCGCCCCCGCCACGGAGACCTCGCCACCGCTCACCCGCCGGTACACGAGCCCCCAGACGGCATAGGGCAGGATCAGGAAGAACACCGCGGCGCACAGCACCAGCACGAGATCCGTGCTCCGCCAGAACCCCGCACCCCCCTGGGCGACCCCCACGGCCAGCAGCAGCGGCACCAGCACCAGGTTCAGCATCATCACCAGCGGCTGCAGCATGAAGTAGTGGATCTCCAGCAGCCCGGCGGCGCTCAGCTTCCGGCTCCTCCGCAGGACGGGCAGCGCCGAGGCGCATTCCATGTTGCCCTGCGCCCAGCGGGTGCGTTGGCGGATGAGCCGGCGCGTGTAGGGCAGCGCTTCCTGCGAGACGTGCGCATCGCGCACGTAATGGTTCCGCATCCCCATCGTGAGGATGTTCAGGCCCAGCTCGTAGTCCTCGCAGAGCTTCTTGCCCCAGGGGCGTCCGTGCTCCTCGGCGAGCGTGTCCAGGATCGTGAGCCGGGTGAACTGGCCGTTGCCGCCCATGCCGACGGTCCCCGTGCGCACCCGCAGCACCTGCATCGCCGAGTTGGTCGTGCGGAACTCCAGGTCCTGCATGCGCACCAGCACCCTGCCCACGAGGTTCGCCAGCCGCCCGTCCTCGGGGCGCGGGCGGCGGTCCCCTCGGTTCTTCATCCACACCTCGAGCTGGACCGCGCCGATCTCGTCATCGCCGAAGGACTCCGGCCCGGCCAGCAGCGTCAGCGTGTTGTCGGAGAGGAAGCCGTCGGCGTCCAGCACGCCCACGATCGTCCGGTGACGGTCCGCGGGGGAATCGCCGACGTGCTCCGAGACGATCCGGTAGGCGGCATTCAGGGCGTCGCCCTTGCCCGTGCGCGCCTCGGGCGCGACCCGGGAGACGAGATGGACCTTCTGGTCGAACACCATGAGGTCTCGGACCACCGCCGCCGTTCTGTCCTCGCTCGCGTCGTCGATCACCCAGACGTGGGCGCCCGGGAAGGAGGTCCGCGCGGCGGAGACGGTCTCCGCGATGACGTTCTCCTCGTCGCGGCATGGCACCAGCAGGTGCCAGGAGAGCGCATCCGGATCGCCGGCCGTGCTGCGGGGTGCGCGGATCTCGCGCAGGAAGGTCATGAGCAGCAAGGACACGTAGGTGAGAGCGCAGGCGGCGACGACCGTCAGCAGCAGGACGGCGACGTCCTTCCACAGCATGGTGCCGAACCGCGTGAACGCCCCGGACATGCCGAACACGAAGACGGCGAGAAGGCCGTACGCCGACGCCAGCACGATGATCAGAGCAGACCTCACGGGGGGATCCCTTCCGCCGAGAGGGCCCGGTGCCCTCGCGCGATGGTAGCCCAGAGCGGGCTGCCGTGCGTTCGGTGCAGGCCGGGGGTTGCGCGATCGGGGCGCTCTCCTAGAGTCGACGGACATCGAACCGGAAGGAAGGCCCTGTCATGAACGAGCAGAACGCTGACCAGAAGAGCGCCCTCATCATCGCGACGTCCTACGGGGTGGAGGCAAATGAGCTCCTCGCCCCGCAGCGGTACCTCGAAGGCGCCGGATACGCCGTCACGGTCGCGACCCCCGACGGGGAGGACATCCGGACCCTCGTCTCGGACAAGGACCCCGGGCCCACCGTCCCTGCGACCTCGACCCTCGCGGACGTCGACGTGGAAGGGCACGCGGTGCTCGTCGTCCCCGGCGGCACCCTCAACGCGGATTCCCTCCGACTGGACGCCGACGCGCTCCGCCTCGTGAAGGGCTTCGCCGAGGCGGGGACCCCGATCGCCGCGATCTGCCATGGGCCCTGGCTCGCCGTCGAGGCCGACCTCGTCGAAGGGCGGACCCTCACCTCCTACGCCTCCCTCCGCACCGACATCTCCAACGCGGGCGGCAGCTGGGTGGACGAGCCGGTCGCGGTGGATGACACGGGGTCCTTCACCCTCATCACCTCACGCACGCCGGAGGACCTCGAGCAGTTCACCGCTGCGATCGGGGAGCACCTCGCCTGAACCGTTCTGCGTGTCCGGTGCATTCGCGCGACGCGCATCCCGCCCCGGGTCGAGGTGGCTCAGGCCGAGGCGCTCCCGCCCGACGTGGAGGGAGCGGACGCACGGAGACCGTCGGCGATCTCGCCGATCGGAAGCCTGATCGTGAAGGTGGACCCCGCTCCCGGGCTCGACACCACGCTGATCTGACCGCCGTGGGCCAGGACGATGCGATGTGTGAGGGCCAGGCCGATCCCGTGGCCCGGGATGTCGCTCTCCAGTGCGGTCCGGGTGCGGTAGTAGTCGGTGAAGAGATCCGTCTGCTCCTGATCCGAGATGCCGATCCCCGAGTCCGTCACGGCCAGCTCGACGCTGCCCTCGGCGAAGCACGTGTGCACGCGCACGGTCCCGCCGCGCGGGGTGTACTTCAGTGCGTTCGACATCAGGTTCCCGATGGCCTGCCTCATCCGAGAGGCATCGATCTGCTGCAGAGGCGTCTCCTCGAGGTCCTGCTCGATGGTCAGCCCGAGCTCGCCGGCGCGGAGGGCGACGGACTCGACGGACTCGCGCAGGAGATCCGAGATGCGTCCCGCGCGTAGGGCGAGGAGGCCGGAGCTCGACCTCGCGGCCTGATCCCGCAGCAGCTCCTCGACGATCGTGAGCAGCTGATCGGCGTTGCGATTCGCGACGTCGAGGAAGGAGGCGGTCTCGCGGGACAGGTCGAGGTCGTCACGGGCGAGTTCCAGGTAGCCGATCACTGACGTGAGCGGCGTGCGCAGCTCGTGGGACACGGTGGCGACGAACTGATCCTGAGTCCGTGCGGACTCGATGTACTGAGTGACGTCGGTGAACACCACCACGGCGCCGTCCCGCTCCCCGCGGACGTCGATGATCTGACGTGCGGAGGTCGAGTAGGCGGCTCCCCCGGGCCCCGCCGGCCCCACGGAGATCACGTAGTTGCTGAAGGATTCCTGCTGCACGGCGCGCCGTACCGGCCTGCGATCGGGTGGGATGGGCTGTGCGGTTCCCGAGTAGTGCAGCAGCAGCTGTGACTCGTCCGGATCGTCGAGGCCGGGTGGTGAGGCGCTCATGTGGATGCTCCGCTGCGCCCGGTTCATCAGAAGATCGTGCCCGTCCCGATCGACCACCACGATGCCCGAGTCGACGCTGTCGATGATGTTCTCGAGACGCCGTTTCCACATGTCGGCCGCGTCGAGCAGAGCTTCCTTCTCCGCAAGGGTGGTGCTGACGCGATCGGACTGTCGATCGAGCACCGACAGCGCGCCGGTGACGAGGAGCCCCACCTGAAGCACCGTGAAGGGGAGCAGCGCCGCGTGGGCGAGGGTGACGGAGTCGATGGGATCGGCACGGAGAAGTGTCGGCACCGTGATCGCCGACGCCACGCTCACGGTCGCGATGACGGCGCCGCGGGCTCTCAGGCGGGCGGCGAGCCATAGCGCCGGGATGAGTGTGAGCAGCGAGGTGGCCGTCCCCACCTCACGCATCAGGTCGCGCACCAGACCGATCGCCGCGATGTCGAGCAGCGGTACGACCACGACGCAGAGGGGAGATGCCCGCTCCCACGGCACCACATAGGCGAGGACGGTCGCGACCAGCAGCAGCATGAGCGCCGTGAGATAGGTCGGCGCGAGGACCAACGACTCCCCGGAGATCGCCACGACGACGGTGAATGTCAGGAAGAAGGCGAGGAAGTAGAACTGCTTCTCCGCAGTGCCGGAGGCTGGGGACACCACCTTCGCGAGCCGACGGGACAGCGAAGCGGCGACGTCCACGGCCACATCCTTCTCCGGGGCCTCCGACGACTGGGGGCAGAGGAGCAAGGCCCCCGCTGTGCTCCACCGACTGCAGTCTGGTGCCGTCAGACGGGTCTGGCAAGCCGGCTCCGCCACCGTGATCGCGCGCCGTCGGCCGCCATCTCCCCGGCTCAGGAGCGGAAACGCTCCACGTAGCGTGCGAAGTCCCAGGCCGTGTGTGTCGCGTCCCCGTCCAGGAACTGGATCGCCGCCTCCCGCCCCTCCGCGTACAGGTGCTCCCGCTGCCCCTCGGAGAGGTCGAACTCGGTGGGCTTCACGGCGGAGGTGTCGATGAAGATCGTGCGCGCCACCGCGTGCGAGGACTCGATGTGCATCCGGTCGTAGAAGCCGGTGACGGTGCCCGCCACGGCCTTCGCGAAGCTCAGCGGCCCGCGGATCCGATGCACCGGGCCCGCCGCCTCGGTGGGTCGCTCGGAGAGCTTCACGGCGAAGGTGGGCCAGCGCGGGGCGCGGCCGCCAGGACGGTCGAACACCTCCACGGGGAAGTTCGAGAGCAGCCCGCCGTCCACGAGCCACGCCGCCCGGCCGAACGCGTCGGTGAAGCGGGCGGGGCGGAACACGAAGGGGATCGAGGCCGAGGCCCGCACCGCCTGCGCCACGTCCATCGCCCCGGGCTCCTGGCCGTAGGCGTCGGCCTCCTCCGGCAGGAACCGCAGGCGCCCCGCGGAGAGGTCCGAGGCGGTCACCGTGAGCCGCGTGGCGGGGCCGGCGATCTCCTCGCCGTCCGGATCGGCATAGGCGAGATCCGCGAACGTGCGCACCGGTTTCGGGGCGTGCGCCTCGAGCTGCTCCCGCGTCCAGGACTCGAGCCGCTTCCCGGGGTGCACGCCGTTGCGCAGCGCGATCGCGAGCGCCATCCCCGGCAGGGTCCGAGTCCACCAGCCGCCGTCCTGGAAGGCGCGGTAGTCGGTGCCGCGCAGGATCTCCACGAGCGTCCTCGCCGGCACCCCGGCCGCCGCGAGCGCCCCCGCCATCGCCCCGGCGGAGGATCCCGCGACCCGGTTCACCGTGTAGCCGCGCTCGGCGAGCACCTCGAGGGCGCCCGCGATCGCGATGCCCTTCACCCCGCCGCCCTCGAGCACGAGGTCCACGCGGCGGGACGGATCGGCGGGCGGGGGATCGGCGGGGAGCATCGGCGGGGGAGGGGTCATCGCCCCACCGTAGGGGCGGGCGCCCACGCCCCGACGGGCCGTGTCAGCGGGCGGCGCCCCGCAGCTGCGCCGCCGCGCCCGACGTCGCCGCCCCCGTGCCCTGCGCGGACGCGGCGCCGTCCCGCTCCGCGCCGTGGGAGATCCGCTGGCCCGGGTGCAGCCTGTTCTGCGCGATCTCCTGGCAGGTGAGCGTCGTCAGCCCCGCCTGCCGGAGCCAGGCGAGCACGCTCGGCACCGCCGCGACGGACTGCTCGTGGATCTCGTGCATGAGGATGATCGAGCCGCGATGCGCATTCTCCTGCACGGCGGCGAGCGTCTTCGCGGCGTCGCGGGTCTTCCAGTCCAGCGTGTCCACGTCCCACAGCACCACGCCCTCGCCGAGCGCCCCGGCGGCGCGGTCCGTGGTGCGGTTCCGGGCGCCGAAGGGCGGTCGCATGATCGACGGCGCCCTCCCGATCGCCTGCTCGAGCGCGGTCGCCGGCTTGTCCACCTCGTCGCCCAGGGCGGAGCCCTGCAGCGTCGAGAGCTCCCGGTGGGACCAGGAGTGGCTGCCGATCTCGTGCCCCGCCGCCGCGGTCGCCGCGACGAGCGCCGGGGAGCCCTGCGCGCTGCGGCCGATCATGAAGAAGGTCGCCGCCGCGCGCTCCGCGAGCAGCTGCTCGCGCAGGGTCGCGTTGAGCGTCGGGCTGGGGCCGTCGTCGAAGGTCAGCGCGATCGCCCGCAGCAGCCGCGCATCGGGCGCGGTCACGGGCGAGGGGCGCTCACCCTCCGGTGCGAGCGGGGCGAGCTGGGTGCGCGGCCCGCGGGCGGCCGCCGCCCGGGCCGCGCCGCCCGTGCCCGGGTGCTCGGTCGTCGTCACGGAGCCGCCGGGATCGGGAACGGTGACGGCCTCGGGGTCGTGGTCGGAGGGCTCCGCGATCGCCGCGCGCACGGCGAGGCCGTCCTCGCCCAGCAGCGCGCCGGCCGTGTCCTCGGGCACGGTGAGCAGCAGCTCGCGGGCGTCGTCCCCGCGGCCCACCGTCGGCAGGAGCACGTCGAGGCTGCCGTCGGCCCGCGGCAGCAGCGCGGGACCATTGCCCCACGGCCGCGGCTGCTCCTGCAGCAGCGCCGTCACCTCCTCGACGTCCACGCCCCGCTCCTGCCCCGCGAGCTCGCGGACGGCGCTCACGAAGGCCCGCCAGTGCTCGGCATCCACGAGGCCGGGGGAGGTGAAGGCGCGGTCGCCCTCGGCCCGGTACCAGAGCAGCGCCGTGGAGACCCCCTCCTCCTCGTGCACGTCCAGCAGCACCCCGAGCGCGTGCGGGGAGCTCGCGATGATCCGCCCGGCGACCTGCAGCGTCGCGTCCTCCCCGCGCACGGCGCGCTCGCGCAGCAGCTTCGCGAGGCTCATGCCGATCGCCGCGTCGAGGCCGGGCGCGGTGGGCAGGTGCGGGATCTCCACCGTGGCCGGCGCGAGCGCCGTGAGCTTCTGCATCGCCGCCTGGGGGACGTGCGCGGCGAGGTCCGGGAGGTCGGTGAGCGGGCCGTGCGCGCGGTGCCCGCGATCCCGCCCGTGACCCGCGGGCCCCTGCGGGCCGCTCGGATGCAGGAGGGCCGCGCCGCCCACGCCCAGGCCCCCCAGCCCGAGCGCCGCGATCCCCCCGGCGAGGAATCGGCGGCGCCGCAGCTCCGCCCTGCTGAGGTGACGGTGGCGGGTGCGCCCCTCGTGGTCCTGCCGCATCAGTCGATCTGCCCTCTCCGCACGGATCGGCGGGCTCGTGCCGCGCCTGGGTCAGACTACGACCAATGTGGAGTCAAGGGCGCACCAAAAGGGCTGGTCATCGACGACCGGCGGACCCGGGATCCGACTTTCGACGGAGGGTGGCGGCCGACGGGTCCCCCGGCAGGTGGACGGCCCTTCCGTCACTCCAGGCCGATGAGCTTCCCGCTCTTCGCGAGCTCCGGGTCCGTGCACGAGGACAGGTCGAAGCAGCAGGGCCGGCTCGAGCCCTTGCGGAGCTTGTCGATCGACACGTCCACGCGCTTCGCCCGGGTCGCCTCGCTCTTCGTCGCGCCTACCCAGCGCACCCACTCCCAGCGGGCCATCGGCGTGATCCTCGCCCACTGCTCGTCGAGGTCCCCGGCCTCCTCGAGCGCCGCGCCCAGATCCTCCGGCATCTCCGGCTCCGGCCAGGATGCGGCGGTGGTGAGCTGGAAGGTGACCTCGGCGCCGTCCCACGCGAGATCGGCGGAGCGGAGCCCCGCGAGGGCCTCCTTATCCAGGGAGACCCAGTGCCCCTTGCGGCCGTCCGGCTCGAGCACCGTGGACAGCTCGTGCTCGCCGAGCGCGCCGGTCACCGCGACCTGCCCGCGGGAGGGGAGCTGCGCGCTCGCCTCCTCGGGAAGCAGCAGGATCAGGCGCTCACCGATCTCCCGCACCGTCGCCGTGCCGGAGATCGTGACCGGGGTCTTCGATGCCATGAGGGGCTCCTTCGCGGGAGGGGGTGGGGATAGACAGCGTAGAGGGAGCGGCGCAGGGCGCCGGGCTCCGGTCAGGCGCCCTCCCGGCCCATGACCAGCAGCTCCTCCCCGGCCACGGTCACCGCGAGCGCGCCCGCGGTGAGGGCCGGCTCGAGGGCGCCGTCCGGGCTCGCGGCATGGCCCTCGATCTCGCCGGTGGCCGCGTCGACTACGCTGAGGCCGCCGTCCCGGGTGGGGACGAGCAGGTCCTCGCCGAAGGGCAGCGCCCGATGGATCTCGAGGCGCTGCGAGAGGTCCTCCGGCTGCGCGGGCACGCTCCAGCGCCAGGTCCCCGTCGCGAGGTCGACCGCGCCGGTGCGCTCGCCGTCGTCCGCGAGGATCACGTTCTCGACGGTCACCGCGCGCACGGTCGTCGGGGCGTCCAAGTGCCACACCTCCTCGCCGGTCGCCGGGTCGAGGGCCACGAGCGCCGAGGTCCGCCCGTCGGCATCGTCCGTCGCGGCGACCACGGAGGCGATCACGAGCGGCGGCGCCGCGGCCGCCTCCCCGTCCGCTGCAGGGACGGCGGGGACCACGGCGGCGACCTGCGGGGTCGCGGTGTCGGAGACGTCCGCCGGCCAGGTCCAGGCGGCGGCGCCGGTCGCGGCGTCGACGGCGCGCAGCGACACCCGGTCCCCGCCCTGCCAGCGCGGCCCCGGATCGCCGAGATCCGCCGTGCCGGCGGAGGTGTCCACGCCGCCCGCGATGACCCGGTCCCCGGCGGCGACGAGCACGGCGACCTGCCCGTCGAGCTCCGCGGTCCACGCCCCGTCGCCGCCGCTCAGCGGCAGCGCGCTCAGCTCGGTCCCGTTCCCGGCGCGGCGGGCGATCAGCATCTGCTCACCGCCCGGGGAGAGCAGGGAGGCGGCGCGGCCGATCCCGTCGTCGTCCTCGCGCGGCACGGACAGGCAGCGCTGCACCCGGCCGCTGCCCGCGTCGAGCAGGGTCGCCCGGTAGTGCCCGCCCTCCACCGCGGCGACGGAGACCACGGACTCGCCCGCGAGCGCCGGGGCGGCGGCCTGCCCGGCCTGGTGGCGGGTCCAGAGGGCCTCGCCGGTCGCGGGGTCCAGCGCCTCGAGGGCGTCGACGGACACGTCGGCGACGTAGGGGTCGTCCGCGATGAGCAGGGAGCCGCCCGCTCCCGCGGCGAGGTGCACGTCGCCGTCGAGCGAGGCGGAGCCCAGCGCCTCGCCCACGCCCGGCAGCGCGCCGAGGGAGGCGGCGAGCTCCGTCCGTCCCGCGGGGCCGTCGGTGCGGTAGTCGATGACCGTCTCGCGGGAGGCGGTGCTGTCGCGCCGGCAGTCCACCCACTCGCTGCGCGCCACGACCACGACGCCGCCGGCCACGAGCACCGCGGCCGCGACGGAGCCGGCGATCAGCGCGCGGCGGCGCCGCCTGCGTCGGGCCCAGCCGGCCCTCTCCTCCTGGTCCATGCGCGTCAGTGTGGCAGAGCGGGGTGCCGAGGGTGCGCCGTCCTCAGCGGGAGAGGGACTGGACGCGCACGAGCACGACGCCCCCAGGCCCTCCGAGGGCCGCGAGCACCGCACGCTGGACCTGCTCGACCACCTCGCGCACGGGACGGGGCCCATTCAGGGCGATCTCGACGACCACGTCCCCCGTGCTGGGGTCGACGTGCAGGCCGTAGCTGACGGCGGCCGTGCCGGAGCGACGCAGCCGCGCGTCGATGGTCCGCAGAGTGGTGCCGATGCCGGGCTCGATCCCGGCCACGCCGGGCACGGCGCGCACCAGTTCCACGAGGTCGGCTGCTGTGACGGGGACCGGTGCAGGGACGGGGCGCTCAGTCATGGAGATCCTCGATGTGGATGTCGATGGGGAGGTCCTCGAGCCCCAGCTCGATCCGGCAGGCACGGCGCACGTCCTCGCGCACCTTCTCCGCGAGTGCCGGCAGGCTGCGCGTGGACCGGGCTGCGGAGACGCGGCAGTTCAGGCGGATGGGCAGGCCACGGGTGCGGGGGATCCCGGCCCCGGCGAAGGTGACGGCGGTCCGCAGCGCTCGCGCTCCGGGCACGGCGTCGACGGTGGCCCGCACCAGGGTGCGCAGGGCCAGCTCCGTGATCGTGAACGGGCCGGCAGGTGTGGGGGGCAACTGAACCGGCGCGCCATGGCGGGCATCCGCCCGTACCGACTCCTTGATGGTGGACAGGGCTCCCGCGGACATCTGCACAGACCCGTCACCGCTCACCTCGAGCCGGTCCCATTCCTCGTGCACGGAGCGGATCAGGTCCAGGTAGGCCGCCGTGGCGGCGCCGTCCAGCGGGTCCCGGGGACTCGTGCTCTCGTTCATCGCTCTCACCTCCATTCCTGCATGCGTTGGGCGATGCGGGTGCGCGCCCGGGCAATCCGGCCGCGCACCGTGGGTTCTGTCGCATCGACCGCCCGGGCGATGTCGAGGTAGGACATGCCGTCGATCTCCCGCAGCGCCCAACAGGTGCGCAGACCGGGCTCGAGATCGGCGAGGATCCTGCTGAGCGCCTGCAGCTGCGCGTTCACGAGCGCCTCGTGCGCCGGGTCGTCGGCCCGACCCGCACCGACGGCCTGGGCCCGTCGGTCCTCGAGGGCGAGGTCCTCGGCCACCTCGGTGCGGCGCCGGGAGCGGCGCCGCCCCACGTCGGTGGCCCCGTTGGTGCAGATCCGAGAGGTCCAGGCCCGGAAGGACGACGGGTCCTCGAGCAGGTGCAGCCGCTTCCAGGCGAGCACGAGCGACTCCTGCACCACGTCCTCCGCGTCCTGGCGGTCGCCGAGGATCATGTACGCCAGCCGGAACAGCCGGCCCTGGTGGAGGTCCACGAGCTGCTCGAAGGCTGCGACGTCCCCGTCCTGGGCGCGCAGGACGAGCGTGCGCTCATCGATCGATACAGGATCGGTCATGCCGGTGCCGGCTCCGCGGCGGCAGTCCCCGGGGCGGCGGGCTCCACCGTGGTGTGAGCCGGAGCGGCGGTACCGCCCAAACGCAGCAGCAGGTCCACCCGCTGCACGGCAGTGCCCAGCACCGTGGAGGTGTCCTCGGCGAGCATCCGCCGGGCTTCCCCGGCGGCGCGCTCGACCTCGGCATCGTCGGCCAGTGTCACCCTGGCCTGCAGCCATGGCGAGCTCGCCGCGCCACCGATCCGCACGGAGGCGTCGGTGATCCCGGCGAGCGCCTCGAGGCGTTCGACGAGAACCCGCTCCAGCACGGCGGGCTCGAGCGACCCCAGCTCGGTGCCATCGGCATCGAGGATGCGCAGCGTCGTGGCCGCGGGCCGCGAGGGCACCTGGGCGAGCAGCAGCGCGATCCCTACCGCCGCCGCGAGCAGGCTCACGGCGACGGCGGCGGGCAGCAACCACTGTCGGTGATGGGCTGCGATCGCCGCGAGCGTCGAGTCGGCATGGGGCAGCAGCGCCTCCGCCTGCGGCCACCGAGCGGTGAGGTCGAGGACGGCGACGCCCAGCCACGCGGCGGCGGCGAGCGCCACCACGGAGGCGACGATCAGCACCAGGCGGTTCCTGGCTCCGGAGATCGAACGCATGGTGTCTCCTCTCAGCGTGCCCTCCGCATCCGCACGCGGACACGGGGAGCGGGGACGGGATGGAGGGTGTCGACGGCGTCGCGGGCGGCCTGCTCGACGTGGAGCCGCACGGGCTCAGGATCGTCCAGGGGGCAGAGCACGTCCACCTCCACACGGCGGGGCGTGACATGCACACGGGCGGACTGCACGCCGTCGGCCCGCTCGACGCGGCGCCTCACGTGGCGGCCCAGATCGCGCTGGGAGACGGCGGTCTCCCCGACGGTCTCGTCGGCGAGGACCAGGCGCCGCGCCGCGCGGCCGGGCAGCGCGGCGGCGAGCAGCAGGAGGACGCCCACCATGACGAGCACCGCGGCGGCGGTCGCGACGGGGGCGGAGTCCAGCCGGAGATCGCCCGCCGCGTCCATCGACGGGGCGGTCCATGCCGGCCAGGCACCGTCGACCATCCGCGCGCCGAGCACTCCGATGCCCAGCAAACCCAGCACGAGCAGGAAAAGCGCCAGGAGGGACGCGGGGACGGTGCGGGAGGGCCGCCGGTCCAGCCGACGAGGAGTGGAGGTCATCGCACGGCCCTCCGTCCGTTCGTGGCCGGATGGAGCCAGGAGATCTTCACGTCGAGCCTTCCCACTTCGAGGCCGGTGAGCTGCTCGACCCGCTGCTGCACATGCTCCCGCAGCGCCCGCAGGATCGGCGGCAGCGGGGCGGGGAACTCCGCGCCGACGTCGAGGTGGAGGACGGCGCTGCGACCGTACAGCTCGCAGCTCGCGCCGGGGCGAGAGTCGAAGTCCCGGCGGGCCCCCATGCCGAGGACTCCACCCGCATCGGACCCGACGTGGGGCACCTCCGAGGCGGCCTGCGCGGCGATGCGTGCGACCGCGGATGAGGGGATGCTCGTCGTGCCCCGGTGCTCGGGCGTGACGGTCGAGGCTGTCATCTCAGCGCCTCCAGCGGTCGGTGAGGCCTCTGATCTCGATGCGTCCGTCGATCGTCAGGCCCACGGCGAGGCCGATCGCGGCGAACAGCAGGACCAGGAAGAACTGGCCGAAGGACCCGAACGCCAGGGCAGCGCCCAGGAGCAGGCCCACCAACAGGGCGAACTGTGATGTCTTCATGCGGACTCCTCGGGGGAGGGGCGCGATGTCGTCAAGAGCACCGCGCCCGGGCGGGTCACTTCAGGTCGGTGTCGCGAGGTGCCGGCGAGGACGTCTCGTCGTCCTCGCCGGGGAGGTGGACATCGGCCACGTTGATGTTCACCTCGATGACCTCGAGGCCGGTCGTGCTCTCCACCTGCTCGATCACGTTGCGGCGGATCGCATTGCCCACCTCCACGATCGAGGCGCCGTACTCCACCACCACGACCACGTCGATAGCGGCCTGCGTCTCGCCCTTCTCGACGCTGATGCCGCCGGTGACGTTGGTCTGGCTGCTGGGGATGCGGCCGGTGACGGCGCTCAGCGCGCGACGGACGGCGTTGCCCATGTCGTAGACGCCCGGCACCTCGCGGGCGGCCATGCCAGCGATCTTCGCGACGACGGTCTCCTCGAGGGTCGTGACGCCGTGGTCGGTCTGCAGAGGCCCGCGGGGGGCCGGCGAGACGGCGAGCTCGTCGTGCTGCTCGGCGGCGCGTGCGGACTCGGCGTCCTTCTGACGACCGGTCTGCGGGATCGATGCGTTGGTCATGGGTGCTCCTTCGTTCGTGCCCGGTCCGAAGCCGGTGCCATTCGATGCGGACACGAGGAAGACGACGCGAGCGGGCCTGTCCTCACGAGCACGGGAGAGTGATCTGTGTCACTTCGCGCCCGACGGGTGGTCGGACAGTTCGTGACGAGGGGCCCTCGTCGGACAAGGCCGAATCTCTCACTTGATTTTCTTCTTTCCTGAAGAGAGAGTTGGCTCGTGGCCACTCGAGAACCCTTCCTCCGCCCTCCGCTCCTGCTGCGAACCCTGCTGCCCGCCCTGCTCGTCGTGCTCTGGATCGCGGTGTTCGGCGCGGGAGGCGCCAGCTTCGGCCGGATCGGCGACGTCGCCACCGATGACCGGGCCTCGTTCCTCCCCGCGAGCGCTGAGTCCACCGCGGTCCAGAACCGCATCGCGGAGTTCACCGGCTCGGACGCGGTCCCCGCGATCCTCGTGATCGAGCGGGACGGCGGTCTCGAGGACGCTGATCTCACCGCGCTCGAGGATCTCGTCGGGGACGCTGGCGATGCCGTTCCCGGCGCCACCGCCTCCCCGGTCATCCCCGCCGAGGACGGTGAGGCCGCCCAGGTCGTGGTGTCCATCCCGTCCGGCGAGGACGCCGGCGGCGCCGTCGAGGCCCTCGAGGCAGGACTCGAGGATCTCCCGCCCGGCCTCGGCGCCTGGGTGAGCGGCCCCGCCGGCTTCACGGCTGACCTCCAGGCGGCCTTCGCCGGCATCGACGGAATCCTGCTGGTCGTTGCGCTCGCCGTGGTGCTGCTGATCCTCGTGATCGTCTACCGCTCGCCGCTGCTGCCGCTGCTCGTGCTCCTCAGCTCGATGACCGCGCTGTGCGCAGCGATCCTCCTCAACGTGAGCCTCGCAGAGGCCGGTCTGGTGACCATCAACGGCCAGGTGCAGGGCATCCTGTTCATCCTCGTGATCGGCGCAGCCACCGACTACTCGCTGCTGTTCGTCACCCGATTCCGCGAGGAGCTGCGCGACCACGCCTCTGCTGCCCGCGCCTCCTGGCGTGCACTGCGCGGAGTGCTCGAACCGATCCTCGCCTCGGGCGGCACGGTCATCGTCGGCCTGCTCTGCCTGCTGCTCTCCGACCTCGGATCGAACGCCGCCCTGGGGCCGGTGGCTGCGATCGGCATCCTGTGCGCGATGCTCACCTCGCTCACCTTCCTCCCGGCGCTGCTCGCGCTCGTCGGGCGGGCCGCCTTCTGGCCCCGCGCTCCCCGCCATGGGAGCCCCCACCCCCAGCTCATCGGAGCTGACGCCCGCGGTCCCTTCGCCCGCGCCGGCCGCCTCGTCGCCTCCGCCCCGCGCCGGGTCGCCGGCACGGTCGTCGCGCTGCTCGTGATCGGCTGCGGCGGGCTCGTGCTCCTCCAGGCCGACGGTGTGCCCCAGAGCGAGTTCGTGCTCGGCGCGAGCCAGGCCCGCGACGGTCAGCAGGCCCTCGACCGCCACTTCGCGGGAGGCTCCGGCTCCCCCACCTACGTCCTGGCCCCGGCGGACCGCCGCGCCGAGGTCGCCCGGAGCATCGCGGCGACCGACGGCGTCGACGCCCTCGCCCTCGTCTCCCAGGACTCGCCGTCGGGGAGCATCCCCGTCGGCGCCGACGGGGAGACCACCCCCGAGGCGACCGCCGGACCCTTCGCGGGAGTCGAACCCACCGAGATCGGCGGGGAGCTGCTGTTCTCCGTCACCCTCGACGCGCCCTCGGACTCTCTCGAGGCCGAGCGCGTCGTCACGGCCCTGCGTGACGCCGTCGGCCCCGAGGGCGCCCAGGTGGGCGGCTCCACCGCGGTGGATCTCGACACGAACGAGACATCCGCCCACGATCGCGCCCTGATCATCCCGATCGTCCTCGTCGCGATCACCTTCATGCTCGCCCTGCTGCTGCGGTCCCTGATCGCGCCCGTGGTGCTGCTGCTGACCACCGTGCTCAGCTTCGGCACGGCGCTCGGCGTCAGCGCGATCGTCTTCCACCTCATCGGCCAGGAGCGCTCCGACCCGTCGGTGCCGCTCTACGCCTTCGTGTTCCTCGTCGCGCTGGGGATCGACTACAACATCTTCCTCATGACCCGGGTGCGGGAGGAGTCGCTCGGTCATGGCACCAGGGAGGGGACCCTGCGCGGCCTGTCGCTCACCGGCGGCGTCATCACGAGCGCGGGCGTGGTGCTCGCCGCGACCTTCGCCGCACTGCTCGTGATCCCGATCCAGTTCCTTCTGCAGCTCGCGATCATCGTGGCGCTCGGAGTGCTCATGGACGCGCTCGTGGTGCGCACCTTCCTGGTGCCCGCCCTCGCGACCATGATCGGTGACCGCATCTGGTGGCCCTCGAGGCTGTCCCGCGGGTCACACCCCTGGGGCTGAGCTGCTCCCCCTCGCCGCGGAACCGCCCGCGGCGCGGGCCGCCGGGGCATTCTCGCCCCGCCGGGCGGCTGCGAGGATGTTGCGGGCCATCGCAGGGAAGACGAGGGCGTGGAAGGGGGAGATCGCCCACCAGTAGAGCCGTCCCGGCAGTCCGTCCGGGAAGTACACGGCCCGCTGGCGATAGCGGGAACCGCCCTCCTCAGCCGGGTCCACGCGCAGCTGCAGCCAGGCGCGCCCGCTCATGCGCATCTCGGCCCGGAGCGTGAGGACCCGATCCTCCTCGATGCTCTCCACTCGCCACCAGTCGACCGCGTCGCCCACCCGCAGCCGCCGAGGGTCACGGCGTCCTCGTCGCAGGCCCGGACCGCCCACCGCCCGGTCGGCCAGGCCGCGCAGCGTCCAGAGCAGTGGGGTGGAGTACCACCCCGATGCTCCTCCGATCCCTTCGATCACGCGCCACACCTCCGGCGGGGCGACATCCGTCGCCACGAGCTCCCGCTCGTCCGTGTACACCGTCTGCCCCGCCCAGTCAGGGTCCTCCGGCAGGGGCGCCTCCGGGGCGAGGTCCCGGCGCACGTCCGCCTCCCAGCTCGTGGCGATCTCCCCCTCGCGCTGATGATCGAGGGCGGTCCGCACAGCCGCGCGATAGGACGTGGGGCCGGAGGGAGGCGGGGGGAGGACCTCCGCGGCGAGCGGGCGCCGTGCCACGGCATCATGCTGCATGGAGTGGGCCAGGGGTGCGGCGATCGCCCGGGGGACGGGGGTGATCAGGCCGATCCACAGGCCGGAGAGCCCGGGCGCGGGAAAGGGCAGGGCGAGCACACGGCGCCGGGACAGTCCCGCCACCTCCGCGTAGATCGTCAGCAGATCGGCGAAGCGCAGCTCGGACTCGCCGCTGCCCACGGCGAGGGTGCCCGACACCTCGCCGGGGGCGGTGGCCGCCGCGACGAGGTAGTGGAGGACGTCGCTCACGGCGACGGGCTCGATGCGATGTCGTACCCACCGCGGCGCCGGCATGATCGGCAGCCGCTCGGAGAGATGGCGGATGATCTCGAAGCTCGCCGACCCGGCTCCGATGACCGTGGCCGCCTCGAGGACGACGACCGGCACCTCGCCCTCCCGCAGGATCTGCGCCACCCGCTCGCGCGAGCGCATGTGGGTGCTCAGGGGCTCGTCGTCGGGGTGCAGGCCCGACAGGTACACGATGCGCCGCACGCCGGCGCGTGCAGCCTCCTCCGCCATGACGCGCGCCATCCGCGCCTCCCGCTCCTCGAAGCCGGAGCCGCCGCCCATCGCATGGACGAGGAAGACGACGACCTGGACCTCCGCCAGAGCATGGCGCACCGCCGAGCGGTCGGAGAGGTCCGCGGTGACGGCCTCGACCTCCCCCGCCCAGGACTGCGCCGCGAGCCGCCGGGGATCCCGCCCGCACACGCGCACCCGTGCTCCCGCGGCCTGCAGCTCGGGGACGAGCCGACCGCCGACATAACCGGTCGCCCCCGTCACGAGCACGCGCTCGGCATCATTCCGCTCGTCGGAGATCCGTGTTTCCTCATCCTGGGTCGAGATCACCCCGACATCGTCGCTCACGGGACACGCGGGCGCCACCGGTGAGGCGCTTGCGAACCGAGCGGTCCCTGCGCGCGCACCGCGGAGCTCATGCTCGGCCGGTCTCGCCCCGAACCCGCGGGTCGGCCCACTCCTGGGACGCGGGCGAGATCTCCTGGGCCATGTGGAGCAGGAAGCGGGTGACGGTCGAGCGCTCCTCGCCGGACAGTGCCGCGGCCGCCCGGAAGCGGCCGGCCTGCTGCCGTCCCATGGTGGACATCGCCGCCTCCCGCGTCGCAGGCTCGACCGTCAGAGCCAGGCTCCTCCTGTCGTGGGGATGGGGAGTGCGGCGGACATGGCCCGAGGCCTCCAGCCGATCGATGAGCTTGGTCGTGGCGCCCGAGGACAGGCCGAGGTGGGCGCCGAGCATGCCCGGAGTCGTGAACTCGCTCCGGTTCTCGCTGATCATGAGGAAATGGACGGCTCGCATGTCCGTGGAGTTCAGCTTCATGTACTCCTGGGACGCGCGAGAGAGCTGCTCCTCCACCTGCCGCAGCCCCACCAGGGCGGCCATCAGGGCATCGATCTCGCTGATCTCCTCGGAGCTGAGCGACGAGCGGTCCACGAGCTCCCCGTGCGGGTCGTTCGCGTCGATGTCGAACGGCCTCCATGCCGCGCGGGGCGAGCTGTCGGAGGGACGCGTCATGGCATCACTCTACCGAGGGCGCAGGCGTGCCCGGTGGAGCGCAGCGGCCGATCAGCCGCCACCGTCGCCGCGGCGACGCAGGAGGACGACGCCCGCGGTGCCCAGCAGCGCGACCGCGGACACGGAGCCCACGGCCGTGACCATCGCGCCGCCGGCCGCCGGGCGGGAGGTGGCCTGCTGCTCGCCCTCGCCGCCGTCGGAGGCGGCCCTGGCCGCCGCGGTGCCGCTCGCCGAGTCCTTCGCCGGGGTGCTCTCATCCGCCGGGTCCGCGGCGGTGGCGGAGGCGGAGGTGCTGGGAGTGCTGATCTCCGTCGTCGGGCCGTCCGTCGTGGGCGACTGCGCGGCAGGGGTCGTCGGCGTGGCGCTCGCGGTGGCCTCCTCACCCGCGCGGCTCGGCGTCGTCGAGGCGCCGGGCCCCGGCTCCTCCGCCTGACCGGTGCGGCCCGAGCCGCCCGTGCCGCGGGAGGCATCGTCACCGGCGGAGCGGGTCGGCTCCTCGGGGGCGGTCGCGGTGCGGGTCGTGCCATCGCCGGTGGAGCCGGAGGACGAGGTCGAGCCGCCGGCCGTCGGCTCCTCGCTCGGCGTCGCGGACGCGGTGGGCTCCTGCGAGCGGCTCGGGGACGGATCCGCGCTGCGGCTCGTCGCAGGAGCGGTGGTCGGCTCCGCGGAGGGTGCCCGCGACGTGGTGGAGGACGGGGCCGACGTCGAATCGCTCGTCCGGTCCGTCGGCGGTTCCTCGGCGGGCGAGGACGGATCCTCCGTCGGCGCCGACGTCGGATCCTCCGTCGGGGCGTCCTCCTCGACGACCGTGATCGTCGTCGAGGCGACGGTGCGGCCGTCGTCGATCACCGCGATGACCGCGCTGCCCTCCTCCGCCGGCGCCTCCAGGCTCGTGCTGAACTCGCCGTCCGCCCCGGTCGTCACGGAGCCGCGAGGCTCGCTGCCCACCTGCAGCGTCACGCTCCCGCGCGTCGTGGCGAGGCAGGAACCGGTCACCCTGACCTGCGCCTGCGGTGCGACCTCGGAGGGGCTCGCGCTCACCTTCGGCGAGCGGCACACGCCCTCCTGGGTCTCCGCGGTGCCGGGCGAGGGGTCCGCCATCACGGCCCCCGGCGCGAGATTCGCCGTCACCACGAGCATCGCCGCGGCCAGCAGGCGCACGGAGATCGTCGGGAGGCGGATCGGCACAGAGGCTCCTCGGGGACGGGGGTACCCGCCATACTCTAGGGAACGACCGCGTGGAGCGACGTCGCCCAGGTCACGTTCCGGGGCGGGCAGTCGGTGAGAGCGGTCACCGGCCCACGGCGAGGAGCATCCGATGTCAGAGTACGAGACGCCCCTCGCGGCGCAGGAGTTCCCCGGCGGGACCACCTCCGACGATCCCGCCGCCTCCGAGGCCACCGGCCCGCTCACCGAGGCCCAGGCGATCGAGATCGCCGAGGAGGCCCGCGCCGTCACCGCCGAGATCGCGACCGTCGTCGAGGGCAAGCCCGAGGTCGCGGACCTCGCCCTGCTCGTCCTCCTCGCCGGCGGCCACCTCCTCGTCGAGGACATCCCGGGCGTCGGCAAGACGATGCTCGCGAAGTCCCTCGCCGCCGCGCTCGGCGCGACCCGCCACCGCATCCAGTTCACCCCGGACCTCCTGCCCGGCGACGTCACCGGCGCGAGCGTGTTCAACCAGGCCACCTCCCAGTTCGAGTTCCGACCCGGGGCCGTGTTCACCCAGGTCCTCCTCGCCGACGAGATCAACCGCGCCTCCCCGAAGACCCAGTCCGCCCTGCTCGAGGCGATGGAGGAGCGGCAGGTGAGCGTCGACGGCGTCACCTACCCGCTCGAGGAGCCGTTCATGGTCGTCGCGACCGCGAACCCCGTCGAGATGGAGGGCACCTACCGCCTCCCCGAGGCGCAGCGGGACCGCTTCCTCGCGCAGACCTCCATGGGCTACCCCGTCGCCGGCGCGGAGGCCCGCATGCTCGCCGCCCAGACCGGCCCCGTCCAGGGCGGCGCCCGCGAGGTCATCGACGCCGTGCGGGCCCGCACCACCCCGCAGCGGATCGCCGCGCACGTGCGCGCCACCCGCCGCGTGCACATCGCCCCCGGCCTCCTCGAGTACGTGGTGCGCCTCGCGACCGCGACCCGCTCCCACCAGCAGGTCGCCCTCGGCGCCTCGCCCCGCGCCGCCGTGCACCTCGTGCGCGCCGCGAAGGCCCGCGCCGCGCTCGACGGCCGCCCCCACACCCATCCGGAGGACATCCGCTCCGTGATCGGCCCCGTCTGGCGCCACCGCCTGCACCTCACCCCGCAGGCCCTCTCCCGCGGCGCGAGCACCGGGGAGGTCCTCGACCAGGTGCTCGCGGCGACCCCGCTGTCGTGACCACACCCTCCCCGCCCGCCGGGCACCGGCGCCGCGGCACCGAGCGGACGCCCGCCCCGGGCCGGCGGCTGCGCCCCACCGCGCGCGGGATCGTCGTCGCCCTCGCCGCCGTGCTCCTGTGGGTGATCGGCGACCTCACCGAGCTCACCCCCGCCCGCTCCCTCGCCGCGGGCCTGCTGCTGTGCCTCCTCGCGGGGATCGTGTGCATCCTGCTGTGCGGGATCGGCCTGCGGGCCCGGCGCAGCCTCATCGACGACGCCGTGCCGCTGGGCAGCTCTGCCCGCGTGCAGGTGCGCCTCGCCGACGGCGCCCTGTTCCCGGCGCTGCCGCTGGGCCGGGGCGTGCTGCGCGAGCACCTGCCCGAGGCCCTCGGCGGCCGCCGCGACCTCCCGCTCGCCCGCCGCATGCCCCACACCCTCGCCGTCCCCCGCCGCGGCGCCCACGCGCTGGGCCCCTTCTCGATCGTCGTCGAGGACGTGCTGGGCATGTTCCGCCTCACCGTCACCGCGGAGGACGGCGCCCGCATCGCCGGGCTGCCCCGCGTGGAGACCGTGGAGCCGCTCGCGCTCGCCGCGGCCGGCATCAGCCGCGAGGGCGCCGGGCGGGCCGTCACCGGCGGCATCGGCGAGATCGGCGCCATGGCGCGGGTCTACGAGCCCGGCGACGACATCCGCCGCGTGCACTGGCGCGCCTCCGCACGCACCGGCCGCCTCATGACCCGCGAGGAGGAGCCCGCCGGCGGCCACAGCGCCGTGCTCGTGCTCGACACGAGCCGCCGCGAGGGCATCGCCGAGCCGCAGCGCACCGCCCTCGAGGACCGCCTCGTCTCCCACGCCGCCTCCGTGCTCGAGGCGCTCGGCGCGCACGGCTGGGAGGTGCGCCTGCTCGACGCGAGCGGCGACGAGATCACCCGCACCGAGCGCCGCATGGCGACCCTCGGCGCCTCCCCGCTGGGCCTCGAGGCGGATGCCGGCGCCCGCCGCGCCGCCCTGCTCGCCCTCGCCGACGTCGGCTTCGACGACGACCCCGCCTCCTTCGCCGCGGGCCGCGACCACGCCGCCGGCCACACCGCCCTCGCGATCGCCCTCGGCGCCGACGACGGCGACCCCTTCTCGGGCCTCGACCTGGACCGCTTCGCCGGCCGCGCCGCGCACCGCACCGCCCTCGCCCTCCGCTGCGCCGGCGACGGCGCGAGGGAGGGCGGGGGAGAGGGAGAGGCGGCCCCGGCCGTCTCCCGCCTCGGTGCCTGGACCCTCGTGCGGGGCACGAGCGCGGAGCCCGTGGGCGAGCTGCTCGCCGCCGCCGCGGACGACGGAGGCCTGCGATGAGCCCGCTGCTGGGACGTCCCTCCCTCCCCGCCGGCCACGCGGCCGTGCGCGGCGTGCTGCTGCTCGTCGCGCTCATGCTCGCCGTCACGCCGCTGTCGATCCTCATCACCGGCACGGACTGGTTCACCCTCACCCTGATCGGCGCCGCGCCCGTGATCCTCTCCGGGATCGTGCTGCGCAAGCTGCTGCCGCTGCCCGCGCTGGTCCCCACCGTGCAGGTGCTCGTCGTGATCGCGACCGTGATCGTCGTCGAGCTGCGTCAGGGCGTCGTGGACCTCTCCGGCGGCCCCGCCTCCCTGGTCACCGAGCAGGTGCGGCTGTTCCCGACCGCCGTCGCGGATCTGACCGCCTCGCTCGCGCCCGTCACCGTGGGCGCCCGCGGCACGGTGCTCGTGGTGCTGCTCATGGCGCTCGTCGCCCTGCTGCTGGACATCATGTACCTCGACCTCGGCTGGCACACACCCACCGCGCTCGTGCTCATGGGCCTCATCGTGGTGCCCGCGCTGCAGCAGCCCTCGGGCGGCGCCTGGTGGACCGTCGCCCTGCCGATCCTCGCCGGGGCGATCGTGCTCGCCTCCCGCACCCTCCACGCCGATCCCGTGCTCGCGCAGCGGGACCCGCGGCCCCAGGCCGGGCCGCTCGCCGGAGCCGGCCGCACCGCGCTCGCCGCGAGCCTCGTGGTGCTGCTCGTCGCCGTGCTCACCGTGCCCGCCTCGCTGCTGCTGCCGCAGGTCGCGCCCAGCAGGGTCGCGCTCGACATGGACGTCGTCAACGCCTGGCGGAACAAGGACCAGGCGAATCTCGGCTCGGTCATGGTCGACGACTCCGTCTCCGTGCGCCGCTCCCTCCTGCAGCAGGACCCGGTCGAGGTGCTCCGCTACACGACCGACGCCGAGGACCCCTCCTACCTGCGCCTGCGCACCCTCACCCGCTTCGACGGCGAGACCTTCGCGGAGGGCGACCCGGACACCGCCGCCTCCGGCTCCGAGGCGTTCTCCGACGGCCGCGACGACGGGAACGCCGTGAGCGGGGACGACTCCCTGCTCTCCGAGTACTCCGTGACCGTCACCGACCTCGCGGGAGACCGCCTCCCCGCCCCGGCGGACGTCCGCGAGGTCAGCAGCACCGACGCCTCCCTCGACTCCCGGATCGCCGTGGACGCGACGAGCGGGGAGATCAGCGCCGGGGAGAGCTCGGGACTGCTCACCGGCATGGACTACCAGGTCGTCGCCGAGGAGAACCCCGCGACCGCGCAGCAGCTGCGCGACGTCGACCCCTCCGTGCTCTCCGAGCCGCTGGACTCCGGCTACCTCCGCACGAGCGACGTGCCCGCCGCCGCGACGGACCTCGCCGACTCCCTCGTGGAGAGCTCCGGGGCGAGCAACGCCTTCGACACCGCCGTCGCCTTCCAGGACTACTTCCACAACTCCTTCGACTACTCGCTCACCGTCTCCACCCCTCCCGGGGAGGACCCGCTCGAGTCCTTCCTCGCGGACCGCGTGGGCTACTGCGAGCAGTTCGCCTCCGTGTTCGCGCTGATGATGACCTCGCAGGGCTATCCCACGCGCGTCGTCATCGGCTTCACGGCCGGGGACGTCGACGGCGACCAGCGCGTCGTCTCCTCGACGAACGCGCACGCCTGGCCCGAGGTGTGGTTCGGCCCCGAGCACGGCTGGGTGCGCTTCGAGCCCACGCCGTCGGCCGCGAACAACGGCATCGACGTGCCCTCCGTGACCGACGCGTCCCAGGAGACCGCGCCGAGCTCCGAGCCGAGCGCCGCGCAGACGACCACCGAGGAGCCCACCACCGAGGAGACCACCACGGAGGAGGAGACGACCACGCCGGAGGAGTCGCAGACGGCCTCCGACGCCGGCACCGGCGGCGTCTCCCGCACCGGCGCCGAGGTGGCCGGGGACCTCCTGCGCACCGTCGCCGTGCTCGTGGGCGCGGCGCTCGTCGCGGGCCTGCTCGCCGCGGCCGCCGTGGTGCTGCTGCGCCGCCGCCGGGACGCGCGCCGCACCGCCCGCTGGGAGCGGATGCTCGAGCTGGCGCGCGCGGACGGCGTCTCCTCCGGGGACATGGTGCGCGGCGGGCCCGCCGAGAGCGAGCTGTGGCGCCGCGCCTCCGGGCTCGTGGCCTGGGAGGACCTCGAGGCGGAGCTGCGCGGCCGGGCCGCCGCGGTGCGCTGGCTGGGCTGGACCGGGCTCTGGGGCCGGCCGCCGCTGCACCTGCGCCTGGACCCGGCCCGCCCGCCCGCCGCCGCCCTGGACGCGCTGCTCGACGACATCGAGACCGGCTCTTGGGCCCAGGTCACGGACGAGCACCGCGAGGCGGCCGCGCGGATCGGCGACGCCGTCTCCGACGCCCGCTACGCCGTGCCCGTGGACCCGGCGCTGTGGGAGGAGTCCCCGGGAACCGGGGGAGGGGCCGACGGCGGCGGGGCCGACGGCGGTGTCGACGACGGCGGTGCCGCCGAGGGGACGGCTCCCGGCGAGGTCGAGCGGCGCGCGCTGCGACCGGACCGCGACCTGCTCGTCGAGCTCGTGCGACGGGCGCGGTAGGGCGCGCGAGCAGGGGGGCGGCCGCCGGCGAGTGCTCAGGTGCCGGCCGGCAGCGACGGCACCCGTCAGCCCTCCGCCGCCGGCGCATGCGCCGCCGCCAGCTGCTGCGCGAGCTCGTGCACGCGCTGCACGGCCTCCGGCGGGTCCACGACCTGCAGGTGGTCCCCGAACTGCAGGAGCTGGCGCACGCCCTCGAGCTCCTCGCAGGCCACGGTGATCGTGACCCGATCGCCCTCCGGCTCCGAGACGCCGATGAGCCGGGCGCCCAGGATGCGCCGGGCGAGGTCGAGCCGATTCGCTCGCAGCAGCGCCCGCACCTCGAGGGCCGGGGCGGGGGAGAACTGCTCGAGCAGCGCCGTCCACACGCTCGCGAGCGTCTCACCGTCCCGCAGCAGCGCCGGCTCGGGGAGCGCGGTGTGCGACCGGATCCGCGCGGCGTTGAACATCCGCGCCGTGCCCTGGACGTCGCCGATCAGGTACCACGAGCCGGCCTTGCTGACGAGACCGTACGGATCGACCGTCAGGCGCCGGGCGGCGCTCTCCCCGCTGCGCCGGTAGGCGAGCTCGACCCGTCGGCGCCCACGGCACGCGTCGAGCAGCGCGGTGAGGTCGGTGCCGGGATCGGCGTCGGGACCACCGTCGGACCCACCGTCGGATCCGCCGTGGGACCTGGCCGTGAACCAGCCTGCGGAGTCGATCCGCAGGACGTCCGCGAGCGGCACGGCCGGCGCGAGCGGCCCGCGCATGGCCGCCTCGAGCTTCTCCTGCGCGCGGGTGCCGAGGTCCCCGAGCCCCACCGCGTCCAGCTGCCGCGCATCCAGTCCCGCCGCGGCGAGGAGCTGCAGCTCCGCGGGCTCGAGCCGGCTGAGGTCGAGCCGTGCCCGGCGGTCCAGGACGATGCCGCCGCCGCGACCGCGCTCCGTGTGGACGGGGACGCCGGCCTCGGAGAGCGCCTCGACGTCCCGCAGGATCGTGCGGCGGGAGACCTCGAACCGCTGCGCGAGCTCCTCGGCGGTCATGGACCCGCGGGTCTGCAGCAGGAGCAGCGTCGACATGAGGCGGGAGGACTTCATGGCGACGATCCTCCCGCAGAAGGAGACAGGAACTGTCATCTCTCCGTGGTGCTGTGGGCCGTGCACCGAACCCGACACCACAGGAGCACCCGATGACGGCCCCCAACCTCTTCCTCCTCTACGTCCGCGACGCCGAGCGGTCCACCGCCTTCTACCGCGACCTGCTCGACATCGAGCCCGTCTTCACGAGCCCCCGCTACGTCGCCTTCGAGGTCACGCCCGGCGTGCTCTTCGCGCTCTGGACCGGCCGCAGCGAGCACGCCGTCCCGGGCACGCCCCGCACGAGCGAGGTGGGGCTGATGCTGCCCGGGCCCGCCGCGGAGATCGACAAGCTCCACGAGCGGTGGGTCGCCCAGGGTGTGCGCAGCGTGGAGCCCCCGACCGACGAGGTCTTCGGCCGCACCTTCGTCGTCGCGGACCCCGACGGCAACCTCATCCGCGTGAGCCCGATCGACTGACCAGGGCTCCGCCGTCCCTCGCGGGAGCCGCCGCGCCGAGTAGTCTGCGGCGTGACGAATCGCGAGGGACGGAGCACGGTGCAGGTGGAGGACACGCGAGGATGCGGATGCGGCTGCGGCATGCCGTCGAGGGAGCAGTCCCTCGGCATCGGTGAGAGGCCCCCGTCGGCCGCCGCCCCCTCCGGCACCCCCGCCCCGGGCCGCCATCGGATCGCGCAGGCCACCGTTCCTGCGGGGACTTTCACGATGGGCGACTCCTCGGGTGACCGGAACCGGGCCGACGGCGAGGTGCCCCGCCACGAGGTGCGCCTGAGCGGCTTCGAGATCGACGCCACCACCGTCACCAACGCGGACTTCGCCCGCTTCGTCGACGCGACCGGGTACCGCACCGAGGCCGAGGTCTTCGGCTACTCCGCCGTCTTCCACCTCGCGATCACCGCGCCCGAGCAGGACCTCATGCCGCCCGCCGCCGGCACCCCCTGGTGGCGCGGTGTCCACGGCGCGACCTGGCGCCGTCCCGGCGGCGCCGGGTCGAGCCTCCACGGCCTCGAGGACCACCCCGTCGTGCACGTGAGCTGGAACGACGCCCGGGCCTACTGCGACTGGGCCGGGCGCCGCCTGCCCACCGAGGCGGAATGGGAGTACGCCGCGCGCGGCGGCATCGACGGCGCGAAGTACCCCTGGGGCGACGCCGAGGTGGACGAGGGCGGCTGGCGCGCCAACATCTGGCAGGGCGAGTTCCCGCGCATCAACACCCTCGAGGACGGCCACCTCACCACCGCCCCCGTGCGCAGCTACCAGCCCAACGGCTACGGGCTCTGGCAGCCCGTGGGCAACGTGTGGGAGTGGTGCGAGGACCGCTTCCACCCCGCCACCTACCGCCGGCCCGGGCAGAGCGGGGAGATCGTCGACCCCACCGGCCCCGAGGACGGCGAGGAGCGCGTGCTGCGCGGCGGCAGCTACCTCTGCCACGACTCCTACTGCAACCGGTACCGCAACGCCGCCCGCTCCCGGAACACCCCGGACTCCTCGATGGGCAACGCCGGGTTCCGCACCGTCGCGCTCCGCCCGACCGACGCCCCCAGCAGGGAGGACTCATGACCGACCAGCGCCGCTTCCCCGCCTCCGTGTACCGCGAGGGGGAGGAGCCCGATCCCCGCTTCAGCCTCGCCAACGAGCGCACCTTCCTCGCCTGGGTGCGCACCGCCCTCGCGCTCTACGCCGGGGCCTTCGCCCTCGAGGCGCTCGCGATCCCCGAGCCGATGGTGTGGCGCGCCTCCGCCGCCGCGGTGTTCCTCGTGCTCGGCACGATCGCCGCGCTGCAGGCCTGGTGGGGATGGCGGCAGACGGAACGCGCCCTGCGCCGCGGCCTCCCGCTGCCGGGGCTCGGCGCGGGCGGCGTGCTCGTCGCGGGCGTCGTGCTCGCCGCCGCGCTCGTCGCCCTCGGGATGTGGGTGTGACCAGGAGCGGCGACGCTCCCGGGGACGCCGCGGGAGCCGTCTTCGACCCGGGCCTGCAGCCCGAGCGCACCCTCCTCGCCTGGCGCCGCACCTGCCTCTCCTTCGCCGTGGGCAGCCTCGTCGCCATGCGCTTCGCGCTCGACGCGCTGGGCCCGCTCGCCGTGGTGGGCGGTGTGCTCGGCGCCGCCCTCTCGGTGCTCGCCTACCTGCTCGCCGCGACCGGGTACCGCCGCGCGCACCGCTCGCTCACCGCGCAGGGGGCGCTGACCCGCAGCGGCCTGCCGATGCTGCTCGCGACCCTCGCGGTGCTCGCGATCGGGGCGATGGGCGCCGCCTTCCTGGTGCACGGCGGCCTCGGCGGCTGAGCGTCGCCGTCCCGCGCGGGCACGGTGCCCGGTCGCGATCGGGGCCGGTCCGCGGGCGGCCCCGTCGGCCCTGTTCCGCGGGTCGTCCCGCCCGCCCGCGGGCGATCGGATGTTCATCGGCCGACACCGCCGCGACGCCGGCTCCCGGCCGGTGCTAACGTGTCCGGCGAATGAACCACATTCTCCGGGGTCAGTGAAACTCTGAGCCGGCGGTGACAGTCCGCGACCCAGCTCCTTCGGGAACTGGTTGACCTGGTGGAACTCCAGGACCGACGGTGAAAGTCCGGATGGGAGGAGATGTGGCGTCGCCCAGGCGACGCCTGGTGCACCCTGCGTCGACCCCCGGCGTCGTCCATGGCCCTGTGCACGCTCCAGGCCATCTCCCCGGACCGCACTCCGGGAGGACGACCGTGCACGACCCGCACCCTCCGCAGCCCGCCGCCGCAGGCACCGCGCCGCTGCCCGCCACCGTGCTGCCCGCCGCCGAGCACGCCGCGCTGCGGCGCGCCCTCGAGCTCGCCGCCCGCGGCCCCGCCGACACCCCGAACCCGCAGGTCGGCTGTGTGCTCCTCGCCCCCGACGGGACGACCCTCGGCGAGGGCCATCACCGCGGCGCGGGCACCCCGCACGCCGAGGCCGACGCCCTCGCGGACGCCGCCGCCCGCGGCCACGACCCCCGCGGCGGCACCGCCGTCGTCACCCTCGAGCCCTGCCGCCACACCGGCCGCACCGGCCCCTGCGCCCGCGCCCTCCGCGAGGCGGGCGTGGCCCGCGTCGTCTTCGCCCTGCCCGATCCGGGCGCGGCCGAGGGCGGCGGCGGGGCCGAGCTCGCCGCCGCCGGCATCGACGTCGCCGGCGGCCCCGCGGCCGTGGGGGAGGAGCTCGCAGAATCGGCCCTCGACCTCATCGGCCCCTGGTACGCGCGCGCCGCCCGGCCTGCCGTGCACGTGATCCTCAAGACCGCGACCACGCTCGACGGCCGCGTCGCCGCCGCGGACAGCACGAGCCGCTGGATCACCGGCCCCGCCGCCCGCGAGCACGCCCACCGGGTGCGCGCGGGCGTCGACGCGATCGTCGTGGGCACCGGGACCGTCCTCGCCGACGACCCCGCCCTCACCGCCCGCCCCACCGGGGAGCCCGGTATCGCCCCCGGCTCACCGTCGGCCCTGCCGTCCGGTGAGCCCGACGCACCGCACCGGCCGCTGAGAGTCGCCGTCGGCCGCCGGCCCGTGCCCGCGACGGCGCGGATCCGCGGATCCGACGGCCGCTTCCTGCAGGTGACCACGCACGACCCGGCGCTCGTGATCGCCCACCTCGCCGCCCGCGGCGTGCGCCGCCTCGTCCTCGAGGGCGGCCCGCAGCTCGCGACGGCCTTCCTCCGCGCGGGCGCCGTCGACGAGCTCCACGCCTACCTGGCCCCCGTGCACCTCGGCGCGGGCGCCGCCGCCGTCGGCGACCTCGGCGTCACCACGATCGGCGAGGCGCTGCGCTGGCGCACCGAGCACGTCGAGCGCCTCGGCGAGGACGTGCTGCTCATCGCCCGCACGGCGACCGGCGACCCCGCCGCCGGCCACCCCTGACACCCCGCGCCGCCGTCGGGTCCGACCGGCCCGTCGGCCCCGCCATCCGCCACCACCGACAGCTCGCCCCACCACCACCCCGCCCGACCCCACCGAAGGAGACCCCATGTTCACCGGCATCGTCGAGGAGATCGGCACCCTCACCTCCCTCACCCCGCAGCCCGACGGCTCCGCCCGCCTGCTCCTGACCGGCCCGCTCGCCGCCTCCGACGCCGGCCTCGGCGACTCGATCGCCGTGGACGGCGTGTGCCTCACCGTCGTCGACCTGCCCGGCGACGGCAGCTTCGCCGTGGACGCCGTCCCGGAGACCCTGCGCCGCACCGCGCTCGGCGAGAAGGCCGCCGGCGCCCCCGTCAACCTCGAGCGCTCCCTTCGCGCCGACTCCCGCCTGGGCGGCCACATCGTCCAGGGGCACGTCGACGGCGTGGGCCGCCTCCTCTCCCGCCGCGGCGAAGGCCGCTGGGAGGACCTCCTGTTCTCCCTGCCCGCGGAGATCGCGCCGCTCGTCGCGGAGAAGGGCGCCGTGACCGTCTCCGGCGTCTCCCTCACCGTGACCTCCGCCGGGGCGGACTCCTTCGGCGTCTCCCTCATCCCCGCGACGCTCGAGGCGACGACCCTCGGCACGCTCCGCGAGGGCGACGCCGTGAACCTCGAGGTCGACGTCATCGCCCGCTACGTCGCCCGCCTCACCGGCTTCACCAGCAGCACCGCCGACGGCGCCGCGGAGGGGGAGGGACGATGACCGAGCACGGCACGACCCGCCCCACCGACGGCGCCCCCGTCGGAGGTCCCGCCCCCGGGCCCGTGGACGACGAGCGCTCGGCCCGCATCGCCCGCGCCCTCGCCGAGCTGCGCGAGGGCCGCCCCGTGCTCGTCGCCGACTCCGCGGAGCGCGAGAACGAGGTCGACGTCATCCTCTCCGCCGCCCTCGCCACCCCCGACTGGGTCGCCTGGACGGTCCGGCACTCCTCCGGCTACCTGTGCGCGCCGCTGCCCGCGGAGCTCGCCGACCGCCTCGAGCTGCCGCTCATGGTCCCGCGCACCCGCGACCCGCTGCGCACCGCCTACACGGTGAGCGTCGACGCCGCCCAGGGCGTCACGACCGGGATCTCCGCCGCGGACCGCACCCGCACCCTGCGCGCCCTCGCCGCGGCCGACGCCGGACCCGAGGACCTCATCCGCCCCGGTCACGTGCTGCCGCTGCGCGCGGTCGCCGGCGGGGTGCGCGAGCGGCCCGGCCACACCGAGGCCGCCGTGGACCTGTGCCGCCTCGCGGGCCTGCCGCCCATCGGCATGATCTGCGAGCTCGTGCGGGACGACGGCGAGGTCATGCGCCTGCCCGAGGCGGAGCGCCTCGCCGAGCAGCACGGCCTCGCCCTCATCACGATCGCCGATCTCGCCGCGGACCTCGACGCCCGGGCGACCGCCGCGACCCGCGCCGCCGTGCCCGTGCCCGGCGCCGCGGAGCCCGCCCCGCGCGTGCACCGCGTCGCCACCGCCCAGCTGCCCACCCGGCACGGCGCGCTCACCGTGCACGCCTACCGCGACCGCCGCACCGGCGCCGAGCACCTCGCCCTCGTGGCCGGGGAGATCGGACCCGACGCCGTCACGACCGTGCGCGTGCACTCCGAGTGCCTGACGGGGGAGGCGCTGGGCTCGCTGCGCTGCGACTGCGGCCCCCAGCTCGACGCCGCCCTCGCCACGATCGCCCGCGACGGCGGCGCGGTCGTCTACCTGCGTGGCCACGAGGGCCGCGGGATCGGCCTCGCCGAGAAGATCGCCGCCTACGCCCTGCAGGACCAGGGGCGGGACACCGTCAGCGCGAACCTCGAGCTGGGCTGGCCCGCCGAGGCCCGCGAGTACGGCGCCGCCGCCGCGATCCTGCAGGACCTCGGCGCGACCCGCGTGGACCTGCTGACCAACAACCCGGACAAGGCCGCGCAGCTCACCGAGCACGGCGTGGGCGTCGAGCAGGTCTCGCCGCTCGTGGTGGGCGTGGTCCCCGAGAACGCCGCCTACCTGCGCACCAAGGCCGAGGAGATGGGCCACCGCCTCCCGCCCGACTTGTTCGGCCCCACCGGACCCTCGAGCCCCACCGGACCCTCGAGCCCCACCGGACCCTCGAGCCCCACCACCCCCGACATCACCACCCCCGACACCCCTCGACCCGACACCACCACTCCCGACACCACCACCCCCACGGAAGGACCCCACTCATGAGCAAGGCCGGAGCCCCCGCCCTCACCCCCGACGGCCACGGCCGTCACGTCGTCATCGTCGCCGCGAGCTGGCACGACACGATCATGGATGCCCTAGTCGCCGGTGCGCAGCGCGCCCTCGACGCCGCCGGCGCCACCCACGAGCTGCTGCGCGTGCCCGGTTCCTTCGAGCTGCCGCTCGGCGCCCTCCGCGCGGCCGAGGGGGCCGACGGCGTCGTCGCCCTCGGCACCGTGATCCGCGGCGGCACCCCGCACTTCGAGTACGTCTGCCAGGCCGCGACCCAGGGGCTCATGGACGTCTCGCTGCGCACGGGCAAGCCCGTCGGCTTCGGGCTGCTCACCTGCGACGACGAGCAGCAGGCGCTCGACCGCTCGGGCCTGCCCGGCTCGAGCGAGGACAAGGGCGCGGAGGCCGCGGAGGCCGTCATCGCCCTGCTCGCCGCGCTCCCGGCCCCCACCGCCTGAGCCGCCGGGCGCGTTCTTCCCTGTCCGATTGCGCGCCTGAGTTCCATTTTCGGAAGCCAGGTGCGCAATCGGACATGGTCCGGGAGGGAGCCGCTGTCCGATTGCGCGCCTGAGTTCCCCTTCTGGAACTGGGGCGCGCAAACGGACATCCAGGTGGACCCGGGACCGAGGCCCAGGCCAGGACCCTGGGTCCAGGTCCAGGTCCAGGCCCAACGGGCGGGCGGCACCGGGCACCGAGCCCCGGGCACCGCTCACCGGTCTCCGGTCCCCGGGCATGCGAACGGGGGCGGGGCCAGGGCATCTGCCCCGGCTCCCGCCCCCGTCGTGGGGCGCTCAGGCCTGGTGGTCGGCGCCGAACTTGCGGTGCGGGGCCTGCTCCTCGAACTCGCGGGCCGCGCGCAGCGAGTCGACCTCGCCCACCACCGGGTTCGGCTGGTGGGTGGCGCGCGTGCCGCTGTACAGGGACAGCAGGTTCATGGCGACGGCGCGCTGGTTGCGGTGGCCGAGCAACTTCGTCACGTGGACGCCGAGCCACGCGAACCAGCCGACGGTGCCGTTGAGACCGATCGAGCCGACGCCCGGGAGCTCCGGCATCTCGGTGATCGCGGCGTGGCGGCCGATGGTCGCCATGGTGCCGAGGTCGACGTAGCGGAACGGCTTCTTGGCCTTGCCGGCGACGTCGGCCGCGATCGCGCGGGCCACGGCGCGGCCGGCCTGGATGGCGGGCTGGGCGAGCTGGGGGAGGGCGTCGTCGCCGCCGGCGATATCACCCGCGGCGAACACGCCCGGGAAGCCCTTGACCTCGAGGTTCTCGTCGACGTCGAGGCGGCCGCGCTTGTCCTGGGGCAGGCCCCAGGTCTTCACGACGTCGGCGATGGCGACGCCCGCGGCCCAGATGGTGATGTCGGATTCGAGGACGGTGTCGTCGTCGAGGGTCACGTAGTCGTAGCCCACGGACTTCACGCCGTGGCCGAGGCACAGGTGCACGCCGCGGTCCTCGAGCTCGTGCGCCGCGTACTCGCGGAACTCCTCGCGGAACTCCTTGATGAGCTCGTCGCCGCGCTGCACGAGGCGGATGCGCAGGGTGCCCGGGTCGATCTCCGGGTAGAGGATGTCGAGCTCCTGCTGGCGGAAGTCCGCGAGCGCGCCGGCGATCTCGACACCGGTGGGGCCGCCGCCCACGATCGAGACGTGCAGCAGGTCCCCGTCGCGGGCGCGGCTCGCGCGCTCGAGCTCGGAGAACACGCGGTCGCGGATCGCGAGGGCCTGGGAGCGCGTGTACATCGGCATCGCGTGCTCCTCGGCGCCCGGGGTGCCGAAGTAGGTGGTGGTGGCGCCGTTGGCGAGCACGAGGTAGTCGTAGCGCAGGCGCTTCTCGCCGCGCTGGCCCTCGTCGAGGGTGACGACCTTCTGCTCGGGGTCCACGCCGATGACCTCGCCCTGGCGGTAGCGCATGTTGGGGACCTTGAGCGAGAGGCCGCGCAGGAACATGGTGACGTCGCCCGGGTTCAGGCCCGCGGTCGCCACCTGGTAGAGCAGCGGCTGGAAGGTCTTGTAGACGTTGCGGTCGATGAGCGTGACGCGCACGCGGGCGTCCCGCAGGCCCAGCACCGCGTTGGCCCCTGCGAAGCCGCCTCCGATGATCACCACGTGAGGCCAGCTCCCGCCGTCCTTCGCGGGGACGGTGGGGCGACGTGCCAGGAACGGCAACACCATGGGGGAGCTCCTTCGGGATGACGGCGGGAGCCGGTCCGAGCGTGCCGCGTCGGGCGGGCCCATCGTCGAGGGGGTGACGGTCGGTAGGGCGGGACGGCGGTCTGGAGCACCGCGGACGGGGCGCCGGACGCCCTTCCGCGGGAAGTCGCATCGATGCTACCCAATCCGGGCTCCCGGGCCCATCCTCGCAGGCCCGCGATGTGGCTGAGGAGACGGAAGCGGAGGGCCGGCGATGCCCGGCGCTCCGGACGCGGCGGGCCCGCGGGGTGACCGGGCGGGCGCCGACCGCGACACCCGGCTGTCGTGAAGGCGGCATCCGGGCGAACGTTTGATAACGCTCCGGTCACCACCTCGGCGAACGGATCCGGGGCGACCCCGGGGCGGCTTGAATGGACGAGGCCCATGCCACAGCCGCCGTGGTGCCGACCCCTCCGTCCCCGTCTCTCCCCGCGCCAGGAGCCTCTCCATGACCCCCTCGGTCTCGCGCCGACTCGCCCGCCGCACCGCCGCCGGGCTCGGCATCGCCGCCGTCTCCCTCACCACGTTCCTCGGCGCGGGGGTCCCCGCCCTCGCCGCGGGCACGGGCGACCAGGTGACGCTGCTGAACATCAACGACTTCCACGGCCGGATCTCCTCGACCGCGAAGGACCTCGCGTGCACGGTCGTCACCGAGGAGAAGGCGGCGCCGAACTCGGCGCTGCTCTCCGCGGGGGACAACATCGGCGCCTCGGAGTTCGCGTCCTACATCGACGACGACAACCCGACGATCGACTACCTGAACGCCCTCGGCCTCGGCGCGTCGGCCGCCGGCAACCACGAGTACGACAAGGGCTACGACGACTTCACGAACCGCGTGCAGGAGCGGGCGGACTGGCCCTACCTCGCCGCGAACGTCACCAAGGACGGCGCGCCCACCACCGATCCCTATGCGATCGTCGACGCCGGTGACGTGAAGGTCGCCGTCGTCGGCGCCGTCACCCAGGAGACCCCGGGGCTCACCTCCCCGGCCGGCCTGCAGGGCGTCGAGTTCGGCGATCCGGTGGACGGCGTGAACGCCGCGATCGAGGAGCTGCAGGCCTCCGGCGAGCAGTACGACGTGCTCGCCGTCGAGTACCACGAGGGCTCGTCGGGCTCCTCCGACGCCGGCAGCGCGCCCACCCCGACGCCCGTCTTCACGCACCTCGTGGACGACACCTCCGCCGCGGCGGACGTCATCTTCACCGCCCACACGCACCAGTCCTACGTCTACCAGGCGGCTGTGCCCGGCGAGTCCGGCGAGACCCGCCCCGTCGTGCAGACCGGCTCCTACGGCGAGAACCTCGGCAAGGTCACCCTCGAGAAGGCCTCCGACGGCGACTGGGACGTCGTCGCCGACGCCACCGCGCTCGTCCCCACCGAGGGTGCGGACCTCGACGCCTGCGCGGGCGACGCCGCCTACGACTCCGCCGCGACGATCGCGGACGACGCGGCCGCCGCCGGCGAAGAGGCCGCGAAGAAGGAGGTGGGCGACATCGACACCGACGTCACCACCGCCTACGCGCCCGACGGCGCCGAGTACGTGGACGGCGTCTGGACGAAGAAGACGGGCTACACCGGCCGCGGCGACGACCGCGGGAGCTCCTCGGCGCTCTCCGACGAGCTCGCCGACTCGATGGTCTGGGCCACCCAGCAGGACTCCTACTCGGGTGACCGCGCGACGATCGGCGTCATGAACCCCGGCGGCGTGCGCGACAACCTCGCCTACGCCCCCTCCGGCGACGAGGGCAACGGCGTGGTCACCTACGGAGAGGCGAACAACATCGTCCCCTTCGTCAACAACCTCTCCACCACGACCCTCACGGGCGCCCAGTTCAAGGACCTCCTCGAGGAGCAGTGGCAGCTCGACGCGGACGGCAACGTCCCCTCCCGCGGGTACCTGCAGCTCGGCCTCTCCGGCAACGTCGACTACACCTTCGACGAGTCCGCCGCGCAGGGCGAGCACATCACCTCGGTGAGCATCGACGGGAAGCCCCTGGACCCGGAGGCCTCCTACAGCCTCGTCGCCGCGAGCTTCCTCGTGGCCGGCGGCGACAACTTCCACACCTTCGCCAAGGGCACGAACACCAAGGACACGGGCCTGCTGGACCGTGACGCGTGGATCAGCTACCTCGGCAAGCACCGCGGCCTCAAGGCCGACTACTCCCAGCGCGGCATCGGCGTGCAGATCACGGCCGGCACCGGATCCTCGATCGTGCGGCTGACGGGCCTCGAGTCCCGCTCCCTCGGCGCCCCGCAGATCAGCACGGCGACGCTCGAGATCGACGGCGAGACCTTCTCCGCCCCGTACAAGCAGAACAAGGACGGCCAGTGGGGCGCCGATGTGCGCGTCACCCTCCCCGCCGGGGAGCACGAGGGCACCGTCACCGCCGTCCCGGTGACCGGCACCTCGATCACCTTCCCGATCACGCTCGAGACGGAGCCGGTTTCCTTCTCCGACGTGCCCGCGGGCATGCAGTTCTCCGAGGACATCACCTGGGCCGCCGCCCAGGGCTACGTCACCGGCTGGAGCGACGGCACCTATCGGCCGCTGCAGGACGTGAACCGCGACGCGATGGCCGCCTTCCTCTACCGCATGGCGGGCGAGCCGGCCGTGACCCTGCCGAAGACGTCCCCGTTCACGGACGTGACGCCCACGGACCAGCACTACACGGCGATCGTGTGGGCGCAGCAGCAGGGCATCACGACCGGCTGGAGCGACGGCACCTTCCGCCCCACCACCCCGATCGCCCGTGACGCGATGGCCGCGTTCCTGTACCGCTACGCGGGCGAGCCCCGCTACTCGGACCCGGTGAAGGGCCCCTTCGAGGACGTCTCCGCGTCGCGGAAGTACGCCAAGGAGATCGCCTGGCTGCAGTCCACCGGCATCTCGACCGGCTGGAGCGACGGCACGTACCGCCCGCTGAGCCCCATGAAGCGTGACGCGATGGCCGCGTTCATGCACCGCATGGACGACGCCGGCATCGAGTACGTCGAGGACTGACCTCCGCCCCGGCTCCCGGGGGCGGGCCGCCATGCCGGCCCGCCCCCGGGAGCCCTCCTCGCGTCACGCCACCTCCCCTCCGCTGCGTCGTCCCTGCTAGGAGCCCCCATGAGCCCCGCCCGCACCGTCCTCCCGCTGCGCCGCCTCGCCCGCGGCGCGGCCGCCCTCGCCCTCGGCGCCGGCCTCGTGCCCGCCCTCGAGGCCCCGGCCCGCGCCGCCGATCTGCTGCCCCCGGGCGACCTCCGCATCAGCGAGGTCTACGGCGGCGGCGGCAACTCCGGCGCCACCTACACCCACGACTTCGTCGAGCTGCGCAACACCTCCGACGCGCCGATCAGCCTCGACGGCTGGTCCCTGCAGTACGCCGCGAAGGCCGGCGCCTTCTCCACCGGGAACACCCTCCAGCTGACCGGCACCGTCCCCGCGGGCGGCACCTTCCTCGTCCAGCTCGCCCAGGGCAGCGGCGGCACCGAGGCGCTCCCCACCCCGGACCAGACCGGGAGCCTCGCCCTCTCCGGCACCGGCGGCGTCGTCGCGCTGTCGAACGCGAGCGGCACCCTCACCTGCCAGTTCGAGACCTGCGCGGGCGAGACCGCCGTCGTCGACCTGCTCGGCTGGGGCGGCGCCGCGACCTTCGCGGGCACCGCCCCCGCCGCGGCGACCACGAACGCCACCTCCGTCTCCCGCACCGCGGAGACCGGGGACAACGCCGCGGACTTCACCGCGGGCGCTCCCACCCCGCAGTCCTCCGGGGCGGATCCGACGGACCCGACCGATCCGACGGACCCCACCGATCCCACGGGCCCCGTCGAGCCGGGCGCCGTCGTCCCGATCGCGGAGATCCAGGGCACCGGCGCGGCCTCCCCGCTCGCGGGGACCACCGTCACCACCGAGGGTGTCGTCACCGCCGTCTACGCGACGGGCGGCCTGAACGGCTATGTCATCCAGACCGGCGGCACCGGCGGCGACATCGACCCGGCGACCGCGGAGGCCTCGCAGGGCCTGTTCGTGCACTCGCCCGCCACCGTCGGCGACGTCGAGATCGGCCAGGGCGTGAAGGTCACCGGTCAGGTCTCCGAGTACTACGAGGCGACCCAGATCTCCGTCGCCGCGGGCGGCCTCACCACCCCGGACGCCGAGCTCGCGCCCGTCGAGCCGGCCGTCCTCACCGGCGGGTTCCCCACCGATCCCGAGCAGCGCGAGCGGCTCGAGAGCATGCTGATCCTGCCCGCGGAGGGCGACCTCACCGTCACCGATGTCTACGAGACGAACAAGTACGGCGAGGTGGGCCTCGCGATCGGCGACCAGGCCTACCGCCAGCCCGCGGAGACCCTGCGCCCCGGCGCAGAGGCGACCGCCCTCTGCCAGCAGCAGCTCGACGACATGATCCTGCTGGACGACGGGAGGACCACGAACTTCTCCACCGCGACGGACGTGCCGCTGTCCTACCTCTCCACCGAGGAGCCCGTGCGCGTGGGCGCCGGCGTCGGCTTCGAGGAGCCCGTCGTGCTCTCCTACTCCTTCGACACCTGGCGCCTCCAGCCCACGACCCCGTGGGAGTCCTCCGCGACCGACGGCATCAGCTTCGAGGACACCCGCCAGGCGACGCCCGACGAGGTGGGCGGCGACCTCCAGGTGGGCACCTTCAACGTGCTCAACTACTTCACGACCCTCGGCGAGGACACCCCCGGCTGCGAGCCGTACACCGACCGCGCCGGGGAGGGCACCTCGGTGCGCGGCGGCTGCGACCCGCGCGGCGCCTGGGGCCAGGACGACCTCGACCGCCAGCAGTCGAAGATCGTCGACGCGATCTCCACCTCCGGCCTCGACGTCGTGGGCCTCATGGAGATCGAGAACTCCGCGCGCCTCGGGGAGGAGGCCGACGAGGCCACCGCGACCCTCGTCGCCGCGCTGAACGAGGAGGACGGCGCCGGCACCTGGGCGTACGTGCCCACCGCCGCGGCCTACGAGGCCGCCGGATCCGACGCCGGCCAGGACGTCATCTCGAGCGCCCTGATCTACAAGCCCGCCGCGGCCGCCCCGCAGGGCGATGCCGTGGTGCTCGCCGAGGACCCGGCCTTCGCCAACGCCCGTGAGCCGCTCGGCCAGGTGTTCGCGCCCGTCGGCGAGGACAGCGAGGGTCGCGCCGTGCAGGGTGAGCCGTTCTTCTTCGCCGTGAACCACTTCAAGTCCAAGGGCTCGAAGGACGCCGCGGACGCCTCCCTCCCCGCGGATCCGGTGCAGGGCAACTCCCGCACCTCCCGCCTCGCGCAGGCGAACGCCCTGAACGCATGGGTGCAGGAGCAGCAGGAGGCGCTCGGCGTCGAGGACGTGCTGCTGGGCGGCGACTTCAACGCCTACACGCAGGAGGATCCGCTGCAGGTGTTCTACGAGGCCGGCTACACGGACCTCGGCTCCACCTTCGACGAGGACGGCTGGTCCTACAGCTTCGACGGCATGACCGGCTCCCTGGACCACGTGCTCGCCAACGACTCCGCCCGCGAGCGGATCACCGGCGCCACGGACTGGTCGATCAACGGCGCCGAGTCCCCGCTCGCGCTGTACAGCCGCGCGAACACCAACGTCACCGAGCTGTGCCAGGAGGGCCCCTTCGCCTCCTCGGACCACAACCCGATGATCACCGGCCTGGACGCCGAGTTCGCCCCGGCCTCCGGCGGCGGGAACGGGAACGGCAACGGCCACGGGAACGGCCGGGACAACGACAACAAGGGGCCCGGGAAGAACAACGGCACCCCCGGTGGCAGCAACAGCGGCATCGGCAAGGGCAAGGGCCGGCAGGGCTGAGCCCTGACCCCGACCGGTGCTGAGGCCGGGGCGCTCTCGCGGCGCCTCGGCCTGGCCGATGCCGTGGTGGTGGGCCTCGCCGCGATGATCGGCGCGGGCGTGTTCGTCTCGCTCGGCGCCGCGGCGGATCTCGCCGGTCCCGCCGTGCTCGCGGCGCTGCTGCTCGCGGCCGTCGTCGCGCTCGCCAATGCCACCTCGACCGCCCAGCTCGCCGCTCGCTACCCGACCTCCGGCGGCAGCTACGTCTACGGGCGTGAGCAGCTGGGGCACGGGTGGGGCTTCCTCGCCGGCTGGTGCTTCGTCATCGGCAAGACGGCCTCCTGCGCGGCGATGGCGCTCGTGGTCGCGGCGTACCTGGTGCCGGAGGAGGCCTGGCGGCGGCCCGTCGCCGCGGGGGTGGTCCTCGTGCTCACGGCGGTGAACCTCGTGGGCGTCACCCGCACGGCGGCGCTGGCCCGGGTGCTCGTCGCCGTCGCGCTCAGTGCCCTGCTGCTCACCGCGGTCCGCCTCGCCGTGGGTGTCGTCCCCGGCACCGTGGTCGGGGCCGACGGGGCGGGCGATATCGGGGGAGCGGCCGAGGGGGACGCCGTGGCCACCGGCGGGAGCGCGGCCACGGGCTTCGCGGCGGCGGTCCCGGGACCGCTCGCGGACGTGCCGGACGGCTCGCTCGGTGTGGTCCTCGCGGTGCTGCAGGCCGCGGCGATCCTGTTCTTCGCCTTCGCGGGCTACGCCCGGGTCGCGACGCTGGGGGAGGAGGTCACCGCGCCGCGCCGCACCATCCCGCGGGCGATCCTGCTGGCCCTCGGCATCGTGCTCGCGCTGTACGTGCTGCTCGCGGTGCTGCTCGTGCTCGTCGGCCCTGCTCCGGACGCCGCCGGTTGGGGCCCGGCGCCCTTCGTCACCGCGCTCGACGCCGTCGGGGCGGGCGGCGCATGGACGCTCGTCGTGACGGTCGGGGCGACGGCCGCCGCGGCGGGCTCCCTGCTCGCGCTCGTCGCCGGGGTCTCCCGCACGATGCTCTCGATGGCGCGCGAGGGGGATCTGCCGCGCCCGCTCGCGGCGGTCTCGGCGCGCTTCGGGGTGCCGTGGCGGGCGGAGGTGACGGTCGGGGCGATCGTGGTGGCGCTCGTGCTGCTCGTGCCGAGCGCGCTCACGGCCGTCGCGGCCTCGTCCTTCGGGGTGCTTCTGTACTACGCGGTCGCGAACGCGGCGGCGCTCACCCAGAGGGGCGGCGACCGGATGTTCCCGCGGGGGCTGCAGATCGTGGGGCTCGCGGGCTGCGTGCTGCTCGTCGCCGCGCTCCCGCGGCTGACGCTCCTCGCGGGGCTCGGCGTCGTCGCCACCGGGATCCTGGTGCGGCTGCTGGTCCGCTCCCGTACCGAATAAGCATTGACTTATATGACGCGGATGGGCAGGATGGCCGCGTGCACGCGCTCGACGTCCTCGGCGATCCCGTGCGGCGACGGATCCTCGAGCTCCTCGTCGCGGACGGGGAGCGCAGCGCGGGCGAGATCGGCGAGGTGGTCCAGGCGGAGTTCGCCATCAGCCAGCCCGCCGTCTCCCAGCACCTGAAGGTCCTGCGCGAGCACGGCTTCGCGAGCGTCCGCCCCGAGGGCAGGCGCCGCCTCTACGCGGTGGACCCGCGCGGGCCCGCCGAGGCCCGGCAGTGGCTCACCCCATTCGAACGCTTCTGGCTCCCGAAGCTCGACGCGCTCGGCACCGAGATCGCCCGCGGGAAGCGGCAGCGCCGCCTCGCGACCCCACCCCACGAGAAGGAGACCTGACATGGTCGACGTCCCCACCCAGCTCACCTCCGTCACCCGTGCCTACCGCGTCGAGGAGCGCGACGGCGAGCCCCAGCACGTCCAGACCCTCGAGCAGGACTACCCCGCCGCCCTCGCGGACGTCTGGGAGGCCGTCACGACCGCGGAGCGCATCGCCCGATGGTTCCTCCCGATCTCCGGCGAGCTGCGCGAGGGCGGCCGCTACCAGTTCGAGGGGCAGGCCGGCGGTGAGGTGCTCAGCTGCGAGCCCCCGGCCGACGGCGCCGCCGCCTACTCCGTGAGCTGGGAGGCCATGGGCAGCGTCTCCTGGGTGACCGTGCGCCTCGAGGCGGTCTCCGAGGAGTCCACCCGCTTCGAGCTCGAGCACAGCAGCAAGGTCGCCGACGTCCCCGCGGAGATGTGGGAGACCTTCGGCCCCGGTGCCACGGGCGTGGGCTGGGACGGCGGTCTGCTGGGCCTCGCCCTGCACCTCGGCGCCGTCGAGGGCTCGCTCGCCCCGTCGGAGGCGGAGGCCTGGGCGGGCACCGAGGAGGGACGTTCCTTCTATCGCGGCGCGGCCGACGGCTGGGCCGTCGCCCACACCGCCTCCGGCGAGGAGCCCGAGGTCGCCCAGCGCAACGCCGACGCGACCTACGGCTTCTACACGGGCACCGGGGCCTGAGAGCTCAGACTGCGCGGGCGAGCAGCACGTACTCGCGGCCCGGCCGGTCCGGCGCCTCACGGATGTCCCGGACCTCGAGCCCGGCCTCCGCGAGGGAGGCGCGCAGCTCCACCTCGGTCCGGAAGCGGAGGGTCGAGGTCGAGGAGCGCGTGGCGCCGTCCTCGAAGCGGAAGTCATCCGTGAAGGTCACCAGCGGCAGCGCCACCTCGACCAACCGCGCTCGGCTGCGCACGTGGCCCACGCCGGGCACCTCGTGCACCTGCGGATCCGTGTCCGCCTGCCATTCCTCCCAGGCCCGCCGCTCCGGCCGGCGGGACTCCGCGACGAACCATCCGCCGGGGCGCAGGGCGGCGCGGATCCCTCGCAGCGTGCGCAGCCAGGACTCGTCCGTGAGGAACACCTGGGCGACGTTCCCGGTCATCACCGCGAGATCCGCGCCGAGCGGCGGGAGGTCCGGGGCGGTGCCGTGGATCCAGGTGACCGCCTCGGCGTGGGGTTTGGAACGGGCGACGTCGAGGGAGGCGGCGGCCGGGTCCACCCCGGTCACCGTCAGACCCCGCGCGGCGAGCCGTACCGCGAGCGAGCCGGTCCCGCAGCCCACGTCCACGATCGTGCGGGCGCCGAGCTCGTCGATCAGCGCCTCGTAGTGGTCGAGGTCGTCGCGCTCGCCGTCGAAGGTGTCGTAGCAGGCGGCGAGTCGGGGGTCGGCATAGATCTGATCCGGTGCGGGATCCGGGGCGGCGGTGCTCATGGGGCGAGGCTAGGGTGCCCGCCCGGCAGGTGACCAGCGGTTTTCTGGGCCGCGCTGCTGTGGACGGCCCACGTCAGGTGAAGCTCGTCCAGGTGGTGTCCGCGTCGATGAGCCAGTGGTTGCGCAGCGTGAGCGCCCGCTCGGTCGCGGCGAGGGCGCCCGCGATGACGAGCGCGGTGTTCAGCTCGGCGCTCAGGCTGATCGGGGACGTGAAGGTGCCCACGCGCGCCGCGATCACCTCGACCGAGGTCACGAGCTCCACGATCTGCGGGATCGTGACGGCGAGGCTCACCAGCAGCACGACGATCGCGATGGCGCCGAGGACCCGGCTCGCGAGCGGGAAGCGCCGGCCCAGCCGCGCCCGCAGCCCCTCGGCCGAGCGCGGGTGCGGGGTGAGCAGGCGCGCCTCGCCGCCGTCGGGCACGTGGTGCATGCGGGAGAGGCCGTAGCTGGTGCGCGCCACCTCGATCACCCCGCCGGGCACGGGGAATGCGGCGGGCGGATTCGCGACGTGGGTGCGGCGGCCGTCGCGGTACAGCGCCATCGGGGGCGTCGGGTCCTTCTCCTCGGGGTCCAGGCTCCCGGAGAGCTCGTCCGCGAGGTGGTGCACGTCCACCTCGTAGCGGTGCACGGCGCCGTCGGGCTCCTCGAGGTCGAGGCGGAACAGGGTCCGATGCAGCAGCTGCCAGGTGCGGAAGGGCTTCAGCGCGCGGCCGTCCCCGGGGCGCACGCGGCGCTCGCGGCGTCGTCGGCGGTGATTGTCGAACATGGAGGTGCTCCGATGGTGGGGGCGAGGTCCCGGGGGGGGGAGGGCCGCTCCCATCCCACCCGGTCGCGCCGCCGATGGCCAGTGCCACGCGGGCATCCTGTCCGAAGGTCGGACACGGCGCAGCCGCCGCCACCGACCCTGGTCGCCCCTCAGCGCACCCGGTACTCGCGGGGGAGCTCCTCGAGCAGGCGCAGCCAGATCTCCGAGGCCGCCGGGTAGCTGGGGACCGCGTGCCGCAGCACGGCGACCGGCACCCGGCCCACGATCGCGACGGTCGCGGCGTGGATGAGCTCCCCGGCCTCGGGGCCCACGAGCGTCGCCCCGAGCAGGGTCCGGGTGGCGGCGTCGACGACGATCTGCGCGGTCCCGGCGGCGTCGTCCCGCAGCAGGGCCGTGCCGGCGGCGCCGGTGAAGGGCACCTGCGCCGTGACCACCTCGTGGCCCGCCTCCCGCGCGGCCCGCTCGGTGAGCCCCACGCGGGCGACCTGCGGGTCGGTGAAGACGACCTGCGGGACGGGGACCGCCTCGGGGACCGGCTCCTCCCCGTCCGATCCGCCGACCCCGTCGGCTCCGTCGACCCCGTCGGGCTGATCCCGCTCGCGCAGCGCCTCCGCGCGGATCGCGGCGCCGAGCACGCGGGCGCGGTACTTGCCCCAGTGCGTCAGCGGCGCCTCCCCGCTCGCATCGCCCACGGCCGCCAGCCACGCCGGCAGGCCACCGGAGGTCACGTCCTGCGGGGTGAGGCCGAGGGCGTCCAGGCCCACGTCGTCCAGCCGCGGGCGGCGGCCCGTCGCCACGAGCACCTCCGCGGCGGTGAGCGTGCGCGCCTCGCCTGCCGTGCCGCGGCCGCTCAGCTCGAGCGTCACCTCGCCGCCGTGCACGCGGCCCAGGCCCGTCGCCTCCGCCCGGTCGCGCCGTGCCGACGCGACGGTGGTCCCGGTGAGGACGGTGACGCCCGCGGCCTCGAGCGCCTCGCGCACGTGGACGCCCGCGACGGGCTCCTCCGCGCCGAGCAGGCCCTCGCCCCGCACGATCACCGTCACCTCGCTGCCGAGCGCCGCCATCCAGGTCGCCGCCTCGACCGCGACCACGCCGCCGCCCACGATCGCGAGCGAGGCGGGCACCTCGACCACGCCCGTCGCATCCCGCGAGGTCCACGGCTCGAGACCCGTGAAGGCCTCCGGGATCCTGGGGACGGAGCCGGTCGCGATGACGACCCGGCGCCGGGCGCGCACGGTGACCGCATCGGCATCGGCCGCCGGACCCTCGCCGGGGCCGACCCGCAGCTCCCGCTCACCCGTGAGCACGGCGTGCCCGCGCACCACGCGGATCCCGGCGCCCTCGGCCCAGGAGACCTGGCCGGCGTCGTCGTAGCCGGAGACCCAGGCGTCACGCCGGGCGAGCAGACCCGCCGGCTCGATCCGCGGGGTGGTGAGCCCGTCCAGGTGCGCGGCCGTGTGGGCCACGTCGATCGGGCGCAGCAGGGCCTTGGAGGGCATGCACGCGTAGTAGGAGCACTCCCCGCCCATGAGCTCGCGCTCGACGATCACCGCGGTGAGGTCCGCGCCCTCGATCGCGTACTGGGCGAGGTTCTCGCCCACCGGGCCGCCGCCGATCACGACGACGTCCGCGGTGACGGCCTGCGGGTCGGGGTGCTCCCCGGGGATGGCGTTCTCAGTAGCGGTGGTGGACGGGCCCTGCGCGGCGGTGCTCATGGCATCACGCTACGCGCGCCGGCGGGCCCGTGGTGGGGCGGGGAGAGGGGGACATCGCACGCCGGTACTCTCCGAGGGTGACCTTCCGACTCGTCGCCTCCGACCTCGACGGCACCCTGCTCCGCGACGACGGGTCCGTGGCGCCCCGCACCCGGGCCGCTCTCGACGCGGTGCGCGCCGCCGGCGCGGCGGTGATCCCCGTGACGGCCCGGCAGCCGATCGGCGTGCGGGCGATCGCGGCAGGGGCGGGGTTCGAGGGCCGCGTGCTGTGCAGCAACGGGGCGCTGTGCGTGGACCTGGGCACGGGGGAAACCCTCTGGGAGGAGACGGTCGCCGTGGCCGCGCAGCTCGAGCTCGCCCACGCCCTGCGGCGGGCGGTCCCCGGCGTGCTGTTCGCGAGCGTCCGGGACCGGGGGGAGGTGTTCGTCGCCGAGCAGGACTACATCGCCGGCGTCCGCTACGCCGACCACAAGCGCGACCCGGCGACGATGATCCCGGCCGGGGCGGACCTCGTCACCGGCACGGCGAGCCTGAAGTTCCTCGCCCGCCACCCCGCGCTGCCGGCCGACGCCCTGCTCGAGGCGGCGCGGTCGCTGGGCGTCGAGGGCGTGGAGCTCACCCATTCGGGCGCGCCGTTCCTCGAGGTGCAGCCCGCCGGGATCACGAAAGGAGCCGCGCTCGCCCGGCTGTGCGACGCGCTGGGCGTGGCGCGGGAGGAGGTGCTGGCCTTCGGCGACGCCCCGAACGACCGCGACATGGTCGCGTGGGCGGGGCACGGCGTGGCCGTCGGCAACGCCGCGGGCGAGGTGCGGGAGGTCGCGGCGGAGGTCACCGCGAGCAACGAGGACGACGGCGTCGCGCGGGTCCTCGAGCGCCTGCTGGTCGGCGGCGCGTTCGGGCGCTGAGACGGGCCGTCCACAGCGGCCGCCGTGGTCCTCGGTCGTCGGCCCCCGCTCGTAGGCTCGGGGTCATGAGGATCCTGCACACCTCGGACTGGCACCTGGGCCGCACCCTGCACAAGGTCGACCTGCACGAGCACCAGGCCGCGTTCCTGGACTGGCTCGTGGAGACGGCGGTCGAGCGCGCCGTGGACGTGGTCGTCGTCCCCGGCGACGTCTACGACCGCGCGGTCCCCGCCGTCTCGAGCGTGCGGCTGCTGGACCGGGCGCTCGCACGCCTGGCCGAGCACACCACCGTGATCATCACGCCCGGCAACCACGACTCCGCGGACCGCCTCGGGTTCGGCCGCGAGCTCATGCGCGGGGGCATCCACCTGCTCACCGACCTCCCCGGCATCGAGCACCCCGTGAGCGTCGAGGACGAGCACGGCGAGGTGCTCTTCTTCGGTCTGCCCTACCTCGAGCCGGACGTCGCCCGCACCGCGCTCGTCGGCCAGGAGGAGGCGCCGCTCGCCCGCAGCCACGAGGCCGTCACGCGCGCGGCCCTGGACCAGGTGCGGGAGCGGGCGGCCGCGCACCCCGGGGCGCGCACCGTGGTCCTCGCCCACACCTTCGTCACCGGCGGCGAGGGCAGCGACTCCGAGCGCGACCTCTCCGTGGGCGGCGTGGACTCCGTGCCCGCCGGGGTGCTGAGCGGCATCGACTACCTCGCCCTCGGCCACCTCCACGGCTGCCAGGACCTCACGGCGACCGTCGGCGCCCCCGCCTGGTACTCCGGGTCGCCGCTCGCCTTCTCCTTCTCCGAGCGCCGCCACCGCAAGGCCGTGCTGCTCGTGAAGCTGGGGGAGCGGGGACAGGTCGAGGTCGAGCGCCTCGCGACCCCCGTGCCGCGGCGCCTCACCGAGCTGCGCGGCACGCTCGAGGAGATCCTCGCCGAGGGCGAGGAGCACGGCGGGGACTGGGTCAAGGCCGTCGTCACGGACCCCGCCCGCCCCGCCCACCTGCAGGAGCGGCTGCGGGAGGCGTTCCCCGAGCTGCTGCTCACCGAGTACGCGCCCGAGGGTCGCGAGCAGGGCGCCGCCGCCCCCGTCGTGCGCCGCGAGGCGGATCCGCTCGAGGTGATGGACCAGTTCCTCGCCGATGCGACGGGCGGCGCCCCGAGCCCCGCGGAGCACGACGTGCTCGAGCAGGCCTATGCGCACGTGCGACAGGAGCAGGCCGCCTCGTGAAGCTCCACCACCTGCGCCTCACCGCGATCGGTCCCTTCGCCGGCACCGTCGACGTCGACTTCGCCGCCCTCGGCGCGAGCGGCATGTTCCTGCTCGAGGGGCCCACCGGCTCCGGCAAGTCCACGATCCTCGACGCGATCGTCTACGCCCTCTACGGCCAGGTCGCCGGCAGCGCCACGAGCACCGACCGCATCCGCTCCCAGTTCGCCGGCCCCACCGAGCCGAGCGTCGTGGACCTCGTGTTCGAGACCGGCGCCGGGATCTTCCGGGTGCGCCGCAGCCCCGAGTTCCAGCGCCCCAAGCAGCGCGGGACGGGCACCACGAAGGAGCAGGCCAAGGCCGTGCTCTGGCGGATCGGGTCACCCGAGCTCATCCCCGCCGTGGTCGCGGACTCCGCCGGCGCCGGCGCGGGCCTCGAGGTCGTCGCGACCCGCATGGACGAGGTGGGCCGCGAGATCCAGCGCGCCGTGGGCCTCAGCCGCGAGCAGTTCACGCAGACGGTCCTGCTGCCCCAGAACGAGTTCGCCCGGTTCCTGCGCGCGGGCACGGCCGAGCGCCAGCAGGTGCTGCAGCGGGTCTTCGGCACCGAGCTGTACGAGCAGGTCGAGAAGCGCCTCGCCGAGATGCGCGTCGACGCGAACAAGCAGGTCACCGCCGCGAGGGAGACGCTCGGTCGAGCGCTCGCGCGCTTCGTCGAGGCGACCGGCGTCGAGGGGGAGCAGGAGGCGGCCCTCACTGGTCAGGCGCAGGCCCTGCGCCCGGAGGCGCTCGCCGAGGGGGCCGACGCCGCCCTCGCCGGCGTCACGACGCGCGCGCAGGAGGCCACGACCCGCGCGGCCGCGACGCAGCAGGCGGAGCAGGCGGCGCGCACCGCCGCCGAGGCCGCCGCCCTCGCCGCCCGCCGCATCGACCGCCGCCGCGAGCTGCAGTCGCTCGCCGCACGGCTCGAGGAGCAGGAGCCCGCCGTCGACGGGGCACGCACCGCGCTGTCCCGCGACGAGGCGGCCCGCCCGGTCGTCGCCGCGCTCGGGCGTCGCGAGGAGGCCCGTGCCCGCGCCGCCGGCGCGATCGAGTCGCTCGCCGACCTCGCCTCCCGCACCGGCGAGGAGCGCCCCGACCTGCTCGCGCTGCTGCCCGACGGCGCCGCCGGGACCGACGGCGCTGCCGGGGCCGACGGGACGGCCGACGGCTCCCGGGCCGCGGAGGCGGACGCCGCCCTCGCCGCCGCCGTCCAGGAGTCGACCACCGCGGCCGGCGCCCTCGCCGATCTCGTCGCCCTCGAGACGGGGCTCCCCGCCCGGGAGAAGGCCCTCGACGAGGAGCGCGAGCGGGTCGCCGCCACCCGCACCGCCCTGGCCTCGGCCACCGCTCTGCTCGAGACGCGGCCCGCCGCCCGGGAGGAGCTCGTCACCGCGCGGGACGAGGCCCGCACCCGCGCCGCCGACCTCGCCGACGCACGGCTCGCGCAGTCCGCCGCGACGGAGCAGGCGACCGCCGCCCGCGCCGCGCAGCAGCAGGCCGCCGCCATCCAGGCCGCCCTCGAGACCCGGAAGGCGGCGCTCGCCACGGCCTCCGCCGCCGCCGAGGCGGAGGCCGAGCTGCGTCGCCGTCGCTACGCCGGGATCGCCGCCGAGCTCGCCGTCGCCCTCGAGGACGGCGACCCGTGCCCGGTGTGCGGCGCCCTCGAGCATCCCCACCGGGCGGATCCGGCGGAGGATGCCGTGAGCCCCGAGCAGGTCGAGGCCGCCGAGGCCGCCCGGGTCGAGGCGGAGGCCGCACGGTCCCGCGCCGAGCAGGCCCACGCGCTCGCCGAGGAGAAGCTCGCGCGCCTGCGCGAGGCCGCGGGTGGGCTCGAGCCCGATGCCGCCCGCGCCGCCGTCGAGACCGCGACCACCCGGGTGGAGGTCGCGCAGGCGGGACAGGAGACGGCCGCCCGGCTCGAGCAGCGGATCACCGCCCACGACGCCGAGACCGAGCAGCTCACCCGGCGCGGCCAGGCGGACGCCCTCGCCCTCTCCCGTGCGGAGACGGCCCTCGAGGCCGCCGCGACCGCGATCGGGACGGACCGGGAGCGGATCGCCGAGGCCCGCGGGGAGGACGGCAGTGTCGGCCACCGGCGCCGCGCGCACCTCGCGCGCGCCGCCGCCGCGACCACGCTGCGCGACGCCCTGCGTGCCCGCACCGAGGCCGAGGAGCGGGCCCGCGAGGCGGAGGAGGAGGTCGCCCGCACCCTCGCCGCCGCCGCGATCGCCACGGACGAGCAGGCCCGCGCCGCCGTGCTCGAGCCCGCCGAGCGGAAGCGCTTCGCGACGCTCCTCGAGGCCCGCGCCGTGGACGAGGCCCGCCTCGCCGACGGCCTCGCCGAGGAGGGTGTCGCGGGCGCTCCCACGACCGACGCCGCCCTCGAGGAGGCGCGGGCCGCGGTCACCGCGACCGCGCAGGCCCTCACCGCCGCCCAGGCTGCCGCCCGGGAGGACGGCGCCGCCGCGGCGCGCCTCGAGGCGGTCGCCGAGCGCGGCCGCACCGCCCGCGCCGCCCTGGACCGCGCGATCGACGAGGTGCGCAGCGTGAGCGAGCGCGCCGGCGTGATCGTGCGCGTCGCCGATCTCGCGACCGGCCGCTCGGCCGACGGGGAGCGCGTGCAGCTGTCCACCTACGTGCTCAAGTGGCGGCTCGACGCCGTGGTCGAGGCGGCCAACGCGCGCCTGGCCCTGTTCTCCGGGTCGGAGCTCGAGCTGCTGCGCGACACCGGCGCCCGCGGCGCCCGGAAGACGGGCCTGGACCTGCTGGTCATGGACCGCCGCACCGATCAGGTGCGCGTGCCCGAGACCCTCTCCGGCGGCGAGACCTTCTTCGTCTCCCTCGCGCTCGCCCTGGGCCTCGCGGACATCGTCATGGGGGAGGCGGGCGGCGTGCAGATGGAGACCCTCGTCATCGACGAGGGCTTCGGCTCCCTGGACCCCGAGACGCTCGAGACCGTGGTCCGCGAGATCGGGCGCCTCGCGGAGGGCGGCCGCACCATCGGGATCGTCAGCCACGTCGGCGACATGAAGGCGCAGATCGCCGAGCAGATCCACGTGCGCCGCGGGGAGGGCAGCCGCTCCACGCTCACGATCACCGCCTGAGCGGCGGGCGTCTGCCGCTCAGCGCGTCGCGGTAGCAGGGGCGGCCGCCGTGGGCCGCCAGCTCTTCAGCACCTTCATCGCGAAGCGGGAGGAGATCTTCGAGACGCCCGGGATCGTGATGACCTCCTCGGTGAGGAAGTGCTCGTACGCCTCGAGGCCCGCGACGGCCACCCGCACGTAGTAGTCGGGCGAGCCGAACAGCCGGTACAGCTCGACCACCTCGTCGAAGCCCTGCATCGTCGTCTCGAAGCGCTCGACGGTCCCGCGGTCGTACGCGGTGAGCTCCACGTCGAGGATCACCTCGAAGCCCTGGCCCAGCGCCCCCGGGTCCACCTGCGCGGTGTAGCCCTGGATGACGCCCTCCGCCTCGAGCCGCTGGACGCGGCGCAGGCACGGGCCCGGCGTCAGGTGCACGGCGTCGGCGAGGGCGACGTTCGAGAGCCGCCCGTCCCGGCGCAGATGATCGATGATTGCGCGATTCGTCTCATCCAGCTGCATACATTGCACTGTAGTGCTCCGGCGCAGCGAACTAAGCAATCGCGGCGCAGGCCTCCGCTGGAATGATTGCCGGTATGACAGAGATGCTGAACTCGGTGGGCCGACGGTCGGCCCCCGACGACGCCCCGGGCGCCGCCTCCTGCGACACCTCCCTCGACGTCGCCTCGGACACCGATCCCGATCCGGTCCTCGATCCCGCCGTCGTCCCCGAGGCCGCCGCCGTCGCCGTGCCCGACGCCGCTCCGCCGGCCACGAGCCCGCGCGGCGAGTTCGTGACCGGCATGCGGCTCTCCTTCGCCGCGGGCCTCGGCATGATCCCGATCGGCGTCGCCTTCGGCATGCTCGTGGTCCAGGCCGGGCTGCCCTGGTGGGTCGCCCCGGGCCTGTCGACCCTGGTCTTCGCCGGCTCCGTCGAGCTGCTGCTCGTGGGGCTCATGGCGGCCGCGACGCCGCTCGCGACGATCGCGGTGACCGTGCTGCTGGTGAACCTGCGCCACGTGTTCTACGCCTTCTCCTTCCCGCTGCACGTGGTGCGCCACCCGCTCGCCCGCTTCTACGCGGTGCACGCCCTCATCGACGAGGCGTACGCGGTGACCGCCTCGAGCCCGGGCACCTGGACGGCGAAGCGGCTGCTGGGCCTGCAGGTCTCCTTCCACGCCTACTGGGTGGGCGGCGGGCTGATCGGCGTGCTGCTCGCCTCCGTGCTCCCCGGCCCGGTCGAGGGGCTCGAGTTCGCACTCTGCGCCCTGTTCCTCACCCTCACGCTCGACGCCTGCCGCTCCCGGGCGCAGGTGCCCTCCCTGCTGCTCGCCGGGCTCTCCCTCTCCCTCGCGCTCGTGCTGGTCCCCGGCGCCGCCCTCTTCGCCGCGCTCACCGGCTTCATGGTGCTGCTCCTGCTGCGGTCCCTGCTCGCGCGGCGCCGCGGCGGCCCCGCCCCGTCGGCCGCGCACGACCTGCAGGACCCGTCGGACCCGGAGGCCGCGCATGTCTGAGACCACCTACCTCCTGGCCGTGATCGTGATCGGCTTCGGCATCACCTTCGCCCTGCGGGCCGTGCCCTTCGTGATCCTGCAGCCGCTGCGCGACTCGCCGCTGGTCGCGCAGATGTCCCGCTGGATGCCGGTGGGGATCCTCGCGATCCTCGCCGTGTCGACCCTGCGCAGCTCGATCGGCGCGGACCTCGCGCACGTGCTCCCGGCCGCCGTCGCGACGGCCGTGACGGTCCTCGTGCACCTGATCGGCGGGCGCCGCACGCTGCTGAGCGTCGGCGCCGGGACGGCGACCTTCGTGCTGCTCGCGAACCTGACCTGAGCGGCGACGGGCCCGCGACCCGACAGGCCGTCGGCTCCGACGGTCGGCAGGTCAGCGCCGGCGCCCGGAGTCGTCCCGCCCGGCGATGTCCTCGAGGACGTCGATCTCGCCGGTGCGCGACCAGTGCCGCTCCTCGCGGCCGAACAGCGGCACCCCGAGCCGCGTGAGCAGCGGGGCGAGCATCGCGCCGATCCATGCGCCGAGCGAGTTCGAGAAGACGTCGTCGATGTCCGCGATCCGCACCCCGCAGGGGTAGAGGCCCCAGGCGCCCGTGTACTGGGTCGCCTCGATGAGCACGGAGAGCATGACGCCCATCGCGAGCGCCGTCGTCACGTCCAGGCGGAACACGCCCCGCAGGATCGCGCCGAGCGGCACGAACAGCACGATGTTGGCGATCAGCTGCAGCGTGGGCCAGGCGATGAGCAGGCCGATGCCGGTCGCGCCCGCGCGGTAGGCGTCGAGGATCTGCGCGATCGCGTCGAAGGGGACCGCGCGCAGCTCCCCGCCCACCCGCCGGCTGCAGGTGACCGCGACCTCGTAGGCGGGGGCGACGGTGAGACCCGCGAGCGCCATCGTGTACACGCAGATCGCGGCGACGCCGATCAGACGCAGGGGGCGCCAGCGGCCGAACCGGCGGCGCTGCAGCAGCACGGCCACGGGGCTGATCAGCACGAACACCCCGAGGCCGCCCACCACGCCCACCAGGGCCAGTCGCGCCAGCTCGTTCACGCCGGGCACGCTACGGCCGCCCGCTGGGAACTGTCCCGCAGGCCCGAGGTAGCTCACACCGGGTGGGCGTCCCCGCCCGCCCGGGCGCGCAGGGTTCTACGATCTCCTCGTCCCCCCGACGGCAGGAGCCACCATGACGACCACGCCCGGCGCCGCCCCGCGCGCCTTCGCCCACCCCGCCCCCGCGGCGGGCTCCCGGATCGTCGGGACCGGCCACTACCGGCCCGAGCGCGTCATGACGAACACGGACCTCGAGAAGCTCGTCGAGACGAGCGACGAGTGGATCGTCCAGCGCACCGGCATCGAGGAGCGCCGCATCGCCGCGGAGGACCAGGACGTCGCGGACCTCGCCGCGGAGGCCGGCCGGATGGCCCTCGCCGACGCCGGCGTGGACCCCTCCGAGGTCACCCAGGTCATCGTCGCCACCTGCTCGAACCTCGAGCGCTCCCCGAGCGCCGCGGGCCGCGTCGCCCAGCTGCTCGGCCTCACCGACCCCGCCGCCTTCGACGTGGGCGCCGCCTGCTCCGGCTTCGAGCACGCGCTCGCCGTGGCGGACATGTCGATCCGCTCCGGCACGTCGACCACCACGCTCGTCATCGGTGCGGAGAAGCTCTCCCAGGTCACCGACTACACCGACCGCACCACGTGCATCCTCACGGCCGACGGCGCCGGTGCGATGGTCCTGCGCCCCAGCCACGAGCCCACCATCTCGCCCGTCGTCTGGGGCAGCGTCCCCGAGCTCGCGGACGCCGTCACCATCAACGGCGAGGGCCCCGCCTTCGCGCAGGAGGGGCGCAAGGTGCTCGGCTGGGCGCTGCGCGAGGCCCCGAAGATCTCCCGCCGCATCGTCGAGGCCGCCGGCCTGACCATGTCGGACATCGATGTGTTCGTGCCCCACCAGGCGAACCTGCGGATGATCGAGCCGCTCGCCGCCGCGCTGGACCTGCGGGAGGACGCGATCGTCGCGGACGACATCGTCACCTCCGGCAACACCTCCGCCGCGACGATCCCGCTCGCGATCTCCCGCCTCCGCGAGGCCGGCCGGATCCCCTCCGGGGCGACCGCGCTGCTCGTCGGCTTCGGCGGCGGCTTCTCCTGGGCCGGTCAGGTCGTGCGCCTGCCCTGAGCCGGGTACGTCCGGGGCGGCCGCATAGGATGGCGCCCGCCTGCTGCTCGCCCGTCCGTCCCCGCACCCGGAGGTCCCCGTGGTCGATTCGCTGACCGTCCAGGTCGTGGTGACCGTGCTCGTCGCCCTCGCCTACTCGGTGGGGCTCATGGGGATCATCGTGCCGGTGCTGCCGGGCACGATCCTCATCGTCATCTCGACGCTCGTCTGGGCGATCGTCATCGGCGGCTGGCCGGCCTGGGTCGCCTTCGCGATCGTGCTGGTGCTCGGCGCGATCGGGATGACCTGCAGCTACGTGCTCACGGGACGGAGGCTGAAGGCGCACGAGGTGCCCACCTGGCCGCTGCTCGTCGGCATCGCGGCGGGCATCGTCGGCATCTTCGTGATCCCGTTCCTGGGCCTGCCGATCGGCTTCATCGTCGGGCTGTACGTCTCCGAGGCGCTGCGTCTGAAGGACGCACGCCGCGGCCTGACCAGCGCCTGGGTCGCCGTGAAGGCCCTGGGTACGGGGATCCTCGTGGAGTTCTCGCTCGCGATGCTCTCCACGATCACCTTCGCGATCGCGGTGACGGTCCACTTCGTGACCCGCTGATCACCCCAGCGGGACGAGCGGCCGCGCCCCCGGGAGCGGGGGCGCCGTGGTCCCGGCCTCCGCCTCGGCCGTGCCGGGGGAGGGGGTCCCCAGCAGCTCGAGCAGCAGCACGGCGGGGACGTCGGCGCGCGGGCTGATCGGGCTCACCGCGCCCACCGTCCACTCCGGGGACTCCGCTCCGGGCAGCGGGATCGTGCGCAGCGTCGCCGCCTGCGGCTTGGCGGCCACGTGCTGGGGGACGATCGCCACGCCCAGGCCGCGGGTGACGAGGTCGAGGAGGGTGTGGACGTCGTTCACGCTGCAGCGCACACGGCGCGTCACCGCATGCGCGGCGAGCAGCTCGTCGTTGAGGGTGCGCACACCCCACGAGGGGCTGAAGTCCACGAAGTCGCGGCCCGCGAGGTCGCCCCAGCGCAGGGGCGTGCGCGAGGCGAGGTCGCTGTCCGCGGGGACGACGAGCACGAGCGGCTCCCCGCCCAGGGGCTGGTGGCGCAGGGAGGTCGGCGGGCGCGTGGTCGCGACGAAGGCGACGTCGAGGGTCCCGCCGCGCACTGCGTCGACGAGCTCGTGGGAGCCGGACTGCGCGAACTCGGTAGCGACGCCCGGGTAGCGGCGGTGGAAGCGCTCGAGCAGTGTGGAGACGTCCACGAGCCCCAGGCACTGCTCGGCCCCCACCCGCAGGGAGCCGCTCACGGTCCGGGTCGAGCGCACCACGGCGTCACGCGCACGGGCCGCCTCGTCGACCATCGCCCGGGCGTGCGGCAGCAGCGCCTCCCCGGCGGCGGTGAGCTCCACCCGGCGCGTGGTCCGGTCGAACAGCGGCGTGCCGAGCTCCGACTCGAGGCTGCGGATGGCGCTGCTCAGCCCCGACTGCGACACCCCGGTGAGGGCCGCGGCCCGCGTGAAGTGGCGCTCCTCGGAGAGCGCGAGCACGTACTCCATCTGCCGCAGATCCATTGATCGGTCCTCCTCATGACGCACATCGGTCCATGCTGTTGGAATTCTGAAACAGCGCGTCCTATCGTCGCACCATGACGATCCCCACCCTCACCCTGAACTCCGGCCACGCCATCCCGCAGCTCGGCTTCGGCGTGTTCCTCGTCCCGGCCGACGAGGCCGAGGCCGCCGTCTCGAGCGCGCTCGAGATCGGCTACCGCCACATCGACACCGCCGCGATCTACCGCAACGAGGAGGGCGTCGGCGCCGCGATCGCCGCGAGCGGCATCCCCCGCGAGGAGCTCTTCGTCACCACCAAGCTGTGGAACGACCGCCAGAGCGGCGAGCAGCCGCACGAGGCCGTCCGGGAGAGCCTGGACAAGCTGGGCCTGGAGTACGTGGACCTCTACCTCACCCACTGGCCCACCCCGGAGAAGGACACCTACGTCAACGCGTGGGAGAAGCTCGTCGAGATCCGCGACCAGGGCCTGACCCGCTCGATCGGCGTCTCCAACCACCTGCCCGAGCACCTGGACCGCATCGTCGAGGCCACGGGCGTGGTCCCCGCCGTCGACCAGATCGAGCTCCACCCCGCGCTCCAGCAGCGGGACGTGCTCGAGTGGGCCGCCGCCCACGGCACCCTCATCGAGTCCTGGGGCCCGCTCGGCCAGGGGAAGTACCCGCTGTTCGAGAACCCCGCCGTGGCCGATGCCGCGGCCGCGCACGAGGTCACGCCCGCCCAGGTCGTCATCCGCTGGCACCTCCAGCGGGGCTTCATCGTGTTCCCGAAGTCCTCGAGCCCCGAGCGCCAGGCCCAGAACTTCGACGTCCTCGGCTTCGAGCTCACCGACGCCGAGGTCGCGGCGATCGACGCCCTCGACCCGGGCGACGGCTCCGGCCGCGTGGGCTCCCACCCGCTCGACGTCAACTGACCCCCACCCCACGACCGGAGGGCCGGCGACGCACGCCGCCGGCCCTCCGCCCCCTCACCCCAGCACAGGAGCAGCGACGATGCGCACCTTCACCCTCCCCGGCACGGAGATCACCGCGCCCAACGTGGTCCTCGGTCTCATGCGGATCCAGGACAAGTCCGACGACGAGGTCCGCACCCTGGTGCGCACCGCCCGCGACGCCGGCATCGACTTCTTCGACCACGCCGACGTCTACGGCAGCTCCACCCACGGCTGCGAGCGGCGCTTCGCGGAGGCCATGCGGCTGACCCCGTCCGAGCGCGAGCAGATCACCCTGCAGACCAAGACCGGGATCCGCCACCCCGGCCCGTACTTCGACTTCTCCGCCGAGCACATCGTCGAGTCCGTCGAGGAGTCCCTCGCCGCGCTCGGCACCGACTACCTCGACATCCTGCTGCTGCACCGCCCGGACGCCCTCGTGGAGCCCGAGGAGGTGGCGGACGCCTTCGACCGGCTGCACGAGGCCGGCAAGGTGCGCTCCTTCGGCGTCTCGAACCACACGCCGCGGCAGATCGACCTGCTGAGGAAGCACGTGCGCCAGCCGATCGTCGCGAACCAGGTGCAGCTCTCGATCACGCACGCGCCGCTCATCGCCCAGGGCGTCGCCGCGAACATGCAGGGGCTCGACCAGTCGATCAGCCGGGACGACGGCCTCGTCGACCACGCCCGCCTGCACGACATCACGCTGCAGGCCTGGTCCCCCTTCCAGGCGGGCTTCTTCGACGGGCCCTTCCTGGGGTCGGAGAAGTACCCCGAGCTGAACGCGGTGCTGGACCGCCTCGCGCAGCAGTACGACGTCACGACCACCGCGATCGCGGTCGCCTGGATCACCCGGCACCCGGCGAACATGCAGGTGGTGCTCGGCACCACGACCCCGCAGCGGGTCACCGACTCCGCGGCGGGATCGGACCTGCCGCTCACCCGCGCCGAGTGGTACGAGATCCTCCGGGCGGCGGGCTACACCGTCCCCTGATCCCGCACCGCCCCTCCCGCCCCGGGCAGTACGCTCCCCGGGGCGGGGGAGGCGGCGTCGGCCGCACGCTCCGAGGCCCACCAGCTCGCGAGCAGCCGCAGCTTCTCCTCGCTCTCGGAGCCCGGGGCGGCGGTGTAGACGGTGAGATCGGCGCCGTCGTCGGCCCGCAGGTCCAGCACGTTGTACTCGAGCTCCACGAGTCCCACGACGGGATGGTTCAGGCGTTTCAGACCCTCGATGTGCAGCCGCACGTCGTGCCGGGCCCAGCGCCGGCGGAACTCCTCGGAGCGGGTGGAGAGCTCGCCCACGAGCTCCGTGATCGAGGGGTCGAAGGGGTTCCGCCCGGCGACCGTGCGCAGGGACGCCACGTTGGCGTCGGCGATCATCTCCCAGTCGGGGTAGAACTGCCGCGCCGCAGGGTCCAGGAAGATGAAGCGCCCGTAGCCGGGACGCTCGCCCTGGGAGCGGAACAGCGGGTCGTACAGCGCCCGGGCCAGCGGGTTCGTCGCGAGGATCTCGCTGCGCGGGTTCGCGAGCACCGCCGCGCCCTCGGAGATCGAGTCCACGAGATGCAGCAGGCTGGGCCGGATCCCCTGCTCCTGGCGGCGCGGCGCCCGGGCGCGGTGGCCGGCGTTCGCGGCCCGCGCGAGGTTCATGAGGTACGTCTGCTCCGCCTCGTCCAGCCGCAGCGCCGTGGCGATCGCACCGAGCACCTCGTCGGAGACGCCGCGCAGGTCACCGCGCTCGACCTTCGTGTAGTACTCGACGCTCACGCCCGCGAGCACCGCGACCTCCCCGCGGCGCAGCCCGGGCACGCGGCGTGGACCGCCCGGGGGCAGGCCCACCATCGCGGGGGTCACCTTCGCACGGCGGCTGATGAGGAACTCGCGCACCTCGTCCTTCTGGCTCATGCCTCCGAGCGTAGGGGCGCCGGCGACGGCGAGGGAGGTCTCGTGAGTACCCCGCACCGATGCCCCGGGCCCGTCGGCCCCGTCCCTGTCGGCCTCGTCCCCGTCGTCCCCGTCCCCGTCATCCTCGTCCTTGGGGGGCTCTCGCAGTACACCTCTCGCCCCGGACTCCCGGGCGTCGGCCGGTGACCGCACGCTGGTGAGGTCCCCGCCGGCAGAGTCCCGCCGACGGGTCCCGACCCTGACCTCACAGGAGATCCGCCATGAAGGCCACCCTCATGTTCGGCGCGGGCGACGTCCGCGTCCAGGACGTCCCCGAGCCCACGATCCTCCGCCCCACCGACGCGATCGTGCGCACCGTCCGCACCTGCGTCTGCGGCTCGGACCTGCACCCCTATCACTCGATGGAGGCGCAGGAGCACGGCCAGTCGATGGGCCACGAGTCCCTCGCCGTCGTCGAGGAGATCGGCGCCGAGGTCACCTCGCTGCGCCCCGGCCAGCTCGTCGTCGCGCCCTTCTCCTTCTCCGACAACACCTGCGAGATCTGCCGCGACGGCTTCCAGACCGCCTGCCCGCACGGCGGCTTCTACGCGACGCCGGAGACGAACGGCCTGCAGGCCGAGTTCGCGCGCATCCCCCTCGCCGACGGCTCCCTCGTCCCCGTCCCCGACGTGGACGCCGATACGGCCGACGAGTCGCTGCTCGCTTCCCTGCTGACCCTCTCCGACGTCTACCTCACCGGCTATCAAGCCGCGTACATGGCGCAGGTGCGCCCCGGCCAGACGGTCACCGTCGTGGGCGACGGCGCCGTGGGCCTCTCCGCGGTGCTCGCCGCGAAGCAGCTCGGCGCGGAGCGGATCATCCTCATGGGCCGCCACACCGCCCGCACCGACCTGGGTCGCGAGTTCGGTGCGACCGACGTCGTCTCCGCCCGCGGCGAGGAGGGCGTGGCGGAGGTCCTCGAGCTCACCGGCGGCCTCGGCAGCGAGGCGGTCCTCGAGGCCGTGGGCCACATGCCCGCCTACGAGCAGTCCTACGGCGTGGTGCGCGCGGGCGGCGTCATCTCCCGCGTGGGCGTGCCGCAGTACGAGGAGGCGCCGGTGGGCTTCGGCTCCCTGTTCGGGAAGAACGCACGCCTCGCCGGCGGCCCCGCTCCCGTGCGCGCCTATCAGGAGGAGGCGATCGGCCAGGTGCTGCGCGGCGAGATCGAGCCCGGCAAGGTGTTCGACCGCACCGTGGGCCTGGACGGCGTGCCCGCGGGCTACGCGGCGATGGACGCCCGCGAGGTGCTCAAGGTGATGGTGGACCCGCGCCTCTGAGCCGAGAGGCGACGGGGAGGCTTCGCCGCCGGATCGCTCCGCCGCGTCATCCGCCCGCCCGTCCCGTCCCCCGCGCGGGGGAGGGACGATGGCGGGAGGGCGGATGCCGGGCACGGCCCGGGCGGGGAGGCTCGGGGTCATGAGCACCTCATCTCCCGTCCCCTCCTCGCCCGTCGCCCCCGCCGGTGCGCCGGCCTCCGGCGCACCGGCCGCCGCCGTCGCGCCGGTCGGCTCCGTCGCGCCGGCCGCCACCGCCGCACCGGCCGCCTCCCGCCGCGCCACCGCTGGCCTCCCGCCCGCGTCGGCCCCGCCGTCCTCGCCGGCCCGCCCGGTGACGCGGCGGTGGATGCCGTGGCCGATCGCCGCGGGCGCGTTCCTCGCCTTCCTGCTCGCCCTGCCCACGGTGATCTGGCGCGCGCTGCCGGGCCTGGGCCTCGACCTGGGCACGCCGGAGGCGTGGCGCGCCCTCCAGCACCTGCCGGGGGAGGGGACCGGCTACGTCCTCGGACTCTCCGCGGTGCAGCTCGCGGCCGCCGCCTGCTGCCTGCTGCTCGCCGTGGACGTGCGCCGCGTGACGCCGTCCCTGCTGGGCCCCCGGCTCGGGCGGGCGCTCCCGAGGCTGATCGGCGGGGTCGGCCTGCTGGGCGCCCTCCTGCTCGCCGCGATCGTCGTCTTCTCGGTGCTCGCCTGGGACCGCGTGGACCCCTTCGCGGGGCAGCCGGCCGACGCCTGGTCCCTCCTCTGCCTGGCCTGCTATCTCGCCGCGGCCGCCTGGCCCGTGGTGCTCGCGCCCGTCGCGATCGGCTACCTCGCCCGTGGCGGGCGGGGCGCGGCAGGGCGCAGCGAGGGGGAGCGCAGCGAGAGGGGGCGCGGCGACCGCGCCGTCGAGCGCGGAGCACGTCACCTAGGCTCTCCCGCGTGAGCACCGACGACCCCCAGCACCCGCCGGTCCCGCCCGTGTCCCGCCGCTCCCAGCCGCGATTCCGCTCCCGCGAGCGGCGCGCGGAGCTCGCGGAGGCCTTCACCCGCACCGGCGCGGACTACGACCGGCTGCGCCCGGCCTATCCCGAGGCGGCGCTCGACGCGATCCTCGCCGCCCTGCCCGCCGCGGCTCCGGCTGCACCTGCGCCCCCGACCGCGCCCGAGGCCGCCGCGGCGACCACCCCGTCCGCCCCAGAGGAACTGCCGGCCGGAGCCGCCGGCGCCGCCGTCGAGCGCCGGACCGCGGTGGACCTCGGCGCGGGGACCGGCAAGCTCTCCGCCGCCCTCGCCGCCCGCGGCCTCGCCGTCACCGCGGTGGACCCCGCCGCCTCGATGCTCGACGCGCTCCGGGACCCGGGCGTCGAGCGCGTGGTGGGGACCGCGGAGTCGACCGGCCTGCCGGATTCCTGCGCGGATCTCGTCACCGCCGCGCAGGCCTGGCACTGGTTCGAGGTGGACACCGCGAGCGCGGAGGTGCGACGCCTGCTGCGCCCCGGCGGGGTGCTCGCCCTGCTGTGGAACACCCTGGACGTGCAGGTCCCCTGGGTGCACCGCTACTCGCGGATCATGCACGCCGGGGACGTCCAGCGCGACGACTTCGACCCGCCCGTGACCGGCGGCCTCACCCTCGTGGAGCGCGCGGACCTGCGCTGGGAGGACCCGATGACCACGACGGACCTCGTGGACCTCGCCCGCACCCGCAGCTACGTCATCACCGCGGAGGAGGAGCGGCGGGAGAAGGTGCTCGCGAACCTCGACTGGTACGTGCACGAGCACCTGGGCCACGAGCGGGGGAGCACCGTGGGCCTGCCCTATCGCACCGACCTCTTCCTCTACCGCGTGGCCTGAGCCCCGCACGCGCGCCGTCGGCCCGCGCGCCGGCGGCGGCCGCCCCGGGGGGCACGGGACGTCCTCGCGCTGAAGTCCTCGAATCGCGAGGGATGTGCGCGAAGAGGTCCCGTCGCCATCCCCGCCCCGCACCTTCCGCCTGTCCGATTGCGCGCCCCCGTTCCGTTCGTGGAACTCAGGTGCGCAATCGGACACGGGCTGACGGCGGGACGGCGGACGGCGCTCCCGGCGGGCGGGCCGGTCCGGCCCGACCGGGGCCGTGGAGGGCGCGCACGGCTCGGCCCGCTACCCTGGCCCGCGTGAACCGTCCCTTCCAGCGCATCGTCATCGTCGTCCTCGCCCTGCTGCTCGTGATCCCCGCCGGGATCCTCGGCATCGGGCAGCTGACGGGCGGCGACGGCGATCCCACGGCCGGGACCGCGACGGCGACCACCGAGGACCCGCGCCCCACCATGGACCCGGCGGATCAGACCCCGCGGCCCGAGGTCGCGAAGCCCGAGGCGCCCGCGGTGATGAAGGAGCAGACCGCCGAGGGCGCGCAGGCCACGCTCACCTACCTCCTGGACTCGTACACGTACATGATGACCACGGGGGACACGTCGCTCTGGGAGGCGTCGATCGACCAGGACTGCTCGGTGTGCACGTCCTTCCTCGACAACGCGACCACCCTGCACGAGCAGGACGGCTACCTCGTGGGCGGCGAGTTCACCGTGCATGGCACGACCTTCGAGGGCACCGGGGAGCCGCCCGCGAGCGGCACCGTCGTCGCAGACTTCGAGGAGGCGGAGAGCACCCTCGTGGACGACCCCTCCCGCGTGCCGTACTCGCTCGAGTCGGTCTCCGGGCAGCTGAGCGCGAAGCTGGTCTGGGACGGGAGCAGCTGGCGCGTCGCGGACATGTCCCTCACCCCGGACGAGGACTCCGCCGCCTCCGACGCGGGCGGCGCGTCGGACGCGGGCTCCGCCGGCTGAGCCCCACCCCCGCCGGCCGCGACCGCCCCGGTCGACCCCGCCCCGGTCGGCCCCCGCCCCGGTCGACGCCGCCCCGGTCGACCCCGCCCCGTCGGCCGCGCCCCGTCCTCCCTCCGACGGCCTCCGCCGGACACCTGTCTCGAATCCCCAGCGCTCCCTCAGCGAGCGCACGCGGATGTCAGTAGGCTCGGCGGGGTCGTGCGTGCGCACGCACGACGCGTGAGAGGAACCCCTGTGCCGCTGCTCCGTCTCGTCCTGCGCTCGCTGCGCCCCTACTGGCTCTGGATCGCGCTGGTGGTCGTCTTCCAGATCATCGGCGTGCTCGCCTCGCTCTACCTGCCCACCCTCAACGCCGACATCATCGACGACGGCGTCGCGAAGGCCGACGTCGACCGGATCTGGGAGCTCGGGCGGATCATGCTCGTGATCTCGCTGGGCTACATCGTCGCGCTCGTCGCCGCGAACTTCTTCAGCGCCCGCTCCGCGATGCGCGTGGGCCAGGACCTCCGCAGGAAGATCTTCGGCCAGGTCGCGACGTTCTCCCCGCGCGAGATGGACCGCTTCGGCACGCCCTCGCTCATCACCCGCTCCACGAACGACGTGCAGCAGGTGCAGATGCTCGTCTTCTTCTCGCTGAACTTCCTGGTGCAGGCGCCGGTGACGGGGATCGGCGGCGTGGTGCTCGCGCTGCGCGTCGAGCCCGGGATGGCGTGGCTGATCGCGGTGATGGTGCCGGTCATGCTGCTCGCCGTCGGGTTCATCATCGCGCGCGCCGCCCCGCTGTTCCGCCGCATGCAGGGCGTGATCGACCAGATCAACGGGGTGCTGCGCGAGCAGATCACCGGCATCCGCGTGCTGCGCGCCTTCGTGCGCGAGGACCGTGAGCGGGAGCGCTACGGCGTCGTCAACGACGAGGTCACGGACCTGAACCGCCGGATCGGCCTGCTCATGATCACGATGCAGCCGATCATCATGCTGATCCTCAACATGTCCACCGTGGTCGTGCTGCTCGTCGCGGCGCCGCGCATCGACTCCGGGCAGATGGAGGTCGGCTCGATCACCGCCTTCATCGCCTACCTCATGCAGATCCTCATCGCGGTCATGATGGCGACCTTCATGACGATGATGGTGCCGCGCGCGATGGTCTCCGCGGAGCGCATCGGCGAGGTCCTCGAGACCACCACGACCGTCGTGCAGCGGGAGGACGGCGTGCGCGAGCTGAGCGGCCCCCTCGAGCTGACCTTCGAGGACGTCTCCTTCACCTACCCGGGGGCCGAGCGCCCGGTGCTCGAGAACATCTCCTTCAGCGCCCGCGCCGGGCAGACCGTCGCGATCATCGGCGGCACCGGCGCCGGCAAGACGACGCTCGTGAACCTCGTCCCGCGGCTGTCCGACGTCACCTCCGGGCGGGTCCTGCTGGGCGGCGTGGACATCCGCGAGCTCGACGCGCAGGTGCTCTGGGACCGGATCGGCCTCGTCCCGCAGCGCCCCTACCTGTTCTCCGGCACCGTCGGCTCGAACCTCCGCTTCGGCAGCCCGGAGGCGAGCGACAAGGAGCTCTGGCACGCGCTCACCGTCGCCCAGGGCCGCGACTTCGTCGCCGCGATGCCGCAGGAGCTGGACTCGCCGATCGCCCAGGGCGGCACGAACGTCTCCGGCGGCCAGCGGCAGCGGCTGTGCATCGCCCGCGCGCTCGCCGCGAAGCCGTCGATCTACCTCTTCGACGACTCCTTCAGCGCGCTCGACCTCACGACGGACGCCCGCCTGCGCACCGCGCTCGCCCCCGAGACCCGGGACGCGCTCGTGCTCATCGTCGCCCAGCGCGTCACCACCATCACCGGCGCCGACCTCATCCTCGTGCTCGAGCACGGGAGGGTCGTCGCGCAGGGCACCCACGCCGAGCTGCTCGAGGGCTCGGAGACCTATCGCGAGATCGTGCGCTCCCAGGGCGTCGAGGAGGAGGTGGCGTGATGAGCGAGCAGAAGCACGCATCCGCCCCTGCGGCCGGGGACGAGGCCGAGGTCGCCGCGGAGATCGCGAGCGAGAAGGACGCCTCGCGCGGGCTGCGCCCGGGGCAGAGCGCGAAGAACTTCTGGCCCTCCGCGAAGCGCCTGGTCCGGGAGATCGGACCGGAGCGGAAGTACCTCGTCCTCGCGATCGCCATCGGCGTCGTCTCCGTGGCGCTGAACGTTGTGGGACCGAAGATCCTGGGCCGCGCGACGGACCTCATCTTCTCCGGGCTGATCTCGAGGCAACTCCCCGCAGGCGCCGATCCGGCGCAGGTCATCGCCCAGATGCGCGCCTCGGGCGAGGAGAAGATGGCGGACATGCTCTCCGGCATGACGCTCACGCCGGGGCAGGGCATCGACTTCACGGCGCTCTACCAGGTGCTCGCGCTCGCGACCGGCCTGTACATCGCGGCCTCGCTGCTCATGTGGCTGCAGGGCGTCGCACTGAACCGGCTGCTGGTGCGGATGGTCTCGCGGCTGCGCCGTCAGGTCGAGGAGAAGCTGCACCGCCTGCCGCTCGCGTACTTCGACCGGATGAAGCGCGGCGAGATCCTCTCCCGCGTCACCAACGACATCGACAACATCCAGAACACCCTCATGAACACCGTGACGGGGCTCGTGAACTCGATCCTCACGGTGATCGGCGTGCTCGTCATGATGCTGACGATCTCGGGGCGGCTCACCCTCATCGCGCTCGCCGTGATCCCGGTGGCGTTCCTCATCACGGCCGTCGTCGGCAAGCGCGCGCAGAAGCTCTTCGCCCAGCAGTGGGACGCGACGGGCGCGCTGAACGGCGAGGTCGAGGAGGCCTTCACGGGCCACGAGCTGATCACCGTGTTCGGCCGGCGCCGCGAGGTCGCCGAGCAGTTCGAGCAGTCCAACGGCCGCCTGTTCAAGGCGACCTTCGGCGCCCAGTTCGTCTCCTCGCTGATCATGCCGTTCATGCTGTTCGTGGGGAACCTGTCCTACGTCGCGATCGCGATTGTGGGCGGCCTGCGCATCATCTCGGGGCAGATGACCCTCGGCGACGTGCAGGCGTTCATCCAGTACTCGCGCCAGTTCACGCAGCCGCTCAGCCAGGTCGCCTCGATGGCGACGATGCTGCAGTCCGGCGTCGCGAGCGCGGAGCGGGTCTTCGAGCTGCTGGACGCGGAGGAGCAGGAGCCGGAGACCGCGGATCCCCGCGCCGTCGCCGGCATCCGCGAGGGCCGCGTCGAGTTCGAGCACGTGCGCTTCTCCTACACGCCGGAGCGTGAGCTGATCCGGGACCTGTCCCTCGTCGCGGATCCGGGGCACACGGTCGCGATCGTGGGGCCGACGGGCGCGGGGAAGACGACCCTCGTGAACCTCGTGATGCGCTTCTACGAGATCGACGGCGGCCGGATCACGATCGACGGCGTCGACATCCGCGATCTCACGCGCGCCCAGCTGCGCTCCCGCACCGGCATGGTCCTCCAGGACACGTGGCTGTTCGAGGGCACGATCCGGGAGAACATCCGCTACGGCCGGCTCGACGCGACCGACGACGAGGTGCTCGAGGCGGCCCGCGCCACCCATGTCGACGACTTCGTGCGGCAGCTGCCGGAGGGCTACGACACGGTCGTGGACGACGACGGCACGTCGCTCTCCGCGGGCGAGAAGCAGCTGCTGACGATCGCCCGCGCGTTCCTCGCCCGGCCGAGCCTGCTGATCCTCGACGAGGCGACCTCGAGCGTGGACACGCGCACCGAGGTGCTCGTGCAGAACGCGATGAACCGCCTGCGGGAGGGTCGCACCTCCTTCGTCATCGCGCACCGCCTCTCGACGATCCGCGACGCGGAGCTGATCCTCGTCATGGAGAGCGGGGACATCGTCGAGCAGGGCTCCCACGAGGAACTGCTCGCGGCGGGCGGCGCGTACGCCCGTCTGTACCGCTCGCAGTTCGAGGGAGCGACGTCGGATCCGGACGCGGAGGTCCCGGTCACGGGGGAAACGGGCGCGACGGAGCCGGCCCCGGTCACGGGCGAGGTGCCGACGACGACCGGCGGGATCGCGCCCGCGCTCTGAGCGACAGGGAGGGGGCGCACCCGGTCACGGATCACGGTGCGGTCTCGGCGCGGGGGAGCGCCGGACGGCGGGGACGGCCGACGGTAGCGTCGGCCGTCCCCGCGCGACGTCGGGCCGTGAGGCACAGGCCTCACGGATTTGTCGTCATGCACCCTTATGCATAAGGTTCCATCCGTGATCCCCACTCGACCCCGGCGGCGCAGCCTCCTCCGCGCGCTGCCCCTCGCCCTCGGCGGCGCGGCCCTCGCGCCTGCGCTCGCCGCCTGCACCGACGCCTCCGTGCGCCTGGACGCCGAGTCGAACGCGATCCCCTCGATCGACCTCTCGGGCATCGAGGAGCAGCAGGACCTCGCCGAGCTCGTCCCCTCCGCCATCCGTGAGCGCGGCGAGCTCGTCAACGGCGCCGCGCTGAACTACGCCCCCGGCGAGTTCGTCGGCTCCGACGGGCAGGCCGTCGGCTACGACATGGACGTCCTCGCCGCGGTCGGCAAGGTCCTGGGCCTGACGACCCGCACGGAGTCCGCGGTGTTCGCGCAGATCATCCCCTCGATCGGCTCGAAGTACGACGTCGGCATCTCGAGCTTCACCATCAATCCCGAGCGCCTCGAGCAGGTGACGATGGTGTCCTACTTCGCCGCCGGCATGAGCTACGCGGTGAGGACCGGGAACCCCTACGGGATCACCCCTCCGGACCTGTGCGGCACGCGCGTCGCCCACCAGGTCGGCACCTACATGGACGACGTCGTCGTCGAGCGGGACGCCGAGTGCCGCGACGGCGGCGGCAAGGGCATCGTCGACCAGCCCTACGTCGGCAACGCGGACGCCGCGACCGCCGTCGCCGGCGGCAAGGCCGACGTCCTCATCGGCGACTCGCCCGTCGTCGCCTACGCCGTGGACCGCTCGCGCGGCACCCTCGAGCAGGTGGGCGAGATCGAGGACGCCGCCCTCAACGGCATCGTCGTCGCCAAGGACCAGCCCGAGCTGGCCGAGGCGATCCGCGGCGCCGTCCAGCACCTCATCGACTCGGGCGCCCTCCGCGAGATCCTCGCGGCCTGGGGCAACGAGACCGGCATGATCGAGACCTCGGAAGTGGACCCGCAGCAGTGAGCACACAGACCCCCGCCGCCCCCGCCGCCCGGCGCCCCGCCGATCCGATCCCGGGCCAGATCCGCGCCAAGCGGCCGCCGCGCCCCGGCACCTGGATCAGCGCCGTGATCGTCGCACTGCTCGTGCTGGGCCTCGCGAACTTCCTCGTCACGAACCCCGTCTTCGACTGGGGGACCGTCGCGACCTTCATCCTCGACGTCAAGGTCGTCCAGGGCGTCGGCTGGACGCTGCTGATCACCGTGCTGTCGATGATCCTCGGCACCGCGATCGCGCTCACCGCGGCGATCATGCGCCGCAGCGAGAATCCCGTGCTGCGGGGCGTGAGCTGGGCGTACATATTCGTCTTCCGCGGCACCCCCGTGTACACGCAGCTCGTGTTCTGGGGTCTGTTCACGGTGATCGTCCCCAAGCTCGCGCTCGGCGTGCCCTTCGGCCCGGAGCTGTTCTCGTTCTCGACCCGTGACTACTTCCCGGCCTTCTGGGCGGCGGTCGTGGGCCTCGCGCTCAACGAGGGCGCGTACCTCGCGGAGATCATCCGCTCGGGCCTGAACTCGGTGGACAAGGGGCAGACGGAGGCGTCCAAGGCGCTCGGCATGAGCAACGGGAAGATCCTGCGGCGCATCATCATCCCGCAGGCCATGCGCGTGATCGTGCCGCCGCTGGGCAACGAGACCATCGGCATGCTGAAGACGACCTCGCTCGTCCTCGCGGTGCCCTTCACGCTGGATCTGACCTTCGCCTCGAACGCGATCGCGAACAAGCTCTACGCGCCGATCCCGCTGCTCATCGTCGCGGCCCTGTGGTACCTCGCGATCACGAGCGTGCTCATGGTGGGCCAGCACTTCCTGGAGCGGTACTTCGGCCGCGGCTTCGACGACCGCACCGGCTCACCCGCCGCGAAGCGCTCCCGCCAGTCCGCGGTGAACCGCGCCGGCACGACCCCCAAGGACTCGCTCCCGGAGGTGGAGCTCTGATGACGACCGCGCCCCAGAACACCCCGTCCTCGAACGGTCCGTCCCCGTCGGCCGACGGGGCGAGGACCGCTCCCGCCGCCGGGGCGACCCCTGCGGCGAGCATCACGCCGACCCCGCTGATCAGCCTCGAGGGCATCCACAAGGCCTTCGGCGACCTGCACGTGCTCAAGGGCTGCGACCTCGAGGTCGCGGCCGGTGAGGTCACGGTGCTGATCGGCCCCTCGGGCTCCGGCAAGTCGACGCTGCTGCGCTGCATCAACCAGCTCGAGGAGCCCACCGCGGGCCGTGTCCGCATCGCCGGCGTGACCCAGGGCTACGCCGAGGAGCCCCTCGCGGACGGCCGCTGGCAGAAGCTCCCCTCCGCGCAGATCGCCCGGCAGCGCTCGCGGATCGGCATGGTCTTCCAGCGCTTCCACCTCTTCCCGCACATGACGGCGCTCGAGAACGTCATGGAGGCGCCGATCCAGGTGCTGGGCCGGGGGAAGGCGGAGGCGAAGGAGGCGGCGCTCGCGCTCCTGGACCGCGTGGGCCTCGGCGACCGCGCGGACCACTACCCCTCGGAGCTCTCCGGCGGTCAGCAGCAGCGCGTCGCGATCGCCCGCGCCCTGGCGATGGAGCCCGAGCTGATGCTCTTCGACGAGCCCACCTCGGCGCTGGATCCCGAGCTCGTGGCGGAGGTGCTCTCCGTGCTCAAGGAGCTCGCCGAGGGTGGAATGACGATGATCGTCGTGAGCCACGAGATGGGCTTCGCCCGCGAGGTCGCCGACCAGGTGGTGTTCATGGACGACGGCCTGATCGTCGAGCAGGGCACCCCGGAGCAGGTCATCGACCATCCCGGTTCCGAGCGCCTGAAGGGCTTCCTCGCCTCCGTCCTCTGACACGATCCTCCGACGGGGCCGCGCCGCGCGTCGGCCGCGGGGTTCCGCCCTGGACCCCCGCCGCGTGTCGACCGGTCTCCGCCCTGGACGCAGCCGCGTCACGACCCGGCCCGAGGCCGGCACGTGTTTTCGAGAAGCGGGTCATCATGTACATGATGACCCGCTTTTTCGGGGGAGGCCCCGTCCGGCCGACGGCATCGCGCTCGGCACCGCGCCGCCCCGAGCCGTCCCTGTTCTCCCGCCCTCTCCGACCGCCCCGCCCTGGGGTGGGCGGCGGCGGATGCACGACGCCCGCCGCGGGCCCCGCCGCTGCGAGGCGGAGGGCCGACGGCGGGCGTCGGGGAGATCGGGACCGGGGCGGTCGGGACCGGTGGCCGGGAGCCGAAGCTCGACCCGTCGGCCTCTCAGGCCCCGATGGTCACCACTCGAGGATCTGCCAGCGCTTCTTCTTCGCGAGCGAGAACAGGCCCAGGTCCGGGTTGATGGCGGTGGGGGTGCCCACGAGCTCGAGCCAGGCGGCGTCCGCGAGGGAGTCGCCGTAGCCGGAGGAGACGGCGAGATCCGCGCCCTGCCCGTCGGCGTACTTCAGCAGCCAGTTCCCGCGGGCCTCGTCGACCAGCGGGGGAGTGGCGAGGTAGCCGGTGAGCACGCCGTCGGCGTCGGCGTCCATCGGGGTGGCGATGACGTCGTCGAAGAGGTCGCGCAGCGGCTCGACGAGCAGGTCGAGCGCGCCGGAGACGAGCACGGTGCGGTGGCCCGCGGCGCGGTGACGCTCGATGAGCTCGAGGGCCTCGGGCCGGATCGAGGCCCGGATGCGGGTGCCCAGCTCGCCCTGCATGAGCGAGCGCAGCTCCTCGGCGCGGTACCCCTTGTAACGGCGGTTGACCATGCGGATCAGCTCGGAGCGGTCACGCTGGTCCGCGCGCAGGTACCCCGGCACCGAGGCGAGCACGGCCGCGATCTCTCCGGGCCACTCGCGGCGCGGGCGGGTCGCCCGGACCACGTCGACGTACTGGCGCACCACGTTGGACGCGATGACCGTGCCGTCGAGGTCGAAGACGGCGAGGGCGCCCGGCTTGACCGTGATCTCGACGGGGCGGCCCGCACGGCTGCGCAGGGCGGCCTTGCGGCGCGAGTACGCCTTCGTGAGCTCCGTGATGGCGGGGAGGTGGTGGTTGCGGAAGAAGTCCGACCAGTCGATGTCGTGCACGTCGAAGTCGTGCTCGGCGAGGAAGTCGGCCGGCAGCTCCTCGCGCAGCGCGCGGGTGTTCGCGTCGTCGAAGACCATCTCGGTCTTCGTGTACAGCCGGTACAGCTCGATGTACTTGCGCAGCGTGGTCAGGCCCGAGGTGGCCTTGTGCAGCTGGGTCGTCCAGGCGCGCGTCCGCGTCGTGGCGGGGAGCTGGGCGACGACCGCCGCTCCCGCCTTGGCGCTGAGCTCCTTGATCCGGAAGCGCTGCTCGATCATCTCCACCGCGGGGAAGCTCCACTCGGGGACGGCGATCTTCTCGCCCTTCTCGTCCTCGAGGGGGTGCTCCAGGAAGTAGCTCCGCACGGCGGAGAACATCACGTGCAGCGGCAGCGGGTTCGAGGCGCCGGAGACCACCTGGTAATAGGCGTCGTCACCGCGGCGGGAGACGTCCTGCGTCGCGAGGGCGACGATCACGTTGACGACGAAGTCCACCGGGATGACGTCGAGGATCGAGTCGGCCAGGCCCGGGAACTCGGGCAGCATGCCGCGGCCGTAGGCCATGATCAGCGGGTCGGCGACCTTGTAGCCGTCGATCCAGCCCGGGTGGGGGCTGCGCAGCGCGGACTCGATGATCGAGGGGCGCACCACGGAGAGGCGGTGGCCGTTCCCGGCCCAGAGCTCCTCGGCCACGCGCTCGGCCATGGCCTTCGTGAAGGTGTAGATGTCGGTCCAGCCCACGGACTGGGCGCGGGTGCGGCCGAAGTCCACGAGCCGCTCGTCCACCCAGGCGCTGCGGGCGTCCTCCGCGGCGGAGGCGACGGCCTTGGGGCCCATGCGGCCGTCGCGCAGGCGGGCGCTGCGCATCTGGCTGCGCAGCGTCTCGGGCCGGCGGCTCTCCGCCTCGACGCGCTCGCGGGCCGCGAGGGCGGCGTCGAACTCGGTGCGCCAGTCGACGGTGTGGTCGAGGCTCCCCTCCTGGCGCAGGCCCTTGGCCGCGCCGCCCACGTAGGCGGTGGAGACGTGGATGACGTGCGGGTCCTGGCCGGAGGCGAGGAGCGCCTCGTAGAGGTTGCGGGCACCGCCCACGTTCGTGCGGAACGCCTCGTCGATCGGCGGGTCGAAGGAGACCGAGGACGCGGAATGGATCACGACGTCGAGCGGTCGGTCGATCGCGGGCATGTCGGTGAGGTCGCCCTCGAGCACGTCCACGCGCGAGCGGAAGACCTCGGCGGCCTTCTCGCGGTCACCGCCGCCGACCTTCTCCACCCACGTGGCGAAGACGGGCTTGCGCAGCAGGCCCTCGAGACGCTTCGCGCCGGGGACCGAGCCCTTAGGGCGGATCACGGCGGTGACGTGCGTGTCCTCGGTGGACTCGAGGAGGCTGCGCAGCACGGCCTGGCCCAGGAACCCGGTGACACCCGTGAGCAGGATCCTCCGCTTCCCGGTGGTCGGATCGCCGGCCGTGGCGGTCGCGGCGGGGGCGGGGGTGGTGTTCGGCATGGGTTCCCTCGGTGGACGGTGGGACGTGTGCGGCGCGGCGGCCACCCGGCGTTCCCGGGGGCGGCGGTCCTGCGCCCTCACACGCCCGTCAGAAGCGTTGGTGCAGGTCATCCCTGCGCAGGTCAGGGCGGGTCTAGTGTATCGTAGCCGCCATGCACAGGGCCCTGATCACCGGCGGCACCGCAGGCATCGGGGCCGCGTTCGCACGAGCATTCGCGGCGCGCGGGACGGACCTTGTCCTCGTCGCCCGGCACCCCGATCGGCTCGCGGAGGCCGCCGCCTCTCTCACCGAGACCTACGGCGTGCACGTCGAGACCATCGCCGCGGATCTCTCCGATCGCGACGCGCAGCAGCGCGTCGCCGATCGCCTCGAGACCGCGGCCGATCCGGTGGACGTCTTCGTCAACAACGCCGGCTTCTCCGTGCGCTCCTCCCTGCTCGACGAGGACCTCTCGCAGCACGACCTCGGCTTCGAGGTCATGATCCGCGCGGTCCTCAAGCTGGGCGGCGCCGCGGGCCGCGGCATGAGCGCTCGCGGCCACGGCTGGATCATCAACGTCGGCTCCGTGAGCTCGCTCGTCACGCAGAACAACTACTCGGCCATCAAGGCCTGGGTGGGCAACTACTCCGAGTCCCTCGGCGTGCAGCTGGCCGGCACCGGCGTGAAGGTCACCTGCCTCATGCCCGGCTGGGTGCGCACGGAGTTCCACTCGCGCGCCGGCATCAAGGGCTCCTCGATCCCCGGGCCGCTGTGGCTGGACGCGGACTACCTCGTCGAGCAGTGCCTGCGTGACGTGGCGCGGGGGCGCCCCGTCTCGATCCCGAGCCGCCGGTGGAAGGCGATCGTCGCCGTGCTGCGCACCACCCCGCGCGGCCTCGTGGCGAACCTCAGCTCGCTGCTCACCCACCGCCGCAACAAGGAGCGCTGAGCATGGCGGAGCAGGGCCCGCGCCAGGACCCCCGCGGCGAGCGGAAGCCGGGCCTGCTGGCCTCGCTCTCCGCCCGCTCCCGCGGCGAGGGCTGGGAGGCCCCCGAGGGGGACATCGCCAAGTACCGCTCGCGCACGCGCTCGGCCCTGCGCTTCGTGCTGCAGCGCGGCGTGTTCCGCCTCGTCGTGGGCGCCGCGATCACGCCGCGCACGATCGTCCACCGCCGCGTGCGCACCGTGCGCGGCCCGTTCGTGCTGGTCGCGAACCATTCGAGCCACACCGACGCGCCGATGCTCGCCCAGGGGCTGCCCTGGGCGCAGGCGCGCTACCTCTCCACCGGCGTCGCCGCGGACTACTTCTTCCGGGTCTGGTACCGGCGGATCTTCGTGCGCGCGCTGTTCAACGCGTTCCCGATCGACCGCGACGGCTCGCGCAAGAACTCCGGCTTCTCCCGGCGCCTGCTGCGCTCCGGGGTGCCGATCCTGGTGTTCCCCGAGGGGACGCGCCAGCAGACAGGCCGCATCGGCTCCTTCAAGCCGGGCGGCGCCGCGCTCGCGATCGGCGTGGGGGTCCCCGTGATCCCCGCCGCGATGGTGGGCGCCTACGAGGCCATGCCCAAGGGGCGCAGCTGGCCCGTCCCCGGCCGCCCGCCCGTCGGCGTGGTCTACGGGGAGCCGATGCTCGCCGAGGAGGGCGAGTCGGCCGTCGCGTTCACCGCGCGCATCCGGGACCGGGTGCAGTCGCTGTACGACGACAACTACGAGGAGATCCTGGGGCATCCGCACCCGGGGACAGAGGAGTCCGCATGACCGCACCGATCGCCGCCGCCGACGTCACCCGACACAAGTGGTGGGGATGGGGGCAGGACGACGTCGCCTTCTCCGTGACGAACCGCCCGGCCTTCATCGACCTCGCGCGCAACGAGATCGGCATCGATCTCGCGAACGCGCCGGACCCGGTGGCGCCGGTGCTCACGGACCACGAGGTGCCCGCGACGCGGCTCCCCGGCGCGGTGCGCGAGCAGCTCGCGCAGGCCCTCGGCGAGGACGCGATCCGGGACGACGACGAGCACCGGGTGCTGCACTCCTTCGGCCGTTCGCTGCCGGACCTGTTCCGCGTGCGCACGGGCGCCTTCGAGCGCCTCGTCGACGCCGTGGTCTACCCGGGGAGCGAGGAGGACGTCGCCGCGGTGCTGCGGATCGTCCTCGAGCACGACCTCGTCCTCATCCCCTACGGCGGCGGCACCTGCATCTCCGGTTCGGTCACCCCCGACGCCGAGGAGCACCGCCCGATCCTCACGATGAACCTGGGCCGGCTCTCCCGGATCCTCGAGATCGACGACACCTCGGGCCTCGCGCGGGTGCAGGCCGGCATGTACGGGCCGGACATGGAGGCGGAGCTCAACGAGAAGGGCTGGACCGTCGGCCACTTCCCGGATTCCTTCACCTTCTCCACCGTGGGCGGCTGGGCGGCGACCCGCTCCTCCGGCATGCAGTCGGACAAGTACGGCGACATCGAGGACATCGCGCGCGGGCTGCGGCTCGTGCACCCCGACGGCGTCGCCGTCACGAAGGCGATCCCGGGCCGCGACTCGGGCCCCAGCGTCCACGAGATGATCCTCGGCTCGGAGGGTCGCCTCGGCGTGATCACCGAGGTCACCGTGCAGGTGCACCGCTCCGCGCCGGTGCGCCAGGTGATCGGCTACATGTACCCGGACTGGGAGCACGGGATCCGCGGCATGCACGCGATCGCCCGCTCGACCGACGTCACCCCGACCTTCACCCGGCTCTCCGACGGGCCCGAGACGAAGTTCTCCCTCGCCCTCTCCTCGAAGACGCCGACGACGACGAAGGCGAAGGTCTCCGCGAAGGTGCAGGACGGCCTGTTCGCCTACCTGCGCTCGCAGGGCTGGGACACGTCCGAGGAGATGTGCCTGAGCTACGTCTGCTTCGAGGGATCGAAGGCCTCCGTCGAGCAGCAGAAGTCGATCGTCAAGAGGATCGTCAAGGCGAACGGCGGCGTGACCCTCGGCGCGAGCGTCGGCAAGGTCTACGACCAGAAGAAGTTCGACACCCCCTACCTGCGCGACTTCCTGCTGGGCCACCAGGTCTTCGGCGACGTGTGCGACACCGGGGCGACCTGGTCGAGCATCAATGAGGTCCACACGAAGGTCTACGAGGCCTTCGAGGAGGTGCAGCGCGCCCAGGACCTGCCGGGCTTCATGTTCTGCCACATGTCCCACAGCTACCACGCCGGCGCGTGCCTCTACTTCACCTTCGCGTTCCCCTACTCGAGCGAGGAGCAGGCGCTCGAGCAGTACTACCGCGCGAAGGAGGCCGTGCAGCAGACCTTCGTGGACCTCGGCTCGACGGTCTCCCACCACCACGCGGTGGGCGTCGAGCACCGGCCCTGGATCACCGAGGACATCGGCGAGGTGGGCGTGCGGATGGTCGAGGGCCTGTTCGCGGACAACGACCCGGGGCGGAACCTCAACCCCGGCAAGATCGTCGCGTCCTGAGCGCGGGGGCCCGGCGATGAGCGTGCTCGTGCTGCGGCACGGCGAGTCCACGGCGAACGTGGAGGGCGTCATCGTCTCCTCCCCGGGGGCGCGCGCGCTCACCGAGGTGGGGCTCTCTCGCCGCGGCCGTGAGCAGGCCGCGGAGGCCGGCCGACGTGCCCGCGATGCGGGCCTCGACGCCGGCACCATCGTGCTGAGCAGCGACTTCGCCCGTGCGGCGGAGACCGCCGCGGTGTTCGCCGCGGAGCTCGGCGCCCGCGGGGCGCGGATCGATGCGCGGCTGCGGGAGCGGGACTTCGGGCCCTTCGACGAGGGGCCCGCCTCCGCCTACGACGACATCTGGGCGGCGGACGCCGCCGGCCGCAGCGGCGAGCACGGGGTCGAGCCCGTGGCGTCGGTGGCCCGCCGGGTGGGCGCGGTGCTCGCGGAGGCCGATGCGCTCGCCGCCGACGGCCGCTCCGTGGTGCTCGTGGCCCACGGGGACGTGCTCCAGATCGCCCTCGCCCTCGGGGAGGGACGGGACCCGCACGAGCATCGCGAGGTGCCGCACCTGGGCAACGCCGAGCTGCGGGAGCTGGGCATGGCGCGTCCGGTCCCGGGTGACGCGCCGGCGCGACCGTGAGCCCGCGGTGATGAGCGTGCCGACGCCGGCCGGTCGAGCTGCGAGCGGCGGTGGGAGCGGCGCGGGCGGTGCGGGCCGGGCCCTGCTGGTGGTGCGCGGGGACGTGGACGAGGTGCGCGCTCGCATCGCCGCCTTCGTCGCGGAGCGCGGCTGGCGGGTCACGGACCCGCCGGGGGAGGAGCTGCTGCTCGAGCGCGGCAGCCGCGGCCGGACGATCGTCCTGGGCTCCCTCGCGGGCCGCGCCTTCTACCTGAGCGCCAGGATCGGCACCCGGGCGGGGGAGGGCGGCACGCTCGTGGAGCACCGCTGGGGCGCCGGAGCCGGTCTCGTGCTGGGCGGCACCCTGGGCCGGGCCCGTGCGGCGCACGCCCACGCGGAGCTCTCGCAGGAGCTGGAGGCCGCGCTCCGCGAGCAGGGGCTGCTGGTGCGGGTGCGCCGCGAGGGCTGAGTGTCCGGGACGAGCGCCCGGGGAAGAGGAAGAGGTTCCCTCGCCATTGAGGGAACCTCCGGATGACCATAGACCAGGATCGATGCGAACCAGGTCACACCACGGTCACGTTTTCCGTTACCACCTGGTCATTTAAGGGCGGCCCGTCCATCCTCCCCGGTCGTCGTGCGCCCCGGGTCCCGACTTCTGGTGCACGTGGGAATCCGCCCCGGCGTGTCGCGCGCCGCGGCGCCGCCCGCCCCTACGATGGATCGGACCGCATCGGCGCGGGCATGCCGCGCCCCGGACCCCATCACGAAGGGCATCCCCCATGACTCAGGGCAGCACCACCCTGCGCGTCGCCGTCTTCGGCGAGAACCGGCACGAGAAGGTCGACCCGCGCGTCCAGGAGCTCTATCCCGACGGCATGCACACGACGATCGCCGAGGCGCTGCGCAGCACCCTCGCGGCCGACGGCGTCGACGCCGAGGTGCGCGTGGCCCTGCTCGACGACATCGAGGAGTCCCTCTCCGAGGAGGCCCTCGCCCGGACCGACGTCCTCACCTGGTGGGGCCACATGGCCCACGACGACGTGCCCGACGAGATCGCCGAGCGCGTCGCCCGCCGCGTGCGCGAGGGCATGGGGCTCGTCCCGCTGCACTCCGCCCACTACTCCAAGGTGTTCCGCCTCCTCATGGGCACCTCGTGCAACCTGCTGTGGCGCAACGACGGCGACGAGGAGCGGGTCTGGACCGTGAACGGCTCCCACCCGATCACCCGCGGCGTGCCGCACCCGATCGTCATCCCCGAGCAGGAGATGTACGGCGAGATGTTCGACATCCCCGCCCCGGACGAGCTCGTCTTCGTCTCCTCCTTCAGCGGCGGCGAGGTGTTCCGCTCGGGCTGCTGCTTCCGCCGCGGCAAGGGCAAGGTCTTCTACTTCAGCCCCGGCGACCAGGAGTACCCCGTCTACCACCAGGCGGAGATCCAGCGCGTGCTCGCCAACGCCGTGCAGTGGGCCCGCCCCGAGCCCCGCGAGATCGCCCCCGTGAAGATCGCCAATGCGCCGCGCGACTGGTACCGCGACGAGGAGACCACCCGTGTCATCTGAGAGCACCGCGCACGCGGCCCGCGTCGGGGCGGCCGCCCCCACGTCGACCCGCTCCGCCGAGGCGGATCCGAACGCCGCGCTCGCCGCCGCCGCGGGGCAGGAGCCGCTGCGCGCGGTCGTCGTCGGCGCCGGCGGCATGGGCCGATGGTGGGCGCGCGTCATCCACGACAGCCCCATGACCGAGCTCGTGGGCGTCGCGGACCTCGTCCCCGGCATGCCCGAGGAGTCGATCGCGCAGTCCGGCGTCCCGGACACCTCCGCGGTCGCCGTCGGCACCGACGGCGTGGACCTCGCGCTCGAGGTCGGAGCGGACGTCCTCATCAACCCCACGGTCCCCGTCGCCCATCACCCGGTCACCGTGAAGGCCCTCCACGCGGGCATCCCGGTGCTGGGGGAGAAGCCCGTCACCGAGACGCTCCCGGAGGCGCTGAGCCTCATGGCGCACAGCGAGCTCACGGGCGTGCCGTTCATGGTCTCCCAGTCCCGACGCTTCTTCCCGCAGGTGCGCGAGCTGCGCCGCTTCGTCGCCGCTCACGGGCCGACGGTCCTCACGAGCGCGTTCTTCTCGCTGTTCACCGAGCACGAGGGCTTCCGCGCCCAGCAGCAGCACCCGCTGCTGCGGGACATGGGCATCCACGCCTTCGACACCGCGCGCTACATCACCGGCACCGACCCGGTCGCGGTGACCGCGCACGGGGCGAACCCGTCGTGGAGCGTCTACGCCGGGGACGCGACCGTCACCTGCACCTTCGAGATGGCGGGGGAGGACGGCACGGGCTCGCTGTTCGTCTACAACGGGTCGTGGAACGCGCGGGGCCTGCCCACCTACTGGAACAGCGAGTGGCGGATCGGTGCGAAGCACGGATCCGCGACCTGGGACGGCACCGGTGCGCCCGTGCTCGGCACGGAGGACGAGGAGCGCACGCGCGAGCTGCAGGCCGCCCTCGAACAGGCGCTCGCGACCCCGGAGCCGGACCAGATCGACGCCTCGATCATCGAGTTCGCGACCGCCCTGCGGGAGGGCCGCACGCCCCTGTGCGAGGTGCACGAGAACATCCTCAGCTTCGCGATGGTCGAGGCGGCGGTGGCCTCCGTGGAGCGCGGCACCCGCGTGGTCATCGACGAGCTGCTCGAGGAGGCCCGCGCGGAGGCGATCGCCGCGGAGGTCGATCCGGACGCCCGGGCGATCATGCAGGGCTGGGGATCGGTGCGCGAGGCGCTCACGGCCCGCTGACGGAACTGCTGGGCGCGGGCTGCGTCTCGCCTCCCGACGGCCGCGGGCCGGGACCTCTCGGGGTCCCGGCCCGCGTGCGGTACGGAGAGCGCGTCGGGGACGCGCGGTGCTCATCCCTCGGTCGCGAGGGCCTTCTCGCGGTCCTCGTCTGCCGGGGCCCCGGGGGCGTCGGCCGGCGGGGCGGCGGCGAGCTCACGGCGGTAGGCGCGCACCGAGTGCACGACGGCCGCGGCCCAGAGCACGACGATCAGGCCGAGGGACAGCAGGCGCACGTCGTCCGGCGCGTCGACGAGGTCGCTGCGGAGGATCGTGCGGACGTTGGTCAGCACGATGATGCCGCCGACGAGGGAGCCGAGCACGCGCGGCGGGACGAGCCGCACGAGCCAGGCGGCGATCGGGGCCGCGACGAGGCCGCCCGCGAGCAGCGCGAGCACCCAGGTGAGGTCGATGCCCGCGGTGCCGAGGCCCACGAGGAAGCCGAGCGAGGCGGCGACCGAGATGACGAACTCGCTCGTGTCGATCGAGCCGATCACCTTGCGGGGCTCGATGCGGCCGCTCGCGAGCAGCGCCGGGGTGCCGACGGGGCCCCAGCCGCCGCCGCCGGTGGCGTCCATGAAGCCGGCGACGAGGCCGACGGGGGCGAGGAAGCGCCGGCGCAGCGGCTTGCCGAGGTTGCTGCGGTCGAGCCCCTTGAACGTGAAGCGCACGAGCACGTAGACGCCGAGCGCGAGCAGGATCCCGGACATGACCGGGGCGGCGACCTCGGTGGACAGCCAGGTGAGGAACGTGGCGCCCGCGAAGGCGCCGATCGCGCCGGGCAGCGCGATGCGGCGCACGACCTTCCAGTCCACGTTCCCGAACTTCCAGTGCGAGAGGCCGGAGGCGAGGGTGGTGCCGATCTCCGCGAGGTGCACCGTCGCGGAGGCGGAGGCCGGATTGGTGCCGATCGCGAGGAGCAGCGTGGTCGAGGTGACGCCGTAGGCCATGCCGAGGCTGCCGTCCACGAGCTGGGCGCCGAGCCCTACCAGGGCGAGCAGGATGAGTCGTCTCATCGATCAGGTCCTTCCGGGGCGAGAGCTGTCCACTCGAGGGAGTCTCCTCGATGCGGCCCGATAGGACAATAGTGCAGACATGGCGCGTCATAAAGAACGCTGATGGGGGCGTGCGGCGCGGCGCCTCGCGTGCGGAGCGGGCCCGAAGAGCAGAGGACCCGGAATACAGAGAGCCTGGAATGCAGAGAACCTGGAATGCAGAGAACCCGGGACATCGTCGCCGATGTCCCGGGCTCTCCTTCGGTGCGCCCGGAGGGATTCGAACCCCCAACCTTCTGATCCGTAGTCAGATGCTCTATCCGTTAAGCTACGGGCGCCTGCCAGCTGCGCTGACCTGGAACACTTTACCGGCCCGCCCGGGGCGGCGCCACTTGAGCGGCCATGAGTCGGCTCACATCCGCGGCGCCGCCCGGGTCCCGACGCGTCGTCGGGACCGCTCAGGAGGCGGCCGAGGGGCTCAGGAGCCCCAGGTGCCCCGGCCGTTCCCGCCCTGCTGACCGCTCCCGCCCGGGGCGTCGCCGCCCTGGCCCGGCTGGGGCGGGTTCTGCCACGGCTGCTGCGGGGCCGGCGGCGGGGACTGCTGGCCGCCCTGCTGCTGCCAGGGCTGGCCACCCTGCTGGCCGGGCTGCTGGCCGAACGGCTGCTGGCCACCCTGCTGGCCGGGCTGCTGCCCGCCCTGCTGGCCGAACTGGTCCTGACCGCCCTGCTGCGGCGGCTGCCCCCACGGCTGCTGACCCTGCGGTGCCTGCGGTGCGGAGCCCTGGCCCGAGCCCTGGCCCACGGCCGGGGAGCCCGGGGCGGCGGGGGCGCCCGGGTAGGCGGCGGCGCCGAAGGCCGCGGGGGCCACGGGGGCCTGCGAGGAGCCGTTGCCGCCGCCGTTCTTCTTGCGGCGCGAGCGGACCACGAAGAACACGATCGCCGCGATCACGAGCAGGGCGAGGAAGCCGAGCACGACCAGGATGATGATGACGACCAACCACGGGAAGCCGCCGGACTTCGCGGTGATGTCCACGCCCTGCGAGAGGTCGACGATGTCGGTGTAGACGACGGTGTTGCCGTCGATCGTGCCGCCCTGGGAGCTGGTGACCTCGCCGGGGAAGGAGAAGACGACGTTCACCTGGAGCTGGTCCGCCTCGGGGAAGACCGCGAGGTCCTCCTCGGTGATGCCGCCGCTGGCCTGGCTCATGACGAAGTGCAGCTCGCCGCTCTCCTCGGTGAGCTCGAAGTCGGAGCCGAAGTCGTCACGGGTGAGCGTGCCCTCGATCGTGCAGCCCCACATGCCGTCCTTCTCGTACGGCTCCCAGGTCGCGGTGCCGAAGCCGCCGGACTCCTCGGACTCCGAGCTCGCGCAGAACTCCTCCGCCGAGGAGTAGTACTCCTGGATGACGTCGGTGTTGATCGCGAGGTCCATCGAGACGTCGATCGTGTCGACGTCCTTGACGTCGAAGGTCGCGTCGATCTTGCCGCAGCCGGCGAGAAGCAGGAGGAACGGCAGCATCAGCAGTGCGGCCAGCCACCGCCTGCGTGAGGTGAGGGTGTGCATGAGGAGCCCCTGGGGAAAGGTGTCGGCACGGACGCGCCGAGCGGCGGCCGCAGCCTCAGCCTAGCGAGAGACGCGCCACTTCGCCCTGGGGAGAACTCCCCATCATGGACAGGTGTCCACGGAGAGGGCCCCGGGCCGGCCGCGGAGGGCCGGACCCTGAGCGCCCGGGATCACTTCCAGAACATGAGCATGCCGCCGCCGGTGAGCATCACGCCGAAGCCCACGGCGAGGTTCCAGTCGCCGATCGGCAGGGGCAGTGTCGCCGAGGACAGGTAGTAGACCACCAGGTAGAGCAGGCCCAGGATCAGCAGGACGACCGCCGTCGGCGCGAGCCACACCGGGTTCGGGGCCACGGCGGCGACGCGGCGTCGGTTCGTGCGGGCGGTCTCCGCGGCGGCGCTGCGGCGGGGCGAGGAGGAGCGCGTGGCGTCCTTCGCCTCCTCGGGCACCTCGGGGACGGGGGCGCGGTCCTTGGCCTTCTTCGCGCCCTTGCCCTTCTTCGCCCCCGTGGACTTCGCGGCCTTCGCGCCCGTCCCCGTCGCGGCGTCCTTCTCCGCGTCCTCGTCCGTCTCGGCGAGGTCGTCCACCTCGTCGGTGTCCACGTCATCGGCGGCCGGGGCAGCAGTGTCGACGGTGTCGTCGGAGCCGGCGGCGTCCTCGGCGACCGTCGCACGACGGCGGCCGCGGCGCACGGGATCCTTGGCGGAGGCGGCGGTGGAGGCAGGGGAGGTCGTGCTCGCCTCGCCGCCCGCGCCCGCGCCCTCGGCGCCGCCGTCGGCAGCGCCCGCGGCAGCGTCCTCGGCGTCGGCCGTGAGGGCGTCCTGCTCCTCCGGCGCCGGGGCGGCGGTCCTCGCCTTCGCCTTCGCGCGGGCGGACTGCTTCCTCGTGCTCCTCGCCATCGGGCGCTGCTCCTCGGATCGGGGTCGTGCGGGCGTGCCGCGCGGGCTCGACGGGTGCGAGCCGTGACCTAGGGTAATGGGCGTGCCTGGAGGGCGCGACGAGAGGAGGCGGCATGGCGAGCGAGGAGAGCACCCCCGCACCGGACCCGGACGCCCCGCGGCGCCCCTTCGGCGGTCGGATCGGCGTGGCCGTCGTCATGGCGCTGTGCGGCGTGCTGTTCGTGACCACCGCGCGCCTCGCCGGCGGCGACTCCCTGCGCGACGACTCCGGGGACGTCGCCTCCGTGCTCCGCGAGCGGGACCTGGAGATTTCCCGCCTGGGCGACGAGGCGCGCACCAAGCGCGAGGCGATCGACGGCCTCACCGCACAGGGCGCCGACGCCGAGACCGAGGCCCGCACGCAGGTGCTCACCGACGAGGTGGGCCTCAGCGAGGTCTCCGGTCCCGCTCTGCGGATCACCCTCACCGACGCGCCGACGGGCGTGCTCGGCTCGATGGACGGCGTCGAGCCCGACGACCTCGTCGTCCACCAGCAGGACATGGAGTCCTTCATCAACGCGCTCTGGTCCGGCGGCGCCGAGTCGATGATGCTCATGGACCAGCGCGTGGTGGGCGGCAGCGCCTTCCGCTGCGCGGGCAACACGCTCCTGCTCGAGGGCCGGGTCTACTCCCCGCCCTTCGTCATCACCGTGATCGGGCCGACGGACCGCATGCTCGCCGCGCTCGACGCCGATCCCGGCGTGAGCGTCTACCGGGAATGGGTGGACTACGTGGGCCTCGGCGAGAAGATCGAGACGCTGGACACGACGACGCTGCCGGCCTACGACGGCTCGCTCTCCCTCGAGGCCGCGACCACGACGCCCTGAGCGCTGAGTCGCCCTGAGCGCTCGGCGCCGAGACGCCGTGCTGAGCGATCCCGCCGGGCAGAGGGCTCAGGAGGAGGCGAGCAGCGGGGCGAGACCCCGCGAGCGCTCCTCGGCGTCGATCCCGTCGCACATCTCCAGGAAGCGCGCGAGCATGAGGTGCCCGCCCTCGGTGAGCACGGACTCCGGGTGGAACTGCACACCGTGCAGCGGCAGCTCCCGGTGCGAGAGGCCCATGACGACGCCGTCCGCGGTGCGGGCGGTGACCTCGAGGACCTCCGGCACCGACTCCGGCAGCACCGTCAGCGAGTGGTAGCGGGTCACCGTCAGCGGGCTCGGCTCCCCGGCGAACACGCCGCGGCCCTCGTGCTCGATGACGCTCGTGCGCCCGTGCATGAGCTGCTCCGCGTGCGCGACCGTCCCGCCGAAGTGCTCGCCGAGCGCCTGATGGCCCAGGCACACCCCGAGCATCGGGACCTCCTGCTCGGCGCAGCGGCCGATCACGTCGAGGGAGCGGCCCGCGGTGCCGGGGTTCCCGGGACCGGGGGAGACGAGGACGCCGTCGAAGCCGGTGAGGTCCACGGCGCCGTCGGCCGTCTCCGGGACGGCGTCGTTGCGCACCACGGTGCACACCGCGCCCATCTGCTCGAGGTAGCCGACGATCGTGAAGACGAAGCTGTCGTAGTTGTCGATCACCAGCACGCGTGCGCCGCGACCGGGCTCAGCCGTTGCCATTGCCGTTGTTCCCGTTCCCATTGCCGTTCCCGTTGCCGTTCGAGGTGGTGGTGGGCGCCTCGGTGGTCGTCGGGTCCTCCGTCGTCGGCTCCTCCGTGGTCGGGGCCTCCGTCGTGGGGGCCTCGGTCGTCGGCTCCTCCGTGGTGGGGGTCGGCGTCGGGGTCGCCTCCGGGCCCGTCGAGACGATCACCGTGATCGTCGAGCCCGCGTCGACCTTCTCGTCGGCCTGCGGATCCGTGCGGATCACGCTGCCCTCGTCGATCGAGTCGGAGGACTCCGTGTCCCCCCGCTCCACGCCGAAGCCCGCGTCCTCGAGGATCGTCTTGGCGTCCTCGTAGGAGCGGCCCGTGACGTTCGGGACCGCGACCGGCCCGGGGGCCGTGGCGATCGTCAGCTGGATCGTCGCGCCGATCTTCGCCGAGGAGTCCTTCGGCGGGGTCTGGTCCGTGACCGTGCCGGCCGTCGCGTCCGAGGACTCCGCCTCGGTCGTCTCGACCTGGAAGCCGATGTCCTCGAGGCGCTTGGTCGCCTCCTCCTCGGTGAGGCCCTCGACGCTCGGCACCGTGTAGCTGCCGGTCGCGACCCACACCTGGATCTCGTCGCCGGGCGTCGCGGAGGAGCCCGCCTGCGGGCTCGAGCGGGTGACCGTGCCGGCCTCCGCCTTCACGGCGTCCTCCTCGCCCGCGACGGTCATCGTCAGCCCGACCTCCTCGAGGGCCGCGCGCGCGTCGTCGCTCGACTTCCCCGTGAGGTCCGGGACGTCCACGGGGGCGGGGCCGGAGGAGACCACGACGTTCACCGTGGAGCCCTTCGTGACCTCCTGGCCGGCGCCCGGGTCCGAGGAGATGACGGTGTCCTCGTCGACGTCGGCGGAGGCCTCCTGGGTGTACTTCCCCTTCAGGCCCGCGTCCTCCAGGCTCTGCGCCGCCTCGTCCTGGGACTGTCCCTGGAGGGTCGGCACGGCGACGGTGGCGGAGGCCTGCTGCGCCCACGGCTGCCAGAACCACAGCAGCACGCCGAGCACCGCGAGCACGGCGAGGACCACGAGCGCGATCAGCCACCACGGCTTGCGGCGCTCGTCCTCCTGGACCTCGTCCGCCGAGCGGGGCGTCACCTGCCCCGTGGCCGGACCGGCCGCGGCACCCGCCGCGCCCGCACCGGCGAGGGCGGCCCCGGCGGGGACCGCGGCATGGGCGGCGGTCACCGCGGGCAGCGCCTCGGTCTCGTCGCCGACGGGCCCGAGGACCGTGGTCGCCGGGGTGTCGTCCCCGGGGCCGGTCGCCGCGCCCACCGGGACGGCGCCGTCCACGAGCTTCGGCTCACGGCCGGCGACGGCCGCGGCGATGTCCCGCGAGAGCGCGACCGCGCTCGGGTAGCGCTGCTCGCGGTCCTTCGTGAGGCCCGTGAGGATCACGGCGTCCAGCGCCGGGGTGATGCTCGGGTTGATCGCCGACGGCGCCACCGGGTGCTCGCGCACGTGCTGGTAGGCGATCGAGACGGGGGTGTCCCCCGTGAAGGGCGGGCGGCCCGTGAGCATCTCGTAGAAGACGCACGAGGCGGAGTAGATGTCCGAGCGGGCGTCGACCAGCTGGCCGCGCGCCTGCTCGGGGGAGAGGTACTGGGCGGTGCCCATGACGGCCTGGGTCGCGGTCATCGCGCTCGTGGCGTCCGCGACGGCGCGCGCGATGCCGAAGTCCATGACCTTCACGGTGCCCGCGTCGGTGATCATGACGTTGCCGGGCTTGATGTCGCGGTGCACGATCCCCGAGCGGTGCGAGTACTCCAGCGCGCTCAGCAGCGCCGCCATGATCTCGCCCGCGCGGTGCGGGTCCATGGGGTGCTCGGGATCGATGTGCTCGCGCAGCGTGGTGCCCCGCACGTACTCCATGACGATGTACGGGATCGTCACCTCGGCGCCCGTGACCGTGGTGTGGTGCTCCTCGCCGGTGTCGTACACGGCGACGATCGAGGGATGGTTCAGCGCGGCGGCGCTCTGCGCCTCACGGCGGAAGCGCTCCTGGAAGGAGTCGTCGCGCGCGAGGTCCGAGCGCAGCACCTTCACCGCGACGGTGCGGTGCAGGCGCTGATCCTCCGCCAGGAAGACCTCCGCCATGCCCCCCTGGCCGAGGATCCGCCCGAGGGAGTAACGGCCCCCCAGAACCAGACTCTCTCCGCTCACTCCACACCCGTCCTCGTGCCGTGGCCGCTGCGGGCCGATCGTTCCATCGTAGTGCGTGAGCGCTCCGCCCCCGGCCTGTTCAGGCCCGGTGCGAGCAGGCCCACTGCGGCGCCCTGCGCCGCCCCCGCGGCGGAGACCGGCAGCCAGCCCATGCCGCCCGCGACAGCGGCCAGCACCACGACGAGCAGGATGAGCAGCAGCACGAAGCCCGGCAGGGACATGCCCATGACCTTGCGGCCCGTGACCGAGCCGCGGCTCGTGCGCTCCGTGCGGTCGGTGCGCTCGCGCCGACCCGCCTGGTCCGGACCGGTGCCGGCGCCCGGCCGGCCGGCCCCTGCCGCCGGAGCGGCCGGGGACGGGGAGCCCGCGGAGCGCAGGGCCGGCGCCGAGCTCGCCGAGGAGGCGGACAGCGCCGACGGCCCCGAGGCGCCCGAGCGGTGGCGGATCCCGCGGCCGCGGCCCGAGAGCGGCAGCGGCATCGCGGCGGTGCGGGTGGGCCCTGTCGCCTGAGGTCCCGTCCCCGGGGAGCCCGCGGGCGAGGCGGCCGAGCCGCTGCGACCGCGCGCCGCGGCGCCGGTCGGGTTCTCGCCCGTCCAGTCGTGGTCCTCGACATGGGTCACCGGGATCGCGCCGGTCGTGAAGCGGGGCTCCTCGCCGCGCTGGATCGCCTCGAGGATCCGGGCGACGGCCGCCGCCGAGCGGGGCCGGTTCGCGGGGGCCTTCGCGAGGCACATCATCACCAGGCGGCGCAGGTCCGGGTGGATCCCCGAGGGGAGCTCCGGCGGCTGCTTCTTCACCTGGGCCATCGCGATCTCCACCTGGCTCGAGCCGGTGAAGGGGCGATGGCCCACGAGCATCTCGTAGGCGACGATGCCGAGCGCGTAGATGTCGGAGAGCGAGGTGGCCTGCTTGCCCATCGCCTGCTCCGGGGAGAGGTACTGGGCGGTCCCCATGACCAGGCCCGTCTTCGTCAGCCGCGCCTGGTCCGAGCTGCGGGCGATGCCGAAGTCCGTGATCTTCATGGACCAGTCGTTCTTCTCGTCCACGAGCACGTTCTCGGGCTTCACGTCACGGTGCACCACGCCCTTGGAGTGGGCGGCGTCGAGCGCCCGGGCGAGATCGATGAGCACCGGGATGATCCGCCGCTCGGGGAGCCCGCCGGGGTTCTCCTCGATGATGTCGGAGAGCGGCCGGCCGGGGCAGAGCTCCATGACGATGTACGCGCGGCCCTCGAGCTCGCCGTAGTCGTACAGCGCGGCGATCGCGTCGTGCGAGAGCGCGGCGGTGTGCCGCGCCTCCGCGCGGAAGCGCTTGAGGAAGCCCTCGTCGAAGGCGTACTCCTCGCGCAGCACCTTGATCGCGACCTCGCGGTCGAGCTCGGTGTCCACACCCCGCCACACCTGGCCCATGCCGCCGGTGGCGATCAGGCTCCTCAGCTCGTACCGTCCCTCGAGCACCAGTCCCGCTTCGGTCCTCATGGCTGGATCACCGCCTCCATCACGTCACGGGCGATCGGCGCGGCGGTCCGCGAGCCGTAGCCGCCCTCCTCGACCACCACGGCCACCGCGACCTTCCTGTCGTCCTGCTGCGCGTATCCCACGAACCACGAATGGGCGGTGCGGCCGTCGCCCCACTCGGCGGTGCCGGTCTTGCCGCCCACCTCGGCGCCGTCGATCTGGGCGGCGGTGCCCGTGCCCTCGCTCACCACACCCTCCATCATCTGCCGCATGAGCGCGGCGTTCGAGGCGCTCAGCGGCCGGCCCAGCTCCTTGGGCGTGAGCTCGGAGATCGTGGAGAGGTCCGAGGTGCTGACCTTCTGCACGAGCTGCGGCTGCATGACCGCGCCGTCGTTCGCCATCGCGGAGGCCACCATGGCCATCTGCAGCGGCGTCACGCGGTCCTCGTACTGGCCGATCGACGTCGTCGCGAGCTGCGAGGCGTCGAGGTCCTCCCCGATCGTCGAGGGGGTCACCGAGAGCGGGATCGAGAGCTTCTGCCCGAAGCCGAACTCCTCGGCCGTGGTGCGCAGCTGGTCCTCGCCGACCTCCTGGCCCAGCAGGGCGAAGGAGGTGTTGCACGACTGCTCGAGCGCCGCCTGCAGCGTCGAGGAGTCGTCCGGCCCGCAGGCCTCGGTGCCGCCGCCCGCGTGGTTGTTCATCACGGAGCTGGACTGGGGGAGCGTGTAGGTGCCCGGGCCGGGGATCTGCGTCTCCGGCGTGTAGCCGCCGGACTCGAGCGCCGCCGCGGCCGTGACGAGCTTGAAGGAGGAGCCCGGCGGGTAGAGGTCGCCCGCGATCGCCCGGTTGGTGAGCGGGCGATCGGGGTCGTCGTTGAGCTCCGACCAGGCCGCCTGCACGTCCTTCGTGCTGTGCGAGGCGAGGTCGTTGGGGTCGTAGCTGGGGGCGGAGACCATGGCGAGCACGGCGCCCGTCTCCGGGTCCAGCGCGACCGCCGCGCCCTTCTTGCCGTCGAGGGCGTCGTAGGCGGCCTCCTGGGCCTTCGCGTCGATCGTGAGCTCGACCGTCGCGCCCTGCCCCTGCTTGCCGGAGAGGATGTCGGAGATGCGCTGGTAGAACAGGGCGTCCGCGTCCCCGGAGAGGGTGTCGTTCAGGGCCCGCTCGAGGCCCGAGAAGCCGTAGACCACCGAGTAGTAGCCCGTGACCGGGGCGTACATCGCCCCCGGGTCGTAGCTGCGCAGGTAGCCGTAGGAGTCGTCCGAGCGCGCGGAGGAGGCGATCGCCGTGCCGTCCACGACGATCGGCCCGCGGTGGCGGCCGAACTCGTTGTAGATCGTGCGGACGTTGCGGCCGTCGGCGTTCAGGCGGCCCTGGGCGACCACCTGGAAGTAGGTGGTGGAGGTGAACAGCAGCACGAAGAGCACGCTGACCACGAGCCAGAGATGGCGCAGGGGACGGTTCATGCGATCGCCTCCGCGGGGGAGCCGCCGGCCGGGGCCGGGGAGGGGGCGCCCGGCACCTGTCGCGCGGCCGGGCGGCGCGCGGCGTCGGAGAGCCGCACGAGGATCCCGGCGATGATCCAGTTGCACACGAGCGAGCTGCCGCCCGCGGCGAGGAAGGGGAGGGTGAGTCCCGTGAGCGGGATGACCCGGGTGACGCCGCCGATGACGACGAACACCTGCAGCGCGATGACGAAGCCGAGGCCCGCGGCGAGCAGCGTGCCGAAGCCGTCGGAGATGCCGACGGCGGCGCGGAAGGCGCGCTCGACGAGCAGCAGGTAGAGCAGCAGCAGGGCGAAGGCGCCCACGAGGCCCAGCTCCTCCGCGAGCGCGGAGAAGATGAAGTCCGACTCCGCGAAGGGCACCACGTTCGGACGGCCCTCGCCGAGGCCGGCGCCCGTGATGCCGCCGTTGGCGAGGCCGAACAGGCCCGCGTTGATCTGGCCGCAGCGGTCGAAGTTCTCGCTCGAGAGCGGGTCCAGCCAGCAGGTCAGGCGCGTGCGCACATGGCTCATCTGGGTCGCGGCGATGACCGCCGGCGGCAGGAACAGGACCGCGCCGATGACGAGCCAGGAGAGGCGGTCCGTCGCGACGTAGAGCATCGCCACGAACAGGCCGAAGAACATGATCGAGGTGCCGAGGTCCGTCTCGAACACGAGGACCGCCATGGCGAAGGCCCAGGCCACGAGGATCGGGCCGAAGTCCGCCCAGCGGGGGAGCCGGATGCCGAGCACCTTGGGCCCCGCGAGCGCGAGCGTGTCGCGGCGCGAGACGAGGTACCCGGCGAAGAACACGGCGAAGCAGATCTTCGCGAGCTCCGCGGGCTGGAAGCTGTTGCCGGCGATCGAGATCCAGATCTTCGAGCCGTAGCGCGAAGACCCCAGGCCCGGGACGAGCGGGGTCAGCAGCAGCACCGCACCGGTCACGGCCGCGATCCAGGTGTAGCGGCGCAGCCAGCGATGGTCCCGCAGGGCCACGAGCAGCGCGGCGCACAGGATCACGCCGAGGCCCGCCCAGAGCATCTGACGGTCCGCGACGGCGCTGCTGCGGTCCTGGTAGAGGATGCGCGCGGAGTCCACGCTCGCGATCACCGCGATGCCCAGCAGGTTCAGCAGCACGACGAGCGGCAGGATCACCGGGTCCGCGTACGGCGCCCGCCACATGACCACGGCCTGCAGCACGACGGCGACCACGAGGGCGCCGACGGCGTGCTCGACCAGGCCCGGGGGCAGCTCGTCGAAGCGGCCCAGCCAGACGAGCGCGTAGGCGGTCACGCCGATCGCGACGGCGGCCAGCAGCAGCAGCGCCTGGGTGATGCGCCGCGGCCGTGCGGTGTAGGAGACGATCGTGGCCATGTCAGCCGGCCTCGCCGGAGTCGCTGCCGTCGGAGGGCGAGCCGGTGCCCTGCGGGTCCACGGGGATGTCCGTGATCGCCGACTGCTCGAGTCGGCCCACGATCTGCTCGGCGGCGTCGCGGTTCGCGGCGGTGATCGTCGCCTCGACCTGCTGGCGGGTCACCTCGGGGAGGTCCGCCATGGCGACGTCGGTGACCTCGACCTCGGAGGACAGCGAGATCGGGCCGAGGTCCTGGGAGAGGCCCTGGTAGACGACGACGTGCGTGCCGTCGGAGCCCACGTAGTACTGCCGCTGGCTCCACGCGTACCCGGCCCACAGGGCGCCGGCGAGCAGCGCGACCAGCAGGGCGACGGCGACGAGCACGGGCCATGGGCTGCGCCGCGGGGGCTCGTCCTCCGCGAAGTCCTCGTCGGCGTAGGGGAACTCGGGTTCGTCCCGCGTGAGCGCGGCGGCCTTCGCGGCCGGGCCGGAGGCGGTCGTGGGGGCGTGGCGGGTGCGCGCGGCGGAGCCCACGATCTGCGGGGTCGTCGAGGGCGCCTCCTCGCCGCGGGGGAGGTCGTCGAGGTCGAGGACGTCCGCGATGATGCAGGTGATGTTGTCCGGGCCGCCGCCCTTGAGGGCGAGCTGGATCAGGGCGTCCGCGCACTCGCCCGGGTCCTCGATCTCCTGCAGGGTCGCGTCGATCGTGTCGAGGGAGACGAGCCCCGAGAGGCCGTCGGAGCACAGCATCCAGCGATCGCCCACGTGGGCGGGGCGCAGGGAGAGGTCCAGCTCCGGGTCGGCGTCGACGTCGCCGAGCACGCGCATGAGCACGGAGCGCTGGGGGTGGCGCTCGGCCTCCTCCTCGGTGAGGCGGCCCTCGTCGAGGAGACGCTGGACGAAGGTGTGGTCCTTGGTGACCTGCGTGGTCTCGCCCTCGCGCAGCAGATAGGCGCGCGAGTCGCCGATGTGGGCGAGCGCGAAGCGGCCCTCGAGCCGCAGCAGGGCGGTGATCGTGGTGCCGAGGCCGGCGAGCTGCGGCTCGTCCCGGGCGCGGCGCAGGATCTCCTGGTTCGCCTCGAGGACGGACTCCTCGAGGGTCGCGACGATGTCCGAGGCGGGGGTGTCCGCGTCGAGGCGGGCGAGGTGGCCGATCGCGACGGAGGAGGCGACGTCGCCGCCGGCGTGGCCGCCCATGCCGTCGGCGACCACGAGGAGGTGGCTGCCGGCGTATCCCGAGTCCTGGTTGTTCGAGCGGACCAGGCCCACGTCCGAGCGTGCGGCGTAGCGGAGGGCGATGGTCATCGGGGGCCTCGTCTCAGTTCGATCTCGGTGCGGCCGATGCGCACCTGGGCGCCGGGCCGGAACGGCACCGAGCCCTCGATGCGGCGGCCGGACACGAGGGTGCCGTTGGTCGAGCCGAGGTCCTCGACCACCCATTCGTCGTCCCGCTGGAACACGCGCGCGTGGCGGTTGGAGGCGTAGTCGTCGTCGAGGACGAGCGTGCACTCGGGCGCGCGGCCGATGAGGATCGGGGTCGAGCCGAGGGTCAGCGACGTGCCGCGCAGCGGGCCGGCGGTCACGACGAGCGTCGTCGCGGTCACGGCGGGATCGGTGCGCGTGGCGCCGCCGCCCGCGGTGGGCGGTGCGCCCGCCGCGGAGGGCCGCTGCTCACGGCGCGGGTCCTTGCTCGAGCGGGTCACGACGGTGGTGCCGAAGAGGTCCCCGCGCAGCACGATCACGACCGCGATGACGAAGAGCCACAGGGCCAGCACGAAGCCGAGCCGCAGGGCGACGATGGTCAGTTCGCTCATGCGTCGCTCACCAGCTCTCCGGCGCGCCGGCCGGGAGCAGGACGGTGAGCCGGGTGCGTCCGATCTTGACCAGCGAGCGGTCGTGCAGGACCACGGGTGTGCGGATGCGCTCGCCGTCCACGTGGGTGCCGTTGGTCGAGCCGAGGTCGGTGACGACGAGCGTGCCGTCGGCCTCCGTGCGCAGCTCGATGTGGTGCCGGGACACGCCCGTGTCCTCGAGGATAATGTCGGCGTCCCCGCCGCGGCCGATCACCGTCACGGGACCGGTGAGCAGGTACTGCTGGCCGTCGATCTCGACGATCGGGTGGCCGCCGGCGCCCGCGCGGCCGGCCGCCGTGGCCGGCGCGACGCTGCCGCGTTCGGTGCGGGACTCGGTCTCGAAGCGGCCGGGACGCACGTCGTCGTCCTGCGCGAGGTCGACGTGGACGGGGCCGACGAACATGTAGCGCTGCTTCTCGGCGTGCTCCATGAGCACGCGCACGAGCTCCTCGACGAGGGTGTCCTGCCACGAGGAGAAGCGCTCGAAGTCCTGGCTGTGCAGGTAGACGGTGTAGGCGTTCGGCGCGAGGGTGCGCACGCGGTCCATGACCTGGATCTGGTCGTCGCACTCGCGCTTGAGCCCCTGGGCGAGGTCCAGCGGCTTGAGCTGTCCGCGCCCGGGGGAGAACACGCTCGTCACCCCGCGGTCGAGCCCGCGCTCGATCCGGTCCAAGATCCCCACGGTGAACCCTCGCTGTCCTCGTGCCATCGGTGCTCCGCCGGCCCGTGCCGCGCGGGGCTGTTCGCCCCCCGATCGTAGCGTGCAGGTGGGGGCGCGGAGCGGGGGCCGCGCGGCAGGACGGCGAGGGAATCGTGCAGGCCTCGTGAAGGAGGGGCCGCATGGAGGAGGAGCCCCGCCGTGCGGCGGGGCTCCTCCGGGGGTCCCTCGGCCCGGACTGCCGGGGAAGGGGCGAGGGACGGTCGTGGCGCTGTCAGCGCACGAGGACGCGGCGGTCCTTGACGATCCAGTTCTCCCGCCACAGCAGATCCGTGGCGGCGGTCGAGATGCGGGCGCAGCCGTGCGAGGCGGGGTAGGGCGGGATCGAGGTGGATCCGTGGATGGCCCAGCCGCGGTCGTAGTAGCCGGGGCGGTAGAGGCGGCCCAGGGAGCCCGTCTGCCAGCCGGCGCTGTCGAGGCGGTACATGCGGAAGCTGCCCTTGGGCGTCGTCGCCGTCTTCCAGCGGCCGCCGGAGTAGTAGCGCTCGCCGCTGCCGGTGGATGTGTTGAAGGTCCACTTCACACGGCCCCCGGTGTAGCAGATGAGGATCTGCCGCGTGAGGTCGATGTCGAAGGAGGAGCCGCTCGTGACGGCGCTCCTCGGCTTCTTCTTCGCGGCGATCGCGGCCTGGGTCTTCGCGCCGACGACGCCGTCCTTGCTGAGGCCGGCGACCTTCTGGATCGCGTAGACGGCCTGCTCGGTGACGTGGCCGAAGCTGCCGTCCGCCGTGCCGCACCAGTAGCCGAGGGCGTTCAGGTTCTTCTGGAGCGTGGTGACGGCGGAGCCGCGGGAGCCCTTCTTGAGCACCGGGGCGGCGAGCGCCGTGCCGGTGCCGAGGGTGAGGCCCGCGCCGAGGGTGCCGACGCCGAGCAGGATCAGCCCGCGGCGCGACGTGGCGGGGAGCTGGTCGACCGGCGGGGCCGGGTCGGACTCCGACGGCAGCGGCCGCGCGGAGAGATGGATGAGCGGACGGTTCATGATGGTCTTCCCCCTGTGACGCCAGTATTGCCGGGGTCGCCCGGGATCTCCGGGCCCCTGGGACATCATGCACGAGTCGCACTCGGGTCAACAAGGGGTAAAGAGTTCCCGGTCAGCAGGTTTCTGGTCAGTAGTCGAGAATCGACCAGGTGCGGGGCGCTGTCGGCCCCGGGTCACGATTCGGCCACCCCTCGTCCCGGAGGGCGCTGTGCGATCATCGCCCGGTGGAGAACGTCGCGCCCCCGCCCCCCGAGCCGCTGCCCGCCCCGCACGAGCTCGGGCTGAGCGACGCCGACGCCGTGCTGCGCACGGAGGGCGACCCCGGCCGGGTCCGCCCCCTCGCGAGCGTCTCCAAGCCGATCACCGCGCTCGCCGCGCTCGTCGCCGTGGACCGGGCGCTGATCGACCTCGAGGACGCCGTGGACCGCGAGAGCGTCCCCGCGGGCGCGACCGTGCGCCACCTCCTCGCCCACACCGCCGGCCTCCCCTTCGAGGGCGCCGAGGCGATCGCCGAGCCCGGCACCCGCCGCATCTACTCCAACGCCGGCTTCGAGGTGCTCGGCGCGGTCCTCGAGGACGCCACCGGTCACGACCTCCCCGACTGGGTCGAGCAGACCGTCCTCGCGCCGCTGGGCCTCGTCGACCTCGAGGTGGACGGCTCCCCGGCCGCCGGCTACCGGGGAAGCGTGCGCGACCTGCTCGCCGTGGGCCGCGAGCTGCTCGCCCCCACGCTCCTGCCCGAGGACCTCCACCGGGAGGCGACGACCGTGCAGTTCCCCGGGCTCGACGGCATCCTCCCCGGCTACGGCCGCCAGCGCCCCAACGACTGGGGCCTCGGGTTCGAGATCCGCGGGAGCAAGCACCCGCACTGGACCGGCTCCCGCAGCAGCGCGCGGACCTTCGGCCACTTCGGCCAGTCCGGCTCCTTCCTCTGGGTGGACCCCGAGGCGGGCCTCACCGCCGCCTACCTCGGCGCGGAGCCCTTCGGCCCCGCCCACGTCGCCGCCTGGCCCGGCCTGACCGACGCCCTGCTCGCGGACGCCCTGCCCGGGGAGAGCCGACCGTGAGCACCGCGCTCGACCTCCTCGACGACCTCGGCTTCGAGGCCGCCGCGATCGTCATCGGCCCGGAGGGGGTGCGCGCCGCCCGCGGCGACCTCGACCTCGTGCGTCCCTGGCGCTCCGTGACCAAGACCGTCACCGGCACCGCCTGCGCGATCGCCCTCCAGGAGGGGCGCGCGGACCTCGAGGACCCGGCCGGCCCGCCCGGCTCCACCCTGCGCCACCTGCTCGCGCACGCCTCCGGCTACTTCTACGAGTCGGACTCGACGCTGCAGGCGCCCGGGCTGCGCCGCCACTACTCGAACTACGGGATCGACGAGGCGGCCCGCCACGTCGAGCGCGCCGTCGGCCGCGACTTCGGCGACTGGGTGCAGGAGCGGGTCGCGGACCCCCTCGGCATGACCGGCCTCGACTGGACCGGCTCCGCCTCCGTGGGCGCCCACGGCGCGCTCACGGACCTCGCCCTGCTCGCGGGGGAGCTGCTGCGGCCCACCCTGCTCGAGGCGCCGTGGATGCGCGAGCTGACCACCCCCCAGCTGCCCGAGCTCGTGGGCATCATGCCGGGCTTCGGCAAGCAGGACCCGAACCCCTTCGGCCTCGGCATCGAGGTGCGCGGTCACAAGTCCCCGCACTGGACCGGGAGCGGGAACTCCCCGGAGACCTTCGGTCACTTCGGCATGCGCGGCACCGCCTTCTGGGTGGACCCCGTCGCGGACCTCGCGCTCGTGGTCGGCACCTCGCACGACTTCTGCGACGCCCACCGCGAGGTCATGCCGCGACTGGCCGACGCCGTGCTCGACGAGCACCGACGCTGACGCCGGCCGCCGACGCCGCCGTCGGCCTCACACGTTGTGCACGAGCGGGCCCTCCGGGTCCCGCCACCCCCGGATCACCTCGAGCATCCGCACCAGGCGCACCGTCTCCGCGACGTCGTGCACCCGCAGCAGCCGGGCGCCGCGCTCGATGACCCAGGCGGCGGAGGCGAGCGATCCCTCGAGGCGCTCGGCCGCCGGGAGGCCCAGCGACTCCCCGATGACGTCCTTGCGCGAGAGCGCCGCGAGCACGGGATGGCCGAGATCGGCGAAGCGCTCCCAGCCGCGCAGCACTTCGAGGGTCTGCACGGTGGACTTGTTGAGGTCCGGGCCGGGGTCCACGACGATCTGCTCCGGGGCGATGCCCGCCGCGAGGGCCTGCTCCACGCGCACCGCGAGGAACTCCCGCACCTCGGCGACGACGTCCCCGTACACGGGGTGCGGGTGCGCCCGGCGGGGCTCGGCGAGCGAGTGGGTGATGACGAGGGAGGCGCCGGTGCGGGCCACGAGGCCGACGAGGCGCGGATCCGAGAGTCCCGTCGTGTCGTTGATGAGATCGGCGCCCACGGCGATCGCGGCCTCCGCGACGTCGGCGTGGAAGGTGTCCACGGAGAGCAGCACGTGGGGCAGCTCGCGGCGCAGGCGCTCGAGGACGGGGACCACGCGGTCGATCTCCTCGGCCACCGGGACCGGCTCGCCGGGCGCGAACTTCACGCCGCCCACGTCCACGAGGTCCGCCCCCGCCGCGCCCGCCGCGAGGCCCGCCGCGACCGCCTTCTCGAGGGAATCGGTGCGGCCCTGGTCGAAGAAGGAGTCCGGGGTGCGGTTGACGATGCCCATGACGAGCACCCGGCGATCCGTGGGCGGCAGCGGCCGCGGGCGGAGGGGGCCGGGGAGGCCGGCGGTCGGCGCGGGCGCCTGCACGACGGTGACATCGGGGCGTCGGTCCTGGGTCATCGGTCATTCCTCTGCTGTTCATGACGGCGGGAGTCCGTCTTTGACGGCCTGTCGCCCTGCATTACGTTAAGAGCGGACGCTCTGATCCTCGATCCGGCCGAGGGCGTCCCCGCGAACGCCGGGAACCGACCTATCGGAGGTATCGAACCATGAAGATCGTCGTCGCCGGCGGAGACGGATTCTGCGGCTGGCCCACCGCCCTCTACCTCTCGCAGAAGGGCCACGAGGTCACGATCGTCGACAATCTGGTGCGCCGCGAGATCGACGAGGAGCTCGGCTCGAACTCCGTGACCCCCATCCTCCCCCTCGAGGAGCGCGTGCAGGTCTGGAAGGAGGTCTCCGGGAAGGACATCGCCGTCGTCATCGGCGACCTCACCGACTACGAGACCGTCTCGCACCTGTTCGAGGACCTCCAGCCGGAGGCCTTCGTGCACTTCGCGGAGCACCGCAGCGCCCCCTACTCGATGATCGACCGCGAGCACGCGATCGAGAACCACCGCAACAACGTCGAGGGCACCCTCAACGTCCTGTGGGCGATCAAGGACCACGCGCCGGACTGCCACCTCGTCAAGCTCGGCACCATGGGCGAGTACGGCCAGCCGAACATCGACATCGAGGAGGGCTGGATCGAGATCGAGCACAAGGGCCGCAAGGACCGCCTCCCGTTCCCCAAGGCCCCCGGCTCCTTCTACCACCTCACGAAGGTGCACGACAGCGACAACATCATGTTCGCGTGCCGCGTCTGGGGCGTCCGCGCGACGGACCTCAACCAGGGCGTCGTCTACGGCCTCGAGACCGACGAGACCCGCCTCGACCCGCGCCTCGTGAACCGGTTCGACTACGACGCCGTGTTCGGCACCGCCCTGAACCGCTTCATCATCCAGGCGGCGATCGGCCACGACCTCACGGTCTACGGCAACGGCTCGCAGACCCGCGGCTACCTCGACATCCAGGACACCGTGCGCTGCATCGAGCTGGCCTGCCTGAACCCCGCCGACCGCGGCGAGTTCCGCGTCTACAACCAGTTCACCGAGCAGTTCTCCGTGCTCGAGCTCGCGCAGAAGGTCCAGAAGGTCGCCCGCGATCTCGGGATGCAGGCGGAGATCGCGAACACCGAGAACCCGCGCGTGGAGAAGTACGACCACTACTACAAGGCGGTCAACACGAACCTCCTGGACCTGGGCCTGGAGCCGCACCTGCTGACCGACGAGCACCTCGCCGAGGTCCTGAAGGTCGCCCAGCAGAACACCGAGCGCGTCAAGCGCGAGCTCGTCATGCCCACCGTCACCTGGAAGTGACGACCGCCCGGTGAGGATCGCGATCGTCACGGAGACCTTCCTGCCCTCCGTGGACGGCGTGGTGACGAGGCTGCGCCACGCCGTCGAGCGCTACGTGGACCTCGGTCACGAGGTCATGGTCATCGCGCCGGACCTCGGCGTGACCGAGCACCACGGGGCCCGGGTGGTGGGCGTGCGGCCGGTGACGCTGCCGTTCTACAAGCATCGGCGCTTCACCCTGCCGAGCCCCAACGTGGACGGCATCATCCGGGGCTTCCACCCGGACGTCGTCCACGCCGCCCAGCCGATCCTGCTCGCCTCCTCGGGGGCCTTCGCCGCGCACCGCCAGCGGATCCCGCTGGTCGCGAGCTACCACACCCACATCCCGCGCTACCTGGACCTCTACCGGGCGTGGCGGTGGGGCAAGCCCGCCGTGTGGTGGCAGATCCGGCGCAATCACGCCCTCGCGGACGTCAACATCGCGACCTCGGAGACGATGCGCGCCGAGCTCGCCGAGCACGGCATCGAGAACCTCCACGTGGTCCGACGGGGCGTGGACACCCACACCTTCCACCCCTCCTTCGCGAGCACCGCGATGCGCGAGCGGCTCACGCAGGGGCATCCGGAGAAGAAGCTCCTGGTGTTCGTGGGCCGCCTCGCCGCGGAGAAGGAGATCCACCGGCTGCGGCCGATGATGGACCGCCGCGACGACGTGGCCCTCGCGATCGTGGGCGACGGGCCGTTCCGCGGGGAGCTCGAGCAGCTCTTCCGCGGCACCTCGACCGTCTTCCCCGGCTTCATGGAAGGGGAGGAGCTCGCGAGCGCCTTCGCGAGCGCCGACGCCTTCGTGTTCCCCTCCGTCACCGAGACCCTCGGGCTCGTCATCCTCGAGGGCATGGCCTCCGGGCTCCCGGTGGTCGCCGCCCGCTCCGGCCCCACCCTCGAGCAGGTGACCGACGGCGTGGACGGGCTGCTCTTCGACTCCGGCGACGAGGCCTCCCTCGACGCCGCCCTCGAGCGGCTCGGGGACGGCGAGCTGCGCACGCGGATCCGCGCCGCGGCCCGCGCCGAGGCGGAGAAGTACTCCTGGGAGGCGGCGTCGGACGACCTCCTGCGCTACTACGAGATGGCGATCGCGCAGCACGGCTGAACAGGCGGGGTCACCCCGGCCGGGTCACACCGGCCGGATCGCGCCGGCGAGGCGGTGCAGGTAGCGCTGCTCGGGCAGGCTGCGCGTGCCCTCGGCGGCGCGGAGGAAGGCCTCCCGGGCCTCGTCGGCCCGGCCGAGCCGGCTCAGGAGGTGGCCGGCGACGGCCTGACGCCGGTGGCTCGACGCGGGGAGCCGGTCGAGGATCTCGAGACCGGCCTCCGGCCCTGAGACCTCGGCGGTCGCCACGGCGAGGCCCAGCGTGACCGACGGCGCCGGCTCCACGGCATCGAGCATCCCGTAGAGCACGAGGATCTGCTCCCAGTCGGTGTCCTCCATGGTGGCGGCCTCCGCATGGACCGCGGCGATCGCGGCCTGCAGCTGGAACGGTCCCACGGGCCCCACCAGCAGCGCCGCCTCGATCAGCGCGATGCCCTCGGCGATCAGGGGAGGGCTCCAGCGCGACCGGTCCTGCTCGGCGAGCGGGACGATCTCCCCGTCGGCGTCCAGGCGCGCGGGGGCGCGGGCATGGGTGAGCAGGAGCAGGGCGAGCAGTCCCGCGTTCTCCGGGTCCGAGGGCGCGAGTCGGTGGATCCTCCGGGCGAGGTCCAGCGCCGCCGCGGCGAGCAGCGGATCCGTGCCGCGCACCCGCTCGGTGAGGGCGTGGTCCTGGGCGTAGACGGCCGCGACGGCATGGCGCACCGCGTGCAGACGGGCGGGGAGGTCCGCGGCGGTCGGCGCCTCGAACCGGGCCCCCTGATCGGCCAGGGTGCGCTTGGCGCGGCTGATGCGCTGCCCCATCGTGCGCTCCTCCACGAAGAAGCACTGCGCGATCTGGGCCGTGGTGAGCCCGCCGACGGCGCGCAGCATGAGCGCCACCTGCGAGGCCGTGGTCAGCGCCGGGTGCGCGCAGAGCATCAGCAGCACGAGGGTGTCGTCGGGCTCGACGGGGTCCGACGGATCCGACGCCCTCCCGGGCTCGCGCGCCGCCGCCCGCTCCTCCCGGTCGCGCCGGGCGGCGTCGGCACGGAGGAGGTCCACCGCGCGGCGCGAGGCGACGCGCGTCAGCCAGGCGGCGGGATTCCTCGGCGTCCCCTCGCGGGGCCACTGCTCGGCGGCCGCGACGAGCGCGAGCTGGACGGCGTCCTCGCAGGTCGTGAAGTCCCCGTGGCGGCGCAGCAGCGTGGAGAGGACGTGCGGCGCCTCGCGGCGCCACACGTCCTCCCACCCGGGACCGCCCGGGTCGGGCCGCTCAGGAGACGTCGGGCTCGCCGCTCATGACGGGGCGGAGCTCGATCGTCTCGCCCCGTGCCCCGAAGATCCCGGCGATCTCCTCGGCCCGCTCGGCGGTGTCGACGTCGATGAGGAAGAACCCGGCGAGGTGCTCCTTGCCCTCGGCGTACGGACCGTCGACGGCGACCTTGCGATCGCCCTCCCAGCGCAGCAGGCGGGAGCTGGACGGTGCGGCGAGGGCCTCGGCGTGGACGAGCTCGCCGCGCTCGGTGATCGCGGCGAGGCCCTCGTCGAACGCCCTGCTCCCCGCCTCGCGCTCCTCCCGGGGGAGCGCCTGGTGCTCGGGCAGGAAGTCCGGCGTGGGATGCCCCCAGGGCTGCGGGTTCGAGTGGATGAGGATGACGTACTTCATGACTGCTCCTTCGTGGCCTGCGCGGCTGACCGGTCGGGGCGACCGGTCTCGTGCGCGGCGGTGGCGCGGTGCGCCTCCGCCGTCCTGCACCCACACGTCGGAGCTGCGGGCGAGTTCTCGACATGGTCGCACCGGCGACGCCGGACCACGCGCCGGACGGCCGATGTCGCCGCCCGGGAGACGCCGAGGCCCGGCCCCGCAGGGTGCGGGACCGGGCCTCGGTGCCGGGCTCAGGGGAGAGCCGGGCCGGGAGCAGGATCAGCGGAAGGTGACGAACCCGGTGGGGTTGCCCCAGATCTCGCGCTCGACGACCTGCTGCTTGGAGCCGGAGGCGTCGATGATCTCGCCGTCGCCCGCGTAGATCGCGACGTGGCCGGGCCAGGTGACGAGGTCGCCGGGCTGCGCCTCGGACTCGGAGATGCTGCGGCCCTGGTCGGCCAGCTGGCCGGCGGTGCGGGGCACGTCGATGCCCGCGGCCTGGTAGGCGTAGTTCACGAGGCCGGAGCAGTCCATGCCGCCGAGCGAGGAGCCGCCCCAGGAGTAGGGGGTGCCGATCGCGGAGCGGGCGGCGTCGACGATCGTCGAGCCGCTCCCGCTCGAGTCCGAGGAGCTCGACGGCACGGCGGTCGCGCCGGCCGGGGTGCCGTTCGTGGAGCCCGAGTCGGAGTCGGAACCGGAATCGGCGGAGCCGTCGTCGAGCGCGGCCCGGGTGTCGGCGCCCACGACGCCGTCGGTCGCGATGCCGGCCTCGGACTGGAGGTCGATGACCGCGGCGCGGGTCATGGAGCCGAAGAAGCCGGTCTCGGGGAGGTCGGCGCCCTGCGCGTTGAGGGCCTCCTGGAGGTCCTCCACGGCCCGGCCCGAGTCGCCCCGGCGGAGGGTGTCGGTGGACGCCGCGTCGGAGGCCTGCTCGGCGGACTCGGCGGACTCGTCGGAGCCGGAGGCCTGGGCGGGGGCGGAGGTCGCGGTGACCGCGGCCTCGTCGGAGCCCGCGAGCGCGGAGTCGTCGGCCAGCGCGGCGGTGCCGCCGGCGAAGGCGGTGCCGACGAGGACGGTGCCGAGCACGGCGCTGCCGCCGATCGCGTGCGCCGCACGGCGGGAGGCGGTGAGCGGGGTGACGGCGCGGCCGGCGGCGCGGTGGGTGTTCTGGAGCGTCATGGGGGTGGTGATTCCTTCGTGGCGATGCTGTGGGTCTCTCGCGTCCCTCGACGCGATGCTCGCTCCGGTCACGGGCGACATGCGGTGACGTCGAGGGCGGGGCCCGGGCGTCCGGGGAGCGGTCATCCACGCTAGGAGCCGTGCCGGCGGACCTGAAGCGCGTTGAACGAGCCGCATCGTGCCGTTGAACGGGATTTGACCCGCGGAAGGCTCCATTGACGCGGCGGTGGTCCGGCTTGACCTCCCGGCATGGCGTGCGCCATACGGGGCGGCGTCAGGGCGGTGGGGGCAGGGGGAGAGGAGCGTCCCCGCCGTGTGACGGGCGCCGCACGACCGTCACCCTCACGTCACCTTCGTACGGGGCATATGACGGCTGATGACATGGCGGTGGATCGCTCCGGCCATGCGCCGTCATGATCGGCCACATGACCGCACCCGCTCCCGCCTCTGCCCCGACCCGGGACCCGGGCCCGGACGCCCGGCCCGCCCGCGGCGTGCGCCTGGACGGCGTCGCCCGCGGCTTCGACGGCCCCCAGGGCCGCCACGAGGTGCTGCGCGCCCTCGACCTCGAGCTCGCCCCCGGGGGCATCCACGCCGTCATCGGTCCCTCCGGCTGCGGCAAGTCGACCCTGCTGCGCCTCGTCGCCGGCCTCGACAGCCCGAGCGCCGGGCGCCTCACGACCCCCGGTGCCGAGCGCACCGCCGTCGCCTTCCAGGAGCCGCGTCTCCTGCCCTGGCGCACCCTCGAGGCGAACGTCGCCCTCGGCCTGCCCCGCGGCACCGCCCGCGGCGAGGGCCGCGACCGCGTGCGCCGGCTGCTGCAGCTCGTGGGACTCGAGCACGCCGCCGGCCAGCGGCCCCGCGAGGTCTCCGGCGGCATGGCCCAGCGCGCCTCTCTCGCCCGGGCGCTCGCCCGCGGTCCCGAGGTGCTCCTGCTCGACGAGCCCTTCGGCGCGCTCGACGCCCTCACCCGGCTGCGCATGCAGGACCTCCTGCTCGAGATCCACGCCGCGGAGCCCACCACGGTGCTCGTCGTGACCCACGACGTCGAGGAGGCCCTCTACCTCGCCGACCAGGTCCTCCTGCTGCGCAGCCTGCGCGGCGCAGAGGCCGGCGCCGCCTCCCTCGCCCGCCGGATCGACGTGCCCGGCGCCCGCCCCCGCGACCGCACCGACCCCGCCCTCGCCCAGCTGCGCGCCGAGCTCCTCGAGGGCCTCGGCGTGCCCACCCACCACCACACCGAGGATCCCCGATGACCCCCACCGCCCCCTCCTCCCGCACCCCGTTCCCCCGCCGCGGCCTGCTCGCCGCGGGCGCCCTCGCCGCGCCGCTCGCCCTCGCCGGCTGCGTGGCCGGGGAGAACGCCGACGCGGACGCCGCCGGCTCCGGCGGATCCGACGGCGGCTCCTGGTCCACCGCGACCCTCACGATCGACTTCGCGACCTACAACCCGCTCAGCCTCGTCGTCCGCGACCAGCAGCTGATCGAGAAGGCGCTCGGCGACGGCGTGGAGGTCACCTGGGTGCAGTCCGCCGGCTCCAACAAGGCCAACGAGCTGCTGCGCTCCGGCTCCGCCGACGTCGCCTCTACCGCCGGCTCCGCGGCCCTGCTCGCCCGCGCGAACGGCTCCCCGATCAAGGTCATCGACATCTACTCCCAGCCCGAGTGGTCCGCGCTCGTGGTGCGCGGGGACAGCGACGTCACCGGCCCCGCGGACCTCGCCGGCCGGCCCGTCGCCGCGACCCCCGGCACCGACCCGTACTTCTTCCTCGTGCAGGCGCTCGCCGAGGCCGGCCTGGAGGTCAAGGACGTCGAGGTGCAGGCCCTCCAGCACGCCGACGGCCGCTCCGCGCTGGACGGCGGCTCCGTGGACGCCTGGTCCGGGCTGGACCCGATCATGGGCGCGGCCGAGGTCGAGTCCGGGGACGTGCTCGTCTACCGCAACGTCGACTTCAACACCTACGGCTTCCTCAACGCGACCGAGCAGTTCATCACCGAGCACGCGGACGTCGCCCAGGTCGTCGTCGACGCCTACGAGCAGGCCCGCGCCTGGGCCCTCGAGAACCTCGAGGGGACCGCCTCGCTGCTCGCCGAGGTCGCCGGCATCGCCCCCGAGGTCGCCACCACCGTCATCACCGAGCGCTCGAACCTCGACGTCTCCGGCGTGCCCGGCGACGACCAGACCGCCGTGCTCGAGCGGATCTCGCCCGTCCTCGCCGACTCCGGCGACGTCGCCGGCGGGGCCGACGCCGTCGCCGCGGCCCTCTCCTCGATCGTCCACGCGGACTTCGCCGAGGCGGCGGCCGCGGCAGCGGGGTCCGGGAAGTGAGCGCGGAGCTCCTGACCGGGCAGTCCGTCGACGCCTCCCGCAGCACGCCGCTGCTCGCGGCGCGGCCGCTCACGCAGCGGCGCGGGGTGCGGCTCGCGCTCGGCGCGCTGCTGCCGCTCGTCATCCTCGTGGCCTGGCAGGTCGTCACCTCCACCGGCCTCGTGCCCGCCTACCGCCTGCCCGAGCCGCTGAGCGTGCTCACGGCCGCGGGGCAGCTCGCCGAGGGCGGCGACCTCTGGCTGCACGTGGCGATCTCCGTGCAGCGTGTGCTCATCGGCTTCGCGATCGGTGCGACCGTCGGCCTCGCGCTCGCCGCGGTCGTCGGGCTGAGCCGCCTCGGCGACGCCCTGCTCGCCCCCACCCTCGCGGCGCTGCGCACCGTCCCCTCGCTCGCCTGGGTGCCGCTGCTCATCCTGTGGATGCAGATCGGGGAGAGCTCGAAGATCACGCTCATCGCGATCGGCGCCTTCTTCCCTGTGCTCACCACCGTCTCCTCCGCGCTGCGCCACGTGGACCCGCAGCTCGTGGAGGCCGGCCGCGCCTTCGGGCTGCGCGGCTGGTCCCTGCTGCGCACCGTGCAGCTGCCCGCGGTGGTGCCCGCCGTCGTCTCCGGCCTGCGCCTCGCCCTCGCCCAGGCCTGGCTGTTCCTCGTCGCCGCGGAGCTCATCGCCTCCTCGATGGGCCTCGGCTTCCTGCTCAACGACTCCCAGCAGAACGGTCGCGTGGACCGGATCCTGCTGGCCATCGTCCTGCTCGCCCTGCTGGGCAGCCTGACCAACGCCCTGCTGGGCGTCGCCGAGAAGCACCTGCTGAGGAGGTGGGCATGACCACCACGAACCCCACGACCGCCGCGAGCCCCACGACCACTGCCGCCCCGCAGGTGGACGAGTCCCGCCTGGTCGAGACCCGCAGCTACCCGGCCCCCGCGGCCGCCGCCGCGCGGGCGAACGTCGGCCCCGAGGAGCACGCCCGGGCCGCCGCCGACCCGCTCGCCTTCTGGGAGGAGGCCGCGCGCCGCCTCGACTGGGCCGAGCCCTGGCACACCGTGCTCGACTGGCAGGGCCCCGTCCCGGACCCCGCCACCGGCGAGGTGCCGGTGCCCCGCGCCCGCTGGTTCGACGGCGGCCGGCTCAATGTCGCCGAGAACTGCGTGGACCGCCACGTGCGCGCCGGCCGCGGCGAGAAGGTCGCCCTGTTCTTCGAGGGCGAACCGGGGGACCGCGAGGCCGTCACCTACGCGGGCCTCCAGGCCCGCGTCTCCCGCGCCGCGAACGCCCTGACCGCGCTCGGCATCGGTCCCGGCGACCGGGTCGTCGTCTACCTCCCCGTGCTCGTCGAGACCGTCGTCATCGCGCTGGCCTGCGCCCGGATCGGCGCGGTGCACTCGCTCGTCTTCGGCGGCTTCAGCGCCGAGGCCGTGCGATTCCGCCTCGAGGACACCGGCGCGAAGCTCCTCGTCACCTCCGACGGCCAGTTCCGCCGCGGCCAGGCCGTCGAGGTGAAGAGCCAGGCCGACGTCGCCGCCGCCGGCCTCCCCGCCCTCGAGCACGTGCTCGTGGTGCGCCGCACCGGCCAGGACGTCCCCTGGACCGCGGGTCGCGACGTGTGGTGGCACGAGAGCGTGGACATCGCGAGCGAGATCCACGAGCCGCAGCCCTTCGACGCCGAGCACCCGCTGTTCATCATCTACACCTCCGGCACCACCGGGAAGCCCAAGGGCCTCGTCCACAGCTCCGGCGGCTACCTCACCCACGCCGCCTGGTCCCACTGGGCCGTCTTCGACGCCGAGGAGGAGGACGTCCACTGGTGCACGGCGGACCTCGCCTGGGTCACCGCCCACACCTACGAGATCTACGGGCCGCTCAGCAACGGCCTCACCCAGGTCATCTACGAGGGCACGCCCGGCGAGCCGCACCGCGAGCGCCACCTCGAGATCATCGAGCGCTACGGCGTCACCGTCTACTACACGGCCCCCACCCTCATCCGCACCTTCATGACCTGGTTCGGGGAGGAGCTCCCCGCGGGCCACGACCTCTCCACGCTGCGCCTGCTGGGCACCGTCGGCGAGGCGATCAACCCCGAGGCCTGGGTCTGGTTCCACCGCACCTTCGGCCGCGGCGAGCTGCCCATCGTCGACACCTGGTGGCAGTCGGAGACCGGCGCGGCGATGATCGCGCCGCTGCCCGGCGTGACGACCCTCAAGCCCGGCTCCGCGACCCGGCCGCTGCCGGGGATCGACGCCGCCGTCGTCGACGAGGCGGGGGAGGAGCTGCCCGCCGGCCGCTCCGGCACCCTCGTGGTGCGCCGCCCCTGGCCCGGCATGGCCCGCACCGTCTGGGGCGACCCCGAGCGCTATCGCGACTCCTACTGGAAGGCCTACGCCGGCCGCGGCGAGCACGGCGGCTTCTACGTCGCCGGGGACTCCGCGACCGTGGACGCCGACGGCTGCGTCTGGATCCTGGGCCGCCTCGACGACGTCGTCAACGTCTCCGGGCACCGGCTCTCCACCATCGAGATCGAGTCCGCGCTGGTCGCCGAGCCCTCCGTCACCGAGGCCGGCGCCGCCGGGATCGACGACCCCCTCACCGGCCAGGCCGTCGCGGTGTTCGTCATCGCGAGCGGCCGCGCCGAGGTGGACGCCGCCGCCCTGCGCGAACGGGTCGCCCGGGAGATCGGGCCGATCGCCAAGCCCCGCCACGTGCTGGACGTCCCGGACCTGCCCCGCACCCGCTCCGGCAAGATCATGCGACGCCTGCTCGCCCAGCTCGTCCACGCCGAGCGCGACCGCCGCGCCGGCCGGGAGCCCTCCCCGCTGGGCGACGTGACGAGCCTGCAGAACCCCGAGGCCGTCGACGCCGTCGCCGCGCGGATCGCCGCCCTGCCCGTCGGCCACCCGGCCGTGTCCTGACCAGAGCCGTCCTGACCCGGCCCGACCAGCATCGACCCCCAGGAGGAACCATGACCCCCACCGTCCCCCGCTCCACCTACGAGACACCGCTCAAGCTCGCCTACTGGGTCCCCAACGTCTCCGGCGGCCTCGTCGTCTCCACGATCGAGCAGCGCACCGACTGGGAGTTCGACTACAACCGCCGCCTCGCCCGCATCGCCGAGGACTCCGGCTTCGAGTACGCCCTCACCCAGGCCCGCTACGCCGCGAGCTACGGCGCGGACCGCCAGCACGAGGCGACCGCCTTCTCCCTCGGCCTGCTCGGCGCGACCGAGCGGCTCAAGATCATCTCCGCCGTGCACCCCGGCATGTGGCACCCCGGCGTGCTCGCCAAGTGGCTCATCACGGCGGACCACATCTCCGGCGGCCGCGCCGCCGTCAACATCGTCTCCGGCTGGCTCAAGGACGAGTTCATCAACTTCGGCCTGCCCTGGCTCGAGCACGACGAGCGCTACGTGCGCACCGAGGAGTTCATCCGCGTGCTGCGCGGCCTGCTCACCGAGGAGGACTTCTCCCTCGACGGCACGTACTACCAGGTCTCCGGCATCGACCTCTCCCCGAAGCCGCTCGAGATCCCCGGCCGCGCGCACCCCGAGATCTTCTTCGGCGGCAACTCCACCGCCGCCCAGGCCACCGCCGGCCGCGTCGCCGACTGGTACTTCTCCAACGGCCGCGACCTCGAGGGCTACGCCGGGAACGTCGCCGGCGTCCAGGCCTCCGCCGCCGAGGCCGGTCGCGACCCGCGGTTCGGCCTGAACGGCTTCGTCATCGCCCGCGAGACCCGCAAGGAGGCCGAGGAGACCCTGCGCGAGATCATCGCCAAGGCCCACCGCCCCGCGGTCGAGGGCTTCGCGCAGTCCGTCAAGGAGGCCGGCCAGTCCACGAAGGACGGCAAGGGCATGTGGGCGGACTCCTCCTTCGAGGACCTCGTCCAGTACAACGACGGCTTCAGGACGCAGCTCATCGGCACCCCCGAGGAGATCGCCGACCGCATCCTGGAGTACAAGAAGATCGGCGTGAACCTCCTGCTCACCGGCTACCTGCACTTCGCCGAGGAGGTCGCCGCCTTCGGCCGCGACGTGCTGCCGATCGTGCGCGAGAAGGAGGCGGAGCTCGCCCGCGCCCACGGCACCGAGCTGAACACCGACCTGCTCCCCGTCGCCCCCGGCGTGAGCGCCGAGGAGGCCGCCGCATGACGGCCCTCGACTCCGCGGCCCCCGCTTCCCCGACCCCCGGTTCTCAGGCTCCTGGTTCTGCGACTCCTGAGCGCAGCTTCGGCTTCCGCACCCGCGCCCTGCACGCGGGCGGCACCCCCGACGCCCAGCACGGCGCCCGCGCGGTCCCGATCTACCAGACCACCTCGTTCGTCTTCGACGACGCCGCGGACGCCGCGAACCTCTTCGCCCTCCAGAAGTACGGGAACATCTACTCCCGCATCGGCAACCCCACGGTCGCCGCCTTCGAGGAGCGGATCGCCTCCCTCGAGGGCGGCATCGGCGCGGTCGCGACGGCCTCGGGCATGAGCGCCGAGTTCATCACCTTCGCGGCGCTCGTCGGCGCGGGCGACCACGTCGTCTCCTCCGCGCAGCTGTACGGCGGCACCGTCACCCAGCTCGACGTCACCCTGCGCCGCTTCGGCGTGGAGACCACCTTCGTGGCCTCGTCGGACCCGGAGGACTACCGCGAGGCGTTCCGACCGGAGACGAAGGTCCTCTACGTCGAGATGATCGGCAACCCCTCCGGGGAGATCGCGGATCTCGAGGCTCTCGCGGCCCTCGCCCACGAGCACGGCGTCCCGCTCGTCGTCGACGCGACCCTCGCGACCCCCTACCTCGTGCGTCCGCTCGAGCACGGGGCCGACGTCGTCATCCACTCCGCCACGAAGTTCCTCGGCGGGCACGGCACGACCCTCGGCGGTGTCGTCGTCGAGGCGGGCCGCTTCGACTGGGGCAACGGCAAGTTCCCGACGATGACCGAGCCCGTCGAGTCCTACGGCGGGATCCGCTGGTGGGACAACTTCGGCGAGTACGGCTTCCTCACGAAGCTCCGCTCCGAGCAGCTGCGGGACATCGGCCCCTCGCTGTCCCCGCAGTCCGCCTTCCAGCTGCTGCAGGGCGTCGAGACCCTGCCCCAGCGCATCGACGCGCACCTCGCCGGGGCGCGCGCCGTCGCGCAGTGGCTCGACGCGGACCCTCGCGTCTCCTTCGTGACCTGGGCGGGACTCGAGGACCATCCCCATCACGCGCGGGCGCAGAAGTACCTGCCGCTCGGACCGGGCAGCGTCTTCGCCTTCGGCGTCACGCCGTCCGGCGAGTTCGCCGACGAGGCCGAGGAGGCCGCCGCGGCCCGTGCGACCGGCGAGGCCGTCATCGGGAACCTGCAGCTCGCCTCGCACCTTGCGAACATCGGCGACGCCCGCACCCTCGTCATCCACCCCGCCTCGACCACGCACCAGCAGCTCAGCCCCGAGCAGCTGCTCGCGGGCGGCGTGCGACCGGACCTCATCCGGATCTCCGTCGGCCTCGAGGACGTCGAGGACATCCTGTGGGACCTCGACCAGGCGATCACCGCGGCCACCGGCCGCACCCGGGAGGAGCAGGCATGAGCGGCGCGAACGGCATCAGCATCGAGGGCGCCGGGGCGGCCTGCGCCGTCGGCGGCAGCTCGGCGGGCGGCGCCTCGGGCGACGCGGGGGCGGCCGGGGCCGACGGGCGCAGCTGGCAGGGCCCCACCGCCCCCGAGCGGCTCACGATCCTGCGGCGCGCACGGTCCATCGCGATCGTCGGCGCCTCCGCGAACCCCGCGCGGGCGAGTTACTTCGTGGCGACGTACCTGCTCTCCTCGAGCCCGTACGACGTCTACTTCGTGAACCCGCGGGCGGAGACGATCCTGGGACACCCGGCCTACGACTCCCTCGCGGACCTCCCCGTGGTGCCCGACATCGTCGACGTGTTCCGCAAGGACGCCGACCTCCCCGGCGTGGCCCGCGAGGCGGTCGCCGTGGGCGCGAAGGCGCTGTGGCTGCAGCTCGGATCCTGGAACGAGGAGGCCGCGGCGATCGCCGAGGAGGCCGGCCTCGACGTGGTGATGGACCGCTGCGTGAAGATCGAGCACGCCCGCTTCCACGGCGGCCTGCACCTGGCCGGCTTCAACACCGGGGAGATCAGCTCGCGGAAGCAGCGCCTGGCCTGAGGCGGTGAGCTCGTGAGGCGGTGAGCTGCTGAGCCGGTGAGCTGCTGAGCCGGTGAGCTCCTGAGCGGAGGAGCCGCGGGTCAGTCGGCGACGCGGATCCCGAGCTGCTCGGCGAGCTGCGGGGCGAGATCCATCAGCTGCGCGGGGCCCACGGTGGCCCCGCGCAGTGCGTCCACCCCGTGCACCACGCCCGGGCGCACTTCGCGCAGGTCCACGTCGACGCAGGTCGCGCGATCCATCGTGAGCTCGTCGATGCGGCAGTCCCGCAGGGCCACCCGGGTCAGCCGCGCCTCGGTGAGGTCGAGGCTCGTGATCGTCGCGTCCTCGATGACGACGTCGGTGAGCTCGGCGCCGCGCAGGCTCAGCCAGTCGACCTTGCCGCCGCTGATCAGCACCGAGCTGAGCGCGGCGCCGTCGAGGGCGAGCGCGCCCACCCGGGGCGAGAGCAGCTCGACCTCGCGCCAGGAGCCGTCGGTCGCCCGCAGCTCGGGCGCTCGGGGGCGGTCCAGGCGGCTGGCCACGATCCGGGAGCCGCGCAGGTCGACGCCCGTGAGGTCCGCTCCCTCGAGGAGCAGGGAGTCGGCGAGCTCGTCCGACCGCAGAGCCTCGGGGCCCGCCGGCTCGAGGGTGGCGGCGTCGAGGGCGGTGAGCGCGGGGGCGCGGAGGCGGGAGCGGGTGCGGCGGGGGAGCGGAGACATGGGCCCGATCCTGCCATCCGGGTCCGACGAGACGCTCCGGCAGGATTCGAACCTGCGACGTACTCCTTATGGGGGAGCTGCTCTACCGGCCTGAGCTACGAAGCGATGCCACCACCGTGCCCGATACCGGGCCCCCGGGGCCAGCGCCGCGTCATCTTCTGTCGCGGACCCTCGTCCGCTGTCACCGGCTCGTCTCCGGTCGCGGGCCCGGCGATCGTTCCTCCCCATCGCCTGCTCGTCCACCGCCGGCGGTGATCCGCTGCGGGCGAGCGTGGCCCGGCGGAGGCTGGGGACATGACCGAGCACGCGCAGGATCCCGAGCACCCGGCAGGCGAGCCGCCGCCGGATGCCGGCGAGAGCCTGCCCGGCCCAGCGCAGGGACCGGCGCCGCAGGATCTCGCCGCCACCCTGGGCGACCACGCGCATGCGCTGCTGGGCGTGCTCCTGGACAGCGAGGGCACCTTCGACGCGGGCATCCACCCCAGTGCGCACTTCACGGCCCTGCTGCAGCGCATCGTCGAGCTCCGCGGCGTGCTGGACGCCCTGGCCCCCGCGGCGCAGACGGCGATCGCGGAGGCGACCCGACGCGAGGAGCGGGACGCCCATGCCACCGCCGAGGGCGACCATGACCAGCGCGCGATGCGCAGCACCGACCGCGGCGCGGACCAGGCCGCCGCGCGCGAGGTCTCGATGGTCACGCGGCAGTCGCCCGCACGGGCCGTCTGGTCCCTCTCCGCCGCGCAGCGCCTCGTCCGCTCCCTGCCCTCGATCCACGAGGCGGTCGCCGTGGGCGGCATCGGCGCGGAGGCCGCGCTGCGGGTTGCGAGCGCCGTCCGCGTGCTCGACGAGGACGGTCGCGCGCAGGTGGACCAGGCGCTCGCTGCACGGCTCCCGTACCTCGACGCCGCCTCGACACGGCAATGGGAGGACGAGGCCGCCGCCGCGGTCGAGGCCGCGGATCCGGAGGGTGCGGCCCGTCGTCACCAGATCGCGCGCCGGCGGCGGCACCTGAGGGTGCACCGGCGGCAGGACGGCATGGCCTCGGTGACCCTGCACCTGCCCGCCGTGGATGGGGCGCTGATCGGCAAGCGGTTCGCGCTCGAGGCGGAGCGTCGGCGGGCGGCGGGCGACCGCACCGGGCACGGCGCCCTCATGGCGGACCTCGCCTCCACGGTTCTGCTGGGCGGCCCCGTCGCGGTGCCGAGCGTGATGCCGTCGTCGGAGACGGAGACGGAGATGGGACCGGAGGCGGAGACGGCGCCGGAGCCGGTGTCCGCGCCGGAGCCGGTGTCGGCGGCAGATCCGGAGCCGGCGGCGGTGGAGGACTCGGCGCCGGGATCGGAGCCGTCACCGGAGGGCACGGAGAGCACGACGGAGGCCGAGGACGAGACATCGGCGCCGGGGGCGGGCCCGTCGGGCTCCCCGCCCCGGTTCACCCTGGAGATCGGCGTGCTCATCACCGAGCGCACGCTCCTCGCGCCCGAGTCCGGGGACGTCGCGCACCTCGAGGGCTACGGCGCCGTCCCTGCGGAGGCCGTGCGGGAGCAGATCCGACGGGCGCTGGACCCACCTCCACCCGGGGAGCCGGACCCCTTCGGGCTCGCGGGGGCGAGCGTGCGCACCGTGTTCCGGCGCCTGTTCACGCATCCCACGACCGGCGAGCTGATCGCGGCCGACTCCCGTGCTCGAGCCTTCCCCGCGGGGATGCGACGCTTCCTCACCTGGCGCGACACGACGTGTCGCGGGCCGTTCTGCGACGCGCCCATCCGTCACATGGACCATGTGCTGCCGTATGCGGAGGGTGGGGCGACGAGCCTGGACGACGGCCAGGGCGGCTGCGCGTACTGCAACCTCGGTCGTGCGGAGCAGACGAGGTCGGTGGCGCGCGCGGAGGACGGCATGCCCGGGCACCGCGTCTCCTGGAGGAGCCGCAACGGGGTCACCCGGGTCACGGGACCGCGGGCGCTCACCCCGCCCGCACAGGCGCCCCCGCCGTCCGGCCCGGACTGACCCGTCCCCACCGGACCGACCCGTCCCACCCTGGCTGACCCGTCCCACCCTGGCTGAACCGCCCCCGGTGGGGGAGGCTCTCGGGAAGCTGCAACGTGTTTCAGGCAGACCATCGAGGGAAAGGGCTTGCCGACAGGCGCGAGGTATGGAAACGTTTGCAGTCCCAGGCTCCGCGGCACCACGCTGCACCCCGCGTCATCGAGGACACGAACAGACATGACCCTGCGCACCGATTCCCTCACCGCCGACGTCACCCGCACCAGCGACGGCAGCACGCTCCTGCTCCGCGCGAGCGACGCCGCCGCCCTCGCCGGGTTCGACGGCGAGCTCAGCACGGACGGCGGGGACCACCTGCTCGCAGGCCCGCTCTCCCACGAGAACGCCGTCGCCCTGCGGGCCGCGATCCCCGCGCTCCGCCCGCAGCTCGTCACCGGTCACCGCACCTCCGTGGGCACCGGCGACCGGCTCGGCCTCGCCACCGCCGGCCAGGCCGCCGCCTTCGCCGCGGTCGGCGGGGACGTGCTGCCCGTGCTCGCCCAGCAGTCGATCCGCGAGATGGACCGTCTGGGCCGCAGCGCCCGCGAGGTCATGGACGAGGCGACCTTCGGTCTCGTCGAGGCGGGCTGGGACCGCGGCTACGGCGCGGACTGCGACCACATCAAGACCACCGAGGGCATCGACCGGGGCCTCGACGCGGGCTTCACGATGTTCACCCTCGACCCCGGCGACGCGGTCCAGGACGTCACCGCCGGGGCGACCCTCGAGCAGGCGCTCGCCCTGCCCTGGGAGGTCCTCGAGGACACCTGGGAGGGCACCCTCGCCCGCTACGCCGGCATCCGGGTCGAGGTCGCGCCGGGCCTCGTCCTCGAGCCGGACGAGCAGGAGGTCCTCACCGCCGCCGTGAAGTACGCGGGCGCGGTCGCGGAGGCCATCGGGCTGTACCGCCACCTCCGCGAGGGCGCCGCGCGCGCCGGGTACGAGGTCGAGGCCGAGATCGCGGTGGACGAGACCGCGTGGCAGACCTCCTTCTTCGAGCACTACTTCCTCGCCGCGGAGCTCCGTCGGCTCGGCGCCGAGTGGTTCAGCTTCGCCCCCCGCTACGTCGACGGGTTCGAGAAGGGGCTGGAGTTCCTCGGCGACCACGAGGAGCTGCGCAGCAACCTCGCCGCGCACCACGCGATCGGCGAGCTGTTCGGCGGCTACAAGATCTCGCTGCACTCGGGCTCGGACAAGTACTCGATCTACCCGCTCGCCGTCGAGGCCACCGAGGGCCTCGTGCACCTGAAGACCTCCGGCACCAGCTACCTGTGCGCCCTCGAGGTCGTCGCCCGGCATGATCCGGAGCTGTTCGCGGAGATCTGGCGGATCTCGCGGGCCGCCTACGCCCGCGCCGCCGCGTCCTACCAGGTCTCCGCGCAGGTGGAGAACACGCCCGAGTCCCTCGAGGGTGTGGACCTGCTGGCGCTGCTGGAGGGGGCCGACGGCAGGCAGATCCTCCACGTGGGCTACGGCGACTCGCTGACCACCGAGCTCGTGGACGGCACGCCGCTCGTGGAGCGTCTGCGCGCGGTGCTCCGTGAGCACCACGAGGACTACGCGGCCGTGCTGGTCCCGCACCTGAGCCGGCACCTCGAGGCCTTCGGGACCGTGGCCGCCCGCTGACACCCTCGCCCCGCCGGGCCCACAGGACCCCGGAGCGCCGGGGCCGGGTCGGCGCGCTCGGACGGTCGGGGCGCTCGGACGGTCTGCGCGCCGACCCGGCCCGGCTGTCAGGCGGAGGCGGCCTCTCGTGCCGCTGCGGGCAGGGCCTCGGCGATCCGGTCGATGACCTCGGGCGTGTGCGCCGTCGAGACGAACCAGGCCTCGAAGGCGGAGGGCGGCAGGTAGATGCCGCTGTCGAGCAGCGAGTGGAAGAACCGCGTGAAGGCGGCGGTGTCCTGCGCCTTCGCGTCCTCGTAGGTGCGCACCGGCTCGCTGCGGAAGAAGACCGAGAACAGGGTCCCGGCAGTCTGGATCACGTGGGGGACACCCGCCGTCGTGAGCGCCTCGGCGACGAGCTGCTGGAGGGCCGCGGAGGCCCGGTCCAGGTGGGCGTAGGCGGCATCGTCGAGGCCCGCGAAGGTCGCGAGCCCGGCGGCGGTCGCGAGCGGGTTCCCCGAGAGCGTGCCCGCCTGGTAGACGGGGCCGGCCGGGGAGAGCAGGTCCATGAGGTCCGCCCGGCCGCCGAAGGCGCCCACGGGGAGACCGCCGCCGATCACCTTGCCGAAGGTCAGGAGGTCCGGCGTCCAGCCCTCGCCGTCGATGCCGTAGTAGCCCGCGGCGCTCGCCCGGAAGCCCGTGAGGACCTCGTCGCTGATGAGCAGGGCGCCGGCGCCGTGGACGATGCCCGCGAGCTCGCGGTGGAAGCCCTCCGGCGGGGTCACCACGCCCATGTTGCAGGGGGCGGCCTCGGTGATGACCGCGGCGATCTCCTCGCCGCGGGCGGCGAACAGCTCGCGCACCGCGTCGAGGTCGCCGTAGGGCAGCACCACGGTGTCCTTCGCGGTGGAGGCCGTGACACCGGCGGAGCCGGGCAGGGCGAAGGTCGCGACGCCGCTCCCGGCCTCGGCGAGCAGCGCGTCCACGTGCCCGTGGTAGCAGCCGGCGAACTTCACGACCACGTCGCGGCCGGTCGCGGCGCGGGCCACGCGCAGCGCGCTCATCGTCGCCTCGGTGCCGGAGTTGACCAGCCGCAGCCGCTCGATCGGGCCCACGCGCCGGGCGATCTCCTCGGCGAGGGAGACCTCGCCCGGCTGCGGGGCGCCGAAGGAGAGCCCGCGGCCGGCGGCCTCGCGCACGGCCTCGACCACGGCGGGGTTCGCGTGGCCCAGGATCATCGGCCCCCAGGAGCCGACGAGGTCCACGTACTCACGGCCGTCGGCGTCGGTGAGCAGCGCGCCGGAGGCGGAGGTGAGGAACGGCGGGGTCCCGCCCACGGAGCCGAAGGCCCGCACGGGCGAGTTCACGCCGGAGGGGATCACGCGGCGGGCGCGGGCGAAGAGCTCCTCGGAGAGGCCGGCGGGGGTCGAGGTCATGGCGGGCTCCTGTATCAGGTGCGGTGGCGAGGTCAGGTGCGGTGGCGAGGGGCGACGGCGGGGTCGGATGCGGGGTCGGATGCGGTGGCGGGGTGCGGTGACGATGCGTGGCGGAGGCCGGGCTCAGAGGAACTCGCGGAGCCCCTCGGGCAGGCCGTCGCGGAACCAGCCGGCGACCTCGCTCGCGTGGTAGGTCAGCACGGTGCTCGCGCCGGCGCGGCGGAAGGCCAGCAGCGACTCGAGGATCGTGCGCTCGCGGTCCAGCCAGCCGTTCGCGGCGGCCGCCTCGATCATCGCGTACTCGCCGGAGACCTGGTAGGCGCCGACGGGCACGGGGGAGGCCTGGGAGACCTCCTTGAGCACGTCGAGGTAGGGCATGCCGGGCTTGACCATGACGAGGTCGGCGCCCTCGGCGACGTCGAGCTCGAGCTCGCGCAGCGCCTCGCGGCCGTTGGCGGGGTCCTGCTGGTAGGTGCGACGGTCGCCCACGAGGGAGGAGTCCACGGCCTCGCGGAAGGGGCCGAAGAACGCCGAGGCGTACTTCGCGGTGTAGGCGTAGACGACGGTGTCCTCGTGACCGGTCACGTCGAGCGCGTCGCGGATCGCCGCGATCTGCCCGTCCATCATCCCGGAGGGACCCACGAGGTGCGCCCCGGCCTCCGCCTGGGCGACAGCCATGTCGCGGTAGCGCTCGAGGGTCGCGTCGTTGTCGACGCGGCCGTCGGCGTCGAGCACGCCGCAGTGGCCGTGGTCGGTGAACTCGTCGAGGCAGAGGTCCGCCATGACCACGGTGTCGTCGCCGAGCTCGGCGCGGAGCCGGGCGAGGCCCTGGTTGAGCACGCCGTCGGGATCCGTCGCCCCGGAGCCGATCGCGTCCTTCGCGGTGGGGACGCCGAAGAGCATGATGCCGCCGACGCCGCGCTCGACGGCCTCGGTGGCGGTGCGGGCGAGGGCGTCCAGGGAGTGCTGGGCGACCCCCGGCATGGACGTGATCGGGCGGGAGTCGCCGCCCGTGAGGTCCTCGGCGACGAACATCGGCAGCACGAGGTCCGCGGGGCGCAGGGTGTGCTCGCGCACGAGCGAGCGCAGGGCGGAGGTGGAGCGCAGGCGGCGGGTCCGCTCGACGGGCAGCGGGCCGGTGGGGAGGGAGGTGCGGGCGTCCGACGGGGTGCGGGGCTGGGACGGGGTGGTCATCGATCCTCCTGGGGGTCGTCGGTGGGGGTCTGCGAGGCGGGGCCGGGCCCGTGCAGCGCCTGCTGCACGGCGGCGGCGAGGTAGGCATCGTCCGGGGCGTCGGCCTGCACGCTCACCGTGAGACCGGCCTCGCGGGCGGCCTCGGTGGTGGGTGCGCCGATGGTGACGACGGCGGTGCCGGCGCCCACGCCGATGCCGGCGACGTGGCGGGCGATCATCGGGCTGGTGAGGACGACGGCCGCGTAGCCGCCCTCGCGGAGCGCCGCCGCCACGGCGGGCGGCGGGGTGAGCGCCTCGGGCCGGTAGGCGGTGACCTGATCGACCTTCTCGACCAGGTCGCCGAGCGCCTCGAGCCCGCGGCGCACGGTCGACGCGGCGGCCGCCGAGGTCGGGAACAGGACGCGAGCGGGGGCGGCGCCGCCACCGGTCGTCGACGAGCCGGCGATGGCCGGGCCGGCGAGCGTCGGGAACTCCTCGACGAGCGCGGCGCCGGAGCCCGCGGCGACGTGATCCACACGGATCCCCGCCGCTTGCAGCTCGGCGGCGGTGCCGGGGCCGACGGCGATCACCTGCGTGCCGGCGGGGACCACGATGCCCTCCGCCGCGCCCTCTCGCTCACGGACGGTGAGCAGGGCGCCGACGGTGGTGCGGCTCGTGACGACGAGGTGCGTGTACCGGCCGGCGGCGAGCTGATCCAGCGCCGTCCGCAGCGCGGGGGAGTCCTCGGTCCGGAGCGCGATCAGCGGGTGGTGCTCGACGCGCACCCCCTGCGGCCCGAGCCGCGCCGCGAGATCCCCGCCCCGCCCGGCCGGGCGGGGGAGGAGGACCGGGCGCGGCGTCACAGCGAGGTCGCCTCCGCGAGGATCGTGCCGGCACCGCGGTCGAGGAGGTCGCGGGCGAGCTCCTGGCCGAGCTGCGCGGCGTCCTCCCCGTCGCGCGCGGTGCGCTCGCCCTCGACGACGCGGGCGCCGTCGGTCGAGATCGCGAGCGCCCGCAGGTGCAGGGCGCCGTCCCGCTGCTCGGCGAAGGCGGCGACGGGGGCCGAGCAGCCGGCCTCGAGGGTGCGCAGCAGCGCCCGCTCGGCGGTGACCGCGTCACGGGTGGCGGCGTCCTCGTGCCCGGCGAGGGCGGCGGCGAGCCAGGGCTCCGTGGCCTCGCGGGTCTCGACGGCGAGGGCGCCCTGGGCGGGCGCGGGGAGCATGACCTCGACGGGCAGCAGCTCGCTGATCGACTCCTGCTTGCCCACGCGGCGCAGGCCGGAGGCGGCGAGCACGACCGCGTCGAGGTCCGCCTCCGCACCGAGCGCGCGGGCGAGGCGGGTCTCGACGTTGCCGCGGATCGCGACGACCTCGAGGTCGGGGCGGGCCCGGAGCAGCTGCGCGGCGCGGCGCGGGGAGCCGGTGCCCACGCGCGCCCCGCGGGGCAGCTGGTCGAGGGTGCGGCCGCCCGCGGCGCAGAGCGCGTCGCGGGGGTCCTCCCGCGCGGGCACGCAGGACAGGGAGATGCCGGGCGCGGGGGCCGTCGGCAGGTCCTTGCAGGAGTGGACGATGACGTCCACGTCCCCGTCCAGGAGCGCCTGGCGCACGGCGGTGACGAACACGCCGGTCCCGCCGATCCGGGCGAGCGGGCTCGTGCGGTCCACGTCGCCCTGGGAGCGCACGTGCACGAGCTCCACCTCGCGGTCGGTGCCGGCGACGAGGGCCTCGCCCACGAGCCCGGACTGCGTGAGGGCGAGGGCGGAGGCCCGGGTGCCCAGGCGCAGAGGTGACCTTCCTGAATCTCCCGTCACCGTTCAGCGACCGCCTGCGGCTGCCCGGCGCGACGGACGTCCTCGGCGGAGTCCACGCCACTCGTGGTGGGGCGACACAGCCTCCCCACGCAGCAGTTCGCTCCGCAGACATCGGGAGTCGATCCGAAGTCCGTCACCTCCTTGCGCGGAAAGGCGGGATTCAGACGTTCCTGGACGAGATCCGCGAGGGCGGACACGAACCGGGGATCGGATCCCGGAGTCGCCACCCTGCGGAACGCGAGCTCGTTCTCGGCGGCTGTCTCCTTCGCCTCGGTGTCGAGGTCCCACACCACCTCGACATGGTCGGTGACGAAGCCGATCGGGACCACGACGACAGCTTCGACCGCGGGCTGTGTCCCGCTGTCGCCAGTCTGCGCGAGTCTGGTGATCACGTCGTTGACATCCGGCTCGAGCCACGGGATGTGGGGAGCACCCGATCGTGACTGGTAGACGAGCTCCCACTGCGGCGCATGTGGCGCGTCGTCGTCGATCTGGTCCATGACCCAGCGGCACGCGGCGAGATGCTGCTCGACGTACCAGCCGCCCGAGCCCTCGGCGCGCGTCTCCTCCGGCCCTGACGCCTCAGCCATGGACAGCGGGACCGAATGCGTGGAGAACAGCACTCGGACGCTCTCGGCATCGTGGCCCTGGGTGGCGAGATCGTCGAGAGCGTTGCGCAATCCGTCGAGCACGGGCTCGAGGAACCCGGGATGGTTGAAGTAGACGCGGGCCTTGTCGATGGTCACCTCGCCGGTCAGCCCGGTCTCCTGGAGGACCATGCCGAAGTCCTCGCGGTACTGACGACATGAGGAGTAGGAGGAGTATGCGCTGGTGACCAGCGCCAGCACATGGCGTCTGCCGTCGGCATGGAGCGCACGGACGGCATCGGCGTGGTAGGGCTTCCAGTTGCGATTGCCGAAGTAGACGGGCAGATCGATGCCACGGCGCGAGAGCTCCTGCTCCAGCGCAGCGATGAGCTCATGGTTCTGCGCGGTGATGGGCGACCGCCCACCGAGCGCACGGTAGTGCCCGGCGACCTCTTCGAGCCGTTCGTCTGGGATGCCGCGCCCTCGGGTGACGTTGCGCAGGAACGGAATGACGTCGTCTTGGCCGTCCGGCCCGCCGAAGGAGGCGAAGAGGATCGCGTCGAAGTCGCGCGGCTCGGCCCGGCGGGTGTGCGTTGCGGAGCGGGGATCGACGGAGAAGGGGGTGGTCAGGTGCTGATCGGTCTGGGACGTAGTGGTCACGGTGTCCTCGTGGGGGGTGCTGGCGGTGGGAGGTCAGGCGAGCAGGGCCGCGACGTCCGCGAGGGAGGCGAGGCGGCGACCGGCGTGGAAGGGGAGCTCGTCGCGCACGTGCAGACGGGCATCGGAGTAGCGCAGGTGGCGCATCATGTCGACGAGGTCGTGGAGGTCGTCCGCCTCGAAGGAGAGCAGCCACTCGTAGTCGCCCAGGGAGAAGGCGGCGACGGTGTTGGCATTGACCTGAGGGTAGTCGCGGCCCAGGAGGCCGTGCTCGCGCAGCATGCGACGGCGCTCCTCCTCGGGCAGCAGGTACCACTCGTAGGAGCGGACGAAGGGGTAGACGGTGATCCACTCCTTCCGGTCCCGCTCGGGGTCGATGAAGGCGGGCACGTGGCGCGAGGCGAACTCGGCGCGGCGGTCCACGCCCACGGCGGCCCACGTGCGCTCGAGGAAGCCGCCGGCGGCAGAGGACTCGAAGACGCGGATCGCGGCCTGCAGGGCGGCGGCGTCCTCGGAGCGGAGCCAGATCATGACGTCGGCCTCGGCGCGGAAGCCGGTGAGGTCGTAGTAGCCCAGCAGGTGCGCACCGAGCTCCTCGATGCGGGTGGAGACCGCGGCGAGGGCGTCCTCGATGCGGGCGGCGGTGGTGGTGCCGTCCTGGGTGAGGCCCGCGAGACGGCGGTAGACGGTGTAGCTCGTGTAGTTCGTCGTCGTGAACTGGTCCGAGGGACCCTCGGCCGTGGGAGCCGTCGAGGAGAGGGGGGCGCTGGTCATGAGGGGTTTCCTTCCGCGGTGGTGGACGAGGGCATGGTGGAGGTGGACGTGGACGTGGGCGTGGGCGTCGGGGACGCGGTCGCGGCGCGGACGATCGCCGCGATGCCGGTGCCGGCGCGCCAGGTGCCGGCGAGGTCGAGGCCTGCGTGCTCGGGCCGGGCGAGCAGCGCGGTGACCTCGGCGAGGGCCTCGGCGTGGCCGGGACGGGCCTGGCGCATGGCGCGGTCCCAGTCGATCACGGCGCTGCCGAGGAGGTCCTCCCGGCGCAGCGGCGTCCCGAGGATCACGCTCGCGTCCGCGAGGGCGAGGTCGACGATCCCCGACGGGTCGGGGAGGGGCTCGCCGGGCCGGCCGTAGGACAGACGCAGCACGTGCGGGGAGCGGGCCTCGGGCAGGGCCGCGCGGGCGGCGGCCTGCACGTGCTCCCATTTCGCGCTCACGTGGGTGAGCGCCTTGGCCCGCACTCCGCTCCTGCCGGCGGCACCGACGGTCCCGGGGGCCACCAGCGCGCCGGTGCCGGCGGGGAAGGCGTCGAGCGCGGGGGCGTCGACGACGAGGGCGACGAGGCGCACCGCTGCGGCGGGGGCCTGGGGGATCGCGGCGGAGAGCGTCGGGGCGGCCTCGGCGAGCAGATCGCGCGCGGTGTCCGGCGGGACGGCGAGCACGAGCTCCTCGGCGCTGACGGACCCTGTGCTGACCGACACTGTGCTGACGGACCCTGCCCCGACGGTCCCTGCACCGGCGATGCCTGCGCCGACGGCCGGCGAGGAGCCGAGCGCGACCGTCCAGCCGCCGTCGGCCCCCCGAGAGATGCGGCGCACGGGCGCCTCCGTGCGGATCTCGCCGCCGTGCGCGCGGATCTCCGCGGCGAGGGCCTCGGGCAGCGCCCCCATGGTCGGCGCGAGCGAGCGCACCCGCGTGCCGGGGCTGCCGCGGCGCGCGGACTCCGCGGTGATCGCGCGCACGGCGGCGGTGAGTGAGCCGTGCCGTGTGAGGCCGGCCGCGAGCTGCGGGGACGCGCTCGCGAGCTCGAGCGTGCGGGGATCGGCGGAGTGCACGCCGCCGACGATCGGGGCGACCAGCCGCTCGGCCACGCGGGCCCCGCAGCGGGCGCGGATCACGGCGTCGACGCTCGCGCCGGGGCGGGAGCCGATGCGGGCGGGGAGCAGCGGCTCGAGCGCCGCGCGCAGCGAGCCCGCGAGGCCCAGCACGGCCCGGGCGTCCCGCGCGAGGGGGCGGGAGGGGACGCCGAGCACGGAGCCCGACGGGGCGGGGTGGGTGCCGGCGTCGGAGACGATCCTGCTGCCGAGCCCGGCGCGCGGGGTGACGACCGTCGGGGACCCCGCGGCACCGGGCGCCGACCCGTCGAGCCCCAGCTCCTCGAGCAGCGCGTCGACGTGCCCGCCGGCGACGGAGTACGCCTCCGCGCCCGTGCTGAGCGGGACCCCGGCGACCCGACCGGCCGCGATCGCCCCGCCGAGGGCGGGACCGGCCTCGAGCAGCAGGACGGAGCGGCCCGCGCGGGCGGTGGAGCGCGCGGCGAGCAGCCCCGCGAGGCCGCCGCCGACGACGATTGTGCGGCCCTCGCCGCCGGCGACCGCGCGGTCCCCGGCGACGCCGACGGCGCGGCCCTCGGGGCCGCGGTCGGGCATCGGGCCCTGATCGGTCATCGCTGGGCGTGCAGGAAGGCGACGAGGTCGGTGAGGACCTGCGGGTCCGTCTCGGGCGGGACGCCGTGGCCGAGGTTCACGACGTGGCCGCTCGCGCCGGCGCCGGCCGCGAGCACCGCGCGGGCCTCCGCGAAGCGCACCTCCTCGGAGGTGAAGAGCACCGCCGGGTCGATGTTGCCCTGCACCGGGGTGCCCTCGGGGAGGATCTCGAGCGCCTCGTCGAGCCGCATCCGGTGGTCGACGCCGACGACGGTCGCGCCGGCCTCGTGCATCGGGCGCAGCAGGTGCGCGGCGCCCACGCCGAAGTGGATCCGGGGGACGGGGAGATCCGCGACGGCGCCGAGCACCTCGGCGGAGTGGGGGAGCACGGCCTCGCGGTAGAGGTCCGCGCCGAGCGCGCCCACCCACGAGTCGAACAGCTGCACGGCGCAGGCGCCCGCGAGCACCTGCGCGCGCAGGAAGCGGCCGGAGAGCTCGGCGACCCACGAGGCGAGGCGGTGCCAGGTCTCCGGCTCGGAGCGCATGAGGGCGCGGGTGCGGAGGTGGTCGCGGCTCGGGCCGCCCTCGACCATGTAGCTCGCGACGGTGAACGGGGCGCCCGCGAAGCCGATGAGCGGGGTCGTGCCGAGCTCGGCGACGGTCAGGCCGACGGCCTCGCGGATCGGGTCGAGCGCCGCCTCGTAGTCGTCGCCGAGCGGGGGCAGCGCGTCGACGTCGGCCGCGGTGCGGATCGGGTGGTCGAAGACGGGGCCGACGCCCGGTCGGATCTCGACGCCGAGCCCGGCGAGGCGGGCGGGGACGACGATGTCGGAGAAGAAGATGCCGGCGTCCACGCGGTGGCGGCGCACGGGCTGCACGGTGATCTCCGCGGCGAGCGCGGGGGTGACGCACGCGTCGAGCATCGCGGTGGTGCCGCGGGCCTCGCGGTACTCGGGCAGGGAGCGCCCGGCCTGTCGCATGAACCACACCGGGGCGGAGGTGTCCTCGCTCTCACTCCGCTCCCCGCGCAGATGCATCAGGAGTGGCGCATCGCTCACCCCGCCGTCCGCGACGGGTCGCGCGGCGGGATGGGAGACGGGCAGGAGGACCGGGTCGGCGGTCCGGGAAGACGCCCCCACCTGCGGGAGCGTCGGGACGGGGGTAGGTTCTGACGCGCTGTCGCGAAAAACCTGCTCTGACGTGCTGTTCTGTGCCATGACGCCCCTATTGTGCACACGTCGGCGCGGGCGTGCTCCCAGGGGCGCCCGGTCCAGGGGGCGGGCCTAGACTGCGGCCATGCTCGCTGCCCTCCGCGCCTCCCACGAGCACCTCGATCTCGATGTGCTCGACGCCCTCACGCGGGACGCGGACACCCTTCCCGCCCGCATCGCGGAGCTCGACGCCGCGAGCGGGGCGCTCGAGGGATGGGCCGTCGTCTCCACCTGCAACCGCCTCGAGATCTACCTCGACGCCGTGCGCTTCCACGACGGCGTGGACCTCGTGATCGACGCCGTCTCCGCCGCCTCGGGCCTGGACCGCGAGATCGTCTCCCTCTGCTTCGAGGCCGCGATGGGCGACGCGGTCGCCCGCCATCTCGACGAGGTCACCTCGGGGCTGCGCTCCGTCGTCCTCGGCGAGGCGGAGATCGCCGGGCAGGTGCGCGCCGCCTACGAGGCCGCGCGCCGCACCGGCCACACCACCTCCCTCCTGCACGACCTCTTCCAGCACGCCTTCCGCTGCGCCAAGCGCGTCGCCACCCAGGCGCCGATCGGCGCGGCCGGGCGCTCCGGCGCCGCCGTCGCGATCGACCGCGCGGCCGCGGAGCTCGGCGGGATGGAGGGGCGCCGCGCGCTCGTGGTCGGCACCGGCGCCTACGCGCGCCTCGGCGTCGCCGAGCTGCTGCGCCGCGGCGCCGAGCGCATCCAGGTCCACTCGCCCTCGGGCCGCGAGCTCGGCTTCGCCCGTCGCCACGGCATCGAGGCCGTCGGCGCGGAGAGGCTCGAGCAGGCGATCGCGGAGGCGGATCTCGTGGTCGCCTGCTCCGGCCGCGGCACGAGCCTGTTCCCGGACCGCTTCCTCGGCGCGGGCCGCACCGTCGTCCTCGACCTCGCCCTGCACTCCGACCTGCACCCGCTCGTGCGGCACCTGCGCGGGGTGACCGTGCTGGGCCTGCGCGACCTCGAGGTCGGGGCGGACGACGCCGACCCGGCCCTGCTGCTCGCCCAGGACATCGTCGAGGAGACCGTCGAGGCCTTCCGCGTGCAGCAGGAGGTGCGCCGCGTGGACCCGGCGATGGCCGCCCTCCGGCGCCAGGTCGCGGACACGGCCGACGCCGAGATCGATCGCCTGCGCCAGGACGTCGACGGCGAGACGGCCGACGTCCTCGAGCGCAGCATCCGCCGGATCCTCGCGAAGGTCATGCACGACCCCTCCGAGCGGGCCCGGCACCTCGCGCAGACGGGCCAGGCCGACGCCTACGTCGAGGCCTTCCACACGATCTTCGGCATCGACATCTCCGGCGAGGGCGTGAGCACCGCCGCGGCGAACGGCGGCAGCGGCGGGGGGACCGCCGCCGAGGACGACCCGATGCACACCGCGGGCTGGATGCGCGTGGACCTCACCGTCCCGCCGTCCTCCGCGCGCGACCTCGCCCAGGCCGCCGTGCGCCGCGGGATCTCAGCGGCGACGCCGGAAGAGGCGACGACGGCCTGAGCGCGAGGGCGCCGAGGCACCCTTCTCGCCGTCCCGCGCCGCATCGCCCCGCGCTGCACCGTCCTGCCCTGTCTCCGCGGGCTCGTCCGTCTCGATCCAGACGTCGGTCCAGCCCACGTCGCTCTCGTCGCGCGGCCGGTACTCGCCGCGCGGCGCCAGCTGATCGGTGACGTCCGCGATCTCGATCTGCGCGGGCGCCCGCACCTCCTCGCCGCGATGCGGCACCGGGCAGGTCCAGAAGTAGGGGCAGCCGGGGCAGCCGGCGGTCTCCTCGCCGGGCGTCGCCTCCCGCTGCTGCTGGACCGAGTCGACCTGCTGCAGCATCCGCAGCCGGGCGTCGTACGGGTTGATCTCCATGGTCAGGGCCTGCCCGTGGTGGGGGCGCCGGCGCGGACGGCCGCGTCGACCGCAGCGGCGAGCGCCCACGGGCTGGGCTCGGCCGCCTCGCCGTGGACGGTGAGGCCCTTCGCCTGGGCGGCGCCCGTGGCCTCGTGGTGCACGGTGACCACCCGGATGTCCTGGTGGATGCCGAGGTGCCCGGCGAGGGAGGCGAGCAGGGTCGTGGGCAGCACCACGGCGCTGTAGCCCGCGAGCCGCAGATCGCGGACCACCTGCGGGTCCAGGCTCGTGGTGCGCGGCCGGTAGCCGACGACGGTGGTCACCCGGTGGCCGGAGCGCTCGAGCGAGGTGCGCAGGGTCGGCGGGAGCAGGGCCGAGCCGAGCAGGAGCAGATCGGAGGCCGCCCCGCCCCCGCTGCTGCCCGCCCCGCCGCCATCCGAGGGACCGCCGCCGGCCGGACCTTCGCCCGCCGGCCCGACGGCCTGGGCGATCGAGGCCTCGGCGTCCGAGGCGGTCGCGGTGGGGGTGATGCCGCCCGCGCGGAGTGCCTCCGCGGTCTCGAAGCCGGCCGAGACCACGCGCAGACCGGCGGGGAGCACCGCGCCCGTCCCGAGCACCTCCTCCACGAGCAGCTGGGCGGAGAGCGGTCCCTCCACCACCACCTGCGCGTAGCGGCCTTCGACGAGGTCCTCGATCGCGAGGCGGGTGTCCGCGTCCCGCTGCGGGCGCAGCTCGAGGAAGGGGCAGTGGTCGATCGTGTAGCCGCGGGCCTGCAGCGCCTCGATGAGCGGGACCCCGTGCCCCGCGGCGGAGGGGACGAGGACGGGGAGGGCGCTGGCGGCGGTCATGGCACCATTGTGCCGTGACCAGTCCTGCCCAGCGTGTCCACGACGCCACCCGCCGCCTGCTCGAGCTGCTCGAGGCCGGCGAGTCCACGACCGAGGAGGCCATGGCTGTGCGCGGCGAGCTCGCCCTCGCCACCGCCGAGGCCGGTCACCTCGAGGATGCCTGGTACCAGGCGGAGGAGCTCGTCAAGGACGCCCAGCGCGGCAGCGGCGGCGACCCGGACCACCCGGCGATCGCCGAGGCCCGCGCGGTGCGCGACGAGGTGGAGCGGATCGCGATCGCCCGGGACCGGGAGCAGAACCACACCTGAGGCCGCGTGCGCCGAGCCGGGGCCGCTGGCCGCCGCCCTCGGCGCGCTCCCCTCAGCCGCGCAGGAAGGCCGCGCAGGCCTTCTGCAGCAGCAGCGGGTCCTCGACCGCGCACATCTCGCGCGCGGAGTGCATCGACAGCAGCGTGATGCCGACGTCGACCGTCGTGATCCCGAGCCGGGTCGCCGTGATCGGGCCGATCGTCGACCCGCAGGGCATCGCGTTGTTCGAGACGAAGTGCTGATGGGGCACGCCCGCGTCGTCGCACGCGGCGACGAAGGCCGCGATGCCGACGGCGTCGGTCGCGTAGCGCTGCTGGGCGTTGATCTTCAGCATCGGCCCCTCTCCCAGGCGCGGCCGGGTGACGGGGTCGTGGCGCTCGGGGTAGTTCGGGTGCACCGCGTGGCCGGCATCCGCCGAGACCACGAGCGAGGAGGCGAAGGCGCGGCGGCGCGAGGCGTCGTCCCCGCCGAGCGCCGCATGCATCCGCACGAGCACGTCCTCGAGGAACGGTCCGGCGGCGCCCGAGCGGCTCGCGGAGCCCACCTCCTCGTGGTCGTTGGCGACGAGGAGCGCGATCGGGTCGCCCTCCTCGCGGGGGCCGTCGGCGACGGAGAGCAGCGCCTCGACCTCCGCGTGCACCGAGGTGAGGTTGTCGAGCCGCGCCGAGGCGAGGAACTCCTCGTGGGCGCCGAACAGCGCGGGGGCCTGCGCATCGACGGTGACGATGTCGAAGCCGGCGACGTCCTCCGCGTCGACGCCGGCCTCCGCGGCGAGGATCGCCATGACGTCGAGCCCGCCCTGGCTCCCCTGGCCGTTCTGATCGCTCCCGCCGCCCGGCGCCTCGAGGCCCAGGACCGGCTGCAGGTGGCGCTGCGGGTCCAGGACCAGCCCCTCCTTGTTCACGGCGCGGTCCAGGTGCACGGCGAGCTGGGGGATGCGCAGCAGCGGGCCGGTCGCGGTGAGCACGGTCGTGCCGTCCCAGAGCGTCAGCCGGCCGGCGAGGCGCAGCTCGCGGTCCAGCCACGAGTTCAGCAGCGGCCCGCCGTAGACCTCGACGCCCACCTGGGCGACGCCCTCCCCGCCGCCGTACCGGGGCGTGGGCTTGAGCTTGAGGGCGGGGGAGTCGGTGTGCGAGCCGACGATCCTCCACGCGCTGCGGGAGTCGGACCCCTCGGGGGCGGACCACGCGATGATCGAGCCGTCGCGGATCACGTAGCGCTCGCCGGCGACGTCCTCCGCGGTCCAGTCCTCGGTCTCCAGCAGGCCCCGGAAGCCGCCGGCCTCGAGCCGTCGGGCGGCCTCGGCGACGGCGTGGTAGCTCGAGGGCGAGGCGGTGACGAAGGCGCCCAGGTCGAGGGCGACGTCGCGGGCCTGCGAGGAGGGGCCGGAGGGGCCGGCGGGGCCGCCGGGGCGGGTGGAGCCGGACGGGCGTGCGGGATGCTCAGCGGTGGAGGTCACGAGCTCATTGAACCATCGGTGCCGCGGCAGGGGAGCAGGCGCAGGAGCTTCGCGTCGCCCTCCTGCGCGACGACGACCCCGACGCCGGAGGAGGAGAGGTCCTTCATCCCGGACATCGTGTCGCGGCGGTCCCAGAGCTCCTCGGGCCCGAAGTCCAGGGCGTACTCGACGCCCTCCTCGTGCATCGCGTCGCACACCCTCGGGTCGTGCCGCGCCTCGTCCAGCCGGTCGTGGAGCAGCTTCGTGTCGCGGGGGACCTCCTCGGTCATGTACAGGCTCGTCACCTCGCGGTCCGCGAGCGCGTAGACGAGGGAGCCGCCGTTCCAGGGGTTGGTCGCGACCACGGCGTCCGGCGGCACGATCCCCGGCACCTCCGCGAGCAGCGCGCGCTCGTCCTGGGAGAGCAGCTGCTGCCCCTGCCACTGCGGGAGGGCGCCGCGCTCCGCCTGGCCGGTCGCGGGGGAGGCCCAGGAGACGGCGAGGACGAGCGGGGCGACGAGCACGCCGAGCACCCCGATCGCGGTGAGCACCGACGGTGCCGCACCGCGCGCCGCCGCCCGGTCGCGGAGCTCACGGCCGATCGCCTCGAGGCCCACGGCGAGCAGGGGCACGGCGAGCAGCACGGTCAGCGCGGAGACCCGATGGTTGTCGCTGTAGAAGGGCCCGGTGAGCAGGTAGCGCAGGTCGCCCTCCGGCAGGGAGCGGATCAGGACGTCCGCGCCGGCGGCGACCAGCCACGGAGCGAGCAGCCAGCGGGAGCGGCTCCGCAGCGCGACCGCGAGCACCGCCGCGAGCAGGATCAGGGCGAGCGGCAGGAAGGCCTGCGACGAGTTGGGGGCCAGGGAGAGCACCTGGCGCACCGCCTCCCCGGGGCGCGCGGTGGGGTCCCAGGAGGAGGCGCCGCGCGACGGCCGCGCGATGCTCCACCCGACGAGTCCCGCGGCGAGTGCCAGCAGCGCGAGCCCCGCGGTCGCCGCGAGCCCCGCGGGGGAGTCCGTGTCCCCGCGGCGGAGCGAGCGCACGCGCAGGCCCACGGCGACGAGCGCCATCGGCAGCCCGAGCAGGATCGCGGCGAGCGACCCCTGCGGGTGCGCGAGGGTCACGGCGAGCAGGGAGGCGATCAGGATCGCCGCGAGCTGCGCGGGATCGGGCCGGCGCGTGGCGGGGGAGAGCGCGAGCAGGTGCGCGGCCCCGAGCAGCAGCGTGGGCAGCAGGACGATCGAGAGCAGGTAGGGCAGCAGCAGCCCCCAGCTCATGAGCTCGAGCGGGAAGGCGCCGCTGATCCCGGCGAGGGCCCCGGCGAGGCCGACGGCGGCCCGACCGCCCGAGGTCGCGGAGCCGACGAGCGCCATCATCCCCAGCGGCCACACCACGCAGCCGGCGGCCAGCATGAGCACGTTCGAGGCGAGCGCGACGTCCTGCCCCGAGAGCTGGGCGACGAGGCTCGCCGCCTGGTGCCACAGGGCCGGGTAGTAGCCGGACTCCCCGGGCAGGCGGGTCATCCCGCCGACGACGCCGACGGAGGCGTCGTGCAGGCGCATCACGTGCCGCACGGCGCTGAGGTGGAAGACGTTGTCGAAGGTCTGGCTGACGGCGTCCACCGACCCCATGCGCCGCAGCTGCAGCACCAGCAGGCTCCCGCCGCCGAGGAGGAGTCCCGCGACGGGCACGAGCACGGCCCGCAGACCCTCGCGCCCCGTCGGCAGGACGGGAGGTGCGGGGCTGCCCGCGGCGCCCAGGTGGCGAGGGCGGTGCCCCGCGCGCCGACGGTGCAGCTCGCGCGCTCCGAGCACGATCCCGGCGAGCAGGATCCCGAGGGCCAGCGGCACGAGCAGCGACCAGTCCGCCCGCAGCTCGTGCCCGATCTCCGCGGAGAGCGCGATGACGGCGAGGGAGAGCACGGGCAGCACCGCGCACAGCACGAGCCCGCGCATCCGCAGGGCGAGCGCGAGGGGCAGCCCCGGCAGGGCCAGCACCGCGATCGTGGCGATCGCGGCGAGGAGGGTTCCGGCGAGCAGGTCCATCTCAGGAGCCTCCTTCCGCGCGCTCCCGGACGCTGACCGGGCCGGTGGGCCCGTCGAGGACCGCGGTCGCCGCGGGGGCGAGGGTCAGCTGCGTGAAGCGCTTGGTGAGGTGGTCGTCGTCCATGTACACGTAGGTGTCCCCGAGCACGGGGGAGCAGCGGCCCTCGGGGCAGATCTGCGCGCTGAGGTCCAGGAGGGTGAGGCTGCCGCCGCCCTCGGCGGGGGTGAGGCCCGCGGCCGGGTTCTCCGGGGCGAGCTTCGCGGAGGCGTCCGCGCCGCATGCGGCGTCGGCCTCCACCGGGGTGCCGTCGGCCCCGATCACCGCCTCCGCGCACGCGTACTCGTCCTCGGTCCAGCGCGGGGTGTCACGAGCGCTGATGACGTCGATGCCGCGGGAGGTGAGCTCCTGCACCGCGGTGACCATGCCCTCCGGCGTGGTCTCCTCGGCGGAGTCCGGGACGGTGCGCGTGGAGCTCGTGAGCACCACCTCGGGCTGCACCGTGTCGAGGTAGGAGAGCACGTAGTCGTTGTACCCCGAGCAGTACCGGCTCTCCTCGGTGCCGGGCACGAAGTCGCAGCTGTCCATGTGGAGGTTCACGACCTGCAGGTCGTGCTCCTGGGCCCAGGGCAGGATCGCGGGGATGTACTGGCGGGCGTGGGAGCTGCCGACGACGACGAGCAGCCCGGCGTGGGCGGTGCCGTCGGGCAGCAGCTGCTGGCAGGGCACGTGCCGGAAGGTCGTCGAGGGGGCGAGGTCCCCGGCGCAGGACTCGGGCAGGTTCGGCCACTGCGAGCCGAGCTCCCAGCCCTGCGGCAGGATCTGGGCGGGCGCCTCGGTGAGCACCTCGTCGGTGGGCTCGGCGGGGGCGGCGGTCGCCGCGGGCTCCGCGGCCGCCTCTCGCTGGAGCAGGCCCCACCAGGTGCCGGTGGTCCCGGCCACGAGCGCCACGCTGAGCCCCACGGCGGCGAGCGCGCGCCAGGGCCGCGCCTCGAGCCAGGCGGAGCGGCGGATCGGCGCGTCCACGAGCCGGGTGAGGCCCCAGGCGAGGAGCACTGCGGCGGTGAGCAGGACGAGCCCGTCCAGCAGCCCGGCGCGCTGGTGGCCGCTCACGTGCAGCCACAGCACGAGCATCGGCCAGTGGACGAGGTAGAGCGCGTAGGAGATGTCGCCGACGAACGCCGCGGGCCGGGTCGAGAGCAGGCGGTCCGCGCCCCACCTCGTGCCCGAGTGACCGGCGACCACGACCGCGCCGGCGGCGATCAGCGGCACCACGGCGATCCAGCCGGGGAACTGCGAGGAGACGTCCAGGACGATGCCGACGGCGAGCAGCCCCGCGATGCCCGCCCATCCGGCGAGCGCCCGCAGCCACCGCAGCCGCGGGGCGGTGTCGTCCTCCGGCCGTGCCGCCCCGGTGAGGCGGTCGATCGCGGGCAGGGCGAGGGCGAGCAGGGAGCCGGCCGCGAACTCCCACAGCCGGGCCAGGGTGTCGAAGTAGGCGACCGGCTGCTGGATCGCCGTGGAGTGCACGGACCAGGCGAGCGAGGCCGCGCCGATCACGAGCATGAGGACGGTCAGGGGGCGTCGCACCCCGCGGCCGCGGCGGGCGAGCGGGAGCGCGAGGGTGAAGAGCAGGGGCCACAGCACGAACGCCTGCCCCTGCACGCTGAGGGACCAGAAGTGCTGCAGCGGCGAGGCGGCCCCGGCATCCCGCGCCTGGTAGTCGACCTGCAGCTGCACGAGCACGAGGTTCTCGACGTAGGCGGCGGAGGCCACCGCCTGCTGCATGATCGAGGGCCAGGCGGAGGCCGGCAGCAGCAGGCCCGTCCCCAGCAGCACGAGCAGGATCGTCACCGCCGCGGGCGGCAGCAGCCGCTTGAAGGTGTGCAGCCAGTAGCGGGGCACGCCCAGCGGGCGGCCGCTCTCGAGGCGGCGCACGAAGGTGCCGGTGAGGAAGAAGGCGGAGAGGAAGAGGAAGACGTCGACGCCGCCGGAGACCCGGCCGAGCCAGATGTGATAGACGGCGACGAGCCCGAGCGCGACGGCGCGCAGGCCGTGCAGCTCGGCGCGGAAGGCGGGCCGGGAACGGGGCGGCTCGGGGATTCCCGCCGGCACCGGGGCCGGGCCGTCCCCCGGGGTGGGCGCCCGGCCCGCGGCCTCCCCGCGACCGGAGACCGACTCGCCCGTCGACCAGGCGTCCTGGGCCTCCTGCTCGACGTGCGCCTCGATCGGGCCCTGCAGCCAGTCCTCGAGCGCGGTGGCGCGCGGTGCGAGGGGCGGGCTCAGCCAGTCCCCGAGCCGCGAGCGGGGCGCCGTGCGCGGCTCGGGCTGCTGCTCGTCCTGCGTCCAGTCCTCGAGCGCGTCCCGCGCCGGGGCAGGCCGATCGGGACGCCCGCGCGGTGCGGGCGTCCCGTCGTCGTCGGGGGAGCGGATCGTCGGCTCTCTGGCGCTGGTCCGAGCTCAGGCGGGGCGGTGCCCGCCGCTCAGGGGCGGCCCAGGGACTGGTAGGTCCAGCCGGCGTCGCGCCACTGCTGGGGGTCCAGGACGTTGCGGCCGTCGATCATGTGCGCCGTGCCGACGACCTCCTTGAGGGCGACGGGGTCGAGCTCCTTGAACTGCGTCCACTCGGTGAGCAGGAGGACGAGGTCGGCGTCCTTCGCGGCGGCGTAGGCGTCCTCGGCGATCGCGAGGTTCGGCCGTTCGGCGTGGACGCGCTCGTTCGCGGCGGGGTCGGTGACGACGACGTCGGCCCCGCGGCCGGAGATCTTCGAGGCGATGTACAGCGCGGGGGACTGGCGGGTGTCGTCGGAGTCGGGCTTGAAGGCGGCACCGAGCACGGCGACCGTCTTGCCGGTGAAGCTGCCGCCGAGGGCCTTGCGGGCGAGGTTGACGACGTGGTCGCGGCGGCGGTTGTTGACGTGGTCGACCTCGCGGAGGAAGCCGAGCGCCTCGGTGACGCCGAGCTCGCCGGCGCGGGCCATGAAGGCGCGGATGTCCTTGGGCAGGCAGCCGCCGCCGAATCCGATGCCGGCGCGGAGGAACTTCGGGCCGATCCGGTCGTCCAGGCCGATCGCCTCGGCGATGACGGAGACGTCGGCGCCGGTGGCCTCGCAGACCTCGGCGACGGCGTTGATGAAGGAGATCTTCGTGGCGAGGAAGGAGTTCGCGGAGACCTTCACGAGCTCGGCGGTCGCGTAGTTGCCGATCACCAGCGGGGTCTCGGCCTCGAGCATCGGCGCGTACATCTCGTCGAGGACCTCACGGGCGCGGGCGGCCTCGGCGGGGTCCTCGGGCAGGCCGTAGACGATGCGGTCGGGGTGGAGGGTGTCCTTGACGGCGAAGCCCTCGCGGAGGAACTCGGGGTTCCAGGCGAGCGGGGCGTCCGAGCCGCCGGCGCGGAGGCGCTCGCGCAGGGAGGCCGCGGTGCCGACGGGCACAGTGGAGCGGCCGAGGACGACGGCCGTGTCCGAGAGGTGGGGGAGGAGGGAGTCGACCGCGGCGTGGACGTAGGTGAGGTCCGCGCCGGCGCCGTCGATCTGCTGGGGGGTGCCCACGCAGATGACGTGCGCGGTGTAGTCCGCGGCGTCGGAGTAGTCGGTGGAGAACCGCAGACGGCCGGACCCGAGGGCCTCGGTGAGGACCTTCTCGAAGCCGGGCTCGTGGAAGGGGGCGATGCCCTTGTTCAGGTCGTCGATCTTCTTCTGGTCGACGTCGAGGCCGAGGACCTCGTGCCCGATCGAGGCCATCGAGGCGGCGTAGACGGCACCCAGGTATCCGCATCCCACGGTCGTGATTCGCATGGGACCAGATCGTACCCGGGCGCGGGTACCGTCCACGGGACGGCGCCGGTGCGTCGGATCACGGTCGACGCCGCTCGCTGACGTAGAGTTCTCGGGATCGTCGACGGCGGGATCGTCCCCCTGAGCGCACCCGTCAGAGCTGACGTGCCCGCCCGGCGCCGCCGCGGACCTCCCCCGTCCTCGGCCGGTGCCGTCCCGTCCGGACCGGCCCCCGCCCGTCCTGTCCCGCCCCGCCTCGGCCGGATCCCCCGCTCCGGCCCGCCCCGTCCCCCGGAGGATGCCGCTTGCTGAATCGATGGAAGACGATCGCGAAGGACCTGCTCGCGATCACCTGGATCCGCCGGACCTACGAGACGGTGAACCGCGGGTTCCTCGAGTCCTTCGGCTCGAGCCGGGTGCTCACCCACCTGTTCTTCACGGGCAACCCCCTGGCCTTCAACCGCGAGCAGTCCGCGGTGCTGCGCGGCCGGCGCAACTACTACCGCAACAAGTCCACCGCCCGCGTCACCCACGTCGAGCTGCGGCGGAACATCCACCGGCTCGAGAAGGGCCTCATCATGCGGCCCCGGCGCGAGATCTTCGCCCGGGACTACATCACCGAGACCATCGAGTTCTACGAGACCGCAGCGCGGCAGTGGCGCCAGGCCCCCGGCACCATGGACTCCGCGGAGATGGAGTGGGCGCACGACGTCCTCACCGAGTACTTCCGGGTGAGCGGCACGACGGACCGCACCGTCGAGGCGGCCCGCGCTCGCTTCGCGAAGGTCGAGCACGGGGCGGAGAGCACCGGCAAGATCCCGCACCCCAAGGAGCTCATCAGCGACATCTCCTACGACGACCTCGTGCTGCTCGCGCAGCAGCGTCGCAGCGTGCGCTGGTTCGAGCAGCGCCCGGTCGAGCGGGAGCAGATCGACAAGGCCCTGCGGGTCGCGCGCCAGGCGCCCACCGCGTGCAACCGCATCCCCTACGAGTTCCGGATCTTCGACGACCCGGCGCTGGCGAAGGAGATCGCCGCGATCCCCTTCGGCTCCGCCGGGTACTCCGACAACGTGCCGGCCGTCGCCGTGGTCGTGGGCAAGCTCGAGTCCTACTTCAGCCCCCGCGACCGGCACGCGATCTACGTGGACAGCTCGCTCGCCGCGATGCAGTTCATCCTCGCCCTGGAGACCCTCGGCCTGAGCTCCTCGGTCATCAACTGGCCGGACTTCGAGCCGCTCGAGGCGAAGATGCAGCGCCGCCTCTCGCTCGACACGAGCGACCGCGTCGTCATGCTCATCGCCTTCGGGTACGCCCACGACGAGGGGCTCGTGCCCTACTCGGCGAAGAAGGGGCTGGACACCTTCCGGCGGTACAACGACTGAGATGACGGACCCCGCCGCCTCTCCCGACCCCGCCTCCCCGGACGACGCCGCCTCCGCGGACCCCGCCGCCCGTCCCCGCCGCTCCGGGCTGAAGCGCGCCCTGCGCTGGGGCGTCACGATCCTCGTGGTCGGCCTCGTGGGCTGGCTCTTCGCCCGCAGCCTCGCCGCGAACTGGACGGAGCTGCGTGCGCAGCACCTCCGCTTCTCCTGGTGGTGGGTCGCGGCGACCGTGTGCTTCGCCGGCGCCGTCGCCGTGACCGGCTCCGCCTGGGGCCGGATCGTGCGCTGGCTCGACCCGCAGGCGGAGGTCTCCGCCCGCGAGGCCGTCGCCGTGCAGTGCCTCTCCTGGGTGCTGAAGTACATCCCCGGGCAGGTCGGCTCCGTGACCAACAAGGTCCTGTGGGCGGGGAAGAAGGGCATCAGCCGCACGCTGATCCTCATCAGCTTCGTCTACGAGAACGTCTTCCTGCAGATCGCCTCGATCGTCCCCGCCCTCGTGATCCTGCTGATCAGCCTCGGCCCGGGCGTGCTCGGCGCGAACGCGACGCTCCTGCTCGCCCCGCTGCTCGTGCTGATCCCCGCCGCGATGGTGCTGCACGCCCCCACCTTCCGCCGGATCGTGGACCTGCCGCTGCGTCGCATCCTCAAGAGGCCGGTCCCGGCGGAGTACTTCCTCTCCGGCCCCCGCTCGCTCGTCTCGGTCCTCGAGTTCGTGCTGCCGCGCGTCGTCAACGGCGTGGGCTTCGTGATGATCGCGGCGACCGTGAGCGACATCGGCCCCGGCCAGTGGCTGCCCTTCGCCGCGGCCTACGCGCTCGCCGGCGCCGTCGGCATCCTCGCGATCCTCGTGCCCAGCGGGCTCGGGGTGCGCGAGGCCGTCATCGTGCTCGTCCTCAGCCAGTACGTCCCCGCCCCGGAGGCGATCGTCATCAGCCTCCTCGCCCGCCTCCTCGCGACGATCGGCGACGCCGTCGTCGCCCTCGTCTACCTCGCCGTCCGCCGCACCATCCCCCAGGAGATCCGCCCATGAGCACCCCCCGCATCACGATCATCGGCTCCGCGCTGTCCGGCAACAAGGGCGCCGCCGCGATGCTCGAGAGCGCCGTGCAGACCCTCACCGAGCGCCTCGGCGACGTCGAGTTCACCCTGCTGAGCATGTACCCCGAGGAGGACCGGGCCCAGAACCCGTACCCGAACCTCGAGGTCCTCGCCGCGGATCCGAGGACCCTCGGCGTCACCATCAACGTGCTCGCCCTCACGCACCGGCTGCTGCCCCCGCTGCGCCCCCTGCTGCGCCGCCACCCCGCGATCCGCGCCCTCGCGGGCAGCGACGTGCTGCTGGACCAGGGCGGCATCACCTTCACCGACGGCCGCGAGAAGTTCCTGCTCTACAACGTCGCCTCGATCCTGCCGGCGCTGGACCTGCGGGTCCCCGTGTTCAAGTGCGCCCAGGCCGTGGGGCCCTTCCGCAATCCGATCAACCGGGTGGTCTCGAAGGTCTTCCTGCCCCGCGCCCACACCCTCGTCACCCGCGGTCGCATCACCCACGAGCACGCCGAGGGCCTCGGGCTCACGAACCTCGTCGCGGGCGCCGACTACGCCTTCTCCCTCGCCATGGACGGCACCGAGGAGCAGGCCCTGCGCGAGGCGGGCGTGGACCTCGGCTTCTTCGAGGGCGGCGACGTGGTCGGCGTGTGCCCGTCGGTCGTGCTCCAGAAGAAGGTCGACGCCCGGAACGACGACTACGAGGGCCAGATGGTGGCCTTCATCGAGCGCCTGCGCCGCCACGGCAAGAAGGTGCTGCTCGTGCCGCACAGCGTGCGCACCGGCACCGGCAAGACGCACAACAACGACCTGCCGCTGTGCACCCGCATCCACGAGCGCCTGCAGCCGGGCGCGGACCTCCTGTTCGTGGACCGCGAGCTCGGCTCCCAGCAGCTGCGGCACCTGATCGGCCGCTGCGACCTCTTCGTCGCGAGCCGCTTCCACGCGATGGTCTCCTCGCTCGCGATGGCCGTGCCCACGCTTGTCATCGGCTGGAGCCACAAGTACCGCGAGGTGCTCGAGATGTTCGAGCTCGAGGAGTGGGCCTTCGGTCACGACCAGCTCGACCCCGGCTACCTCTGGACGCGCTTCGAGCAGCTCGACGAGCGCCGCGACGAGGTCCAGGCGAAGCTCGACGCGCACCTGCCCGAGGTGCGCGAGCGCTCCCTGCAGCAGGCGGACCTCATCGCGACGCTCGTGCGCGAGCGGTCCGCCGCGCGGCGCTGATTGCCGGGTCGCGGGTGGTTCGCCCGGTAAGCTCGGGCCCTGCCGTGGGGGACCGGGCGCGCGAGCACCGGTGCGTCCCCCCGCCCTTGAGGGCCGATCACCCCGAGGACCCATCGCCCCCGAGAACTGAGGACCGTGAGCACCGATGACCGTGAGCGCTGACCCCGGAGCGACAGCGGCATCGGCCCCGCATCCCCACCGCGCCGCCATGGAGGGCGCCGCTCGCGGCCTCGGACCGCTGTGGCGCTGGGGCGCCGTGGTGAGCGTGGTGCTCGCCCTCACGCTCCACGTCGTCATCGCCTGGGGCGCCCGCACCCCCTCGTTCGCCTTCGACGAGATCGCGCTGCTGCAGTACTCGAAGTTCCTCTCCGGCGCCGGCATGCCCACCCCGCCCCGCGGCGCCGGCTACTTCCCGGCGTGGAGCGTCATCATGGCGCCGATCTGGTGGTTCACCTCGAACCCCGCGGTCGCCTACCGGGTCGCGATCGGGCTCGGCGTGATCGCCGCGATCGTCACGATCTGGCCGCTGTCCCGCGCGATCACCCGCGTGGGCCTCAGCACGCCGCAGTCGGTCGTGGTCGCCTCGCTCGTCATGTCGATGCCCGCGCGCACCGTCCAGACCGGCTACGTCACGAGCGAGAAGCTGCTCTTCCTCGCCCTCGCCTGGACGATCCTCGCGGCCCTGCGCCTCTGGGAGAGGCCCACGGTCCCGCGCGCGGTCGTCTTCGCGATCGCCGCGGCCGTCCTCACCACGACCCACTCCCGGGCGGCGGTGCTGCTCATCGCGTGCGCGATCTGGCTGCTGTGCCTGGCGATCCGCTCGTGGAAGGCCTCCCTCGCGGGTCTCGTCGTGCTGCTCCCGATCGGCTACCTCGCCTTCTGGTCCGGCGGCCTGCTCAACCAGTACCTCGGCGGCGGATTCAGCCAGGGCGAGAAGCTGCTCGGCAACCTCCTCGGCTCGCGGCCCTCGATCATCCTGCGCGTGATCATCGGCCAGTCGTGGGAGCAGACGGTCGGCTCCCTCGGCCTGGTCGTCGTGGGACTCGTCGTCATGCTCGTGCTCGTGTGGCGCGAGCTGCGGCGCGAGCACGCGATCGGCCCCGTGTGCCTGATCGCCGCGATGCTGCTCGGCGTGGTGGTGCTGTCCGTCGGCCAGTGGTCCAACGAGTCCGCCCTCTACCTCGCCTCCTGGCGCCGGCTCGACGCCTGGCTGTACGGGCGCTACCTCGACCCGGTGACCGCGCTGCTCGTCGCCCTCGGCCTCGCCGCGATCGTGCGGGGGCTGTCGCGCCGCGTGCTCGCCACGGCGCTAGTGCTCACCGCGGGCCTCGTCGGCGTGACCGTCCTGTGGCTCGCCCCCGGCGCCCCCACGTGGGGCTACGTGACCCCCGCGCACATCCCGGCCGTCATGCCCTGGTTCTCGACGCTGCCGACGGCGACCGCCGAGACCTGGCAGTGGGGCCTCGTGCCGAGCCTCACCAACGAGAACCGCTTCTGGCTGCTCGCGAGCATCCCCGCGCTGCTGCTGCTCGCCGCGCTCACGGGCGCGGGCCGGCTGGGCCGTCGCGGCGGCGAGGTCCTCGTCGCGGTGCTCATGGTCCTCGCGAGCGTCGGCACGATCGCCTCGACGCGCGCCACCGGTCACTTCCAGCAGCTCGAGGGCGGCCACCCCGTCCTGGCCGATGAGATCAACCGCCTCGAGGCCGAGCACGACGGTGAGCTCACCGTCGACTTCGACCGCTTCTGCACGCCCGGGCTCAGCAACAACGCCGTCGTCCAGAACACCCTCGCGTACTGGATCTCGCCCACCACGATGGACGTGAGCATGGACCGCAACACGTCCCAGGCGCAGATCGTCCTGGGCTGCGACATCTGGCCCGAGGGCAGCGCGAAGGGCGCGCGGATGATCAGCGGGGTGGAGAGCTACGGCTACCACGCATGGATCATGCCGGGGCCGCTGCTCGACGAGCTCGACGCCCAGGGCCGCCTGGAGCCGGTCGCGGCGTCCTGATCACGCCGATCAGCACCACGACGACGGTCACGGCGGCGGCCGCGACCGCGACGCCCAGCAACGGCAGTGCGAGGTCGGGCCGGAGCTCGGCCTGACCCGTGGCCGCGACCTGTGGCCGCCCGAGCAGGAACACGACGATCTGCCACCAGGCCGTCGCGGACCACGCGAGCACCAGGAACGGCGCCGCCCGGCGGAGACCGCCGAGTCCCCACGCGATCAGCAGGCAGGTCACGGGGAGGATCGGCAGCGAGTAGCGCGGGAAGAGGTTCCCCGCCGCCGCGGAGACGTACACGAACTGCATCGCGATCAGGAGGCCGGAGACGGCCGCCAGCATCACCACGCCCGCGAGGGCGACGGGCCGCTCGGCCGCCCCCGCGGCGTGGGAGCCGTGCGGCGTGCTCCGGCCTCGGCGGGAGGCCGCGCCCAGCACGATCGCGAGCACGGCGCCGAGCAGCGCGGGCGCCACGAGCAGGGCCCACAGGGTCAGGCCGTCCGGGGTGTTCCCCGGGGAGAAGATCCCGAGCAGCTTCGCCCAGTAGACGGGATCCGCGGCCACCTCGAGCGGTGCCGGGGGCGAGGTCCGGTCGGTGTTGGCCATCGCCCACTCGGGGTGCCCGCCGGCGACGGTCCCCGTGAGGCGCACGTTGCGCAGGTAGAACCAGCCGGTCGCCGCGATCATCGCGAGGCCGATGAGCACGGGGCGCAGCAGCCACGAGCGGCGCGGGAGCGGGCCCGGGGCGAGGAGCCCCCGCAGCACGAGCGCGCCGAACACCACGGCGACGATCGGCATCAGCGCGAGCCGGGTGGACGCGGCGGCCACGGCGGCGACCCCGAGCACCCACCACGTGCCGGTCCGGGCGGCGAGGGCGTCCGTCCCCTCGCGCGGCAGGGTGATCAGCCGGAGGGCCGCACCGAGCACCACCGTGATCTCGAGGGCGGCGATGTCGTCGTTGTAGATCGCGCTGCCCACGCCCATGACCCAGGGGGAGGAGGCGGCGGCGAGGCCCGCGATCCATGGCAGCCAGCGGCGGCCCCCGCAGAGCGGGCGCACGGCCCACATGACGGCGGCGCACAGCGCAGCGGCGATCACGGTGTTGACCATGCGGCCGGCCATGCCGGCGAGGTACGGGCTCCCTGCGTCGTACAGCGGTCCGACGACCGGTGCGAGCAGAAGGTAGAACAGCGGCGGGTGCTGGGACGTCCACTGTACGGGCGGGCGGACGCCCCAGGGCAGCTCGACCTGCAGGCCGTCCTCGAAGACCGGCAGGTCCCCGTGCCACACCTGCACCGCGTAGTCGAAGTGGGCCATCTCGTCCCCCGAGGAGAACAGCGGGGTGAGGAAGCTGCGGGCCGTGGTCGCGGCGAGCACCATGATCACGATCCCCGAGGTCACGGGGAGATCGAGCGGGCTGGGGCGACGCATGGAGGCTCCTCGTGGCGTGGTCGCGGCACGCCCAGCCTAGAGGGGCGTCGGACGGCGCCCGCTGGTGCGCGGGCTCACGCGGCCGGCGTGAGCGTCACAACTGCTCGTCCCAGGTCGTTCTGGATACACTGACCCGGTTCCGCGCAGTGCTGGGGGCCTTCGGCGGAAGCGACCGCGGGGGCCCGGTCACGTCCACGACAAGGTGATGTCCCCATGAAGGTCTTCGTCCAGATCCCGTGCCTGAACGAGGAGCAGACGCTCCCGCTCGTGCTCGACACGATCCCCAAGGAGCTCCCCGGCGTGGACTCCGTCGAGGTGCTCATCATCGACGACGGCTCCACGGACCGGACGATCGAGGTCGCGAAGGCGCACGGCGTGAAGCACTTCGTCATCCACGCCCGGAACATGGGCCTGGCGCGCTCCTTCCGCGACGGCGTGGACTACGCCCTCGCCCACGGCGCGGACATCGTCGTGAACACCGACGGCGACAACCAGTACAAGCAGGAGCGCATCGCGGATCTCGTCGCGCCCGTCGTCTCCGGCGAGGCGGACATCGCCATCGCGGACCGCCAGACCAAGAAGATCGCGCACTTCTCGCCGTTCAAGAAGGTCATGCAGCAGGTCGGCTCGCAGGTCGTGAACATCGCCGCGGAGACCGAGCTGCCGGACGCCGCCTCCGGCTTCCGCGCCTACTCCAAGGCGTCCCTGCTCCGCCTCAACGTCATCACGCAGTTCTCCTACTGCATGGAGACGATCATCCAGGCCGGCAACAAGCGGCTGCGGATCGCCTCGGTCGCGATCGACACGAACCCCAAGACCCGCGAGTCGCGGCTGTTCAACAACATCTTCCAGCACATGGCGAAGTCCGGCTCCGCGATCGTGCGGGCCTACCTCATGTTCAAGCCGCACCACGTGCTCGGCTGGATCGCGGCGATCGCCGGGGTCATCGGCCTGATCCCGTTCGTGCGCTTCCTGGTCTACGCGATCATGGGCGAGGGCGACGGCCACATCCAGTCGCTGATCTTCGGCCTGATGCTGCTCACCTGCGCGTTCATGACGCTCGTGCTCATGATCATCGCGGATCTCCAGCGCACCAACCGGGTGCTCGTCGAGGAGGCCCTCGAACGGATCAAGCTCGTGCAGTACGGGACGCCGAACAACCCGCTCGTCGGCTCCGGCGAGACCGTGCCCACCTCCACCGGGCCCATCGCCACCGGCTGGGTGGACGGGGAGCGCGTGCTCGACCCGGCGCAGCACACCGGACCCGTCACCGACGACGCGGTCGTGGACCAGTGGACGACGGCCGCCGGCCGTGAGACCACCGCTCCCCGCCGCGACGCATGAGCCGTCTGCTCGGGTTCGGCACCTACGACCGTGACCAGCACCCCCGCGTCGGGGTGCTGCTGGACGGTCTGGCCGCGAGCGGCTGGGAGGTCGCCGAGCTCGACCGTCCGCTGGGCCTGAGCACGGCGGACAAGGTCGAGCTGCTGCGCAAGCCGTGGCTGCTCGGGAAGCTCGTCGCGCGCCTGGCCACGCGCTGGGCGGGACTCGTGGGCGGGCGCCTGCGGTACCGCGGCCGCCACGCCCCGGACGTGGTCCTCGTGGGCTACCTGGGCCACTTCGACGTGCTGCTCGCGCGGGTCCTGTTCCCGCGCACCACGATCGTGCTGGACCACCTCATCTTCGCGGCGGGCACCGCCCAGGACCGCGGCGAGAGCGGCGGCCTCAAGCTCGCCGTGCTGCGGGTCCTGGACCGCCTCGCGACCTCCGCCGCCGACCTCGTCGTCGTGGACACCCCCGAGCACGGCGCCCGGCTCGCCCCCGCCGTCGCGGCCCGCGGCGTCGTGGTGCCCGTCGGCGCCCCCGAGGACTGGTTCGCCGCGGCGGAGGCTCCGCAGGCCCGCGCCGGCGAGGAGCTCTCCGTCGTCTTCTACGGCCTGTTCACGCCGCTCCAGGGCACGCCCACGATCGCCCGTGCCCTGCGCCTGCTCCACGAGGAGGGTGCGCCGGTGCGCGCGACGCTGATCGGCGGCGGCCAGGACCTCGAGGAGTGCGAGGAGATCCTCGCCGGCGTCGACTCGGTGACCTGGACCTCCTGGGTGCCCGCGGCGGAGCTCCCGGCCGTGGTCGCCGGCCACGACGTGTGCCTCGGCATCGTCGGCACCTCCGCGAAGGGGCAGGACGTCGTCCCCAACAAGGTCTACCAGGGCATCGCCGCCGGCTGCGCCGTGGTCACCTCGGACACCGCGCCCCAGCGCCGGGTGCTCGGGGACGCCGCCGTGCTCGTCCCCGCGGGGGATGAGGTCGCGCTCGCCACGGCCCTGCGCCGCCTCGCGGGGGATCCCGCGGCCCTCGCGGCCGCGCACCGCGCCGCCGCCGCGGCCCGGGACGCCTTCCATCCCGCGGCCGTCGTCGCCCCGCTCCGGGACCGGCTCGCGGCGGAGGCCGCCCGATGAGCCGCGTGCTCGAGGTGCTGCGCTCCCGCGCCGTGAAGGCAGGGTTCCTCGTCGTCGCGCTCGCGCTCGCCGTCTGGGCGGTCGTCTCGCAGTGGGACGAGGTCTCCGCGGCGCTCGTCTCGATGGACCCGCTGCTGCTCGTCGCGGCGCTCGCCCTGGGACTCGTCTACGTGGTCCTGACGATGCTGTCCTGGCGGGCGGTGCTCGCCGACCACGGCACGCCGCTGCCCATGAGCTCCGCAGCGCCCGTTTTCCTCGTCTCGCAGCTGGGCAAGTACGTGCCCGGCGGTGTGTGGAACATCGTCGCCGCGGCGGAGATGGGTGCGGACCACAGGATCCCGCGTCGCCGCAGCGTCTCCGCGATGCTCGTGACGCTCCTGATCTCGATGGTCACGGGTCTCATGCTCGCCGCGATCTCGATGCCCTTCTCCCCGCCCGCCCTCGCGGACCGCTTCGGCTGGGTGCTGGTGCTGCTGCCGCTGTTCGTCATCGTGCTGCTGCCGCCCGTGCTGGGCCGGATCGTCGCGCTCGCGCTGCGCGTGACCAAGGGGGAGCCGCTCGAGCGCCCTCTGCGCTGGCGCGGCATCGGCGCGGCCGTGGGCTGGCAGCTGCTCGCCTGGATCGTCGCGGGTCTGCAGGTGTGGGTGCTCGCGGTCGGCGTGGGCATGGAGGCGGACGCCCGCTCGGTGCTCCTGTGCATCGGCGGCTACGGCTTCGCGTGGGTCGTGGGCTTCCTCGTCGTCGTGGTGCCCGCGGGCGCCGGGGTGCGCGAGTCGATCCTCGCGATCATGCTCGGTGCGAGCCTGTCCACGGGCGGGGTGCTGGCGGTCGTGCTGCTCTCCCGCGTGGTGCTCACCCTCGCGGATCTGCTCCTGGGCGGCCTGGGTCTGCTGCTGTCGCGCCGGGCGCGGGCCGCCCGTGAGGCGGCGGCGGTGGGGACGTCGGATCCGACGGGTCAGACGGGGCCGACGGGGCCGACGGGGCCGACGGGCGCGGACGCCCGCTGAGCCGGTCCGCGGCGGCGCCCGCCGCGAGCGCCCCCGCGGCGAGGACGAGGGCCCCGGCGCGCAGCCACGTGAACAGCGGATCCGGGTACAGGCCCGGCCCGGGGTAGCCGAAGGTCGCGGTGGCGAAGCCCCGGGCCACGGTCACGGTCTGGGTCGCGGTGAGGGTCGCGAGCAGGACGAGCACCACCGCGCAGGTCGCGAGGGCGAGGCCGGTGGCCCGTCGTGCGAGGACCGCGACCGTCTCCGTCGCGGCGGCGAGCACCACGAGCAGCAGGGCCTGGCCGACGAGCTCGCCGATCGGCGAGGTCAGCGTCACCGAGTCGCTGAGGTCGAAGAGCAGCCGCAGGCCCGGCAGCGTCACCGCCGCGAGGAGCAGCAGCGCGACGGCGAGGGCGCTGAGCGTCCGTGACAGCGGCCGCGGCGCCGTCTCCCGCGTCGCGCGGGAGCCGAGGACCGCGAGGGCGACGCCGAGCGCGCCCGCCGCGATCAGGAGCAGCGCGTGCACGACCGGGTCGAGCACCCACCCGACGGCCACGAGCGAGGAGGCGACGCCCTCGTCGAGCAGCACGAGCGCGGCGGTGTCCACGAGGGCGAGGCCCGCGGTGAGCAGCGGGCCCAGGAGCACGGCCCCGAGGGCGATGCCCGCGAGGGCCGTGCCACGGCCGGCAGGGGCGACGTGCAGCGCCGCGGCGGCCGCGAGGAGGAGCAGCGCGAGCAGGGAGGCGGTCAGCAGCGGCAGCACCCTCCCCGCGACCGGGGGAAGCAGCGCGGGGGCGACGAGCACCGCGAGGGACAGCGCAGCGAGGATCGCGGTCGCGGCGCCGGTGGCGCGCACGGCGGTCATGATGCCGCTCCGTCGGCCGACGGGAGAGGACGTGCGGAGCGCCCCTGGCCGAGGGCGAGGAGCGCCCCGACGACGACCGCCCCCACCACGAAGGAGAGCGGGAGCGTGCCCTCGGCGAGGAACTCCAGGACTCCGTCGAGCGGCACCGGCTGCCCCGAGGAGCCGATCTGTGCAGAGCGGATCGCCAGCAGGAGCTGCTGAGCGGCCGACGCGAGCTGCAGCAGACCCAGGACGGTAGGTGCGGCCCAGCGCAGGAGGCCGTCGGCGCGAGCGGCGAGGAGCAGCCCCGCCGCGATGACGAGCAGGACGGCGAGGTTCTCCCCGAGGCCGGAGACGTACGACGCCGCGATCGACCTGTCCTCGGCGTGGGAGATGCCCACGACGAGCCATGGCAGCACGTCCAGCACGAGCGCCGCCCCCAGGGTGCCGAGCAGGATCACGGCGCGGGCGGTCGCGGTGAACGGCACGGGGACAGAGCGGCGACCCGGCGCGGCGCGGAGCCCGGTGACGAGCGCGATCGCCGCCGCGGCGAGGAGCGCGAGGACCACGACGGAGGTGCGGATCGCCCAGATGACGGAGGCGGCGGCGACGAACTCCTCGATCGGCATCGCGAGGGCCATCACGATGAACACGACGGAGCCGAGCGTGGGGATCAGCTGCTGAACGACCAGCGCCGCCGCGACGATCACGGCCGGCAGCGTGACCCTGCCCTTGACGTGGGAGCGTGCGAGGAACCAGCAGACGGAGAGCATCAGCACCGCGATGACCAGCGCGTCGACGACCCAGAGCACCGAGACCGCCGTGGAGGTGACCTCCAGGGAGTTCAGCAGGATGCCTGTCCCGAGCAGGATCGCCGTGGTCCCGGCGGCGGCCGCGGTGAGCAGCGCGGGCAGTCGGTGCCCTGCCGCCGAGGAGGCCGCCGGGGCGGGAGGACGCGAGCTCGAGCTCGTACTCGGGATCGGGCTCTGGTGCATGGGTCCTCCAGCGGTGCCGGGCCGATGGCGGGGGTCCCCCGGAGCGCGGCGCCGGCCCCCACCGCACGCTCCCCGGGCATGATCCCACGAGCCCGTGTCGTGGGACCATGTCCCGGTGACCCCTGCAGACGCCACCGCCCCCGCGGCCCCGACGGGCGCCGCCTCCGCCGTCCCTCCGCCCTCGGCGCATCCCGGGCGCGCGAGCACCGGCTTCGCCGTCACCGCGCAGGACGGCGAGAAGGCCCGCGCGGGGGTCATCTCCACGCCGCACGGGGAGATCGCGACGCCCGCCTTCATCCCCGTGGGCACCAAGGCGACCGTGAAGGCCGTGCTGCCGGAGTCGATGACGGAGCTGGGCGCGCAGGCGCTGCTCGCGAACGCGTACCACCTCTACCTCCAGCCGGGGCACGACCTCGTGGACGAGGCGGGCGGGCTCGGCGCCTTCATGAACTGGCCCGGTCCCACGTACACCGACTCGGGCGGCTTCCAGGTGATGAGCCTCGGCGCCGGCTTCAAGAAGGTGCTCTCGAGCGAGTTCTCCGGCGGGGAGAAGGCCCGCACGGCGTCCGGTGAGGACGATGCCGTCGCGGAGGGCAAGGAGCGTCTCGCGCACGTCGACGACGACGGCGTCACCTTCCGCTCCTTCATCAATGGCGACGTCCACCGGTTCACGCCGGAGATCTCCATGCAGATCCAGCACGGCCTCGGGGCGGACGTCATGTTCGCCTTCGACGAGCTGACCACGCTCATGAACTCCCGCGGCTACCAGGAGAGCGCCCTCGAGCGCACTCGGCTCTGGGCGATCCGCTGCCTCGCCGAGCACGCCCGGCTGAGCGCGGACCGCACCCATCGGCCCTACCAGCAGCTGTGGGGCGTCATCCAGGGCGCCCAGTACGAGGACCTGCGCCGGAAGGCGGCGCGCGACCTCGGCGCGATGGACGTCGAGGGCTGGGGCTTCGACGGCTTCGGGATCGGCGGGGCGCTCGAGAAGGAGAACCTGGGCACGATCGTGGGCTGGGTGACCGACGAGCTCCCGGAGGCGAAGCCCCGGCACCTGCTCGGCATCAGCGAGGTCGACGACCTCTTCACCGCGGTCGCGGCGGGGGCGGACACCTTCGACTGCGTCTCCCCGTCCCGCGTGGCCCGCAACAGCGCGGTGTACACGCGCACGGGCCGCGTGAACCTCACCGGCTCCCGCTACCGCCGGCAGTTCGCGCCGATCGACGAGACCTGCGACTGCTACACCTGCACGCACTACACGGCGGCGTACGTGCACCACCTGTTCCGGGCCAAGGAGATGCTCTCCTCGACCCTCTGCACGATCCACAACGAGCGCTTCGTGGTGCGCCTCGTGGACCGGATCCGCGCGGCGATCACCGCCGGCGAGCTCGACGCCCTGCGGGAGGAGACCACCGGCGCCTATTACGGCACCCCGCGGTGACCGAGGCCGACGTCCCGGACCCCGGGAGCGCCCGACGTCCCGGGAGCGCCGGAGCAGCCCCGGACGACGGACCGTCGCGGCCGGACCCGGTCGCCTGGACGGGCGCGGCGGTCGTGCTCGGGGCGCTCGCCGGGGTGTGCGCCCTGCTCGGCGATCATCTGCTGCTGGGTGTGCTGCGGATCGCCGCGGGCGTCCTCGTGGGGCTCGCGGCGGGGGCCGGCCTGGTGGCGCTGCGGCGGGGTCGGGGTGCGCTGCTCCTGCCCGCTGCGGCGGTGCTGGCGCTCGCGGTCGCGACGGCGCTCACGGCGCCGGCGCTCATCGCCGCCCGCGCCCCGTCGCTGGACTCGTCCGCCCTCGCCCGGATCGCCCCGCTCGGCGACGGCGACACGGTGGTCGGCCTCGGCGCGGCGGGCGCTCCCGTGCTCGTGCGCCGCGCCGCCGGGGGAGGGCAGCTGCTGAGCGGCACCCGGGTCCAGGCGGTGGAGTCCGGGGCCGACGAGGCGCTCGCCCTCTCCGAGGACGGGACGCACCTGCTGCGGACGAGCGAGTCGGGCACCACCGTGCTCGACGCCGGCGGGGGCGGGGAGCCCGTCGCCCTCGCGACGCTCCCCGGACCGGTGCTCGCCCTGGCCGGGGACGTGGCCGTGGCGCGCGTGTGCGAGGCGGGGGCGTGCCTGCTCACCGGGTACGACCTGACAGAGGCGCCGTCGGCGGATGCCGCGCCGGAGCCGCTCTGGCAGGTCCTCGACGGGGACGCCTCGACGACGCCCCGGGGGCCGGACCCGGGCTCGGGCGGCCCCGCCGCCCCGGCGATCGTGGTCGGCGCGGCGCCGGCGGGCCTGCTCGACGCGATCACGGCCACGGGCGTGGTGCCCGCGGTCCCGCTGCGCTTCGACCCGGCCCAGGGATGGGTGCAGCTGGACCCGACGACCGGCTTCCCGATGGGTCGGGTGCTCGCCGGGCCCGAGGACCCGTGCCGCATCGCCGCGACCGATCCCGCACCCGGCGACACGGAGCCCGTCGTGCTCACCGTGTGCGCGGCGGAGGACGGTGCGCTCACCGCGACCGCGACCCGGGACGGCGAGGAGCAGTGGACCTCGGACCCGTCACCGGCGGGCGAGTGGACGGTGCGGATGGAGGACGGCCGGGTCCTCGCGAGCGGGACCGAGGCGGGCACCGGCGCGACCGGCGAGATCGTCGCCTCGGAGGCGGGCGGGGCATGGTCACGTCCCGGCGGGGCGGGGATCGAGCAGGCGAGCGCGTTCACGAGCCGGGTGGGCATCGACGGCTCCCGCATGGTCGTCACGAACGAGCAGGGTCAGCTGCTCGCCTACGACACCGCGACCGGGGAGAACACGTGGAGCGCGCCGCTCGCCTCCCCGCTCGAGGACCTGCGCGGCGACGTCGCGGCGGGCTTCGTCGCGGTGGTGACGCCGGCGCCGCGGGAGCGGTCCCTGGACCCGCGCTCGGGGGTGCGGGTGCGCACGATCGACGCGGCGAGCGGGCGGCTGCGGCTCGACCTCGTGGTGCGTGACGGCGACGAGGTCGAGGGCGTGCGTGCGCTGGGCGACGGCCGGGCGCTCGTGACGACCGGGGATGCCGCCTACCTCCTCGGCCCGTGAGCGCGGGCGCCGCCGGCGGGAGCCGCGTGAGCGCGGGCCGGGAGGGCGCCGGGTGTCAGGCGCGCTGGGCGACCCAGCGGCGGATCATGATCGCGCCGGCGAGGAGCGCGCCGCAGATCACGAGCCAGCGGAGCGCCTCGAGGACCGCCGAGATGATCGCGACGGCGGTGTACGCGTCGTAGCCGGCGTTCGCGACGATCACCTGCGTGATGATGCGGAGGATCCAGGAGGCGACCACGCCCAGCAGGAGCGCCGCGACGATGACGATCGCGCCCGTGCGGCCGCGGCCGGTGCCCTGGACGATCGTCATGATCGCGAGGACCAGCAGCGCGATCGAGAGGATGCCGTTCACCGCGAGGGCGAGGAGTGCGAGGATCCCGCCGATCCCGGCGGTGACGAGGGCGGCGTCGGAGTCCCCCGAGGAGGCGCCGATCGCTCCGGCGGCGAATCCGGTCGAGAAGCCGATGATGTCGACCAGGGCGCGCACGGCGACCACGGCGATCGTGAGGATCAGGATCCACTTCGCGTAGGCGGCGACCTTCTCCTGCGGGCTGCGCGTCACCGGGGCCCACTGTCCCTGGGGTGCCTGGCCCGGCTGGGCCCACTGGCCCTGCGGCGCCTGGCCCTGCGGGACCCACTGCCCCTGCGGTGCCTGCCCCTGCGGTGCCGGCTCCTGGCCCTGCGATCCGTACCCCTGGCCCTGCGATCCGTACCCCTGTGTCATGGTGCTCCTCCGTGTCCCCGGGACACGGGCGCGCCCCCGCGTCCAGCCTATCGGCCGGTCACGGGGGCGCTGCACCGCTGTGGACGGGGCGCGTGCCTGCTCGGGTCAGGCTCCCGGGGTGAGGCGGAAGCCGAAGCTCCGCTCGGAGGCGTCGAGCACGTACTCCTGGAGCGGCGCGGGGCCGCAGGCCGCGGAGCCCACGCCCTGCAGCGCCGCGGAGAGCGTCACCCAGGTGCGGCCGTCGGCCTCGAGCGCGCCGTCGTGGTCCTTGCGGTCGAGCTCCGCGGTGGACCAGGGCCGCACGGCGAGGCCCAGGCCCTCCGGCGCATGCAGCGCGAGGGAGCCGGCCTCGCCGCGCAGGTCCGCGGCGACGACGCGGGCCCGGTTGCCGTTCTCCTGCGGGAACACGTACCGCACCTGCAGGTCCTCGAGGGTCGAGGTCCACAGCCCCACGGTCGCGCCGCCGCCGGTGTCCGGGTAGGACTCGTGCGGGCCGGCGCCGTCGTAGGCGACCTCGTCGAGGCCGCCCGGCAGGGCGAGGGTCCAGCCCACGCGCGGCAGCGGGAGGTCCGCGGGCCAGTGCGCGGACGGGGTGACGGTCACGGCCGCCTCGACGGCGGAGGCGTCGCCGCGCCAGGTGGTCGTGACGTCCGCGCCGAGGGAGCTGCCGTCCAGGCCCAGGCGGGTGCGGACCACGAGCGCGTCGCCCTCCGCCGTGAGCGAGACGAGGCGGCGGCGGGGCACGTCCAGCCCGATCCGCTTCCAGCGCGCCTCGAGCGGGTAGTGCGTGCGGGCGCGCTCGTTGTCGACGGGGGCGCGGTAGAGGTCGACGTCGCTGTGCTCGACCTTGAGGCCGCCCAGGGCGATCAGGCGGCCGAGGTCGTCGAAGCGGGCCGGGCCGAGCGTCCAGGAGCCGTCCTCCGCCCGGACCGGCGCGGCGGCCGCGCCGAGGGCGGGCACTGCGGCCGCGCGGGCCGCAGGATCCACGTGGTCCGCCGCGACGATGAGGTGGTCGGCGGGGACGGCCCCCTCGGCCTCGCGGGTCAGCAGGCGCACCACGGTGACGCCGGCCTCCGCGGCGGGGAGCGCGAGCGTGCCGCTCTCGCCGGGGGCGAGCGCGGGCAGCTCGAGCTCCTGCCACGTCAGCTGGCCGTCCACGGAGACCTCGGCACGCAGGTGGGAGAGGTCGCGGAAGGCATGGCGGTTGGTGAGCGTCGCCGAGCCGGCTCCCACCTCGAGCTTCACGGGGGAGTAGTGGTGCTTCGCGTCGAGCAGCGCGGGGGAGGGCGTGCGGTCCGGCAGCACGAGGCCGTCGGCCACGAAGTTGCCGTCGTGCAGGCGCTCGCCGAAGTCGCCGCCGTAGCCCCAGATGCGGTTCCCGGCGGCGTCGGTCGTGACGAGGCCGTGGTCGATCCACTCCCAGATGAAGCCGCCCTGCAGCGAGTCGAACTCGTCGGTCAGCGCCATGTACTCCTTGAGGGAGCCGGCGCCGTTGCCCATCGCGTGCGCGAACTCGATCCACAGGAAGGGCTTGGTGAGGGCGGGGGCGTCGTCGAAGCCGTCGTCGGCCGCGTCGAGCCCCAGGGCGCGCAGCATGCCCACGAGGCGCTCGCGGAACTCCGGGCTGAGGGACTTCTCGCCGATCTCGCGGCTCTCCTGCACCGAGGGGTACATGAGGGAGAAGAGGTCCGCGTCGTCGGTGCGGTAGTCCTGCTCGTAGAGCACGGGGCGGGTCGCATCGGCGTCCCGCACCGCCTGGATCATCGCGGTGGTGACGGAGCCGGTCGCGGCCTCGTTGCCGATGGACCACAGCACGATCGAGGCGTGGTTGCGGTCGCGGCGCACGAAGCGGTCGCTGCGCTCGACGAGCGTCTCGAGGAAGCGGGGGTCGTCCGCGGGCCGACGGGCCGCGCCGGTCGGGTCCTCGCCCCAGGTGGAGTCGGCGTGGAAGCCGTGGGCCTCGAAGTCGCCCTCGCAGATCACGTACAGGCCCTGCTCGTCGCACACCTCGAGGAAGCGCTGGTGGGGCGGGTAGTGGGAGGTGCGCACCGCGTTGAGGTTGTGCCGCTTCATGAGCGCCACGTCGAGGTCCTGGTTCTCGAGGTTCTGGGTGCGGCCCACGTGCTGGTCGACCTCGTGGCGGTTCACGCCGCGGAAGACGACGCGCTCGCCGTTGACGCGCAGCACGTCGCCGTCCACGACGACGCGGCGGAAGCCGAGCTTCAGGCGCACGGTCTCCGCGCCGGAGTCGGCGGTGACGGTCGCCTCGTACAGGGAGGGGACCTCCGCGCTCCAGGGGTCCACGGGGCCGACGGCGACGGGGGTGCCGTCCGCCGGGACCTCGAGGTCGAGGCCGGGGATGCGCACGGTCGCGGGCACGGAGGCGCCGTCGGCGTCGGTCGCGAGCGCCGTGAGGGTGCCCTCGCCGGTCGCGGGGTCGTAGTCGGCGTGGGTGACGAGGTCGTGGATGCCGCCCGCGGGGCGCAGCAGCAGGTCCACGCTGCGGAAGATGCCGGACATCCACCACATGTCCTGGTCCTCGACGTAGGTGTTCACGGACCACTGGACGACCTGCACGTCGAGCCGGTGCTCCGCGGCGCCGTCCTCGCCGGCGCCGGCGAGGGCATCGGTGACGTCGAACTCCTGGGTGAGGCGGCTGCCGGAGGTCACGCCCACCTCGGTGCCGTCGATCAGCACGCGTGCGGCGGAGTCGACGCCCTGGAACCGCAGCAGCACGCGGCCGCCCGCGGCGAGGGCATCGGCCCAGTCGGCGGGGACGGCGACCTGGCGGGAGTAGTGCCCGGTGGGGTTCTCGTCCGGGACGTGGGGGACGTCCACGGGGATCGGGTAGACGACGTTCGTGTACTGCGGGGCGCCGTAGCCCTGCAGCTGCCACAGGCCGGGGACGGTGATCGGGGCGGGCTCGCCGAGGTCGGAGCCGTCGGCCCGGGTGCCGTAGCGGAAGTCCCAGGTGCCGTCGAGGCTCAGCTCGGGGGCGTCGGTGTGCAGGTGGGCGCGGCCGCGCATGCGGTTCCGGCCGGCGGGGAGCTCCTCCCACCACGGGGCGGTCTGCGGAGTGGGGGTGGTCATCGTGCGGCTCCTCGTCGAGTGCGGTGGGACAGGGTTCGTGAACGTTCCCGAGGGACAGCGTAGACCCTCGCGCCGCCCCGTCGGGCGACGCCGACCGCCCGCGCCGTTAGACTCGCTCCTCGTGACCTCGCCTGCGCCCGACGACCGGTGGACCGACCGCCGCCATGACGCCGTCGCGGCCCGCAAGGACGCCTACGAGCAGCTCCGCCGGGCGAGCACGTGGCGCCTGCTCGCCGCGACCAAGGCGCCTGCGGTGCTCTCGATCCTGCAGGCGACCTTCCCTCCCGGCGACCGCCGCCTGCCCCGCTCCGAGCTCGTCGCCCGTGTGGGCGCGCACGTCGGCCTGCTGCGCGACGAGGAGCCCGCTCCCGAGGACGGCGCCGTCACCGGCCGCACCGCCGGGGACTACGTCGACACCTGGGTGCGCGAGGGCTACCTCACGCGCCGCGACGACCAGCAGCACAGCGAGACGACCTTCGAGCCGAGCCCCGCCACGATCGACGCGATCCAGTTCATCGCCTCCCTCGAGGACCACCGGCCCACGACCACCCAGTCCCGCCTGACCCTCGTCATCCAGCAGTTCGACCGCCTCGCCCAGGAGACGGAGACGGACCGCGACGTGCGCCTCGCGGATCTGCAGCGGCGCCGCGAGCGGATCGAGCAGGAGATCCGCGACCTCGCCGAGGGGGAGTTGCTGCTGCCCAGCTCCGAGGCCTCCGCGGACCGCCTGCGCGACATCCTCCAGATCGCCGGCGAGCTCTCCGGCGACTTCCTCCAGTACCGCGAGGACCTCCGCGCCGTCGACCTCCACCTGCGCGAGCAGATCCTCTCCCCGGAGACCGCGCGCGGCGAGATCCTCGAGCAGCTGCTCGCGGGCGACGACCTCCTCGGCCAGTCCACCGTGGGCCGCACGTTCACGGCCTTCTTCCGCATGCTCAACGACCCCGTGCAGACGCGCGAGGCGCAGGAGCTCGTGGACCGCCTCCTCGAGCGCGACTTCGCCCGGGACCTCGATCGCACCGAGCGCGAGCGGCTCGCGAACGTGTTCAGCGACCTCTACGAGCCGGCGCAGGAGGTGCTCGACGTCAAGACCGAGCTCTATCGCTCCCTCGCCCGGTTCGTGCGCTCCCAGGACTTCCGCCAGCACCGCGTGCTGCTCGAGGTGCTCCAGGAGGCGCAGGGGCTCGCCCTCGCGCAGAAGGACGAGGTCCCCACGCGCACCCCGTTCCCGCTCGAGCTGGATCTCTCCCGCGTCCTGCTCTCCTCCGTGTCCCAGCAGCGTCTGAAGGACCCCACGGACCCGGGCGCCCCTGCGGAGGCCGAGGTGCACGACGCGACCGCGCTGAGCGTCGAGGTGCTCCAGGACCTCGTGCGCACGAACGACATCGACATCGTGGGCCTCACCGGGCACGTCAACGCCGTGCGCGGCTCGGGCGCGCAGGGAGGCCAGGCCTCGATCGGGGACGTGCTCCGGGCGCGCCCCGCCGAGCAGGGCCTCGCGAGCGTCATCGGCCTCATGTTCCTCGCGACCCAGCACGCCCAGCAGCGCGAGGGCTCCACGGAGATCGTCACCTGGCGGGAGCTGGACGGGAAGGACTACGCGGCGAAGGTCCCCGCGTACTACTTCCTCGAGGACGTCCCCGTCGACTGACGCAGCGAGCGCGCGAGCGCGGCGAAGACGAGCGCGCACAGGGCGTGCACGGCCAGCACGACGACCAGGGCGTGGTCCGCCGCGCCGCCGTCGGCCCCGGCGAGGCTCCAGAACAGCCCGCCGAGCACCGCGACTCCCAGGGTCAGGCCGAGCTGCTGCGCGGTCGCGAAGAGGCCGCTCGCGATCCCGGCCGCCCACTGCGGCGCCTGCGAGAGCACCGTGCTCAGCAGCGGGCCGAACATGAGGGCCTGCGCGGCGCCCAGCGGCACGAGGCCCCACTGCAGGGCCATCGGCGAGGAGTGGCCGGTGAGCACGAGCGCCGCGAGGGCGAGGAGCGCGAGGGCCTGCGCCACGGCCGCCCGCGTCATGGTGCGCGGCCCCGCCCCGGGCAGGAGCCGCGGCAGCAGCGCGGAGGCGGTCACGAAGGCGATGCCGAAGCCGAGCACGAGCAGGGCCGGGCCGAGGGTCCCGCCGTCCGTCCGCAGCTGGGCGAAGGAGGTCACCTCGTAGAGGAAGGCGCCGTAGGTGACGAAGAACAGCAGGGCCATGAGCAGACCGCGGTGCACGACCGGCAGGGCGAGGGCCGAGGGCGGGACCACGCCGAGCCGGCCGGCCCGCTCGGAGCGCCGCTGGAGCATCCAGAACAGGGCGAGGGCGAGGACACCGGCGGCGAGGGAGAGCAGGGTCCACAGCGGCCAGCCGGCGGAGCGGCCCAGGGTGAGCGGGATGACGAGCAGCAGCAGCGTCGCCCCGAGCAGCGCGGCGCCGCCCGCATCGAGGGCGAGCGGGGCCGAGGAGCGGGTGCGGGGCACGCGGGGGAGCCCGGCCGCGCCGATCAGGGCGATGAGGCCGATGAGCAGCTGCACGGCCCGCCAGCCGAGGTGCTCGGGCAGGGCGCTCGCGACGAGACCGGCCATGAGCTGCCCGACGACGGTGCTCACCCCGGCGACGGCCGCGAAGAGCATGAGGCCCGTGGTGCGCAGCGGCTCGGGGGCCGCGGCGCGGATCGTGGAGAGCACCTGCGGGGTGAGCAGGCCCGCGGCGACGCCCAGCAGCACCCGCAGGACGACCGCGGCGTGCAGCGTGGGGGCGAAGGCCGTGAGGACGCTCATGAGCACCATCGACAGGGAGCCCACGAGCAGCAGCCGGCGGCGGCCCCAGCGGTCCCCGAGCCGGCCCGCGATCACGAGGCTCGCGGCGAAGGCCGTGGTGTAGGCGGCGAGCACGAGCTGCTGGCCGGAGGCGTCCGCGCCGAGGTCCCGCCCGATGGGGTCCGCGAGCACGTTCGCGGAGCCGAAGACGATGTTGACCGGCGCGTACGCGAGCAGCAGCACGGCCAGCCCGCCGCGCGTGAGGGTGCCCGCGGCGGGGTCGGGGCCAACGGCGGGGCCGGTGGGCGGGGCGGGCGCCGCGAGGGCCGGTGGGGTGGGGGCGGGAGCGCGGAGGGAGGACGACATGCCCCGACCCTCCGCCCGCGCGGATCCTGGGACCAGGAGTGCGCTCATACGGGTATCACCACCACCTGGATAGCGGGGCCCGCGGGGTCCAGACTGGTCCGGTGCCCGATGCAGAAGCCTCCGCCACCCGCCGCAAGGAGCTCGGCGCGTTCCTGCGCGCCCGCCGCGAGAAGGTGACGCCGCAGCAGGCGGGGCTTCCCGGCTCCGGCCGCCGGCGCACCCCCGGCCTGCGCCGCGAGGAGGTCGCCCAGCTCGCCGGGATCGGCACCACCTGGTACACGTGGCTCGAGCAGGGGCGCGCGACCGGTGTCTCGGACCAGGTGCTCGACGCGGTCGCCCGGGTGCTGCGGATGACGGCCGCGGAGCGACGCCACCTCGCGGTGCTCTCCGGCCGTGCCCCCGCGAAGCGCACGCCGCTCATGGAGGTCCGTCCCGAGCACACGGCGCTGCTCGAGCAGCTGCTGCCCTTCCCCGCGGCGGTGCAGACCGACGCCTACGACCTCATCGCCGCGAACCGCACCTACCGCCACCTCTTCGGTGATCTCGACGCTCTCCCCGTCGAGGACCGCAACTGCGCCTGGCTGCTGTTCACGGATCCCGGCTGGCGCGGCGCCCTCCCGGACGAGGACGAGGTGCTCCCGGACATCGTGGCGCGCCTGCGCGGTCGCCATGCCGAGCACAGCGGCCGCGGCCGGGTCGACGAGCTGGTCACGCGCCTGCAGGGTACGTCGGAGGACTTCGCGCGGCTCTGGGAGCGCGGGGACGTCGCCGACGACCGCTCCCGGCTGCGCCGCTACCACTCCCCGCGGGCGGGGCTGCTCACCGTGCACTTCCAGAGCCTGTGGCTCGATCCCGACCGCGGCTCCCGGATCGTGGTCATGGTCCCGGCGGACGACCTCACCCGCGAGCGCCTGGTGCGCCTCGCGGCCGCGGTCGCAGAGGATCCGGCCTGGACGGCCCCGCTCGCGGCGGCCGACGGCGCCTCCCTCGTCGGCTGAGCAGCGACCGGGGAGTCAGCCCTCCTCGGTTCGGCCCGCCTCGGGGGAGGACTCCTCCTCGAGCTCGGCGAGGGCCGGTGCGGCGTCGGCGCGGAGCTGATCGAGGTCCGCTCCGAAGCGGCTCATCCGGCAGCCGAGCCCGTTGGGCTTGATCTCGATGCCCTCGGCCTCCCAGTGCGGACGCGCCCGGGCGAGCAGGGGATGGTCGCCGCTCGCGTTCGTCACCCGCCACCACGCGACCGACGATCCCCAGGTGCCCATGATGCGGCCCACGAGGCGTGGGCCCACACCGACGATCGCCCCGACCTCGCCGTAGGCGACGACGCGGCCCGGCGGGATCGCCTCGACCACGCGCAGCACCCGCTCGACGGTGAGGTCGTCCATGCGGGTGCGCGGGGTGGTCGGCCGACGGTCGCTGGGCATGGGGGAAGTCTGACACGGAGGGGAGGGCCGGACACGGTCGAGCGGCACCCGTCCTGCCGGGGCAGGGCGGATGCCGCTCGTGGTGCGCCGGGTCCCGCGGTGCGGGCTCAGCGGTGTCGGAGATCAGCGCCGGGGCTGGTCGCCCTCCTCAGGAGGGATCACGCCGTCGGTGCCCTCCTCCGGAGAGCGGAACTCGGGCGACCGGTCGTCGGTCCGACCCTGCCCCTGGCCCAGGTAGTCCTCGTCCTCCCGGAGGAACTCCGCCGGCTCGGCGCCGAACTGGCCCTCGCCGTAGGGGGAGACGCGGGGCTGGTGAGCGCCCTGGCCGGCCTGCTGGTCGCCGTGAAGCGGGGCCTGCTCGCCGTACCGCTGACCCTCGCCGTACTGCTGGCCCTCTCCGTACTGCTGGCCCTCGCCGTACGTCTGGCCTGCCTGGGCGGTCTGGCCGTCCTGGGTGCCCTGGCCGTACTGCGGGGCCTGCTCGCTGTACTCACGGCTCACGCCGTCGTACTGCGGCAGCGACTCGGAGGAGCCGTCCGTGGCGGAGGTCCGCTCGGCACCGGTCGACGCATCCCACCGGGCCTTGTCGCCGGACGCCGTGCGGTCGTCGGCCGCGTAGTCCTCCTGCACGGTCTCGAAGACCGGGGTGGAGCCGGCGGACCCGCCGACGTCCCCGTCGCCGTCCTCGCGCACCTCCGCCCAGCGCTGCTCGGAGCCGCCCTGCCCGGTGGTGCTCCGGCCGTAGGAGCTCTGCTCGTACGAGCCCTGCCCGGCACCGTACGAGGCGGACGAGTCCGGCTCGGACCCGCGGACCTCGGCGCCCTTGCCCTCCCGGGTGGACTCGCCGGAGGCGCCGGCGAGGCCGGCCCCGCCGACGGCTCCGGCTGCCGCACCGGCGCCGGCGCCGGCACCGGTCGTGGTCGTCCCGGAATCGACCGGGCGGGCCTCGCCGTACTCGGTGGAGCGCTCCTGGTCATAGGGGCGGTCCTGGTCGGAGGAGCGGTCCGTCCGCGGCTCCTCAGCACGATCGCCCTCCGGGGCCGGACGGCCCTGAGCGGATCGGTCGTCCTGGGAGTCGACGGTGCGGTCCCGGGCCTCGCCGGCGGCGGTGTCGCCGCCGAGGTCGCCCTGCGGGTCGCGGATCACGTCGGGATTGTCCGCGGCGGAGCCGTACCAGGTCTCGTCGCGGTCGCCGTCGGTGCCGTCGAGCGACCCGCGGTCCTCACGGTCCTCGCGCCCGGCGCCGGCCAGGCCGTCGTCCTCCCGGCGTCGGTCGCCGTCAACGCGATCCTGGCCGTCCTGCGCACGACCCTCGTCCTGCGCACGACCCTCCTGCACGAGCCCGTCCTGCTCACGTGCGGAGCGGTCCTGCTCGGACCCGCGGACCTCGGCGCCCTGGCCCTCACGGGTGGACTCGCCGGAGGCGCCGGCGAGGCCGGCCCCGCCGACGGCTCCGGCTGCCGCACCGGCACCGGTCGTGGTCGTCCCGGACTCGACCGGGCGGGCCTCGCCGTACTCGGTGGAGCGCTCCTGTCCGTCCCGGCGGTCCCCGTCCTCGCCGGAGGCGGTGGCGCCGCCCAGGTCGCCCTGCGGGTCGCGGATCACGTCGGGGTTGTCCGCGGCGGAGCCGTACCGGGTCTCGTCGCGGTCGCCGTCGGAGCGCTCCTGGCCGTCCAGCGGACGACCTTCCTGCACGAGCCCGTCCTGCTCACGCCCGGAGCGATCCTGAGGATCGCGACGATCCTCGAGGCCCTGGCGCGTGCCGTCGGCATCACGGTCCTCACGGTGGTCACCGTCCTCGCGGTGATCCCGGTCGGCGCGGTGGGAGGCGGCGGCTCCGGCGGCGACGCCACCGGCGGCACCGGCGCCCACGGCGGCGGCGGTCGCGCCGCGGCTGCTCCCGTCGCGCTCCGACTCGTCACGGCCCGCACGGTCACGGTCCGTCTCGTCACGGACGGCGTCGTCACGAGCGGCGTCGTCACGACCAGCGCCGTCACCGACCGACGCAGCGCGGCGGTCGTCCTGAGCCTCCGGACGGTCGCCGAGGGGGCGATCCTGCTCGGCGCGGTGGCCGTCCTCGCGGTTCCCGAGGTCCCCCTGCGGGTCGCGGATCACGTCGGGGTTGTCCGCGGCGGAGCCGGCGGCGTAGCCCCCGGCAGCACCACCGGCGGCGCCTGCTGCGGCGGCGGTCCCTGATCGTCCCGCCCCGTCACGATCCGAGCCGACACGACCGGAGTCGTCGCGATCGGTCGAGGCGGTGCCCTCGGTGCTCTCGGTGCCCTGGGTGCTCTGGGCACCGTCGTCGGCCGGACGGTCCTGTCCGCTCACGGGCCGGTCCTCGGTCGTGCCCTCGGCGACGGGCTCCTGGGCATGGCGACCGCGGTGCTCCTCATGGCGCGAGGCGGCGGTCCCGGCGGCGACGCCGCCCACCGCACCGGCCCCGAGGCCCGCCGCGGCGGCGGTCCCGGCGCCGCTGCTGTGGCGGTGCTCGTCCTGGCCCTCGTGGGTCTGCTCGGTCGTGCGGGACGCGTCGGCGGCGGTGCGGTCGTCGACGGAGCGGTCGACGGCGGCGTCCGCCGTGGTCTCGCGCGAGGTCCCGACCGTGCGGTCCTCCGCACGCGTGCCGCTGCCCTCGGCTCCGGTCACGCCGGCCTCGGATCCCGTGGGAGCGGGCTCCGCGCGGTGGTCCCGGCCCTGCGATGCGGCGACCGCGGTCGCGCCACCGGCGCCCGCCCCGGCGGCCGCCGCGGTCCCGGCGCCCGAGCCGTCACGCTCGGTGCGCCCGGCATCATCCGTGCCGTCGGCGCGGCCGGTGTGGCCGGATGCCTTCTCGGGATCCTCGACATCGGGGTCCAGGCGATCCGCCTCGGCGAGCTGCTCCTGCACCGCCGAGCGGTCCTGCTCGACCGCGGTGCGCTGCTTCTCCGCCTCGGCGCGTCGGCGCTCGGCGTTGATCTGCTCCTGCTCGGCCTCCTTGGCCTTGCGCTCCGCCTCCAGGCGGGTGCGGTCCGCTTCGAGCTCGGTCTCGCGGGCCTTGAGGTCGCGCTCCTTCACGGCGGCCTCGTCGGCGCGTGCCTTCTCGCGCATCTCCGCGGCCCGCTGGCGGTCCGCGGCCTCCTGCGCCTCGCGGCGCTTCCGGGCGCTGCGCGCACCCAGGACGATGAGGAGGATGATCAGGAGGATCACCACCACGGCGATCACGATGATCAGGGGGACAGAGACGTCTGACATGGCTGCTCCTTGCCGTCGGTCCCCGGCCCGGCCGGGACGGGGATTCCTGCGGGATGCCCCCTGATTCCACCAGATCACGTGGCCCGGGTCACGCTTTCGACACAATCGGCTTCTCATCCGCCCGGCGTGCACCCCTATGTCCGCCGGTAGGGTAGGGCGCTGTGACGAGCACCGGATACCGCCCCGAGCCCGGCGAGCAGGACGACCTCGACCAGGCCGTCGACGCCCCCACCGCCCCCGGCGGCGCCCTCGTGGACGAGTCCCGCCGGGTGCTCGTGCACCTGATGCAGGGGCCCTTCCTCGACGGCCGCCGCGACCCGAACCGCTACGGGCAGCTGCTGCGGGACCGCGCCGCGATCGAGCGGCGGCTCGCCGACCTCTTCCTCGAGCTCGTCGTGGACGACGATGCGCAGGTCGCCTTCGTCCGGCAGAGCGAGGACGACCCCGACGCCCCCAAGCTGCTGCGGCGGCTGACCGGCCTGAACCGCCTGGACTCCGTGCTGCTGCTCGTGCTGCGGCAGATGCTGCTCACCCAGTCCTCGCGCGGCCAGCGCACCGTCGTCTCCGAGGCGGAGATCCAGCAGGCCCTCGCCGCCTACCGCCGCACCACCTCGACGGACGAGGCCGGCTTCGCCAAGGAGGTGCGCGCCTCGATCGCGAAGGTCCAGCGCGCGGGCCTGCTCGACGAGCAGGGCACGGACTACGAGGTCTCCCCGGTGCTGCGGCTCATGATCGGCCCGGACGTGGCGCGCGAGTTCATCGACCTCTACCGGCAGGCCGGCGTCGGCGGGCTCGACGACCCCGTGGATGCCGACGGCGCGGAGGAGGACGGGGACGCCGACGAGGACGCCTCCGCACAGGAGACCCCCGCGGCGCCCTGATCGCCCGGGCCCGCCGACCCCGCCCGGACGTGATCCGGGCCGCATTCCGCGTGGGGCCCGACGCTGTGACGGGCACCGATGTCCGGAAGGCATGCTGAGCACGGGTTTCCTGAACGAACTTCAATTGAGCACATCAGGCGTTGCGTAATAAGGTCAGCCTCACCTCATCCTCTTCCCGAGGGTGCCGAGAGAAGGACCGTCCATGTCGCGCTCGCTCCCGCGCCGCTCCGTCGTGCTCACCGCCCTTGCCGTGCCCGCGCTGACCGCGCTCGCCGCCTGCAGCGGCGGCTCGACGACCACCTCCGCCGACGGCGGCGGCTCCGCCTCCGACGGCGGCTCCGGCGCGACCGGCACCTTCCCCGCGACCGTCGAGCACATCTACGGCACCACCGAGATCGCCGCGGAGCCCACGCGCATCGCGACCGTCTCCTGGGTCAACGGCGACACCCTCCTCGCGCTCGACATCGTCCCCGTCGGCATGCCCCTCGTCGAGTGGGGCGGCAACGACAACAAGTCCACCGACTGGATCGACGCGAAGCTCGAGGAGCTCGGCGCCGCCTGGGGCAGCGACAAGGCCCCCACCACCTACTCCGAGGCCGACGGCGTCAACACCGACGAGATCGCCGCGCTCACCCCGGACCTCATCGTCGCCGCCTACTCCGGCCTCACCCAGGAGGAGTACGACACGCTGAGCAAGATCGCGCCGACCATCGGCCCGCTCGCCGCGGGCTACACCGCCTCCTGGGACGACGTGCTCACCGCCGTCGGCACCGCCACCGGCCGCAGCGACCGGGCGAAGGAGCTCGGCGAGCAGGTCACCGCCGATCTCGCGAAGGTCGGGACGGACAACCCCGAGGTCGGCGAGTCCACCTTCATCGCCTCGAACCTGTCGCTGACGGACCACAAGATCAGCATCTACTCCGGCGACGACACCCGTCCCCGCTTCTTCACCGCCCTCGGCATGACCCAGGCCGAGGTCGTCACCGAGAACACGAAGGACGCGAGCACCTTCTACTTCGACTGGTCCGCCGAGCGCGGCGACGAGCTCGTCTCCGACGTCATCTACACCTGGGCCTCCGCCGGGGACACCGTCGAGACCTTCCAGAAGGACTCCCTGTTCCAGCAGATCCCGGCCGTCGCGAGCGGCGCCCTCGTCCTCACCACGGACGACCACCAGACCCTCTCGATCTCCGCGGCGAGCGTGCTGAGCCTCCCGTGGGCGATCGAGAACGTCGTCCCCGCCGTCGTCGAGGCCGCGAAGACGGCGCAGGCCTGAGACGTGCCCTCCCGCACCACCGTGCTCGTGATCGCCGGGAGCGTCCTCGCCCTGGCGATCGCGTGCGCGCTCTCCCTCATGGTGGGGGCACGGACGGTCCCCCCGGGCACGGCGTGGCAGGCCCTCGTGGCCTACGACCCGACGCTCGCGGACCACGCGGTGGTGCACAGCCGGCTGCAGCGGACCCTCGCGGGCCTCGCCGTCGGCATCGCCCTCGCCCTCGCGGGCGCGGGCCTCCAGGGCATGACCCGCAACCCGCTCGCCGATCCCGGGATCCTGGGGCTGAACAGCGGCGCCGCCGCCGCGGTCGCCCTCGGGGTCTACCTGCTGGGGCTCGGCTCCGTCACCCAGTTCATGGTCGCCGGCTTCCTCGGCGCCGCGGTCGCCGCGGTGATCGTCTACGCGATCGCCTCCGCCTCCCGCTCCGGCGCCACCCCCGTCACCCTCGCGATCGCGGGGGCCGCCGTCACGGCCGGGCTCGGCTCCGTCGTGAACGGCCTCGTCATCCTCGACCAGGGCGCCCTGGACCGGATGCGCGCCTGGCAGGTGGGCACCCTGGGCGCCCGCGACCTCGGCGACCTCGCCCGTGTGGCGCCTTTCCTCGTCGCCGGCGTGCTCGTCGTGCTCGGCTCCGCGCGCGCCCTGAACGCCCTCGCCCTCGGGGACGACGCCGCGACCGGGCTCGGCGTCCACGTGGGCCGGGTGCGGACGGTCCTCGGCATCGGGATCGTCCTGCTCGTCGGCTCCGCCGTCTCCCTCGCGGGTCCCGTCGGCTTCCTGGGCCTCGTCGTCCCGCACGCCGTGCGCCTCCTCGCCGGCTCCGACCATCGCCGCCTGCTGCCGATCTCGCTGCTCGTGGGACCCGCGGTGCTGCTCCTGGCCGACGTCGCCGGCCGCGTGATCGCGCCGCCCGCGGAGGTGCAGGTCGGCGTCATGACCGCGCTGCTCGGCGTGCCCGTCTTCCTCGTCCTGCTGCGCACCCGGAAGCGGGTGGCCCTGTGAGCGCCCGCCGCCGTCTCCTGCTCCCTCTCGCCCTCGCGCTGGTCGTCGCGGGCCTCGTCGTCGTGCGGGTCCTCGTCGGCACGCCGATGGTCTACGCGGACCTCGCCGTGCGCGCCGTGCTCGGCGAGCAGATCCCCGGGGTCTCCTTCATCGTCATGGACGACCGCCTGCCCGCCGCCGTCGTCGGGGTCCTCGGCGGCGCCGCCCTCGGACTCTCCGGCACCGTCTTCCAGACGATGCTGCGCAACCCCCTCGCGAGCCCCGACGTCATCGGCGTGACCCTCGGCTCCTCCGCCGCGGCGGTCGCCGGAATGGCGCTCGTCGACGCCCAGGGCCTCGCCCTGTTCTGGTGGACCCTGCTCGGCGGGCTCCTCACCGCACTCCTCGTCCTCTGGGTCGCGCAGGCGCACCGCCGCGGCGGTCACGGCGCCGGGGGAGCGGGAGCGGTCGACGACCGCTTCGTGCTCGTCGGCATCGGCGTGGCCGCCGCCCTCCTCGCGCTCGTGCAGTACCTGCTCAGCCGCATGGAGACGAAGAAGGCGGGGGACACCATGCACTGGCTGGTCGGCTCGCTCTCCGGCGCGACCTGGCCGCGGGTCGCGGTGCTCGCCGGGGCGCTCGTCGTCCTGATCCCCGTGCTCGCGGCGCTCGTGGGGCGCCTGCGGATCCTCCAGCTGGGCGACGACACCGCCGCGAGCCTGGGCCTGCCCGTCCCCGCCACGCGCATCGCGCTCGTGCTCGTGGGCGTGCTGCTGAGCTCCTTCACCGTCGCGGTCGCCGGCCCGCTCGCCTTCGTCGCCTTCCTCGCCGGGCCCATCGCCCGACTCCTCGCCGGGCGTCCCAGCTTCGTCCTCGCCGCGCTGCTCGGCGCGGTGCTCGTGCTCGCGGCCGACGTCGCGGGCCAGAACCTCTTCGGCCGCGTCGAGATGCCGGCCGGCGTCATCACCGGAGCGCTCGGGGCGCCGTTCCTGCTGTGGATGCTCATGCGCTCCTCGACCACCGGCCGCGGAAGGTGATCCCATGGCCCAGCTGACCGCCTCCCACCTGCGACTCGCCTACGACCGCCGCGTCGTCGTCGAGGACCTCGACCTCGCCCTGCCCGAGGGCCGGGTGACGATGATCGTCGGCGCGAACGGCTCGGGGAAGTCCACGCTGCTGCGCGGGCTCTCCCGGCTGCTCCCGCCGCAGAAGGGCCAGGTGCTGCTCGACGGGCAGGACGTCCACGCCCTGCGCGGCAAGGACCTCGCTCGCCGCCTGGGACTGCTCCCGCAGTCGCCGATCGCGCCGGACGGCGTGAGCGTGCGCGAGCTCGTCACGCGCGGCCGCTACCCCCACCAGGGGCTGTTCCCCCAGTGGACCGACGAGGACGAGCAGGCCGTCGCCGAGGCGCTCACCCTCACCCGCACCGAGGAGCTCTCCGACCGCCTGCTCGACGAGCTCTCCGGCGGGCAGCGCCAGCGGGCATGGATCGCCATGGCCCTCGCCCAGCGCACCGACGTGCTGCTGCTCGACGAGCCCACCACCTACCTCGACGTCACGCACCAGCTCGAGGTGCTCGACGTGGTCCGCGAGCTCAACCAGCGCCGCGGCACGACCGTCGGCATCGTGCTCCACGACCTCCAGCTCGCCGCCCGCTACGCCGACCACCTCGTGGCCGTGCGCCAGGGCGCCATCCACTCCCAGGGCAGTCCCGCCGAGGTCATCACGGCGGAGACGGTCCGGGAGGTCTTCGCCCTCAACGCCCTCATCTCGCCCGACCCCGTCACGGGCACCCCGATGGTGCTGCCGCTGACCCGTGAGACGCCCCCCGACTCCCAGGAGGACAGCATGACCGCGACCGAGAGCCCCACCCGATCCGACGCCGCCGTGCGGGTCCCCGCCCTCGAGGCCAGCCCCCAGCTCGCCTTCTCGCTCACCGTCGCCGCCCGGCGGATGGTCGGCGCGAACCTCGTGCGCCTCACCTTCACGAGCCCCGACCTGCGCCACCTCGGCGTGGGCGGGCCGCTGCTGGACGTGCGCGTGAAGCTCATCGTCCCGGCGCCCGGGAGCACCGCGGACCACTTCGCGGCGCTGCGCCCGACGGCCGTCTCCGATCCCTCCGCCTTCGACGGCTGGTACCGCGACTGGCTGCAGGTGGACCCCGCCGAGCGCGGCTGGATGCGCACCTACTCGGTGCGCGCGCTGCGCGGCGCGGGCCACCCCGGGAACGTGGGGCCGGATCCCGAGCTCGACATCGACATGGTCCTGCACCTCGAGGAGCCCGTCGTCGAGGGGACCGGCGTCGCCGCCCGCTGGGCCGCGTCCGCACAGGTGGGCGACGAGATCACGCTGCTGGGCCCGAACACCCACCTGGTGGGCCCCGACTACGGCGGCATCGAGTTCCGCCCCGGCACGGCGCGCCGCCTCCTGCTCGCGGGGGACGAGACGGCGCTGCCGGCGATCTGCGCGGTCATCGAGTCGCTCCCGGAGTCCTTCACCGGTCATGCCCTCATCGAGGTGCCCGACGCGGCCGACGAGCAGCGCGTGCCCACCCGATCCGACGTCGAGATCACGTGGCTCGCCCGCGGCGACGCGCCGCACGGCACCCTGCTGGACCCGGCCGTGCGGACCCTCATCGAGGAGCGGCCCGAGCTCTGTCGGGACTGCACCGTGGGCGTGCCCTCGACCACGGGGGAGTTCGAGGAGGTCGACGTCGACGAGGCGATCCTCTGGGAGACCACCGAGGGCCAGGGGCCGTTCTACGCGTGGCTCGCGGGGGAGGCGAAGGTCATCACGACCCTGCGCCGCCACCTCGTCAAGGAGATCGGCGTGGACCGCAAGCAGGTCTCCTTCATGGGCTACTGGCGCCAGGGCCGCGCCGAGGGCTGAACCCGTCGGTCGCGGCGGCACGGGGACGCGCGAGACTGACCCCATGAGAGCCGTCGTCATCGAGCAGTTCGGGGTGCTCCCCGCCGTCCGCGAGGTCCCCGCGCCCGTCGCCCCCGCCGCGGCGGTCGTGCTCGACGTGGAGGCGACGGGCCTGTGCCGCTCCGACCACCACGCCTTCGCGGGGCACGACGGGGACGTCACGCTGCCGCACGTGCCCGGTCACGAGCTCGTGGGCCGGGTCGCGGCGCTCGGCGAGGGCGTCCGGCGGGTGCGGATCGGCGACCGCGTCACCACGCCCTTCGTCGAGGGCTGCGGCCGCTGCCGCTGGTGCCGCGAGGGCGCCTCCCAGGTGTGCCCGGACCAGACCCAGCCCGGCTTCACGCACGACGGCTCCTGGGCGGAGCAGGTCGTCATCCGCGCCGCGGACCACAACCTCGTGCCGGTCCCCGAGGATCTGCCCGCGGAGGCCGTCGTCACCCTCGGCTGCCGCTTCGCGACGGCCTACCGGGGACTCACGGCCCGGGCCGGCCTGCGGGCGGGGGAGGGCGTCGCGGTGATCGGCTGCGGCGGTGTGGGGCTCTCCGCGGTGATGATCGCGGCGGCGCTCGGGGCGCGCCCGATCGCGGTGGACGTCGACCCGGGCGCGCTCGCGCTCGCCCGCGACCACGGCGCCGAGGTTCTCGTGGACACCTCGGGCCTCGACGCCGCGCAGGCCGCGGCGGCGATCGTCGAGGCCGCGGGCGAGCGCCCCTCCGTGACCGTCGAGGCGCTGGGCCGCGAGCAGACCACCGACGCGGCCCTGCTCGCCCTCGCCCCGCTCGGCCGGCACGTGCAGATCGGCCTGTACGCGGCGCCGCCGCGGCTCGCGATGCCGCGCGTGATCGGGCAGGAGCTGACGGTGCTCGGCAGCCACGGCATGGCCGCCGCGGACTACCCGGGCCTGCTCGCGCTCGTGGTCTCCGGGGCGCTGCGCCCGCAGGACCTCGTCACGCGCACCCTCGACCTCGAGCAGGCGGGGGAGGCGCTGCTCGAGCTCGGGGAGCGCACGCGGCCCGGGGTGACGATCATCCGGCCGTGACCGGCGGGCGGCGCTCCTCCCGGCGCGACCCCGTCCGGCGCTGCTCCTGCCGGAGGTGCTCCATCGCCGCGCGCAGGCTCTCCTCGAGCGGGGTGTGGGTCTCACCGAGCTCCTCGCGGGCGGGGGAGTCGTCCACGAGCCAGGGGGCGGTGAACTGGTAGGTCGCCTCGGCGAGGCGGCGCATGTCCGGGGAGAACAGGCCCATGGCGCGCAGCAGCGTCGTGGGGACCGGCGAGATCCGCGGCGTGTCCTCGCGGCCGATGCTCTCGAGCGCCATCGTGACGAGGCGGCGCTGCGAGACGGCGGGGGCACTCGGCACGTGCCAGGCGCGCCCCTCCATGGCGGGATCGTGCACGGCGCGGGCGAGGAGCCGCCCGAAGTCCGCGGTCGCGGTCCAGGCGTGGGGCAGGTCGGGGTCGCCGAGCGGGCGCACCGTGCGGCTCTCGAGCGCGGGGAGCAGCACGCGATCGCCGCCGTGGGCGTTCGGTCCGGTCGCGGGGCCCACGTAGTCGCTGCCGCGCACCTCGACCGCGCCCGCGATCCGGCCGGTCGCGCGGGCCTCGAGCACCTGCTCCCAGACGATCCGGCGCAGGCGGCCGTTGACCCAGGTGTCCACGAGCGGCTCGTCCTGGCGCATCGGCCCACGGGGACCGCGGGCGTAGGAGTAGAGCGAGCCGGCGAGGACCACGCGGGCCGTGTCGCGCGCGGCGAGGTCGAGGACCTGGGCGATGGCGGGCGGCCAGTCGCGCGGCCAGCGCCCGTAGGGGAAGTTGCAGACCACGAGGACGACGTCCGCCTCCGGCGCGCCGTCGAGGGAGCCGGGGACGGTGACGTCCCCGGCGAACGGCGCGGTGCCGGGCAGGGCGGTCCCGGAGCGGGTGACGAGGGTGACCTCGTCGCCGCGCTCGAGCAGGTGGGGGAGGGTCGCGCGGCCCAGCGGGCCGGCGCCGATGAGGGTGACGCGGGTGGGTGCCATGGGTGCTCCGATCAGGGTGCGAGTCTGGAGTGAACGGTGTTCACGCTCGTGGCGTCGAGTATGGTGAACACTGTTCATCTCGTCAAGGGGGAGTGCCGTGCCGTCCGACAGCAGCCGAGAGGTCATCAGCGCGCCCGCCGCTGCCGAGCGCGGCGGGGGCATGCGCGCGCGCATCCTCGGCGCCGCCCGCGAGGAGCTCGCCGAGGCCGGCCCCGGTGCGCTCTCGGTGCGCTCGATCGCGCGCCGCCTCGGGGTCGCCGCCGGCGGCCTCTACCGCTACGTCGAGGGGCGCGACGACCTGCTCACCGCGCTCGTCGTCGAGGCCTACGAGGGCATCGGCGCCGCCGCCGAGCGTGCCGCGGCCCGGGCGGGGGACGGCGCCGCGGAGGCCTGGGTCGCGGTCTGGCTCGCCGTGCGCGAGCATGCCCTCGAGCGGCCCCACGAGTTCGCGCTCGTCTACGGCACCCCGGTGATCGGCTACGCGGCCCCCGCGCGCACGATCGACGCCGCCACCCGCCTCATCACGGTCCTCGCCCAGCTCGCCGTCGACGCGCGCCCGGGCGGCGACCCCGACCTCGGCGGCCCGTCGGCCCTCGCCGCGCCTCCCGGGACGGGGCTGCGGGAGGACCTCGACCGGGTCCGCGACTGGTCGATCGCGCACCTCGAGGGCGGCGAGCGCATCACCGACGCCGCGGCCCTCGGCGTGCTCCGCGGATGGACCGAGGGCATCGGCACGATCGGCTTCGAGCTGCACGGCCACTACGTCGGATCCGTCGAGCACGGCGCCGCGTACCTCGAGGCGGTCGCCCGCGCCCAGGCGCGGTCCCTCGGCCTGCCCGGGGCCTGATCCGGACCGGTACCCTTCCAGGGTGACTTCCGCGACCGACACCGCCCAGGACGGGCTCGACCTCCCGGGCATGCCCGAGGGTGCGAGCGCCCCGGACGAGGGCCCCACCGATCCCCAGCACCCGCATCCGGGCCAGTGGCGACTGACGCACCTGCAGGTCTCGAACTGGGGCACCTTCCACGGCACCCACGACCTCGCGATCTCGCCCAAGGGCTTCTTCCTCACCGGCGGGCCGGGCACCGGCAAGTCCACGCTCCTGGACGCGATCAGCGCCCTGCTCACGCCCCCGCGCACGCTGCAGTTCAACGCCGCCGCCTCCGATGCCGGCCCGGCGCGCTCGAAGTACCGCCGCACCGTCGCGAGCTACGTGCGCGGCGCCTGGGCGATGCACTACGACCAGGCCACCGGTGAGTTCAGCCAGGAGGTGCTGCGCGACCGCAGCACCCTGTCCGTGGTCACCCTGCGCTTCTCCGACGGCCGCGGCGGGACCGTGCAGCTCTCCCGCCTGCTGCTGCTCCACGCCGGTCACAGCGCGGACAGCGACGTCAAGAGCCTCTACGTCATCGCGCGGCAGCCGCTCGACGTCACGGACCTGCGCCCCTTCGTCTCCACCCAGATCGAGGGCAAGGCGCTCGCCGCGGCGTTCCCCGGCACCGAGACCTACCGGCAGTTCCGCGAGTACCGCGCCGCCTTCTGCCAGCTCCTCGGGATCCCCGACGAGAAGGCGCTCGGCCTGCTGCACAAGATCCAGTCCGCGAAGGAGCTCGGCGACGTCAACGCGCTGCTGCGCGACTACATGCTCGACGAGCCCCGCACCTTCGACCTCGCGGACCAGGCGCTCGCCAACTTCCACAACCTCTCCGAGGTCCACGAGGCCCTCGTGACCGCCCGCGAGCAGCGGGACCTGCTGCGCGGCCTGCGGGAGAACCACACCTCGTGGACCGAGATGCGCCGCCGCGGCGGGGAGCTCGTGGACCGTCGCGCGGACATCGACGTGTTCGCCGCCCAGCACCTCGTGCGCCTGCTCTCCGGCGAGGAGGAGCGGCTCCAGCTGGACCGCGACCGCCTCACCGCGCAGCAGCGCCGGCTCACCCAGGACGTGGCCGAGGCACGCGGGGACCTGTCCCAGCTCAAGGAGCAGCGCAAGCGGGCCGGCGGTGGTGAGATCGACGACTGGAAGCAGCAGATCGCGGGCCTCGAGGTCGAGCGGGAGCGGCGCCGCGAGCGGGCCGCCGAGTTCTCCGCCCAGCTCGCGACCGTCGAGCTGCGCTCCCCGGCCGGCGAGGACACCTTCCTCGCCCTCCAGCGGGAGGTGCAGGCGCTGCGCACCTCCCTCGAGGAGGAGGAGCGCGGGGCCGACGCCGCGCGCTGGGAGGCGGAGGCCGCCGTGCGCGAGCTCGGCACCCAGCTCCAGCGCACCCGGGAGGAGCTCGCCTCGCTGAGCTCCCGCGCCTCGAACCTGCACTCCGAGGACATCGCCCTGCGCGACGCGATCGCGCAGGAGGTCGGGGTCGCCCCCACCGAGCTGCCCTTCGCGGCGGAGCTGCTGCAGGTCAAGGCCGGGGAGGAGGAGTGGACGGCCGCCGCGGAGCAGGCGCTGCGCGGCCTCGCCCGCTCGATCCTCGTGCCGGACCGCGTCTACCGGCAGGTCGCGGCCGTCATCGACCGCACGAGGCTGCGTCGCCGGATCTCCTACAACCGCATCAACACCGACCTCCGTCGGCCCTCCCGCGGGATCGACGAGCGCTCCCTCGCCGCGAAGCTCGACGTCAAGGACGGCGAGTTCCACGCCTGGCTGAGCGGCGAGATCGCCTCCCGCATGGACTACACCTGCGCGGAGGACCTCGAGGAGTTCACGCGGCTGGGCCGCGCGGTGCTGCGCTCGGGCCAGATCAAGCACTCCGCCTCCCGCCACGAGAAGAGCGCGGACCGCCAGATCAACGACCGCTCGCAGTGGGTGCTCGGATTCGACAACCGCGCCAAGCGCTCGGTGTTCGAGGCGGAGCGCACGCGCGCCGAGCAGGCCCTGTTCGAGGCGCAGGCCCGCCGGAAGGACGTCGAGACGGAGGCCGGGCGCCGCCGCGAGCGGCTCTACGCCCTGCAGGCGATCAGCACCGTCTCTTGGGACGACATCGACGCCGCCTCCGTGGCCCGGCGCGTGGCGAACCTGCGGGACATGGTCCGCGCGGCGGAGGACGGCTCCGCGGCGCTCACCGAGCTGGCCCGCCAGATCGACGAGGTCGAGGCGAGCATCGCCGAGAGCGACGAGGAGCTGCTCGAGGTGGTCCGCACCGCCGGCCGTCTCGGCGAGCAGGCCGAGCGCGCCGCGGAGCGCCTCGCCGAGGCCCGCGAGCGCCTCGAGGGCGCGACCCTCGCCCCCGAGGTCGAGGAGGAGCTCTCCGAGCGCTTCGCCGCGATCGCGCCGACGATCGTCCTGTCCACGATCGACCAGGTCACCAAGGACGCCTCCGCGACGCTCGACGCGGAGCTCATGGACCTCACCCGGCGCACCTCGCGCGCGGAGGAGGACATGCGCACCGCGATGCGCGAGTTCGTGCGGCGCTGGCCCGCGCAGGCCGGGGACACGGTCCCGACCCTCGAGGGGGTCGACGATTTCCTCGCGATCCTGCAGCGGATCGAGGAGGAGAAGCTGCCCGAGGTCGAGGACCGCTTCTTCGAGTTCTTCACCGGGAACACGCTCGGGGACGTGCAGGCGCTCGCGACCGCGATCGCGCGCGAGCCCGCGGAGATCCGCAAGCGGCTGCAGCGCATCAACGCCCTGCTCTCGCAGGTGGAGTTCCACTCCGGCCGCTTCCTGCAGCTGTCGATGCGGCCCGTGCACCTCGCCGCGCTCGACGAGTTCCGTGCGGCGCTCGAGGACGCGGTCACGGGCTCCACGCTCAACGACATGAGCCGCGACCGGGACCTCGCCGAGGAGCGCTTCCTCTCGCTGCGCCACCTCATGGACCTCATCGGCGCCGCCCGCACGCGGGACGACCAGGTCTCCCGCGCGATCCTCGACGTGCGCCGCCACGTCCACTTCCACGCCGAGGAGGTCGACGCCGAGGGGACCGTGGTGCACGCGCACGAGTCCGGCGGTCCGCTCTCCGGCGGCCAGAACGAGCGCCTGACGACCTTCTGCCTCGCCGCGGCGCTGCGCTACCAGCTGGCCGGCACCGGCCAGGAGGTCCCGCGCTACGCGCCGATCATCATCGACGAGGCCTTCTCGAAGGGCGCCGGCAAGTTCATCACCGCGGCGATGGAGTCCTTCCGCCACTTCGGCTTCCAGGTGCTGCTCGCGAACCCGGGCAAGAACCCGCAGGCCCTCGCGCCGTTCATCGGTGGCGTGGGCGTGGTCTCGATCCGGCAGGACCGCTACTCGCAGGTGGCGCCCGTCGAGTTCGTGCCGGTCCCCGGGTGAGCCCGGGCGCTCGGGCGCCATGGGGAGAACTCCCCATGGCCCGCCCCGGCCGCCGTCGATACCCTGACCGCTTCCCCCTGCCCGGCGCCGCGCCGGGAGGGGGACGCGGCGCAGCGCCTCCCGGCGCCGGCCAGGAACGGATCACGAACGGAGTCGCCGCATGACGACCGCGCCGAGCACCGTCGGGACCCCTGCGCAGGCCGCGGTGCACGACCGGGTGCGGGAGCTGCTCACGGCGGCGGGCCGCGCGCTGCTCGCCGAGCAGCCCTCGCTCCAGGGCTTCGAGGACGCCCGCCCCGAGCGGGACCGTCCCTCGGGGGAGAGCGCCGAGGGCGCCCCGACCCTCGTGCACGTGAGCGCGCTGCTCGCCGCCCGCCGCGCGCCGGATCCGTCCCCGGCGGCGGCCGACGCGCTCGTCCGCGCGGTGGACGTCGTCGCCCGTCGGCGCCGCTCCGCCCCGGGCACGTCCCGTACTCGCCACGGGATCCGCCACGTCGTGTGGGAGCTCGAGGACGGGGACCGGCTCGAGCTCGTGCTCGGCGTGCGGGCCGCGCTGCGCGTCATCAGCGCGCCGTTCCTGCCCTCTCCCGAGGACGCGGCGCCGACGAGCCCCGCGGGGGAGCTCAGCCCTCGCGCACCGTCGCGCTGATCCTGCTCAGGGCCGCGAGCGGGATGTCGAGCCAGTCCGGCCGGTTCCGGGACTCGTAGAGCGCCTCGTAGGCGGCCTTGTCCGCCTCGAAGGCGGCGAGAAGCGCCCGGGTCGCCGGATCCTGCGGGGGGATGCCGACGCCGGCGAGATAGCCGTCGAGGAAGGCCTCCCGGGCCGCGAGGGCCCAGCCCGCGGCGTCGATGCCGTGCTCGCGGGCGGTGACCGCGGCGGCGTAGTCGAGGCTGCGGAGCATCCCGGCGACGTCCCGGAGCGGGCAGTCCTCCTGGAGCCGCTCGGCGAGCGGTCGCAGCGGCTCGCCCTCGAAGTCCAGCAGCACCCAGCCGCGTCCCGGGGCGGCGAGCACCTGCCCGAGGTGCAGGTCGCCATGGATCCGCTGCATCGCGGGCCAGGGGACCTCCGCCGCGCGTTGCAGCAGGGTCCCGAGCACCTCGACGTGCGCGGCGACGGCCGGCACGGAGGAGGCGACGTCGGTGAGGCGGCCGCGCATCTGCGCGAGCATCCGCCGTGCCTCCGCGTCCCCCGTCGGCACGGTGCCCAGCGCGAGGGCGAGATCCGCATGGACGCGCGCGAGCACCGTGCCGAGCTCGCGGAGGGCGGCCTCGTCGAGCCGGCCGGCGGCGGCCTCGCGCAGCATCGTGCGCCAGGCGTCCTCGACACCCGGCAGGAACTCCTGCGCCACGAGGGCATGGGTGCGCCGATCCCCGAAGGCGATCCGGGCGGAGCCGAGCACCGCCGGCACGTGCGGGCTGCCGGCGGAGGTCAGCGCGGACTGCAGGACCACGTCGGGGTTCTCGCCGTCGCCGAGCAGGCGGAACACCTTGAGGATCACGGGGGTACGGCCGGGCTGCTCGTGGATGAGGGAGGTGTTGGACTGCTCGCCGCTGAGCACCCGGGAGGAGGCGCCGGGCCCGGCCGGCGGTGCCGCCTGCGCCGCCTGCGCCGTCGGCGCGGGGTCCGCGAGCAGCCGCAGCCCGGGGCCCAGGGCGCCCGATCCCTCGGCGAGCACGGCGAGCACGGCGTCCCGGCCCGCCGGGAGCGCGAGCGCGTCGGCGACGGCGACCTCGTCGGTCCTCGTCACGAGCGCGTCCTCGGCCACCTCGGCGTCCGGGTCGAGCAGGGCGAGGGGCACCTGGTAGCGGGCCCGGCCGCCGCGATGGTCGTCGACGGCGAGCACGGTCCACAGCACGGCGACGTCGGCCTGCACGCGCAGCCCGGCCCAGGACTCGACCTCCACGTCGAGGGGCTGGGGAGCGGGGCCTGCGGGGCGGTGCGCGAACCAGCGCCGCGTGGGCAGCCAGGCCCCGAGCGGGTCGCGGAGCCGATCGAGCAGCGTCTCCGGGGTGGGCAGCGAGGTGAGGTCGAGGCGTCCGCGAGCGGCATCGGTGGCGGAGGCGGCGGCCGAGGCGTCCATGCGGCCCATGCTAGGGCGGCGACGGGCCCGCGGCGTGCGCACCCCGCACACCGGTCGGTGCGCGCACGCCGTCCGGCCTCGGCCCGGGCGCCCTTGCTACCCTGGGCCGGTGCTCGATCCGATGCCGTGCTCCCGGTCGTCCGCCCGGCCGCGCGGCGTCCGGCGCGGCCCGCTGGTGCGCGTCGCCGCGACCGCGGGCGCGACGCTGCTGCTGGGCGTCTCCGGGGTCCTCCCGGCCTCCGCGCTCGGCGAGGACGGCACCTTCCCCCTCCCGCTCGAGTCCCCGAGCATCTCCGTGCTGCCGGACGCCGTCACCTCGGTCCCGCTCGACGCGCTGATCGACGACGCGCAGCAGGACCAGCTCGACGAGTCCACCGCGAGCCTGGTGGTGCCCCCGTCCCTCGGGGAGACCGACGCCGCGGCGATGGCGGTCTCCGAGGACGGCCGCACGCTCACCGTCTCGGGGGAGGGGACCTGGTCGCTGCTCGGCACGACCCTCGTCTTCACCCCGGACGACGGCGTCACGGCCCCCACCCTGCCCGTCGCGATCACCGTCGGCAGCATCCACGGCACCCGCTCGGAGCCCGCGGAGCTGAGCCCGACGGTGCTCGACGTCGCCTCCGTCGCGAAGCACTCCGCCGCGGGCGTCGACGTGCCGGTGCCGCTCGGCCTGACGGTGCCCTCGGGCGGCGGGGTCCGGATGACGCTCGACGGCCTGACCGCCCGGTCGAGCCTCTCCTCCGACGGCAGCCGCCTCGTCATCCCCGAGCAGGGCGGCTGGCAGCTCTCCGCGGACGGCTCACGGGTCACCTACTCCCCGGGCTCCACCCGGCTCGGCTACCAGCCCACCCCGGTGCGCTTCGTGGCCCTCGACGCCGAGGGCGCGCCGGTCGGGGCGACGGAGGTCGAGCTGACCGTCCCGATCATCTCGGACCTCAACTGGTCAGCGCCCTACGGCCAGGAGATCCGCTACTCGGTCTCCGAGGGGCAGCAGTACGTGGACCTCTCGACCCTGCGGCTCGAGCCGCCCGAGGGCGGGGAGGGCGTCGAGCTGTCCCAGGACGGCACCCGCGCGGTGGTGCCCGGCCAGGGGGTCTGGACGCTCGACCGCAGCGAGGGGGCGGTGCGCTTCACCCCGGAGAGCGCGGACGTCCACGTCACCGTCCCGATGACGGTCACGGGCACCGACGACCAGGGCAACGACGCGTCCCCCGGGGTGCTCTCGACGGCCTACCCGATCCTCCAGGACCGCTCCCAGGCGGCGACGCCGGGCAGCCCCGTCGTCTTCGACCTCTCCTCGGGGACCCGGGACCTCAGCGCGGACTCCCTCCACCTGGACGAGGCGGCGCTGCCGGGCGGCGCGACGCTCTCCGCGGACGGTCTGACGGCGCAGCTGCCGGGGGTGGGGACCTGGACCCTGGACCTCGACGCGCTGACCCTCACCTTCGAGGCGTCGGAGGAGAGGACAGGGGTGGAGAGTGCGGTGACGGTCGCCGGCACGGGCATCTATGCCGACAACACCGCGACCGGGCTGTTCACGGCGCGGATCGTGGACGCGGTGCCGGTGCTCCGCGACGACGCCGAGCGGACCGGCACGGGCACCCCGCGCACCATCGACGTCCTCGCGAACGACACGGCCGGGACCGCGGCGGCCCCGCTCGTCGCCTCGAGCGTGCGGCTGCGCTCGCTCGACGCGACGAACCTGCAGGACCTCGACCAGTTCACGGGCAAGCGCCTCGTGATCCCGGGCGAGGCCACGTACACGGTCTCGGCCAACGGCTCGATCACCGTCACCCCGGTCCCGGGGTTCACGGGGGCGACGGAGCCGATCGAGTACACGGTCGAGGACGAGGACGGCGTGCCCGCGAGCGCGACCCTCTCGATCGAGGTGGATCCGGGCGGCGCGGTGGTCGACGGCGCCCGCACCGAGCCGAGCGGGATCAACTCGCTGCTGGTGGGTCTCCTGCCGAGCTCGCAGAGCACCTCGGTGGTGTTCGGGACGATCGTGCTGCTGCTGGTCTTCGGCGGCGGGGTGTCCCTCGCGATCGGCCTGCGCATGGAGCGGGACCGCCGCGACTGGGAGGACTGATCAGCCGCAGCCCTCGGGGGTCGCGACCGGCGTCCCGAGCGCCTTCTCCGCGGCGCCGCTGCCGGCGAGGTCGGAGAAGCCGTCACCCAGCAGCAGGTCCACGCTCGCGTCGTCCCGACCGTCGAGCGTGAGCTCCGCCGTGCCGACCTGCGCGAGGACCGACTGCGCGGCGAGATAGCCGGAGGGCCCGTAGACGATCACGGCGGCGCCGGAGGCCTGCGAGGTGTTGCCGACCTTCCCCGCGGTGTAGCCGCGATCGGCGAGGGACTCGGAGACGCGGCCGGCGAGGCCGCTCCGCCCGGTGCCGTTGAGGACGTTCACGGTGACGTCCTCCGGCGCGGCGGGCACCGCCCCCGCCTCGGGGCAGGTCACCTCCGGCTCGGCCCTGCCGAAGGTCTTCGTGGCGATGACGCCCGGGGCGGGGTTCGGTGCGCGCAGCTGTCCGATGGCGTACGCACCCACCCCGAGCAGCAGGACGGCGGCGACGGAGAAGACCGCGATCTGGGTGATGCGGAACCGCCGGGTGCGGCGGGCGCGCAGGTCGCGGCGTCGGACGTCGTCGGCCGAGCGGCCGTAGGGGTGGGCGCGGTGCGGATCGGACATGGCGGCCTCGCGGGGGTCCCGGGTCAGTCCAGCGGGCGGTAGCGGATGCCGAAGGCGTCCAGCCGCGGGAGGTGGGCGCGCAGCCGCTCCTCGAACTCGTCCCAGCTCTGCTCGGGGGAGCCCCAGGCGCGCTCGGCGAGGGCGCACACGCGCGGGAACGCCATGTACTGGACCTGCTCCGCGTCCGGGAGGTACTCGGACCACAGCTGGCCCTGGATGCCGAGGATCAGGCGCTCCTGCTCCTCGGTGATCTTCTTGGGCAGGAGGCGGCCGGTGTAGACGTCCTTGACCGTGGTGAGGCCGCCGATCGCGAGCGGCTCCTCCTCCGGATCGGCCTGGTAGTGGTCGAAGTAGAGCAGGTCCGAGGTGGCCACGATGGTCTGGAAGCCGCGCGAGACGGCCTCGGTGACGCCCGCCGGGCTGCGCCAGTTCATGATGACGGTGTCGTCGGGCAGGTGCGTCTCGAGCACCTCGTCCCAGGCGAGGACCCGCTTGCCGCTCTCGGCGAGGACCTCGGAGGCGAACTGCGTGAAGCGCCCCTGGATCTCGGAGACCCGGGTGAGCCCCCACTCGTTCATGCGGCTGCGGGCCGCGCTCGAGCGCTCCCACTCCCCGCGCGGGACCTCGTCGCCGCCGATGTGCACGTAGGGGGCGGGGAAGATCTCCGCGACCTGCGTGAGCACGTCCCGCACGAAGTCGAAGGCCTCGTCGGAGACGCCGAGCACGTGGTCGGAGATCCCCCAGACCTGGCGCACCTCGAGCTCGCGGTCGGGGACGTTGCCCAGCTGCGGGTAGGCGGCGATCGCGGCCTGCATGTGCCCGGGCAGGTCCACCTCGGGGACGATCATGACGCCGCGGCGGCGGGCGTACTCGACGAGCCCGCGCAGCTCCTCCTGGGTGTAGGAGCCCTCGTGGACGGTCTCGTCGAACTCGAGGCCCTCGGCCATCTCGCCGTGGCGGCCGACGACGGTGCGGGTGCGGCGCGCGCCGATCTCCGTCAGCCGCGGGTAGCCCTTGATCTCGATGCGCCAGCCCTGGTCGTCGGTGAGGTGCAGGTGCAGGACGTTGAGGCGGTGCAGCGCGAGGGCGTCGATCATGGTCTCGACCTCCTCGACCGGCAGGAAGTGCCGGGAGACGTCGAGGTGCAGACCGCGCCAGGCGTACTTCGGGGAGTCGGCGATGGTCACGCAGGGGATCGAGCCGCCCGCGCCGGTGACGATCTGCGCGAAGGTGTTGCGGCCGTCCGCGAGGGCCGCCTCGCTGCCCGCGGTGAGGCTCGCGCCCGAGGGGGAGATCGACAGCGTGTACTCGGTGCGGGGGAGCTCCTCGGACAGGCCCACGGAGAGGCCGTCCCAGGGGTCGGTGGTCTCCCAGGTGCCCGCGCTCCAGATGACCGAGCGGGGGAGCGGGACGAGGGCGATGGGATCCGGCATGGAATTGTCTCCTGAGACGGCGTCGTTCCTGGCGAGAGGCTTCAGTCTGCCACGTCGCGCGCGTCGTCGTGACGACGGCCACACGGTGCGCAACGGGCATGGCGGAGCCCCGGTCGGCGGACCGACCGGGGCTCCGGTCACGGCGTCCTGCTCCTTCCCGGTGACGCGTGCGCGTCGAGCAGGCCGTCGTGGTCCCGAGCGGGCTCGGGGGTCTTGTGGGGCCTCCGCGTCAGCGGTAGGTCACGAAGACGTGGGGGGCGCTCCAGATCGAGCGCTCCATGACCCGCTGGCGCGAGCCCGAGGCGTCGATGATGGTGCCGTTGCCGGCGTAGATGCCGATGTGCCCGTAGTCGTTGCCGGTGAAGGCGACGAGGTCGCCGACCTTCGCCTCGGACTGCGAGATGATCCGGCCGCCGAAGGTGTACCCCTTGGCGGTCTTGCGCGACAGGTCGATGCCGGCCTGGTTGTACGCGTGGTAGACGAGGCCGGAGCAGTCGAAGCCGGTGGACGGGCTGGAGCCGCCCCACGTGTAGCCCACGCCGATCTGCGCGCGGGCGGCGGAGACGATGGCCTGGCCGTCGAAGCTCGAGCCGACCTCGTCACGGCTCGTGCCGCGATCCGAGCCGGAGGAGCCGATGCGGACCCCGCGGTCCAGGGCGGACCAGGTCTTCGGGCCCACGACGGTGTCGACGCGGATCCCGGCGGCGGACTGCAGCGAGCGCACCGCGGAGGCGGTGCCCCTGCCGAAGACGCCGTCGACCTTGAGGCTCGCGCCGGCCTCGTTGAGCGAGGACTGGAGGGTGCGCACGGAGGATCCGCGCGAGCCCTGGCGCAGCAGGGACGAGGAGGAGCCGGACGAGCTCGAGGAGGAGCCGCCCTTCTTCTCGGACCCGTTGAGGGCGGCCCAGGTCTGGGGGCCCACGACGCCGTCCACCTTGATGCCCGCGGAGGACTGGGCGCTCTTGACGGCGCGGAGGGTCCTCGAGCCGAAGACGCCGTCGGCGGAGATGCCGGCGCCCTGGTCGTTGAGGCTCCGCTGGAGGCTCTTCACGGCGTCGCCGCGGGCCCCGAGGCGGAGCTTCACGGAGGAGTAGGACGAGCTGGTGGCCGGAGCGGCGACCGGGGCGGTCACGGCGCTGCGGACGGTGCTCGCGGCCGGTGCCGGGGCGGCCTGGGCGGAGGGTGCGGACTGGAGGGCTCCGGTCGCGGTGACGGCGCCGAGGACGGCGACGCCTCCCACGCCCTTGCCCACCGGGACCGCGAGTCCTCGGTAGTCGATGACGGCACGGCCGGTCGCCCGGTGCGTGCCTCGTGATGCGGTGCGGAACATGTCCGTCGAGCTCCTTCTCCGTCGCCGCACAGGCTTCACCGGCACGGGGGAGCTGCCGGCCTGCGCCCGTCACCCAGGGAAGCGGAGGAAGCGTCCTGGGCGGTGACGGGAAGGCGGCACCCGGGACGGGTGCCCGGTCGAGGCGGCACCGCCACCCACCGTAGGTGGCGTTCTCAGGGTTCCCCCAGGGAGTTTGCGCCGCACGCGACCTTATTTGACGAAGTTTTTACTCAATTTCCTGAATCACCGCCGTGTCGTTCAGTCGAAACGGGCATCGTCATGTTAATCACATCGGTGTCATTCGGTCGCGGTGCGTGGGGCGTGCACGGGATGTGAAGGAGTTGCGGGCGCGCGCTGGGAACGGGCTGACGGCGCTCGGCGGCGGCGTCGGGATCGTGGGGCCGTGGGGCCGGCAGGGTTCCGGGCAACAGGAAGGCCCGGGGCCCGCATCCTCACGGATGCGGGCCCCGGGCCTGGCGGTCGGGGTGACAGGATTTGAACCTGCGACCTCCTCGTCCCGAACGAGGCGCGCTACCAAGCTGCGCCACACCCCGGTGCGGATCCTCGCCTCAGCGAGTCACCGATCAGGAACATTACCAGTGCTCCGGGGGTGCGCGGGACTCAGTCGGGGCGTCGGGCCCGCAACGTGAGCAACGTCGCCTCCGGAGGCGTGAACAGACGGTAGTTCGAATAGGGGCTCGCCCCCATCCCGGCGCTCACCGTGAGCGGGACGCCCTTCCAGGTGGAGAGGCCGCGGGCCTGCTCACGCGGGATGTCGCAGTTGGTCACGAGGGCCCCGTAGCCCGGCAGGCGCAGCTGCCCGCCATGGGTGTGGCCCGCGAGCACCAGCTCCGCGCCGTCGGCCACGAAGGCGTCCAGCACGCGACGGTAGGGCGCATGCGCGACGCCGAGCCGCAGCACGTTCCCGTGCACCGGGGCGGAGGGCTCCACGGGCGCGGGATCGGGGAAGCGGTCGCGCTCGAGATGGGGGTCGTCGACCCCGGCGAGCCGCACCTCGAGCCCGCCGAGCTCGATCGTCGCCCGGGTGTTGGTGAGGTCCTTCCAGCCGAACTCCCCGAGCCGCCGCGCGAGCTCCTGCGTGGGCAGGTCGCCGTCCGTGCGCTCGGTGAGACCCGCGGGGCGGGCATCGGGGAGGAAGTAGCGCAGCGGGTTCTTGCGCACGGGCGCGAACATGTCGTTCGAGCCCATGACGAAGGCTCCCGGCCGGCGCAGCAGCGGCTCGATCGCCTCGGCGAGCACGGGGACGGCCGCCGCGGAGGCGATGTTGTCCCCGGTGTCGATGACCAGGTGCGGCCGGTAGGTCGCGAGGTGGCGCAGGAAGTCGAGCTTGCGCGACTGGTCCGGCACGAGGTGGATGTCGCTGATGTGCAGCACGCGGATCGTGCGGGCCCCGGGCGGCAGGATGCGCAGCTCCTGCTCGCGCACGGTGTAGCGGTGGATCTCGACGTGGCGCGCCCACACGTGGGCGGCCGCCGCCGTGGCCGCCGCGGCACCGGCGGTGCCCAGGGCGGCCAGGGGGAGGGCGCGCATCAGCCCTTCCCGCTGGACTGGCGGATGGTGACCGTGCTGCCGGGGGCGAGCTTCGTGCCGGGCGCGGGATCCGTCCCGATGACGTACCACTGGCCCACCGTCGCGGAGGGCTCCCGCACGACCTTCGTCGTGTAGCCGGCGGCCTGGAGCGTGGACTGCGCCGCGCTGAGGTAGTCGCCGGAGACGTCCGGGACCGTGCCGGCCTCGGCGGGCTTGCCCGCGGCCGTGTTCGGCGCCGCTCCCGAGGGGGCGGCGGGGAACGCCTCGTTGGGCAGGCCCTCGGAGGCCTTCGTCATGTACTCCTGCCAGGTGGGCAGCGAGACCGTGTTGCCCCAGACCTTGCCGCTCTGGAGGACCTCGCCGTCCACCGAGAAGCCGGCGGGGCGCACGTTGGCGTTGGGGTGGCCGAACCACACGGCGGTGGACATCTGGCGGGTGAAGCCGACGTACCAGGTGTGGAACTGCGAGCCGGAGGTGCCGGTCTTGCCGCCGGCGTCGTGGCCCGGGATGACCTTGCCCTTGCCGGTCGCGCGGGGATCGGTGAGGTCCTGCTCGAGGGTCCAGGCGATCTCGTCCGCGACGGACTTGTCCATGACCTGGTCGCACCTGGAGCCCGTGGTCTCCATCTTGTCGCCGTTGCGGTCCACGACCTCGTTGATGCCGGTGGGCTTGCAGTAGGTGCCCTCCGCGGCGAAGGTCGCGTAGGCGGAGGCCATGTCGAGGGCGGAGATCCGCAGCTCGCCGAGGACCACCACGGAGGGGGCCAGCTCGGTGCCGTACATCTCGTCGATCGGCATGTCCCAGGTGGTCTGGTCGTACGGGTTGTAGGTCGCGGGGATCGCGCCGAGGTCCCGCGCGGTGTCCGCGATGTCGCACAGGTCGAGCTGTCGCGCCATGTTCGCGTACGAGGTGTTCACGGAGAACTTCGTCGCGTTGAGGACCGTCTCCATGGAGGAGAGCGGGACGGAGACGGCGTTGTCCGGGTTGTAGCCGGCGGTCTCGTACCAGCGGCCGCGGTTCAGGCACTTCGCGGGGAAGGACTTCATGACCTCGCGCTTGGTGCCCACGGTGTCGTAGATCGACTTCCCGCTCTCGAGCCACTGGGCGAGCACGAAGGGCTTGAAGGTCGATCCGACGGGGAAGCCGCTGCCGCCGCCGAGGGACTTCGGGACGTTGTAGTTGATCGCGGTCTCGCCGGCGCCGGCGTCGGCGTACGGGTTGAAGGTGCGGTTCTCCGCCATCGTGAGGATCTTGCCGGTGCCGGGCTCGACCGTGACGATCGAGTGGCCGAAGCCGCTCGCGGAGTCCGCGGGGACCTTCCGGTTGAGGATCTCCTCGGCGTCCTTCTGGAGCTTCGGGTCCAGCGTCGTCTTGATGGTGAGGCCGCCGCCGTAGAGCAGCTTCCGCCGCTCCGCGGCCGTCGGCGCGAAGGACTGGTCGTTCAGGAGGGTGCGCGTGACGTAGTCGCAGAAGAACCCGCTGCCGTCGGCGGAGGCGCAGCCGGCGCGCACCGTCTTGATCTTCAGCATGTCCTCGACGGGCTGCTTCGTGTACTTGTCGTAGTCCGCCTGGTCGATGTAGCCCTGGTCGAGCATCGTCCACAGCACCTCGTTGCGGCGCTTCTGGCCGGCCTCGGGGTGCTTCACCGGGTCGTACTGGTTGGGGCCGTTCGTGATGCCCGCGAGCAGCGCCGCCTCACCGGGGTTGAGGTCCTTCGCGCTCTTGGAGAAGTAGTGCTGGGCACCCGTCTCCACGCCGTACTGGGAGGGGCCGAACTGGGCGACGTTGAGGTACCCGTTGAGGATCTCGTCCTTGCTCCACTTCTTCTCGAGCGAGATCGCGAGCTTCGCCTCGCGCAGCTTGCGGCCGTAGGTCTGCTCGGTCGCGGCGTCGATGTCCTCCTGGTCGCCGCGCTGGACGGCATCCATGAGCAGGGCGTTCTTCACGTACTGCTGGGTGAGGGTCGAGCCGCCCTGGGTCGAGCCGCCGCCCGCGTTGCTCGCGAGGGCGCGCGCCATGCCCTTGGGGTCGATGCCGCCGTGCTCGTAGAACCGCTTGTCCTCGATCGCGATCACCGCGTGCTGGATGTTCGGGGAGATCTCCTCGAGCGGGACCATGATGCGGTTCTCGGTGTAGAAGGTCGCCAGCAGCGAGCCGTCCGAGGCCTCGATCCGGCTCGCCTCGTTCAGCGGCTCGACCTCGAGCTCGCTGGGGTACGAGTCGAACAGCGTCACGCCGTCCTCGGCGACGGCCGAGGAGGCGGAGACCGCCGGGAGGAAGAACGCCGCCAGCAGGACTCCGCCGAGGAGCGCCACGGCCACGAGGCCGAGGAGCAGGTAGAGGGTCTGGGCCAGGGCGACGGGGAGCGAGCGGGCTCCCTCGGGGCGCGAGGACGTGGAACGGGCCATGCTCCCTACAGTACGGCGGGCCCGTTCCCAGGTTCCATCTGCCATGCCCGCCTGGACGGAATCTTCACGAAGGCTCCCTGTCCTCGGGGAGCGGGTGCGGGGCCCGAGGTCGGGCCCGACGGACCGATCGACCGGGGTCAGTTTTTGCGCTGTGGCATGGGTCTCCCTAGAGTGAGGGGGAAGCCTACGGATCGACGGAGATCCATGAAGGGGGGAGATCGATGATGATCGGGGCCACCGGGGCCGGGGACGACCAGAGCTGGGCCGCGCGCGGGGCGTGCGCGGGGATGGATCCCGACGAGTTCTTCGTCCAGGGGACGGAGCAGAACCAGATCAAGACCGCGTGCGGGAGCTGTCCCGTGCGCACGCAGTGCCTCGCCGACGCGCTCGACAACCGCATCGACTTCGGTGTCTGGGGCGGCATGACCGAGCGCGAGCGCCGCCGCCTGCTGCGCCGGCACCCCGAGGTCAGCAGCTGGACCGCCCTGCTGCAGCGGGCCGCCCGGGAGGCGGTCGGCAGCTGAGCCGCCCGCCGCGCGGGGCGCGGCGCCGGTAGGCTCGCCCCATGAGCGCACCGACCCGCTGGGAGTACCTGACCGTCCCGCTGCTGATCCACGCGACCAAGCAGATCCTCGACAACTACGGCGAGGAGGGATGGGAGCTCGTGCAGGTCGTGCCCGGCCCCAATCCCGAGTCGCTCGTCGCCTACATGAAGCGGCCCCTCGACACGGCCGGGGCCTGAGCCGTGACCGCCGCCCCCGCCGGGCGCATCGCCGCACGCCTCGAGGCGCTGGGGCTCGCCCTGCCGCCCGTCGCCGCGCCCGTCGCGGCCTACGTGCCCGCGATCCGCACCGGTGACCACGTGCACACCTCCGGCCAGCTGCCCTTCGTGGACGGCGCCCTGCCCACGACCGGGAAGGTCGGCGCCGGGGTCGATCCGGAGGAGGCCGCGCGCCTCGCCGCGATCAGCTGCCTGAACGCGCTCGCCGCCGTCGCCGACCTGCTCGGCGGGGTCGAGGCGCTCGACGCCGTCGTCCGGGTCGTGAAGGTCACCGGCTACGTCGCCTCCGCGCCGGAGTTCACGGGCCAGCCGGCCGTCATCAACGGTGCGAGCACGCTGCTCGGCGAGATCCTCGGCGAGGCGGGCACGCACGCCCGCAGCGCCGTCGGCGTCGCCGTGCTCCCGCTGGACTCGCCGGTCGAGCTGGACCTCCACGTCGAGCTCGCGCCCGGGACCGTCTGAGATGGGCCCGGAGCCGCAGCGCGAGCCCGCGGCGCCTCCGGTCGAGCTGCGGCTGGTCCGGGCCGCGAACCCCGGGGCGATGACCCTGGACGGCACGAACTCCTACGTGATCGTCGACGGGGAGCGCAGCTGGGTCGTGGACCCCGGGCCCCGGGACCCGGAGCATCTCGCGGAGCTGCTCCTCGCCTCCGCGCCCCGGCCCCAGGGGGTGCTCGTCACCCACCGCCACCTCGACCACACCGCGGGAGCGGCGACCCTCGCCCGGCAGCTCGCCGCGCGCAGCGGCCTCGAGGTGCCGCTGTGGGCCGCCGATCAGGACGCGGTCACCGGCTCGCGGCCCCTGCCGTCCACCTTCGAGGGGGACCACGGGACCGTCGCGCACGTCATCCACCTGCCCGGCCACACCGCGGACTCCGTGGGCCTGCTCGTGGACGGCGGGCGGCTGCTCAGCGGCGACACGCTGCTGGGCGGCGGCTCCTCGACCGTCATCGTGCCCGACGACGGCGGCACGATCCACGAGCACCTGCAGTCCCTCGCGATCCTGCGGGCCATGGCGATCGACGGCCGGATCAGCGCGATCCACCCCGGCCACGGGCCCGCCGCCGAGGGGCCGCTGGACGCGCTCGCCCTCGTGGAGACCGCGATCGCGCACCGTGAGGAGCGGATCGAGCAGGTGCGCCGCGCACGCCGCGCCGGGGTGCTGACCCTGGACCGCCTGGTGCGCGCGATCTACGGCACGGAGCTCCCGCCCGAGCTCGAGAAGGGTGCCCGTTGGAACCTCCGCGCGACCCTCGAGCATCTCGCCGCCGGGCGCTGAGGCGCCGCGCACCTCTCGGGTTCCCCTGCCCCCGTCCCCGGACGGCACGAGCGCCCGTCCTCCGCGCGGAGGACGGGCGCTCGTGCGTGCGAGGGGTCAGCGGGCGCGGCGGCGCAGGCGCTCCACGTCGACGATGAGCACGGCGCGGGCCTCGAGGCGGATCCAGCCGCGCGAGGCGAAGTCCGCGAGGGCCTTGTTCACAGTCTCGCGGGAGGCGCCGACCAGCTGGGCGAGCTCCTCCTGGGTGAGGCCGTGGGCGACCATGACGCCGTCGTCCGTCTGCCGGCCGAAGCGCTGGGCGAGGTCGAGGACGTTCTTGGCCACGCGGCCGGGGACGTCCGCGAAGACGAGGTCCGCGAGGGACTCGTTGGTCTTGCGCAGGCGGCGGGCGAGGGACGCGAGCAGGTGGCGGCCCACCTCCGGGCGCTGCGCGAGCACCCGGTAGAGATCCTGCTGGGAGAGCGAGTACAGCGTGGACTCGGCCACCACGGTCGCGGTCGCGTTGCGCGGGGCGGGGTCGAAGAGGGAGAGCTCGCCGAGGGTCTCGCCCGGGCCGAGCACGGCGAGCAGATTCTCGCGGCCGTCGCCCGAGGCGTGGCCCACCTTCACCTTGCCGGCGCCGATGATGAACAGGCGGTCACCGGGATCGCCCTCGCGGAAGATCACCGCGCTGCGGTGGTAGTCCTCCTGCTTCATCGACGCGAGGACGGCCTGCTTGCCGTCCTCGTCGAGAGCCGCGAACAGCGGCGACGACCGTACGATGTTCTCGTCCACGGGTCCTCCTGGTGATCGGGTCCCGGAGCCGCCGGGACCGTGCCTGTGCCGATCGTGACGGCGCTCCACCCCTCGGTGGTCGCAGTCACATCATGGGGGAACACTATCGCGCCCGGCGCCCCCAGACCCGCCGCCCCGCCAGACCGAGGAGCCGAAACGATGTCCCAGGCCGCCCCGCGCCGCACCCCTGCGGGCTCCCGGACGGCCCCTCGGGGAGCGGCCGACGCCGCCGCCGTGAGCCTGCGCCTGGCCGCGGAGCACCCCGGCGCACGCACCGAGCTCGATCATCGGGACGCCTTCGAGCTGCTCGTCGCGACGGTGCTCTCGGCCCAGACGACCGACGCGAGGGTGAACAGCCTCACGCCCGCGCTCTTCGGGCGGTGGCCCGATCCCGCCGCCCTCGCGGCCGCCCCCGAGGAGGAGGTCGCCGCGCTGCTGCGCCCGCTCGGCATGGGCCCCACGCGCGCCCGGCGCGTCGTCGGCCTCGCCGCGGCGCTGCTGCGCGACCACGGCGGCGAGGTGCCGGACGACCAGGCCGCCCTCGAGGCCCTGCCCGGGGTGGGGCGGAAGACGGCGCACGTGGTGCGCGGCGCCTGGTTCGGGCACGAGCTGCTCGCCGTGGACACGCACGTGGGGCGTCTCGCACGCCGGCTCGGCTGGACCGCCGCGACGGACCCGCGCGCGGTGGAGGAGGACGTCGTGGCCCGGGTCGCGGCCGACGGCGCCCCGGGCGAGCTCACCCTGCTGGGCCTGCGCCTCATCCTCCACGGCCGACGGGTCTGCACCGCCCGGGCGCCCCGCTGCGAGGACTGCGTGCTCGCGAACCTCTGCCCGAGCGCGGGGGTCGCCGCGTGACCGGGGGTGCGAGGGGGACGGGGCTGCCCGCCTTCCTCTCGGGGATCGCGGAGCGCGCCGCCCGCGGTGACGAGGTGCTCGTCGCGGACGTCGGGCGCCCCGACGCGCCCCTCCTGCCGCCGCGCGAGGAGGTGCGCCGCAGCGCCGTGCTCATGCTGCTGAGCGGGACCACCGCGGAGGACGCGGAGCTCGTGATCGAGGAGCGCGGTCACCGCCTGCGCTCGCAGCCGGGTCAGTTCTCGCTGCCCGGCGGCGCGATGGACCCCACCGACCGCGACGAGGTGCACACGGCGCTGCGGGAGGCGCAGGAGGAGACCGGCCTGGTCGAGGGGGCGGCGCGCGTGCTCGGCGCGTTCGCCCCGATCGGCATGCCCTGGCGGCGCCAGTACGTCACGCCGGTGCTCGCCTGGGCGCCCGAGCGGCCGGTGCTCGGCGTGCAGGACCCGGTCGAGGTCGAGCGGGTCGTGTGGGCGCGGCTCCAGGGCCCCGGATCCCTCGGCGATCCCGCCCGACGGCTGCGCGGCCGGCTCGACGGGATGGACGTCGGACCCGCCTTCGACCTGCCCGAGCAGGCGTTCGTCTGGGGGTTCACCGCCCTGATCCTGGACCGTGTGCTCGTCGAGCTGGGTCTGCCGCCGGTGCCCCCGGACGCCCCCGCCCGGGAGGTCCCCGCCGAGCGCCGGAGGCAGCGTCCGGACCCCGCCCCGGGACGGCGCGTCCCGGGGAGCGCGGGCCTGTAGACTCGATCGGCGGCGGCCCCGTGGGCGGCCCCGCCACGCCCGCGTCCCCGACGCGGGCCCCTCCAGTGACCAGCCCCCAGACCCCAGGACAGGACGGGATCAACGTGCCACGCGGCAAGGTGAAGTTCTACGACGCCGAGAAGGGCTTCGGCTTCATCCTCGATGACGAGGACGGACAGAGCGTCTACGTCCACGCGACCTCGCTCCCCGAGGGCGTGACGACGCTGCGCCCCGGCGCGCGCGTCGAGTTCGACATGGTCGACGGCCGTCGCGGCCCGCAGGTGCTGTCCCTGCAGCTGCTCGAGCCGGCGCCCTCCGTCTCCCGTGCGCGCCGACCGAAGCCGGAGGAGATGGCCACGATGACCGAGGACCTCATCCGGCTCCTGGACGACGCCTCCAACGGCCTGCGGCAGGGGCGCTTCCCCGACCGCGGCCATTCCCAGAAGATCGCCACCGTGCTGCGCGCCGTCGCGGACAACTTCGAGGCCTGATCCCCATGACCCAGCCGACCACCGCATCCCGTCGTCCCCGGACCGCGAAGCCGAAGCTCGACGCCGTCGCGGCCGCCGCGATCGAGCAGGCCCGCGAGGCCCTCGTGGAGGTCACCGAGCCGGGCCAGGTGGGCGAGCACCTGCGCGCCGAGCCCGCCGGCGAGCGGCTGGTCACGCACGTCTTCGACTGCACGATGCCCGGGTACCGCGGCTGGTCGTGGGTCGTGGTCCTCAGCCGTGCGCCCCGGGCGAAGGCGGCGACCGTCGCCGAGACGGCGCTGCTGCCCGGCGAGGGCGCTCTGCTGGCCCCCGCGTGGGAGCCGTGGGCGGAGCGTCTGAAGCCCTCCGACGTGGGCGCCGACGACCTCCTGCCCTTCCGGGAGCAGGATGCGCGCCTCGAGCAGGGCTACGAGGCCACGGGCGACGAGGACGAGGACCGCGTGGCCCAGTGGGAGCTGGGCCTGGGCCGGGAGCGCGTGCTCTCGCCCGAGGGGCGCGCCGAGGCCGCCGAGCGCTGGACCGAGGGCGAGTTCGGCCCGCGCCAGACCTCGCACCGCGGCCGCCGCGGCACCGTCACCGCGACCTGCTCGAGCTGCGGGTTCCTGTCGCTGCTCTCGGGGTCGCTGCGCACCGAGTTCGGGGTCTGCACGAACGAGTGGTCCCCGGCCGACGGCCGCGTGGTGCACCTGGGCTACGGCTGCGGGTCGCATTCGCAGACCGGCCAGGAGGAGACCGATCACGAGGCCGCGCGCGGCGCGGGCGTCGTGGTCGACGAGCTCGAGGCGGACCTCGAGCTGCAGGAGCCCGCCTCCGACGAGCAGACTGACGACGGAGCCGTCGCCGACGAGCCGGTCGGCGACGAGACCGCTGCCGATGAGACGACGGCTGACGAGCCGGTCGCTGACGAGTCGGCTTCCGGCGAGCAGGCCACCGGCGAGACCGTCGTCGTGGACGCCCCCGCGGAGCCCGTGACCGAGGTGCCGGAGTCCGACGAGCAGGTTGCCGACGATTAGGTTGCCGATGAGCCGGCCGCCGCCGATGAGGCCGTCGCTCCCGGCAAGGGTGAGGACTCCGCCTCCTCCGAGGACACCGACCGCACCGAGGAGCCTGCTCCCGCCGAGGAGTGAGCGGGGCCGGGACCGGCTCGGCGCGCCGCTCCGCCGGCCGGTCATCCCCGGCGGCGGGTCAGCGCAGCGAGACCGCGACCCGGGACAGGAGCGCCTCGATCGCGAGCAGCGGCGGCACGTTCCCCGCGATCCGTGAGCGCGCGCCCTGGACCGCCTCGAGCAGACCGAGCGTGGTGTGCGCCGAGCCGCCGCCCGCGGCGTGCTCGATCTCCGGCGTGACCTCGACGTTCACGAGATCGCTGCCGGACCCCAGCTGGCGCGTGAGCACGTCCCGCAGCACCGAGTGGGCATCCAGCAGATAGCGGTCCAGCACGTCCCGCACGAGACGGGTCTGGCGTCGCTTCGCGTCCTCCTCGAGCTGGCGCAGCTGGCCGCGCAGCGCCGGCGGGACCTTGCCGTCCTCGATGCCCGCCGAGCGCAGGAACCGCTCCTTCTCCTCGGTCGCGACGAGGTCCGCATGCTCCTTCGCCTCCGCGGTGGCACGGTCCACGAGCGCCTGCGCGGCGAGCACCGCCTGGCCCGTCCCGCGCAGCCCCAGCAGGCTCCGGGCGGACTCCTCCCGCGCCGCGAGGGTGCCCTCCTGGGTCGCGTAGCGCAGGGCGAGGCCGATGTGCCCCTGGGCAGCGCGGGCCGCGCGCACGGCGAGATCCTCGGGGATGCCGTCCCGCCGCTGCAGCAGACCGGCGACGACCTCCGCGGAGGGGACGGTGAGGGTCACGAGCCGGCAGCGGGAGCGGATCGTGGGGGCGAGATCCTCCGCGGAGGGGGCGCACAGCATCCACACCGTCGCCGGGGGCGGCTCCTCGATGGACTTCAGCAGCACGTTGAAGGTGCCCGCGCTCATGCGGTCGGCGTCCTCGACGACGATCACGCGGTGCCGCCCCGTCGCGGGGGAGCGCTGCGCGGTCATGACGAGGGAGCGCACCTCCTCCTTCGCGATGGAGAGCTTGTCCGTCGCGACGACGGTGACATCCGGGTGGGTGCCCGCGAGGACGGTGCGGCACGCGGTGCACTCCCCGCAGCCGACCCCCTGCTCGCACTGGAGCGCCGCGGCGAAGGCGCGCGCGGCCGTGGAGCGGCCCGAGCCGGGCGGCCCCGTCACGAGCCACGCCTGGGCGAGGGACGCCTGACCGGTGGCCGCGCGGTGGAACTGGGCGACGGCGGCCTCCTGGCCCACGACGTCCCGCCACACGGCGCCCACGGCCGGGGCGCTCACAGCTCGTCCCGGTGCTTCGCGGGGACGGGCTGCTCGAAGGTCGGGTCGAACAGCTGCAGCACGCCGGAGACCTTCTCGAGCACCTGGGCGTGCACCTCCTCCTTGGGCAGCGCCGCGTCGATCACCGCGAAGCGGTCGGGATCGTCGGCCGCGAGCTGGAGGAACTGCTCGCGCACCGCCTCGTGGAACTCGAGGCCGGCCCGCTCGAGGCGGTCCATCTCCCCGGGCGCGCGACGCTCCGCGAGCGCCGCCGGGGGCAGGTCCAGCAGGATCGTGCGGTGCGGCAGCAGGCCGTCCACCGCCCACAGCGACAGGGCGGCGATCTCCCGGGCCTCCAGCTCGCGACCGGCCCCCTGGTAGGCGACGGAGGAGTCGAGGTACCGGTCGCCGAGGACGAGGCCGCCGCGCGCCAGGTGGGGGCGGACCCTCGAGGCGATGTGGTGGGCGCGGTCCGCGGCGTAGAGCAGGGCCTCCGCCCGCGGGTCCACGTCGTCCCCGTGCAGCACGAGCTCGCGGATCTGCGCGCCGAGCGGCGTGCCGCCGGGCTCACGGGTGGTGAGCACGAGGTCCTCGTCGACCATCCGGTCGTGGATGAGGTGGTCGCGCAGCATGGACATCTGCGTGGACTTGCCCGCGCCGTCGCCGCCCTCGAAGGAGATGAACACGCCGCGGCGCGGCGGCCGCGGGGCGGGGACGGTGAGGGCAGGGGGCAGGCCGCCGGGCATCATCGGGCGGCCTCCCCGGGGTAGACGACGCCCAGCTCGGCGCGCACCGCGTCGAGGGTGTTCATGACGGAGAGGGTGTCCGCCCAGCTCATGAGCGGGGACTCGAGGTCCCCGGCGGTGATGCGGCGGGCGGCCTCCGCGATCTCGTAGGCCATGCCGTCCCCGCCGATCCCCGGAGCCTCGAAGGAGGCGCGGCGGCCGTCGAGCAGGGTCACGGTGAGCGTGGTGGGCGCGAAGAAGGCGCCCGCGAGGCGTGCCTGTCCCGCGGTGCCGCTGATCACGGCCTCGGTGGGCGTGCGGGCACGCAGGGTGGTCCCCAGCCGGGCCCGGCCGCGCTCGCCGCGGGCGAGGATGCCGACGCTCGCGTCGACGCCCGTGGGGGTGAGGTCGCCGCGCACGGCGAGGTCGGTGAGGTCGCCGAGCACCATCTGGGCGAAGGAGACGGGGTACACACCGAGATCGAGCAGCGCGCCGCCGCCCAGCTCGGGGTCGTTCATGCGGTGGGAGGGATCGGTGGGCATCGACTGCCCGTGATCGGCGGCGACCTCGATGATCTCGCCGAGCAGCCCGGACTCGAGCACCTGGTTCAGCACGTCGTAGTGCGGCAGGAAGCGCGCCCACATGGCCTCCATGGCGAAGACGCCGCGCTCCCGCGCGAGGTCCAGCAGCCCCGCGGCCTGGCCGGCGTTGAGCGTGAAGGCCTTCTCGACCACGACGGGGATCCCGGCCTCGAGCACGGGGCGCGCGAGCTCCGCGTGCTGGGCGTGCGGGGAGGCGACGTAGACCGCGTCGATGCCGCCCGCGGCGAGCATCTCCTCGACGCTCGTGAAGGCGCCGTCGGCCCCGTGCTCCACGGCGAAGGCGCGGGCGCGCTCCGCGGAGCGCGAGACGACGGAGACCACCCGGGAGGCGGTCGCGCGGTGCGCGGTCTCGGTGAACTGGGTGCCGATGTGGCCGGGGGAGACGACACCCCAGCGCAGACCCGGCGCGGCCGCCGGCTCGGGGGTGCGGGGGGCGGGGAGCACCAGGGGCTCCCCGGGCGTGTTCTCGCGCGAGCTCATGCCCCTAATCTACCGAGCCGTCCCGACGTCCGTGCGGGACGTGGGGACGGCTCGGCCTGGGGAGGGGGTGGCCCGGCTCAGCCCTTGACGGCGCCGGAGGTCATGCCCCGCACGAGGAAGCGCTGCAGGGAGAAGAACACGATCATCGGCACCACCATCGAGATGAAGGCGCCGGCGGTGAGCAGCTCCGTGCCCTGGCCCTGGGTGCCCAGCATCTGCTGGAGGTCCACGATGATCGTCTTGTTCGCCCCGCCGCCGATGAACAGCTTCGCGATGAGCAGGTCGTTCCAGACCCACAGGAACTGCAGGGTCGCGAACGCCGCGATCGCCGGGGAGGACATGGGCGCCACGAGCCGCCAGAAGGTCTGGAAGTGGCTCGCCCCGTCGATCTTCGCGCTCTCCACGACGGAGCCCGGCAGGGTCGCCATGTAGTTGCGCAGCGTGTAGACGGCGAGCGGCATGCCGAAGCCGGTGTGCAGCAGCCACACCGCGACGAACTGGCCGTTGATGCCCAGGCCGCGCGGCCCGAGCAGGTCCAGCATCGGCTGGAAGGCCACCTGGATCGGCACCACCATGAGCGCGACGATGACGATGAACAGCAGGTCCTTCCCGCGGAACTCCATGAAGGTGAACGCATAGGCGGCGAAGGCCGCGAACATGATCGGCAGCACCGTCGCCGGCACCGCGACCACGATCGAGTTCACGAGCGAGGTGCCCATCGAGGCGCTGCCGAGCACCTGCGCGTAGTTGTCGAGCGTCCACCCGCCGTGGGTGAGGGCGCTCCACCAGCCGCTCGCCGCCGCGGCCTCACGGGTGCGGAAGCTCGTCACGAGCAGGCCGAGGGTCGGCACCGTCCACAGCAGCGCGAGCAGCGGCATGACGATCATCGCGAGCGGGGAGCGCCGACGGCCGTCGGCCATGGTGCCCCGGGTCGACGCCGTCGGAGCGGGGGTGCGGGTCGTCGCGCTCATCGTCCTGCCTCCTGGGCCCGGAAGCTGCGCACCTGGTACACGAGGATCGGCAGCACGAGGATCAGCAGCACGACCACGACCGCGGAGGCCTGGCCCGCCTGCTGGTCCGTGAACAGCTTGCGGAAGAACAGGTTCGCGATGACGTCCGTCGAGTACAGGCCGTTGGTCGTCACGTAGATGACGTCGAAGACCTTGAGCACGAGGATCAGCACGGTGATGAAGACCGCGAGCAGGGTCGCGCGCACCTGCGGGAAGATGATCTGCCAGAAGATCCGCGCCTCGCTCGCGCCGTCCATCCGCCCGGCCTCGATCGTGTCCTCGGGGACCGCCTTGATCGCGGAGCTCAGGAGCACCATCGCGAAGCCCGTCTGCAGCCAGATGAGGATCACCATGAGCAGCAGCGAGTTCAGCCGCGCCGTGTCGAGCTGGTACCACGGCTGCGGGTCCCCGCCGAGGGCGACGACGATCGCGTTGAGCAGTCCCGTCTGCCCGCTGCCGGGGGCGTTGTACGCGTAGACGAGGCCCCAGATGGTCGCCGCGCCCACGAAGCTGATCGCCATCGGCAGGAAGATCAGCGACTTCGTGATCTTCTCGCCCGTGGGGGAGAGCTTGTCCGCGAGCACCGCGACCCCGAGGCCGAGCGCCACGGTCGCGATCGGCACCACGACGATCCACAGCAGGTTGTTCAGCAGGGCGGACCAGAACTCCCCGCTGCCGAGCACGGCCGTGTAGTTCGTGAGCCCCGCCCATGCGGTGGAGTCCGCGTTCGCGAAGGAGTACACGACGGTCTGCACGGTCGGGTAGAGCAGCAGCAGGGCGATGAGGCTGAACCCCGGCAGCAGGAAGGCGTAGGGGATCACGCCCTCGGAGAAGCGGGAGGGGAGCCCTTCGACGCACATGTTGAGGAAGCGGAAGAACAGCACGGACCCGCCGATGCCGACCACGAGCCCCAGGAGCCCGATGACGACGCTCGAACCGCCGAACCACTGCGGGTAGTAGGCGAAGGCGAGGAAGATGTTGCAGGCGAGCCACGCGGTGAGCACCATGCCCACGGCGCCGACCACGAGCCGCACGGGCCGGGCAGGGGAGCCGGCCCGCTCCTCGCGCTCTGCGACGGCGGTGGTCACTTCGGCCACCCCGCCTCGATCTCGTCGCACACCTGCTGCGAGTTCTTCGACCCCTTGAGCCACTCGACCATGCCGGTCCAGAAGGAGCCGCCGCCCACCGCGCCCGGCATGACGTCGGAGCCGTCGTAGCGGAACACCTGCGCGCCGGAGGCGATCTCCGCGACCTGGCGGGTGATCTCGTCCGGGTACTGCGAGGCGTCGAAGGTCGTGTGGGGGCTGAGCCAGCCGCCCGCCTGCGCCCACGGCCCGCCGAACTCCGGCGAGGTCAGGAACGTCATGAGCTTCACGGAGTCGTCGTTGAGGGTGAACAGCGCCGCGAGGTCGCCGCCGCCCAGGATCGGCTGGCCGTCGAAGCCGCCCTCCCAGGTGGGCATCGCGAAGACCCCGACCTCCTCATCGAGGTTCTTCTGGACGTCCTCCGGGAAGAAGCCCGTGACGAAGTTGCCCTGGCGCACGTACATGGCCTTCGGCGGGTCCTCGAACAGCGGCAGCGGGGCCTCGGAGAAGGGCGTGTTGAGGATCGTGTCGGTGCCGCCGAGCACGTTGCCCTCGCCCTTGAGCAGGTCTCCGAGGAGGTCGAAGACCTGCACGACCTTCTCGTCGTTGAAGGGCATGCGGTGGTAGATCCAGTCGTCGTAGACGTCCGGGCCGTGGACGCGGAGCATGAGCTCCTCGATCCAGTCGGTGCCCACCCAGCCGGTGGCCTGGTCCGCGGCCCAGCCGTCGGACCAGGGGGTGATGCCGTCGGCCTTGATCTCGTCCGCGATGCCGTACAGCTCCTGCATGGTCGCGGGCTCGGCGGAGTACCCGCCCTCCTCGTACGCGGCCTTCGGGTACCAGATGAGGGACTTGCAGGCCATGCGCATGGGGGCGCCGTAGACGCGGCCCTGCAGCCGTGCCGAGTCGAGGAAGCCGGGGATGAGGGTGCCGTCGAGCGCGTCGTAGTCGAGGTAGACGTCGATCGGGACGACCTTCCCGCCGCGCGCGAGGTCGAAGAGACCGCCCGGCTGCGGGAACAGCGCGACGTCCGGGGCGTCGCCGGAGCCGACCCGCTGGCGGATCGTGTTGGTGAAGTCCGTGTCCGCCGTGTACTGCACGGTGACCCCGGACTCCTTCTCGAAGTCCTCGAGGGAGGCGAGGAAGGCTTCCTGCTCCTGGCCGCCGAAGGCGCCGAGCACCGTCACGGTGCCGGAGCCGGGCACGTCGCCCTCGGTGTACTTCTCCGCCGTGGCGGTCGTGCCGCCGGAGGAGTCCGGGTTCTGGAGGCAGCCCGCGAGCCCTACGGCGGCGGCCGCGGTCGCGGCCCCCGTCATGGCCGCGCGCCGGCTGAGGCGTCGTTGCATCATCGCTCCTTCGTGGGAGGGCCGTCGGTGAGGTCACTGTAACCGTGCCCGCGCCCGGAAGAGGTCTCGGATCGGCGACGATCCCGCAGGTCGCACGGACGCACGCAGGGCGCGGAGCCTCAGCTCCGCGCCCTGCGTACCGGGGAGGCGGCGACCGACCGGTCGATCCTCACCCCACCCCGCCGTCACTTCTTGGCGGTGGTGCTCTTCTTCCTCGTCGTGGTCGTCCGACGGGCCGGCTTCTTGGCCGGACCCTTCGCACGCTTCTCCGCGAGCTTCTCGATCGCGACCTGCTCGGTGATCTCCTCGACCTTCTCGGTCGCCCGGAGGGACACGTTCGTCGTGCCGTCGGTGATGTACGGGCCGAAGCGGCCGTCCTTGATGACGATCGGCTTCTCGCTCGTGGGATCCGTGCCGAGCTCCTTGAGCGGCGGCTTCGCCGCGGCGCGGCCGCGGCTCTTGGGCTGCGCGTACAGCGCCTTCGCCTCGTCGAGGGTGATGGTGAACATCTGCTCCTCGGTCTCCAGGGAGCGGGAGTCGGTGCCCTTCTTGAGGTACGGGCCGTAGCGGCCGTTCTGCGCCGTGATCTCCGTGCCGTCCTCGTCGGTGCCCACCACGCGCGGCAGGCTCAGCAGCGCGAGCGCCTCCTCGAGGGTGATCGAGGAGAGGTCCTGGGACTTCAGCAGCGAGCCCGTGCGGGGCTTCGGCTGCTTGGACTTCGGCACCTTCTTCTCGCCCTCCGCGGGCTCGGGCAGCACCTCGGTGACATAGGGGCCGAAGCGGCCGTCCTTCGCGACGATCTCGTGGCCGCTCGCCGGATCGGTGCCGAGCACGCGGCCGTCGTCCTTGGCGCGCTCGAGGAGCTCCTTCGCGGCCTCGACGGTCAGCTCGTCGGGCGCGAGGTCGTCGGAGACGTTCGCGCGCTGCGGGTCCGCCCCCTCGATCAGCTCGCCGTCCTCGCCGCGCGCCGCCCTCTCGACGTAGGCGCCGTAGCGGCCCACGCGCAGGGTGATCCCCTCGCCGATCTCGATCGAGTTGATGGCGCGGGCGTCGATGTCGCCGAGGTCGTCGACCATCGGCTTCAGGCCCAGCGGGCCGTCCTCACCCGTGCCGTAGTAGAAGGAGCGCAGGTAGTCCGCGCGGGAGAGGTCGCCGCGGGCCATGCGGTCCAGCTGCTCCTCCATCTGCGCGGTGAAGTCGTAGTCGACGTAGGTCTCGAAGTGCTCCTCGAGCAGGCGCACCACGGCGAACGCGACCCAGCTGGGCACGAGCGCGGTGCCGCGGCGCAGCACGTAGCCGCGGTCCTGCACGGTCGCGACGGTCGAGGCGTAGGTCGAGGGACGGCCGATGCCGCGCTCCTCGAGCGCCCGCACGAGCGAGGCCTCCGTGAAGCGGGGCGGCGGGGTGGTCGAGTGGCCGTCGGGCGTGAGCTCGCGGGTCTCGAGCTCCTGGCCCTCGCTCATCTGCGGGAGGCGCTTGTCGCCGCCCTCGTCCTCGCCGCCGTAGCGGCTCGCGTCGCGCCCCTCCTCGTAGGCGGCGAGGAAGCCGCGGAAGGTGATGACGGTGCCGGCGGCGCGGAAGGTCGCCGTGCGGTCGTCCTTCGCGAGCGTCAGCTCGACGGTCGAGGTGGTGCCCTTCGCGTCGGCCATCTGCGAGGCGACGGTCCGCTTCCAGATCAGCTCGTAGAGGCGGAACTCGTCCCCGGAGAGCTGGCCGGCGACGTCCGCCGGGGTGCGGAAGCGGTCCCCGGCGGGGCGGATCGCCTCGTGCGCCTCCTGCGCGGACTGCGACTTGTTCTGGTAGACGCGCGGCGTGTCCGGCACGTACTGGGAGCCGTACAGCTCCGAGGCCTGGGCGCGGGAGGCCCGGATCGCCTCGGAGGACAGCGTCACCGAGTCGGTGCGCATGTAGGTGATGTAGCCGTTCTCGTAGAGCGACTGGGCCACCCGCATCGCCTGGCGCGCGCCGAGGCGCAGCTTGCGGCTGGCCTCCTGCTGCAGCGAGGAGGTCGTGAAGGGGGCGGCGGGGCGGCGCGTGTACGGCTTCGACTCGAGGCTCGTGACCTGTGCCGGGGCGCCCGTGAGCGCCTCGACGAGGACCCGCGAGGACTCCTCGGTGAGCACCACGGCGCCCTGCGAGCGGGGCTTGAGGGAGCCGTCGTCGGCGAAGTCGGAGCCGGAGGCGACCCGCGAGCCGTCGACCGTCTGCACCTTCGCGGTGAAGGCGCTCTCCTCCGTCGCGAAGGTGCCGGTCACGTCCCAGTAGTCCGCGGCGACGAAGGCCATGCGCTCGCGCTCGCGCTCGACGACGAGCCGCGTCGCGACGGACTGCACGCGGCCCGCGGAGAGCGAGGGCTTGATCTTGCGCCAGAGCACGGGGGAGAGCTCGAAGCCGACGAGGCGGTCGAGGATGCGGCGCGTCTCCTGGGCGTCGACGAGGCTGCCGTCGATCTCGCGCGTGTTCGACAGCGCGCCCTGGATCGCGTCACGCGTGATCTCGTGGAAGACCATCCGCTTGACGGGCAGGGACTTCTTGGGCTTGAGGGTCTCGAGCAGGTGCCAGGCGATCGCCTCCCCCTCGCGGTCCTCATCGGTGGCGAGGTAGAGGTCGTCGACGTCCTTGAGGGCCTTCTTGAGATCGGCGACCGTCTTCTTCTTGTCCGCGCTGACGACGTAATAGGGGTCGAAGCCGTTCTCGACGTCGACGCCGAACTTCCCGTACGGCCCCTTCTTCATCTCCGCCGGCAGGTCGCGGGGCACCGGGATGTCCCGGATGTGCCCCACCGAGGCGAGGACGATGTACTCGTCCCCGAGGTATCGGCCGATGGTCCTCGCCTTCGCGGGGGACTCGACGATCACCAGATGCCGTCCGCCAGTCACGGTTCGTGTTCCTTCCTCGCCGCGCTCAGGCGGCCCGTCGTCCCGGGAGCGGGATCCGTACCCACCGGGCTCCCGGCGAGTGCTCACGGTACACGCTCGCCCCGGGGGCGCCCCGGGACGTGCGGGACCCGCAGGACCAGCACGAGCGCGAGCCACAGAGCGGTCCCGCCGCAGACCAGCGCGGCCGTTCCCGTGTACCCGGCGGACTGCTGGGCCGCGTCCTGGAGGTCCAGCGGCAGCGAGAGCGAGGCGAGGGTGAGCAGGCCGACGATCGTCGCGACGAGGCCCACGAGGGCCAGCAGCGCCGAGGCAGCGGAGTCGAGCACACCGTGGCGGGGGCGGCCCGCGACGGCCGGGGCGCCCGCGCGGCGGCGGCCGCGGGCCGAGGCCCGGGCGAGACGGGAGCGGCGCAGCCGGGAGTGGATGCCGTCGACGCACAGGACGAGGAACGTCCAGGTCGCGACCACGAGGATCGCGCCGACCACGTCGCTCGGGCGGTGCCAGCCGAGCACGAGCGTCCCGATGCCGGCGCCGGCCGTCCAGACCGCGCCGAGCAGCGCCACGAGCCAGCGCGCGGCGCCCGAGGCGAGCACGAGCGCGACCGCGGCGCTCGCCGCGAGGGCCGTGTGCCCCGAGGGGAAGGAGTTCGGCGTCACGTCGATGCCCGGGCCGAGCGCCTCCCGCACGACCACGAGGTGCTTGACCACCTGCGTGGTCACGTTCGCCCCCGCGACGAGGGCCGCGAGCGGCACGAGCAGGCCGGGCCGCCGCCGGATGAGGACCAGCACGACGGTGAGCACGAGCACGCCGATGATCACCGGCACGCTCACGCTGCCCACGGCGAGCTCCGCGAGGGCGGAGAAGCGGTCCTCCTGCGACTGCGCGCCGGAGAGGATCAGCTGGTCCAGCCGCTGACCGCTCGCGGTGCCGACGGCGAAGCGGGCGAGCGCGACCGTCGCGACGACGCAGACGGCCGCGACGAGCAGCGAGAGGATCGGCGCGACGACGCCGCCGCGCACGCTGACGCGCTCGGGGGTCACGGGCGGCGCCGGGGCGGGCTCGTACGTGCTGCGCTCGTCCGGCTCGTGCGGACCGGACGCCGTGACGGGTTCGTCGGGCGTCCTGGGGTCGGTGGGCTCGGCGGGTGTCGTCACAGGCTCAGCATCCCGGTCGTGACCAGCTCGCGGATCTGCGGGAACAGCGTCTCGCGGGCCTGGTCGGGGTCGGTGTCGGTGAGGGCGCAGACGGCGGAGACGGTCTGGCCGAGGGTGAGGGTGCCGTCGAGGGCGCCGACGGTGGCGGCGAGCAGCTGGTCCGCGCGGACGGCGCGGGCGAGGCCGGCCCCCTGGACGAGCTCGATGAGCGTGGGGTCCCAGGCGCCGGGCGTGAGATGGCGCCGCTCGACGACGTCCGCCGCGCGGACGGGGCGGGAGGCGGCGAGGGCGTCGTCGTCGATCCCGGCGAGGACGTCGATCATCGCGAGCGAGGCGGTCAGGTGGGAGGAGAGGGTGCCTGAGCCGGTGCCCGTCGCCTCCTCGCTGCGCAGGATCCCCGGTCGCGGTGCGGTGCCGCACTCCGGCCGGCGCAGGAGCAGGTAGCCGAAGCCCAGGCCCTCCACGCCGCGCGCGGCGAAGTCGTCGAGCCAGGCCTCCTGCATGTCCTGCCAGCGGGGGTCGCGGTCGGTGACGCCGCCGTCGCGGCCCCAGGTCTCGGCGTACTGGGCCGGGTCCTCGGTCTCGCGGAGGATCACCCAGGCGTCCACCCCGTCCTCGAGGGCGGGGTCGAGCCAGGCCCGCGGGTGCGCGTCCGTCGCCTCCCCGTCGGGCACCTCCCAGTTGCCGAGCATGACGGCGCGGCCGCCGGGGGCGAGGTGCGAGGGCAGCGCGCCCAGCAGCTCGGCGAGCAGGGTGTCCCCGGCGCGGCCGCCGTCGCGGTAGGTCCAGGAGCCCTCGGCGCCCGCGGTGCGGTCGTGCGCGAGCGCCGTGTCCCGCGGCGTGATGACGAAGGGCGGGTTGGAGACGACGAGGTCGAAGGTCTCCCCGGCGACGGGCTCGAGCAGGGAGCCGTGGCGCAGCTCGATCGGGGCGGCGCCCTCCTCCGCGTTCAGGGCCACGTTGAAGGCGGCGACGGCGAGGGCCCGCTCGGAGAGGTCCGTCGCGACCACCCGGCGGGCGTGGCGCGCGGCGTGCAGCGCCTGGATGCCGCCTCCGCAGCCGAGGTCCAGTACGGAGCCCACCGCGTCCCGGGGCGTGATCCGGGCGAGGGTGAGGGAGGCGCCGCCCACGCCGAGCACGTGCTCGCCGCGCAGGGGCCGCCCGGTCGCGAGCTCGGAGAGGTCCGAGGCGATCCACCAGTCGATCTCGCCGGCATCGTCCTGCGCGGAGTAGGGGGAGAGGTCGATCGCGGCGCGCAGCAGGGACTCCCCGTCGGCGGCATCCGCATCCGCACCTCCCTCGCCGTCGGCGGAGGCGGGGACGAGGATCCCCAGCTCGAGGGCGCCCTCCGCGCCGAGCGAGGGGAGGGCGGCGTCGATCAGCGGGCGGGGGACCGCGGCGCCCAGGGTCAGCACCGAGAGCAGCACCGCGAGCGGATCCGTGCGGCCGCGCAGGACCCGACGGGCGGGGACGGGGTTCTCTCGCCGCAGGGCGGCCACGGCGAGCGGGCCGTAGAGGTCCTCGGTCGCGGCGATCGTGTAGGGCGCCGCGAGGAGGTCGGCGCGCAGGGCGCTGACCAGGGGTGGGATCACCCGCGGCGGGGCGTCCAGGACGTCGGTCTGCATGGCTACGATTGTGCCCCAGCGGGCCCGACCGGGACGTCCGGACATCGGGGGATCCCGCGAAGATCCTGTGAGGAGGAGCATGCGTGCAGGGCAGGCGGACGACCTCCTCCGCGACCTCTCCCTGCCGCTGACCCGTCGCGGCTGCCTCACCCACGTCGAGCACCTCCCCGAGCGGGAGGGGAAGCGCGGAATGTTCCCGGAGTGGACGGACCCGCGGCTCGTGGAGCATCTCGCCGCACGCGGCATCACCGCGCCGTGGACCCATCAGGAGCAGGCGGCGACGCTCGCCCACGAGGGCAAGCACGTGGTGCTGTCCACGGCGACCGCCTCCGGGAAGTCGCTGGCCTACCTGCTGCCCGTGCTGAGCGCGGTGGGGGCGCGCGAGCTCGACCACTCCGCGCCGCGGGCCACGGCCCTCTACCTCGCCCCCACCAAGGCGCTCGCCGCGGACCAGCTCACGAACATCACCGCGATGGCGGACGGCGCCGGGATCCGCGACGCCCGGGTCGCCGTGTACGACGGCGACACCCCGACCGAGCAGCGACGGTGGATCCGCCGGCACGGCTCGGTGGTGCTCACGAACCCGGACATGCTGCACTTCGGGATCCTGCCGGGCCATGAGCAGTGGGCCTCCTTCTTCCGGGCGCTGCGCTACGTGGTGATCGACGAGTGCCACAGCTACCGGGGCGTGTTCGGCAGCCACGTGTCCCTCGTGATGCGGCGGCTGCGGCGCATCGCCGCCGCCTACCGGGCCGAGCCCACCTTCGTCCTCGCCTCGGCGACGACCGCGAACCCGGAGCTCTCGGCGTCCCGGCTCGTGGGGGAGGACGTCGTCGCGGTGACCGAGGACGGCTCGCCGCGGGCCGGGCTCACCGTGGGGCTGTGGGAGCCGGGCACGCGCGAGGCGGAGATCGACGGGCGCCCGCTCGAGGACGATGCGGGCGCCTCCTCGTCCCCCGAGGCGCCGGCGGAGAAGAGCGCCCGGGGCACGGGGCCCCGCCGCAGCGAGGAGCCGCTGCGGCGCTCCGCGACCTCCGAGGCCGGGGCGCTGCTCGCGGACCTCGTCGCGGCGGACGTCCAGAGCCTCGTCTTCGCGCGGTCGCGCCGGGGTGCGGAGCTCGTCGCGAGCGGTGCCCGGCGGCTGCTCGAGCAGCAGGCGGAGCAGCACGGATCCGGCGCGCTCGCGGATCTCGCCGGGCGGGTGAAGGCGTACCGCGGCGGCTACCTCGCCTCCGAGCGCCGCGCCCTCGAGGACGACCTCCGCTCCGGGGAGCTGCGGGCGCTCGCCTCGACCAACGCCCTCGAGCTCGGCATCGACATCGCCGGTCTCGACGCGGTGATGATCGCCGGCTGGCCCGGCACCCGCGCCTCCCTGTGGCAGCAGATGGGCCGCGCGGGGCGGAAGCAGACGGGGCCCGGGGCGCTGGCCCTGTTCGTCGCGCGGGAGGACCCGCTGGACACCTACGTCGTCCACCATCCCGAGACGGTGTTCGGGGCGGAGGTCGAGGCGGCTGTGTTCGACCCCGCGAACCCGTACGTGATGACCCCGCACCTGTGCGCGGCCGCCTCGGAGCTCGCGATCAAGGACGGCGAGGAGGGGATCTTCGGGCCCACGGCGCGGGAGCTGCTGACGACCCTCGCCGCGCGCGGCGTGCTGCGCCGCCGCCCCACGGGCTGGTACTGGACGCTCAGCGAATCGGCCCATGACCTCACCGACCTGCGCGGCAGCGGCGGGGAGCCGGTGCGGATCGTCGAGGCGGGCAGCGGCGCGCTGCTGGGCACGGTGGATGCCGCGAGCGCCCACACCCAGGTCCACGACGGCGCCGTCTACCTCCACCAGGGCCGCTCCTACGTGGTGGACCACCTCGACGTGGACCAGGCGGTCGCCATGGTGCACCGCGAGGACCCCCTGCACTCGACGCATCCGCAGTCCCGGTCGACGATCCGGATCCGGCAGGCGGACCGCGAGGTCGAGTGGGCGGACGGCGTGCGGCTGTGCTTCGGCACGGTCGACGTCACGGACCAGGTCACCGGCTACCAGGTGCGGGACGTGTTCACCCAGGCGGTGCTCGCCCAGCATCCTCTGGACCTGCCCGCCCGCACCCTCACGACGAAGGCCGTGTGGTGGGTCGTGCCGAAGGCCCGCACCGACGCCGCGGGCATCCCCGACGAGGAGCTGCCGGGGGCGCTGCACGCCGCGGAGCACGCCGCGATCTCGATGCTCCCGCTGCTCGCGACCTGCGACCGCTGGGACATCGGCGGGGTCTCCGCCGCGCACCACGAGGACACCGGCGAGCCGACGATCTTCGTGTACGACGGCGCACCGGGCGGTGCGGGCTTCGCCGAGCGCGGGGCCGACGACGCCGCGGCGTGGCTGCGGTCCACGGCGGACATGATCGCCGAGTGCCCCTGCGAGAACGGGTGCCCTGCCTGCGTGGTCTCCCCGAAGTGCGGCAACGGCAACGAGCCGCTCAGCAAGCCGCGCGCCGAGGAGCTGCTGGCCCTCCTGCACCCCTGAGGCCGCCGCCTGCACCGATGCGGCCGCTGCGCTCACGGCAGCTCCGCGGGGCCGGGGCCAGCCCGGGAGCGGGCCCCCATCGCGCCGAGCGGTGCGGCGTCGACCTCGACCCGGACCAGCACGTCCCAGCCCTGCACCTCGCAGGAGAGGAGGCGCGCCTCGTTGCGGGCGGCGGCCTCACCGGCGACCGCGCACGGGTCGCCGCTCGCCGCCGCGAGGGAGTCCGCCCCGGCGAGGGAGGCGAGGTCGGCGGCGGTCTCCGCCCGGGACTGGGCGAGCAGCCCCGCGCCCAGCAGCGTGAGGCCGGCGACCGCGGTCGTCATCGCCCCGGTCCAGGCGAGCACCCCGGCGGCTCCGGTGCTCATGGCTGACCTCCTCCTGCGCCGTCCTCGCCCGTTCCGCCGCCTCCCGCTCCGGCGCCGCCCTCGAGCAGCTGCGGCTCCAGGTGGGCCTGCGCATCGGCGCGCAGCTCCCAGCGGGCACCGCCGAGCAGCGGGGCGTCCGCGCGATAGGTGCGCCGCGCCTCGACCCGCACCCAGCTGCCGTCCCCGCCGATGCTCACCGTGGTGCCCTCGCCCCCGAGGCGACGGGCGACCTCGGCGGCCGTGCCCGGGTCCTCGCCGCGCGCGAGCTCGCGGGCGGCGCCGCGGGCCGCGCTCTCCAGGCGCACCTGGGCCCCGATGCCGAGGCCTGCGATGAGCAGCACGGCGACCATCGCGACCACCACGGGCAGCACGATCGCCGTCTCCGCGGTGGCGGATCCCTGGTCCTCCCGCAGGCGGGAGGACCAGGGCCGCCATGGCATCAGGACCCCTTGGACAGCGCCGAGGTGATGATGCCCATGAGCAGCTCGCGGACCTCGCCGGAGGCCAGCAGGGCCACCAGCACGGCGGCGAAGCCGCAGGCGGCGAGCACGGTGATGGCGTACTCGGCGGTCGAGGCGCCGGTCTCGTCCCGCAGGGCGCGGTCCAGTCGGGAGCGCAGGCGCTCCAGGGTGAGGGACATGGTGTCCTCCTTCTTCTCGGTGACGGCGGAGGCCGTCGGGGTGACGCCGGCGGGTGCCGGCGCCGGGCGGGCCCGGGAAGGGCCCGCCCACCGGGGTGTCCCGGTGGTCGTGGGGGAGCGGTGCGGGCTCACAGCGCCCCGCCGCTCAGTCCGACGGTGCCGCCGAGCAGCGACATGACGGTGGGGACGATGCCGAGCACGACGAAGGCCGGCAGCAGCGTCACCCCCGTGGGGACGACGAGCGTGACGCCGAGCCGGGCCGCGCGCTCCTCCGCCGCCCGGGCCTGGCCGCGGCGGGCATCGCGAGCGGCGGAGCGGAGCACCGGGGCGAGATCCGCCCCGGACGCCTCGGCGAGCGCGGCGGACTCGCCGAGCGGGGCGAGGGCCGGGGGCAGGGTGCGTGCGGCGAGGTCGACGGGGATCCCGGCGCGCAGGGCGGTCGCGAGGCGGGAGAGGGCCTGCCGCTCGGGGGACTCGGTGAGCGCCTCGGCGACGGCGGCGCAGGACTGCGCGAGCGGGAGGCCTGCCCCGAGGGCGCCAGCGACGAGCTCGAGCAGCACGGAGGGGTCCACCCCGGTGCTCCGCGCCGGGTCCGCGCGCTGCAGCAGGCGACGCATCCACCACCATCCGGCGGCGGTGAGCAGCACCCCGAGGACCAGCAGGACACGCCCCGCGGCGGTCGTCGCGAGCAGTCGCAGCGGGTCCCCACCGAGCAGCATGCCGAGGCCCAGCCCGGCGAGCGGCAGCACGAGCAGGATGCGCGCCGTGGAGCGGGGGCCCGCGAAGGCCGTGCGCCGGGAGGAGGCCGCGTCGTGGAGGTCTCGCAGCGCCTCCGCGAGGGAGCGCAGCACGGCCGCCGTCGGTGCGCCGGTGCGCTCGCAGACGGCGAGCGCCGCGCCGAGGGAGGCGACCGGGGCGGAGCCGCGCAGGGCACCCGGCGCGCTGCGGCGGGGGTCCGCTCCTGCGGCGGCCGCCCGGGCGAGATCGGCCAGGTCACCGGGCGGGAGGCTCCGGGCGACGGCCGCCCAGGCTCCGCGGAGGCTCGCACCGGTCGCGAGCACCGTGGCGAGCCGTTCCACGAGGCGGGCGAGATCGAGCGTCCCGGCGCGGGCGGGGCGCGGGGCGGCCGGGGCCGCCGCGTCGCGGACGACGGGGGAGGGCGCGGGCAGCAGCCAGGCGAGCAGCGCCATCGCCGCGATCATGAGGCCGACGACGATCACGGCTCCCGCCTCCCCACGATGCCGGCCGGAGCTGGAGCCGGAGCCGGGGCGAGGCGGGCGGCGAGGGCCTCCGCGCCCGGTCCCTCGAGGATCCGCTCGCCCGCGGTGCGCAGCGCGGTGCGCGCGACGAGCACCCCGTGGTCGTCCCTCCCGAGCACGGCGATCTCCTCGAGGCGCCGCACGCCGTCCCGCCTCCCGAGATGGACGACGACCTCGAGGGCGCTCGCGACCTGGGCGGCGAGGGCATGGCGGTCGAGCCCGCCGAGGGCGCCGAGCGCCTCGAGCCGCGCGGGGACGTCGGCCGCGGTGTTCGCGTGGACGGTGCCGCAGCCGCCCTCGTGCCCGGTGTTCAGGGCCTGCAGCAGCTCCCGGATCTCACCGCCGCGGCACTCGCCGAGCACGATGCGGTCCGGTCGCATCCGCAGGCTCTGGCGCACGAGGGCCGTGAGGTCGACCCCGCCGGCGCCCTCGGTGTTGGCGTGCCGGGACTGCAGGTGCACCACGTGCGGGTGGGCGATCTCGAGCTCGAGGACGTCCTCGACGACGACGATCCGCTCGTCGGGGAGCGCGGTCTGCAGCAGCGCCGCGAGCAGGGTCGACTTGCCGGACCCCGTGCCGCCCGTGACGAGGAAGGGCACGCGGGCGCGGACGATCGCGAGCAGCACCTCCTGCACAGCGGGGGAGAAGGCCCCGTGGGCCGCGAGCGCGTCGAGGTCCCAGCGGCGACGGCCGGGCAGGCGCAGGGAGATGATCGCTCCGCCGGGGGAGAGCGGCGGCAGGACGGCGTGGAAGCGGATGCCGGAGGGCAGATGGGCATCGGCCCAGGGCACGGCGTCGTCCAGCCGGTGACCGCCGGCCGTCGCGAGGCGCACCGCGAGGTCACGGGCCTCGGCGGCGGTCAGGTGCACCGCCGTCCGCCGCAGCCCCTCCGCGTCGTCGCGCCAGACGGAGCCGTCCTCGTTCACGAGGAGGTCGGTGACGCCCTCCGCGGCGAGCCCCTGGAGCGGGCCGAGCCCCTCGACGTGGTCGCGCACGGTCTCGGTGAGCTCGAGCATGGTCGCCGCGCCCACGACGACGCCGGCCTCCGCGAGCACCCGGGCGATCCGGGGGACGTCCACCGGTCCGGGCGCGTGGACCAGATCCGCGCGGACCCGGTCCAGGAGGTCGGCGCTCGCGGCTGCGGCGGTCATCGCGCGCCGCCGTCCCGGAGATCCTCCAGGAGCTCCCGGCAGGCGCGGTCGGCGCCGCGGCGGCGCACGTCGAGCAGGGGGACGGCGCCGCGCGGGGAATCGCGGAAGTCTGCCACGAGGGGCAGGCCGAGGTCGGCGGCGACCTCGCCGGGAGCCAGGGGCCCGCGGCGGCGGACCACGAGTGCGGCGAGCCCGGGCGGCAGGTCCCACCGGTCCAGGCGCCGGGCGGCGGCGCGGACGGCGTGGTCGCTCGCGGGGACCAGCACCAGCAGCCGGTCCAGCTGCCGAGCGGCGGCGGGCACGAGGTCCGCGCCGAGGTCCACGACGACGGTCCCGCCCCGGGGTCGCAGCGCGGCGAGGACGCCCGCGAGCGCGGGAGCGCTCGCGCCGGCGGCGTCGGACCCGCTCGTGAGCAGCCGGATGCCGTCCACCCGGGGCAGGGACTCCCGCAGCGCCTCGCCGTCCTCGACGCCGAGGGCGGCCGCCTCCCGCCATCGCCCGCCCTCCGTGGGCGGCGCCTCGACGAGCAGGTCGAGTCCCCCGCCCAGCGGATCGGCGTCCACCAGCGTCACGTCCCCCTCTGGCCCGGCGCCGCCGGAGCTCCGGGAGCGGCCGGCGGCCCCGGCGAGACGGGCGGCGAGGCTCGAGGCGCCGGCACCGCCGCAGCCCCCGGCGACGCCCACGACGAGCGCGGCGTCGTCGGGCCTGCTGAGGGCGGCGAGCTCGGCGAGGAGGCGGTCGGACCGTGCGGGGAGGGGGAGGACGGCGCGGGCCCCGGCGGCGAGCGCCGCCTCCCACACCGAGGAGGGCACGGCGGACTCGTCGAGTGCGTCGACGACGACCAGCAGCGGGAGCGGACGATCGGCGCGCGGGGGCCCGGCGAGCAGCGCGGCAGGGTCGAGGACCTCGCAGGCGGCGGCCGCGGAGTCGTCCTCGAGGAGCGGGGAGCCGACGGCGGTCGCATGGTCCCGCACGAGGTCGCGGAGGTGGGGGTCCGCTCCGCGCCAGCGGATCCGGGCACCGCCGGTGCCGGGGCGGGGGAAGCGCGCGGCGCGGCGCGGGTCGACGACGCCGGGGCCGTGGCCGGTGCCGGCGGTGAGGAGAGCGGAGTCGCTGGTCATGGCGACATCGTGGGCGGCGGAGCGCCCCGGTGGGCTCCGGGCGGCGTCGCTGTGGACGACGGCGCGATGGGGAGGAACCTCCCCGACGCGCCTCCCCGGCGGGGCGCTCGTCCCCCGTCGACGGGAGTGCTTGCGCCCCCGGCGGGCCGGGCGTAGTGTGACGTGGACAACGACGAATATCGGCACCGGAACCCACGTGCGACTGGTCCCCGCAAGCGGACCGGCTGTGAGGCGTCGACAGCGCCACCGCAGCCAGACGGTTTTCACGCCTGATCCCGGTGCCGAAACGTCGAGGAGCGGCGGCCGCACAGCGGACCGCCGCTCCGTCCTGTCAGCCCGGGGTCAGGTCACCCGCGGGCGCCCCGCTCAGAGGTCGAGATCGACGACCACCGGCGCGTGGTCGGAGGCGCCCTTGCCCTTGCGCTCCTCACGGTCGATGAAGGAGCCCGTCACGGCCTCCTGCGCCGCGGGCGAGGCGAGCACGAAGTCGATCCGCATGCCCTCCTTCTTGGGGAAGCGCAGCGCCTGGTAGTCCCAGTAGGTGTAGGTGCCCGGCCCGGGGTGCTCGGGACGCACCACGTCGGCATAGCCCGCGTCGACGACCGCGCGGAAGGCGGCGCGCTCGGGCTCGGTGACGTGGGTCTTCCCCTCGAAGAACGCCATGTCCCAGACGTCGTCGTCCTGCGGGGCCACGTTGAAATCGCCCACGAGCACGGTGCGGGAGCGCGGATCCGCGGCGAGCTCGCGCGCACCCTCGGCGCGCAGGGCGTCGAGCCAGCGCAGCTTGTACGGGTAGTGAGGGTGGTCGAGCTCGCGGCCGTTGGGGACGTACAGCGACCAGATCCGCAGGCCGCCGCCGTCCGAGCCGGCGCCCACGGTCGCGCCGAGCGCCCGGGCCTCGACCACCCCCGTCTCGTCCTCCGGCCAGGTGGGCACGTCGGGCAGCTGCAGGGCGACGTCCGTGAGCCCCACGCGGGAGATGACGGCGACGCCGTTCCACTGGTTCAGCCCGTGCGCCGCGACCTCGTAGCCGGCGGCCTCGAGCGGGGCGAGGTCGAGCTGGGCGGGCTTCGCCTTGATCTCCTGCAGGGCGAGCACGTCCACCTGATGGCGGTCCAGGAAGGCCACCACCCGATCCATCCGGGCTCGCAGGGAGTTGATGTTCCAGGTCGCGATGCGCATGGGCCGATCCTACGGGCCCGCCCCGACCGCCCGGCAGGCCCTGATCGCCCCGTCGCGTCACCCGCGGGCGCGGGACGGCTCTAGGATCAGCCCATGGCGCGCGCACTCGTCACCGGATCCACCACCGGCCTGGGCCTGGAGTTCGCCTGGCAGCTGGCCGGGACCGGGCACGACCTCGTCCTGGTGGCCCGGGACGAGAACCGGCTGCACACGGTCGCCGAGCAGATCCGCGACGTGCACCCCGTGCAGGTGGAGGTCCTGCCCGCGGACCTCTCCGACCGCCCCCGCCTCGACAAGGTCGCGATCCGCCTGACGGACCCCGTGGAGCCCGTGGACCTGCTGGTCAACAATGCCGGCTACGGTCTGCGCGGCGGCTTCCTCGAGATCCCCGTCGAGGACCACGAGCGGCAGATGGACACCCTCATGCGGGCGGTGCTCGTGCTCTCCCACGCGGCCGCCGGGTCGATGGTGCAGCGGCGCAAGGGCGCCATCATCAACGTCAGCTCCCTCGCGGGCTACACGACGGCCGGGCCCTACGCGGCCTCCAAGAGCTGGGTCACCGTGTTCACCGAGTCCCTCGCCATGGAGCTGCAGGGCACGGGCGTCACGGCGACCGCGCTGCTGCCGGGGTTCGTCCAGACCGAGTTCCACGAGCGCGCGTCGATGCGGATGGACGGCCTGCCGCGCATCACGTGGCTGAAGGCGCCGTTCGTGGTCGAGCAGGCGCTCAAGGACGCCTCGAAGGGGGCGGTGCTGTCCATCCCCTCGGTGAAGTACCGCACCGCCGGGGAGGTCTCACGGATCGCCCCGCGCTCCATGGTCCGGGCGCTGACCTCCCCGAACTGGTACGGCCGCATGCAGCAGAAGGCCGTGCGGAAGGCCCGGCGCCGCGCCTCGAAGCGGGACCTGCACGCGCCGTGGCAGCGCGACGACGTCCCCTGATCGGGGACGGGCCGCCCGGCCGGGACCGTCTACCCTGGGGCGCATGTCCGAGCCTGCCGCCCCCGCCGCCCCCGCCCCTGATCTCGCCGCCGATCGCGAGCGCCTCCGCGAGCTGATCCGCGACCTCGCCGTGGTGCGCGGTCGCGTGACCCTCTCCTCCGGTGCGGAGGCGGACCACTACGTGGACCTGCGCCGCATCACCCTGCACCACGAGGCCTCGCCGCTCGTGGGCCGCATCATGCTGGATCTGCTGCGCCGCGAGGGCCTCGTCCCCGGGGTCGAGGCCGTGGGTGGGCTGACCCTCGGCGCGGACCCGGTCGCGACCGCGATCATGCACGCCGCCGCGGCGGACGCCGATGCCGCGCCGATCGACGCCTTCGTCGTGCGCAAGGCGCAGAAGGCCCACGGCCTCCAGCGCCGCATCGAGGGCCCCGACGTCACGGGCCGCCGCGTGGTCGCGGTCGAGGACACGTCCACCACGGGCGGCAGCGTCCTCACCGCGTGCGAGGCGCTCACCGAGGCCGGCGCGGAGATCGCCGCGGTCGCCGTGATCGTGCACCGGGCCGATGCCTCCCGTGAGGCCGTGGAGAAGGCGGGCTACCGCTACCTCTCCGCGTACGACATCTCCGAGCTCGAGATCTGAGCGCACGCACCCCCGACACGACGGAGGGGCCGACGGGGATCTCCCCGTCGGCCCCTCCGTCGTCGGTGGGCCGCTGCGCTCACACGCTCTCCGCGCCGAAGGTGTCGCAGGCCTCGACGGTGCCCTCCTGGTAGCCCGTCATGAACCAGTTCTGCCGCTGCTCCGAGGAGCCGTGCGTCCAGGTCTCCGGCTGCACCTGGCCGCCGGAGACGTCACCCTGGATGTGGTCGTCGCCCACGGCGGAGGCCGCGGAGAGGGCCGACTGGATGTCCTGGTCCGTGAGCGGCTGCAGCATCGTCACGCCGTTGTCGTCGGTCGTGGTCGAGGCGTGGTTCGCCCAGACGCCCGCGTAGCAGTCCGCCTGCAGCTCGAGGCGCACGCCGCCGGACTGCGGGCCGGTCTCCTGGTGGTCGACCTTCGACATCGTCCCGGAGAGGTTCTGGATGTGGTGGCCGTACTCGTGGGCGACCACGTACATCTTCGCGAACGGCCCGCCGTCGGCCCCGAAGCGGGACTGGAGGTCGCCGAAGAAGCTGTCGTCGACGTAGATGGTCTGGTCCGCCGGGCAGTAGAACGGGCCGACGTCCGAGGTGGCGGCGCCGCAGCCCGTCTGCACCTGATCGGAGAAGACGACCGCCTGCGGCTCGCGGAACTCGATGCCGGAGTCCGGCCCGAGCTGCGCCCAGAGGGAGTCGGCGGACTCGACGACGCCCTGCACGAGGCACTTGTCGTCGGTGTTCGCGTCCTCGCCCGTGCTGCACTGCTCGAGCGCGCCGCCCTCCCCGGAGGAGGCGGCCCCGGTCTGGGTGCTCCCGCCGCCCAGCAGGTCCATCGGGTTCCCGCCCATGAGGGCGAAGACGATGACGATCACCAGCAGCAGGCAGCCGCCGCCACCGCCCAGGGCGATGCGACCGCCGCCCCCGCCGCGGGGGAGCATGCCGCCCCCGCCGCCCGCGCTGCGGGTGTTGCCGGACTGGATCTCGGCATCAGGATTGAAGGTCATGGGGGCAGGGTAGACGGCAGAGGACCCCGAGGGGGAGCGTTCAGGCGCTCCACCTACCATGGGGAAGGATCGCGGCGCCGACCCGTCGCGCGAGCATCGACCCTCGAGGAGAGGATCCCTGCATGAACATCGTGGACTGGGCCGTCGCGACGATGGACCGCCTGGGAGGTCTCGGCGTCTTCCTGCTGATCTTCCTCGAGAACATCTTCCCGCCGATCCCCTCCGAGGTGATCCTGCCGCTCGCGGGTGTCGCCGCCGCCGGTCCGGAGCACACCTTCGTCGTCATGCTGCTGTGGTCGATCGCGGGCTCCCTCGTGGGCGCCTGGGTGCTGTACGGGCTGGGCCGGCTGCTCGGGCCCGAGCGCCTGCGCCGGATCTTCCTCGCCCTGCCGTTCGTGCACGTCGAGGACTACGAGAAGACGGTCGCCTTCATGGACCGCCACGGGCACAAGGCGATCTTCTTCGGCCGGATGGTGCCGGGCGTCCGCTCCCTCATCTCGATCCCGGCGGGCCTGTACGCCATGCCGTTCTGGGTGTTCAGCCTGCTCACGGTGCTGGGCAGCGGGATCTGGAACGGCATCTTCCTCACCTTCGGGTACGTCCTGGGGAGCAACTGGCACATCATCGAGCCGTACACCGACGTCTTCTCCAACGTCATCTACGCGGTCATCGTCATCGCCGTGATCGTGGTGGTCGTGCGGATCCTGCTGCGCGAGCGCCGGCGTCGGGCCCTCGGCCTGCCCGACCCCGACGACGCGGTCCGCGAGCAGGAGCACGAGCAGGGCACGTGAGCACCCCGGCCCCGCGTGAGGTGGGCCTCGGCCCGCATCCCGAGCCGTGGCCGGAGGACGACCGCCTCGACCCCGAGCTGCTCGCCCACGGCGACCGGCGCAACGTCGAGGACCGCTTCCGCTACTGGCGACGGGAGGCGATCGTCGCGGAGCTCGACGAGCACCGCCATCCCCTCCACGTCGCGATCGAGAACCTCGAGCACGACGCGAACATCGGCTCGATCGTGCGCACCGCGAACGCCTTCGCCCTCGAGGCCTTCCACATCGTGGGCCGGCGCCGCTGGAACCGGCGGGGAGCGATGGTCACCGACCGCTACCAGCACGAGATCCACCATCCCGATGCCGCGCACCTCGTGTCCTGGGCGCGGGAGGCAGGGAGACCGCTCGTCGCGATCGACCTCGTCCCCGGGGCGATGCCGATCGAGCGCACGCCGCTCCCGCGGGACGCGGTCCTGCTCGTGGGGCAGGAGGGGCCGGGCCTGAGCGCGGAGCTGCTCGCCGCGGCGGACCTCGTCGTCGGCATCACGCAGTTCGGCTCGACCCGCTCGATCAACGTCGCCGCGGCCGCCGCGATCGCGATGCACACCTGGGTGCAGCAGCACGCGGAGATCCCCGAGGGCCCGCTGCGCTGAGCCCGCTCCAGGGACGGACGCGCACGGCCCGTGCCAGGGCGCCTATGGGACAATGTGAGCGATAGGACGACTGTGCGCTGCGCCCTCCGCGCCGACCGTCGTCGCCAGTCGCTTCAGCGAAGGAGAATGCCTCATGGCAGTCGCAACCCCGGATCAGTACGCCGAGATGATCGACCGCGCGAAGGCGGGGAAGTTCGCCTACCCGGCCGTCAACGTCTCCAGCTCGCAGACGGCCATCGCCGCGCTGCAGGGCTTCACCGAGGCCGGCTCCGACGGCATCATCCAGGTGTCCTTCGGCGGTGCCGAGTACCTCTCCGGCTCGACCGTGAAGGACCGCGTCGCCGGTTCCCTCGCGCTCGCCGAGTTCGTGCACGCCGTGGCCAAGAACTACCCGATCAACGTGGCCCTGCACACCGACCACTGCGCCAAGGAGGTCCTGCCCACCTGGGTGGAGCCCCTCCTCGAGTGGGACCTCGAGAACCGCGTGAACAAGGGCCTGGACCCGCTGTTCCAGTCCCACATGTGGGACGGCTCGGCCGTGCCGGTCGACGAGAACCTCGAGATCGCCGAGCGCCTGCTCGAGAAGACCGCCGCCTCGAAGAAGATCCTCGAGATCGAGGTGGGCGTCGTGGGCGGCGAGGAGGACGGCGTCTCCGCCGACGTCGACGAGTCCAAGCTCTTCTCCACCCCGGAGGACGGCCTGAAGACCGCCAAGGCCCTCGGCCTCGGCGAGAAGGGCCGCTACCTCACGGCCCTCACCTTCGGCAACGTGCACGGCGTCTACAAGCCGGGCAACGTCAAGCTGACCCCGTCGATCCTCAAGGACATCCAGGACGCGGTGGGCAAGGAGTACGGCAAGGAGAAGCCGTTCGACCTCGTCATGCACGGCGGCTCGGGCTCCACCCTGGCGGAGATCCAGGAGGCCGTGGACAACGGCGTCATCAAGATGAACATCGACACCGACACCCAGTACGCCTTCACCCGCCCCGTGGTCTCGCACATGTTCGAGAACTACGACGGCGTGCTGAAGATCGACGGCGAGGTCGGCAACAAGAAGGCCTACGACCCCCGCGCCTGGGGCAAGAAGGCCGAGGCCGGTCTGGCCGCTCGCGTCGTCGAGGCCTGCGAGAACCTCCGCTCGGCGGGCACCCACGCCTGAGTCGGGCCGATCGCGGCGGAAGGCCCCCGGAGCGCTGCTCCGGGGGCCTTCCCCGTTCGTGCGGGGCGCGGGGTCAGGTGCTCACCAGCGGTTGCCCGCGGCGCGGCCCATGACCCGGCGCAGGGCCGGCAGGACGTCCGCGAGGAAGATGCCGGCGATGATGATCCCGGCGATCATGAACAGCATCGAGGAGCCGCCCGAGCCGATCGGGTAGGGCAGGGACAGGAAGCCGAGCAGCACCGCGACCCCCGTCAGCACGCCCCAGAAGACCTTGGAGCGCTTGTCCGCGGCGGTGTAGGCGTCCGCCCGGAAGCGCAGGGCGTTCACGAGCGCCCAGATCTCCACGAGGAACAGGAGCAGGGCGAGCACGGCGAAGATCCAGAGCTGGGCGGAGGCGATCATCGGCCCAGGATACGGTCCCTCCCCGAGCACGGGCTCGGAGGGATCAGCGCCGGCGGGACGGGTCGGAGCGGTCCGTGATGAGCAGCTCGAGAGCCTCGGTGGTCGCGGGCGGCTCGACGGCGCGCATCTCCCGGGTCATCGGGCGCGGGCCGATGGAGTCGCCGTCGGCGGCGATGAGCAGGCTCGGCAGGAAACGCTTGGCGTCCTTCGCCTCGAGGCCCGTGGCCTGCAGCAGGTCGATCGCGAGCGCGCGCAGCTGCACCACGAGGGTGACGCCCTCGAAGTGGCCGGCGCGGCCGGGGCGCACGCCTTTGTCGTTCTTCAGCAGCACCTCGGGCGTGAGGTAGGCGGTGAACAGGCGCAGGCAGCGGCGCACCTCGGTGAAGTCGACCTCCTGGTGGCCGACGGCGGAGCGCAGCGTCGAGACGGCGTCCTGCGCGGCGAGCAGGGCGTCGGCGAGCGTGGAGTGGGGGTCGCCGTCGACCGCCTCGAGGAACTCGACCTCGTGGCGGGCGATCACGCGGATGTTGCGCATGGCCCGGTCCGAGCCGACGAGCAGGTGGCGCAGCCGGCCGATCTCGTCGGCGTGCCGCAGGCCGGTGGGGGAGAAGGTGGCCATCTCGTTGGCGGCGTCGTTCGCGAGCCGCCACTCGTCGGTGTACTTCTGGGAGGTGTCGCGCACGGAGCGCAGGGCGGCGCGCGCGACGCCGGTGTCCCCGGAGCGCGCGGCGAGCGAGAGCGAGACCAGGGTGTTCTCGAGCTCCCGGTAGAAGGAGCGCGCGGCGCGGCGCTGGGCCCGACGGGGATCTCCCGAGAGCAGCAGGTGGATGACGATCGCGACGGCGGCGCCGGTGAGCGCGTCGAGCACGCGGCCGCCCGGGGACATGGTCGGCGTGATCGGCATGATCATGACCAGCAGCGACTGGATCGACATCTGGAAGCCGAGCACGACGGAGCGGTCGATGAAGCGGGCGAGCATGCCCGCGACGAAGACGACGACCGCGATCTGCCAGGTGCCCGAGCCGATCGTCGCCCGGGCGACCTCGCCGAGCACGACGCCCATCATCACGCCGCACGAGATCTCGACGACCTTGCGCATCTTCTTCTCGGTGCTGAAGCCGATGATGATGAAGGCGACGATCGAGGCGAAGAACGGGTGGGCGTGGCCCCAGATCAGGCCGCTGACGAAGTAGGCGATGGCCGCGGCGACCGCGGCACGGCCGATGCTCAGCGCGTCGACCCGGCTGCGGCTGAAGCCGTCGTGGAAGTGGCGCTCGACGCCGCCGCGCAGGCGCTCGCCGAGCGGCAGCGCCTGGGTGGGGGTGTCCGTGCCGGAGCGGCGGGCGGTCATGGTCGCACCGGGTCCTTCCCGCGCATGTCGAGCAGCTCGTCGAGGTCGAAGGTCTCGCCGTCCCGGGCGCCGCGGCCCACGACGAGCGGGGCGGGGGAGGGCTCCGGGGTGACGCCGCGCAGGCGGCTCAGCAGAGATCCGTCCACCCGCATGACGTAGAAGCGGCCCTCGGTGTCCACGGCGATCGAGCGGTCGTGCTTGAGGTACCAGCCGTGCAGGGAGGTGCGCACGCTGCCGGAGCCGGTGTACGGCTGGGCGCGCAGCGGGAGCGGGTCGATGCCCGCCTCCTGCCAGCGGCCGATCGCGGCGCGGAGCTTCGCGGTGGCGCGCTCGTGCTCCTCCTGGCGGGTACGGCGCAGGGCATCCTCCTGGGCGGCGAGCACCTCGCGCCGGTGCGCGCTCCACGCCTGCTGCCCGCCGTCGCCGTCCATGGCTGCCATCATCCCTGCCTCACCGCGCCCGCGGGCCGGATCAGAGCTTCGCGGTCGCGGGGCGCTGCCCGTGCTCGCGGGAGACGACGATCGGCTCCTGGGTCGCGTCCAGCCAGAGCGTGGTGGCGTCCTCGCCGGTGCCCGCGAGGGTCACGGCGAGGTGCAGCGGGGCGTCGAGCGGGACGGCGCGGCGCACGACGGCGAGAGCGATGGGGCCGAGGTCCGCGTGCAGGGCGGCGGAGGTCACGGTGCCCACGACCTTGCCGTCGGCCCCGCCCAGGCGCACCTCGCCGCCGGGGGTGACGGGCACGTCCTGCGAGCCGTCCACGTGCAGCATGACCAGGCGCCGCGGCGGCTGGCCGAGGTTCATGACCTTCGCGACGGTCTCCTGGCCGCGGTAGCAGCCCTTGGCGGTGTGCACGGCGGTGCGCAGCAGGTCCAGCTCGTGGGGGATCGAGCGCTCGTCGACCTCGCGGGCCTGGCGGGCGCGGTGGTCGGCGATCCGCAGGGCCTCCCAGGAGGACATGCCGGCCAGGTGCTCCGCCTGCCAGGGCAGCGCCTCGAGGGCGGCCGCGTCGAGCACGGTGAGCATCGCGCCGGAGGGGTCCTCCGGGTCCGGGCCGTAGGCGACGCCGCCGGGCGCGACATGGGGCCAGCGGTCGTCCCACACGGCGACGGGCTCGGGCAGCTCGAGCCCGGAGCCGGCGAGGACCTCGCCGGCGGGGCCGAGCGCGCCGAGCACGCGGAGGTCGTCGCGGTCGGTGATCTCGACGCGGGCGGCGAAGCGCATCATCTCGAGGTACCGGCGCAGCCCGGCGCGGGCGCCGGCGTCGGTCACGAGGAGCACGGACTCCTCGCCCGTGACGACGGCGGAGGCGAGATGCTCGACGCGCCCCTGCGGGGACAGCACCGCGAGGCTCGCGCCGGTGCCGTCGGGCACGCCGGTCAGCACCTGGGAGGAGATCGTGGTGAGCCAGCTGCGGGCGTCGGCCCCGCTCAGCTCGAGCACCTCGAGCTGGCCGAGGTCCACGACCGCACGACGGCGCAGGAGCCGGCGCTGCTCGCGCAGCGGGGCGCCGTAGTGCTCGGGGACCGCGGCGTCCGGCCCCTCGCCGAGCACGGCGGAGGCCGAGAGCAGGGGGCGCACGGTGCGGTCGGGAGCGGCGGGCTCAGTCACGGCGGGGTCAGGCACGGTCGAGCTCCAGGGAGAGGTACGGGGCGAGCTCGCCCCCCGCGCCGGCGCTCTCGTCGCGGCGCTCCCACAGCCACATGAGGCGGCCGCCCACGTACCCGAGCATGCGGGTCGCGGCGAGCCGCGGGTGGGAGACGCCCACGGCGGGGGCGGGCCCGTCGCCGTCGGCGAGGGCGAGCTGGATGCGCGGACCGCGCACCTCGCCGGCCCACGAGCCGGCGCCGTCGCCGCTCTCGAGCTCGGCGGTGAGGGCGTAGGAGAGGGTGGCCTCGGGGGAGCCGGGCTTCGCGGTGCGGGCCCGCTCGAGGTCCTGGCCGGGGAGCGGCTCGCCGACGGTCCAGACGCCGCTCTCGCGCAGCAGCAGCGAGCGCTGCCCGCTGCCGGAGGGAGCGGGCGCGGCCGGCTCCTCCTTCGCGAAGGCGCTCGTGGGCGGGAGCGGGGCGGGGGCGTCGATCACGTGGATCACCGAGGTCCACGCGAGGGTGCCGTCCTCACGGGGCTCGCAGCGCAGCTGCTGCTCCACACGCTGGTCCGCGGCGTCCTCGCCGTGGTGCACCGCGCCGGAGCCCTGCCACGAGCCCACGAGCCACGCGAGCGGGTAGAGCGACGGGGGGAGGGACGGGTCGAGCGTGATCGGCACGACGGCCTCAGCGGCGGTCGAAGAGGCGGGAGAGCACGAGCACCGTGAAGGCGAGCGTGCCGAGCCCCACGAGCACCACGAGCACCAGGAAGAACAGGGAGAGGAAGGACATGCCCCGCAGTGTATCGACTCCGCGGCCGCACAGGGGCTCAGGGGCGGGTGCTCAGGTGAGCATCGCCGCGGCGAGGTGGGCGATGACGCCCGCCGTCGCGACGGGCCCCGCGGCGACGCCGAGGGCGGCGACCGGCTCCCGGGCCACGAGGGAGGAGCCCAGCAGGAGGTGGGTGCAGCTCGCGGCGACCGCGACGAGCGCGCCGAGACCGGCGGCCGGGAGGGCGGCCATCGCGCCGAGCTGCACGGCGAGCAGGGCGGTGATCCCCGTGCCCGCGAGGACGGCGAGGAGCGTGCGCGGCAGCACGGGCAGCGAGGTCGCGTCCAGGAGCAGGGTCGCGGCGAGGCCGGTGGCGATCGCGGTGACCAGGAGCGAGCCGCCGGCGGCCGTGGAGATCTCCTGGGCGATCGCCCAGCACGAGGCGACGGCGGCGAGGAGCACGCCCGCGACGGTGCCGGTGAGCGAGCTCGTGAGGTCGTGGCGGTCGCTGCGCAGCATCTGGTGGCCGAAGGAGGCGAAGACGCCCACCGCGGTCACGACGAGCAGGGAGGTGACGGGGGTGAGCCTCTCGGGCGCGAGCACCGTGAGCGCGGCGCCCACGATCCCGGACCCCGCGACGACGATCCGCGTGCCGCGCGGCGAGGGCAGCTCGAGCAGGTCCGGCCAGGCGGCGCCGAGCAGCAGCGCGAGGGCCCCCGCGACGACCGCCATGAGGACGGGGGAGAGGGGACCGGTGAGGGCGACCAGGGCGATGAGGAGCGCCAGGGCGGCACCGAGGGGTGCGCGCTCGGGTGCGGTCATGCGGGACTCCTCAGCCTTCTCGGTGGCCTTCTCGATCGTGCCCGGGACGTCGTCGGGACGCGCTCGGGGCGGGGTCGCGGCCGGCCTCCGGCGGGGCGGCGGTCGGGCGCTACAGTGGGCAGTCTACGAGCGCCCGCTCCCCGGGGCGGCATCGTGCGCATCGGAAGGACCACATGATCACGACGGATGCCCTGTCGGCCCAGCGGCGCGGCGCGATCGAGTCGCTGCTGACCGCCGTCATCGCACACGACGGGATCTCCCCGCTCGACGAGGCGGCCCGGCTCGCCCTCCGCGGCGAGGGGGCGACCCATCTCCTGATCGAGGACGGCGCCGCCGTCACCGGCTACGCGAGCCTGCTCGAGGACGGGACCGTGCAGGGCATGGTCGACCCCTCCCACCGCCGCACCGGGCTCGGCACCTCGCTGCTCGCGGCCGTGCTCGAGCGGCGACCCGACGCCGGGGTCTGGGCGCACGGGGCGCTGCCCGGCGCCGTCGCCCTGCTCGAGGGCCAGGGCCTGCGCCAGGAGCGGCTGCTGCTCGTGCTGCGCCGTCCGCTGGACGCCGAGCACCCGCTGCCCCCGGTGCCCGCCACGGACCTCCCGGGCGTCGAGGTGACCTCCTTCGATGCGGGGCGTGACGCCGAGGACTGGGTCGCCCTGAACGCCGCGGCCTTCGCCTCCCATCCCGAGCAGGGCGCGCTCACCCGGGAGGACCTGGACGAGCGCCTCGCCGAGCCCTGGTTCGACCCGGAGGACATGGTCCTCGCGCGCACACCGGAGGGCCTCGCCGGCTTCGTCTGGGTCAAGCGGGAGCAGAGCCCCGACGCGGAGCTCCCTGACGCGGAGCTCCCTGACGCGGAGATCTACGTCGTCGCGACGGCGCCCTCCGCACAGGGTCACGGGGTGGCCGGGCACCTGCTGGGCACCGCCCTGCAGCGGCTCGCGGAGCGCGGCGTCCCCGGCGTCGAGCTGTACGTCGAGGGGGACAACGCCCCCGCGCTGGCCCTGTACGAGCGCTGGGGGTTCAGCGTCTCGGGCCGGCACCTGCAGCTGCGCCGGGCGACGGAGGGCTGAGGGTGCGCGTCGCCCCCGGGACCCCGCCGCCCGTCCTCGCCGCCGGCGCCCTCGCCTGGCGCGAGGGCGCCTCCGGCGTGGAGGTCATGCTCGTGCACCGTCCCCGCTACGACGACTGGTCGGTGCCCAAGGGCAAGCTCGACAAGGGGGAGACCTTCCCCGCCGCGGCCGTGCGGGAGGTCGCCGAGGAGACGGGCTACCGCGTGCGGCTGCACCGACCGCTCCCCGCCTCCGTGTACCTGCTGCCCGACGGCCGCACGAAGATCGTCCAGTACTGGACGGCGACGGTGCGGGCGAAGGTCGCGCCCGGCCCGGAGAACCCGCGCGAGATCGACGAGGTGCGCTGGGTGGACCTCGACGAGGCGACGGCCCTGCTCACCCGGCAGAGCGACGTGGTGACGGTCGAGTCGCTGCGCCGCCACCTCGACGCCGACGAGCTGCGCACGGTGCCGATCATCATCCAGCGGCACGCGGCGGCCGTCTCCCGCGCGAAGTGGCGCAAGGGCGAGAGCAAGGGCGAGAAGAGCCGGCCGCTGAGCGGCAAGGGGAAGAAGCAGGCGCAGGCCCTGCCGCCGCTGCTCGACGCCTTCGACCCCTCACGGATCCTCTCGAGCCCCTGGAAGCGATGCCGGACGACGGTCGAGCCCTTCGCGAAGGACGCGGGCCTGGACGTGCGCACCAAGGCCGAGCTGACCGAGGCCGGCCATGCGGACCGGCCCTCGCGCACGGCCGCCGTGGTCGAGCGGGTCATGCACGAGGCGCGCGCGACGGTCGTGTGCACGCACCGCCCGGTGCTGCCCACGATCATCGAGTCGGTGCGCCGGGTCTCCGCCCGCGGGGCGGCGCTCGAGCTGCCGCGCCAGGACCCGTACCTCGCCGCGGGGGAGGCGCTCGTGCTGCACACGACGCCCTCCGGCAGCGTCGTCGCGATCGAGCGCCATCTCCCGAACATCGGCTGATCGGGACGGGCCGGGCGGGCGCCCCCGCACGGCCGGTAGCATGCGGGGCTGGACCCCGGGGAACCACCGATCCGGGGACGAGGGGAGACGGGGCGACGATGAGCGACGGACACAGCGGCGGCCAGGGCGGCGACGGGAGCTGGGGGTACGGCACCTCCGATCCCTACTCCTCCTCCGACCCCTACCTCCACGTCCTCCGCCCCCGACCCCTACGGCGCGTACGACCCGTACGCGACGACGAGCTCCGCCGCGGGCGGTGAGGACCAGCTCGCCTCGCCGGGCTTCGGGCCGGAGTTCGGCGGCTCGCCCGTCGCCGCGCCCGCCGACGCCGCCTACGCCGCCCCTGCCTACGCGACGGCGGGGTACGGTGCCGCGGGCTACGGCATGCCCGCCTACGCGGTGGCGCCGCCCACGGCCGGCAGCGCGATCGCCGCGCTCGTGCTCGGGATCCTCTCCCTCACGCTGTGCCAGGGCATCGTCGGGCCCGTCGGCCTGATCTTCTCGATCATCGCCATGCGCCGGACGGCGCCCGGGGCGGTGCCCGTGCAGGGCGGTCGCGGCCTCGCGATCGCGGGTCTGGTGACGTCGATCCTCGGCACGCTGCTGCTCGCGTTCTGGATCGTCTACATCGTCCTCATGTTCGTGCTCGTGGCGACGGTCCCGACGGACTACTGACGCCCGCCGCAGGTCCTGTGACCGGACCGTGACCAAACCTGTGACGTAGACGATTCGTTCATCTGACCTGCACGTTCACCGAGATGCGGATCCCGTTCACCCGATGTTCATGCGCGTGGGGGAACCCCGTCACCTCCCCTCCCTACCGTCACTGCCGTCAGACCTCCAGACCTTCGACGGAACAGTCCGGGCTCCGGCCCCCGAAAGGACTCGCAGTGAACGTTCGCCAGAACAAGCTCGCCTCCCTCGCCGCGCTCGGCCTCGTGGGCGGGCTCGCCCTGACCGCCTGCGGCGGCGGCTCGGACACGGCCTCCGGCACCGGCTCCGACAACGGCGGCGCCGCGGCGTCCGGCGACTACGCCTCGCTCACCGGCAACCTCACGGGCGCCGGCGCCTCCTCGCAGCAGAACGCCCAGACCGCCTGGACCGAGTCCTTCATGGGGATCGCCCAGGGCCAGGGCAGCTCGCTCAACGTCACCTACGACTCCGTGGGCTCGGGCACCGGCCGTGAGCAGTTCCTCTCCAACCAGGCCGCCTTCGCGGGCACCGACGCCGCCCTCACCGAGGAGGAGCTCGCCTCCTCCAAGGAGGTCTGCAACGGTGAGCAGGCGTTCGACCTGCCCGTCTACATCTCCCCGATCGCGGTCGTCTTCAAGCTCGACGGCGTCGACTCGCTGAACCTCTCCCCGGAGACCATCGCCGGGATCTTCTCCGGCAAGATCACCAAGTGGAACGACGAGGCGATCACCAAGGAGAACCCGGACGCGACGCTCCCGGACCTCGACATCGTCCCCGTGCACCGCTCGGACAAGTCCGGCACCACGGAGAACTTCACCGAGTACCTCTCCGAGACCGCGGGCGACGTCTGGACCGACGGCCCCGTCGAGGAGTGGCCCACCTCGGGCGGTCAGTCCGGTGAGGGCACCTCCGGCCTCATCTCCACCGTCCAGGGCGGCAACGGCACCATCGGCTACGCCGACGCCTCGCAGGCCGGCGAGCTCGGCACCGCCGCGATCAAGGTCGGCGAGGAGTACGTCCCCTACTCGGCCGACGCCGCCGCCAAGGCCGTCGACGCCTCCCCGCGCGAGGAGGGCCGCGAGGACCACGACATCGTCGTGAAGCTCGACCGCAAGACCACCGAGTCCGGCGCCTACCCGCTCGTGCTCGTCTCCTACCTCGCGGTCTGCGGCTCCTACGCCGATCAGGCCACGGGCGACGCGGTGAAGGCCTACGCCTCCTACATCGTCTCCGCCGATGGCCAGAAGGCCGCCGCGGACAACGCGGGCGCCGCCCCGCTCTCCGACGAGCTCTCCTCCGAGGCGCAGGCCGCGATCGACGCGATCGCCGTCGGCTGACATCCTGCACACTGCGCGCACCGCCGTGCCGCCGGGCCGTTCCACGACCCGGCGGCACGGCCGCGCTCCCCGTCCCGTGATCCTCGAGGAAGGCCCATCGTGAGCAGCACCGACGTCGCCCCGGATGCACCGGAGGCGCCCGAGCAGCCCTCCCTGAGGAGCGGCGGCCGTCGCTTCGGCGACACCCTCTTCTCCGCCCTGAGCGTCGGCTCCGGGATCCTGATCTTCGTGACCCTCGCGCTCGTCGCGATCTTCCTGACCGCGGAGTCGATGCCCGCCTTCCGGGAGAGCAAGGAGCTCGCCGGGATCTTCGGCACCGCCGACCCGGCCTTCTCGCTGATCGGCGGGGTCGCGCCGTACATCTTCGGCACGGTGCTCGCGGCGCTCATCGCGCTCGTCATCGCGATCCCCGTCTCGATCGGCATCGCGCTGTTCATCTCGCACTACGCTCCCCGCCGCATGGCCGCCGGGCTCGGCTACATGATCGACCTGCTCGCGGCCGTGCCCTCCGTGGTCTACGGCCTGTGGGGCGGCGTCTGGCTCGTGCCCCGCCTCGAGCCGCTGTACGTCTTCCTCAACCAGACGCTCGTGTGGCCCTCATGGGTGCCGCTGGTCCCCTCCGGCGAGGCGATCATCCCGCTGTTCGCGGGCGATCCGACCGCCCCCATGCGGAACCTGGCCTCCGCCGCCGTCGTGCTCGCGGTGATGATCCTGCCGATCATCACTGCCATGTCCCGCGAGGTGTTCCTCCAGGTGCCGCGGCTCCAGGAGGAGGCGGCGCTCGCGCTCGGTGCGACCCGCTTCGAGGTCGTGAGGACCGTGGTGCTGCCCTTCGGCCGCTCGGGCGTCGTCGCCGCGTCGATGCTGGGCCTCGGCCGCGCCCTCGGCGAGACGATGGCCGTGCTCATGATCCTCGCGCCGGGCGCCACCTTCTCGTGGCACATCCTCGAGGTCGGCATGCACAACACGATCGCCGCGAACATCGCCTCCAAGCAGGCGGAGTCCTCCGGGGCGGACATGTCCTACCTGATCTACACCGGCCTGGTGCTGTTCGTGCTCACGTTCATCATCAACGCGATCGCCCGGTGGATCGTCTCCCGCACGACCGTGAAGGGCTGAGCCCATGAGCACCGCCACCACCACTGCGAGCACCCTCTCCGGGGCGCGGGCCGCCGAGCGCCGCCTGCCCCTCTGGCACCTGCTGCTGACGGGCGCCGCCTCCCTCGTGCTCGCCGCCCTGATCCTCGCCACGTTCGGGAACCTGTCGATCGTGGGCGTGATCCTGCTGGGCTACGTCCTGCACCTGGTCGTCACCTACGTCTACTCGCGGGTCCGCGAGGGCCGGCGCTGGGCCGCGGACCGCGTGGTCATGCTGCTCGTCATCGGCGCCTTCGCGATCGCGCTGTTCCCGCTGCTCTCGCTGCTGTGGAAGGTCCTCGTCGAGGGCGGTTCGCGGGTCGTGAAGGCCGCGCCGCACCCCTTCGCCTTCTGGACCTCGGACATGTCCGGGGTCATCGGCGGGGCCGACGCCGGCGGCGTGCTCCACGCCGCGATCGGCACCCTGCTCATCACCTTCTGGGCCTCGGTCATCTCGATCCCGATCGGCCTGTTCACGGCGATCTTCCTCGTGGAGTACTCCTCGACCGGCTGGAAGCGCACGCTCGCCAAGGGCGTCACCTTCCTCGTCGACATCATGACCGGTATCCCGTCGATCGTCGCCGGCCTGTTCGGCCTCGCGCTGTTCCTCGCCTTCATGCCGGACCAGAGCGTGCGCATGGGCATCATGGGCTCCGTCGCCCTGTCCCTGCTCATGATCCCGACGGTGGTCCGCTCGAGCGAGGAGATGCTGCGCCTGGTGCCGCTGGACCTGCGCGAGGCGGCCTACGCGCTGGGCGTGCCGAAGTGGCTCACCGTGGTGCGGGTCGTGCTGCGCACCTCGATCGCGGGCCTGACGACCGGCATCACCCTGGCCATCGCGCGCGTGATCGGTGAGACCGCGCCGCTGCTGCTCACGGTCGGCATGGTCACCGGCATCAACTGGAGCATGTTCGACGGGCGCATGGCCACCCTGCCGACCTTCATCAACCAGCAGTACCGTGCGGGCAGCGCCCAGTGCCGCACCGACACCGTCACCAATGTGGTCAACGGCGACGTGTACTCGTGCTCGGTCACGACGAACATCGACCGGGCCTGGGCCGCCGCGCTCACGCTCATCGTGATCGTCATGGTGCTCAACCTCATCGCCCGCCTCATCAGCCACTACTTCTCCCCGAAGCTCAGCCGCTGAGGCGGCGGGACCGCGAAAGGACACACGAGATGGCAGCCCCCCAGCCCATCACCGTCGAGGACCTCAACATCTACTACGGCGACTTCCTCGCCGTGGAGGACGTCAACGTGACGATCCAGCCGCGCTCGGTGACCGCGCTCATCGGCCCCTCCGGCTGCGGCAAGTCGACCTTCCTGCGCACCCTGAACCGGATGCACGAGGTGATCCCGGGCGCCTACGCGAAGGGCACCGTCGAGATCAACGGCGAGAACATCTACGCCCAGGGCGTGGACCCGGTGAACGTGCGCCGCCGCGTCGGCATGGTCTTCCAGAAGGCGAACCCGTTCCCCACGATGTCGATCCGCGACAACGTGCTCGCCGGCGTGAAGCTCAACAACCGCCGCATCAGCAAGCGCGACGCCGACGAGCTCGTGGAGTCCTCGCTCCAGGGCGCGAACCTCTGGAACGAGGTCAAGGACCGTCTCGACAAGCCCGGCATGGGCCTCTCCGGCGGTCAGCAGCAGCGCCTGTGCATCGCCCGCACCATCGCGGTGCGCCCCGAGGTGGTGCTCATGGACGAGCCGTGCTCGGCCCTGGACCCGATCTCGACCCTCGCGATCGAGGACCTCATCCATGAGCTCAAGGACAACTACACGATCGTCATCGTGACCCACAACATGCAGCAGGCCTCGCGCGTCTCCGATCGCACGGGCTTCTTCAACATCGCCGGCACCGGCAAGCCGGGCCACCTCATCGAGTTCGACGACACCGAGAAGATGTTCACGAACCCGGAGAACAAGCAGACCGAGGACTACATCTCCGGTCGCTTCGGGTGAGCGGCGGCGGGACTCCCCCTGGGAGGAGCCCCGCCTCACACCACGGTCTGACGTCGGCCCCGGGAGATCGATCCCGGGGCCGACGCGCGTCCCGGGGGCCGCGACGGATGCTCGTGCCATGACCACAGCGATCCCCTCCACCTACCGCTCCCCGTCCGAGCCCGGCCCCGCCGTCGGCCCCCACGCCGGTCCGGCCGTGCTCTCCGCCCGCTCCCTCGTCCGCGACTTCGGGGACGCCGGTCAGAAGGGCCCCACGACCCGCGCGCTCGCCGGGGTGGACCTCGACATCGCCCGGGCGGACTCCCTCGCGATCATGGGCCCCTCGGGCTGCGGCAAGACGACGCTCCTGCACGTGCTCGCCGGGATCCTCCGCCCCTCGGCGGGCACCGTGCACCACGACGGCACCGACCTCTCCTCCCTGCCCGACGCGGCCCGCACGCGGCTGCGGCGCAGCGCCTTCGGCTTCGTCTTCCAGGAGGGGCGTCTGCTGCCCGAGCTGACCGCGCTCGAGAACGTGATCCTGCCGCGGATGCTCGCGGGCACGCCGCGCCGCACCGCGACGGCCGACGCCCGCGGCTGGCTGGACCGCCTCGGTCTCGCGGGCATGCACGATCGCCGCCCCGGCCAGCTCTCCGGCGGCCAGGCGCAGCGCGTCGCGATCGCCCGCGCCCTCGCGGGCCGTCCGCAGGTCGTCTTCGCCGACGAGCCCACCGGCGCCCTGGACCAGGCCACGGGCCATTCCGTGCTGGAGGTGCTCGTGGGCGCCTGCCGCGACTCCGGGGCGAGCCTCGTCATGGTGACCCACGACCCCCAGGTCGCGGCCGTCTGCCGGCGCACGGTCGCCATGCGCGACGGCGTCATCGTCCAGGAGTTCCAGCGTGCGGGGGAGGGGCGATGAGCGTCCTCGCCGCCGCGCCGCTGCTGCTGCGCCGACGCAGCGCCCTCGCGGACGTGCTGCCCGTCCTCGCCTTCGCCGCCTCCACGGCGATCACCGCGACCGTCCTCGGCGGGCTGCTCGCCTTCGTGGGCCGCATGCCCGCGGGGGCGATGGACCCATCGACTGGGTCGACGACGGGGGAGGACTCGATCATGGGCATGCTCGCCTTCTGCGCGCTCACGGCGAGCGTGCTGCTGGTGCCGAGCGCCGTCGGCTTCGGCGGTGCCGCCGCACGGCTGTCCCTCGCCCGCCGCGAACGGGACCTCGCCGCGATGCGCCTGGTGGGCGGGACCTCCGCCCAGGTGGGCGGGATCGCGCTGCTCGACGTCGCCGCGCAGGCGCTGCTGGGCTCCGTGCTCGGCGTGCTCGCGCACCTCGCGGTGACCCCCGCGCTCACCGCGCTCGACTTCGGGATCGCCCCGTTCACCGTGGGGGAGCTGCTGCTGCCCGTGTGGGCCTACCCGCTCGTGGTGCTCGGCATCCTGCTGGTCGCCCTGGGCTCCGCGGCGGTCGCGCTCGCCGGGGTCGTGCTGAGCCCGCTCGGGGTGGCGCGGGAGTCCCGCACGGTGCGTATGAGCCTGCTGCGCCTCGCGGTGTGGGCGGTGCTGATCGTGCTGCTGGTCGCCGTGACCCAGCTGGCCCAGCTGGTCACCGCGGTCGCGGGACTGGCCGGGATGCTGATCATCATGATCGTGCTGGTGGGCGGCGTCGTCGCCGGGGTCAACGTGGTCGGCCCGCTCGTGGTGTGGCTGCTCGCCCGGGCCCTCGCGGCCACGGCCCCGACCGCCGGGCTGCTCGTCGCCGCGCGCCGGCTCGCCGCGGATCCCCGCGGCGCCTGGCGCACCGTCTCCGGGATCACGATCGCCCTGGTCGTCGCCGGTCTGCTCACGGTGCTCTCGAGCCTCGGCGAGGCCTCGACGCCGGAGGACGCGATCCTCATGACCGCGATGAGCACGGGCGGCCTGCTCACCCTCGCGATCGCCGCGGTGCTCGCCGCGATCTCCACGGGGATCACCCGCACCGCGCAGGTGATCGACGAGATGCCCGTGCTGCGGGCCCAGCACGTGGCCGGCGCGCAGGTGGGTCAGCTGCAGCGGGCGCGCATGCTGCAGGCGCTCCTTCCCGTGCTGCTGAGCTCCGTGCTCGCGGCGGGGACGGCCCTGCTGGTCGTCGTCGCGACCGTCGGCGCCTCGACGCCGGACCCCGCGGCGCTCGTGCAGTACTTGGCGACCGTGATCGGGGCGTACGTGCTCGTGCTCGGCGCGGTCGCGGTCTCGGCGCCGCTCGTCCGCCGCGGCGTGCGGGTCTGATCGGGAGGCGGGGAGGCGGGGATCCCCGCCTCCCCATCGCGCGCCCCGCCCCACTACGCTGGACGCCATGGAGATGCAGAACCAGGTCGTCACCCCCGCCGAGGTGCCCGAGGGCGCCCACCTGATCGACGTGCGCGAGCAGAACGAGTGGGACGCCGGGCACGCCCCCACGGCGACGCACCTCGCCGCGAGCGGGCTGCTCGAGAAGCTCGACGAGCTGCCCGAGGAGGGCGACCTGTACATCGTGTGCCGCTCCGGCGGCCGCAGCGCCCAGGTGACCCAGTGGCTCAACGGCAACGGGTACGACGCGATCAACGTCGTGGGCGGCATGGACCTCTGGTTCGAGTCGGGCCTGCCGATGGTCTCCGAGGGCGAGGGGGAGCCGTACGTGCTCTGAGCCCCGCCGTCGGCCGGCCGCGGAGCCGGGCTACAGCGGGAGCACGTCCTTGACGAGGCCGTAGCCCACGAAGGCGAAGGCGTCGATGAGCGTGTGCGCGACGATCAGCGGCGCGGTGCGCCGGGTGCGGCGGAACCACTGCGCGAACACGAGCCCCATGACGAGGTTCGCGACGCCCGGGCCGAGGCCCTGATAGGTGTGGTACGCCCCGCGGATCACCGCGGAGACCACGACGATGCGCCGGCCCGACCAGCCCAGGCGCTCGAGCCGCTGCACGAGATAGCCGACCACGACCACCTCCTCGATGATCCCGTTCTTCAGGGCCTGCAGGAGGAGCACCGGGATCGTCCACCAGTGCGCGTCGAGGGCCGCGGGGATCACCTCGACCGTGATCCCGAGGGCCCGTCCCACGAGGTAGAAGGCGAGGCCGGGCACGCCGATCGCCGCCGTGATCGCGACGCCCTGCCACAGGTCGCGGCCCGGCCGGCGCAGGTCCAGCCCCAGGTCGCCGATCGCCTGGGCGAGGCTCCCCGCGGTGAGCGCGAGCAGCAGCACCGCGAGCGCCGCCGGCACGAGCGTGAAGCCGATCGAGAGCAGCTGGTAGAGCAGGTCGAGCCACGGGTCGCGCGCCTGCGAGGTGTTCAGGGAGGTCGACTGCCCGGCGAGCGGTCCCGAGGCGAGGGCCTGGACGAGCGCGATGAGCGAGTAGACGGCGCTGCGGCCCAGCGACAGCCCGAGCACGATGAGCAGCTCGGCGCGCAGCAGTCCCCGGGTGGGGGAGACGGGTTCCATGGGGCACATGCTCCCACCGCGCAGCGGCAGGATCAGCGGCGGCACCGGTGGCAGACTCGGGGCATGAACGACAGCACTGCCCTCCCGCGCGTCCTCGTCACCGGTGCGAACCGGGGGATCGGTCGCGAGATCGCGCTCGCCCTCGCCCCGGACCACCACCTCGTGCTCGGCGGCCGTGACGAGGCGGCGCTCACCGCGCTCGCCGCGGAGCTCCCCGCCGCGGAGACCTTCGTCGCCGACCTCACGGATCCCGCCGCGACGGCGGCCGCCGTCGGCGCCCTCGCCCTCCCCGGCGGACTCGACGGCCTCGTGCACTCCGCGGGCGTGCTCGTCAGCGGCCGGGTCGAGGACCTCTCCACGGCGGACTGGACCCGGTCGCTCACCGTGAACGTCACCGCCGTCGCGGAGCTGACGCGGCTCCTGCTGCCCGCGCTGCGGGAAATCCGCGGCACCGTCGTCACGATCAACTCCGGCAGCGGCTACACCGCCAAGGGCGGGGGCGGCGCCTATGCGGCCTCGAAGTTCGCGCTGCGCGCCCTCACCGACGCCCTGCGCGACGAGGAGCGCGGCCACGGTGTGCGGGTCACCTCCGTGCACCCGGGACGGGTCGCGACGGACATGCAGCGCCAGCTGCGGGACTTCGAGCAGGGCGAGTACCGCGAGAGCGACTACGTGGCCCCCGCGACGGTCGCCGCGACCGTGCGCCTCGCGCTGGACCTGCCGGCCGAGGCGAGCATCGACGAGCTCAGCGTCCGGCCGCGCTGAGCGCGCGGGACCGCGTCACTTCATGAGCCGCTTCACGGCGGCCATGATCTCCTCCATCTTGCGGTCCAGCTCCGCGGAGTCCCCGGACTCCGCGGCATCGTGCACGCAGTGGTGGATGTGGTCGTCCACGAGACCGAGCGCCACCGACTGCAGCGCCTTCGTCGCCGCGGAGACCTGGGTGAGGACGTCGATGCAGTAGGTGTCCTCCTCGACCATCCGGCCGATCCCGCGCACCTGCCCCTCGATGAGCCTCAGCCGTCGCAGGTAGGCGGCCTTGGAGTCCTGGTACCCGGGATCCCCGTGCGTGCCGTGGTCGCCGTGGGCGGCCGCCTCCGGAGCGGTCATGACGCGGTCGACCCCCCGGTGCCGCCCCCGACGGGGTCCTCGCCGAGGTGGCCGACGAGCCGCGCCGCGTACCCGGTGTAGGTCGCGGGGGAGAGGGCCAGCAGGCGGTCGCGCTCGGCGTCGGGCAGTCCCAGGCCCTCGATGAACTCGCGCATGCCCTCGCCGGTGACGCGGTGGCCGCGGGTGAGCTCCTTGAGCCGCTCGTAGGGGTTGTCCATGCCTGTGGTGCCCTGCACGCCGAGGGTGCGCATGACGGACTGGACGGCCTCGCCGAGCACCTCCCAGTTGCCCTCGAGGTCCGCCGCCATCGCGTCCGGGTCCACGTCGAGCCCGGCGAGGCCCTTGCGGAGGTTCGCGATCGCGAGCAGCGAGTGCCCCAGCGCCGTGCCGATGTTGCGCTGCGTGGTCGAGTCGGTGAGGTCGCGCTGGAGGCGCGAGGTGACGAGGGTCTGCGACAGCGAGTCCAGCAGGGCGCCGGAGATCTCGAGATTCGCCTCGGCGTTCTCGAAGCGGATCGGGTTGACCTTGTGGGGCATCGTCGAGGAGCCCGTGCCGCCCTGCGCGGAGAGGCGCTGGCGGAAGTAGCCCTGCGAGATGTAGGTCCAGACGTCCGTCGCGAGGTTGTGGAGGATGCGGCCGGCGCGGGCGACGTCCGCGTAGATCTCCGCCTGCCAGTCGTGGGACTCGATCTGGGTGGTCAGCGGGTTCCAGGTGAGGCCGAGGTGCTCGACGAAGCTGCGCGAGACCTCCTCCCAGTCCGTGCCCGGCACCGAGATCGCGTGCGCGGCGTAGGTGCCGGTCGCGCCGTTGATCTTGCCGAGGATCTGATTGGCGGGGATCCGCCGCGCCTGGCGGCTCAGGCGGTGCACGAACACCGCGAGCTCCTTGCCGAGCGTCGTCGGGGTCGCCGGCTGGCCGTGGGTGCGGGAGAGCATCGGGACCTCCGCGGTGTCCCGGGCGAGCTGGGCGAGGTCGCCGATGACGGCCTCGTAGGCGGGCAGCCACACGTCGTGCACGGCCCCGCGCACCATGAGCGCGTAGGAGAGGTTGTTGACGTCCTCGCTCGTGCAGTAGATGTGCACGATCTCGGCGAGCGGCTCGAGGCTCGTGCCGGCGAGGCGGCGCTTGATGTAGTACTCGACGGCCTTGACGTCGTGCACGGTCTCGCGCTCGATCTCGGCGTGCTCGGCGATGCCCTCGGCGCCGAACTCCTCGGGGATGGAGCGCAGCAGGGTGCGCTCGTCCTCGGTGAGGGTGCGCAGGCCCGGGATCGCCTCGCGGTCCAGGAGGTGGATGACCCACTCGGTCTCGACGACGAGCCGCGCACGGTTCAGGGCCGCCTCGGAGAGGTGGTCCACGAGCGGGGCCACCTGCGAGCGGTAGCGCCCGTCGAGCGGGGTGAGGGCGATCGGGGGAGTGATGTCCGCGAAGGAGTGAGCCATGGGGGTGATTCTCCCAGAGATGCGGGCCGCCGTCGGCCCCTGCCCGGGGGTCGGGCCGGGCAGGGACGGGGGAAGGGGTGGGACGCGCCGCGTCGGAGGACGCGGCGCGTCCCCGGGGTCAGGCGTCCTCGCGGTCGCCGATCCCCGTGATGGCCTCCACGATCGCGGAGAGGATGCCGATGATGACCCCCGCGAGCAGCGCCCACCAGAAGGTGTCGAAGGCCAGCGTGAGACCGAACAGTCCGGAGACCCAGCTGGTCAGCAGCAGGATCAGCGTGTTGATGACGAGCTGGAAGAGACCCAGCGTCAGGCACGTGATCGGCAGGGCGAGGAGGGACAGGATCGGCTTCACGATCGTGTTGAGGATCGCGAGGATGAGGGCGATCGCCGCGATCGTGAGCACCTGGGTGAGGATCGAGGCGGAGTCGTCGCCGAGGTGCATGCCGGGCAGGATCAGGGCGGTGACCCACAGGGCGAGGGACGTGACGATGATGTGGCCGAGGAATCGCATGCCCCCATCATCGCCGTCGGCCCGTGCGGGCGCACGGGGGATATCCCCGTGCCGGGCGCTGGATCGCGCTGCGAGGATCGGCGCATGAGCGCTCACCCCCACCCTCTGATCGTCGACGGTCGTCGTGTGCACCTGCTGGGGTCCGTCGGCTCGACGGACGGGACGGCGGTGGGGGACCCGGAGGCGGACCTCGTGCTGCTCGAGCCAGGGCTCGGGGCGGGGGCGGCGAGCTGGGGTGCGGTGCTCGACGGCCTCGCGAATCGTGAGGGCCCCGTCGGCCCCGTCGACCTCGCCGGGCCCGTCGGCCCCCTGCAGGTGCTCGCCCACGACCGTGCCGGCTACGGGGCCAGCGACCCGGCGGGCGGCCCCCGGGACCTGGGCGCCCTTGCCGCGGAGCTCGGGACGGTCGTCGCGGCGGTGCCGCACCGTCGGCTCGTGCTCGTGGGCCACAGCTGGGGCGGACCCGTGGTGCGCACGCTCGCCGCAGACCTCGCCGCCCAGGGGCGCGCGGTCGCCGGCGCGGTGCTCGTGGACCCGGCGGACGAGCTCGCCGACCTGTACTTCACCCCCACGGTCGAGGTGATGAACCGCGTGCAGGGCCACGCGATGGTGCTGCTGGACCGGGCGCACCTGCTGCGTCGCCTCCAGCGTTCCGCGACCCGCGGACTGCCCGAGGCCCATCGCGAGCAGGCCGCCGCCTCCGTCGCGACCGCCGCGGCGGCGCGCACCGTGCGTGAGGAGGCCCGCCACATCACGCGCGGCCTGCGGCATCTGCGGCTCGACCCGCCGGACCTCTGCGGGGTGCCGCTCACGGTCATCTCGGGCAGACGCCCCGAGGGGCTCGGCCGGCGGCTGCGGGACGAGCTCACCGCGGCGCACCGCGAGCGCGCCGCCCTGAGCTCGGGACCTGGTGATGGCGCGGGACCGGGCGGCGGTGCGGGGCGGTTCGTCGCCGCGGAGCGCTCGGGTCACCTCGTCCCCGTCGACCAGCCCGAGCTCGTGGTCGAGGAGATCCTGCGGCTGCTGGGCTGAGCGACACTCTCCGCTCCTCGCGCCCCACGGACGCGGCGGTCGGCAGGGTCGGGACGGCATACCCTGACGGCATGCCCGCCGAGCCCGCCCAGCCCCAGTCTGCCCAGCCCCAGCCTGCCCAGCCCGTCGAGTCTATCCGCGTGCGGCCCGCCCTCGAGCAGCTCCCCGCCTACGTGGCCGGCAGGCCTCCGGCCGACGACGGGCGCCGTCGCTTCAAGATCTCCTCGAACGAGTCGCCGTTCCCGCCGCTGCCGGAGGTGCGGGACGCGGCGATCGCGGCGATGTCGGGCACGAACCGGTACCCGGACGCCGCCGCGCTGCAGCTGCGCGAGGCGCTCGGCGCGGAGCACGGCGTGGACCCCGCCCAGGTGGTGCTCTCCACAGGGGCGGTCGCCGTGAGCGGCGACCTCGTGCGGGCGCTCGTGGGCGACGGCGACGAGGTGGTCTTCGCCTGGCGCTCCTTCGAGGCGTACCCGATCCTCGTGGGCTCGCACGGCGGGACCTCCGTCCCCGTGCCGCTCACCGACGCTCTCGAGCACGATCTCCCGGCGATGGCCGCGGCGATCACCGAGCGCACCCGGCTCGTGCTGCTGTGCACCCCGAACAACCCCACCGGCGTCTCGCTCACCACGGAGGCGATCGAGGAGTTCCTGGGGTCGGTGCCCGTGGACGTCGTCGTCGCGATCGACGAGGCCTACCGCGAGTTCCACGACCCGCGGACGGTGCTGGACACCGCCGCGCTGTTCCGGCGCCACGGGAACGTCGTGGTGCTGCGGACCTTCTCGAAGATGCAGGGCCTCGCGGGCCTGCGGATCGGGTACGCGATCGCGCACCCGCGCCTGGCGCGTGCGCTGTCCCAGGTGACGGTGCCCTTCGGGGCGAGCCTGCCGGCGCAGGCCGCGGCCCTCGCGACCCTGGAGCCCGCCGTGCGGGAGCGGCTCGACGAGCAGGCGGCGTGGATCCGCTCCGAGCGCGAACGGGTGCAGTCGGCCCTCGCCGCGCAGGGCTGGGAGCTCCCGGCCTCGCAGGGCAACTTCGTCTACTTCCCTCTCGGTGAGGACTCCGCGGCCTTCGCCGCCTTCGCCGAGGAGCGGGGGGTCGTGCTGCGCAGCTACGGCACGGACGGTGTGCGCGCCTCCATCGCCGAGGCGGAGGCGAGCGATCTGCTCATCTCTGCGGCCGCCGCCTGGCGGGAGCGCGCCGGCCGGCGTTGAGCCTCTCTCCCCGGGAGCGTCACCCCCGGGGAGGCCGGTGGCCGGCGAGGAGCCGCTCGAGGGCGACCCCGAGCGGATGTGCCGGCGCAGGCGGCCGGCGGCGACGGAGGTGTGCCCGAAGCCTCTCCTGGGCCGAGGCGCCGTGCGACGCCGAGAGGGACGGCGCGCGTTCCGATGGCAGGGGGCGGACCAGCGGGCGCGGCCCGGTGACGCGCGTGACGCCGCTGTGCCCGGTCCATGCCACGCGGTGCGCAGGTGGCCTGTGCTCCACGGATGGTCGTCGCTCCTCGGACGGGCGCTGCTGTGCGGTGCCGCCCGGCGGATCGGCATGCTCCGCCGCCGCACCGATCGTCTCGACCCGCGCGAGCTGCTGCTCCTCGCCGTTGCAGTGGGCGCAGAGCTCCTGACCGTTGCTCGCGCTCGTGGGCCCGCCCCGTGCATGGGGGTGCACGTGGTCGTGCTGGCGGGCGGCGGCGTTGCAGAACGGGCCGCGGCAGGAGGTGTCCCGCCAGGTGAGGAAGCGACCGAGCGCCGCCGGGAAGGCCCGACCCTGGGACTCCACCGCGACGAGCTCGCCGCTCGTGGGATGCGTGTACAGACGTCGCAGCACCGCGCGCACCGCGGGACCGTCGGCCCCGAAGGGATCAGCGACGGTGTGGTCGACGGAGGACGGTGCGGGCGGCGTGAGGCAGGTGCGCAGCTGCTCGCGGATCGCCTCGGGCGGGACGGCCCCGTAGCCGGCGATGCGGGCGGGGTCACCGGAGTCCGGCAGCAGCAGGGCGCGGTCGGTGATGATGACGCCGACGTCGAGCTCGACCTGCTCCATCGCGCCCTCGCGTCCCAGCACGGTGTCCACGAGGGAGTCGGCCATGATCGCCACGTGGCCGTCCGAGGCGCCGTCGGCGCGACGACGCTCCGCCTCGAGGGAGAGGCGCTTGTGCACGAGGTGCGCGTCGACCGCGGGCAGCAGGGCGGAGAACCGGGCCATGCCGTCCGCCCCCGGGGTGAGCGTGACGGATCGGGTTCGACGGGCCCGGCGGTGGCGCAGGGTCGCGCCCTCCGGGTCGAGGCCCGCGATGATCCCGTGGGCCTCGTCCGTCCAGTCCCGCAGCCCGGCACCGTCGAGGTAGGGCAGGCGCTCGCCGAGGACGGCGTCCACCTCGCGGCGCTGCGCGGGGGTGACCGTCGCGGTCGCGGTCGCGAGCGCGGTGGCGACCTCGGGGGAGAGGAGGTGGCGGGCGAGCGCGGTGCGGACCTGCGGCATCTCCTCGACGAGCCGGTGGGCCACGGCGAGGGCGCGCCCGGCGTGCGCGGGGGAGCGGCGGGTGATCAGCGAGAGGTCGCGGCGCGCGATCGCGGCGGCGCGGTCGTCGAGCGCGGTGGGTGACGGGAGTGCGGCCTGCTCGTGCGCGGCCTCGTCCCGGGCGCGGGCCTCGACCTCCCGACGCGTCTGCGCCTCGAGGGCCACGGCCGTGCGCGCCTCGAGCACGTGGAGCGCGGCGCGCAGGTCCTGCTGGACGGCGAGCAGGTGGACGAGGGTGCGGGAGCCCGCCTCCGCTGGGGTGGCGGGCGCCTCCGGGGCGAAGAGATCACCCGGCTCCGCGGCGAGATCGGCGAGGCAGTGCGCCACGTCCCCGAGCAGGTGGCCGAGTCCCGCCAGGTCGCCGTCGCGCAGGCTCGCGGCCGTGGCCCGGAAGGGCGTGGGGCCCTCCTGGGCGGCGGGGGAGCGGGGCGTCGTCGGCATGCCTCCATTCTCCCATGGGTCGGCCCGTTTCGAAAGGGTGTACGACGGATCTGTGGACGGGATCCTGCGGGACGATGGCGACATAGGGCGAGGTCAGTGTGCATCTGAGATGTCAAGGCTCGTGTTGTGAATGTGGATGGAGGTGTCGTGGGGAGAAAAGGCTGGGCGCTGGGGTGCGGAGGGCGGGTCGGGCGGGAGCGGCGGGATGGCGGACGGCGACGCGGAGGTGGTCACCGATGAGCTGCGAGCGGCTGCACCGCTACCCTGGGAGCGTCGGACGAGGCGGATCGGCGCGCGCCGCGCAGGCCCTGCGCGGGGACGGCGCCGGCAGGGGAGGACTGCATGGTGCGGGGTGCCGCGACAAGTGCCCGGGAGCGGATGCCCGCACAGCTCGGGGGGCCGCGGGCGCATCTCGTCTGGATCGTCGCGATCCTCGCCTATGCGATCGCGGTCCTGCAGCGCACCACGATGGGCGTCTCCGGCCTCGAGGCCACCGAGCGCTTCGGCACCTCCGCGACGATCGTCTCCACCTTCGTCGTCCTCCAGCTCCTCGTCTACGCGCTCGCCCAGATCCCCGCCGGCCTGCTCCTGGACCGCTACGGCTCCCGCGTCACGCTCGTCGCCGGGGCGCTGCTCATGGGGAGCGGGCAGCTGCTGCTCGCGCATGCGGACGTCGTCGGCACCGCGATCCTCGCCCGCGTGGTCGTGGGCGCCGGGGACGCGCTGACCTTCTCGAGCGCGATCCGGCTCGTGCCCGCCTGGTTCCCCGCCTCCCGCGTCCCTGTGCTCACACAGCTCACCGGGATCCTCGGCCAGGTCGGCCAGATCGCCTCCGCGGTGCCCTTCGTCGCCCTGCTCGGCGCGGCTGGATGGACCACGGCCTTCACGGGCGCCGCCGGGATGAGCGCCGTCGCCGCGCTGCTCGTCGTGCTGCTGGTCCGGGCCGCGCCGCCCGGCGTCCCGCGGCCGCGTGCGCGCCAGGACCTGCGCCGGGTGCCGCTGCAGGTCGCGCGGATCGTGCGCCATCCCTCGACGCAGCTGGGCTTCTTCTCCCACTTCACCGCCGGCTTCCCCGGGATCGTCTTCGCGATGATGTGGGGCTACCCGTACCTGACGGCCGGGGAGGGGCTCAGCCGTGCGGCGGCCTCGGGCGTGATGACGGTGCTCGTGGTGGTCTCGATCGTGGGCGGTCCGCTCGTCGGCGCGCTCACCCAGCGCCATCCGCTGCGCCGCTCCACCCTCGTGCTGCTCATCGTGCTCTCGATCGTGCTGCCGCTCACCGCGCTCGTGCTCTGGCCGGGGCCGGCGCCGCTGTGGTTGCTGCTGATCATGGTCGCCGGGTTCTCCGTGGGCGGCCCCGCCTCCTCGGTGGGCTTCGACTTCCCGCGCACGGACCTCGCCCAGCACCGCCTCGGCACGGCGACGGGCGTCGTGATCATGGGCGGCTTCATCGGCGGGCTCGTGGCCACGCTGCTCATCGGCGTGCTGCTGGACCTCCAACGCCCCGCGGGAGACTACGACCTCGAGGCCTTCCGTCTCGCCTTCGCCGTCCAGCTGCCGCTGCTCGCGCTCGGGGTCGCGGGCATGCTGATCTCCCGCTGGCGGCTGCGCCGGCGGATGGCCGCGCGCGGCCTCCAGGTGCCGCCGTGGCGCGAGGTCTGGCGCAGCGGCCGCTGGCGCCGGCTGTGAGCGCGGGCGTGGGGCCGACGCTGCACCTCACGGTGGGGCTCCCGGGGACCGGGAAGACGACCTGGGCGCGGGAGTTCGCGGAGCGTCACCGGATCCTGCGGCTCTCCCCGGACGAGTGGATGAACCCGCTGTTCGGGGCGTCGGACGTCGACGGCAGCCGGGACGTGCTCGAGGGCCGCATGATCTGGACCGCGGTGCAGGTCCTGCGCGGCGGCGCCTCGGTGGTGCTCGACTTCGGCTGCTGGTCCGCCGAGGAGCGGTGGTCGCTGCGGGCGATCGCGGCGGCCGCAGGGGCGGGGTTCGGCCTGGCGTCCTTCTCCGTCCCCGAGCCCGAGCGGCGACGCCGGGCCGACGAGCGCTTCCGCGCCGCCCCGCACACGACCTTCGCGATGACCGACGAGGACCACGACCGGTACCTCGCCCTGTTCACGCCGCCCACGGCGGACGAGATCGCGGGCACCCCGTTCCCGGCGCCGCCCGTCGGCCATGCGACGTGGACGGCGTGGGCGGACTCCCGCTGGCCGGCGCTGGGCGACATCGGGACGGGAGACCCCTTGCCTCCGTCCCCGCGCGTGCCGTAGCGTTCCTCCCGACACTTTATTTCAAGGAGGAAGTATGTCGTTCACGCTGGGCATCATCGGGATCGGGCAGTTCGGGTCCCACTTCGCGGAGCTCTTCTCGGCCCATCCCGACATCTCCGCGGTCTACGCCGTGGACGACGTCCCCGAGCGCATCGACGCGCTCGAGCAGCGCCCCGAGCACGCCGTGAGCTTCGCCGGTCGCTTCGGCTCCGTCGAGGAGCTCCTCGCGTCCGACGTCGACGCCGTCGCGATCTTCACGCAGCGCTGGACCCACGGGCGCATCGCGATCGCCGCCCTCGAGGCCGGCAAGCATGTCTACTCGGCCGTGCCGATGGCGATCGAGGAGGAGGAGATCCGCGAGATCACCCGCCTCGTCCAGGAGACCGGGCTCGTCTACATGATGGGCGAGACCAGCCAGTACAACGCCGCCGTCGTGCTCGCCCGCCGGATCCACCGCTCCGGCGCGTTCGGCGAGGTCTTCTACGCCGAGGGCGACTACGTCCACGACATGGACCTCGGCTTCTACGACGCCTACAAGTACTCCGGCGGCGAGGGCTGGAGGTCGACCGCCTCCTACCCGCCCATGCTCTACCCGACCCACTCGATCGGCGGGATCCTCGGCGTGCTCGGCGAGCGCCACGCGGTGTCCGTCTCCTGCATCGGCCGGCCGGACACCCGCGGTGACGGCGTCTTCGACAAGACCGTCTCCCAGTTCGACAACGACGTCTCCAACGCCTTCGCCCTGTTCGAGATGGACAACGGCGGCGCCTTCCGCACCAACGAGCTGCGGCGCGTGGGCTACCCGAGCCACAAGCGCGAGTCCCGCTTCCGCTTCTTCGGCGAGGAGGCGAGCTTCGAGGAGACCGTCGACGTCACCTACTGGCACGACAAGGAGACCGTCCTCGAGGTCACCGGGCTCGTCGCGACCGGCAGCACCATGAGCCTGGACGACCCGCGCCTGGCCGACGTCTCACCGACCCTGCGCGATGCCTTCGTCGCCGGCGCCTCGCCCGCGCACCACCAGTCCCGCCTGCCCGCCGAGTTCCAGGGCATGCCCAACGGCCACGAGGGCGCCCACCACTTCCTCGTGGACGACTTCGCGCGCGCCGTCTCCGGCGGCCACCAGCCCGTCGTCAACGCCTGGCAGGCTGCGCGCTACACGCTCCCCGGCGTGATCGCCCACCAGTCGATGCGCGCGGGCGGCGCTCGCCTGGAGATCCAGGACCTCGGCGACTGCCCGCTGCCCGTCGTCGACCTCGACGCCGAGCAGGAGGCGCTCGACAAGGCCGCGCTCGAGGCGGCGGTCGCGGAGCAGCGGCCCCAGGGCTGACGGGCCCGATCCCGTCGACGGCGGGGAGGAGGGGGACCTCCTCCCCGCCGTCGGTAGCATGGGCGCGCATGGAACCGGACCTCCGCAGCATCGCCCAGCACGCGCTCCTCTACTCCAGCAACCGGCAGGAGGCGCTCGACGCGGCGCTCCTCGCACGGCTCGGCCGCTACCGCTACAGCCTCGACCTCGCCGGCAAGCGCCTCACCTTCCGCGGCCAGGGCGGCCAGGGAGGTGAGGTCTCCGGCCGGGCCGACGTCATCGCCTCCGTCCCCGCGGACCCGCAGCGCCTCCGTTGGGGCTGGTCCCCGCTGCTGGCGGACGTCGTCGGCACCGACGAGCTCGCCCATCGCCTGCGGGACCACGGTCGTGAGCGCGACCTCCCCTCCCTCGTGGAGGAGGAGGTCCCCTACGAGATCTCACCGGACGAGGACCGCGACGACGTCATCTCCTCCCTCGCCCATGCCGTCGGCCGCGTCGCGGTCGAGGTCCTGGGCCCGGAGACGGTCTACTACACCTTCCCGACCGACGGCGTCTCCCGGGCGGTCGTGGCGCTGCGGGACCTGGATCTCGAGCTGCCGCCGATCCGCCTGGCCGACGTCGCCGCCTCGCTCGGCCCCGAGGCCCTGGCGCTCGACGACGCCGCCTGGGCGCTCGACGGTCTCGCCGCGATGGTCCCGGCCTGGAGCGCCCGCCGGGAGCACCGCCTCGATGGCGACGTGGACGTGGTCGCCGACGAGGAGGGCCTGCGCCTGGTGCTGCGGACCGAGCGCGATGACCGCGGCCGTGCCCGGCGGATCCTCGTGAGCACCGAGCAGGGCTGACGCCCCTCGGGGTGTGTCGGGAGTCGTGGCCGCTTGGAACCTACGGAAGCGTAGGTTAGTCTCTCCGCCGTGAGCGTGTTCCAGACGACGATCCCTGCCGTGGCCGACCAGGAGCCGATGATCCAGCTCCTCGCACCGGACGGCACACGGACCCCGCACGACGAGTTCGACGCCGTCCTCGACGGCAGCGCGGGCGGGGGCGGTGACGACGACCTCCAGACCCCCGAGCGCCTGCGCGGCTACTACCGCGACATGGTGATGATCCGCGCCGCGGACCTCGAGGCGACGAGCCTCCAGCGGCAGGGCCAGCTGGGCCTGTGGGCGAGCGCCCTGGGGCAGGAGGCCGCGCAGATCGGCGCCGGCCACGCCTCCCGCGCCCACGACTACCTCGTGCCCACCTATCGCGAGCACGGCGTCGCCTGGGCCCGCGGCATCGAGCCCTGGCGCCTGCTCGAGCTCTTCCGCGGCATCAGCCACGGCGGCTGGGACCCGGCCGAGCTGCGCACCCACCCGTACATGATCGTGCTCGGCTCCCAGGCCCCGCACGCCGTCGGCTATGCGATGGGCCTGCAGCGCGACGGCCTCGTCGGCACCGGCGACCGGGACACCGACACCGCCGTGCTCGCCCTGTTCGGCGACGGCGCCTCGAGCGAGGGCGAGGTCGCGGAGTCCTTCACCTTCGCCGCCTCCTTCCAGGCGCCCACCGTCTTCTACACGCAGAACAACCAGTGGGCGATCTCCGTCCCCACCACCGTCCAGTCCCGCGTGCCGCTCGCCCAGCGCTCCCGCGGCTGGGGCATCCCCTCGGTGCGCGTGGACGGCAACGACGTGCTCGCCGTCATGGGCGCCGTGCGCAGCGCCCTCGACGCCGCCCGCGCGGGGGAGGGGCCCCGCTTCATCGAGGCCGTCACCTACCGCATGGCCGCGCACACCACGAGCGACGACGCCTCCCGCTACCGTCCCGGCGCCGAGGAGCAGGAGTGGGCGGAGAAGGACCCGATCCTGCGCCTGCGCCGCCACCTCGAGCAGCTCGGCGAGATCGACGAGGACTACGTGAAGCGCTGCGACGAGGAGGGCCACGACCTCGCGATGCAGCTGCACCACCACATCCACGGCATGGAGGACCCGGACCCGGTGATGATCTTCGACCACGTCTACGCCGAGCCCCACCCTGTCGTGGACGCCGAGCGCGCGCAGTACCTCGAGTACGCCGCCCAGTTCGAGGACGAGGAGACCGCGCGATGACCGAGACCCGCTCCGGGCACGCCACGACGCTGCCCATCGCCAAGGCCATCACTGCCGGCCTCCGCGACGCCATGCGCGCCGACGACCACGTCATGCTCATGGGCGAGGACATCGGCCGCCTCGGCGGCGTGTTCCGCGTGACCGACGGCCTCTTCGACGAGTTCGGCGCCCTGCGCGTCGTCGACACGCCGCTGGGCGAGGCGGGGATCGTCGGCACCGCCGTCGGCCTCGCGATGCGCGGATACCGGCCCGTCGTCGAGATCCAGTTCGACGGCTTCGTCTACCCCGCCTTCAACCAGATCACCACGCAGGTCGCGAAGATGCACTACCGCACCGGCGGCCGCGTCACCCTGCCGATGGTCATCCGCATCCCGCACGGCGGCGGCATCGGCGCGGTCGAGCACCACTCCGAGAGCCCCGAGGCGCTCTTCGCGCACACCGCGGGCCTGCGGATCCTCGCCCCCGCCTCCGCGCAGGACGCCTACTGGATGACCCGCCAGGCCATCGAGTCCGAGGACCCGGTCATCATGCTCGAGCCCAAGAAGCGCTACTGGATCAAGGGCGACGTCGACCCCGACCACCGCCCCGAGCTGTCCCCGTGGCAGGCCCGCGTGCTGCGCGAGGGGACCGACGCGACGCTGCTCGCCTGGGGGCCGAGCGTGCCGCTCGCCCTCGAGTCCGCCGCCGCCGCGGAGGAGGACGGCACCTCGCTCGAGGTGATCGACCTGCGCTCCCTCGCGCCCCTGGACCTGCCCACCGTCACCGACTCGGTGCGCCGCACCGGCCGCCTCGTCATCGTCCACGAGGCGCCCGTGACCGGCGGCCTCGGCGGGGAGATCGCCGCCCGCGTCGCCGAGGAGTGCTTCTACCACCTCGAGGCGCCCGTGACGCGGGTGGGCGGCTACTCCACGCCGTACCCGCCCGCGCGCACCGAGCACGCCTACCTCCCCGACCTCGACCGGGTGCTCGATGCGGTGGACCGCGTCCTGCAGCACTGAAAGGATCATCGCCATGAGCTCCCAGCCCACCCCGTCGCTCGTCACGATCGACCTCACCGATCCCGGTGAGGGCCTCACCGAGGCGGAGATCCTCGACATCAAGGTGAAGCCCGGCGACACGATCGCCATCAACGACCCGGTGATCGAGGTCGAGACCGCCAAGAGCGCCGTCGAGCTGCCCAGCCACGTCGCCGGCACCGTCACCCGCGTGCTCGTCGCCGTGGGGGACGAGGTCGCCGTGGGCGCCCCGCTCATCGAGGTCGACACCGCGGGCGGGCCCCTGTCGGACGCCCCCGACGGACCCGCCGACGGCGACGTCGCCACCGAGGTGCCCTCGCCCGAGGAGCCCGCGGCCGCGGCGCCGGACCCTGCCGACGCCGAGCCGAAGAACCTCGTGGGCTACGGCGCGAAGGAGGCGCCGCAGCGCCGGCGCCGCCGCCCCGCGGCCCAGGCGGAGCAGGCGGGGGACGAGCAGTACCCGGCCGAGCGCGCCCTCGCGAAGCCGCCCGTGCGCAAGCTCGCCCGCGACCTCGGCATCGCCCTGTCCTCCGTGATCGCGACGGGCCCCGGCGGCACCGTCACCCGCGAGGACGTGCTCGGCGCCCAGCAGCGCGCGATCTCCGGCACGACCTCCGGCGAGAGCGACGCCGACTTCTTCCCCGAGGAGTCCCCGCAGGTCCCCGAGGGACTCGGCGGCGCCATGAAGTCCGTCCGCGACCAGCCCTTCGCCGGCGTCACGAGCGACGAGCGCACCACCCGCGCCCCGATCCGCTCCGTGCGCAAGCGCACCGCCGAGGCGATGGTGGCCTCCGCCTTCACCGCCCCCCACGTCACCGTGTTCAACGAGGTCGACATCACCGCGACCTGGGACATCGTCCAGCAGCTGAAGGCCTCCCGCGAGTGGAAGGACGTCAAGGTCTCCCCGCTCGTCGTGGTCGCCAAGGCGCTGCTCGTCGCGATCCGCCGCAACCCCGAGGTGAACGCCTCCTGGGACGAGGTCGCCGGCGAGATCGTCTACAAGCACTTCGTGAACCTCGGCATCGCCGCGGCCACCCCGCGCGGGCTCATCGTGCCCAACATCAAGGACGCGCACCTCATGACGCTGCGCGAGCTCGCCGACGCGATCGACGACCTCGCCCGCACCGCCCGCGCCGGCCGCACCCCGCTCTCCGCGACCCGCCAGGGCACGATCACCATCACGAACTTCGGCGTGTTCGGCATCGACTCGGGCACCCCGATCCTCAACCCGGGCGAGTCCGTGATCCTCGGCGTCGGCGCGATCAAGGAGAAGCCGTGGGTGGTGGACGGCCAGATCGTCCCCCGCCGCGTCGTGCAGCTCGCCGCGAGCTTCGACCACCGCCTCATCGACGGCGCCCTCGGCGCGGAGCTCCTGCGGGACGTCTCCGCGGTGCTCGAGAACCCGAGCATGGGCCTGGTCTGGGGGTGACCGGCGGCCGGTCCTGGGGCCGGCCTGGGGCCGGCCTGGGTCCGGTCGGGACGAGCATCGGTACCCTGATCCGGTGACCTCGACCCCTCCAGCCCGCGACAGCTCCGCGCGCCGCGACGACCCGCGGATGCACACGGTCGAGATGGCCGCCCTGCAGCTCGACGAGGTCGAGGCCTCGCGGGTGCTCGGCTCCGGCCCCGTGCAGCCCGGCGGGCTCGGCGCGCGGCGCACCGCCCTGCTCGTCGGCGTGGGCGGCGCCGTGGGCGGGGGCCTGCGGTACCTGATCGCGGTCATCGCGCCGACCGTCACGACGCCCACCCTCGTCGAGATCCCGTGGGCGACCCTCTGGGCGAATGTCATCGGCTGCCTCGCGCTCGGCGCGCTCACCGGCGTGCTCGAGGTGCGCCGCGCCCCGGCCTGGACGATGCCGCTGCTGGGCACGGGGCTGTGCGGCGGCTTCACGACGATGTCCGCCGTGGTCGTCGAGGGCTCGGCGATGCTCGGCGCGGACTTCCCGATCCTGGCCCTCGCCTACGGGATGCTCACCGTCTCCCTGAGCCTGGGTGCGGTGGTGCTGGGCCTGCTGGTCGCACGCCGGATCGCCCGCCCCGTCGCGGACCCGGCCCTCCACGACGGCTCCCGCACGCCCGCCGCGCTGCCGGGCCCCGGCGCCCGGGTGCGCTCCGCGGAGTCGCCCGAGTCGCCGGGGTCGCCGGGGTCGCCGGGGTCGCCGGTGTCGCCCGGGGAGGGGGAGGACCGATGATCACCGCGCTGCTGGGCCTCGGAGGCCTCCTCCTCGTCATGATCGGCGCCGGCATCGGCACCGTCGGCCGCTGGGCCCTCGCCGAGCACGGGCCGCGGCTCCTCGCGCGCCGCCTGCCCGATGTCGACCTCGCCGTCGTGCGCCCCTGGATGACCTGGACGGCGAACGTCGTCTCGAGCTTCCTGCTGGGCATCGTCGTCACCCGCCTGGGCGCAGCGACCGGCGGCGCCGGCTACGTGTTCCTGCTGCTCGGGACCGGGCTCTGCGGCGGCCTCTCGGTGCTCTCGACCGCCGCGATGGACGTCGTGGACCTCGTGCGCCGCGGCACCGCCTCGATCGCGCTCGGCTACCTCATGCTCTCCGTCGGCGTCTCCATGGCCTTCCTGTGGCTGGGACTGGTGATCGGCTCGTGACCACCCGTCCCCATCCCGGCGCGCTCCTCGCCGCCGGCGGCGTCCTCGTGCTCGTCGCCGTCGTCTCCGTCCTCGCGGCCGACGCCGCGGGCGGCGGCGCCCTCGCCCTGCTCGACGCGGGCGCCGTCGCCCGGCACGGCGGCCCCGTCGCCTCCCTGATCGCCGATCTCGCCGCCGCGGTGCTGCTGGGCGGCGCCGTCGTCGCCGGCTGGCTGCTGCGCGAGGACGAGGACCGCGTGCGCGCCATGGCCCTCGTCGCGATCGCCGGCGGCGTCACGACCCTCGCCCGCGGCGTCTCCCTCCTGTTCTCCTACGCGGTCGCGACCGGGCAGGCCGTGGGCAGCGAGCGCTTCGGCTCGGACCTGCTCGTCTTCGTCTCCACCGACCTCGGGGTCTGGCTGGTCACGGCGGTGGTCCTCGCGGCGATCGCGACCACGGCCGCCGCGACCGGCTCCTCGGTGGGCCTCGCCCGCACGGTCGCCGTGCTCGCGGGGCTGCTCGCCTTCAGCGCCGCCATGACCGGGCACGCGGCGGGGGACTCGAGCCACGAGGTCGCGACCTCCACGATGCTCGTGCACCTGCTCGCCGTGGGCGTCTGGCTCGGCGGCCTCGGCACCCTCCAGCTGCTCCCCGAGCGCTCCCGGGACGACGCCCGTGTGGTGCGCGGCTACTCGCACCTCGCGCTCGTGTGCTGGATCGCCCTGGCCCTGAGCGGCGTGTGGGCGCTCGCAGTGCGGATGAACGGCCCGGGCGACCTGCTCACGAGCGCCTACGTGCAGATCGGCCTCGCGAAGGCGGCCCTGCTGATCGCCCTCGGCGTGCTCGGCGCCCTGCAGCGCCGTGAGCTCGCGGCCGCAGGGAGCGTCTGGGCGCGGGGCTCCGTCGCCGCCTACCGCCGCCTCGCGCTCCTCGAGCTCGTGCTCATGGCGCTCGCCGTCTCCCTCGCCGCGGCGATGAGCTCCTCCCCGCCGCCCGCCGAGCAGTCCACCCCGCCCTCGGGCCCCGCGGGCCTGCTCACGGGCTACGTGCTGCCGCCCGCGCCGGAGCTCCCCGCGCTGCTCGGCCAGTGGCGTCCCGCGCCCTTCCACCTGGCGCTCTGCGCAGTCGTGCTGCTCGTGTGGTGGCGCGCCGCCGCCCCGGCCCGCCCGCGCCGCGCGACGGCGCGCCTGCTGCTGGGGCTCGGGGCGCTGCTCGTGCTCACACAGGGCCCCTTCGAGGTCTACGCGACCGTCGCCTCCTCCGCGCACCTGCTGCAGCACGTCCTGCTCGCCGCACTCGCCGGGGTGCTGATCGGCAGCGCCCTCACGGTGCCCGAGCGGTGGCGCGCCCTCGCGGGGCGGTCTCAGCTGCTGCTCCTGCTGCCCGCCGCCGTTCCCCTGCTGCTGGTGGGCGCCGCCTATGCGGACTCGCCCGTGCTGCGCCTCGCCCTGGACTCGCATCCCGCGCACCTCGCCCTGCAGCTGATGTCGCTGCTCGCGGGGGCGCTGCCGGTGCTCGCCGTGCGGGCCTCGGCGCGGCCGCTCCTGCTGGCCGCCGTGCCGCTCGCGCTCGCCGCGGCCGGCGGCGCCGCGCTGCTGGGCACGGACGTGCTGCTCGCGGCGAGCTGGTTCGGCGCGACCGGGCGCACCTGGTGGGCCGATGCCCTCGCCGATCAGCGACGCGGCGGCGCCGCGGTGCTGGCCGTGGCCCTGCTCACCGCGATCGCCGCCGTCGTGACGCTGCTGCTGCGCCGCTCGCGGATCAGAAGAGCAGCGAGCGCACCGTCCGCAGGCGCGCGAGGAGCTGCTCGCGGTCGGTGAACGGCACGAGCCGCTCGCCGGTGCCCTCGACCGCGGCGGGCCGACGGGCGCCGCCGCCCAGGAGCGAGCCGATCCGGCCGCGCAGGCCCTCGCCGCCCGTGCCCGGGGCCGGGGCCGTCGGGACCGCGGAGTCCGAGCCCGCGCGCAGACGGCGGAACTGCTCGATCCCCGTCCCCGTCGACCCTGCCGCGCCGTCGAGGCGGGCGCGCAGGAGGTAGGCGGCGACGTCGGCCTGCTCCACGAGCACCGGCAGCACACCGCCGGTGACCCGCTGCTGGCCGAGCACCACGAGATCGTCGCGGCCGCGCGGGAACGCGCCGAGGAAGAGGTCCAGGTCGCCGCTCGACGTGCGGGGGACGACACCCTCGGGGAGGTGGCCGGCGCCGGTCTCGTAGCCGGTCGCGAGGATGATGAGATCCGCGGCGACCGGGCCGAGCCCTGCGACCACGGGACGCCCGTCCTCGACGCCGGTCACGGCGCCCACCGGGGTGATGCGGCCCTCGCGCACGCGGTCCAGGACGTCGTCGGAGACGATCACGGAGTCCTCGAGCAGCGGGGCGGTCGGGGCGGGCAGGCCGACGGAGGCCGGGTCGCCCGCGGCGCGGGAGACGACCGCCTCGGCGATCCTCCCGTTCAGGCGGCCCAGCACGGCCGGCTCGCGCGCGGCGAGCACGTCGCCGGGGGTCCCGGCGATGCGGCGCGGCACCACCCAGTGGCCCGTGCGGACCGACCACTGCACCTCGAGGGCGCGGCGGGCGGCGTCCACCGCGATGTCGGCCGCGGACTGCCCCGATCCCACGACGAGCACGCGCTGCCCCTCGAGGCCGTCCGCCCCGTTCCACTGCGAGGAGTGGATGACCCGGGTGCCGTGTCCCACCTCCGACGCCCACGCGGGGCGGTGGGGGCGCTCGGCGATGCCGTGCGCGGAGACCACGGCGCCGTAGACGTGGATCTCGCCGGTGGAGAGCTCCACCTGCCACACGCCGTCCTCGAAGGGGCGCGCCGAGCGCACCTCGACACCGGGGCGGAAGTGCGCGGTGAGCTCGTGGCGCGCGGCGTAGGCCCGCAGGTACTTCGCCATCTGGCCGGGCGTGAGGAACTCGGGGAAGGACACCGGCTGCAGCATGTCCTCGTACTGCGTGCTCTCACGGGACGAGACCATCTCGAGCGCGGGCCACACCGGGGAGTCCTCGCGCTGCAGGTTCCAGATGCCGCCCACGTCCTTCGCGCGGTCCACGAGGTCGAAGGGGACCTCGAGCGCCTTGAGCGCGGCCGCGGCGGCCAGTCCCGCCGGACCGGCACCGATGACGAGCACCTTCGCGCGCGTGGGGACCGGATCGTGCAGGTCGTGCTGCTCGGGCATGGAGAGCCTTTCGGATCGAGGAGCGGGCGGGCCCATCCTAGACGCCCGCGGTGGCCGCCTCCCGGGCCAGCTGGAGCGCACCCGGGAGGCCGTCGATCGCCTCACGGTGCTCGCGGCCGGCGGCCTCGAACCCCGTCACGAGCTCGTCGTGGATGGGCCCGGGGGTCGCGAGCACCGAGCCGGCGAGCACCACCGGCAGGTCGAGCGCGGGATCGAGCTGCCGCACCGTCTCCGTCACGTGCCGCACCACCGAGTCGAGGATGTCCCGCGCCGTGGGGTCCTCGGGGACCGTGCCCGGCAGCGGCGCGAAGCGGCCCAGCTCGGCGAGGTTGCCGGGAGGGGCGATGCGGGCGATCGCCCGGGCGAGGTCGTCGCGCACGTCCCCGGTGGGCGAGGGCGGGAGCAGCCCGTCGCGGAGGTCGAGGTCGAGCATGTCGCCCAGACGCTCCGTGAGCAGCGTCCGACGGCCGCGGCCGTCGATGTCCGCGGCGACGACCTGCAGGGTGCGCCGTCCGATCCACACCGCGGAGCCCACGTCCCCCAGCAGCGGGCCCATGCCGTCCCGCCGCGCGACGACCCGGCGGTCCTCGATGCGCACCGCGACGGCGCCCGTGCCGGCCCGCACGAGCAGACCCGAGTCGCCCACGCCGCCCGCGAGGAAGGACGTCAGCAGCCCGCGCCCCACGACGATCCGGGAGGCGGGGACCGCCGGGCGGGCGAGCGGGGAGAAGAGGCTCTCGCCGAGGGACTGCGCCTCCTCGAGCTCCGTGTGGGCGAGGCCGTGCACGCCGAGGGACACGGCGACCAGGTGCGGGGGAGCGCCCCGCTCCTCCCGCAGCGCATCGATCGCGCGATGGGCGGTCGCGCCGAGGAGGTCGAGCTTCTGCTCGGGGCGGGCCCCGGGCGTCGCCCCCGGGCCGTCGAGGTCGAGGACGGGCGACGTGCCCGCGGCGACCGGGGCGAGCACCACCCGGCTGCGGGTCGTCCCGATGAATCCCGCGAGCACGAGCGGGGCGCTCGGCGAGGGGCCGGAGGAGGGGGTGACGGGGTCCATGGGCTCTCCCTGCGCAGTCCTATCCTGAGCGGGACGCACGTCCCGAGGAGGTGGGCACATGATCGCACGGTCAGCAGGGGATCCCGTGGCCGGGGAACCCGCTCCGGGGACGAGCCCGCTCCCGCTCGCGGCCCGCCTCCCCGCCGGCGATCCGCTCGGCGCCCTGGAGCGGATCGCCGCCGGTCCCGTGCACCCGGCCGTGCTCGAGCTGCCGGCCGTGGACCCGGGCCCCTGGGCGGAGCTCGCCGCCGCGGCCCGGGAGGCCCTGCCCGGGGCGCTGCTCGCCGTGCGCGCGCAGGAGGACCCGACGGCGGGGGACCCGACGGGGGAGGGTCTCGCGGCGGGGGCGGCGCTCCTCCCCTCGGCCGCAGCGCTCCTCCCCTCGGCCGCAGCGCTGGGCACCGTCGACGACGTGGACGCGACCCGCGCCCTCGGCGATGCGCTCGGCGACCTGCTCGCGGGACTCGGCATCGACGTGCTCCTCGGCCCCGTGCTGCACGTGGCGGGCGGGCCCGACCCGCTCGTCGGCACCGCCGCGGTGGGCCGGGACGGGGACCTCGTCGCCCGGCACGGCCGCGCGCTCGCCGCCGGCGTGCGGGACGCCGGGATCGCCGCCTGCGGGCTCGCCCTGCCGGGGCTCGGCGGGATCCCGTGGGCCGACGCGGCCGGGGACCGGCCGGGGGAGTGGGTGCCCCTCACCGGTGCCCAGTGGCGCGACCACCTGCTCCCGTGGGCGATCGCCCCGTGGCTCGACGCCGTCCTCGCCGCCCCCGTCGGCGCCCCCGCCCTTGGGGAGGGGACCGCCGCCCTCGCTCCCTGGCCCCTTCGGCTGCTCGAGGAGTCCGCCCACGCCCCCTTCCACGGCCTGCTCGTAGCCGGTGACCTCGGCGTCGCCGCCGCCCGCGACGGCCTCGACCTGCCCGCGGCGGTCCTCGCCGCCGCCCGCGCCGGGGCGCACGTGCTGCACGTCGGCGACCCGTCGGCCCTGGCCCCCGCCGCCGCGGCGCTCCGCGAGGCCGAGCGCACCGGGGAGCTGCCCCCGGAGCTCCTCGCCCAGCGCACCGGGGCCGCCGCGGAGCGGCTCGCCGCGCTGCGCGCCCGGCGCCGCTGGCTGCCCACCCCGGATCCCGCGGCGGCCGCCGCGGTCCTCGCGGCGCGCTCCTCCGCCCTCGCCCTCCGGGCCGTGCGGGCGCGTCGCGCCGCCCTCGACCTGCGCCCCGTCGCCGTCGTCGACCTCTGCGACCAGGCCGGCGCGGCCGCGCTCGTGGAGGCGCTGCGGGCGCGCCACCTGCAGGCGGAGTCCCCGCTCTACGCGGCGGATCTCGAGGCCGCGCCGCAGCTCCTCGCGCTCACCGGGCGCGGGATGCGGGACCCGGGGGAGACGGAGCGCCTGCGCGCCCTGCTCGGGGCGCGTCCGGACGCGATCGTCGTCCACACGGGCCCGCGCGAGTCCCTGCCCGAGGCCGAGCGCACCGTGAGCACCCTCGGCGCCTCGAGGACCATGCTCGACGCCGCCGTCGCCGCCCTGCTCGGTGACCGATCGGTCTAGCCGGCGCCGGTGCGGGCGCGCGGCGGTCCCGCGGAGAAGAAGCGGAAAAGACCTGGCGCACCGGGGGCGAGGGGTCGTACCGTCGTCCCCATGCGTCTGTGACCCGCCCCCGTCCGTGCCCGCTTCCCGCACCCACCGGAGCTGATCCATGTCCCAGAACGCCTCCTCCCTCGCCGCCCTGCACCTGCGCGCGGAGGGCATCTCCCACGCCTTCGGCGACCGCCGCGTCCTCACCGACGTGAATCTCACCGTGCCCGCAGGCGTCCCCACCGGCCTGCTCGGCGAGAACGGCTCCGGCAAGTCGACCCTGCTGCGGATCCTCGCCGGTGAGCTGCACCCCGACGTCGGCACGGTCAACGCCCCCGGCCCCGTCGGCATGCTCCACCAGGAGCTGCCCCTGGACCCCGAGCGCACCACCGTGGACGGCGCCGTCCAGGACGCCCTGCGCCACGCCCGCCGGCTCGAGCGGGAGCTCACCGCCGCCGGGGAGGCGCTCGCCGAGGTCGGCGAGGGCGGGCCCGCGGGTGACGCAGGCGCCGACGCGGCCGCGGCGCGCTACGACGAGCTGCTCGCCCGCGCGACCCTCGCGGACGTCTGGAACGCGGAGGTCCGCGCCGCGGAGGTCCTCGCCGGCCTCGGCCTCGCGGGACTGCCGGGGGACCGGCTGATCGCCCGCGTCTCCGGAGGACAGCGCGGTCGCCTCGCCCTCGCCCACCTGCTCATCACGCGCCCCACGACGCTCCTGCTCGACGAGCCCACCAACCACCTCGACGACGAGGCCGCGGACTACCTCGCGACACTGCTCGGGGAGCATCCCGGGCCCGTGCTCATCGCGAGCCATGACCGCGCCTTCCTCGACGCCGCGACCCGCGGCCAGCTCGACCTCGACCCCGCGCCCCGGCCTCTCGAGGAGGAGCCCGGCGGGCTCACCGCCTACACCGGCACCTTCACCGACTACCTCCATGCCCGACTCGACGCCCGCGAGCGCTGGGAGCTCCGCTTCCGCGACGAGCAGGAGGAGCTGAAGCGCCTGCGCACCCAGCTCCAGGACTCCCACCAGGTGGGCCACGAGGGCCGCGGTCCCCGCACCGAGTCCCGCATCTCGAAGAAGTTCTACTCGGATCGCAACGCGACCGTCGTCTCCCGGCGCGTGCGCGACGCCGAGCGCCGCTTCCAGGAGCTCGAGCGCACCCAGGTGCGCAAGCCCCCGGCCGAGCTGCACTTCACCGGGGTGCCCGGGGCGAGCCGCGCCGACGGCGGCGTGCTGCTCGCCGCGGCCGACGCCGCCGTCGAGGGGCGGCTCGCCCCCACCTCGGTGAGCCTCAGCGCGGGGGAGAAGCTGCTCATCACCGGCCCCAACGGCAGCGGGAAGTCGACCCTGCTCGCCCTCCTCGCGGGGACCCTCGAGCCCACCTCCGGCACCGTCCGGGCGACCTCCCGGCGGGCCCTGCTCGCCCAGGACGAGGAGGTCGACGAGGACAGGACCGTGCGCGCCCTGCTCGGCGGCCTGCCCGGCGAGGCCGCCCCCGAGCTCATGGGGCTCGTCCACCCCCGCGACCTCGACCGGCCCCTGGGACTCCTCTCCCGGGGCCAGCAGCGGCGCGCCGCCCTCGCCGCCCTGCTCGCCGACCCGCCCGGGCTGCTCCTGCTCGACGAGCCGACCAACCACCTCTCCCTCGACCTCGCGACCCGACTCGAGCGGGCCGTGCAGGACTGGGAGAGCACCGTCGTCATCGCCTCCCACGACCGCTGGCTGCGGCGGCGCTGGCGGGGACGCACGCTCGAGATCGGCGCCGGCTCCCCGTCATGACCGTTCACGTTCCTGGCCGCTGAGCACGGGCGCGGGTGAGGCTGTGCCGCATCCGGCACCCCGCCGCCCAGCTCCCCTGGAGGAACGATGACCGACACCGCCGCGCCCAGCCCGCGCTTCGAGACCCTCGCGATCCACGCGGGGCAGGAGCCCGATCCCACGACCGGCGCCCGCGCGCTGCCGATCTACCAGACCACGAGCTTCGTCTTCGACAGCGCGAAGACCGCCGCGGACCGCTTCGCGCTCGCCGAGCTGGGCCCCATCTACACCCGCATCACCAACCCCACCCAGGAGGCGGTCGAGAACCGCATCGCCGCCCTCGAGGGCGGCGCGGCCGCGCTGCTCGTCGCCTCCGGGCAGAGCGCGATCACGCTCTCGATCCTCACGGTCGCCCAGGCGGGGGACAGCGTCGTCGTCTCCCCGAGCCTGTACGGCGGCACCTACAACCTCTTCAAGAACACCCTCTCCCGCCTCGGCATCGAGCCCGTGTTCGTCGAGGACCCCGACTCCCTGGACTCCTGGCGCGCCGCCGTCCGGCCGAACACCAAGGCCTTCTTCGCCGAGACGATCCCGAACCCGCGCCAGGACGTGCTCGACATCGAGGGCGTCTCCGGCGTCGCCCACGAGGCGGGCGTCCCGCTCATCGTCGACAGCACCATCGCGACCCCGTACCTGCTGCGCCCCCTCGAGCACGGCGCCGACGTCGTCGTCCACTCCGCCACGAAGTTCCTGGGCGGGCACGGCACCACGATCGCCGGCGTCATCGTCGACGGCGGCACCTTCGACTACGCGGCCGAGCCCGAGCGCTTCCCGCTGCTCAACGAGCCCGACCCGAGCTACCACGGCCTCGTCTACACCTCGCTGGTCCCCGCGCTCCCGCCGTACGCGATCCGCGCCCGCGTGGCCCTGCTGCGCGACCTGGGCCCCGCGATCGCCCCGCACAGCGCCTTCCTCATCGCCCAGGGCCTCGAGACCCTCCCGCTGCGCGTGCAGCGCCACGTGGAGAACGCGCAGAAGGTCGCCGAGCACCTGACCACGAAGAAGGGCATCGTCTCCGTCGCCTACGCGGGACTCCCGGACTCGCCCTACTACGAGCGCGCGCAGAAGTACCTCCCGCTCGGCGCGGGCTCGGTGCTCGGCTTCACCCTCGAGGGCGGCCTCGAGGCGGGCACCGCCTTCGTCGACGCCCTCGAGCTGCACTCGCACGTCGCGAACGTCGGCGACGTGCGGAGCCTCGTCATCCACCCCGCCTCGACGACGCACTCGCAGCTGAGCCCCGAGGAGCAGCGCGCGGCGGGCGTCGAGCCGGGCTTCGTGCGCCTCAGCGTGGGCATCGAGCACATCGACGACATCCTCGCGGACCTCGACCGCGGCTTCGCGGCGCTCGGGCTCTGAGGAGCGACCGCCTGGGCCGCGCGGGGCGGGTGCCTCGGCACCCGCCCCGCGCGGTCGATACGCTGGGGACATCATGAGCCGACCCCCCGCCTCCGCCCGCCCGCAGCCGCTCCCGTCCCCCCTCGCGAGCTGGCCGCCCGCCTGGACCCCCGCGGCCGTCGTCTTCGACTGCGACGGCCTGCTCGTGGACACCGAGTCGCGCTGGGTCGTGCTCCAGGACGCGTACCTCGCCTCCCACGGCGCCGCCTTCGACGACGTCACGCGCCGCGCGGTCACCGGGCAGTCCGCGGAGGTCGTCGTCACCACGATCGCCGAGCACGTCGGCAAGGAGCCGCTCGTCGTCGCCGACGAGCTGTTCGCCGCGCACCGTGAGGACGTGACCGAGCAGGAGCCCCCGCTCCCCGGCGCCGTCGAGATCGTGCGCGCCGCCGCCGCGGCCGTCCCCGTCGCCGTCGCCTCCAACTCGCCGCGGGACATGCTCGACGCGAAGCTCGCCGCGATCGGTCTGCTCGACGTGGTCGACGCGACCGTGAGCATCGACGACGTCGCCCACGGCAAGCCGGCCCCGGACCTCTACCTCACCGCCGCCGCGGCCCTCGGCGCCGCGCCGGGCGACTGCCTCGCCCTCGAGGACTCGGAGGTGGGCGCCCGCGCCGCGACCTCCGCGGGCCTGCACCTCCTCGCCGTGCCCTCCGTCCCCGGCCAGGCGCCGGAGGCCCCGCGCACCCTCGACTCCCTCGAGGACCCCGTGCTGAGGGACTGGATCGCCGGATGGGAGCGCCGCCGATGACCGCCGACGCCCCCCGCCCCGTCCCGGACCGCTTCCGCGCGGCCTTCGGCGACTGGACCCCGCAGGCCGTGGTCTTCGACTGCGACGGCCTGCTCCTGGACACCGAGACCGTCTGGCAGAGCGCCCAGGACGCCGTCGTCGCCCAGATCGGCGCCGTGCTGCTCCCCGAGGACGACGAGGTGCTCCACGGCTCGACGATCGAGGTCGCCGCCGAGGTCCTCGCCGCCCGCTCCGGACGCGAGGAGCCCGCCGTGCTCGCGCTGCTGCGCCGCGAGTTCGACCGCGAGCTCTCCGGCGGGATCCGCCTCATGCCCGGCGCCGAGGACACCCTGCGCGAGGCCGCGGCGCGGGTGCCGCTCGGCTGTGCGTCGAACTCGTGGCTCGAGGCGCTCGAGCACAAGCTCACCGCGGGCGGCCTGCGGGACCGCTTCACGGTGCTCGAGGCCTCCGACACCGTCGAGAACCCCAAGCCCGCGCCGGACATGTACGCCTCCGCGGCGCGCGCCCTCGGCGTCGAGCCCGGCGCCGCCCTCGCCCTCGAGGACTCCGGCACCGGGGCCCGCGCCGCCCGGGACGCCGGGCTGCGCCTCATCGCGGTGCCCGTCGCCGGCGCGACGGCGCCCCCGGCGGACCTCGTGCTCGGCAGCCTCGCGGACCCGGAGCTCGCCGCCTGGATCCGCACCTGGTGACCCAGGTCGCGCCCGGCGGCCCGCAGATGACACGGATGTGACGCACACGTCCGCCACCGGGCGCGTCGTGTCCGTTCCCGGTGGATGAGTTGGCCACCGTCCAGGCTCGCGGTGTTCACTGGTCCCCATGACGACCCCCGACGACGCCTCCCGGCCCCTCACCGCCCGTGCGCACGGCTCCGCCCTCCGGGGCCGCGGCTGGCTCAACACGGGCGGGGCGGACCTCAGCCTGGAGGACCTGCGCGGCAAGATCGTGCTCCTCGACTTCTGGACCTTCTGCTGCGTGAACTGTCTCCACGTCCTCGACGAGCTGCGGCCGCTCGAGGAGAAGTGGGCGGAGGAGCTCGTCGTCATCGGCGTGCACTCCCCGAAGTTCGAGTTCGAGAAGGACCCGGTCGCGCTCGAGGCGAACATCGAGCGCTACGAGGTCACCCACCCCGTGCTCGACGACCCCGAGCTGCTCACCTGGACCGAGTACGGCGCCCGCGCCTGGCCCACCCTCATGGTGCTCGACACGCAGGGCCGCATCGCCGGCAACCTCTCCGGCGAGGGCCATGCCGCGAACCTCGACCAGCTGATCGGCCGGCTCGTCGCCGAGGGCGAGGCCGACGGCTCCCTGCGCCGCGGGCCCGCCCCCACCGTGCTCACCGAGCGCGTCCCGCAGACCCTCCGCTTCCCCTCGAAGCTCGCCGCCCTGCCCGACGGCCGGCTCGTCGTCTCCGACGCCGGCCAGCACCGGCTCGTCGTCTTCGAGGTCGACGGCGCGACCGTCGACGAGGTCATCGGCGAGGGCCGCCGCGGCCGCACCGACGGCGACGCGGAGACCGCGCAGCTCGCCGAGCCCAACGGCGTCATCGCCCTCCCGGACGAGATCGCCGAGGAGGTCGGCTACGACCTGCTCGTCGCGGACACCGCCAACCACCTCCTGCGCGGGGTGAAGGTGGGGCAGGACCGCCTGCTCCGCTCCCGCACCGCCACCGAGGTCACGACCGTCGCCGGCACCGGTGCGCAGTGGATGCAGGGCGAGCCGCTGCCCCGTGGCGAGGGCGACCCCCGCAGCTTCTCCCTCTCCACCCCATGGGACCTCACCTGGTCCCATGCGCTGAACCGGGCCGTGATCACCATGGCCGGCATCCACCAGATGTGGACCTTCGACCCCGTCACCGGGGCGCTCATGGTGCTCGCGGGCACCACCCAGGAGGGCCTCGTCGACGGCCCCGTCGTCGGCTCCTGGTGGGCGCAGCCCTCGGGCGTCGACGAGCTCGCCGACGGTCGCATCGTCGTCGCGGACTCCGAGTCCTCGGCCGTGCGCGTCATCGACCCGCAGACGATGACGGTCTCGACGCTCGTGGGCAAGGGGCTGTTCGACTTCGGCCACGTCGACGGCGCGGCGGAGGACGCCCGCCTGCAGCACCCGCTCGGCGTGACCGCTCTGCCCGACGGCCGGATCGCCGTCGCGGACACCTACAACGGCGCGATCCGCCTGATCGACGAGCACGGCGCCGAGGACGGCTCCGCGACCGTCGTCACCGTCGCGACCGATCTCGACGAGCCCTCCGGCGCGATCGTCGGCCCGCCCGTGGACGGGATCGGCCAGCTCGTCGTCGTCGAGTCCGGTGCCCACCGCGTGACCTGGGTGCCCGTCGCGAAGGCCGCCGAGCGCGTCCTGGACCACGGCGCCCAGCGCTCCGAGCGCCCCGCGACCGAGGTGGGCCCCGGCCCGCTCACCGTGCGGGTCCTGTTCACCCCGCCCGAGGGGCACAAGCTCGACAACTCGCTCGGCCCGTCGACGCAGGTCACCGTCTCGACGACCCCGCAGACGATGATCACCGCGGGCAGCGGGGTCGGCACCGACCTCGAGCGGACGATCGAGCTGGACCCCGCGTACACGGAGGGCGTGCTGCACATCAACGCGCGCGCCGCCTCGTGCGATGCGGACCCGGCCGTCGAGTTCCCCGCCTGCCACATGCACCAGCAGGACTGGGGGGTGCCGATCCGCGTCGTCGAGGGCGCGCCCACCACCCTGGACCTCTCGCTGCTCGCCTGACCCCTCCCGGAAGCTGATCGTGGACCTCATCACCGACTTCCCGCTCGGCGACGACCTCGCCGTCGCGCTCCTCATCCTCGGCGTCCTCTCGATCGCCGCGCTCGTCGCGGGGGCCGTCGTGCCCTCCCGGCTGCGGCGCGACGAGGACGGCGCGGAGATCGACCCCGAGCTCGGCCTGCGCCTCGGGCGCGGGCTCAGCGCGGGCGGCTCCGTGATCCTGTGGATCGGCCTCCCGCTCGTGCTGCTCGCGCTCCTCCTGCCGGGGGACACGGACCAGCGGATCCTGCGCTCCGCCCTGATGCTCGTGGGCCTGCTGCTGGGTCCGCTCGCCGCGTGGCGCGGCACCGCCGTGCAGATCGCGGCGCTCGGCCTGGACGAGGAGCGCCGCGGGACCCTGCTGCCGCGCCTCGGCGCGCTGACCGTCGCGGGAGCCCTCGCCCTCGTTGTGCTCCCGGTCTCGCTGTCCCTGTGGTTCCTCCAGCAGGCGGCCTCCGCCCCGCTCGTGGCGCTCGCCGCGGGCGCCGCCGTCTCCGCCCTCGCCCTGCGCGCGACGGCCGTCACCGCGGATGCCGCGGGCGACGCGGCCGCCCTGCTCGTGGGCACGGACGAGCACGAGCTCGCCGCCGACGCCGAGGACAACCTCGGCGCCCCGCTGCTGCGCTCGGCGCGGATGGCCCGCCGTGGCGGCGGCCTCGCCGCGGACCTCGTCGCCGTCGCCGCCGCCCTCGCGGCCCTCGGCCTGCAGATCGGCCTGCCCGTGCTCGCGGGCGAGGCGGTGCTCGTGGTGCTGCTCGCGCTCGGCACGTCCCTGCTCGTCGCCCTCGCCTCCGCCCTCTGGCCGGTCGTGCGCGGGGAGGGGCCGATCGCCGGGCGCCTGCGCCTGGGCGGTCTCGCGCCCGCCCTCGCCGGCGGCGTCGGCGCCGTGGTCGCCGCGGCGCTCTGGCTGCCCTCGGCGTACAAGAACCTGCGCTTCGACCAGGTCGGCATGGGCAGCTTCACCGACACCGCGATCGCGGGCAACGAGCCGATGGCCCGCACGGAGCTCGAGCCGCAGATCGAGTCCGCGGTCACCGACATGTCGCAGTGGATCTCCGCGACCGACGACTCCCGGGACGCCGGCGCCTTCCTCGACGTCCTCACCCTGTACACGATCTCCCCGGCGACCGTGGTCGCGGGCGCCCTCGCGCTCGGCGCCCTCGTGGCCCTCGGCGTCGTGCTGCTCGGCGGGACCCTCGCGGACCGCCACGGCGGGAGCGTGCTGCGCGCGGCCCGCACGAGCCGCACCGGCGGGGCCCTCGGCACCGTCGCGGGCCTCGGCTCCGCGGCCCTCGTCGCCGCCTCCGCCCTGGGCCTCGTGGTCCTCGTCGCGGCCGTGATCAGCGTGCTCTCCGCCGGGATCCCCGCGCTCGCCCTCGCCCTGCTGGTCCATGCGGGCCTCGGCGCCCTCGTCGTCGTCAGCGGCTTCGGGGCCTCGTTCCTCGCGACGACCCTGCTGGACCGTCCCGGTGCGGACCGCGAGCGGCGCGAGGCGGCCACCGCCTCCGCGACCGGTCCCCGCCTGGCGCTGCTGCTCGCCGCCGTGCTCGGCGGCCTCGCGGCCGTCGGCCCCGTCGTCACGACCGTCCAGGTCGCCGCCCGCGCCTCCTCGGTGTGGGAGGAGCGGGCGCTGCACGCGGTCACCCCGCAGTCCGTGACCCTGCTGGGCGGCCTCGCCCTCGGCGTCATGGCCGTGCTGCTGGTCCTCGCCTCGCTCGCCGACGCCGCGCGCCGGGCGGGCGCCCTCGCCGTGGTCGCCGCGCGCGCCGCGCTGCTCGAGGACCAGGACCGCCTGAGCGTCGGCGACCTGCGCGACGGCTCGCGCCGTGCCGCCGTGCCGGCCCTCGCCGTCGCCCTGCTCGCCCCCGTCGTCGCCGCCTACGGGCTGGGGCCGAGCGCGCTGGCCGGCTATGCGGTCGGCGCGGCGCTCACCGCGGCCGGGCTCGGCGTCTGGGCGATCGGCTCCGCCGCGACGCTCGAGGGCGCCGCGGACACGATCGCCGCGGGCCGCTACGGCGGCCCCGGCTCCTGGGGCCACTCCGGCGCCCTCGGCGGCGCCGTGCTCACGGGCGTCCTGCGCTCGACGCTCGGCGCGACCGCCGCCCCGCTGCTGCTGGTCGGCGCGCTCGCGGGGGCCCTCGTGGTCTCCTCGCCGGTCGCGATGATCACCGGCGGCACGAGCCACTACCTGCGCTGGGGCGTGGCCGTCGTCGCGATCGCGATCGTCGTCGTCACCTGGGTGGTCGCCGCGACCGCCCCCGAGGTCGATCTCGAGGACGGCGAGGGCGAGGTCTCCGCGCCGCTCTTCGGCCGCCGGGACGACCGCGACGACGAGGAGCTCGAGACCATCGACTCGATGAGCTGGGAGAGCGACGAGGACCGTCGCTGACGGCCCGCGGGATCAGGCCGCGGGATCCGCGCCGAGACCGCGCAGGACGAAGTCCTCGAGCGCCTCGGGGGAGTAGCGCCGGGCCGTCGGGCCCACGACGAGGCCGTTGACGATCCGCACCGTCGCGTCGACGTCGAGCGCGGGGGAGAAGGAGCCGTCGGCCACGCCGTCCCGGACGATCGTGCGCAGCACCTCCTCGATGAGCACCACGTGCTCCCGCATCCGCGCCGCGTTCTCCGCCGTGAGGGCGGTGCGCATCGTCGAGGACTGCGGCATGTGGAAGGTGAGGGACAGCTCGAGCTGGGTGCGCACGTAGCGGCGCACCGCCTCGACGGGGGAGGGGGCGCCCGCGGTCGAGGCGCGGAGCTGCTCGATGTACCCGGCCGTCTCGTGCATCGCGTAGGCGACCAGGAGCGTGTCCTTGTCCGGGAAGTGGTTGTACATCGCGGTGCGGCCCACCCCGGCGCGCTCGGCGATCGCCGAGAAGGTCACCGCGTCGAAGTCCTGCGCCTCGAGGAGCTCGCCGAGGGCCGCGAAGATCTTCTCCCGGGTGCGCTCGCGGTGCTCCTCGAGCGAGCCGCCGATGATCTTGGGCATCACGCCTCCGGGGTCGTGGGGCCCACGCCCCCGTGTACGCAGGAACCGCAGGCCGATGGCCTGCGGTTCCTGTCCGAGAGCGGGTGACGGGAATCGAACCCGCGCTGTCAGCTTGGGAAGCTGAAGTTCTACCATTGAACTACACCCGCATGCGCCGGCATCGGCCGACGACCTCCGAGAGCATACCCCGTGCCCAGGCCGCGGCGCGAATCGGACGCCGGCTGACGACCACGACGGGGCGGGCTAGGCTGGCACGCGTGCTGCTGAGCGACCACGACATCCGGACCGAGATCGAGGGCGGGCGCGTGCGCCTGGACCCCTTCGACGCGCAGATGATCCAGCCGGCCTCGGTCGACGTGCGCATCGACCGCTACTTCCGGCTCTTCGACAACCACAAGTACGCGATGATCGACCCGTCGGTCGAGCAGGAGGAGCTCACGCGCGAGGTCGCCGTGGACCCCGACGAGCCGTACATGCTCCACCCCGGCGAGTTCGTGCTCGCCTCCACCTACGAGCAGGTGACCCTGCCGGACGACGTCGCCGCGCGGCTCGAGGGGAAGAGCTCGCTCGGGCGCCTGGGCCTGCTGACCCACTCCACCGCGGGCTTCATCGACCCGGGCTTCCAGGGGCACATCACCCTCGAACTCTCGAACATGGCGACGCTCCCCGTGGCGCTGTGGCCGGGCATGAAGATCGGGCAGCTGTGCTTCTTCCGGCTGTCCTCCGCCTCGGACAGCCCCTACGGCAGCGAGGGCAACCACAACCGGTACCACGGCCAGCGCGGTCCCACCGCCTCGCGCTCGCACCTGAACTTCCACCGCACCCGCATCCCCCTCCAGGAGGAGCAGTGACCGCTCGCACCTCCCACCGCCTGCAGCTCCCGCGGGACACCGCGCCGGAGGACGTGCTGACGATGATCACGAACGTGCGCCCCGCGGCCTCCCGCCGCGAGGACGGAACGCTCGACCTCGGCGACGGGGCGCTGCTCGTCCCGGACACCTCACCGCGCGGCGCGGGCCGCTGGACCCTCGAGGTCGACCGGGACCGCGAGGACCCGGCCCCCGAGGGCGGCGACGACCTCCGCGGCTACGGCCGCGCCTTCCCCGAGGGCCTGCCCTTCGGCGCGGAGCGCGAGGCGCTGGACCTCCTGTGGTCCCTCGCGCGGCGCCTGCACGGCGCGGTCGTCACCGACGGCGGGGTGCGCCTCGAGCCGCACCCCTTCCACGTCCGCGACCTCACCGTGGTGAGCCCGCACGCGCTCGCGCCCGAGTCCCTCGCGCAGCTCATCGCGCCGCTCGAGCCCGAGGCGGAGCTCGACGAGGTGCCGGACGGCGCCTCCGTGACCGGCTACAGCGTCACGATCCCGGTGGGGGAGGGCGAGGAGATCGCCCTGCGCGTGGGGCGCAGCTCCGTCCCCACGGCCCTCGCGCGGCTGGGCTGGATCGACGGGGCCGTGGACTACGCGATCGTGCACCTGCCCGCGGATCCCGACGAGGAGGAGACCGAGCTGCCCGACGCGGCGACGGGGGAGCGCTGGATGGCGGCGTACCGTCGGATCGGGCTGCTCGCGGGACTGCTCGTCGAGAGCGTCGGCGGGTACGTCGTGGACCTCGAGGGGTTCCTCGTGGATCCTGCGGATCTCGCCTGAGCTCTCCTCCTCAGCCCGCGGCGGCGGCGGCGCGCCCCGCGCCGCCCAGGCGGATCGGCACGAAGGCCAGCAGGCCGATCGCGATGACGACGACGATCCCGAGGATCCCGGTGCGGGTGTCCTGCGCGATCCAGACCACGAGCGCGAAGGCCGCCGTGCCGAGGAAGCCCAGCGCCCGGCCCGTCGTCGCGTAGAGGCCGAAGTTCTCCGTCTCCCGGCCGGGCTGCGAGAGCCGCGTGAGCAGGTTCCGCGAGGCGGACTGCACCGGGCCCACGAAGAGGCAGATCGCGAGGCCCGCGACCCAGAACACGGCCGTCGCCGGGAGGAGCAGGACCACCAGTCCCAGCACCACGATCGCCGCGCAGCCGCCGATGATCACCGGCCGCGGCCCCACGGCGTCGTCGATCCGGCCGCCCAGGAACACCCCGATACCGGCGACGAGGTTCGCGGCGATGCCGAAGACGATCACCTCGACGGTCGTGAAGCCGTACGCGTTCGCCGCGAGCACGCCCGCGATCGAGAACACGGCGCCCAGGCCGTCGCGGTAGATCGCCGAGGCCACGAGGTACTGCAGCATGACGGGCTCCTCGCGCACCGCCCGCACCACGCGGCGGACGATGTCGGCGTAGCCCTGCCAGGGCGTCCACCGCGCCACGGGCTCGAGGGCCTCGTGGCGGGGCGCCCACAGCAGCAGCGGCAGGGTCAGCGCGAGGATCCACAGCGCGACGAACACGGGGATCGCCCGCAGGTTCCAGCCCGCCTCGGCCGTGATCCCGAGCAGCCCCGTGCCCGGCATGACGAAGCCGACCAGCACCACGCCCAGGCACACGATCGAGCCCCAGTAGCCCACCGCCCACGCGGTCCCCGAGATGCGGCCGCGGTTCGCGGGCGTGGAGATCTCCGGCAGCACCGAGTTCACGAACACCCCCGCGAGCTCGCTCGTCACGACGCCGAGCGCGATGAGGACGGCGCCCCAGACCAGGAAGTCCGGGTCCCGGGCGACCGTGGGCATGAGGGCGACGATCGCGACGGTCGCGAGCGTCGTGATCCGCAGCAGGGCGTTGCGCACCCCGCCGCGGTCCGCGAGGTTCCCCAGAAGCGGGGCGAGCAGCGCGATCGCGACCGCGCCGATCGCCTGCCAGGTGGTGAGGACCTGGGATCCGTGGTCCTGCGCCGCCTTCACCGCGGCGTCGCCCACGGCGCCCTCCGCGGCGACGGCGCTCGCGACGTAGGTGGAGAACACGAAGGTGAGGATCACCGAGCTGAAGGCGGACATCCCCCCGTCCCAGAGCGCGAAGGCGGTGACCGCCCGTCGCAGGGGGTGGGCGGCGGCGGTGCGCGGGGTCGCGGGCATGGGGTCACTGTACGAAGCCCGCGGGCGCCGGCGCAGGATGCCCGTGTTCGCCGAGAGTGAGAAGTCCCCCGGACGGCGGGAGCGGCCGGACACCGGACAGTAGACTGGACGAGGCCCTTTCCCCCCGCGATGGACGGAGACCGCATGCTGTTCATGCTCCTCGCCCATCTGCTCGCCGCGCTCCTCGCGCCGCTGCTGGTGAGGATGCTGGGCCGCAACGCCTTCTACCCGCTCGCGCTCGTGCCCGCGGCCTCCGCGCTCTGGCTCGCCACGGCCTTCGACCCCGCCTCCCTCGCGAGCGCCCCGGTCGAGATCTCCGCCGAGTGGATCCCGGCCTTCGGGATCGGGCTCGCCTTCCGCGTGGACACGCTGAGCTGGGTGCTCGCGCTCATCGCGACCGGGATCGGCGCGATCGTGCTCCTGTACTGCGCCCGCTACTTCAAGGACACCGAGCCCGCGCTGGGTCGCTTCGCCGGGGTGCTCACCGCCTTCGCCGGCGCGATGGTGGGCCTCGTCCTCGCGGACGACGTCATGGTGCTCTACACCTTCTGGGAGCTCACGACCGTCTTCTCCTACCTGCTCATCGGGCACTACCAGGAGAAGCAGTCCTCCCGCCGCGCCGCGATGAACGCGCTCATCTCGACCACCGCAGGCGGCCTCGCGATGTTCGTGGGCCTGCTGATGCTGGGCCAGGCCGCCGGGTCCCTCCGGCTCTCCGCGATCCTCACCGACCCGATGTGGTCCGCCCCCGGCCCGTACCTCGTCACCGCCGTCGTGCTCGTGCTCGCGGGTGCCATGTCGAAGTCCGCGCTCGTGCCCACGCACTTCTGGCTGCCCGGCGCGATGGCCGCGCCCACCCCCGTCTCCGCCTACCTCCACGCCGCCGCGATGGTCAAGGCGGGCGTGTACCTGATCCTGCGCCTCGCCCCGGCGCTGTCCGTGCTCGACGTGCTGCAGGTCGTCGTCTCCGTGATCGGCGCGGCGACGATGCTCCTGGGCGGGTGGCGCGCCCTGCGGCAGACGGACATCAAGCTCCTGCTCGCCTACGGCACCGTCTCCCAGCTCGGCTTCCTCGCCGCGATCGGCGCCCTCGCCACGCAGGACGCCGTGCTCGCGGGTCTCGCGATGCTCGTCGCCCATGCGGTGTTCAAGGCGCCGCTGTTCATGGTCGTCGGGATCATCGACAAGAAGTTCGGCACCCGTGACCTGCGCGTGCTCTCCGGGGTGGGGCGCGCTGTGCCCGTCGTCGCGGTGATCGGCATCGTCTCGGCCGCCTCGATGGCCGCGGTGCCGCCGCTGCTGGGCTTCGTCGCGAAGGAGTCCGTGTACACGGCGCTCTGGTACGGCGGCGCCTACCAGCGCGGTCTGCTCGTCGCGCTCGTCGCGGGCTCCGTGCTCACCGTCGCCTACTCGTGGCGCTTCGTGCAGGGGGCCTTCGGCCGCTCCGCCGGTGCCCCGCGCGCCCGCACCCCGCAGATCCCCGTGCTGTTCTGGCTGCCGCCCGCCGCGATCGCGGCGCTCTCGGTCGTGCTCGTCGCCCTCGCGGGGCCGCTCGAGGACCTGCTCACCGGCGCGGCCGCCGTGCTGCCGGAGCAGGAGACCCACGCCCACCTGCTCGTCGTGCCCCACCTGGGGGTGCCGCTCCTGGCGTCCGTGCTCACCCTGGGCCTCGGCGCGCTGCTCGCGGTCGCCGCCCGCCCGGTGCAGCGGCTCCAGCGCGCGGTCTCCCCGATGACCTGGGCGCGCGAGGGGCTCCAGGAGTTCCTCGACGCGGAGCGCCTGTTCCGCCGCACCATGCGCGGTGTCGACGCGCTCGCGGTCGCCGTGACCCCGCTGTTCCAGCGCGGCTCCCTGCCGTACACGCTCGGCACGATGCTCGTCGTGATGATCGCGCTGACCGTCCCCGTCGCGCTCACCCAGGCCCCGCTGCCGCAGAACCTCGTGCCCTTCCACTCGCCGGTCGAGCTGCTCGTGCTCCCCGTCGCCGCGCTCGCCGCGATCGGCGCGGCCCGCTCCCGGCGCCGGCTGCGGGCCGTCTTCCTCATCTCCGTCACCGGCTACGGCGTCGCCGTCCTGTTCCTCGTCTCCGGCGCCCCGGACGTCGCCCTCACCCAGGTGCTCGTCGAGACCGCGATGACGGTCGTGCTCGTGCTCGTCCTGCGCCGTCTGCCCCTGCACTTCTCGCGCCGCCCGCTGCGGATCGGGGCGATCGGGCGCTGGGGGATCGCGATCGGCACGGCCGTCACCCTCTGCGGCGCGGCGCTCTACGCGGCCGACGCCCGCTACCTCGACCCGCTGGGCCCCGAGCTCATCGAGCCCGCCTACACCTCCGGCGGCGGGCACAACGTCGTCAACGTGACCCTCGTCGACGCCCGCGTGTGGGACACCTTCGGCGAGATCACCGTGCTGCTCGTGGTCGCGACCGGCGTCGCCTCCCTCATCTTCGTCACCCGCCGCGAGCAGGGCATCTCCCGCGTGCGGGACCTGACCGCGGGCACCTCGATCTGGCGCCGCCACCCGGACACCCCGCTCCCGCAGAACGTCCTGAACTTCGACGCCCGCACCGACGAGGTCGCCGGCACGAACCGCTGGCGCACCTGGCTCTCCGCGGGCCTGACCCTCGCCCCCGAGCGCCGCATGGTGATCCTCGAGGTCATCACCCGCCTCGCCTTCCCGGTGATGATGATCTTCTCCGTGTACCTGCTCATGGCCGGCCACAACCTCCCCGGCGGCGGGTTCGCGGGCGGCCTCGTCGCCGGTCTCGCCCTGACCATGCGCTATCTCGCGGGCGGCCGCTACGAGCTCACCGAGGCCGCACCCGTGCAGGCGGGACTCGTGCTCGGCACCGGCATGGCGATCGCCTCCGCCGCCGCGGTGCTGCCGCTCCTGTTCGGCGGCACGATCTTCCAGACCGTCACCCCCGTGCTGCACGTGCCGCTGCTGGGCGAGGTCCACCTGCCGAGCGCCCTGCTCTTCGACGTGGGCGTGTACCTCGTGGTCCTCGGCGTGATCCTCGACTTCCTGCGCACCCTCGGCGCGCAGATCGACCAGCAGCAGGAGGCGGAGTCCGATGTCCGTTAGCCTCGCCCTCCTGCTCACCGCCGGCGTGCTCATCGCGTGCGGCGTGTACCTCGTGCTCGAGCGCACCCTCACCCGCGTGGTGCTCGGCTTCGTGCTGCTCGGCAACGGCGTGAACCTGCTGTTCGTGGTCGCGGCCGGCCGTCCGGGGACCCCGCCATTCGAGGGCACGGCGGAGCCGTCGGAGATGACGGACCCGCTGCCGCTCGCGATGGTGCTCACCGCGATCGTCATCTCGCTGGGCGTGACCGCCTTCGGCATGGCCCTCGCCTACCGGGCCTGGCAGCTCTTCGGCCACGACGAGGTCCCCGACGACGTCGAGGACCGCCGCGTGCTGCGCCGCAGCCGCCGCCGCAGCGGGGACGCCGACGACCTCCCGTGGTCGCAGGCCCTGAGCGAGGAGGCGCGCCGCGGTGCGCTGCGCCGCTCGCAGGAGCCGGGCCGGCCCGAGGACCCGCTGGGCGACGACCTCTCCGGTGCCGAGGACGTCCCGCAGGACGCGACCGAGGCCGACGAGGGGGAGGCGCGACCCGTGCGCCGGCCCGCCGGGGCCGTGGGAGACGCCGAGGACCCCGACGGGCCGGACGGATCCGACGGCGCGCCGACCACGGGGGATCCCGCCCAGGCGCCCGGCGCCGGACCCGCCGTCGAGACCGACCATCACCACCGCGACGGCAGAGGGGAGGCCTGAGACATGGAGCTGCTCCTCGCCCTCCCCGTCGTCCTGCCGCTCGCCGGGGCGGCCGCGACCCTGCTGCTGCGCCACCGCCACAAGGTGCAGCTGTGGCTCACCATCCTCACCCTCGCCGCGATCCTCGCGGTCGCGATCGCGCTCATCGCGCTGGTCCCCGCGAGCGGCGTGCTCGTCCTCCAGATCGGCGACTGGACCCCCACGCAGGGGATCGTGCTCGTCGCGGACAGGATCACCGCCCTCATGCTGCTCGTCTCGAGCGCGGTGACCCTCGCGGTGCTGCTCTACTCGAGCGGCCAGACGGTCGCCGAGAACTCCGAGCGCACCCCGGTCGCGATCTACCACCCCACGTACCTCGCGCTCGTCGCGGGCGTGTCCATGGCCTTCCTCGCGGGGGACCTGTTCAACCTCTACGTGGGCTTCGAGGTGCTGCTCGCCTCGAGCTACGTGCTGCTCACCCTGGGCGGCTCCGCGAGCCGCGTGCGCGCCGCGACGACCTACGTCATCGTCTCGCTTCTGAGCTCCGTCATCTTCCTCTCCGCGATCGCCGCGATCTACGCCGCGACCGGCACCGTCAACATGGCGATGCTCGCCGTGCGGCTGGACGGCCTGCAGGAGGGCACGCGCATGGTGCTCGAGCTGCTGCTGCTCGTCGCCTTCGCGATCAAGGCCGCGATCTTCCCGCTCAGCGCCTGGCTGCCGGACTCGTACCCCACCGCGCCGGCGCCCGTCACGGCGGTCTTCGCGGGACTGCTCACCAAGGTCGGCATCTACGCGATCCTGCGCCTGGAGACGCTGCTCTTCCCCGCCTCGCAGCTGTCGAACCTGCTGCTCGCGGCCGCCGCGCTGAGCCTCGTGATCGGGATCCTCGGCGCGGTCGCGCAGACGGACCTCAAGCGCGTGCTGTCCTTCACGCTCGTCTCCCACATGGGGTACATGCTGCTGGGCCTCGGCGTGAGCACGCGCCTGGGCATGACGGCGACGATCTTCTACGTCGCCCACCACATCACCGTGCAGTCCACGCTGTTCCTCGTCGCGGGCCTCATCGAGCAGCGCGGCGGCACCACGAACCTCGCGCGCCTGGGCGGCCTCGCGAAGGCCGCGCCCGTGATCGCGGTGCTGTTCTTCGTGCCCGCCATGAACCTCGCGGGCATCCCGCCGTTCTCCGGCTTCATCGGCAAGGTGGGGCTCGTCGAGGCCGGCATCGCCTACGACCGGCCCGCCGGCTGGATCCTGGTGGGGGCGAGCGTGCTGACGAGCCTGCTCACCCTGTACGCGATCGCGAAGATCTGGAACCGCGCCTTCTGGCAGGCCCCCTCGGAGGACGTCGTCGCGAACGACCATCCCGTGCCGCGCGTGATGACCGGGGCGACCACCGCCCTCGTCGCCTTCTCGGTGGGGCTCACCCTCGCCGCGGGCCCGCTCATGACCTACTCCGACGAGGCCGCCCGCACCGTGCTCGAGCGCACCCCGTACGTCTCCGCGGTGCTCGGCGACGAGGCCGCCGGTGAGCTCCAGTACCGCATCGACGACGCCGGCGAGAAGGTGGTGGAGCGATGACCCGCACGTTCGGCGACCTCCGCCGCTCCTGGGTGTGGCTGCTCGGCGCGGTCGCCGTGTGGTGCCTGCTGTGGGGCGCGGTCGACCTCAAGACGGTCCTCGGCGGCCTGCTCGTCGCGGCGCTCGTCATGGTGCTGTTCCCGATGCCGCCCGTCGGCCACGAGCTGACCCTGCGACCCCTGCGCTTCGCGTCGTTCCTCGTGCGCTTCCTCGGGGACCTCGCGGTCTCCGCGGTCCAGGTGGGCTGGTACGCGGTCCGTCCCGCGGGGCAGCCGGCGAGCTCGGTGATCGCGGTGACGCTCGCGAGCCGCTCCGACTTCTTCCTCACGATGACCGCCGTGCTCGCGACGCTCATCCCCGGCTCCGTCGTGGTCGAGGCGCAGCGGGCCACGGGCACCCTCTTCCTCCACGTCATCGGCGCGGCGGACGAGGAGCAGGCGGAGGCGCAGCGCGAGGCGACCCGGGCGCAGGAGCGGCGGCTGCTGCTCGCCCTCGCCCGGCGCGAGGTGCTCGAGGAGGCGGGACTGCGATGACCCCCGTCGACATCGCCCTGCTCGTGCTCGGCGGCGTGCTCGCCCTCACCGCGATCGCGGTCGTGGTGCGCATGATCATCGGCCCCACGATCCTGGACCGGGCCGTCGCCACCGACATGCTCGTGGTGCTGCTGGTGCTCGCCCTCGCGCTGTACACGGCGCACGCCCACGCCGCCTGGGCCGTGCCCTCGATGCTCACCCTCACGGGTCTCGCCTTCATCGGCACGGTGACCTTCGCCCGCTTCGTGGCCCGCGAGGACCCGGCCCGGCCCGGACGTCGCACCCACGGGGAGGCCTCCTCGACGGGCGGCTTCCGGGCGCTCGACCTCGAGCAGCCCGGGAGGGTCGCCGGCTGGGAGGACGGCGACGGTCCCGAGGGGGCCGACGGCGCGAACACCTGGCAGGACGTCGAGGTGGGGGAGGAGATCCCCGTCAACGCCCACGAGGACGCCGACGGCGGACCGGGGCCGGAGGCCGGCGACGGCCCCCGGACCGACGTCCGGGACCCCGACGATGACCACGACGACGAGGACGACGACCTCGTGGAGGGCTTCGGCCGTGAGGAGGGCCCGCGATGACCGCGCTCGAGATCCTCGCCGTGGTGCTCATGTCCCTCGGCGTGCTGCTCACGGTCGTCGCCGCCGTGGGCCTGCACCGCTTCGACGGCGTGCTCGCCCGCATGCACGCGACCTCGAAGCCGCAGACCCTGGGCCTCGTGCTCGTGTTCGGCGGCGTCGCCCTGCTCGTGGGCTCCTGGGCGCTCGCGGGGATGCTCGTGCTCGTGCTCGTCGCGCAGATGCTCACCGTCCCCGTGGCGAGCACGATGGTGGGCCGCGCCGCGTTCCGCCGCGGCTTCGTGCGCGGCGGCGAGTACGCGATCGACGAGCTCACCCCGCGCCTCGCCGACGTCGGCGACGAGGACGACGACGAGGACGGCTTCCTCGACGAGGGCGACGACCCGCACGAGGGCCTCGGGGCGCAGGCGGAGGACCACCGCTTCCCCGAGAACGTCGTCGCCGCGGAGGACGCCGCCGGCGCCGTCATCGACCACAACTGGGACGTCGACGAGGACGAGGACGACGACCTCGGCCCGGACCCCGAGAGCTACGACCTCGACCTGGGCGACGAGACCGAGCGCGAGGCGGAGGAGGTCGCGGAGCGCGACGCGCGCCGCTGACCCCTCACCGGGCGAGGAGGCTCAGAAGAGCCCGCGGGCGGTGCCGTCGGCCTCGACCCCCATGCGCAGGGCGGCCGGCTCCTTCGGCAGTCCCGGCATGGTCATCACCGCGCCGGTGAGCGCGACGACGAAGCCCGCGCCGATCCGCGGCACGAGGTCGCGCACGTGGAGCGTGTGGCCGTCCGGGGCGCCGAGCGCGGTCGGGTCCTCGGAGAAGGAGTACTGGGTCTTCGCCATGCAGACGGGCAGCGTGTCCCAGCCGTGGCGCCGGAGCATCCGCAGCTGGGCGGGGGCGCGGTCGGTCAGGAGCACCTCGCCCGCGCCGTAGACCTCGGTCGCGATCGTGCGGATCGAGGCCTCGACGCCGCCGGCGGGGTCGTAGAGCGGGCGGTAGTCCGAGCCCTCCTCGAGCACGGCGAGGACCTCCTCGGCGAGGGCGCGCCCGCCCTCCCCGCCGGAGGCCCACACCTCGGAGAGCGCCGCCCGGCAGCCCTGCTCGCGGGCCCAGTCGAGCACGGCGGCGATCTCGGCGTCGGTGTCCGTGGGGAAGCGGTTCAACGCGATGACGGGCTCGAGGCCGAAGCGCCGCAGGTTCTCGACGTGGCGGCGCAGGTTCGCGGTGCCGCGCAGCGCGGCGTCGACGTCCTCCGCGGCGAGGTCGTCCTTCGCGACGCCGCCGTGCATCTTCAGCGCCCGCACGGTGGCGACGAGCACCGCCGCGTCGGGATGGAGGTCGCCCAGGCGGGCCTTGATGTCGAGGAACTTCTCCGCCCCGAGGTCCGAGCCGAAGCCCGCCTCGGTGACGACCACCTCGGAGAGGTCCAGGGCGAGGCGGGTCGCGGCGAGGGAGTTGCAGCCGTGGGCGATGTTCGCGAAGGGGCCGCCGTGCACGAGCGCGGGCGTGCCGCCGAGGGTCTGCACGAGGTTCGGCAGCAGCGCGTCCTTGAGCAGCAGCGTGATCGCGCCCGCGACGCCGAGGTCGCCGGCCGTGACGGGGGAGCGGTCGTACCGGAAGCCCACGACGATCCGGGCGATGCGGCGCTCGAGGTCGGCGACGTCGGTCGCGAGGCACAGGATCGCCATGATCTCCGAGGCGACGACGATGTCGAAGCCGTCCTCGCGCGGCACGCCCTGGGTGGGGCCGCCGAGCCCGACGACGACGTGGCGCAGGGCGCGGTCGTTGACGTCGACGACGCGCCGCCACTGGATCCGGCGGGGATCGATGCCGAGCGCGTTGCCCTGGTGGAGGTGGTTGTCCACGAGGGCGGCGAGCGTGTTGTTCGCGATCTGGATCGCGTGGAAGTCACCCGTGAAGTGCAGGTTGATGTTCTCCATCGGCACCACCTGGGCGTGCCCGCCGCCGGTCGCGCCGCCCTTGACGCCCATCACGGGGCCGAGCGCCGGCTCCCGCAGCGCGACCATGGTCCGCTTCCCGGCGAGGGAGAGGGCGTCGGCGAGGCCCACGGTCGTAGTCGACTTCCCCTCGCCCGCGGGGGTGGGGGACATGGCGGAGACGAGCACGAGCTTCGCCGTGCCGCCCGACGGGGCCACCCGCGAGCGGTCCACCTTCGCGATGTGGTGGCCGTGGGGGACCAGCGCCTCCTCGGGGATGCCCGCGCGGGCGGCGATCTCGGCGATGGGGCGCAGCGTCGCGGCCTGGGCGATGGCGAGATCCGGGTTCTCGGACGGCATCGGTTCCTCTTTCTCGGGACGGAGGTGGTCCTGGGACGGCGGCGCCGGCGGGTGGCCGGCAGTCCTCACCCTAGGGTCGCGGCGCGGGGCGCGCGGCGGCTTCGCCGGGTTCCGGCCCCGTGGCCCCGCAGGCGCCCACGGTGTCGGGTGCGCCGCATCGCGGTGGGGACGTCTCGCACGCGGGTCACGGGCATGGGTATGCTCGGCCGGGGCAGCTCGCTGCCCCGGGCCCCCATCGTCTAGCGGCCCAGGACACTGGCCTTTCACGCCGGCGACACGGGTTCGAATCCCGTTGGGGGTACCAGCACGGGAGGGGCCCGGGCGCCGCGGTCGGGCGCCCGGGCCCCTCCCGTTCCGGCGGCACGGGGCGTAGCCTCGGGAGGACGCTACCGAGGGAGGTCCGCATGGACCGGGAGAAGCTGAGGCTGGTCGTCGTCCACGCGATCGAGAGCCGCACGAGCGAGGGGTCCCGGGACCCCTCCGATTTCGACGTCGACGCGATCGTCGAGGAGCTCGACACCCTCGCCCCGGAGGGGACGGTGCAGGAGCTGGACGGGGCCGACTGCTGGCGGATCATCGCGAAGCATGAGCGATGACGGACACCACCTTCGAGCGCACGGGCCGGTGCGGGATCGGCGGCTGCAGCAGCGCCGCGGTCTCCACGGTCGAGCTGCCCTTCGCCGACGGCCCGCGGCCCGTCGATCTCTGCGGCTTCCACCACGACTGGGTGCAGCGGCGGGGCGATCAGGGAGCCCCGGTCCCACGCGGTCGAGCGCCGCGTCGCGGACTGCGAGGGGCGTCACAGCAAAAGTGGTCATGACCCCCCGCGGACGTCCGGTAGAGTTATCCGAGTCGAGAGGCCGCGAGGCGGAACGACGAATGGCCCTGTAGCTCAGTTGGTTAGAGCGCCGCCCTGTCACGGCGGAGGTCGCCGGTTCAAGTCCGGTCAGGGTCGCCCCGCACAGAAGGCCCCGGAGCATCGCTCCGGGGCCTTCTGCATGCCCGGGCGGGTCACAGGGTCACGAGGAGCGGGGGCGGGCGGATCCTAGGGTTGAGGGATGAGCACCCCCGTCAACCACCGGATCCGTCTCGCCTCCCGCCCCCACGGCGTGCCCGCGCCGGAGGACTTCCTCCACGATTCCGCCCTGCTGCCCGTCCCCGGCCCCGGGGAGGCGCTGCTGCGCACCCTCCACGTCTCGCTGGACCCGTACGTGCGCGGCCGGATGAGCGATGCCCGCTCCTACGCCGCCCCCATGGAGATCGGGGACGTCATCGTCGGCGCGACCGTCGCCGAGGTCGTCGCCTCCGAGGCGGATGATCTCGCTCCCGGCGAGATCGTCCTCGGCTACGGCGGCTGGCAGGAGTACAGCGTCGAGCCGGCCGCGACGCTGCGCCGCCTCGACCCGGTCGTCGCCCCCGTCACCACCGCCCTCGGCGTGCTCGGCATGCCCGGCTTCACCGCCTACGCAGGCCTGCGCGCCATCGGGAGGCCGCAGGAAGGGGAGACTCTCGCGGTCGCCGCCGCCGCGGGGCCCGTCGGCTCCGCCGTCGGACAGATCGCCCGCCTGCGCGGCGCCCGCGCGATCGGCATCGCCGGCGGCGAGCGCAAGGTCGAGCACCTGCGCGGCCTCGGCTTCGACGAGGCCCTCGACCACCGCGCCCCGGACCTCCCGGGCCGCCTCGCGGGGGCCGCCCCGCACGGCATCGACGTGTACTTCGAGAACGTGGGCGGCGCCGTGTGGGACGCCGTGCTGCCGCTGCTGAACGAGTACGCGCGGGTGCCCGTGTGCGGCCTCGCCGCCCAGTACAGCGCCACCTCGCTGCCCGAGGGGCCGGACCGCTCGGGGCAGCTGCTGGGGCAGGTGCTCTCCCGGAGCCTGACCCTGCGCGGCTTCATCCAGCGGGAGTTCCGCGAGGAGATGCACGAGGACTTCCTGCGGGAGATGACCGCGTGGGTGCAGGACGGCTCCGTGCGCTACACGGAGGACGTCACCCGGGGCCTCGACCGGGCGCCGGAGGCGTTCGTCGGCATGCTGCGCGGGGACAACCTCGGCAAGGCCCTCGTGACCCTCGACTGATCCTGGACCGGCACCCGGCAGGCCGGCGCGGGGCGACCGTCGAGTCCGCGAGGGTGGTGTGCCTTACACCCGGGCCCGGCGGTTGGGAGCAGGGCGCGAGCCCTGCTAGCCTGTTCCTCGGTCGCCCCGCGGCCACGGCCATGACGGTCACGGCTCTGTAGCTCAGTTGGTAGAGCGTTCGACTGAAAATCGAAAGGTCACCGGATCGACGCCGGTCGGAGCCACCACGGAAGGCCCCCTGCCTCGCAGGGGGCCTTCGTCGTGCTCGGGGCCCGATCGCGCAGGGGCCCGGCCTCAGTCCTCGGGGCGCAGCCGTCCCTCGAGGTCCGGCCAGGGGATCCGGTGCCGCGCCGTGGGGGAGAGGGCCTTCGTGAGGAGGGCGTCGGCGACGACGATCCCGTCCCGGGACAGCTCGACGATGCCCACGCGGTGCAGCGCCTGCGCGGTGCCCGCGTCGAGCGTCCACAGGCCCGCGAGCTCCCCGATCCCGCGCTCCACGAGCCGCTCCTCGGCGGCGCAGTAGTCCGTGGGCCCGCCGACGGGGTGGCCGAGCAGGGAGCGCGGCTGCACCTGCTCGAAGTCCTCGTCGAGGGGCTCGAGGTGCCCCACGGTCTCCCCGTCCTCGCGGGTCGCCGCGACCCAGTGCGCCGTCGTGTCCATGGGGGAGAGCCTACGGCGGCCCGCGTGGGGATCAGGCGGCGGCGCGCTGCTCGAGGGGGCGACGGCGCAGGCGGGCGTCGAGGACCGGGGGCGTCGAGTACTCCTGGTCCATGCGGCCCACACCGGTCCCCGGCGGGACGATCTCGTCGATGCGGTCCAGCACGTCGTCGGTCAGCCTGACCTCCGCGGCGGCGAGCAGGTCCTCGAGCTGCTCCGGGGTGCGCGGGCCGATGATCGCCGAGGTCACGCCGGGGTGCGCGATCACGAAGGCGATCGCCATGTGGGTGAGGGAGAGTCCGGCGCCCTCGGCGAGGGTCAGGAGCTCCTCGACGGCGTCGATACGGCGCTCGTCCCGCAGCGCCGCGAACAGCGAGGTGCGCCGGAGGTCGCTCTCGACCCCGCGGCGCACGCGGCCGGTGAGCATCCCGCTCGCGAGCGGGCTCCAGATGAGGGTCCCCATCCCCTGTCGCTGGGCGACGGGCAGCACCTCGCGCTCGATGCCGCGATCCAGCAGCGAGTAGTGCGGCTGCTCGGTGCGGAAGCGCTCCAGGCCCCGCCGCTCGGCGATCCAGTGGGCCTCGACCATGTCCGACGCCGGCATGTCGGAGGTCCCGATCGCCCGTACCTTCCCGCTGCGGACCAGGTCTGTGAGGGCGGAGAGCGTCTCCTCGATGTCCGTGGCGGGGTCCGGTCGGTGCAGCTGGAAGAGGTCCAGGTGGTCTGTTCCGAGCCGGCGGAGGGAGTCCTCGACGGCGGTCATGATCCAGCGCCGCGAGGCGCCGCCCCGGTTCGGGTCCTCGCCCATCGGGCGCCCGAACTTGGTCGCGAGGACCACCTCGTCGCGACGCCCTCGCAGCGCGCGCCCGAGCATCTCCTCGGATTCGCCGTAGGCGTCGGCGGTGTCGACGACCGTGATGCCGGCGTCCAGGGCCCGCCCCACCATCCGGTCCACCTGGGTCTGGTCGCCGTTGCCGAACGAGCTGAACATCATCGCGCCGAGCGCGAGGGGTGAGACGTGGATGCCGGTGCGGCCGAGCGGTCGGTGCTGCATGGTGTCCTCCTGGGGTGTGCGCCGTGGCGCAGGTCTAGGCTGTCCCTCACCGGAACCGTCGTCCGGAAGTATGCGGAACTGCGTTCCGCTTGTCAACGGCAGGAGATCCGTGACCGCTCAGCAGGATGCCGGGACGCCCCGTCGCCGCCGCGACGCGGAGCGCAACGCCGTCGCGGTGCTCGAGGCCGCCCGCGAGCTCTTCGCCGAGGTCGGGGTGGACGCGCCCATGCGGAGCATCGCCGCGCGCGCGGGCGTCGGCGTGGGGACCGTGTACCGTCGCTTCCCGCAGCGATCGGACCTGATCATCGCCGTCTTCCGCCACGAGCTCGAGGCGACCGCGGCGGATGCCGAGCGGCTCGGCGACGAGCTCCCCCCGCCCGAGGCGCTGCGTGCCTGGACCCGGAGCCTCGCCGGCTTCGTCGCCGCCAAGCAGGGCTTCGGCAGCGCCCTGCACTCCGGGGATCCCGCCTACGCGGCCCTGCCCGAGCAGTTCCTGGGCCTCCTGGCCGAGCCCGTCCAGCGCATCCTCGACCGCGGCGCCTTCGAGGGGAGCCTCCGCCCCGGGCTGCGCGCCGAGGACCTCATCGTCGCGCTCAGCCACCTCATCGATCCGGAGCGTCCCGACGAGGTCGCGAGCGAGACCTCGATGATCCGCGCGCTGGTCGACGGTCTCGCCGTGCTCCCACCCGGACATGCTTCGATGACCGCATGATCGAGATCAGCCGCGCGGACTTCGAGGAGGCGGTGGACGACGCCCTCGACTCGCTGCCGGACGAGATCGCCCGCACCATCGCGGAGTCCAACGTCGTCATCCTCGTCGAGGAGGAGCCGGAGCCGCGCGGCGACGGCACCGAGCTGCTGGGCCTGTACGTCGGCATCCCGCTGGATCGTCGCAGCGTGTTCGACGGCTTCCGCGAGCCGGACCGGATCTTCGTCTACCGCGGGCCCCTGCGGCGTCACGCCCGCAGCCGCGAGGACCTCGTGCGGCAGATCGCCGTCACCGTGCTGCACGAGCTCGGGCACCTCTTCGGCCTCAGCGAGAAGCGGCTCCACGAGCTCGGCTGGGGCTGAGCCCCGGGCCGCCCCGTGACGGCTCAGTCGGGCAGGTCGACGTCGAGGTCGCTGAGCCCCGCCTCGTGGGCGATGATCGCGATCTGCACGCGGTTGGTGCAGTCGAGCTTCGAGAAGATCTTCGAGACGTGCGCCTTCACGGTCGCCTCGCTCATGAAAAGGCGCATGCCGATCTGCGCGTTCGACAGTCCCGCGCCCACCGCGCCGAGGACCTCCGTCTCCCGCTCCGTGAGCTGGTCCAGGCCCGGGTGACGGTCCTGGCGGGAGCTCGGGTTCGCCTCGGAGAAGTGCGAGAGCATCCGCTTGGTGACCGTCGGCGCGAGCATCGCCTCGCCGCCCGCGACCACGTGCACCGCGCGCGCGAGGTCCTGCGGCGGGGTGTCCTTGAGCAGGAACCCGCTCGCCCCCGCCTCGAGCGCCTGGAAGACGTACTCGTCCATGTCGAACGTGGTGAGCATGATGATCTTCGGCGCCTCCGCGAGCGCCACGACCGCCTTCGTCGCGGCGATGCCGTCCATCTGCGGCATCCGCACGTCCATCAGGAGGACGTCGGGCCGGTGGCGGTGCACGAGGGTCACGGCCTCGGAGCCGTCCTTGCCCTCGCCCACCACCTCGATCCCGGGATCCGCGCCGAGGATCATGGCCAGCCCGGCGCGCACCAGGGAGTCGTCGTCGATCAGTCCCACGCGGGTCACGTCGCCGGCCATGGGATCACCGCCCTCACTTCGAATCGTCCGTCGTCGGTGGGGCCGGAGGTGATGGTCCCTCCCGCGTGCAGCACACGCGTCTCGATCCCGGACAGGCCCATGCGGGCGCCCGGCAGATCCGAGGTGAACCCCTGGGGGAGAACATTACTGACCTCGATGATCAGCTCGGTCCCGGGCTCGCCGATGAGCGCCACCCGGGAGTCGGTGAGCCGCGCGTGCTTGTGGATGTTCGTCAGCCCCTCCTGGACCACCCGATAGGCGGTGCGGGCCAGGGCGTCCGGCACCGGGTCGTCGATGAAGTCGAACATCTCCACACTGATCCCCGCCTCGCGGGAGCCGGCGACCAGGGCGCGCACGTCCTCCCAGGTGGGCTGCGGGGCGAGCGGCGCCTCCTCGCCGTCGCCGCGGAGCACGCCGAGCACCTCCCGCAGCTCGTTGAGCGCGGAGGCGGCGGTCTGCCGGATGAGCCCGGCGGAGGCCTGCACCTGCTCCCGCTCGAGGTTCGGGTTCACCTCGAGGGCGCCGGCCTGCAGGGCGACCAGGGAGATCTTGTGGGCGACGATGTCGTGCATCTCGCGGGCGATGCGCGTGCGCTCGGCCCGCCGGGCCTGCTCCTCCGCGAGGCCGCGGCCGGACTCCGCCTGCTCCGCGCGCTGGCGCAGCTGGCCCAGCAGCAGGCGCCGGGTCGCGGTGTACATGCCCGTCGCGGTCGCCGCCGCGACGACGAGGACGCTCGTGAGCGCGCCCGTCACCGAGAGCATCGTGTCGCCGAGGAACAGGGTGGGCATCGCCCCCGCGACCCCCGCGACGGCCGCGATCAGCACCGTGCGCAGCCGCGAGGCGCTGCGCGTCGCGTAGGCGTAGGTGCCCACGACCATCACCACGAGGGAGCCGGCCAGGGCGTTGAGTGCGAGCACGAGCGGCAGCAGCCAGGGCCAGCGGGTCCATCGCCACAGCAGGGCGGCGCCGAGCACGAGCGTCACCGCGCAGGCCAGGAGGTCGGCGCGCCCGCTGCGCAGCACGAAGGTCAGCGCGGTCTCGAGGAGGACGAGGAGGGCGAGGCCCACCTCCTGCCACCGGCGTCTGACCGGCATCCCCAGCTCGTCCATCCGCCCAGCCTATCGGCGCTGAGAGGGGTGCGGCGCGCCCGGCGCCCTAGGATGTGCGGGCCCGCAGGGCCGTCCTCGTGACCGGCCCGGGGCCGCCCGACCCCCGCCCGTCCCTCGCCCGTCGACTGCGCCGGCTCGTCCCCGCCGGTGCGCAGGAGCCTCCATGAGCAGCCCCCGCCCCGTGCCCCGTCGCCCCCTCGCCCGCCTCGGCGTGCTCGCCGCCGCCGCGCTCCTCGCGGTCACCGGCTGCACCCCCGGAGGCGGCTCCGACGGGGCCGACGCCTCCGACGGCGGCGCGGACCAGGGCGCCGCGAGCACCGGGACGGGCACCGCGGAGCTCGCGGAGCTGGGCACCTCCCACGCCGCGGATCTCGACGTCGACCCGGCTTCGGACCCGGCCTACGCGCAGTACTACGACCAGCAGATCGACTGGGGCGCCTGCGAGGACGTGAGCGGCTCCGACGGGCTCGAGTGCGGCACCCTCACCGTGCCGCTCGCCTGGGACGACCCCTCCGCCGGGGACGTGGAGCTCGCCGTCGCCCGGCAGGGCGCGACAGTCGACGCGACGGGCTCGCTCGTCGTCAACCCCGGCGGCCCCGGCGGGTCCGGCGTGGACATGGCCGCCCAGGCGGATGCGTACTTCTCCGCCGATGTCATGGCCTCCTACGACGTGATCGGCTTCGACCCGCGCGGCGTCGCCCGCTCCCAGGGCATCGACTGCCTCTCCGACGCGGACCTCGACCAGATGCGCTCGGACACCTTCGACCTCCTCACCGAGGGCGGCGAGCTCGTGCAGGACCCGTGGGTCCAGCGCCTCGGCGAGGGCTGTGAGGCGGACCCGGACTCCGCGGAGCTGCTCCCGTACCTCGACACGGCCTCCTCGGCGCGGGACCTGGACGTGCTCCGCGCGGCCGTCGGCTCCGAGGAGCTCGACTACTTCGGCTACTCCTACGGCACCTTCCTCGGCTCGACCTACGCGGGCCTGTACCCGGAGCGCGTGGGGCGGATGGTGCTCGACGGCGCCGTGGACCCCACGCTCACCGCGGACGACTTCAGCACCGGCCAGGCGGGCGGCTTCGAGCAGGCGACCCGCACCTTCCTCGAGGACTGCCTCGAGCAGGGCGAGGGCGAGTGCCCCTTCACCGGGGACGTCGACGCCGCCGTGCAGCAGCTCCTGGACCTGTTCGAGACGGCCGAGTCGGACCCCCTGCCCACGGACGACCCGGACCGCCCGCTCACCGGAGCCCTCGCCCGCTCCGCTGTGCTCATGCTCATGTACGACGACAGCTCCTGGCAGTACGGCCGCGAAGGGCTCGCCGCCGCGCTTCACGGGGACGGTCAGATCCTCCTGAACATCGCGGACCAGTCCGCGAGCCGCAACCGTGACGGCAGCTACAGCGGCAACGGCAACGAGGTCATCACCGCCGTGAACTGCCTGGACCGTCCGGGGCTCGCGAGCGAGGAGGAGGAGACCGCGCTCGCGGAGCAGCTCTCGCAGGACGACCCGGTGTGGGGCTCCTCCTTCTCCTACGCCGCCACCACCTGCGGCTACTGGCCGGAGAAGCCGGTGCGCGAGCCCGCCCCCGTCACGGCCGACGGCGCCGCCCCGATCGTCGTCATCGGCACCACCGGCGACCCGGCCACCCCCTACGCCTGGGCCGAGGCCCTCGCCGACCAGCTCTCCTCGGGCGTGCTGCTGACCTTCGAGGGCAACGGGCACACCGCCTACGGCCGCTCGGGCGGCTGCATCGAGGAGCAGGTCGACGCGTACCTGCTCGAGGGCACCGCCCCCGCGGAGGGCACCCGCTGCTGATCCTGTGCGGCGCCGGATGTGACCTGCGGCGGGATCCGCCCCGGCGTTTTGCGCCGGGGGCCAGGAGTCGCCTACAGTGATCCGGTCCGCCGTGATCGGCGGTGACGCCGCCTTAGCTCAGTCGGTAGAGCGATTCACTCGTAATGAATAGGTCGCCGGTTCGATTCCGGCAGGCGGCTCCACAGGTCAGGTCCGGATTCCCCGCGAGGGGGACCGGGCATTTCTCGTGCCGAGATGCCCATCAGGTCCCCCTTCTGGGCTCCGTTGCCCCTCGGGATACCCATCGCGGTGCGTCGCACCTCGAATGCACACTTGCGCCATGGACGGATAGCTGACCCACACTCGGCACGGCTGGGCCGAGCCCCTGCCCCCTCGGTGCGCGTGCGGGGGCTCGAGGTTAGTCGTCGGCTGGCGATCCTGCCTCTGTGGCGGCGGGCCGCTCTCGGGTGGGCATCAGACGTTGGAGTGCCGGGACTGCGGCAGGCTGGAGGACCTCGGCTGAACGGACCCGTCGGGGGTGATCCACCGGTGACGGTGCCGGGGTGCCGCGGGTACCCTCACGGGTTGGACTGCGACCTCTTCGACTGCACCGCAGACGCGACGGTGCCGACGGTCCTCGAACTGCGCCCCGCGGACGGCGAGCAGCCCGTGACCGTGTGCGACTGGCACGCCGGCTGGGTCGAGCGGATGGAGCGGGCCGAAACTAGCTGGGATCGCGCGGGGAGGGGATTCCTCCAACTAGATGAGGGCAGGCCTATGACTCCGGTCGATCGCACTGGGCGCCGTCTGGTCGACATGGGGGCTTACCCCGACGCGCGGGTCTACGAGCCGCCTCCTCTGAGCGCATGTACGGACGTTGTTGTCCCGATCGACCTCACCGACGAGCTGAAGCCGCAGACTGTGCAGAACGTCTACCGTGACCTCGTCGTGCGGTTCGCGATCATGCCCTACTTCGCGGAGCCGGGCGGAGAGATCCACGAGGTCTCACGGATCGACACCTGTCATGGCGCCACGATCAGATGATCGATGAGGCTGAGGAGATCTTTCGAAGGTGGAAGCGATGAGCACCGTTCGAGCGAGGCTCGAGGTCGCACGTGCGTTCGGCAAGTTGACCGCGACCGCTGACGGGCGCGAGTACCTGCGCGCCAACAAGTACCAGTCGGGGACCCCTGCCCTCGCGGTCGAGTACGACGACGCCATTCATGAGGTGCTCGAGCGGATGACCCAGTACAGCGGGGATGAGGTCGTCGTGGCCATGCTTCGAGACTCCGGAATCCAGGTCGTGGGGTTCACCGGCTCCACGCCTGGTGATGAGTCCAGCGAGGTTTCCCGTTACTCGTGCATTGGGATGCTGTTCGATGCTCTGGCCCAGAGCTAGCGGCGTGAGCGCTTTAAGTTCACCGACACTCGCCTTGGCGGTTCGGTGAGCTTCAGTCGCTCCCTGAAGGTTGCCCTCCCGACCTGACCCTAGACGCACGAATGCGCCCCCACCCTCCCGTGGGAGAGGGGGGCGCTTCGTCGATTGCGCGGCCCTTGACCGGCTCGCTGTTGCATCGCCGGGCGTAGCATCACGCCTCCAGCGGCGTACCGATCGTCGGAGCCCTCGTTGATCAGAACGTGCACGGACTCCGCCGGTGCGCCGGTGCTGGCGACGATCGCTTCGGTGACGCCTGCGGCGATCCATATTCATGGAATCGCGAATACCAGATTGATAACACGATAATAGCCACGAGCTACCTCAGTTACATTAACCGTGATGGGCAGTCCGCCATCCAGGCTTCCGGCTGCGCCATTCTTGAACGTCACTTGGACCGTTTCCCCAAGATGCACTGCCCGGCCCAGCGAGCGACAGTGCCCCATTTCCAGGTGCGCAAGCGCAATCGAGTCCACCTTGGCCGAGAGGACACTTTGCGTACCAATGTTGCGCACGGTGAACCCAAGCGGCAGGCGCCGCCGCCCAACGCCCTCCGGGGAACTCTGAATGGCGGCTGGTAATCGGCTTGTGGGGTATAAGAGAGCACAGAGTAGAAGCGTTGCCGCCAGACCAAGGGCTCTGAGAGCTACCAATGATACCCCCTCTCTTGGCCGGCAGTGATGCCTGTGCCGCGAACATTAACGGAGGGGGGTTGAAGTTCGCCATACCTACTGCCAAGTAGCGGACAGCGAAGTTAGCTGTGGCATCGAAGGCTGAGGTCGAACAGGGTGAGCTCTACGGTCAGCACCCGCCCTAGCCAGCCGATCGCTCCGGACCGACTCAACGTGCTGACAAGCGTCGCCCAAGTTGCTAGCATCTGCGAACGCGAGTCCGAGATGAGCGATTCGCCAGCCTCTACAGGGGTCACCTCCATGACTGAATCTCGGCAGGTTCCACGTCGGACCATCGCGCGCGGAGCTCTATGGGCTGCACCAACCTTGGGGCTGCTCGCCGCGTCATCCGCGCCCGCCTTGGCGTTGTCTCCGTCTTGCCAGAACTGCTCTACCCCACTCGCGGGAGGCGGCGCTTCCACGGCCGTTGTCACCGGCAACCGTGGCGCGTTGGCGATCGCGGGCGCGTTCACCGCCCAGTTGACGGGCTGCACAGGTCTGGTGGCGGGCGGAGTCGTCACTACTCATCAAGCAACGCTGACGATGTCTGACGGCAACGTGTACACCACCACGGCGAACCTCGGAGTCGGCCCGCACGTGGCGGGAGTCGCAGCGCTCGGCAGTGGTATTTCGTTCCCGAACGTACGCTTTCCGAACGGCACCTATGCGTCGGCCGCTGGCGTCGGCTCTCTTCCGGTGCGTCCGCGCTCACTGTGCTTCTCCCTCTCTATCCCTATCCGCATCGGTGGCACCGTCAACGATTGTTCCCAAACGGTCTGCTTCGCCCCCTCATTCCTTAACGCCAACTTGGGGCTGATCGCACTCGGCTCAGGGACAGTGACCTACGGAACCGTGTGGCAATCCGCCTAGAGTGCTCTGCCGTCCATAGTTGCTGAGCCAGCAGTGCCCCGCCATCAAGAAGATGGGTGGGGTGCTTCGCTGTCACCCGATTTGACCGGACAAGTACGCCGGGCCGAGGATCAACCCCAGGCCGAGCACGAGGAGAGCCCAGCCAGCGCACGAGGTGGGGACGCCGGTAGTGGCGTACTGGTTGCCCCAGGACTTCACCCAACGCGTGGAGACCGCGAGGAGGATGAGCCCAAGCGCGGCGACGGCACGTCCGATGATCATGATCAACTGCATGGAGACCATGGTGCCGTCGCGCTGCGCCCGATTCGTCATCCTGCAGGGTCGCGGTCATCAGGCCCCAGCATCATCTGCATCGTGAATCGTGAATCGTGAATCGTGAATCGTGAATCGTGAATCGTGAATCGTGAATCGTGAATCGTGCGGAGTGCGGTGCGGGCGTGCTCGGCGTCTCCCGGGTGGGTCAGCTCGCGCACACCTCATCCCGGACGTGCCAAAGTGCTTCACCCCCCGGAGAAGATGGGGCACCCAGCAAGGATGATCCCAGAGGGCTTCAATCACCGGGGCAGCCGCCGATCAACTTACGTCGATCCGATCCTAGCCACAAGCAGTATCAGCTAACGACAGGCGCCAGTAGTATCCGAATCATGGCGCACGCTATCACCCCCGACCAATCTGCCGAGGGTGATCTCCCAGGCTCACCCGGGGCACCACCTGCACGGTTTGCCGCGCACTTCCGGCACTTCGATGCCGACCGCAGGGTCGACCTTCTCGACGACGGCACCTCACTCCATGGACGAAGCACCGAGAGAACCCTCTTCATCGCCGACGAAAGACTCGACGTCTACGACGCCGACACCGGACGCCGGCGCGTACGCGTCACGCTCCTGCCCCTGTCGGTGCAACTCCACAGGATCTTCCCCATGAGCGTCCCCATACTGTGGCTGTGGCTCTCGGACAGCACCCTGCTTACCGTGCGCTCCCCGCGGCCGAGCAACCCCATCCGGCGCTGGGCCGCTCAGAACCCGGAACTCGAGGCCGCGAGCGCGGAGCAAATCCTCTCGAACCTCCTCCTCCAACACGGAGCAACCAAACGCCGCTGAGCCGCCGCGACCACGACGCCGAGCCACTGCTCACGCCGCGCACAGCGGCGTATTGGCCAGGCATGTACCCCTGCGACCTCTTCGACTGCACGAACCCGGCGACTGTGCCGATGGTCCTGATGTTATGCCTCCAAGACGGCGAGCAGCCGATTATGGTGTGCGACTGACACGTCGACTGGGTGGTGAGGATGGAGTGCGCCGAACAGGCATGACGAAAGCGCCCCCACCTTCCCGTAGGAGGGCGGGGGCGGTTTCAGGCATGAGCTGGGTCAGGCTGCTCTGCGGATGACTGGAGCTTCCACTGCGATGTCATTGGCGTACGTGGGAAGGCACGCATCTCCCTGGAAAGGGTTCTGGGTCAGACGCCCCGCATTGGCAGCATCAGTTGAGATGGCTCCGAAACTCCAGAGAAACCGGAAGGTGTAGGTCCCCCGGGTAGGAACCACGAACTGGAAGCCAAACTGCGTACGGCTCAAGTTCGACTGCACGTAGTTCGAGTTGGTCCCGGAACCGGTTGACGGGTTGATGAAACCGTGAGCCGTCACACTCTGCGAGAGAGTAGTTGAGGGGATCGCGGTCACCGCGAGCGTGCTTCCCGTTGGGCTATGAACCGACGGCGTCATATAGGCCGTAATGGGATTGCCGCGATAAGCGGCGGCATAGTAACGAATCTGATAGGTCCCAGCAGCGATGCAAAGGGTGCGATCGTACGAGAACGTCGCGCCGTTCTTGTTGGGGTCGCGTTGGCCGATCTTTGCTTGCGTCACCGGGGTTGCCGCGGCCACGTTGCGGCCGTTCAGGCAGCGGGATCCGGACGATGGAGTAAAGGTCGTCGGTGACCCTGCTAGAGTTCCAGAGTTGGCGACGAAGTTCGAGCTGTTCAGTGACTCCACCCACTGGTTATCCCACGTCAGGGTCATCTGCGAGCCGACCGCGAGGTTGACTGTGACGCAATCTGTGCTGACGGCGAGGGCTGGAGCTGCAGCTGCAACTACAGCCGTCGGTGCGATCCAAGCGACGCTTCGCGCGAGCGTTCGGCGCGTCACGGTGGTCTTTGCGGGTGTGGCGGTCATGAACGGAAATGTATTCCGGGGCATGTGGGTTTCGCATTAAGGTCTCCCTGGTTTGTGACTCGGTTCATAATGGTTGAATACTGCAACGCTTGCATGTTGATTCTTTGTGCTGTTCAGAGGTGTGAGTAGCAGTTAGCTTTGCGCAGTCGGGATGTCTCGACCATTGGGGGCGCCGTCGCGGTCTGCGCGCCGGGGCGGATCGCCGAGGTGCAGCCTCGGGTGTTCGGACGAGGGCAGGCGCACGTGGACCTGAACGGCGCGAGGCTGCGGAAGCAAGCGCCGCGTCCCGAGCCGGAGTGACTGCAGACGTGGCAGCATGTGCACCTCACCGGGTAACGGGATCACCGACCGATGAGAGTGGCTGCCCCAGGCATTCGGCGGGTGGTGTTGAGCTGGGCGCGCCAGTCACAGCCCGGGCATGCAGAAAGTAGATGCGCTCCTCGTGTCTGCGGCCTTGCTCGTCTTCGCAAGTGCCGTCGCCTTCCTTGCGGGGCTGCCGGAAGCGGGCTTGATCCTCCCTGTCGGTGCGGCTAAGTCGGCCGTGTTCGGGTGGCCATCGAGGCGGAAGCGCGGTAGGGGCGGAGAGGTCTAACCGGGCACCAAGACCATCGGCGGAGGCCCATCCCATCGGGTGACACCAAAGTGCCCCCGCCCTCCCGGAGGAGAGGACGGGGGCACCCAGCAAGGATGATCCAGGGGGTTTCAAGCACCGGAACAGCCGCTGACCAACTTACGTCGGCTTAGCCCTAGCCGCAAGCAGTACTCACGCACGACAGGTGCCAGTAACATCCAGATCATGGTGAAAACAGTCGTCCCCGAGCAGCCAGTCGAGGGTGACCTTCCCGGGCTTCCTGGTGCACCTCCTGCACGGTTGGCTGCGCGCTTCCGGCACTTCGACGCGGACCGCAGGGCCGATTTGCTCGACGACGGCACCTCGCTCCACGGGCGGAGCACGGAGGGAACTCTCTTCGTCGCCGGCGAGCGTCTCGCCGTCTACGACGCGGACACCGGACGCCGACTTGTTCGCGTCCCGCTCCTTCCCCTATCGGTGCAGCTCCATAGAATCTTCCCGATGAGCGTGCCCACGATTTGGCTGTGGCTGTCGGATGGCACTCTGCTCACTGTGCGTTCCCCGCGACTGATCACCCCCATCCGGCAGTGGACCGCCCGGTCCCCGGAGCTCGGCGGCGCGAGCGCAGAGCAGATCCTCCTGCAAATGCTCCTCCGTCACGGAGCAGTTCGACGTTCGTGAGGTGCAGCGTCTCCATATGAGGAGATTCCGTGCTCGCTCGGTGTCTGCGGCGTATCGTCGCAGTAGGGGTTGCGATCACCTCGACTGCGACGCACCCGCCTCGGTTCCGATGGTCTTCTCCCTCACCCTCGAGATTGGCCATCAGGCAGTGATGGTCTGCACCCTGCGCGCTGATCGGGCGCGCAGAATGGAGGGAGCAGACGCCCAGTCACGGAATCCGTAGGGCACCTTTCGTCACAGCGCTCACGGTCGACCGTTCGGTCGATCCCGCCATAACCGGGGCTGCGCAACCCATCACGGCAGTAGCCTCGGACCCTCGCGACCCTAGGAGGCCGACATGGACAGAGAGAAGCTCAAGCTCACCGTCACCCACGCCATCGAAGCACGCGCCAGCGAAGGTCCGCACGACCCTGCCGACTTCGACATCGACGCCATCGTCGACGAGCTGAACCAGCGAGCACCCGAGGGCACCGTGCAGGAGCTCGACGGCGCTGACTACTGGGACATCGTCGCGAAGCACCGACGCCAGCCATGAACCCGGACCCGATGGACGTCACCGACACCAGTCACGAACAGGCCGGCCGGTGCAAGTTCTTCAACTGCAAGAACCCCGCCATCGCCGAGGTCGAGCTACCCTACGCCGACGGCCTCCGACGAGTTCCACTGTGCGCGTTCCACCATGACTGGGTACTGAAGATGGACCACGAACCGCAGTCCTGAACCCCCACGGTGTGTACTGCCAGCGGGCGCCCAGGAGCGTGCCAGGCGCCCATGGTCGGATCGCGGGATGAACCTGCGACGCATGATCTACGCCGCCAAGTCCGCCCTCCGCACCCAGAAGGGCCGGGAGACCGCCACCCGCCTCACCGACACCGCCGCCAACACGGCACGCCGCGTCTCCCCGAAGCACTCCTCGAAGATCGACCAGGCCCAGCAGCAAGCTCGAAAGTACCTCGACAGGCACTGATCCCCGGCAAGCACGAACGCCCCCGCCCTCCCATAGGAGAGCGGGGGCGTTTCGTTGCCACTGGATTCAGGAGTTGACGGTCTTCACTTCCTCGGGGGAGCTTTCGGTCTGAGAGTCCGTTGAACGTGCGGAGCGGGCGGCAGTCTTGACGTAGGCACCGTCCGTGCCGGCGCGGCGCTGGAAAGTCTTGGTGACCCCGTCGAGGATGACGGAGCGCTCGGTCCAGACGTTCAGCTTGCCGCAGGAGCCAGTGGGCTGGCGGAAGGAGTTCGTGGTGACGTGGAAGTTGCCCAGGAAGACGCGCTTAATGCCGTCCGTGCCGGTGGTCGTCGCCTTCGGATCGATGGCGCAGGTGTAGATCCAGCGGTAACCGGTGTAGGTGAGGCCGTCCGGCTTGACCGCAGTTCCGACGCGGCCCTGGTAGTTCCAACAGGAGGAGTGACCGCTTGCGTTGGACCATGTGATCGCCGTGTTGTCGGTGGTCCCGTGATTGCCGAGAACCCAGTAGGTGATCGTCGCACCGGTCGCGGACTTCACGTTGTCGGTGTCGTAGAGGTAGAGGCCGAACGGGGCTCCATCGGGGGTGGTGCCGGTGGCGATCGACGTGATCTCGACCGTCGTGTTGGCGCTGCCGCAGGTTCCCGCCGCATAGCGGTTGCTGACCCATCCGTTCAGACCGGGGTCCTTCCGGAGGGAGGCGGCGACGGCTGGTGCGGCGACCGCGGTGATGACGGTGGGGGCTGCCCAAGTCACGCCGTGGGCGAGCGTGCGTCGGCTGATCCGCGGGTCTCGTTCGTTATTCATGAGCGGAAAGTTACTGACCAGGAGAACCCCTACAACCAAAACGGACAAAGGTGTGAAGGAGGCCATATGGGGTGCATATTCCGTCGACTGCATGAACTCTTGAGCGCGTTCAAGACCTGGCTGTCCAGGACTCTGGGAGCGCGCTCACCTCGATGAATACTGTCAGGCCCGCTCTCAGGTGTCAGGTTGAGAATGGTGATCTGGGTCCCTTGGATCCTCGCCGAGATCGAAGCCTTGCGATGTCTTGCAGGGGGCGGGCGACCCTATGCGCGAGACAGGTAGCCCACAGCTCGTCTCTCGGCGGAGGCGCGCGCCGCGGCCAACGAGGTCGTCCTCGAGGCTCTGGAAGGCGGCGCGCATCCTGACGACGTCGGCATTCCGAACCCTCTCCGGTGCGGGGGGATCGCGGTGATAATCGCCACGGATCGCCATCAGCGCACCACCGGCATCGAGGAGCGCGATCGCATCCTCTACGGACATCTCGGCCTGGCCGATGTTCCCCTGGGCGGGTGGTGGCGCCTGCCCAGATCCGCACGGCCAGCGGGTGGCCGCGCCGCAGTGGGTGTACGCGCTGCGGTATCGGCCGATCCGCCGGTCGTCGGTGCGCTGATCAACGGTGCCGGTGCTATATGGCCGACTGTGCATCTTCACTTGCATGACGGTTCCTCCACGTGTTCCCGTCCGTGCGTGAAGACGGTTTCGTTCAGGCGAGCCAAGAACTGCAGCATCTCAGCTGAGGGGCTGATCTGAATGCTTCCGTGCTGCAGAAGGTCATCTACTGAAACGAACATGTCGCTGGCTCCGGCGGCTCGCGCGTCCGGAGGCCCCGAAACTCCTGATCCGGAGCCTCACGCGGGCCCGGGTCGGGCGCGAGGGAAGAGTGGGGTGCGCGTCAGCGGGCTGCCGTCGGGATCCGGGACCGCGCTACGGGATCGGCGTGCCGCTTGGCGGGGCGACAAGGCCCAGGGCGAAGGCGCGCACCGTCAGCTGGATCCGCGACCGGCAGCCGAGCTTCGCGTTCAGCGCGGTGACGTGGGACTTCACGGTGGACTCGGTGACGCCGAGCTCCTGGGCGATCTCGGCGTTCGAGCTCGCCCGGCACACGGCGGCGAGCACCTCCTGCTCGCGCTCGCTGAGCCCCAGGGCCGCGGCGGCGTCGCCGTCGGCATCCCGCTCCTCGGATTCGGCGGGTCCGGCCGCGACGATGTTCGCGGCGATGACCGGCGAGAGCACCGTCACCGCCTCCTGACGGGCCGCGCGGACGGCCGCGACGAGGGCCTCCGCGGAGGTCGTCTTCAGGAGGAACCCGGCGGCGCCCCCGCCGAGCGCGGCGCGGGCCTGCTCCTCGGTGCCGAAGGTGGTCAGCACGAGCACGGATGTGTGCGGCCGGCGCTCGACGATCGCCGATGTGGCGGCGATCCCGTCCATGCCCGGCAGGACGAGGTCCATGAGCACGACCTCGGGCTCAAGCTCCTCGATGCGCGTGAGGGCGGCCTCCGCCGTCTCCTCGACGGCGACGACCTCGAGGTCGCCCTCGCGGTCCAGGTAGGCCGCGAGCGCCTCCCGCACGATCGGGTCGTCGTCGCACACGAGCACCCGGGTGCTCGGGGCGGGGGAGGGGGTGCCGCGCGGCATCAGGCGGCGTCCGTGAGTGCCGGGATCGCGAGGCGGGTGAGGAACATGCGGCCGTCGCGCTCGGTGTGGAGGGTGCCGCCCACTGCGGCGAGACGCTCGGTGATGCCGGTCAGGCCGTGGCCGCCGGAGAGCGCCGAGGGTCGGTGCTCGTCCACCGCGTTCAGGACGATGATGTCGACGCCCGCCCCGAGGCCCGGAGGGGTCGTGGCGGCGCGCGACGCATGATCCGGGGCGTCCTCGATCTCGACGAGGATCGCGACGGGAAACTCGCGGTCGCCGTGGCGCAGCACGTTCTCCTCGATCTCCGTGAGGCAGCGGCGCACCACGGCGCCCGGCCCGCCGGGGATCGCCTCGGCGCCCGCGGCGTGGAGGTGCACGGTGAAGCCGTCGCCGGCGAGCCGCCCGCACAGCGTCTCGAGTGCCTCCGTGAGCGGGGCCTCCTCGGTGACCGTGAGGGGTGGGGGTCCGAGGGTGGCGACGGCGGGTGCCGTGGCGGAGGCGGGGCCGGCTTGCTCCTCGCGCAGCTCCTCGAGGAGCGAGCGCAGCTGGTCCGTGCCCTCGCGCGCGGTCGCGGAGATCCGGCGCAGGGGAGAGGGGTGCTGCTCGCCCGGCTCCCGCGGGGCGGACTCGGCGAGCATGACGACGCGGGCCATCGCCCGGACCCCGGTGTCGTGGAGCTCGCGGGCGATCGCGCGGCGCTGCTCGGCGAGCTCGGACTCGGCCCGGGCGCGCTCGGCGACCTCGCGCTGCACCTGCGCCCGGCCCCAGCTCCCGCCCAGCAGGGCGGTCACCTGGAGGGTCAGCCAGCCGATCGTCTGGGCGAGGACGGCGTCGAGGTGCGCGCCGCGCAGCACCTCGGCCGCGGCGGGCGAGGCGACGTGCCACAGCGCGGCCGCGACCGCGAGACGAGGGCGGCCGTGCGCCGCGAGCGCGGCGATCGCGAGCGGGCTCGCGAGGATGCCGGTGCCGATGTGCGCGGGGCCGAGGCCCAGGGCGAGCGTGAGCACGCCGCCGGTGAGGACCGCGGCGGTGACGGGGCGGCGCAGAGCGAGGCCGCCGGAGACGCTGAGCGCGGTGGCGACGGCGAGCGAGGCGGGGCCCATGCCGTCGGCCACGGGGAGCGTGCCGCCGAGCAGCAGGACGGTGACGACGACCGCCGCGGCGCGGCTGTCGAGGCGCGGGAGCCTGCTCGCCACCTGCGCGCCCCCGCCATCGGGGGAGTCCGCACCCGGCCCCGTGCGGGGACGTGCGGAGGCCCCGACGGGCCGTGGTGTGCGCTCGATCACCCGGAAAGAGTAATGCTGATAGAAGTCTGAGCGAAGTGTGCGTCTGGACTGTGGATGAATGCCGCTGTCTGGAAGATGCCCGTTTCTTGATCAAGTCCAGAGAGCTGGGTACAGTCGGGGTCATGTCCACCGCTGACCACTCCACCGCCCTGCGCGCCGCGGGACTGCGGGTGACGGCGCCACGGCTGGCCACGCTCGAGGCCGTCGAGCAGCTGCCTCACGCCGATGCCGACGCGGTCGCGCAGTCCGTGCGCTCGACCCTCGGCACCATCTCCCGCCAGGCCGTCTACGACATCCTCGGCGCCCTCACCGAGGCGGAGATCCTCCGTCGGGTGTCGGTGGGAGGCCGGAGCATGCTCTACGAGATGCACCGCCACGACAACCACCACCACCTCGTCTGCACGCAGTGCGGCCGGCTCGAGGACGTCCCGTGCGCCGTCGGCCACGCGCCCTGCCTCACCCCGCAGGAGGACCACGGCTTCGAGATCGAGGTCGCCGAGGTCGTCTACCGCGGTGTGTGCAGCAGCTGCCGGAGCGAGCGCTCTGCCGGCGCCCCCGCAGCCGCCGCCCCCGCCGGCGCCACCACCCGCGGCTGAGCGCCGCCCCCACAGACCTGCCCTCCGGGGCAGCCCTTCCCGACCGTCCGACCGAAGGAGAAGCCCATGACCCACCTGGATCCCACGGCCCATCACGATTCGTCGCTGCCCTCGACCACCGAGTCCGGCGCCCCCCGCGAGAGCGACGCCCACTCGCTCAGCGTCGGCGCCGACGGCCCCCTGCTCCTCCACGACGTCGCCCTCGTCGAGAAGCTCGCGCGCTTCGACCGCGAGCGCATCCCGGAGCGCAGCCCCCACGCGAAGGGCTCCGGCGCCTTCGGTGAGCTCGAGATCACCGAGGACCTCTCCCGATACACGAAGGCCGGGCTCTTCCAGAAGGGCGCGAAGACCCCGCTGCTGGCCCGCTTCTCCACCGTCGCCGGTGAGCTGGGCTCGCCCGACACCTGGCGGGACGTGCGCGGCTTCGCGCTGAAGTTCTACACCGCCGAGGGCAACTTCGACATCGTCGGCAACAACACCCCGATCTTCTTCCTGCGCGACCCGATGAAGTTCCCCGACTTCATCCACAGCCAGAAGCGCCTCCCGGACTCCGGCCTGCGCGACAACACCATGCAGTGGGACTTCTGGACCCTCTCCCCGGAGAGCGCCCACCAGGTCACCTACCTCATGGGCGATCGCGGGCTGCCCAAGACCTGGCGCCACATGAACGGCTACTCCTCCCACACCTACCTGTGGGTCAACGAGGCCGGCGAGAAGTTCTGGGTCAAGTACCACTTCCTCACCGAGCAGGGCCTGGAGTTCCTCACCAACGAGGAGGCCGGCGAGCTCGCGGGCTCCGACGCGGACTACCACCGCCGCGACCTCTTCGACGCGATCGCGGGCGGCGAGTTCCCGTCCTGGCGCGTCGAGGTGCAGCTCATGCCCTACGACGAGGCGAAGGACTACCGCTTCAACCCCTTCGACCTCACGAAGACCTGGTCGAAGAAGGACTACCCGCGCATCCCGCTGGGCCGGTTCACGCTGAACCAGAACCCCACCAACCACTACGCGCAGATCGAGCAGGCCGCGTTCAGCCCCTCGAACACCGTGCCGGGCACCGGCGTCTCCCCGGACAAGATGCTGCTGGGCCGCGTCTTCTCCTACCCGGACGCGCAGCGCAACCGCCTCGGCACGAACTTCAACCAGCTGCCCGTGAACCGCCCGCTCGTGGACACGAACTCCTATGACAAGGAGGGTGCGATGCAGTTCCTGCACAGCGGCGACGCGCCGGTGTACGCGCCGAACTCCTTCGGTCGCGCCTACCAGGAGGAGCAGGGCCCCGTGGACAACGGCTGGGAGGCCGACGGTGCGCTCGTGCGCTCCGCCTACTCCCTGCACGCGGAGGACGACGACTTCGGTCAGGCGCACACCCTGATCCGCGAAGTCATGGACGAGGCCGAGCGCGGCCGTCTCGTGGAGACCGTCTCCGGCGCCCTCTCGACCGTCCAGGAGCCCGTGCTCTCGAACGCCTTCCAGTACTGGAAGAACATCGACCAGGAGGTCGGTGCGGCGATCGAGGCGGCGGTGAAGGCCGGCCTCGAGGAGCAGGTCCCCGGCGCCGATCCCGTCGACGAGTGATCTGACCTCACCGACCGACGCACAGCGGCCCGCCTCCGGAAGGAGGCGGGCCGCTCGCGTTCGTCAGCGCCAGGTGCTCAGACGACGAGCACCTCGGAGGGGGAGGAGAGGAGCAGCTTCTGCACGGTGAGGCCCATGAGGTGCCGGCCCAGCTCCCGCTGCCGGCGGATGCCGAGCACGAGCAGCTCGGCCCGCTCCTGCTCGACGACCTGCAGCAGCACCTCGGCGATGTCGTCCTCCGTGCGCTCCTGGCGCACCTCCACGCGCACCGCGGCGCCGCGCAGGTGATCGGCGGCGATGTCCAGCTGGCCCTCGTCGGCGTGCCGGGGATCGTCCTCGACGCCGTCGCGCACCACGTTGACCAGGATCAGCGGGCCGCCGCGGCGCTCCGCCTCGGTGCGGGCCGCGTCGAGCGCCGCGAACCCCACGTCGGTGGGGATGAATCCGACGACGACTGCCATGACCACTCCTGAGGGTGCTGCTCGGGGACCGGGACGCTGCGACGGTGCGCGATCTGCCCCGATCCTACGGCGTGCGCGGGGGCGGGCGGTCCGGGGTCCGGTCCCGTTCCGCCGGCACCGGGGGGGTCGGGCTCAGTCCTCGGCGTCGGGGAGGACGACGTCGGAGCGGGTCTGGCCGGAGAGCTTCTGGATCTCGTCCATGATCCGCGCCGTCAGCAGGCGGCGACGGGCGCCCTTGCTCAGGCTCGGATCGATCTCGGAGACCTCGATCGGGCGGCCCACGCGCACGGACACCGTGCCGCGCACCTTCCGCCACGGGACGGAGAAGATCGACGGGGTGTTCTTCACGCCCACCGGCACCACCGGGCAGCCGGACTCGATCGCGAGCCACGCCGCGCCCTGCTTCCCCGGGTGCAGCAGGCCGTCCTTGGAGCGCGTGCCCTCGGGGTAGATGCCGAACCCGTGCCCCTCGCGCAGCACCTCGAGACCCGCCTGGAGCGCACCCTTGCCGCTCGAGAGCGCCTCCCGGTCCAGCGGCACCGCGCCCACCTGCTCGAAGAAGGTCTTGAGGATCCAGCCCTTGAGGCCGGGCTTCTTCCAGAAGTCGTCCTTGGAGACGAAGTGGACCTCGCGGTCGAACACGACCGGGATGAGGAAGGAGTCGACGTTGGCGAGGTGGTTCGCCGCCATGACGTACCCGCCCTCCCGGGGCACGTTCTCGAGCCCGGTCACGCGGGGCTTCCAGAACAGGCGGACATAGGGGCGCACCAGGGCGCGGGCCCCGTAGTAGAACGCGGTGGGCACGGTACCTCCAGGAGGGGTCGACGATCGGGGACACCGTACCGCCGCGGGCGCTCCCGGGCCGTGCGGGACCGCCCCGTGAGGGCCCCGGTGTGTGTGGTAGAACAGGCGCAGCGCCCGCGCCGGCCGTGCGCGGCGCCCCGGGCCGGTGAGGCCCCACGGCGACCGCACGCGGTCCGGGCGCCCGCCCCGCCCAGCCCGAGGAGCTCCCCCGACATGCCCAAGACCCTGAACATCGCCGTCATCGGCGCCGGGACGATGGCCCAGGCGGTCCATCTGCCGGTGCTGCGACGTCGCTGGGACCGCTTCGCCGTCACCGCGCTGGTGGACCACTCCGAGCGCCGACGCCGGGAGTCCGCGGAGGTCTGGGGCATCGCCGAGGAGAAGCGGTACGCGACCGTCGGCGAGCTCGTGGAGGCGATCCGCTCGCGCAGGATCACGGTGGACGCCGCGCTGCTGTCCACCGACGGTCTCCACGTCGACGACCTCCTGCAGCTCCTGCGCCGCGGCGTGCCCGTGCTCGTGGAGGCGCCGCTGGGCTACTCCGCCGCGGAGATCGCGAAGATCGCGGACTTCGAGCGGATGACCGGCCGGAACCTCGTGATGATGGCGTACCCCCAGCAGTACGACGACTCCGTGGGGCGCATCGCCGAGCAGATCGCCGTCAAGGACGTGCGGATGATCGAGCACCGGGTGCTCATGCCCGCGAGCCAGCCGCTGTTCGGCGGCGCCCACGTCACCACCTCCGCCTACGACCTGCCCGCCGAGCAGCGCAGCGAGCGCCGCAACGCCCTGCAGGAGGCCGTGGTCGCCGGCAGCGGCGAGAGCGCCACCCAGCGCGACCGCGACCTCTACGTCAAGGGCCTGCTGACGGGCGTCGCCCATCAGCTCTCCGTCATCGAGTCCGTCTACGGCCCGCTCACCGAGCTGACCGCCGTGCGCCACTGGCCCAAGGGCGTCATCCCCGGCTCGATCGAGCTGCTCGGCGAGCTCGAGGGCGGCGCTCACGTGCACCTCGTGTGGCACTACCTGCCCTTCGCCCCCGAGTACTCCGAGACCCTGCAGATCCTCTCCGCGCGCAAGCGCCTGGACCTCGAGCTGTTCGCCCCCTCGCACGGCGACCGCCGCTCCACCCTGCACCTGCGGGAGAAGAAGTCCGGCGTCGTCACCGAGGTCGCGACCGTCGCGGGCCTGGGCTCGGCGGAGTCGATGTGGGAGGCGTTCCACGCCTTCGTCGAGAAGGGCGAGGCGCCGATCTCCGGCCCCGCCTCCGCCCAGCAGCAGGTGACGCTCCTGCGCAAGGTGCTCGCCGCCGTCGTCGAGGCCGACGGCCGTGACATCGACGCGGTCGTGGAGAAGGAGGAGTCGGAGGCCGACGCCCCGGTGGCCGCGGAGGAGGGGACCGGGATCGAGGTCGTCGCCCCCGCCGCTGCCGTCGCGAAGCCCGCCAAGGCTGCCGAGCCTGCTGGGCCTGCCGAGACCGATGAGCCTGCTGAGACCGTCGAGCCCGCTGAGCCCGCTGAGCCTGCTGAGATCGTCGAGCCCGATGCTCCCGCGGAGCCCGTCGCGCTCCCGTCGGAGTCGGCCCCGCTCGCGGGTGAGCCCACCGAGGTCCTCCCGGACCTCTCGGGCGAGGCCGAGCCGTCCACGCGCACCGACGGCATCGTCGACGCCTGGTCCGTCGAGGGCGCGCCGAGCGAGGGTGAGCCGGTCGCGGGCGACCCGGTCGGGGGCGACGTCCCCGCCCCCTCGTCGTCCGACGACCCCGCGCACCCGCACGAGTCCACCGGGCCGATCCGCTCGAGCTGGCCCCCGGCCGCCGCCGGATCCGCCGAGGACGCCGCCGCCGATGCCGCCGACCCGTCGACGGGGGAGGGCTCCGCGCCGGACTCCGGTCGCTGACCGGGCACCTGACCCACGCCGTCGCAGGGCGCCGCACCCGGGGGTGCGGCGCCCTGCGACGTGTCGGCCCCGCGCTGTCCGCGAGCCGGTCCTGGGGACGGTCTGGGGACGGCCGGGGGAGCCCGGGGGACGACACGCCGGGACACGCCGAGCGGATCACGATCCTCGCCGGGCGACGGACCTCACGTCGGGCCCCGGGGCACTGCTCCCGGAGGGGTCCGTCCCCACCGGCGGCGGGTCGCCCGAGCCCCCGTCCACACGTCCTCGAGGCCTGTTCCCTCGGGGTTCGTGCGTGGTGGACGGTGCGGGGGCGCGGTCGTCCACCGTCGTCCCCCGTCATCCACATCCCCTCCACAGGAGTGCTGTGGATGACAGGCATGTAGTTCAGTACATCTTGTGGTCTCCCCACCCGGGCACCACTAGGTGTAGTGTTGGAGAGGTCGCGGTGATCCACCGCAGAACCGCCGGACGGGCCCCTGATCAGGGGTCCTCGCCGGAGGGATCCCGCCCCGCTCACCGCATGAACACCGCTCCTCGCGCCGCCTCGGCGCGGCGCTCGAGAAAGGCCCTCTTCCCGTGGACATCACCGTGTACTCCAAGCCCCTCTGCGTCCAGTGCGACGCCACCAAGCGCGCCCTGAACAAGGCCGGCGTGGCCTACGACGTCGTCGACGTGACCGAGGACGCCGAGGCCCTCGCGCACATCAAGTCGCTCGGCTACGTGCAGGCCCCCGTCGTCATCACCGGCGAGGACCACTGGTCCGGCTTCCGCCCGGACAAGATCAAGGCGGTCGTCGCCTCGGTCGGCGCCGCGGCGCCGCGTCGCACCGCCGCCATCTGACCGCCCGGAGGGAGGAAGGCGTGTCCGCCCTCGTCTACTTCTCCTCGGTGTCGGGCAACACCCACCGCTTCGTCGAGAAGCTCGGGCTCCCCGCGCAGCGGATCCCGCTCTACCCCAAGGAGGAGCCCCTCGTCATGGACGAGGAGTTCGTCCTCATGGTCCCGACCTACGGCGGGGGCAACGGCCGCGGAGCCGTCCCCAAGCAGGTCATCAAGTTCCTCAACGACCAGCGCAACCGGACCCTGATCCGGGGCGTGATCGGCGGGGGGAACACCAACTTCGGCGAGACCTACTGCCTGGCGGGGGACATCATCTCCGCCAGGTGCCAGGTCCCCCACATGTACAAGTTCGAACTCCTGGGCACGCCGCGCGACGTGCAGCGGGTCCACGACGGATTGGAAGAGTTTTGGCGACACTGACCGAGATGCCAGCGGTCGAGCACCACAAGCAGCTCGACTACCACGCGCTCAACGCGATGCTGAACCTGTACGGACCGGACGGGAAGATCCAGTTCGACAAGGACCGCCTCGCCGCGCGGGAGTACTTCCTGCAGCACGTGAACCCCAACACGGTGTTCTTCCACTCCCTCAAGGAGAAGCTCGACTACCTCGTCGAGAACGAGTACTACGAGCAGGCCGTGCTCGACCAGTACGACTTCTCCTTCATCGAGTCGCTCTCCGAGCAGGCGTACGCGAAGAAGTTCCGCTTCCCCACGTTCCTCGGCGCGTTCAAGTACTACACCTCGTACACGCTGAAGACGTTCGACGGGAAGCGCTACCTCGAGCGCTTCGAGGACCGCGTCCTCATGGTCGCCCTCGCCCTCGCGCGCGGTGACGAGCAGCTCGCCCGCGACCTGGTCGACGAGATCCTCGACGGTCGCTTCCAGCCCGCGACCCCCACCTTCCTCAACGCCGGCAAGGCCCAGCGCGGAGAGCTCGTCTCCTGCTTCCTGCTGCGCATCGAGGACAACATGGAGTCGATCGGCCGCTCGATCAACTCCGCCCTGCAGCTGTCCAAGCGCGGCGGCGGCGTGGCCCTGCTGCTCTCGAACATCCGCGAGTACGGCGCGCCGATCAAGCACATCGAGAACCAGTCCAGCGGCGTCATCCCCGTGATGAAGCTCCTCGAGGACTCCTTCTCCTACGCGAACCAGCTCGGCGCGCGCCAGGGCGCCGGTGCCGTGTACCTGCACGCGCACCACCCGGACATCCTGCGCTTCCTCGACACCAAGCGCGAGAACGCCGACGAGAAGATCCGCATCAAGACCCTCTCCCTGGGCGTCGTGATCCCGGACATCACCTTCGAGCTCGCGAAGAAGAACGAGCCGATGTACCTGTTCTCCCCGTACGACGTGGAGCGCGAGTACGGCAAGCCCTTCGCGGACGTCAACGTCACCGAGAACTACCGCGACATGGTCGACAACCCGCGCATCGCGAAGAAGAAGATCAAGGCGCGCGAGTTCTTCCAGACCCTCGCCGAGCTGCAGTTCGAGTCCGGCTACCCGTACATCATGTTCGAGGACACGGTGAACCGGGCCAACGCCATCCCCGGCAAGGTCACCCACTCGAACCTGTGCTCGGAGATCCTGCAGGTCGCCACGCCGTCCACGATGAACGACGACCTCAGCTACGACGAGCTGGGCCGCGACATCTCCTGCAACCTGGGCTCGCTGAACATCGCCAAGGCGATGGACTCCCCGGACTTCGCCCGCACCATCGCGACGTCGATCCGCGGTCTCTCCGCCGTCTCCGACACCTCGGACATCGAGTCGGTGCCCACCATCGCGGAGGGCAACCGGAAGTCCCACGCGATCGGCCTGGGCCAGATGAACCTCCACGGCTACCTCGCCCGCGAGGCGATCCACTACGGATCCGAGGAGGGCCTGGACTTCACCAATATGTACTTCTACGCGGTGACCTACCAGGCGATCCGCGCCTCGATGGAGATCGCCAAGGAGCGCGGCGAGGTCTTCTACGACTTCGAGAACTCCGCCTACGGCACCGGCGAGTACTTCGACAAGTACATCGACGGCGAGTGGGTGCCGCGCACCGAGAAGATCCGCGCGATCTTCGAGGCCTCGAGCGTGCACCTGCCCACCCCGGCGGACTGGACGCAGCTGCGCGAGGACGTGAAGAAGCACGGCATGTACAACGCCTACCTGCAGGCGGTGCCGCCCACGGGCTCCATCTCCTACATCAACGGCTCGACCTCCTCGATCCACCCGATCGTCTCCAAGATCGAGATCCGCAAGGAGGGGAAGATCGGCCGCGTGTACTACCCGGCGCCGTACATGACGAACGACAACCTCGAGTACTACGAGGACGCGTACGAGATCGGCTACGAGAAGATCATCGACACCTACGCCGAGGCCACGAAGCACGTGGACCAGGGTCTGTCGCTGACCCTCTTCTTCCCGGACACCGCCACCACCCGCGACGTCAACAAGGCGCAGATCTACGCCTGGCGCAAGGGCATCAAGACCCTCTACTACATCCGCCTGCGGCAGATGGCCATCGAGGGCACCGAGGTCGAGGGCTGCGTGAGCTGCATGCTCTGAGGTCCCACCTCCGCCGACGGGCGGGCCTCCCCACGGGGAGGCCCGCCCGTCGGCGTCCGTGGTGGATGCAGTCGTGTCATCAGTCCAAGAAGGAGTCGATGATCGAGTCAGCGGTCGTCGCACCGACATAACTGCCGACGACGTCGCCGACGATGCCTCCGACGACACCGCCGACACCCGCGCCGGTCACACCGCCGGCGGCCGCACCGGGGACCGCTCCGACTCCGGCGGCCGGGGCGCCCGCCGCCGCGCCACCGCCTCCTCCGAAGAGACCGCCGATCGAACCTCCGATGCTGGTGCCGATGGCTCCACCGACGAAGCTGCCCGCCATCGATCCGATGAAGTTCGCGCCCCCGTCGATCACCGCTCGACCGATGCGCTCTCCCGTGGAGAGATCGCTGCGCCCCGCATCATCGTTCCAGCGGTCGACGCCCGCCATGATGCCCGTGAAGGCGTCGCCGATCATCGGGATGAACGCCGGGACGCTTCCCTTGCCCATGGCGAAGTCGCCGAAGTTCTTCGCAAAGCTGTGCGCGGTCGACAGGATCCCGCCGGCGCTGTCCACGCCGTCGATCCCGACGTTCTCCTTCCAGTTGTCCCACACCTCCCCGAAGGAGATGTCTCCCCAATCGGCGCCGAGGAAGGCGCTCGCAGCACCGGTGCCGGTGGGGGCGCCGCCTCCGCCGGCGGGGACCGCTCCGGAACTGCCCATTCCGGAGTCCCCGGAGGATGCGCCGTCCTGTTCCTCGACATGTGTCTGGAGCTCGGTGCGGCGTGCGGAGAGCCCGTCCACCGAGGAGCGGAAGGAGGGGTGGACGGAGGAACGGAACCGCTCGGAGAAGGCCTCTGCGTCCGGACCGATCCACTGCGCGCCGACGACTCCGTCGACGCGACTGCTCAGCTCGTCCAGGAGGTCGGACAGGGATTGCGCACGCTCGGAGAGGAGGTCGGCGAGGTCTGCGACCTCAGCGGTGTTCATTCCCTGGAAACTGGACAAGGTTCCTCCATGGGGACGGGGCGTATGTCATCGAGGCTAGATCCTGGTACCGATGCCGTCGATGGGGAGTGGTCCCCATCCGATGCGAGGATGGGGGCATGGAACCCGTGCATGTCATCACCGCGCTCCTCCTCCTGGGGGCTGGGGCCGTGATGTCCGCAGTTGCGGCTGTCTGCCGGTGGGGACGGGGGAGGGGGACCCGGTTCTGGGTGCAGGAGCGAGTCGCAGGCGCCCGCGCCGGGTATGCCTATGGCGAGATCGCGGTGCTCGTGGTGCTCCCGCTCCTCGCGCAGACGCTGATCGTCTGGGGACTCGTCGCCGGCGTGCTCGGCGTGGACGCGCTGCGGGACGCCGGCGCGTCCGTGCTGATCCCGGTCGCGGTGATCGGGGAGCTGATCCTCTGGGGCGCGGCCCTGCTCACGACCGGCTATCGAAGCGTCATGCCGTTGTGGGTCTACCCGTCCTGGCTGCGCGAAGAGCGACGACGGGAGCGGGACCTCATCCGTCCGCGCTGAGCAGGGTGCTCGTGACCGCGCGCGAGGCGCCAGTCGGCGTCGTCCCCACCAGGGATCCGGGCCCCTCCGGCGACAGCACCAGGTAGCGGCCGCGCAGCAGGAGGATCGTGGCGCTGCGGGATCCCTCCGGGCGGTGCCGGGTCACGCGAGCGGCACGCGGCGGGGCGCTGTCGAGATCCTGCCTCGCTGCCGTCGGCAGTGCGGCGGCGGCCTCCGTCACCGCACGCCAGGACGCGGTCCGGGCGCCGGCGCCCGCGTCGAAGAGCCCGTCCACCGCGTCCCGGGAGACCTCGAGGACGGTTGCTGCCTCCAGGGCCTCCACCGGGGCGATGCCGACCAGGCGCAGCAGCGCACCGGGCAGGACCGTCACGGGATGCAGGGCGATCTCCTCCTGGGCGGTGAGGCCCCTGCTGCGGCGGAGCACCCCGGCGCGGGCCAGCGTGAGGCGGTGCGTGCTGTACCCCTGCGGGAGCGAGAGGACGACGTCCAGCGCCCCGCCCGGGGCGCCGAGGATCGCGGTGAGGGTCGAGACGAACTCCGCGGAGAGCGCGTCCGCCCCTGCGACGGTGCCGCCCGAGCGCAGCGCCTCGAGGAGCGCGTCGACGTCGTCGGTGCTCCCCGTCGCGAGGGCGGGGGAGGCGGGGTCAGGCGTGATCAACGAGGGCTCCGTCCGTGGCGGGGGCGTCGACGGTCCACGAGGCGGCGACGGCGTCGAGCAGCTCGGCGTGCTGCGCGTCGACCATCGGCACCGTGGTGAGGGTCAGCGTGAGGCCGCGCTCGCCCACCACGCGGCTCCAGCGGCGGGTCAGGACGCTCACACCGCTCTGATCGGTCATCACCGAGGCGGTGTACCACTGCGTCGAGCCGTCGGCCGCGTCGAGCCGGCGGTCATCGAGTACCTGGAGGTCCGGGAGCGTGGACATCTGCGCCGCCCGGACGGCGCCCTGCCAGTCCTCGAGGTCCTGGCCCTCGGGCACCGTCATGGCGGTCAGAACCACGTTGGTGGCGATGGCCGGGCTGAGGGCGCGACCGTCGGAGTACGCGGCGAGGACGGGGCCCGCGTCGGGGACCTCGCCCCAGGTGCCGGGGAGCGTGAGGCTCATCCTCGGGGCGGGGCCCTCGGGGTCCTGCACGGTGACGGTGCGGGGGTCGGACGTCATGTCGGCCACTGTAGTCATGGGTTCCGCCGCTCGGTCGAGGACGATGCAGCAAGGTGACCGGCGCTCAGCCCTCCTCGCGGGACCCGGACCGGCCGGCCGTGAAGCGTCGCGTGGCCGCGAGGTCGAGATCGCCGAGGCCCGCGTCGACGAGCTCGTCGTAGGCGGCGCGCAGGGCCGGGAGCAGGGCGCCCTCGGTGCCCGTGGCCTCCGCGGTCTCCGCCGCGAAGCGGAGGTCCTTGACCATGTACTTCGCGACGCCGCTCGGGGAGTCGTCGCCGGTCGTGAACTTCTCGCGGCGCGCCCGGAGGAAGGCGGAGCCCGCGTAGCCGCCGCCCAGCACGTCGAAGAGGGTCTCGAGATCGATCCCGCTGCGCTCGGCGAGCACGGTCACCTCGCCGAGGGCGAGCGCGGTCGCGCCGACGACGAGCTGGTTGCAGGCCTTGGCGACCTCGCCGGCGCCGAGCGGGCCCAGGTGCACCGGGGTGCCGCACGGGGCGAGCAGGCGGGCCGCGAGGGCCGTGTCCTCCTCGGCGCCTCCGAGCATGATCGAGAGGGTGCCCGCGCGGGCGCCGTCCTCGCCGCCGGAGACGGGGCAGTCCACGACCCGCACGCGGCCGTCGGTGCGGGAGCGGAGATCCGCGTCGAGCGCGCGCACGGCGACGGGGGAGGAGGTGGAGCCGATCATGAGCAGCAGCTCGCCCGCGCCGGCGAGCAGGCCGTCCTCGCCCTCGAGCAGGGGCTCGAGCTCGGGGAGGTCCGGGAGCATGACGAGCACGGCGGTGCTCGCCGCGGCGAGCTCGCGCGGGGTCGCGGCCCAGGCGGCGCCCTGGTCGATGAGCTCGAGCCGCGGCCGACGGGAGCTCACCGTGAGCGCGCCGTGGGCGGCGAGGAGGTGCTCGGCCATGGGCAGGCCCATGGCGCCGAGGCCCAGCACGCCCACCGTCGGCGCCGCGCTGTCCGGAGCGGAGGCGGGGGACGCCGGCAGGGTCGTCGGGGCAGGGGAGACGTCGTCGTCGTGGCTCATGGCACGAGGTTACCGCGAGACCAAACAGTAGAACAGTGTCCAATATGTTGAACACGCGCTAAGGTGGAGCCGACCCCGTTGCCGAACCGGCCTCGCCGCAGAGGACCGAGCGAAGGAGCTCCCGTGTCCACTACCTCTCCCGCCCCCGCCGTCGAGGCCGGCGCCGCCGCGCCCACCGACCGCCTCCGCGTCGTCATCGCCACGGACCTCCCCGAGGACCTCTGCCGCCGCATCGAGGAGGCGCAGCCCCGCGTCGAGGTCGTCCGCGACCATGCGCTCTACCGCCCCCGCCGCGGCCCCGCCGACTGGTCCGGCGACCCCGCCCACGAGCGCACCGCCGAGCAGCAGGCCGCCTTCGAGTCGATGGTCGACTCCGCCGACGTCCTCTTCTCCCTGCCCGACGTCGACCCCGCCGCGCTCGCCCGCACCGTCGCCGCGAACCCGCGACTGCGCTGGGTGCAGGCCATGGCCGCCGGCGGCGGCTCGCAGGTCCTCGCCGCCGGCCTGGACCGCGAGGCCCTCGACCGCATCACCTTCACCACGACCGCCGGCGTGCACGGCCGGCCGCTCGCCGAGTTCGCCCTCTTCGGCGTGCTCGCCGGGGCCAAGACCCTCCCGCGCCTCGGCGCCCAGCAGCGGGCCCACGAGTGGACCGACCGCTGGGAGATGCAGCACCTCGACGAGATGACCGTGCTGGTCGTGGGTCTCGGCGGCATCGGCCGCGCCTGCGCCTCCCTCTTCCGTGCCGCGGGCGCTCAGGTGCTCGGCACGACCCGCAGCGGCGAGGCCGTGGAGGGCGTCGACGAGCTCGTCCCGATCGACGACCTCGCCGCCGCGGCCGCCCGCGCGGACGCGATCGTCGTGACCCTACCCGGCACGGCCGCGACCGAGGGCCTCGTGGGCGAGGAGGTGCTCGCGGCCGTGCGCCCCGGCACGATCGTCGTGAACGTCGGCCGCGGCACCGTGATCGACGAGGTCGCGCTCCATGCCGCCCTCGAGGACGGGCGCGTGGGCTTCGCCGCCCTCGACGTCTTCGCGACCGAGCCGCTGCCGGAGTCGAGCCCCCTGTGGGATCATCCCCGTGTCCTGGTCAGCCCCCACACGGCGGCGCTGTCCTCGCGCGAGGAGGAGCGGATCGTGCGGCTGTTCGTGGACAACCTCGACCGCTTCCTCGACGGGCGGGAGCTGCGCAACGTGGTGGACACCGTCGAGTTCTACTGATCGACCAGGAGTGCCCATGAGCGTCAGCACCGCCCCCGAGGGGCGCGACCCCTCACCCGCCGTGAGCCGTGCGATGGGGGTGCTGCGGGCGCTCGAGGGCGCCGGCGCCCCGCTGACCCTCTCCGAGATCGCCCGCGGGCTCGGGATCGCGAAGTCCTCCGCCTCGAACATCTGCCAGGCCCTCGAGGCGGAGGGCATGATCCAGCGCGCCGAGAGCGGCTACCGCCTGGGGCTGCGCACCGCGGAGCTCGGCGGCGCCTTCGCCGCCCAGTTCAACCAGGTGCGCGAGTTCTACGCCGTCGTCGAGGCGGATCCGCTGCTGCGCGGCCAGGTCGTGCAGGTCGCCATGCTCGACGTGCCCGACGCGATCTACCTCGCCCGCCACGAGGGCCGCCGCGAGCGCCTCGGCACGCCGCTCGGCTCACGCCTGCCGCTCGTGCACTGCGCGGTCGGCAACGCCATGCTGCTCGCCATGGGCGACGCCGAGGTCGAGGAGGTCCTCGGGGCCTCGACCTTCACGCCCTCCACCGAGCTGTCCGTGCGCACCCCGCAGCAGGTGCGCGAGAAGATCGCCGCCGCCCGGGAGCGCGGCTACGCGATCGATCGCGGGGAGTCCTTCGCCGGCGTCCACGGCGTCGCGGCGCCCCTGGACCCCTGGCAGCCCGGGGACCCCCGCATGGCCGTCGGCGTCGCCCTCAGCGCCGCCGAGGCGGACGAGGGCACCGTCGCGGGCATCGGCGAGGCCCTCGTGGGGATCGCCGCCCAGCTCACGAACCCGCTCTCGCGCCGCCCGTCCTGACCTCCGGCCGGCCCTCCGGTGGCGCGGCCGTGGATCCACAGGAAACTCGTTCGTTCAACCTGTTGCACAGCGTTCAGAATTGAGTACAGTGGGCGTCACCCGCGGCGTACGCCGCCCGCACCCGACGCCCTTGCCCGCTTCGGTCGCATCGAAGGAGATGCCATGAGCTCGACGACGAACTCCCCTCACCCCACGGGGGCCCCGCAGCCCGACGCCACGGACCCTGCCGCGGCCGCTGACTATGCCGCCAACCTCCGCCGCGCCACGCTCTCCTCGAGCATCGGCAGCGCGATGGAGTACTTCGACTTCGCGATGTACGGCCTCATGACCGCGCTCGTGTTCAACACCCTGTTCTTCCCCGAGGGCAACCCCGCGATGAACACCGTCGCCGCCTTCGGCATCTACGGCGTCGGCTTCGTCGCCCGCCCCTTCGGCGGACTCATCTTCGGGACCCTCGGCGACCGCCTGGGCCGCAAGTGGGTCCTCGTGATCACCGTGCTGCTGATGGGTGGCGCCTCCACCCTCATCGGCGTGCTGCCCACCTTCCACCAGGCCGGCTTCCTCGCCCCGATCCTGCTCGTGGTGCTCCGCCTCCTGCAGGGACTCGGCGCGGGTGCCGAGCAGGCCGGGGCCACCGTGCTCATGGCCGAGTACTCGCCCGTGCGCCGCCGCGGCTTCTTCTCCGCCCTGCCGTTCATCGGCATCCAGGGCGGCACGCTCCTCGCCGCGCTCGTCTTCTCCCTGCTCACCCTCATGCCCGAGGAGTCCTTCCTCGCCTGGGGCTGGCGCCTGCCCTTCCTCGCCTCGTTCCTGCTGATCATCATCGCGCTGTTCATCCGCTCCCACCTGCGGGAGACCCCCACCTTCGTGCACCTCGAGAAGCACGAGCAGGTCGCCGAGCGGCCGCTGCGGGAGATCTTCACCCGCGGCCGCGCCGGGGTCGTCGTCGGCATCGGCCTGCGCATGGCGGAGAACGGCGGCAGCTACATGTTCCAGTCGCTCGCCCTCGCCTTCGTGACCTCCGCCGCGATCGGCATGGACCGCGGCACCGTCACCTGGGGCGTCACGATCGGTGCGCTCATCGGCATGATCACCGTCCCGCTCTCCGGCCACCTCTCCGACCGGTTCGGCCGCGTTCCCGTCTACCGCGCCGGCGCCGTCTTCATGCTCGCCTACACCTTCCCGGCCTGGTACCTGCTCTCCTCCGCAGGGGAGGGCGTGGCGATCGCCGTCATCGCGATCGGCATCGGCGTCGCCGTGAACACCATGCTCGGCCCGCAGTGCGCGATGCTGCCCGAGCTCTTCGGCGCCAAGCACCGCTACCTCGGCGTGGCCATGGCCCGCGAGATCTCCGCGGTGCTCGCGGGCGGCCTCGCCGGCGTGCTCGGCGCGGCGATGCTCGCCTGGACCGGCGGCAACTGGACCGTGCTCGCCGTCTACATGGGCACCCTCGCCTCGATCACCGTCGCCTCGACCTTCCTCGTCCCCGAGACCCGCGGTCGCGACCTGCTCCGCACGGAGGACGCCCTGCGGATCTCCTGCGACGAGCACGACCACGACGTCCCCGACGTGCCCGCCGCGGCCCTCGCCCAGGTCCCCTCGGAGGGCGCGGCGACGACGGGCGGCGCCGTGGACGGCGGCCGCAGGACTGTCGACGGCGCGACCGTCGACGGCGCGTCCGTCGGCCGTGCGTCCGTCGGACCCGAGGCCGCCGGGGCGGGGCGGACCCCGCTGCCGACGACCGCCGGCTGACGGCACCCGCCCCTCCCGGGGGCACAGGAACGCCGGAGGGCGCTGGGAGATCTCCCAGCGCCCTCCGGCGTTCGTCGTGCACCCCGAGGGTGCTCCGCTCAGGAGCGGCGGCGGTACCGCTCGGAGCTGCGGGTCGTGGGCAGCAGGGTGTCCGCCTGCTCGAGGGACAGCCCGTTCGTCTCCGGCAGGAACAGCTTCACGAACAGCAGCGAGATCACCGCGAAGGCCGTGAAGATGCCGTAGGCGAGGCCCAGGGAGATCTCCGCGACCACCGGGAAGGAGGTGCTCACGATGAAGTTCGCGATCCAGTGCATGCCGGTCGCCACCCCCATCGCCTTGCCGCGCAGGCGGGTCGGGAAGATCTCGCCCAGCAGCACCCACAGCACCGGGCCCCAGGTCGCGCCGAAGAACACCACGTAGAGGTTCGCGGCGACCAGCGCGATCGGGCCCCACGCGCCCGGCAGGGACGGCGCGCCGTCCACCTCGACGGACTGCGAGAAGGACAGGGCGAGCGTCGCGAGGGTGACGATCATGCCGACCGAGCCGATCAGCAGCAGCAGGCGCCGGCCGATCCGGTCCACGAGACCGATCGCGATGAAGGTGACGGCGATGTTCACCAGTCCCGTCACCACGGAGATCGTGAACGAGTCGGACTCCGTGAAGCCCACGGACTGCCACAGGGTCGTGGAGTAGTAGAAGATCGCGTTGATGCCCACGAACTGCTGGAGCATGCCCGCCGCGATGCCGACCCACACGATCGGCTTCAGGCCCAGCAGGCTGCCCTTGAGGGAGCCCGAGCGGCCGATCTCCTCGTCCTTGAGCGCCTCGCGGATGTCCCGCAGCTCGCGGTCCATCTCCTCGGGCGCGACGATCGTCGCGAGCACCTCGCGGGCCTTCTCCTCCTTGCCCTTCATCATGAGGAAGCGCGGGGACTCGGGGATCACGAGCGCGACCACGCCGTAGACGACGGCGGGCACGGCGCCCACGAGGAACATCCAGCGCCAGGCCGGCAGGCCCAGCCAGAGCTGCTGGGCGGCGCCGCCGGCGCTGTTGGCGAGCACCGCGTTGGAGAGCAGCGCGGCGAAGATGCCGATCGTGATGGCGAGCTGCTGGAGGGAGGCGAGGCGGCCGCGGATCTTCCGGGGCGCGATCTCCGCGATGTACGTGGGGGCGGTGACCGAGGCGATGCCGATGCCGAGGCCGCCGATGATCCGCCAGATCACCAGATCCGCGACGCCGAAGGCGAGGCCCGCGCCGATCGAGGAGGAGAGGAACAGGACGGCGCCCACGAGCATCACCGGGATGCGGCCCCAGCGGTTCGCGAGACGACCGGCGAAGTAGGCGCCCACCGCGCAGCCCAGCAGGGCGCTCGCGACCGCGAAGCCGGTGATCGCGGGGTCGAGGCCGAACTGTCCCTCGATCGCGCCGACGGCGCCGTTGACCACGGAGGAGTCGAAGCCGAACAGGAACCCGCCGAGGGCGCCCGCGATGGCCAGCGCGAGCACGCGCGCGCTCAGCGCCTTCGCGCCGGGGGCGGGGGAGTCGGGCGGCTCCGCGACGGTGCGGCGGGGTTCAGTGGACACGGAGGGCTCCGATGCTCGGGGACGTCTGGCACGACGCCGGATCGGGGCGACCATGCGGATTCCCCCGAACCGACTGTGGCGGCGATGAGGATAGACCCTTCGACGGGGCGGCTGCGAGACGGTGTCAGCGGCACGACAGGGGACGGTCGGTCCATTCCGTGGCCGTGAACGTGCACATCCGCGCGCCGCGGGGGTAGGTTCGACGCAGCGGTCCCTGCCACCGGCATCCCGTGTCCCGCTCCCTCCCTTCCCTCGATGTGAGATCACCGATGACTGCGCCCGACGACGACCGCACCCCGTCGCAGCCCACCCCCGCACCCGAGACCCGCCGGTCCGGCGGCCCCCACCAGGACTCCGAGCCGCGCACCTTCACCGGCCCCATCCCCACCACGATGACCGGCGGCATCCCGGTGCTCGAGGACCTCGCCGACCGCGACCTCGCGCACCTCCCCAGCGAGGCCGAGTACGCCCGCACCCGCTCCAAGGTCACCGTCATGGTGATCGTCGTGCTCACGACCCTCAGCGCGATCGGCCCGCTCGCGACCGACATGTACATCCCGGCGTTCCCGGACGTGACGAGCGACCTCGGCACCACGGCCGCCCTCCTGCAGCTGACGATCACCGCGTTCTTCGTCGGCACCGCGGGCGGTCAGATCGTCGCCGGCCCGCTCTCCGACCGCCTCGGCCGCCGCGGACCGCTGCTCGTCGGCATCGTGCTGTGCCTCGTCGGCTCGATCGTCTGCGCCCTCGCCCCGAACATCCAGGTGCTCCTGATCTTCCGCGTGCTGCAGGGGATCGGCGGCGGCTTCGGCATGGTGCTGGGCCGCGCGGTCCTCATCGACCTCACCGACGGCCCCGAGCTGTTCCGCACCATGAACATCATGCAGGGCGTGGGCGGCGTCGCCCCGATCGTCGCCCCGCTGCTGGGCGGGCTGATCCTGCTGGTCGGCCAGTGGCGCGAGGTGTTCCTCGTGATCGCCGCGATGTCCCTGATCTCGCTGATCGGCGTGCTGCTGCTGATCCCCGAGTCGCTGCCGCGCTCCCGGCGCCACAGCGGCGGGTTCCGGCTGTTCCTCACGAGCACCGGGGACCTCCTGCGCCGCCCCCAGTTCACCTCGTACATGATGGTCAACGCGTTCTCCGCGTTCTCCCTCATGGCCTACGTCGCCGCCTCCTCCTTCGTCATGCAGGAGATGCTCGGCTTCAGCTCGCAGGAGTACTCGGTGCTCTTCGCGATCAACTCGGTGGGCATGATGGCCATGTCGCTCACCTCCGCGCGGCTCTCCGGCCGCGTGGCGCCGCGCACCCTCGTGAAGGTCGGCCTCTCGGTGACGTCCGTCGCCTCCGTGAGCCTGCTGATCGGCGCGCTGCTGCTGGGCACCCCGGCGTGGATCGTCATCCCGGGCTTCTTCCTCATGGTCGCCCCGCAGGGCCTCATCTTCGGCAACGCGGGCGCCCTCGCCTCACGGGAGGCGCTGGACCGCGCGGGCACCGGCTCCGCCCTGCTGGGCCTCGGCTTCTCGTTCTCCGCCTCGATCGCCTCGCCGCTCGTGGGCGTCGCGGGCACCGAGTCCGCCGTGCCGATGGGCATCGTCATGGTCGTCGGCGTCGCCGCCTCGGTCACGTGCCTCGTGATCGCGGGCCGCACCCGGCACCGCGCGACGGCCTGAGCCTCCCCGCTCCTCAGCGGGCGGGGCGCCGCTCCTCGGGGCGCTCAAGCGCGGAGTTCAGCGCCCACAGCGCCGCGTAGAGCACACCGGCCACGGGCCAGATGATCCAGGTGCGATCCCAGTCGCCGGTGAAGAAGCTCCATGCGAGGTAGACCCCTGCGAAGACGGGCCAGTACACCGCGGCGATCGCGCGGACGGCGGGCGAGGAGCTGTTCTCGAGCGACTCCTCGGCGGTCTCGGTGGAGAGCAGCGTCTCGGCGACGTCGGAGGACCAGCTCGTGGAGAACATGAAGGCGATGCCGAGCGCGACCATGACCAGCGTGCCCACCACGCCGTAGAGCGGCAGGACGCTGCTGCTGTCGCCGTCCGCCGCGAAGGCGGTGAGCACCACCGGCGCGGCGGCGAGGATCCACAGCGTGGTCGCGACGGCGCCGCCGATCGCGCGGGTGCGGGCGTGCTCGGTGCGGAGGTCCGCGGCGTAGCGGCGCACCTCGGGGGAGGGGCGCGCCGTCCCCTCGGTCACGTCCTCGAAGCCGGCGAGGCGGGCCCCGCGGACGGTCATCAGCACCACGCCGGCGGCGACGAGCACCAGCAGCAGCACGAGCCCGATCCCGATCGCCCAGGGGGCGGGCTCGGGGACGACCGTGCCGTGCACGGCGATCGCGAGCATCAGGGGCGCGGGGCACAGCACGAACAGCACGATCGAGGCGGCGGAGAACCCCTGGACCCCGCGTGCGGCGGCGGCGTACTCCTGCGCCCGCGGGAGGTCGAGGGTGGGGCGGTCCTCGGTGTCGGGGTGCGCACCGTGCGCGGCGCGTCCCAGCTCGCGGTCGATGCCGAGCTCGCCGGCGACCTCCTCGAGACTGCCGAAGTCCGCGATGACGCGGCCCAGGGCCTGCGACTCGGTCAGGCCCTCGCCCATGAGGCCCTGCACGGAGTCCTCCATCATGTCCCGCAGCTCGATGCGGGCCTCCCGCATGCGGGCGGTGTCGGGGTAGGGCGCGAAGAGGGTGTCGAGATAGGAGTCGATGACGCTCATGACGGGACCTGGTCCTGTTCGTGGGAGGGCTGTGCTGCGGGGGAGGGCTGCGCGTCGCCGGAGGGGCGGGCGAACTGGTCGACGAGGGCGCGCGTGCTGCGCCATTCGTCGCGCTTCAGGGCGAGCTGCTCGTGGCCCTCGGCGGTGAGGGCGTAGTAGGTGCGGGGCTTGCCGGTCTCGGAGAGCTCCTCGTGCGCGTCGAGGAGACCCTGGGACTGCAGGCGCTTGACCGCCGTGTAGAGGGTGGTCTGCTTGATCGTGTACTCGCCGGAGGAGCGGCGCTCGAGCGTCTTGGAGATCTCGTAGGCGTAGGAGCGCCCGTGCTCGAGGATCGCGAGCAGGATCAGATCGATGTGCCCGCGGATCGCGTCGGCTCCGATCATCGGTCCTCCTCGTCGTGATGGCGGGGAGAACGTCCCCCTGCTACGGCGACCGTACTACGGCAGACGTACTACGGCAAGGGGTGCTGGGCGGGTCGAGGGTGCGCGAGTGCTCGCGGCACGCCGCCGTCGGGCCCAGGCTCGTCGGGCCCAGGTCCGACGGCGGCGGGCCGTCGGGCTCAGGCCCGTCGGGACCGCGGTGCCCGGTCGCGCCGCCCGTAGGTCATCCGCCGCAGCAGGGCCTCCGCCGGCCCGCGCCGTCCGTGCGCCTCGAGCCAGGCCGCGAGCGGCAGTGAGGCGAGCCAGACCAGCAGGGCGATGCCCACGGCCGCCGCCGTCCCGAGGTTCCCGCCGAGGCCCAGGCCCCACGAGGCCATGATCGGCGCGAGCAGCAGGGACTGGAACAGATAGGAGCTCAGCGAGCGCTGCCCCACCGCGGCCAGCGCCCGCTCCACGCGGCCGGGCGCGCGGCGCCGGGGCGGGACGTCGACGTCGGCCGCGACGCCGATCGCGCGCTCGGCGGGCAGCAGGTCGCGGTCCGCGCCGCGTGCGGGGGCAGGGGCCTCCGTGCGCGGCTCACGGCCCTCGAGCCGCAGCGCGAGCAGGCCGAACGCCGCGGCATAGCCGGCCCCGCAGGCGACGCCCGTGAGCGAGGTCAGCGCGGTGAGCATCCATGGGGTGGCCGCGGGCAGCGGCATCACCCCGGCGACCGCGAGCGCCTCCGGCACCCCGCCCAGCCAGCCGATGCCGATCCCGACCACGGCGATCCGGCGCAGCAGGACCACGTGGCGCCACGGTTCGTCGAGGATCCGCCGCCGCGCCGCGAGCCAGCCCAGGAGGATCGGCAGCGGCGCCGTCGTGATCGCGGCGATCGGCGTCATCGCCGCCCACAGCGACAGCCGGTACAGCACCGAGGGCAGGTACGGCTCCCCGTAGGCGAGGGGCCGCGCCGTGCCGGTGCCGCCCTGCTCCATGCCCGCCTCCATCGCGCCCAGGACCTCCGGCGGGGCGAACAGCGACAGCGTCACGCCCGCGAGGATCGAGAGCAGCGCGCCCAGCGCCAGGAGGATCGTGAGGACCGTGACCCAGATCCGCAGGGTGCGGGAGGTCCGGCCGAAGAACCACCACACGAGCACGAGGCCCGCGAGCGCGTAGGTGCCCAGGATGTCGCCGTAGAACAGCAGCGCGGCGTGCAGGAGGCCCAGCAGGAGCATCGCCCAGTGCCGGCGCCGCAGCATCGTCCGCACCGCCCGCGGGTCCATCCCGCGCTCCGCCCGGGAGCGGGCGAACTGCACCATCCCGTAGCCGAACAGCATCGCGAACAGCGGCATCGCCCGGTGATCGACGGCGATCGTCATGATCACCTGCACCACGGTGTCGAGCGGACCGGTGGCCGGCACGTGCGGGGTCATCCCCGCGGACTCCGCAGTGCCCCACAGGTACCAGGAGACGTTCGCGACGGCGATCAGCGCGAGCATCAGCCCGCGGGCGACGTCCGGGGCGAGCGAGCGGGTCGCCCGGACAGGTGCGGCGGGGACCGGGGCGGCGGAGGGGAGGGGTGCGGGGCGCGGGTCCATGGTCGGTCCTTCAGCGGGCACGGCGGCGGTGGACGAGCTCCCACGGTAGGTCGCGGGACCCGTCGCACGCCCCCGACCTTGGTCTTCCCGCGGGCCGCCCCGGGGCGGGTGGGAAGCCCCACTGCGCCACGGCCCGGCGGGCCCGCTCCGGGCCGCCGCGCCCGCCTAGACTGGCGACGATCAACTCCCAGACGTGACAGTGAGGCTGCGGTGAACGACCACCTGAAGACGACCGTCCAGGCGATCAACTGGAACCGGATCCCGGATCCGAAGGACCAGGAGGTCTGGGATCGCCTGACCGGCAACTTCTGGCTCCCCGAGAAGGTGCCGCTCTCCAACGACATCCAGTCGTGGGGCCGGCTCACCGAGCAGGAGCAGACCCTCACCATGCGCGTGTTCACGGGGCTCACGCTCCTGGACACTGTGCAGGGCACGGTGGGCGCGGTCTCCCTGATCCCCGACGCGGTGACCCCCCACGAGGAGGCGGTGTACACGAACATCGCGTTCATGGAGTCCGTGCACGCGAAGTCCTACTCGCAGATCTTCTCGACGCTCTCGAACACGAAGCAGATCGACGACGCCTTCCGCTGGAGCGAGGAGAACTCCGCGCTGCAGAAGAAGGCCGGGATCGTCATGGGCTACTACCAGGGCGACGACCCGGAGAAGCGCAAGATCGCCTCGACGCTGCTCGAGTCCTTCCTCTTCTACTCGGGCTTCTACCTGCCCATGCACTACTCGAGCCACGGCCAGCTCACGAACACCGCGGACATCATCCGCCTGATCATCCGTGACGAGGCCGTGCACGGCTACTACATCGGCTACAAGTTCCAGAAGGCCTACGAGCAGGCCTCCGCGGAGCGCCAGGCCGAGCTCAAGGACTACACCTTCTCCCTGCTCTTCGAGCTGTACGAGAACGAGGAGGAGTACACGGAGGACCTCTACGACCCGGTGGGCTGGACCGAGGAGGTCAAGACCTTCCTGCGGTACAACGCGAACAAGGCGCTCATGAACCTCGGCTTCGAGGCGCTCTTCCCGGCGGACCAGGTCGAGGTGAACCCCGCGATCCTCGCGGCGCTCTCCCCGAACGCGGACGAGAACCACGACTTCTTCTCCGGCTCCGGCTCGAGCTACGTCATGGGCAAGGCCGTCGACACGGACGACGACGACTGGGACTTCTGATCTCCTGAGCCCGCCCCGGGATGCCGGGGCGGAGGGGGCCCGGGTCTGCGCAGCGGCGCAGGCCCGGGCCCCGTCGCTTCTATGAGGCGCGCGTGCCGGCCGCAGCGGTCGCGACAGGGGGTGCCGGCAGCAGCTCGTCCGCGAGGGTGCGGGCGGTCGTCCGCAGCGTCCCGACGTCCATCCCGGAGCGCCCCATGAAGGTCAGCCCCTGCTGCGCGGCGAGCAGCGCCCGCGCGGTGGCGACCGGGTCGGTGGAGCCGGGCAGGTCGCCCTCGTGCTGCGCCCGCTCCACGCACTCAGCGAGGAGCGCCGTCGTCGCCTCGTAGGCCCGCCGGGCCTCGGCCGCCACATCGGGGTCGCTCGAGGCGAGCTCCGTGGTGCTGTTGGCCAGGAGGCAGCCGCGCCGGGCCGCCGCCCCCTCGGGGTCGCCCACCGGTGACATCACGAAGGAGCGCAGCGCCTCGAGGGCGCTCGGCGCCTCGTCGAAGGATGCCCGCAGCCCGCGGTCGAGCGACTCGGTGTAGCGGCGCAGCGCCTGGAGGAAGAGCGCGTGCTTGTCCCCGAAGGCGGCATAGAGGCTGCCCTTGCCCAGGCCGCTGACCTGCATGAGGTCCTGCAGGGAGGTCGCCGCGTAGCCCGCGTCCCAGAACTGGTCGCAGACGGCGGTGAGCACGGCGTCCTCGTCGAACTGTCTCGGTCGTGCCATGCCGTCACCGTACTGGTTCTTGACCGATCGGTCCAGCACGCCTAATCTGGACCGATCGGTCAAGAACCGGTGCGGGCACGGGACCCCAGCATCCCGGCACGCCCGCCGCACCCGCACAGAGGATGGACAGACATGGGTCACATGATCGGGAAGACCGCACTGGTCACCGGCGGCAGCACGGGCATCGGGCTCGCCGCCGCCACGCGTCTCGTCGAGGAGGGCGCCCACGTCTACCTCACGGGACGGCGCACGCGAGAGCTCGAGGCCGCCGCCGAGGCCCTGGGCGAGCGGGCGATCGCGATCCGGAACGACGTCTCCGACCTCGACGACCTCGACCGCCTGTTCGCGCGGATCGCCGACGACGGCCGCCGGCTCGACGTGCTCGTCGCGAACGCCGGCGGCGGGGAGTCCGGGCAGGAGCTGGAGACGCTCACGCCGGAGAGCTTCGACCGGACCTTCGGGATCAACGTGCGCGGCACCGTCTTCACGGTCCAGAAGGCGCTCCCGCTGATGGTCGACGGCGGCAGCATCGTGCTCACCGGCTCCACCTCGGCCCGCCGCGGGGTCCCCGGGTTCGGCGTCTACTCCGCGACCAAGGCGGCGCTGCGCCAGTTCGCGCGGGTCTGGGCGGCGGAGCTCGCCCCGCGCGGCGTGCGCGTGAACGTCATCGTCCCCGGGCCGACGGACACCCCCGGGCTGCGCGGCCTCGCCGGGGACCCGGAGCGGCTCGCGCCCATGCTCGAGGGCATGGCCCGGAGCACGGCGCTGGGCCGCCTGGGCTCACCGACGGAGATCGCCGAGGCCGTCCTCTTCCTCGCCTCCGACCGCTCGAGCTTCATGACGGGCAGCGAGCTGTTCGTCGACGGCGGCGAGGTGCAGGTCTACCCCTGAGCCTCCGCGGCAGGAGCCCCGCGGATGCTGTGGCACTGTGTCGTGCGAGAGACGTGCGTGCAGGGGAGGGGCAGAGGATGGGGAGCACCGGCGACTGGGGCGGCGCCGGGCGCGGCGACGGGCGCGGCGACGCCTTGCCGGGCCGGGGGACGTCGATCACCGGCCGAGGGTCCGCGACCACCGTGCGCCTCCACGACCTGGCGGTCGACGCCGACGCCGCCCTCCGGGCGCAGGTCGCCGCGCTCGCCGGGGTGCCGGCCGACGCCGTGCGCACCGGGCGTCTGTGCCCCGCCTGCGGCTCCTCCGCGCACGGGCGGCCCTGGGCTCGGGTGACGGGGCGTGCGGAGAGCATCGGGCTCCGGAACAGGGTCGAGAGCGATGCCGGGATCGGGGTGAGCCTGTCCCGGTCCGGCCCCCACCTGCTGACCGCGGTGCACCTCGGAGGCGGGATCGGCGTGGACATCGAGGAGATCGCCGCGGTCGACGACCGCTGGGACCCGTCGCTCGTCCTCGCCCCGGGGGAGGAGCACCTCGCCCGCACGGCGGAGGGCCGGGCCCGGCTGTGGGCCGGCAAGGAGGCGGTGCTCAAGCTGCTCGGCACGGGCCTGCGCACGCCCATGCCGGAGATCCGGCTCGCCGACGTCGACGTGCGGCAGGTCGCGGCGCCGTCCGGCTTCGTCGCCGCGGTCGCGCTGCCGGCCGGCCCACCGGACTGATCCGCGGCCCGCGATCGTGCGGCCCGTCGACCCGTCGGCCCGTCGGCCCCCGTCGGCCCATCGGGCGGAGCCGCGGCGGGGACGGGACGTCATCGCGCAGATGGGGCCGAAAAGCCGGGGACCTGCGCGACGACGTCCCGTGTCCCCGGGGCTTGCGGGACCTCTTCGTACGGGTCGGGCCCCATGAGCGGACATGCGGTCGAAGAGGTCCCGCAGCCCGGCCGACGGACCGGTGGCCGACGAGGGCGACCCGGCATGGCAGGCCCGGTGGCCGGACGACGGGTCCCGGGGCAGGGGTCAGGAGCGGCTGAACAGTCCGCGCAGTCCGCGATGGGTGGGCTCGCGCGGCGCGGGCTCGTCCGGCAGGTCCGGCAGCTCGCGCTCGTGCAGCCAGGCGCCGAACAGGTCGGAGAGGTCGTCGTCCCCGGCGGCGGCCTGGGCGTGCTCCTCGAACATCTCGGTGGTGACCGAGCCGCCCGAGTGCTCCGCGATCCACGAGGAGACCAGGGCGAAGAAGGCCTCGTCGCCCACGCGGCGGCGCAGCGCATGGACCGTGAGGGCGCCCCGCTTGTAGACGCGGTCGTCGAACATGAGCTCGGGGCCCGGATCCGCGAGCAGCAGGTCCTGCTTCTTGCGGGCGAGGCCGGCGTGGTGACGGCGCGCCTCCTCGGCGACGCTCGCACGGCCCGTCTCCTCCGCCCACAGCCACTCGCAGTAGCAGGCGAAGCCCTCGTGCAGCCAGATGTCCTGCCAGCGGGCGAGGGTCACGGCGTTGCCGAACCACTGGTGGGAGAGCTCGTGGGCGACGAGCCGCTCGGACTCCCAGTCCTCGCCCACGAAGTTCTTCCCGAAGGTGGACAGGCCCTGCGACTCGAGCGGGATCTCGAGGTCGTCGGCCGTGATCACCGCCGTGTACGAGCCGAAGGGGTAGTCGCCGAACAGTCCCGCGAAGAAGGCAACCATCTCGCCCTGCCGGCCGAAGGTCGGCGCGAGGTCCCGCTCGCCCACCCCGGAGGGCACGAGCGTGCGCACGGGCACCGGGCCGCCCTCGTGCTCGACCGGCGTGTACCGGCCGATCTGCACGGTCGCGAGGTAGGTCGGCATCGGCACGTCCTGGCGGTAGGACCAGGTGGTGACGGCGCCGCTGCGCCGCTTCCCCTCGAGCTCCCCGGCGAGGGCGACCCAATGGCTGGGCGGGGCGGCGACCCGCATCGTGTAGGTCGCCTTGTCGTCCGGCCGGTCGTTGCACGGGTACCAGGAGGGCGCGCCGTGGGGCTGCGCGGCGACGATGACGCCGTCCGTCAGCTCCTCCCAGCCGGCGCTGCCGAGCACCTTCGAGGACACCGGGTGCGGCTTGCCCGCGTACTTCACGTGCACGGTGAGCTCCTCGCCCTCGCGCACGGGATGCTTCACGGTGAGCGCGCCGCCCTCGTGCGTGTGCTTCGCGGGCTTCCCGTCGACCTTGACCGCGCGAGCGGTGAGGCCGCGCAGGTCCAGGCGCAGCGACGGGGCGTCGGCGAGACCGCGGCAGGTGAGGGTCGCCTCGGCGTCGAGCCGGTTCGTGTCGACCTTGTAGACGAGGTCCAGGTCGTAGTGGAGCACGCCGTAGCTGGCGTCGCCGTGGCCGGGGACGTACGGGTCGCTGCCGCCGTGGTGATGGCTGCTCTGCGAGCTCATCCGCTCTCCTCTTCCGCCCAGGGGCTGATGGGGTTGCCGGTCCAGCGGGTGCCCGGGGGCACGCGCTCGCCGCGCATGACCAGCGAGACGGGTCCCACGGTCGCGTGGCGGTCGATCCGGGCGGCGGGGAGGATCACGCTGCCCGGACCCAGGGTCGCACCTGCGTCGAGGGTCACCGTGTCCATGCTCAGCACGCGGTCGTGGAAGAGGTGGGTCTGGACGACGCAGCCGCGGTTCACGGTCGCGCCCGCCCCGAGGGTCACGAGGTCCGTCTCCGGCAGCCAGTAGCTCTCGCACCAGACGCCGCGGCCGATGCGGGCGCCCATCGCCCGCAGCCACCACACGAGCGCGGGGGAGCCGGTCGTGACGCGGGCGAACCAGGGCGCGGCGAGCACCTCGGTGAAGGTGTCCGCGAGCTCGTTGCGCCACACGAAGGAGGTCCACAGGCCGTGCTCGCCCTCGCGGTGGCGGCCCACGACGAGCCACTTCGCGAGCACCGCGACGAGGGCCGCGGCGATCGAGCCGGCGAGCAGCACGGGCCCGCCGAGCAGCAGGGCGGCGGCGAGGCCGTCGCCGGGCCGCACGAGCAGCGCGAGCAGGGTCGCACCGACGGCCGCGTGCAGGAGCACGGCGAGCAGGAGCGGCACGATCCGGCAGGTCTCCACGAGGCCCCGGTACACGTGCAGGCGCCGTGCGGGCGCGTAGGTGCGGGACTCGTCGGCCTCGCCGCCGGTGCGGCGCAGCCGGCGCGGCGGGCTGCCCATCCAGGAGCTGCCGGCCTTCGCGGCGGTGCGGCGGGGCGCCGCGGAGAGCACGGCGACGAGCGACTTCTTGGGGACCTTGCGGCCGGGGGCGAGCATGCCGGAGTTGCCGACGAAGGCGCGGCGGCCCACCTTCACGCGCTCCACGCGGATCCAGCCGCCGCCGAGCTCGTAGGAGCCCACCATGGTGTCGTCGGCGAGGAAGGCGTGATCGCCCACCTGCACGAGGCTCGGGATGAGCAGCACCGTCGAGGCCTCGACGCCCTTGCCGACCTTCGCGCCGAGCAGGCGCAGCCAGATCGGGGTGAGCGCCCCGGAGTACAGCGGGAACAGCCAGTTCCGGGCCTCGTCGAGCAGGCGCAGGGTGCCCCAGATCTGCACCCCGGCGGCGGAGCGCACGGGATGGTGACCGGGGCGGATGCCGAGGGCGAAGAGCCGGGTCAGGACGAGCACGCCGAGGCCGAGCAGCAGGTAGCCGGCGAGGGCGGCGAGCGGCAGCCAGGGGAGCGCGGCGAGGATCGCCTCGCGCAGGGATGCGGTGCCGTTCGCGGCGGGCAGCAGCACGGCGGTCCCGGCGAGCACGGCGAGACCGGGCAGGGAGCCGACGAGGAGCGCGAGAACCGCGTAGGCGGCGAGCCACAGCGGGCTGCGGGAGGGGTGCTCGGGGGACCAGGGCCCGCGGGCCCGGCCGCGGCGTGAGGCGGGGGAGCCGGACCAGAACTCGCCGGCGGGCACCTCGCCCAGCACGGCGCTGCCGGGGCCGACCTCCGCGTCGTGGCCGATCCGCGCGCCCGGGCCGAGGGTCGAGCGGGCGCCCACCCGGGCGTGCTTGCCGATGCGCACGGTGCCGATGTGCAGGGTGTCCCCGTCGATCCAGGTCCCCGCGAGGTCGACCTCCGGCTCGACGCTCGCGCCGGTGCCGACGTGGAGGCGGCCGGTGACGGGAGGGAGGGAGTGGAGGTCCACGTCGCGGCCCAGGCGCGCCCCGAGCACGCGGGCGTAGAACGGGATCCACGGGGCCCCGGTGAGGTGGGTCGCCCCGAGCTCCTCCTGGACCCGTTCGGCGACCCACAGCCGCAGGTGCACGAGGCCGCCGCGGCGGTGCGTCCCCTCGCGGACCCCGGCGAGCAGCAGACGGGCGAGCAGGGCCGCGATCGTCATCCGCACCGGCGGCAGCAGCACGACGAGGGCGAGCGGGACCGTCACCGCGAGCGGCACCGCGGGCAGCCACGGCAGGTCCATGACGGCGGAGGCGAGGGCGGAGGCGACGAGCAGCCAGGCCACCCAGCGCAGCGCGCCGAGCGCCCGCAGCGGCAGCAGGGCCACGAGCTGGGCGAGCTGGAAGGTGCGGCGCAGCGGCGGGACCTCGCGGTCGCTGCGGGCGGTCGCCACGCCCATCGACTCGACCGCGGCGGCGAGGCCGGCGAGGGTCGGGTGGGTGTAGACGTCGGCGACGGCGACCTCGGGGTGCTGCTCCCGCAGGCGGCCCACGACCTGCGCCGCGGTGAGGGAGCCGCCGCCCAGGTCGAAGAAGTCCTCGGTGCCGGTGGTGACCTCCGCGCCGAGGACGTCCGCCCAGATCTCGGCGATCCAGGCGGCGGTGCCGTGCAGGGAGGAGCCGCCGTCCTGCTCGGTGCCGGCGGCGGGCAGCGGCCAGGGGAGCGCGTCGCGGTCCACCTTGCCGGAGGTGCGGGTGGGCAGCTCGTCGACGACCGCGAGCCGGGGCACGAGCGCGGCGGGCATGCGCTCGCGCAGCAGGGCGCGCGCCGCAGGGGCGTCGTAGGCGGCGTCGACGGTGAGGTAGCCGACGAGCAGCTGGTTGCCGGAGGCGGTGCGGCGCACGGCGGCGGCCGCGGAGACGACGCCGGGCAGGCGCAGCATCTGGTCGTCGATCTCGCCGAGCTCGATGCGGCGGCCGCCGAGCTTGATCTGGTCGTCCGCGCGTCCAGCGAAGAGCAGGCCGGCGGGGTCGTTGACCACGCGGTCCCCGGAGCGGTAGGCGCGCTCCCAGCCGAGGGTGGGCATGGGGGCGTACTTCTCGGCGTCCTTGGCGGGGTCGAGGTAGCGGGCGAGGCCCACGCCGCCGATGATCAGCTCGCCGGTGCCGCCGGCGGCCACGGGCACGCCCTGTTCGTCGACGACCGCGAGGTCCCAGCCCTCGAGGGGGAGGCCGATCCGCACGGGGCCCTGGCCGTCGAGCTGCGCGCCGCAGGCGACGACGGTCGCCTCGGTGGGGCCGTAGGTGTTCCAGACCTCGCGGCCGGGCGCCTGGAGGCGGGCGGCGAGCTCGGGCGGGCAGGCCTCGCCGCCCATGATGAGCAGCCGCACCTTCTCCAGCGCGGAGTTCGGCCAGAGGGAGACGAGGGTGGGGACCGTGGAGACGATCGTGATCGCGTTCGCCGTCAGCCAGGGGCCGACGTCCACGCCCGAGCGCACGAGCGAGCGGGGCGCGGGCACGAGGCAGGCGCCGTAGGCCCAGGCGAGCCACATCTCCTCGCAGCTCGCGTCGAAGGCGACGGAGAGCCCTGCCATGACCCGGTCGCCGGGGCCGATCGGCGCGTCCTGGAGGAACATCCGCGACTCGGCGTCCACGAAGGCGGCGGCGCTGCGGTGGGAGACGGCGACGCCCTTGGGCCTGCCGGTGGAGCCGGAGGTGAAGATGATCCAGGCGTCCTCGGCGGGGGTGACCTCGGCGCGCTCGCGCGGGGCACGGCCGGCGCCGGCGTCGGTCGTGGTGATCGCGAGCTCGTCGCCGATCACGGCCACGGCGGCGGACTCCTCGAAGACCACGCGGGCCCGCTCGTCGGGGTCGTCGGCGTCGACCGGCACGTACGCGCAGCCGGCGAGCAGGATCCCGATGATCGCGATGTAGAGGTCCGTCGTGCCGGAGGCGATGCGCACGCCCACGGCGTCGCCGGGGCCCGCGCCGATCGCGGCGAGCCGGTCGGCGACCTCGTCCGCGGCGTCGTGCAGCTCGCGGTAGGTGAGGGAGGTCAGTCCCGTGTCGAGGGCCGGGGCGTCGCCGTTCGCGGCGACGGTCCGGGCGAGGACGTCGACGAGGGTGCGCGCGGCGGGGGCGCGGTCACCGGCGAGGAGCTCGGGGAGGAGGGAGGGCACGGGGTCTGTCACCTCATGATTGTCGACCTTCGCCCGCCGGGGGACCGGGAGCGTCCACGGGACCTGCCGTGCGGTGTGACCTGCACGTCCTCCGCTGGGGACCTCAGCCCTCGGCGCGCAGCGGCCAGCCCTTCTCGGCGAGATGGGAGGCGAGGCGCGCCATGTCCTGCTCGGCGGGGAGCTCGTCGGTGTAGCGGGTGATGAGCGTGCCGGCGTCGACGGTGTCGATGTCCCCGGCGCGGGCGTCGTCGATCAGCCGCGCGGCGACCTCCTCGACCTCCTCGTCCGTGAGCCGGCGGCGCAGCAGCGCCATGAGCGGCACGCGGTCCGTGGCGGGGATGCCGTCGGGGTAGCCCTCGGTGAGCCAGGCGATGACCCGCTGGGCGGCGTTCGGGGAGGGGACCTCGAGCGCGGCGCCGTCGGCGGCGGGATCCAGGGGCGGGATCCCCCCGGGGATGCCGGTGGTGACGGCGGTGCCAACGGCCGGGCCGACGGTGCCGCCGTCGGCGTCGGTGGCGGTGCTCGTGCCGGCGCCCGCGGCGGCCTCGTGGGCGCGGGCCACGGCGCGGAGCTCGTCGTCGTCGGGGGAGTCGCTGAGCGGCCAGCCGACGGCCGCGAGGCGCCCGGCGACGCGGTGCACGTCCTCCGGGGTCGCGGCGGCGCGCTTGCGCTGCTCGATGCTCTCGTGGACCGCCTCGGGGGCGATGCGGCCGTCGGGGTTCTCGGTGATGACCGAGGCGACGATCTCGTCGACCTCGGACTCGCTCAGCGTGCGGGTGAGCAGCGCGAGGAGGGGGGTGTAGTCGCGGGGCGGGATGCCGTCCGGGTAGCCGGCGTGCAGCCAGTCCAGGACACGGCTGACGGGGTTGGCCATGGTCGGTCCGTTCCGGCTCAGAGGGGGAGCTCGATGCCCAGGTAGTGGCTGATCGAGCCCTTGGTGATGAACAGCAGGCCGTAGAGCACCACGAGCGCGACGACCGCGAAGATCGCCCAGGAGGCGTAGCGCGCGGCCGGGTTCGGCGCGGTGATGCTGCCGTCGGCGTGCTCGCCGCCGGCGCCGCGGTCCTGCAGCACGATGCCGAGGCTGAACAGGAGGGGGAGACCGGCGCCCAGCAGGATGCCGACGACGATCACGCTGAGGGTGCTGGTGGCGATCGAGGTGAGGTCGATGTCCATGGTCAGGCGTCCTTCCCTGCGGTGGCGAGCTCGGGCGCGAGCTCGGTGCCCTCACCCTCCCACTCGGCGTTGACGTTGGTGTGGTCGACCTTCTGCTGCTGCGAGCGGCGGTAGATCGCGCCGCCGGCGACCACGAGGATCCCGAAGACGAGGAAGGCGCCGCCGACGCCGCCCACGAGGTGGCCGAGGAAGTAGGTCACGGCGCCGACGATCGCGGCGGCCGGGAGGGTCATGAGCCAGCCGACGACCATCCGGCCGGCGACGCCCCAGCGCACCTTCGCGCCGGGCCGGCCGACGCCGGAGCCGATGATCGAGCCGGTCGCGACTTGGGTCGTGGACAGCGCCATGCCGAGGTGGCTCGAGGTCAGGATGATGGCCGCGGAGGAGGCCTCGGCGGCCATGCCCTGCGGGGAGTCGAGCTCGACGAGGCCCTTGCCGAGGGTGCGGATGATCCGCCAGCCGCCCAGGTAGGTGCCGAGCGCGATCGCGCCGGCGCACAGGACGATGATCCAGACCGGGAGGCCGTTGGCCTCGATCTCCTGGTCGGAGAGGGTGCCGTGGGCGATGAGGCCGAGGGCGATGACGCCCATCGTCTTCTGCGCGTCGCCCGTGCCGTGGGCGAGGGAGACGAGGGAGGCGGTCGCGATCTGTCCGTAGCGGAAGCCGCGCTCGCGGCGGGCCTCGCGCACGCCGCGGGTCACGCGGAACACGAGCCACACGCCGATCGCGGCGACGAGGCCGGCGATGAAGGGGGAGAGCAGGGCCGGGATGATCACCTTCGCGGTGAGGCCGGACCAGTTGATGCCGGAGGTCCCCAGCGCCGCGAGGCCCGCACCGAGCAGGCCGCCGAACAGGGCGTGGGACGAGGAGGAGGGCAGGCCCAGGAGCCAGGTGAGCAGGTTCCACAGGATGCCGCCGACGAGGCCGGCGAAGATGATGAACATCGCCGTCTCCGCATCGAGGCCGGCCATGAGGGCGCCCGTGTCGGTGTCCTGGATCTTCAGCACCGAGGTGGTCACGGTGACCGCGACCTCGACGGAGAGGAACCCGCCGACGAGGTTGAGGATCGCCGAGAGCGCGACGGCGACCTTGGGCTTCAGCGCGCCGGTCGCGATGGAGGTCGCCATCGCGTTGCCGGTGTCGTGGAAGCCGTTGGTGAAGTCGAACGCGACTGCCGTGACGATCAGCAGCAGGAGGATGACGAGTTCTCCGGTCATGACGACAGGATGCGGCCGGGAACTGCCCCCGTGCCACCCGCCGATCGGGCCGTTCATCTGTCGTTCACCTTCCACGTGCGGGGATGCCCGCGGGAGTTCGCGAGATCACACGCACCGCCTCCGCGCCTGCTGGCGCCGGCCCTCCCGTGCGTGCCACAGGAGGGGCTCGCTCTACCGTGCGGTCGCCATGACCGGCGTGTCCGTCCGAGCTCTGGGCATTCCGGCTCGTCGGGGAGCACAATGACGGCGGAGGCCCCTGCGCCTCCTCCCTTCCCCCACCACCAAAGGAGAGAACGACATGGGTCTCATCGGCCTGATCATCTCGTGGCTCATCATCGGCGCCATCATCGGGCTGCTCGCCCGCGCCGTCATGCCGGGCAAGCAGGCCATGGGCCTGGGCATGACCATCGTCCTCGGAGTCGTCGGCGCCGTCGTCGGCGGCTTCATCGGCAGCCTCTTCGGTGGCAAGGGCATCTCGGGGATCATGAACAACCCCTGGAGCATCGGCACGATCCTGCTCGCCGTGGTCGGCGCGATCGTCGTCATGGCGATCTACGGCCTGGCCACGCGCAACCGCGCCTGAGCCCTCCCGGCCGGCCCCGTGCCGGCCCCGGGAACGACGAAGCCCGGGACCGATCCTCCGATCGGTCCCGGGCTTCCGCCGTTCCGGGTGCGGGTCAGGCGACCGACGCGACCCCGAACAGCACGAGCGAGAGCGCGAAGCCGATCACGGCCATCGCGGTCTGGATGAGGGTCCAGCTGGCGAGGGTCTGCTTCATCGAGAGGCCGAAGAAGCGCGAGACCAGCCAGAAGCCCGAGTCGTTGACGTGGGAGACGCCCACGGAGCCCGCGGACATCGCCATGACGATCGCGACGACCTGCAGGGCGTTGAAGTCCCCGGCGGCCACGACGGCCGTCATGAGGGAGGCGGCGGTCGTCAGCGCGACCGTCGCCGAGCCCTGCGCGATGCGCACGATCTGGGCGATGAGGAAGGCCGCGACGATCACGGGCATGCCGAGGCTGTTCAGGGAGCCCGCGACCGCGTCGCCGATGCCCGTCAGGCGCAGCACGCCGCCGAACATGCCGCCGGCGCCGGTGACGACGACGACGGAGCAGATCGGGCCCAGGGCGGAGTCCTGGATCTTCTCGATGAGGGTGCCGCTCTTCCCCGCGCCCCAGCCGAGCACGACCATCGAGACGAGCACGGTGATGAGCAGCGCGATCGGGGTCTCGCCGAGGACGCGCAGCACCTGCACGACCGGCAGGGCCTTGAAGGCGTCGGGGTCGTCCTTCGTCGCGGCGAGGGTGTTCAGGCCGGTGTTGAGCAGGATCAGGACGAGCGGCAGCAGCAGCATCGAGATGATCGCGGGGACCGACGGGCGGGACTCGAAGCCGGTCTCCTCGGAGTTCGAGTCGAGGATCGTGGGGACGGGCACGCGGATGTGGTCGCCGAAGACCTTGCCGGCGAGCGGCGCGACGGTCGCCCAGATGATGAGTGCGAAGACGAGGCCCACGAGGAGCACGAGGCCGACGTCGGCGCCCATGATGTTCGAGGCGGCGACGGGGCCGGGGTGCGGCGGGGAGAAGATGTGCATCGCCGAGAACGCGACGGCGCTCGGGAGGGCGATCGAGAGGAACGAGGCGCCGGTGCGGCGGGCGACCGCGTAGATGATCGGCATCATGACGACGAGGCCGGCGTCGAAGAAGATCGGGAAGCCCATGAGGAGGCTGGCCACCGAGAGGGCCATGCCCGCACGGCGCTCGCCGAACAGGTCGATCATCTTCTCGGCGAGGACCTGGGCGCCGCCGGAGGCCTCGATCATGCGGCCGAGCATCGCCCCGAGGCCCACGAGCAGCATGACGTTGCCGAGCGTCGAGTTGAAGCCGAAGCCGATCGCCTCGAGCAGGCGGTTGGCGGGCACGCCGGCGATGACGGCGGTGAGCAGGCTCGTGATGAGCAGGGCGAGGAAGGCGTGCATGCGCAGCGCCATGATCATGACGAGCAGGCCGGCGATCGCGGCGACGGCGAGGATCAGCAGACCGCCCGTGCCGAGATCCCAGTTCAGGACGAGATCGTCCATCGTCGGACTCCTTTGTCGAGGTGAGGGGTGAGGGGTGTGAAGGGACGCGGAGGCGGGGCCTCCGAGCGGGTCAGATGACGGCGGTCATGCCGCCGTCGACGTACAGGGTCTGGCCGTTGACGAAGGCGGCCGCGTCGGAGGCGAGGAAGACGAGCGGGCCCACGAGGTCCTCGGTCGCGCCCCAGCGGCCGGCGGGGGTGCGCCCGGCGACCCAGGCGGAGAACTCCTCGTCGGCGACGAGGGCGGCGGTCAGCTCGGTCGCGAAGTAGCCGGGGGCGAGGGCGTTGACCTGCACGCCGTGGGGCGCGAGATCGGCGGTGAGGCCCTTGGTGAGCATGACGATGCCGCCCTTGGTCGCGCTGTAGGCGGCGATCGAGGGGCGCGCGAGCTGGGACTGCACGGAGCCGATGTTGATGATGCGGCCGGAGCCGCGGGCGATCATGCCGGCGGCGGCGCGGCGGGCGCACTTGAAGGCGCTCGAGAGGTTCGTGGCGACGAGGTCGTCCCAGTCCTCGTCGGTGAACTCGGTGAGCGGGGCGCGGCGCTGGATGCCGGCGTTGTTCACGAGCACGTCGAGGGCGCCGTGCTCCGCCTCGAGCGCGGTGAGGGCCGTGTCGATCTGGGCGGTGTCGGTGACGTCGAAGGCGGTCGCGAGGGCCGGGGTGCCGGTCGCGGCGGTGATCGCGGCGGCCTCGGCGGTGGCCTGCTCGAGGCTGCGGCCGTGGACGACGACGGTCGCGCCGGCGGCGGAGAGCCCCTCGGCGAGGGTCCGGCCGATCCCGCGGGTGGATCCGGTGACGAGGGCGAGGCGACCGCTGAGGTCGAAGGCGGCGACGGACATGGGGCGGCTCCATTGGCGAGGCGATGTCGGTGGTGCTCGTCGACGGGTGACGAGGACCGGCGCCAGACTACGGCACCCGGTCCTCTCTGGGGGACACGGTTCAGCATCCTGAACCGTGAGGCAGTGTGAGACAGGTCGCCCTCATCCTCTCCCGGAGGAGCGGCGGAGGTGGAAGGGGCGGGGAGAGCGCTCAGCGGCGGCGCGAGGCCGCGCCGAGCGGATTCGTCAGTGCCGCGGCGACGCGGAGGATCGCCGCGGAGATCGTCTCGATGCGCGCAGGGTCGAGCTCCGCGGAGGGGATCGCCGTGCCCACCGCGAGCATCGGATCGGCCGGGTGCCACGGCGGCAGCGGCGCCGCGATCCCGGTGACGCCCACCGTCGAGGCGCCCTCGTCGATCGCGACGCCCCGCTCGCGGGCCTGCTCGATCTGCGCGCGGATCGCCGCGGCGGAGGTCGACGTGCGCGCCGTGAGCGCCGGGATCTCCGTGCGGGCGAGGACGTCCTCGACCGCCGCCTCCGGCATGGCGGAGAGCATCGCGAGGCCGGTCGCGGTGAGCACGAGCGGAAGGCGCGTGCCCAGCGGCGAGCCGAGGCGCCGCTCGCGCCCCTCGTAGCGGACGAGGTACAGGGTGTCGAGGTCGTCGTGCGCCGCGATCTGCACGAGCTCCCCAGCGAGCTCCGCCTCCTCCTCGACGACGGGGAAGAACTCCCGGATCTGGTGGAACTGGAGGGCGAACTGGCCGCCCAGCTCCGCCGTGCGCATGCCCAGCACGTAGCCGCCCTCGACGCGACGGATCATCCGGCCCTGCTCGAGGGCCGCGCACAGGTTCGAGGTCGAGGACTTCGCGATCCCGAGCTCCCGGGCGATCGTCGTCAGCGTCATCGGCTGCGCGGGGGAGGCGCCGAGCACGGTGAGCACGCGCAGGGCACGGCTGACGGCCGGGGCGGGATCCTTCACGTCGGGCATCGGTGCCTCTCTCCGGGGTGGTGACCTGAGGGATCCTAGCGGCGGGGCGAGGAGCACCCCGGACCGCGCCGCCGGTCCTGACCCGGGCCGCCCCGATACCGTGGGGGCATGGCCGCCCGCCGACGAGCCCCCGCCCCCGAGGAGCAGCTGGAGCATCTGCGTGATCGCTTCGGCCTCACCGCGCGCCCGGAGGCGACGCCCCTGGCCCGACGGGAGCACGCGGATCCAGCGCTCCTCGAGGCCCTCGAGGTGCCCCACTACGCGTGGCTGTACAACGCGAACGTCGTGCCCCGGGAGGCGTACGCGCAGCGCGGCCGGCTCGAGGGGGCGCTCGCCGTGGACGTCGGCGTGCCCTGGCGCGCGGGCGTGCCCGGGGCGGCCGCCGCGATCCAGCGGTCCCAGCTGCTGGCCCGCGTGCTCATGGAGCAGTTCGAGGCGCCCGGCGCGGTCTACTCGATCCAGGCGCTGGCCTGGGAGGAGGAGGCCGCCTCCGGGACGCTCGTCGTCGAGGTCGCGAGCGGTCGCGGCAGCGGGGACAGCCTCGCCCGGGTCGAGGACGGCGACCTGGGGCCCGTGCTCGAGGCGGTGCTCGACGCCGTGCGACCGCCCGGCACCGCCTTCGCGATCTCCCGCGACCCCGTGGACCTGCGCGACGAGCCCGCCTCCCACTGGCGCTGGGTGCACCCGGTGGTGCCGGAGGAGCGGATCGAGGAGTTCGCGACCCTCGCCCGGGACACGGCCTTCGAGGTGCTCACGCTGCTCGTCGGCTCCGCCGAGGGATCCTGCCGGCCCCTGAAGACCGTGCCGGACTGGTACGTCGACGTGCCCGGGCTCTGAGGCGCGGGCTCTGAGCGGCAGGCGTCAGGCTCCGGCGAGCGGGACGTCCGCGAGGCGCTTCCCGGCCTCCTCGACCCGTGCCCGGCCCGCGGACCACCGCGCGGCATCGGCCCGCAGCTCCTCCAGCAGGGAGGGTTCGACGAGCACCGTCAGCACCGCCGTGCGGGAGCCGTACGCGGTGGGCTCCATCGCGGCGCCGTGCGCGTCGGCCCAGGTCCGCACCGCATGCTCCGCCGCGCCCGCATCGGCGTGGCCCACCTCGATCCGCGCGACGCTCAGCGTGGTGCGGCGCAGCAGCGTCGCCGCGGCGACCGCCTGCTCCACGCCGGCCGTGTACGCGCGCACCAGTCCGCCCGCGCCGAGCTTCACCCCGCCGAAGTAGCGGATGACGATCGCGAGGGTGTCCGTGAGCTCCGCATGCAGCAGCGACTGCAGCATCGGCATCCCCGCTGTGCCCGACGGCTCCCCGTCGTCGCTCGAGCGGTGCACGACCGCCGCGGTCTCCGTCTCCCCGATCACGAGGGCCGTGCAGCGGTGCCGGGCCGAGGGATGGTCCCGGCGTGCCGCGAGGATCCGCTCGTCGGCCTCCTCCACCGAGGTGACGCGGTGCAGACGGGTGAGGAAGCGGGACCGCTTCTCCACGAGCTCCGTCTCGACGTCGGCGGCGAGGACCAGCGGATCAGGCACGGTGACCGGCTTCAGACATGGTGGTGAGTCTAGGGCGGGCGATAGCCTGGGCAGATCCTGGACGGACCGATGAAGGAGCCCCCATGACCGCCGCATACCCCGGTGCCCCGCAGGGCGGCCAGTGGCAGCCCGGCCCCGCTGCCCCTCCGAAGCGCCGCTCCAAGGGGCCCGTGGTCCTCCTGGTCATCGGCGCCCTGATCCTCGTGCTCAGCCTCGTCTCCGGCATCGTCCTCGCCGTCATCGGCTTCGGCGCGACCGCCCGCGGGATCGGCGACATCCAGGTCTACTCCTCCGGCGCGGGCACCTACACCGCCGAGGCCGGCGAGGAGATCCAGGCCTACGCCCCCGAGGGCTCCACCCCGCCCAGCTGCTCCCTGATCACGCCCGACGGCACCGAGCCGAGCGGCGGCACGAACCAGTCCAGCTCCACCACGATCGACGGCCAGACCTGGGTCTCCTTCAACTCGTTCACCGCGAGCACGGCCGGCGACTACCAGATCGACTGCGCCGGCAGCCCCGTCGCGCTCGGCCCGCCCGTCTCCATCGGCGGAATCTTCAGCGGCATCGGCGGCGTGCTGCTCGCCGTGCTCGGCGGCATCCTCGGCTTCCTGCTGCTCCTCGCGGGCATCATCTGGATGGTCGTGCAGCGCCGCCGCACCGCCTGACCGGCCCCTCCCCGCACCGCAGGCCCGTGCCCGCCACGGCCCGTCCCGCCGCTACGATGGGACGGCCCGCTTGGCGGGCACGGGCCTGTAGCTCAGTCGGCAGAGCATCGGACTTTTAATCCGCGGGTCGTGGGTTCGATCCCCACCGGGCCCACCCTGATCACGCCACGATCCCGAGGTCCGCGAGCGCCCCGTCGGCCGGCTCCGGACCGGTTCGTGTCTGAAAATGACTGGTCATCATGTACATGATGACCAGTCTTTTCGCAGGAGGCCCTGGCCCTGCCGCCCTCGCTCCGCCCCTCGGCCCCGTCCCGCGACGATGATCGAGTGCCACCCGGCTGTCGCGACGGCGCAGGCGCCGGCTCAGCGCCCGGCACCGAACGGCCGGTCACCCGGCCTCGGGATCGTCCCACCCCCGGATAAACTCCCGCTCGGGGGTACATCACCGCGCCCAGAAGAATCAGGCACGTGAGAGGGACGCAGATGCCGGAGTGGAATCAGCCGTACGGCGGCAACGGGAGCCCGGCGCAGCCGGGCGGGGAGCAGCCGGGACAGGCACCCGGGCAGCACGGCGCATCGGTGCCCAGCGCCTCGGCGCCCAGCGCCGCGGAGCCGCAGCCAGCATGGCAGCCGGCGCCCGGCTCGAACCTGTCGACGGCGCAGGTCGGCGCGACCCTGAAGAAGATCGGCATCGGAAACCCGCTGCCCACCTTCATTGCCGGGGCCGTCGCCTACATCGTGGCGCTGCTGACCTCGCTGGTCGTCATCGCCTCCGCCGTCGCCGCCGCGCTCACCGCGGACACCGGCGACGTCACCGGCGGCACCCTCGACCCCACCGGCGGCAGCACCACACCCTCGAGCAGCGACGGTGCGTTCGAGTCGATCGTGGGGCTGCTCGGGATACCGTTCCAGCTGGTCTCCCTCGCCTCCTTCGGCTCCTACGAGATGCAGATGGACCTCGGGTTCTTCGGCAGCTTCACCGTGAGCTGGCGCGGACTCCCGCTGCTCATCACCATCGCGATGGTCGTCGCGGGCTTCGTGCTGGCGCGCCTCGCGCAGCGCCGATGGAGCAGCAACGGTGTGCTCGGCGCGGCCCTGTGGTCCGGCATCTCCGGTCTGGGCGTCGCGATCGTCGCCGTGATCATCGTGCGCCTCACCGCGTTCTCCTACGCCGACGAGTCCCTCGGCATGTCGTTCTCGATGCACTCCGCCGGGGCGGACATGTTCTTCGGGACCTGGGCGCTGATCACGGTGCCGCTGTTCCTCGGCCACATGGCGGGGCTGACGAAGCCGCGCTGGTGGCCGCTCGTCGCGGACCTCGCCGCCGGATTCCGCCTCGCCCTCGTCCACGCGCTCACCTTCGCCGTCCCGGTCGGGATCCTCGGTGTGATCGGCGGCGCGATCGGCCTCGCCGTCGACGGTGACGGCGGCTCCGTCCTGCCCCTGCTCCTCTCCCTCCCCATCTGGGGGCCGACGGCCCTCGCCCTCCTGCCCGGGCTCGGGATGCTGGTCGTGCCGGTGCGCGTGAGCACGCAGGGCGACGTCGAGAGCCTCGGCCTCAGCCGCGACGGCGAGTACGTCTGGTTCTTCGATCTGCCCTGGTACGTGTGGGTCCCGATGGTGCTGATCGCCCTCGTCGTGCCGCTCCTGATCGCCGTGCTGTGGAACCGCGACCGCGAGATCGAGAAGGGGAACGTCATCGCGCTGGTGGCCTCATGGGTCGCCCTCCCGCTCGCCTACACGGTCTGGTCGCTCGTCCTGCTCGGTCTGGTGTGGACGAGCGCGCAGGCGCACATGGGGATGATGGGCTCGATCGTGGTGCACATGGGCCTCGCGCTCTGGATGCCCCTGCTCGCCTTCGTCATCGGCGCGGTGATCGAGGCGATCTCCCGGTTCGGTGCACCGTTCGTGGACCGCTTCGTGCCGGGATTCCTCGTGAACTGGTTCCGCCGCTCCGCCCGGGCGCGCCGCACCGAGCAGGGCCCGGCCGGCGGCCCGGCCACGCCCGGGCAGGTGCCGCCGGCGCCGTTCTTCTCCGGGGTGTGAACCGAGGGCCGTGAGTCGTGCCTCGGTACAGTCCTCGAATGGACGCGCAGGAGGTCGCCGCTATCGTCGGCGAGACCCGACGAAGAGCAGGACGCCCGGTCGTCGTCGGGGTCTCCGGGTTCGGAGGGTCGGGGAAGTCCACCGTGGCCCGATGGCTGGAGTCCGAGGTCGAGGGCGCGGTGCGGATGCGGGGAGACGACTTCCTCGATCCGTCCCGATCTCACCGTCGGTCGTCGGACTGGGACGGCGTCGAACGTGAACGGCTCGCTCGCGACGTCCTCGTGCCCTTCCGCGAACGGCGCGACTCCACCTTTCGACGGTACGACTGGGCGCTGCGTGCCCTCGGCGAGCCGGAGCCGGTGCCGCGTGGCGACGTGATGATCGTCGACCTCATCGGGCTGTTCCACCCGGCCACCGCGCCGGCACTGGACCTGCGGATCTGGTGCGACGTGGACCTCGCCACCGCCACCACGCGGGGCCGCGCCCGCGACGCGGAGATCGGAAGGGATCACGAGCAGCTCTGGCAGGAGATCTGGGTCCCCAACGAACGCGACTTCGTCGAGCGATTCGATCCGCGGAGCATGGCGGACGTCCGCTTCACGGGATCGGTGCCCGGAGTGCCGAAAACGGGAGCGTGAGGCCGACGGGCCCGGAAGCCGGGGTAGCGTCGGAGCATGCAAGCGCTCTCGATCACGACCTGCACCGAGTCCACTCTGCCGAGTGCGGCGGAGGTGGAGGCTCTCTACTCCTCGGTGGGCTGGAGCACGTACACCCGGGACATCGACGCCCTCATGAAGGGACTGCATAACTCGCTGCGCGTCGTCGTTGCGCGCGCTGACGACGTGCTCATCGGCCTGGCACGCCTCGTGGGCGACGGCGCCACGATCTGCTACCTCCAGGACGTGCTCGTCGCTCCGGACGCACGCAGAGCAGGAGTCGGTGGGCAGCTCGTCCGCGAAGCTTTCGCTCACTTCGTCACCGTTCGGCAGCACGTCCTGATCACGGACGAAGAGGACGGACAGAAGGCGTTCTACGAGTCCCTGGGCTTCTCGCAGCTGGGAGATACAGAGCCCGGCCGTGCGTTCGTGAGGTTCGCCCGCTGACCCGGGATGATCGGGGTTCCGGAGTGCCGTGCCGTATTGGGGTGGCGCCGATCTAGCATGCGGCCATGCCGTTCACCCCGAGCCACGCGATCGTCGCGCTGCCCTTCGCGCGCCGCGCCCGTGTCGCCGCGCCGCTCGCCGTCGGTGCGATGGCCCCGGACCTCCCGCTGTTCCTGCGCGGGATCGTCCCGAACGCCTACCCGCTCACTCATGACCCGCGGTGGATCCCGGCCACGACGCTGCTCGCCCTCGGCCTGCTGCTGATCTGGCGCGGCCTGCTGCGGCCCGCCGCCCGCGCGCTCGCACCGCCACGGGTGGGCGAGCGGCTGCCGTCGTCCTGGGACGGGAGCGGCGACGGCGCGATCCGGGAGACCTTCCCCTCGGTGCGGGACGGAGTGCTCCTGCTGCTCCTGCTCGCCGCGGGCGTCGGCAGCCATCTCCTGTGGGACGCCTTCAGCCATGCGCACCGCGCGGGCACGCAGTGGGTCCCGGTGCTCGCTGCGATGTGGGGGCCGCTGCCCGGCTACAAGATCGTGCAGTACGCCTCGGGGGTGGGTGGGCTCGTGGTGCTCGCCGTCTGGGGCGCGCTGCGCCTCAGCAGACAGCCGGTCGGGCCGGTCCGGCCGGCACCGGGCGTGATCCGGTGGGGCTGCTGGCTGTCACTCCCGCTGCTCATGACCGGCGCTCTCGTCCTGGGTGCGGCGCACTCGGGGGTGCCCGGCACGGGTGGCGAGGTCTACCGCCTCATGGGGGTCCTGCCCACCGCCTGCGGGCTCTGGGGGCTGCTCGTGCTCGCCCTCGCGATCGCCCTGCGAGGGCGCTCCAAGCGCTTTCCCCAGCAGGTTTCCGATAGGTCACAAAAGTGCGGATGACCTGCGATAACGATTCACAGCGGTGAAAGCGGAAACCTTTACCATCCCGAGACTTGCCGGGGCCTCGGGCGTGAGTACTATCCGTCCATCCGGTGCCGCCGTCTCATCGACGAACGACGGCCGCCGGCGGAGGATCCGGAGCGATCATGAACCATCCCGCACTCGAGCTGTCCGACGTCGACACCGACGCCCTGACCCTGCACGCCGACTCCGCAGGGATCTGGGTCACCTGCACCAGCGGGGAGACGGAGGTGACCGTCGGCCCGCTCCCCGGGAAGAGGCTCGCCGACTGGATCGCCGCGGTCGCGGCCCCCGCCGCTCTCGCCGCGCCGACCGTGCTCGCCGCCCCGCCCGTGCCCGCCTGACCGGGCCCGCCCGGCCGTCGGCCGGAAAGGAGAGGACAGCCCGGAGATCGAGCGACATGCTGGTGGCATGGACGAGATCGAGGTCGTCGTCGCCCACAGCGAGCGGGCGACGCTGCGCGTGGGGGACGTGTTCCTCAAGGTCGACACGGATCCCGCGCACGCCGCCGTCGAGATCCGCGGGATGCAGCTCGCGCCCGTGCCGACCCCGCCCGTGCTCTGGCACCGGCCGCCCGTGCTCGCGATCGCGCGCGTCCCGGGCTGTGCGCTCGGCGTGCTGGGTGAGCCCTCCCCGGCCACGGCCGGCGCCTGGCACGCTGCCGGGCGGGTGATCCGGCGGCTGCACGAGGCGCCGCTGCCGCCCGGCACGACGCGTCCGGTCGCGGAGCTGCGGGCGGCGCTGGACCGCGAGTGCGACTGGCTGCTGAAGACCGCCGTGGTCCCCGCTGAGATGGTGCACCGCAACCGGGCGATCGCCGAGCAGGCGCTGCGGCCCGTGGCGCCGGCGTTCATCCACGGGGACCTGCAGATCACGCACGTGTTCGTCGACGGGGACGAGGTCACCGGGATCATCGACTGGTCCGAGGCCGCCCCGGGCGATCCGATGATGGACCTCGCCGTGCTGACCCTCGGCCACGAGGAGCGCCTCGAGGACCTGCTCGCCGGCTACGACACCGACGGCCGGCAGCCCGCGGACCGCACCGCGATCCGGGCCTGGTGGTCGCTGCGGAGCCTGACGGCCGCGCGCTGGCTGCTCGAGCACGGCTTCGCCCCCGACGCCCCGGGCTGCGAGTTCGACGTGCTCCGCGCCCGGATGGACGATCCCGCCCCCTGAACGCGGTGCCCGGATCGCGGCCGCGAGGACGTGGCGCGACACACCGTGACGGCCCGAAGGGGAGCGCTCGCGGCGCACGGACCGTACCGTGGACGACCATGTCCACGCCTGTCACCGATCGCGCCGCCGATCTCGTGCCCGTGCCGCGCGCCCGCCATCACTGGATGGACCTCGTGCGCGGGACCGCGATCCTGCTCGTGGTCCTGCTGCACCTCGAGATCCTCCAGGGGATCTGGGACGGCGACACGCCGCGCGCGCTCGTGGTCATCGCCCAGGCGGCGACCCCGTTCCGCATGCCGATGCTGCTGTTCGTCTCCGGGATGCTGCTGCCCCGCTCGCTGAAGAAGCCGCCGGGCCGCTTCCTCGAGGGCAAGGCCCGCAACCTGCTGTGGCCGTGGCTCGTGTGGTCGGTCGTCCTCGGCGCCACCCAGCTGTTCGAGTCCTCCGCCGAGCCGCTGTGGTGGATCAACGGGATGTACACGTGGTTCCTCATGGCGCTGCTGAGCTACTACGTGGTGGGACTGGTGCTGAAGCGCGTCCCGCCGGGCTGGGTCGCGATCGCGAGCATCGTGGTCTGGACGGCCGCACCGCTGCTGGGCGTCTCCCCGGACCTGTACGGGCTGCGCCCGGACAAGTTCGTCTACTACGCGGTGTTCTTCTTCGCCGGCGCGGCGCTCGGCCGGACCCTGCTCGCGCGGAAGGTCCCGCTCGCGGTGGCCGTGCCCGGGATCGTCGTCGCGATGATCTGGGCGGTCCTCGCCGTGCGGGCGGACGGCGAGCCGCAGATCCCCGTGCTCGACCAGGTCGTCGTGATCATCGGGATCCTCGGTGCGATCGGGGTGGCGCAGCGCCTCCCGCGCATCCGCCCGGTGCGGGCCCTCGAGTGGATGGGCCGCAGCTCGATCGTCATGTACGTCGTGCACCTGCCCGTGCTCGAGATCCTCACCCGCTACCTGCCGCTGCCCGACGGTCTGCCCGGCGCGCTGATCCTCGGCACCGTCACCCTCGGCGCCTGCATCGGCGCGGTGCACCTGCGGCCGCGCACCCCGTGGCTGTACGTCTTCCCGGACCTGCGGCGCCGGAGCGCCGAGCGCGGCTGACGGGCGCCGCGGCGATCACCAGGGCAGCACCTCGGGGATCGGCGCACCGCCCCGCACGTGCTGGTCGACGAACGCGAGCACCGTCTCGTTCCAGGTGAGCGCGTTGGACGGCGTGAGCACCCAGTGGTTCTCGCTCGTGAGCTGCAGGAAGCGGTGCGGCATGTCCTCCGGGGCGCCGTCCCAGTGCGAGACCAGGTCCCACCACAGCCGCAGCGCCTCGCTGATCGGCACCCGGAAGTCGCGGCTGCCGTGCGTGAGAAGCATCGGCGTGGTGATCGCGGCGGCCGCCGCATGCGGGGAGTAGGCGCGGTACCACTCGGGATCCGCGTCCTCGTGGCCGTGCACGCGCATCTTCGAGGCGGCCGCGTCGGTGGTGCGGTGCTGCTGCGGCAGCGCCCACAGCCCCGCATGGCTCACGATCGCGTCGAAGCGGTCCGTGTGCCCGGCGATCCAGTTCGCCATGAACCCGCCGAAGCTCGCGCCGAGCATCGCCGTGCGCGTCTCGTCGAGCTCGGGCCGCTCGAGCACGAGGTCCAGCAGCGCCTCGCACTCGGCGAGCACGACGTCGGGCCGGCGCGGCCAGCCGCGGTTCAGCCCCGCGTCCCCGTACCCGGTGGACATCGCCGGATCCGGCATCAGCACCGCGTAGCCGCGGGCGGTGAACAGCCACGGGCACCAGCGCCAGCTCCACGCGTTGTAGGAGGAGTGCGGGCCGCCGTGCACCCACAGCAGCGCGGGCGCGGGATCCTCGGCGCTCGCACCCGCGGGCGTGCACAGCCAGCCGGGCACCTCGACGCCGTCCACCGTGGTGGTCACCTTCTCGAGGGTGCCGGGAATCGGGCCGACGGCGCCCGGCGTGGGCAGCTCCACGGCGCCCTCCGCGGTGATCCGCACCGGGCGGGCCGGCGTCGCCACGTCGCTGCGCAGGGCGAGCACGGAGCCGTCCTCCGCGGGGGAGAGGGAGGAGAACACGCCGCCCGCGGCGAGCGTGGAGACGGCGCCGGTCGCGGGGTCGACCGCGAGCACCGCACCGGAGGAGTGCAGGTCCCCGCTCACGAGCAGCGTGCCGCCGTCGGCCTGCCACACCACCTGCCCGGCGGTGAGGTCGCCGAGATCCGCCGCGACCACGCCGCCGCCCTCGAGGTCGTGGATCTCCAGGCGCCCGTAGCTCGTGTCCGTCGGGGTGGAGACGGTGGAGCGGGTGACGGCGAGGAGCCGGCCGTCCGGGGACAGCACGGGGGAGTCGTAGCCGTGCTCGTCCGTCGCCTCGAGCAGCGCCGTGCGCTCGAGGGTCGCCGCGTCGATGCGGACCAGGCCGGTGCGGGTCTCCCCGCGGGCGATCCGCTCGGTCCACTCGGTCACGACGGTGCGCCCGTCACGGGAGAGCGTCGCGGAGGCCGTGTGCAGGGGCAGCGTGCCGGCGTCCGGCGTGAGATCCCGCAGCTCGCCCTGCGCGGTGACGAGCAGGAGGTGGCGGGAGGAGTCGCCGCGCTCGTGGTCCCACTGCCGGATCGGCATGCCCGTGTGCCAGATCGTCGTGCGCTTCGCGTCCTTCCGCGCCGCGCGCGCCTCGGCGTCCTCCTCGATTCTCACCCCGGGCAGCACGCTCGTCGCGGCGAGGATCGTGCCGTCGCCGGCCACGTCGAGCAGCTCGAGCCCGCCCGGCGCGTGCGCGAGCACCTGCGCCTCCCCGGTGAGCGGCAGCCGCCAGATCGCCGTCGTCCCCTCGGGCGCGTCCCCCGCGGGATCGGGACGGGAGGAGGTGAACAGCAGCGAGCCGTCCGGCGCGAAGCGCGGCGAGGACTCGCCCTTCTCCGAGACCGTCAGTCGCCGGGCCGGGCCGCCGGCCGTGAGCTCCCAGAGGGAGGGGACCAGGCGGGAGAGGTGCTCGTCGGCCTCCTGCACCACCGCGACCGCCCGGCCGCCCGGGCCCGCGGCGATCGCGGAGACCCGCGGCACACGCAGGAACGCCTCCACGTCACGGAGGTCGAGGGACGGGGAGGCGGGGGCGTCAGCGGTCATCCCTGCACGCTATCGAGCCAGGCCACGGCCGGTGCACGATCACGGTTGCGATGCGGTCACGGACCTCCTCGACGGTGTCCGGCGGGTGCACGATGTGCCCATGGTCCGCCGACGCACCCTGCTCGCCGCGCTCGCCGGAGCGGCCGCCCTCAGCGGCTGCGACGGCCCGGCGACGCGCCCGGAGGACGAGGCCACCGCCGCGAGCTGCATCGACTGGATCTCCCTGGAGACGCCCGCGGACGCGGCGGCGGAGTCCGACGCCGTCGTGCGCGGCACGGTCGACGGACCGCCCGCGACGGGTCGCTACGAGCTGTACGACGTGCCGCTGTGGACCGTTCAGGTCGCCGAGTGGGTCTCCGGAGCCCCGGCGGACGGCGAGGGGTCGAGCATCGAGGTGCTCTCGTTGCCGTACGGCTGCGGGGAGAGCCGCGACGCCCTCACGGGCATCGAGGACGCCGGCGAGGTCTACCTGTTCGTCCGCGCCCGCGGAGACCGGTGGGAGACGGTCACCGGCTACCGCGGGATGGTCCCCGCCGCCGAGGACGGCTCGATGCCGGGGAGCTGGCCGGACGAGATCGGCTGAGGGCGGCGCGCCGGCAGGAGCGGGTCGGCCGACGGCGGTCGGCGCGCCCGGGCCCCGGCGCGAAGACGGCGGTGTCCCGTGGACACGTCGGCCTGGCGCGACCCGCACCCGGGATACTCGATCGCGGACACGGGGTGCGCCGCCGGCGCTGAGATCACACCCGTGGAACCTGATGCAGCTCGTACTGACGAAGGGATGTCCGCCATGCGCTCGCGCCTGCCCGCGACCGATGCACCCACCATCGACGAGGTCGACCACCCCGGCCCCGTCGGCCCGCCGGACCGTCTGCCGCCCACGGGGCGCGCCGCGCTCCGCGCCGGCGTGGTCGGGAACTTCATCGACAACGTCCACGTGTTCCTGCCGCTCACCGCGCTCACCCCCGCGCTCGCCACGGTCGCGGGGCCCGGGGTCGCGGCGGCGACCGGCGCGATCGTCGTCATCGCGATGATGCTCGGTCGGCCCGTCGGCGGGGTCGTCTTCGGCAGGATCTCCGACCGCCTGGGCCGCACCCGCACCACGCAGGTCGCGATCGCCGGCACCGCCGGGTGCGCGCTGCTGATCGCCGCGATGCCCACGCACGAGCTGCTGGGCGCGGGCACGATCGCGCTGATCCTCGGTCTGCGCTTCCTGGGCGGCATCTTCGTCGCCGGGGAGTACTCCGCCGCGATCCCGCTCGCCATGGAGTGGTCGCCGCCGCGCCGCCGTGGCCTCATGAGCGGCCTGATCCTCTCGATGGCGCCGTGGGCGCAGGGGGCGATCGCCTTCGCGACCGCCACGCTGCTGCTGGTGCTCGGGCCGGAGGAGTACGCCGTCTGGGGCTGGCGACTGCTGTTCGTCGTCGGCGCGCTGCTCTCGCTGGGGATGCTGCTGTACTACCGCTCGCACGTCGTCGACGCGCCGATCACCCGCCGCGCCACGACGGACGGGGATACGACGCCGGTGCGGGGCGGCGTCCGGCAGGTGCTCGCAGGCCGCTGGTCCGGCGCCTTCCGGCAGGCCTTCGTCATGATGACGGGGCTCTGGCTGCTCACGAACACGACGGTCCTGCTGCTCACCGCGCGGCTCGGGGAGGGCGGCGCCCTCGCCGCCACCGAGGTCGCGCTCGCCATGGGCATCGCCTCCGTCGCCCAGGCGCTCGCGATGGCGCTCGCCGGGCACCTCTCCACGGTGATCGGCCGGCGCCGGCTGCTCACGCTCTGGGGGATCGCCGCCCTGCTCCTCGGGCCGCCCCTGTGGTGGGCGGCCGTCGGCTCCGGGAGCCTCGCCCGGGCGGCGCTCTGCGCGGCGCTGCTGCAGGTGGTGACCGTCGCCGCCTACGGCCCGGTCTCCGCGTATCTGTCCGAGCGTTTCCCCACGGCCGTGCGCTCCACCGGGTACGGCTCCGCCTACAGCCTCTCCCTCGTGCTGCCGGCCCTGTACCCCTTCTACCTCCCGCTGCTCGCCGGGATCACCGGCCCTCGCGGCTCGGTGCTGCTGCTCATGGTGCTCGGGGCGGCGCTGCTGATCCTCGGCGCCCGGCTCGGCCCGCGCCTCACGCCCGCGGACCTCGACGGGGACCTCGACGCGGTCGCGCTCGCCGGGGAGCGGTGACGGCGCTCAGCGGCGGCGGGCGATGACCTGGTAGGTGTGCCAGTGCTTCCGCCCGGAGAAGGAACCGCCGTCCCACTCCTCCTCGCCGATCTCGATCACGTCGAGATCGCGGGTCATCGCCTCGACCTCGTCGCGACGCAGATACGTGCCCTCGGCGGATGCCCAGTCGTCGTGGTCGCCGAAGAGGTCGACAGCGATCACCCCGCCCGGCCGCAGGGAGCCGACGGCACGCGCCCAGAGGGCATCCCAATGCGATCGGGGCACGAACGGCAGAGCCGCGCAGGAGAGCACGAGGTCCGCGTCGGGCAGGTGCTTCAGCTCCTGGAGCCGCTGGATCAGGACCTGGATCGGCAGCGTCTGCGCGAGCGCGTCGAGCACGGGGCGCACGCTCGGGTCCCCGTCGATCGCCAGCACCTCGCACCCGTTCTCCGCGAGGAACCGGGACTCGATCCCGGCGCCGCAGCCGAGGTCGACAGCGAGCGGCCGCCGCGGCGCAGGCACCCGCTCGCGGAGCGCGGCCAGCGCCCGCCGGGCCAGCGGGCGTGGCGGGCGCCCTGCCTGCGCGGCGTTGTACGCGCTGAAGTCGCGGTCGGAGTCCCGAGGTGGAAGCGCCATGACGGCACCGTACGTCGGGTGCGCCTCCGGGATGATGGAGGGATGGAGATCCCGGTCCAGATCCGTCGCTGCGCCCCGGCCGACGTCGCGCTGCTCGAGGCCCGCGAGCCGGCGGGACAGGGCTTCGCCCGCCATGCGGCCGCGCGCCAGGAGCGAGGGGAGAGCACCTTCCTCATCGCCTGGAGCGGCGAGCTCCCCGTCGGTTCCTGCGAGGTGGACGAGGGGGAGCTCCCTCTGCTCAAGAACCTCAGCGTCGATGCTCCGACACGGGGCCGAGGCGTCGGCAGCCGGCTGATGGAGGCGGCCGAGGAGCTCGCGCGGCCCCGCGGACGGATCGCCTGCGCCGTGGGGCTGGACAACCCGCGCGCCCGACGGCTCTACGAGCGACGCGGCTACCGCGCGACCGGCCAGCTCGAGACCGTCTCCTACGAGTACGTGGACGACGGGGGCGTCAGGCGGACGGCCACCGAGACCTCGGAGACGCTCGTCAAGGACCTCGGGAACCCCTGAACCTGTGGGCGCTGAGCCCGGGCGACCGTGCGCGGGCACTCCGTTCGAGGGTCGCTTCCGAGCAGTCGGGACCGAGCGATCGGTCTCCTTCGATGAACAATCGGGGAATCGTGCTCGCATCCGGGGCGAAAGTCTGCGAACCTAGTGCTCGGCACGTCGTCCGCGGCGTGCCGCCGGACCCTGATCGGGGTCCACGTCGTCGGCGGAGCGTCTTCCGGCGGCAGGCATCATTGGCCGAGACTCGGCCGACGACATCGAAGGATTACAGGAACATGGCTACTGGCACCGTGAAGTGGTTCAACGCCGACAAGGGCTTCGGCTTCATCGCCCCCGACGACGGCTCGGACGACGTCTTCGCCCACTTCAGCAACATCGCTGGCACCGGCTACCGCAACCTCGAGGAGAACCAGAAGGTCTCCTTCGAGGTCGAGCGCACCGACCGCGGCCTCACCGCCGTGAACATCCAGGGCGCCTGAGCCCCGGAGCCCCACAGCTCTCGGAGCGCCCGTCGGAACGATCCGGCGGGCGCTCCGTCATGTCCGGAGGGAGAACCTCCGGACCTTGTCTTTCCCTGACCGCCGGGGCAGGCTGGCGAGGGAGGGCCCCGTGCTCGCGGGGCCCGCGGCACCGGTCGCCCGGTGCGCTCGCGGTGCCGCTCGTCAGTGGTTCCACGGAAGGACGATGATGTCTGAGAACAGAGCTGTCGCCTACAAGGGAGCAGGCCACGTCGAGGTGGTCGACACCCCCTACCCCGAGTTCGAGCTGAAGGACGGTCCGGGGGTGAACCCGGCCAACGTCGGCCGGAAGGTGCCCCACGGCGCGATCCTGCGCACCGTCGCGACCAACATCTGCGGCTCCGACCAGCACATGGTGCGCGGCCGCACCACCGCCCCGGAGGGGCTCATCCTGGGACACGAGATCACCGGCGAGGTGGTCGAGGTCGGCCCGGACGTCGAGTTCATCAAGAAGGGCGACATCGTCTCGGTCCCCTTCAACATCGCCTGCGGCCGCTGCCGCAACTGCAAGGAGGGCAAGACCGGGATCTGCCTGAACGTGAACCCGGACCGCCCGGGCAGCGCCTACGGCTACGTCGACATGGGCGGCTGGGTCGGCGGCCAGGCCGAGTATGTCCTCACCCCGTACGCGGACTGGAACCTGCTGACATTCCCCGACAGGGACCAGGCCCTCGAGAAGATCCTCGATCTCACGATGCTCTCGGACATCTTCCCGACCGGCTTCCACGGCGCCTACAGCGCCGGCGTGAAGCCGGGCTCGACGGTGTACATCGCGGGCGCCGGTCCGGTGGGCCTCGCCGCCGCCGTCGGCGCGCAGCTGCTCGGCGCCGGCGTCGTGATCGTCGGCGACCTCAACGCCGACCGGCTCGAGCAGGCCCGCTCCTTCGGCTGCGAGACGGTCGACGTCTCGCAGGGGGACCCGCGCGACCAGATCGAGCAGCTGCTCGGCGTCCCGGAGGTCGAGTGCGGCGTGGACGCCGTGGGCTTCGAGGCCCGCGGTCACGGATCCGACGCCGGCCACGAGGCGCCGGCGACGGTGCTGAACTCGCTCATGGATCTCACGGAGGCGGGCGGCGCGCTCGGCATCCCCGGGCTCTACGTCACCGGCGACCCCGGCGGTGTGGACGCCGCCGCCCAGGAGGGGTCGCTCTCGATCCGCCTGGGGCTCGGGTGGGCGAAGTCGCTGTCGTTCACGACCGGGCAATGCCCCGTCATGAAGTACCACCGCCAGCTGATGCAGGCGATCCTCCATGACAAGGTGCAGATCGCGAAGGCCGTGAAGGCCACCCCGATCCCGCTGGACGAGGCGCCTCAGGCCTACGCGGACTTCGACCAGGGTGCGGCGAGGAAGTACGTGCTGAACCCCAACGGCTACATCAAGTAGTCGGCCCCGCCGCCGGGCGCCCGGACCGTGAGCGGTCCGGGCGCCCGTCGGCGTCGGGGACCCGCAGTACCCTCGGCACATGACCGCCGCCCCTCGCCCCACCACATGTGTGCTGGGACGCCTGGCCGGTGGCAGGGTGGCGCTATGCGAGATCGGCGGGGACGGCGAGCCCGGCCCGCGGCAGGAGTTCGACGAGGAGCGGCTGGCGGAGGTCGTCGCCGGGCACGAGGCCGCGGGGACCCCGCGCTGGGTGTGGAGCGACACGGCCACCTGGTACCCGGGGCTGCTCGCCGCCGGGGTGCGCGTGGAGCGCTGCCACGACCTGCGCCTGGTCCACACGATCCTCCAGCACGCCGCCGCGGTCACCGACGGCGCCGCGCTGCGCGCCGCCACCTCCTGGGAGACCGGCCCCGTCGTCCCCGCGGAGGGCCGGCCCCCGGCCGCGACCCTGTTCGACGTCGCCCCTGCGGCGGGTTCCGCGGTGCCCCATGACCTCGAGGAGACGCTCGCCGAGCACGCCCGGCAGCAGGCGGCGATCGCCTCCGCCGCGGATCCCTCACCGCTGCGCCTGCTCGCCGCGGCGGAGTCCGCCGGCGGCCTCGTCGCGGCGGAGCTGCAGGCGGCGGGCATGCCCTGGGACGTGGTCGAGCACGACCGGATCCTCGCCGAGCAGCTGGGCCCCCGGCCCGGGCACGGCCAGCCGCCGGCCCGCATGGTCGAGGTGGGCGCCCAGGTGCGGGCCGCGCTGGGCGATCCGATGCTGTCGCTGGACTCGCCGCCGCGGGTGCTGAAGGCGCTGCGCCGTGCCGGGATCGACGTCTCCTCGACCTCGCAGTGGGAGCTCGCCGAGCACGATCACCCGGCGATCGAGCCGCTGCTGCGCTACAAGAAGCTCTCGCGGCTGCTCACCGCGAACGGGTGGGCGTGGATCGACGAATGGGTGCACGAGGGCCGCTACCGGCCCGTCTACCTGCCTGGCGGCGTCGTCACCGGGCGCTGGGCGTCCAACGGCGGCGGTGCGCTGCAGATCCCGCGGCAGCTGCGTCCCGCGCTGCGCGCCGATCCTGGCTGGATGCTCGTGGGCGCGGACGTCTCCCAGCTGGAGCCGCGGGTTCTCGCCGCGATGGCGGGGGACCGGGCGATGGCCGACGCCGGCCGCGGCAAGGACCTCTACTCCGGCATCGTCGAGGCCGGGGTCGTCGCGACCCGGGCGGAGGCGAAGGTCGCCGTGCTCGGTGCGCTCTACGGGTCGACGACGGGGGACGCGGGGCGCCTGGTCCCGCGGCTGCGGCGCACGTTCCCGCGCGCGATGGCACTCGTGGACGAGGCGGCGGCGACGGGGGAGCGGGGCGGGACCGTGCACACCTGGCTCGGGCGCACCTCCCCGCCGCCGGGCCCGGAGTGGGCGGCGGTGCAGACCCGCGGCGGGGTGGTCGACGCGACGACCGCCGACGAGGAGCGGGCCCGCCGCGCCGGGCGTGACCGGGGCCGCTTCACCCGCAACTTCGTGGTCCAGGGGACCGCCGCGGAGTGGGCCCTCGCGTGGCTCGCGGATCTCCGCCTGCGGCTGTCCCGGGTCGCCCCCGTCCCCGAGGAGCACGCGGCGACCGCCTCGGGGCCGGCACTCGGGAACCGTCCCCACCTGGCGTTCTTCCTGCATGACGAGGTGATCGTGCACGCCCCGCGCGAGCATGCGGAGGAGGCCGCGCAGGCGGTCCGCGACGCCGCGGAATCCGCGGGCAGGCTGCTGTTCCCCGGCAGCCCCGTCGACTTCCCGCTGGACCTGACGATCACGGAGCGCTCCGCGAAGTGACCCGGGGAAGAAGGGCACGACCGGCGGGGCCGACGGGGCCGACCGGTCCGGCGGGGCGCGGAGGCTCAGGCCTCCTCGCGCCGCGCCACCATCTCCGTGATCCAGATCGGGGCGAAGGGCGAGATGCAGCCCGCCGACGTCGGGTAGTCCCGCAGCACGCCGAGCCGCTCACCGATCGCGAGGGCCCGCTCGCGCAGCTCCTGATGCTCGATCCCGATCGTCGCGAGGGTCTGGTTCATCGCCCACTGCAGGCGCTCCGGCGCGGTCGCCATCCGCGCCTCGACGTCGTCGAGGAGGGCGGTCAGGTCGAGCACCTCGGGGTGCTTCGCGACGGCCTCGGAGGTGAGCGCCCAGCCGGCGCTCTGCACGACCGGGTCCGGGTCCTCCATCCAGCGCCCGCGCAGCACCTCGGCATGCTTCGACTTGCGGACCATGTAGTTGACCAGCCAGTCCTGCACCTTCGGGGTGCCCGCCTCGCGGAGCATGGCGTCGAGCTCCTCCGGCGAGAGCAGGCGGGGCTTCGCGATGAGCAGCGCGAGCAGCCGGGCGTCCACCTGACCGGTGGCCCACAGGGCGAGGGCGAGCTCGTGGTCCGAGCGCAGGCGCTTCGCGACGGCGCGCAGGGCGGAGAGGTTCACCGCGTGCTCGTCGCCGTGGCGCCGGTTGACCTCGAGGATGCGCGGGTCCGCGAGGCCGTCGAGCTCCTCGAGCAGGGCGGGGACGGTCCGAGCGGGGTCGTCGGTCGCGGTCATGTCTCTCTCCTCCGGGCGGACCGCCCACGATATGGCTCGTGCCAAGAGCGGGGGCGGCAGGCGGCTACGGTGCCTCCATGATCCGCCATACCGTGTCCTTCACGCTCGTCCACGCCGAGGGCTCCGCCGAGGAGCGCGACTTCCTCACCGCCGGGCCCGCCCTGCTCACCGCGATCCCCGGCGTGCAGGACTTCACCGTCTCCCGCCAGGTGAGCGCCAAGAGCCCGTTCCGCTTCCAGTTCGCCATGACCTTCGCGGACCAGGCCACCTACGACGCCTACGACGCCCACCCCGACCACCGCGGCTTCGTCGCCTCCCGCTGGGCCACCGAGGTCGCGGACTTCGCCGAGCAGGACTTCGTCCCCTTCGCCTGAGCCGGATGCCCGTCGGACGGACCGGCGGCCGCGCACCGCGAGCACCGTCGCCGGGGCGGCGGTCCCGGGCACCGGCCCGCCACGGCGCGGGCGCTCCCCAGCCACTAGGGTTGCCGGGCGCCTCCACCGACGAAGGGACCCTCACGATGACCACCGCCACCTCCTCCACCCCTGCCCCGCGACGACTCCGCGCCGGCGTGATCGGCCTGGGCTGGGCCGGCCAGCAGCACGTCGCCGCCTACGCCGCCGACCCCACCGTGGACCTCGTCGCCCTCTCCGCGATGGAGGACCACCTGCTCACCCGCTTCGGCGACGAGCACGGCGTCGAGCTGCGCTACCCGGACTGGCAGGAGATGCTCGAGAAGGCCGATCTCGACATCGTCTCCGTCGCCACGCCCACCTTCCTCCACGCGCCCATGGCGATCGCCGCCCTCGAGGCCGGCGTCCACGTCCTCACCGAGAAGCCGATGGCGCAGTCCGCCGAGGCCGCCCGCTCGATGGTCGAGGCCTCCCGCCGCACCGGCCGCATCCTCGAGGTGTCCTTCAACCATCGTCGCCGCGGCGACGTCGCCGCCCTCGCCCAGGTCATCGAGTCCGGCGTGCTGGGCGAGATCCACTACGCGAAGACCGGTTGGGTGCGCCGCGCGGGCATCCCGGGCCTGGGGACCTGGTTCACGCAGGCGGAGAAGTCCGGCGGCGGCGCCCTCGCGGACATCGGCGTGCACATGCTCGACATGACCCTGCATCTGCTGGGTGAGCCCGCCGTGCGCACGGCCTCCGCGAGCACCTACGCGGACTTCGGCCCGCGCGGGCGCGGCGGCTCCGGCTTCGGCATCTCCGATGTCGCCGACGGCGTGCCCTTCGAGGTCGAGGACCTCGCGACGGCCTTCCTGCGACTCGAGGACGGCGCGACGGTGCTGCTCGAGGCGAGCTGGGCGCAGATGATCCCCTCGGACCGCTGCTCGGTGACGCTGTACGGGACCGAGGGCGGCGCGGAGCTCGTCTTCGGGACGCCGGAGGGGGACCACCTCACCGTCTGGACCGAGGTCGCGGGGCTCCCCGCGGAGGTCACGCCGGCCGTCGGCCCCGACGGCCGGCATGCCGCCGCGGTCGCGGACTTCATCGAGGTGGTGCGCAGCGGCGATCCCGCCGAGCACACCGGGGAGATTGCGCTGCGCCGCGCCGAGGTCCTCGAGGCCTGCTACCGCTCCGCCGCCGCGGGCGCCGAGGTGAGCATCGGCGCCTGAGCCCGGTCCCTGCCGCCCGCGGGGATGCAGGGAGAAGCCGCGAGCGGTGGACCGCCCCAGGGGGAAGGGCGACCCACCGCTCGCGGTGGTGTGGAGACGGGGTGGAGCATGCTCCACCCCGTGCCGTCAGGCGGAGCGCCTGTCCTGGAGCTCCTCGGAGACGGAGCGGCGGGGGCTGCCCGTGGTGAGCGTGATCAGGTCGGCGTCGCTGTCGACCGTCTCCTCCGCCAGGTAGTCGAAGTGCTCGGCTGCGGTGTCATGCGTATCGGTGATCTTCATCGAGTCCTCCTCGGGAAGCAGGGGGCTGTTCATCGCCGGTTCACCCGGTGTGATCCACAGCATGGCACCGGAACCTCGGAGATTCGGGCACGACACCTGGAATGTGCATGACAGACCGTTCGGGAGGAACGATCCGCGCCCCCGCCCCCGCTCAGTCGTCGCTGCGAGGATCCCGCCGGCGGGCGGCCTCGCGCTCGGCCGCGTCGATGATCGCGTCCTCGCTCTCCTCGGCGCTCGGGCCACGCCGGCCGCGCAGGCCCAGGAAGATCCCGATCGCGAGGCCCAGGCCCACGCCCACGGCGCCGCCGGCCCAGATGCTGCCGAACACCTCGATCCCCACGCCGATCCCGAGCATCGTGCCGATGAGGATGCCGAAGGGCAGCCAGGTGGCGTCGAAGGGTCGGCGGGGGCGGTCGGTCACGGGTCTCCTCAGGACGATCGGTCCCGGACAGCGTAACGGGGACGCCCGGCCCACCACCTGCACGGTGATGGGCCGGGCGCCCCCGTCGGCCGTCGAGGGGATCAGTCGTTGAACTCCGCCGGGTGCGGGCCCGTGCGGCCGTCGCGGTCCAGCGCGTCGATCGCCGAGAGCTCCTCCGGCGTGAGGTCGAAGCCGAGCACGTCGAGGTTCTGGGCGATCCGGGCGGGGGTCACGGACTTCGGGATGACGACGCGTCCCTGCTGGAGGTGCCAGCGCAGCACCACCTGGGCGGCGGTGACGCCGTGGGCCTCCGCCGCGTCGAGCACGGCCTGGTCGGAGAGCACGGCGCCCTGGGCGAGGGGGCTCCACGCCTCGGTGACGATGCCGTGGCGGGCGTTCGCCGCGACGGTCTCGCGGTTCTGCAGCGCCGGGTGCAGCTCCACCTGGTTGATCACGGGCAGCTCGCCGCCCAGCTCGGCGAGGCGGTCGAGGTGCTCGGGCAGGAAGTTCGAGACGCCGATCGAGCGGGTGAGGCCCTCCGCGCGGAGCGCCTCGAGGGTCTGCCAGGCGCCGAGGTAGGCGTCGGTCGCGGGGGCCGGCCAGTGGATGAGGAACAGGTCCACGTGGTCCAGGCCCAGCTTCTCGAGGCTTGCCGCGAGCGCCGCGCGCGGGTCCTCGAGATCGGCGACCCACAGCTTGGTGGTGACGAAGAGCTCCTCGCGGGGGAGGCCCGCGGCGGCGATCGCCCGGCCCACGCCGCGCTCGTTGCCGTACACGGCGGCCGTGTCGATGCTGCGGTAGCCGGCCTCGAGCGCGTGGCCCACGGCGGCGGTGGTCTCGTCGTCCGGGACCTGGAAGACGCCGAAGCCGAGCTGCGGGATGGAGCTGCCGTCGCGGAGGGGGACGGTGGGGACGGAGGTGGTCATGAGGGGTCCTTCCGGGTGGTGGTGCCGGCCGGGGTCGGCCGACGGGAGGTGGGTGAGGGGAGCGGGTGGGGTGGCCGCTGGGGTCACCGGGTTGCGAGGGCGGGCTCGGCGGCGGGGGTGACCTCCGCGGTGCCCCGTCGGCGCAGCTCGCCGCCGGGGGCGAGATCCGCGACGAGCAGGATCGCGAGGCCCGCGAGGGTGATCGCCGCGCCGGCCCACAGCGGGGAGGTGTAGCCGAGGCCCGCGGTGATGGTCATGCCGCCCACCCAGGCGCCGAAGGCGTTGCCGAGGTTGAACGCGGCGATGTTCGCGCCGGAGCCGAGCGTGGGCGCCGCGGACGCGTGGCGCATGATCCGCGTCTGGAGGGCCGGGACGGTCGCGAAGCCGAGGGCGCCCATGAGCACGAGCGCGACGATGGTCGCGACCTTGCTCTGCGCGGTGAGCGCGAAGATCACGAGGACCGCGGTCAGGGCGGAGAGCGCGACGACGAGGGTGAGGCTCACGTGCTTGTCCGCGGCGCGGCCGCCGAGGATGTTGCCGATGAAGAGCCCGCCGCCGAAGAGCACGAGCAGCCACGGCACCGAGGAGGAGGCGAAGCCGGAGACCTCGGTGAGGGTGAAGGCGATGTAGGTGAAGGCGCCGAACATGCCGCCGTAGCCGAGCACGGTCACGAGCATGGAGGCCCACACCTGGCCGGAGCGGAAGATCGTGAACTCGCGCAGGATGCTCCCGCCGTTCCTCTGCGGGGCGGCGACGCCGCGCGGCACGAGGATCGCGATGCCGATCAGGGCGAGGATCCCGATGAGGGTGATGGCCCAGAAGGTGGAGCGCCAGCCGGCGGCCTGGCCGAGCAGCGTGCCCAGCGGCACGCCGAGCACGTTGGCTATGGTGAGGCCCGCGAACATGAGCGCGATCGCGCCGGACTGCTTCTGCGGGGCGACCAGGGAGGCCGCGACGACGGAGCCGATGCCGAAGAACGCGCCGTGGGTGAGGGCGGCGATGATGCGGCCGGCGAGCATGGTCGTGTAGTCGGGGGAGAGGGCGGAGAGCAGGTTGCCGGCGATGAAGAAGATCATCAGGGCCAGGAGGGCGCGCTTGCGGTCCACGCGGAAGAGCGCGACGGTCATGAGGATCCCGCCCACCGCGACGGCGAGGGCGTAGCCGGAGACGAGGCCGCCGGCGGTGGCCTCGGAGACGCCGAGGCTCGTGGAGACCTCGGGCAGGAGGCCGGCGATGACGAACTCGGTGAGTCCGATGCCGAACCCGCCTGCGGCGAGTGCGAGGAGTGCGAGGGGCATGAGGGGTGATCCTCCTGGGTGTGCGGCGCGGGATATCCTGCGCCAGACGATGAAGCGCGTCTGCAGTAGTTGCAGACGCAAAGGAATCCGACGGACGAGATCGTTGCATACGCGCGCTATCGGCGCAAGGAGGGTATGCTGGGTGCGTTCGTACGAGTAAGGGAGGCCACATGGGCATCGCGGACGACGCCGTAGAGATCCGAGCACGGGGATGGCGCACGCTCGCCGCGCTCCACGGGCTCATCGAGGGCGAGCTCGAGCAGGCGCTGCAGAAGGAGCACCAGCTCTCCGTCGTCGAGTTCACCGTGCTCGACGCGCTGAGCAGGCAGGACGGCTGGCACATGCGCATGCGCCAGCTCGCGCGCGCCGCCGCGCTCTCCAGCAGCGCCACCACGCGCCTGGTCACCCGCCTTGAGGACCGCGGCCTGCTCGTGCGCATCCTCTGCACCGATGACCGCCGCGGCATCTACACCGAGCTCACCCCGCCCGGCCGCGCCCTGCTCGAGGCCGCGCACCCCACGCACGACCGGGTGCTCGAGAGCGCCCTCGCCGAGGCCGCCGAGATCCCCGAGCTCTCCGCCCTCGTCGGCGCGCTGCACGAGCAGGCGCCGGAGCCGGTCCCGGCCGGATAGGTGCCCGGCGACCGGAGGGCGGCTCGTGAGCCCGGTGCGGCGCGGCTGAGCCTCGCGGCCCGCCTCATGCCGGCCGCCATGCGCGTGCGCCGTGCGGACCGCCACCACCGCACCCGCGAGGACGTGCGGCGCCGCCTCGAGCAGCTGACCCTCCGGCCCGAGCCGACCCACCCGCCGCGCCGGTCCCGCAAGGGAGTACGGATCTCCACCGAGCAGCGTCACGGGTGGACCGTGCACCGGGTCGCGCCGCGCCATGCAGAGCCTGCGGCCACCGTGCTCCAGCTCCACGGCGGCGCCTGGATGAACGAGGCTGCCCCCGCCCACTGGCGGCTCGCGCAGCAGCTCGCCGTCGAGGCCCGGGTCGAGGTGCTGCTGCCCGTCTATCCGCTGGTCCAGCACGGCGGCACCGCCGAGACCGTCGTCCCCGTCGTCGCCCGCCTCGCCGAGGAGGCGGCGCGCCCGCTCGTGCTGCTCGGCGACTCCGCGGGCGGCACCATCGCGCTCTCCGCGGCGCTCCTGCTGCGGGACCGGGGGAGACCGGCGGATCTCACCGTCCTCATCGCCCCCGCGCTCGACCTGCGGATGCAGAATCCGGAGATCGACGCCGTGCAGCCCCATGACCCCTGGCTCGTGAAGACCGGCCAGCTCGAGCTCACCGAGCGCTGGATCGGCGAGCACGGCGAGGATCCGGTGCTGAACCCGTTCCTCGGCGACCTCCGAGGACTGGGCCCGCTGCTGCTCTTCAGCGGCACGCGGGACCTGCTGAACCCCGATACGCGGCTGTTCGTTCGCCGCGCACGGCGCGAGGGGGCGCCGATCGAGTACCACGAGGCGCCGGGGCAGATCCACGTCCACCCGCTGCTGCCGACCCCGGAGGGGCGCGAGGCGCGGGCGAGGATCGTCCGCGCGGTGCGAGAGACGGCCGGTGGGGAGTGGTCGCGGGGCCGACGGCGGTGACGGCTGGATCAGTCGAGCCTGGTCGTAGCGGTGCTGCGCGGCCGAGATGGTGCCCCCGGGCAGATTCGAACTGCCGACACCCGCTTTAGGAGTCCCGGGAGGCGGGTCCGGCGCGACGTTGTGCCTGGTGCACGGGGTGCCGCGGATGGGACGTTTGGCAGGTGTTCCGACGTCCGGGGGTCACCTGGGGGTCACGCGGAGATTTGCCCCGCGATACCTCGATGGCAAGGGCGCGGAGCGTCCGCGGCAGTCATGGCCTAGCCACGTCGTCGGCATGAGGGCGGTTCCTGGGAGACCAGGGGCCGCCCTTGCTGTGTGCGGCTGGCGGGGTGGGGTGCGACTGGGGTGCGCGAGGCCGCCCGCGGCCGCTGCGCGGGGCCCCGGTCGTGGGGCCCCGTCCCGGCAGCCGCGCGGCGGCGGAGCCGCCGCCTTGAGTCAGTAAGGAAAGTTCTCACCGACAGAGCGCACTGGCGCTGTAGGAACCTACTACGACTGCAACTTCCACGTGGCGAGGGCGAGGATGCGGTGAGCCTGAGGTCTGCCGTGTCGGGCAAAAGGCCTTACGGATAGTTTGAACCTTGGCGCTGAACAGCGTAAGGCCCCACCGACTGCAACAACGGTGAGGCCTTACACTGCTGGGCAATAGGAAGCGAGCTAGCTCGCTTCACTGACGTGGAGGGCTTCTACTTGATGTAGCTGTAGTCGCCGTAAGCGGTCATGACGCCCTTGTTGGTAACCCGGACGAGCAGGTGCTGCGTCCAGCCGACACCCTTAATGGGGCTACCGTGCACTGCCATCTCGGCCTGTGCGTGCTGCGAAGAAGACGACGTCTTGCGCACGATCGTTGGGCTACCGCACTTCGTCAAGTAGTTGCATCCACCACCGTAAACGCGCGTGATGGTGAACTTCCCGCCAGAGCGCTTGCCGTCAAATTTGAACTTGGCGGTACCAATCAGGTAGGCAGCTTCAACATTGCACCCGGTGTAAGTGGTCGTTGAGCCAGAGGTCTTCTTCGAGGAGCACCCAACCCCCTTGACGGCGATTGCCCGGGTTGTGATTGTGCCTGGCTTGGGGTCGTCCGCCTGGTCCCCCGAGGTAGAGGTGACTGTTGTCGCAGAACCGTCTGCGTAGCGGTAGACGGTAACGTAGCCGCCCTTAACCTCCTCGGTGTACTCCTCAGTTGGCGCGCTGTCAGCCTTCATTGAATCCGGGACTTCCCCGGCGCGAACCTTCGCGATAAGGTCTGCGATGTCATCTTCTGTTACGCCAGCATCGCCGAAAAGCTTGGTGAGCTCCGCGTCCGAGTACGCTGTAAGCCCATCGTGATCTGGCGTCTCAGCTGTCGCGGTCGCTGGGAAACCGATTCCGATAATGAGCGCAATGAGGAGGGCGGTCAGTGCGCCTGCGCGACGATTAGTTTTCACCTGCTTGTCCCACCCGTCTTGCCGCGCCCACTTCGGACCCCCTTGAATAGTGCAAAGCCGATGACGCCGATCAGTGCGAGCCATCCTGCGCCAAACAGGACTTCACTGAGCTGTGGCACTACGAAATGCATCTTTCCCCCTTTGGTGTGGGCCATCAATCGATGGCAACGTTGCGTGAGGTGCTCCGCTGGGCTCGGCCCCTCGCGGGGCACTATACCACGGCGGGTGTGTGGCGGCAGGGGTAGGTGGACGTGTGCCTACTTGAGTGCATTTGGAAGTGCCTTGTTTGAAGGCGCCTGCTATGGAGATGGTTCAAGCGCAGGCGCTCATACAAGCTCTGTGCGTCGGGTTTTTTGGATTGTTTGAGCTACGGCATTGCCTCGCCCGCGTAGTGGAACAGAAAACCTTGGCCGGTTCACTCGTCGTGCTCACGGGCGTCGGGTTCGGCGTGGTGGACCGTAGGATCGATCCATGGGTACGACGGTGACGCTCGCGGAGGCGGCGACGGCTTACGGGGTGTCGCCGTCGCAGTTCCGCGCTCAGGTAGCGGCGGGCGAGGCTCCACTGCCGGTCCTAGGGCCGGAGGGCGGGGAGTGTTGGAATCTGGTCGAGTTGGCGACTCGTCGGCCTCTTGCGCTCTCGGATGAGCAGGAGCGGTCGATCCGGGCTGAGGTTGCGCGTCGGTTCGCTCGTGGTCGTGGGTGGGAGGACGGAACCGTCCGGCAGCTCGTTGCGCTCTCGTTAAGTCCGAGGGAGGCCCAGGCGTTTGTGGACGGGACGGTGCTGCATGATATGCGCCTTGATATCTATAAAGCCGCGTCGCGTGTTCTGGCTGTACGCGTGAACCTTCGAGGGCGTCTCTATGAGAAGAGCTCGGCGGCGGTAAGCGTCGACGAGGAGACCCTCATTCGCGATGCGGCCCAACATATCGGCGAGGGGAGTAACGTTTTTGAGGTGCTCGCGGACCTGACCGTCACGCTTACGTCTAATGGGCATGCTGAAGTTCTAATGCCGAGGTGTTTCGATCCGAACTTCTGGAAGAGTCAGCGCAGCGCTGCAAGCTTTGGTGACTACTTGCTGACTCTGGAAAAAATGTGGCTACCGCATATCGCGTGAGTAGTTGAATATTGTTTCTGGCAGCTACATCGACCTGAAAGGTGCTCTGATGATTGATGGAGGATATGAATGGGCCGAGCATCAGTTGCGCGAGTTCATTGCTCTTATCGAAGAGACTAAGAAATTTCGGGGCAGCACGAAGGACGCTGTCGCGCGCGTGAAGCAAGAGGTCCCGGTGGTTCGTCAGATCTTGCTGCGTCTCGACCCCGAGCTGGCTGGATTCAAGACCGGCGGGTTGGCCATATGGGATAAGGCCCTGGATGCTGCTCACGCCGGAATTGGCGCCATTAAGGCGGCCACTGAAGTTGAAAGGCGCATGGGCCCCTCGTTGCCTCAGACGGATCTCGGCGCCCTTCATCCGACGGTTGCAGGTGCCGCACGTAAGTCGTTCAGTCGTGAGGACTATTCGCAGGCCGTAAGCATTGCCGCGGAGCAAGTAGTGCAAGAGGCGCGATCGCGTACGGGGCGTACAGACCTGGTGGGCATCGATGTTTGGCGGCAGGCATTTTCCTCAAGTCCGCCGAGTGCCGGTGCACCGAGACTACGCTGGCCTGGTGACCCTAGTGACGTAGACGTTCGAAATATGAATGAGGGCCTTAGGGACCTGGCGGCGGGCCTACAGCGCACAGTGAGAAATACTTCAGCACATCATCCTGATGCGGGAATTAGTCGCGAGGAAGCTATTGAAAGGCTAGCCGCCTTGAGTTTGCTTGCGACATTTGTCGAGCGATGCGAAATGATTAGCGCTTCAGACTTTTCCGAGGGGGCAGTTGACGCTCCATCGTAGCAATGAGCCTCGCGTTTGACGCGCGGAGTCGACGATCGACGCGTTCTTAGATATGCGGAATGCTAGCTCCAGGAATTAAGCGGTCGGTGTATCCCGCGGCAACTAATGTTTTGAATGCTGCCATCACACCCGATCCGACCTCCTGGGGAATAGCAAAGCCTTCATCGGCGTACACCCAGATGCGCTGCGTATCTCCTACTAGCATATTCAGGACTCTTTTTGTATCGCCAATCGCAGTAAGATATTCAGTTAATGTCTGCGGACGCGACGAGCAAGTTACCTTTAATTCCGGCCAGAGCTTCCGGGATGTAGCAAATGCGCGTCGCTGCTGATATGGGCGGCTCACGATAATCGCAGACTTGACCCACAGGTGTTCGGAGTCCAAAAGGGCCTTGGCGAAGCTGAAATTCTCTCCCGTGTTTCGTGCGTTTGGCTCAACTAGTATTGCTGAAGCGGGAACGCCAAGCTCGATCGCGCGGTCTGTGTAGTGGGCTGCTTCTCCGCGAGGGAATATGTCCACCGTCGTCGGCGCATTGGCGCCAGTGAACAGAATGCGTGGAACCATCCCGTTGGCGTAGAGGTCGGCCGCGTGCTCTGCCACGCCGATGTCATGGCTGCCGAGACCAATAGCGATGTCGGCGGGCTCGTCGGCGTTGTTGAGCTGGTGGTACGACCAGAGGGCTTCGGCTGCTTGCATCAGGTCGGCGGGGAGCATGTGGTCAGTCTGGCATGTCGAAGGAGTAGCTCCACGTGAACATCGATGCACGGTGGACTCCGATCGCGAACTCGACCGGTCTGCCGGTCTGCGTGCTGATGGTTCGCTTCAGGATCACGACTGGCTCACCTGCGGGCACTTCGAGAGCTTCGGCTTCCACCGGTGCGGGCATCCGCGCGCCGATCTCCTCTTTGACGCGATGGGGTTCAAGTCCTTGAAGGGTGAGAACAGCGAAACCTCCGCCTCTGGTCGCCGGACCGGGGCTCGGATCGACCAGCGGGGTGCCGGCCACGTCTTCCTCACGGTAGAAACTCACGAGGCTATGTGTCGGCGTCCCTTCAAGACGGATGATGCGGCTTCGCATGTAGACGAGGCTGTCCACGGAGACCTTGAGGGCGTCCGCTGCCTCTTGGGTCGGCGTAGTTAGCTCGACGGTCTGAGTCTGGTCGCTCGGTGACCATGGGAGTTCGCTCGCCTCGCGATCCGCGGCGAACGCGACAGTTCCGTACTTCCACTTGCTCTTGGAGTACCGCTCCGCCCCGAGCCGCCGGACCTGGGGACGCTCGCGCACAACTGTGCCCCGGCGACGGACGGGCGTCACCAGCCCTTCGGACTCAAGTAGCGCGACCGCGGCACGCACAGTCTTCACGTTGACTCCGTACTCCTGCGCAAGGTCTGCCTGGCGGGGCAGTGTCTCGCCGGGCTCCGGCCTCCCTTGTGCGATCTGCTCGCGCAGCTCCCGCGCCAGCTCCTTGTAGCCGAGCGTCATCTGCTCTCCTCTCGTAAGCGTCTAAGGGTACCCCTACCAGGAGTGATGTCGCCTTGCGTGTGATAGAGGTAGCACTATGACGCCCGTGGTGCTACGGTTGCAATAGAACCACCTCAAAGGGAGGTGGCCGAGGAGGAGATGAGACCCATGGCCACGTTCGCAGTGGACAGCAGCAAGCAGCAGATGATCGGCACGGGCGTGGTGGAGCCGATCATGGAGTGGGTGGAGGTCGATGGCAAGCGGCGTCCGGGTGAGAACCAGGCGCGGCACGGGGACACGGGGATGCCGCTGTGGGCGGTGGAGTGCGTGTACCGCACGGAGGAGTGGGGGCGTGCCTCGACGGTCTCGGAGAAGGTGGGCGTCGGCGCGATTCACCAGCCGAACGTCCCGCCGTTCCAGCCCGTGCGGTTCGACGGTCTGACGGTCTCGGTGCGGGTGGACCGCCGGACGAACCAGGTGCAGTGCTCGTGGTCGGCGGAGTCCATCGTGAGCGCTGATGACGCGAAGAAGGCGGCTGCCTGATGGCCGGGCAGGAGAAGGACGACTGGCTGGCGGCGCTGATCGGCGGTGTGATCGGCGGATTGTTCGTCGTGACGCTGTGGCTCTTGCGGGGCTTCTGGGTCACGCTGGGCTGGCTGGCGCTGTTCGTGACCGCCCTCGTGCTTGACGGGGAGGGGGACTCGTCCTGGTACCCGTACTCCATCGGCGTGCTCGCGCTGCTGGTGATTCTCCTGGTGCTGTCGCGTCGCTTCGAGTGGCTGCGCCGAGTGCTCCCGGTCGTCGCGGAGTGCGGTGCGCGGCGGAGGAAGCGGGCCCGGGCAGCGGGAAATCGGCTGCTGCGGAGCTTCGGGTTCGCGGCCGTCAACGATGAGCGTCTGTATCGGACGTCGTTCCGTCGCGGGGTGTGGGTGATCGACGCACCGCTTCCCGCGTTGACGGATCCCAAGGGTGTCGAGGCTTCGGTGATGGGCCGGCTGGCGCTCGTGGAGGGTGCGCAGAGTGTGCGCGTGCAGCAGACGGGACCGGGCGGACACTATCGCATCGAGTTCCTGGACGAGGTGCCGCGTGATCCTCGGGCGGAGATGCTGCCGCTCGATGGGCCGATGCCGTGGTCCGGGGACTGGGCTGCGGTGCCGTACGGGCTGCGTGCTGATGGGTCCGTGGCGACTCACAAGGTGCGCGAGTGCAGCGGCACCGTCGTGGGTGGTCTGCCCGGCGGTGGAAAGACGGCGGGACTGACGGCACTGCTCAGCGTCCTGGTTCCGTCCCCCGCTGTTCAGTTCCTCGTGTGGGATGGCAAGGGCGGCCACGACTGGGGCTGGATGGCTCCGCGTGCCTCACTGTACAACCGCTCGGATGACGATCGTCAGCGGGCGGCACTCGAACTCGAGGCGGTCGTGGCCGTGATGCGGCAGCGCCTCGATCAAATGATTGAGCTGCGCGGAGGCCCTTCGGTCTGGGAGACCGGCGGTCCGTCTAAGGACGTTCCCCTGCTGGTTCTCATCATTGATGAGTGCCAGACCTACCTGGACGTCACGCAGGTCATGAAGGGTGACAAGGAGGCAGCAGCTTTCCGGGACCGGACCGAATCGGCTATCGCATCCCTGGTGCGTAAGGGTCGGTCGGTGGGAATCTGGGTCATTCCGACGACGCAGAAGCCGACCAGTGATTCACTTCCGACGACCATCGGTGCAAATGCGGCAAGCGCGGTTGCGTTTTCTGTGAAGACTCCGGATGCGGAGAAGGCCATCATGGGTACGTCTCCGGGGCCCGATGATCCCACGGCGACGGCGCTTCCTCCGGAGCCTGGCTACGCGGTGGTGGCGTCGGAGACCGGAGGCCGGGAGGTAGTCAGGTTCGGGTATCTGCGGACGGAGACCGCTTCGGCGCTGGCGCATGCTCACGCTGGGCTGCGCCGTGACGTGATCGGTCCTGTGGTGCCTGATCCCGATCCCTCGGAGGAGGCGTCGCCTCGGGCATCGGGCTCGTCGGAGGACTCATCCGAGCCGGTCAGGCCTGCCCGGAAGCGTTCGCCTCGACGCTCTCGTCAGGCGGAGGCCGCGTGATGACCAGTCAGATGCGGGCGTGGGTGGCTGTGGCTGCCTGCGCCCGCCCGGGGGCGGCTGAACTGCCATGGACCGCTGAGGTTGCTACGGGGGCGGAGCGTCGCTCGATGGCCCGTGTGTGCGCTGGGTGCCCCGTCCTTGGCGCGTGCAGCGCGGAAGTCCTGCGGGACCGTCCGACGGCGGGGTTCTGGGCGGGGCGGGATCTGACGGCCTCCGAGGCCCCGGAGCAGTTGGCGCTTCGGTTGGGGGCGATGGCTCGTGGAGCTTGAGAAGTTGGTGGCGGGCTACGTCTCGGCGGGGATGCCGGGTGCGGGTGCTCTGCCTGACCTTGACCTCGGGTCCCTGTCGGCGGCTGCTGTCGAGACAGTGGACTGGCGTGTCCGTCGCGGCGCGTGGTCGGCGTGGAGCGATGCAGCTGCTCGGGTGGGGTGGTGCTCTCACCCGGTGATGCTGCGCGGCTCCTCGCTGACGCTTGATGCGGCGACCGGTGTCATGGAGGGGTTCTCATCGGGTGATGCTCCGGGCGGCGTTGTTCGGGTGCCGTGTGGGAATCGTCGGGCGGACAAGTGCCCGGCCTGCTCGCGGGTCTACGCGCGGGACACCTTCGAGATGATCCGGACGGGGCTGCTCGGCGGGAAGCTGGTGCCGGATACGGTGGCGGACAATCCGCTCGTGTTCGCGACCTTGACCGCGCCCTCGTTCGGGCGGGTGCACGGGGTGCGTGATGGCGGGCTGTGCCGTCCTCGCAAGGACGCGGGGGAGTGTGAGCACGGGCGGTCGCTGAGCTGCTTCAAGGCCCACGAAGACGGCGACGAACAGGTCGGGTCGCCTCTGTGCTGGGAGTGCTACGACTGGACTTCCGCTCTCGTGTGGCAGTGGCACGCGCCGGAGCTGTGGCGGCGTATGACCATCGCGCTGCGGCGGGCCCTGGCGGCGCACCTCGGGGTGACGGGTGCGGGTCTGCGGAAGGTCGCGACGGTCCAGTACGCGAAGGTCGCGGAGTTCCAGGCCCGTGGCCTCGTGCACTTTCACGCGCTCGTGCGGGTCGATGGCCCAGACGGTCCCGGTTCTCCCGCTCCGGTCGATGGCGTGACTCTGGCTCACCTGGTGGAGCAGGCCGCGCGCGGGGTCCGGGTCGAGGCTCCTCCGGTCGATGGTGCGGACGTGCCGCGTGTGCTGCGCTTCGGTGTGCAGCTCGACGCGCGGACCGTGCGCACTGGCCGACCGGGGGACCTGCTTGACGACGTGCGGACCAGCGATGAGCTGCACGCGGGCCAGGTCGCTGGGTATCTCGCGAAGTACGCGACGAAAGCTGCCCACGACGGCGGTGTGCAGCGGCCGCATATGCGGAAGATGGAACGACTTTGTCTTTCGCTCGCGAAACGGGCACATGCTTCTGATCCTTATTCACCCTACGTGCTACTCGGCAAGTGGGCACGGATGCTTGGTTTTCGCGGGCACTTCTCGACAAAATCACGTGCTTATTCGGTGACGCTGGGCCGGCTGCGAGCTGCGCGACGACGATATGCGCGACTGAAAGCGGAGTCGGAGCGGACGGGGCAGCCGCTCGATGTTGGGGACCTGGATGCGCTGCTGCTTGGCGAGGATGAGACGACGCTCGTGGTCGGGTCCTCGTGGGAGTTCGTCGGGAGCGGCTGGGGGAGCGTGGGAGAGAAGGAGCTCGCGGAGGCGGCGGCTGCTCGGGCCAGGGAGTACGCGCGACTCAAGGCGTCGAATCACAAGATGAAAAGGGAGGGGTAAGAATTGTCGACAGAGGAAGTTTCTTCTCGTGTGGAAGATCTGGAACGGCAGTTGATTGCGAAGGCGATGCTCGGCGGTGTTACTGCTGCTGATGTTGAGAATCTGCGTGCTGCGCAGGAAAGGGATGGTGAGAGGAATGGATGAGTACTTGACGACGATGGAGGTCGCGAAGTGGCTGCGGGTGGACCGCTCGACCTTGTGCCGGTGGCGGCTGGCGGGAACGGGGCCGCGGGTGATCTGGCTCGGTCCGTCGTCTCCGCGGTATGCGCGGGCTGATGTGCTCGCCTGGCTGCAGGAGATGGCGGCGTGAGCGTGGACAAGCTGCCCTCGGGGCGGTTCCGTGCGCGGGTGAAGCGTGGTCGTACGGTCGTGGCGACGCGGACGTTCGATCTGAAGCGGGATGCGGTGGCGTGGGAGGCGGCGGAGCGGGTGCGCCTGGCGGGCGGGTTCGATCCTCGGCTGGGGAAGACGACTCGGGTCGCGGCTGCGGTGGCGGAGTTCCTGGCGGATCGTGAGGGGCGGGTAGCACAGTCCACGGTCGCCACTGATCGCCGGTTCTTGACGGCGCTTCCGATCGGTATCGGCAAGTCGGCCATCGGGGCGATCACGGACGTGGAGCTCGACCGGTACGTGCATGGTCTCCGGGTCTCTGCCGGAACGAAGAAGCGGGTTCTGACGTCCCTGTCGGCGTTCTTCGGCTGGGCGATCAAGCGCGGGTACAGGATGGACAACCCGGCTCGCGGGATCAAGGTCGCGGGCGAGGCTGCGCGGCACTCGGCGAGCATGGCGACGTGGGATGAGGTCGAGCTGATCGCGGCGCAGATCAAGGATCCCGGCTACCGGCTGTACGTGCGGGTGATGGCGTACACGGGCCTGCGGCCGGGGGAGATGCGGGCACTGCGGGTCCGGGACGTGTCCGGCGGGCGGCTGCGGGTGCTGCGGTCCTTCCCGGAGGGGCACAGGGAGAAGGACGTGAAGAACCATCAGGCTCGGTACGTCCCGCTGGCAACTGCTGTGAGGGAAGACCTCGAACAGCACATCGCGGACCTCGCCCCTCGTGATCGCGTGTTCTCGGCGCCGGGAGGGGGCCTGATCGCATCGCGGAACATGAGGCGGGACATGCACTGGTCCGTGATCGCTCCGGAGCTACGGCTGTACGACCTCAGGCACGTCGCGGTGTCCGAGTGGGTCCGTGCCGGGGTGCCGCTGGCGACGGTCCGGACCTGGGCGGGGCACTCTTCGCTCGCGGTGACTTCGCGCTATACCCACGTCGCGGGGAGTGAAGAAAAAGCGGCGCTGGCCTTGGTGAACGGAAGGGCGGGTGTCACCAGGGGGTCACAGGAGGCCGACTACGCAGGTCAGCCGCTGTGGTGATTCGTGAACGTGCTGGTCAGATCAGTGCCCCCGGGCAGATTCGAACTGCCGACACCCGCTTTAGGAGAGCGGTGCTCTATCCCCTGAGCTACGGAGGCGTGGGCGCCGGCCCCGAAGACGGGGCGTGACGCGGACCTCGGTCATCGTAGCGGGCCGTGGCAGGATCGCGGCATGCCGCACGCACACCGGGACCACCCTCACACCCCCGCGCCGAGCACCGCCGCGATCGTGCTCGCGGGCGGCGCCGCGCGTCGACTCGCCGGCCGCGACAAGACCCGCCTGCCCGTCGCCGGCGTGCCCACCCTCGAGCGGGTGCTGCGCAGCGCACCGGTGCAGCGGCGGATCGTCGTCGGCCCCGAGGGGGACGACGGCGCCGACATCACCGAGCGCCACGGAGCACGGTTCGTGCGGGAGGAGCCGGAGCTCGCCGGGCCCGCCGCGGCCCTCGCCCGCGGCGTCGCGGAGCTCGGGGACCTCGGCGACACCGCCCGGGTGCTCGTGCTCGGCGGGGACATGCCGCTGCTGCGCACGGAGACGCTCCACGCCCTGCTGGACCGGGCGGCGCTGGGCCGGGTCGCGGCGATCGCCCGGGAGGACGGCACCGCCCAGTTCCTCACCGCCGCCTGGCCGCTCGCCCTGCTGCGCGAGGCTCTCGCCGCCGTCGAGCGGCCCGGCACCGGCTGGCAGGACCTCGCCCTGCGCGCGGTGTATGCCCAGCTCACCCCCGAGCAGCTCGAGCTGGTCCCCGCGACGGGCGCCGAGGCCGCGGACCTCGACACCCCCGAGGACGTCGCCGCCGCGGAGCGCGCCGCCGGGCCCCGCATCGCCCTCGCCCAGATCGAGGTCTCCGAGGACGTCGACGCGAACCTCGACGCCGTGCGGCGCGCTGTCGAGCGCGCCGCGGGGGAGGGGGCACGCGTGCTCGTGCTGCCCGAGGCGACGCTCACCCCCTTCGGCACGGATCTCCGTGTGGCCGCCGAGGCCCACCACGAGCGCTTCGCCGCCCTCCTCGAGGCGCTCGGCGAGCAGCACGGGCTGACGATCGTCGCCGGCTCCTTCTCCCCGGCGGACGGCGCCCGCGTGCACAACACGCTCCTGGTGCGCGGGGGCGGCGTCAGCGCGGAGTACCGCAAGATCCACCTCTACGACGCCTACGGATCGCGGGAGTCGGAGACCGTCGCACCAGGGGAGGAGCTCGTCGTGATCGAGGTCGACGGCGTGAGCATCGGCCTCGCGACCTGCTACGACGTGCGCTTCCCGGCGCAGTTCCAAGCGCTCGCCCGCCGCGGCGCCCAGGTGATCGTGCTGCCGCTCGCCTGGGGCGACGGGCCCGGGAAGAGCGACCAGCTGCAGGTGCTGCTGCGCGCCCGCGCCCTCGACGCGACCTGCGTGCTGCTCGCCGCGGACCAGGCGCCGCCGGCGGAGTACGCGGGCCGGGCTCCGCGCGGCATCGGCGAGAGCGCCGTCATCGGCCCGCTCGGCCAGGTCCGCACGCGCCTGGGCCGAGAGGAGGGCCTGCTCCTCGCCGAGATCGACCTCGAGGAGATCGCGCAGGCCCGCCTCGCGCTCCCCGTGCTCGAGCACGGAGCGGCCGACTCCGCCCTGTGAGGCCGCGCGGGCATCGCTGTGAGGCCCGCGACACCGTCCCCGGGTCCCGGACCCCTGGTGGGTAGCGACCGGACGTAGCCTGCCGGGTATGACCACTCCTGTGCACCTCGCGCGCCCGCACGCGGCGTCGCCGATCCTGCTCCGGCTCGCCCCGCTCGCGGCGCTCGTCGCCGCGGCGCTCCTGCTGCTGCTCACCGCGGCGCCGGCCTCCGCGCACGACACCCTCGTCTCCTCCGACCCCGAGGACGGGGCGACACTCGAGACTTCGCCCGAGCAGATCACCCTGGACTACTCGGCGGACGTCCTCGACGTGAGCCCCGTCGTCCGGATCGCCGGGAAGGACGGGGAGGTCGTCGCCGAGCTCGACCCGAAGGTCGACGGCTCGACCGTGAGCGCGGCGCTCGATGAGCCGCTCGCCGCAGGCGACTACGAGGTGCGCTGGCGCGTGGTCTCCTCCGACGGCCACCCGATCGAGGGCACCCAGACCTTCACCGTGGAGCAGGGGGCGTCCGGTGCGGTGTCCGACGCCGGCGGGCAGACCTCCGTCCCGGCGAGCGACGCGGGCGGCGCGACGAGCGCTCCCGCGGAGACCACCGCTCCCGCCGCGCAGGCCCCTGGGTCCGGGGACTCCGAGGGCGGGGCCCCCGTCGTCCTGATCGTCGTCATCGTCGTGGCCGTGCTCGCCGTCGCCGGCGGGGCCGTCGCCGCGCTGCGGCGCAAGAAGTGAGCGCCGCACTGCGGCGCAGGAACTGAGCGCCGCGCTGCGGCGCAGGACGTGAGGCCCGCGGCGCGAGCCCGGACATGACGGAACCCCCGGCGCCCAAAGGGTGCCGGGGGTTCCTGTGGTCACGCGCGCCGCGAGGGCGCGGGACTCACTCGTTGTTGTTGTCGCCGCCGAGGCCGAGCTGATCGCGGGCGGCGTCGCCCGCCTGATCGATCCCGCCGTCGAACTGATCCGGAGTGCGCTCCTTGATCTGATCGGTGGCACCGTCGATGCCCTGCTCGACCTGCTCGGAGTTCTCGCCGGCGAAGTCCTTGGCCTTGTTCAGCGCGTCATCGAAACCCATGGTGAGACATCCTTTCGTCGCTGTTCACGCCCCAGCCGGGGCGACGGACTCCAACGTAGGCCCGTCCCTCCTGTGACACAAACGTGATCAGAAAAATGACGCTGAAGTGACCGAATCTGAGCGTGCGGGCGCGTGGGATGCGCGATCCGAGCAATACTGACTGCGTGAATGCGAGCAGTCCCGATTCCCCGGCCGCCGTCGGCACCCCGAACCCGGCTGCGCCCGGCGCCCCGGACGCCGCTGCGCCCGGCACCCCCCACCCCACCCCCGGGATGCACAAGTCCGCCCGCTGGGACCACGTGCTCTCCCTCCTCGCCCAGGAGCGGCGGCTCAGCGTCTCCGAGGTCGCCGCGGATCTCGGGATCAGCGAGTCCACGGTGCGACGCGACTTCGTCGAGATGGAGCGGGCACAGCTCGCGCGCCGCACCCACGGCGGGATCGTCGCCGTGGACGTCGCCTACTCGCTCGCCGCCTCCCCGCGCTCCACCGACCAGGACGGCGCCGATCGCGAGCGCGTCGCCGCGGCCGCCGCGACGCTCGTGACGCCCGGCCAGATCATCGGTGTGAACGGCGGCCGCTCCACGACCTCGACCGCGCGGCGGATCGTCGCCCGCCCCGACCTCGACTCCAAGGACGGGGTCCCCGGGCTCACCGTCGTCTGCGCCGCGCTGAACATCGCGCTCGAAACCGTGCTGCGGCCCTCGGTGCGCACGGTCGTCCTCGGCGGCGTCGCCGAGCCCTACTCCTTCGAGCTCACCGGACCGCTCGCGACCGCCACGATGCGGGACCTGTGGCTGGACATGATGTTCGTGGGGACTGTCGGCCTCGACATCCATGCAGGTCTCACCTGCAACTCCGACGCCGAGGCCGGGGTCACCCGGACGATGATCGGGCACGCGAGACGGGTCGTCGGCCTCGCGACCGCGGACAAGGTCGGCCACCGCGCGCTCGCCGGGATCTGCCCCGTCTCCGCGCTCACCGACCTCGTCATCGCGGGCCCCGTCCCCGAGGAGCTCCGGGCGCACCTCCAGGAGACCTCGGTGCGCCTGCACGAGGTGTGAGCCGGCCCGCGTCGAGGCGTCCGCGCGCGGCACGCCTGCACGTGCGGGAGCCCTGCTCCCGGTAGCGTGAGCGACCATGTGGAGTTTCCTGCGCGGGAAGAAGCGTTCCGAGGTCACGGCACCCCCGGCGGAGGGTGATCAGGCCCTGTCCGCCCTCGCCGATCGCGCCCGCGGTCGGCAGCAGGACGGGCAGCAGGAGCAGTCGGCGGGGGACCGCCCGGCATCCTCGCGACCCGGTGGTCCCGCGAGCCCCGGCAGCCCCTCCGCCGCGCCCGCTCCGCGGTCCCCACAGGACGGCGTGGGCATCGTCGTGCAGCACCGCCTGGACGCCGTCGACTCCGTCGGCGCGGGCATCGCCCCCGAGCAGAGCGAGGACGACCAGCTCACCCCGCCGCGCGAGCACCGCCCGCTCAGCCGCGAGGACCTCGTCGCGGACGCCCTGGACCGCTGGACCCACCGGATCACCGGCGGGCGCACCGCGCCGTCCTTCCTCACGCAGATGCGCGCCGGGGCGACCGTCCTCGACCTCTCGCACTCCCATCCCTCGGGCCTCGCGCAGCTCCTCGCGGGCCGCGGGCCCACGCGCCTCTCCTCCCTCGTGCGCGAGGTGGGCGCGCTGGCCGACGCCCGCGCCCACGCCCGCACGATCCGCGAGATCGCCGAGCGCCATGCGGAGGAGGTGGGCCTGACCACCTGCCATCTCGGCATCGGTGAGGCCACCTGGAACCCGGAGGACGGCTCCGCCCCGATCCACGCGCCCGTCCTCGTGCGCCCGCTGACACTGCGCCTGCGCGGCAACGCCCGCGAGGACGTCGAGCTCGAGATCGACGCGACCGCGGATCTGAACCCCGTGCTGCTGCGCGCCCTGCGGGACGCCGGCGTCGCGATCGACGCCCGCTCGCTGCTCGCGACCACCGACTCCACCCACGGCTTCGACCCCACCCCGGTGCTCGATGCGTTCCGGGCGCTCGGCCAGCCGCTGCCCGGCTTCCGGATCAGCCACGCCCTCGTGGTCGGCAACCTCATGGACGCCGCTGGCTCCGTCGCCACCGACCTCCGCACCGACCCCGCGGACTGGACCTCCTCCGACCTCGTCGCCGCCCTCGCCGGGGACGCCGAGGCCGCCCGCACCCTGCGCGAGGCGCGGGACGCGGAGGTCCCCGCCCTCGACGAGCGCGAGCTCGTCGCCGCCGTGGACCTCGACCACCAGCGCGTCGTCGAGCGGGTCCTCGCCGGCCAGGACCTCGCCGTCGCGGCCGGCCCGGGCGCCGGCACCCTGGACCTCGTCGTCGACCTCGTCGAGGAGCTCGGCGCGCGCGGCAAGAGCGTGCTCGTCGTCTCCCAGCGCCGCCGCAACCTCGCCCAGCTCGTCGAGATCGCCCGCCGCCGCGGGATCGACGAGCTCGTCTTCGACCTCTCCCCGGACCCGTCCCTGCAGCGCAACGCCTCCGCCGCGCTGCTGCGCAGCCTGCGCCGCGCGGGCAGCCACGGCCTCGGCCCCGAGGACGCGGACACCGAGGAGCTCGAGCGCAGCCGCGAGATCCTCACCGGCCACGTCGAGGCGATGCACCGGGTGCAGGAGCCGTGGCAGGCCTCCGCGCACGATGCGATCTCCGCCCTCGCCGCGCTGACCCGCCATCGGCCCGCGCCCCGCACCGTCGTGCGCCTGCGGGCGGACGTCGCCCAGCAGATGATCGGCGCGGACCGCGAGCGCTACGCCGCCGCCCTGCGCGAGGCCTCCGAGGTGGGGCTGCTCAGCACCGGCCCCGAGGAGACCGCCTGGTACGGGGCGCCCATCAGCACCGACACCCAGGCGCAGCGGGCCGCGGAGCTCGTGGACCTCCTGCGCGGGGAGCTGCTCCCCGCGCTGCGCTCCGCGACCGTGGACACGGGCGTCGAGATCGGTCTCGAGCCCGCGGACTCCGCTGCCGCGCTCGTCGAGCGGATCGCCCTGCTCGACCGCGTCGCCGAGCTCCTCGACACCTTCCAGGGCGCCGTCTTCGGCGCCGAGCTCGCGGACCTCGTCGCCGCCACGGGGGACAAGTCCTGGCGCGCCGAGCACGGCGTGACCATGGGATGGGGCGTCCGACGCCGGCTGCGCCGCGAGGCCGCCGCCCTCCAGCGCCCCGCGACCCTCACCCCGGACCTGCACGGCGAGCTCCAGAAGGCGCGCCGCGTGCGCGAGGACTGGCGCCGCGCCGCGGCCGGGAGCGGCACCACGCCCTCCGTGCCCTCCGGTCTCGAGGACGTCCGCACGCTCACCGCGCGCACCCAGAAGGTGCTCGACGAGCTCGGCGTGCTGCTCGCCGGCACGCCCGCCGGTGCGTCCCTGCAGACCACGTCCTTCGCCGTCCTCGGGGAGCGCATGGACGCCCTGGACGCGGACCGCGCGGACCTCGTGCCCCTGCCGCGACGCACCGAGCTGCTGCGCCGCCTCGAGTTCGACGGCCTCGGCGAGCTCGTCGAGGACCTCCGCCGGCGACGCGTGCCCGCCGCCCAGGTGGGCGCCGAGCTCGAGCTCGCGTGGTGGCGCAGCGTCCTCGAGCTGATCGCGGGCGCCGAGCCCACGATCTCCGAGTACGACGGCACCTCCCTCTCCCAGGTCGCCGAGCGCTTCCGCCGCCTCGACGCGGAGCACCTCGCCGGCGCCGGCGCGCGCGTGCACGCCGCGGCGGACGAGGTGCGCGTCGAGACCATGAAGTCCTACCCGGACACCTCCCGGGCGGCGATCGCCGAGCTCGCCCGCGCCTCGACCGTCTCCGTGCGCGACCTCGCCGCGAAGTACGAGGACATCCTCTTCCGGGCCCGACCGGCCTGGCTCGCCTCGCCCTACCTGGTCCCGCAGGTCATCCCGCGCGGTCGCCACTTCGACGTGGTCATCGTCGCGGACGGCGGCCGCCTGCCCACCGCGGCGGCGCTCCCCTCGATCGTGCGCGGCACCCGCACCGTCGTCGTCGGCGACCCGCTCGAGTACGGCGGCGATTCCGAGCCGAGCCTGCTCGACGACATGCTCCGCATCGCCCCGCACGTCGAGCTCGCCCGTGACCCGCAGCCGGCCCGCGAGGGACTGCGCGCCTTCGCCCGCCGCCGCGCGCTCGGCGCGGGCACGGTCGCCGTGCCGAGCCCGATCCCGCCGGAGGACGACCGCCTGGTGCGCGTCGAGAACGGCCGCGGCCCCGTCACCGAGTCCATGGAGTACGTGGAGTCCACCGAGGCGGAGCTGCGCAAGGTCACCGACCTCGTCATCGAGCACGCCCGCTCCCGCTCCGAGCGCTCCCTCGCGGTGCTCACCTTCACGCCCGAGCACGCGCGCCGGCTCATGGAGCGGATCATGAGCACCGTCTCCGTGGTCCCCGCGCTGCGCTCCTACTTCGACCCGGGCGCGACGGAGTATTTCACCGTGCTGCCCGCCGCACAGGCCAGCAGCATCGTCCGCGACGACGTCATCGTCTCGGTGGGCTTCGGCAAGACCCCGCACGGCAGGCTCCTCCACCGCTTCGGCCCGCTCTCCGAGGCGGGCGGCCGCAAGGCCCTCGCCACGGTGATCACCCGGGCCCGCGGCCGCACCACCGTCGTCTCCGCGATCGACGTCGAGGACCTCGATCCGGCGCGCCTGCGCACCGAGGGCGCCGAGGACCTGCGCGCCCTGCTCTGGGTGCTGCGCGGCGGCCAGGACGTGCCGGTCGTGCCGCACGTCTCCGCCCTCGCCGGGAGCACGGAGCCCGTGCCGGCGCCCCTCGCGCCGAGCCCCGCCCCCGCGCCCGCGCCCGCGGAGGAGCCCCGCACACCGGCCGCCCCCGCGGACGACGCCGAGGCCCCGGCCGCGGACCTGTCCGAGGAGGACATGGACGCGGCGATCGAGGCGGCCCTCGCGCGGAAGTCCTCCGTGGACGAGGCCGCCGAGGCCGTCGTCGAGGACGGCGCCGACGGGCCCGTCGAGGAGACCGCCCCGGCGGCGGAGGACGCCCCGGAGGCCCAGCGCGCCGAGACCCCCGAGGACGAGGCCGTCGATCCCTCCGTCGATCAGTCCGGCGAGCCTGCCGACGCGGAGCCCGTCGACGCCGCGGACCCAGCCGACGAGCCGGTCGCGGAGCCCGCCGCCGCGCCCACCGCGCCGCGCGAGCTCGAGACCGATGCCCTCGTGCGCGACCTCGCCGACCGCCTCTGGCGGATGGGCCTGCAGGTCGAGCGCGAGTTCGGCCCCACCCCCGACCGGATCGAGCTGGCCCTCGGCCATCCCGACCTCCCCGGCCGGCTGCTGCTCGCCGTGGACACCGACGGCGCCCGGTACGTCGAGACCGCGAGCCAGCGCGAGCGCGACCGCCTCCGGGCCGAGCGCCTCGAGGCCGCGGGCTGGGCGACCGAGCGGGTCTGGTCCTGGGCGCTGTTCATCGATCCCGACGGCGAGGCCGAGCGGATCCGCCGCGCCACCGAGCGCGCGCTGCGCATCGTGCAGGCCGAGGAGAGCACCGACTCCCCGACGGGCGTGGGCACCATCCGCCACCGCCTGCCGCGCCCGCAGATCCCCGCCGGCCACCCGCTGAGCTTCTACTCGAGCGAGGACTTCGACGAGGTCGTGGAGTACATCTGCTCCGACGGCCGCGCCCGCCTCGAGGAGCACCTCGCGACCGAGGTGCGCAGCTTCCTCGGCTTCGAGAGCCGCTCGGTGCTGCTGGACGTCTCCGTCTCGAGCGCGATCCGCCGCTATCAGGAGCGCCAGTGAGCGGCCGCGTCGTCATCTCCTCGCTGACGGGCCGCCCGATCCCCTGGGAGGACCCGGAGGACCACGCGGGTCCTGCCGGGGCCGCGGCGCGCGGCGAGGAGCCCAAGGTGCTCCCGGACCGCGTCCGCGAGGACGCCCCCGAGCCCGGCGCCGACGAGTCCAACGACTCCCGCCTCGCCCGGGACCGGCCCCCGCACTGGGGGACCGGCGCCTGAGCGGGTCGTTACGCTGGTCGGCATGACTTCCAGCGCAACCACCGTCCCCGCCCCCTCGACCGCCCGCATCGCCGTGATCGGCGCCGGGAACATGGGCGGCCCCGTCGTGCGCACCTTCCTCGCCGCCGGCGCCCGCGGGGAGAACGTCCACGTCGCGAACTCCACCCCCGAGAGCAGCGAGCGCGCCGCCGGCGAGCTGGGCGTCACCGCCGCCGCAAGCCGCTCCGAGGCGCTCGCCGGTGCGGACCTCGTCGTGCTCGGCGTGAAGCCCTACCAGGTGATCGACCTGCTCGGCGAGATCGCCGACGAGCTGCCCGAGCAGGCCGTCGTGCTGTCCCTCGCCGCCGGCGTGACCCTCGAGGCGATGGAGGGCGCGCTGCCCGCCGGCCGCCCCGTCGTCCGCTCCATGCCCTCCACGCCGATCGCCGTGGGCGAGGGCGCCGTCGGCCTCATGCGCGGAACGAGCGTCACCGACGAGCAGTACGGCCTCGTCGAGGAGCTGTTCTCGCGCGCCGGCGTGGCCGTGACGATCACCGAGGACCAGGTGCACGCCTTCATCGGCGCGGCCGGCTCGCTCGTCGCCGTCGTCTACGCGCTGCTCGAGTCGATGACCGACGAGGCCGTGCGCCAGGGGCTCAAGCGCGACCTCGCCGCGCAGCTCGTCCAGCAGACCGTCCGTGGGGCCGCGACCGTGCTCACGGAGACCGGTGTCCACGCGGCCGTCGCGAAGAACGCCGTCACGAGCCCCGGCGGCACCACCGCGGAGGCGCTCGCCGAGTTCGAGCGGCAGGGCGTGCGCGGATCGATCGCGAGCGCCATGCAGGCCGCCGCGGACCGCTCCCGCGCCATGACCGGGGACTGATCCCGCCTCCCGGCAGCATCGGGACCCGGCCCCGCCGCCCCGCTCCTCGTCGAGCCGGTGCGGCGGGGCCGCTCGGCGCTACTTCGCCTGGTGCGTGAAGCGGTCGATCTTCGTCGTCTCGCCCGCGACGATCACCACGTCGTGCGCCTCGACGACGGTGTCCGGGCTCGCGTAGCGGAACTCCTTGCCGGGGGACTTCACGCCCACCACCGTCACGCCGTAGGTGCGGCGGATGTCCGCCTCGGTGAGGGAGAGCCCGTGGATCGAGCGCGGCGGCCGCATCTTCACGATCGCGAAGTCGTCGTCGAACTCGATGAAGTCCATGAGTCGGCCGTTGACCAGGTGGGCGACGCGGCTGCCCGCATCCGCCTCCGGGAACACCACGTGATGGGCGCCGATGCGCCGCAGGATCTTCCCGTGCGCGGCGGAGATCGCCTTCGCCCAGATGACCGGGCCGCCCAGGTCCACGAGGTTCGCGGCGATGAGCACGCTCGACTCGATCGAGGAGCCCACGCCCACCACGGCGACCTTGAAGTCGCTCGCGCCGACCTCGGCGAGGGCCTCCGCCTGCGTGGCGTCCGCCTGCACCACATGGGTGAGGTGCGCGGCATGCGCCTGGACGAGGTCCGCGTCGGTGTCCATGGCGAGCACGCGGGTGCCCAGCCGCTCGAGGGTGAGGGCGAGCGCGGCGCCGAAGCGGCCCAGGCCGATCACCAGCACGCCGCTGGCTTCCGAACGGGATCGGGGCACGAGGTTCCTCCTGGGGGATGGATGTGTCGGAGCGGACTATCGGGACGCTGGCCGTCAGCCGACGATAGGACGTTCGGAGGGGAAGCGCACCATCCGGGTGCGCGTGCGCAGCGCGAGCGCCGCACCGAGGGTCACGGGGCCCACACGGCCGATGTACATGCACGCGGCGAGCACGAGCTTCGCCCCGGTGGAGAGCTCGTCGGTGATCCCGTAGCTGAGGCCCACCGTGCCGAAGGCGGAGAGCACCTCGAACAGCGACTGGTCCAGCGTGAACGAGGTCAGCCGCAGCAGCGCGAAGGTGCCCGCGAGGACGACCGCGGAGCCCATGACGAGCACGCCGATCGCCTGGCGGATCGTCTCCTGCGGGATGCGGCGCTGGAACACCTCGACATCCTTGTTGCCGCGCATCTCCGCCCAGATCGACAGCACGAGCAGCGCGAAGGTCGTCACCCGGATGCCGCCCGCGGTCGAGCCGGAGCCGCCGCCGATGAACATGAGCACGTCCGTGAGCAGGCGCGACTCCCCGGTCAGGTGGCCCACGTCGAGGATCGCGAAGCCGCCCGAGCGCGGCATGATCGCCGTGAACCCGGACGCCAGCAGCTTCTCGCCGATCCCGAGCGGCCCCAGCGTCATCTCGTTGGACCACTCCATGACGAGGTAGCCGAGCCAGGCGACGGCGAGCAGCAGGCCCGAGGTGGCGAGGGTCAGCTTCACGTGCACGGACCAGCGGCGCGGGCGACGCCACTTCTTCACGACCACGAGGATCACGGGGAAGCCGAGGGAGCCCACGAGCACCGCGAGGCCGATCGGCACGAGGAACAGCGGGTCGCTCGCGTACTGGGTGACGCCCTCCGCCTCCGGCACGAAGCCCGCGTTGTTGAAGGCGCTGATCGCGTAGAACATGCCGAGGAACACCGAGCGCCAGAACGGGTGGTCGGTGATGATCATGTACGGCGTCAGCGCGATGAAGGTGAGCACCTCGAAGCTCGTCGAGGTGATGACGATCGTGCGCAGCACCCCGCCCACCTCGGCGATGGATTCCGAGCGGGTCTCCGTCGCGGTCCCGATCCGCTGCGCGAGGCCGATGCTGCGGGCCACGGAGAGCGTGAGCAGCGAGGCGAGGGTCAGCATGCCCATGCCGCCCATCTTCACGGCGACCATGATCACGGTGAGCCCGCCGTCGGACCAGTGCACGCCGGTGTCCACCGTGGACAGGCCCGTCACGCAGATCGCGGAGATCGCGGTGAACAGGGCGTCGACGAAGGGGGTGCGGGAGCCGTCGGCCGTCGCGAAGGGCATCATCAGCAGCACGGTGACGATCGCGATGAGGCCCGTGAAGGCCGCGAGCGCGAGCCGGGCCGGGGTGGGTTTCGTGAGGCCGCGCAGGGTGGCGCGCCAGCCGCTGTGCAGCGAGGTCGGGGAGAGCGTCCCGGGCGGGGCCTTCACGGCACGGGAGCGGCCTCGTCCCATGTCACGCCCCTTCCCAGTGCACTGTCCCGTGCGCCCCGGCGGCGCCCGACGCGGGGGAGTCTACGTCGAGCAGCGCGCTGACCTCGGTAGGCTTCGAGGCATGCATGACGGAGCGATGGCGACCGGGGTGGTGTGGGACGACGCGCTGCGCGACTACGACTTCGGCCCGTACCACCCGATGTCCCCGATCCGGCTCGAGCTGACCCGCACCCTCGCCGCAGCGACCGGGCTGCTGGACCGTCCCGGAGTGGTCGCCCTGCCCGCGCCCGTCGCGACCGACGAGCAGCTGCTGCGCGTCCACGAACCGGAGTACCTCGCGGCCGTGCGCCGCGCCTCGGAGCCCGGCGCCGAGTGGGAGGACCTGCTGCGCTTCGGGATCGGCGGGGACGACGTCCCGTCCTTCCCCGGCATGCACACCGCCTCCGCGCGGATCGCGGGCGGGGCGATCGCCGCGGTCGACGCGATCCTCGACGGCGAGGTGCGCCGCGCCGTGCACGTCGCCGGCGGGATGCACCACGCGAAGCCCGGCGCCGCCTCCGGCTTCTGCGTCTACAACGACGCCGCGCTCGCCGTGCGCCATGCGCTGGACCGCGGCGCCCGCCGCGTGCTCTACGTCGACGTCGACGTCCACCACGGGGACGGCGTGGAGCGCGCCCTGTGGGACGAGCCCGCCGCGATCACCCTGTCGATCCACGAGACGGGGGAGCGGCTGTTCCCCGGCACCGGGTTCGTGCAGGACACGGGCGGCGCGGGCGCCCTCGGCTCCGCGATCAACGTCCCCCTGCCGCCCCGCACCGACGCCGACGGCTGGGTGCGCGCGATCCGTGCGGTCGTCCCGGCGCTCGCCCGCGCGATCGGCCCGGACCTCCTCGTCACCCAGCACGGCGCGGACACGCACCGCTCGGACCCGCTCGCGGACCTCGGCGTGACCCTCGAGGCGCAGCGGGAGGTCATGCTGCTGCTGCGGGAGGTGGCCGACGAGGTCTGCGAGGGCCGCTGGCTCTCCCTCGGAGGCGGGGGCTACGCCGTGATCGACATCGTGCCCCGCTCCTGGGCGCACCTCGTCGCGATCGCGACCGGCGAGGCGATCCCCGCGGAGGCCCCGCTGCCCGCGGAGTTCCTCGAGGCCGCCGCCCGCGCCCGCGAGGAGAGCGGCCTCTCCCCGGAGCCCGGCATCCTCACCTTCGGCGACGGCCGCCCGCTCGCGGTGCGCGACTGGGAGGGCGGCTACGACCCCGAGGACGACCTCGACCGGGCGGTCCAGGCGGCCCGCCGCGGCGCCTTCCCCGAATGGGGCCTGGACCCCTTCCTCGACTGATCGCCCGGCCCGGACCCTCAGGCCCTGGGGAGCGCCGGCAGTGCGGCGAGGGCGGGGTGGGTGCGCAGCCCCTCTGCCCCCAGGCGGGCATGGACGACGATCATGCAGGCCATAGGGATGATCGGCCCGGCGAGGAACAGCGGCTCACCGCGCTCGAACTCCAGCACGAGGCCCTGATGCTCGGGGTCCGGGTAGAGAGCGGTGACACCCGCGTAGTCGAAGGTGAGCCATCCGGCGTGCGGGGTCCGGCACCAGATGCGACGGTCGGAGACGATGACCTCCAGCGCCTGGTCCTCCCGCCACTGGGCTCGGGCCGCGGCCTCGGCGCGGGAACGCGCGGACGAGTTGGCGATCGCCGAGGTCACGAGCATCGCCGCGACGAAGGTGGGCCGGCCCATGGCGAAGGTGCCCGACGTCGAGTAGTTGACGACCTGCCCGTAGTAGCGGCGGTACCGGGCGATCCCTCTGAGCAGTAGGCGCTCACCTTGGGCCGGCAGGACGTCGGTCACCGGGACCGACGGCAGCGTCTCACCACGGAGAAGCTGCTCCCGGACTCGCAGACCGTCGGAGAAGGCGCGCTCGTTGATGGCGACCTGTGTGTTGAACTGACGTTCCTTCTTCGTAAAGTGGCCCTGGCTTCGGCGCCAGCTGCGCCATATGCGGTAGAGAGCGACCAGAGACCGGATCAGGAGAACCACCGGGACGACGAATCCGCCGATCACGAGCGCCAGGACCGAGAGGGGCTTCACCAGGCCCAGAAGAGGAACGGATGGTTCGACATCCGACAGGGCGACGCCCGCGGTGAGCAATACGAAGTACGAGACGGGGGCGAGCAGGAGGGGAACTGCCCACGAGAGATGCCCTCGCCATGTCCGATGCAGAGGCGCCCCCAGCGTGCTGTCGCGATGGTCCACGTCGGTCCTCCCCCGATTCCGATCGATCGCGGCCGACCGTAGCAAAGTGGTGGTCCTCCGGACGGAAAGGTGCGAACGAATGTGGACGCCCTGCCACAATGGCGCCGAACCGCACGCCGAGGGGGAGACATGACCACCACGCCCGCCGCCGTGCTCGGCACGTTCGCCGAGCACCTGCGCACCCTCGAGCTGCCGCTGCCCGTGGAGGGCGCGGAGGACGCCCGCCGTGAGGTCGCCGCGGCGCTCACCCAGCTCGACGACCACGTCATCCCGCGCGTGGAGTCCCTCGACGCGCCGCTGCTGGTCGTCGTCGGCGGGTCGACGGGCGCCGGGAAGTCCACGCTCGTGAACTCCGTGGTGGGGGAGGCGGTGAGCCGCTCCGGTGCGATCCGCCCGACGACCCGTCGGCCGGTCCTGCTCCACCACCCGGCCGACGAGCCCTGGTTCACGGGCACCCGGATCCTGCCGGGCCTCGCGCGCGTCACCGGCAGCGGCGGCGGTACCACGGCGGAGGCGGAGGACGCCTCGGTCGCGGCGACCTCCCTCGAGCTGCGCTCCCTGCCCGCGATCCCGCAGGGCCTCGCCCTGCTCGACGCCCCGGACATCGACTCGGTCGCCGCGGGCAACCGAGAGCTCGCCCGGCAGCTGCTGCGCGCCGCGGACCTCTGGCTCTTCGTCACGACCGCGAACCGCTACGCGGACGCCGTGCCGTGGGAGGTGCTGCGCACCGCCGCCGAGCGTGACGTGACCGTCGACGTCGTCATGAACCGGGTGCCGGAGGCGCCGGGCGTCGCCGAGGAGCTCTCCGGGGACCTCCGCACCATGCTCGAGCGGCAGGGCATCGACCCGGACCACCTGCTGCTCGTCCCCGAGACCCGGCTCGACGCGGAGGGCATGGTCCCCGCGGAGGTCATCGCCCCGCTGCGCGAGCGTCTCGTCTCCCTCGCGGAGGACGCCGAGACCCGCGGCCGCATCGCCCGGCGCACCCTCGCAGGCGCCGTCGGCGGGCTCGCCGTTTCCGCCCGGGAGATCGCGGCCCACGCCGCCGCCCAGCACGAGGAGGCGGAGCGGCTCGAGGGCGAGGTCGACGCGGCCTTCGCGACGAGCCGCGAGCGCATCGACGAGGCCGTCGGCGACGGCTCGCTGCTGCGCGGCGAGGTGCTCTCCCGCTGGCAGGACGTCGTCGGCACGGGCGAGTTCCTGCGCGGCGTGGAGAGCCTCGTGGGCCGGCTGCGGGACCGCATCGGCATGGCGCTCACCGGCCGCACCGCCCCCGCCGTGAAGGCCGAGCAGGCGCTCGGCGCGAGCCTCGTCCACGTGCTCATCGACGAGACGGCGCGCGGCGCGGAGCGGGCGGACACCGCCTGGCGCCGCAGCCCCGCCGGCCGCTCCCTCGCCGAGGGCCACGACCTCTCCCGCCTGCCCGACGGCTTCGGCGAGGAGGCCGCGGCCTCGATCCGCGCCTGGCAGGGGGACGTGCTGGACCTCGTGCGCACCGAGGGCGCGGACCGTCGCACGAAGGCGCGCGTGCTGTCGCTCGGCGTCAACGTGCTCGGCGTCGCGCTCATGGTGATCGTCTTCGTCTCCACCGCCTTCATCCCCACCGGCCTCGAGGTGGGCGTCGGTGCGGGCGCGGCGGTCGTGGGGCAGAAGCTGCTCGAGTCGATCTTCGGCGACGAGGCCGTGCGGCGCATGGCGACCGTGGCCCGGGAGCGGCTCACCGCCCGCCTGGACGCCCTCGTGAACAGCCGCACCGCCCCGTTCCGCGAACGGCTGGACACCCTCGGCGACCTCCGCGGGGGAGAGCTGCTGGGCGGGGACGCCGACGCCCTCGAGGAGCTCGCCGCGTCGATCCGGGAGCAGTCATGAGCCCCCGCCTCGGTCGTCGGGGCAGCCGCGCCGGCGTGGGCCTCGCCGAGCGCATCGAGGCCCTGGACCGGGCTGCGGCGGTCATCGCCCCTGTCGCCCCCGAGTCGGAGGCGGAGGCCGTCGCCGCGGTGCTCGAGCGGATCGACCGCCGGCGCGCGCTCTCCGCCGAGCACACGATCATCGGCTTCTTCGGGGCGACGGGCTCGGGGAAGTCCTCCCTCGTCAACGCCGTCGTGGGACGTGAGGTGACGCGGGCCGCCGTGCGCCGCCCCACGACGGGCCACCCGGTCGCCGCGGTCGTCGGCGAGACGGGCGCCGATCCGCTGCTGGACTGGCTGGGCGTCGAGGACCGCCACCTGTTGGACGGCACCGGGGCCGCGCTCGAGCAGGCCGCGCTCGCCGTGCCCAGCTCGCGCCGCGCCCGCCGCGGGGACCAGGGAGCCCCGGGGATCGTGCTGCTGGACCTCCCGGACATGGACTCCGTCGAAGCGGCGAACCGCGCGATCGTCGAGCACATGACCGGCATGGTGGACGTGCTCGTCTGGGTCACCGACCCCCAGAAGTACGCCGACGCCGTGCTCCACCAGGAGTTCGTGCGGCCCCTCGCGGGGCACGACGCGGTGACCGTGCTCGTGCTGAACCAGATCGACCGGATCCGCGAGGACGAGCGTCGTCCCGTGCTCGCCTCCCTCGAGGGGATCGCCCGCGCCGACGGCCTCACCTCCGCCCCGGTGCTCGCGACCTCGGCGACGACCGGGGACGGGGTCGAGGAGCTGCGTGAGCGGATCGTGCAGGTCGCCCGGTCCCGCGGGGCGATCGCCGAGCGGCAGCGGGCCGACGTCACCGCCGCCGCGACCCGCCTGCGCACGGCTGCGGAGCCCGCCGGCATGGCGGCGCAGAGCTCCGCGCGGGAGCGTGCCGCGCTCACCGCCGATCTCGCCGTCGCGGCCCGCGTCGAACCGGTCGCGACGGCCGTCGGCGCCTCCTACCGCCATCGCGCGGCGGGGAAGGTGGGCTGGCCGCCGCTGCGCTGGGTGCGCCGCTTCCGCCCGGATCCGCTGCGCCGCCTGGGGATCGGCCAGGAGCGGGACGCGAACCGTCTCGAGCGCACCTCCCTGCCCGAGCCCGATGCCGCGACCCGGGCCCGCGCCTCCGGCGGGGTGCGCCGCTTCGCGGACTCCGCGAGCGCGGGCGGCAGCGATCCCTGGCGCTCGGCGGTGCGCCGCGCGGCCCGCTCGCGCGAGGAGGAGCTCCCGGACGCCCTCGACCAGGCGGTCGCGGAGGCGGATCTCCGGGCCCGCTCGGGCTCGTGGTGGTGGCCGGTGCTCGACGTGCTGCAGTGGCTCGCCGTCCTCACCTGGGTGGTGGGCCTCGGCTGGCTGGCCGTGAACGCGGGCCTCGCCTTCCTCGGCATGCCCCCGCTGCCGGTCCCGATGCTCGAGGACCTCCCCGTCCCCGTCCCGCTCCCCACGGCGCTGATCGTGCTGGGTGTGGCCGTGGGGGTGCTGCTCGCCGTGCTCGGCACGGCGGTCGCGGCGGCCGTGGGTGCCTGGCACCGCCGCCGGGCGCGACGGATCCTCACCGACCGGGTCGAGGACGTGGGCTCGGGGCTCGTCGTCGCGGAGGTCGACGCGGAGCTCGAGCGGGCCCGCGCGGCCGATGCGGACCTCGCGCTCGCGGCCGGCACGGCCCGCTGAGTCCGATCTCGCATCGGCGGCCGTGGCCGCCCGGGTGATCCGCGTGTAAAATGGGTGGTCGACCGTGGCGCCGGACCCGCGCGCACCCGGTGCATGAGCACCGGAGTGGTGCATCCGCGGGCCGCGCATCCCCGATCCGTCGATCCGCACGCAGGCTCATGCCTGCAGAACAGAGGCACCCATGGGTTCTGTCGTCAAGAAGCGTCGCAAGCGCATGTCGAAGAAGAAGCACCGCAAGCTCCTCCGGAAGACCCGCCACCAGCGCCGCAACAAGAAGTGAGCGCTCGCTGAGCGACATCGGGGCCCCCGTCGGATTCGACGGGGGCCCCGATGCGTCGGTGCGTCGTGGGGGGCGTCTCAGCGGCGCAGCAGGCGCCGCCAGAGGGGCCGCTTCGCGAGCGCCGTGCGCAGGGCGGCGGCCTCGACCCGGTAGCGGGCGTGGACGGCGCCGTCGACGATGATCACGGGCACGTCGTGGTCCCAGTCCGCGAGCAGGGCGGGGTCCTCGTCGATGTCGCGCACCTCGACGGTGCTGCCGGCGCGGTCCGCCTCGGCGCGCACCACGGGGAGCGCCTCGTCGCACAGGTGGCAGCCCTCGCGGGTCAGGTACAGCACCCGGGCGTCCGGGTCCGTGGGGGAGGGGATGCGAGAGGTCATGGGGAGCACTGTAGCCATCGCCGGGACGCGGCAGGGGCCGCTCACCGCCGTGGCGGGAGCGGCCCCTGCAGGGTGGCTCGGCTGCGGGTCAGGCCGCGGTCGGGGCGGTGAACTCCGCCTCGACGACGATCTTCACCGGGTCGCCGACGAGCACGCCGCCGGCCTCGAGCGCGGCGTTCCAGGAGAGCCCGAAGTCCTTGCGGGAGATCGTGGTCTCGCCCGTGAAGCCGGCGCGGTAGGTGCCGAAGGGATCGGTCGCGGCGCCCTCGTAGGTGAAGTCGAGGGAGACCTCGCGGGTGGTGTCGCGGATCGTGAGGTCGCCGACGAGCTGGTCGCCGTCCACGCGGGTCGAGACGAAGGTGATCGTCGGGAAGGACTCGGCGTCGAAGAAGTCCGCGGAGAGCAGGTGGCCGTCGCGGTCCGCGTTGCCGGTGGAGATGGAGGAGACCTGGAGGGTCGTGGAGAACGCGAGGTCCTTCTCGGACTCGCCGACCGTGAGGGTGCCCTCGAGCTCGGCGAAGGTGCCGCGCACCTTGGAGATGCCCGCATGGCGGACGGTGAAGCCCGCGGAGGTGTGGGCGGCGTCGAGGGTCCAGGTGCCGGGGGTGAGGTCGCTCATGCGAGATCCCTTTCTGTCTGTCGATCAGCTGACCCGGGGCGGGCGCCCCGGGCTTGTGCTTGAAATCTAAACTTCTCTGACGGAGAATGCAACCGGGACTCGTCCCGACGAACAGGAGAACGTGATGCACACCACCCCGTCAACCGCGGAGCCCGCCTCGACCAGCGAGGACCTCTGGCTGTCCCGCGAGGAGCAGGAGGCCTGGCGGCAGTTCCTCTACGCCACCACCCTCCTCAACGAGAAGCTCTCCGAGGCGCTCGAGTCCGCCCCGGGGATCGACCTCACGCTCGGCGAGTACGAGATCCTCGTCCGGCTCTCCGAGGCCGACGGCGGCGCCATCCGCATGTCCGACCTCGCCGACCAGGTCGTCCACTCGCGATCGCGGCTCACCCACACCGTCACCCGCATGGAGCGCCGCGGCCTCGTCGAGCGCGTGCGCTGCGCCGCCGACGGACGCGGCCGCGAGGCCCACCTCACCGCCGCGGGCCGCCGGCTCCTCGAGCAGGCCGCCCCGGTCCACGTGCGCTCGGTGCGCGACCGCCTCGTCGACGTCGTCGGCCACGACGACCTCCTCGAGCTCGGCCGGATCCTCGCGAGGACGCTGCCCGAGGACGCCCCCGTCGCCCTCGGGTGTCCGGCACCTCACGCGGGCGCTCCCGCGGCCGACTGATCCGCAGGTTCCGTTGGTACCGTGCGGGCGAACGGACCGTAGGAGGATCCTGCCGCCATGACCACGACCACCGTCCACCTCGTCCGCCACGGCGAGGTGCACAACCCCGAGCGCATCCTCTACGGACGCCTGCCCGGGTACCGCCTCAGCGAGCGCGGGGAGCGGATGGCACAGTGCGTCGCGGAGCACCTGGCCGGCAACGACGTGACCCTCGTACGCGCCTCCCCGCTGCTGCGCGCGCAGCAGACGGCCGCGCCGATCGCCGCCGCCCACGGTCTGGACGTCTCGCAGGACCAGCGCCTCATCGAGTCCGAGAACCACTTCGAGGGGCAGCGGATGGGCCACGGCGACGCCAAGCTCACCGACCCCCGCAACTGGCGCCGGTTCGCCAACCCGCTCCGTCCCAGCTGGGGGGAGCCGTACCGCGAGCAGGTCTCCCGCGTCACCGCCGCCATGCACGCCGCGCGCGCCGAGGCGGAGGGGCACGAGGCCGTGCTCGTCCTGCACCAGCTGCCCATCTGGCTCACGCGCCTGAGCGCCGAGGGCCGCCCGCTCGTCCACGACCCGCGCCGCCGCGAATGCGGACTGTGCTCGGTGACCAGCTTCCGCTTCGCGGGGCCGCACCTCGCCGGCGTGGACTACACCGAGCCCGCGCAGGAGCTGTACGCGGGCGCCGTCGACGCCACCGGAGGCCGGCTCACATGACCCGATCCACCAGGCGCCGGTTCCTCGCCGGCTCCGGGGGGCTGCTCGGTGCGGCGCTCCTGGCCGCCTGCGGCGACACCGACACCTCCTCCCGCTACGACTCCGGCTACGTCTCCGGGGACGGCGTGACAACCGAGATCCCGGCCGCGGACCGCGCCGAGCCGCTCACCGTCACGGGCACCACCTACGAGGGGGACGCCTTCTCCTCGGAGGACGCCCGCGGGCACGTGCTCGTCATCAACGTCTGGTACGCCTCCTGCCCGCCCTGCCGCAAGGAGGCCCCGGAGCTGGAGAAGGTCCACCAGGACTACGCCGACCAGGACGTCCAGCTCATCGGCGTCAACGTGCGCGACGAGGAGGGCCCCGCCGCGGCCTTCGAGAAGAAGTACGGCATCACCTACCCCTCGATGCCCGATCTCGACGCCCAAATCATGTACTCCCTGCGCGGACAGGTCGCCCCCAACGCGGTCCCCTCCACCCTCGTGCTCGACACCGAGGGGCGGGTCGCCGCGCGCATCTCCGGCGCCGCCGACCCCTCCGTGCTGCGGGCCATGCTCGACCGGGTGCTCGCCGAATGAGCGGGGCGGACATCGGTCAGGCCTTCCAGGCCACCGCCCTCTCGGGCTCCCTCCTGCTCGCCCTCGCGGTCGCCGCCGCGGCCGGGCTCGTCGCCTTCCTGTCCCCGTGCGTGCTGCCCGTGGTCCCCGGCTACCTCGGCTACGTCTCCGGCCTCGCCGGGCAGGGCTCCACCACCGGCACCGGGCCGGGCGTCGTGCGCACACCCGCCCGCCCCAGCACCGGGCGCATGCTCGCCGGCAGCGGCCTCTTCGTCGCCGGCTTCACGATCGTCTTCATGGTCCTCGGCGGGTTCGCCGGCACCCTCGGCTACCTGCTGCAGGCGCACGCCGTGCTCATCAACCGCATCGCCGGCGTCGTCGTCATCCTCATGGGCCTCGTGTTCATGGGCGTGTTCCCCGGTCTCAGCGGCACGAAGTCCCTCACCGGCCGCCGCCCCGACGCCGGCCTGCTGGGCGCCCCGCTCATGGGCATCGTCTTCGGCCTGTCCTGGACCCCGTGCATCGGCCCCACCTACGCCGCGATCCTCGGCCTCACGCTCGACGGCTCCGGCGGCGGCGCCGCGACCCGCGGCGCCCTCCTGTCCCTCGCCTACGCCCTCGGGCTCGGCATCCCCTTCGTCCTCTTCGCCCTGCTGTTCGAGAAGGCGCTCGGCCTCAGCCGCGCGCTCTCCCGGCACCGCCGCAGCATCGGCCTCCTCTCCGGAGCGCTGCTCATCGCCATCGGGGTGCTGCTGCTGACCGGCCAGTGGGCCCAGTGGACGGCCGCCCTGCAGGGCGCGATCGCGACCTTCGAACCGGTGGTGTGATGACCCGCAAGCGAACGACGGACACGACGCCGGAGGGCGAGAGCGCCGGACCGGACCGCTCCGACTCCTGGAGCAGCAAGCAGGAGCCCGTGAGCGTCCCCTCGCTGGGACTGCGCGGCACCCTGCTGTTCCTGTGGCGCCAGCTCACGAGCATGCAGACCGCGCTCGTGCTGCTCATGCTGCTCGCCGTCGCCGCCGTGCCCGGCTCGCTCTACCCGCAGCGCAGCGTGAACCCCACCCTCACCGAGCAGTTCCTCGACGAGAACGGCCGGTGGGGGAAGATCCTCGACACCCTCGGGTTCTTCGACGTCTTCTCCTCGCCGTGGTTCTCCGCGATCTACCTGCTGCTGTTCATCTCGCTGATCGGCTGCATCATCCCGCGCGTGCTCGTGCACCTGCGCCAGCTGCGCTCCCGGCCCCCGCGCACCCCGTCCCGGCTGGACCGCTTCGTGGGCCACACCCGCATCGAGCTGCCCGCCGCGGATCCCGAGGAGCTGCTCGGCGCCGCCCGCAAGCGCCTGCGCCGCTCCCGCTACCGCACCGACCTGCGCGAGGAGAAGCGCTCCTCCTCGGTGAGCGCGGAGCGCGGGCTGCTGCGCGAGACCGGCAACCTCCTGTTCCACATCGCGCTCGTGGGCGTCCTGATCTGCGTGGCCGGCGGCCAGCTCACCGCCTACCGCGGCCAGATCACCGTGATCGAGGGGGACGGCTTCTCCAACTCCCTCACGCAGTACGACTCCTTCGACTCGGGCGCCTGGTTCGACTCCTCCTCGCTGCCGGACTTCCGCTTCACGCTCGACGACTTCCGGGCCACCTACGACACCACCCAGACCGAGGAGAACTTCGGCAAGCCGCTCTCCTTCGAGGCGGACGTCTCCGTCGACGCCGACGGCAAGAAGTTCTCCCAGACGCTCCAGGTCAACAAGCCGCTGCACGTGGACGGCTCCTCGATGTACCTGCTCGGCAACGGCTACGCCCCCGAGATCACGCTCACCGACCCCGAGGGCAACGTCGTCGCCTCCGGCCCGCTGATCACCGTGCCGCTCGGCGACACCGGCTACACCAGCCAGCTCGTGCTCAAGGCGCCCGACGCCTCCCCGGAGCAGACGGCCGTCGTCGGCTTCTTCCTGCCCACCGGCACGATCGACGACAGCGGCCCGCACTCCTCGTACCCGGACCTCGTGGACCCGCAGGTCGTCGCGACCGTCTACCAGGGCGACCTCGGCCTGGACTCGGGCGTCCCGCAGAACGCCTACGAGGTGGACCTCTCGACCCTCACGCCGCTCACCGCGGAGGGGTCCGAGGATCCGCTCCTCCTGCGCCTGTACCAGGGGGACTCCACGACGCTGCCCGACGGCTCGACGCTGAGCTTCGACGGCGTGAAGCGCTACGCGGCCTTCGACGTCGCCCACGACCCCTTCGAGCGGTGGGTGCTGATCTTCGCGCTCACCGCGGTCGGCGGGCTGATCCTCTCGCTCTTCGTGCCGCGCCGCCGCGTCTGGGTGCGCGTCACCCCGCGCGCGGGCGGCGGCGCCGTGCTCGAGGTCGCGGGACTCGCCCGCAGTGACGACCCGTCCCTCGCAGATGACGTCCGGGCCCTGGCCCGGACGCTCGGGACGGAGCAGGATAGGGGAGCCGGTCCCGGCTCCACGGACAGCCCGGAAGGGGAAGCGCAGTGATCGACCAGCAGCTGGCGGAGGTCTCCCACCTCGCCCTCGTCGTCGCGATCGTGCTCTACGTGCTCGCGCTCATCGGTTTCGCGGCGGATCTCGCCGGGACCTCGCAGCGCCGCAGCGACGAGCGCCTCGCGGCCAAGGACCGGGCGCGCGCCGCGGTCCCCGCGGGCGTCGGGGGAGGAGCCGGGGGCGTGGCCGTCGCCGAGCCGCCGTCGGCCGAGGCCCGCGCCGCGGCCCGCGGCGGCATGAGCGCCCAGACCTTCGCCTTCGGCGTCTCCGCCGCGGGCGCGGTGTTGCACGTGGCCGGCGTCGCCATGCGCGCGATCGCCACCGAGCGCGTCCCGTGGGCGAACATGTACGAGTTCGCGACCACGAGCTCCGCGGTCGTCATGGTCGCCTTCCTCGTCTTCTCCGTGCGCCGCACGGAGCTGCGGGCCCTCGGCACCTTCGTGATCGGTCCGATCCTGCTGCTCATGCTCGCCGCGCAGACCTTCTGGATCGTCCCCGCCGCGAAGCTCACCCCGAGCCTGCAGAACTCGCACTGGATCTACATCCACATCGGCGTCGCCATCCTCGCCACGGCCCTGTCGATCCTGGGCGCCGTCGTCGCCGGGCTGCAGCTCGCCTCCGCCCGGCACGAGAAGGTGCTCGCCGCGAAGGTCGCCGCGGGCGAGGAGGACCCGGAGCACTGGGGCCGCGCAGGTCACGTCCTGGACCGCCTGCCCCGCTCCGTCTCCCTCGAGGCGCTGAGCTTCCGCATCCACTCCGTCGCGTTCGTGTGCTGGACCTTCACGCTGATCTTCGGCGCGATCTGGGCGCGCGAGGCGTGGGGCCGCTACTGGGGCTGGGACCCCAAGGAGGTGTGGACCTTCATTATCTGGGTCATCTACGCCGCCTACCTGCACGCCCGCGCCACCGGCGGCTTCCGCGGGACGCGCGCGGCCTGGCTGGCGCTGGCCGGCTTTACGGCCGTGGTCTTCAACTACACGATCGTCAACACGGTGATCAACGGACTGCACTCGTACTCGGGCCTCGGCTGAGCCGTCGCCGCACGCGAGGCCGACGGTCCACCCGACCTCGGCGTGACCGCCCCCGCGGTCTGCATCGGCCCCGGCCGATCAGGCCTCGGGGGCGTCGTCGTCCCCGGGGGTCTGCTCCCGGCGCTCCCGGTCGCGGCGCTCGCGGCGGATCTGCTCGTCGAGGTCGCGCAGGAACTCCGGGTCGTCGTCCGGGGCGAGGGGCCCCTCGCGGCGCGGACCGCCGCGACGGGCGGTGCCGGTGCCCGGGGTCCGGTCCCGGCCCACGAGCAGCCAGGTGATCGGCCCGATCCACGGGATCAGCACGACGAGCACGATCCAGGCCCACTTCGGGATCCCGCGCACCTTCGCGTCCTCCGTCTGCACGCAGTCGGCGAGGGCGAAGATCGTCAGAGCGATCGAGAGGACGACGGGGATCACGCGGGCCATGGATCGAGTCTAGGCGGCGACGCGGGCCCCTGGTCCGCGCGGAGGGGGAGGGATAGTCTCGTCGGGACGGAGCAGTCCCGAAGCCGGCCCCGGAGGCCCTCATGCAGCTCACGTTCCTCTTCCAGCACACCGACGACCTCGCCGCCGACGAGGCCTTCTTCCGCGACGAGCTCGGCTGGCAGGAGGCCTGGCGCGACGGCGGCCGCAAGATCGCCTACCGGGTCCCCGACGCCGGCTGCCAGGTGATGGTCTCCGAGACCGACCAGCCCGCGGGGCCCATGTACCTCGTCCCCGACCTCGCCGCCTGGATCGACGCCCATCCGGGCATCGCCGGGCCGGTCCCGCCCTACCGGATCCCCGGCGGGCAGGTCGCCGGCTTCACCGCCCCCGGCGGCGGGGCCTTCTACGTCTTCGACCAGCCCGACGCCGCGGGGGAGTGACCTCCGCCCCGGAGCGCGCCGCTCCCGAGGCTCCTCGGAGGTGGGGGTCCTACGCTGACCCCATGCGCAACGTGCTCGGCTACGCCCTGATCCGGATCGCCCTGTGGCTGGTGATCTGGTACCTGCTGACCCTGGTGGGTGTGGGCGAGATCCTCGCGGGCCTGCTCGCGGTGCTCATCGCGATGATGATCTCCTTCCTCCTGCTGGGAGGCCGGCGGCAGAAGGCCGCGGAGGGCCTGCAGCAGGTCGACGAGCGGCGGCGCGAGAAGCGGGGCCCGGTCGTGGACGAGGACGCCGCGGAGGAGGACGCGCTCCTCGACGAGCGCGACCGCGACTGAGCGTCCGCACCCGACGCCGCGCGCCGACTCAGGGCCGGCGCGGGCTCAGAGGCAGAGACCCGCGAGCAGCAGCAGCGCGAAGACGAGCTCGAGGCGCCCGGCGGCGCCGAGCACGGGGATCAGGGCCCGGCCCTGGGCGCCTCGGAGCACCACCCGTGCGGGTCCGATCGCGAGCGGCAGCGCGAGCAGCACGAGCGCGGCCGGCCAATGCTGGACCATGAGCGGCACCACGAGCACGAACGGCGCGATGACGGTGACCGCGAACAGCAGCCGCGTGCCGCGCTCGCCCAGGCGCACCGCGAGCGTCGTCTTCCCCGCCTCGCGGTCCGTGGGGATGTCCCGCAGGTTGTTGGTGAGCATGATCGAGACCGCGAGCAGCCCGATCGCGCAGGAGACCAGCAGCGCGGAGAGGGAGAGGCCGCCGGTGATCGCGTAGGCGGTGCCGTTCACGGCGACGAGGCCGAAGAACACGAACACGAACAGCTCGCCGAGGCCCAGGTAGCCGTAGGGGTGCTTCCCGCCCGTGTACATCCACGCGGCGGCGACGGCGGCCGCGCCGACCACGAGCATCCACCAGATCCCGGCGATCGCGATCAGCACGACGCCCAGCAGAGCACCGAGGGCGAGAGCGCCGATCGCGGCGCGCTTGACGGTCGCGGGCTCCGCGGAGCGCGAGCCGGTGAGGCGGAACGGCCCGACACGATCGTCGTCCGTGCCGCGGATCCCGTCGGAGTAGTCGTTGGCGTAGTTCACGCCCACCTGCAGCGCGAGCGCGACGCCGAGGGCGAGCAGCACCCGGGGGAGCAGCAGGCCCCAGCCGAGGCTCTCCCCGCTCGCGAGGATCTCGCGCACGGCGACCCCGGTGCCGGCGGCGACCGGGGCGACGGCCGCCGGGAGGGTCCGGGGGCGCGCCCCCTGCACCCACTGGGAGAGGCTGGCCATGATGCTCCTGTCGCCGTCCGGTCCCGCACTGCGCGGCCCCGTCGAGGATACGCCGCTCAGGCGCGCCGATCGCCCGCGGAGGTCCCGCGCGCGGCCGTGTCATCGCCGACGTCGACAGCGGTGGTGGCCTCGTCGGCGCGGCTCCGGGCGAGCGCGGCGGCGGCCGCCCGGTCGATCTTGCCGATGCCCCGCAGCGGGAGCTCGGCGACGACGTGCACACGCTTGGGGATCGACCACGAGGGCAGCTCCGCGATCCGGAGCGCGGAGCGCACGAGCGCCGTCGCCTCCTCGGGGGCGGCGCCCGCGACGAGCGTCACGAGCGCCTCGACGCGCTGACCCCACTCCGGGTCGGGCACGCCGACCACGGCGCAGCCGGTCACGAGCCCGCGCAGCACGAGCGAGGCCTCGGCGGCGCGCTCCACGTCCTGCGGGAGCACCTTCCGGCCGCCGGTGACGATGACGTCGTCCGCGCGTCCCAGGACCGTGAGCGAGCCGTCCTCCGCGATCCGGGCGAGGTCGCTCGTGACGAGCACGCGCCGACCGTCGACCTCGGCGAAGCCGTCCTGCACGCCGGCGCCGTCCGCGCCGAGGTAGCCGGTCGCGAGCGTGGGGGAGTCGACGAGCAGGCGGCCCTCGCCGTCGTGCGCGTCGGCGAGGAGGAGGTGCACGCCCGCGAGCGGCGCGGCGTCGTACACGCAGCCGCCCGCCGTCTCCGAGGAGCCGTAGGTGGTGCGCACGGCGATCCGGGCGCCGCGGGCACGGGCGAGGACGTCGCCCGGGGTCGCCGCGCCGCCCACGAGCACCCCGGCGAAGCGGCGCAGCAGGGCGCGCGCCCGGGCGTCGTCCCCCGACGCGCCCGTGACGATGCGGGCGAGCTGCGTGGGCACGAGCGAGGTGAAGGCGGGCAGGCCCGCGGCCTCCGCCTGCTCGAGCGCCGGAGCGGCCGCACGCACGAGCGCGGCCGCGTCGAAGTGGCCGCGCAGGTCCGGCAGCTGCTCCGGGAGCGCGGCGGCGTCGAGCCCGAGCACCTGGGCGGTGCGATGGGCGCGCGCGATGACCTGCACACCCGCGATGTGCGTGGGCGGCAGCAGCGGCAGCCAGAGGCCGTGACCGCCGAGCGCCGCGGCGGTCGCGTCCTGCGAGGCGAGCAGCGTGCGCAGCGGATGCGCGACCGACTTCGCGGTGCCCGTCGAGCCGGAGGTCGGGACCACGAGCACCGTGTCCTCGAAGCCGGCGGGCAGGGACGACGGCGGGTCCCCGGCGCCGAGCCACAGGCGGGAGCGGCCGGCCATGACCTCGCCGATCGCCGCGACGTGCTCCGCGAGCGAGGCCGCGGAGGCGTCATAGGGGGCGGGCCGGGCCCAGGGCGCCGCCGGGGCGATCTCCGCGGTCACTGCGGGTGCGGGAAGGAGGACCACTCCGGGGCGCGCTTCTCGAGGAACGCGTCGCGGCCCTCCGCGGCCTCGTCGGTCATGTACGCGAGGCGGGTGGCCTCCCCGGCGAACACCTGCTGGCCCATGAGGCCGTCGTCGGCGAGGTTGAAGGCGAACTTCAGCATCCGGATCGCCTGCGGGGACTTCGTGGCGATCGTCGCGGCCATCGCGAGCGCGGCGTCCTCGAGCTCGGCATGGTCCACGACCCGGTTCACGGCGCCCCACTCGTAGGCGTCCTGCGCGGAGTACTCCTCGGCGAGGAAGAAGATCTCCCGGGCCCGCTTCTGGCCCACCTGCTTGGCGAGATAGGCGGAGCCGTAGCCGCCGTCGAAGGAGCCGACGTCCGCATCGGTCTGCTTGAAGCGCGCGTGCTCCCGCGAGGCGATCGAGAGGTCGGCGACCACGTGCAGGGAGTGGCCGCCGCCCGCGGCCCAGCCGTTGACGACCGCGATGACGACCTTGCCCATGGTGCGCATGAGGCGCTGCACCTCGAGGATGTGCAGCCGTCCCGCGGAGCGGGTGCGCACGGAGGCGGTCGCGTCGAGCTCCTCGGCGTCGTCGTACTCGTAGCCGGAGCGGCCGCGGATCCGCTGGTCGCCGCCCGAGCAGAAGGCGTGGCCGCCGTCCTTGGGGGAGGGGCCGTTGCCGGTCAGCAGGATCACGCCGACGGTGGGGTCCAGGCGGGCGTGGTCGAGCGTCCGGTACAGCTCGTCGACGCTCTGCGGCCGGAAGGCGTTGCGCACCTCGGGCCGGTCGAAGGCGATCCGCACGGTGGGGAGGTCCCGCACAGTGCGCTCCCCGTCGGGGCTCTCGATCCGCTCGACGGCGCGGTGGTAGGTGACGTCGGTGAGCGCGGGGCCGCCGAGCTCCTCGGGTCCCACCTCCCGCCAGCGCGCGGGGTCGAAGGTGTCGGACACCTGACGGGGCAGGGGAGCGGGGTCGACGGTCATCTGCTCAGGGTATCGCCGGGGCGGAGGGCCGGGGAGGCGGTCGGCGAGCGGCGCCCGGGCCGTCCCGTCGCGATCCGGTCACGGCGTGGCGCTCGTGCGAACTGAGGATGACCGAGGAGTAGCCTCGCGCGGTGACCTCAGACACCACCTCCCGCACCACCCGGCAGGGCGGCGACGGCGACCAGTCCTCCCCGCACCTGGACCGCGCCCTCGGCAACCGCCACATCCAGCTCATCGCGATCGGCGGCGCCATCGGCACCGGGCTCTTCATGGGCTCCGGCAAGACGATCTCCGTGGCCGGCCCGTCCGTGCTGCTCGTCTACCTGATCATCGGCTTCATGCTGTACTTCGTCATGCGCGCCATGGGGGAGCTGCTGCTCTCCCGCCGCGAGTACCGCAACTTCGCCGACTTCACCGGTGACCTGCTGGGCCCCTGGGCCGCCTACTTCACCGGCTGGACGTACTGGTTCTGCTGGGTCGTCACCGCCGTCGCGGACGTCATCGTCATCGCCTCCGTGTACGTCCGCCACCTCGTCCCCGTGCTGCCGGCCTGGGCCACACCCGTCATCGCGCTCGTCGTCATCGTCGCGCTGATCGGGCTGAACCTGCCGACGGTGCGCGCCTTCGGCGAGACCGAGTTCTGGTTCGCGATGGTGAAGATCGTCGCGATCCTCGCCCTCATCGTCGTGGGCCTCGTGCTCGTCCTGACGAGCTTCGACTCGGGCCACGGCGCCGCGAGCTTCGCCCACCTGTGGGACCGGGGCGGGTTCTTCGGCAACGGCTTCACCGGCTTCGTCGCCGCCTTCCAGATCGCGACCTTCGCCTTCGTCGGCATCGAGCTCGTCGGCACCACCGCCGCGGAGACCAAGGACCCCGAGCACAACCTGCCCCGGGCGATCCAGTCGATCCCCGTGCGCATCCTGCTGTTCTACATCGGCTCCCTCGTGATCCTCATGTCCGTCATGCCGTGGACCGTCTACGACGCCGACAACTCCCCGTTCATCCAGGTCTTCGACGCGGCAGGGCTGCCCGCGGCCGCCGCGATCGTCAACCTCGTGGTGCTGACCTCCGCCATGTCCTCGGCGAACTCGGGCATCTACTCGACCTCGCGGATGGTGTTCGGCCTCGCCACCCAGAAGGACGCCCCGGCCCTGTTCGCGAAGGTCTCCCGTCGCCGCGTCCCCCAGAACGCCCTCTACCTCACGGGCGTGATGCTGCTCGCCTCGGTCGTCCTGCTGGCCTTCGGCCTCGGCGAGTCCGCGGCGTTCTCCGTCGTCACGACCGTCTCCTCGCTGTGCTTCATGTTCGTGTGGACGATGATCCTGCTGAGCTACCTCGCCTACCGCCGCCGGCGACCGCAGGAGCACGCCGCGAGCAGCTTCGCCATGCCCGGCGGGCGCGCCATGGTGGGCGTCGTCCTCGGCTTCTTCCTGTTCCTGCTGTGGGCGTTCACCGGGGACCCGGACACGCTCGCGGGCATGCTCGCCACGCCGGTCTGGTTCGTCGTGATCGCGGTGGGCTACGTGCTGCTGCGCCGCCGCCCCGAGCACGTCGCCGCGCGCGCCGCGTTCCGCGAGCGGGTCGCGCAGGAGCAGGCGGAGGCCGACGCCTGGAACGCCGTGCCGCCGGCTCCGTCCGCCGGCCCGGGCGAGGAGCGCTGAGGGAGTCGCACTACCCTCGAGGGATGCAGATCCCCGCCTCCCTCCGAGACCTCGGCATCGACCGGGCGCACGCCTGGGCGATCGCCATGACCACCCGTTTCCGCCGCATCGAGGTGCGCGACGGCGTGCTCCTGCACGGGCCGGAGGGCTGGGCGGAGTTCTCCCCGTTCTGGGACTACGAGGCGGAGGAGTCCTCCGCCTGGCTGCGCGCCGCGATCGAGGACGCGACCCTGCCCCGCCCCGCCGCGCTCCGCCGGGAGATCGGCGTCAACGCGACGATCCCCGTCGTGCAGCCGGCGCTCGCCGCCCGACTCGCGGGCGTGGGCGGCGCGCGCACCGCGAAGGTGAAGGTCGCCGATCCCGGCGCGAGCCCCGAGGAGGACCTCGACCGGGTCGCCGCGGTCCGTGACGCGCTGGGCCCCGACGGCCGCATCCGCGTGGACGCGAACGCCGCCTGGACCCTCGAGGAGGCGCTCGACGCGCTGCCGCGGCTGGACCGCGCCGCCGGCGGGCTCGAGTACGCGGAGCAGCCCTGCGCGAACATCGAGGACCTCGCCGCCCTGCGCCGCCGCCTCGACGTGCCGATCGCGGCCGACGAGTCCGTGCGCCGCGCCGAGGACCCCCTGCGGGTCGCCCGCGCCGAGGCGGCGGACGTCCTCGTCATGAAGGTGCAGCCGCTGGGCGGGGTGCGCCGCTGCCTCGACCTCGCCGCCGAGGCGGGGCTGCCGGTCGTCGTCTCCTCCGCGATCGAGTCGAGCGTGGGGCTCTCCGCGGGGCTCGCGCTCGCCGGCTCCCTGCCCGAGCTCGCGCACGACTGCGGCCTCGGCACCGCGAGCCTGCTCACCGCGGACCTCACCGCGCGCTCGCTGCACGCCCGCGGCGGCGTCCTGCCCGTGGGCCGGGCGGAGCCGGAGGAGGACCTCCTGGACCGGCACGCGGCCGCCCCCGCCCTCGAGGCCGCCTGGGAGCAGCGTCTCGCGGCGTGCGCGTCGATGCTCTGAGCCCCGCCCCGCGGCCGGGCACCGGAGCCCCGGGCGCTGACTAGGCTGGGCTCATGCCCGCGCTCCCCGGCCCCACCACGATCCCCGTCCCGGCACCCACCGGATCGGGGGCGGTGGACGCCTCGGTCACCCTGTGGCGCACGCTCGCCGCGCTCGGCGTGCGGCACGTGGTCGCCGCGCCGGGATCCCGCTCCGCGCCCCTCGTCCACGCCCTCCACGAGGGCGACCTCCCGGAGCTGCTCGAGGCCCACGTGCGGATCGACGAGCGCGCCGCGGCCTTCACCGCCCTGGGCCTCTCCCGGGAGGACCCCGCGCACCCCGCAGCAGTGCTCACCACCTCGGGCACCGCGACCGCGCACCTCCTCGCCGCCGTCATGGAGGCCCACCACTCGCGGGTGCCGCTGATCGTGCTCACCGCGGACCGTCCCGCGGAGCTGCGCGGCACCGGCGCGAACCAGACCACCCGGCAGGCGGACCTGTACCGCGACTTCACGCGACTGCGCGCGGACCTCCCCGCGCCGACCGCCGCCGGCGCGACCGCGACCGAGCTGCGCACGCTCGTCTCGACGGCCGCCCGCGCGGTCGCCGCCGCGACGGGCGAGCATCCCGGCCCCGTGCACCTGAACCTCGGGTTCCGCGACCCCCTCGCCCCCGTCGCCCCCGCACAGCGTCCTTCCCCGGCCGCGGAGGCGCCGGGGATCGTCCTCACGCATCGCGTGCCCGCGGGGCCTCCCGCCCCGGTCGCCGTGCCGATCGACCCGAGCGCGGTCGTCGTCGCCGGGGACGGCGCCGGTCCCGCGGCCCGGGAGCTCGCGGAGGCGCAGCTGCTCCCGCTGCTCGCCGAGCCCAGCTCCGGCGCCCGCTCCGGGAGCTCCCTCGTCCCCGGCTACCCCGCGCTCCTCGCCCGGGTCATGGCCGATCCCGCGCACCCGCTGCGCCCGCGACAGGCGATCGTGCTGGGGCATCCGACGCTCTCCCGCCCCGTGATCGGCGCGCTCCTCGGCGCGGCCGACGTCGACGTGGTCGTCGTCGATCCCCACCCGGACTTCGCCGACGCCGCCCGTCGAGCCCGGCTCGTGGTCCCCGCGATCACCGCCCCTGCCCCGGACGCCACCGAGGCCGCGCGGCGCCGCGAGCACCTCGCCGCCTGGCAGGCCTCCGATCCTGAGCCGGAGAGCGCCGCGGCCCCGCTTCCGTGGCAGGCGCGCGCCGCGCTCGCCGTCTGGGACGCGACCGAGGAGCAGGACGTCCTCGTGCTCGGCTCCTCGAGCCTCGTGCGGGACCTCGAGCAGCACGCGGGGCCCGTCGCGGGCACCGTGCTCGCCAACCGCGGCCTCGCCGGCATCGACGGCACCACCTCCGTCGCGGGCGGCGTCGCCCTCGCCCGCTCCGCCGCGGGCGCGGAGCAGGGGAGCACGGGCCGCGTGCGTCTGCTCGTCGGCGACCTCACCGCCCTGCACGACCTCACCGGGCTCGTCATCGGGCCCGAGGAGCGCCGCCCCGATCTCGATGTCGTGGTGGTGGACGACGACGGGGGCAGGATCTTCGGCGGGCTCGAGCATGCCTCCGCGCCGCCGTCCCTGCTGCGGCGCTTCTTCACGACCCCGCACGGCACCGATCTCGCCGCGGCGGCGGCCGCGCTCGGCGCCGAGGCCCGCACCCTCGCACCCGAGGAGCTGCCCGCCGCCCTCGCCGCGCCGTCCCGCGGCCTGCGGGTCCTCATCGCACAGGAGATGCACAGCCGCTTCCAGCCGGACTCCGGGGAAGCTCCGCTTCACTGACTCCCGTGAACGAGCAGAGCACGCCCCCGCAGCCGCAGCAGCCCCGCCAGCCTCAGGACCCCACCGTGTCCCCGCCGCAGGGCTGGTACGCGGCGCCGGATGCCCGGCCGGGCGCGGAGCAGCCCACCGAGACGCTCGCCCCGCAGTGGGGTGAGCCGCCCACGGAGCAGCTCGGCTCGGTGCCCACCGACCAGCAGCCTGCTCCGGCCGTGACGGGCGCCCCGCAGGCCTCCGCGGACCCCTGGTGGGCGACGAGCCGTGAGGCGCCGACCTACGGCGCCCCGGCGCCCGAGGGCACCTACGGCGCGCCGGCCGATCCCGGGTACGCGGGACCGGCGCCGGTCGACACCGCGGCCGCCCCCGCCCGCACCCGCCGCGGTCCCGGGTGGGGCGGCGTCGTCGTGCTCGTCGGCGCGGGGATGCTGCTCTCCAGCGGCGTGACCCTCGGCGGCGTCGTCGCCTACGACCAGCTGCTCGGCTCCGACGGCGCCTCCACGGCGGCGACCTCCTCGTCCTCGACGCAGGGCCCCGTGAGCACCGCCTCCTCGTCCTCGGACCCGGACTGGTCCGCGGTCGCCGCGGCCGTCACCCCGAGCACCGTGGAGATCCAGGTCGCCGCCCAGGGCGGCACCTCCACCGGCACCGGCGTCGTGCTCGACACCACGGGGAACATCCTCACGAACAACCACGTCGTCGACGGCGGCCAGCAGGTGCAGGTCACCCTCTCCGACGGCTCCGTCTACGCCGCGAGCATCGTCGGCACCGACGCCTCCACGGACCTCGCCGTGCTCCGCCTCGACGATCCGCCGAGCGACCTCCAGCCCGCGACCTTCGGCGACTCGGGCTCCGTCACGGTGGGCCAGGACGTCATGGCGATCGGCACGCCGCTCGGGCTGCAGAACACGGTCACCACCGGCATCGTCTCCGCGACCGCCCGCCCCGTGACGACGACCGGCCAGCAGCCCGACGGCTCCGACTCGACCTACACCTCCGCGATCCAGACCGACGCCTCGATCAACCCCGGCAACTCCGGCGGCCCGCTCGTGGACGCGACCGGCGCCGTGATCGGCATCAACTCCTCGATCGCGGGCGTCGCGAGCGGCCAGGAGACCGCCGGCAGCATCGGCCTGGGCTTCGCGATCCCCGCGAGCACCGCGAAGCTCATCGCGGACCAGCTCATCGACGGCGGCACCGCCCAGCACGCCTACCTCGGCGTCACCACGACGGACGGCAGCGCGGAGGCGAGCGGCACCACCCGCACGGGCGCCGAGGTCGTCTCGGCGGAGGACGGCACCCCGGCCGCGAGCGCCGGTCTGAGGAAGGGCGACGTGGTCGTCGCGGTCGACGACACCCCGGTCGACGGCGCCGCCGCGCTCACGGGCGTCGTGCGCGGCCTCGCCGTGGACTCGGAGCACACGCTCACGGTGGTCCGCGACGGGAGCGAGCAGCAGGTCACGGTGACCCTCACGGCCGCCTCCTGACGGTGCCGCTCCGGGGCCGGGGCTGAGCGCCGGCGGGGCTCAGCCCCGCAGGGCCCGCAGCATCGGCCGGCACTTCGCGAGCACCTCGGCGTGCTCGGAGACCGGGTCCGAGGCGGCGACGAGCCCGCCGCCCGCCTGGAGCCGCACGCCGCCGTCCTCGAGCAGGTGGCCGCCGCGCAGGGCGATCGCCCACTGGCCGTCGCCGCGCGCGTCCATCCAGCCCACGGGCGCCGCGTAGCCGCCGCGGTCCCGCGCCTCGAGCCGGGCGATGATCTCGTCCGCCGCCTCGCGCGGGGTCCCCGAGACGGCCGCGGAGGGATGCAGGCGCGCCGCCACGTCGAGGCTCGTGACGCCCTCGGAGAGCTGCGCGGTGACGTCGGAGGCGAGATGCTCGAGCCCCGGCAGGCGCAGCACGAACGGCTCGGGGGAGCGGTGCTCGACCTGCGCGATGCCCTCGAGCCGCGCGAGCACCGAGTCGATCGCGTAGGCATGCTCGGAGAGCTCCTTCGCATCGGCGAGGAAGGCGCGGCGGTCGTCCGCCGCGAGCTCGCCGACGTCGGCCACGGATCGCGTCCCCGCGAGCACGCGCGAGAACAGCCGGCCGTCCTGGACCTGGGCGAGCATCTCCGGGCTCGCCCCGATCATGTCGGCCACGTGATACGTCCACGTGCTCGGGTAGGCGGCGGTGAGCCGGGCGAGCAGCGCGCCGGGCACGGCGGGCTCCGCGGTGCGCACCGTCGTCGTCTCGGAGAGCACGACCTTCTCCGCCTGCCCCGCCCGGATCGCCCGCACGGCCTCGCGCACGAGCGCCTGGTACTCGTCGGGGGAGTGGTCCGCCTCTATCGTGAGCCGACCCGGGGGGAGCGGCGGCTCCGCGGGGGCGGCGGGGAACAGCGAGGTGAAGTGCGCGGGGGCCGACGGCTCGTCGTCCCGGGAGGCGAGCGTGAGGAACACCTCGCCGTCGTGCACGCCGAGCACGGCCTCCGGCACCAGCAGCGTCGAGGCGCGCTCGGAGGCGGCGGCGTAGGAGAAGGAGCCGAGGGCCACGAGACCGCTGCCGCGGGTGAGGACCTCGTCGACGACGTCGGCGCGGGCGGCGAGCGCCCGGAAGGCGGCGGAGGCCGCCGTGAAGCGGTCCGGCCCGGTGGAGGTGAACTCCCAGGCCCGGCCCAGGGCGACGAGTCCCTGACCGTGTCGCAGCCACGCCCCCGAGGGGGCCGCCGGCAGGTGCGCCGCGAGGTCGACGTCCTCGTCGATCCGCCAGGTGCGCACCACGAGCCGCGGCTGCTCCGCAGCGGGGTCGAGGTTCAGGTCCGTGGATGGCATCCGTGTCATTATGCGACACTGGACGGCCCGTCCCGGGTGCGACCATGGACCTCGACCAGCACACCCGGCGGATGGAGCAGAGCGTGAGCAGCAGCGGCGGCGGAAGCATCGCGACACCCCTGGTCCGGGGGGTCGTCGCCGCCGCAGTGAGCCTCGGCACGGTCCTCGCGATCACCGTGGTCCCCGCGCTCGCCGCGCAGATCGCCGGGAGCGGCTCGAGCGCCACCGCCCTGGACGCCGTCCTCATCGCCCTGAACCTGCTCGTCCTCGGCCACGGCGGCGGGGTCACGCTCGGCACGGGCGTCATCGAGGGCGCCACGACCCTCACGCCGCTGGGCCTCAGCCTGCTGCTCGTCGCCGTCTCCGCGCTCGGCATGCGCCGCGTGGGCCGCGGCCTGGACCTCGTCCGCGACGACGGCGTGCTGCGCACCCGGGCCCTGCGGGACGCAGGCGGGGCGCTCGGCGCGTACACGGCGGTCTACGCCGTCGGCATGGCGGTCGTCGGCGCGCTCGGACGCAGCGGCGAGGCGAGCCCCGTGATCGCCTCCGCCCTCGTCTCCGCCGCGCTGATCTCGGTGGTGGGCGGGCTTCTGGGCCTGCTGTGGTCCGTGCGCCGGGAGGCGACCGCGACGGTCCCCGCGGTGCGGGTCCTCGCCCTGCTGCCCGCGCCCTTCGACGCCGTCGCCCGCGCCGTGCTGCTCGCGCTGGGCGGGCTCGTCGCCGCCGCGACCGCGCTCGTGGTGGTGCTGCTGGTGATCTCGATCCCGGGCCAGTCCGCGCTCTTCGACCAGCTGGCCCCGGGCGTCGTGGGCGGTGCGGTGCTGACCCTGCTGCAGCTCGCCCTGCTGCCGCTGCTCATCGTCTGGGCGATGGCGGTGCTGCTGGGCGGGACCGTCTCCGTGGGCAGCGGCACGGCCCTGTCCCTGCACGGCGTCGAGACCGGGGTGCTCCCCGCGCTGCCGATGCTCGCCGCGATCCCGCAGCCCGGCGCCGCCCCCGTCTGGGTCTGGGCGCTGCTCGTGCTGCCGGTCGCGGCCGTGGTCCTCGGCGCGTACCGGCTCGTCCGGGACACCGCGGGGCTCGCGCTGCGGGACCGCGTGACCGCCTGGGTCGCCTACCCGGCGCTCGTCGTCGTCGCGGTGCTGCTCCTCGCGGGGCTCTCCACGGGGCGCATCGGCGAGGGCCGCCTGGTGCACCTCGGCCCGGAGATGTCCACCCTGCTGCTGCCGCTGCTGGGGATCGTCGTGCTGAGCACCGCCGCCGTGATCGGCCTGCTCGCGACGCCGGCGGTGCCGTGGGCGCGCGGTCTCGTGGGCTCCCTCCGCGAGCGGGTCGAGCGCGCGGAGCAGGAGGAGCGCGGAGCCGGCGCCGCCCGCTCCGGGGCCACGGACGACGACGCCGCTGACGAGGACAGCACCGGGTCCGGCGCCTCCACCGCGTCCGATGCCGCCACCGCTCCCGACACCTCCACCGCGTCCGACGCCGAGGAGGCGGAGGAGCGCGGGACGAGCCTCGCGGCGGGCTCGCCCTCGGAGCGCTAGCTCCCCGTCAGCTCCCTGTCAGGTCCCCGAGCCAGGTCGCGACGGAGTCCTCGACGTCCTGGCGGCACTGCGCCTCCGCGCGCTGCGTGAGCGCCGTGTCCCGGCACTCCTCGAGCTCCGACATCGGGCCGTAGAACAGCACCGAGACGAGCGAGCTCGTGATGATCATGAGCGTCGCCGGCACCCCCACCACGGCGGCGAGCACCGCCGAGCCGCGCCGGCCCCGGCGGAACGCGGAGACGGCGACCGGGACGAGCACCACGAGCGCGGCCGCGGCGACGACCCCCGCGAGCAGCGACCACGGCAGCGGCGCGATCAGCAGGATCCAGGCCAGGAGCATGAGCACGGTGAGCAGCGCGAGCCGCCGCATGTGCCGGCGGCTGTCGTCGGGGGAGGGGTCGCTCGCGGGACTCATCGCCCCATTGTGCCCGCTCGTCGCTACCCTGGCCCGGTGACCCCCGCGACCCCCCTCCCCGAGACCCCTGCGACCACCGGGACCCCCGGGACGGCGCCCACGCGCGTCGTCGTCCTGCTCTCCGGCACCGGCTCCACCTTCGCCGCCCTGCTCGAGGCCTCCCGCGCCGCGGACTCGCCCTACGTGATCGTCGGCGTCCTCGCGGACAAGCCCGCCGCGGGCCTCGACATCGCCCGGGAGGCGGGGATCCCCACCGCCGTCGTCGCCCTGCGCGACTTCCCCGACCGCGCCGCCTGGGACGAGGCGCTCGCCGCCGCCGTCGCCGCCCACGATCCCGAGCTCGTGGTGCTCGCCGGCTTCATGCGGCTCGTCGGCTCCCCGCTGCTGGACGCGTACGGGGGCCGCATCGTCAACACCCACCCCGCCCTGCTGCCCTCCTTCCCCGGCGCCCACGGCGTGCGCGACGCCCTCGCCCACGGGGTGAAGATCACCGGCGCGACCGTCATCGAGGTCGACGCCGGGGTGGACACCGGGCGGATCCTCGCCCAGGTCGCCGTCCCTGTCCTCGAGGACGACACCGAGGGCACGCTCCACGAGCGCATCAAGGCCGCGGAGCAGCCGCTCCTGGTCGACGTGGTGCGCACCCTCGCCGCCCGGTAGTCTGGTCCCACACGACTGGCGCAGGTGGGAGGACCACCGGGGAGTGAACCGCGAGCATCGACCGCCTGGGTGCTCGTCGCAAGGACCGCACCCGCCCTCGAACAGGAGCCCCCTCGTGACCGCCACCGATCGCCGCCCGATCCGCCGCGCCCTCCTCTCCGTCTTCGACAAGACCGGCATCGTCGAGCTCGCCACCGCGCTCGCCGAGACCGGCGCCGAGATCGTCTCCACCGGCTCGACCGCCGCGACCGTCCGCGACGCGGGCATCGCCGTCACCGAGGTGGAGACCGTCACCGGCTTCCCCGAGATGCTCGACGGTCGCGTGAAGACCCTCCACCCGCGCGTGCACGGCGGCATCCTCGCGGACCTCCGCGAGGAGACCCACCGCGCCCAGCTCGCCGAGCACGGCATCGAGCCCTTCGACCTCGTCGTCGTGAACCTCTACCCGTTCTCCGAGACCGTCGCCGCCGGCGGCAGCTTCGACGAGATCATCGAGAAGATCGACGTGGGCGGCCCCTCGATGGTGCGCGGCGCGGCGAAGAACTTCGCGAGCGTCGCCGTCGTCGTCGAGCAGGACGGCTACGCCGACGCCGCGCGCGCCGCCCGCGTCGGCGGCTTCACCCTCGCCGAGCGCCAGGAGCTCTCCGCGATCGCCTTCACCGTCACCGCGGACTACGACACCGCGATCTCCGAGTGGATGACCGCGCGCCTCTCCGAGGACGCCGGCGAGGAGACCGACGGCGCCGAGGAGGGCCAGGAGGTCTCGCTGCTCGACCTCCCCGAGGACGAGGCCGCCGCCTTCGGCATCACCGCGACCCTCCGCTACGGCGAGAACCCCCACCAGCGGGCACGGATCGCCGTGACCGACCCCGAGGCCCCGGGCCTCGCGGGCGCGACGCTGCTGGGCGGCAAGCCCATGAGCTACAACAACTACGTCGACGCGGACGCCGCCGCGCGCGCCGCCTTCGACCACGACCAGCCGTGCGTCGTCGTCATGAAGCACAACAACCCCTGCGGCATCGCGGTCGTCGCCGAGGGCGAGGATCTCGCCCTCGCCCACGCGCGCGCCCACGCGACGGACCCGCTCTCCGCCTACGGCGGCGTCATCGCTGCCAACCGCACCGTCACCCTCGCGATGGCGCAGCAGGTCAAGCCGATCTTCACCGAGGTCATCCTCGCCCCCGGCTACGAGGAGGACGCCCTCGCGCTGCTCCAGGGCAAGAAGAACCTCCGCATCCTCCAGGTCGAGGACCGCACCCGCGGCGGCGTCGAGGTGCGCCCGATCTGGGGCGGCACCCTCATCCAGGACGCCGACGCGGTCGACGCCGACGGCGACGACCCCTCGCGGTGGACCCTCGCCTCGGGCGAGGCGGCGGACGCCGCGACCCTCGCGGACCTCGCCTTCGCCTGGCGCTCCGTCCGCGCCGCGAAGTCCAACGCGATCCTGCTCGCGAAGGACTCCGCGGCCGTGGGCATCGGCATGGGCCAGGTCAACCGCCTGGACTCCTGCCGGCTCGCCGTGACCCGCGCGAACACGCTCGGCGAGGACGGCGAGGAGCGGGCCCGCGGCGCGGTCGCCGCGTCGGACGCCTTCTTCCCCTTCGCCGACGGCGCCCAGATCCTCATCGACGCCGGGGTCCGCGCGATCGTCCAGCCCGGCGGCTCCATCCGCGACGAGGAGGTCGTCGAGGCCTGTCGCGCGGCGGGCGTCACGATGTACCTCACGGGCACCCGGCACTTCGCCCACTGAGCCCCTCCGGGGCTCCCGGCCGGTCCCTCGCGCACGCCGTGCGACGGACCGGTCGGTCCCCGCTCCGAGCAGGCCGTCCGTTCACCTGGACGTCATGCACGCCCCCTACAGTGGTGCCCAACATGAGCATGTGTCGAAGGAGTGACCGTGAGAATCCCTGACAACCAGTCCCTGCGCGAGTACATCGAGCACCTGCGCGAGGAGGGCTACACGGTCCAGGACGGTCACACCCCCGACCCCGACCTCATCGACCCGCAGGGCAACCCCGTCTACACCTGGCAGGAGGGGTACCCCTACGAGACCCGGATGGACCGCGAGGACTACGAGCTGGAGAAGTACAAGCTCCAGGTGGAGCTGCTGAAGTTCCAGTACTGGCTCGAGGACAACGACCAGAAGGCGATCATCATCTTCGAGGGGCGGGACGCGGCCGGCAAGGGCGGCACCATCAAGCGCTTCACGGAGCACCTGAACCCGCGCACCGCGCGCGTCGTCGCGTTGAACAAGCCGAGCGACCGCGAGCGCGGCCAGTGGTACTTCCAGCGCTACGTCCAGCACCTGCCCACCGAGGGTGAGATGGTGCTCTTCGACCGCTCCTGGTACAACCGCGCCGGCGTCGAGCGGGTCATGGGCTTCGCGAGCCCCGAGCAGTACGAGACCTTCATGAACCAGACGCCGTCCTTCGAGCGCATGCTCGTGGACTCCGGCATCCACCTCACGAAGTTCTGGTTCTCGGTCTCGCAGAAGGAGCAGCGGACCCGCTTCGCGATCCGCCAGCTCGACCCGGTGCGCCGCTGGAAGCTCTCCCCGATGGACCTCGAGTCCCTCGACCGCTGGGAGGCGTACACGCAGGCCAAGGAGGAGATGTTCCGCCGCACGGACAAGAAGTACGCGCCGTGGACGATCATCCGCAGCAACGACAAGAAGCGCGCCCGCATCAACGCGATGCGCTACTTCCTCTCGCAGTTCGAGTACGAGGACAAGGACCACGACGTGGTCGGCCAGCCCGATCCGAAGCTCGTCATGCGCGGCAAGATGGAGGAGGCCGACGAGTGAGCCGCTGAGCTCGCCGTCCCGCCGTCCCTCGTGACGTGCGGAAGGGCCCGGTCCCCTCGGGGCCGGGCCCTTCCGCGTCCCGGGCGGGACGGGCCGACGGCGGGTCGGCGGGGCGGCTCAGACGGTGCCGTCGTCCGGGACCGGGAGCTCCTGCGGGTCCTGCTCGAGCGGACGGCCGATCTCCCCGGAGTCCGGCGCCTCCTCTGTCAGCGCGGGGATCGTGCCCGTGGCCGTCGCGCGCACCGGGCGGGTCATCGAGGCGGGGGAGAGCAGCAGCTCCAGCCGGTGCTCGTCGATGAGGCCCCGCTCGAGGACGAGCTCGCGCACCGGCCGTCCCGTGGTGAGCGCGGTGCTCGCGATGTCCGTCGCGGCGGCGTAGCCGATCACCGGGACGAGCGCCGTCACCACCCCGATCGAGCGGTGGATGTAGTCGTCCACGACCTCGCGGTTCACGGTGATCCCGCGGATGCAGCGCTCCGCGAGCGTGTCCATCGCCCGGGTCATGACCCGGGTGGACTCCAGGATGTTGAAGCAGATCACCGGCTCGAAGGCGTTCAGCTGCAGCTGGCCGCCCTCCGCCGCGAAGGTCACCGTGAGGTCGTTGCCGATCACCTCGAAGGCCACCTGGTTGACGACCTCGGGGATCACCGGGTTCACCTTCCCCGGCATGATCGAGGAGCCCGGCTGCACCGCCGGCAGGGTGATCTCGGCGAAGCCCGCTCGCGGGCCGGAGGAGAGCAGGCGCAGGTCGTTGCAGATCTTCGAGACCTTCACCGCGATGCGCTTGAGCACCCCGGAGAAGGTGACGAAGGCGCCCGTGTCGCTCGTCGCCTCGACGAGGTCCGCGGCGACCGTGAACTCGACACCGGTGAGCTGCGAGAGCTCTCGGGCCGCGAGCTGCGCGTAGCGGGGATCGGTCGTGATGCCCGTGCCGATCGCGGTCGCGCCGAGATTGATCTCCTGGAACAGCCGCGCGGTGCGGGTCAGCCGCTCGACGTCCTCGCTGATCGTCGTCGCCCAGGCGCGGAACTCCTGGCCCACCGTCATCGGGACCGCGTCCTGCATCTGCGTGCGGCCCATCTTCAGCACGTCCGCGTACTCGTCGCCCTTGTCCCGCAGCGCGCCGATGAGCGTGTCCATGGCCTCCGCGAGCGCGGGGAAGGAGAGCATCATCGCGAGCCGCACGGCGGTGGGGTAGACGTCGTTCGTGGACTGCGCGAGGTTCACGTGGTTGTTGGGGTGGAGGTGCTCGTAGTCGCCCTTCTCGTGCCCCAGGATCTCGAGCGCGCGGTTCGCGATGACCTCGTTCGCGTTCATGTTGGTGCTCGTGCCCGCACCGCCCTGGATCATGTCCACGACGAAGTGCTCGTGCAGCGCACCGCCCGCGATCTCCTCGCAGGCCTGCTCGATCGCGGCGGCGCGCTCGTCGTCGAGCGCCCCGAGAGCATGGTTGGCCCGGGCGGTGGCCCGCTTGACCTGGGCGAGCGCCTCGATGAGGCGGGGGAAGTGGGACAGGGGGACTCCCGTGATGTGGAAGTTCTCCTGCGCCCGCAGGGTCTGGATCCCGTAATAGGCGTGGGCGGGGACCTCGCGATCGCCGAGCAGGTCGTGCTCGCGGCGGGTGGCGGATCCTGTCGTCGCACCGGGATGGGTCATGGGTACTGTCCTCCGGGTTCTCGGACGGCCGGCGTCGTCGTCGGCCGCTGACAGCCTATCCATCCCGGCCCCGTAGCATGTGCCCGTGCCGGAGCCCAGATCACCCTTCACCGCCGGGGCCGCCGTGCGCCGCCAGGCGGTGCTCACGGGAGCCCTCGTGGCGCTCGCGGTCATCGCCTTGCTCGGCATCGCCGGGCACGCCCCGCTCGCGGGGATGCTGCTGAGCGCGGAGCTGCTCGTCCTCGCCGCCCTGCGGCTGCTGCTTCCCACCCGCGCGGTGGGCGCGCTCGCGGTGCGCTCCCGGCTCGTCGACGTCCTCTGCCTCGTCGCGCTGGGCGTCGCGATCGGTGCGCTGACGGGCTCCCCGAACCTCTGATCCCGACTGTGCCGAGCGCCTCCCCGGAGCCGCCCCCGGCACGGTTCCGAGCAGGCCCGCGCATATGGCACGATCGCGGCGTGCCCACCGATTCCGCCCGCCTGCACGCCGTCTTCGACCTCGCCATGAGGGTCGGCGAGGGCCTGCTCACCAACGGCGCCGCGGCCTCGGAGGTCACCGCGACCGTCCTGCGGATCACGAGCTCCTCGGGCCTGCGCAACGTGGCCGTCCAGGTCACCTTCGACGAGGTCACGATCTCCTACCTGCCGGACGAGCTCTCCGCCCCCTTCACCCGCGTGCGCGCCGCGAGCGAGCGCGTGCAGGACTTCGCGCGGCTCGCCGCCTACGAGGACGTCACCTTCGGCTACATCAGCGGTGACCTCTCCCTCGAGGAGGCCCGCCACCAGGCCGCCGCGATCCCGCAGGAGAAGCCGCCCTACCGGCTCTCGCTCGTCTGCGCGGGCTTCGGCCTGCTCGGCGGCGGCGCCGCGCTGAGCCTCGGGGCGAACTGGCTCGTGGTGATCGCCGCGACCCTCGCCGCGGCGCTGATGATCCTGGTGGACACGGTCCTCACCCGGCGGCGCATCCCGCGCTTCTACAGCCAGGCCCTCGGCGGCTTCCTCGCGGTGGGCGTCGCCGTGCTGCTCGGTGCGCTGGACCCCTCGTTGAACCCGTCGATCGTCGTCGTCGCGTGCATCATCGTGCTGCTCGCGGGCCTCACCTCGATCGGTGCCATGCAGGACGCCGTCACCGGCTGGTACGTGACGGCCGCCGGGCGGATCCTCGAGACCCTCATGCTCACGGTCGGCATCGTCGCCGGTGTGCGCGGAGGGCTGCTCGTCGCGGACCTCGTGGGGGTGGACGTGTCGATCTCCTCCGCGACCCCGGTCTCCCTCGCCTCCGTGCTCGTCCTCGTGGTCGCCGGAGCCGTCATGGGCCTCGGCTTCGGGGTCGGCGCCCAGGTCCCCATGCGGATGCTCGCCGCGGTCGCGCTGGTCGCCGCGGGCTCGGCGGGGCTCTCGCACCTGCTGAGCGACGTCGTGGACCGGGTCTACGCGGTCGGCGTCGCCTCCTTCCTCGTCGGCGTGGCGGCCGTGGTGCTCGGCGACCGCATGCGCGCCCCCACCCTCGTGTTCGTCATGGGCGGCGTGGTGCCGCTCGTCCCGGGCAGCCGGATCTACCGGGGCCTGCTCGCGCTCGGCGACGCCGTGCCCGACGGCGCGCTCGAGCTGTTCAGCGCCGGGGAGATCGCGATCGGCATCGCCGCCGGCGCGGTGCTGGGCCAGCTGCTCGCCTCGCGGGTCGTCGGCGCCCGCCAGATCGCCTACACGCCGATGATCTCGGTGCCCTTCACGACGATGCGCCGCCGTCGCCTCTCCGTGGGCACGCGCCGCCGCGCCCGTGGTCGTGACGGCGTGGCCCTCGTCGAGCCGTCTACGATGACCGGTGAGATGACAGCGCTGTCCCCCTCGATGCTCGAGGAGCTCGACCCCACCTCCGCCGCGGGGGACCGCCGCACCGATCCCGAGGAGCGAGCATGACCTCTCCCGCACTCGTCGCCGTCGGCGGCTACTCCACGAGCGGCTCCGGCCGCGGCACCGGCATCGCGCTCCTGCGCGTGACCCCGGACGACTCCGGCGCCGCCGCGGAGACCCTCTGGGAGGTGGCCGCCGCGGATCCCTCGTTCCTGCTCTGGAGCGCCGACGGCTCCCTCCTGCACGCGGTCACCGAGACCAGCCCCACGCACGTGCTGACCCTCCGCGTCGCGGAGGACGGCTCGAGCGCGGAGATCGTCGGCGACCTCGAGCTCGCCGGCTCCGGGGGATGCCACCTCGCGCCCGGCACGCGACCGGACACGCTGCTCGTCGCGAACTACGGCTCCGGATCGGTCGAGACGGTGCGCCTGGATGCCGAGGGCCTGCCCGTCGAGCTCCTCGACCTCGACGACCACCACGACTACGCGGAGGACCGCGACCCGCACCCGCACCAGGTGGTGAAGCTGCCGGGCACCGAGCTGATCGCCGTGCCGGACCTGGGCCTGGACCGCGTGGTGCTCTACCGGCAGGTGCAGACCGGCCATATCGAGCCGGCGGGGGAGATCCCCTTCAGCCGCGGCAGCGGGCCCCGCCATCTCGCGGCGGACCACGAGTCCTCCCAGCTCCTCGTGAGCTGCGAGCTCTCCGGCAAGGTCGGGGTGGCGGTGCGCGGCGAGGTCCCGCAGGACGTCGGCGCGCTGCAGGTCATGCGCGGCCCCGAGCTCGAGTGGTCGGTGCGCTCGATGGTCCCCGCGAGCGGCCGGTCCGAGGAGTCGGCGCTGTCCCATGTGGAGCTCGCCGCGGACGAGCACCACGCCCTCGTCGCCAACCGCGGCCCGGACACGATCTCGCTGTTCAGCCTCGCCGGCATGCGACCGGAGCTCGTCGCGGAGGTGCCCGTCGGCGCCCACCCGCGGCACTTCACCCAGCTGGGGACGACGATCCTGGTCGCCGCGCAGGAGGGCGACCGCATCGACGTCCTGCGCCGCCACCAGGACACCCTCGAGGTGGCGGGGGACCCGATCCCCGCCCCGAGCGTCTCCTGCCTCGCGCCTCGCCCCTGATCCTCGGCGACGGCCCGCCGTCCTCTGGCCGGTCCTGGACGCCGCGGCGGGCGGGCCCTGGCTAGACTCTGCCGGGCGCCCGCCCCCCTGCCCCGCTCTGGAGGACCCACCATGACCCCTGCCACCACCGCCGGCACCCCCGTGCTCTCGGCCGCCCCGGACCGCGCGGCCGCCGCCGCGCATGCCGAGCAGCTGTTCGTCGAGTCCTACGGGTACCGCCCCGACGGCGTGTGGTCGGCCCCGGGCCGGGTCAACATCATCGGCGAGCACGTCGACTACCAGGACGGCCTGTGCCTGCCGATGGCGATCTCGCACCGCTGCTTCGCGGCCGCCGCCCGCACGCCCACGGACCGCGTGCGCCTGCGCTCCGCGCAGGACGACCTCCAGCTCGACCTCGACGCGGCGGCCCTCGAGCCGGGCGCCGTCGAGGGCTGGCCCGCCTACGTCGCCGGCGTGCTCTGGGCGCTGCGACCCTTCATCTCGGGCGCGCACACGCAGGGCATGGACATCCTCATCGACGGCCAGGTGCCGCTCGGCGCGGGGCTCTCGAGCTCCGCGGCCCTCGAGTGCTCCGCGGCGGAGGCGATCGACGCCCTCCTGACCCTCGGCACCGCCCCGCTGGACCGGGTGCGCGCGGCGATCACCGCGGAGACCGACTTCGCGGGCGCCTCCACCGGCGGACTGGACCAGTCCGCCTCGGTGCTCTCCCGTGCCGGCCACGCGCTGTACCTGGACTGCCGCGACTTCTCCACGCGCCCCGTGCCGTGGGACCTCGCCGGCCAGGGCCTCGCGCTGCTCATCACGGACACGCGCGCCGAGCACTCCCACGTGGACGGCGAGTACACGGCCCGTCGGGCGGACAGCGAGCGGGCCGCGGAGGCCCTCGGCGTCGCGACCCTGCGGGACGTGGACGCCTCGCGGCTCGAGGAGCTGCTGCCGCGGATCGAGGACGAGGTCGTGCGCCGCCGCGCCCACCACGTCGTCACCGAGATCCAGCGGGTCCGGGACTTCGACGCCCTGCTCGCCGAGGGCACCGTGCGGGATCACGTCACGGAGCTCGGCGCGCTGCTGAACGCCTCGCACGACTCCCTGCGGGACGACTACGAGGTCACCGTCGAGCAGCTCGACGTCGCGGTGGACGCCGCCCGGGCGGCCGGGGCGCACGGCGCCCGGATGACCGGCGGCGGCTTCGGCGGCTCGATCATCGCGCTCGTGGAGACCGACGCGGCGGACGCCGTCGCCGCGGCGATCGCCGAGGCCTTCGCCCAGCGCGGGTTCACCGCCCCGGAGTTCTTCCTCGCCCTGCCCTCGGAGGGCGCGGGTCAGGACCGCTGATCCACCGTTCCTGCCGCTGAGGGCGGGGGAGCGGCGAGCCAGTCCGCGACCCCGGCCCGCAGCCGGGCGGCGGTGGCGGGATCCGCCGCGGAGATCCCGATCGAGGAGAGGGCCAGCGCGGCGAGCTCCTCGTCGGTGAGCCCGATCCGCCGGGCGATCGCGTACTGCTCCACGAGCCGGGAGCCGAACAGAAGCGGGTCGTCGGCCCCCAGGGCGATCTGCGCCCCGGCCTCGACGAGCGCCCGCAGCGGGACGTCCTCCGGCTCGGCGACGACGCCCAGGGAGGCGTTCGAGGCGGGGCACAGCTCGAGGCCGATCCCCTGCTCGACGATCCGCTCGAGCAGGCGAGGGTCCTCCGCGGAGCGCACGCCGTGGCCCAGGCGCCACGGGGCGAGCGCGTCCACGACCGCCTCGACGTGGGCGGGCCCGAGCAGCTCGCCGCCGTGGGGGAGCGACCACAGTCCCGCCTCGCGGGCGATCCGGAACGCGGGGGCGAACTCGGCGGTCACGCCGCGGCGCTCGTCGTTGGACAGCCCGAACCCGATGACGCGGCCGGCGTGCCGGGCCGCGAGCCGCGCGAGGGTCCGCGCGTCGAGGGGATGCCTCGTGCGGGAGGCGGCGACGACGATGCCGACGCTCACGCCCGTCGCGCGCTCGCTCGCCTCGGCCTCGTCGAGCACGATCTCGAGGGCGGGGGAGAGACCGCCGACGAAGGGCGCGTAGCTCGTGGGGTCCACCTGCAGCTCGAGCCGGCCCGAGCCCTCGGCGGCGTCGTCCTCGACGGCCTCCCGCAGGATCCGCCGCATGGCAGCCTCGGAGTCCACCACCGCGCGGGCCGTGTCGTACTCGCGCTGGAAGCGGAACCAGCCGCGGCGGGTCGGCTCGACCTGCAGCGCGACGTCGTCGGTGAGCGAGCGCGGCAGCCGCAGTCCCCGCTCCTCGGCGAGCTCCCGCAGCGTGCCCGGGCGCATCGACCCCGTGAAGTGCAGGTGCAGATGCGCCTTGGGCAGCGCCGCGAGGTCGCGGCCCGTGCTCATGCGCGCCGCCCGCCCGCCGTCACTCGGAGAGCAGGGCGATGACGCGGTCGATGCCCTCGGCGAGGTCCGCGTCGCCGAGCGCATAGGAGAAGCGCAGGTGCCCGGGGGCGCCGAAGGCCTCTCCCGGCACGGCGGCGACCTCGGCGTGCTCGAGGATCGCGGACGCGAGGTCGGTGCTGGTCCCCACACGGGTCCCGCGGATCTCCCGGCCGAGCGCCCCGGTCACCTCGGGGAAGGCGTAGAAGGCGCCCGTGGGGGTCGGGACGGAGAACCCGGGCACCGCGGAGAGCTTCTCGACGATCGTGCGACGGCGGCGGTCGAAGGCCTCGCGCATCTCCTCGACGGTCTCCATCGGACCGGTGAGCGCGGCGATCGCCGCGCGCTGGGCGACGTTGTTGACGTTCGAGGTGAGGTGGCTTTGGAGGTTGGACGCGGCGGCGATGACGTCCTTCGGGCCCACCATCCAGCCCACGCGCCAGCCGGTCATGGCGAAGGACTTCGCGACGCCGCCCAGCAGCACGGTGGTCTCCGCGAGCTCGGGGACGGCCTTCAGCACCGAGGTGAAGGCGACGCCGTCGTAGGTGAGGTGCTGGTAGATCTCGTCGGTGATCACCCACAGGTCGTGCTCGAGCGCCCAGCGACCCAGCTCCTCGACCTGCTCCGGGGTCATGACCGCGCCGGTCGGGTTCGAGGGGGAGCACACGAGGATCGCGCGCGTGCGCTCCGTGCGGGCCGCCTCGAGCTGCTCGATCGTGGGGAGGTAGCCCTGGTCGGCTCCTGCGAGCACGGGCACCTCGACAGCGCCGGCGAGACGGATCGCCTCGGGGTACGTCGTCCAGTACGGCGCGGGGAGGATGACCTCGTCGCCCGGGTCCAGGAGCGTCGCGAAGGTCTGGTAGACGGCCTGCTTGCCGCCGTTGGTGATGAGCGTCTGCGCGGGGGAGAACTCGAGCCCGGTGGAGGCGGCGACGCTCGCGGCGACGGCCGTGCGCAGCTCCGGGAGGCCGGCGGAGGCGGTGTAGCGGTGGTTCGCCGGGTCCTGCGCGGCGGCCACGGCCGCCTCCACCACGTGCGCGGGGGTCGGGAAGTCCGGCTCCCCGGCGCCGAAGCCGATGACCGGCCGGCCGGCGGCCTTGAGGGCCTTCGCGGCCTGGTCGACGGCGAGCGTCGCGGAGGGGGCGATCGCGGCGATCCGCTGGGAGATGCGGTGCTCGCGCGCGCTGCGGGACGGGGCGGGAAGGGCGTCGTCGGTGCTCACGGGCCTATCGTGGCAGAGCGGGCGCCGTCCCGCCAGGATGACCGGCGATCGGCCGCCGGCGGCCGATCGCGCGGTGCGCGACGGGGGAGCGGGGCGGTGAGTGTGACGTGGGTCCGGTCCGCCGCGGACGGATTCGCCCCGGGTCCCGGCGGCTTGTATGCTGGTCCTCGGCCCTTGGGCCCACGGGGTTCGCCCCGTGAAGGGTAGTGGCGCAATTGGTAGCGCAGCGGTCTCCAAAACCGCAGGTTGCAGGTTCGAGCCCTGTCTACCCTGCCCGTCCGGCCGGGTTCGTCCGGCTGGATGCGGATGACGACGACCAGATCGGACCCTGCAGACGTGAACTCCAGCCGGAACGACGAGGCCCAGGCCTCACGCAACCCGTTCGTGGCGATCGGTCTGTTCGTGCGCCAGGTGATCGCCGAGCTCCGCAAGGTCGTCGTCCCCACCCGCAAGGAGCTCGCGGTCTACACGTTGACCGTGCTGCTCTTCGTGGCCGTGATGATCGCCTTCGTCTTCGGCGTCGACGCCCTGTTCAGCTGGCTGTCCCGGCTCACCTTCGCGGTCCCTGACTGAGCGGGATCCGCAGCAGTTCCACCGGACCACGGTCCGATCCGATCCCCAGCTGTTAGGAAGGCAGGTTCACGACGGTGAACGAGCAGACCTCCACCCCCGAGGACTCCTACGACGACGTCGACGACTCGCTGTCGTTCTCGTCCTCCCCCGAGCAGGGCGCCGACGACGCGACCCTCGAGGCCTCCGAGGAGCCCGCGGCCGTCGAGCCCGTCGAGGCGGACCCCGCCGAGGACGTCGCGGCCGACGAGGCCCCTGCTGACGACTCCGCCGAGGAGCCGGTCGAGGACGAGCCCGCCGAGAGCTCCGACGCCGAGGATGCCGACGAGGACGCCGCCGCGTCCGAGGGCTCCGAGGAGCCCGAGGAGGAGGACCCGGTCGCGGTCCTCAAGCGCCACCTGCGCTCCGCCCCCGGCGACTGGTACGTCGTCCACTCCTACTCCGGTCACGAGAACCGCGTGCGCACGCAGCTGACCACGCGCATCGAGACGCAGGACATGGAGGAGTACATCTTCCAGGTCGAGGTCCCCATGGAGGACGCGACCGAGATCAAGAACGGCCAGAAGAAGATCGTGCGCCGCGTGCGCATCCCCGGCTACGTGCTCGTGCGCATGGAGCTCGCCGAGGAGTCCTGGCGCGTCGTCCGCGACACCCCCGGCGTCACGGGCTTCGTGGGCAACGCGACCGATCCGACCCCGCTCTCCTTCGACGAGATCTTCTCGCTGCTGTCCCCGTCCGTGGGCCTGCCCGAGAAGAAGCGCTCCGGCTCCGGCGCGCCGTCCAAGGCCGCCGCCGCCAAGGCCGTGCCGGCCTTCGAGATCGGCGAGTCCGTCACCGTCATGGACGGCCCCTTCGAGACGATGCCGGCGAGCATCTCCGAGATCGACAGCGAGCACCAGAAGCTGCAGGTGCTGGTCTCGATCTTCGGTCGCGAGACCCCCGTCGAGCTCGCCTTCGACCAGGTCGCCAAGATCTGATCCCCCGAACCCCCGGCGTCGATCGGACGAAGATCACCCTTCGTCCCGCTCGACGGCGGCGCGGCGCACAGGTAGCGTCGCACCCGGTCCTCGCACGCCCCGGCGCGCAGGGCCAGTGGGAGGAGCGCTTGATGAGCTCCGCCCGAACCACGACACAGTAAGGAAGAGCAATGGCTCCCAAGAAGAAGATCGCGAGCATCATCAAGCTCCAGATCCAGGCCGGCCAGGCCACCCCTGCGCCGCCCGTGGGTCCCGCGCTCGGCGCTGCCGGCGTGAACATGATGGAGTTCGTCAAGGCCTACAACGATGCGACCGCCGATCAGCGCGGCAACATCATCCCGGTCGAGATCACGGTGTACGAGGATCGCTCGTTCACCTTCATCACCAAGACCCCGCCGGCCGCCGAGCTCATCAAGAAGGCCGCCGGCCTTCCCAAGGGCTCCGCCACCCCTCACACCGTGAAGGTCGGCAAGATCACCCAGGCGCAGGTCCGCGAGATCGCGGAGACCAAGATGCCTGATCTGAACGCGAACGACATCGAGGCCGCTGCGAAGATCGTCGCCGGCACCGCTCGTTCCATGGGCATCACGGTGGAGGACTGACGACATGGCATTCCGCAGCAAGGCTTACAAGGACGGCGCCGCCAAGATCGAGGCCGGCCGCCAGTACTCGCCGCTCGACGCCCTGCGCCTCGCGCAGCAGACGAACCCGGCGAAGTTCGATGCCTCGGTCGAGGTCTCGATGCGTCTCGGCGTCGACCCCCGCAAGGCTGACCAGATGGTGCGCGGCACCGTCAACCTGCCCAACGGCACCGGCAAGACCGCCCGCGTGATCGTCTTCGCGACGGGCGCGCAGGCCGAGGCCGCTCTCGCGGCCGGCGCCGACGAGGTCGGCGACGACGAGCTCATCGAGAAGGTCGCCGGCGGCTGGACCGACTTCGACGCGGCCGTGGCCACGCCGAACCTCATGGGCAAGGTCGGCAAGCTGGGCCGCGTGCTCGGCCCCCGCGGCCTCATGCCGAACCCGAAGACCGGCACGGTCACGATGGACGTCACGAAGGCTGTGAACGACATCAAGGGCGGCAAGATCGAGTTCCGCACCGACCGTGCGGCGAACCTGCACTACATCGTGGGCAAGGTGTCGTTCTCCGACCAGCAGCTGGTCGAGAACTACGTCGCCGCCCTCGAGGAGATCCTGCGGCTCAAGCCGTCCTCCTCGAAGGGTCGCTACATCACGAAGATCACCGTGTCCACCACCATGGGCCCGGGCATCCCGGTCGACGTGAACCGCACCCGCAACCTCCTCGAGGACACCGACGAGGCCTGAGCCCCGTCGTCCTCCTGCGACGAGCCCCCGCATCCCTCGAGGACGCGGGGGCTCGTCCGCTTCCGCACGGCCCCGGCCGGGTGGGCCCTCGTCCGCGTCGCGGGTGTGACGTGCGTCCGAGTGCTCCCTGATCCATGGCGCCGGGGGAGGGGGCTGGTCTAGGCTGGACCTACCGAAGACCGCCGGTCGTCGCCCTCCATCCGGAGGACGACCGAAGGATTCCCTCACGGGATGGCCTGCGCAGGTGATTGAAGCGACCCGCACGGTCGCGCCCTCCGCGGGGAGGAATCCCCCGGTGAGCCGGATCGTGCGTCTGGCCTCGACACCTGCGTGTCGAGGCCTTTTCCCGTTCCGGGACTCCTTCAGCCGGCGGCGAGAGACCTCTGGAAGGAGGGCCATGGCGAACCCCGAGAAGGTGGACGCCGTCGCCGAGATCGCGGAGCTGTTCCGCGAGTCCGACGCCGCCGTCATCACCGAGTACCGCGGGCTCAGCGTCGGCCAGCTCAAGCAGCTGCGTCGTTCGCTCGGCTCCGACACTACCTACGCCGTGGTGAAGAACACGCTCACGGAGATCGCCGCCCGCGAGGCCGGCATCGACGCCTTCGATGGCACGCTCAGCGGTCCCACCGCCATCGCGTTCATCAAGGGTGAGCCCGTGGAGCCCGCGAAGGCTCTGCGTGACTTCGCCAAGGATCACGACGCGCTCGTGATCAAGTCCGGCTACTTCGAGGGCAAGGCGCTCTCGGAGGACGACGTCAAGAAGCTCGCGGACCTCGAGTCCCGCGAGGTCCTGCTGGCCAAGGCCGCCGGCGCCATGAAGGCGTCGATGTCCAAGGCCGCTGCCGTGTTCCAGGCGCCGCTGTCCAAGGCAGCGCGCACCGTGGACGCGCTCCGCGCCAAGCAGGAGGCCTGAGCCCCCCGGCTCAGCCCGTAGAACCTGGCGCGTGAGCGCCGTCAACACCACCGGGACACCGTCCCACCGACAGGAAGGAACGCCACCATGGCGAAGCTCAGCAACGACGAGCTCATCGAGGCTTTCAAGGAGATGTCCCTCATCGAGCTCTCCGAGTTCGTGAAGCAGTTCGAGGACGTCTTCGACGTGACCGCCGCCGCTCCCGTGGCCGTCGCCGCCGCCGGCGGTGCCGCCGCTGACGCCCCGGCCGCCGAGGAGAAGACCGAGTTCGACGTGGTCCTCGAGTCCGCCGGCTCCGCGAAGATCGGCGTCATCAAGGAGGTGCGCGCGCTCACCTCGCTCGGCCTCAAGGAGGCCAAGGAGCTCGTCGACGGCGCGCCCAAGGCCGTCCTCGAGGGTGTCAAGAAGGAGGACGCCGACGCCGCCAAGGAGAAGCTCGAGGCCGCCGGCGCCACCGTCACCGTCAAGTGATCCGAGGCGCCCTCGCGGCGCCGTGCATCGCTTCGTGAGGAGCCGTCCCGCTGTGCGGGGCGGCTCCTCCGCCGTTCCCGGGAGAGCACGGCGCGGGTCGCGTGACCGGCCGTGACCAGCGCGAGCGCGGGGACCGCGGCTCGACGGGCAGCGCCGCGCCGCGCCGGGGGAGCGGCGCGTGCTTGACTCCGGGGCCGTCGAGGTCCAGAATCTTCCCCGTAACAGCGCTGCTGTTCCTGCCGCAGGACCCCCGGGGCACCGGGCGCGGTCACGTCGAGAGAGACGGGCAGGAGGCAGGCCTTCCGCGCCAGGCATATGGTGGCCGACGCGGATGGACCGGGCTCTGAGGGCCCTTGCGTCCATCCGTGCATTTGTGTATGCTCGGTCCTTGCGCTGTGCGTCGTCCACGGGTCCCGCTGCTTCACGCTGCTCCACCTGTGCCTCATCGCCCCCGGAGGACGCTCGCCGCGCCTGGGAACCCGTCATCGGCCTGTGGAAGGACCCCACCCTTGGCTGCCTCGAGCACCGACCTCACCACTGACATTCAGCTGCGCACCGCTTCGCCGCGAGTCACCTTCGCGAAGCTCGGAGACCCGATCGAGGTCCCTGATCTGCTCAGCCTGCAGACCACGTCCTTCGACTGGCTGCTGGGCAACGAGCGCTGGCAGGAGCGTGCCGCCGAGGCCGCCGCCGCCGGCCGCGAGGACGTCCCGCAGACCTCCGGTCTCGCGGACATCCTCGAGGAGATCTCCCCGATCGAGGACTTCGCCGGCAACATGTCGCTGTCGTTCCGCGACCACACCTTCGACGACCCGAAGTACACGGTCGACGAGTGCAAGGAGAAGGACCTCACCTACGCCGCTCCGCTGTACGTCATCGCGGAGTTCATGAACAACGAGACCGGTGAGATCAAGACCCAGACGGTCTTCATGGGCGAGTTCCCGCTCATGACGGACAAGGGCACCTTCATCATCAACGGCACCGAGCGCGTCGTCGTCTCCCAGCTCGTGCGCGCCCCCGGCGTGTACTTCGAGGAGAGCATCGACAAGACCTCGGACAAGCACATCTTCTCGACGAAGATCATCCCGTCGCGCGGTGCGTGGCTCGAGTTCGAGATCGACAAGCGCGACCAGGTCGGCGTGCGCATCGACCGCAAGCGCAAGCAGTCCGTCACGACCCTGCTGCAGGCCCTCGGCATGTCCCACAGCGACATCCTCGAGGAGTTCGGCGAGTTCGAGTCGATGCGCTCGACCCTGGAGAAGGACCGCGTGTCCTCCCAGGACGAGGCGCTCATGGACATCTACCGCAAGCAGCGTCCGGGCGAGCCGCCGAGCCGCGATGCGGGCGAGGCCATGCTCAACAACCTGTACTTCAACCACAAGCGCTACGACCTCGCGAAGGTCGGTCGCTACAAGATCGGCAAGAAGCTCGGTCTCGAGGGCAGCCTCTCGGAGTCGACCCTGCGCCTGCAGGACATTGTCGCCGCGATCAAGTACATCGTCGCGCTGCACGACGGCGTCACCGAGTACACGAGCGTCGACGGCCGCACGGTGCGCGTCGAGACCGACGACATCGACCACTTCGGCAACCGTCGCATCCGCGCCGTGGGCGAGCTCATCCAGAACCAGGTCCGCACGGGCCTGTCCCGCATGGAGCGCGTCGTCCGCGAGCGCATGACCACGCAGGACGTCGAGGCGATCACCCCGCTGACCCTGATCAACATCCGCCCGGTCACGGCGGCGATCAAGGAGTTCTTCGGGACCTCCCAGCTCTCGCAGTTCATGGATCAGAACAACCCGCTGTCGGGCCTGACCCACAAGCGCCGCCTCTCCGCGCTCGGCCCGGGCGGCCTCTCGCGCGACCGCGCCGGCATGGAGGTCCGCGACGTCCACCCGTCGCACTACGGCCGCATGTGCCCGATCGAGACCCCTGAGGGCCCGAACATCGGCCTCATCGGCTCGCTCGCGACCTTCGCGCGCATCAACCCGTTCGGCTTCATCGAGACCCCGTACCGCAAGGTCGTCGAGGGTCGCGTGACGGACGAGATCGTCTACCTCACCGCCGACGACGAGGACCGCCTGGTCATCGCCCAGGCGAACGCGAAGGTCGGCGAGGACGGCACGTTCCTCGAGGACGCCGTGCTCTCCCGCACCACGGGCGGCGAGCCCGAGCTGGTCCCGCCGGCCGAGGTCGACTACATGGACGTCTCCGCGCGTCAGATGGTCTCCGTCGCGACCGCGATGATCCCGTTCCTCGAGCACGACGACGCCAACCGCGCGCTCATGGGCTCGAACATGCAGCGCCAGGCCGTGCCGCTCCTGAAGACCGAGATGCCGCTCGTCGGCACCGGCATGGAGCGTCGCGCCGCCGTGGACGCCGGCGACGTCATCGTCGCGTCCAAGGCCGGCATCATCGAGGAGCTCTCCGCGGACCTCATCGTGGTGATGGCCGACGACGGCACCCGCCAGACCTACCCGGTGCCGAAGTTCGAGCGCTCCAACGCGGGCAACTGCTACAACCACCGCGTGCTCTGGAACGAGGGCGACCGCGTCGAGGCCGGCTCCGTCCTCGCCGACGGCCCCTCCACCGACGAGGGCGAGCTCTCGATGGGCAAGAACCTGCTCGTCGCGTTCATGTCCTGGGAGGGCCACAACTACGAGGACGGCATCATCCTGTCCTCGCGGATGGTCCAGGACGACGTCCTCACCTCGATCCACATCGAGGAGCACGAGGTCGACGCGCGCGACACGAAGCTCGGCAAGGAGGAGATCACCCGCGACATCCCCAACGTCGGTGACGACGTCCTCGCGGATCTCGACGAGCGCGGCATCATCCGCGTCGGCGCCGAGGTGCAGCCGGGCGACATCCTCGTCGGCAAGGTGACCCCGAAGGGCGAGACCGAGCTGACCCCGGAGGAGCGCCTGCTGCGCGCGATCTTCGGCGAGAAGGCCCGCGAGGTGCGCGACACCTCGCTGCGCGTCCCCCACGGCGAGACCGGCACGGTCATCGGTGTGCACGTGTTCAACGACGAGGAGGACGGCGACATCCTCCCGACCGGCGTGAACGAGATGGTCCGCGTGTACGTGGCCCAGAAGCGCAAGATCACCGACGGCGACAAGCTCGCCGGCCGCCACGGCAACAAGGGCGTCATCGCGAAGATCCTGCCCGTGGAGGACATGCCGTTCCTCGAGGACGGCACCCCCGTGGACATCATCCTCAACCCCATGGGCGTGCCCGGTCGCATGAACATCGGCCAGGTCATGGAGACCCACCTCGGGTGGGTCGCCAAGTCCGGCTGGGACATCGACCCCGAGAGCGAGACCGCTGCGGAGCTCCCGGCGTCGGCGCTGCACGGCGAGCCCGGCACCCCCGTCGCGGTCCCCGTCTTCGACGGTCTCTCCGCGGAGGAGGTCACCGGCCTGATCGCGAGCCACCGCCCCAACCGGGACGGCGAGCAGATGGTCAAGGCCTCCGGCAAGGCGCAGCTGTTCGACGGCCGCTCCGGCGAGCCGTTCCCGGACTCGATCTCCGTGGGCTACATGTACATCCTGAAGCTCCACCACCTCGTGGACGACAAGCTGCACGCGCGCTCCACCGGCCCGTACTCGATGATCACGCAGCAGCCCCTGGGCGGTAAGGCCCAGTTCGGCGGCCAGCGCTTCGGCGAGATGGAGGTGTGGGCCCTCGAGGCCTACGGCGCCGCGTACGCCCTGCAGGAGCTGCTGACCATCAAGTCGGACGACATCTCCGGCCGCGTGAAGGTCTACGAGGCCATCGTCAAGGGCGAGAACATCCCCGAGCCCGGCATCCCGGAGTCCTTCCGGGTGCTGCTCAAGGAGATGCAGTCGCTGTGCCTGAACGTCGAGGTCCTCTCCTCCGACGGCACCGCCCAGGAGGTGCGCGAGAGCGACGAGGAGGTCTTCCGCGCCGCGGAGGAGCTCGGCATCGACCTGTCCCGCCGTCCCCACGAGGGCGTCGGCTCCATCGAAGAGGTCTGAGCGACGGGGTGGGACGGGGAGCGCACCTCGCGCCCCGTCCCACCGCCCCCGCCCTGATCCCTCAGACCACACGACTTCAGATTCGAGAGAAGGACACCTGTGCTCGACGTCAACACCTTCGACGAGCTGCGCATCGGCCTCGCGACCGCCGATGACATCCGCGCCTGGTCGCACGGCGAGGTCAAGAAGCCGGAGACCATCAACTACCGCACCCTGAAGCCCGAGATGGACGGCCTCTTCTGCGAGCGCATCTTCGGCCCCACCCGGGACTGGGAGTGCTACTGCGGCAAGTACAAGCGCGTGCGCTTCAAGGGCATCGTCTGCGAGCGCTGCGGCGTGGAGGTCACCAAGTCCTCCGTGCGCCGTGAGCGCATGGGCCACGTGGAGCTCGCCGCCCCCGTCACCCACATCTGGTACTTCAAGGGCGTGCCGAGCCGTCTCGGCTACCTGCTGGACCTCGCGCCGAAGGATCTCGAGAAGATCATCTACTTCGCCGCCTACATGGTGACCTCCGTGGACGAGCAGGCTCGCCACGAGGACATGCCCGATCTCCAGGCCCGCCACGACCTCGAGGTCAAGGAGCTGGAGAAGGAGCGCGACGCCGCCCTGAACGACCGCGCCGTCTCCGCGGAGAAGGACCTCGCCCAGCTCGAGGAGGAGGGTGCCAAGGCCGACGCGAAGCGCAAGGTCCGCGACTCCTCCGAGCGCGAGCAGGCCCAGATCCGCAAGAAGTACGACGCCGAGATCGACCGCATCACCCGTGTGTGGGAGCGCTTCAAGGGCCTCAAGGTCGCCGACCTCGAGGGCGACGAGCAGCTCTACCGCGCGATGAAGCTGCGCTTCGGCACCTACTTCGAGGGCGGCATGGGCGCCGAGGCGATCCAGAAGCGCCTCCAGGACTTCGACCTGGACGCCGAGGCCGAGCTGCTCCGCGAGATCATCGCGACCGGCAAGGGCCAGAAGAAGGCCCGCGCCCTCAAGCGCCTCAAGGTCGTCTCCGCGTTCCGCTCGACCACCAACTCGCCCGTCGGCATGGTGCTCGACGCGGTCCCGGTCATCCCCCCGGACCTGCGTCCGATGGTGCAGCTGGACGGCGGCCGCTTCGCGACCTCCGACCTCAACGACCTGTACCGCCGCGTCATCAACCGCAACAACCGCCTCAAGCGGCTGCTCGATCTCGGCGCCCCCGAGATCATCGTGAACAACGAGAAGCGCATGCTGCAGGAGTCGGTCGACTCGCTGTTCGACAACGGCCGCCGCGGTCGTCCGGTCACCGGGCCGGGCAACCGCCCGCTGAAGTCGCTCTCCGACATGCTCAAGGGCAAGCAGGGGCGCTTCCGCCAGAACCTGCTCGGCAAGCGCGTGGACTACTCCGCCCGCTCCGTCATCGTGAACGGCCCGCAGCTGAACCTGCACCAGTGCGGTCTGCCCAAGACCATGGCCCTCGAGCTCTTCAAGCCCTTCGTCATGAAGCGCCTCGTCGAGCTCAGCCATGCGCAGAACGTCAAGGCCGCGAAGCGGATGGTCGAGCGCGCCCGCCCCGAGGTCTGGGACGTGCTCGAGGAGGTCATCACCGAGCACCCGGTGCTGCTGAACCGTGCGCCGACCCTGCACCGCCTGGGCATCCAGGCCTTCGAGCCGCAGCTCGTCGAGGGCAAGGCCATCCACCTGCACCCGCTCGTGTGCGCCGCCTTCAACGCGGACTTCGACGGCGACCAGATGGCCGTGCACCTCCCGCTCTCCGCGGAGGCGCAGGCCGAGGCCCGCATCCTGATGCTGTCCTCGAACAACATCCTCAAGCCGTCCGACGGCCGCCCGGTCACCATGCCCGCACAGGACATGATCATCGGTCTGTACCACCTCACGACCGTCCGCGAGGACGCCGTGGGCGCCGGGCGCCAGTTCTCCTCGGTCGCCGAGGCGATCATGGCGAACGACGCGCGGGAGCTGCACCTCAACGCGCCCGTGAGGATCCGCTTCGAGGACATCGTCCCGCCGAGCGACTGGGAGGCTCCGGAGGGCTGGACCGAGGGTGACCCGATCATCCTCGAGACGACCCTGGGCACCGTCTACTTCAACGAGACGCTGCCGGTGGACTTCCCGTTCGTGCAGGGCCAGGTCGGCAAGAAGCGCCTCGGCTCGATCGTCAACACGCTCGCCGAGCGCTACGACAAGGGCCAGGTCGCGGCGTCCCTGGACGCGCTGAAGTCCTACGGCTTCTCGTGGTCGACCCGCTCAGGCGTGTCCTTCGCGCTGTCCGACGTCGTCGCGCCCCCGAACAAGGGCGAGATCATCTCGAAGTTCGAGGCGAAGGCCGCTCAGGTCCAGGAGAACCGCGACCTGGGTCTGGTCTCCGAGGCCGAGCGCAACATCGAGCTCATCGACATCTGGACCGAGGCGACCAACGAGGTCGACAACGCCATGCGTGAGAACTTCGAGCGCTCCAACACCATCTTCCGGATGGTGGACTCGGGCGCCCGAGGCAACTGGATGCAGATCCGTCAGATCGCCGGTATGCGCGGCCTGGTGAACAACCCGAAGGGCGAGATCATCCCGCGCCCGATCCTCTCCAACTACAAGGAGGGGCTCTCGGTCCTGGAGTACTTCATCGCGTCGCACGGTTCCCGCAAGGGCCTCGCGGACACCGCGCTGAAGACCGCCCAGTCCGGCTACCTCACGCGTCGTCTCGTCGACGTCTCGCAGGACGTCATCGTCCGCGAGGCCGACTGCGGCACCTCGAAGGGCCTCACCCTCGCGGTGACCGTCGAGGAGGCCGGCGCGATCGTCCCGGCGGAGAACCTCGAGACGACCATCCACGGTCGCATCCTCGCGGCCGCCGCTCTCGGTGCGGACGGCCAGGAGGTGCTGCCCGCGGGTGCGGAGATCGGCGACGTGCAGATCGAGCAGCTGGTCGCGGCGAACGTCCGCGACGTGAAGATCCGCTCGGTGCTGACCTGCGACTCCGCGGTGGGCACCTGCGCGAACTGCTACGGCCGCTCGCTGGCCACCGGTCAGCTCGTGGACATCGGCGAGGCCGTCGGCATCATCGCGGCGCAGTCGATCGGCGAGCCCGGCACGCAGCTCACCATGCGTACCTTCCACACCGGTGGTGTGGCGAGTGCGGACGGCGACATCACGCACGGTCTGCCGCGAGTGCAGGAGCTCTTCGAGGCCCGCACCCCGGCCGGCTTCGCGCCGATCACCGAGGCCGCAGGTCGCCTGGAGATCGAGGAGAGCGACAAGCAGCGCAAGCTGACGGTCACGCCGGACGACGGCACCGACCCGATCACCTACACGGTCTCCAAGCGCGTCACCCTGCTGGTGGCGGACGGCGATCACCTCACGGTGGGCCAGCAGCTCTCGCAGGGCTCGGTCGACCCCAAGCAGGTGCTGCGCATCCTCGGCCCGCGGGCCGTGCAGAAGCACCTGGTGGACGAGGTCCAGAAGGTCTACGTGTCGCAGGGTGTGGACATCCACGCCAAGCACATCGAGGTCATCGTGCGCCAGATGCTGCGTCGCGTGACGGTCATCGAGTCCGGCGACGCGGATCTGCTGCCCGGCGACTTCGCCGAGCGCGTGATCTTCGAGCGGGAGAACCGTCGGGTGCTCTCCGAGGGCGGTCAGCCCGCCTCCGGTCGCCCGGAGCTCATGGGCATTACGAAGGCGTCGCTCGCGACGGACTCGTGGCTGTCGGCGGCCTCCTTCCAGGAGACCACCCGCGTGCTCACCGAGGCCGCCCTGAACCGCCGCAGCGACTCGCTGGTGGGGCTCAAGGAGAACGTCATCCTCGGCAAGCTCATCCCGGCCGGCACGGGTCTGTCCCGCTTCCGCAACATCGCGGTCGAGCCGACCGACGAGGCGAAGGCGCAGATGTACCAGGTGCCGGGCTACGACGAGCTGGACTTCTCGGGCTTCGGCTCGACCGGCTCCGTGAACCTGGACGACATCGACTACGCCGATCCGTTCCGCACGGACTTCCGCTGAGCCGAATCTGCTGAGGGCCCTGCGGCCCGCACGCTCCGGACGGGGCGGTCCCACCTCCGGGTGGGGCCGCCCCGTCGGCGTTCCCGGGGCAGGTGACCACCGCCCGCGACGGCCGGACGCTCCCGCGCAGGCCCTCGACGCCGGGCGCCCGCGCCCCGCTGGGCGATGGGCCGGACGGGGCGGGCGAGCTGGGATACTGACCCGATGGGACAGGACGGACGGGCGGCGAGCGCGGCGGGGGAGCGGCGCACGCGCCCGAGCGAGCCCCGAGCGGCCTCCCGCCACCGGCTCGCGTTCCCGCCCCGGCTGCGCGAGCGCCTGCTGGGGCCGCGCGTGATCGATCCGCCGCTTCGCCTGTTCGCCGGGCTCTTCGCGGTGGCCATGGTGCTGCCCTCCCCGGGGACCGACCTGCTGCGCGCCGACTACCTCACCGAGGCCGCCGCCGCGGTGCTCCTGCTCGTCGCCACGGTGCGGCCGACGATCGCGCTGGTGCTGATCCTGCCGGGCGAGGCCGTGCACGCCGTGCTGGCGCCCGCGGACCCGACCCCATTCCTCGCGACCTGCGCGACGGTGGTCGCCGTCTCGGCCGCCGGCCGTCGCTGGCGGCTGCTGCTCGTCGCGACGGGCGTGTACGTGGCGCTCATGCTCCTGGGCGGCATCGTGAGCCCGGACAGGACCTTCGGCATCGACCGGACCGAGCCGATCCTGTGGCTGCTGACGATGATCCTGGGGCTCAGCGCGGCCGTGCTCCAGGCACGGATCGACGCGGAGATCCGGCGGCGCGAGCGGGCGGCGCGGCTGGCCGAGCAGGAGCTGCAGCGACTGCGGGTGGAGCTCGCCACCGACACCCACGACACGGTCTCCCATGCGCTCGCGACCGAGGCCGCGATCATCCGGATGATGGGGCGGTCGCGGGAGGAGGGTCTCGACGAGCGGGTGCTCTCGGAGCTCGCCCTCGTCAACGCCCGCGCGCAGCGTCAGCTGCGGCAGCTCCTCGCGCGTCTGCACTCGCCCCGGGACTCCGATGACGTCGTCGACCTGAGGCGGGAGATCCCGGCGTCCCTCGAGGCGATCCGCTCGGGGGCCCGCGCGGGGGGCTTCGACCTCCTCACCGCCCGCGGCGATCTGCCCGGACGGGTCGAGTCGCGGTTCGCCGCGGAGGTGCAGCTGATGCTCTTCGAGCTCGCCACGAACGTCCTCAAGCACGCGTGCTCGCCGGACGGCGCCTCGGTGCGGGCGGGTCTCGCGGAGGGTCCCGGTGTGCAGGCGCTCCTGCTCGTCTCCCGGAACGTCGTGGAGGGGACGGATCCGGTCTCACCGCGCACCCTCACGCGCCGCGCCCGGGCGCTCGGCGGGGACTGCTCGGTGGGGCACGGCCCGGGGAGCACCCTCGAGGTGCGCGTGCTGCTCCCGGTGCCCGCGCTCCCCGAGGCGGATCCCCCGGGGGCGGAGGGCGAGGAGGTCCTCGACGGGCCCGTGGCGGTCGGTGCCCTCGGCCCGGACACGTCGCCCGAGGGACGTGCGGCGGAGGGCCGGGGACCGGGTCGTCCCCGGCGCCGGGATCATCTCCTCCGCGCGGGGGAGGCCGAGGATCGCCGTGCCGGGGTGGAATGAGGGCATGCGCCTCCTCGTCGCCCTCCTCCTCGCCGCCGGGTCGTTCCTGACGACCGCGCAGCACGCGGACGCGGCGTCGCCGTGCATGACCAGCACGACGAGCACGACGAGCGGCGCGAGCACCTCGCGGACCGGCGCCGCCGCCGTGCTCGTGCGGCTGCCGGGGGAGATCCGGTGGGGCTGCCTCTACTGGCGGTTCGCCGACCACGAGCGCTTCCTGAGGAACTGCACATGAGCGCCGACGGGCCCGTCGTCCGGGTGCTCATCGTCGACGACGACCGGTGGACCACGCGCGCCGTCGCCGCCGTGCTCGGCGACGACCCGGGTCTGTCGGTGCTCGAGCCCGAGCACAGCGGGGAGGACGCGATCTCCGCGTACTGCGCGCTGCGGCCGGACGTCGTGCTCATGGACGTCAACATGGCGCCCGGGATGAACGGAATCGACGCGACCGCCGAGATCCTCCGCCTGGACCCCGCGGCCCGGATCGTGCTGCTCACGACCGTCTCCCCGGGGCCGGGGATCGCGCGTGCCCTCGAGGCGGGGGCCATCGCCGCGGTCGCCAAGACGGCGGCGGAGGAGGTGCTCGTGGACACGGTGCACCGGGCCGCGGCGGGGGAGGCCCCGCTGCGCCTGGGCACCCTCGCGGAGGACATCGTCATCAGCGGGGACGTGCTGCCGGAGGCGCCGGCGACGGCCCCGCGCCTCACCGAGCGCGAGCGGGAGACCCTGCGCCTGCTGTGCCAGGGCCTCGAGTACGAGCAGATCGCGCAGCAGCTGTGCGTCGAGGTGAGCACCGTGAAGAGCCACGCCCGCAGCCTGCGCGAGAAGCTGGGCGCGGCGAACCACGCGCAGCTGATCATCCAGGCCGTGAAGCACAAGTACTTCACCCCCGCCTGACCCTCGTCGCCGCGCGGAGGCCCGACGATCTTCCCGGGGACCTCCTCCGTACGGGGGAGGACACCCCGCGGCGGGTCTCCGTACGGTGGACCGGTCAGGGCACGGGTGCCGGTGACGGCGGGGAGGAGCACGTGATGTCGGGGGAGAGGTCACGCCGCTGCCTGCTCCCCGTCGTCACCCTCGCGGCGACGGCCGTCCTGCTCCTCCTCGTCGATCCGCTGCTCGCGGGCGCGCCGTGGTGGCGTGCCGAGGCGGCCCTGCTGCGCCCCGCGCTGCTGCCCGCGCTCCTCGCCTGGCTCGTGCTCTGCGCGGGCGCCCTCACGGCCGTCGCGATGCGTCCCACGCGCGGCGCCTCGACCCTCGCGGCGACCGCGGTGCTCGGCGGGGCGCTGCTGCCGGCCGTCGTCGGCTCCGTCCTGCTCGGCAGCGTCTTCCCCGCGTCCAGCCCGCTCTGGGTGAGCGTCGTCCTCGGTGCGGCGGCCGCGACCTGGAGCGTGCTCTCCGTCTCCCGTCGTGCGTGGCAGGGAGCACGCGGAGGGGCGTCCGAGGTGACGGAGACCGCGCCGAACCTCAACGCTTCGTAAAGACTCCCTGGGCGTCTCCCCAAAGTCCGCTGGCAGCCCTTCCGCCGCCCCGCGCGCGCCCGGGAGGATCGACCACGGCGGAGAACTCCGCGCGAACTTCCCCCGCAGCACCTCGTGACCCGAGGACGCGCTCGCGCCCGCCCCGCACCTCCGCCCCCGGAGCGTGCGGCTCAGGGAACGAGCACCGCCGGCCGACCGCCGGCGGCGGAACAGGTGGATGCAGTGAAGAAGACCCCGTGGATCATCGGCGCGGCGACCGTGGCCGTGCTCGCCGTGGGCGGCGGCGGCACCGCCTACGCCGTCTCGAGCGAGGCCGCCGTGACCGTGTACGGCAAGGCGAGCAGCGTCCGCACGTTCTCGAGCCCCACCGTCGCCGAGCTCCTCGAGAGCCAGGGCATCACCGTTCAGGAGAACGACCTCGTGACCCCCGGTCTCGACGAGACGGTCACCGACGGCATGGACATCCAGGTCGTCCAGCGCCACCTCGCGACCGTGACGATCGACGGCGCCGAGAAGGACGTCCTCACCACCGGCACCACGGTGCAGGACGCGCTCGACGAGCTGGACTACAAGGCCGAGGGCGCGAAGGTCACCCCTGCGCCGGAGACCGAGCTCTCCGCGACCGAGGCCACCGCAGTCGACGTCTCCACGCTCAAGACCGTCACCTTCACCGGGCAGTACGGCTCCGCGACCTTCGAGACCACCGCCAAGACGGTGGACGAGGCGATGACCTCCCTCCTCACGAACATCGAGGACTCCGACACAGCCTCCGTCGAGCGCGATGCGCTCCTCGAGGACGGCGCCACGATCGAGGTGCACCGCACCCGCGAGAAGGAGCGCACGGAGACCGAGGAGATCCCCTTCGAGACCACCACGAAGAAGGACGACACCCTCCTCGAGGGCACGACGAGGACGACCACCGAGGGCAAGAAGGGCTCCAAGGAGATCGTCTACAAGGACACCGTCGTCGACGGGAAGACCACCGAGTCCGAGAAGGTCTCCGAGAAGGTCACCGCCGAGCCCGTCGCGAAGGTCGTCGTCGAGGGCACCAAGAAGGCCCCCGTCGAGGAGAAGACCGAGGAGAAGGCCGAGGAGAGCGGCTCCTCGAGCAGCTCCGCCTCGACCTCTCGCAGCACCACCGAGTCCTCGCGCAGCTCCGAGCGCTCCTCGTCCTCCGAGAAGGAGAGCTCCTCCGACGAGAAGAAGAGCTCCTCCTCCTCCTCGAAGAGCGACGACTCCTCCTCCGAGAAGGAGGAGAGCTCCTCCTCGTCGAGCTCCTCCGCCCCCTCGGTCTCCGGCGGCTCCGTGTGGGACAAGCTCGCGAAGTGCGAGTCCGGCGGCAACTGGTCGATCAACACGGGCAACGGCTTCTACGGCGGCCTGCAGTTCACCAAGTCGACCTGGCTCGCCTACGGGGGCGGCCAGTACGCCTCGAACGCGCACCTCGCCTCCCGCGAGCAGCAGATCGCGATCGGCAAGAAGGTCCAGGCCGGCCAGGGCTGGGGCGCGTGGCCGTCCTGCACCTCGCAGCTCGGCATCCGCTGACGAGGTCCCTCGACGGGTCCCGGAGGACCCTGGCGACATCCGGTGCGAGAGCGCGCCGCGGGATCCCGCGGCGCGCTCTCGCCGTCCCCGGGGGAGGGGCGGAGCCGCCGCGACCAGGCGCGCCGGGCATCCCGTGTGATCTGCGTCGGATGGAGGCGGATCCTTTGACCGTTCACACGCGGTCTCACTAGACTGTCGCGTGCGTCCGGAGTGCCCTCCGGTCGTGACCCGGGACGAGATCCGGACCTGACGCCCGTGCGGCGGAGGGGACGGAGGGTGTCCCCCGCGAGGAGCGGATCCTCGCGGCGTGCCCGAAAGACGGGGAGAAGGCCATGCCCGGCCCCTCCCCGCGGGCACCGATCACGGTCCTCCGGACGCCCGAGCGGTGCCATCACCGCACGGGCGGGTCGCCATCCGTCATCCCGGGCATGGGAGCGGATTCGCGGGTCGCCGGTCGTCTCGACGACCGAAGCAGTTGATCCTCGTTCAGCAATACTGATCGGGGCCGAACAGGAAGAGAAGCTGTGCCTACTATCCAGCAGCTGGTGCGCAAGGGGCGGCAGGACAAGCCCTCTGCGTCCAACACGCCGGCGCTCAAGGGCTCGCCCCAGCGCCGCGGTGTGTGCACGCGCGTGTACACCCAGACCCCGAAGAAGCCGAACTCCGCGCTGCGCAAGATCGCGCGTGTCCGACTCTCCACGGGCGTCGAGGTCACCGCGTACATCCCCGGTGAGGGCCACAACCTCCAGGAGCACTCCATCGTGCTCGTGCGCGGCGGTCGTGTGAAGGACCTCCCGGGCGTGCGCTACAAGATCATCCGCGGCTCCCTGGACACCCAGGGTGTGAAGGGTCGTCAGCAGGCTCGTTCCCGCTACGGCGCGAAGAAGGAGAAGAAGTAATGCCTCGTAAGGGAGCAGCTCCGAAGCGCGACCTCGTGGTCGACCCCGTCTACGGGTCCCCGATGGTCACCCAGCTCATCAACAAGATCCTGCTCGACGGCAAGAAGACCGTCGCCGAGCGCATCGTCTACGGCGCGCTCGAGGGCGCCCGTGAGAAGAACGGTCAGGATCCCGTCGCGACCCTCAAGAAGGCTCTCGACAACATCCGCCCGACCCTCGAGGTCCGCAGCCGCCGCGTCGGCGGTGCGACCTACCAGGTGCCGGTCGAGGTCAAGCCGGGTCGTTCCACGACCCTCGCGCTGCGCTGGCTCGTGGGCTACTCGCGCGCCCGTCGCGAGCACACGATGACCGAGCGTCTGATGAACGAGATCCTCGACGCCTCGAACGGTCTCGGCGCCGCGGTGAAGCGTCGCGAGGACACGCACAAGATGGCCGAGTCCAACCGCGCCTTCGCTCACTACCGCTGGTGAGTCCGGTCGGGGGCCCGCCCACCCGGCGGGCCCCCGCCCCGCACCCCCCGGCCGCTCTTCCCGCTTCAGCCCAGACGAAAGGCAAAGCCCGTGGCACTCGCAGTGCTCAGCGACCTCACGAAGGTCCGCAACATCGGCATCATGGCCCACATCGATGCCGGCAAGACCACCACGACCGAGCGCATCCTGTACTACACCGGTGTCAACTACAAGATCGGTGAGACCCACGACGGCGCGGGCACGATGGACTGGATGGAGCAGGAGAAGGAGCGCGGCATCACGATCACGTCTGCCGCGACGACCTGCTACTGGAACGACAACCAGATCAACATCATCGACACCCCGGGTCACGTCGACTTCACCGTCGAGGTGGAGCGCTCGCTCCGCGTGCTCGACGGCGCCGTCGCCGTGTTCGACGGCAAGGAGGGTGTCGAGCCCCAGTCCGAGACGGTCTGGCGCCAGGCCGACAAGTACGACGTCCCCCGCATCTGCTTCGTCAACAAGATGGACAAGCTCGGCGCGGACTTCTTCTTCACCGTCAAGACCATCATCGAGCGCCTCGGCGCGAAGCCCCTCGTCATGCAGGTGCCGATCGGCGCCGAGAGCGAGTTCAACGGCATCGTCGACCTCGTGAAGCAGAAGGCCTTCGAGTGGCCCGAGGTCTTCCCGGACGACGCCTCCGCCGCGCCGTTCGGCAAGAAGGGCGGCGACGCCACCCTCGGCCAGCTGCAGGTGGAGATCCCGATCCCCGCCGAGCTCCAGGACACCGTCGACGAGTACCGCGCCAAGCTGGTCGAGGACGTCGCCGAGTCCACCGAGGAGCTCATGGAGGCGTACCTCGAGGAGGGCGACCTCACCGAGGAGCAGCTCAAGACCGGCATCCGCAAGATGACCGTGAACTCCGAGGCCTACCCGGTGTTCGCCGGCTCCGCGTTCAAGAACAAGGGCGTCCAGCTCATGCTCGACGCGGTGATCGACTTCCTCCCCTCGCCCCTCGACGTGCCGCCGATGATCGGTCACGACCCGAAGGACGAGGAGAAGGAGCTCACCCGCAAGCCCGACTGGGACGAGCCCTTCTCGGCGCTCGCCTTCAAGGTCGCGGCGCACCCCTTCTTCGGCGCGCTCACCTACGTCCGCGTGTACTCGGGCCAGGTGAAGACCGGCGACCAGGTCCTCAACGCCACCTCCGGCAAGAAGGAGCGCATCGGGAAGCTCTTCCAGATGCACTCCAACCAGGAGAACCCGGTCGACGAGGCGTTCGCGGGCCACATCTACGCGTTCATCGGTCTCAAGGACACCAACACCGGTGACACGCTGTGCGACCTCCAGGCCCCGATCGCGCTGGAGTCGATGACCTTCCCCGAGCCCGTGATCTCCGTGGCCATCGAGCCCAAGACCAAGGGCGACCAGGAGAAGCTCGGCGTCGCCATCCAGAAGCTCGCCAAGGAGGACCCGACCTTCCAGGTCGAGCTCGACGAGGAGACCGGTCAGACGGTCATCCGCGGCATGGGCGAGCTGCACCTCGACATCCTCGTGGACCGCATGCGCCGCGAGTTCAAGGTCGAGGCGAACATCGGCAAGCCGCAGGTCGCGTACCGCGAGACCATCAAGCGGGCCGTCGAGAAGTTCGACTTCACGCACAAGAAGCAGACCGGCGGCTCCGGCCAGTTCGCGAAGGTCCAGCTGACCTTCGGTCCGCTCGAGGGTGCCGAGGAGGGCGTGTTCTACGAGTTCGAGAACGCGGTCACCGGCGGTCGCGTTCCGCGCGAGTACATCCCGAGCGTCGACGCGGGCATCCAGGACGCGCTGCAGAGCGGTGTCCTGGCCGGCTACCCGGTCGTGAACGTGAAGGCCACCCTCACCGACGGCGCCTACCATGACGTCGACTCCTCGGAGATGGCCTTCAAGATCGCCGGTTCCATGGCCGCCAAGGAGGCCATGCGCAAGGCGAACCCTGTCATCCTCGAGCCGCTCATGGACGTCGAGGTGCGTACTCCGGAGGAGTACATGGGAGATGTCATCGGCGACCTGAACTCCCGTCGAGGTCAGGTCCAGTCGATGGAGGATGCGAGCGGGGTCAAGATCGTCCGCGCTCTCGTCCCGCTGTCGGAGATGTTCGGCTACGTCGGCGACCTGCGGTCCAAGACCCAGGGTCGTGCGATGTACTCGATGCAGTTCGACAGCTACGCGGAGGTCCCGAAGAACATCTCGGACGAGATCGTCGCGAAGACCCGGGGCGAGTGAGGGTCGGGGGAGCAGGTAGCATTCCTGCCTGCTCCCTCCGCCTCCGTCGGAGAGCCACCGGAAGGTGGGGACCCGATCCCGACCAGAAGTACCCAGAGATTACGAAGTCCTAGGAGGACACACCATGGCGAAGGCCAAGTTCGAGCGGAACAAGCCGCACGTCAACATCGGCACCATCGGTCACGTCGACCACGGCAAGACCACGCTGACCGCTGCGATCTCGAAGGTCCTGTACGACCAGTACCCGGACATCAACGAGAAGCGGGACTTCGACCAGATCGATAACGCGCCTGAGGAGAAGCAGCGCGGCATCACGATCAACATCTCGCACATCGAGTACCAGACCGAGAAGCGTCACTACGCCCACGTCGACGCCCCCGGCCACGCCGACTACATCAAGAACATGATCACCGGCGCGGCCCAGATGGACGGCGCGATCCTCGTGGTCGCCGCCACCGACGGCCCGATGGCCCAGACCCGTGAGCACGTTCTGCTCGCCCGCCAGGTGGGCGTCCCCTACCTGCTGGTCGCGCTGAACAAGTCCGACATGGTCGACGACGAGGAGATCCTCGAGCTCGTCGAGATGGAGGTCCGCGAGCTGCTGGGTTCGCAGGAGTTCGACGAGGACGCCCCCGTCGTGCGCGTGTCCGCTCTCAAGGCGCTCGAGGGCGACGAGAAGTGGGTCAAGTCCGTGCAGGAGCTCATGGCCGCGGTGGACGAGAACATCCCCGACCCGGTCCGTGACATGGACAAGCCGTTCCTCATGCCCGTCGAGGACGTCTTCACCATCACCGGTCGCGGCACCGTCGTCACCGGCAAGGTGGAGCGCGGCAAGCTCGCCATCAACTCCGAGGTCGAGATCGTCGGCATCCGCGAGCCGCAGAAGACCACGGTCACCGGCATCGAGATGTTCCACAAGCAGATGGACGAGGCGTGGGCCGGCGAGAACTGCGGTCTTCTCCTCCGCGGCACCAAGCGCGAGGACGTCGAGCGCGGCCAGGTCGTCGTGAAGCCGGGTTCGATCACCCCGCACACCAACTTCGAGGCGCAGGTCTACATCCTGTCCAAGGACGAGGGCGGCCGTCACAACCCGTTCTACTCGAACTACCGTCCGCAGTTCTACTTCCGGACCACCGACGTCACCGGCGTCATCTCCCTGCCCGAGGGCACCGAGATGGTCATGCCCGGCGACAACACCGAGATGACGGTGGAGCTCATCCAGCCCATCGCCATGGAGGAGGGCCTCGGCTTCGCCATCCGTGAGGGTGGCCGCACCGTGGGCTCGGGCCGCGTCACCAAGATCACCAAGTGATCACCGCGGGGGTGACCCCGCAGCCGTGAACGGCACTCGAAGGACCCCTGACCGCGAGATCGGTCAGGGGTCCTTCCGTCTGTCCTGGGGCGGCTCGAGGGGCGGCGGGGCCGACGGCGGCCGGCGCGGATGCAGCACCGGTGACCAGCCGGCGGCGGGCGCGCGGACGGATGCAAGGACGGGCGCCCACCCGGAGGTGGACGCCCGTCCCGTCGGCGTCGTGCGGAGGCGGCGGCTCAGCCGTCCCGGCGGTCGTCCTCGCCCCAGCGCGGTGCGTCGGCACGCTCGGTCGGCGCGGGTCGGGTAGCGTCGTCGGGCCCCGACGCGGTGGAGGGGGATTCGGCCGCCGACGGGGAACCGGTGGCCGGGGTCGTCGCCTGCTCGGCGGGCCGGCCGTAGCTGGGCCGGGGGGCGGCGGCGCCGCGCTGGGCCTCCGGTGTCGTGGGCGCGGGCTGCCCGTAGCTGGGGCGGTGGCTCGCGCCCGTGCCCGCGGGGGAGCTGGGTGCGCCGTACCCGTAGCTGCCCGCGGGGGACTCCGGCCGGGTGGGTGCGCCGCCGGGACCGGACGCGCCGTGCGCACCCGTCCCGCCGATCGTCTGGCCGGAGGCGCCGTGGCCGAAGCCGTTCGCGCCTGCCCCGGGGGCCGCGGCGCGGCCGCTCGGGGAGCCGAGGCCAGGAGCCTGGGCCGGGGGCACCGTGGAGCGCCCGGTCGCGGGGCCGGGGTTCACGCCGGCCTCGGCGAGCACGCGGCGGGCCTGCTCGGCATGGCTGTGCTCGACCATGAGCTCGTACTGCATGGGGATCGTCGCGGTCATCGACGTGAAGTCCCGCTTGCCGCCGGTCATCGCGTAGCCGATCACGGCCCAGACGGTGAAGAAGATGATGCCGAGCAGCACGCTCGAGACGACGGCGGCGACGCTGCCCCCGGGGTTGAGGAACATGAGGATGAGGCCGATGAACAGTCCCATCCAGACGCCGGAGAGCACGCCCTGGCCGATCACCTTTCCCCAGGTGCGGCGGCCGGTGACCCGCTCGATGAGCTTGAGGTCCGTGCCCACGATCATGGTGTTCTGCACGGGGAACTGGCGGTCCGCGAGCGCATCGACGACGGCCTGCACCTCGGCGTAGGTGCTGTACACGCCGAGGGAGCGGGGGTACTCGAGGTCGTAGAGCCGCTGGGTGAGCGGCGAGTGCTGCGGTGAGGTCATGTGCTGAGCCTAGGACAGGAGTCCGGATGCTCCCAGGGAGCGACGCCGATCTGCCTGGGAGTCCCCTGACCCCGTGCCGGGAGGAGGCGCCGGAGGGGGCTGCGAAGCGAGCTGTGGGGGCCGTCGGGACGGGCGCGGAGCGGCCCGTCGGAGCGGGGGAACAAACTTTCATGTCACGACACGGTGTCGAAACTGCCAGAAGTGATCTGCGCCTCCCCGTGCGCGGTAAGGTCCCGGGGACAGCGTCGTCGACGAGGAGTGAGGACCCACCATGACTGCACGTGATCAGCGCCCTGCGGAGGACCCCGCCGCGCTGGAGACCCCGCTCGACCGGCTGGGCGCCAGCCGTCGACGCTTCCTCTCGCTCGCGGGCGTCTCCGCGGGTGCCGCAGGGCTCGCGGCCTGCGCCGCAGGGGGCGGCGGCGGAGACGATGCCGGCTCCAGCGACGGCGGCGGAGCCGCGGTCGCCGAGGGCGGCGGCGAGGTGAGCGACGAGAACCCCTTCGGCGTGGACGCCTCCGCACCGGTGGACGTCGTGATCTTCAACGGCGGCTTCGGCGACCAGTACGGCAAGGACGCCGGCACGAAGTACGCGGAGCTCTACCCGGAGGCGGACGTCAAGGTCTCCTCGACCGTGAACATCCAGCCGGACCTCCAGCCCCGGTTCATCGGCGGCAACCCGCCGGACCTCTTCGACAACTCCGGCGCGCAGAGCATGAACACCTCGGCGCTCATCAGCGACGGCAGCCTCGGCGAGCTCGGCGCGCTGATCAAGGCCCCGAGCCTCGACGGCGGCACCATCGAGGAGTCCCTGCTCCCCGGTGTGCTCGTGCCCGGCACCTACTCCGGCAAGCTCTTCGCGCTGAACTACACCTACACCGTCTTCGCCCTCTGGTACTCCGCGACCCAGTTCGAGAAGGAGGGCTGGAAGGCCCCCGCCTCCTGGGACGAGGTCATGGCGATCGGCGAGTCGGCGAAGTCCGCGAAGCTGCCCCTGTTCGCCTGGGGCGGCCAGAACGCCGCGGACTACTACCAGGAGCTCGCGCTCTCGATGGCGATCAAGGAGGGCGGCAAGGAGGTCGCGACGAAGCTCGACAAGCTCGACGCCGACGCCTTCTCCCAGCAGACCGTCGTCGACGCCCACAAGGCGATCGAGGAGGCCGTGAAGGCGGGGTACTTCATGTCCGGCGGCGCCGGCATCAAGCACACCGAGGCCCAGGCGGAGTGGGTGACCGGCAAGGCGGTCATGTACCCCTCCGGCTCCTGGATCGAGAACGAGCAGCGGGATGTCACGCCCGAGGACTTCAAGATGACGGGCCTCTCCACGCCGGTGCTCAGCGACGGCGCGAAGCTCGGGGCGGCCGCCATCCACGGCGCCGCGGGCGAGCCGTTCATGGTCCCCTCCCAGGGCAAGAACGGCGCCGGCGGCCTCGAGTTCCTGCGCATCATGCTCTCCAAGGAGCAGTGCCAGAACTTCTCCAAGCTCACGAGCTCCATCACGATCGTCAAGGACACGGTGCCGGAGGACGCCTTCGGCTCCACCGCGCTCGCCTCCGTCAACGAGCTCATCCAGGGTGCGGGCGAGGACGTCTTCACCTACAACTTCAAGGACTGGTACGGGCTGGGCCCGGACATCAAGCCCCTGTGGACCGAGTTCCTGGGCGGCGACATCACCGCCGACGAATGCCTCGAGCGCACGCAGGAGATCGTCGACAAGGTGCGCGAGGACGACAGCATCGAGAAGTTCGACGTCGAGTGATGGCAGCAGTCCCCACGTCCACCACCCCGGGAGCGGCACCGGCCCGCCCCCGGGGGTCGCGCGGCGCGCTGCGTCGGCTGACGCCCGCCCGCATCCTCTTCTTCCTGATCTTCCTCGGGGTGCCGCTCGCGATCTACGTCGTCTTCGTGGTCTCCCCGTTCCTGCAGGCGTTCTACTACTCGCTCACGGACTGGCGCGGCCTCTCCCGCGCGCCGCAGTTCATCGGGCTCGAGAACTACGTGACGCTGTTCCACGAGCCGGTGTTCCTCAAGGCGCTGCGCAACAACCTGATCCTGCTCGTCACCCTGCCGCTGATCACCATCACCCTCGCGTTCACCCTCGCGGTGCTCGTGACGGTGGGCGGCGACTCCCGCGGGGCTATCCGCGGCGTGCCCGGGGCGACGGTCTACCGTGTCGTGAGCTTCTTCCCGTACGCGATCCCCGCGGTCGTCGTCGGCATCCTGTTCGCCTTCGTCTACTCGCCCAACGGCGGCCTGCTCAACGGACTCCTGCAGGCAGTGGGGCTGGACGTGTCGATCGGTTGGCTCGGTGAGCGACGCTTTGCGATGGCGGCGATCGTCGCGGCCGTCGTGTGGAGCCTCGTGGGCTTCTACATGGTGCTCTTCGTCGCGGCGATCAAGTCGATCCCGTCGGAGGTCGTCGAGGCCGCGCGCATCGACGGCGCCGGCCGGCTGCGGCTCGCGGTCCAGGTCGTCCTGCCGATGGTGCGGGGCAACGTCTCCACCGCCGCCGTCTACATGGGGATCATGGCGCTGGACATGTTCGTCTTCGTCAACGTCATGACGCCGACGGGCGGCACGGGCAAGAGCACCGAGGTGGTCTCGCGGTACCTCTACGAGACCGCCTTCTCCGAGTCGAGGTTCGGCCTCGCCTCCGCGATGGGCGTCGTGATGGCGCTGCTGACGATGGCGATGGCCGTGCTGGTCCTCGTCATCAGCCGCGGGAAGGACGAGGCATGAGCACCACGACCACCGGGCGGGCCACCGAGCCCGCGCCCGCACCGGCCGCCGCGGGCTCCGCGCCCCCGCGCCGACGTCGGCCGCGCCGCAGCGTCGGGGACCGCGTCTTCGGCGGGGTCTCCCAGATCGTCCTCGCGCTCTGGGCGCTGATCGTCGTCATCCCGCTGCTGTGGACGGTCTTCAGCTCCTTCAAGTCGACCCGCGGGATCCTCACCTCGCCGTTCGCGCTGCCGGAGCAGTGGAACCTCGACAACTTCGTGCGGGCCTGGAACCAGGCGGGGATCGGCCGGTACTTCTTCAACACCGTCCTCGTCGTGGGCTCGGCGCTCGTGCTGGTCATGGTGCTGGGGGCGATGTGCGCCTACGTGCTCGCCCGCTACGAGTTCCCGGGCCGGCGGGTCATCTACTACGCGCTGATCGCGGGGCTCACCTTCCCGCTGTTCCTCGCCGTGGTGCCGCTGTTCTTCATCCTCGAGTCGATGGGGCTGCGGGGGACCTACCTCGGGCTCATCCTCAGCTACGTGGGCTTCGCGCTGCCCTTCACGGTCTTCTTCCTCTACGCGTTCTTCCGGCAGCTGCCGGAGGAGATCGCCGAGGCGGCCGCGATCGACGGCGCGGGGGACTTCCGCACCTTCTTCCAGGTCATGCTCCCCATGGCCGGGCCGGGGATGGCCAGCGTCACGATCTTCAACTTCCTGGGGCTGTGGAACCAGTTCCTGCTCCCGGTCGTGCTGAACACCGACGAGTCGAAGTTCGTGCTCGCGCAGGGCCTCGCGAACCTGCAGGCCCAGCAGGGCTACCGCTCGGACTGGGCGGCGATGTTCGCCTCGGTGACGATCACGATCCTGCCGGTGCTCGTCGTCTACCTGATCTTCCAGCGTCAGCTGCAGGGCGGGATCGGGCCCAGCACGAACAAGTAGGGCCGTCGTCCGCAGGGACGGGGGAGAGGGGCGGGCGCGGCCGGTGTGACTGGCCGCACCCGCCCCTCCCTTGTGGGGGTGAACGCGTCCGGGGCATACTTGGGGAGTTGTCTGCGTGGGCCGCCATGCCCGGTTCCGTTCTCCGTGGGTTCTCCTGCGGCGAATGATCACCGGAGGAGGTCCATCCCCAGGACGCGAACGATGCCTCGCATCGACCGCGCGTCGGAGGAGGGAGAAGCGCAGACGCAGCCGTCACGCGGCGGCATCCGCACGCGCTCGCGCGCTCCGCGGAGGCCGACACGCCCGTCCTCGGGTACCGGGGCGGCTGTTCCATGACAGACGAAGAAGAGAGACAGGACGCCATGGCGGGACAGAAGATCCGCATCCGGCTCAAGTCGTACGACCACGAGGTGATCGACTCCTCGGCGCGCAAGATCGTCGACACGGTCACCAACGCGGGCGCGACGGTCGTGGGCCCGGTGCCGCTGCCGACGGAGAAGAACGTGTTCTGCGTGATCCGTTCTCCCCACAAGTACAAGGACAGCCGTGAGCACTTCGAGATGCGCACGCACAAGCGACTGATCGACATCGTCGATCCCACGCCGAAGGCCGTGGATTCGCTCATGCGTCTCGACCTGCCGGCGGACGTCAACATCGAGATCAAGCTCTGAGGCAGGTCGACATGAGCAACGAACTGACGGGACAGCGTGCCCACGCCGTGTCCGGCGTGCTCGGCACCAAGCTCGGCATGACCCAGGTCTGGGACGAGAACGGAAAGCTCGTCCCCGTGACCGTGGTCCACGCCGGTCCGAACGTCGTCACCCAGGTGCGGTCCGTCGAGTCCGACGGCTACGACGCGGTCCAGATCGCCTACGGGCAGATCGATCCCCGCAAGGTCTCCAAGCCGCTGAAGGGCCACTTCGAGAAGGCCGGCGTGACCCCGCGCCGTCACCTCGCGGAGCTGCGCACCATCAACGCCTCGGACTTCACCCTCGGCCAGGAGATCGACGTGTCGGTCTTCGAGGCCGGCCAGAAGGTCGACGTCGTCGGCACCTCCAAGGGCAAGGGCACCGCGGGTGTCATGAAGCGTCACGGCTTCTCCGGTGTCGGCGCCTCCCACGGTGCGCACCGCAACCACCGCAAGCCGGGCTCCATCGGCGGCGCCTCCACCCCGGGTCGCGTGTTCAAGGGCCTGCGCATGGCGGGCCGCATGGGCAGCGACCGCACCTCTGTCCAGAACCTGACCGTTCACGCGGTCGACGTCGAGAAGGGCTACGTGCTCGTCAAGGGTGCCGTCCCCGGCCCCAAGGGCGGCCTCGTGCTGGTCCGCTCGGCCGTCAAGAGCCCCGCGAAGGAGGCCTGAGCCCGATGGCAGACAACCTGACCGTCGACGTGCTCGACCCGGCCGGCAAGAAGGCCGGGACCGTCGAGCTCCCCACGTCGATCTTCGACGTGCAGACGAACGTCCCCCTGATCCACCAGGTGGTCGTGGCCCAGCAGGCGGCTGCCCGTCAGGGCACGCACAAGGCCAAGACCCGTGGCGAGGTCCGCGGCGGCGGCAAGAAGCCGTACAAGCAGAAGGGCACCGGCCGTGCGCGCCAGGGCTCGCTGCGCGCTCCGCAGTTCGCCGGCGGCGGCACGGTCCACGGACCGGTCCCGCGCGACTACTCGCAGCGCACCCCCAAGAAGATGAAGGCCGCCGCCCTCCGCGGTGCCCTCTCCGACCGCGCGCGCAACGGCCGCGTGCACGTGGTGTCCTCCCTCCTCGAGGGTGACGCCCCGTCCACCAAGGCCGTCCGCTCGACCCTGTCGAACGTCTCCGACCGTCGCCACCTGCTGGTGGTCGTGCGTCGCGACGACGACCTGGGCGCCCTGAGCTCGCGCAACCTGCCGACCGCGCACGTCCTGTACGCCGATCAGCTGAACACCTACGACGTCATGCTCTCCGACGACGTCGTGTTCACCTCCGGTGCGCTCGAGGACTTCGTGGCCGCCGCAACCCTGTCCCTGCCCACCTCCGGCTTCGCGAAGGCCCGTACCGAGGCGTCCGCCCCGGCCGCTCCGGTCGCCGCTGCCGCGCAGGACGCCCCCTTCGGCGAGGGATCGGCGGCCCCCCTGGCCGACGGCTCCGCCCCCGAGGGCTTCAGCATCAAGGGCAACAAGGACTCCATGAAGTTCCACTCGGTGGACTCTCCGTGGTACGGCCGCACCAAGGCCGAGGTCTGGTTCGCGACGGAGGAGGCCGCCAAGGCCGCCGGGTTCGTGAACGCCGTCAAGGAGTCCGCCTCGTCCGATGAGGAGGCCGCCAAGTGAGCGCGCTGAACAAGGATCCCCGCGACGTCCTGCTGGCCCCGGTCGTCTCCGAGAAGAGCTACGGGCTGATGGACGAGGGCAAGTACACCTTCCTGGTGGCTGCCGACGCCAACAAGACCGAGATCAAGATCGCCGTCGAGAAGGTCTTCGACGTCAAGGTCTCTTCGGTCAACACGATCAACCGTCAGGGCAAGGCGCGTCGCACGCGCTTCGGGATGGGCAAGCGCAAGGACACCAAGCGCGCCATCGTCACCCTGACCGACGGAGCCATCGACATCTTCGGAGGGTCGGTCGCCTGAGCGCGGCCGACGTCCGAGGAGCCGAAGAGAGTCTGAGGGAAACCCACCATGGGAATTCGCAAGCACAAGCCGACCACGCCGGGCCGTCGCGGCTCGAGCGTCGCCGACTTCGTCGAGATCACCCGCGACACGCCTGAGAAGTCGCTGGTCCGCCCGCTCTCCAAGAGCGGCGGCCGCAACGCCAACGGTCGTGTCACGTCCCGTCACCGCGGTGGCGGCCACAAGCGGGCCTACCGCGTCATCGACTTCCGTCGTTCCGACAAGGACGGCGTGAACGCGAAGGTCGCGCATATCGAGTACGACCCCAACCGCACCGCGCGCATCGCGCTGCTGCACTACGCCGACGGCGAGAAGCGCTACATCCTCGCCCCGGCCAAGCTGCGTCAGGGTGACTGGGTGGAGAACGGTCAGGGCTCGGACATCAAGCCCGGCAACAACCTGCCGCTCAAGAACATCCCGCTGGGCACCGTGATCCACGCGATCGAGCTGCGCCCCGGCGGCGGTGCCAAGATCGCCCGCTCGGCCGGCGCCTCCGTGCAGCTGGTCGCCAAGGAGGGCCGCTTCGCGCAGCTGCGCATGCCCTCCGGCGAGATCCGCAACGTCGATGCGCGCTGCCGCGCGACCATCGGCGAGGTCGGCAACGCCGAGCAGTCCAACATCAACTGGGGCAAGGCCGGCCGCATGCGCTGGAAGGGCAAGCGCCCGCACGTCCGCGGCGTGGTCATGAACCCGGTCGATCACCCGCACGGTGGTGGCGAGGGCCGCACCTCCGGTGGTCGTCACCCGGTCTCGCCCTGGGGTCAGCCCGAGGGTCGTACCCGTCGTCCGGGCAAGGAGAGCGACAAGCTCATCGTGCGCCGTCGACGGACCGGCAAGAAGCGCTGATAGGGAGAACCGCACATGCCTCGCAGTATCGCCAAGGGCCCGTTCGTCGACGACCACCTGCAGAAGAAGGTGGACGTCCAGAACGAGAAGGGCACCAAGAACCTCATCAAGACCTGGTCGCGCCGCAGTGTCATCACTCCGGACTTCCTGGGTCACACCTTCGCAGTGCACGACGGTCGGAAGCACGTCACGGTGTTCGTCACCGAGTCGATGGTCGGCCACAAGCTCGGCGAGTTCGCCCCCACGCGGACTTTCAAGGGCCACGAGAAGGACGACAAGAAGGGCCGCCGCCGCTGACCTCGGTCAGCACGGCAGCACTTCTCGAATTCGAGAGAAAGCAGGAAACGATGGAAGCCAAGGCGCAGGTGCGGTACCTCCGCATGTCGCCCATGAAGGCTCGCCGCGTTGTCGACCTGATTCGTGGCAAGAGCACGGTTGAGGCCCTGGACACCCTGCGGTTCGCCCCGCAGGCCGCCAGCGAGCCCGTCCTCAAGCTCGTCCAGTCCGCGATCGCCAACGCTCGCGTCAAGGCCGATCAGGCGGGTGAGCGCTTCGACGAGCGCGAGCTCGTCGTCTCGGCCGCCTATGTCGACGAGGGTCCGACCATGAAGCGGTTCCAGCCGCGTGCACAGGGTCGAGCCTTCCAGATCAAGAAGCGCACCAGCCACGTCACCGTGGTGGTCGCTCCCGTGAACAAGTAAGGAGTCCCGAATGGGCCAGAAGGTCAATCCGAACGGGTTCCGCCTCGGGATCACCACGGAGCACACCAGCCGTTGGTTCGCCGATTCCACCAAGGACGGCCAGCGGTACCGCGACTACGTGAAGGAAGACGTCGCGATCCGCAAGCTCATGTCCGATGGACTCGAGCGAGCCGGCATCTCCAAGGTCGAGATCGAGCGCACCCGCGATCGTGTCCGCGTGGACCTGCACACCGCCCGCCCGGGCATCGTGATCGGTCGTCGCGGCGCGGAGGCCGAGCGCCTCCGCGGTGAGCTCGAGAAGCTCACCGGCAAGCAGATCCAGCTGAACATCCTCGAGGTCAAGAACCCCGAGGCCGACGCCCAGCTGGTCGCACAGGGCATCGCCGAGCAGCTCGCCGCCCGTGTCTCCTTCCGCCGTGCGATGCGCAAGGGCATGCAGTCCGCGCAGCGCGCCGGTGCGAAGGGCATCCGAGTGGCCGTCGCCGGCCGCCTCGGCGGCGCCGAGATGAGCCGCAGCGAGTTCTACCGCGAGGGTCGCGTGCCTCTGCACACCCTCCGGGCGAACATCGACTACGGCTTCTACGAGGCCCGCACCGCCTTCGGCCGCATCGGCGTGAAGGTGTGGATCTACAAGGGCGACGTCACCGCCAAGGAGCTCGCGGCCCAGCAGGCCGCCGCACAGGGTCCCCGCTCCGGCGGTCGTGGCCCCCGTGCCGAGCGTCCCCGCGGCCGTCGCAACGAGCGCAACGCCGCCGCGCGTCGTGAGGGCAACGAGTCTGCACCGCAGACCGCCGCCCCCGCGGAGCAGGCAGCACCCGCGCAGCAGCCCGGAACGGAGGCCTGAGCGACATGCTGATCCCTCGCAGGACCAAGCACCGCAAGCAGCACCACCCGACCCGCAGCGGCATGGCCAAGGGCGGCACCGAGCTGGCGTTCGGCGACTACGGCATCCAGGCGCTCGCGCCGGCCTACGTCACCAACCGTCAGATCGAGGCGGCTCGTATCGCCATGACGCGCTACATGAAGCGCGGCGGCAAGGTGTACATCAACATCTACCCCGATCGCCCGCTCACCAAGAAGCCCGCCGAGGTCCGCATGGGCTCCGGCAAGGGCTCCGTGGAGTGGTGGATCGCCAACATCAAGCCCGGTCGCGTCATGTTCGAGATCGCCGGCGTCGATGAGGCGACCGCCCGTGAGGCCCTCCGCCTCGCGATCCACAAGCTCCCCATGAAGTGCCGCATTCTGACCCGAGAGGGTGGTGACATCTGATGGCAGCGACCAAGCTCACCGCCGACGAACTCGACAAGCTGGACGACGTCAAGCTGGCCGAGGAGCTGGCCAAGGCCAAGGACGAGCTGTTCAAGCTCCGTTTCCAGAACGCCACCGGTCAGCTCGAGAGCTCCGGCCGCCTGCGGTCCGTCAAGAAGGACATCGCACGGATCTACACGATCCTGCGCGAGCGCGAGCTGGGCATCCGCCAGGCCCCCGGCTCCGCCGAGTGACCGCGAAGCGAGGAACTGAGAGATGAACGAGAACACCCCTGAGGTCGAGGCCGCTGCGAAGGAGGGCGCTCACGCGTCGTCCCACGAGCGTCCCTACCGCAAGACGCTCCGCGGCTTCGTGGTCTCCGACAAGATGGACAAGACCATCGTGGTCGAGGTCGAGGAGCGCGTGAAGCACGCGCTCTACGGCAAGGTCCTCACGAAGACCAACAAGTTCAAGGCCCATGACGAGGACAACGTCGCCGGCATCGGCGACCGCGTGCTCATCATGGAGACCCGGCCGCTGTCCGCCACCAAGCGGTGGCGTCTGGTCGAGGTCGTCGAGAAGGCCAAGTGATCGATCGGTCCTCGTGACCGTCGACCGCATCCGAGAAGGGCCGGTCATCCCCGCGAGGGGGTGGCCGGCCCTTCTCCGTGCCCTCGGGCGGACGCCCGAAGGGGCCCGACGGACGCGCCGTCGATGCTGCTGGGAGGACGCTCCTGCGACCTGGGTCACAGGACGAATTCAGGCTCCGCTTCACCTGGTCAGCACCGATTTCTGAGCATCGATGCAGGTCATGGGCGTGACATCGGCTGTGCAACGTGGTTGTCTATATGGCCGTGCCCAGGATCCGGGCGCCGCAGAGCCCCCGGTCGGGGACACCGCGCGCCCGTGATCGCGAGGTAGGAAGCGCCGCTCGTCGGCCCCTCGTGCACCCGCCTCACGAAGGCAGGTCCATGTCCTCATCATCCGAATCGACCACCCCGCCCGCAGCGCGCCGCCCCCGCAAGGGCCGCCGCTCACCGAAGCCGCCCCGCCTCGAGGTCGACGACGTCCTCGTCGTCAAGGGGCGCCGCATGCGGACCGCCATCGGCGGCACCGTGGTCGGCAACGTCATGGAGTGGTTCGACTTCGGCGTGTACGGCTACATGGCCATCATGCTGTCGCAGCTGTTCTTCCAGACCGGCAGCGAGAGCCTCGACCTCATCCTGTCGCTGCTCGCCTTCGCGGTGAGCTTCCTGGTGCGTCCCTTCGGCGGTCTGGTCCTCGGCCCGCTCGGTGACAAGATCGGGCGCCAGAAGGTCCTGTTCTTCACGATGGCGATGATGGCGATCGCCACCGCCCTGATCGGTGTGCTCCCCACCTACGCCGACATCGGCGTCTGGGCCGCCTTCCTGCTCTACGCCCTCAAGCTCGTCCAGGGCTTCTCGACGGGCGGCGAGTACGCCGGCGCCACGACCTACGTCGCCGAGTTCTCCCCGGACCGCAAGCGCGGCTTCTACTCCTCGCTCCTGGACGTGGGCTCCTACCTCGGCTTCGCGATGGGTGCCGGTGCGGTCGCGCTGACCCACCTCATCACCGCGGAGGTCTGGGGACCGGACGCGATGCTCAACTGGGGCTGGCGGGTGCCGTTCCTGCTCGCGATCCCGCTCGGCGCGGTCGCCATCTGGTTCCGCGCCCGGATCCCCGAGACGCCGGCCTACGAGGCCACCGAGGCCGAGCAGGCCGCGGAGGCCCAGGGCCACGGCGCCGCCGCGCAGGCCGGGGAGGACGACTCCTCGCTGCACGCCCGCAAGGGTCCTCGTGCGATCGTCAAGCACCACTGGCGCGAGCTGCTCATCGCGATCGCGATCGTGGCCGCGACGAACACCGCCGGCTATGCGCTGACGAGCTACATGCCCACCTACCTGGGCAGCGAGTTCGGCTTCAACGAGATGGCGAGCGCCGCCGCGACGATCCCCTCGCTGCTGATCCTCTGCGCGATGATCCCGTTCGTCGGGATGGCCTCGGACAGGTTCGGGCGCCGCAACCTGTACTTCACCGCCGCGATCGCCGCGGTCGTCCTGCTGCTGCCGGCCTTCTGGCTCATGCACCAGAGCTCCTTCTTCGCGATCCAGGCCGCGATGGTGATGGTCGCCGTCCCGGTGGCCCTGTTCATCGGGCCCTCGGCCTCGGCGCTGCCGGCGCTGTTCCCGACGGCCGCGCGCTACGGCGCGATGGGCATCGCCTACAACGTGTCCGTCTCGCTGTTCGGCGGCACCACGCCGCTCATCTCGCAGACCCTCATCGAGCTCACGGGCAACAGCTACATGCCGGCGATCTGGATCATGGCGTTCGCCGTGATCGCGGGCATCGCGGTGATCTTCATGCGCGAGAGCGCGCAGCGGCCGCTGCTGGGCTCGTTCCCTGCGGTGGAGACCACCGAGGAGGCGATCGACCTGGTCGAGCACCAGGAGGAGAACCCCCTGCTGAACACCTCGGAGATGCCGATCGTGGTGCCCGAGGAGCTCGAGCGGGAGATCGAGGACGCCCTCGACCAGCCCGGTGCCGGGCTGCCGACGGACGCCGCGGGCGCGGGCGACGCGGAGCCCTCCGCGAAGGCCTGAGCGCAGCGCTCCCTCACGCGACCGACGGGCCGTCCACCTCCGGGTGGGCGGCCCGTCGTCGTGTGCGATGGGGGGAGGGGTGTCCTCTCTCAGTCCTCGCTGAGGTGCACGAGCAGCGCTCCGGCGAGGGCGTCCTCCGCGTGCGGGGCGGTGATCGCGCGGCTGTCCGTCCCACGGGCGATGTCCACGACGAAGCCGGTCCCGGCCGGGTCGCGGCGCAGGGCGAGGAACGCGTCGCCGAGGGCCTCACGCAGCTGGTCCTCGCGGGGGATCCACACCACCTCGCGCTCCTCCACGGAGTCGAGCGCCCACTCGGTGGTCCCGTTGAAGCGGAGCACCTTCCCGCCGCTGCGGCTGATCCCCGGTTCGATGACCATGGAGGAGAGCAGGAACGTCTCCTCCCTCAGGTCCTCCGTGTCGATCGCGAAGCGGTCCCCGTCGCGGGGCTCCCAGTCCAGGCCCGCGGCGCGGAGGCGGCGGGCGACGTCGATGTCGATCATGCGGCGAGTCTAGGGACTGCGCCGCCGAGGTGGTCCGTCACGATCCGATGCCGATCGGCTGGGGTCCCTGGCGGTGACGGGCGGGGGCGCGGAGCATCGGGGCATGGACCACGGGGCGGTGCGGTGGGGGAGCGGCGTGCGGATGCTCGGCGCCGCGGCGCTGCTGCTCGCGGCGGCCGCAGGATGCGGGGCGCCCGAGCCGGCGGTCAACGAGGCGGGACTGACCTGGATCACCCTCCCGGACTCCCGCGAAGGGGATGCCGCGCTGCTGCTGGGTACGGTCGCCGAGGTCCGCGGGTGCCTCGTCGTCCGGGGCGACGAGGGGGAGGACGTGTACCCCGTCTTCGGACGGTCCGACGCGCGGCCTCGGTCCTTCACCGTGGGTCAGTACGTCGAGCTCGGCGGGGGGAGCATCGAGGCCTCGGACACCACGTGGAGGACCTCCGACTCGTGGACCGTCCCGGAGGCCTGCCGCGGCGCCGAGGAGCTCTGGATCGTCGCCCCGGAGTGAGGCGGCGGAAGGATCGCGGGGCCCGGCGCGACCGGAGCGGCCGCGCTCCGAGAGCAAGGACACACGGGGGCGGCCCGGGAACTCCCTTCCCACGGTGCACGCGGAGCGCCTATGCTGGGACGGTTGCGAATCCGGGTGAGAGCCCGGATCTCGCGGACGGCAGCGTCCATCCCCCGACGGAGACCTCGCACCGCCCGTCCCCACGGCCCCGGCCGAGGGAACGGTCCTTGTGCCCGAGTCCGCCGGAGGGTTTTTTGATGCCCGTGGCTGTCCGCGCCGACGATCCGCCCCTCCGGGGGCGCCTCGCCGGGCAGCGGTCCACCATCCGTTCCGCCAGGCTCGGCCCGCTCACGCGGGTGAGAACCGGTGAGACGACAGGAGTACGGAGTGATTCAGCAGGAGTCGCGACTCAAGGTCGCCGACAACACGGGTGCCAAGGAGATCCTCTGCATCCGCGTTCTCGGTGGCTCCGGTCGCCGTTACGCCGGAATCGGCGACACCATCGTGGCGACCGTCAAGGACGCCATCCCCGGTGGCAATGTGAAGAAGGGCGACGTCGTCAAGGCCGTCGTCGTGCGTGCGACCAAGGAGCGCCGTCGTGCCGACGGGTCGTACATCCGTTTCGACGAGAACGCCGCGGTCATCCTCAAGACCGACGGTGAGCCGCGCGGAACCCGCATCTTCGGGCCCGTCGGTCGCGAGCTGCGCGACAAGCGGTTCATGAAGATCGTCTCGCTGGCGCCGGAGGTCGTGTGACATGGCAAAGATGAAGATCAAGAAGGGTGACCTCGTGCAGGTCATCTCCGGTCGCACCGGCGACGCCGATGCGGCCGCCAAGCGCGGCCTCGAGGCCGGCGACAAGGGCAAGCAGGGCCGTGTGCTCGAGGTGTTCACCGACACCGAGCGCGTCCTCGTCGAGGGCGTGAACCGTCGCACCCACCACCTCAAGCCGAACCAGGCCGGCGGTGCGGGCGGCATCGAGCAGCGCGAGGCCCCCATCCACGTCTCCAACGTGGCTCTGGTGGACCCGGAGGACAACAAGCCGACCAAGGTCGGCTTCCGCGTCGAGACCGTCGAGCTCGAGAACGGCCGCACGAAGCAGGTCCGCGTGCGGTACGCCAAGCGCTCCGGGAAGGACATCTGATGTCGGAGACGACCACCACGCAGGCGCCCACCCCGCGCCTGAAGAGCAAGTACCGCGAGACGATCAAGGGCCAGCTCACCGAGCAGTTCGGCTACGAGAACGTCATGCTGATCCCGGGCCTGACCAAGGTCGTCGTGAACATGGGCGTCGGCGACGCCGCTCGCGACTCCAAGGTCATCGACGGCGCGATCAAGGATCTCACCGCGATCACCGGCCAGAAGCCGCAGGTCACCAAGGCCCGCAAGTCCATCGCCCAGTTCAAGCTGCGTGAGGGCATGCCGATCGGCGCGCACGTCACGCTCCGCGGCGATCGCATGTGGGAGTTCCTGGACCGTCTGCTCTCGACCGCGCTCCCGCGCATCCGCGACTTCCGCGGCATGTCGCCGAACCACTTCGACGGCAACGGGAACTACACCTTCGGTCTCACCGAGCAGGTCATGTTCCACGAGATCGACCAGGATCAGATCGACCGCGTCCGCGGCATGGACATCACGGTCGTGACCACCGCGAAGACCGACGACGAGGGGCGCGCGCTGCTGAAGCTGCTCGGCTTCCCCTTCAAGGAGAACTGATATGGCCAAGACCGCCCTGATCAAGAAGTCGGAGCGTACGCCGAAGTTCGCCGTGCGCGGCTACACCCGGTGCCAGCGCTGCGGCCGCCCCCACTCCGTGTACCGGAAGTTCGGGCTGTGCCGTGTGTGCCTGCGCGAGATGGCTCACCGCGGTGAGCTGCCCGGCGTGACCAAGAGCAGCTGGTAAGGACTATCGCCACAGGTCCCCGTCCCGCGAGGGGTGAGGGAAACCAGGTGAGGAAGAAGCTACAGACATGACCATGACCGACCCGATCGCGGACATGCTCACGCGCATCCGTAACGCCTCCGGCGCTTACCACGAGACCGTGACCATGCCGTCCTCGAAGCTCAAGGTCCGCATCGCGGACATCCTCAAGGCCGAGGGCTACGTCCTCGGCTGGACCGAGGAAGAGGCCGAGGTGGGCAAGACCCTCTCCCTCGAGCTCAAGTACTCCGACAGCCGTGAGCGCGCCATCTCCGGTGTGCGCCGCATCTCGAAGCCCGGCCTTCGCGTGTACGCCAAGTCCACCAACCTGCCCAAGGTCCTCGGCGGACTGGGCGTGGCGATCCTGTCCACGTCCTCCGGCCTCCTGACCGACAAGCAGGCTGCCAAGAAGGGTGTGGGTGGGGAAGTCCTCGCCTACATCTGGTGAGCGGGAGAGGAGCCTTCATATGTCCCGCATCGGACGCCTGCCGGTCACTGTGCCGGCCGCAGTCAACAACGTTTCCATCGAGGGTCGCACCGTCACGGTGACCGGCCCCAAGGGCGAGCTCACCCACGAGGTGCCCGCGCCCATCACCGTCGAGCGCGCGGAGGACGGCTCGATCGTCGTCGGCCGTCCCGACGACGAGCGCGAGAACCGGGCCCTGCACGGCCTGACCCGCACGCTCATCAACAACATGGTCCTCGGCGTGACCGAGGGCTTCACGAAGAAGCTGGAGATCGTGGGCACGGGTTACCGCGTGACCGCGAAGGGCACGGACCTCGAGTTCGCCCTCGGCTTCTCCCACCCCGTCGTGGTGAAGGCCCCCGAGGGGATCTCCTTCGCCGTGGAGTCGCCGACCAAGTTCGCGGTCAACGGCATCCGCAAGCAGCAGGTGGGCGAGGTCGCCGCGAACATCCGCAAGCTGCGCAAGCCCGAGCCCTACAAGGGCAAGGGTGTGCGCTACGCGGACGAGACCGTGCTCCGCAAGGCCGGAAAGGCTGGTAAGTGATCATGGGGTACGCACTCAAGCACACCAAGGGCAAGGCCGGCTCGAAGCTGCGCTCCCGCGGCCGTCGTCACCTCCGCGTCCGTCGTCGCGTCATCGGCACCGCCCAGCGCCCGCGCCTGGTGGTCACCCGGTCGTCGCGCCACGTGTTCGTCCAGGTCGTCGACGACTCCCTGGGTCGCACCCTGGCCTCGGCCTCGACGATGGAGGCCGACGTCCGCGCCGCCTCCGCCACCAAGTCGGACAAGGCCAAGACCGTCGGCACCCTGGTCGCCGAGCGCGCCAAGGCCGCCGGCATCGAGGCTGTCGTGTTCGATCGCGGCGGCAACAAGTACCACGGTCGTGTGGCCGCCGTCGCTGACGGCGCTCGCGAGGCCGGCCTGGCGCTGTGACCGCCCCCCGGACACAGGACGAGAAGAGGATCTGAACATGGCTGCACAGCAGCGGAACAATGGTCCCGCGGCCACCGGCCGGCGGGGCGAGAACTCCACCAACGACAGCGGCCGCGGCGGCAACGATCGCGGCGGGCGCCGCGGCGAGGGCCGTGGGCGCAACAACCAGGAGGCCGAGAAGTCGGCATTCCTCGAGCGCGTGGTCAGCATCAACCGCGTGTCGAAGGTCGTCAAGGGCGGCCGTCGTTTCTCCTTCACGGCCCTCGTGGTCGTGGGTGACGGCGACGGCACCGTCGGCGTCGGCTACGGCAAGGCCAAGGAGGTGCCCTCGGCGATCTCCAAGGGTGTCGAGGAGGCGAAGAAGAACTTCTTCCGCGTCCCCCGCATCCAGGGCACCGTCGTGCACCCGGTCCAGGGCCACGACGCCGCGGGCACCGTCCTGCTGCGTCCGGCTGCCCCCGGCACCGGTGTGATCGCGGGCGGTCCCGTCCGCGCCGTGCTCGAGTGCGCGGGCGTCCATGACGTCCTCTCGAAGTCGCTCGGCTCGACCAACGCGATCAACATCGTCCGTGCGACGGTGGACGCCCTCCAGCGTCTCGAGGAGCCGGAGGCCGTCGCGGCCCGTCGCGGTCTCCCCGTCGAGGACGTCGCTCCTGCGGCCCTGCTGCGTGCGCAGGCCGAGGGCCGCGCCGCCGCCCGCGCCGAGAAGGTGGGTGCGTGATGCAGCTCAAGGTGACCCAGGTGCGCTCCGACATCGGCGGCACTCAGTCCCAGCGTGCGACCCTGCGCGGCCTCGGCCTCAAGCGCATCGGCCACACGGTGGTGAAGGAGGACCGCCCCGAGATCCGCGGCATGATCCGCGCCGTCACCCACCTGGTGACGGTCGAAGAGGTGGACTGATCCATGACCGACAACCAGAACCCCCTGAAGCTCCACGACCTTCGCCCCGCGCCGGGCTCCAAGACCGCGCGCACCCGCGTCGGCCGTGGTGAGGCGAGCAAGGGCAAGACCGCGGGCCGCGGCACCAAGGGCACGAAGGCCCGCTACCAGGTGCCCGTCGGCTTCGAGGGCGGGCAGATGCCGATGCATATGCGCCTCCCGAAGCTCCGCGGCTTCACCAACCCCTTCCGCGTCGAGTTCCAGGTCGTGAACCTGGCGACCCTGCAGGAGCTCTTCCCCGAGGGCGGCTCCGTGACGGTCGAGGACCTCGTCGCCAAGGGCGCCGTGCGCAAGAACCAGCCCGTCAAGGTGCTGGGCACGGGCGAGGTGAGCGTCAAGCTCGACGTGACCGCGCAGAAGTTCTCCGCCTCGGCGGAGCAGAAGATCACCGCGGCGGGTGGGACCGTCACCACCGCGTGACCTCTTTTGACGGGGCACCGCGGCGCAGAATACTCTGTGCCGCGGTGCCCCGTCGTCGTGCATCAGCACCTACGGGACCGGTCCGACGACCGTGCCGCCATGGCGGCCACGGGCTCCGCCGGCAGGACCGGCGGTCCCCGTCCCCGGACCTCCAGGAGGAATTTTCGTGAACGCGATCGTGCGTGTGCTGCGCACACCGGAGCTGAGGGCGAAGATCCTCTTCACCCTGGGCCTGCTCGCCGTCTACCGGCTCGGCGTCTTCATCCCCACCCCGGGCTTCGACTACACCAACGTGATGGTGTGCTCCGACCAGGCCTCCGCCGCCCAGGGCGGCAGCGTCCTCGGGATGGTCAGCCTGTTCTCGGGCGGGGCCCTCCTGCAGCTGTCGATCTTCTCGCTCGGCGTGATGCCCTACATCACCGCGTCGATCATCATCCAGCTGCTGCGCGTGGTCATCCCGCGCTTCGAGGCCCTCCACAAGGAGGGCCAGTCGGGCACCGCCAAGCTCACCCAGTACACGCGCTACCTGACGATCGGCCTCGCGGTCCTGCAGGCGACCACGATCATCACCCTCGTGCGCTCGGGCAACTTCTTCACCGGCTGCAACCTCACCCTGATCCCGGACGAGTCGATCGTGACCCTCGTGCTCATGGTGCTCACCATGACCGTCGGCACCGTCCTCATCATGTGGATGGGCGAGATGATCACCGAGCGCGGCATCGGCAACGGCATGTCCCTGCTGATCTTCACCTCGATCGCGGCCTCCTTCCCGGCGGCGCTCGGCCAGATCTGGCAGCTCCAGGGCTGGATGACCTTCGCCCTCGTCATCGTCATCGCCCTCGTGGTCATGCTCGGCGTGGTGTTCGTGGAGCAGTCCCAGCGACGCATCCCCGTGCAGTACGCGAAGCGGATGGTGGGCCGGCGCATGTACGGCGGCACCTCCACCTACATCCCGATCAAGGTCAACCAGGCCGGCGTGATCCCCGTGATCTTCGCGAGCTCGATCCTCGCCCTGCCGCAGATGGCCGCCTCGTTCGGCGACCCGAGCGCGGGATGGGTGCAGTGGATCAACACGCACCTCGTCATGGGCTTCACGTTCTCGTGGATCTACGCCGCCGTGTACGTCGCGCTGATCGTCTTCTTCGCCTTCTTCTACGTCTCCATCACGTTCAACGCGGAGGAGATCGCGGACAACATGAAGAAGTACGGCGGCTTCGTGCCCAACGTGCGCGCGGGCCGCCCCACGGAGAAGTACCTGACCTACGTCATCAACCGCATCCAGACGCCCGGCGCGATCTACCTCGCGGTGATCTCCCTGATCCCGCTGTTCGCGCTCGTGTACCTGGGTGCCTCGCAGAACTTCCCGCTGGGCGGGGCGTCGCTGCTCATCATCATCGGCGTCGGTCTCGACACCGTGAAGCAGATCAGCGCCAAGCTCCAGCAGCACCACTACGAAGGGATCCTCCGGTGACCGACACCTCCACGAGCACCCCCGCGAGCGACACCGCTCCGACCGCCCGCCGCCTGCTGATCGTCGGCCCTCCCGGCGCCGGCAAGGGCACCCAGGCCGCGCGCCTGGCCGAGGGGCTCGGGATCCCCGCGATCTCGACCGGCGACATCTTCCGGGCGAACGTCTCGCAGTCCACGGAGCTCGGCGTCCTCGCGAAGTCCTACATGGACAAGGGCGAGTACGTGCCGGACTCGGTCACCAACGACATGGTCCGCGACCGCCTCGCGCAGGACGACGCCCGCGAGGGCTTCCTGCTCGACGGCTACCCGCGCACCCTCGCGCAGGTCGAGGCGCTCGACGGCATGCTCGCCGAGCTCGGCACCGCGCTGGACCGCGTGCTCCTGCTCGAGGCCGACGACGACACCGTCGTCGAGCGCCTCATCGCCCGCGGCCAGGAGTCCGGCCGCAGCGACGACACCGAGGAGACCATCCGTCACCGCCTCCACGTGTACGCCGAGCAGACCACCCCGCTGGTCGAGGTGTACGAGGGCCGCGGCGTGCTGCGCCGCGTCGACGGCATGGCCTCGATCGACGAGGTCTCCGCGGCGCTGACCGCCGCGCTGCAGGGCTGAGCGGGCGCGCCGTGGGGATCGTGCGGGAGAAGGTCGAGCTCAAGACCGCCGAGCAGATCGCGATCATGCGCCGCAGCGGACTGCTGCTCTCGCGCGTGCACGACATGCTCGCCCGCGAGCTGCGTCCCGGGATCACCACCGCGCAGCTGGACGCCCTCGCCGAGGAGATGATCCGCGACGAGGGCGCCCTGCCGAACTTCAAGGGCTACCAGGGCTTCCCCGCCTCCCTCTGCATCAGCGTCAACGAGGTCGTCGTCCACGGCATCCCCGGTGAGCTCGTCATCGAGGAGGGGGACGTCGTCTCCATCGACGGCGGCTGCATCGTCGAGGGCTGGCACTCCGACGCGGCGCGCACCCACATCGTCGGCGCGCCGCGGCGTGCGGCGGACGAGGAGCTCGTGCGCATCACCGACGCCGCGCTGTGGGAGGGCATCGCCGCCCTCGCCTCGGCCCGCCGCGTCGGCGAGATCGGGGCCGCGATCGAGGACCTCGTGGCGATGGAGGCGGGGGAGACCCTCTCCCATCTCGAGGGCTTCGGCGGCCACGGCATCGGCACCGCGATGCACCAGCCGCCCGACGTCATGAACTACCGCACCCGCTCGCGGGGCGCGAAGGTCGTCCCCGGCCTGTGCCTCGCGATCGAGCCGATGCTCATCCAGGGCTCGGGGGAGTGGGAGATGGACGAGGACGACTGGACCGTCCGCGCCACCGGGGGCGGCCGGGCCGCCCACGCCGAGCACTCGGTCGCCGTCACGGAGCAGGGCCTGATCGTCCTCACCGAAGCCGACGGCGGCGCCGCCCGCCTCGCCGCCGCGGGCATCACGGCCGCACCGGATCCCGCGGCCTGACGCCTCCTCCCGGCGCGTCGCACGACGTCCCGGGAGCCCTCCGGGCGCCGGCCCGTCCGGTCACGTGACGGGGGTCATCGGCACATTCCCTCGCGGGTCCCGCGGATGCCGTGTACGCTGGTCGATCGGGTGTGCTCCGCGCGTGAGCGCCGTGCCCTGCCCCGATCCGGAAGCGAATCCCGGTCGGAGCCGAGCCGGTCCGCGGGCCCGTCAGCCGCCGTCCCAGGACGGTCGGCCCGGGTGCTGAGCAGCCTGCGTCGTCCACCGTACCGCCGTCAGGCGGCAGGGGACGGCGGACACCGAATGCGGAACTCAGCCACCGGGCGACCGGGGGTGAGAGATTGGGGAGGCATGGCCAAGAAGGACGGCGTGATCGAGGTCGAGGGCACGGTCACGGAGGCGCTCGCGAACGCGCGCTTCCGCGTCGAGCTCGACAACGGGCACAAGGTGCTCGCGCACATCTCCGGGAAGATGCGCCAGCACTACATCCGCATCCTTCCCGAGGACCGCGTGGTCGTCGAGCTGAGCCCCTACGACCTCGACCGGGGCCGCATCGTCTACCGCTACAAGTGATCGTCCTGGGAGAAGGAAGACATGAAGGTCAAGCCGAGCGTCAAGCCGATCTGTGACAACTGCAAGGTGATTCGTCGCCACTCGCGCGTCATGGTGATCTGCTCGAACCCGCGTCACAAGCAGCGCCAGGGCTGATCCCGGGGCCTCCGGGCCCCGCAGCCACGGTCCTGCCGTGACCCCGCCGCCATCGCGCGGCACCGCCCCCGCGGGGGCACACACAAATGAAGAGTCGACATCACCGGCCTCGGCCGGTCACCCGCAGTCGGAGGCTGCGGCGCCACGGGAGCAGCCCGTCGGCGAGGTGTCGGATCAGGCCTCCGGAGGAACAAGGAGAAACTGCACATGGCACGTCTGGTGGGAGTCGACCTTCCGCGCGAGAAGCGCCTCGAGGTCGCCCTGACGTACATCTTCGGCGTGGGGCGCACCCGTGCGCTCGAGACCCTCGCCGCCACCGGGGTCTCCGGTGACACGCGAGTGCGCGATCTGAGCGACGACGAGCTCGTCAAGCTGCGCGACCACATCGAGGCGAACTACCGGGTCGAGGGTGACCTCCGCCGCGAGGTCGCCGCCGACATCCGCCGCAAGGTGGAGATCGGGAGCTACGAGGGCCTGCGTCACCGCCGCGGCCTTCCGGTGCGCGGTCAGCGCACCAAGACCAACGCCCGTACCCGCAAGGGCCCCAAGCGCACCGTCGCGGGCAAGAAGAAGGCCCGCTGACCCACGGCACCGCCGTGGTGATGCCGGTGCCCGCGCTCCGGCGCAGCCCCGCACACACTTCGCGCCGCTGAGGGATCCGGCGCACCCGATACCCACCAGAGGAGTTCCGCCGCATGGCAACCAAGACCCGCCAGGCCGCCGCGCGCAAGCCGCGCCGCAAGGACAAGAAGAACGTCGTCAACGGCCAGGCCCACATCAAGAGCACCTTCAACAACACCATCGTGTCGATCACCGACCCGACCGGTGCTGTCATCTCCTGGGCCTCCGCCGGCCAGGTCGGCTTCAAGGGCTCGCGCAAGTCCACCCCCTACGCCGCGCAGATGGCCGCCGAGGCCGCCGCGCGCCGCGCCCAGGAGCACGGCCTGAAGAAGGTCGACGTCTTCGTGAAGGGCCCGGGCTCCGGCCGCGAGACCGCGATCCGCTCGCTCACCGCGACCGGCCTCGAGGTCGGCTCGATCCAGGACGTCACCCCGCAGGCGCACAACGGCACCCGTCCGGCGAAGCGTCGCCGCGTCTGAGCCTCGTCGGCCGTGAGCCGTGATCCCGCGGAGCATCCGTGCTCCCGGATCGCGGCCGGCACCGGTGCGTCCGGGCGTCCGCCGACCCCCGTCGCACCTGTTGGACCACCACCCTTCTCAGACCATCGCCCCCTTCTGAGCGTCATATGGCGGACGCTCACGGAAAGGACCCACAGTGCTCATTGCACAGCGCCCCACGCTGACCGAAGAGGTCGTGTCGGAGTACCGCTCCCGGTTCGTCATCGAGCCGCTCGAGCCGGGCTTCGGCTACACGCTCGGCAACTCGCTGCGCCGCACCCTGCTCTCCTCGATCCCCGGTGCCGCGGTCACCTCGATCCGCATCGACGGCGTGCTGCACGAGTTCAGCACCATCGCCGGCGTGCGCGAGGACGTCACCGAGATCATCCTCAACATCAAGAACCTCGTCGTCTCCTCGGAGAACGACGAGCCCGTCGTGATGTACCTCCGCAAGGAGGAGGAGGGCCCGGTGACCGCGGCCGACATCACCCCGCCCGCCGGCGTGGAGATCCACAACCCCGACCTCCACATCGCGACCCTCAGCCAGAAGGGCCGTCTCGAGGTCGAGCTGATCGTCGAGCGCGGCCGCGGCTACGTCTCCGCCGCTCAGAACAAGTCCCTCGACGGGGAGATCGGCCGCGTGCCGGTCGACTCGATCTACTCGCCCGTCCTGAAGGTGACCTACAAGGTCGAGGCCACCCGTGTCGAGCAGCGCACCGACTTCGACAAGCTCATCGTCGACGTCGAGACGAAGCCCGCCATCTCCCCGCGCGACGCCGTCGCCTCCGCCGGCAAGACCCTGGTCGAGCTGTTCGGTCTGGCGCACGAGCTGAACCAGGAGGCCGAGGGCATCGACATCGGCCCGTCCCCGACGGACCAGGCCCTGGCCGCCGATCTGGCGCTGCCGATCAACGACCTCAACCTCACCGTGCGGTCGTACAACTGCCTCATGCGCGAGGGCGTGCACACCGTCGGCGAGCTCACCGCTCGCAGCGAGGCGGACCTGCTCGACATCCGCAACTTCGGGCAGAAGTCCATCGACGAGGTCAAGGCGAAGCTCGCCGACCTCGGTCTGTCGCTGAAGGATTCCCCGGCCGGGTTCGACCCGTCCGCCCTGGACTCCTACTCCGACGACTTCGGCGACCAGTACTGACCTTCATCTGAACCTCTAGGAGAACGACCATGCCTGCTCCCACCAAGGGCGCGCGCCTCGGAGGGTCCCCCGCGCACGAGCGGATGATCCTCGCCAACCTCGCCACCGAGCTGTTCCGGCACAAGGCGATCACGACGACCGAGTCCCGTGCGAAGCGCCTGCGCCCGTACGCCGAGCGTCTCGTCACCCACGCCAAGAAGGGCGATCTCGCCTCCCGTCGTCGCGTGATGCGCACCATCCGCGACAAGGGCGTCGTCTACTCGCTCTTCGAGGAGATCGCCCCGACGTTCACCGAGCGTCCCGGCGGCTACACCCGCATCACCAAGATCGGTCCGCGCAAGGGCGACAACGCCCCCATGGCGGTCATCGAGCTGGTGCAGGAGGAGTACTCCCCGAAGCAGGCCGTGGTGAAGGAGGCCGAGGGCGCCGCGAAGGCGAACGCCACCGAGGCCCCCGCCGCCGCGTCCGAGGAGACCGAGGAGGCCTGAGCCCCCTCGCGCCACGCGCAGAGGCCCCGTCGAGCATCGCTCGGCGGGGCCTCTCGCCGTCCGGACACCCGGAGGTGGCCGGGCTCCGGCAGGTGGCCCGGCGCCGGGGTCGGATCCTGGGAGGCAGGTCGCGGTCGGGCAACGATCCGCTTCCGATGGCACGTGTCCAGGGATTCGGCGCCGGGCCCGGCCTACGGTGTGGGGGAGGGCCTCGGCCGGCTCTCCGTGTCCCGTCCCCCTCCTGCATCGGAGCAGCGCATGCTCGAGCCGACCCGCCCTCACGACGCCCCCGCCCCGCACGATCCGCCCCGTGTTCGGCCGACGGGACCGAGCCGGCGCGGCCTGCTCGCCCTCACCGCCCTCGGGCTCCCCGCGACCGGCGCCGCCCTCGCCGTCGGGGTCACCGCCCCTCCCGCCCATGCGGACCCGGCCGTGACCGGTGGTGAGACCCGGATCGTCGACGTGCCGCTCGCGGGCACCGACCAGGTCGACGTGGAGGACGCGGGCTCCGGTCCGTCGGACGCGGGAGGCGCCGACGCCGCGGGGGTGCCCGCCCGTGACCTGCCCGAGCACACCGCGACGATGGTCGGCGTGCGCTGGGAGGACGGGCGAGGGGCACCCGCCGTGACGGTGCGCGGCCGGCTCGCGGGCGGCGGCTGGACGGACTGGCACGCGCTGGACCCCGCGACCGATCCGGGCACCGGCGACGAGGTCCCCGCCACCGAGGCCGGCTGGCTCGGGCCCGTGACCGGCGTGCAGATCCGCGCCGAGCGGGACGGCGAGGACGTCGCGGACGAGCTCACCGCCCACCTGCTGACGACCTCCCCGCTCGATGCGGACGCCGAGGTCGGCAGCTACAGCGGTCCCTCGGCGAGCCTGGGCCTCGAGGACCAGCCGATGCTGCGCGCCGCAGCCGTGACGAACCCGGCGACGCCGCCGATGCCCGGGGCACCGGCGTTCGTCTCCCGCGCCGCCTGGGGAGCGGACGAGTCCCTCGTGCGCTCGACGAGCGCCGCCGATCGCCTGAAGGCGGTCGTCGTCCACCACACGGCCGGGTCCAACGCCTACTCCGCGAAGGACTCCCCGCAGCTGATCCGGGGGATCCTGAGCTATCACACGCGCACCCTGGGCTGGGCGGACCTCGGCTACAACATGCTCGTGGACAAGTACGGGCAGGTGTTCGAGGGGCGCGGCGGCGGCCTGCACCGCAACATCGTCGGCGCGCACGCCCGCGGCTACAACACGGGCTCCTTCGGCATCTCGCTGCTCGGCGACTACGACGTCGCCTCCGTCCCCTCCGCGGCGCAGGACGCGATCACGCGGCTCGTCGGCTGGAAGCTGCTGAGCACCTTCACCACCTCGACGCACGCGACCGGCACCTGGGACGTCACCACCCCGGACACGAACTACCCGATCGGCACCCACGAGCTGAAGGTCGTCATGGGGCACCGCGACGTCAACGTCACCGAGTGCCCCGGCAGGAACCTCTACGGGAAGCTCGAGAGCATCCGCGACGCGGCGCAGCGGAGGATCGACGGCGGCTGGCGCAAGCACCTCGGCGCCTTCTCCCGGGCCGGCGGCGGGTCGGCGCTCGGCACCGTGGTCCGGAGCGCCCACATCACGGGGGACCTCGAGGCGACCGTGCTCACCTCCGGGCTCGTGCTCAGCGGCCGCGGCGCGGCGACCGCGACGGGCTGGCGCAGCGAGGTCTCCCGCCGGTGGAGCGCCTCCTGGGGACGACCGCTCGGGAACCCCCGCCGCGAGGGCGGCCGGACCCTGCAGGGCTTCGCGGCGGGGCAGGCCGTGGGCAGCGGCGAGGAGGCGGTGTTCCTGAAGAACCGGTTCCGCGACGTCACCGGGCAGCACATGTACTTCCCGGAGATCGACGCGCTCGCCGCCCGCGGCATCACGACCGGGTGGCCCGACGGCACCTACCGCCCGCTGTCCCCGATCCAGCGGGACGCGATGGTCGTCTTCGTGCACCGGGCGCTCGGCGCGCCCGCCTCGACCCCGCCCGCGCGGTCGCCCTTCCGGGACATGAGCCCCTCCACGATGTACTACGAGGAGATCTGCTGGGCGCATGCGCAGGGCATCGTCGAGGGCTGGCCGGACGGCACCTTCCGGCCCACGGCATCCGTGCAGCGGGGAGCCGTCGCCGCCTTCCTGTACCGTGCTTCGGGGAGTCCCTCCACGGGGACGACCAGCGGGTTCCGCGACGTGCCGGCGAACCACCAGTTCGCCCGCGAGATCACGTGGCTCGCCTCGACGAAGATCACCACCGGCTGGAGCGACGGGACCTTCCGTCCCACGCTGCCCATCGCCCGCGACGCGATGGCGGCGTTCATGATCCGCTGGATGGACCATCGCGGGCTGTGACCACCAGGCACGCCCGCCGGAAGGAGCACCCCGCGTGAAGGTCGCCCTGCTGTGCGATGTGGACCAGACCGTCTACCACGTGGGGGACGAGGCGATCGCGAGCGCATCGGCCCGTCGCCTGCGCGAGCGGGGGCACGAGGTGCTGCGCATCAGCCGCCTCGAGAAGTTCGGCCCGGCGGGGGGGCGGCCCGACCCGTCGTTCCCCGCTCTCGTCTTCCCCTGGGAGCTCGAGCGCCGCGCCGCCTACCTCGGGGAGATCCGGCGGGTCCTCGACGGTGACGCGGGCGCGCTGCCGCGCGGCGACAAGCTCCATGCCTTCGTGGACCGCCTGCGGGAGGCGGACGCCCTCGTGATCGGCGGCGGCGGCGCGCTCACCTCCCGCTACGGCTGGCTGCTCGACGAGCGCCTCGCGACCGCGCTGGTGGCCCGCTCGCTCGGCCTGCCGGTCGTGCTGAGCGGCCAGAGCCTGGGCCCCGAGCTCACCCCGCAGGACCGCGACCGCATCCGCGAGCTGCTGGACCTGTGCACGCTCGTGGGGCTGCGGGACGCGCACAGCGCGCGCCTCGCCCGGCAGATCGCCCCGGAGCACCCGGCGATCCTCCACACCCTCGACGACGCGATCGGGCTCGTCCCCGTCGACGGCTCCGATCCCGACGGCCCCGCCGGTCCCGCCGGCTCCGTCGGCCCCGCGGGCGCGGAGGGCTCCGCCCCCGGGGACGGGACCGGCGCCCTCTCCGTGACGCTCGGGGCCGACGGCGACCCCTTCCCGCGCGAGGACTACGTGCGGATGCTCGCCGCCGTGGTCGACGGCCTCGCCGCGCGCACCGGCGCCGACGTCGAGCTGCTGCCCCACATGGCCGATCCCGACACCGGCGGCGCCGACCTCGCGATCCACGAGGAGCTCGCCGCCCGGCTCACCGTCCCCGCCCGTGTGCTGCCGATCGAGACCGACACGGCGGCCGTCGCCCGCACGCAGCGGGCCGCCTGGGTGGTCTCCACGCGCTTCCACCCCGTGGTGCTCGGCGCCCTCGGGGGAGCGGGGGTCCTCGCCCTGCCGCTGAACCGCTACGGCGCCTCCCGCATGGACGGGGCGCTCGCGAACATGGGCATCGGCGGCGGGACGGTGCCGCTCGCGGCGCTCTGGGACCCTGCCGCGCGCGCCCCCTCCGCCCTGCTCGAGCCGGTCCTCGACGCCCTCGTGGCCGGCCGCGGTGCCGAGCGCGAGCGGCTCGCTGCGGCCCGCGGGCCCGTCCTCGCCGCCGTCGAGGAGTGGTGGGACCGGATCGACGCCGTGCTGCGCGGGGCCGACGACGCCTCCGGGCTCCCGGACCCGCGCGGCGCGGGCCTCCCGCGCGCGGCCCGCTGGCCCGCGGAGCTCGAGGCCCCTCTCGCCCCGTTCGTGCCGCCGCAGCACCGGGGACGTCCCCGAGCCGTGACGCCCGAGGTCTCGATCCTCATGCGCACGCAGCGGCGCCCGCTCATGCTCGACCGCGCCGTGCAGGACGTGCTCGGCCAGAGCCGGCAGGACTGGGAGCTGCTGGTCGTGGACGACGCCGGCGACGCCGCCGCGGTGGACGCCGTCCTCGACCGCCACCGCGAGGAGGCCGCCGGCCGCCTCGCCGTCGTGCACCGCACCGCCTCCGAGGGCATGGAGGCTGCGAGCAACGCCGGGCTCACCGCGACCTCCGCCCCGCTGATCGCCGTCCACGACGACGACGACACCTGGCACCCGACCTTCCTCCAGGAGACCACCGCGCACCTCGCGGAGCACCCCGCGCGGGACGCGGTGGTGGTGCGCACGCTCGTCGTCCACGAGCACGAGACGGACGCCGGTTTCGTGGAGGACGGCGTGCACGTCTCCTGGCCGGAGGTGACCGGGGTGCGCCTCCTGGACTACCTCGAGATCAACCGCCATACGCCGATCGCCATGCTGCACCGCCGCGCGATCCACGAGGCCGTGGGGCTCTTCGACGAGTCGCTGCCCGTGGTGGGGGACTACGCCTTCCACCTCGCGCTGCTCGAGCGCGCGGAGGTCGGCTTCCTCGAGCGGCCGCTCGCGCACTGGCGGCAGCGGCCCCGGGCCACGGGGTCGGGCGGCAACTCGATCACGACCCGCCGGGACGAGCATGTCGCCTTCGACGCGGTGCTGCGCGAGCGGCACCTGCGCTCCTGGACGCGGGACCACGGCCTGGGGCTGCCGCTCTACCTCACGCACAGCACGGGCACGATGCTGCAGCGCAGCGAGGACCGCCTCGTCGAGGAGCTGCACTCGCTGCACGAGGAGCTCCGCGCCACGCGGGAGGAGCTCGCCGAGGTCCGCGAGAAGGTCGCGCGGCTGGACGCCCTGAGCCTCGGGGCGCGCGCGGTGCGGCGCCTGCGAGGGCGGCGCGAGCGCTGAGCAGCGCGTCGGGCCCTGCCCGGGAGGAGTTCTCCCGGGCGGGGCCCGTCGTCGTGGGCGGGGCGCTCAGCCGAAGTGGCGGGGCAGCGTGCCCTCGCGCAGCTCCCGCAGCTCGGCCGCCTCGAAGGAGCCGACGCCCTCGAGCTCGAGGGCGGTGCCGCCGGTGGTGCCGAGGCGCAGCGCGGGCACACCGTGCTCCGCGGCGAGGCCGGCCAGCTCCTGCTCGCGCTCCGCGGGGACGGCGACGAGCGCACGGGCCTGGGACTCGGAGAACAGCGCCGTGAACAGGTCCACGCCGTCCCGCTCGAGCAGCGCGGCGGGATCGACCTGCACGCCCGTGCCGAAGCGCGTCACGGACTCCACGAGCGCCTGCGCGAGGCCGCCTTCGGAGAGGTCGTGCGCCGCGGAGGCGAGCGAGGCGTCCCGCGCGGCGATGAGCACGCGGCCCAGCGCACGCTCCGCCTCGAGGTCCACCTGCGGGGGCAGACCGCCGAGGTGGTCGTGGGCGACCTGCGCCCAGGCCGAGCCGGAGAGCTCCTCGCGGGTGGTGCCGAGCAGCAGCACGGCGAGGCCCTCCTCGTGCCAGCCCGAGGGGGTGCGGCGGGTGACGTCGTCGAGCACGCCGAGCACGCCCACGACCGGGGTCGGGTGGATCGCCGAGTCGATGCGCCCGGGCTCACCGGTGGAGTTGTAGAGGGAGACGTTGCCGCCGGTGACGGGGACGCCGAGCGTCTCGCACGCCTCCGCGAGGCCGCCGATCGCCTCGACGAGCTGCCACATGGGGCCCGGGTCCTCCGGGGAGCCGAAGTTCAGGCAGTCGGTGACGGCGAGCGGGCGGGCGCCCACGGTGGCCACGTTCCGGTAGGCCTCCGCGAGGGCGAGCTGGGCGCCGGTGCGGGGATCGAGCTTCGTGTAGCGGCCGTTCGCGTCGGTCGCGATGGCGACGCCGCGGTGGGTGGTCTCGTCCACGCGGAGCACGCCGGCGTCGTCCGGCATGGCGAGCGCGGTCTGGCCGCCCACGTAGCGGTCGTACTGGTCGGTGACCCAGGCGGCGGAGGCGAGGTTCGGGGAGGCGACGAGCTCGCGCAGGGTCGCGGCAAGCTGCTCGGCGCCCTCGGGGCGGGGGAGGTCCTCGGCGCGGTCCGCCTGGAGGGCGTCCTGCCAGTCGGGGCGCGCGTAGGGGCGGTCGTAGGTGGGGCCGCCGTGGGCGACCGTCACCGGGTCCACGTCGACGATGCGCCGGCCGTGGTGGTCGATCGTGAGGCGGCCGTCGCCGGTCACCTCGCCGATCACGGCGGTCTCGACGTCCCACTTCGCGGTGATCGCGAGGAAGCGCTCGAGGTTCTCCGGCGTCACCACCGCCATCATGCGCTCCTGCGACTCGCTCATGAGGATCTCGCCCGCGGTGAGGGTCGGGTCGCGCAGCAGCACGGTCTCGAGGTCCACGTGCATGCCGGAGCCGCCGTTGGAGGCGAGCTCGCTCGTGGCGCAGGAGATGCCCGCGGCGCCGAGGTCCTGGATGCCCTCGACCACGCCGCCGTGGAAGAGCTCGAGGCAGCACTCGATGAGCACCTTCTCCATGAAGGGGTCGCCCACCTGGACGCTCGGGCGCTTCACGGGGCCGCCCTCGTCGAAGGTCTCCGAGGCGAGGATCGAGGCGCCGCCGATGCCGTCGCCGCCGGTGCGCGCGCCGAAGAGCACGACCTTGTTGCCGGTGCCGGTCGCGGAGGCGAGGTGGATGTCCTCGTGGCGCATGACGCCCACCGCGAGCGCGTTGACGAGCGGGTTGGTCTGGTACGCCGCGTCGAAGACGGTCTCGCCGCCGATGTTCGGCAGGCCCAGGGAGTTGCCGTAGCCGCCCACGCCGGAGACGACGCCGTGCACCACGCGCGCGGTGTCCGGGTGGTCGATCGCGCCGAAGCGCAGCTGGTCCATGACGGCGACGGGGCGCGCGCCCATGGCGATGATGTCGCGGACGATGCCGCCCACGCCGGTCGCGGCGCCCTGGTGGGGCTCGACGTACGAGGGGTGGTTGTGGGACTCGACCTTGAAGGTCACCGCCCAGCCGTCGCCGATGTCGACGACGCCGGCGTTCTCGCCGATGCCCACCAGCAGATGCTCCTGCATCGCCTCGGTGATGTGGTCGCCGAAGGTCTTGAGGTGGATCTTGGAGGACTTGTAGGAGCAGTGCTCGGACCACATGACGGAGTACATGGCGAGCTCGGCGTTGGTGGGGCGGCGGCCCAGGATCTCGCGGATCGAGGCGTACTCGTCCTCCTTGAGGCCGAGCTCGGCGAAGGGCTGGGCCTGCTCCGGGGTGCCCGCGGCGTCCTCGACGGTGTCGATCTCGGTGCCGGGCTGCGGGGCCGACGGGGTGGGGGCGGAGGCGGTCATGCGCGGTCGGGTCCGTTTCGTGGCGGCGACAGAGGGGGCGGGCCGGTCGTGACCGGCCCGCCCCATCCTACGTCGACGCCCGCTCCCGGGGCCGGGCCGCTCAGCGCCGGGCGCCGCGGGCGGAGCCGCCCGCCCCGCGTGCCGCCTTCTGGCGGCGTCGCTCCTGGTCACGCAGGACCTTCTCGCTCACGGGGGCGTCCGCGCTGGCCCGCTGCGCACGGAAGTACGCGGCGGCCTCGTCCTGCCGCTCCTTCTCCCCGCCGAGCGCGATCGGGGCCCGGACGTGGCCGGGGCGCACGTCGAAGGCGGCGACCAGGTCGAGCACGTGCGGGCGCAGGCGCCACAGCAGCCGGCGCTGGTCCGCGGCGATCTGCCGGCCGCGCTGGGTGGAGATGAGGCCGTTGAGCAGGAACCAGGCGAGATCGTCCCCGATGACGGTGAGCCCGAAGAGGTCGCGGACCTCGGTGAGCACGGCGCGGGAGCCCTCGCTGTCGATCGCCGCGATCCCGTCGGTGAAGGCGCGCCAGCGCACGAGGTCCGCATGGGCGCGGGCGGCGTCGAGCATCTCGACCTGGTGCTTGTTGACGTGCGCGACGGCGTCCTCGGGGGACATCCTCCCCGCGGGCCGCAGCGCGAGCGCGACCTCCTCGACCTTGATCCGGGCGCGGCCGGCGAGCATCTCCTCCTGGAAGTCCGCCTGGCGCATCGAGTCGAAGGCGCGGCGCGGGTTGCCGCGGTCGCCGATGCCCTGGGCGAGCTCGGTCCAGGGGGTGTGGCGGCGGGCGAGGGTCTCCGCGCGCTGGGCGATGAAGCGGCCGATCCCCGCGCGGTCCACGCTCTTGAGCTCCGAGGTGTAGTCCGCGAGCAGGCGCTTGGCGACGAGCTGCAGGAGGATCGTGTTGTCCCCCTCGAAGGTCGCGTACACGTCGAGGTCCTGGTGCAGGCCCACGAGCTGGTTCTCACCCATGAAGCCGGCGCCGCCGCAGGCCTCGCGGCACTCCTGGAGCGTGTCCAGGGCGAGCCGGGTCGACGTCGGCTTGAGCGCGGCGGCGAGGGTCTCGAGGTCCTCGCGGGCCTCGGGGGTGTCGCCGCGGCCGGAGAAGACGTCGTCGAAGGCCTGCAGCAGCTGCTCGTGCGCGAAGGCGCCCGCGTAGGTCGCGGCGAGCTTGGGCAGCAGGCGGTGCAGGTGCGCCTGGTAGTCCAGCAGGACCGTCTCGCGGGACGGGTCCGCGGCGGAGAACTGCCGGCGCTGGGAGGCGTAGGTGAGCGCGATCGTGAGGGCGAGCTGGCTCGCGCGGTTGGAGGCGCCGTCGAGGGAGACGCGGCCCTGCACGAGGGTGCCGATCATCGTGAAGAAGCGGCGCCCGGGGGAGTCGATGGGGGAGGAGTAGACCCCGTCCGCGTCGACGTCGCCGTAGCGGTTCAGCAGGTTCGTGCGCGGCACGCGGACGTGGTCGAAGGCGAGGCGGCCGTTGTCGATGCCGTTCAGGCCGCCCTTCTCGCCGTCGTCCTCGCTCGAGACGCCGGGCAGGAGGTTCCCCTCGGCGTCGCGCACGGGCACGTAGAAGCAGTGGACGCCGTGGTCGACGCCGCGCGTGACGAGCCGCGCGAAGACGGTCGCGGCGCGCGCGTGGACGGCGGCGTTGCCGAGGAAGTCCTTCCAGGCGGCGCGGAAGGGCGTGTGGATGACCCACTCGTCGGTCTCGGGGTCGTAGGTCGCGGTGGTCGCGAGGGACTGGACGTCGGAGCCGTGGCCGATCTCGGTCATGGCGAAGGCGCCGGGGGTCTCGAGGCTCATCGCGCCGGGGATCCAGGCGCGGTGGTGCTCCTCGGTGCCGAGCTGGAGGATCGCGGAGGTGAACAGGCCCCACTGCACGCCGGACTTGATCTGGAGGGACGGGTCCGCGACGACGAGCTCCTCGAAGGCGGCGACGTTGGCGCCGTTGTCGTTGGGGCCGCCGAGGGACTCGGGGAGCATCGGGCGGGCGACGCCCTCGTCGGCGAGGGTCTGCAGCTGACCGAAGACCCGCTCGCGGTGCTCGGCGACGGTCGCGTCGACGGGGCGGTGCATCTCGGGCCGGGCGGCGCGCTCGCGGGCCTCGCGGCGCACCTCCGCCCAGCTGCCCAGCAGCGCGGCGGAGACGGCCTCGACGTCGAGGCGGGGACCGCCGGCGGGCGGGACGGGCAGCGGACCGGTGGGGGTCGCGGTGCTCGCGTGCGCGGTGGATGAGGTGACGGCCTCGGGGGTCGTGTCGGTGGTGTTCACGGGTGCATTCCCTTCATGAGCCAGCTGGTGAGGTGGGTGACGACGTCGTCGGCGTCGAGCGGCGCGGGTGTGGTCGGGTCGGAGGCGTGGGTCTCCTGCTGCGTCATCCAGGCGTCGACCGATCCCTCGACGAAGCCCACCGCCCCGTGAGCCCACATCTGCGGGGCGGGCACGGAGTCGGGCAGGAACGTGGCGATGAGCCGGGAGACGCTGTCCAGGAAGTGGTTCAGCCCGTCGCTGGGTCGGATGATGAAGCGGTACACGCCGGGGGAGCGCTCGGCGGTCTCGACGTAGGCGCGGATCATGGCGTGGATCCGCTCCGGTGCGCCGGGGGTCGCGCCGCCCGCCTCGAGGTCCTCCAGCTCCTGGAGGAGGCGGCGGTGCATCGTGGCGAGGATGGAGCGGCCGAGCTCCTGCTGGAGCTGCGCCTTGTCCGAGAAGTACCGGTAGACGATCGACTTGGAGGTCCCGGAGGCTGCGGCGATGTCCTCCATCGTCACGTCGGGGCCGCGGTCGTGGATGAGGTGCCGGGCCACGTCGAGCAGCTCGGCCCGCCGCTGCTCGCGGTGCTGGGCCCAGCGGGCCGAGCGGCCGTCGAGGGGGGCTTGCGTCGTCGCATTCACGGTACGTAGGGTATCAAGTACCGCCGGTTCTATGTAAAGGGTCACGGGCGATCGATCGCCACGATCCTCTGCCGACCCCGGCGCCGACCACCGACCGCCGGACGCCCCGCCACCCGCAGGGCCGTCCCGGACGACGGACCGACCCCGACCCGCGACCACAACGAGGTGCACCGTGAACTCCAGCCCCCGCGACGCCCTGATCCTCGGCGGCAACCGCCTCCCCTTCGCCCGCGCGAACGGCCCCTACGCCGGGATCTCGAACCAGGACCTGCTGACCGCCGCGCTCGACGGCCTCATCGCCCGCTACGGCCTCCAGGGCGCGCGCCTCGGCGAGGTCGCCGGCGGCGCCGTGCTCAAGCTGGCCGGGGACCTCAACCTCACCCGCGAGAGCGCGCTGGGCACCCCGCTGGACCCCCGCACCCCCGCGATCGACCTCTCCAAGGCCTGCGCGACCGGCCTCGAGGCCGTCGTCCACGTCTCCAACCGGATCCGCCTGGGCCAGATCGACTCCGCGATCGCCGCGGGCGTCGACTCCACCTCCGACGCCCCCATCGAGGTCTCCGCCCGCCTGCGCCGGATCCTCCACCGCGCGAGCGCCGCCCGCAGCACCGCCGACCGCCTCAAGGCCCTCGCCGCGATCCGCCCCGCGGACCTCGCCCCGGTGCCCCCGCGCAACGGCGAGCCCCGCACCGGGCTCTCGATGGGCGAGCACATGGCGCTCACCGCCGCGCAGTGGGGCATCACCCGCGAGGCGCAGGACGAGCTCGCCCTCGCCTCCCACCAGCACCTCGCCGCCTCCTACGACGCCGGCTTCCACGACGACCTCGTCACCGGCTACCGCGGCCTCTCCCGCGACCAGAACCTGCGCGCGGACTCGACCCTCGAGAAGCTCGCCGGCCTCAAGCCCGTCTTCGGCGTGAAGAGCCCCCAGGTCGCCGAGCCCACGATGACCGCCGGCAACTCGACCCCGCTCACCGACGGCGCCTCCGCGGTGCTGCTGGGCAGCGCCGAGTTCGCCGCCGAGCGCGGCCTCACCCCGCTCGCCCGCGTGATCGACGCCCGCTCCGCCGCGGTCGACTTCGTGCACGGCGACGAGGGCCTCCTCATGGCCCCGGCCTACGCCGTCCCCGAGCTGCTCGACGCGAACGGCCTGACCCTCCAGGACCTCGACGTCTACGAGATCCACGAGGCCTTCGCGGCGACCGTGCTCGCGACCCTCAAGGCCTGGGAGTCCGAGGAGTTCTGCCGCGAGCGCCTGGGCCGCGACGGCGCGCTCGGCGCGATCGACCGCACGAAGCTCAACCCGCTGGGCTCCTCGCTCGCCGCCGGGCACCCCTTCGCCGCGACCGGCGGCCGCATCGTCGCGAGCCTCGCCAAGCACCTCCACGCCCGCCACGTCGAGACCGGGACCGTGCAGCGCGGCCTCGTGTCGATCTGCGCGGCCGCCGGCCAGGGCACCGTGGCCCTCATCGAGTCCGTCGCCTGAGCGCGACGGGAAGGAGAACCGAGGTCACCATGACCGACGCCTACACCCGCTTCGTCCGCTCCGCCCCGGGGAGGACCATCGCCAAGCAGCTGGGGCTCCCGCGCCCCTCCCGCCTGCTGCGCCGCGAGGACCGCCCCGAGCCCGTGCTCGGCCCCGTCGTCGTGCTCGGCCGCTCCTCCGGGGCCGACGCCATCACCTCCCTGCTGCTCGCCGAGGGCGTCGACGTGCGTCGCCGCTTCGACGAGCTGCGCACCGTCGGCTCCGTGGTCGCGGTCCTCGACGAGGTCGCCGCCCCCGCAGCGCTGGGCGAGATCCTGCTCCCGCTCGCCGGGGCCATGCGCTCCCTCGCCCCGGGCGCGCGCGTCGTCTCCCTCTCCCGTCCCGCGACGGGGGAGGACCCCGCCCGGGACGCCGCCCGCGGCGGCGTCGAGGGCTGGCTGCGCTCCCTCGCCCACGAGATGCGCGGCGGCGGCACCGCGAACGGCGTGCAGGTCGTCGACGGCGTGCCCCTGGACGCCCCGAGCGTGCTGGGCGCCCTGCGCTTCCTGCTCTCCGCCCGCAGCGCCTACGTCGACGGCCAGATCCTCACCGTGGACGGCGCCGAGGGCACCGCCCCGGCGGACCGCTCGCGCCCCTTCGCGGAGCGCACCGTGCTCGTCACCGGCGCCGCGCGCGGCATCGGCGCGGCGATCGCGCGGACCCTCGCCGCCGACGGCGCCCGTCTCGTGCTCCTGGACGTGCCCGGCGCGGGCACCGAGCTCGCGCGCCTCGCGAACGAGCTGCGGGCCGTGCCCGTGCAGCTCGACGTGACCTCCGCGGGCGCCGGCGAGCGGCTCGTGGCCCAGCTGCGCGAGCGGGGACTCGTGCTCGACGGCGTGGTCCTCAACGCCGGCATCACCCGCGACAAGATGTTCGCGAACATGACGCCGGACCGCTGGGACAGCGTGCTCGCGGTGAACATCACGAGCCAGATCACGCTCATGGAGGCGCTGGTCGCGGCCGGCGACGCGCTCGGCCCGCGGCCGCGCGTCGTCTCCCTCGCCTCGACGAGCGGCATCGCGGGCAACGCCGGGCAGACCAACTACGCGACCTCGAAGGCCGGCGTCATGGCCTTCGTCGCCGCGCTCGCCGAGCGGCTCCGGGAGCTCGGCGGGACGGCGAACGCGGTCGCGCCCGGCTTCATCGAGACCGAGATGACCGCCCGGATGCCCCCGCTGAACCGCGAGCTCGCGCGCCGCGTGAGCTCGCTGCGCCAGGGCGGGCTCCCCGTGGACGTCGCCGAGGCGATCGCCTTCCTCGCCTCCGACGAGGCCGGCGGCATCCACGGCGAGACGCTGCGCGTGTGCGGCCAGAACATCGTGGGGCGGTGAGACCCGTGAGCGCCGAGACGATCAAGGACCTCCGGGACGTCCCGTCCTTCCCCGCGGTGTACGCGGCGGCGCTCACGCCGTCCCGCGCGCGCCGCTCCCGCCGCCGGGAGCCCGCGCTGCCCTCGCTCGCCTACCGCGTGCGCGGGGTGCGGATCGACGCGGAGCGGGCCCGGGACGTGGACCACCTGCTGGGCGGCGCCGCGACGGACCTCGTCCACCCCGCGGTGCTGCACATCCTCGCCTTCCCCGTCTCGCTCGCGCTCATGGCGCGGGACGAGTTCCCCTTCCCGCTGCTGGGCGTGGTGCACCTGCGCAACCAGCTGCTCCAGCACCGCAGCGTGCGCGTGGGGGAGAAGGTCGACGTCGAGTGCCGGGTGCGGGACCTGCGCCCGCACCGCAAGGGCTGGACCTTCGAGGCCGTCGCGACGGTGCTGGACCAGGGCGGCGCGATCATCGCGACGGATGTCTCCACCTACCTCGCCAAGGGCGACAGCCCCGCCGCGGAGGCCACGGGTGCGGATTCCCCCTCGCGGCGCCGCGAGTTCGTCGCGCCGCGCCCCACCGGCCGCTGGTCCCTCGGCGCGGACACCGGCCGCCGCTACGCCGCGGTCTCCGGGGACGCGAACCCCATCCACATGAGCGGCCTGACCGCCCGCGCCTTCGGGTTCCCCAGGGCGATCGCGCACGGCATGTACACGGCCGCGCGGGCGCTCACCGAGGCCCGGCCGGACCTCTCCCGGCCGCTGCGCTGGGACGTCGAGTTCGACGCCCCCGTCACGCTGCCCGGCACGGTGCTCGTCTCCTACGAGGACCGGGCCGACGGCTCGACCACCTGCGTGGGCTGGCGGCCCGGGCGGGACGGCAAGCCCGACCGACGCTGCTTCGAGGTCGCGGTGACGCCGCTCGGCTGAGGCCGGATCAGTCGCGGGAGAGGCCCTCGCGGAGCGTCGAGAGCAGATGCTCCACGAGGGCCTCCGCCCGCACGTCGCGCAGCACGTCGACGTTCGGCTCGCGGCCCCAGCGGCCCAGCACGTCGCCGACGGTCTGCCCGCGGGTGAGCGTCCCCGTGAGCTCGACGTCCACGGCGAGCGGGGAGGTCGCGGCGAAGTCGCCGGTCACGGCGTGGATCGCGACGATCGGGTCGTGCACGTGCGCCATCCAGCCGTAGCCGTCGGACTCGTGGAAGGCGAAGTAGAAGCGCAGGGCGTCCGCGATGATCCGCGCCACCGGATGTCCCGTGCCGCTCGCGATCCCCTCGACCGCCTCGAGGGTCGCGGGCTCGAAGCGCACCGCCTCGGTCGCCTCGAGGGAGCCGAGCACGGGTCGCCGCGGGGCCTCCGTGAAGGCGGCGAGCACGCGCTGCGCGGCCTCCGGGTCCACGGCCACGTTCCACTCGCTCGTGGGACCCGTGTTGCCGCGGTGGTGGATCGCCCCGCCCATGATGTGCAGGCGCCGCAGCATCCGCGGCAGCTCCGGCTCGATCTCGAGCGCGAGGGCGAGGTTCGTGTGCGGGCCCAGCACGAGGCCCTCGAGCTCGCCGGGGCGCTCACGGGCGAGGTCCACCCACAGCTGCGCTCCCGCGCGGGGATCCTCCTCCCGCTCCGGCTCGGGCAGCACCGCATGGCCGAGGCCCGTCGGCCCGTGGGTGTCCTCTGCGTACATGGGCGGCTCCACGAGCGGGGCCCCCGCCCCACGCGAGACGGGAACCTCGAGCCCCAGCAGGCCCGCGAGCACGAGGTTGTTGCGGTGCACGGCCTCCACGGGCACGTTGCCGCCGGTCGAGACGATCCCGGCCACCTCCACGTCCTCCCGGCAGGCGAGGTAGGTCAGGGCGATCGCGTCGTCGATGCCGGTGTCGCAGTCGACCAGGAGGGGGAGCGTCATGGCGGGAGCCTACGGGCTGCGGCAAGATCGCCCCATGGCCCATCCGCGGATGGTCGAGGACGACGAGCCGGTGCGCGGCGCCCGACCGGCTCGACTCAGCTCTTCTGGAACGCCTCGAGCAGCGGGCCGATCCGCTCGCCCATCTCGAGCTGGGTGAGCAGCAGGCCCACGGAGCCGTCCGGGTCCACGAAGAAGTCCGTGCCGTAGCCGCCGGACCAGCCCCAGCGTCCCCGGTGCGCACCGGCGGTCACCGTGCACACCCCCATGCCCCAGCCGGTCGTCTCCCAGAAACCGGGGAAGAAGCCGTCGGGGTCCTTCGCCGCGGCGGGCACCTGGTCGGTGGTCATGAGCGCGAGGTGCGCGGGCGTGAGCAGGGCGCCGTCACGGAGCGCGGTGAGGAAGCGCAGGTAGTCCGCCGCGGTCGAGACGAGCTCCTCGTGGCTCACGTCGTGCGGGGCGGGGCCGGTGAGCGGGCCGCCGCCGGCCGGCTCGCGCTCCACGAGCGCGCCGTCCTCCTCGCCGAGGGCGGGCGGCAGGCGGTGCTCCTGCCCGGCGGGGACGCGGTGCGCGGTGTCGACCATGCCGAGCGGGTCGAGCAGGTCCGTGCGCAGGTGCTCCCCGGTGCTCGTCCCGGTCACGCGGGAGATCAGCACCCCGAGCAGGGAGAAGGAGTGGTGGTAGCGCCAGCGCGCGCCGGGCCGGCCGACGAGCGGCAGCGCGGCGAGGGCGCCGACGAAGGCGTCCGCGTCCATCGGCCAGGGCAGCGCGCCCGCCTCGAGGCCGGCGTCCCGCATCGCGTCCTGGAGCGGGGACGGCGTGAGCGCCATGCCGTAGCCCGAGGTGCAGGTGAGCAGGTGGCGCAGGGTGAGCGGAGCGTCGGCCGCGACCGTGTCCGAGAGCGGGGCGTCGGGGCGGCGCAGCACCCGCGGCGCCGCGAGCTCCGGCATCCAGGACGCGACCGGGGAGTCCAGCCCCAGCGCGCCGCGCTCCACGAGGCGCAGCGCGGCGACCGCGAGGATCGCCTTGGACATGGACTGGATGCGCACGATCTCGTCGCCGCGCCACGGGGCCCCGTCGGCCCCGTCGGCCCCGTCGGCCCCGCGGATCCCGTGGACGCCGACGGGCACCGGTCGCGGATCGCGGCCGCGGGCGACGATGCCGCCCGGCACCACGCCGCGCCGCACGGCGTCCTCGAGCACGGACTCGGCGGAGCGGGAGGAGCCGGGGGACGGGGCCGCGGGGGTCGTCATGCCGCCAGCCTACGCAGACGCGCCCGTAGACTCGCGGGCATGAGCGCGTTCGAGGACTTCCTGCTGCTCGCGCCGCGCGAGGTCCCGCTGGGCGGCCCGCGCGCGATGACCGTGCACCGCACCCTCCCCGCGCGCGCGACCTCCCTCATCGGCGCCTGGTGCTTCGTGGACCACTTCGGCCCCGACGACGTCGAGGCCTCCGGCGGGATGCGCGTGCCCCGCCATCCGCACACCGGGCTCGCGACCGTCTCCTGGCTGTTCGACGGCGCGATCGTGCACCGCGACGCCCTCGGCAGCCACGCCCTCGTGCGCCCCGGCGACCTGGACCTCATGGTCGCGGGCGCCGGCATCACCCACTCGGAGTTCTCGAGCCCGGACACGACCGTGCTGCACGGCGTCCAGCTCTGGTACGCGCTGCCCGACGCCCGCCGCTTCCGCGAGCGCGAGTTCCTCGTCACCACCCCCGTGGAGCAGGCCGGCGGCCCCGCCCGGATGCGGGTGGGTCTCGGCGCCCTCACCCTCCGCGCGGGCGGCGCCGTGCTCGCCGACGCGAGCCCCGTCACGACCGACACCGCCCTCCTCCTCGCCCAGATCGACCTCGCCGCCGGGACGAGGGCGAGCATGGACCTCGACCCGTCCCACGAGCACGGCCTGCTCGTGGACCGCGGCACGGCCCGCCTCGAGGCGGGAGAGCGATCAACGACCGCGGCCCCGCGGGAGCTGCACGTCCTGCCCGACGGCGCCTCCTCCCTCACCCTCACCGCCGAGGAGGGCGAGGACCTGCGGGTCCTGCTGCTCGGCGGGGAGCCGCTCGGCGAGGAGATCCTCATGTGGTGGAACTTCGTGGGCCGCACCCACGAGGAGATCGTCGCCTTCCGCGCCCGCTACCAGGTCGAGATCGGCGAGGAGGACGGGCCCGACGGCGCCGCCGTGGACCCGCTGACCCGCGAGCGCGCCGGCCTCGCCGCCGACGCCGAGCAGTTCGGCCCCTTCGCCCCGCACACCCCGGCGGCGCTGCCCGCCCCCGCCCTTCCCCACGGACGGCTGCGCACCCGCGGCCGCGTGGGCCACCCCGAGGAGCACCCCGCATGACCACCAGCACGCCGCACGACCCGGCGCCCGCCCCCGACCAGACGGACCGCGCGATCATCGCCGCCGCCGAGGAGGAGGGCATCGGCTGCCCCTGCGACGTCCTCGTCCTGGACGACGCGACCGGCGCGCTCACCGCCTTCGCCCTCACGACCATGGCCGAGCACGAGGACGGCCGCGTGATCACCCGCGCCTCCTCCCGCGCCCTCACCACCGCGCTCGCCGCGCGCTTCGCCGAGGCGCTCGCGAGCGGCCGCCTGGTCCTCGCCACGGCCGGCGAGGAGGGGACCGAGCCCGCCGCGCTCGCCGAGGCCGCCGCCGCGGGGGAGGGGTGCCTGACGGTGCTCGCGCGCCTGCCCAAGTCGCTCCGCGCCCTCGAGGACACCGCCCTCGCGCTCGCCGGCGCCCGCTCCGGGGACGGCGGGCGGGAGCACACGCTCGTCGCCGGCGGCCGCGTCAAGCACATGACCCGCAGCCAGAACGAGGTGCTCGCCCGCGCCTTCACCGAGGTGCGGGGCGGCCGCGGGGTCGGCAAGTCCCGCGCGCTGATCGCGAGCGGCGTCCGGGAGGACGCCCCGGCGCCGCGGGCCCAGGAGGGCAGCGCCGAGGTCGCCGTGATCGGGGAGCGGCGCGCCCTCGCGCTGCGCGCGCACGGCGGGGTGTTCGGCGGCGCCGCGGCGGACGCCGGCAGCCTGCTCCTGCTGGATGCCCTCGACGAGCACCTCCGACGGGGCACGGAGGGGATCCGCTCCGCGATCGACCTCGGCAGCGGCAACGGCCTGCTCACCGCCTACCTCGCCGCGGCGCTGCCCGGGGCGCGGGTGCGCGGCAGCGACGACGACGCGGACGCCGTGCTCTCTACCCGGGCGACCCTCGCCGCGAACGGCCTGGACCGCGACGGGGTCGACGTCCTCTGGGAGGACGCCCTCGAGCGCACCCTCGAGGAGGCCGAGGCGGCGGCGGAGCTCGACGACCTCCTCGGGGACGAGGACGGGCCGGGCGCCGCGGCGGGCGGCGTGGGTGGCGTGGATCTCGTGGTGCTGAACCCGCCCTTCCACGACGGCACCGCGGTCGACGCGACGCTCGTGCAGGACCTGCTCGACGCCGCCGCGAGGGTGCTGCGCCCCGGCGGGGAGCTGTGGCTCGTCCACAACTCCTCCCTGCGCTACCGCGCGGAGCTCGCGCGACGGATCGGCGCGGTGCGCGAGCGCGCCCGGGACCGCCGCTTCACGGTGCTGAGCGCCCGCCGCCGCTGAGTCGCCCGACGGGCCCCGGGCCGACCAGCCCGGGAACGCGAGAGGCGCGCCCCGACCCGGAGGTCGGAGCGCGCCTCTCGGCGGCGGGAGCCGTGCGGCCGGTCAGGCCACCAGGCTGCGCAGCACCGAGGTGAACAGGCCCAGCCCGTCGGTCCCGGTGCGGGTGCCCTCGCCCGGCTGGTCCGGGCCGAAGCCCGCCTCGACGGCGTGCTCGGGGTGCGGCATGAGCCCCACGACGTTGCCCGCCTCGTTGGTGATGCCGGCGATGTCGTGGCGCGAGCCGTTGGGGTTCGCCTCGAAGCCCGCCGGGCCGTGGGTCGCGCCCGCGACGTAGCGGAACACGACGCGGCCCTCGTCCTCGAGCTGCGCGAGGGTGCGGTCATCGGCCACGTACTGGCCGTCCTGGTTCTTCAGCGGCACGCGGATGACCTGGCCCTCCGCGTACTCCGTGGTCCACGCGGTGCGGTTGTTCTCGATCCGCAGGGGCTGGTCGCGGCACAGGAACGAGCGGTGCGCGTTCTTGATCATCGCGCCGGGCAGCAGGTGGGTCTCGCAGAGGATCTGGAAGCCGTTGCAGATGCCGAGCACGGGCAGCCCGCCCTTCGCGGCGTCCACGAGCTTGCCCATCACCGGGGCGAAGCCGCTGATCGCGCCCGCGCGGAGGTAGTCGCCGTAGGAGAAGCCGCCCGGCAGCACGACCGCGTCGACGGCCTGGAGGTCGTCGTCGCCGTGCCACAGGGAGACGGGCTCGCCGCCCGCGAGGCGCACGGCCCGCAGGGCGTCCCGGTCGTCGAGGGTGCCCGGGAAGGTCACCACGCCGATGCGCATCAGGCGTCCTCGACCTCGAGGGCGACGACGTCCTCGATCACCGGGTTGGACAGCAGCGTCGAGGCGGCCTCGCGGAGGGTCGCGAGGACCTCCTCGGTCACCTCGCCCTCCACCTCGAGCTCGAACCGCTTGCCCTGGCGCACGGAGGCGATCCCCTCGAAGCCGAGGCGGGGCAGGGCGGCGGCGACGGCCTTCCCCTGCGGGTCGAGGATCTCCGGCTTCGGCATGACGTGGACCACGACGCGTGGCATGGGCGTTCTCCTGGGGGACGGCGCTGGGTGGGCGAGGGCCCGTGGCGGCCCCGGAGGGCACGGCCGCGAGCGTCTGCAGGGCCATGGTATCGACTGCGGGGCCCGCGGTGCCCGGGCGCCCGCCGCCGGGCATCCGCCGCCCTGCCGCGGGTCCCGGGCTGGCGGCGTACCGTGCTGTGCGTCAGCGCCCGCCCCGCCAGGAGGTCCCGCCATGCGCATCCGCCATCTCGTCCACTCGTGCCTGCTCGTCGAGCTCGGGGGCCGCCGCGTCCTCGTGGACCCGGGCGCCTTCAGCGCGGAGGCCGTGCGCGCGCTCGGCCCCGAGGTCCTCTCCGCGATCGACGTCGTCGCGATCACCCACCAGCACACCGACCACGTCTCCCGCGCGCTGCTCGCCGAGGTGCTCGCCGCGAGCCCCGAGGCCGTGGTCGTCGCGGAGCCGGAGACCGCGACGCTGCTCGAGCAGGAGGACGCGGGGCCGATGGGGGAGGGGCCCGCCGTGCCGCGGGGGCGCACCCTCTCGCTCGCCGCGGGGGCCGCGCACGTGTTCCCCGCCGCGGCCGGGGAGCCGGAGCTGCGGATCGAGGCGGTGGGCGGCCGGCACGCGATCATCCACCCGGACATCCCGCGCGTGGGCAACTGCGGCCTGGTGCTCCGCGCCGGTGAGGGGCCCCGTCTGGGGATCACGGGCGACTCCCTCGAACCGGTCCCCGAGTTCCACGGCATCGACGTGCTCGCCTTCGCCGTCGTCGCCCCCTGGTCGAAGATGAGCGAGACGATCGAGTTCCTCCGGGAGGTGCGTCCCGTGCTCGCGCTGCCCGTCCATGAGGCGGTCGCGAGCGAGCTGGGCCGCCCGATCTTCCTGCGGCAGTCCGCCGCCCTCGCCCCCGCCGGCACCGAGGTGCGCGACTGGGGCGTGGACGGTCAGGTCGAGCTCTGAGCGCAGGTCGGGGCGGGCCCCGCCCTGCTCAGAAGCTCGTGCCGGTGAGCCGCTCGTAGGCCTCGACGTAGCGCGCGCGGGTCTGCTCGACGACCTCCGCCGGGAGCTCCGGCGGCGGCGTCGAGGAGCCCTTGTGCCAGCCGGAGGCGCGGGAGGTGAGCCAGTCGCGCACGTACTGCTTGTCCAGGCTCGGCTGCGCGGCGCCCTCGCGGTAGGACTCCGCGGACCAGAACCGCGAGGAGTCCGGGGTGAGCACCTCGTCGCCGAGGGTCAGGGCGCCGTCGGTGCGGGAACGGCCGAACTCGAGCTTCGTGTCCGCGAGCAGGATGCCGCGCTCCGCGGCGAGCGAGCGGGCCCGCTCGTAGACCGCGAGGGTCAGGCTGCCGAGCTCCGCGACGAGCTCCTCGCCGAGGCGGTCGCCCGCCTCCGCGACGGTGATGTTCTCGTCGTGCTCACCGGGGCCCGCCTTCGTCGACGGCGTGAAGATCGCCGGGTCCAGGCGGGAGGCCTCGCGCAGGCCCGCGGGCAGCACGTGCCCGCCCACGGAGCCGCCCGCACGGTAGTCGGCGAGGCCGGAGCCCGTGAGATAGCCGCGGGCGATGCACTCCAGCGGCACCATGTCCAGGCCCCGGCAGCGCAGCGCGCGCCCGGCGACCTGCTCCGGGACGTCCGTCGCGGAGAGCACGTGGTGGGGGAGGAGATCGGCGAGCTGCTCGAACCAGAACAGGCTGATCCCGGTGAGCAGACGGCCCTTGTCCGGGATCCCCGGCTGCAGGGAGTGGTCGTAGGCGCTGATGCGGTCCGTGGCGAGGACGAGCACCTCCTGGGCGGTGCTCACGTCCTCCCCGGCGGGCACGTACAGCTCGCGCACCTTGCCGGTGACGGCGTGGTCCCAGCCCTCGAGCGCGGGGGCCTCGATCAGCGCGGCGCTCATGCCCGGCCCCCGCTCCGGGACTCGGACCCGGCGGCCTCGGCGGCGATGTCGGTGCGGTGGTGGGAGCCCTCGAGGTCGATCGCGTCGACCCCGGCGAGGGCGGCGGCGCGGGCGGCGGAGAGGTTCCGGCCGCGGCCCACGACGCACAGCACCCGGCCGCCGGCGCTCACGAGGTCCCCGTCGGCGTCGAGGGCGGTACCGGAGTGGATCACGTGCGCCCCGGTGGCCTCGGCCTGCTCGATCCCGGTGATGACGTCACCGGTGCGGTTCCTGCGCGGGTAGCCGGCGGAGGCGATCACCACGGTCACCGCGGCGTCGTCGCTCCAGGTGAGCTCGCCGGCGGTCGTGAGGTCGCCCTGGGCGGCGGCGAGCAGCAGCGGGCCGAGCGGCGAGGTGAGCCGCTCGAGGACCACCTGCGTCTCCGGGTCGCCGAAGCGGGCGTTGAACTCGACCACGCGCACGCCGCGGGCGGTGAGCGCGAGGCCGCAGTAGAGCACGCCCACGAAGGGGATGCCGCGGGCGGCGAGCTCGTCGATCGTGGGCTGGGCGACCTTCTCGACGATCTCCTCGACGAGGCCGGCGGGGGCCCAGGGCAGCGGGGAGTAGGCGCCCATGCCGCCGGTGTTGGGGCCCTCGTCGCCATCGAGCGCGCGCTTGAAGTCCTGGGCGGGGGCGAGCGGGACGACGCGGGTGCCGTCGCTCACGCAGAACAGGGAGACCTCGGGGCCGTCGAGGTACTCCTCGACGACGACGGAGCCGCCTGCGCCGATGACGGCGCGGCCGTGGGCGATCGCGTGCTCGATGTCCGGGGTGACGACGACGCCCTTGCCGGCGGCGAGGCCGTCGGCCTTCACGACGAAGGGCACGTCCCGCAGCGGGTTCACCCGGTCCAGCGCGGGGAGCACCTCGTCCCCCGTGGTGGCGGTGACCGCCATGGCGGTGGGGACGCGCGCGGCGTCCATGATCTCCTTCGCCCAGGTCTTGGAGCCCTCGAGCCGTGCGGCCTCCTGGGAGGGGCCGAAGACCGTCAGGCCCGCGGCGCGGAGCCTGTCGGCGGCGCCCGCGACCAGCGGGGCCTCGGGGCCGACGACGACGAGGTCGGGGGAGAGCTCCTGCGCGAGCGCCACCTGGCCGTCGAGGTCGTCGACGGAGACGTCGTGGCAGGTCGCGAGCGCGGCGATCCCGGGGTTGCCGGGGGCGGCGTGGAGCTCGGGGGCGGGGGAATCGGCGGCGAGGCGGCGCACGATCGCGTGCTCGCGACCACCGGAGCCGATGACGAGGATCTTCACGCGGGCCAGGGTACCGACGGCTGTCCACCTCCCGCGGAGGTGCCCGCACTGCGGAGGGTGCGGCTCCGGGCGTGCACGAGGAGGGCGGCCCGCTCGCGGCTACGATCGCCCGTATGCCGGAGCCCGACCCCACCCGCCGCCTGCGGCTCGACCTCTCCTACGACGGCACCGCCTTCCACGGCTGGGCCGTGCAGCCGGGGCTGCGCACCGTGCAGGGGGAGCTCGAGGCCGCGCTCGCCCAGGTGACCCGCACCCCGGTCTCCGTCACCGTCGCCGGCCGCACCGACACCGGTGTCCACGCCCGCGGGCAGGTGTGCCACCTCGACCTTGGTGTGCAGACCCTCGCGGTCCTGCCGGGCCGCTCCGACCGGGACCCCGCCGAGGCCCTCGTGACCCGGCTCGCGGGCGTCCTGCCCTCGGACGTCGTCGTCCACTCCGCACGGGTCGTCCCGGACGCGTTCGACGCCCGCTTCGGTGCGCTGCGCCGCACCTACCGCTACCGGATCTCCGACTCCCCGTCCGTGCACGACCCGCTGCGCCGGGACGTGCTGCGCCACCGTCGGCCCCTCGACGTGGACGCGATGGACCGGGCGAGCGAGGTGCTGCTCGGCGAGCACGACTTCCTCTCCTTCTGCCGGCCCCGCGAGGGGGCGAGCACCACCCGCACCCTCGAGCTGCTGCGCTGGGAGCGCCCGGCGCCCGGGAGCGCCGATGCCGGGCTCGTCGTCGCGACCGTGCGGGCCGACGCCTTCTGCCACCACATGGTCCGCTCGCTCGTGGGGACCCTGCTGCCCGTGGGGGAGGGCCGCCAGGGGGAGGACTGGCCCGCGGCGGTGCTCGCCGCCCGCACCCGCGAGGCCGGCCGGCGCGGCGAGGCGGGCGCCGCGAGCCTGTGCCCGCCCCAGGGGCTCACCCTCGAGGACATCGAGTACCCGCCGGACGACGGCCTCGCCGAGCAGGCGCGACGGGCGCGGACCCTCCGGGGCTGAGCCCCGGGCGCGGCGGACGTGGGCGAAGCCACTCCCCGAGGGGCGCTCCCCGCGTTGACCCCCCTGCTCGCCCGCGACTATCCTGAGGCGTCGTCGTGCCTTGATGTGCGCTCTGCTCCGCTGCCGAAACCTGGTTTCCGGCGCGAGGAGGGGTCTCACCCGCATCCAGGACCGTCGCCGCATCGTGGGCGGAACGGGACGGGCACGACGAGAAGGCCATGCTTTTTTCGAAGGAAGCGTGTCCACGGTCCATCGAAACGTGCCCCGCGAGCAACGAGCTCGACGGGCACTCCGACGAGAGAAGAAGGCACGAGTGCGTACGTTCACCCCGAAGCCCGACGATGTCGAGCGTTCCTGGTACGTCATCGACGCAACGGATGTCGTCCTCGGCCGGCTCGCTTCCCAGGCTGCTCAGCTGCTGCGGGGCAAGCACAAGCCGGTCTTCGCACCCCACGTGGATGCAGGCGACTTCGTGATCATCATCAACGCCGAGAAGGTCGCCCTGACCGGGAACAAGCGTGAGGCCAAGCTGGCCTACCGCCACTCCGGCTACCCGGGCGGCCTCCGGAGCACCCCCTACTCCGAGCTCCTCGAGACGCATCCGGAGCGCGCGGTGGAGAAGGCCATCAAGGGCATGCTCCCCAAGAACAAGCTGGCCGACCAGCAGCTCAAGAAGCTGAAGGTCTACGCAGGCGGCGAGCACCCGCACGCGGCCCAGCAGCCCGTCCCCTTCACCATCGACCAGGTGGCGCAGTAAGCGGCCCCCGCCGCTGCCGCTCACTGCACGGAAAACATCTAGGAGAACCGTGACCGAGACCACCCACGAGGACCTCGAGACCGTCACTGACGAGTCGGCTCCCTCGACCTTCACCACCGAGTCCACCGGCGAGGAGGCCGTCGGCTCCGGCCAGTCGGCCATCGCGCCCGGGTACGGCACCGGCCGCCGCAAGGAGGCCATCGCCCGCGTCCGTCTGATCCCCGGCTCCGGCCAGTGGACCGTCAACGGCCGCACGCTCGAGGACTACTTCCCGAACAAGGTGCACCAGCAGGAGGTCAACGACCCCTTCAAGGTGCTCGATCTGCAGGGCCGCTTCGACGTCGTCGCCCGCATCTCCGGCGGTGGCCCCTCGGGCCAGGCCGGTGCGCTGCGCCTCGGCGTCTCCCGCGCGCTCAACGAGATCGATCAGGACGCCAACCGCGCGACCCTGAAGAAGGCCGGCTTCCTGACGCGCGACGCGCGCGTCATCGAGCGCAAGAAGGCCGGCCTCAAGAAGGCCCGCAAGGCCTCGCAGTTCTCGAAGCGCTGATCCCCGGATCACCGCCTCGAGCGCTCGAGCGCTCTGCTGCGAAGGGCCCCGCCACCTCCGGGTGGCGGGGCCCTTCCGCGTCCCCGGGTCCGCGCGGGGCGCCGTCGGCCTCGGGGTGAGACCGGACCGAGACCTCCGTGCACGGTGGGCGGACCGCAGTCCCCGGCGCCGACGGCGGCGAGCATCCTGGCCGCTCGATCCGTGTCGGAGACGAGAGGAACCACCGATGACCACCTCGGGGACGCCCAGCACCGCAGCACCGGAGCCCGTCGGCAAGAGCCGGGCGGGGGAGCTGATCGACGAGCGGCGCCGCGAGCGGGGGATCACCTGGGCCGCGCTCGCCGAGCGCACGGGACGGCCGGTCGTCTGGCTCACCGCGGCCGTGCTCGGCGCGCACCCCGTGCCGTCGCCGGAGGCCGAGGTGCTGCGGGAGGTCCTGGACCTGGAGCCGGCCCTCGTCGCCGCCCTCACCCGTCAGCCCACCCGCACCGCCGACCACGAGGCGCTCAGCGATCCGACGATCTACCGGTTCCAGGAGCTGATCCAGGTGTACGGCCCGGCGCTGAAGGCGCTGATCCACGAGGAGTTCGGCGACGGGATCATGAGCGCCATCAACTGCTCGATCGACCTGCGCCGGGGCGAGCACGCCGGCGGCGACCGGGTCGTGCTCACGATCGACGGGAAGTTCCTGCCCTACGACTGGGTCTCCTCGGAGGCCTGAGCGCGGTCGCCCCGGATCAGGCGAGCAGCTCGCGGATGTCCTCCGCGCTGATGCCGCGGGCGAAGGCGCCGCCGCCCTCGGTGAGCGCCTCGAAGAGCTCCGCCTTGCGCTGCTGCAGGGCGAGCACCTTCTCCTCGATCGTGTCCTCCGCGACCATGCGGTACACCATGACGGTGCGGTCCTGGCCGATGCGGTGGGCTCGGTCCACGGCCTGGTTCTCCGCGGCCGGGTTCCACCACGGGTCCAGCAGGAACACGTAGTCCGCCTCCGTGAGGGTCAGGCCGAAGCCGCCCGCCTTGAGCGAGATGAGGAAGACCGGCGCGTCCCCCTCGCGGAACGAGGTGACCACGGCGTCGCGGTCCTTCGTGGAGCCGTCGAGGTAGGCGTAGCGGATGCCGCGCATGTCGAGCTCGTCGGCCACGTGCCGCAGGTGCGAGGTGAACTGGCTGAACAGCAGCACCCGGTGTCCGTCGACCACCTCGTCGAGGCGGTCGAACAGCGCCTCGAGCTTCGAGCTGGCGACGTCGCCGTGCGCCTCCGCGTCGACGATCGAGGGGTCCAGCGCCATCATCCGCAGCAGGGTGAGGGAGCGGAAGACGATGAAGCGGTTGCGGTCGAGGTCCTCCTCGATGAGGCCGAGGACCTTCTTGCGCTCCCGCTGCAGGATCGAGTCGTACAGGGCGCGGTGCTGCTCGGAGAGCGTCACCGTGAGCACCTGCTCGTGCTTGGGCGGGAGGTCCTTCGCGACGAGCTCCTTGGTGCGGCGCAGCAGGAAGGGCCGCACGCGGGAGCGCAGCTCCGCCATCCGCTCCGGGTGCTCCCCGGACTCGATCGGCGCGGTGTAGCGCTGGCGGAACGCGATCGCGGAGGGGAACAGGCCCGGGGTGGCGAGCGCGAGGATCGACCAGAGGTCCTCGAGGGTGTTCTCCATCGGCGTGCCGGTGATCGCGAGCCGGAAGGAGGCACGGATCTCCGCGGCGACCTGGTGGGAGCGGGAGCGGCGGTTCTTCACGAACTGCGCCTCGTCGAGCACGAGCGCCTGGTACTCCAGCGCCGTGAACTCCTCGGCGTCGATCCGCAGCACGGTGTAGCTGGTGACGACGAGGTCCGCGCCGAGGATCTCGCGGGAGACGTCGGTGCCGCGGGCGCGGGCCGTGCGGTCCACGACGACGACCTTGAGCGAGGGCGTGAAGCGCTCCGCCTCCGCGCGCCACACGCCGAGCACGGAGGACGGCGCGACGACGAGGAAGGGCGGGGCGGTGGGATCCTTCGCCCGGGCGTGGGCGAGCAGGGCGAGGGTCTGGACCGTCTTGCCGAGGCCCATGTCGTCGGCGAGCACGCCGCCCAGGCCGTGCTCGAGCAGGAAGGCGAGCCACGCGAAGCCCTCCTCCTGGTAGGGACGCAGGGTCGCCGTGAGGGCGGCGGGCAGGGGCGGGGCGGTGATCTCCGTGAGGCGGGCGAGGGCGCCCACGCTGCGCTCCCACTCGGCGCTCGCCCGGGCCTCCTCGGCGATCGCGGTGATGTCCTCCCACATGTCCACCTGGTAGCGGCTGATCTGCTGCTGGTGGGGGTTCCACTCCGCGAGCGCCTCGCCCTCGCCGATCAGCTCGCGGAGCCGGTCGAAGACGGGGTTGTCGAGGGAGAAGTAGGTGCGGTCCGGGAGCATGAGCCGGCCCTGGCCGGTCGCGAGGGCCGTGAACAGGGTGGGGAAGGGGATCGTGCGGCCGTCGACCGTGATCTCGAAGCCCAGGTCGAACCAGTCGTTCTTGCCGGGGGTGGGCCACTGGTTCACGCGCACCTGCGGGGAGCCGTCGAGCTCGCGGTAGGCGTGGCGGGTGCCGACGATCCGCGCCTCGACGTGGTCGAGGGTGCCGAGCGCGTCGAGGACGTGCTCGGTGAAGGCGGCCGTGTCCGGCCCGGAGAGGTGCTCGGTCGCGTCGCGGCCGGCCTGCGCCCACAGGGAGCGGGCCGCCTCGAGCACCGCGTCCTCGTGCTCCACGTCGCGGCGCACGCCCTGGCGGCGGTCGATGGGGAGGGTGCGCGAGGGGTCGTGGTACTGCCAGGACCAGGTGAGGTCCAGGCGGTCGCCCTCGGCGTAGGCGGCGGCGAGGCGCAGCGTCGCAGGGCGCACCGCGGGCATCTCGACGCTGCCGTCGGAGCTGGTCACGGCCGTCGTGGCCCGCAGGTGCGGGTAGGCGACCTCGAGGAACTCCTCGCGCTCGGCGGGCGGGACCTCGAGCGGCGCGGTGCGCTGGAAGAGGCGCTGCAGGGCGGTGGGGATCGGGCTGCCGGCGGGGGCGATCCGGGCCGGGAGGCGCAGGCCGTCGCCCTTCGGTGCGGGCTCGGCGCGCTCCGGGTCCAGGTCGATGATGCCGGCGCTGCCGAGCGGGCGGGCGTGCGGGGCGGGCACGTCGTCGATCGTCACGAGCGGCCGGACGACGAGCGGCGCGCCCTCGCCGGTGCTGCGCAGGTCCACCGTGACCGCGGCGGAGCCCGCGAGCGAGAGACCCGTGAGCGCGCTGCCGGGGAGGAAGGCGACGCCGACGTCGCGCGCGTGGGCGAGGGCCTGCCACAGCAGCGGCGAGCCGATCTGGTTGATCCACAGCTGCTCGATCGCGCCCACCGCGTAGGAGCGCTCGGCGGAGGCCGCGGCGAAGATCCGGGTGAGGGCCTCCGCATGGGCGGGGTCGTAGGCGGTCGAGTGGACGCGGTACTCGAAGGTGCGCCAGGAGATGCCGCCCTTGATCCAGGTGCCCTTCCGGCCCATGATCAGCGGGCGCATGCTGAGCGACAGCGGCGAGCCGGCCGCGAGGTGCTCCTCGGTGACGTCCTCCCGGCCGATCCGCGCGCCGCGGCCCTGCAGCGGCGCGGCCGCGAGGTCGAAGCGCAGGGCGAGCGGCTGGGGCGTCGTCTCCTCGGCGGCCTCCTCGCCGAGCAGGGGGCGCAGCACGGAGCGCCACTCCGAGGGCGGGTGCTCGCGGTCCTGCTCCTCGGCGCGGGCGTCGAGCGCGTACAGGGTCGCCGCGACGTGCTTGCAGTCGCGGGAGACGGGGCACGTGCAGCGGGAGCCGGTGGGCCGCCAGATGCCGCCCGCCGTGGGGCGCCAGAAGCGGCGGGAGACGGCGTCCTCCTCGTACTCACGCAGCTCGACGACGACCCGGTAGCGGTCGCTCATCCCCTCGACCTCCGCCTCGGCGCGGCCCGCGGCGCGGTCCCAGTCCAGGGAGATCACCCGCTTCTGGCGCGAGTACTCGAGGCCGCGGCCGGCGGCGGCGTCGCCCACCGCCTGGCTGATCGCGAGCGGCGGCACGTGCGGCAGCGGCGCGGCGGCGGAGGGCGGGGTGGAGGCGGAGGAGGCCGACGAAGGCATAGGGGACAGCGTATCGAGCGCGGAGCCCTCACGGCGCATCCGAGGGAGGGCCCACGGTGGGCCGACGGGGGCGGCGTGAGCACGACCACGCGGGGCGCGCCCGGGGCGCCGGGGGAGCCCCGGGCGCTACAGTCGGTGCCGTTCCGCCCGCGCAGGCCGCGCAGGGCCCCGCATCTCGGAAGGACCCTCCTCATGGCTCGACTCTTCGGCACCGACGGCGTGCGCGGACGCGCGAACGACGACATCACCGCGGAGCTCGCGGTCGAGCTGTCGGTGGGCGCCGCCCACGTGCTGGGGACCTTCGGCGCCTTCGAGGCGGACGGGAAGAAGCCCGTCGCGATCGTCGGCCGGGACACCCGCCCCTCGGGCGACTTCCTCGCCGCCGCGGTGAGCGCGGGCCTCGCCTCCGCCGGGGTCGACGTGCTCGACGCGGGCATCATCGCGACCCCGGGCCTCGCCTTCCTCGTGCAGTCCACCGGTGCGGACCTCGGCGTCATGATCTCCGCCTCCCACAACCCGGCCCCGGACAACGGCATCAAGTTCTTCGCCCGCGGCGGCGTGAAGCTGCCCGACGAGGTCGAGGACGCGATCGAGGCGCGGCTCGGCGAGGAGTGGGAGCGCCCGCAGGGCACCGCCGTCGGCACCATCCGCCCCTACGAGAACGCCGTCGAGCAGTACGTCGAGCATCTCGTCGCGACCCTCGACCGCCCGCTCACGGGCCTCACCGTCGTCGCCGACTGCGCGAACGGCGCGGCCTCGGTCTCCGGGCCGGAGGCGCTGCGCCGCACCGGCGCGACCGTCCACGTGATCGGAGACCGCTCCGACGGCGGCCTCATCAACGACGGCGTGGGCTCCACGCACCTCGGCCCGCTGCAGGCCGCGGTGCTCGAGCACGGCGCGGACCTCGGCGTGGCCTTCGACGGCGACGCGGACCGCTGCCTCGCGGTCGCGGCGGACGGCGAGCCGGTCGACGGCGACCAGATCATGGCGATCCTCGCCCTGGACCTCAAGGAGCGCGGCAAGCTCCACGACGACACCCTCGTCGTCACCGTCATGAGCAACCTCGGCCTCAAGCTCGCCATGAAGGAGCACGGCATCACCCTCGCCCAGACCGGCGTGGGCGACCGCTACGTGCTCGAGGAGATGAACCTCGGCGGGTACTCCGTGGGCGGCGAGCAGTCCGGTCACGTGATCCTCGCCGAGCACGCCACCACCGGCGACGGCGAGCTCACCGCCCTGCACCTGCTGCAGCGCATCGCCGCGACCGGCACCTCCGCCCGCGAGCTCGCGGACGTCATGTCCCGCCTCCCGCAGGCGCTCATCAACGTCAAGGGCGTCGACAAGGCCCGCGCGACGATCGACCACGAGGTGCGCGACGCGGTCGCCGCGGCGGAGGCGGAGCTCGGCGAGAGCGGCCGCGTGCTGCTGCGCCCCTCCGGCACCGAGCCCGTCGTCCGCGTCATGGTCGAGGCCCCCACGGACGAGACCGCGACCGCCGTCGCCGAGCGCCTCGCCGCCGTCGTCCAGGAGCGCCTCGCGCTCTGAGCGCGGGGCACCGCCGGCGCGGCTGATCTGAAGGTCACGGGGATGACGGAGCGGACGCCGCGCGCCGTCGCGGTGAGCACGTGGTGGCAGCCGTGGCCTGTGCTCCCCGTGGCCGGATCCACACCCTTGCGGCCCGGCGCGGCGATGCTCGCGCTCGAGGTCGGTGGGGAGGTCGCCCTTCGTCTGCGATATCGGATCGCCGACGACGGCCGCTCCCTGCGCACCTGGCCCGACGATCCCCCGTCCTCGGATGCCCGGGTGCCGTCCGTGCTGCTCGGGCAGGACTCGACGACGTCGGAGCTCGACGTCTGGTTCGAGCGCAGGGACCTCGACGACGAGGACCTGCCCCTCGCCCACGCGGCCCTGGCGCCGTCCGCGCCCGCGCAGTGGCACCTCGACCCGCCACCGGGCCCGGAGGGGGCGATCATCGGCGGTCTCGCCGAGCTGCTGAGCCGGTCGATCGAGAGCGAACCTGCGCCGCTCGCCGAGGACGCCGAGGTGCTGCTGCTCCCCGGGATCCTGGACGACGGCGCGCCCGCGGATCTCGCCCAGCCCTCCTGGCACGCCCGGCGCGGCGGAGCGCTGCTGCGCCTGCTCGAGCGTCCTCCGCTGCGTCGCGAGGAGGACGACGGGATCAGGGCCCGCTGGGGAGAGGTGCACGATGCCTCCCACCCGTATGCCGCGCACGGGACCGTCATCTGGTGGCCCGGCACCGTCCGCTGGTGGGGCGGTGGGATGGTCCCCGGCGTCGACGAGCCGCTCGCCCTGAGCTCGCTGGGCCCTGCGGAGCGGCTGCTGGCAGAGCGGCTCGAGCAGGACCCGGCCTTCGACTGAACCGGGGCCGGGCTTTCCCTCGAGCCTGGCGCTTCCGCGAGCCCAGCGCTCCCTGTAGTTCGGCGTTCCCGCGAGCCCGGCGCTCGCGCGCAATTGCCGATGGTCCGATTCTGGGCCAGATCAATGGTGGATCTGGAACAGAATCGGACCATCCCCGTTCTGCGCGGGCGCGCGGGCGCGCAGGTGCGTGGGTGCGTGGGTGCGTGGGCGTGGGCGGGCGCGGGGGCGGGTTCAGACCTTGCGCAGGAGCACGTTCTGCACGCGGTGCCGGGCGTCCTTGCGCAGCACGAGGTCGGCGCGGCCGCGGGTGGGCAGCACGTTCTCGGAGAGGTTCGGCCCGTTGATCGTGTGCCAGATCCGCAGCGCCGTCTCGACCGCCTCCTCGTCCGTGAGCTCCGCGTAGCGGCGGAAGTACGAGCGCGGGTCGGAGAAGGCGGTGCGGCGCAGGGCGAGGAAGCGGTCCACGTACCAGCGCTGGACGTCCTCGCCGCGGGCGTCGACGTAGACGGAGTAGTCGAAGAAGTCGGAGACGGCCATGCCGAGCCGGCCGTCGCGCCGCGGCCGCGCGGGCTGGAGCACGTTCAGGCCCTCGAGGATGAGCACGTCGGGGCTCTCCACGACGACGCGCTCGTCGGGCACGATGTCATAGACGAGGTGCGAGTACACGGGCGCCTCGACGCGCTCGACCCCGGCCTTGACGTCCGCGACGAAGCGCAGCAGCCGGCGCCGGTCGTAGCTCTCGGGGAAGCCCTTGCGGTGCATGATCCCGCGGGACTCGAGCTCCGCGTTGGGGAGCAGGAAGCCGTCGGTCGTCACGAGCTGCACGCGGGGGGTGTCCGGCCAGCGGGCCATGAGCTCGCGCAGCAGGCGGGCCGTCGTCGACTTGCCGACCGCGACGGAGCCGGCGACGCCGATGATGTACGGGGTGCGCACCTGCTGCTCGCCGAGGAAGTCCCCGCGCGAGCGGCGCAGGCGCTGCGCCTGGGCGACCTGGATGTTCAGCAGGCGGGAGATCGGCCGGTACACGGCGTCGACCTCGCTCAGGTCGATCATGTCGCCGAGGCCGCGGAGCTTGTCGACGTCCCGCGCGTCCAGGGGGAGCGGGGTCTGCCGGGAGAGCCTCGCCCAGTCCTCGCGGGGGATCTCGAGGAAGGGGGTGACGGCACTCGACGCGGCAGCGGGTCTCATGGGGCGATTCTTCCAGCCGCCCGCCCGTGCCCCCGTCACTCCCGCGCCGGTGAGACCCACGACGCACCCCTGCGCGATCGTGCACGGGCGTGCGCACCGCCCGTCACGACCGGTCACGAGGAGGGTGAAGCGTGAGCGAACACTCGTGACCTGCGGCGATCTGGTGCGGCGCGGGGCCTCCCGGGGCGCTACGTTCGTCCCCATGTGTGGAATCGTCGGTTACGTGGGCCAGCGCCCCGCCTCCCCCTCCTCCCGTCCCGTCGACGTGGCCCTCCAGGGCCTCGCCCGTCTCGAGTACCGCGGATACGACTCCGCGGGCGTCGCCGTCCTCGACGGCTCCGAGGTGCGCGTCGCGAAGGCCAAGGGCAAGCTGAAGAACCTCCGGGGGGTGCTCGAGGGACAGGACGTCCCGACCTCCGCGGTCGCGATCGGCCACACCCGCTGGGCCACCCACGGCGCGCCGACCGACGAGAACGCCCACCCCCACCTGGGCGGCAAGGACGACGAGCTCGCCCTCGTCCACAACGGCATCATCGAGAACTTCGCCGCCCTCCGCGCCTCCCTCGAGGCCGACGGCTACACCTTCCGCTCCGAGACCGACTCCGAGGCAGCCGCGCACCTCGTGGCCCGCGAGATGCAGCGCACCGGCGACCTCACCCTCGCCCTGCGCGCCGCCGCGGTCCAGCTCGAGGGCGCCTTCACCCTCCTCGCCATCCACCGCGACCAGCCGGACCGCGTCGTCGCCGCCCGCCGCAACTCCCCGCTCGTCGTGGGCCTCGGCGAGGGCGAGAACTACCTCGGCTCCGACGTCGCCGCCTTCGTGGACAACACCCGCGAGGCGCTCGAGATCGGTCAGGACCAGGTCGTCACCGTCACCGCCGACGACGTCGCCGTCACCGACTTCGAGGGCACCGAGGTCACCGAGAAGAAGCAGTACACGATCGCCTGGGACGTCGCCGCCGCGCAGAAGGGCGGCTACGACTCCTTCATGGCCAAGGAGATCCACGAGCAGGCGACCGCCGTCGCGGACACCCTCCGCGGCCGCATCGAGAGCGGCGCCCTCCACCTCGACGAGATGAGCATCGACGAGTCGGTGCTGCGCAGCATCGACAAGATCATCGTCGTCGCGTGCGGCACCGCCGCGAACGCCGGCAACGTCGCGAAGTACGCGATCGAGCACTGGTGCCGCATCCCCACCGAGGTCGAGCTCGCGCACGAGTTCCGCTACCGCGACCCGATCGTCACGGAGAAGACCCTCGTCGTCGCGATCTCCCAGTCCGGCGAGACCATGGACACCCTCATGGCCATGCGCCACGCGCAGGAGCAGGGCGCGAAGGTCGTCGCGATCTGCAACACCTACGGCTCGACGATCCCGCGCGAGGCCGACGCCGCCCTGTACCTCCACGTGGGCCCCGAGATCGCGGTCGCCTCGACGAAGGCGTACCTCGGCCAGATCACCGCCTGCTACCTCCTGGGCCTGTACCTCGCCCAGGTGCGCGGGAACCTCTTCCCCGACGAGATCGCGGCCCTCATGGAGGACCTCGAGCAGCTCCCCGCGCACGTGCAGACGGTGCTCGACGGCGCGGGCGCCGTCGAGGAGCTCGCGCAGTCGATGAAGAACACCACGAGCGTGCTGTTCCTGGGCCGCCACGTCGGCTACCCGACGGCGCTCGAGGGGGCGCTCAAGCTCAAGGAGATCGCCTACATCCACGCGGAGGGCTTCGCCGCCGGCGAGCTCAAGCACGGGCCGATCGCCCTGGTCGACGAGGGGCAGCCGGTCTTCGTCATCGTGCCGTCCCCGCGCGGCCGCGACTCCCTGCACTCGAAGGTCGTCTCGAACATCCAGGAGGTGCGCGCCCGCGGCGCCCGCACCCTGGTGATCGCGGAGGAGGGCGACGAGGACGTGCTGCCGTACTCGGACGTGGTCCTGCGCGTCCCGGCGACCCGCACGCTCTTCGCGCCGCTGCTGACCGTGATCCCGCTGCAGATCTTCTCGTGCGCCCTCGCCGCCGCGAAGGGCCTGGACGTCGATCAGCCGCGCAACCTCGCGAAGTCGGTGACGGTCGAGTGACCCGCTGACGACGGGGCGCGCCGCTGTGGGCGGCGCACCCGTCGGCGCCTGCGCGGCGCGCCCGACGGCCGGTCCGTCACCCCTCCCGGGGTGGTGGGCCGGTCGTCCTGCTGCGGGCCGACGGGCCTGCACGGGTGGGGGAGCGGGTGTGATACTGCGAGGGTGAGCACCTCTTCCGAGCCCGGGGCCACCGCCGCGGGCAGCACTGACAGGTCGACCGACGGGACGACCGTCACGGGCCGGGCGTTCCCGCCGCGCGAGGACGGCCGGATCGTCGGCGTCGGCATCGACGTCGCCCAGATCTCGCGGCTCGAGGGCCTGCTCGAGCGCACCCCCGCCCTCGGCGAGCGGCTCTTCGCCCCCGAGGAGCGCGAGCTCTCCCTCGCCTCCCGCGCGGCACGGGTCGCGGCGAAGGAGGCCGTCGGCAAGGCCCTCGGCCATCCCGGCGACTTCTCCTGGCAGGACGTCACCGTCCAGCGCACCGCCGTGCGCCGCCCCTACCTCGTGCTGCGCGGCGCGACCCTCGCCGCGGCGGAGGAGCTCGGGGTGACGCACCTGCACCTGTCCCTCTCGCACGACGGCGACATCGCCACCGCGATCGTCGTCGCCGAGCGGGCCGATCCGTCCCCGACAGCGAACATCGAGGTCCCGCGATGATCATCGGCTACTCCGCCGCCGCCGTCCGCTCCGCCGAGCGTCCCCTCCTGGACGCGGGAGAGCCGCTCATGCAGCGCGCCGCCGCCGCGATCGACGCACACGTCGCGGCGCTGCTCGAGCCCCGCGGCCCGCTGCGCGACCGCCGCGTGCTCGTGCTCGCCGGCTCGGGCGCGAACGGCGGGGACGGCCTCCACGCGGCAGCCCTGCTGCGCGGCCGCGGTGTGCAGGCGCGGGCGCTCGCGACCGGCGCGAGCCTGCACGAGGGCGGGGCACAGGCGCTGCGGGAGGCCGGCGGGCGGATCGACCGCCTCGACGAGCTGCCCGAGCGGGACCTCGACGACCTCCTCGACGAGATGGACCTCGTGCTCGACGCGATCGTCGGCATCGGCGGCCGGCCCGAGGTGCCCGCCCCGATCGTCCCGCTGCTGGAATCCGTGCGTCGCCACCGCCTGCCCGTGATCGCCGTGGACCTGCCGAGCTTCCTCGACGCGACCACCGGCGAGGCGGCCCCCGAGGTGCTCGCCGCCCGTGCCACCCTCACCTTCGGCGCGGTGAAGGCGGGCCTCCTCCTCCCCGGCGGCAGCGCGCTCGCCGGGACCGTGCACCCCGTGGACCTGGGCCTGGACCCGCACCTGCCCACCTCCGGTCCCGGGCTCGTGGTCCAGCGGCTCACCGACGCCGACGTGCGCACCCTGTTCCCGCGCCCGGGGGCGGGGTCCACGAAGTACCGCCGCGGGGTCGTCGCCCTCGCCGCCGGCAGCCCCGACTATCCGGGCGCGGCCGTGCTCTCCGTCTCGGGCGCCGCCCGCGCGGGCGCCGGCATGGTGCGCCTGCTCGCCCCGGAGAGCGTGCGCGAGCTCGTGCTGCACCGCCGGCCGGAGGTCGTGGGCCACGAGAGCCCCACCCCGCCCTCGCATGAGACCGGTCACGCCCGGCCCGTCATCGATCTCGAGGCCGCGGGCCGCACCCACGCGCTCGTCGTCGGCCCCGGTCTCTCCCCGGAGGACCCCCGCGCCCGGGCCGGCGTGGCCCTGCTGCGGCGCGGCGCCCACGGCCCGGGCCGCGGCGTGATCGACGCCGGCGCGCTCGGCGCGATCGGCTCCGAGGACCGGTTCGGATCGGAGATCGTGCTGACCCCGCACCGCGGCGAGGCGGACCGTCTCGCGGAGCGTCTCGAGATCGACACCGAGCAGAGCGCCCCGGCGCTGGCCAGCGCACTCGCCCGCACCACGGGCGCGACGGTGCTCCTCAAGGGCGCCGTCACCGTCGTCGCCCCCGGCCGCACGGGCGGGCCGCTGCTCGCCCAGGACGACGCCACCTCGCAGCTCGCGACGGCCGGCACCGGGGACGTGCTCGCCGGGATCCTCGGCACCCTCCTCGCGGCCGGTCTCCCCGGCCCCGAGGCCGCCGCCCTCGCCGCCCTGCTGCACGGCCGCGCTGGCCGGCTCGCGTCCCGCGACGGCCTCGTCCCCCTCGTCGCCCTGGACGTCGCCGACCACCTCCCGGCCGCTCTCGCCGCTATCCTGGCGGGCGCCCTGCCCTGAGCGAAGGAGCACCATGACCATCCCGATCCCCGCGGAGGACCCGCGGCACGTGCCGAACCGTGCCGTCGTGGACCCCTCGGCCATCACCGAGAACACCCGCGCCATCGCGGGCACCCTCGCCGGGCACACCGCCCTGATGGCCGTCGTGAAGGCGGACGGCTACGGGCACGGCATGCTCACCGCCGCCCGCGCGGCCCTCGAGGGCGGCGCGACCTGGCTCGGCGTGGCCCACCCCGCGAGCGCCCTCGCCCTCTCGCGCGCGGGCCTCGACGTCAACATCCTCACCTGGCTCTACGAGCCCGAGACCGCGAAGGCCGTGCTGCCGGAGGCCCTGCGCGCCGGTGTCAACGTCTCCGTCGGCTCCTTCGAGATGGTCTCCCTGCTCTCCGAGGCCGCGCGGCAGGCCGACCGCCGCGCCCGCCTCCACCTCAAGATCGACACCGGCATGGGCCGCAACGGCGTGCTCCCGCAGGACGTGCGCCGCATCGCCGCCGCGATCCAGGAGGACGACTACCTCCGCGTGGGCGCCGCCTGGACGCACCTGACCAGCGCCGACGACCCGGCGGACCCGGCGACCGACGCGCAGGTCGAGATCTTCGACGCCGCCTGCGCGGACCTCGCCGAGGAGATGGGCCCCGTGCCGCTGCAGCACCTCGCGAACTCCGCGGCGACGCTCACCCGCCCCGACCTGCACCGCGACATCGTGCGCCCCGGGCTCGCGCTGTACGGCTACGCCCCGGTGCCGACGGACCTCGAGCTGCGCCCCGCGATGAGCCTCACGAGCCGCCTCGCGCTGGTGAAGGAGGTGCCGGAGGGGCAGAGCGTCGGCTACGGCCGCACCCACGCCACCTCCCGCGCGACCCGGCTGGGCCTCGTCCCGATCGGCTACGCGGACGGCCTGCACCGTGCGGCGAGCGGCCGCGCCGAGGTGCTCGTGCGCACCGCCGAGGGTGACCTGCGCGCCCCGCAGGTGGGGCGCATCAGCATGGACCAGATCGTCGTGGACCTCGGCCCGGACTCCGCCGCCCGCGCGGGGGACGAGGTCGTCCTGTTCGGCGCCGGCGCCCCGTCCGCGGAGGACTGGGCGCGCGCCGCCGGCACCATCCCCTACGAGGTGCTCACCTCCGTCTCCGGCCGCGTGGCCCGCGAGGTCCTCCCGTGACCACGCTCTGCGTCGAGACGGACCGCGCGGAGGGGACCCGCACCCTGGCCCGCGCCCTCGCGGGCGTGCTCCGCGCCGGCGACCTGCTCGTGCTCGACGGCCCCCTCGGCGCCGGGAAGACCACGTTCACCCAGGGCCTCGGGGCCGGGCTCGACGTGCGCGGCGCCGTCGCCTCGCCGACCTTCGTCATCGAGCGGGTCCATCCCTCGCTGAGCGGCGGCCCGGACCTCGTCCACGTCGACGCCTACCGGCTGGGCGACGGGGAGGACCTCGACGACCTCGACCTCGAGGCGGATCTCGACCGCGCCGTCACCGTCATCGAATGGGGCCGCGGCCGCGTGGAGCACCTCGTGGAGTCGTGGCTGCTCGTGGAGCTCGAGCGGCCGGAGATCTGGGACGGCGACCCGGAGGACCCAGAGGAGCCGCGCACGATCCGCCTGACCCCGCAGGGCCCGCGCTGGGACGAGGCGGCCCGCACCGACCTCGCCGAGGCCCTGCGCTCCGCGGACCTGTCCGTCACCACCACCGCCCCGACCGCCGTGATCGCGGCGGAGGACGAGGAGTCACGCTGATGCTGCTCGGGATCGACACCTCCGGCGCCGTGAGCGTCGCCGCGGCCCGCGGCACCCTGGGCGGGCCCGAGCCGCTCGAGGTGCTCGCCGTCGCCGGGGACGACCGCGCCCGCCACCACGACGAGGTGCTGCTGGGCCTCGTCGACGAGGTGCTCGCCGCTGCGGGCGCCACCCGCTCCGAGGTGACGGGCGTCGTCGCCGGCCGCGGCCCCGGTCCCTTCACCGGGCTGCGGGTGGGACTCGTCGTCGCGCGCACGATCGCGGCGGTGCTCGACGTGCCGCTCGTGGGCGTCTGCTCCCTCGACGCGCTCGCGCACGAGGCGCTCGCCGAGGCCGACGCCGACTCCGGTCCCGCCGACGCCGCCGCCGGTCCCGACGACCCCGCCGTCGGCCCCGGGGCCGGTGCGCCGCTCACGGTCGCGGTCGCCCTCGACGCCCGTCGCCGCGAGGTCTACCACGCCCGCTACCGCCGGACGGAGGGCGGGGACCTGGTGCGCGAGCACGGCCCCGCCGTCGGCGCCCCCGCGGACGTCGCCGCCGAGCTCACGGCCTGCGACCTGCTCGTGGGCTCCGGAGCCGCCCTCTACCCCGAGCTGCTGCCCGCGACCTCGTCGCTCGCGCACGCGGGCGCCGGGCACCTGCTCCAGGTCGCCTCGCAGCTGGTCGCCCGCGGCGAGGACCTCACCGACACGGCCCCGCTGTACCTGCGCGAGCCCGACGCCGCGAAGCCCACCGCGCGCAAGAGCGCGCTGGGCCGCTGAGGCCCGGCCCGAGGCCATGCCGCCAATCAGCGCCGTGACCGTGGGCGGTCCCGCCCCGGAGCCCGGGACGCCCTGGGCCCTGCGCCGTGCCCGCCCCGAGGACCTGGGCCCGATCGCGGAGGCGGAGCTCGCGCTCTTCCCCGGTGAGGCCTGGAGCCCCGCCCAGCTCGCCGAGGAGATCGCCCACCCCTCCCGGGACTACGTGGTCGCCGCGGAGGGCGAGGACGCCGCGGGCCCGCTGCTCGGCTACGCCGGGATCATGGTCGCCGGCGACGTGGCGGACCTGCACACGATCGGCACCCTGCGGCCGGGGGTCGGGATCGGCCGGGCGCTGCTGCGCTGGTGCGAGGAGGTCGCCGTGGTGCGCCGCGCGGAGCGCATGCTGCTCGAGGTGCGGGAGGACAACGACCGGGCCCGCACGTTCTACACGCGGGCCGGGTACGCCGAGATCGGCCGTCGCCCCGGCTACTACCGGCTCCCGGACCGCACCGTCGACGCCCTCGTCATTGAGCGCCGCCTGCGGGCCTGACAGCCCGCCGGTGGGCCCGACCGCCGCCGCTCAGACGAAGGCGCGGACCTTCTGGAACAGCTCGGGGTAGGACCGCTCGAGCCGGGCGGCGCCCAGACGCAGCCCGACGACCAGCACGACCGCGCCGATCAGGACGGCCACGAGCCCGGCGAGCAGCTCGATGAGCGGGCCACCGCCCAGCAGACCCCAGATCGCGAGGCCGATCGCCGGGATCTGCGGCACGCCCACCGCGGCCGAGGTGATCGCCATCGAGAGCATGGCGTTCGCGCTCGAGGCGGACTTGTCCTTCATCGGGTTCGTGCCCGGAGGGGACGTGGGGTAGGGCAGCAGCGTGCCCGCCAGGACCGAGGCGCCCCAGCCGGAGAGCACGAGCCCGAGCATGCCGAGCAGGATCACGGGCAGGTGCGCGGCCATGCCGAGCACGACGGAGACGACGGCGGAGAGCACGAGGACAATCGGGAGCACGATGACGGCGGCGGCGACGACCCGGCCCAGCAGGTTCGCCCGGGCCGGCGCCCCGGCGGTGATGTTCACCCATCCGGCGGGGCCGTCGAAGCCGATCTCGTTGGAGATCGCGATGCCCGTGAGACCGCCCATCGCGACGACCATGATCATCATGAACGAGCGCGACTCCGGCAGCACGAACCCCATCGCCCCGAAGAACACGAACATCACCGGGTAGATGCTGATCGCTGCGAGGTAGCGCGTGTCCCGTCGCCAGTAGCGCAGGCTGCGACCGATCACCGCGCCGAGCGCCGTGCTGGGCGCCCAGCGGGGGACGAGGGCGGAGACCTTCGCCGTGCCGGAGGAGGCGTCCCCCGTGAGCGCGGAGGTCATCGCCGCGTCGAGGGAGCGTCGCCACCAGCGCCACACGAGCCAGATCGAGGCGGCCGTGACCGCGGCCCGCCCGAGGGCCACGAGGACGGCGCCCTCGGCGAGGTCCATGGGCACGGCGAAGGGGGCGCCGATCGGCGTCCAGGCGAGGACGTCCACGGCGACGAGGAGGGCGGGCAGCAGCTGGTCGAGGTCGAGCGAGCCGAGCGACTGCATGCCCACGGAGAAGGCGTAGACGACCGCGAGGAACACGACCATCGCGAGGATCCCGCCGAGCTCGCGGCCGCTGCGGGAGCTCGCCCGACCCGCCTGGTGGGCGAACACGGCGCGCGGCAGCAGCAGGCACAGCACGATCCCGGCGAGGTTCGCGGGGACCAGGGCGATCAGCGCGAGCACCGTCCACAGCGGGCCGGGGCCCAGGAGCACCAGCCAGATCGCCTCGAAGACGGTCGCGACGGCGACGGCGGCGAGCGTGAACAGGCTCGGCAGGCTGAGCGCCGCGGCGGCGAAGAGGCCCGGCTGCAGCTCCCGGGCGCGCCGGGGGAGCAGGGCGAAGGCGCGGGCGTCGAGGGTGTCGTCGACCCCGAAGGCGAGCAGCGGGATCAGCAGCCAGAGGAGCACGGCGGCGACGCCGAGGGTGCGCAGGATCAGCGGGAAGGTCTCGCCCTCGCCGCTCCACAGCGTCGTGCCGAGGAAGGCGAAGGTGAGGCCCACGAGGCCGCCGAGCGCGTAGAGCGAGCCGATCACGGTGCCGACGATCTTGCCGACGTTCTTGCGGTAGGACCGCTTCCACAGCGTCCACTTCAGGCCCACCAGCAGGCGGATCACCGCGCGCGTCGGGATATCGCCGTGCCCCGCGTGCTGGGCGGAGGCGACGGCGGTCTGCTCGCTGCTCAGGACTCCAGCCACGACAGGCTCCCCTCCGCGACGCGTGCGCCGCCCACGAGATCGATGAAGCGCTGCACGAGGGTCCCCTCGCCGCGCACCTCGGCGAGCGTGCCGTCGGCCTTGAGCTCGCCGCCCGCGATGATCGCGACGTGGCTGCACAGGCCCTCGACGAGCTCCATGACGTGGCTCGAGAGCACGACGGTGCCGCCGCCGTCCACGTACGCGGTGAGGATGGTGCGGATGACCTGCGCGGAGACGGGGTCGACGGCCTCGAGCGGCTCGTCGAGCACGAGCAGCCGCGGGGCGTGGATGAGCGCGGAGGCCAGCAGGATCTTCTTGGTCATGCCGGCGGAGTAGTCGACGACGAGCTTGCCGTCCTCGCCCGCGAGGTCGAGCGCCTCGAGCAGGGAGGCGCTGCGCTCCTCGACGGTCGCGGCGTCCATGCCGCGCAGCAGGCCCACGTAGGTGAGGAGCTCCCGGCCGGTGAGCCGGTCGAAGGTGCGCAGGCCGTCGGCGAGCACGCTGAGGCGGGCCTTCGCCCGTGCGGGCTGCTGCCACATGTCCTCGCCGAGCACCACGGCGCTGCCGGCATCGGGCCGCAGCAGTCCGGTCGCCATCGACAGCGTCGTCGTCTTCCCGGCGCCGTTCGGGCCGACGATCCCGTAGAACGAGCCGCGGGGCACGTCGAGCGAGAGGCCGTGAACGACCTCGCGGTCGTCGAAGGACTTCCGCAGGCCGCGGATCGAGAGCGCGGCGGAGGAGTCGGGGGCGGCGCCGGCGTCGAGCGGCGCGGCGGCGCCGAGCTCCTCGGGAACGGCGGGGCGGGGGGCGGGGGAGGCGTCGGGCGTCGACATGCGCCCCACGCTAGTGACCCGCGCCGCTGCGGGACCCCGCCACGGGGCGCGAGGGGGTGCGACCTTCGTCGGGGACCTCCGACCGACGGCGCCCCGTCGGGCCGGGCCACGTGTACCGGCTGGTCGTCGGCAGGTGCGGCCGCGAGCGGGGCCGCTACAGTGGGGCCCGTGAGCCGATCGGCTCCGGAAGGAGAAGCGATGCCCCAGCTGCGTCCCGCCCCCAAGGGCCCCGCCCTCGCCCAGGAGGTCGCGGAGATCCCGATCGGCGTCCGCCGCCTCGGTGCCTGGTCCTGGCGCCTGCTCGTCATCGTCGCCGCCGCGGCCCTGCTGCTCTGGGGAATCTCCCAGGTCTCCACGCTCGTGATCCCGGTGCTGCTGGCCGTGCTGCTCGCTGCGATGCTCCAGCCGATCGTCAAGCTGCTCACGAAGTACACCTTCCTGGGCCGCGGCGCCTCGAGCGCCGTCGCGATGCTGGGCCTGCTCATCGTCATCGCCGGCATGTTCACCCTCGCCGGCCGCCAGCTCATCGCCCAGTGGTCGGACATCCAGAACAAGGCCATCGGCGGCTTCCAGGCCCTGACGACCTGGGCGACCGGCACCTTCCAGATCGACGACACGATGATCAGCTCGGCGATCGACGAGGGGCTCACCCAGCTCCAGCAGAACGCCGATGCCCTGCTGAACTCGGCGCTGAGCACCGCGGCGGTCCTCGGCAACGTCGTCACCGGCGTCGTCGTGTGCCTGTTCACCCTCTTCTTCATGCTCTCCGGCGGCGCCGGGATCTGGCGCTGGGTGATCGGTCTGCTGCCCCCGCAGGCGCGCGTCCCCACCCACGAGTCCGTGCGCCGCGGCTGGAAGGCCCTCTCGGCGTACGTGCGCACCCAGATCCTCGTCGCGGCCGTGGACGCGACCGGCATCGCGATCGGCATGCTGGCCCTGGGCCTCGGCGTGTACGCCGTGCCGATCTGGCTGCTGGTCTTCCTGTTCTCGTTCATCCCGCTCGTGGGCGCGATCCTCTCCGGCGCCATCGCGGTGCTGCTGGTGCTCGTGCTGAACGGCTGGGTGGGCGCGATCATCATGCTCGTCGTGGTGCTCGGCGTGCAGCAGCTCGAGGGCAACGTGCTCCAGCCCTTCCTCATGGGCAAGGCCGTCGAGCTCCACCCGCTCGCGGTGTTCCTCGGCGTGGCCGCGGGCGCGATGGTCGCCGGCATCCCCGGTGCGCTCTTCGCGATCCCGATCATCGCCTTCGTCAACGCGACGATGCTCTACCTGGTGGGTCGTGACCCGAGCCCCGAGCTGGGCACGGACCCCACGCTGAGGACCTTCCTCGCCTCGCTGGGCCGCGGCGCCCGCGGCTCCGACGCCGAGGAGGAGGCGAGCGAGCACGAGGCCGAGGTGGAGAAGTCCGAGGAGTCGGACAAGGGGCCGGACGAGGCGGCGCCGGCGTCGGCTCCCGCGGGCGACGCGGAGGACACCCCCGTGACGGCCCCTGAGAGGGCGCCCGGAAGGGCCCCGGGGACGACGACCACCGAGGGCTGATCCCCTCCGCAGCCCTCCCCGGTCCTCCGGGACCCGGACACGACGAAGCCCCCACCGGCACGGCCGGTGGGGGCTTCGCTCTCCGCTGTCCCGCGCGGACCCCGGCGCGGGAGCCCTGCGGTCAGGCCTTGTAGGGCGTGGCCCCGGTGATCTCGATCGGCAGCGACTTGCCGTTGGGGGCGGTGTAGTCGATCGTCTGGCCGACGCTCGCGCCGTGGATCGCCGCGCCGAGCGGGGAGTCCGAGGAGAAGACCTCGAGGTCGGTGCCCTCGGCGATCTCGCGGTTGCCGAGCAGGAAGGTGCGCTCGGAGCCGGCCATCGTGATGGTGACGACCATGCCGGGCTCGACGACGCCGTCGTCCTCCGGGGCCTCGCCGACCACGGCGTTCTTCAGCAGGTGCTTGAGGTCCGTGATGCGGGCCTCGTTCATGCCCTGCTCCTCGCGGGCCGCGTGGTAGCCGCCGTTCTCCTTGAGGTCGCCCTCGTCGCGGGCCGCGGCGATGCGCTCGGCGATCTCGGTGCGACGCGGGCCCTCGAGCTCCGCGAGCTCGTTGGCGAGGCGGTCGTAGGCATCCTGGGTGAGCCAGGCGCCATTCGGCTGGCTGCTCATGGGTTCACTCCTGTCGTTCTGTGGGGTGGGGAGGGCGTCAGGGCCCTCCGACACGAATCACGGGGCACATGACATCCATGCGCCCCGTGTGCGGGTGATGACGTCCGGCGTGGAGCCGGTATCCGGAGAACTCTACACCGGGCGTGCGCGGTGGCCCCAGCATCCACGCAGGTGCCGACCGCGTGTTCGGGGTCCCGCCGCCGCCCGCGGGAGCGCCTCCGGCGGCGCCGGGGCCGCCGCGGCTCAGACCGGCGAGCAGTCGAGGATCTCGGCGGAGACCGCCTCGCCCTGGGTCGAGATCGTCACCGTGTGCGCGGTGCGGCGCTCGGTCTGCGCGGGGATCGGGACCTCGACGAAGCCCACCTGGGCGCGGCCGTCGTTCATCGCCTGGATCGTGCAGGTGGCGGCGTCGCCCGGGGTCATCGTCACGGTGAAGTCCACGCGGATCTCGTGCTCGCCGACGTGGTCGTAGGAGATGAGCTCGGAGCGCACGGGCTGGTCCGCGAAGCGCAGGCCGACGAGCACGAGCACGACGAGCGCGAGGGCCGCTCCGAGCACCAGGAGGAGGCGGGCGGTGCGTCGGGGGACGAGGGGCCCGCCGTAGCGGGCCGTGTCCCGGGCGGGGGAGTCGCTCATGGCAGGAGTCTCCCAGATCCACCTGGGACGCGGCCCCCGCGGCGTTCGTGCACTGCTGTGGCGGGGGTGACATGACGGAGCGACGCCCCAGGTGGGGTGGCGTAGTCTCGTGCGGTGCCGGACAGCGCTCCCGCGAGCGCCGCCCGCCCCGTCCCGGCGGCCTCCCGCCGCATCCTCCCGAGGAGAACCGTGAGCGTCCTGCGTCCCGCCCCTGACGAGCCCCTGCGCCTGGTGGCCGTCCACGCGCACCCCGACGACGAGTCGAGCAAGGGTGCCGGCACGATGGCCCGCTACGTGCGCGAGGGCGTCGAGGTCACCGTCGTCACCTGCACCGGCGGCGAGCGCGGCGACATCCTGAACCCGCACCTGCAGGGGGACGAGGAGATCGCGCGGAACCTCCCGGCCGTGCGCCGCGCGGAGATGGCCCGCGCACAGGAGATCCTCGGCATCGCCCACGAGTGGCTCGGCTACGTCGACTCGGGCCTGCCCGAGGGGGACCCGCTGCCGGCCCTGCCCGAGGGCAGCTTCGCGACCCTGGACCCCGCGGAGGCCGCGCGCCCGCTCGTCGAGGCGCTGCGCCGCCTGCGCCCGCACGTGCTCGTCACCTACGACGAGAACGGCGGCTATCCGCACCCCGATCACATCCAGACCAACCGCGTGAGCATGGAGGCGTTCCGCCTCGCCGCGGATCCCGCGTACGCCCCCGAGCTCGGGGAGCCGTGGGAGGTCGCGAAGGTCTACTACACGAACGTCTTCCACCGCCAGAAGCTCGCGGTCGTCGCGCGCCACCTGCGCACGCACCAGATGCCGAACGAGGAGCTCGAGCTCATGCTCCAGCACTTCGACGAGAGCCGCGACCGCCTGCTCACCACGCGCATCGACGTGAAGGACTACCTCGACGTGCGGGACGAGGCGCTGCGCGCCCATGCCACCCAGGTCGACCCCGAGGGGCCGTTCTTCCGGATCTCGCACGACGTGGAGCGCGAGGTGTGGGGCACGGAGGACTTCGAGCTGCACATCTCCCGGATCGGCGTGCAGCTGCCGGAGGACGATCTGTTCGCCGGCCTCCGCCCCGAGCAGGAGGAGGGCCGATGAGCCCCGTCGAGATCTCCCGCGCCGTGCTGCTGGCGGCGCCCTCCGACGGCGGTGACATGACCCCCAGCACGATCACCCCGGGAACCCCGGGCTTTATCGCGATCTTCCTCGTGGGGATCGTGATCCTGCTGCTGGTGGTCGACATGAACCGGCGCGTGCGCCGCGTCCAGGCGACCGCGAAGGTCGAGGCGCGCCACGCCGAGGAGCGCGAGGCCGCGGAGCGCGAGGCCTCCGGGGCCGGTGCGGACGCCGGTGGATCGTCCACGGCCGACGCCGACGGCGAGCCCCGCGACGGCGGCTCGGAGCCGGGCGCCGCCGATGCCCCGGGCACCCCGGAGGACCCGAGCGGGCGCTGACCGCCTCCGGCCCCCGGCGCGAGGCCGGTGCGGGATCAGACGACGGCGATCGCGACCGCCACGAAGTGGCAGGCGAAGCCGGCGAGCGTCGCCGCGTGGAAGATCTCGTGGAAGCCGAACCAGGCGGGGGAGGGGTTCGGCCGCTTGAGGCCGTAGACCACCGCTCCCGCGGTGTACGCGAGGCCGCCCGCGACGAGCAGCCACACCACGGCCCAGCCGCCGCCCGCGAGGAACTGCGGCATGTAGAAGATCGCGATCCAGCCGAGCGCCACGTAGGCGGGGACGTAGAGCCAGCGCGGCGCGTGGGTCCAGAACACGCGGAAGGCGACGCCGATCAGCGCGCCCGCCCAGGCGATCGTCAGCAGGATCGCCGCGGACCGGGGCTCGAGCAGGGCCACGGCGAGCGGCGTATAGGTGCCCGCGATGATGAGGAAGATGTTCGCGTGGTCGAAGCGCCGCAGGATGATCGCGTGCTGCGGTGACCAGGTGCCGCGGTGGTAGGTGGCGGAGACGCCGAAGAGCAGCGACGCCGTCGTCACGAAGACGACCATCGCGAGGCGGTTCGCGAGCGAGTCCCCGAGCGCGACGATCACGAGCCCCGCGATGAGCGCCGCGGGGAACGCGGCGAGGTGGGAGATGCCGCGCAGGCGGGGCTTGGGCAGCGTGATGCCGAGCTGCCGGGCACGGGCGGCCACCGCGCGGGTGAGGGTGCGGGGCGCCCAGGGGTGGTCCTCCGCGGAGGGGATGTCGGCGTCGGCCGCCTCGGGGGCGGTCCTGGAGCCGGATCCGGAGCCGGGCGCGCGGCCGGCGGGGGAGCCGGCGGCGCGGGCGTGCGCGGCGTCCGCCGTGTCGACGTCGGTCGCGGCGGCCTGCGGAACGGGCTGCTCCGTGGCGCCCTCGAGGGCCGCCTCGGCGTCGGGGGCGGAGGCGGGGTCGGAGGTGGGGGCGACGGGGTTCCCGCCAGGGGTGTCGCCGGGGTTCACGGCGGGGCTGCTCGCGTTCCCGCGACGGATGCCGGTGCTCATGGTCGAAGCGTAACCTACGCAACCGTAGGTTCGCTGATGCGCCCTGTGGCGATCCGGTGTGGATCTGCGCCAGGTGCCCGGAGCTGCTCCCCGCGTCACGGATAATGGACGAGCGCGGGAGACCGGGGAGGTCCGCGCCGACCGCCTGGACACCCCGGAGGAACGGAGAGCGCCATGGACGACGACTCCCTCCTCTACCGCGTCTACGAGCGCCGCCTCACCAAGGAGCTCGAGGACTTCTCGCTGCCCCAGCACCTCGGGGTCATCGTCGACGGCAACCGCCGCTGGGCGAAGGCCGCGGGCGCCACCACCGCCCAGGGCCACCGCGCCGGCGCGGAGAAGATCGTCGAGTTCCTCTCCTGGTGCCAGGACCTCGAGATCCCGCTCGTCACCGTGTGGATGCTCTCCACCGACAACCTCCACCGCCCCGCGGAGGAGCTCGGCGCGCTCTACGCGATCATCACCGAGACCATCGAGCAGATCGCGGGCGCCGGCCACCGGGTGCGGCTCACCGGCAACGCGGACCTGCTGCCCGCCGAGGTGCAGGACGCGATCGCGGGGATCCGCGAGGCCGCCGTCGTCGACTCCCCGCTCACCGTCAACGTGGCGATCGGCTACGGCGGGCGCGAGGAGATCGTCGACGCCGTCCGCGAGCTCGTGCGCGACCTCGGCGCCCAGGGGCTCGGCCCGGAGGAGATCGCCTCCGCCATCAGCACCGACTCGATCTCCGAGCACCTCTACACGCGCGGCCAGCCGGACCCGGACCTCATCATCCGCACCTCCGGCGAGCAGCGGCTCTCCGGCTTCCTGCTGTGGCAGTCCGTGCACTCCGAGTACTGGTTCTGCGAGACCTACTGGCCCGGGTTCCGCCGCGTGGACCTGCTGCGCGCTCTGCGCGAGTTCTGCCGCCGCGAGCGCCGCTTCGGCGCCTGAGCCCCGACTCCCGGCCGTCGGCCGCACCGATGGGGAGCCGCCGTCGACCGTCGGCCTGCCCATCCCCTGACGCACGCCCTCGGGCGGGGTCGACGACCCGCCGTCACTCGCCCGTCCGGGCAGGTCGGGTCACCGCTGGATCACGGCCGCCGCACGGTCCCCGGCCCGCGCGCGGGCGGTGGCAGGATGGACGTCATGTGATCCGGACAACACCGGATGACGATCGGGTGAACGTCGATCCCGTGCCCCGCGGGAGGCGCCCGAGCACGGCTGCCGGGAGCGCTAGCCTCCAGGCAACCGCACAGGACGGAGGCTCCCATGGACGAGACCACCACCACCCGCGAGACGCTGACCGAGCAGGTCGTCGCGGGGGACGCATCGGGATACGGGGCGGGAACGGCACCGCTGGGGAGCGCGCCCGTGGTGCCCTCGCTGCGACCGGGCGGCGCGCAGGAGGTGCTGCAGGACCTCGAGACCGGCGTCATCACCTACGTCCTGGACACCTCGGTGCTGCTCGCGGACCCGCTCTCGCTGAACCGCTTCGCCGAGCACGACATCGTGCTGCCGATCGTCGTCATCACCGAGCTCGAGGCCAAGCGCCACCACCCGGACCTCGGCTACTTCGCCCGCCAGGCGCTGCGCATCCTCGACGACCTGCGCGACCAGCACGGCAACCTCTCCCGCCCGCTGCCGATCGGCAAGGACGGCGGGCACGTGCACGTCGAGCTCAACCACATGAGCACCGCCTCCCTGCCGGACGGCTTCCGCCTCGGGGACAACGACACCCGCATCCTCGCCGTCGCCAAGAACCTGCAGCTCGAGGGCAAGAACGTCGTGCTGGTCTCCAAGGACCTGCCGATGCGCATCAAGGCCTCCGCCTCCGGCATCCACGCCGAGGAGTACCGCGCCGAGCTCGCCCGCGACCGCGGCTACACCGGCATGGTCTCCGTCGCGACGGACGAGGCCACCGTCTCCCGGCTGTACGACGGCGAGGAGGTCGAGCTGCCCGAGGTCGCCCACCACCCCGTGCACACGGGCCTCACGATCACCTCCAACCGCGGCTCGGCACTGGGCCGGCTCACCCGCGACAAGAAGGTGCGCCTCGTCCCCGGCGACCAGACCGTGTTCGGCGTCTCCGGCCGCTCCGCGGAACAGCGGATCGCGATCGACCTCCTGCTCGACGACTCGATCGGCATCGTCTCCCTCGGCGGGCGCGCGGGCACCGGCAAGAGCGCCCTGGCCCTGTGCACCGGCCTCGAGGCGGTCCTCGAGCGCCGCACCCAGCGCAAGATCATGGTGTTCCGCCCGCTGTACGCGGTGGGCGGCCAGGAGCTCGGCTTCCTGCCCGGCGACCAGGGCGAGAAGATGGGCCCGTGGGGGCAGGCGGTGTTCGACACCCTCGGCTCGATGGTCTCCCAGAACGTCATCGACGAGGTCGCCTCGCGCGGCATGCTCGAGGTGCTCCCGCTGACCCACATCCGCGGCCGCTCCCTGCACGACGCCTTCGTGATCGTCGACGAGGCGCAGTCCCTCGAGCGCAACGTGCTGCTGACGATGCTCTCGAGGATCGGGCAGAACTCCCGGGTGGTCCTCACCCACGACATCGCGCAGCGGGACAACCTGCGCATCGGCCGCTACGACGGCATCGCCTCCGTCGTCGAGGCGCTCAAGTCCCACGAGCTGTTCGGGCACATCACGCTGCAGCGCTCGGAGCGCTCGAAGGTCGCCGAGCTCGTCACCCACGTGCTCGACGAGCCCATCGACTGAGCGGGGGCCGACGGGGCCGGCCCGTCGGCCCCCGCCCGGACGCACGCAGGGCGCGCCACCGAGGAGGTGGCGCGCCCTGCGCGGTCCCGGGGCCCGGGAGCGGATCAGGCCTTCGGCGCGGTCATGGAGAGCACGTCGAGGGCGGAGTCGAGCTGCTCCTCGGTGAGCTCGCCGCGCTCCACGAAGCCCAGCGCGATGACGGCCTCGCGCACGGAGATCCGCTCCGCGACGGCGTGCTTGGCGATCTTCGCGGCGGACTCGTAGCCGATCAGCTTGTTCAGCGGCGTGACGATCGACGGGGAGGCCTCCGCGTAGAAGCGGGCCTTCTCCTCGTTCGCGGTGAGGCCGGAGACGGTCTTGTCGGCCAGGACCGTCGCGGCGTTCGCGAGCAGGCGGATCGACTCGAGCAGGCTCGTGCCCATGAGCGGGATCTGCACGTTCAGCTCGAAGGCGCCCTGCGCGCCGCCCCAGGCGATCGCCGCGTCGTTGCCCACGACCTTCGCGCACACCATGAGCACGGCCTCCGGGATCACCGGGTTGACCTTGCCGGGCATGATCGAGGAGCCCGGCTGGAGATCGGGGATCGCGATCTCGCCGAGGCCCGTGTTGGGGCCGGAGCCCATCCAGCGCAGGTCGTTGCAGATCTTCGTGACGGAGACGGCGATCGTGCGCAGCGCGCCGGACATCTCGACGAGGCCGTCGCGGGCGGACTGCGCCTCGAAGTGGTTGCGCGCCTCGGTCAGCGGCAGCGAGGTCTGCTCGGCGAGGTTCGCGATGACCTTCTGCGGGAAGCCGATCGGGGTGTTGATGCCGGTGCCGACGGCGGTGCCGCCCTGGGGGACCTCCGCGGTGCGGGGGAGGGCCGCCTCGACCCGCTCGATGCCGTAGCGCACGGCCGCCGCGTAGCCGCCGAACTCCTGGCCCAGCGTCACCGGGGTCGCGTCCATGAGGTGGGTGCGGCCGGACTTCACGACGCTCTTCCAGGCCTCGGCCTTCTCCTCGAGCGCCTCGGCGAGGTGCGCGAGGGAGGGCAGGAGGTGCTCGACGACGCCCTGCGTCACGGCGACGTGTACCGAGGTGGGGAACACGTCGTTGCTGGACTGCGAGCAGTTCACGTCGTCGTTGGGGTGCACCTCGAGATCGCCGCGCGAGGCGAGGGTCGCGAGCACCTCGTTCATGTTCATGTTCGAGCTGGTGCCGGAGCCGGTCTGGTACGTGTCCACCGGGAACTGGTCGTCGTGCTCCCCGGCGATGACCTCGTCCGCCGCGGCGACGATCGCCTCGGCGATGCCCGCGTCCAGGACGCCGAGCTCGACGTTCGCACGGGCGGCGGCCTTCTTCACCTGGGCGAGCGCATGGATGTGCGCCGGCTCGAGGCCCTGGCCGGAGATCGGGAAGTTCTCCACCGCGCGCTGGGTCTGCGCACGGTAGAGCGCCGAGGCCGGCACCCGCACCTCGCCCATGGTGTCGTGCTCGATGCGGTACCCGTCCTGATCGGCGGCGCTGACGGTCTGGGACATGGAGGAACCTCCTGGTTGATGCTCGTTCGGGATGGTGGTCGGTGCCCCGCGGGGCGGGGTGGGTCAGGCCAGCTCGTGGGCCCAGGGCGGGTTCGCCCCGGCGCGGGACACGGTCACCGCGGCGAGACGGGCGGCGCGGCGCAGCACGCCGGCGAGCTCGTCGGAGGGCAGCTCGCGCAGCTGCTCGCGGTGCTCGGGACCCAGCAGGGTGCGGTGGGCGAGGGCGTCGAGCAGGCCGGCGGAGAACGTGTCCCCGGCGCCCACGGTGTCGACGACCTCGACGCGCTCCGGGGCGACCTGCACGCGGCCGGCGTCGGTGAAGCCCACCGCGCCCTCGCCGCCGCGGGTGAGCACGGTGACGGCCGGGCCGAGGGGGCGCCAGGACGCGACGACGTCCTCGACGTCGTCGGTGCCGTAGAGCCACTCGACGTCCTCGTCGGAGGTCTTGACGATGTCGCTCAGCGCGATGTTCGCCTCGACGATCGGCCTCACCCGCGCGGGATCGCCCATGAGGGTGGGGCGCGCGTTGGGGTCGTAGCTGATGAGGGAGGTCGCGCGGTGGCGACGCAGCACCTCGGCGACGGTCGCGGCGCCGGGCTCGAGCACGGCGGCGATCGAGGAGGTGTGCACGGCATCGATCCGCTCGGGCAGGCCGGAGGGGTCCGGGTCCCACACGAGGTCGAAGGTGTAGGTGGCCGCGCCGGTCGCGTCGAGCACCGCCTCCGCCGTGGAGGTGGGGGCGTCGACGATCGCACCGCCGGTGAGCTGCACGTGGGACTGCTCGACGTGCGCCCGGATCGCCGCGCCGCGCTCGTCGGAGCCGATGCGGGTGAGCAGGTGCGCGTCGTGTCCCAGGCGGCCCAGGGCCACGGCGACGTTCAGGGGGGAGCCGCCGGGGTGCTCCTGACGGTCACCGTCGGACTGGACGACGATGTCGGTGAGGGCTTCTCCGGCGATGAGGAATCTCGCTGTCACCGGGTGATCATCGCAGGTTTCGCGGGGAGGGGCGAACACGGGTGACAATGGGGGACATGCATGCCCAGCCCGAGGACTCCCCTGACCGCTCCGTCGCGACGGCGGCGGCCCCGGACGGCGACCCGGAGCAGGCACCGCGCACCTCGAACTACGAGCTCCCCTCGCGCAAGAACACGTCCCTGCGCAACATGACGTGGGCGCTCGGCATCATGATGGCCGTGGTCGCGCTGTTCGCGGTCGCGTTCTTCGGCGTCGGCAACGATCTCCAGCGGGAGGTCCCCGAGAACTCGCGGCTCGACGTGGCCGCGAGCGCGGAGCGCGCCCAGGCCGAGGTGGACTTCCCGGTCGCGCACCCGGCGCTCGAGGACGACTGGACCGCCCGCAGCGCCCGCCTCGACGGCGCGGACCCGGCCGCGTGGACGATCGGCTACACGTCCCCCGCCGGGCACCTCGTGTCCCTCGAGGAGCAGGGCGAGGTCACCCCGCAGCTGCTCTCCGCGCAGATCCCCGGCTCCACCGTCCAGGAGGAGACGACGATCTCCGGCGCCGCGTGCCAGGTCCTCACCGGGGAGGGGGAGGGCGGCACCCAGAACGGCATCGCCTGCCAGGGGGAGGACTTCGGGATCCTCGTGCACGGCAAGGCCGATCCCGAGGAGCTGCGCACCGTGATGGAGGCGGCGCTCACCTCGATCGGCTGAGCGGGGACGAAGGACCGGTCGCGATCAGCGCTCCTGCTCGCCCCCGCGGCGTGCGGCGACGGCGTCGTCCAGGCGCTCGCGGGCGCCGTCGAGCCACTGCTGGCAGCGGCGGGCGAGCATCTCGCCCCGCTCCCACAGCGCGATCGAGTCCTCGAGCCCACCCTGCCCGGACTCGAGGCGGCGCACCACGTCGACCAGCTGGTCGCGGGCGGCCTCGTAGCTGAGGGCGGCGACGTCCTCCGGCAGCGGGGCCTGGTCCTCGCCGCTCGGCTCGACGGGCTCCACGGATGCATCGGGGCTGGTCATGAGGTCTCCTCGTGGGTCGGGGGGATGTAGGGGTCCTGCGCGGTGCGCTCCACGCCGAAGCGACCGCCGGCCACCCGCACGGACAGCGCGTCGCCGGGGGCGGAGTCGTCGGGGGAGCGGAGGACGCCGCCGTCGGGCGTCTGCACCACGGCGTAGCCACGCTCGAGGGTCGCGAGCGGGCTCAGCGCGCGCACCTGGCGGCCCAGGTGCACCACCTCGTCCCGCGCGCGGTCCAGACGCGAGCCCATGAGCGTGCGGGCGAGCGCGATGCGGGAGCGGATCTCCTCCTCGCGGCCCGAGAGGATCGAGCTCGGGTCCTCGAGCACGGGACGCGAGCGCATCGCCTCGAGCGCGCTCTGCTCACGGTCGATGCGGGTGCGGATCGCGGCGCGCAGCCGCGTGCGGCCCAGGGTCAGCTGGTCCCGCTCCGCCTGGATGTCCGGCACGACGCGCTTCGCGGCGTCGGTGGGGGTGGAGGCGCGGACGTCGGCCGCGAGGTCGATCAGCGGGGTGTCCACCTCGTGCCCGATCGCGGAGACGATCGGGGTGCGGGCGCCGGCGACGAGGCGCACGAGCTGCTCGTCGGAGAACGGCAGCAGGTCCTCGAGGGAGCCGCCGCCGCGGGAGATGACGATGACGTCGACCTCCGGGGCGGCGTCGAGCTCGGTGAGCGCCGCGGAGACCTCCTTCACGGCGCGCGCACCCTGCACGGCGACCTCGCGGATCGCGAAGCGCACGGCGGGCCAGCGCCGCTCCGCGTTGACGACCACGTCCCGCTCCGCGGCGGACTCGCGGCCGCAGATGAGCCCCACGGTGCGGGGCAGGAAGGGGAGGGGCTGCTTGCGGGAGGCCTCGAAGAGCCCTTCCGCGGCGAGGCTGCGGCGCAGCTGCTCGAGCCGGGCGAGCAGCTCGCCGAGGCCGACGGGGCGGATGTCGTCCGCCTCGAGCTGGAGGCTGCCGCGCTTGGTCCAGAAGGTGGGCTTTGCGTGCACGACCACGCGCGCGCCGGGCACGGGCTCCACGGGGAGTGAGCGAAGCACGTGCTCGCGCACCGGGACGGAGAAGGACATGTCGACGTCGACGTCCCGCAGGGTCATGAAGGAGAGCCCGGCGCCGGGCCGCCGGTTGAGCTGGACGATCTGTCCCTCGACCCAGATCGGGGACATGCGCGAGACGTACTCGCCGACCTTCACCGACAGCTGCCGCAGCGGCCACGGGTTCTCCAGCGTGGTCTCCGCCGCGGTCGCGGCGGGCGCGGGCCGCGGGGCGGCCGCGGACTGCTCGGGGAGGGGCTCGGTCATGGGTCCACTCTGGCACGCGCGGCGGACACCCCGGGCCCGGCACCGCCGGCGGGGGACGCACGGGCACTGGGGAGGAACGATCGGTGCGAGGTGCCGGGCCGGCGTGTGATGTGGAGGTGTGGTGAGGCATGGCGCACCCCCGTGCCACGGGGCCTGCAGGTTTCCTACGATGGAGCGGTGAGCACCGGAACCGTCCTCCTGGCCGAGCCCCGCGGGTACTGCGCGGGCGTCGATCGCGCCGTCGTCGCCGTCGAGCGTGCCCTCGAGCACTACGACGAGACCGTCTTCGTGCGCCACGAGATCGTGCACAACAGGTTCGTCGTGGACCGTCTGAAGGAGAAGGGCGCCGTGTTCGTCGAGGAGGTCGACGAGGTGCCCGAGGGCGCCCTGGTCATCTTCTCCGCGCACGGCATCTCCCCGAAGGTCCGCGAGATGGCGGAGGCCCGGAACCTCCGCACGATCGACGCGACCTGCCCGCTCGTGACGAAGGTGCACAAGGAGGCCGTGCGCTTCGCCCGCGAGGACTACGACATCCTGCTCGTGGGCCACACCGGCCACGAGGAGGTCGAGGGCACCGCCGGCGAGGCGCCCGATCACGTGCAGATCGTCAACTCCCCGGACGACGTCGAGCACGTCACCGTGCGCGACCCGGAGAAAGTCGTGTGGCTCTCGCAGACCACGCTCTCCGTCGACGAGACCATGGAGACCGTGGACCGCCTGCGCGAGCGGTTCCCGACCCTGCAGGCGCCGCCGAGCGACGACATCTGCTACGCCACCCAGAACCGCCAGGTCGCGATCAAGAAGATCGCCCCGGACGCGGATCTCGTGCTCGTGGTCGGCTCCCCGAACTCCTCGAACTCGGTGCGGCTCATGGAGGTCGCGCTCGAGGCCGGGGCGAAGGCCTCCCACCGCATCGACGACGTCTCCGAGCTGCGCGAGGAGTGGTTCGAGGGCGTTGGCTCCGTGGGCGTCACCTCCGGCGCCTCGGTGCCGGACGTGCTGGTCCAGCAGCTGCTCGCCGAGCTCGCCGAGCGCGGCTACGGCGACGTGAAGCCCGTGCGCACCGCGACCGAGGACCTCATGTTCTCCCTGCCGCGCGAGCTGCGCCAGGAGATGAAGGCGGCCGGCGAGTCGGACCGCCGCACCCGCCCCTCGGGCGACCGCGCGACCGCGGAGTCCTGAGCGGCAGGCCCTGAGCTTCGGGCTCGGTGCGCTGAGCTCGGCGCCCGGACGCGTAGCCGGACGGCTCAGCCCGCGCGGCTCTCCCGCCCGGCGTCGCGGCCGTCGGCCCCGTCCCCGCGGGCGAGATCGGCGATCTCGTCCTCTCCGAGGCTGCGGGAGCGGCGCGTGAGCTGCTCGACCTCGTCGATCGAGGAGGCCGTGAGGCCCAGGTCCTCGAAGCGGCGCGCGGTGACCATGACCCGGGACTGCAGCGAGCCGACGGCGTCGTTGAACGCGGCGACGGAGGAGTCCAGCGAGCGGCCCACCTTGCCGAGGTGACCGCTCAGCGTCGCGAGCCGGTGGTGCAGCTCGCGACCCGCCTCGAGCACCTCGCGGGCGTCCTTGTTCAGCGCGTCGGTGCGCCAGGTGTGCGCGACGGTGCGCAGCAGCGCGACGAGCGTGGCGGGGGAGGCGATGACGACGTCCTTGGCGAAGGCGTGCTCGAGCAGTCCGGGCTCCGACTCGAGCGCCGCGGCGAGCACGCCGTCGCTCGGCACGAACATCACCGTGAACTCGGGGGTGTCCCCGAGGGAGGCCCAGTAGGACTTCTTCGCGAGGGCGTCGACGTGGCCGCGCAGGGCCTTCGCGTGGGCGCGGCGGCGCCCCGCGGCGTGGTCCGGGTCGGTCTGCTCGATCGCGTCGAGGTAGGCGTCCATCGGGGCCTTCGCGTCGACGACGACGTGCCGGTCCCCGGCGAGGTGGACCACGAGATCCGGCCGCTGCCCCCGCTCGCCGCCGGCGCTCGTGCCCGCGTGCTGCTCGGTGAAGTCGACGTGCTCGAGCATCCCGGCGGCCTCGACGATCCGGCGCAGCTGCACCTCGCCCCAGCGGCCGCGGGCGGTGGGCGCGCGGAGGGCCGTCGTCAGCGCATGGGTGCCCGCGTCGAGCCGCTCGGTGCGCTCGGCGAGCTCGCCGAGGTGGCGGCGCAGGGCGCCGTCGGACTGCGAGCGGAGCTGCTCGGTGCGGGCGAGCGCCCGCTCCACCTGGGCGAGGGACTCGGAGATCGGGGCGAGGGTGCGGGTGAGCTGCGCGTCCCGCGCGTGCTCGGTGGCCTCGCGCCGGGCGCTGTCCCGCTCGAAGCGCTCCCCGGCGAGGTCCAGCAGGGCGGTGGACTCCGCCTGCCGGTGGCCGTGGCCGGCCTCCGCGGCGCGCACCCGCTCGCGCAGCAGCAGCCAGGTCACGGCGGCGCCGAGCGCGGCCCCGGCCAGGAGGATGAGGATCACGGTGAGGGCGTCCATCCGCCCAGCACACCACGGGGGCCCGACGAACGACGCCTGCCGCGCCGTTCGCGAGGATGCGCTCAGGAGGCGGCCACGCGCTCCCGGGAGCTCTGCACGGCGCCGAGGTTCTCGACGGCCCAGGTGATGAGTGCGCCGAGCGGCTCGAGCAGGGAGCGGCCGAGCGCCGAGAGCTCGTACTCGACGTGCGGCGGGATCTCGGGGTAGACGGTGCGCTCGACGAGGCCGTCGGCCTCGAGGGCGCGGAGGGTCTGCGTGAGCATCTTCTGGGAGATGCCGTCCACGCGCCGCGAGATCTGCGAGAAGCGCTGCGGCCCGCCTTCGAGGGCGTTGATGACGAGCACGGTCCAGCGGTCCCCGATGCGGTCCAGCAGCTGCCGGGAGGGGCAGTCGCGGGCGTAGGGGTCGACGTCGAGGACGGTCATCGGGGTCTCCTCCGAGGGGCGCGGGGCGGGTGGGCGGCGGCGCGGGGACGGTTACCGGAAAGTGCCTACTTCCCGACGGAGACTAGGTTACCTACAGTGAGCATCAAGGTCCGCGGCATGTGCTGTGGGTGATCATCATCAGCGGCGCCTCCAGGGCGCCCGGAAGGAGAGCACATGGCTCGCATCGTCGTCCTCGGAGGGACCGGCTACGCCGGCACCGGCATCGTCACGGAGGCCGCATCCCGCGGCCACGACGTCCTCTCCGTCTCCCGTACCGCCCCGGAGTCCCTGCCCGCCGGCGCTGCGCACCGCGCCGGCGACCTGCGCGACGAGACCCTGCTCCAGGAGGTCGTGAAGGGGGCCGACGTCGTCATCGCCGCCTCCGCGCCCCGCGGTGACCTCGCCGAGCCCGGCACGCTCCGCGCCGCCTACGCGGCCGCCGCGCGCATCGCCGGCGAGCAGGGCGCACGCTTCGGCGTGGTCGGCGGCGCCGGCTCCACCCTCGTCGCCGAGGGCGGCCCGCAGGTCCAGGACACCCCCGACTTCCCCGAGGCCTTCACGGCCGAGGCGAAGGAGCTCACCGACGTCCTCACCGACCTCCGCGAGGACACGACCGACCTCGACTGGTTCTTCGTGAGCCCCGCGGGCGGCTTCGGCGCCCATGCGCCGGGGGAGCGCACCGGCACCTACCGCGTGAGCGACGACCTCCTGCTCGTGGACGAGGCCGGGAACTCCGCGCTCTCCGCGGAGGATCTCGGCGTCGCCTTCGTCGACGAGATCGAGAAGCCCGCGCACCACCGCGCCCGCTTCCACGTCGCCTACTGAGCGATCAGCAGGGCCCGGCCCGGGAGTGAGACCGGTGGCTCACCGGATCCGCTCCCGGGCCCCGCGGCCCGCCCCGTAGAATCACCTCCCGTGGCTCTCTCTATCGGAATCGTCGGACTGCCCAACGTCGGCAAGTCCACCCTCTTCAACGCCCTGACCCGCGCGGAGGTCCTCGCGGCGAACTACCCGTTCGCCACGATCGACCCGAACGTCGGCGTCGTCCCGCTCCCGGACCCGCGGCTCGCGCAGCTCGCCGGCGTCTTCGGCAGCGAGAAGCTCGTGCCCGCGACCGTCTCCTTCGTGGACATCGCCGGCATCGTCAAGGGCGCCAGCGAGGGCGAGGGCCTCGGCAACAAGTTCCTCGCCAACATCCGCGAGGCCGACGCGATCTGCCAGGTCACCCGCGCCTTCGCTGATCCCGACGTGACCCGCGTGGACGGCTCCACCGACCCGTCCGGCGACATGGAGATCATCACCACCGAGCTCATCCTCGCGGACCTCCAGACCATCGAGAACGCGCTGCCGCGGCTCGAGAAAGAGACCAAGCGCGGTCTCATCGAGGCGAGCGTCCTCGAGAACGTGAAGAAGGCGCAGACGCTGCTGGAGACCGGCGTGACCCTCTTCCAGGGTGCCGAGAAGGCCGGCATCGAGGTCGCCGAGCTGCGCGAGCTGCAGCTCATGACCGCCAAGCCCTTCATCTACGTCTTCAACACCGACGAGGAGGGCCTCGCCGACACCGCCTCCCAGGACGCGCTGCGCAAGCTCGTCGCCCCTGCCGAGGCGATCTTCCTCGACGCCAAGTTCGAGGCCGAGCTCATCGAGCTCGACGAGGACGAGGCCAAGGAGATGCTCGAGTCCACCGGCCAGGAAGAGTCCGGCCTGGACCAGCTCGCCCGCGTGGGCTTCCAGACCCTGGGCCTGCAGACCTACCTCACCGCCGGTCCCAAGGAGTCCCGCGCCTGGACCATCCCGCAGGGTGCGACCGCCCCGCAGGCCGCCGGCGTCATCCACACCGACTTCGAGCGCGGCTTCATCAAGGCGGAGATCGTCTCCTTCGACCACCTCCTCGAGGCGGGCTCCATGGCCGAGGCCAAGGCCAAGGGCTGGGTCCGCATGGAGGGCAAGGAGTACGTCATGAAGGACGGCGACGTCGTGGAATTTAGGTTTAATGTCTAGAAACCGCCAAGAGTACCTGCTGACCTGCGAAAACAGTATGAGGTCCGTAGGTGGCGAAATGCGACCCACGTGCCCGTCTGACATCTGCTTTGGGTCCCAGTCTCGCGTCTGAGCATCCGCGATCGGCGTCACGGCAGGCGCGCAGCCCGGTTGGACGCGGTTGCGAGCGCGTCCGGCCTCCTCGGTCATTCGGCGCGATGCTGACTCATTGTGGTTCTCCGCCGGTGCTGTCGTCATCGACTTCGGGCATGCCGCGGGCGACCATGACGACGGCGCGCCGGATGCGGCGCTCCGGGCAGCTATGCGTGCTCGGCTGATAGGGGCGTCCGTCGCCTGTAGAGGTCGTGTTCGTATGGCCGCAGGACATCTTGATGTGCCAGATGTAGGTGGTGGATCTGTCGCCGCTGTACACGACTGCGAAGAGCTGTTTCTTCCCCTTGTCGCTCAGACTGGCGGTCCCGTAGGGAAGACTGTCGCCATGAAGAAGGGGTCTGCAGTTTGAATCGAAGAGGTGCGCAGATGTGCGACGTAGGGGGAGCTGCATGGGTGAGGGCGATTCAGGTGCGACCGCAGAGATAGTGCGCACATGACTGGCAAGAAGAGCACGGCGAAGCTGCATCACTATGTGCCGCAGGGGTACCTTCGAGGCTTCGCGACGGGCCAAGAGCGCATCAGGGTCGTACCCCTCGACCGCTCCCGGCAGCCATACACGCCGAGCGTGAAGAACGTGGCTGCGCAGAACCACTTCCACACGGTCGGTGAGTTCGATGAGCCGGATGCGTTCGAGAAGGCGCTGAGCGAGGTCGAGGGCCAGGCCCTCGGCATCATCAAGGGCTTCGCCAACGGCGAGTTTCCTCCCTCCGAGGAGAACAGGCGGGCCTTCGCCCACTACACGGCGTTGCAGAGCGTGCGAGGGCCGGATACTCGGAGGACGACCGAGCATCTCCGCGCGACCATGGTCCGGCTGGAGGTGGGTGCTGGTGGTCGCAAGAATGTCGGTGCGTGGATCCGTGACAATCTCGGATTCGACCCGACGCCGGAGCAAGAGGATCGAATCTGGAACGAGGTCACGCAGCCCGGTGGACCGCCGATCGGATTCTCCAACCTGGCTCACATCCAGAACGCAGTCGAGACCGCGATCGAACTGACGCCCTACCTTGCGATCCGCCCCTGGGCACTCATTCGCTTCGACCGACGCTCCCTCATCACATCGGATGCTCCGGTCAGTCTGGTGCGCCGACCGGACGACGAGCCGTGGGAGGGAGTCGGCTTCGCGACGGCATGGGGCGTCACGTTCCCGCTCACGCGTAAGTTGGGGCTCCTCATGAGCGATCCCATGGCGACGTTGGAGGGTGCCGGAGCGGACGATCCGCGTGTCCAACAGCTCCGCGAGATGGTGCTTGCCGGACGGATAGACCGGATCCAGGCCGGGACCACAGCAATGGAGAAACTGTTCAATCTGCACACCGCGGAGTCGGCTGGGGAGTACGTCTTTCACCACCCCGAGGACGAGCGGTATGTCCCTGTCAATCTGCCCGAGCCGGACCTGATCAACATCAAACCGATCGGAGGACTCGTCGACATGGACTTCGACGGTGAGCCGCTGTTCGCGCCCAACGGACGCGAGGGCTGACTGGACAGAGGGAAAGCGCGGAGCACCAAGGCATGACGACCTCAGACGGCTCGGGCTAGCGTCGTCGGCGGCGATGATGTTCCGGTAGAGGAAGTGTGGCGTATGAGCATGGGAGATTCGGTGAGCGACGCGATCGACCCGACGTGGTGGGAGGACGTGCTGGCGGCGGCGTCGCTTGATGACCGCTATGAACCGCCAGAGTTGTTGTCATCGCATCTCGAGCGGGCGGCTGCCGATCCGGCCGTCACGGGGCTTCACGCACAAGTGCTGCGGGTGTTGGCGATGGTGTCGTCGGCGATGCTGAACGCTGAGGACTGGCTGGAGCCGTTCGCACCCGCGATGCAGATCAGTGGCAAGCGGACTGTGGTACCGGCGGACTTCGATGCCGACCAGGTGGCGTTACTGGCACGTATCGCTCCTCTCGTCGAACGTGATGATCTGCGGGCTCGGGTCGCTGATGTCGCCTGGGTCTACGGGGAGCGATCGGACGTTGCGATGTTGGACCGGGCCATCGACGCTTATCGGGCCGCGCCGCTGACGGACGATGTGTGGTTCAGCGTGGGGAAGGACGCGTGGGTTCGAGCGTTCGAGCTTGCAGCACGGCGCGGCCCGGACGGCCAGGCGCGTGTGGAGGAAATGTCGGACGCGCTGAAGGCCCAGGTCGTGGCCGGCGAGGTCACGGACAGCTTTAGAACAGTGGGGTTCGCGGAGACATTGCGCCAACACGGTCGTGTCGACGCTGCCGGGCGCACTGAGGTGCGCGAGGCGCTGTTCGCGCTCGCGGCACAGGCGTCGTCGGAAACCCCTCGCCTGTCGCGCCATCTCGAGCGTGAGGCGCTCGCGTGGCTTAGTGGGTCGGACTCGGCAGCGACGAGCTCTGCGACCGAGCGCGTTGCGCGGACTTACATCACAGAAGCCGATTCCCGCATTCAGACGGACCCAGAGGCGGGCGCGCTGGCCGAGGGCCATTTCTTGGAGAAGGCCATCGCAGTCCTCCGAACCCTCCCGCGCTCCTACCGGCTCGAGAACGGACTCGACGAGCTCATCGACAACCTCCGCATTCGGTTGCGTGAGAGCCGGGAGTCGTCGATGGAGCAGATGATGCGTATCCAGTCGGACCCGGTCGATCTGACTGACGCAGTGTCCTACGCACGGTCACAAGTCTCGGGTCACGCGGACAAGTTCGACGCGCTCGCTGCATTTGCCATGCTCGCACCGCCGCTAGACGAAGCCAGTACGCGCGAGAACGCCGCGAAGATGCTGGAGGGCACCATCAGCCACCTCTTTGGATCATCTACGTTTTCCTCTGACTTCCGGAAGATCGCATCGAGGCCCGGGTCTTCAGGTCAAGCCGATGAGGACGCGGTGTGGGCCGAGATGGTCCGCACGGTGTTTTTTCATTCCCAATTGCTCGGAAAGGGAATCATCCAGCCTGCGCAAGAGGTCCTGACTACTGAGCACCGGTTCAGTCGGCAGTACATGGTGTCGCTGTGCGTGGAGTCGCCGACAGTGCCCGAGGGGCACGAGACGTTGTGGGGCGACGGGCTGGCGCTCGGCATGGGCGGAAACTTCGGCGCTGCGGTCTCTGTTCTGGTCCCGCAGTTGGAGCAAGTCGTGCGGGTCATGTTGAGGCGGCACGACGTGTACACGTTGTTCGTCGATGAGCAGGGCGTGGAGAGTGAGAAGAGCTTGAACGCGCTTCTCGACATGACCGAGACCGAGGACGTCTTTGGTGCAGGGATGGTCATGGAGATGAAGGCAATGTTGGTCGTCCAAGGTGGTCCGAACCTACGCAACGACCTCGCGCACGGCCTTCTCGATGACAACTCGGCGTGGAGCTACTCGGCGCTCTACATGTGGTGGTTCTGTCTGCGGCTGGTGACGTGGCCGGTCATCGAGATGATTAGCCGCGCTCGGACCCAGTCAGCAGAGTCTGGCTGAGACCCGATGGCGAAGGGCACTGGCGGCGACCTCGTTCCGTCGGGCGCAGGTGTCTCGTGACCCAGATGTCTCTAGGTGCCTGAATGCGGTGGAGGTCCGTTTCAAAGTCTGACCCTTCGATGAACGGCGGTGCGTGAGTGGTCCCCGGGCGATCGAGGCGGATGCAGCTGCGTCTCGCCAGGAAGCACTGGGCGATCGTCGCTGCCACGGCGGCGCTGGCGGTCGGCGGGTGCGCGTTGGTCTGGTCCTGGGGTGCCTGGGGCGTGTTCGTCGCCTGTGCTGCTCTGATGCTGGTGGGTTCGGTGGCCCCGGCTCTGCTCCTTCTGCCGCGGTCCGCGGTGACGCCGATGCTGGTCGTGCAGGTGACGTCCTGCGCGGTGTGGCTCATGCTCATCGGATGGGGGCTGGTCATGCTCCTGGACCCGGAGTACGCCATCGGCTGGGTGTTCCCAGGGAAGAGCGGCGTCGGTGGGCGCGTGGAGGACGAGGACGACGCTTGGTTGATCGGCTGGCTCATTCTCATCTCGGGGCTCTTCGGCACGGTGGCAGTCCCCGCCCTCGAGATCATCCCTCGCATCCGTCGTGCTCGACGGGAGCCGTGACCTCGATAGGCGCGCGGTCCGGGGTGGGCTGTCCGTCGAGTCCGCGGGTCGACCGCCCGAGGCGGTGGTCTCTCCCCGGAGGTCGCTCCGTGCCGGAACCGGTGGAGCTCCGCCTCGACGTGCGACCCCGCGGTGTTCAGGTCTGCTTGTGCTTCGTGGTCTTCACGACCTGGATCCGCCGTGCCCTGAGCGTCGCGACGACCTCCGCGAAGGGCTTGCGGTACTCGGCGGCGGGGTAGCGCAACAGCCTGACCCGCACCGTGTGCTCGCCTTTTCTGGACGCGGCCCCGGGGACGTCCAGTGGTTGCTTCACTCGCAGCACCAGATCCCGGTTCAGATCATTCCTGCTCCACAGGAGCGGGACCTTGGCCTGGTTCATGTGCTGGACCGCGGTCGCTCCCGTGATCGAACCCCAGGGGACCACGTGGCCACCGCGGACGACGACGCCGGCGTCGCCGAGCTCCAGATCGATCGCGTCGTCGCCGGTGCGCATCGCGCCTCGGACCCCCGACATCAGGCCGTACAAGCCGAAGGCCAGACCCACGGCCCCGAGCGCCAGCGGCCCTCCGCAGAGCCCGATCGCGGCCCTGCGCACCGACATCTCGGGCATGACGTTCGCCACCAGGTACAGCCCCAGCACGAACAGCGGCGCGCCCAGGAGCACCAGGACCAGGCTTCGCCGGATCCTCGGCCGGTGGTGCTCGCTCCTGCTCGTGAAGCTCCGCGTCGGGGGACGCCGCGCTCCGCTTCGCTTCATCCGTCGAGATCCTTCTGGTCGGTGCGGTGGAAGAGCCATCCTACGGAGGGAGCTTCGAGACCGACTCACGGTGCAGGAGTCGGTGGCCGGTCCGCGGCGGCGTCGACGTCATCAGCCCGCATGGCTGTCCGTGCCGGAGCGCGGTGGAGTTCCGCTTCGACGACTGACCCCGTCCTGGGACGTCCGTGCTAGCGGAGGACCCGGTAGCGCAGGTGGGTCTCGCTCGCGAAGGCCGATGTCTCGAGGCGTTCGAGCTCGACGTGCTGGCCGAGGCCGGCGAACAGCGAGATGCCGTCGCCGAGGAGGACAGGCGCGACGTCGAGGTGCAGCTCGTCGACGAGCCCGAGCCGGAGGCACTGCCGCGCGATGCTCCCACCCAGCAGGCTGACCCAGCCGTCGCCGGCATCCCTGGTGGCCAGCCTGACGGCCTCGGCGATGTCGTCGACCACGAAGGTGTAGGTGATGCCGTCGTGCTCGATCGGCTCGTGGGCGCTGTGGGTCATGAGGTACATCGGCACCTTCACCATGCCGCCGTAGGGGATCTCGCCGTCCTCGATCGTCCGGGTCCTGTTCGCCCCGCCGACCACCGCGCCGATCCTGCTCATGACCCTCTTGACGACGGCATCGTCCTCGGGAGCGGACGGGCGGCCGAACATCCAGTCGACACCGCCGTCCGGCGCAGCCATGAATCCGTCGAGGGTGATGGTGGCGTGGACGATCACTGTGGCCATGGTGCGCTCCTCCGATAGAGAGGTGAGTCGGCGGACTCACCGTGGTGAGAAGTGTGGGGCACGAACGGAGGTGAGTCAACCGGCTTGCCTCTATGCGACACTGGGACGATGGCGCGCGGGCACTCCTCCTACCATCGAGATATCGCCGCGGCCAATCGCGCATCGATCCTCGCTGCGGCCGCGCTGCTGTTCACGGAGAACGGGTACGACCGCACGGCGCTGGCACGGGTCGCCGAGCGAGCGGGGGTGTCCACGGCGACCCTCTTCAAGCAGTTCCCGACCAAGGCGGAGCTGTTCGAGGCGACGGTGCTCACGGCAGGGACGTCTCCGGCTCCGGAGCCCGTCGACATCCCGAACGGCGACCTCGCCGACGGGCTGATCGTGCTCGGTGCCGCCTACGTGGATCTGCTGGTCCGTCCCGAGATGATCGCCCTGATGCGGACGGTGATCGCCGAGTCGCCGAGGCTCCCCGAGCTTCGCGAGCGCACCTTCGACTTCGGCACGCTGCCGGTGCTCGAGGCGCTGGGGCGCTATCTGCGAGACGCGCACGCGGCGGGAACGGCCGAGATCGACGATCCGGATCTGGTCTCCGCACAGTTCCTGGGCATGATCGCGTCCGCCGTCTTCTGGCCGCGCTTCATGCACGGGACGTGGTCGATCACCGAGGAGGAGCAGTCGCGCGTCGTCGAGGAGGCGGCACGCACGATCTCCGCACGCTTCTCCACTGCTGGGCGTGGTCGCCAGTAGAGGGTGCTCAGTGAGATGACGTCGTGGTGCACCGTCGGCGTCGGGTCAGCTGCACGAACGGATGTGCGGCGAAGGTGTTCGGACGGTCGGGTCGGCCTTCCGATCTCAGAAGGGTTGCGGTGACGTCGGGGAGACCCGCAGGAATCGCACGGTTCACCGGCGGATGCAGAACGGGTGTCCTGCGGGATCGCGCATCACGCGATGGCTCTCGGGAGCCGGCTGGTGCGGGTCCTTGGTCGCCCCGAGCGCGAGGGCCTCCACCTCCGCGCTGTCGAGGTCGTCGACGGTGATGTCGAGGTGCATCTGCCGGGATCCCCCGAACGACGATCCCGTGGCGGGCTCGAAGCCCTCGATCCGGACCGCGCCGAGGATCAGACTCCCGGCCCTGACGGCGCAGTAGTCAGGGGTCTCGAACGCGATCTCGCCGTCCAGGAGGCCGGCCCAGAAGGTCGCCAGGGCTCGCGGGTCGGCGGAGTCGAGGTTGATGGCGGCGATGGATGCAGTGGTCATGGTTCTTCTCCTGGGGGTCGGGTGATCAGGCGACGGGGATGAGCGGGGCACCGACGAGGGACCGGTCCCCGTCGGTGCCGGAGGCCCATGCCGCGGAGACGTCCTCGTGGGGCGTGCCCAGGGCGGGTGCTCCGGCGGCGTCGAGCAGCCGGTGGTGCTCGGTGCTGAGCTCCGTGGTCATCGCACTGAGGTAGCTCTCGAGGTGCTCGACGGTGCGTGGGCCCACGACGGGCAGTAGCGAGGTCGTCGCCTGGATGGAACGCCGCCGCAGCCACGACAGGGCGATCTGGACAGGGCTGAGCCCCGTCTCGCTCGCGACGGACAGGACGGCGTCGAGGACGGCCTCACGCCGTCCGTCCTCCGCGGACGCGCCGCGGGCGGTGAGCCTCCCGCTCTCGCCGCGGCGGTACTTCCCGGTCAGCAGCCCGCCGGCGAGAGGGGAGTAGAGCAGGACTCCGAGTCCGTGCGCCTCGGCCATGGGGAGGGTCTCCCGCTCGGCGGAGCGTTCGGCGAGGCTGTACTCGGTCTGGATGCCGGCCAGCAGGGACGGATCGTGCGCCTCGGTGCGCACCGCTGCCCCTGCGGCGCGCCAGGCGGGGAAGTTCGAGAGCCCGCCGTGGAGGATCTTCCCGGTGCGGATCAGGTCGTCGAGCCCGGCCAGGATCTCCGGCATCGGCGTCAGCCCGTCGGGGAAGTGGGGCATGAGCACGTCGATGCGGTCGGTGCGCAGTCGACGCAGGCTCTCCTCGACCGAGCGGACCATGCTCCTGCGGCTGTTGCCCGTGGTCCCCGGCGGCACCGTGGCGCTTCGGCTGCCGCTGTACTTGGTGATCACCACGAGGTCGTCCCGGCGGCCGTCCAGCAGCTTCCCGAGGATCGACTCGGCCTCGCCGCCCTGGTAGATGTTCGACGTGTCGATCGTCGTGCCGCCGGCGTCGACGAATCGATCGAAGATCGCCCGCGAGCCCTCGACGCCCGCGGCGGTGGGGGCCGTGCCGAAGTTGGCCGTGCCGAGGACGTACTCGGACATCCGCAGCCCGGTCCGACGACCGAAGGTCTGATAGCGCATCTGGAGGGCCTCCCGGGGCGTGGTCGCGACTATGCTGGCGACGCTAACACAGAAAATGAGGACTCATTCATTATGCCGAAGGTCAGCCAGTCGCACCTCGACGCCCGACGACAGCAGATCCTGGACGCCGCGCGGGAGCAGTTCGCCTCCCGCGGCTTCGCCCGCACCTCGATGACGGACATCGTCGAGGCGCTCGGGCTCTCCGTCGGATCGATCTACCGCTACTTCAGGAGCAAGGACGAGATCGTCATCGCCATCTGCGAGCAGTCGAGCCAGGCGCTTCCCGACGAGCTCACACGGGCGGGCATCGGCCACTTCCTGGAGAGCGTGCGCGCGCAGGCCCGGGACGACGGGCATGCCGCCCTCATCATGCAGATCTACGCCGAGGCGGCGGTCAACCCGACTCTTCGGCAGCTGGTCTCGGGGCAGCTCGACGAGCTGCGCGCCTCGGTGGAGTCGCGTCTCCCGGGGCGAGACGCAGGGGGGCGCCAGGAGATCGCGGAGACCTTCGTGGCGCTGTCGCAGGGCTACGTCGGCCAGCTGGCCGTCCGCGGCGACGTCGACCCTGCCCCGTTCGTGGACGCTCTGGCCGCACTCACCGCTTCGTGATGTCACCGTCCCGATGCGTTGTCGCGGCGTGTCGGATGGCCCCAAAAGCGTGCAAGCCGCATCGGTCCATTGATGGCGGGCGGGAGTCGTCGTGATGAGGGCCTCGGGGGAGTGGTGCGCGGGGCTTGCGTCCGTGCTCCTGCTCGTGCCTGGATGCGGCCGGCCGTGGGCCCGTCTCTGTGTCCCCGCGCTGGGGATCATCTCCGGTTGCTGCGCAGTGGAGTCCGGACAGTGATCGGCGGCGCCCTGCGGGTGCCGCCTTCTTCCGCCGACCGCCGGTGCGTCGACATTCGAGTGCGCCAGGTGTGTGATCCTGTGCCTGAGGAATCGCCGGTCGGCGGCGATGGATTCTCGTGGGCCAGCAGGGCTCGCGACGTGAGGGGGCTGTGGGATGAGCGGTGGTCGAGGTGAAGCGCGGAAGCTGATCCCTCTTGATTGGGACAGTTACATGCTCCTCGATGGCGTGATCTATCAGAGCTCCACCATCACTCCGAAGGGCAAGGGGAACGTGGTGCTGATCTCGGTCGATCGAATCGGCCACAAGGTCACGCGTGAAATACCCATCGGCGAGAACAGGACCGAGTTGATCGAACCGACGGCGACGATCCATGGCGAGAGAGCGGAAGCGCTGGTGGTCCTCGACGACGGCAGGGTGGACTTCGGGCTGTCGACGTATCCGCGCCGGTGGCCGGCGGACGTTCCCCTGAGCAGGTGGGGCATGCCTGAGCGTGCGGGCGATGGATTCTGGGTCGGAAAGGTCGAGATCTCGGAGCTGTCAGACATCGACGACGGCATCCCGGACGAGTGGCGGCCCTTCCTGCCGGTCGACGGTCTCTAGGCGTGACCGCCGTCGCGACCTGACCGCCGCCCCGGCACGGCGAATCGCTGTCGGCGACGTCCGTCGCAGATCAATCACCCCACGAAGGCGATCCCGTTGCCGTCCGGGTCCCGGATGATGAAGTCGGTGCCGCCCCAGGCCTGCTTGGTCAGCTTCTGTGCGATCTCGACGCCGGCCGCCCGGAACTCGGCGTAGAGCTCGCGCACGGTGGGCGCCTCGATGTACGCCATGATCAACTCCATCCGGCGCGCGACCTCGGCGTCGAGGGCCGGCTCGTGCACGAGCTTCAGGTGCAGTCGGGCGCCGTCCCGTGCGACCGCCCCGTAGAACGGCGGGCTCCCGTGGAGGAAGTCGATCCGGAAGCCGAGCATGTCCCGGTAGAACGCGGCCGCGGCGTCGACGTCGGCGACGTGCAGCACCGGCGTGCTCGTGAGGGCCCCGGCCTGCCGGGACTCCTCCCCGGGGGACGGCACGGTGTCCGCGCTCGACTTCAGATCGGTCCAGCTGGCGTGCCCGGCCTCGAGGGCGATGATCTCCTGCGCCTCGTGGAGAGAGAACGGCAGGGTGAGCGCATCACGGTCGGAGAGCGCGCGATAGCGGTCCAGCTGTCGGATGCGGCCGCCGATCGAGTGGTTGCCCTCGCGGTGCCAGCGGACCAGCAGCTTGGCCTGTTTCCTGTACGTGTCGATCGTGGGCATGACGCTCCTTCGTCCGAAGAGACGTCGGTGGGCCTTGCCCTTCCGGCTGCTGCCGTTGCGCCCGACGACCGGGAGTGACCCGCGCCATGGCGCACGAAGATAGCACGCGTCGACGAGGCCCTCGCGGGCGGGCCCCGATCCGGGTGGGCCTTCCACTCGCGAGGATCGGGCCGTCGCTCGCGTCAGAGGTCCAGGTCCCTCAGCTGCTCGGTGAGTCCGCGAGGGCGGCGGCCCAGGAGCTGCGTGAGCGTCGGATCCGCGCGGGAGAAGTGCCCGTCCCGGGTGGCGCGGAGCATCGACAGGGTGAAGCGTGCGACGCCTTCGGGGGTGCCGCCCGCCGTCATCTCGGACACCCATCGCTCGTCGTCGACGACGGTGCGCGAGATCCGGCGTCCCGTGATCACGGTGAGGGAGGAGGCGAAGTCCGTGAGGGTGATCGGCTCGGGCAGCGTCAGGTCGACCGGGCCGTCGACGGCGTCCTCGGAGGTGAGGATCGCGGCGGCGGCCTCGGCGGCGTCGCGCCGATCAACCCAGGAGAACGGGCCGTCCGCCGGCATGGCGATCACGCCGGTCTCGCGCCATGCCCCCAGGAGCTGACGGGGGTCGCCGTAGAAGCCGTTGCGCAGGGCGGTCCAGGCGACCCCGGACTCCGCGAGGTGCTGCTCGGTCGCGGCGTGGATGGCGAGCGGCGGGTACGGCGAGTCGACGGCGGTCCCGTGGGTGCTGGTGTACAGGATCCGCCGGGCGCCGGCGGCGACGGCGGCGTCGATCGCCGCGCGGTGCTGGGAGACGACGTCGGCCGTGAGGTCGCTGGAGGAGACCAGCAGCACCTGGTCGGCGCCCTCGAACGAGCGTCGCAGGGCGTCGGGGTCGTCGTAGCTTCCCTGCCGCACGCGGACGCCGCGGCGCGCGAGGTGGCCGGCCCGCGAGGGATCACGGACGCTGACGCCGATCTGCTCGGCAGGGATCCGCTCCAGCAGGTGCTCGACGGTGAGTCCGTTGAGCGTCCCGGTCGCTCCGGTCGCGATGATCATGGTGCTCTCCTCCCGGCGGGGGCGCTCGACGGTCCGGTCCGCGCCCCGCGCATTAACTTGACTCTCGTGGTCAACTTCTGTTCGGGTAGCATCGTGCGCCAAGTTGACCTTGATGGTCAAGTTTCTGTGGTGCGGAGGAAGAGATGGCTGATGCGGGGGCGCCTCACGCCTTGAGGGCGGATGCGCGTCGCAACCTCGACAGGATCCGCGCGGCGGCCGTGACGCTCTTCGGCGAGCGCGGCCTGGCCGTGCCGCTCGACGAGGTGGCGGCGGCGGCCGGGGTGAGCAAGGCGACGATCTTCAACCGGTTCGGCGGGCGGATCGGCCTGATCGATGCGGTCATCGACGAGCTCGTCGCGAACGAACTGCTGGACGTCATCGGCACGGCGCGGGAGGTCCCCGATGTCGGCGACAGGATCCGTGCCTACGTCGGCGCACTGCGTGATCTCCAGTACCGCCTGCCGGCGGTGAACGGGGTCCTGCTGCAGCAGTTCCCCGAGTCCGCGCCCCTGATGGAGCTGTGCCACGCGGGGGAGTCCTTCCATGACGAGGTCGTCGCGGAGGGTCATGCGGCCGGAATCCTCGCCGCCGGATTCGAGGCCCGCGACCTCCATGCGCTGACCCTGGACAACGCCCTCGCGCTCGAGCACGGCGGCCGGCCGGCCCGGGCCGACTACGACCGCCGGACCGCGTTCGTCCTCGACGGGATCTGTCGTCCCCGCTGACGCGGCGGCGTCGCCCCCTGCCCCTCAGCCCGCGCGTGCGTAACGGACGGCGAGGTTCCCCCGCGGGAAGGATCGGACGTCGATCAGCCTCAACCGGGTGAGCTCGGTGAACAGCGGGCTGCCGCCGCCGTGGGCGAAGGGACCGATGAGCAGGTGGTACTCGTCGACGAGGTCCTCGCGGACCAGCGCCTGCGCCAGGCGGACGCCCCCGTGCGCGAGGATCGGGCCTCCGTCCTGTGCCTTCAGCGCGGCGACCTCCTCGGCGAGGTCCCCGGAGTGCACCGTCGTCGTCGCCCAGGGGGTGTCGATCGGTGAGCGGGAGAAGACGACCTTGGGGATCGCGTTCATCGCGTCGGCCTCGGGACCGGACTGGAAGGGCCAGAACCCTGCCATGTCGCGATAGGTGCGGGAGCCCATGGCGTGGACCCCGGCCGAGCCGAGCAGGGCTGACATGTGGGCGATGAACTCCTCGTCCTCGTCGTGCTCGGCGACGAGGTCGTCACGGCCGCCCGGGGGCGCTGCGGCGTAGCCGTCGAGGGACAGGCTGTGGCGGAGGATCAGCGGGCGCATCGCGGCTCCTTCGATCGGATCGCGCCATCTCGTGGAGGGCGCTGTGCGTGACGGTACTCGCCCGCCTGGGACCTGCGCCGCTGCCGGGCCAGGTCGCCCGGGGCCGGGTCAGCTCCCGGGTCTGGTCGCCGCGCCGTCGAGCCACAGCGTCTCCGACTCGTCGCGGTGGACGCCGTCGGAGCCCACGTGCTCGGTGCTGATCGTCGGCCCCTTCTGGATCACGTGGACGAGCGCCATGCCGTGACCGCGCCCCAGGTTGTAGTCCTCCTTGAGCCAGGCGAGGATCTCCCCGGCCTTGGTGCCGGGCTTGTCGAGCTGCTTCTCGTGGGCGATGTCGACGAGCTGCCGGGGTGTGAGCCCGGTCTTCTTCTCGATGGTGTCGAGGTAGGCCTGGAACGACATCGGTGTCTCCTCCGTGGTGGTGGGCGCCGATCGGCGCCCGGTGATGAACCTAGGGCTGGGGGTGGACGGTGGCAAGAGGTGCGGTCATGTGCCTCCATCGTGCTCGCCGCGCAGGACGTAGGCGCCGGCGCGGAGGGACGCGATGAGGGCGGCCGTCCACTCGATCTCCGCGGTGGCGGCCCGGTTCCAGTAGCTGATGGCCTCGACGTGGTGGGCCCAGTCCTCCTCGGGGTTCTGCTCGTGCTCTCTCACCATGCGGTCCCGCCTGCTGCGGAAGGCCGTGAGCCGTCGCTCCAGGAGCTCGATCGCGCGGTCCCGCGTGAGCTCGGGGAGGAGGCCGATCGCCGCGACCGTCTGCTCCGGCGTGCTCTCATCGGAGGCCAGGGTGTGCTCGAGGAGGTCACGGAACGTGCGTCGCCCGGCCTCGGTCGCCCGGTAGCGCGTGCGCGAGGGGCCGGCCGACGGGGAGTCGTCCTCGACCACGTCGAGCTGCCCCTCGGCCTCGAGCCGGCGCAGCGCGTGGTAGATCGACCCCTGGCCGATGCCGCCCCACAGGTCGATCCGCCAGGACTCGAGGTCCTTGCGGACCTGGTACCCGTGCGCGGTGCCGCGGCCGATCACCGCGCCCAGCACCAGCAGTCTGACCGTTGACATCCCTCACTCCTTGATCGTCCGCCTCGGCTCTGTCACTCTAGTACAGCTTGACTAGACCAGGGAGGCGTCATGCACATCGTCGTGGCAGGAGCATCCGGCCGGACCGGTCGGCTCGTCGTGGAGCGCGCCCTCGCCTCCGGGCACCGGGTCACGGCGATCGTCCGCCCCGGCAGCGAGGCCGCCGTCGGGCCCGGAGCAGAGATCCTCCGCGCGGACGTCCTCTCCGGGGCGGGACTCGACCTGCCCCGCGACGCGGACGCCGTCGTCTCCGCACTCGGCATGAGACCGGGCGACGAGCAGCCGGTCAGCGCCCCCGGGACGACCTCCCTGATCACCGCGATGCGGCGCGCCGGCCTGAGCCGGATCGTCGTGGTCTCCGCCGTGCCGGCGTTCACCTCGGGAGGCGGCGAGCCCTGGTGGTTCTGCATCGTGAGGACGCTCGTGCGTCGGGCCATGCCCGCCGTCTACACGGACATCGCCGCCATGGAGGGCGTGCTGCGATCCAGCAGGCTCCGATGGACGATCCTCCGGCCCGGCTACCTCACGGACGGAGCGCTCACCGACTACCGGCTGCTGCCCGATCGCAACGCCACCACGCCCGCCCACCGGGCGGATCTCGCGCATGCGCTGCTCGCGCTCGCCGAGGACGACGCCGCCGTCGGGCACGGCTACGGGCTGCGCCGGGGCCGGGCCGGCAGGGCGGAGGCGGCATGAGCGCCGGCCTCCTCCGCGCCGGGTTCCTGGCCGACGGGGCATGGAAGATCCTCGTCGGGATCGCGATGCTCGCGCTGCGGGCGCTCCTCGTGGAGCGGTACGACGCCCCGTCCGCGCTGCTCGTGGTGACCGCGGTCGTCGTCATGGCCTGCGGCCTCGCCGAGGTGCTCTACGCGGTGAGGGACGGCGCCGGCTCGCGCGTCCCCCTCCTCATCGCCTACGACTCCGGCTGGGTGCTCGTCTCGGTGGTCGCGCTGCTGCTGGCGAGGACGCCGGCCGGCCCCGCATGGACGCTGTGGCTCGGCTATCAGCTCGTCGTCGCAATCGTCGTCGGCACCCTGTTCGCCCTCGCCTGCCGGAAACGGCCCGCCCCGCCCCTCGATCAGGACAGGACCCCATGACCCCGAGACGCCTCATCGTGCTGCTGGACTGCGGCGACACCGTCATCGACGAGAGCACCCAGGTCTTCGACCCCTCGGGCATCGTCCTCGCCGGGGAGCTGCTGCCCGGCGCCGGCCGGATGGTCCAGGACCTCGTCGCGGCCGGCTTCCGGATCGCGCTCGTGGCCGACGGCCGCTACGTCTCCTTCGAGAACCTGCTCGGCCAGCACGGGCTGCTCGACTGCTTCGAGACGCTGATCTGCTCCGAGGCCGTGCGCCACGAGAAGCCGAGTGCGCGCATGTTCAAGGCGGCGCTGGGGTCGCTCGACCTCGACCCGGCCGACGCCGCCCGCTGCGTGATGGTCGGCAACAACCTCTCGCGCGACGTCGCCGGCGCGAACCGGATGGGCATGATGAGCATCCACCTCGCCTGGACGCCCCGGTACCCCCGCGAGCCGGCGGTGCCCGACGAGGTCGCCGACCACACGATCGCGACCCCGTCGGAGCTGCTGGATCTGCTGCTCCGGCTCGACGAGGAGCTCGAGAACACCCGCTGAACCCGCTCCCCGGCAGGCTCTGCGCAGGTGGGACGGGTAATCCGGTGGGCGACTGCTACGCTCCCACGGTCGCCACGGACCTGAGCGACATCCGCGAGGCAGGTCCCTGCCAGAACCTGACGGAGGACCGCCGCATGACCGACCAGCTGCCCCCGTGCCCCGAGTGCGCGAGCGAGTTCGCCTACGAGTCCGGCGCGCTCCTCGTGTGCCCCATGTGCGGCCACGAGTGGAGCGCCGAGGCGACCGCCGAGGGCACTGACGAGCACGCCGAGCAGGCAGAGCAGGTCGTCAAGGACGCCGTCGGCAACGTCCTCGCCGACGGCGACAACGTCACCGTCGTCAAGGACCTCAAGGTCAAGGGCGCCGGCGGCGGAACCCTGAAGTCCGGCACCAAGGTGCGCGGCATCCGCCTGATCAGCGACGGCGTGGGCGATCACGACATCGACGCGAAGGTCCCCGGGTTCGGCCCGATGCAGCTGAAGTCGAGCGTGGTGAAGAAGAGCAGCTGATCCCGTCCCGCCGGGGACCCCGCACAGGGCCGGTGGCGTGGGACACTCCGCTCGTGGACAACACGGAGCAGACGCAGCAGCCGGAGCGGTCGGCGAGCCAGGACCAGGTCGAGTACTTCCACGGAACCCGGGCGGTGCTCGCGCCGGGCGACCTCATCGCCGCGGGCCACCGCTCCAACTACCGGCCCGAGGTGACGATGAACCACGTCTACTTCACCGAGCGGCGCGACGGCGGCGGCCTCGCCGCGGAGATCGCGGTGCTGCTGGGGCCCGAGGGCTCCGCCCCGCACGTCTACCGGGTCGAGCCGACAGGCCCCTTCGAGGACGACCCGAACGTCACCGACAAGAAGTTCCCCGGCAATCCCACCCGGTCCTTCCGCAGCGCGGCGCCGCTGCGGGTCCTCGAGGAGGTCACGGACTGGACGCGCCTGACGCCCGAGGAGACCGACATGTGGCGCGAGCGGCTCGCGGCGATCGCGGCCTCGGACGCCGCGATCATCAACTGACGACGCCCTGACGCTCCGAGCGCTCAACCCGCCCGGAGGGTGAAGGGGTGGCCGTCGGGGTCGGCCAGGTCGAGGCGCCCGTCGGCCTCCGCGGCGCGTCGCGCGCCGAGCTCGACGAGCCGTTCCGCCTCCGCGGCGGGGTCGGCGGCGACGAGGTCGAAGCGCTGCCGGTCATGGGTGGCGGGCGGCGGGGCCGACGGATCCTCCCAGGCGTCCCACGAGATCTTGGTGCCGCCGCCGGGGGACTGGACGGCCGTCTGCCCGTCCTGGTCGAGCACGAGCGGCCAGGCCAGCGCCGCGCTCCAGAACCGCCCGACCGCCGGTGTGCCGTCGCAGGTGACCTCGCCGAGCGGCCCCGTGCCCGCGAGGTACCGGTTGCCGGCCTCGATGACGCACAGGGCGTTGCCGCCGGGGTCGGCGAGGACGACGAAGGGCTCCTCGGGGGACTGGCCCACGTCGAGGTGGCTGCCCCCGCGGCGCAGCGCCTCCTCGACGATCGCCTGCTGGTCCTCCGGGGTCGCGCTCGTCAGGTGGAGGTGCAGGAGGGCCGGGCCGTCCGCCTCGGCGCCGGAGGCGACGAAGCGCAGCCCCACCTGCGTGTCCGTGCCCGGCACGAGGGCGCCGCCCGGCTCGGTGACGACCTCCCGGTCCAGCAGGCCGGCCCAGAAGGCGGCGGCCGGGGCGGGATCGGCGACGTCGAAGCTCACGGCATCCAGTCGAAGGGCCATGCCCGAACAGTAGGCCGCGCCCCGCGCCGGCGGAAGGGATCAGGCGGAGCCGATGGCGTCCTCTCCCGTTCCGCGCACCATCCGCAGCTCCGTGCCCACCGGATCCTCCTTGCGGGCGCCGTCGAAGCGGAAGCCCTGCCGCTCGTAGAAGCGGATCGCCCGCGCGTTCCCCTCGAGCACCCACAGGGAGGCGGGACCGTCGCCGATCGCGGCGCGAAGCAGCGCATGGCCGAGCCCGGTGCCGTACACCTCCGCACGCACGTAGAGCGCCATAAGCTCCCGCTCCGGGAGACCATCGGCGGGCTCGTCCCGACCGGCGCCGGCGATGGCGAAGCCGAGCAGACGCTCGCCCGTGCCTTCTGCGACCAGCACGGTGTTGGGGGTGGTCGCGATGTTCTCGCGCCAGCGCCGTGCCCGGGACTCCGGGTCCGCGCGTCGCGCGGCGAGCACCTCGGAAGCGATGAGTCCCGTGTACGCCTCGTCCCAGGCGTCGAGGTGGAGGCCCGTCAGGGCGGCGGCGTCCTCGGGGCGCGCGGGCCGGATCGGCGGGAGTGCCGTCACGTTCGGCGTGGAGGAGGCCGATGCGGAACCGGCCGACGGGGAGTCGGCGCGGAGGGACGGATCGCCGACGGCGGGGGAGCGGCGCAGGCACAGCAGCCGCGGCCGCTCGTCCCATGCCGGCACCACGGCGAAGCCGCGGGAGCGGTACAGACCGATCGCGCGCTCCCGCCAGTCCCAGACGGTGAGCGTGACGGGGCGCGGCCCGGCGGCCTCGACCGCGGCGTCGAGCAGGGCGGAGCCCACACCGCGGCCCCGCACGGCGGGGGAGGCCCACAGGCGCTTGATCTCGAGCGACCCCTCCCGCGGGGCGAGCACGGCGATCCCCGCGAGCGCCCCGGGAAGCGCCTCGCCCCCGTCGGCCGCCGTCGTCCCGTCGAGATCCACCGCCGACTCGAGCTCGGCGACGAGCACCCGGCAGCCGGCGAGCGCCCGCGCCGGGTCCTCGACCTCGGCGCGGTACCGCTCGGGCAGCTCGCCTTCCGTCCCCGTCGAGGGGCTCACGCCGTGCGCGCGCTTCTCCTCCTCGGTGCCGGAGAGGTACGCCCGCAGCGCCTCCCCGATCGCGGGGAGGTCGGCGGGGAGCGCCTCGCGGACGACGGGCCGGATCCGATCAGCTGCCATGGGGGCATTGTCCCGCCCGTTCATCACCGCAGGTGCTCCGCCGCGATCCGGGGTGAGCTGAGCACCGGCAGGTCGAGATCGGCGAGCAGCGGCTCCGCTCCGGCCATGCTCGCCTGTGCGAGAACGAGGACGTCGGCTCCCGCGGCGAGGCCGCGCGCGGCGGCGGCGATCGCGGCGAGGTAGCCCTCCTGGTCGCCCTGCTCGAAAAGGGGCCAGGCGTCCTCGGCGAGCACGAGCTCCACCTCGACCTCCGCTCCGGCGCGCTCCGCCTCCTCGAGCAGCAGCGCCCGCGTGGGCGCGAGGGTCGAGGCGAGCGCGGCGACCACGCCGATCCGTCGGCCGGTCCCGACGGCGAGTGCGGCCATCGGTCGGTCCACGCGGAACACGGGCACGCCCAGGTCCACGCCGAGGCTCTCGGCCACGTCGCCGATGCTCGAGCAGGTGCAGCAGATCGTCCCCGCACCCTGGTCGCGCAGCTCCGCGATCCGCGCGGCGACGCGGTCCGCGACCGACGCCGCGCCGCTGGAGCGGGCGTCGGCGAGCAGGCTCTCGTCGACGAGGTGGACCGGGGTCGTCGCCGGGTCGAGCTCGGCCAGGAGCGTGTCGAAGGTCGGCACGTGGACGGGGGAGGTGTGCAGGAAGCCGGGGCGCGTCACCCGCGGATCATGGCACGCCCTCGGCACGGCCCACCGCGTCGTCCGCCGGCCCTCAGAGGTACGGCCGGGTGAGCAGCTCGAGGTAGTGGCCCGACGGGTCGAGCAGGTAGACGCCCCGCCCGTCGTGCTCGTGGTTGATCTCGCCCGGTCGGGAGCGCTGTGGATCCGCCCAGTGCTCCCGACCGCTCGCGCGCAGCGCGGCGTGCGCCCGGTCGAAGTGGGCGTCGTCGAGCAGGTAGGCGTAGTGCTGCGGCGGGAACTCGATCGGCGGGGTCGCGAACTGCAGCAGGACGCCGCCGCCGATCGTGAGGTTCCGGAACGGGCCCCAGGACGGGGCCTCCTCGGCCTCGAGCAGGTCGCGGTAGAAGCGTGAGGACTCGTCGGGATCGGCGGATGCGATGATCGTGTGGTTGAAGTGCGCTGTCATGTCTCTCCTGGTGGTGGCTGCGGGTGGTGGGGCACACGCGGCGCAGGAGGAGCGCGGATCAGGGAGCGACCAGGTCGCCGTCCCGGGAGCGGCCGCAGGGGGCCTGACTGGTCATCACGATCGGAGACTCTAGGCGCCGGGTGACCCGGGTGTCGAGACCCGGGGCGCCCGGCACGGGATCAGCCCTCGTAGACCGTCTTCGCGAGGCGGAACGCGGCCCAGGCCTTGGGCCAGCCGGCGTAGAACGCGGCGTGGGTGAGCACCTCCGCCATCTCCTCCGCGGTGACGCCGTTGGCCTTCGCCCGCGCGATGTGGTGCTCGAGGGAGCTGTCCAGCACCCCGCTCGCCATGAGCGCGGTGACGGTGACGATGCTGCGCTCGCGCAGGGGCAGCTGCTCCTCGCGCGCCCAGACCTGTCCGAACAGGACGTCGTCGTTGAGCTCCGCGAACGTGGGGGCGAACTCCCCGAGCGCGTCGCGACCTGCGGTGACCTTCTCCGTCATGGGTCTCTCCTTGCTGTGGTGGTGGATGGTCCGACGTGGCCTCAGGTGGCGGGCAGGGCGCCGTAGGCCTCGTCCGTGACGGGCTCGAGCCATTCGTTGCTCGCGTCCGCTCCCGGAGTGAGGAAGGCGAGGTGGCTGAACCACGACCCGGCCTTCGCGCCGTGCCAGTGCTTCGTCCCCTCGGGGACGCGCACCACGGAGCCGGGCTCGAGGCTCACGGGCTCCTCGCCCTCGGCCTGGTACCAGCCGCTGCCCGCGGTGCAGATCAGGATCTGGTCGCCGCCGCCCCTGGCGGCGTGGTGGATGTGCCAGTTGTTGCGGCAGCCGGGCTCGAAGGTCACGTTGCTGACGGCGACGCTCCCCTCGGTGACGAGCGGGGCGAGGAAGCTCTGCCCGGTGAAGTACTGGGCGAAGGCGTCGTTCGGCGCGCCCGTCGGGAAGATCTGCTCGAAGTCCTGATCGGTCATCGATGCCTCCTGAGGTGGGGATGTGAGGTGGTCCGGATCCGACGGTATGCGCGGACCCGTCCTCGTGGGAGTCCCCGACAGCACCCCCATCAGCGCCTCCGTCGGCTGCTCGCCCTCGTCCCGTCGGACGGTCGTCGACATCGCCGGCGCCGTCCCCGAGGATGGACGTGCGGCCGGGGACCTCGGCCGACGGCCCGCGCCGCGGCCTCCGCGCGGCGCGCTCACGAGAGGCGTGCATGCGCTCCCCGATCCTCGACTACCTCGACTCGATCCTCACCGCGACGAGCGGGATCTCGAGCGGGGAGACGGCGCAGTACATCCCCGAGCTCGCCGCGGCGGACCCCTCCCGCGCCGCCGTCGCGCTCTGCACCGTGAACGGGACCGTCTACGCGAGCGGCGACGCCGATCACGGGTTCAGCATCCAGTCGATGTCCAAGCCCTTCGCCTACGCGGCCGCGATCGAGGCGCACGGCCTCGAGGCGGTGCTCGAGCGGATCGGGGTCGAGCCGAGCGGCGAGGCCTTCAACGAGCTCTCCCTCGACCCGGTGACCGGCCGGCCGCGGAACCCGATGATCAACGCGGGCGCGATCGTCGCGCATGCGCTCGTCGACGACGGCGGCGGTGAGGGCGCGGGGCGGATGCTCGACCTGTTCTCCCGCCTGGCCGGGCATCCGCTCGAGGTGGACGAGGCCGTCGCCGCCTCCGAGCTGGCGACCGCCGACCGCAACCTGGGCCTCGCCTATCTCCTGCACGCGGCGCAGGCGCTCGAGGTGGAGCCCCGCCGTGCGGTCACCGGCTACATCCGCCAGTGCGCCGTCGCCGTCACGGTGCGGGACCTCGCTCTCATGGCGGCGACGCTCGCCAACGGCGGCGTCCAGCCGGAGACGGGGGAGCGGGTGTTCGGCCGCGGGACGACCCGCCATGTGCTGAGCGTGATGACGTCGTGCGGCATGTACGACGCGGCGGGGGACTGGCTGACGAGCGTCGGCATTCCCGCGAAGAGCGGCGTCGCCGGCGGGATCATCGGCGTGCTGCCCGGTCAGGTCGGCGTCGCGGTGCTCTCCCCGCGGCTGGATGCGCACGGGAACAGCGCGCGCGGCGTCGAGATGATGAGGCGCCTCTCCGAGGACCTCGGCCTGCACCTCATGGAGGCGAGCCGGCCCGCCCGCTCCTCCCTGCGTGAGGTCCGCACCGAGCAGACCCGCGCCGGGACGGCCACCGTGTACGTCCTCCAGGGTGACCTCGTGCTCAGCAGCATCGAGTCCCTCGTGCGCGCGCTCGTCGAGAGCCCGCCGCCCACCGCGCAGGTCGTCTTCGACATGAGCCGGGTGGACGAGGTGCTCCCCGTCGCACGGCGCACCGCGGCGGAGACCGCCGCCCGTCTGATCGACGAGGGGCACCGCATCGCGATCATCGACCCGGAGAGCACCGTGCCCCGCTTCCAGGACAGCCGGGGCCGTCCGGTCGACCGCTGGGAGGGCCTCACCGCCTCCTGATCCCGGGCCGCGGGATCAGGCGGGCACCAGGCGGGGGACGAGCCGCACGAGCACGACCATCGCGATCAGCTCGACGAGGGTCTGGGTGACGACGACCAGCGGGGCGAGGTCGTAGGCCGCCGGCAGGGCGAGCACGAGCGGCAGCACCACGAGCGAGTTCCGGGTGACGCCGCTGAACACGACCGCCCGTCGCCCGGGCACGTCGAGCCCCGCCGCCCGGCCCGCGGCCATGCCGATCGGCACCATCGCCACGACGAACAGCACGAGCACGGGGACGGCGAGCAGCAGCGCGCCGATCCGCCCCGCGACCCCGGCGATCTGCGAGGCGACGACCACGGCGAGGGTCGCCATCATGAGCGGCACCATCGACGTGCTCACGCCCGCCTCGACCTGCGCGCCGATCCGGGTCCTCGCCGCGGCGAGCTGGGTCAGTCCCGCCGCGAGCAGCGGCGCGACGATGAGCAGGGCGAAGGCCTCGAGGAACGGCCCGGGCTCGATCGAGCGGGCGAGCTCGCCGCCCGCGAACAGCCACAGCAGCGGGGGGAGCAGGAGCATCTGCGCGACCATGAGCACGGGGGAGACGGCGAGCAGCCGCTCCCGGTCCCCGCCCGCGAGGCCCGCGAAGACGATCACGTAGTCGATGCACGGGGTGAGCAGCACGAACAGCACCCCGACAAGCAGGGCGGGATCATGCGCGACCATCCGCGAGAGCGCCCACACCACGAGGGGCACGAGCAGCACGTTCACACCGAGCGCCGCCGCGAGGAAGCGCACGTCACGCACCGCCCGGCCGATCCGGGCGAAGGGCACGCCGAGGAAGGTCGCGTACAGCAGCAGCGCGAGCACCGGCTGGATCGCGAGCTCCGCGGGGTGCGCGAGGGCGGGGACCAGCAGGCCGACGGCGGCGCCGATCGCGAGCGCCGCGAGGTACAGCGGCACCTGGCGCCGCTCCATCCACGAGGTCACGGCGCGCTCGGGGAGGTCACGCCCTCGACCTGCCGTCGCAGACCCTCGAGGATCAGGTCGAGCCCGAAGGCGAACTCCTCCTCGATCGGGATCGGGAGCTCCGCGGCGATCTCGCGGGTGAGCGGGAAGCGCCCCGCGTCCACGCCCGCGAGGGCGGCGGGGGCGGGCTGCTGGTCCGCCGGCACCGCGGCCTGCATCGCGAAGCCGAGCACCGTGTGCGCGAGGGTCGCGACCGCCCGCGCCGCGTCGGGCAGGGGCACTCCCGCGCCGGTGAGCACCGCGAGCTGGTGCTCCCGGATCGCGAGGGCATGGGGGCCCGTCGGCACCGTCTCCGCGAGGAGCGCGGCGGCGCCGCGATGGCCGACGAGGGTCGCGAAGAGCCGCTCGGCGATGTCGCGGCACTCCTCGTCCCAGGGCAGGTCCGTGCGGCGATCCGCGGGGAGCGCCTCGGCGAGCAGGGCGTCGACGACGAGGCCCAGCAGGGCGCTGCGGTTCTCGACGTGCCGGTAGAGGGTCGAGGTGCTCGAGGAGAGGCGCCGTGCGAGGTGGCGCAGGCTCAGCGCGCCGGCGCCCTCCTCGGCCACGATCTCGAGGGCGGCCTCGACGATCCGCTCGAGCGGGATCGGGGGTCGGCCCCGACGCGGTGCGGGTGCGGACTCGCCCATGCGGGGTCTCTTTCCGTCGATCGGCTGGTCACCGCCCATCCTCGCACCGTGCCGGCGGGACCTCAGGCGCTCGCGGGCACCAGGAGGCGACGCGTGGCGGCATCGAGGACGCCGCGCCCGTCGGGGCGGGCGATGCCGCCCACGTACCCGTCGGGCCGCACGAGCACCTGCGCTCCGGCCTCGATCCCGTAGATCCGCAGGAGCTCGGGGTTCCGCGCCGGGTCGAGGTCGAGCACCTGCAGCGCCGCGCCCCCGTCGGGCCAGGGATCCGCGAGATCAGCGGCGTCCTGGCCGAGGGTGAGCAGGGTGAACTGCGGGCCGCGCAGGATCTCGAAGAGCCGGGTGCGCTCGCCGTCGGCGCCGGTCACGGGCGAGTCGGGGGCGCGGTCGCCGGTGGTGAGGCCCGGGGTGCCCGCCTCGGCGGAGCGGGCGAGCGGACCGCCGCGGTAGGTGATGCCGAGCTGCCGCTCCTCCTCGCCGCGCTTCGTGGCCGCGAGCGGCCGGCGCTTGGTCTGCGCGTAGATCGCGCTCGAGAGGCCGAGCACGCGTGCGGCGACCGGTCGGCGCTCCGCCTCGTAGGTGTCCAGCAGCTCCTCGGGGGCGCCGCGCAGCACCTGGCCGAGCTTCCAGCCGAGGTTGTAGGCGTCCTGCACGCCCGTGTTCAGACCCTGGCCGCCCGTGGGCGGGTGCACGTGCGCCGCATCGCCCGCGAGCAGCACCCGCCCGGAGCGATAGTGCTCGGCGAGGCGGATGTTCGGGCGCCACACGGAGGCCCAGTGGATCTCCTGCAGCGTGAAGGGGGAGCCGTTCACGTACCGGTGGACGAGCGCGTCGACCGCCTCGCGCTCGAGCTCGGCGGGATCCTCGGGGCGCAGCTTCAGCATGAGCTGGAAGCGGCCGTCCGGCAGCGGGCAGAGACCCAGGAAGCGGCCGCCGGTGCGCGGCCAGATGTGCCACCGGTCCCGGGAGAGGCCGGTGACGGTGACGTCGGCGACGATCATCCTGTCGGCCTCGTCGGTGGTCCCGGTGAAGGGGATGCCGGCGCCGCGGCGCACGGTGCTCCGACCGCCGTCGGCCCCCACGAGGTAGGCGGCGCGCACCTCGGTGGTCCCCTCCGCGGTCTCGAGGGTCGCGGTGACGACGTCGGCGTCCTGCGCGTGGCCGGTGAGGCGCGTCCCGTACTCGATGCTCCCGCCGAGCCCGAGGTAGCGCTCGCGCAGGCTGAGGTCCGTCGCGTGCTGCGGGACGAGGAGGGGGTTCGGGTGGGGGACGCTCGCGGTCGCCTGGAGCGTCCTCCCCATGGCGCGGGTGAGCGTCACCGGACCGAGGTGGATGCCCATCGGCGGGTAGGCGCTCCCGCGCCGGGCGAGCGCCTCGAGCACCCCGAGGTCCTCGAGGACCTCCTGCGTGCGCGGCTGCACGCCCTTGGCCCGTGATCCCTCGAAGCCGTGCTCCGCGGCGTCGACGAGACGGTGGGACACCCCTCGTCGCTGCAGGTCCAGGGCGAGCACGAGGCCCACCGGTCCGGCTCCTGCGATCAGCACCTCGGTGTCGTGGCTCATGGTGCACCGTCCCTCCCCACCCTCGAGGGCGGCATCGATCGATTAATGACTACACTGTAGCCATTAATGGGATGGTGGTCGAGAGGGCGGTGGGGTGCACCGCTGGGACAGGTTGATCGATGTCAGCCCGGGGGTCACCCGCAGTGCCTGTCACCGCTGTCATCCCGGGTGGAGCATGGGGGCGTGGCACCGCGGAGGGCGGTGCCGTGCCGTCGCAGATCGAGGAGAACCATGCCCATCGCCATCGTCCAGCAGGAATTCGGCGGTCCCGAGGTGCTCGAGGCCGCCGAGGTCGCCCCGCTCACCGCCCAGGACCTGGCCGCGGGGGAGGTGCTCGTCCGCGTCCGCGCCGCCGGCGTGAACCCGATCGACGCCATGACCCGCGCCGGCGGGGGCATGGCCGCCGCCGGGCTCGTCACGCTGCCCGCCGTGCCCGGCTGGGACCTCGCGGGCGTCGTCGAGGCCGTCGCGGAGGTCGTCCAGGACCTCGCGCCCGGTGATCGGGTGCTCGGGCTCGCCCGCTTCCCGCACCCCGGCGGGGCCTACGCCGAGCTCGCCGCGGTGCCCGCGGAGGATCTCGTCCCCGTCCCCGAGAGTCTCGACGACGTGCACGCCGCCGCGCTGCCCATGGCCGCCATGACCGCCTGGCAGGCCTTCGCGGAGACTGCCCCCGTGCGGCCCGGGCAGCGTGTGCTCATCACCGGGGCCGGCGGCGGCGTGGGGCACCTCGCCGTGCAGATCGCCCACCACCTCGGCGCGCATGTCCTCGCCGTCGCGAGCGCCGGCAAGCACGAGTGGCTGCGCGAGCTCGGCGCCGACGAGACCGTCGACTACCGCGACGCCGCCGCCGTGGCCGCGCTCGCCGGGACCTGCGACGCGGCGCTCAGCCTCGCCGAGGGCTCGCGCCGGCTCGCCCTCGACGCCGTCCGGAGGGGCGGGACCGTGATCGCCCTCGGCGGCGGGGCCGACGGCCTCGCCGAGGAGGCGGCCGCCGCCGGCGTGGAGCTCGCCACGACCCACGTGCACACGCAGCGGGAATGGCTGCTCGCCGTCACGGACCTCGCCGCGCGCGGCGTCATCGCCCCGACGGTCTCCGAGGTGCTCGACCTCGCCGAGGCCGCGCAGGCGCACCGGCTCCTCGAGGGCGGTCACAGCACCGGGAAGATCGTCCTCCGCGTGGCACCGGCCCCCGAGAGCTGAGCCGGGGCGGCTGGCCGCGCCTCAGGCGCGGCCGGCGAGAACCCGCTCGAGCGGGATCCGGTCGTCCTGCCACGGGGTGAGCAGCCACGCCACGAGGTAGGCGCCCGGTCCCAGCACGGGCAGGAGGAAGGACGCGAGCACGAGCAGGCGCACGAGCCACACGTCCAGCCCTGTCCTCTGTGCGATGCCCCCGGCGATGCCGCCCACGAGTCGGCGCGGCCCGCGGCGGTAGTCGAGGCGGCGGATGGAGTCGAAGATCCCGTTCATGCGGTCGACGCTACGCGCGCCGCGCGTCCCGCGCACCGGGGTCGGCCCCCGAAGGTGGGTGGGGGAGAGCCGCAGGGTCTGCCGTCCCGGTCAGAGGCCCTCGGGCAGCGGGTGCTCGCCCTTGATGACGAAGAAGGAGCCGCGGATCGTGCCCGCGAGCTTCGACTTCTGCCGGGCGAACCTGAAGGCGCCGAGCTCCTCGGGGACCTCCATGCCCTCGGAGAGCTTGAGGCCCACGGCGCGCTTGCCGCCCTCCTCGCGCGTCCACAGCACGTTCAGTGCGAGGCCGGACTCGTGGAAGAGGTGCACCCAGAGAATCCCCTCGACGTCGTTGATGCTGACCTCGAGCGCCGGAGAGGCGATGACCATGTCCCGCTCGCTGCGCAGGATCTCCTGGACCCAGGCGAGGGTCTCCGGCGCCTCCGCGGCGGGCACCACGGTGAACGTGTGCTTGTACTTCGTGCGGAAGTAGCGGGCCTCGTTGGCGCGCAGGCCGGCGAGGGCCTCGGCGACGGGGGAGGACTCGAGGCCCTCCGTGGAGACCTCGGTGAACGAGACGGCCTGACCAGGCATGGGACCTCCTTGGGGTGATGGGGGAAGCGTACGCTGAGCGCCGCCCGTCCTTCTGCCAGCCCCCGAGGAGCCCGCCGCGATGACCGATCCCGTGCCGCACGTCGTCCGCCGCGGGCAGGGGGCGCCGCTGCTGCTCCTGCACGGCAACGAGGTGGACCACCGCTTCCTGCTCGACCTCGAGGACCTCTTCGGCGAGCACTCCCCGTGGGAGCGGCTGCACCTCGACCTCGCGGGCTTCGGCGCGACCCCGGCGCTGCCCGCGCCCGGCGGGCTGCCGCAGCTCGCCGACTGGCTGGGCCGCGTGGCCGGCGAGCTCCTCGACGGGCGACCCTTCGCGGTGATCGGCTCCTCGCTCGGCGGACTGCTCGCCCGGGACCTCGTCGCGCGCCGACCGGAGCGCTGCCTCGGCATCGCCCTGCTTGCGCCCGTGGTGGACCCTGTGCGCGCCCACCGCACCCTGCCGCCGGCCGAGGTGCTCGAGCCGGATGACGCGCTGCTCGCCTCCCTCGACCCCGAGGACGCCGCCCTCTACGCCGAGCTCGCCGTCGTGCCGTCGCAGGAGAACTGGGAGCGGTTCCGGGCCACGGCCCTGCCGGGACTGCGCGCCGCGGATCGTGGAGCCGTCGCGCGCCTCGCCGCGGACTACACGCTCCCGCGCCTCCCCGACGCCGCGCTCGAGGAGCTCGATGCCCCGGTGCTCCTGGCCATGGGGCGCCAGGACGCCGTCGTCGGCTACGAGGACCAGCTCGCGCTCGCACGACGCCTCCCGCGCGCCACGACCGCGGTGCTCGACCGCGCCGGGCACAACCTCCACCTCGACCAGCCGGTCGCGGTGCGGGACCTGCTGCGCCACTGGCTCGCGGCCGTCGGCGAGCCGCCCCGGCCTGCGACGACCGTCGGCACGGCGTCCGTCCGCGCGGCGACCTCGGCGCCCGCGACGCTCCGCCGCCTGCGCCGCGGCGACGCCCCGGACGTCCTCGCCGCCTTCGCCTCGCACCCCGACATGGCCCGGCAGGGCACGGTGCGCAGCCCGGAGGAGGCGGAGCGGTACGTGGCCCGGCTCCTCGACGCCGGGGTCGACGGGCGCCCCTCCCCGCACGAGGCGTGGGTGCTCGCCGAGGAGGGGAGGGCCGTCGGCCTCGTCGGCGTCACGGTCGACGAGGCCGAGCGCAGCGGATGGTTCTGGTACTGGCTGCACGCGGAGGCCCGCGGCCGCGGGCTCATGGCCCGCGCGGCCGCCACGGTCGCGCAGTGGGCGCTCACCGCACGGGGTCTCGAGCGGCTCGAGCTCGGGCATCGCGCGAACAATCCCGCCTCGGGGGCGGTGGCCCGCGCCGCCGGCTTCGTCCCGGAGGGGACCGAGCGCGGGAAGTTCCTCATCGACGGCGTGCGGGTCGACGTGCGCACCTACGGCCGTCTGCGCAGCGACCCCTGGCCCGCCGTCGAGCCGCTGCCCCTGGACCCCGGGCCCGAGCGGTGACTCGTAGGATCGAGGGACGGAGCATGGCGACGGGAGCGGAGGGCGTGATGGCGGTGGGCGCGGAGGGTGAGGCCCTGAAGGACCCGCTGGCCCTCGAGAGCCAGGTGTGCTTCGCGCTGTCCCTCGCCTCGCGCAGCGTGATCGCCGCCTACCGGCCCGTGCTCGAGCCGCTGCACCTCACGCACCCGCAGTACCTCGTGATGCTCGCGCTGTGGGAACGGGCGCCGCTCTCGGTCAAGGGGCTGAGCGGCCTCCTGCACCTCGAGCCCGCGACGCTCTCGCCGCTCATCAAGCGGCTCGAGGCCCTCGGCTACGTGCTGCGCACCCGTGACAGCGCGGACGAGCGCTCCCTCGCGATCGTGCTCACCGACGAGGGTGCCGCGCTGCGGGCGGAGGCGGAGAAGATCCCCGCCGCGATGATGCGGCGGCTGCGCATGGACGAGCAGGAGCTCACGGCCCTGCACGCGAGCATGATGAAGCTGATCACCGTCGCGCTCGAGGACGAGGTGCCCGGGGCCTGACCGACGTCGCCGACGGGATGCGGATCACCTCGCGCAATGTAGTTAGTGCACTAATCGTTCGCGTACAGTTCCTGAGGTCGGCCGACGGCCGCCACCACGAGTCCCGCCGACCCAGGAGAACGCACCGTGAGCATCCCCGGCCTCGTCATGACCATCGTCTCCGGCATCCTGCTGTTCCTGGGCTCCGTGTGGATCTACTCCACCACCATGACCTTCGGCCGCAGCCGCGCCTCGAGGGCCGCGATCGCCATGGTCTCCGTCGGCGTCGTGCTCGGCACCGTCGGCGTCTTCCTCCTGCTGGGCTGACCGGCGCGTCCCGGGCGCTCGTGCAGGCGTAGGTTTCTCCTTCGTCGCCCATCGCCTCGAGGAGCCTCGCATGACCGCTGAACCCCGCCTGCGCCTGATCCCGATGCGCCCCCGCGACCCCGGGGAGAGCGGTCGTGTCGCCTCGAGCCTCGAGCTGTTCTTCGACCTGGTCTTCGTCATCGCCGTGAGCGTCGCCGCCGTGCAGCTGCACCACGCGCTCAGCGCCGGCCACGTCATCGGCGGGATCCTCAGCTACGCCGCGGTGTTCTTCGCCGTGTGGTGGGCATGGATGAACTTCACCTGGTTCGCGACGTCCTTCGACACCGACGACTGGCTCTACCGGGTCATGACGATCGTGCAGATGGGTGGGGTGCTCGTGCTCGCCGCCGGCGTGGCCCCCGCCTTCGAGCACCACGACTTCACGATCGTCACCCTGGGGTACGTGGTCATGCGCCTGGCCATGGTCACCCAATGGCTGCGCGCCGCCCGCGGCGCCGGTGACGCGCGCCCCGCCGCGCTGACCTATGCCGCAGGCATCGCGGCGGTCCAGGTGCTGTGGCTGCTCGCCCTCCTGATGCCCGCCGTCGCCTTCCCCGTCGTCTTCGTCCTGCTCGTGCTGGCGGAGATCTCCGTGCCGGTCCTCGCCGAGCGCCGCGGCGCGACCCCCTGGCACCCGCACCACATCACCGAGCGCTTCGGCCTGTTCACCCTCATCCTGCTCGGCGAGAGCCTGCTCGCCTCCGCCAACGCCGTCATCGAGGCCCTCGGGCAGGGGGAGGAGGTGGGTGAGCTGATCGCCGTCGCAGTGCTCACCCTCGTCGCGACCGCCTCCCTGTGGTGGATCTACTTCTGGCCCTCCCATCACCACGCGATCCGCGACCTGCGCAGCTCCCTGCGCTACGGCTACTCGCACTACGTCATCTTCGCCGCTGCCGGCGCCTTCTCCGCCGGCATCGAGGTCGAGATCGACGTCATCGCCGGTCACAGCGAGCTGGCGGCTCCGTGGGCCTCCTTCGCCTTCACGATCCCGCTGGCCCTGTTCGTGCTCGGGGTGTGGGCCGTCGCGATCCGCCCCCGCGCCGATCGCGTCGTCAACATCGCGATCCCGCTCGCCGGGCTGCTCGTGCTCGTGGACCCGATCATCCCGGTGCCCTTCGCGCTGACCGCGCTCATCCTCGCGGTCGCGGTCGCCGTGCTCGAGTGGCGCGGGGGCGACGGTGAGCGCGCGGCCCGCGCCGAACCGGAGACGCTGCGCGCACCCTGAGCCCAGGGCGCCGGTGCGAGATCCATCCCGATCAGTCGTCCCACACGCCGGAGCTGCCCCGGCGGTGCGAGCCCAGCAGATGCGTGTCCACGATGCCCACGGCCTCCATGAGCGCGAACATCGTCGTGGGGCCGACGAAGGCGAAGCCCTCCTTCCGCAGCCGCTTCGACAGCGCCACGGACTCCGGGGAGCGGGTCGGGACCTCCGCCGCGGTGCGCGGTCGCGGCGTGGCCTCCGGTCGATAGGACCACACGAGATCCACGAGGCCGCCCCGCTCGCGCAGGTCGAGCGTGGCGCGGGCGTTCGTGATCGTCGCCGCGATCTTCGCGCGATTGCGCACGATCCCGGCGTCGGCCAGCAGACGCTGCTCGTCGGCCTCGTCGAAGCGCGCCACCACCTCGGGATCGAATCCCGCGAAGGCCTCGCGGAAGGAAGGGCGCTTGCGGAGGATCGTCGCCCACGAGAGCCCCGCCTGGAACGCCTCGAGGCTGATCCGCTCGTACAGGCCCTGCTCGTCCCGCACGGGCATGCCCCACTCGGTGTCGTAGTACGCCTGCAGCAGGGGATCGGTCGCGGCCCAGGCGGGGCGTGCCAGGCCGTCCTCGCCGAGGATCGTCCCGGCGTCAAGGGCGGTGTCGGCGTCAAGGACGGTGGTGGGATCGGGAGTGCTCATGCGGTCCTCTCGAGGGTGAGCAGGGTGGTCTTCGCGTCGGGGCCGCCCACGTAGCCGCCGGGGGAGCCGTCGCCGCGCAGCACACGATGGCACGGGACGACGATCGGCAGCGGGTTCGTCGCGCAGGCGGTGCCCACCGCGCGGGAGGCCCGCGGGTTCCCCACCTGCGCGGCGACCTGCCCGTAGGAGAGCGTGCTGCCGTAGCCGATGCTCGGCAGGAACTGCTGGACCTCGAGGCGGAAGCCCCGGGACAGCGCATGGTCCAGCGGCAGGTCGAAGCCGCGGCGTTGGCCGACGAAGTACTCCTCGAGCTCCCGGGCCGCGCCGTCCAGCCGTGCGGGCGCCCGCAGGATCCGGGGGCTGACCTTCGACGCGACCGTCTCGAGCACGCCGTCGAAGCCCTCGCGCTCGAAGGCGACGCGCACCAGGCCCCGCTCGGTCGCGGCGAGCAGCAGGGGGCCGACGGGCGAGTCGACGGTGCGGGTGGCGACGTCGAGTAGCTGCTCCTGCTCGGCGCTCGCGGCGAGCCGGGCGCTCAGGCGCTCGAGGGTCGCGGGCTCCACGGGGAGCGCGGCGGTGAGGCCGGGGTCGGCGGTGGTCATCGGTCTGCTCCTTCGGGGGAGGGGATGCGGGTGGGGGCGGGGCGCTCGATACGGCCGCGGCGCAGGGCGGCCACGCCGTCCGCGGCGGCGCGCCGCACGGCCGCGGGTGTGCTGCCGGTGAGCTCCGCGGTCTCCGCATGGGGGAGTCCGCCCAGGTAGTGGTAGGCGACGGCGAGGCGCTGCTTCTCCGGGAGCGCGGCGACCTCGTCCCAGAGGCCGTCGGCCGCTCCGGGGAGCCCGCTCGCGGAGGGGCGCTCCGGCAGCTCCTCGACGGGCAGCGGCGTGCGCGAGCGGCGGCGGATGAGGTCCACGCAGCGCCGCTGTGCGACCCGCACCAGCCATGCCTCGACGTTCGTCGACGCGGGGAGGTCCGGCCAGGCGCGCAGCGCGGAGAGGAAGGTCTCCGACCAGGCGTCCTCGGCGTCCGTCGGATCGCGCAGCACGGCGCGGCACACCCGCATCACGGCCGGGCCGTGCCGGGCGACGGCCTGCTCGAAGGGCTCACGCATGCTCATGCCTCGCAGTCGTCCCCCGGCGGCGAGGTGTGAGGTGCGGATCCGGGGGCGTCACCCGCCGAACGCTACCCGGCCGGCCCCGACCCGTCCTGCCACGCCGTGCCCGGTCCCGTCGCGCCACGCCGTGCCCGGTCCCGTCCCGACGTTCCCCGCCCGGTCCCGTCGCGCCATGCCCCGGCATGCGGCGCCCCGCGCCGGGCGGCTGCCCGTTTGCGCGCTGGGGTTCCATCGAAGGAACTGGAGCGCGCAATCGGACATGGGGGTGCCTGTCCCAGTTCAGGCGCGCTGCCCGTTTGCGCGCTGGGGTTCCATCGAAGGAACTGGAGCGCGCAATCGGACATGGGGCCCCGCAGGCCTGCCCGGCCGCGCCGGCCCGACGGCCCGCCGCGTTCATCCCGCGGCCATCCGGGCGGGAGCGCGCCCACCGTGCCATGGGAGCGCGCCCACCCCGCCCTGACCTGCCATCCCGTCCACGACCAGGCAATCCGGGCATGTGAGGCGCACGTCACCTTCCGTCCATCTGTCGCACCCCGAAGCTTCGCCTGCGCGGCACGCCCCCGTCCTCCTCGCTCCCTAGCGTCGAGCCCGGCCCTGTCCTCCTCCTCGACCCCTGGAGCCCCCATGTCGCCCCGTCCCCGGCGCTTCTCCTCGCTCGCCCTCGCCGTCACCGTCGCCCTCGGACTCACCCCCGCCCTCGCCCTCGGGCCGACCCCGGCGCAGGCCGCCCCGGTCACCGCCCCGGCGTCCCCGTCGGCCCCGGCCGCCCCCGCCCAGCGCGACCCGCTGCCCACCCCTGCGGTCGAGGCGCCCACCCCGGACGTCCTCGACGTCGACATCGACGCGACCGGCCTCGACGAGCAGGCCCAGCAGCGCACGCAGACCCCCTTCGGCACCGCCCCGACCGTCGGCGAGGACGCCGCGCTCGGCCGCCAGATCGCCTCCTACGGCGGCACCGGCGCCACCCGCTACGACTTCGCGGACGGCTTCGAGAAGACCGCGAAGGCCCTCACCCTCGAATGCACCGTCCGCTTCGACGACGGCCTCTCCGACGGCGACGACGAGTCCCGCGGCAACTTCTGCGGCGCCAAGGAGGGCGGCGGCTACTCGCTCACCGTCTACGGCTCGACCCTGAAGATGATGGTCAACGTCGACGGGAAGTACTACGGCGCCGGCGTGCCCATCGAGCAGGGCGTCTGGTACCACGCGACCGGCGTCTGGGACGGGAAGGCCGTCTCCCTCTACCTCGACGGCACGAAGGTCGCCGAGACCCCCACCACCGGCTCCGCCATCAGCGCCCCGCCGAAGACCGCCGCCCACCAGTTCTTCCTCGGCGCGGACACCAACGGCTCCGGCAACCCCCAGTTCCACGGCACCGTCTCCCTCGCCGGCGCCGGCATCTACTCCCGCGCCCTCAGCGGCGAGGAGATCACTGCCCGCTACGCGAGCACCTTCGCCGGCCGCACCGAGGACCAGGCCTCCTTCGCCCTCACGAGCCCCGCCCCCGGCTCCCGCCTCACCGCGCCGACCACCCTCGAGGGGACCCTCGAGCACGAGCAGCTGCTCGCCCAGCCCCTCGCCTACACCCTCGACGGGGAGCCCGTCTCCCTCGGCGACGAGGTGGGCCCCGGCCTCGCCGCCGGCGAGCACACCCTCGCCTGGACCGGCCTCGACCAGTTCGGCGAGGACGTCTCCGGGCAGGAGACCTTCACCTCCACCAGCATCCCCACCGCTGGCGGCACCGAGCAGTCCAGCGGCAAGGGCAGCGCCCAGCTCACCGCGCGCGCCACGAGCCCTACCGGCGAGGACCTCCGCACCACCTTCCTCGCCGGGGAGATCTCCTCCGCGACGGGCACCCGGCAGGGCGTCATCGAGGCGGCCGACGTCGCCGAGGACGGCTCGGTCGCCGGTGACGTCACCCTCCAGGACGCGAAGAGGACCGGTGAGAAGCTCGCCCCGGGCGACGGCAAGGACCTCGACTCGCCGGTCACCGCGAAGGTGCCCGCGCTGCGCACCGAGATCCCCTTCACCGAGGCCGGCCAGCAGGTCGCCTGGAGCGGCCAGGTGGACCCGGCCCGCTCCGTGAGCCTGCTGCTGCTGAACCCGGGGACCGGCCGCTACGAGGTGGCCGACACCGCCCGCGGCAGCTCCGAGGGCGACACCGAGCTGCTCGCCTCGGCCACCGCCGCCCAGGGCGCCGGCGGCACGCTGCGCGCCCTCGTCATCGGCACCGACCCCTTCGCCGACGACCTCGACGAGCCCGTCAAGGACGGCTTCGAGGACCCCGACGACGTCGACTTCTCCCTCATGCACATCACCGACACCCAGTACCTCAGCCAGGGCGCCACCCAGAAGGCGACCGCGGCGGAGCGCGAGGAGTGGGCGAGCGCCTACGAGGACTCCTACCGCTGGGTCGCCGAGCACGGCGAGGAGCACAAGCTCGCCTACGTCGCCCACACCGGCGACATCATCGAGGACTGGAACACCGGCGCCACGGACCGCGGCAAGGCGGAGGAGGAGATGCAGTTCGCCTCCGAGACCCAGAAGATCCTCGAGGACACGGGTGTGCCCCACTCCGTGCTCCCCGGCAACCACGACAACCTCGGCGGCGGGGACACCGGCACCGACAGCCTCTACAACCAGTACTTCGGCGCCGAGCGCTACGAGGCCCTCGCCCAGCAGGACTCCTGGAAGGAGGCGGGCGCCGAGTACCACCCGTGGAAGGAGGGGGACAACGACAACAGCTACACCCTCTTCAGCGCCGGCGGCCAGGACTTCATCGCCCTGAGCCTCGGCTACATCGTCACCGACGAGGAGGCCGCCTGGGCGAGCGACGTGCTCGACCAGTACGCGGGCCGCGACGCCATCCTGCTCACCCACGCGTACAACAAGCCGAGCTCCGAGCCCGACGGCCGCGGCGGGACCTTCTCCCAGGACGGCCAGATCATCCGCGAGCAGATCCTCGAGAAGCACCCGAACGTCGCGCTCGTGCTCTCCGGCCACGAGCACGGCGTCTCGATCGGCGTGCGCACCGACGTCGGCGAGGCGGGCAACGACGTCGTCGAGCTGCTCGCCGACTACCAGTTCTACGAGGTGGGCTCCGACCAGCTGGGCCTGACCGAGGAGGGCGGCTACGGGAAGGACACGGGCCTGCGCTTCGGCGCGGCGTTCTTCCGCCTGCTCCAGTTCGACCTGGACCGCGGCGAGGTCTCCGTGGACACCTACTCGCCGTACATGGACGAGTTCGGCGCCACCGAGTACGACACGAAGGACCGCTACGACGGCCGCGAGGACGACTTCCGCCTCCCCGTGCAGTTCCAGGGCCGCACGACCGCGTTCACGACCGACGCCCTCGTCGGCATCACGCCGACGGACGACGTGATCGGCGAGGTCACCCACGCCTCCGGCGAGGACGCGAGCGTCACCTGGAAGGGCCTGAAGAACAAGAAGGTCTACGGCTGGTTCGCGGTGAGCCGCGACGCCGCCGAGGTCTCGGGTGACGAGGAGACCCTGAGCGAGGAGGCCCGCTCCCTCGCCCTGGATCCCACGAAGGACGGCGGCATCGTGCAGGTCAGCGCGTTCACGGCGTTCAAGAAGCCGCTCAAGGACAAGGCCTCCGGCGTGACGTCGTCGGAGGAGGGGTCGGCCGGGACCGAGTGAGCAGGCGCGTCTCCTCCGTCGGCCCCCTCTGCGAGACTGCCCGTGTCCGGCACCCGCAGCAGTCATCCGACGGAGGAGACGCCATGGCCGCACCCGTCCATCACGCGATCAGCTACATCGAGCTCCCGGCGAGGGACCTCGCCGCGACGAAGGCCTTCTACGAGGCGGCCTTCTCCTGGAGCTTCACCGACTACGGCCCGGAGTACAGCGGCATCGTCGCCGCGGACGGCGAGGGCGAGATCGGCGGCCTGAACCCGGGCGCCGAGCCCACCGGCGGCGGCCCGCTCGTGCTGCTGTTCTCCGACGACCTCGACGCGACCGTCGAGGCGGTGCGGGCCGCGGGCGGCGAGGTCGTCGCCGGCCCCTACGCCTTCCCCGGCGGGCGGCGCTTCGAGTTCACGGACCCGAGCGGCAACCGCCTGGGCGTCTTCGCGGACTCCTGAGCGCCCCGCGCCGCCTCAGGAGCGGACGGACTCCGCGAGCGCGACGATGATCCCCTCGGGCCCGCGCAGGTAGCACATCCGGTAGGAGTCCTCGTAGGTCGCGGCCTCGCCGATGAGGGTCGCGCCGTGCGCAGCGAGCCGCTCGACGGTGGCGTCGACGTCGTCCACCTCGAACATGACCGAGCGGTACCCGAGGGCGTGGGGCTCGTCCCGGGGACGGTCACGGCCGACGGCGGCGGGGGAGTCGAAGGCGCCCACCTCGATGCGTCCGCTGCCGTCCGGTGCGGCGAGCATGGCGATGCGCGTGCGCATCCCGGGCAGGGCGGTGACGCGCTCGGCCCACTCGCCGCCCACCTCCGCGCGGCCCTCGACCTGCAGGCCGAGCGTCTCGAAGAAGGAGATCGCCGCCTCGAGGTCCTCGACGATGAGTCCCACATGGTCCATCCGCAGCATGCTCATGGCGCTCAGACTAGGGTCGTCCTGCCGTGGGGGACAGGCCCGCCCCACGTGCTCCCGAGGAGGACCGATGCTCACGCTCGACCCCGCCACGACCGTCGTCGCCGGGGACTGGCACGGCAACACCCGCCATGCCGTCGCCGCCGTGCGGCACGCCCACGAGCAGCTCGGCGCGCGCACCCTCGTGCACCTGGGGGACTTCGCCTATCTCTTCGCGCCGGACTTCGTCCACGACCTCCACGCCCAGCTCCGCGAGAGCGGCGTGGAGCTGCTGTTCCTGCGCGGCAACCACGACGCGACGCCCGTGCTGCGCGGCCTGGACCCGCGCCGCGAGCACCGCCTCGAGGACGCCGCGGGGGAGGAGCCCTGGCCGCTCACCGAGGACGGGCGGATCTCCTACCTGCCCGACGGCATGCGCCTCGCGATCGGTGAGGAGACGGCGCTCGTGCTCGGCGGGGCCGGCTCGATCGACCGCGGCTCCCGGCTGCCCGGTGCCGAGTGGTGGCCGGACGAGCGGATCGACGAGGCCCTCGTCGAGGAGATCCTCGAGGAGGGCGTCGGGTCCCGCGGGGCGGACGTCCTGCTCTGCCACGACGCCCCGGCGGGCGTCGAGCTCGACCTCGATCCGTCCTTCGGTGCCTGGTTCGCCGCCCGCGACGAGGGGGTGCTCGCGTGGTGCGAGGAGCATCGCGAGCGCCTGGGCCGCGTCGCGGACGCCCTCTCCCCGCGGCTGATCCTCCACGGGCACCACCACCGGCTCGTCACGGCAACCCGGGCGGGGCGGGAGCGGGACGCGCTGAGCCTCGGGCTCGGCCTGGACGGGGAGACGATGGAGGAGAACCTGCTGGTCTTCCCGCTCCCCGACTGAGACCCGGGCAGGCTCAGTCCCCGCCGGGCCGACGGCGCTGCTGCTTGGTGAGGGAGCGCTGCCGCTTGCCCTCGAGACGCCGCCGCTGGGAGCCGCGCGTGGGCTTCGTGGCGCGGCGCGGCACCGGAGGGGCGATCGCCTCGCGCAGCAGGCCCGCGAGCCGCTCGCGGGCCGCCGTGCGGTTGCGTCGCTGGCTGCGGTGCTCCGCGGCGGCGACGGTGAGCACCGTGCCCACGAGCCGCGGGCCGAGCACGGTGAGGGCCCGCTCCCGCTGCGCCGGGGTCAGCGCGGCCGAGGCACCGAGGTCCCAGCGCAGCTGGACGCGCGAATCGGCCGTGTTGACGCCCTGTCCGCCCGGGCCGGAGGCATGGGAGAACTGCTCGGTGAGCTCCGCCGCGGGGATCCGCAGGCCGCGCGGGGCACCGGGCCCCGGGGGCACGTGCAGGTCATCCATGAGTTCAGGATGCCTCAGGACGCGCTGAGAGGGGCCGGACGAGGTCCTGCACGGGACCCCCGGTGACGAATCCCGCGGCCCGGTAGGTGCGGACGGCGCCGGGCTGGGCGCTCGGCGTCGCGACCATGGCGCTCGATGCGCCGAGCTCCCCGAGGGCGGCGACGGCGGCGAGGCTGATCACCCGCCCGTACCCGCGCCGGCGATGCGTCGCGGCGACGGCGATCGGCTCGAGCAGGCCCGGCCGGCCGGGCCCGGCGGACCACACGACCGCGGCGGCCGCCGCCGTCCCCTCTCGGTCACGGCCCAGCAGGGTGCGGCCGTACCGGGCATACAGCGGGTGCGCGGCGAGGTCCCGCCAGTGCGCACCGGTCAGGGTCGAGCCCGGGAAGCCCGAGCGGATCACGGCCGCCCAGTCCTCCGCGCCGGGCCGATCCGCTCCGACGGTGCTCACGACGAGGTCGGTGCCGTCGATGGCCTCGTCGCCCGAGACGGACCCGGCGGACGCGATCGGGCGGCGCAGCGGGGTCCACGGCTCGCCCTCCGTCCATCCGGCGGCGCGGATCACCCGGTCCAGGGCCGGCCCGTGGCGCAGCTCGACGGCGAGCTGCTCCGCGGGGAACGGGGCGCCGGGGCCGACGGCGAGGTCGTCGCGGAGGCGGGCGGCGAGCTCCTCGTCCTCCGCCGCGGCGGGATCGATGCCCAGGCGCAGGACGTCCGGCCCGTCGAGGAAGCCGACCGCGAGCACCTCCCCGTCCCGGGACCAGGTGCGCAGCGCGGAGGCGAGCTGCTGCTCGCCCCGGCGGAGCGCCCAGGCGAGGTCCCCCGGGTGCAGGGGGACGGGCAGCTCGTCGCGCTGCCAGGCGGCGAGGCGGGCGAGGACGTCATCGAGCGCCGCGGGGACGACCGGGTCGAGGGTGAGCACGGTGACAGTCTGCGTCGGCGTGCCGGTCACCGCGAGGAGTTTTCCGCGGTGGGCGCGGACACCGGATCGGCCCCGCTCAGGCGCCGGCGGCTCCCTCGGCGCGGGGCTCGTCCTCCTCGCGCAGACGCGGCTCGACCCGCTGCTCGGGATGCCAGCCGGCCTTGTCCGCGTAGAACGCACGGATCGTGTCCATGTCGCCGCGCAGGTCATCCGTCATCGCGAGGGTCGGGCCCAGGCCCGTCGTCATCGTCGTGCGGTCCACGTATCCGAGCGTCACGGGCAGGCCCGTGCGGCGGGCGATCCGGTGGAAGCCGGACTTCCACAGGTCGTGGTCGCCGCGGGTGCCGTCGGGCGTGACGACGAGGCTGAAGACCTCGCCCGAGTCCACGCGGGCGACGACCTCCTCGACGACCCGGCCCGGATCGGAGCGGTCCACGGGGATCCCGCCCAGGCGCCGCATGATCGGCCCCTTCCACCCCGTGAACAGGCTGCTCTTGCCGAGCCAGTGGATGCGGATCCCGAGCTCCCACGCGATCGAGAGCATGAGCACGAAGTCCCAGTTGGAGGTGTGGGGCGCGCCCACGAGCACCGTGGGCCGCGGGGAGGCGGGCTCGGTGACGAGGCGCCACCGGCTCAGACGCCAGAACGCTCCGGCGATCAGGCGTCGGATCATGGGTGAACCGTAGAGCACGGCGGGCCGGGGCACTCCCAGGCGCCGTATCCCGGCACGCCGCCTCGGTGCCGGATCAGGCCGCGCCGTCCGCGGAGGGCCAGGGGTTCGCCCGGCAGCCGCCGAGGTTCATCGACTGCTGGAGCATGACCGGCGCGGCCTCGCCCTCCCTGCCGCAGGTCTCGTGGCCATGGCCCAGGAAGTGGCCCACCTCGTGGTTGACCATGTAGGCGCGGTACTCGCCGAGGTCGTCGAAGGTGGGCGTCATGAGCGTCCAGCGGTCCGCGTTGAGCACCACCTCCTCGCCGATCCGGCAGCTCCACAGGCCGTTCGTGTGGGCCGGTGCGCAGAGCTCGTCCACGGTGGGCGGGGAGGCGAGGGAGATCGTGAAGTCCGCCTCCGCGGGCTCCGTGACCTGGCGGAAGGCGACGTGCTCGAGAGGCTGCCAGCCGCGCTCGTCGGCGAGGACCTCGGCGACGACGCCGGCGACCTCACCGGCCTCCAGGTCGATGCCGTCCTCGACGCGCAGGAGGTAGGAGCGCACGTTCCCTTCCGACGCGCTGCCCTCCGACGCACTGCCCTCCGATGCGGCGCCGTCGTCGGTCGCGGGCTCGGCCACGGTCCAGGTGCCCTCGCCGGTCATGCCCGAGCGGGGGATCTCCGTGCTCGCCGCCGTGATCTCGGCCGTGACCCCGCCCGTCGCCGCCGCGGCGACCGGGCTGCCGTCGGAGGCGCCGCCGCCGTCGGACCCACCGCCGCCCGTCGCCCCGCCGCCGTCGCTCGGCGCCGGGGCAGGCGACGGGGTCGCGGGGGAGGAGGGGTCGCCCGCGGGCTCCGCGGGGCTCGCGAGGGCGCGCACCCCGAGCACCACGACAAGGATCAGCAGCACGGCGAGCAGGGCCACCACGATCGTGCGGGCGAGGCGTCCCCGGCGCGTGAGGACAAGACGCGAGCGGTCAGGGGGCGGCGGGGTGGCGTCGGTCACCAGGACACCGTAGGAGGTCCGAGGTCTGCCTGCTCGGCGCCACGCCCGATGTCACCGGGCTCGGGAAGAATGGTGCCATGCCCTTCGCCGACGAGATGATCAGCCCGCGCACCGCCCAGGAGCTCGCGGAGGCGATCGCCGCCGCCGCGCCCGGCGCCGCGCTGCCGTCCCTGCGAGCCGCGCCCGGGAGCCTGGACCCGCTCTCCCTGCGCGAGCGGTCCGACCTCCTCCGGGACGCCCTGCTCGAGGATCTGCCCGGGAGCTCCGCGGATCTCGCGACCGTGGTCCGACGGGCGCGGGACGCGGGCGCCCTGCGGGGCTGGATGCTGTGGCCCGTGACCACGGCCGTCGCCGAGCGAGCGATCGCGCGGGACGGCGACCGGCCGGCCGCCGAGGAGCAGGAGCCCGGCGCGGTCGAGGACGCCCTCGCCCTGCTCGCGGAGCTCACCGGCCTGCTCACCGCCGAGTTCGCGCTGCGCCCGCTGCTGATCCACGCCCCGGAGCGCACCCTCGCCGCGGCGCTCGTCTGGACGGACCACCCGGACGAGCACGTGCGCCGCCTCGCCTCCGAGGGCACCCGGCCCTACCTCCCGTGGGCCGTGCGGGTGCCCTCCCTGCTCGCGCGACCCGAGGCGACCCTGCCGATCCTCGACCGGTTATACCGGGACCCCTCGGAATACGTGCGCCGCTCGGTCGCGAACCACCTCAACGACCTCAGCCGCGAGCACGGCGACCTCGTCATCGCGACGGCGGGCCGCTGGCTCGACGCCCCGGACGAGTACACCGAGCGCCTGGTGCGCCACGCGCTGCGGACCCTCGTCAAGCGCGGCGACGCCTCCGCCCTCGCCCTGCGCGGCTACGGCGACCCCGGGGAGGCGCTCGAGATCAGCGGTCCCCACCTGGACCGGGAGCAGCTCGCGATCGGCGAGGAGCTCGAGCTCACCGCGGAGCTGCGCAACACCTCCGCGCAGGAGCTGCGGCTCGTCGTGGACTACGTGGTCCACCACCGCAAGGCCTCCGGCGCGCTCACGGCGAAGACCTTCTCCCTGACCACGCTGACCCTCGGCCCGGGGGAGACGCGGCGCCTGCGGCGGCGCCACTCCTTCCGCCCGCTCACCACGCGCCGCTACCACGCGGGCGGCCATGCGCTGGGCCTCCAGGTCAACGGACGGCCGACGGCGACCGTGCCCTTCGAGCTCATGGCCGCCCCGGGACCGGCCGCGCCCTGAGCGGCCGGTGCCGGGGCCGCCGCCTCAGCTCACCCGCAGGCGGTGCTCCCCGGGTCCGGCCGGGACGAGCACGCGCGCGCCCTCACGGGTGAGGGAGGTGCGGGCGCCGTCGACGACGACCTCGACGTCGAGCTCCTCGGGTACCCAGAACTCGCTCGGCGCGGAGGCCTCCGCGCCGTCCCAGGCGGCCTTCCAGCTGCCGCCCGCGGAGCGCCCGCTGCGCAGGGAGGTCCCGGCGACCGCGACGGGCCGGGGCCGGCGCAGGGTGCGGGCGACCTCGGAGGTCGCGAAGCCCGGCTCCCACCGGTGGTAGATCCATCCGGTGACGTCCTGGTCCAGGGCGTCCAGGAGCTCCTCGTCCAGGGGCTCCTCGCCGCTCAGCTCGCGCAGGGCGAGGCCGGAGACGTCGAGCAGCGCCGGGTGGCCCGCTCCCGCCTCGGGGGCGTCGGCGAGGATCACGGAGAGCCCCTCGGCCTCGGCGAGGTCGAGCAGCTCGCGCGCCTGCTCCGCCGAGCCCGCGCCGACGACGCGCACGGCGTCGAGGCCGAGCTCCGCCAGCTGTCGCAGGTCCTGGGCGGTCACGGGGGCTGTGCCGCCGGCGCCCTCCGCCTCGATGTCCACGCCGTGGACCACGCGCAGGCGGCCCTCGGCGTCGGTGTGCTCGGCCGTATCGATCATCCGCGTCATGACTGCCACCTTCCGCGGACTCCGCTGTCCGCTGCTGCCGCGAACCTAGCAGGAGAAGCAGGGCGGCGTGCCGGTGGGGCGGCGTAGTCTCGTGCCCAGGCGAGGGCGCCCGCCCGCGCGCCGATCCGAGGAGCCCCCGATGGCCACCACGACGCCCGACACGACCCGCTCGACCGCATCCGCCGCTGCGACCGACGCCCCGGACGGCGGGGACGCCGGTCAGGAGCTGCTGGTCGACGTCATCCTCTCCCTCGACGGCTGCGCCGCGGGGGAGGGCTGGCCCGGCTGGTGGGGCCTCGAGTCCCCCGAGTACCTCGAGTGGCTCGCCGCGGAGCCCGAGCGGATCGGCCTGATGGGTGCGAACACCTACCGGCTCATGGCGGACATGGCCGGCAAGGCACCCGGGCTCGACGTCTCCGAGGAGGAGAAGGCGAGCTTCGCGCAGCTCGACTCCGCAGAGCAGATCGTCTTCTCCGCGACCCTCGAGGAGCCCCTCGCCTGGTCGAACACGAGCCTCGTGCGCACCGACGCGATCGCGGCCGTCCGCGAGCTCAAGCGCACCGCGACGAAGCCCCTCACCACGGTGGGCAGCATCCGCCTGTCCCTCGCGCTGATCGAGGCGGGCCTCGTGGACCGCTTCCGGGTGGTGCTCTTCCCCGTCGTCACGGGCCGCACGGGCCTCGAGCGGATCTGGGAGCAGTTCGGCGACCTCTCCCTCGAGCTGCTCGAGGCGCGCACCTTCGAGGGCGGGCTGCAGCTGCTCGAGTACCGTCCCACCGTGCTCGAGGCGCCGCCCGGCACCGGCTGGGAGCGCTGAGCGCCCCTCCCGCGCACCTCCCGTTCACGCGTCGATCGTGCCGGGCGCGGGGACATAGGGCTCGAAGAACGGGTTCGCGGGCACCCCGGCCCGCGTGAGCACGAGGGTCGGCACGGTGAGCCCGTCGATCTGCTCGCGGATGATGTCGATGTGGCCCGCGTGCCGGGCCAGCTCCTCCACCACGTGCACGAGCGCGTACCTCTGGCTCGTGGGCGTCGGCTGGTCCTGCCCGAGCCACGGGGCCGGCGGGGCGAGCACCTCGGCGCCCGGATCCGCACCCTCGAGGGCGGCGAGCAGCTGCGGGCGCAGCTCGTCGAGCTCGGCGAGCACACCGGCCGTGGTCTCGCCCTCGACCAGGGCGAAGCTCTGCGCGTGCGCGGCGAAGTCCGCCTCGTCGAGCTGCATCCGCGCGCCCTCCGGGCCGAGGTCGCGCAGCGTCCCGCGGATCCCGTACACGATGTGCTTGAGGATCCCGCCCACGGAGAGGGCGCTGCGGCAGGGGGTCTCGCGCGACTGCTCCTCGGTGAGGCCGAGCGGGGCGGCGCGCAGCGCCTCGATCTGCTGGTCGGCGTAGCCGGCGAGGGTGGCGGATTCGGTGGCGACAGCGGGGAGGAACATGGGGTTCTCGTCTCACTCGGAGCGGTCCGGGGTTCGTGCCGCGAGGTGATCCCGGCCCGGGTGCCGGGTCCGATCGCCGCACAGGCACACTCTGCTCCTCCGGGCGGACAGGATCTGTCCGCGAAGAGTCGACGCCGCAGGACGGGCGGGCGCCCGTGCAGTGGGAGGATGCTCCCCATGACCGCCACCCTCGTCGCCCACGGCCTCTCCGGCGGCCACGGCCACCGGGTCCTGTTCGAGGACCTCGACCTCACCGTCGCCCCGGGCGATGTGATCGGGGTGGTCGGCGCGAACGGGGCCGGCAAGTCCACCCTGCTGCGCCTGCTCGCCGGGGAGACCGCGCCGATGGCCGGCCGCGTGACCCTCAACCCCGGCGACGCCTTCGTCGGCCACCTCCCCCAGGAGCACGAGCGCGTCGAGGGCGAGAGCATCGCCGCCTACATCGCGCGCCGCACCGGCTGCGCCGAGGCGACCGCCCGTCACGACGCGGCCGCCGCGGCGCTCGCCGAGCCCGCCCCCGCGCGGGGAGGCCCGGACCCGGCCGACGTGTACGCCGCGGCCCTGGACCACTGGCTCGCGACCGGCGCCGCGGACCTCGAGGAGCGCATCCCGCCGATGCTCGCGGAGCTCGGCCTCGCGCTCGGCCCTGAGGACGCCCGGCGGACGATGATGACGTCCCTCTCCGGCGGGCAGGCCGCCCGCGTGGGCCTCGCGGCGCTGCTGCTCTCCCGCTTCGACCTCGTGCTGCTCGACGAGCCGACGAACGACCTCGACCTCGACGGCCTCGCCCGGCTCGAGAGCTTCGTCCAGGGCCTGCGCGGCGGCGCCGTGCTCGTGAGCCACGACCGCGAGTTCCTCTCCCGCTGCGTGACCACCGTGCTCGAGCTCGACCTCGCCCAGCACAGCAACCGCGTCTACGGCGGCGGCTACGACGCCTTCCTCGAGGAGCGGGCGACCGTGCGCCGCCACGCCCGCGAGAAGTACGAAGAGTACGCCGCGACCAAGGCCGATCTCGTCTCCCGTGCCCGCACCCAGCGCGAATGGTCCAGCCAGGGCGTGCGCAACGCGATGCGGAAGTCCCCGGACAACGACAAGGTCCGCCGCCGCGCGCAGTCCGAGTCGAGCGAGAAGCAGGCCCAGAAGGTGCGCCAGATGGAGAGCCGCATCAGCCGCCTCGAGGAGGTCGAGGAGCCGCGCAAGGAATGGCGGCTCGAGATGAGCATCGGCGCCGCGCCCCGCTCGAGCACCGTCGTCGCGACGCTCTCCGGGGCCGTCCTGCGCCAGGGCGACTTCACCCTGGGGCCTGTCTCCCTGCAGGTGAACGCGGGGGAGCGGATCGGGATCACCGGCCCCAACGGCGCCGGGAAGTCGACCCTGCTGCGCCTGCTGCTGGGCCGCCGCACCCCCGACGAGGGCAGCGCGAGCCTCGGCTCGAGCGTGCAGATCGGCGAGATCGACCAGGCCCGATCGCTGCTCGCGGGCGCGGTGCCGCTCGCGGAGGCCTTCGGCGCGCAGGTCCCCGAGATGACCCCGGCGGAGGTGCGCACCCTGCTCGCGAAGTTCGGCCTGCGCGCGGACCACGTGGGCCGCGGCATGGACGAGCTCTCCCCGGGGGAGCGCACCCGCGCGGGCCTCGCCCTGCTGCAGGCGCGCGGCGTGAACCTGCTCGTGCTCGACGAGCCGACGAACCACCTGGACCTCCCGGCCATCGAGCAGCTCGAGCAGGCGATCGCCGCCTACGACGGCACACTCGTGCTCGTCACCCATGACCGCCGGATGATCGAGGCGGTCCGGATCGACCGCCGCTGGCAGGTCGAGGGCGGGCGGGTCACCGAGCGCTGAGCCGCGCGCTCCCTCCTGCGCCTGCCCCTGCCTCCGGCGGGAGGCCCCGTCAGAGGTTGATCGTCACGTCCCCGCTCTTCTCGAGCTCGTCCGCGATGCTCTGCGCGGCCTCGCCCTCCTTCTGGGCCTTCACCTGCTGCGCGAGCTGGTCCTCGACGTCCTCGAAGGCCGGGGTCTGCGCCTGCTCGCCGCCCGTCTGGCCCGTCTGGCCCGCGGCCTGCTCCTGCTGCTGCACCATCTGGTCGTAGGCGGTCTTCAGCTCCTCGTCCGTCGGATCACCGATCCCGGCCTTCTTGTCGATGAAGGTCGTGATCGTGAACTGCTTCGCGGCCTCGCTGCGGATCTGCTCCTCGTCCATGCCCTGCTGCTCGAGCGCCTTCACGACCTCGTCGGCGGAGGTCATGCCGTTCTGCGCGCCGATCTGCTTCAGCGTCGCGTCGATGTCCTCGTCGCTCGCCTCGATGCCGGCGTCCTTCGCCCCCTGCTGCAGCAGGAGGTTGTCCACGAGCTGCTGGGCGACCTGCTGCTTCAGCTGGTCCTCGTCCACGGCCTGGCCCGTGCTCTGCTGCTGCATCGCGGCCTGCTGGTACTGCTGCTCGTAGGAGGTGGAGAAGTCCTCCTTGGAGATCTTCTCGCCGTTGACCTCGGCGACCGGGTCGGGGACGTCGGAGAGGTCCGGCGCGGCGGCCTGGGCGCCGCCGCCGTCGGACGCCTGCTGCTGGCTCTGCTGCTGGCCGCCGGCGTCGCTCGCGCCCCCGGCGTCGGAGGCGCCGGAGGAGTCGGACTGCTGGGTGCAGCCGGTGATCGCCACCGCGGCGGCGAGGGAGACGGCGGCGAGGGTCCGTCGCAGGGCGACGGTGCGGGGGAGCTTCGGGGTGGTGCGGGTCTTCATGGTGCTGGCCTCCTGGGAGGGGAGTCGGCGGGGATGCGGCGGGCGACGCTACCGCAGGGGTCTCACCACGGTGGTGAGGAAGCGTCCAGGCTCCGGTCAGGCCGGGCATTCCGGTGTGCGACGGCCGATGACGGACACCTGTCCGGATGCCCCGGGGGCCGCTGCGGTGCTGGGCAGGGGAGTGCCGAGCGGGTGGATGCCGGCCGGAGTGAATCACGTCTCCCCGCACGGACGCGAGACGCCCGGCACCCCTCGCGGGGGTGCCGGGCGTCCTCGTCGGTCGGCTCAGGCGTCGAGGTCGGCGCGCAGCAGGTCCGCCGCGCGCTCGCCGATGAGCATCGTGGTGATGTTGGGGTTCACGGCGACCAGCTGCGGCATGACCGAGCCGTCGACCACGCGCAGGCCCTGCACGCCCTTGACGCGCAGCTGCGGGTCCAGCGGCGAGTCCGGGTCGTCGACCGCGCCCATCCGCACGGTGCCCGCGGGGTGGTAGACGGTGTTGTGGGTCCGGGAGACGTAGTCGGCGATCTCCTCGTCCGTCTGCACGTCCTCCCCGGGGAACAGCTCCCGGCCGCGGAAGGCGTCCATCGCGCCCTGGGCGACGATCTCCCTGGCCCGGCGGATCCCGGCGACGGCGACCCGCATGTCGTGGCCGTCCTCGTCGGTGAAGTAGCGCGGATCCACCTTCGGCTTGTCGCGGTAGTCGATCGTGCGCAGCCGCACCGTGCCCCGCGAGCGGGCGTGGGTGATGTTCGGGGTGAGCGCGAAGGACTCCGGCGAGGTGGGGTAGCCCTGACGGCGGGTGTGCATGTCGAAGGGCACCGAGCCGTAGTGCATCATCAGGTCCGGCAGGTCCAGGCCCTCCTCGGTGGCGGCGAAGATGCCGATCTCCCACCACTGCGTGGACTCGCGGGTCATGGGCTGCGTGGACTCCCACGAGATGACGGCCTCGGGGTGGTCCTGGAGGTGGGAGCCGACGCCGGGGGAGTCGACGCGCACGTCGATCCCCACCTCGCGCAGGTGGTCGGCGGGGCCGATGCCGGAGAGCATGAGCAGCTTCGGCGAGTCGATCGCCCCGGCGGAGAGGATCACCTCGCGGCGGGCCCGCAGCACCGAGGAGCGGTCGAAGGCGTTGTCGATGTACTCCACGCCGGTCGCCCGCTGGGACTCGTCGAAGAGCACCCGCATCACCTGGTGGCCGGTGAGCACGTGGAGGTTCTCGCGCTCGAGCACGGGGTGCAGGTAGGAGACCGAGGAGGAGGAGCGGGTGCCGTCCTCGCGACGATTCACCTGGAACCAGCCGGCCCCGTCGACGACCGTCTCGAAGTCGTTGAAGCGGGCCCGGGGGATGCCCGCCTGCTCGCACGCCTCGAGCAGGGCGATCCCGACCGGGTCCTCCGCCGGGGCGTCCATGAGGTGCACGGGGCCGTCGGTGCCGTGGCCGGGGCCGGTGCGGTCCTTGTTCGTCTCGAGCCGCTCGATGAGGGGATGGATCGTCGCGGCGCTCCAGCCCTCGGCGCCGAGGCTCTCCCAGAGGTCCATGTCCTCCGCCGGCGGATGGAAGGCGATGCACGAGTTGTGGGAGGAGCAGCCGCCGAGGACCTTCGCGCGCGCATGGCGCATGAAGGAGTTGCCGTTCTCCTGCTCCTCGATCGGGTAGTCCCAGTCGAGGCCGGACTCGAGCAGCTCCGGCCAGCGCTTGAGCTGGAGGACCTCGTCGTGCTCACGGTCGTCGGGGCCGGCCTCGAGCAGCGCCACCTGGAGCTGCGGGTCCTCGCTCAGGCGGGAGGCGACGACGGCGCCGGCGGAGCCGCCGCCCACGATGATGTAGTCGTACTCGGCGATCGGGTTCTCGGACGTCAGGTGCTGATCGGTCATGTGTCCTGCTTCCTGTCGGGAGGGTCGGGTCAGTGCGTGCGGGGGAACCAGCCGGAGACGGCGGGCTCCGTGTTCTCGTAGATGTGCTTGGCCTCGGTGTACTCCTCGAGGCCGCTCGCGCCGAGCTCGCGCCCCACGCCGGACATCTTGAAGCCGCCCCATTCCGCCTGCGGGAGGTAGGGGTGGTAGTCGTTGATCCAGACGGTGCCGTGGCGCAGGCGCCGGGAGACGCGGTGCGCGGTGCCGCGGTCGGAGGTCCACACGGCGCCGGCGAGCCCGTACTCGGTGTGGTTCGCGATCGCGATCGCCTCCTCCTCGGTGGAGAAGGTCTCGACCGTGATGACGGGGCCGAAGCCCTCCTCGATCACGGCCGGGTTCTCGGCGGTGCAGCGATCCAGCACGGTCGGGGCGAAGAAGAAGCCCGCCTCGTGCTCGGGGCCGCCGCGATGACCGCCCGTGCGCAGCCGGGCACCGGCCTCGACGCCGCGGCGCACGTGCTCGGTGACCTTCTCGAGGTGCGCGGCGGAGATCAGCGGACCGGTCTGCGCGGCCTCGTCGAAGGGGCCGCCCATGACGATCCCCTCGGCGCGGGCCACGAGGTCGTCGACGAAGCGCTCCGCGATCGAGTCCTGCACGATCAGGCGGGCCCCCGCGGAGCACACGAGCCCCGAGTCGAGGAAGCCCGCGTTCAGGGCGTTGTCCAGGGCGGCCTCGTAGTCGGCGTCGGCGAAGATGACGTTGGGGTTCTTGCCGCCCAGCTCGAGGGCCACCTTCTTGATGCCGGTCGCCGCGGTCTCCGCGATCCGACGTCCCGTGACGAGACCGCCGGTGAAGGAGACGAGGTCGACGTCGGGGTGGGAGGAGAGCGGCGCACCCACCTCGGCCCCGTCGCCGAGGACGAGGTTGCCGACGCCGGCGGGGAGGCCGAGGCCGTCGAGCACGTCCAGGAGCAGGATCGAGGTGTGCGGGGTCAGCTCCGCGGGCTTGAGGACGAAGGAGTTGCCGGTCGCGAGGGCCGGCGCGACCTTCCACGCGGCCTGCAGCAGCGGGAAGTTCCAGGGCGTGATCATCCCGCACACGCCCACGGGCTCGCGCACCACGCGGGAGAGCACCGTCGGGTCGCCCGCGTCGACGAGCCGGCCCGGGTGCTGGTCCGCGTTCTTCCCGAAGTAGCGGAAGCACGCGGCGATGTCGTCCATGTCGATGCGGGCCTCGACCAGGCGCTTGCCCGTGTCCAGGGCCTCCGCGCGGGCGAACTCCTCCTTGCGCTCCACGAGCGCGGCCGCGACGGCGAGCAGGAGGTCGCCGCGCTCGGCGGCGGGGACGTCGGCCCAGACCCGGGACTCGAAGGAGCGCTTGGCGGCGGCGATCGCCCGCTCGGTGTCCGCGGCGGTCGCCTCGGAGACCACGCCCACCTCGGCGCCGTCGGCCGGGCAGGTGATGGTGCGGGTGCCGCCCGCCGCGGCGGCGGTCCAGGCGCCGTCGATGTACAGGGTGGTGATGTCGGTGCTCATGACTCTCCTCGGGTCGGGGTGGTCTCTGCGGGGAGCGGGACGCCGGCGTCGTCCCATTCCTCGGGGACGACGGCGGCGACCGCGCCGGTCGCGGTGCCGAGGTCCCCGCTCATCGTCAGATAGGTGAGGTGGGCGTCGTAGGAGTCGAGGACGTCGGCGATGACCTGATCCTTCGTGGTGCCCATGATGTCGCGGCCGCGGGAGCCGAGGATCGAGAAGATCTCGATCCGGTAGAAGGTGTCCCGCACCGCGGAGATGTTCGCCGCGAAGCTCGGGACCGCGTAGGCGACGGGGTAGGCCTGGTACTTGAAGTCCTCGCCCTCCGGGAAGGAGACCACGAGGTCCACGTACGGGATGCCGCTGTCGGGGTGGACCCCGCGGTGGCAGGCGACCTCCGCGCCCAGGTCCCGCAGCTCGGAGGCGACCTCCTCCACGGCGGGAGCGGCGACCTCGTCGACGAAGGTGGTCGCCTGGGCGGCGTCCGCATAGCTCATGCGGTGGCGCAGGCGCTGGCGCCAGGAGACCTTCTCCCCGCCCTCGCGGACCCGGCTGGTGAGCAGCGAGGGCAGCGCCGCGCGGCGCGAGTCGAGGTTCGCCCGCTCGGTGCGCAGCACCTTCCAGAGGCTGAACATGACGAGGTAGATCAGCACGGAGAGCGGCAGCCCCACGACGACCGTCGCCGCCTGCAGCGTGTAGACGCCGTTGATGAACAGCATCACGACCGTGAGCGCGCCCGTGATGACCGCCCAGACGACCCGCAGCCACGGCGGGCCGTCGGCGTCGGTGACCGACGCCTTCGAGGTCATGTTCGCCATCACGAGCGAGCCGGAGTCCGCGGAGGTGACGTAGAAGAACAGGCCGGTGAGCAGTGCGAGGGACATCGTGAAGATCGCCCCCGGGTACTGCTCGAGCAGCAGGAAGAACCCGGCCTCCGGCTGGTTCGCCGCGGTGTCCAGGAACGTCGGGTCGTCGAAGAAGCTCATCGCCGCGTTCCCGAAGATCGAGACCCACATGAGGATGAACGAGAACGGGATCAGCAGGACCCCGACCACGAACTGGCGCAGGGTGCGGCCGCGGGAGATGCGCGCGAGGAACAGGCTCACGAAGGGCGCCCAGGCGATCCACCAGGCCCAGAAGAACAGGGTCCAGTCCGCCATCCACTGGTCCGCGGGATAGCCCTCGGCGGCGGCACCGTCCGTGTACGCCATCGTGTTCATGAGCATGCCGGGGAAGCGGGAGAAGAAGTCGCCGATGTTCTGCACGAGCGCGTCGAGCAGGCGGTGCGTGTTCCCGGAGATCAGCACCCACAGCATGAGCACGATCGCGAGCAGCACGTTGAGCTCGGAGAGCCGCCGGATGCCCTTGTCCACGCCGGTCACGGTCGAGGCGATCGTGATGAACACGGCGAGCGCCATGAGCGCGATCTGCACGGCGAGCGAGCTGGGGATCCCGAACAGCGCGGTGAGGCCGGAGTTGAGGAAGACGACGCCGATGCCGAGCGAGACGGAGATGCCGAAGATCGTGCCGATCGTCGCGCCGATCTCCGCGGTGTGGCCGACGGCGCCGTGGATGCGGCGGCCGAAGATCGGCGCGAGCGCCGAGCGGATGCTGAGCGGCAGGTGGTAGCGGTAGGCGAAGAGGCCGAAGGCCATGCCCATGAGCGCGTACATCGCCCACCCGGGGATGCCGTAGTGGAAGATCGTCCAGATCGGCGCCATCCGCGCGGCCTCGTCGGAGCCGACGGGGGCCTCCGGCGGGGTGAGCACGTTCGTGGCCGGGCCGGAGATCCCGAAGAACATGAGGTCCACGCCGATGCCGGCGGCGAAGAGCATCGCCGCCCAGGTGAACATGTTGAACCGCGGGCGCGAGTGGTCGGGGCCCATGCGGGTCTCGCCGACCCTCGAGAACGCGACGACGAGCACGAACACGACGACCACCGCGGCGGTGAGCACGTAGTACCAGCCGAAGTGCGTCGCGATCCAGCCCATCGCCCCGAAGATGGCGGTCGCCGCGGCGTCGGGCTGCAGCGCCGCCCAGGCGACGAACGCGACGATGATGACCGAGGTCCCGAGGAACACGGGCCAGTTGACGGGGGAGCGGGTGGCGGTGGGCTCGGCGCCTCCGCCGCCGGATGCTCGTGTCGACGCGGGCGGGGCGCTCCCGCCCTCCTCGACTGCGGCGGCTGCCTCGACGGCGTCGGCCATGGGGTCCTCTCGGTCGGCGGGCGCGCGGCGGCTCGGGAGGCAGGACCTCCCGGGTCCGCACGCGGGGACGGGGCCGACGGCGGTCCGCCCTCCAGCGGATCGCGAGGGCGCGGCGTCGCGGCGCTTCGACCATAGGCGGGTGCTCCGTCGGCCTGTCAACCGGCTGGTCGGTGGCCTGACGACGACATTCCGTCAGCATCGCCGCAGGTCATGGCGGCGATGTGGGGAGCGATCCGGTCGGGACCGCGACGTGACCGGCCTCATGCAGGACGCGGACGAGGCCCGTCGGCCCCGCCATGGGCGGGGTCGACGGGCCTCGAGGAGGTGCGGTCCCGGGGATCGCGCGGGCTCAGTAGCCGATCGAGCGCAGGTACTCGCGGGACTCGCGGATGCAGTCGATCGGGTCGCGGCCGTAGGTGTCATCCTGCTCGATGAGGAAGTACTCCGCGCCGGCGGCCTCCGCGGCGGGCAGCAGCTCGGGCCAGTTCATGTTGCCCTGGCCCACCTCCGCGAACTGGGCGAGGCCGAGGAAGACGTCGTAGAAGTCCTTGCCCTCGAGCTCCTTCGCCTCGAACTTCGCGTAGGTCTCCGCGGGCAGCGGGGCGATCCGGAAGTCCTTGACGTGGATGAGCTTGCAGGCGCCGGTGTAGGCCTTGAGCATGTCCAGCGGTGCCATGCCGCCGCGCTGCACCCAGTGGAGGTCCACCTCGAACAGCAGCGACGGCGCGACGCGGCGCACGATGTCGAAGATCCGCTCGCCGTCGAACTGGATGAGGTCCACGTGGTGGTTGTGGTAGCAGAGCGTCACGCCCTGCTCCGCGAGCCGGGCCGCGTACGGCTCGACCTCCGCGGCCCACGCCTCGCAGGCCTCCTTCGAGACCATCGCGGAGAACGGCATCATGCCGATCCGCAGGTAGCGCGATCCCGTCCGGCGGCAGGCGTCGACGGCGCGGTCGAACTCGGTCTCGAGCGCGAAGCCGTTGCCGCCGGGCGCGATCGAGGCGCTCATGGCGGCGGTCTCGACGCCGAGCTCCTCCTTGCCGCGCACGAGGTCGGCGATGAGCTCCTCGGTCATCGCGACCTGCGAGACCTCGACGGCCGTGATGTCGAGGTCACGCACCTGGCGCAGCACCTCGAACATCCCCTTCTCGTTGATCCGGTCCTTGAGCATCATCAGCTGCAGTCCGAGCACAGGCATGGTTCTCTCCTTCGAGCGGTGTGGGGGAGCGATGGCGGGGCGGTGGTCAGGACCGCGTGGGGAACTGGCCCTCGGCCTCGATGCGGGCGTTGAGCTCGGCGAGGTACTCCTCCGCCGGGTAGTCCACGAGGTCGATCTCGCGGCCGGTCCACGCGCTCAGCTGCATGCCGGAGGCGAGCCGAACGCCGTTGATCCCCTCGGCGCCGTCCGCGATGAGCGGCGTCCCGTCGAGCACGTGCGCGGCGAAGTTCTCGAGCACGGCGACGTGCTGGTGCCCCCACTGCGACTCGTAGTCCTTCTCCTCGGTGGTGAACAGCTCGGAGGTGTCGATCATGCCCCGGAACAGGCGGCCCACGTCCTCCGCGGACATGCCGTCGGAGAGCGAGCGCTCGTCCTTCGTGAGCCGCGTGATGGTGACCTTCTTCGAGCCCTCCACGACGATCTTGCCGGCGTCGAACAGCATCTCGAGGCGGTCCGTGCCGATGATGTCGTTCGTCGAGGTCATGAAGTGGCCGGTCGCGCCGTCGCCGAAGTCGACGACCGCGTTGACCTCGTCCTCGGTGGCGATGTCGCGCTGGAAGCCGAAGGCGAGCTTCGCGAAGACCTTCTTCGGGGTGCCCGCGAGCCACTGCCACAGGTCCAGCTGGTGGGGCGCCTGGTTGACGAGCACACCGCCGCCCTCGCCGCCCCAGGTCGCGCGCCACGCCGACTGGTCGTAGTACGCCTGGGGGCGCCACCAGGTCGTGATGATCCACGAGGTGTGGCGCAGCTTCCCGAGCTCGCCCGAGTCGATGAGCTTCTTCAGATCCGTGTACACGGGGTTCGTGCGCTGGTTGAACATGATCGCGAAGGTGGTCTCCGGATGCGCCGCCGCGAAGGCGTTCATCTCCTCGACCTGCTTCGTGTACACGCCCGCCGGCTTCTCGGTAAGGGCGTGGATGCCCTTGCCGATCGCGGCGATCGTGATCTCCGCATGGAGGAAGTGCGGCACCGTGGTGACGATCGCGTCGACGTCCCCGGAGTCGAGCATTGCCTGGTAGTCCTCGTACACCGGCACGCCCGGGTGCTTCTCGGCGGCGAGCTCGCGCTTGGCGGGATCGGTGTCGGTGATCGCGCCGAGGCTCATGCCCGCCACCTTGCCCTCCTGGAGGAGGCCGGCGTACATGCCGCCCTGCGCGCCGAGCCCGATGATGCCGAGCCGGACCGTCCTGTCCTGGGTCTCCGTCATGGTGTCTCCTTCTCGTGCTTCATCGTCGATGGGCGCTGGTGGCCCAGGGGTCGGTGGTCCCGCCGGGACCGGAGCTGCTCGCCGTCCGGGCGCCGGGCGGTCGGGCGCGGGGCGGCCGGCCGGCGGCCGCGCCGGTGCGGTCCGGGAGGGTGCGCGGTGCCGGCTCGTTCCGGCACGTGCGCTCGCTGCTGAGGGGTCGGTGCTGATGGGTCGATCCTTCCCGTCCGGCGCGGACGGCGGGGCTTGTTGCCGGAGTTTGCAGTCGGCGTGTCGCCGCCGGTCCCGGCGGTGCGGGGCGTCGTCGCCGGCCCACGGGCGGGCGCGGAGAGGTGCCCCCGTCGAGTGCTCCCGGGGTGCAGGGACCGTTGCGGTCGCCCCGCGGGCACGCCGATCCGCTCACGACGATCCGATATCGGCGGGCGCGCCAGGAGAAAAGCATCGGGTGCGCCGGACGGATATTCCGATGTGCAGTCATGGGGCATGATGGCGTGTTTTCCTCGAACGACTCCGGGCCTGTCCCGCATTCGTCTCCGGACGTGCGGATCGGGCATGCTGGATCGGTCGATCGGGCAGCTTCGGTCGCTCTGATCGGGAAGGGCCGATGGGGTTGGCCAGGGGTGACTCGGAGGTGATCGCCGGTGGTCTCCTCGGTGTCGGTGTCGGTGTCGGTGTCGTTGGACTGCTCGGCCCTCGGGGAGCGGTCACGGTGCTGGTCGCCGGGCTGTCGGGCAGTGGGAGTGTGGCTGGTGGGGAATCGTTGCTGGTTGCTGGTTGCTGGTTGCTGGTTGCTGGTTGCTGGCGGCTCGTTGCCGGTCGCTGTTCGATGCCGTCCGTCCGGTCGCCGGTCGCCGGTCGTCGACGGTCGTTCCTCCCCACTCCATGGTTATCCACAATTTCCACCGATCTGCCCGCGACCCTGGCGTCGAGCGGGGTGAAGGCATAGGATCGCGGCATAAGAGAAATGATTCTTCGATGGCATCCAAGTGTGTCGTCGCAGAACCTTTCTCGTGCGTCTCCCGGGGATGGTGGCGCGAATACCGGAGCGTGAGCGGGAGGAGGTGGGGCCGATGACGGCGACGGAGCTCGGTCGTGCCCCGCTGCGAGGCACGGCGGATGCCTGCCCGCGGCCGGATGGCTCTGCGTCCGTCCCGGCCCGCCGTCCTGCCGCGGCGCTGCCGCGCGAGCTGCGCCGGCCGGTGCGGGGTCGCAGCGAGGTCACCACCGAGAACATCGCCCGGCGGGCCCTCGTCGCCGAGGACTCCTCCGACGCCCTCGTGCTGCGACGGATCCTCGAGCGTCGCCGCACCGCGCACGCCGCGCTGTACGTCGCCGAGCTCCGTGATCTCGCGGCGCTCGCGGACCCGGAATCGATGGACGACCCGGATCCGGGACCCTCGCGCGAGACGAACGCGATCGCCGCGGGGATGGTCCTGCGCACGAGGCTCGGCCGCGCCGGCCTGCGCCTCCGCGATGCCGGCGTCGCGATCCGCGACCTCCCCCTCTGCCTCGGCCGGGTCGAGACCGGTGACCTGCCGTCGGAGTGGTTCGACCAGCTCGTGCGCTCCGTCCGCGACCTCCTCCCCGAGCAGCGGCACCAGGTGGACGAGAAGGTCTCCGCCTGGCAGCTGGAGGCCCTGCCGCCGGAGCGCTTCCGCACGCTGCTGCGGCACCTGGTCCTGTGGTGCGGGCCCGAGGCCGCAGCCGCGACCTCCGCTGCGTCGCGCCACGTCAGCACGGATCTCACCGCCTCGGCGGACGGCACCGCCTGCATGACCGTCACCGGCCCGATCCCCGAGATCCTCGATCTCACCAAGCGCCTGGACCGGGCCGCGCACACGGTGCAGGACGCCCAGCGGCAGGCTCTCGCGCGGATCGCCGAGGGCGGCCAGGACCAGCACATCCCCTGGGACCTCCACGGCGAGGCCGCGGCGACGGGCCGGCCGATGAGCCTCGGCGCGATCCGCTACGTGCTCATGACCCGTTCGGAGATCGGGACCGACGGCGTCCCCGTGCCCAGGATGCCGCTGCGCATGAACCTCGTGGTGCCCGTCCTCTCCCTGCTGGGCCTCTCCGACGCCCCTGCCACCCTCGAGGGCGTCCACCCCGTACCGATCGCGATGGCGAGGGAGATGTGCGGCGACGCGGCCGTCTGGCACCGTGTGCTCACCGACCCCGTCACCGGGGAGTTCCTCCCCGTGGCGGCGCAGCAGTACCGGCCGACGGCCGCGATGATCGAGCACGTGAGGCTCATCGACCCGACCTGCGCCCTCCCGGGCTGCACCCGGCGCCTCACCGACGTCGGCGAGGTCGACCACATCGAGGAGTTCGACCACCTCCACCCCCGAGCCGGCGGGCCGACGTCCCCCGCCAACCTGCACGGACTGTGCCGCGAGCACCACCGCGCGAAGACCCGCGGCGACCTCGACCCGGAGCGCAGGCCGGACGGTCGCTCCACCCGCTGGAGCGTGCACGGGCCCCACTGGATGGACGTCGCGCGCAACCGGGACCTCGTCACCCAGACCCTCGCCCGGGACCTCGCGCGAGCATGGAGGCTGTTCCAGGAGCGGCTCCACGAGGCCGAGGTCTTCGCCCAGATGCGCCGAGAGGGGATCATCCCCGTGACCCTCGCGGATCATGCCGCGGAGCGCCGGCGGCAGCGGTGGGGCGACCATCTCGTCGCCCACTACACGCACTGGGAGGGGCCGCCCGGGACGGACCCGCCGCCACCGCCGCCCCTGCCCGAGGACGAGCCCCCGCCGTTCTGAGACCCGTCGTGCAGATCCCGGTCGTTCTGAACCGCGCCGTGGTGAATCCGTGCCGCGACGTGGTCAGCCGGCCACGGGCTCCGCGACGGGCAGCTCGAGGGTCATGAACACGCTGTGCGGGTCCTCGACGTAGCTGCCGAACGGTCCGCAGACCGTGAAGCCCCGCCGCGCATAGAGCCGTCGTGCCGGATCGAACAGCGGCGCGCTGCCGGTCTCGAGCGACACCCGGCCCAGCTGGCGCGACCGGGCGTCGTCGAGCGCCACCTCGAGCAGGAGCGCGCCGATCCCGCGGCCTCGCAGCGCGGGGGAGGTGCGCAGCGACTTCAGCTCCGCATGCCCCGGAGCGAGGTCCGCGAGCGCGATCGTCCCGGCGACCTCCCCCGCCACCCGCGCCTCCCACATCCGCACCGCGGGGGAGCGGAGCCCCTCGAGGTCCAGTGCATGGCGGGACTCCGGCGGGGCTGTCGGCTCCAGCTCCGCGAGATGCGCCGCCAGGAAGGCGACCAGGTCAGGGGCCTCGAGATCCGCCGCGCGGACCATCACATCAGTGCTCATGGGCCGACCGTAACCGTCCCGTCGGGGCGGACCCCACTCCGCCGGCCGGTGCGATCGGATCGTGACCGGCTCCCATCGAGCGGAGCTCGGGCCCGCCATCGGTGCAGCCGACGACGGGCCCGAGCGCTGTGCGGTGCGGCTCAGTCGACCTGGATCTCGCCCATGGGGCCCCAGCCCTCCGCCTGGACCTGCTCCGAGACGATCTGCGGGGTCGCGGAGAGGTACTGCGGGAACTCCTCCTGCATGGCCTTGAAGTGCGCGGACTCCACGTGCGGGGCGGCGCCCTCGTCGGTGAACGCCTCGATGAGCACATAGGTGCTCGGGTCCTCCACGGAGCGGGACCACTCGAACCACTTGTTGCCCTCCTCGGCGCGGGTGGCCTCGGTGAACGGGCGGGAGATCTCCGGCCAGCGATCGGCGAACTCGGCCTTCACGGGGAACTTGACGTTGATGAGGATCATCGGGGGTCCTTCCTTCTGGGGTCTCGGGTGCGCATCCGATCCTGCCACCGTCGGCTCCGTGCTGCCCGAGCGCAGGCCCCGGGTCGGGTCTCGGGAGATGGCCGGCAGGACGCGACGAAGGTCCCGTGCCGGGCCGCGGCCCCGGGACTAGATTCGGTGCCATGAGCGGAACCTCCAAGCTGACCGTGGTCGGAGCCGGCGCCGTCGGATCGAGCGTCGCCTATGCCGCGATGATCCGAGGCAGCGCTCGGCACATCGCCCTCTACGACATCGCCCCGGAGAAGACCGTGGCGGAGGTCCTCGACCTCGCCCACGGCTCCTTCTTCGCCGGGAGCGGGGAGATCACCGGCGGCAGCGACGTGTCCGTCGCCGCGGGCTCCGACGTCGTCGTCATCACCGCCGGGGCGAAGCAGAAGCCCGGGCAGACCCGCATCGAGCTCGCCGCGACGAACGCGCGGATCATGGACGCGCTCATGCCGCAGCTGCTCGAGGTCGCACCGGACGCCGTCTACGTCGTCGTCACGAACCCCTGCGACGTGCTGACCATGCTCGCCGCGGAGTCGAGCGGGCTGCCGCCGGAGCGGATCTTCGCCTCCGGCACCACCCTGGACTCCTCGCGGCTGCGCTGGGAGATCGCGCGCCGTGCGGGGGTCGCGACCTCGAGCGTCCACGCGCAGATCGTCGGCGAGCACGGCGACACGGAGCTCGCCCTGTGGTCGAGCGCGACGATCGGCACGGTCCCGATCCTCGACTGGACGCAGGACGGCGCGCCCCTGTTCACCCGCGAGGACCTCGACGGCATCGCGGCCGACGTGCGCGACGCCGCCTACACCGTCATCCGCGGGAAGGGCGCCACGAACTACGCGATCGGCCTGTCCAGCGCGAGGATCGTCGAGGCGATCCTCCGCGACGAGCATGCGGTGCTCCCCGTCGCCCCCGTCCTGCACGGGGTGCACGGCCTGGACGGCGTGGCGCTCTCCGTGCCCTGCGTGGTCGACGCCGCGGGTGCCCGCCCGCTGCCGGGCACGCCCTTCGCCCCCGAGGAGCTCGAGCGGCTCCACGAGTCCGCGGAGTCCCTGCGCCGCGTCGCCGCCGAGCTGCGCGGCTGAGCTCAGAGCGGGAGGACCTCAGCGCGCGGCGCGGACGACGTCGGCCGCGAGCACCGCCGGCCAGCCGGCGACCTCCTCGCGGGTCGAGGCGACCTGCAGGGCCGATCCCGGCAGGAGCTCGTGCAGACGCTCCGCCGTCGAGACCGGGTGCCCCGGATCGTCGGTCCAGGCGAGGATCGTCACCGGCACGTCGATCCGGGCGATCGCCTCGGGGGAGGGGAGATCGCTCAGCGCCGCCCCGCGGTACACCGAGGGCAGCAGCTCCTCCCGCACCTGCGGCAGGGTCTCCGGCGTGCCGAGCTGGGCGGGCGGCCGGTGCACGTCGCGGCTCGCCGCGAGGAAGCGCTCCATCCCGTGCTGCTCGACGAAGTCCGCGAGACGCTCGTAGTTCTCCGCCTGCGCGACCCGGGTCCCCCAGGCGGTGGAGGGGATCAGCAGCGTGAGCGAGCTGAAGCGGCCCGGGTCCTGCACAGCGGCGTGCAGCAGCGTCGCGCACCCCATCGACGGCCCCGCCCCGTGCACCGCCTCCCCGGGGAAGCGGTCCTCGAGCAGGGCGAGCAGGTCCTCCGCGAGCCGCGGCCAGGTGTAGTCCTCCGGGACGGTCCTCCCCGTTGAGTCCCCGTGGCCGCGCGCGTCGTAGCGCAGCAGCCGCGTGCCGGAGAGCCCGCGCCCCAGGTCCAGGTCGATCATGCGGTCCCGCTCCCGGGACGAGGTGAGCCCGTGCAGCTGGACCACGGGATGGCCGTGCTCGTCGCTGAAGGAGGTGGCGAGCTCCGCTCCCGGGACACGGAACGATGACAACGCGGCCTCCGATGGCGAGGGGGAACAGGTGGCGCTTACCGTACCGCCATGCGGCTCACCCACGTCGATCAGCTCCGGCTCCCCTTCGGTGCCCTGCGCAGCTACCAGGTCACGGCGACCCCGGAGCCCGCGGGCTCGGCCGCCGCCGAGCTGCCCGTCTCCTTCGACCAGGCGCGCCATGTGGGCGCCGGGGACCGCCCCGGCTCCTGGATGGCCGTGTCGATCCGCCTGCGCGAGCCCGTCGACCCGGAGGACCTCGCCGCCGCCTGGCTCGCCGTCATCGCCCGCCACGGCACGCTGCGCACCGGCTTCGTGCAGGACGAGGACGGCGGCGTGCACCTGCGCCGGCTGCGGATCGGCCCGGGCCGCTGGGAGGACCACGAGATCGTCCCCGGCCGGTCGATGAACGCCGCGCTGCAGGAGGTCCTCGACGCGAGCTGCCGCCCGCTCTCCGCTCCCTCGCACCGGCTCTGCACGATCGACACCGCCGTCGGCCCCACCCTTGTCATCGCCTCCGACCACGCCCACGTGGACATGTGGTCGATGCTCGTCCTCGCCCGCGACCTGCTCGCCGCCCTCGCGGACGTCCGCGCCGGCCGGGAGCCCGCCGACGGGTGGGTCCCCGAGTTCGCCGAGCACACCGCCGTGCTCGAGCGGCGCACCGAGGTGCCCGAGGAGGTGCACCGCCGCTGGGCGGAGATCCTCGCCGCGGGGGACGAGGTCATGCCGCGCTTCCCGCTGCCGCTCGGCGACCCGGCCCCGCAGCCCGAGCGGGTCGAGGTGCGCGACGTGCTCGACGTGGACGACACCGCCGCCCTCAGCGCGCAGGCGCGGGCCGACGGCGTCTCCACCCTCGCCCTCACCACATCCCTCATGACGCAGGTGACGCGCGACCTCGCCGGCGCCCCGCTGCGCGCCGTGTTCCCCGTGCACAGCCGCTACGACAAGACCTGGCACGACTCCGTGGGCTGGTTCATCACGAACTCCGTGCTCGAGAGCGCCGACGTGTCCCCGCAGGCGGCCGCCGCCGCGGTCAAGGAGGCCATCGCGCTCGGCTCCTGGCCGCTGCGCGAGGTGCTCGCCCCCTGGGGCGGCATGCCCGAGGCGCCCGGCATGTTCGCGCTGTCGTGGCTGGACCTGCGGCGCCTCCCCGTGCGGATCGACGACATCGGGCTCGAGGCGCAGTACGTGAGCTCCGGGATCCGCACCTCCGGCGTCATGCTCTGGTTCATCCTCGACGACGCCGGCGTGCACCTGCGCTGCCGCTACCCGGACACCGCGCAGGCCCGGGAGAGCGTGGGCTCCTGGCTCGACGCGCTCGTCGCGCTGCTGCGCTCGACGGCGCGCGCCTCCGCCGGCACGCGTCTGCTCGCGGGCGGCCGCGAGTACCGCGTCTCCCGTGCCCGGCGGGCCGACGTCCCCGCGATCGTCGCCCTGCTCACGGACGACGAGCTGGGACGCACCCGGGAGGGCGCCGACCTCGAGCGGTACGAGGCGGCGCACGAGGTGCTCTCCCGCGACGGCGCCCACTACCTCGCGGTCGTGCGCGACGCCGAGGAGCGGATCGTGGGCACCATGCAGCTGACGATCATCCCCGGCCTCTCCCGCGGCGGCACCACTCGCCTGCAGATCGAGGGGGTGCGCGTCGCCGGGTCCGAGCGCTCGCACGGGCTCGGCACGGCGATGCTCACCTGGGCGCACGACCACGGCCGCTCCCGCGGGGCCGCGCTCTCGCAGCTCACCACCGACGGCACGCGCACCGCGGCGCAGCAGTTCTACGCGCGGCTCGGCTACGAGGCGAGCCACGTGGGGCTCAAGCGCCCCCTGTGACATGCACGAGGCCGGGCCGTCCCGAAGGACGACCCGGCCTCGTAGCGCCGGAGCCGGCGGGGCATGCCCGCCGCTGCTGCTCAGGATCCTGGGTGCAGGAGTGCTCAGTACAGGTTGAGGAAGGCCTGGAGGACCTTGACGGTGGAGCCGTCGACCTCGTCGGAACCGGTGTGGTTCGCGCCGACCTCGTGCTCGAGACCCTTGACGGTGTCCTTGCCGATGACGCCGTCCTGGTCGGTCTTGACCCAGGCCTGGAGCGCCTTCGTGGTGGTCTCGTCGAGCTCGCCGGTCTGCTCGACGCCCAGCCAGTCCTGCAGCGCGGTGATGGTCTTGGGGCCCATCTTGCCGTCGACCTCGAGGGTGCCCGCGACCTGCAGGTCGGGGTTGCCCACGGCGCTCTTGGAGGAGCTGGTGGACTTCTTCGAGGAGGTCGACTCGGAGGAGGACTTCTTCGAGGAGGTGGACTCGGAGGACTTCTTCTCGGAGGAGGTGGACTTCTCCGAGGAGGTGGACTTCTTCTCGGTCTTCTTGGTGAAGCCGTTGTCCGTGCAGTTGTTCGCGATGCCGTCACCGTCGCAGGACCAGTCGCCCTGCTTCTCGGTGGACTTCTTCTCGGAGGAGCTCGAGGTGGACTCGCGCTCGGTGGAGCGGTCCGACTTCTTCTCCGAGGAGCGGGACTCGCTCGAGCTCGAGGAGCTCGAGTCGGAGGACTTCGAGGAATCGGAGTCCGAGGAGCTGGAGTCCGAGGACGGGGAGGAGGAGGTGTCCGCGCCGCCGGTGATGTACTTGCCGCAGTTGGGCCACGCGCCGGCGCCCTGGCCCGCGAGGACCTTCTCCGCGACGGCGATCTGCTGGCTCTTGGTGGCCTTGTCGGCGGTGGAGGCGTACTGGCCGCCGCCGTAGGCCTGCCAGGTCGACTTCGTGAACTGGAGGCCGCCGTAGAAGCCGTTGCCGGTGTTGATGGACCAGTTGCCGCTGGACTCGCACTGCGCGACCTGATCCCAGCCGCCGGCCGCGTCGGCCTGCTGGGCGGGAGCGGCGGCGAAGGCGCCGGCGGCGACGACGGCGCCCCCGGCGAGGGTCAGCGCGGTGCGGCCCAGGAGGGACTTGCGCTCGGTGGTGCTGGTGGTCATGGGGTGCTCCTCAGGATGCTCGACGTGGGGGCCGCGACGCACAGGACCGGTCAGCAGGAGCGCTGCGGGTGCGTCCGCGGCGGACGCAGGGCCCAACCTACGAGCGACCCCCGGGGGGACCTCAAGGGTCGTGAACGAGGCTTGAAGGAGGCTTGACCAAGCACGTCTGCTCGGTCACAGGAAGGTCACGACGCACTGCCGATCCCTGCGCCTCCACATCGAACGTGCAGGTCAGGACGTCAAGCGAGGGGTGGGAGGTGGGGCCTCCGGCGTGTCGGCCGGCGCGGCGCGTACGGTGTCCGCCATGGAGAGAGCGCCAGGTGACGACGGCGGTTCGGTCGAGGCTGGGAGGGTGCTGGACGACCCGTCGGGGCCGGGTGCCCCGACATTCCACGATGTGACGACGGTCACACGCGCGGGACGGGTCGAGGTGATCGCCGGTCCCATGTTCGCCGGGAAGTCGGAGGAGCTGATCCGCCGTGTGCGCCGCGCGCACCTCGCCGGGCTCCGCGTCGAGGTCCTCACCCACGCCCTCGACACCCGCTACGCGGAGGGCATCACCGCGCACACCGGCGACCGGATCCCCGCCCGCGCCGTGGCCGACGCCGCCGCGCTGCGGGACCTGCTCCGGGCGGGCGCCCCGGATCTCCTCGCGATCGACGAGGCGCAGTTCTTCGGCCCCGACCTCATCGACCCCGTGCTCGAGGCGGCGCGGGCCGGGAGCATCGTCGTGGTCGCCGGGCTCTCCGTCACCTTCGACGGCGATCCGTTCCCGCCGCTGCCCGCGCTCATGGCGCTTGCCGAGGACGTCCGCAAGCTCACCGCCGTCTGCTCCGTGTGCGGGCGCGACGCGGCGTACCACCAGCGGATCCGCACGGGGGAGGAGGACGGCCTCGAGATCGGCGCGGGAGCCGTGGGCGGCGCGGAGAGCTACCGGGCGCGGTGCCTGCGCCACCACGAGCGGTCCTGAGCGCCCTGCCTCAGGAGCGGGCGGCCTCCGCGGCGGCCTCGAGCCGTGCGGTGTCCAGGCGTCGCTGCGTGAACATCTCCGCGGTCACCGCCGTGGCGACCGGCCCGGACTCCTCGAGCAGGTCGTAGAGGCGCTGCGGCACGATCTGCCAGCTCACGCCCCAGCGGTCCCTGCACCAGCCGCACATGGACTCCTCGCCGCCGCGGCCGACGATCGCGTCCCAGAGCCGGTCCACCTCCGCCTGCGAGTCCACGATCAGCTCGATCGAGACGGCCTCCGACTGCGGGAAGTGCGGGCCCCCGTTGAGAAGCGTGTACTCCACGCCGGCCAGGGAGAGCACCACCGTGAGGGAGCCGCCGTCGGCCGGCGGCGTCGCCGGGGAGTCCGGCACCGGGATGTACGGCATCCGGTGCAGCACGCGGGACCCCGGGACCAGGGTCGTGTAGAAGTCGGCGGCCGCGTCGACCCCGCCGTCGAACCAGAGACATGTCCTCACCGTCGTCATGGCGGCATCCTCCGCCCCGAGGGACGGGAGGTCCAGGGCTGAGCGGGAACTCGTCGCCGCGGATCCGGCGTGCTCAGCGGCCTTCGAGGGCCTGCTCGAGCTCCGCCTTGCTCATGCGGGACCGTCCCTCGATCCCCTCGCGCCGGGCGTCCTGGTACAGCTGCTCCTTCGTGCGGCCCTGCGCCCCCTCGTGGGAGCGGCGCCCGCCGCGGCGGGAGGGGGAGTCGTCCTCGAGGGAGGTGCGGGAGGCCTCCTCCGCCTCACCCGCCTGCGCCCGCGCCTTGTTGACGGTGCGGGCGGCGATCTCCTCCGCCGTGTCCTGGTCCTCACCCCGATCCAGGGCGCTGTCCTTCACGTGCTCGTACTGGCGTTCGCGCTTGTCGCTCCAGGCCTGCTGCGGCATGGCCGCTCCTTCCGTCGGCGGGCGGGGCCGGGACGCCCCGTGCCTCGATCCTGCGCCGTCTCCGCCGGGCTGTCGAGGGGCTCAGGAGTGCTCGGCGAGCGGCACGGCGGCCTCCGCGGCGACCTCCCGCCAGGTCGTGGCGAGGGAGGCGATCGTGGCATGGGCGTTCAGACCGCTCGGCTGGGGCACCACCCAGAGCGTCGACCCTTCCGGCCAGCCGTCCGGCAGCACCTCCTCCTGGCGGCCCAGACGCGCCTTCGGCAGGTCGAAGGCCTGGCGGTACGCGGTGATGCCCGCGATCGCGACGACCCGCGGCGCGAGGGCGGGCAGGCGGGAGAGGAGGTCAGCGCCGCCCTCGCGCAGCTCCGCGCGGCTCAGCTGGTCGGCGCGAGCGGTCGCCCGGCCCACGAGGTTCGTGACGCCCACCCCGCGGCCCAGCAGATCCGCGCCGTCCTCGTCCTCGAGCCCGCGGGAGGCGTCCACGGGTCGAGCCGTGAGACCCGCGGCGTGCAGCGAGGGCCAGAAGCGGTTGCCGGGGCGGGCGAAGGGCGCGTTCACCGCGGCGGTCCACAGCCCCGGGTTGATGCCCACGATCAGCAGCCGCAGCGCCGGATCGGCCGCCGGGTCCGGCAGCAGGTCGTCGATGACGTCCGGATCCGTGGTGGGGACCTCGGCGAGGTCGTCCTTGGTGGGGCGTCGGCCGCGGAGCGGGGAGGGGCGTCGGGGCATCACCCCGGCACCCTAGCCCGCGCCCCGAGAGATGCCTGTCCGGAGGGCGGACCACCCGGACCGCCCGGGGAGGGGGCGCCACTAGGCTCGTCCCCATGATCGTCACCGTCGACGCCGGCCCCCAGGGGACCCCCACCAGCAGGGACGGCGCGGGCTTCCTCGCGCCCACCGCCCTCGCCTACCGCCTCGCCCCCGGGGAGAGGGCCGAGGCGCCGCTGCCCGCGCAGGACGGGGTCGCGAGCATCGTGGGCCGCCGCATCGCCCCCGGGGACGTGCTGCGCACCTATCTGTTCCCCGCCCTCGACGAGGCCCAGACCTGGGGTGCGACCCACGTCGCGATCGACCTCGAGCTCGACGACGGCACCCGCCTCTCCGCTCTCGACCCCCGCGACCAGCACGGCACCCCCGCCACCGCGAGCGGCATCGGGGAGGGCAGGATCCTCTACGCCGACCAGTGGAACGACGTGCAGGTGGACCTCACCGCCGCCGCGGGCCGCACGATCACCGGGGTGCTCCTCGCGGCGGACGCCCCCGCAGGCGGCGACCCCGAGCTGCGCGGCTGGATCGACGGCCCGTACCTGGGCGCGCTCCCCGCGGATCCTCCCGTCGACGACCCGGTCGCCTGGGTGGACACGCGCCGCGGCACCTATGCCTCGGGCGACTTCTCCCGCGGCAACAACCTCCCGCTCACCGCGTGGCCCAACGGCTTCGCCTTCTTCACCCCGATGACCGACGCCCGCACCCGGCGCTGGGTGTACGAGTACCACCGCCGCAACGGCGCCGACAACCGGCCCCGCCTCGAGGGCCTCGGCATCTCCCACCAGCCGAGCCCCTGGATGGGGGACCGCGCCCAGTTCCTGCTCATGCCGCTGGACGCCGACGCCGCGGACGCCTCCCCGGCCGCCCGTGCGCTCGGCTTCTCCCACGCCGACGAGGTCGCCCGGCCGGACCTCTACGCCGTGACCCTCGACGGCGGGCACACCCTGCGCCTCGCCCCCACCGACCACGGCGCCGTGATCGAGGTCGGCGCCCCCGCCGGCCCCGCGCCGAGGCTCCTGCTCGAGGGCGTCGACGAGCACTCCCGGGTGCTCGCCGAGGACGCCGTCGGCCGCGGCCTCGTCCGCGCCTGGGTGGACTCCGGCATCGAGGAGGGGTTCGCGCGGGCCGACGGCACGACCCGCATGTTCGTGCGCGCCGAGCTCGACCCCGCCCCTGTCGCCGTCGAGCCGGCGCCCGGGGCGACGCCCGGCGCGGCCGTGCTGCGCTTCGCCGAGGGCACCACCGCGGTGACCGTGCGCTGGGTGACGAGCTTCGTGGGCCAGGAGCAGGCTGAGCGGACCTTCGCACGGGAGCTCGCGGGACGCACCCTCGAGCAGGTGCGCGAGGCCGCCCACGCCGCCTGGACCGAGCGGCTCTCCGTGATCGAGGTGCCCGAGGCCACGCCTCCGCAGCGCCGCACCCTCGCCGGAAGCCTCTACCGCCTGAACCTCTACCCCAACTCCCACTGGGAGGACGCGGGGGAGGAGGGCGCGCCGCGCCCCGTGCACGCGAGCCCCGTGCTGCCCGTCGTCGGCGAGGCGAGCGACGACGCGACGAACGCGCAGATCGTCGAGGGCCGCATGGCCGTCAACCACGGCTTCTGGGACACCTACCGCACCGCCTGGCCGGCCTACGCGCTGCTCTACCCCGAGCTCGCCGCGCAGCTCGCCGACGACTTCGTCCAGCAGCACCGCGAGGGCGGCTGGATCGCCCGCTGGTCCTCGCCGGGCTACGCCGACTGCATGACCGGCACGAGCTCCGACATCTCCTTCGCGGACCTCCAGGTGAAGGGCGTCCCGCTGCCGGACCCGCTCGCGACATACGAGGCCGGGCTGCGCAATGCGACCGTGACGCCGAGCGCGGGGGAGGTGGGCCGCCGCGGCGGCGAGCGCTCCGTGTTCACCGGCTACGTCGACACCGACACCGAGGAGTCCGTCTCCTGGGCGCTCGAGGCGCACATCAACGATGCGGGCCTCGCCGCCCAGGCGGAGCTCCTCGCCGCGGACCCGGCACTGCCCGAGGCGCGCCGCCGGGAGATCCGCGAGGAGGCCGCGTACCTGCGCGCCCGCTCCGCGAACTACCCGCTGCTCTTCGACCCCGCCGTGGGCTTCTTCCAGGGCCGCCGGGCCGACGGCGCCGTCGCGCAGACGCCCGAGGAGTTCGACCCGCTCTCCTGGGGCGGGGACTTCACCGAGACCGACGGCTGGAACTTCGCCTTCCACGTCCCGCACGACGGTGAGGGTCTCGCCTCCCTGTACGGCGGCCGCGACGGGCTCCGCGCGAAGCTCGAGGAGTTCTTCGCGACCCCGGAGCGCGCGGACCGCAAGGGCACCTACGGCCACGCGATCCACGAGATGGACGAGGCGCGGGCCGTGCGGATGGGCCAGTTCGGCATGTCCAACCAGCCCTCCCACCACATCCCCTTCCTCTTCCACCACGCGGGCGCCCCCGAGCGGGCGATGGAGGTGGTGCGGGAGGTGCAGCGCCGGCTGTTCGTCGGCGAGCAGATCGGCCAGGGCTACCCCGGGGACGAGGACAACGGCGAGATGAGCGCCTGGTGGCTGCTCACGGCGCTCGGCCTGTACCCGCTGCAGCTCGGCACGCCCCGCTACCACCTCGTCGCGCCCCTGTTCCCGCAGGCCCGCGTGCGACCGCTCGGCGGGGAGGCGTTCACGGTGACCGCGACCGGGCAGGCCGCGGACCACCCCTACGTCACCGCGATGACCGTGCGCGGGCAGGACCATCCCCGCGCCTGGATCGAGCACGGCGACCTGCGCGGCGAGATCGCGATGGCGCTCGCCGGGGAGCCGACCGGCTGGGGCGATGTGCCGCCCTCGCCCACGGCCCCTGGGGAGAGGCCGCGCCCGCTGCTCGACCTGCTGCCGCGCGACGGCGCGGATCCGCTCCTGGACGACGACTCCCGCACCGAGGTCGAGCTGACCGGGGCCGAGCCGGCCGGGACCGACGGGATCACCGTCGTGCTGCCCCGGCTCGAGGAGCCGGCCGCGGCCCGCTTCCTCACCCTCACCTCCGGTGCCGAGGAGGGGGCGGACCCGATCGCCTGGCGGCTCGAGACCTCCGCCGACGGCGCCGCATGGGAGCTGCTCGACGCCCGCGAGGACCTGACCTTCCCGTGGCGGCGGCAGACCCGGCCCTTCGCCCTGCCGGAGCACGCGCCCGTCGCCCACCACCGGATCGTGCTGCGCGGCACAGGGACGGCGGTGCGGCTCGCCCAGGTGGAGCTCCTCGCCTGAGGGCATCGGTACGATCGGTGACCTCGCGCCCCACCGATCCAGGAGCAGTCCCACGATGACCCAGGCCTACCACGCCGATTCCTCCGATCTCGCGGAGAAGGAGGTGCTGACCTGGGAGCAGTTCGGCACCGCCTCCCGGGAGCTCGCGCAGACGATCGCCGACTCCGACTTCGCGCCGGAGATCATCATCGCGATCGCGCGCGGCGGTCTGCTGCCCGCGGGCTCGCTCTCCTACGCGCTGGGTCTCAAGCTCTCCGACGCGATCAACGTCGAGTTCTACACCGACGTCCACGAGACGCTGCCGGATCCGGTGCTGCTCGCCCCGATGCTCGACACCGAGTCGATCGCGGGGAAGCGGCTGCTCGTCGTCGACGACGTCGCCGACTCCGGGCGCACCCTCGCGCTCGTGCTCGACCTGCTGCGGGAGACCGGCGCGGACGCCCGCAGCGCCGTGCTCTACGCGAAGTCCGCCTCGGTGGTCGCCCCCGACTTCGCGTGGCGCCGCACCGACCGCTGGATCGTCTTCCCGTGGTCCGCGGAGCCGCCGGTCACCCCGAGCGCGTGAACGGCCAGGTCATCGCCGCCCACACGGCGGCGATGACCACGGCCTCCACGAGCAGGTACCACGGCCACGGCCCGAGCACGTCGAGCAGGCTCGGCCCGGCCGGGGCGTGCATCAGATAGGCGTAGTTCGCGCCGCTCAGCAGGTTGCCGACGAAGGCGACCCCCGCCCAGCCGACGGTCGCCGCATAGGCGAGGCCGTAGGCGCGCCAGGTGGGCCGGAAGCCGCAGCCCCAGCACAGCACGATCGGCGCGAGCAGCGCCGTGCTGTGCCCGATCCAGTACTCGGCGAGCTCGAGCGGGGCCCACACGAAGTAGTTGACGTCCGGGGTGAGCACGGACTGCAGGTTCAGCGCGAGCCCCCAGTACCAGCTCACGGCGACCGCCCAGCGGGCCCGCGTGATCAGCGCGATCGGGGTGAGCACGCGCAGAGCGTCGGAGAAGTGCAGCGGCAGCGACTCGTCGATGTTCCACGACCACGGGGCGAAGCCCCACAGGATCCACAGCAGGTTGTTCACGAGCAGCACCCAGCCCGCGCGGCGCAGCACCAGGTCCCGGTGCCCGGCGGGGGTGCGGCGCGCCCAGCGCACGAGCAGCACGGCCGCGAGGGCCGTGAGGGCGAGCACCAGGAGGTGCTCGGTGCCGTAGGGGGTCATGCGCGCGAACGGAGCGGGGGCCACATCGGGAGGCTAGCTCCCCGTGCGGCCCCCGCTCCGGATGCGGTGGCGACAGCGCGCCTCAGGCGGCGACGGCGGCGCCGGACGTGCGGGCGTGGCGCGCCTTCAGCAGCGTCACGAGCGCCGCGGAGAGCAGCGTGCCCGCGAGGATCGCGACCACGTAGCCCCACAGCGGGGAGATCGCGAAGAACACGAAGATGCCTCCGTGCGGGGCCTGCGATCCGACGCCGAAGGCCATCGTCAGGGCGCCGGTGAGGGCGCCGCCCGCCATCATCGAGGGGATGACGCGCAGCGGGTCGCCCGCGGCGAAGGGGATCGCGCCCTCGGAGATGAAGGCCGCGCCCAGCAGCCAGGCGGTCGTGCCGTTCTCCCGCTCCACGGGGGAGTAGAGGCGGCGGGCGATGGTCGTGGACAGGGCCATGGCGAGCGGCGGGACCATGCCGCCGGCCATGACGGCCGCCATGATCTCGAAGGACGCCTCGGTGCCCTGCGACAGGCCTGCGGTCGCGAAGAGGTAGGCCGCCTTGTTGACGGGGCCGCCCAGGTCGAAGCACATCATGAGGCCCAGGATCGCGCCGAGCAGGATCGCGGAGGAGCCGCTCATGCCGGTGAGGGCGTCCTGCAGGGTCGTCATCACCCACGCGAGCGGGCGCCCGATGACGAGCAGCATCGCCCCGCCCACCACGGCGGAGGTCACGAGCGGGATGATCACCACGGGCATGAGCCCGGCGAGCCAGCGCGGCGGTCGGAAGGTCGTCAGCCACAGCGCGATGAGACCGGCCAGCAGGCCCGTCACGAGACCGCCGAGGAAGCCGGCGCCCACAAGCACCGAGATCGCGCCGCCGAGGAAGCCCGGCGCGATGCCCGGGCGACCGGCGAGGCCGAAGGCGATGTAGCCGGAGAGCGCGGCGACGAGGAAGCCCATGCCGGTGTTCCCGAGCAGGAAGGCGACCGAGCCGAGGTAGAGCAGCAGGCCCGAGCGCTCGGTGGCCGTGGCGCCGGTCGCGCCGTCGTAGGCGACGTGGCCGGGGAGGTCGGTGAGGCTGCTGCCGGTCGCGACGTCCTGCGCCACGAAGGCGACGTCGAAGCCGGCGAGCAGGAAGCCGAGCGCCATGAGCAGGCCGCCCGCGGCGACGAAGGGGATCATGTAGGAGACACCCGTCATCACGGCCGCCTGGATCCGCTTGGGCCACGACTGCTGCTGCTCGCCGCCGGAGGACGAGGCCGAGGAGGCGCCGGTGGTGGCCGGGACGCGCCGCGCGGAGGGGTCGCCGGCGGCCGCGATCGCCTCGTCGATCATCTGCGGGCCGTGGGAGATCGCGCGCTTGACGGGATGCTCCACGAGCGGCAGGCCCGCGAAGCGGTCGCGGCCCGAGATCGAGACGTCGGCCGCGACGATGAGCGCGCCCGCACGATCGATCTGCTCGGGCGTGAACGGGGTGATGCCGCCCGAGCCCTGGGTCTCGACGTGCAGCTCGACGCCGCGCTCCTTCGCCGCGTTCTCGAGCGACTCGGCGGCCATGTAGGTGTGGGCGATGCCGGTGGGGCAGGACGTGATCGCGAGGAGGACGGGGAGGTCCTTCGCGGTCGCGGAATCAGGGGCGGCCTCGGCCGCGGGGGCGATGGAGGGCTGTTCGCCGCGGTGCGCGGGCTCGAGCACGTCGAGCACGAGGTCCGCCGCCTCCTGCGAGGTGGTGGCGGCGCGCAGCGAGGCGAGGAACTCGGGGCGGATCAGCGCGCGGGAGAGCTGGGCGAGCAGCTGGAGGTGCTGGTCGTCGGTCCCGGCGGGGGCGGAGATGCCGATGATGACGTCGGCCGGGCCGTCCTGGGCGCCGAAGTCCACCGGCTCGCTCAGCCGGATCAGGCCCAGGGCGGCCTCGTGGACCGCCTCGGTGCGGCAGTGGGGGATCGCGAAGCCGCCGGGCATGCCGGTCGCGAAGGACTCCTCGCGGGCGAGCAGACCGGCCTCGAGGCCGTCCCGCTCGCTGCGGCCGGTGGAGGCGATGAGATCGGCCATCTGACCGATGACGGCGAGCTTGTCGCCGGCCGGTGCGACGTCCAGACGGACGAGGTCGGCGGTGATGAGTGCGGACACTGCCAGCTCCTTCACTGGTGGCCCGGGGGATTCCCGGGGAGGGGCCGACGGCCGGGAGGCCGACGGCGGGGATGCTCAGAGGGCGCGGACGAGGTCCTCGCGGACGGCGACCTGGTCGGGGCGGGGGATCGTGGTGCCGGGCAGCGCCACCGCGGCGGTGCCGTAGGCGACGGCGCATGCGAGCCGCTGGGGCTCCTCGCGGCCGCGGACCCTCGCCAGGAGGTAGCCGGCGGCCGCGGAGTCCCCGGCGCCGACGGTCGAGAGGACCTCCCCGGCGACGGCCGCGCAGTGCCAGGTCCCCTCCGCGGAGGCGAGCACGGCGCCCGCGGCGCCGAGGGTCACGAGCACCGCGCCGACGCCCTGGTCGTGCAGGGCGCGGGCGGCCTCCGCGACCGGGGCGAGCTCGCCCTGCTCCGCGGCGGCCTCGATCGCGGCGCCGTCGGCCCCGGTGAGCTGGCCGAGCTCCTCGGCGTTCGGGGTCAGCAGGTCCGGGGCGGCGCAGCGGTCCTCCCGCCAGGCGGCGGCGAGGGCGGCGAGCGGGGCGTCGGAGGTGTCCACGCCCACGGGAATCGCATCGGCGTGCAGCTCCTGGATGCGGCGCGCGTACCAGTCCGCCGGCAGGCCCGGGGCGAGGGAGCCGGAGAGCATGACGAGGTCGCCGGGGCGGGCGGCGCCGTGGAGCGCGGCGGCGAGCATCTCCGCCTCCGCCCCGGTGAGGGGGTGGCCGGGCTCGTTGATCTTCGTGGTCACCCCGGGCGGGGAGACGACGGTGAGGTTCGTGCGGACGGGGCCCGCGACGGGGACCGTGCGGTGGGGGAGGCCGCTTCCCTCGAGCAGGCCCACGAGCGGGTCCTCGGCGCGCGCGGGGAGCAGGGCGAGGGTGTCCTCGCCCGCCTCGTGCAGGGCGCGCGAGACGTTCACGCCCTTGCCGCCCGCCTGGGTGGCGTCCTCGGCGATGCGGTGCACGCCGCCGGGGACGAGCGGGGCGGTGAGGGTGACGGTGCGGTCCAGGGAGGGGTTCGCGGTGAGGGTGATGATCATGCGATCACGACCTCCACCCCGGTCGCCTCGAGCTCCCCGCGCAGGGCGGGGGCGAGGCCGTCGTCGGTGACGATCACGTCGATCTCCTCGAGGTCGGCGATGCGGACGAGCCGGCGGGCGCCGGCCTTCGAGGAGTCCGCGAGGACCACGCGCCGCCCGGCCTGCTGCAGGAGCGCGGTCTTCACGGCGCCCTCGGAGGGGTCCGGAGTGTAGAGGCCCTCGGCGTCGAAGCCGTTGCAGCCGAGGAAGGCGACCTCGGGGCGCAGGGCGCGGATCGCGTCGACGGTCGCGGCGCCGACGGCGGCCCCAGTGCCCGGCCGCAGGCGCCCCGGCAGCAGGTGCACGGGCGGGCCGTCGAGGGCGAGCAGCGCCTGGGCGACGTCGAGCGCATGGGTGACGACGGCGCCGGTGCGCTCGGAGAGATGGGGGACGAGAGCGAGGGTGCTCGTGCCCGCGTCGAGCTGCACGGCGGCCTCGGGGTCCAGCGGCAGGAGCGTCGCGGCGGCCGCGGCGATGCGCTCCTTGAGGTCGGTGCGGGTGCCGCGGCGAGAGGCGAGGTCCGGCTCGAGCACGGCGGCGGCGCGGGGGATGGCGCCGCCGTGGACGCGGGCGAGGACGCCGCGGCGGTCCAGCTGGTCGAGGTCGCGGCGCACGGTCTCGGTCGTGACCTCGAACCGCTCGGCGAGATCGGAGACGGCGACCCGGCCCTCGGCCGCGAGGGCATCGAGGATCGCGCGGTGGCGCTGGGGGGCGTACATGGGGATCGATCACCTGCGTCATCGGAGGAGGTGCTGCGGCGTGTGCCCACCGTAGACCCGAAGTCCACACAAAGCAACATGTGGATCTGTTGTTTTTGTGGGGGAGTGCGCGGAGGGACGGGGCGAGGGCGTCGTTCGCCGACCGCCGAACCCCTGCCGCTCGGCGCCGCGCGGTGGCAGGGTGGGGCCCATGAAGATCACGATCGTCGGAGGACATGGCAAGGTCGCGCTGCTCGCGGAGCCGCTGCTCGCGAAGGCCGGCCACGAGGTGAGCGCGGTGATCCGCAACCCGGAGCACCGCGCCGAGATCGAGGAGGCGGGCGCGACGCCCGTCGTCACGGACATCGAGACGCTCGACGACGCCGGCTGGGACGCGCTGCTCGCGGGCAGCGACGCCGTCGTGTGGTCCGCGGGCGCCGGCGGCGGCGACCCGGAGCGCACGTACCGCGTGGACCGCGACGCGGCGATCGCCTCCATGGAGGCCGCGAAGCGCCAGGGCGCCCGCCGTTACGTCATGGTCAGCTACTTCGGGGCAGGCCCCGACCACGGCGTGGACCCCGAGAACGGCTTCTTCGCCTACGCCGAGTCCAAGGCCGCGGCGGACCAGCACCTCCAGGGCACCGACCTCGACTGGACGATCCTCGGCCCGAGCGGCCTCACCCTCGAGGAGCCGACCGGTCGCATCGACACGCAGGCCGCCGAGAGCGGCACCGTGAGCCGTGCCGACGTCGCCGCCGTCATCGCCGAGGTCGTGGACCGCGAGGACACCCACGGCCGCTTCCTCGCCTTCAACTCCGGTCAGACCCCGATCGCGGAGGCCGTCGGCCGCGGCTGAGCCGCCCGCGCAGGGAGAGGGCCCCGCACCGGATGGTGCGGGGCCCTCTCGCTGTGCCCGGCGCTCGGTGCTCGGCGGTCAGTGCTCGGTGCGTGGGGCGGACACCGCCGCCGCGTCCGCATCCGTCTCCGCCGTGCCGTGCTCACCCGAGCCGCCGTGCTCCTTCTTCCCGAAGGGCAGCACGTGCAGGACCGCGACGATGATCGCACCCCACACGAGCCCCAGCACGAAGCTGAAGAACGTGTTGACCAGCCAGGCGAGCGCCGCGCCCACGGCCGGGACGCGCGCGACGGCCTCCTCGAGGTGGTGGACCAGGCCGTAGGGCTGGGCGAGGCTGAAGGTGTGCAGGCCCTCGAGGATGATGTGGCCGCCCACCCACAGCATCGCGACCATGCCGACGTAGCTGATGACGGTCATGACCACCGGCATCGCCCGCACCAGCGCCTCGCCGAGCTTCTGGCTGCCCTTCCGCTCGCGGCGGGACAGGGCCAAGCCCACGTCGTCCATCTTCACGAGCAGGCCGACGGCGCCGTAGACGGCGACCGTCATGAGGATGCCGACGGTCGCGAGGATGATCGCGCGCATCCAGATCGAGTCCGCGTCGATCGAGTTCATGGAGATCACCATGATCTCCGCGGAGAGGATGAGGTCCGTGCGCACGGCGCCCGAGACGATCCCCTTCTCCGAGTCCGCCCCCTTCGCCGCGGCGGGCTGCTCCTCGTGCTCGGCCCCGGAGACGAGCTCCCAGACCTTCTCCGCGCCCTCGAAGCACAGATAGGTGCCGCCGATCATGAGGATCGGCGTGAGCGCCCACGGCGCGAGCCACGAGAGCAGCAGCGCGATCGGCAGGATGATCACGAGCTTGTTGATGAACGAGCCCCGGGCGATCCGCCAGATGATCGGCAGCTCGCGGGAGGGGTTCAGCCCCTTCACGTACTGCGGGGTGACGGCGGCGTCGTCGATCACCACGCCGGCCGCCTTCGCGGACGCCTTCGCGCTCGCGGCGGCGACGTCGTCCGTGCTCGCGGCCGCCATCTTCGCGATCGCGGCCACGTCGTCGAGCAGTGCAGCCAGGCCTCCGGCCATGCGGGTCCCCCTCGGGAGTCGTCGTGCGCCGGCCCAGCTGGTCGCGGCGGCGGCTCAGGGCCACAGAGTAGTCGGTCGCCCGGCCGTAGGCTGGTCCGCGCTGCGCGCCGCCGGGGACGCAGCGCGGTGACGAGGAGCAGGAGGAGCGGGAGCCGATGCGGAGCTGGTCCGGGGTCATGTCCCTCGCGGTGGGGATCTTCGTGCTCATCACGATCGAGGAGCTGCCGATCGGCGTGCTTTCGGTGATGTCCGCGGAGCTCGGCATCCCCGAGGGGGTCGCCGGCCTCGCGGTCACCGTGCCCGGTCTCGTCGCGGCCGCGACCTCCGTGACGACCCCCGTCCTCGTGCGGGGTCTGGACCGCCGGCTCGTGCTGGTCCTCGCGCTGCTCTGCGTCGCGGCCTCCTCGCTGCTGACCGTCCTCGCCCCGGGCTTCGGCGTGGTCCTCGCGGCGCGGGTCCTCGCCGGGGTGTCGATCGGTCTGTACTGGGCGGTGCTGCCGATCGTCGCCGTGGGTCAGGTGGACCCCTCCCGGCACGCGACCGCCCTCACCCTCGCCTTCAGCGGCACCGGTGGCGCCCTCGTGCTCGGGGTCCCGCTCGCCACCTGGATCGGCACCCACCTGGGCTGGCGGGAGGCCTTCGCGGTGGTCGGCGGCGCCGCTCTCGTCATGGCGCTGCTCGTCGCGGTGCTCGTGCGGCCCGTGCGGGCGGCCGTCCCCGTGACCCCGGCGATGATGCGGGAGGCGGCGCGCGGTCGCGGGGTGCGCCACGCCGTCGGCCTCACGCTCCTGCTGATCGTCGCCCAGTTCGTCACCTACAGCTATGTGAGCCCGCTGCTGCAGGAGGCCGGGGTGCCGCTCGGGCGCACGGGCCTGCTCCTGCTGCTCTTCGGGATCGCGGGGATGGTCGGGAACTTCGCGATCGCCCCGGTGATCCGTCGCCGCGGCGCCCCGACCGCCGTGCTCGTCATCGCCGCGGGGCTCACGCTCTCCCTGCTCGCGGTCGCGCTGCTGCTGCGCAGCCCCCTCGCGGCCATGCTCCTGCTGCCCGCCTGGGGACTCTTCGCCGGGGCCGCCTCCGTCACCATCCAGTCCTTCGTGGACTCCGAGGCCGGGGCGCGCGTCGAGGAGGGGACGGCGCTGAACAGCGCGGCCTTCAACGTCTCGATCGCGCTCGGCGCGGCCCTCGGCGGGATCCTCCTGGAGATCGCGGGGCGTACCGGCATGCTCGCCCTCTCGGTGCTCCTCGCCGCCGCGGGCACCGCGCTCGTCGCCCGCTACCGGGCCCGGCCCGGGCACCGCACGGTCTAGAGCACCCGGAAGCCCGACGGCGGAGCGGGGCGCGGTGCCCGCTCCGTCACCTCGGTGCGCTCGACCCGCGCCGACGGCGGCCCGTGGCCGAGCCAGTCCACGAGCGCGCCCACCGCCGCGGCCGGCCCCTCGACATCGGCCTCGACGGTGCCGTCGAGCAGGTTCCGCACCGTCCCCGCGACACCGAGGCGCTCCGCCTCCTGCGCGGTCGCCCAGCGGAAGCCGACGCCCTGCACCCGGCCGTGCACCCGCACGACCCGGCGCAGGGCGTCCTGCCCGCTCACCGGAGCGACCTCACTGGTTGTCGCCGCCCGTGTCCTGGAGCGAGGTCGCGTCGCCGCCGTCGCCCCACTGCCAGGAGGCGACCTCGGGCAGGTCCTCGCCGTGCGTGTACGCGTGGGCCCGCGCCCGGTGCCGCTCGTCGACCATGCGCTGGCGCAGGGACGCGAAGCGCGTGCCGAGCCCCTCAACCCGGTCCAGCACGTCCATGACGAGGTGGTAACGGTCGGTGTCGTTGCGCATGAGCATGTCGAAGGGCGTGGTCGTCGTGCCCTCCTCCTTGTAGCCGCGCAAATGGATCCGGCCGTTCCGGTCGTGGCGGTACGCGAGGCGGTGGATGAGCCACGGGTAGCCGTGGTAGGCGAAGACCACCGGCACGTCCTCCCCGAAGATCCCGTCGAAGTCCTTCGCGGAGAGCCCGTGCGGGTGCTCGGAGTCGTCCTGCAGGCGCATGAGGTCCACGACGTTGACCACCCGGACCTTGAGCTCGGGGATCTCCTCGCGCAGGATCATCGCGGCCGCGAGCACCTCGATGGTCGGGATGTCCCCGGCGCAGGCGAGGACGACGTCCGGCTCCTCGCCCTCGACCTCCGTGCCGGCCCAGTCCCAGATGCCGACGCCGCGCGTGCAGTGCAGCACCGCCTCCTCCATCGTGAGCCAGCTGGGCCCCGGCTGCTTCCCGGCGACCACGACGTTGACGTACTGCCGCGAGCGCAGGCAGTGGTCCATCGTGGAGAGCAGCGTGTTGGTGTCCGGCGGCAGGTAGACCCGCACGATCTCCGCCTTCTTGTTGACCATGTGGTCGATGAAGCCGGGATCCTGATGGCTGAAGCCGTTGTGGTCCTGGCGCCACACGTGGGAGCTCAGCAGGTAGTTCAGCGAGGCGATCGGCCGGCGCCACTCGATCTCGTTGGTGACCTTCAGCCACTTCGCGTGCTGGTTCACCATCGAGTCGACGATGTGGATGAACGCCTCGTACGAGGAGAACAGGCCGTGGCGGCCCGTGAGCAGGTACCCCTCGAGCCAGCCCTGGCACTGGTGCTCGGAGAGCATCTCCATGACGCGGCCCGCGCGGGCGAGGTGCTCGTCGTGGTCCTCGGGCACGAAGTCCGCGTTCCACTGCTTGTCGGTGACCTCGTACACGGCCTGCAGCCGGTTCGAGGCGGTCTCGTCGGGCCCGAAGATCCGGAAGGTCTCCGGGTTCTGCGCGACGACGTCCCGCAGCCAGGTGCCGAGCACCTTCGTCGGCTCGGCGACGGTGTCTCCGGGCCCCGGGACGTCCACGCCGTAGTCGCGGAAGTCCGGCAGGCGCAGCGCCTTCAGCACGCTGCCGCCGTTCGTGATCGGGTTCGCGGACATCCGGCGCGTGCCCTCGGGCGAGGCGCCGAGGATCTCCGGGACCGGGGCGCCGCTCTCGTCGAAGAGCTCCTCCGGATGGTAGGAGCGCAGCCAGGCGTCGAGGTCCGCGAGGTGCTCCTCGGTGTCGCGTGCGCTCGCGAGCGGCACCTGGTGTGAGCGCCACGAACCCTCGGTGCGCTGCCCGTCGATCTCCTTCGGACCGGTCCAGCCCTTGGGGGTGCGCAGGACGATCATCGGCCACATCGGCCGCTCGAGCTCCTCGCCCGCCCCCGCCGCGGCGGCCGCCTGCGCCGTGATCTCCGCGATCCGGTCCAGGACCTCGTCGAGCAGCGCCGCGAAGCGGGCATGCGTCTCGAGCGGGTCCTCGTCGTCGAAGCCGCCGGTGAACACGAACGGCTCGTGGCCGTAGCCGCGCATGAGCGCGTCGAGCTCGTCCTCCCCGATCCGGGCGAGGACGGTCGGGTTCGCGATCTTGTAGCCGTTCAGGTGCAGGATCGGCAGGACCACGCCGTCGCGCTGGGGGTTGACGAACTTGTTCGAGTGCCACGAGGTCGCGAGCGGCCCGGTCTCCGCCTCGCCGTCGCCGACGACCGTGAACGCGATCCGGCCCGGGTTGTCGAACATCGCGCCGTAGGCGTGGGAGAGCGCGTAGCCGAGCTCGCCGCCCTCGTGGATCGAGCCGGGGGTCTCCGGCGCCACGTGGGAGGGGATGCCGCCGGGGAAGGAGAACTGCGTGAACAGCCGCTTCAGGCCGGCGTCGTCCTGCGAGACGGTCGGGTAGACCTCGCTGTAGGTGCCCTCGAGGTAGCTCGCCGCGACGAGCCCGGGCCCGCCGTGGCCGGGACCGGTCACGAAGATCGCGTCGAGGTCCCGCTGGGCGATCGCCCGGTTCGCGTGCGCGTACAGGAACGTGAGGCCCGGTGTGGTGCCCCAGTGGCCGAGCAGCCGCGGCTTCACGTGCTCGCGCTCGAGCGGCGTGCGCAGCAGCGGGTTGTCCATGAGGTAGATCTGGCCCACGGAGAGGTAGTTCGCGGCACGCCACCAGGCGTGGAGGGCGTGCAGCTCCTCCGGGGTGGGTGCGTGGGAGGGGGAGTTCGGCCGAGCGGGAACGGTGGTCATGGCGCCTTCCTGGAAAAGCGGGAACCTGGGGCGGCCGCGGTGCGACCGCATGACCACGCTACGGCGGGCCGGCCCGACCGGGAAGGGTCTTCGGTCCCGACGGACCGGTCGGTGCGAGCCGCCGCGGCCCGCTCAGCGCGGCGCGATGACCGCCTCGCCCGCGTCGTCCCGCCGCATGACCTCGCGGCCCGCCTGCCACACGCGCAGGGTCCGGTTCCTGACGTCGAGCGGATCGCCCTCCCACAGCACGAGATCCGCCTCCTTGCCCACCTCGAGGCTGCCCACGCGGTCGTCGATCCCGAGCACCCGCGCGGGGTGCAGGGTGATCGCGGCGAGGGCGTCGGCGGGGTCCATGCCGTGCTTGACCGCGAGCGCCGCCTGGTGCACGAGGAACTCGATCGGCACGACGGGATGGTCGGTGATGATCGAGACGGGGACCCCGGCGCGGGTGAGGATGCCGGGCGCCGCCGGGGTGCGGTGGCGCACCTCGACCTTCGACCGGGAGACGATCAGCGGGCCGTACAGGACGGGCACGCCCGCCGCCGCGACCCGGTCCGCGATGAGGTGCGCCTCGGTGCCGTGGTCGAGCACGAGGTCGTAGCCGAACTCCTCGGCCAGGCGCAGGGCGGTGGCGATGTCGTCGGCCCGGTGGGAGTGCTGGCGCCACGGGATCTCGCGGGCGAGCACCCGCGCGAGCGCCGCGGAGACGAGGTCCACGTCCCGCTCCTCGGGGTCCTCCGCCGCCCAGGCGCGCGCCTTCGCGAGCGCCGTGCGGATCGTCAGCGCGACCCCGAGCCGCGTCGACGGGGTCTGCTTCTTCTCCCCGTAGATCCGCTTGGGGTTCTCGCCGAGCGCCGCCTTCAGCCCCGAGGGCTCGCGCAGCACCATCTCGTCGACCACACGGCCGTGGGTGCGCAGGGCCACCGCGAGACCGCCGATCGGGTTCCCCGAGCCGGGGTTGACGTTCACCGCGGTGACGCCGCCCGTGATCGCGTCGTCGAAGCCGAGGTCCAGGGGGTTGATCGCGTCGATCGCGCGGGCCGCGGCCATCACCGGATCGGTCATCTCGTTGGTGTCGTCCCCGGCCCAGCCCTCGCCCTCCTCGTGCACGCCGAGGTGCACGTGCGCGTCGACGAGGCCCGGGGTGAGCCAGGCGCCCGCGGCGTCGATCACCTCCGCCCCGGGCGGCGGGGCCACGCCCGCGCCGAGCGCCGCGATCCGTCCGTCCTCGACGATCACGGTGCCGTCCACGGCGGGGGAGGAGATGGGCAGGAGGCGGGCGTTCGTGATCGCGAGGGTGCTCATCCCCGCACCCTTCCCCGGGGCGCGTCGCAGGTCAAGCGGGGTGAGCGCCCGTGACTAGAGTGTGCCCATGTCAGCGAAGAAGCAGAAGGACACGGGGGACGCTCCCCGCGGGGTGCTCATCGAGCCGGGCTGGAAGGGGACCGTGCGGGACATCGATCCGCGCTCCACCCCGGGCTTCGACGGGAAGAAGAAGGACGGCCAGCAGCGGCTCACGGAGCTCGACGCCCCGATCGACGAGCTGCAGGAGCGGCTGTACGCCCAGTCCCGGGCGACCGGCGAGGGCCCCTCGGTGCTGCTCGTCGTGCAGGGCATGGACACCTCCGGCAAGGGCGGCATCATGCGCCACGTCGTGGGCGGCGTGGACCCGCAGGGCGTCCACATCACCGGCTTCAAGGCCCCCACCCGGGCGGAGAAGCGCCACGACTTCCTCTGGCGGATCCGCAAGCAGGTCCCCGGCCCCGGCATCATCGGCGTCTTCGACCGCTCCCACTACGAGGACGTGCTCATCCACCGCGTGCACGGCTGGGCCGACGGCAACGAGATCCGCCACCGGTACGCCGCGATCAACGCCTTCGAGAAGGAGCTCGTCGAGGCCGGGACGACGGTCGTCAAGGTCATGCTCCACCTCTCCCACGCGGAGCAGGGCGAGCGGCTCATGGAGCGGCTCGAGCGCCCCGACAAGCACTGGAAGTACAACCCCGGCGACGTCGACGAGCGGCTGCGCTGGGAGGAGTACATGGACGCCTACGACAAGGCGCTCGCGGCGACCTCCACCGAGGCGGCCCCTTGGCACGTGGTCCCCGCGGACCGCAAGTGGTACGCCCGCATCGCCGTCCAGCAGCTGCTGCTCGACGCCCTGCAGGGGATCGACCCGCAGTGGCCCGCGGCGGACTTCGACATCCGCGGCGAGATCGAGCGTCTCACCGCGACCCTCGACTGACGGGTCCGGGCAGGGCGGGCGCGGAGCCGGCTTGAGGTTCCCCCGCACGGGGGCGAGGATGGGGCCATGGCTTCCATCACCTTCAAGAACGCCCCTGTGACCACCGCCGGCACGCTGCCGGCCGTCGGCTCCGCCCTGCCCGCCTTCGAGCTCGTGGGCCAGGATCTCGTCCCCGTCTCGAGCGCGGACCTCGCCGGCAAGCGCATCGTGCTGAACATCTTCCCCTCGCTCGACACCGGCACCTGCGCCCTGTCCGTGCGCGCCTTCAACGAGATCGCCGCCGGCCTCGAGGACACGGTCGTCGTCTGCGCCTCGAAGGACCTCCCCTTCGCGCAGGCCCGCTTCTGCGGCGCCGAGGGCATCGAGAACGTCGTCACCGGCTCCGCCTTCCGCTCCTCCTTCGGCGAGGACTACGGCGTCACCATGCAGGACGGCCCGCTCGCCGGCCTGCTCTCCCGCGCGGTCGTCATCGCCGACGCCGACGGCACCGTCGTCTACACCGAGCAGGTCGCCGAGGTCACCGAGGAGCCCGACTACGAGGCCGCGAAGGCCGCCCTCGCCTGACATGGAGATCGACCTCGAGCGTGTGCGGGACGTGCTGGACGACGGCGGCGCCGCGGCCGGCACGTCCCGCGTGCTCGTGGACCGGCTGTGGCCGCGCGGGGTTCGCAAGGACCGCCTCGTGCACGACCGCTGGGACAAGGACGTCGCCCCCAGCACGGAGCTGCGGAAGGCCTTCCACGGCGGGGACCTGGGCTTCGAGGCGTTCGCGGAGCGCTACCGCGCCGAGCTCGCGCAGAGCGGCGCCGCCGAGGCGCTGCTCGCGGCCGCCCGGGAGGCCGGGGCGGAGCGCCTGACCCTCCTCTACGCCGCGGCCGACGCCGAGCACAACCACGCGCTCGTGCTGCGCGAGGTGCTCGAGGAGACGCAGGGCTCCCGGGACGGCTGAGCGCCCCCGTCGTGACCGGCGGTAGGGTCAGCGGCCGTGGATCCCCTCTCCCTGCTCGTCCTGCTGATCATGGGCACCCTCGCGGGCGCCATCAACGCGGCCGTGGGCTCGGGGTCCCTGCTGACCCTCCCCGTGCTGCTGGCCCTCGGGATCCCGCCGGGCACGGCCGTGCGCACCAACACGATCGGCATCCTCTTCTCGACGATCGGCTCCGTCACCGGGTACCGCCGCGAGATCGCCGCCGAGGGCCGCGCCCTGGTCCCGCTGATCGTCACGACGGCCGTGCTCGCCGCGACCGGCTCCGTGCTGCTGCTGCTCTCGCCCTCGGACGCGCTCGACGTGGTGGTGCCCGTCCTCATCGTCGTGGCCCTGCTCATGGTGGTCTTCCAGAAGCGGGTCACGCGCGCGATCAGCGCCCGGCGTGAGCGGCGCGCGGCGGCCGACCCCGCCGTCGCCCGCGCTGCCACCGCCGCGGAGCAGAGCCCCTACCGCTCCCCGGCGCTGCTCGCCGCGATGGGCGGCGCCTCCGTCTACGGCGGGTACTTCACCGCCGCCCAGGGGATCCTCTACCTCGGCGTGCTCGGCGCCTTCACGGGCAAGCCGATGGGCAAGGTCAACCACGTGAAGAACCTCGCGAGCCTCGTCGTCAACGGCGCCGCCGCGGCCGTCTACCTCGTGGCGAATGTCGTGCTCGGCGTGGAGATCGTCTGGATCGCGACCGCCGCGATCGCCGTGGGCGCCCTGCTGGGCGGCTACTTCGGGGCGCACCTCGCGAAGAAGCTGCCCGAGGGCGTGCTGCGCGGGATCATCGTCGTCGTCGCGGTCGTGGCCCTCGTGCGGCAGGTGCTCTGAGCCCCGTGCCCGCTCCGGCGGCGCTCACCGCAGGAAGGGCAGGACCTCCGCCAGCACCGGCTCCGCGGGGCTGAGCGTGCCGCCGTGCGTGCGGCCGGGCAGCTCCACGAAGCGGGCACCGGGGATCACCGCGGCGGCCTCCCGGGACTCCTCGCAGCGCGGGTGGTCGTCGCCGCCCGCCATCCACAGCGAGGGCATCGCGAGCGCGCGCAGGTCCTCCTCGCGGATCGCCGGGGTGGTATCCGTCGCCGTGAAGAGGGCGGCCATCGCGGAGGGGTCCGCGGCGAGGAAGGCCGCCCGGGTCGCCGCCTCCCGGCGCGAGGTGACCTCGGGGCCCAGGCCCTGCGCGGCGCAGAACCCCTCCATGCCGTGCTCGCGCACCGAGTCGATCACACCCGGGTAGAACACCTGGTCCACGGCGCCGTGCTGGGCGGCGGCGCTCCCGCCGAGGCTCACCAGGCGGGTCACCCGGTCCGGGTGGCGCAGTGCTGCGGTGAGCGCGACCCGCGCGCCGAGCGAGTAGCCCACGAGCGCGGCCCGGTCGATCCCCTCGGCGTCGAGCACGGCGAGGAGGTCGGCGACGAAGGCGTCCTGGGTGTACGCGGCGGGATCGTCGGGCTTCCCGGAGCGGCCGTGGCCGCGCAGGTCCACCCGGATCACCCGGTGCTCCGCGGCGAGCGGGGCGAGGTAGCCGAGGCCCCGCCAGATCGCGCGGGAGAGCACCGAGCCGTGTAGCAGCACCACCGGCGATCCCTCGCCGGTCACGTCGAAGCGCAGGTCGATGCCGTCGACGGGGGAGGGGATGACGGGCACGGGGATTCCTTCCGGGACGGACCTGCCGGCCGGCCCGAGGGGGCCGACCGGCAGGTGCTGAGGGGAGCGGGCGGTCAGAGGGCCGCGGCGATCTCCTCGAGGATGCGGTTGAAGGTCGCCGAGGGACGCATGACGGCCGCGGCCTTCTCCGGATCCGGGCGGTAGTAGCCGCCGATGTCCGCGGGGAAGCCCTGCACGGCGAGCAGCTCCGCGGCGATGGTCTCCTCGCCCTCGGTGAGCTCCTTCGCGATCGGCACGAAGGCCGCCTGCAGCTCCTCGTCCTCGCTCTGCTGCGCGAGCTCCTGCGCCCAGTGCAGGGCGAGGTAGAAGTGGCTGCCGCGGTTGTCGATCGTGCCGAGCTTGCGCTGCGGCGACTGGTCGGCGTTCAGCAGCGTCTCGGTCGCCCGGTCCAGGGCGTCCGCGAGCACCGCGGCGCGCGGGTTCTCCGCCGTGCGGGAGAGGTGGCGCAGGGACTCCGCGAGGGCGAGGAACTCGCCGAGGCTGTCCCAGCGCAGGTAGTTCTCCTCGACGAGCTGCTGCACGTGCTTGGGGGCGGAGCCGCCCGCACCGGTCTCGAAGAGGCCGCCGCCGGCCATGAGCGGCACCACGGAGAGCATCTTGGCGCTCGTGCCGAGCTCCATGATCGGGAAGAGGTCCGTGAGGTAGTCGCGCAGCACGTTGCCGGTCACGGAGATCGTGTCCTCGCCGCGGCGCACGCGCTCGAGGGTATGCCGGGTCGCCTCGACTGGGTTCAGGATCCGGATGTCGAGGCCCTCGGTGTCCTCCTCTGCGAGGTACGCCTCGACCTTCGCGATGAGGTTGCGGTCGTGGGCGCGGGACTCGTCGAGCCAGAACACGGCCGGCATGCCGGAGAGCCGCGAGCGGCGCACGGCGAGCTGGACCCAGTCGCGGATCGGGGCGTCCTTCGCCTGGCAGGCGCGGAAGATGTCCCCGGCCTCGACGTCGTGGCTCATGAGCACGGCGCCGGAGGCGTCGCGCACCTCGACCTTCCCGGCGGCGGCGAGCTCGAAGGTCTTGTCGTGGGAGCCGTACTCCTCGGCCTTCTGCGCCATGAGGCCCACGTTGGGGACGGTGCCCATGGTGGTCGGGTCGAAGGCGCCGTTGGCCTGGCAGTCCTCGATGGTCGCCTGGTAGACGCCCGCGTAGGAGGAGTCGGGGATGACGGCGAGGGTGTCCTGCTCGGCGTCGTCGGCGTTCCACATGTGGCCCGAGGTGCGGATCATCGCCGGCATGGAGGCGTCGACGATGACGTCGGAGGGGACGTGGAGGTTGGTGATGCCCTTGGCGGAGTTCACCATCGCGAGCGCGGGGCCGTCGGCGAGGTCCTGCGCGACGGCGGCCTTGACGCCCTCGCGGGTCGCCTCGTCGAGCGCCTCGACGCCGGAGAGGATGCCGGCGAGACCGTTGTTGGCGGAGAGCCCGGCCTCGGCGAGCACGTCGCCGTACTGCGTGAAGAGCGTCGGGAAGAAGGCGCGGACGACGTGGCCGAAGATGATCGGGTCGGAGACCTTCATCATCGTGGCCTTGAGGTGCACGGAGAACAGCACACCGTCCGCCTTCGCGGCGGCGATCTGGTCCTTCAGGAAGGCGTCGAGCGCGGCGACGTGCAGGACGGTGGAGTCGACGACCTCGCCGGCGAGCACGGGCAGCTCCGCCTTGAGGACGGTCTCGGCGCCGTCGGCGGCCACGTGGACGATCGAGAGGGTGTCCTCCTTCTCGAGGACCACGGACTGCTCGGAGTCGCGGAAGTCCTGGCCGTCCATCGTGGCGACGCGGGTGCGGGAGTCCGCGCTCCAGGCGCCCATGCGGTGGGGGTGGGTCTTCGCGAAGTTCTTCACGGCGAGCGGGGCGCGGCGGTCGGAGTTCCCCTCGCGCAGCACCGGGTTCACGGCGGAGCCCTTGACGGCGTCGTAGCGGGCGCGGGCGTCCTTCTCGGCGTCGGTCTCGGGGTTGTCCGGGTAGTCGGGGAGGTCGATCCCCTGGCCCTGCAGCTCGGCGATCGCGGCCTTGAGCTGCGGCACCGAGGCGGAGATGTTGGGCAGCTTGATGATGTTCGCCTCGGGGGACTTCGCGAGGTCGCCGAGCTCGGCGAGGGCGTCCGCCTCGCGCTGGTCCTCGGGCAGGAGGTCGCCGAAGGCCGCGACGATGCGGCCCGCGAGCGAGATGTCCCGGGTGGCGACGTCGATCCCGGCGGTGGTGGAGAACGCCTCGAGGATCGGCAGGAACGAGGCCGTCGCCAGCATCGGCGCCTCGTCGGTGTGGGTGTAGATGATGCGCGCCATGGTGTCGGGGGGCTCCCTCGGGTCGACGTGGCAGATGTCTTGACGTCAAGACTAATCGACAGCGCCTGGGCGGGGCCTCGGCGCCCGTCGGTCCGGACATGCCCACGGTACGGGAGCGCGGGAGCGGGCGGGAGTGCTCGGGTCGGGACCGAGGGCCGGGCTCCCCGGCCCGGTACGGGGCGCCGCTCCTAGACTGGCGCCCATGCCTGATCCCGCTCCCTTCCTCTCCGTCCTCGACCTGCGCGAGCGCAGCCTCAGCGCCGCGGAGCTCAGCGCCGCGCTGCCCCGCGCCGAGCTCGACGTCGAGGCCGCCGCCGCGGCCGTGCGCCCCGTCGTCGAGGACGTCGCCGCCCGCGGCGCCGCCGCGGTGCTCGACGCCTCCGAGCGCTTCGACGGGATCCGGCCGGAGCATCTGCGCGTGCCCGCCGCCGCGATCGAGCAGGCCCTCGCGGAGCTCGATCCTGCGATCCGCACCGCCCTCGAGGAGTCGATCGCGCGGGTGCGCGCCGTGGACTCCGCCCAGCGCCGGCCCGACGAGCGCGTCGAGGTGGTGCCCGGCGGCACCGTCACCCAGCGCTGGGTCCCCGTGCGCCGTGTGGGGCTCTACGTGCCGGGCGGCCGCGCCGTGCTGCCCAGCTCCGTGATCATGAACGTGGTCCCGGCGCAGGTGGCCGGGGTGCGGCAGGTCGTCCTCGCCTCCCCGCCGCAGAAGGAGCGCGGGGGCCTCCCGGACCCCACGATCCTCGCCGCATGCGCGCTGCTCGGCGTCACCGAGGTGATCGCCGCAGGCGGCGCGCAGGCGATCGCCCTGCTCGCCCACGGCGCGGAGGACCTCGGCGACGGCCGCGGCCTCGACGCGGTGGACATGATCACGGGTCCCGGCAACGTCTACGTCGCCGCCGCGAAGCGTCTCGTGCGCGGGCGCGTCGGGATCGACGCGGAGGCCGGCCCCACGGAGATCGCGATCCTCGCGGACGCCGAGGCGCACCCCGCCTACGTCGCCGCGGACCTCATCTCCCAGGCCGAGCACGACCCGATGGCCGCGAGCGTGCTCGTCACCGATGCGCCGGAGCTCGTCGACGCCGTCGAGGCGGAGCTCGCGGAGCAGGTCGCACAGGCTCCGCGCGCCGATCTGATCGCCGAGGCGCTGCGCGGCGAGCAGAGCGGCGTCGTGCTCGTGCGGGACGTGGAGCAGGGGCTCGAGGTCGTCGATTCCTACGGCGCCGAGCACCTCGAGATCCAGACCGCGGAGGCCGCCGAGGTGGCTGCCCGGGTCACGAACGCGGGTGCCGTGTTCGTGGGTCCGCACGCGCCGGTGAGCCTCGGCGACTACGCGGCCGGCTCCAACCACGTGCTGCCCACGGGCGGCAGCGCGCGGTTCGGCGGCGGGCTCGGCGTGCAGACCTTCCTGCGCGGGATCCACGTCGTCGACTACGACGAGGCCGCGCTGAAGAGCGCCCGGCAGGCCGCGACCACGCTCGCCGCCGCCGAGGGGCTGCCCGCGCACGGGCGCGCGATCGACATCCGCTTCGAGCGCTGAGCAGGGCGGGGGCCGGGGCGCCCTCGCCGCTCCAGAGCAGTCCGGAGAATCCGGACACCTGACACAGGGCCGGGGAGTTGTGGGCTCCCCGGCCCTGCGCTACCGTTGTCGCCTGATGTAAGCGCTTCCATACGTGAGGCGCCGGCGTCGCGGGTCCCTCCCGGCGGCGCCCCGGACGAAGGAGTCACCATGGATCGCCTCTCCCGCCGCGTGTTCACCGGCCTCGGCATCACGGCCACCGCCGCCCTCGCCGCCTCCTGCGGCCGGCCCGACGCCGGCACCTCCGGCGGCGCCTCCGCGAGTGCCGAGCCCCTAGCCGACGGTCCCGCGACCGGCAGCCTCACCGTCTGGGCCATGGGCGCCGAGGGCGAGAAGCTCCCCGAGCTGCTCAAGGGCTTCCAGGAGCAGAACCCCGACGTCACCGTCGAGGTCACCCCCGTCCCCTGGGACAGCGCGCACGACAAGTTCACCTCCGCGATCGCCGCCGGCACCGCGCCCGACGTCGCCCAGGTGGGCTCCACCTGGATGGCCGAGTTCGTGGGCCTGGACGCCCTCGAGCCCACCCCCTCCGAGATCGCGACCGACGACTACTTCGCCGGCGCGCTCGACTCCGTCACCGTCGACGGCACCGTCTACGGGGTGCCCTGGTACGTCGAGACCCGCGTCGTCTTCTACCGCAAGGACCTCGCCGAGAAGGCCGGGGTCACCGAGCCGCCCACCGACTGGGAGGGCCTGCTCGCCCTCGCCCAGGCCTTCCAGCAGAAGGCCGACGCCACCTGGGGCATCTCCCTCCAGCCCGGCGGCCAGGGCTCCTGGCAGACCCTCATGCCGCTCATCTGGTCGGGCGGCGGCGACGTCGTCGACGAGGCCGGCACCGCCTTCACCTTCGAGTCCGCCCCCAACGAGGAGGCGCTCGCCTACTACCAGTCCTACTTCACCGAGAAGGTCGCGAACCCCGCCCCGGCGGACGGCGTCACCGAGCAGGACTTCGTCTCCGGCAATGTCCCCATGTTCATCTCCGGCCCGTGGATGATGAGCGCCGTCGAGGCGCTCGGCGGGGACGGCTTCGCCGACAAGTACGGCGTCTTCGTCATGCCGCAGAAGGAGACCAGCGCGAGCTTCCTCGGCGGCGCGAACCTCGGTGTCTTCCAGGGCACGAAGAACCGCGACGCCGCCTGGAAGCTCGTCCAGCACCTCTCCACCCCCGAGGTGCAGGTCGAGTGGTTCGGCCTCTCCGCCGACCTCCCCTCCCTCCAGAAGGGCTGGGAGGACAAGGCCGTCGCCGCGAACGACAAGTTCGAGGTGTTCCGCACGCAGCTCGACACCGCCCTCGCCCCGCCCGTCATCGGCACCTGGGAGCAGGTCGCCGCGAAGTTCGACGCGCAGATCGAGGAGGTCTGCAAGAACGGCCTCGCCCCCGCGGAGGCCCTGGCGACCACCCAGTCCGAGGCCCAGGGCATCGGCACCGGGGCCTGAGATGACGAGCTCCACTGCGCCTGCGCCGGCCCCCGCCCCCGCCCCCGCACCCGCCGGCCGCCGCTCGCGCGGCGGCGGTGCGGAGGCCCGGGCCGGGCTCCTGCTGGCCCTGCCCTTCGTGGTCCTCTTCCTCGTGTTCACCGCCTGGCCGGTGCTGCAGTCGATGATCATGTCCTTCACGGACATGCGGATCTCCGACATCCGCAGCCCCTTCGCCGTGAACTTCGTGGGCCTGCAGAACTACCTCACCGCCTTCGAGGACCCGGTGTTCCGCCGGGCGGCCCTCAACACCGCCGTCTTCGTGCTGCTCGGCGTGCCGCTGACGATCATCGCCGGACTCGCCGCCGCGATCGCCCTGGACAAGGGCGTCGGGAAGCTCCGTGCCGTGTTCCGGGTCGGCTTCTACACCCCGGTCATCACCTCGATCGTCGCCGTCGCCGTGGTCTGGCGCTTCCTGCTGCAGCCCGAGAACGGCCTCGTCAACACGGTGCTCGGCTGGGTCGGCATCGACAGCCCGCACTGGCTCGGCGACCAGCGCACCGCGCTGCTCTCGCTCGTGATCATGGCGGTGTGGCGCAACTTCGGCACCTCGATGGTCATCTTCCTCGCAGGCCTGCAGGCGGTGGACCGCCAGCTCCACGAGGCCGCCGCGCTCGACGGCGCGAACGCCTGGCAGCGGTTCCGCAGCATCACGGTGCCCTCGATCCGGCCGACCCTGCTCTTCGTGCTCGTGACGACGTCGATCGGCTACCTGCAGTTCTTCGAGGAGCCCTTCGTCATGACGAACGGCGGGCCGCTGAACTCGACGATCTCCGCCTCGATGTACACCTACAGCCAGTTCGGCTTCGGCAACTACGGGGTCGCGGGCGCCATGGCCTACTTGACCTTCCTCGTCATCGCGATCGTCACCCTCGTCCAGTTCCGCCTCATGAGGGAGAAGTGATGATCGAACGTCGCCGCCCCGTCCTGACGTACATCGTCCTCACCGTCTTCCTGCTCCTGGTCATCACGCCCTTCGTGTGGATGATCCTCGGCAGCCTCAAGACCCAGGGGGAGCTGCTGCGCACCCCGCCCACCTGGTGGCCCGAGCAGCCCACGCCGGACAACTTCCGCCGCCTGTTCGAGCGGCCCTTCGGCCGCTACTTCACGAACTCCGCCGTCGTCGCCGTGGTCGTCACCGCCGGCAACCTCGTGCTCAGCTCGATGTTCGGCTACGCGCTCGCGCACCTGCGCTTCCCGGGCAAGAGGATCCTCTTCGGCATCGTGCTCGCGTGCCTCATGATCCCCGGGCTCGTCACCTTCATCCCGCAGTACGTGCTCGTGGTGAACATGGGGCTCGCCAACACGATCCCCGCGCTGATCCTGCCCTTCCTCGTGCAGCCCTTCAGCGTGTTCCTCATGCGGCAGTTCTTCCTCGGCATCCCGCGCGAGCTGCTCGAGGCGGGACGGATCGACGGCGTGGGGGAGATCGCGATCTTCTTCCGGATCTACCTCCCGCTCGCGGGCCCCGCCTTCGCGACCCTCGGGATCCTCACCTTCCTGGGCTCCTGGAACAACTTCCTGTGGCCCCTCGTGGTCTCCTCCTCGGAGAGCACCTACACCCTGCCCGTCGCCCTCGCCCTCATCTCGACCGGCCAGAACGAGACGGACTACGGACTGCTGCTCGCGGGCGCCACGCTCATCGTGCTGCCGATCCTCGTGGTCTTCCTCTTCTTCCAGCGCCACTTCATCCAGGGCATCGCCACCACCGGCATCAAGTGACCCTCCGGGGCCGACGGGGCACCACCCCGTCGGCCCCGGTCGTCGGCCTCCGGGCCGGCACCCGGTCGCCCGGCCCCGGGCGACCGTCCGCCCCCTCCGGCAGCTGGACCCGCCGGTGCACCATCCCCCAGACGACGACGTCGAAGGAGCACCCCGTGCACGCCGCATCCCCCCGCCCCGACCGCCGCCCCGCCTTCCCCTGGCAGGGCACCGACCGCGCCGCGCCCGGACCGGGCCGCTCCGAGCGCGCCCACGCCGCCCCCGGGCGCCTCACCCGCCGGGGCATGCTCGGCGCCGTCCCGCTGCTCGGCGCCGGGGGAGCCCTCGCCGCCGGTGCGCCCGCCTCCGCTGCCCCGGCTGCGCCCGTCGCCCCCACGGCGCCCGCCGCCCCCGGCGCGGAGGAGCGCGAGCGGACCCTGCGCCGCTGGGCCGCGGACACCTGGCGCTCCCTCGACGCCATGACCCACCCCGGCACGGGCCTCGCCGCGGACAACATCGGCGCGGACCTCGCCACCCGCTCCGGCTACACCTCGCCCACGAACATCGGCGGCCTGCTGTGGTCCACGCTCGTGGCCCGCGAGCTGGGCCTGATCACCCCCGGCGAGTCCCGCCGCCGCGTCGCCCGCACGCTGCGCACCCTCGCCGCGATGGAGCGCCACGAGCCGTCGGGCATGTACGTCAACTGGTACGACGAGGCCGACGGGTCGATCCTGCGCACCTGGCCCGGCTCGGGCGACGTGGTCGTCCCCTTCGTCTCGAGCGTCGACATGGGCTGGCTGGGCGCCGCCCTGCACGTCGTCGCCGAGGCGGACCCCTCGAACCGGCGCGCCGCCCGCGCGCTCACCGACGCCATGCGCTGGGACGTGTTCCTGGACCGCGAGGTCGATGCGCAGCCCGGGCAGGTCGTCGGCGGGTTCTGGCTCGAGGACCCGTCCCGGGACGGCGTCACCGCCTCCGCCCCCTGGAACGGCGTGGGCGGCGAGGACGTCTGGTACCACGCGACCCACCACTACGACACGGCCGTCTCCGAGGCCCGCATGGTCACCTACCTCGGGATCGCCGCGGGGCAGTTCGCCGCGGGCGTCTACTTCACGACCTTCCGCACCTTCCCGCCGGACTGGACCTGGCCCGAGACGGCGCCGGTCGGGGAGTGGGCCACGTACGAGGGCGTCGACGTCTTCGAGGGCGCGCACCCCTACCGCGGCATGCACGTCGTTCCCGGCTGGGGCGGCTCCATGTTCGAGGAGCTCATGCCGGACCTCTTCGTCCCCGAGGCGGAGTGGGCCCCGGACAGCTGGGGCCTGAACCACCCGCTCCACGTGCGCGCCCAGCGCGAGCACGGGCTCGACGAGGCCGGCTACGGCTACTGGGGCTTCTCCCCGAGCTCCGACCCGCACGCCGGGTACCGCGAGTACGGCGTCGACGCGCTCGGGCTGAACCCCACCGGCTACTTCTCCGACGCCGCCGGCACCGACTGGCACGCCGGCGAGGACTATCCCCGCGGCCTCGACGGGGTCGTCACGCCGCACGCCGCGGCGCTCGCCCTCCAGTACGAGCCGGAGGCCGCCTTCGCGAACCTCTCCCGGATCGAGACGGAGCTCGGCGCCTACGGGGAGGGCGGCTTCCACGACGCCGTCGCCGTGGGCACGGGCGTGCGCGCGGAGCGGCACCTCTCCCTGGACCAGTCGATGATCATGGGGGCGCTGGGCAACGTGCTGCTCGGCGGGATCCTCCACGACTGGTTCGGGACCCCCGCCGTCGAGGAGGCGCTGCGACCCGTCATCGCCCAGGAGCGCTTCGGCGCAGGGGCCTGACCGCGCCCCGCCGGGGGGGGGGGCGTGGCGCCTCTCAGCCGCCGAGGACCCGCAGGTCGATCGTGATCCGCCGCGCCGCGCCGTCCTCCCGGCGGTCGACGGTGAGCAGGACGCGGTCGCCCTGCGCGGGTCGGCTCGCCGCGACCTCCTCCGGCGGGAGGTGCAGCGGCGGTCCGGTGACGGAGGTCGGATCGACGTCCACGACCCAGCGGTGGCACCGCCACGGCGGGCCGGGGTTGCCGTGCGGGGCGGCCTCGTGCTCGCCCTCGTCGCGGAGCGTCGTGACGAGCGCTCCGCGGCCGAGGGTGAGGGACGGCGAGAGCAGCCACAGCCGGGCGAGCTCGTTCCGGCCCGTGACGTCGAGCTCGACCCCGGCGGGGTCGTCCTCGACGGTGACCGTCGTGGTCGCCTCGACCGCCGCGGCGGTGACGGCGGGGAAGGCGATGATCCCGTGACCGCCCTCGTCCACCTCCTCGGGGGACAGGGCGCGGTCGCGGCGCGCGTCGCCGGTGTCGACGCGGAACTCACCGTGCAGCACGGGGCGCCTCAGGCGGTGGGCTCGGGCTCCACGGGGGCGGGGCGGCGCTCGGCGCGGGTGGCCCACAGGGCGACGGCGCGCCAGCCGAGCATGAGCACCCCGGTGAACACGGCGGAGACGATCACGAAGGACACCTCGGTGCCCGCCCCGAAGAGGGTGCGCACGGCCATCGCGGTGACGATCGTGATCGCCCAGATCAGCACACCGTGCGGCCACAGCCGGAACGGGTGCCGCCAGGCCCGCAGCACGAGGTGCCCCAGCAGGGTGCCCAGCGCGTAGGGCCAGCCCACCTGGGCGATGTTCTCCATGGAGAGCGAGAGGTCGTGCTGGAACAGACCGATCGCCACGAACAGCAGGATCACGAGGAGATCGGCCACCAGGGCACCGAAGGAGCGGAACATCCCCCCAGGGTAGCCACGCGCCCGGTGCGGGGACGGGGACGGAGGGCCCCGCGCGGTGTGGGACGTGCCGCATCGCGCGGCGGCGACGGGGCCCGGACGACCCCCTCCGCACGGCCGGTGGACCTCTACCATGGAGCCATGCCCGTCGACACCCCTCAGGACCAGGCCGTGCCTGCGTCCCTCTCCAGCACGGCGCGCCCCGGCATCCCGGCGCGACGCGACGACCTCGCGGGGGAGGAGCCCTACGGCGCTCCCCAGATCGACGTGGCCCATCTGCTCAACGTCAACGAGAACCCCTTCGGGCCCTCGGCCGCGCTCGCCGCGGACATGGGCGCCGCGGTCGCCGAGGCCGCCGCCGGCCTGCACCGCTACCCGGACCGCGAGTTCACGGCCCTGCGCGAGGATCTCGCCGCCTATCTCGCCGCCGAGTCCGGCATCCCCGCCCCGCCGGCGGAGACCGTGTGGGCCGCGAACGGCTCCAACGAGGTCATGCACCAGCTGCTGCTCGCCTACGGCGGGCCCGGGCGCACGGCCCTCGGCTTCACGCCGCACTACTCGATGTACCCCGAGTACGCGCGGGACACCTTCACCCGCTGGGTCACCGCGGAGCGCGGCCCCGCCCCGGACTTCGCGCTCACCGCCGAGCAGGTCACCGCGGCGATCGCCGAGCACCGGCCGCAGATCCTCGTGCTCACGAGCCCCAACAACCCCACCGGCACCGCCCTGGACCCCGCCGTCGTGCGCGCCGCCGCGGAGGCCATGCTCGCCGCGGGCGGACTGCTCGTCGTCGACGAGGCCTACGGGGAGTTCCGCCGCGACGGCGTCCCGAGCGCCCTCGAGCTGCTGCCCGAGTTCGCGAACCTCGTCGTCACCCGCACCATGTCCAAGGCCTTCGCGCTCGCCGGCGGCCGGATCGGCTACCTCGTCGCGGATCCCGCGATCGTGGACGGCGTGCGCATCGTGCGCCTGCCCTACCACCTCTCCGCCGTCACCCAGGCCGTCGCCCGCACCGCCCTCGCCCACCGCGAGGAGCTGCTCTCCCAGGTGGCGACGCTGCGGGAGGAGCGGGACGCGCTCGCCGCTCATCTCACGGAGCGCGGTCACGTCGTCGCCCCGTCGGACGCCAACTTCATCTTCTTCCAGCCCCTCCTGCGCACCGCCGCGGACCGCCACGCGGTGTGGCAGGCGCTGCTCGATCGCGACGTGCTGATCCGCGAGGTGGGGCCGCAGCCCTGGCTCCGGGTCTCGATCGGCACCCCGGAGGACAACGCCGCATTCCGCACCGCCCTCGAGGAGGCAGACCCCCGATGACCACCGCCCCCGCGCGTCCCGCGCGCACCGCGAGCATCATCCGCACCACCCGCGAGTCGAGCATCGAGCTGAGCCTCGATCTCGACGGCACCGGTCAGGTGGACGTGTCCACCTCCGTGCCCTTCTTCGACCACATGCTCACCGCGCTCGGCACCCACGCGCGCTTCGACCTCACCGTGCGCGCCACCGGCGACACCCACATCGACGTGCACCACACCGTCGAGGACACGGCGATCGTGCTGGGCCAGGCGCTGCGCGAGGCGCTCGGCGACAAGAAGGGCATCGCCCGCTTCGGCGACGCGATGGTCCCGCTCGACGAGGCGCTCGCGCAGGCCGTCGTGGACCTCTCCGGCCGCCCCTACTGCGTGCACACCGGGGAGAGCGAGGCGCAGGCCCTGCACCTCATCGGCGGCCACTTCACCGGCTCGCTGACCCGCCACGTGCTCGAGTCCATCGCCCACCACGCCGCGATCTGCCTGCACGTGCGCGTGTTCGCCGGCCGCGATCCCCACCACGTCGTGGAGGCCCAGTTCAAGGCCCTCGCCCGTGCGCTCCGCGCGGCCTGCGCCTACGACGACCGCGTCCTCGACGTCCCCTCCACGAAGGGAGCACTGTGACCACCGCCGACCGCCCCGACCCCCAGCAGCCCGAGGAGAACCCCTCCGGCGACGGCTCCCACGACATCGACGCCGAGTTCGCGCGCCTCACCGCCGGCCTCGACCTCGGCGACGAGCCGCTGACCGTCGACGACGTGCTCGCCGAGTCCGCCGAGGAGGAGGAGCCCGCGATCGCCGTGGTCGCGACCTCCGTCGCCTCCGCGAAGGCGCTCGCCGGCGCGATCCGCCTGGGCCGCGAGGCCCGCACCGACGGGATCGACATCCCCGGCGGCACGCGCACCCTCGACACCGAGACCGGCGCGATCGCCGTGGGCGAGCTCAAGGAGCAGCTCGCCCACGACCTCGCCGCGATCACCTCCACCGCCCTGCAGCGCACCGGCCTGGTGCTCTTCTGGCGCCGCGGCGACCGCATGACGGCGACCCGCTACAAGGCGGGGGAGCGCGGCGAGGACGTCTCGCCCGCGATCGTGCTCGGCGCCGTCGCGGACGAGGTCGAGCAGCTGCTGCTGGGCGCCCTCACCCTCGACGAGCTCGGCGAGGGCATCGACCCCTCGACGCTCACGCGCAACGAGGCGCTCTCCTGGATCTCGAAGAAGAAGCGCTGATGACGACCGCTCCTGAGGTCGTGGTCCTCGACCACGGCTCCGGCAACGTGCGCTCCGTGGTGCGCGCCCTCGAGGCCGCCGGTGCGCACGTGCAGCTCACCGCGGACCGCGAGGCGGCCCTCGCGGCCGACGGCCTCGTCGTCCCCGGCGTGGGCGCCTACGCGGCGACCATGGCGCAGGTGCTCGCCGTGGGCGGCGACCGGATCGTCGAGCGCCGCCTCGCGGGCGGCCTGCCGGTGCTCGGCATCTGCGTGGGCCTGCAGATCATGTTCGCCGCCGGCACCGAGCACGGGGTGCGCAGCACGGGCCTGGACCAGTGGCCCGGCGAGGTCACCCGGCTCGAGGCGGAGATCGTCCCGCACATGGGCTGGAACACCGTCGAGAGCCCCGAGGGCTCCGTCCTGTTCGACGGCGTCGCCGAGGAGCGCTTCTACTTCGTGCACTCCTACGCGGCCCGCAGCTGGGAGCTCGACAGCATCGGTCCCATGACCCCGCCGCTGGTGACCTGGGCGGAGCACGGCGGCGACCGCTTCGTCGCCGCCGTCGAGAACGGCGCGCTCACCGCGACCCAGTTCCACCCCGAGAAGTCCGGCGCCGCGGGCGCGCGACTGCTGCGCAACTGGCTCGCGGCCCTCCCGCGCCGCGGGGCCGGGGACGAGGGGACCGCCCCGTGATCCTCGCCTTCCTCATGCTCTTCGCGGGCGGCCTGCTGCTCGGCGGCGCCTGGTCCTTCCTCCGCTCGAAGAAGCCGCTGTGGTCCGTCATCGCCCTCGCGGTGGTGGGCCTGGTGTGCCTGGGCGTCTCGATCTGGCGCATCCAGACCGGCTGAGCGCCGCCCCTGCCGCCCCACCGTCACCCACCCCCACAGTCCTGACCAGGAGACACCCCTCATGACCGCTCCCGTGCTCGAACTCCTCCCCGCCGTCGACGTGCAGGGAGGCCAGGCCGTGCGCCTGGTCCAGGGCGAGGCCGGCTCCGAGACCGCCTACGGCGCCCCGCTCGAGGCCGCGCTCGGCTTCCAGGAGGGCGGCGCCCGCTGGCTGCACCTCGTGGACCTCGACGCCGCCTTCGGCCGCGGCAGCAACGCCTCGCTGCTCGCGGAGGTCGTCGCCGCCGTGGACATGAACGTCGAGCTCTCCGGCGGCATCCGGGACGACGAGTCCCTCGCCGCGGCCCTCGCGACCGGCTGCCGCCGCGTGAACCTCGGCACCGCGGCCCTCGAGAACCCGGACTGGACCGCGGAGATCCTCGCCGAGCACGGCGACCGCATCGCCGTCGGCCTCGACGTGCGCGGCACGACCCTCGCCGCCCGCGGCTGGACCCGTGACGGCGGCGACCTCTGGGAGACCCTCGAGCGCCTCGACGCCGCCGGCTGCCAGCGCTACGTCGTCACCGACGTCACCAAGGACGGCACCCTCCAGGGGCCCAACGTCGACCTGCTGCGCGAGGTCTGCTCCCGCACCGAGGCGAAGGTCGTCGCCTCCGGCGGCATCTCCTCCCTCGCGGACCTCGAGGCGCTGCGCGGGCTCGTCGCCGACGGCGTCGAAGGGGCGATCGTCGGCAAGGCCCTCTACGCCGGCGCCTTCACCCTGCCCGAGGCGCTCGACGTCGCGGGGCGGGCGTGACCTCCCCCCAGGACCCCGCTCCGAGCCCCGCCCGTCGGGACCTCCCGGCCCACTTCGTCGAGAAGTCCCCGCTCACCGACACCGCCGGGGTGCCCTGGAAGGGCCGCGACTACGCCGTGAGCCCCTTCCCGGGGGACGACGGCTCCACCCCGGCCGACGTCGCCGCCGCCCTCGCCGCGCACCGCGCGGGGGAGGACCCGCACCGGCGTGCGCTGGTCGCCGCGATCGCCGGCTCCCGGCTGCTCGTGCCGATCATGGCCGTCGCGACCGAGGAGGGCGAGACCGCCCACGGCCTCACCGGGGACAACGGCGCGGACATGGCGATGGTCTCGCTCACCGCGCCGGACGGCTCCCGCGTGCTGCCCGTCTTCACCTCCGCCGCGGCGCTCTCCGCCTGGCGCCGTGAGGCCCGGCCCGTGCCCGTGCTCGCCGCCCAGGCCGCGCAGGCCGCGGTCCAGGAGGGGTGCACGTCGCTGCTGCTGGACGCCTCGGCCTCCGACGTGACTGCGGCCGACGGCGGCCCGATCCAGCTGCCGCGCTCCGTGCTGTGGGCGCTCGCCCAGGGCCGCGCATGGATCCCGCCTCACGAGGATCCCGAGCTCGCGGCCGAGCTCGACGCGATCGCGGCCGCCGTCCCCTCCGTGCTCGCGCTCGCCGCGACCCCGGGGGAGCGCACCGAGGTCGTGCTCCGGGTGCGGCTCGAGGACGGCCTGGACCGGGACGGCGTGCAGGCGGTCGTCACCGACCTCTCCGCACGCCTGGGGGCCTCGACCCTCGTCGCGGAGCGGATCTCCTCGCTCACCCTGGCCCTGGGACGGTAGATGGACGCCTATCGCCGGGTGCTCGCGGCGCCCGGCGTCGCGGGCGTCCTCCTGCTCGGGTTCCTCGCCCGCATCCCCTTCTCCACGCTGGGCCTGCTGCTGACCCTCCACTGCGTGCGCACCCTGGACCGCTCCTACCTCGAGGCGGGCCTCGTCGTCACCGCGACGACGATCGGCACCGCGATCTCCTCCCCGTGGCGCGGGCGGCTCGTGGACACCAAGGGCCTGCGCCGTGCCGTGCTGCCCTCGATCCTCGTGCAGTCCGTCGCCGTGGTCGCCATGGCCTTCGCGCCCTTCGAGGCGGTGCTCGTGCTCGCGCTGATCGGCGGGCTGTTCGGGCTCCCGGTCTGGGCGATCGTCCGCACCTCGCTGTCGGTGCTCGTGCCGGCGACGCTGCGGCGCAGCGCCTTCGCCCTCGACTCGGTGTTCACCGAGCTGGTGTTCATGATCGGCCCGGCCGCGGTGACCCTCGCCGCACTCGCCGCGGGCACCCGCGCGAGCCTCGTCGTCGTGGGGGTGCTCGTCGCCCTCGCCGGCATCGGCATGGCCGTGACGAACCCGCCCACCCGCAGCGACCAGATCGTGCTGCCCGCACGGCTGCCGGCCCCGCTCGAGGCCGCGGAGGGCGCCGTCCTCGCCCAGCAGGAGCTGCTCACCGAGCGCCGGGTCGCGGAGGACCTCCGCACGGGTCAGATCCCGGTGGTCGACCCGGGACCGGGCGACCCGGGGAAGGCCGCCGCGCGCCGCGCCCTGCTCACGGCCGGCGGGCTCTCGGTGCTGCTCGCGACCGCGACGGGCTCCCTCGTCCTCACCGCGACGGACCTCTCGATCGTCGCGATCCTCGACGACCGGGGCCTCGCGGCGATGATCGCCGGGATGATGGCGCTGTGGTGCGCGGGCAGCCTCGTGGGCGGCCTCGTCTACGGAGCGATGAGCCGCGGGCTGGACCCGCTGTGGGTGCTGTTGGGGCTCGGGGCGCTCTCGCTCCCGGTCGCCGTCACCGCCTCGGGGGACATGCTCCTGCTCGCGGTGACGATCACCCTCGCGGGGCTGTTCATCGCCCCGATGATCACGGCGACGGGGGAGGCGATCGCGCAGCTCGTGCCGGAGGCCGTGCGCGGGGAGGCGATGGGCTGGCACGGCACCGCGATGACCGTCGGCGCCGCCGCGGGCTCCCCCGTGGTGGGAGCCGTCATCGACGGGGCCGGACCTGCCTGGGGTGTGGGCGCCGCGGGAGCGGTCGCACTCCTCGTCGCGCTCGCGGCGCTGCTCGCGCGGCGGGTGCGGCGCTCCCGGCGACGGGGTCGCTGGGAGGCCGGGGCCGGCTGAGGCGGTGGGGCGGGGTCAGGAGACCCGGCCGGTCCACTTCTCGCCCGGGGCCTCGCCCGGCGCGTCGGGGAAGGGGAGCGCCTCGGCGAAGGCGAGCTGCAGCGAGCGCAGGCCGTCGCGCAGGGAGCGGGCGTGCTCGTTGCCGATCTCGGGGGCCGCGGCGACGACGAGCCCCGCGAGCGCGGTGATGAGCTTGCGGGCCTCGGAGAGGTCCTTGTGGCCGGCCTCCTCCTCGTCCTCGCCGAGCCCGACCTTCACGGCGGCAGCGCTCATGAGGTGCACGCAGGAGCTGGTGATGATCTCGACGGCGGCGACGTCGGCGATGTCGCGCAGCGCCTGCGCGGCGAGCTCGTCCTCGGTGGTGGGGTGCTGCTGCTCGGTCATGGGGGTCCTTTCGGGGACGGCGGGGGAGAGCGCGGGGCGGACGTGGATCGGGTGCGGTGGGGTATCGGGGCTCAGCCGCCGAGCGGCAGCGTGCCCCGGCCCACCTCGGGGGCGGAGGAGAAGGCGAGGTCGAGCCCGGTGGGCTCGGTGCCCGCCGGGACGTCGAAGACGCCGTGGTAGACGGCGGTTTCGCCCGCGCCCACCGTGCCGAAGGCCTCGGAGTCCGCGACGAGCGCGCGGTTCGCCTCGTCGGAGACGGGGTAGCGGTCGCCCGCGGCGGAGACCAGCTCCATGGTGCCACCGCCGGAGCTCACCAGGAGCGGGGCCTCGCCGTCGTTCGTGATCTCGACGGTCACGACGACGAACTCCCCCTCGGGCTCGAGACGGTCCGACGTGTCGCCCACGGAGCGCACGCCGACCTCGGTGGAGACCTCGCGGAAGGTCGCGGGACCGAGCGCGACCGTGCCCGTCGCCGCGGTGCTCGTGGCCGGGTCGGAGCCCGCGGTAGCCGTGTCCTCCCCACCGCCGGTCAGGGCGCGCACGGCGAGGATCCCGCCGCCGGTCAGCACCGCGAGCAGGAGCACGGCGGCGACGGCGATCGCGGCGATCCGGAGGCCGCGCCCGGAGCGGGGGGCGGGCTCGTCGGTGACGGGGAGGGCCGGGGCGCGGTTGGGGCGCGAGGGGGTGACGGAGGGGGCGGGGAAGCCCTCGGGCACGGGGCGGAGCACGGCGCGCGGGGAGGTCGGGGCAGGGGCCTCGGCGTCGACGGGGGAGCCAGCCGCGGGGGCATCGACGGCACCGAGGGCCTCCGAGCCGTCAGGGGCGTCGGCGGAGCCGTAGTCGTAGCTGTGGGGAGCCGTGCCGGCCGCGCCGGGCGCGGGGGTCGTGCGGGATCCGTCGACCGCGGGGGATCCGGCGGCCTCGTCGGCTCCGCCGACGCCCTCCGCGGGCGTGGGATCATGGTCCGTGGTGTCCACCGGTGCTCCTCGTCCTCGCGGCGCGGGCGTCCCCCTGCGCGACGCACATCACCCAGGACCCCCTGGACGCGGCGCTCTGCCCTGCTAGAATAGACGACCGGAACATGTCTTCGGTCTGTCCGTCCCGTTCGGGGTGGGGAGGCAGGGCAGTCCTCAAGTGGAGTCCCTCCCACCTCGTGGCCACCGTCCCGAGCGCAGCGCGCCGGGCGACCGTCACCGGGTCAGTACCAGACCGGCCCTCGAGGGTCGGCCGGCGTTCACGCGCCATGGTGTCGGGGCCTCCGCAGGAGCGGGGGCCCTTTTCTCATGTTCCGTGTCGACACCGAGGTGAGGAGCCACCATCAGCGAACAGCGCATCAACGGTCAGATCAAGGTCCCCAAGGTCCTCCTGGTCGGCCCCAACGGCGAGCAGGTCGGGATCGTCCGCGTCGAGGACGCCCTGCGACTCGCCCAGGAAGCCGATCTGGATCTGGTGGAGGTCGCCCAGGGCGCCAATCCGCCTGTTGCGCGGCTCATGGATTACGGCAAGTTCAAGTACGAAGCCAACATGAAGGCCCGCGAGTCGCGGAAGAACCAGGCCAACACCGTCCAGAAGGAAATCCGGATGGGCCTGAAGATCGACAAGCACGACTACGAGACCAAGCGTCGCAACGTCGAGAAGTTCCTGAGCGGTGGCGACAAGGTCAAGGTCATGATCCGTTTCCGCGGTCGCGAGCAGTCCCGACCGGAGATGGGCATCAAGCTGCTCGGTCGCATGGCGGAGGACGTCGCCGAGCTCGGCTTCGTCGAGTCGCACCCGCGACAGGACGGCCGCACGATGGTGATGGTCCTCGGACCCCACAAGAAGAAGGCCCAGGCGATGGCCGAGGCGCGCAAGCGTCGCACCGACGCCGAGAAGGCCGAGAGCAACTCGTCGAAGCAGGCCGAGGCGCCTGCCGAGGACGTCGCGCCCACCGGCGACGAGTCCTGAGACAGCACGAAGGAGACAAGGCACCATGCCGAAGAACAAGACCCACTCGGGCACCAAGAAGCGCATCCGCGTCACCGGCTCCGGCAAGCTCATGCGGGAGAAGGCGAACGCTCGCCACCTCCTCGAGCACAAGAGCTCGACCCGCAAGCGCCGCCTCGGGAACGACACCGATGTGGCCAAGGCGGACGTCAAGCGCATGAAGAAGCTGCTCGGCCGCTGAACCTTCTCGCGGGAGGAGAGTTCCCGCAGCACTGAACTCACATACCAGCGAAGGAGAATCACGTGGCACGCGTGAAGCGGGCGGTCAACGCCCATAAGAAGCGTCGGGAGATCCTCGAGCAGGCCAGCGGCTACCGCGGTCAGCGCTCGCGCCTGTACCGCAAGGCGAAGGAGCAGGTCCTGCACTCGCAGACCTACAACTTCCGCGACCGCAAGAAGAACAAGGGCAACTTCCGTCAGCTCTGGATCCAGCGCATCAACGCTGCGGCCCGTGCGAACGGCATGACCTACAACCGCTTCATCCAGGGCCTCGGGCTCGCGGGTGTCGAGGTCGACCGCCGTATGCTCGCCGAGCTCGCCGTGAACGACGCGCCGGCCTTCGCCGCGCTCGTCGAGGTCGCCAAGGGCGCGCTGCCCGAGGACGTCAACGCCCCCGCGGCCTGACTCCACCAGTGTGAACCCCGAGCGCCCGGACCAGTCCCCGATCACCTCGCCCCGCTCCGAGCGGGTGCGGCGGATCGCGGCACTGTCCGGGCGCTCCGCACGTCGCAAGCAGGGTCGCCTCCGCGTCGAGGGCCCCCAGGCCGTCCGCTCCCTGCTCGCCGAGCGCCCCGAGCTCGCGCTCGAGCTCTTCCTCACCGCCCGCGCCGCAGGCGACCACCCCGAGCTGGCGCGGCTCGCCGAGGAGGCCGGTGTCCCCACCCGCGAGGTCGACGAGACGATCATCCGCGCCATGACCCGCGAGCCCGGCGGCGGGGAGGGCCAGGACCGCCCCGAGAGCGGTGCCGCGGGTGCCGTCTCGCCGCAGGGCGCGATCGCCGTGGCCCGCCTCCCCGAGGAGAGCGCCGGTGCGGCCCTCGCCGCGATCGCCGCGCTGCCCGCCGAGGGGCCGCTCACCGCGGTCGTCCTGCACGAGGTGCGGGACCCCGGGAACGTCGGCACCCTGCTGCGCACGGCCGACGCCGCCGGCGCGGACCTCGTGCTGCTCACCCGCACGAGCGCGGACCCGTACTCCCCGAAGGCCGTCCGCGCCGCCGTCGGCAGCACCTTCCACCTCCCCGTGATCGCCGGCGCCGAGGCCCCTGCCCTGCTGGACGCCCTCGCCGGCCGGGGGATCACCGCCGCCGCGACGAGCGGCTACGCGAGCACGGACCTGTTCGAGGCGGAGCTGCCCGAGCGGATCGCCTGGATCCTCGGCAATGAGGCCCGGGGGCTCGACGAGGCCACCCTCGCCGCCGCCCCGCTCGCCGTGCGGATCCCGCTGGCCGGTCACGCCGAATCGCTCAACGTGCACACCGCCGCGACGGTGTGCCTCTTCGAGACCCTCCGCCGCCGATCCCGATGAAGGCGCCCACAGCCCGATGAGCCCGAACCCCGCCGCAGCCTCGCCCCGCAACCGGGACGGCGGCCGCACCCTCCCCACCCCGCTCGCGGTCCCGGTCCTGCTCGCTCTGACGATCGCCGTGGCCCTGCTGGGGATCATCGCGACCGGCGCCGCCGCCCCGAACTCCCTCGTCCCGGCATCGGGCCTGGTCACCTGGGGGATCCCCGCCGTGCGCGGCCTGCACCACCTGGGCCTGCTGCTCGCCGTGGGCGCCGGCGGGACCGCCGTGCTCCTGCAGCCCGGGCCCTCCCGCGCCGAGGTGCGCTCCCTGGGCGGCGGCCGCGGCCGCACCGTGCGCCTCGCCGCCGCCGGCGCCGGCCTGTGGGCCCTCTCCGCCCTCGCCCTCGTCCCGCTCGGCGGTCTCGAGGCGGCCGGTGCCGGGACCGACCTCGACGTCTGGCAGGTCGCGCTCGGCGCGGACCTCGGCCGGATCCAGCTCGCCGTCGCGATCCTCGCCGGGATCTCGGCCCTCCTCGGGCTGCTCGCCCGCAGCACCGTCGGCGCCGCCTGGGCGCTCGCGGCAGCCGGCCTCGGCGTCGCCGCCGTCGGCCTCGAGGGTCATGCCGGTGCGAGCCTGGACCACACCAATGCCGTCAACGCGATGGTGCTGCATCTCCTCGGGGTCTCGGTGTGGGCGGGCGGGCTGCTCGCGATCGCCCTGATCGCGCCGCGGCTGCCGGATGCGGAGCTGGCCGTCGTCGTGCGCCGCTTCTCCCCGTGGGCGCTCGCGGCAGTGGTCGTGCTCGCCCTCAGCGGCCTGGTCAACGCCTCGATCCGGCTCGACGGCCCCGGTGAGCTGCTGACCACGGCCTACGGTCGCGTGCTGCTGCTGAAGACGGTGCTGCTCGTGGGGCTCGCCGCGCTCGGCGCCGCCCAGCGGCGGCGCCTGGGGGAGCGGCTGCGGTTCCGCCACCTCGCCCTCACCGAGGGCGTCCTGCTCGCCGTCGTCATCGGGGCGTCGATCGCGCTGGGCCGCACCGCCCCGCCCGTCCCGCAGACCGTCCCGCTCGTCGGGGACCTGCGCCGGCTCGCGCTCGTGGGCTATCTGCCGCCCTCCACGCCCCTGGACCCGGCCGCCCTGGTCACCGTCTGGCACCCGGACTGGGGCAGCGTCATCATCGCCTCCGCGATGGCCGGGCTGTACCTCGCGGGTGTCGTGCGCCTGCGCCGCCGCGGCGACGCCTGGCCGCTGCTGCGCACCGCGCTCTGGCTCGCCGGCTGCCTCGCTCTCGTGTGGGTGATGAACGGGGGCGCCGCCGCGTGGGGCCGCTACCGCTTCGACGCGCACATGGTCCAGCACATGGCGATGATGATGATCGTGCCGCCGCTGTGGGTGCTCGGCGGCCCCGTCACGCTGCTCTCCCGCGCCGTCGCGCCCCGCACCGACGGCTCCCGTGGCCTGCGCGAGTGGGTGCTCGCGGCGCTCCACTCCGGGTACTCGCGCATCGTCTCGAGCCCGCCCGTGGCCGGGCTGCTCTTCGCCGGCTCGCTCGTGGTCTTCTACTTCACCCCGCTGTTCGAGCTGTCGATGCGCACCCACGTGGGCCACGTCGCGATGACCGTGCACTTCCTGCTCGCCGGGTACCTCTTCGCCTGGGTGCTGATCGGCGTGGACCCGGCGCAGAAGCCCATCAACCCGGTCCTCAAGCTCATCACCCTGCTCGTCACCCTCGCCTTCCACGCCTTCTTCGGCATCGCCCTGTACTCGGCGACCTGGATCGTGGCGCAGGACTGGTACACCGAGCTGGGCCTCTACGGTCCCGCGCAGCTCGAGCTGATCCAGGCCCGCGGCGCCTCGATCATGTGGGCCGTCTCCGAGATCCCGACGGTGCTCTACGCGATCCTCATGGTGCTCCAGTGGATACGCTCCGAGGACCGCCGCGCCCGGCAGTACGACCGCAAGGCCGAGCGCGACGGCGGCGCCGAGCTCGCCGCGTACAACGCGTACCTCGCGGGGCTCCAGGGCGGTGCCGCTTCCGACGGGGACCAGGCCGACGCGACGGCGCCCGCCCCCGGCCCGGCCGTCTCCGCGCGGGAGGACGACGGGCCCGGGACGGGCGCCGGGAGCTGAGCGGGCCTCAGAGCCAGTCGCCGCGGGCGCGCTCCTGCTCCTCGCCGATCGTGGTGTCGTCGCCGTGACCGGTGTGCACCACCGTCGCGGGGTCCATGACGAACAGGCGCTCCCGGATCGACTCCTCGATGGTGTCGCGGGAGGAGAACGAGCGGCCGGTCGCACCGGGGCCGCCCTGGAACAGAGTGTCGCCGGTCATGACGGCCTGCAGCTGGTCGAGGTGGTAGCAGGTCGAGCCGGGGGAGTGGCCCGGCGTGTGCACGGCCTCGATGTCCACACCCGCGACGGTGAACATGTCCCCGTCCTCGACGTCGGCGTCCCAGGGCAGGTCGCCGTGGGTGAGCTTCCACAGCTCGGCATCGGCCGGGTTCAGCAGCAGCGGCGCCTCGAGCGCCTCGGAGAGCTCCGGGGCGAAGCGCACGTGGTCGTCGTGGGCGTGGGTGAGCAGGATGCCCACGCACTCGCGCTCGCCCACGAGACGCACGATCGCCTCGACGTCGTGCGGGGCGTCGAAGACGACGCACTGCTCGTCGTCGCCCAGCACCCACACGTTGTTGTCGACGTCGAAGGTCTCCCCGTCGAGCGTGAAGGTGCCGGAGACGACGGTCCGCTCGAGCCGCGCGGTCATCGGCCCACCACCGCCACGGTGCGCAGCGTGCCGCCCTCGTGGAGGGAGTCCAGCGCCGTGTCCACGCCGGCGAGGTCCGTGCGGCCGGTGACGAAGCGGTCCAGCGGCAGGCGGCCCTGCAGGAACAGGTCGGTGAGGTAGGGGAAGTCCCGCTCGGGGAGGCAGTCCCCGTACCAGGAGGACGTCAGCGAGCCGCCTCGGCCGAACACGTCCAGCAGCGGGAGCGTGAGCTCCACGCCCGGGCGCGGCACGCCCACGAGCACGACGCGGCCGGCGAGGTCGCGCGCGTAGAAGGCGGTCTCGTAGGTCTGCGGGATGCCGACGGCGTCGATGACGACGTCCGCGCCGAAGCCGCCGGTGAGCTCCTGCACCTTCTCGGCCACCTCCTGCGGGGAGAGGCCCTGCGTGGCGAGGGTGTGGGTGGCGCCGAGCTCGGTCGCCGCCGCGAGCTTCTTCTCGTCGACGTCGAGGCCGATGATCGTCGTGGCGCCCGCGAGCTTCGCGCCCGCGATCGCGGCGCAGCCCACACCGCCCAGGCCGATCACGGCGACGCTCTCGCCGCGCTGGATCCGGCCGGTGTTCATGGCCGCGCCGAGGCCCGCCATGACGCCGCAGCCGAGCAGACCGGCGACCTCGGCGGGGGCGTCCTCGGAGACCTTGGTGCACTGGCCCTCGTGGACGAGCGTCCTCTCCGCGAAGGAGCCGATGCCGAGCGCGGGGGTGAGCTCGGTGCCGTCGGTGAGGGTCATCCTCTGCGAGGCGTTGTGGGTGGCGAAGCAGTACTGCGGCACGCCCTTCCTGCACGCGCGGCACTCGCCGCACACGGCGCGCCAGTTCAGCACGACGTAGTCGCCGACCTCGACGTGGGTCACGGCCTCGCCGACGACGGACACGCGGCCGGCGGACTCGTGGCCCAGCAGGAACGGGAACTCGTCGTTGATGCCGCCGTCGCGGTAGGCGAGGTCGGTGTGGCACACGCCGGTGGCCTCCACGTCGACGATCACGTCGTGCGGGCCGGGGTCGGGGATGACGATGTCGACGAGCTCGGCGGGCGCCTTCTCGGCGCGGGCGATGACGCCCTTCACGGTCGTGGGCACGGGGATGCTCCTTCAGCAGTGGTCGGGCTTGCCGTCCCAGGCTAGCGGGGAGCGCGGGCCGGGGCGGGCGCCGTGGCCCGACGCCCGTGCATCCCTCCTAGAATGGTCCGCGGTGCCCGCCTCGCGGCCGGCGCCTCCCGAGCACCCCAGGACGAAAGCGAACCCCGTGTCAGAGACGAACCCCGCGCCCGGCGGGCCCGCGATCGACGAGCAGGCGATCACCGCCGCCGTCGACGCCGCGCTCGCCGCGATCGCCGCGGCCCCGGACACCGCGACCCTCAAGCAGGTGCGCATCGACCACGTGGGCGACGCGAGCGTGCTGAGCACCGCGAACCGCGCGATCAAGGACCTCCCCAAGGACCAGAAGGCCGCCGCGGGCAAGCTCGTGGGGCAGGGCAAGGGCCGTGTCCAGCAGGCCCTCGCCGCCCGCCAGGGCGAGCTCGCCGCCGCCGAGGAGGAGGCCGCGCTCGCCGCCGAGACCGTGGACATGACCCTGCCCACGGACCGCCGTCCCCGCGGCGCCGCGCACCCGCTGAGCACGCTCACCGACCGCATCGAGGACTTCTTCGTCGGCATCGGCTGGGAGATCGCGGAGGGCCCCGAGGCGGAGTCCTCCTGGCTGAACTTCGACGCGCTGAACGCGGATCCCGAGCACCCCTCCCGCTCGCTGCAGGACTCGATCTACCTCGCGCCCGAGGGCTCCGGGATGATGCTGCGCACGCAGACCTCGCCGGTGCAGATCCGCGCCATGCTCGAGCGCGGCGCCCCGCTGTACGTCGCGTGCCCCGGCACCGTGTACCGGGCGGACGAGATCGACGCGACCCACTCGCCCGTCTTCCACCAGGTCGAGGGCCTCGCGATCGACAAGGGCCTGACGATGGCGAACCTCGTCGGCACGCTCGACGCCTTCGCCGCGCACCTCTTCGGCGGGGCGCCCGTGACGCGCCTGCGCCCCAACCACTTCCCCTTCACGGAGCCGAGCGCGGAGATGGACTTCCGCTGCTTCTCCTGCGACGCGCGCCTGGGCCTGGACCACGACGCGGACCCGGAGTGCCGGGTCTGCGGCGGCACCGGCTGGATCGAGATGGGCGGCTGCGGCATGGTCCACCCGAACGTGCTGCGCGCGGCCGGCGTGGACCCCGAGGAGTACCAGGGCTTCGCCTTCGGCCTGGGCATCGAGCGCATCCTCATGCTGCGCAACAGCGTCGCCGACATGCGCGACATGGTGGAGGGCGACGTCCGCTTCTCCCAGCACTACGGGACGGAGATCTGACATGCCTCGCATTCCCCTGACCTGGCTCGCCGAGCACACCACCCTGCCCGAGGGCACCGGCGCCCAGCAGGTCGCGACCGACCTCTCCCGTGTGGGCCTCGAGGAGGAGGCGATCTTCGGCGCGCAGGTGACCGGCCCCCTCGTGGTGGGCCGCGTGCTCGAGCTCGTCAAGGAGCCGCAGAAGAACGGCAAGACCATCAACTGGGTGCGCGTCGACGTCGGCCCCGAGCACAACGAGGACCTCGACGACCCGAAGGACCCGCAGCCCGGGCAGGAGCGCCCCAGCCGCGGCATCATCTGCGGCGCGCACAACTTCGTCGAGGGCGACCACGTCGTCGTCTCCCTGCCCGGCACCGTGCTCCCCGGCGACTTCGCGATCGCCGCGCGGAAGACCTACGGCCACACCTCCGACGGCATGATCTGCTCGGGCGACGAGCTGGGCCTGGGCCCGGACCCCGACGGCGAGGACGGCATCATCGTCCTGGGCCGCGGGCACGCGAAGGGTCTCACCGGCGAGCCCGGCGACGACGCGATCGCCCTGCTGGGCCTCGCCGACGAGGTCGTCGAGATCAACGTGACCCCGGACCGCGGCTACTGCTTCTCGATGCGCGGCGTGGCCCGCGAGTACTCCCACGCGACCGGCGCCGCCTACACCGACCCGGCGCTCGCCGTCGAGGTCCCCGCCGCGAGCGGGACCGGCATCGCCGTCGAGCGCCGCGACGACGCCCCGCTCCGCGGCGCCGAGGGCTGCACCCGCTTCGTCGCCCTCGAGGTCACCGGTGTGGACCCCTCCGCGCAGACCCCGCGCTGGATGGCGCGCCGCCTCACCCTCGCCGGCATGCGCCCGATCTCCCTGATCGTCGACGTCACGAACTACGTGATGCTCGACCTCGGCCAGCCGCTGCACGCCTACGACGCGGCGAAGCTGACCGCGCCGATCGTCGTGCGCCGCGCCCGGGCGGGGGAGAAGCTCACGACCCTCGACGACGTGGAGCGCACCCTCGACCCCGAGGACCTGCTCATCACCGACGGGGCGGACGCCTCGCGCGTGCTCGGCCTCGCCGGCGTGATGGGCGGCGCCTCCACGGAGGTCTCCGTGAGCACCACCGACATCGTCCTGGAGGCCGCGACCTTCGACCCCGTGAGCGTGGCCCGCACCGCGCGCCGTCACCGCCTGCCCTCCGAGGCCTCCAAGCGCTTCGAGCGCGGCGTGGACCCGCGGCTGCCGCTGATCGCGGCGACCCGGGCGGCGCAGCTGATCGTCGAGCACGGCGGCGGCACGATCGCCGCCGCGGTCACCGACGACGGCGCCGTCACGGACCCCGCCCCGATCCGCCTCGCGGCCGACGCGGCCGAGCGCCTCGTCGGCATCCCCTACACGGCGGAGCAGGTGCGCGGCAGCCTCGAGCAGATCGGCTGCGCCGTCGAGCCCGGCGGCGAGGACCAGCTCGTGGTCACCCCGCCGTCCTGGCGGCCGGACCTCCTCCTCGCCGAGGACCTCGTCGAGGAGATCGCCCGCCTCGTGGGCTACGCGGAGATCCCCTCCGTGCTGCCCACCGCCCCCGGGGGCCGCGGCCTCACCGTCGCGCAGCGCGCCCGCCGCTCCGCGCAGCGCGCCCTCGCCGAGGCCGGCCTCGTCGAGGTCAAGGTCTCCCCGTTCGTGCCGGTGGACGTGCTCGACACGCTCCGCTACCCGGCCGACGACGAGCGCCGCGGGGCCGTGCGCCTGCTGAACCCGCTCGCCGAGGACGAGCCGCTGCTGCGCACCTCGCTGCTGCAGAGCCTGCTCCCCGCGGCGAGGCGCAACCTGGGCCGCGGTGAGGAGTCCGTCGCGATCTTCCAGCGGGGCTCCGTGTTCCGCGCCTCCGGTGGCGACGCCGCCCCGGTGCCCGCCCCGGCCGCCCGTCCCAGCGAGGCGGAGCTCGCGGCGATCGCCGCGGCGCTGCCCGAGCAGACCTCTGTCCTCGGCGCCGTGCTGGGCGGGGCCTCCGGCCCCGACTCCTGGCAGGGCGCGCCCGAGGCCTGGGGCTGGGCCGACGCGCTCGACCTCTCCCGCCGGGCCGCCGCCGCGGTGGGCGCCGAGCTCGAGGTGCGCCAGCGGGAGCTCGCCCCGCTGCACCCCGGCCGCGGCGCCGAGCTGCGCGTCCTCTCCGCCGCGGGGGACTCCCTCGTCGTGGGTCTCGCGGGCGAGCTGCACCCCGCGGTGATCAAGGCGTACGGGCTGCCCGCGCGCACCGCCGCGTTCGAGCTCGACATCGAGGCGGTCATCGCCTCCGCGCCCGCCGTGGTGCAGGCCGCACCGGTGCCCACCTTCCCGCCGGCGAAGGAGGACTTCGCCTTCGTGGTGGAGGAGTCCGTGCCGGCGAGCGCCGTCGAGGCCGCGATCCTCGTGGGCGCCGGCGATCTCGCCGAGCGCGTCCACCTGTTCGACGTCTTCACGGGCGAGCAGGTCGGCGAGGGCCGCAAGTCGCTTGCCTTCGCGGTGCGACTGCGCTCCGCCGAGGGGACCCTCGGCGCGAAGCAGATCGGCGCCGTGCGCGAGCGGATCGTGGCGGCGGTCGCGAGCGCCGTCGGCGGGGAGCTGCGCGCCTGACGCGTTCAAACGACGGCGACCCCGCCGCAGCGAGGAGGGCGGCACCCCGATGGGGTGCCGCCCTCCTGCATCACGCTCGGACCGTTCTGCTCACTTCTTCGACGGCGCCACGTCGGAGAGGGTGCGGACGAGGTTGTTGTAGCCGTCCACCCGGGGGAAGTAGTCGATCTCCGAGGCCTCCTTCAGCCCGGACCACTTCTTCGTGGAGAACATGCCGCCCGCGCCGTTGGACTGCACGGGGATGTAGGGCGCCTCGTCGGCGACCGCCCGCTGCAGTACCCGGCAGTGCTCGGTGATCTCGTCGACCTTGTCCGGGGGCGTCGTCGTGATCGCCATGATCGCGTCGTTCGCCTCGTCGGGCATCTTCCAGCGGCCGTAGTTGCCGTCGGCCGTCTCGTCACCGATGTCGTAGATCTTCGTGTGCATGTACATCGTGAACGCCTGGAAGGCGCCGCCCGCCGCGTTGGTCGTCCACAGCGACAGGTCGTAGTCGCCCTTGGCCTGCGCCGGGCCGAAGACGTCCGGGGGCAGCGGTGTGAAGGCGACCTTGAGGCCGAGGTTCTTGGACCACTGGTCCACGACGATCGGCATCGTCGTCATCTCCGCCGGGTTGTCGTTCTGGATGGTGAGCTGCAGCGGGTGCTCCTCGCCGTCCTTCTCGAGGTTGCCGGCGTCGTTGATCGTCCAGCCGGCGTCCGCGAGCTCCTTCTTCGCGGCCTCGACGTCCGGGGTGAGGGGCTCGGCGAACTCGGGATCGAGCATCTCGGCGTAGATGCCGGTGTCGAGACCGGTGACCGAGGGGACGGTGTAGGCGATGCCGGCGGCCTCCGCGACGATGCCCATGTCCGCCCCGGCCCGCAGCGCGCGGCGCACGGCGACGTCCTGGCAGGGGCCCTTGTGCGTGGCCATGATGATGCCGCGCGTGGAGCCGTCGGGGTAGTAGAAGTACCCGTTGTGGTCGTCCATCGTCACGAAGTTCTTCACGACGCCGGGAGCGCCGCCCTGGGACCAGTCGACCTTGCCCTGGGTGATCTGGGACTCGATGTTGCCGGCGGTGCCGGAGGGGACGATGTGGACGGCTGTGAGCTCGGGGCTCACCTCGCCCCAGTAGTCCTCGCGGATCTCGATCTCGATCTGCTGCCCGGAGAACTTCGACAGGCGTCCCGGGCCGGTGCCCACCGGGTCCTTGTCCTGGTAGTTCTGGCGGTCCAGGTCCTTGTAGACGTGCTCGGGGTAGATCGGGAAGTAGAGGGACAGCGGCAGGTCCTCCGTGTACTGCGGCTCGTTGTAGGTGATGACGACGGTGGTCTCGTCCGGCGTCTCGATGGCCTTCGCGAGCCAGGGGAGGTTGCCATCAGCGTCCTTCTCGGTACCCGGCTCCTCGAAGATGAAGCCGTAGGTGAAAGCGACGTCCTTCGAGGTGAACCTCTCGCCGTCGTTCCAGGTGACATCGTCACGCAGCACGTAGGTCGCGACCGTGCCGCCCTCGGTGTACTCGACGCTCTCGGCGAGGTTCGGCACCAGCGCGGAGCCGTCGGTCGAGGAGATGCGGAACAGCGTCTCCCAGAACAGCGCGTTGCCGGGGGCGGAGTCGCCGCCGCCGTACACGTTGAAGTTCTCGGGGAACACGTTGGAGGTGCCGACGGTCGCGCCGAGGCGGAGGATGCCGTCGTTGTCGATCGTGCCCGCGGTGTCGCGCGCTCCCGCGCCGCCGGAGTCGGACGCGCCGGAGCCGGCGACGTCGCCTCCGTTGCCGCCGCAGGCGGCGAGGGCGGTCGCGGTGAGGGCGGCGGCGCCGAGCCCGAGGACGGACCGTCGGTCGAACCGAGTGGGGATCGTCCGCTGTTTCATGGGTGTACTCCTTCTTCGCAGTGACACGGGGGGGGGAACGGGAGGGTCAGAACTGCTGGTGGAACTCCGGGTCGGCCTCCGCCTGCCAGCACTGGACGAGGCGGTCGGAGCGGGTGCTGCGGAACAGGGGGAGCTCCTCGCTCGTGCACTTCGGCATCGCGACGGGGCAGCGCTCGGCGAATCGGCAGCCCTGCCGCTCGGAGGTGTTGTCGACGGCGCGCGCATCGGCGACCGGGCGCTGCACCTGGGCGCCGGAGCCCTTGTACCGCGCCGGGTCCGGGGCCGCGCCGATGAGGAGCTTCGTGTAGGGGTGCCGGGGAGCGGAGACGATCTCCTCGGTGGGCCCCTCCTCGATGATCCGGCCGCCGTACATGACGTGGATCCGGTCCGCGAGGTAGCGCGCGCTCGCGATGTCGTGGGTGATGTAGAGGACTGCCACGCGCTCGGACTCGCGCAGGTCGGCCAGGAGGTTGAGCACGTCGAGGCGGATCGAGGCGTCGAGCATGGAGGTGGGCTCGTCGGCGAGCAGGACGTCGGGGCCCACGGCGAGCGCCCGGGCGATCGCGATCCGCTGGCGCTGGCCGCCGGAGAGGTCCGTCGGATAGCGGTCCAGGTAGCGGGACGCCGGAGTCATGTTGACCTTCTCGAGCAGCGCGATCACGCGCTCCTCGACCTCCCGGCGCCGCAGCCGTGGGACGTGGATCCGGATCACGCGGCCGATGATGGTGCGGATCTTCTTCAGCCCGTTGAGGGAGGCGAAGGGGTCCTGGTAGATCAGCTGGACGCCGCGGTAGTAGGCGCGGTCGGCGCGGCCACCCCGAGAGCGGATCGGGGCCCCGCGGTGGAGGATCTCGCCGCTCGTCGGTGTGTTGATCAGGGCGAAGAGCCGGGCGAGCGTGGTCTTGCCGGAACCGGACTCGCCCACGAGCGCGCTGATGCTCCCGCGCCGCAGGGTGAGGTCCACGCCGTCGAGGGCGCGCACGGTGACGCGCCGCCCGCAGGAGTCGGTGCCGGGGAAGTGGAGGTGCACGTCGCGGGCCTCGAGGACGACGTCGTCGGTGCCCGGCGAGGAGGTGTCGGCGCGGCGGTCGGCGGTGGTGGTCATGCCGGGTCCTCCTCGGCGGTCCGGGCGGCGTCCCGTGCGCGCTGCTGCTCCGCGAGCTCGGCGGGTGAGAGCTCGCCGTTGGTGAGATAGCAGGCGCTCCGCCCCTGCTCGATGTCGCGCAGCTCGGGCCGGCGCTGCGAGCAGATCGCCATGGCGGCATCGCAGCGCGGCGCGAAGGCGCACCCGGTGGGGAGGTCCTGGAGATCGGGCGGGGAGCCGGGGATGCCCGAGAGTCGGCGGATCGGCTCGGTCAGGGGCGGGAAGGCCCGTCGCAGAGCCTGCGTGTAGGGGTGCTTGGCCCCGTCGTGGAGGCGCGCCGCCGTCCCGACCTCCACGACGCGGCCGCCGTACATGATCGCGATCCGGTCGGAGATCTCGAGCAGCAGCGAGAGGTCATGGGTCACGAAGACCACCGCGAAGCCGAGCCGGGCCTGGGCGGCGAGCACCTGGTCGAGGATCTGCCGCTGCATGACGACGTCCACGGCGGTGGTGGGCTCGTCCATGAGGACGAGGTCCGGGTCGCACGCGAGGGAGAGGGCGATCAGCGCCCGCTGCTGCATCCCGCCGGAGAGCTGGAAGGGGAAGGCGGTCAGGCGGTCCTCGCCGATCCCGACCATCGAGAGCAGCTCGCCGGCCTGCTGCAGGGCCTCGCGCTCGGTGACCCGGGGGTCGTGGGTGCGGATCACGTCGGTGAACTGCTCGCCGAGCCGGATCACGGGGTTCAGGCTCGCCATCGCGGACTGCATGACGATCGAGATGCGGGTCCACCGGTAGGGGGCGAGCCCCTCCTCGTCGAGGGCCACGAGGTCCACGGGCTCCTCGCCGTCGCCGGGGTGGAAGAGGATCTCCCCTCCGCTCGTGGCCGCAGGCATCCGCTGGAGCCGCCCGAGGGCGTTGAGCAGGGTGGACTTGCCGCTCGCAGACTCCCCGGCGACGCCGAGGATCTCCCCGCGGCGCAGCACGAGATCGATGTCGTCGCAGGCGCGGATGTTGCCCGACTCGGTGACGTAGTCGACGCAGAGGCCGCGGGCCTCGAGCAGCACCTCGGAGGCGTCAAGGCGGGCGAGGATCTGCTCCTCGGTCTCCGGGGGACCGATCTGCTGGATGAGCGTCATCGTGCGACCTCCTCGGTGCGGGCGGCGGTGCGGGCACGGCTCGCGCGGGCGCGGTCCTTCTGGAAGCGGCGCATGAGCGCCATGCGGCGGCTGGAGAGGGTGGGGTTGGTGATCTCGTCGAGGCCGAAGTTGATCATCGTGGTCGCGAAGCCGATCAGGCACAGCGCGAGGCCGGGCGGGACAAACCACCACCACAGGCCGCGGAACAGGGCGTTCTGGGTCATCGCCCAGTTGATCATCAGCCCCCAGGAGGGCTCGGACGGGTTGCCGATGCCGAGGAAGGCGAGCGCCGCCTGCTGGGTGACGCCCGCGGCGATCAGCCCGAGGAACAGGGGGGAGATGACGCCGAGCAGGTGAGGCATGACCTCGACGAGGATGATGCGGGCCCGGGACTCCCCGAGCGTGCGCAGCGCGGTCGTGAAGTCGCGGCCGCGCAGGCTCATGGTCTGCGCCCGGATTTGGCGGGCGCCGCCGGCCCATTCGATGCCGCCGATCACGACGGCGACGAGGATCCAGTTCGCGTTCTGGAACGCGGCGGCCACGATGAACAGCAGCGCGAAGGTCGGGAAGTTGCCGAAGACGAGGATCGCGCCGTTGAGCACCCGGTCCACGAGCCCGCCGGAGAACCCGGCCCAGGCGCCGATGACGACCGTCAGCACGGTCCCGATGACGGCGGAGGCGAAGCCGACCAGCATCGAGGTGCGGGTGCCGTGGAGCATCCAGGACAGCACGTCCTGCCCCTGGCTCGTGGTGCCGAGCCAGTGGGCGGCCGACGGCGGTCCTCCGGTGAGCTCCATGTAGTCGACGTCCTGCGGGGTGAGCCCCAGGACCGCGTCGCTGAACCAGGGGCCGAGGATCGCCGTGATCGTGAACAGGGCGATGATCGCGAGGCCGATCTGGACCTTGCCGATGGAGAAGAAGCGCCGCAGCATCTCAGCCCACCTCTCGCGTGCGGGGGTCCAGCAGCACGTAGACGGAGTCGGCGATGAAGTTGAACAGCAGCGAGGCGAAGATGACCATGAGCATCACTCCCTGCATGACGGGGTAGTCGCGGGCAGCCTGCGCACCGGTGAGGAGCGAGCCGATCCCGGGGTAGACGAAGACGGACTCGGCGAGGATCACCGCGGTCAGGGCGCCGCCCATGCTCTGCGCGAGGCCGGTGAAGTTGGGCAGCAGGGCGTTGCGGGCGGCGTAGCGGTTGCGCACGCGGTTCTGGCGGAGGCCCTTGGCGCGGGCGAGCTGCACATAGTCCTCGTTGACGGTCGTGATCATCATGTTGCGCATCGAGAACAGCCAGCGCGCGAAGCCCACTGCTACGAGTGTGACGAAGGGCAGCAGCGAGTGGGTGAGGGCGGAGAGATAGAAGGCGGGGCTCGTGAGGTCGATGTCGAGCGAGTTGTCGTAGGCGCCCTGGTTGGGGAACCAGCCGTTCTTGTACGCGAAGTACCAGACCACGAGGAGGCCGAGCCAGAACGCGGGGATCGAGCTGAAGAACATCGCGACGGGGGTCATCACGGCGTCGATGCGGCGACCGGGCCTCCAGCCGAGGCGCGCGCCGAGGTAGGTGCCGACGACCCAGCCGAGGATGGTCGAGACGATGGCGAGGTACAGCGTCCAGGGCAGCGCGCGGCCGATGAGCTCGGTGACGGAGATCGGGTAGTACTGCGCGGACTGGCCCAGGTCGCCGTGCGCGAGCCGGCTGATGTAGTCCCAGAACTGGAGGAGGACCGGTCGGTCGGGGTCGCCGAAGCGGGCCTTGATGAGGCGGATCTGGTAGCCCGACGGTGGGGCGCCGGTGCGGTTGGTGATGTCGCGGATCATCTGCGTCGCCGGATCCCCCGGCATGAAGCGGGGCAGCACGAAGTTCAGCAGCACGCTCGCCGCGGCGACGATCGCGTACATCGTGAGCCTCTGGCCGAGGAAGCGCAGGCCGGCCAGGCGGGAGATGCGGTGGCTCGTGCTCCGGTTGCGCGCGGTGCCCGCGGGGACCGGCGGCTCGGGCTCGGAGAGGATCGCGGCGGCGGCACGGGGGCTCTCCGGGGACTCGTTCTCGGTCAAGGTCACCACCTGTCGTCATGACGCGCCCGGAGCCTCCGAACGATCGCCGCTGATCTGTTGTCGCCGCCGACTTTAGCGGTTAACTTGATCACCCCGAGCCGCGTTACCCAGTCGTGACCAATCCATGTGAACCGTTTGAGGTTCCAGGTCGCGGCGCCGGAGGGCGCGGCCACCTGTCGCGGGCGCTCGCCCGCGGGACGAGAGGACGATGATGTCTCGCACCACCCCACGCCGCGCGCTGCTCGCCGGCGCCGCCGCCCTCGCGGCGCTCGGAGGAACCGCCGCCACCTCCGCCACCGCCGCCGCTGCGTCACGGTCGGCGGACCGCCCCGCGTCCCGAGCCGGGGCGTCTGCCGCACTCGCCCCGCCCCTCGAGTTCGCCTACTTCCGCACCTGGCACGACTCCGCGACGGACCCCTCGCGCCCGAACTCGATGATCGAGCTGCCCCCGGAGATCGACCTCGCCTTCGTCTTCCCCGACTACACCCCGCCGTCCAGCCCGTTCTGGAGCGCGCTGCGGGACGAGTACGTCCCGTCGCTGCATGCGCAGGGGACGGCGGTGGTGCAGACCGTCGACATCGGTGCCGTCCTGGACCCGGCCTTCCCCGACACCGCCGCGGGGCACCGCGCCAATGCCGAGCACCTCGTCGACACGATCGTCGAGGCGCACGGGGTCGACGGCCTCGACATCGACATGGAGCGCACGCTCACGAGCACGGAGACCGCCCGCGCGATCGGCGTGTTCCGCGAGCTCGCGACCTTCCTCGGGCCCCTGAGCGGCACCGATCGGCTGTTCGTCTACGACACCAATCGTGACGGCACGGTGCCGCTCTTCCGTTCCACGGCCGACTGCTTCGACTATGTCCTCGTGCAGTCCTACGGGCGGTCGCTCTCCTCGCTGCAGGGCACCTGGAACACCTTCGCGCCGTACATCGACCCCGCGCAGTACCTCATCGGGTTCTCCTTCTACGAGGAGAACGACCCGAACGGATGGGACGACACCTCCGAGCCCTTCGAGGGATCACGGGCCGCGGCCTATGCGGACTGGCAGCCCACCGGCGCCACCAAGGGCGGGATCTTCTCCTATGCCGTGGACCGCGACGGGGTGGCGTTCAAGGACAACACCGTCCAGCACACCACGTACGAGTGGAGCAAGGCGCTCAAGCACCGGATGCTCGGCGACGGCTGAGGCCGGCTCCCCGCGAGCACGAGGGTCGCCCGGGACAGCAGTCCGGGGCGGCCCTTCGTGCGCGCGATCACCCGGCCCTGGTTGGGAGAACATGCAGTGGTGTGTATACAATTGCCTCATGTCTGCCGAGCCCGCTCCCGCCGCCGCCCCGACCTCCGCCGCCCCGGCGGGCCGTCGCCTGCGCGCCGCGATCGTCGGCGCCTCCGGTTACGCGGGCGGTGAGGCCCTGCGCCTGCTCTCCCAGCACCCGCTCGTCGAGGTCGCCACGCTCACTGCGCACTCGAGCGCGGGCCGGCACCTCTCCGAGGTCGCGCCCCATGTCGACCTCGGCGCCGACCTCGTGCTCCAGGAGACCACGGTCGAGGTCCTGCGCGGCCACGACGTCGTCGTCCTCGCGCTGCCCCACGGCGAGTCCGGCCGGATCAGCGCCGAGCTGCGCGCCGAGGACCCGGACGTGCTCGTCCTCGACCTCGGCGCGGACCACCGCCTCGAGAGCGCCGAGGACTGGGCGGAGTACTACGGCACCGAGCACGCGGGCACCTGGACCTACGGCATGCCCGAGCTCCCGCTCGCCACCGGCCCGAGCCAGCGCGAGCTGCTCGCCGGCGCGCGCGAGATCGCCGTCCCCGGCTGCAACGCGACCGCCGTCTCCCTCGCCCTCGCCCCGCTCGTGCGCGCCGGGCTCGTGGACGCCACCGCACTCTCCGCGGTCCTGCCCGTCGGCTACTCCGGCGCCGGGCGCAGTCCCAAGCAGCACCTCCTGCTCACGGAGGCCGGCGGCGGTGCCCGGCCCTACGGCGTGGGCGGCACGCACCGCCACATCCCGGAGATCCTCCAGAACCTGCGCCGCGCCGCGGGGGAGGACCCGTCCCGGCGCCTCACCTTCACCCCCGTGCTCGTGCCCTTCAGCCGCGGCATCCTCGCCGTGTGCACCGCCCCGGTCGCCGCGGGGACGACGACGCCGGACCTGCTCGCCGCCCTCGACGCCGACTACGGCTCCGAGCACTTCGTGACCGTGCTGCCCGAGGGCGTCGTCCCCGCGACCCAGGAGGTCGTCGGTGCGAACACCCTGCGCGTGGGCGCCGCGGTGGACCGCCGCAGCGGCCAGGCCACCGTCATCGCCGCGATCGACAACCTCGTCAAGGGCACCGCCGGCGCGGCGATCCAGTCGATGAACCTCGCCCTCGGCCTGCCCGAGACGACGGGCCTCACCCGCACCGCGCTCGCCCCCTGATCCTGCCGGCCCCCGGGCCCGCCGATCCCGAACCACCGCTCCACCCCGCGAAGGACCACATCGTGTCGATCACCCGCCCCCAGGGATTCCGCGCCGCCGGCCTCGCCGCCGGCATCAAGGCCAACGGCAGGCGCGACCTCGCGCTCGTCGTGAACGACGGCCCGCGCGACACCGCCGCCGCCGTGTTCACGAGCAACCGCGTGCAGGCCGCGCCCGTGCTGTGGTCCCGCCAGGCCGTCGCGGACGGCCGTGCCCGCGCGGTGGTCCTCAACTCCGGCGGCGCGAACGCGTGCACCGGCCCCGAGGGCTTCGCGGACACCCACCGCACCGCGGAGCACCTCGCGGGCGTCCTCGGCGTCTCCGCGCAGGACGTCCTCGTCTGCTCCACCGGGCTGATCGGCGAGCGCCTGCCCATGGAGCCGCTGCTCGCCGGGGCCGGCGCCGCCGTCGACGCGCTCGACGCCGGCGAGCAGGCGGACGCCGCCGCCGCGCAGGCGATCATGACCACCGACACCGTCCCCAAGACCGCCGAGGTCGTGCTGCCCTCGGGTGTCGTCGTCGGCGGCATCGCCAAGGGCGCGGGCATGCTCGCCCCGCAGCTCGCGACCATGCTCGTCGTGCTCACCACCGATGCGGACGTCGACGCGGCCACCGCCCAGGAGGCGCTCGCCGCGGCGACCCGCACCACCTTCGACCGGGTCGACTCCGACGCCTGCATGTCCACGAACGACACCGTCATCCTGCTGGCCTCCGGGGCGAGCGGCACGGCGGTGGACGCGGCGGAGCTCGGCGAGGCCGTGCGCGCCGTGAGCGCCGACCTCGCCCGCCAGCTCGTCGCCGACGCCGAGGGCGCGAGCCACGACGTGCACGTCGTGGTCCGCTCCGCGAGCAGCGAGGACGCCGCGCTCGCCGTGGCCCGCGAGATCGCCCGCTCGAGCCTCGTGAAGACCGCGATCTTCGGCAACGACCCCAACTGGGGCCGCATCGTCTCCGCCGCCGGCTGCGTGCCCGAGTCGGTCGCCCCCTTCGACGTCGCGGACCTCTCCGTCACCGTCAACGGCGTCGAGGTGTGCCGCGGCGGGGGAGCCCACCGCGACCGCTCCGAGGTGGACATGACCCCGCGGGAGACCGTCATCGAGGTGGACCTCGGGGCGGGCGCCGCGGAGGCGGACATCTGGACCAACGACCTCACCCATGCCTACGTCGAAGAGAACAGCGCGTACTCCTCATGAGCAGCACCACCGCATCGACGGGCAAGAACCCCCTCGCGGAGCTGACCCCCGCGCAGGAGGGCGCCCGCGCCAAGTCCGAGATCCTCATCGAGGCGCTGCCCTGGATGCAGCGCTTCGCGGGGAAGATCGTCGTCGTCAAGTACGGCGGCAACGCGATGATCGACGAGGAGCTGCGTCGCGCCTTCGCGGCGGACGTCGTCTTCATGCGCCAGGCCGGCATCCACGTGGTCGTCGTGCACGGCGGCGGCCCCCAGATCAACGCCATGCTGCAGCGCGTCGGGATCGACTCGGAGTTCCGGGCCGGTCTGCGCGTGACCGACGACGAGACCATGGACGTGGTCCGCATGGTCCTCGTCGGCAAGGTCGGCCGGGAGCTCGTGGGCCTCATCAACGGCCACGGCCCCTCCGCGATCGGCATGTCCGGGGAGGACGCCCGGCTCTTCTCCGCCGTCCGCCGCGGAGCCGTCGTCGACGGGGAGGAGGTGGACCTGGGCCACGTCGGCGCGGTGACGCAGGTGCGCCCCGAGTCGATCCAGGACCTCCTGGACGCCGGGAGGATCCCGGTGGTCTCCTCGATCGCCCCGGAGATCGACGAGGACGGCGAGCCGACGGGCGCCGTGCTCAACATCAACGCCGACCTCGCCGCGGCCGCGCTCGCCGCGGGCCTCGACGCCGAGAAGCTCGTGGTCCTCACCGACGTCGAGGGCCTGTACCGGGACTGGCCGGACCGCGACTCCCTCATCCCGGAGATCGCCGCGAGCGAGCTGAAGGGCATGCTGCCCACGCTCACCGCGGGCATGATCCCCAAGGCGGAGTCGCTGCTGGACGCCGTGGACGCCGGTGTGCGCACGGCCGCGATGATCGACGGCAGGATCGCCCACGCGCTCCTGCTCGAGGTGTTCACCGACAAGGGCGTGGGCACGATGGTGAGGAGGGACGACTATGTCTGAGCAGAGCACAGCCACCGGCGCCGAGGAGCTCGCGCAGCGCTACTCCCGGTCCCTGATCGGCGTCTTCGGCGCTCCGCAGCGCGTGCTCGTGCGCGGTGAGGGCGTGCACGTCTGGGACGCGGACGGCACGTGCTACCTCGACCTCCTCGGCGGCATCGCCGTGAACGCCCTGGGCCACGCGCATCCGGACGTCGTCGCGGCGCTCGGCAAGCAGGCGGAGACCCTGGGTCACGTCTCGAACTTCTTCGCCACGCCCACCCAGATCGAGCTCGCGGAGCGGCTGCTGCAGCTCGCGCAGGCGCCGGAGGGCTCCGGGGTGTTCTTCACGAACTCCGGCACCGAGTCCAACGAGGCCGCCTTCAAGATCGCCCGCCGCACCGGCCGGCCGCGCATCATCGCCCTCGAGCGCTCCTTCCACGGGCGGACGATGGGCGCCCTCGCCCTCACCCACAAGGAGGCCTACCGCGCCCCCTTCGAGCCGCTGCCCGGCGGCGTCGAGTTCCTCCCCGCGGAGGACCTCCCGGCGCTCGAGGCCGCGCTCGCCACCGGGGACGTGGCCGCCGTCGTGCTCGAGCCGATCCAGGGCGAGGCCGGCGTCATCCCGCTCACCGAGGTGTACCTGCGCGGGGTCCGGGAGCTCACCGCCGCCCACGGCACGCTCATGATCCTCGACGAGGTCCAGACGGGGATCGGCCGCACGGGGGAGTGGTTCGCCCACCAGCGCTTCGAGGGCATCGTCCCGGACGTCATGACCCTCGCCAAGGGCCTCGGCGGCGGGTTCCCGATCGGCGCCGTGGTCACCTTCGGCGAGCACGCCAGCACGCTGCTGTCCCCGGGCCAGCACGGCACGACCTTCGGCGGGAACCCGCTCGGCGCGGCCGTCTCCCTGGCCGTCCTCGGCACCCTCGCCGAGGAGGACCTCCTGACCGCCGCGCGCACCCTCGGGGCGCAGATCACCGCCGAGGTCGCGGAGCTCGCCGCCCGGGACCCCCGCGTCGAGGGCAGCCGCGGCGCCGGGCTGCTGCAGGGCATCGCGCTCGCCGCCCCGATCGCTCCGCAGGTGGTGACCGCCGCCCTCGAGGCCGGCTTCATCGTCAACGCCGCGAACCCCTCCACCATCCGCCTCGCCCCGCCGCTCGTCGTCACCGGCGAGCAGCTGACGAGCTTCCTCACGGCGCTGCCCGCGCTGCTGGACCGCGCCGAGCAGCTCGCCGCGGGCACCGACTCCACCCCCGAGAAGAGGTCCTGACATGCCCCGTCACTTCCTGCGCGACGACGACCTGGCCCCGCACGAGCAGAAGGAGGTCCTCGCCCTCGCCCTCGAGCTGACCGCGGACCGCTTCGCGCGCCGGCCCTTCGAGGGACCGCGCACCGTCGCCGTCCTCTTCGACAAGTCCTCCACCCGCACCCGGGTCTCCTTCGCGACGGGCGTCGCGGAGCTCGGCGGCAGCCCGCTCGTCATGGAGGCGGGCTCCAGCCAGCTGGGCCGCGGCGAGTCGATCGCGGACACCACCCGCGTGCTCACCCGCATGGTCTCCACGATCGTGTGGCGCACCTTCGGGCAGGACCGGATCCGCGAGATGGCGGCGCACTCCACGGTGCCCGTGATCAACGCGCTCACGGACGAGTTCCACCCGTGCCAGATCCTCGCGGACCTCGTGACGATCGCCCAGCACACCGGCGGGCTCTCGGGCCTCGACGAGCCCGCGCTCGCCGGCCGCTCCCTCGCGTACCTCGGCGACGGGGCGAACAACATGGCCCACTCCTACCTGCTGGGCGGCGTGACCGCCGGCATGGACGTGCGCATCGCGGCTCCCGCGACCCACCTGCCCGACGGCGCGATCGTGCGCCGGGCCGAGGAGATCGCCGCCCGCACGGGCGGCGCGGTCACCGTGACCGACGACCCCGAGGCCGCCGTGCGCGGCGCGAGCGCCGTCGTCACCGACACCTGGGTGTCCATGGGGCAGGAGGGCGAGGCCGGCCGCGGCGAGGAGACCTTCCACCGCTACCAGGTCACCGAGCACCTCATGGACCTCTCGGGCGGGGTCTTCCTGCACTGCCTGCCCGCGTACCGGGGCAAGGAGGTCGCCGCCTCGGTGATCGACGGGCCCCGCAGCGTCGTCTGGGACGAGGCGGAGAACCGTCTCCACGCCCAGAAGGCGCTCATGACCTGGCTCGTCGAGCACCCGGACGCGCAGAGCGCCGAGCACGCCCTGCCCCGACGATCGAGCCGTCCGTGACGGAGACCCGGCGCGGCCTCGCGCAGACCAAGACCTCCCGCCAGCAGCGGATCGCCTGGATCCTCACCCGGCAGGAGGTGGGCTCGCAGTCCCGCCTGGCGGAGCTCCTGGCGGACGAGGGGATCGAGGTCACCCAGGCCACCCTCTCGCGGGACCTCGTGGAGCTGCAGGCGGAGAAGGTCCGCGGCTCCTCGGGCAGCCTCGTGTACCGCACCCCTCCCGAGGGGGCGCTGCTCCGGCCCGCCGGCACCACCGGCGAGTCGGAGGTCCTCGAGGCGCGGCTGCCGCGGCTCGCGGAGGGCCTGCTCGTCTCCGCCGAGGCGAGCGCGAACCTCGTGGTCGTGCGCACCCCGCCGGGGGCCGCGCAGTATCTCGCCTCCGCCCTGGACCGTTCGGTGATGCCGGATGTCCTCGGTACGATCGCAGGGGACGACACGGTGCTGCTGATCTCGCGCGATCCCCTCGGCGGGGAGCGCCTCGCGGCGCGGCTGCTCGAGCTCGCGGACGGCCGCGTCGGCGCCGAGGATCCCGCCCCCTGACCAGGTCGCCCGCCCTGCCCCGCGGGCACCCGTGACACGACATGCATGACCAGAACGACCGGAACCACCTCCAAGGAGCATCACCCGTGACCGAAAAGATCGTCCTCGCCTACTCCGGCGGCCTCGACACCTCCGTCGCCATCGGCTGGATCCACGACGCCACCGGCGCCGACGTCATCGCCTGCGCGGTGGACGTGGGCCAGGGCGGCGAGGATCTCGAGGTCATCCGTCAGCGCGCGCTGGACTGCGGCGCCGTCGAGGCGTACGTGGCCGACGCCCGCGACGAGTTCGCGGAGGAGTACTGCATGCCGGCCCTCAAGGCGAACTCCCTCTACATGGACGCCTACCCGAACGTCTCGGCGATCTCCCGCCCAGTCATCACGAAGCACCTCGTGAAGGCCGCGAAGAAGTTCGGCGCGACCACCGTCGCCCACGGCTGCACCGGCAAGGGCAACGACCAGGTGCGCTTCGAGGTCTCGATCACCTCCCTCGCCCCCGAGCTCAAGTGCATCGCCCCCGTCCGCGACCTCGCCCTGACCCGCGACCGCGCGATCGAGTACGCCGAGCGCAAGGGCCTGCCCATCGCGACGACGAAGCACAACCCCTTCTCGATCGACCAGAACGTGTGGGGGCGCGCCATCGAGACCGGCTTCCTCGAGGACATCTGGAACGAGCCCACGAAGGACGTCTACAACTACACCGACGACCCGGCCTTCCCGCCGGTCGCGGACGAGGTCGTCATCTCCTTCGAGCGCGGCGTGCCGGTCGCGATCGACGGCCGGAAGGTCACCCCGCTCGAGGCGATCCAGGAGATGAACCGCCGGGCGGGCGCTCAGGGCATCGGCCGGATCGACATCGTCGAGGACCGCCTCGTGGGCATCAAGTCCCGTGAGGTGTACGAGGCCCCCGGCGCGATGGCCCTGATCACCGCGCACCAGGAGCTCGAGCGCGTGACCCTCGAGCGCGAGCAGGCCCGCTTCAAGCGCCAGGTGGGCGACCGCTGGACCGAGATGGTCTACGACGGCCAGTGGTTCTCCCCGCTGAAGAAGTCCCTGGACGCCTTCATCGAGGACACCCAGCGCTACGTGAACGGTGATATCCGCATGACGCTCCACGGCGGCCGCGCGACCGTCACCGGTCGTCGCAGCGAGACGGGCCTGTACGACTTCAACCTCGCGACCTACGACGAGGGCGACACCTTCGACCAGGCCAGCGCCCGCGGCTTCATCGACATCTACGGCCTCGCCGCGAAGCAGGCCGCGGCGCGCGACGTGGCCCTCGGCAACGGCGAGGACCTCAGCACCGAGGACGCGAAGTGACGTCGGCCCCCTCCTCCGACCCCGCCGGCACCCCGGGCAGCTCGGCGGCCCTCTGGGGCGGCCGCTTCGGCTCGGGGCCGGCGGCGGCGCTCGCCGCGCTCTCGAAGTCCACGCACTTCGACTGGCGGCTCGCCCAGTACGACCTGCGCGGCTCGAAGGCGCACGCGAACGTGCTGCACGCGGCCGGGCTGCTCTCCGAGGACGAGCTGAGCCGCATGCAGGAGGCGCTCGACGTGCTCGCGGCCGACGTCGCCTCGGGGGCGTTCGCCGCCGCGGAGGACGACGAGGACGTGCACACGGCTCTCGAGCGCGGCCTCATCGAGCGTGCGGGGACCGAGCTGGGCGGCAAGCTGCGCGCGGGCCGCTCGCGCAACGACCAGATCGCGACCCTCATCCGCCTGTTCATCCGTGACCAGGCGCGCGCGGTGGGGGACCGGGTGCTGGACCTCGTGGAGGTGCTCCTCGAGCGCGCCCGCGAGGTGCACGGCGTCCCCATGCCGGGGCGCACGCACCTCCAGCACGCGCAGCCGCTGCTGCTGAGCCACCACCTGCTCGCCCATGCCTGGCCGCTGCTGCGCGACGTGCAGCGCCTGCGGGACCTCGACGCGCGCACGGCCGTGTCCCCGTACGGCTCGGGCGCGCTCGCCGGCTCGAGCCTGGGGCTGGACCCGCAGGCCGTGGCCGCGGAGCTCGGCTTCGCGGACTCGGTGTGGAACTCGATCGACGGGACCGCCTCGCGGGACCTGACGGCGGAGTTCTCCTTCGTCCTCGCGATGATCGGCATCGATCTCTCGCGCCTCGCGGAGGAGGTCATCCTGTGGAACACGAAGGAGTTCTCCTTCATCACGCTGGACGACTCCTTCTCCACCGGCTCCTCGATCATGCCGCAGAAGAAGAACCCGGACATCGCGGAGCTCGCCCGCGGCAAGGCGGGGCGCATCGTGGGCGACCACGTGGGTCTGCTGACCACGCTCAAGGCGCTGCCGCTCGCGTACAACCGCGACCTGCAGGAGGACAAGGAGCCGGTCTTCGACCAGGTGGACTCCCTGGATCTCGTGCTGCCGGCGTTCACGGGGATGATGGCGACGCTCGTGTTCCACACGGAGCGCATGGCGGAGCTCGCCCCGCAGGGCTTCTCCCTCGCGACGGACATCGCGGACCATCTCGTGCGCGCCGGGGTGCCGTTCCGCTCGGCGCACGAGATCTCCGGTGCCTGCGTGAAGGCAGCGGAGGAGCAGGGCAAGGAGCTCTGGGACCTCACCGATGCCGAGCTCACGGGGATCTCCGAGCACCTGGACCCCTCGGTGCGGGAGGTGCTCTCCGTGGAGGGCTCGATCGCCTCGCGCGATGCGAAGGGCGGCACCGCCCCGGTGCGCGTGGCCGAGCAGGGCGACGCCGTCGAGGCGTCGCTCGGGGAGCTGCGCAGCTTCACCCGGGACCGCTGAGCGGCGCGGTCGCGTCCCGCTGACGCACCGCCGTCCCACCGCCGACGGGCGTCGACCTCCGGGTCGGCGCCCGTCGGCCGTCCTCCCTCTGCTCCTCGGCGTCGCCCTCCCCGCGACGCCGCCCGCGAAATGCCGTCGCGCCCCGGTCCAGGCCTGGGGGACAATGGGCCGAGGCGCCCGATCGGGCGCCGACAGCATCCGTGGAGAGGAACCTGATCGATGCAGACCGTCCTGGACGACCTCGACTGGCGAGGACTCGTCGTGCAGACCACCGGGCGCGAGGCGCTCGGCAGCGCTCTGGCGGACGGACCGATCAGTTTCTATTGCGGCTTCGACCCGACCGCCGCCTCCCTGCACGTCGGTCACCTGACCCAGGTGCTCACGATGCGCCGCTTCCAGCTCGCGGGCCATCGGCCCTTCGCCCTCGTGGGCGGGGCGACGGGGCTGATCGGCGATCCGCGGATGTCCGGGGAGCGTGTGCTGAACGACGAGTCGGTCGTCGCCGGCTGGGTGGAGTCGCTGCGCGGGCAGATCTCCCGCTTCCTCGACCTCGGGGGGGAGTTCGGCGTGCAGATGGTCAACAACCTCGACTGGATCGGGGAGATGAGCGCCCTGCAGTTCCTGCGGGACATCGGCAAGCACTACCGCATGGGCACGATGCTCGCGAAGGAGACGGTCGCGCGCCGGCTCGCGAGCGACGAGGGCATCAGCTACACGGAGTTCAGCTACCAGGTGCTCCAGGGCACCGACTACCTCGAGCTGCACCGCCGCCACGGCGTCACCCTGCAGTACGGGGGGAACGACCAGTGGGGGAACCTGCTCTCGGGCGTGGACCTCATCCACAAGGTCGAGGGCCATGACGCCCACGCGATGACCACCCCGCTCGTCACCAAGGCGGACGGCACCAAGTTCGGCAAGAGCGAGGGCGGGGCGATCTGGCTGGACGCGGAGCTCACGAGCCCGTATGCCTTCCACCAGTTCTGGCTGAACGCGGCGGACGCCGATGTCATGAATTACCTGCGGTTCTTCACGTTCCGTGAGCGGGAGGAGCTCGCCGAGCTCGAGCAGGCCACGCTCGAGGCACCGCATCGTCGGGCGGCGCAGAAGCTCCTCGCCCAGGACATGACGACCCTCGTGCACGGGCAGGGGGCGACGGATCAGGCCGAGGCCGCCGCAGCCGTCCTGTTCGGCAAGGGGGACGTGCGCTCCCTGGACGAGCCGACGGTCCGCGCGATCGCCGGCGAGCTGCCCGGCGCCGAGCTCACGGGTCACACGCCGCTCGTGGACGCGTTCATCGCCGCGGGGATCGTGGACTCCAAGGGGGCCGCGCGACGCGGGGCCGACGAGGGCGGTCTCTCGGTGAACGGCGAGAAGATCGCGGCCGATCAGCTGACCGGCGAGATCGGCGCGCTGTCCCAGCTCCCCGGTGGCCACCTGCTCCTGCGGCGCGGTCGCAAGAGCGCGGCGATGGTGCGCCTCGCCGGCTGATCGCGGTCACCACCTCCCGGACGCCCCCGTCCGCACCCACCGGTGCGGGCGGGGGCGTCCGTCGTCGGTGCGGTGCGGTGCCGGCGGTGCGCCGAGCGGGGGAGAACATCCTCGGAACCGCGCCCGACGAGAGGGACGGCTCCGCGAATAGCACGACGACGCACCCGCCCGCACTTTTTGTCGCCCCGACGTGAGGCCACTCTCAAGGCTAGGTCACATCCACGTGAGCAAGGGGTGACGCTGAGCCAAGAATGCCGTGCTGACCTGCATGAATGACTCCGCGCACGGGTGAATCTGGGGTGAACGACGCGGTTTGACGCCCTGCTCCGGTGCCCGTAATGTTTTGTCTTGTCAGCGCGACGGACGCCGAGACGGACGGACCGCCCCCGAGAGGGAGGAGGGACGGACGAGGAGGCCGACGGCGCACGGACCTGATCCTCTCGAGGATTGGCCGCACGGAGCGGGACGCGGACGGATCGCAGCGCGATCAGGAAGTGACCCGGACCACGCGGGTCGGAGTTGCGAAGGCCCCGAGGAACTGCTAGAGTAGTGACTCGCGCCGTAACGACGACGAGACAGAGTCGCCGAACGGTTCATCCGGACGGCGCAGCACCTCGAAGTCCCACCGCCAGCGGTGTGGTGACGATGTGTGCGTGTTGCTTGATATCTCAATAGCGTGTCTATTTGTTGATGCCAATATTTGATTGGCAGAATATACGGATGATTAGCAGTTACATGCTGGTTGTTTGTTTTTTTGTCAGGTTTATAGTTTTTCATGTTTTTCATGGAGAGTTTGATCCTGGCTCAGGACGAACGCTGGCGGCGTGCTTAACACATGCAAGTCGAACGATGACGGCCGAGCTTGCTCGGTCTGATTAGTGGCGAACGGGTGAGTAACACGTGAGCAACCTGCCCTTCACTCTGGGATAACCTCGGGAAATCGGGGCTAATACCGGATATGAGCTCCTGTCGCATGGCGGGTGTTGGAAAGTTTTTCGGTGAAGGATGGGCTCGCGGCCTATCAGTTTGTTGGTGAGGTAGTGGCTCACCAAGGCGATGACGGGTAGCCGGCCTGAGAGGGCGACCGGCCACACTGGGACTGAGACACGGCCCAGACTCCTACGGGAGGCAGCAGTGGGGAATATTGCACAATGGGCGAAAGCCTGATGCAGCGACGCCGCGTGAGGGATGACGGCCTTCGGGTTGTAAACCTCTTTCAGCAGGGAAGAAGCGAAAGTGACGGTACCTGCAGAAGAAGCGCCGGCTAACTACGTGCCAGCAGCCGCGGTAATACGTAGGGCGCAAGCGTTGTCCGGAATTATTGGGCGTAAAGAGCTTGTAGGTGGCTTGTCGCGTCTGCCGTGAAAACCCGAGGCTCAACCTCGGGCGTGCGGTGGGTACGGGCAGGCTAGAGTGTGGTAGGGGAGACTGGAACTCCTGGTGTAGCGGTGAAATGCGCAGATATCAGGAAGAACACCGATGGCGAAGGCAGGTCTCTGGGCCATTACTGACACTGAGAAGCGAAAGCATGGGGAGCGAACAGGATTAGATACCCTGGTAGTCCATGCCGTAAACGTTGGGCACTAGATGTGGGGAACATTCCACGTTTTCCGCGTCGTAGCTAACGCATTAAGTGCCCCGCCTGGGGAGTACGGCCGCAAGGCTAAAACTCAAAGGAATTGACGGGGGCCCGCACAAGCGGCGGAGCATGCGGATTAATTCGATGCAACGCGAAGAACCTTACCAAGGCTTGACATGCACCGGACGACTCCAGAGATGGGGTTTTCTTCGGACTGGTGCACAGGTGGTGCATGGTTGTCGTCAGCTCGTGTCGTGAGATGTTGGGTTAAGTCCCGCAACGAGCGCAACCCTCGTTCCATGTTGCCAGCGCGTAATGGCGGGGACTCATGGGAGACTGCCGGGGTCAACTCGGAGGAAGGTGGGGACGACGTCAAATCATCATGCCCCTTATGTCTTGGGCTTCACGCATGCTACAATGGCCGGTACAAAGGGTTGCGAAACTGTGAGGTGGAGCGAATCCCAAAAAGCCGGTCTCAGTTCGGATTGGGGTCTGCAACTCGACCCCATGAAGTCGGAGTCGCTAGTAATCGCAGATCAGCAACGCTGCGGTGAATACGTTCCCGGGCCTTGTACACACCGCCCGTCAAGTCACGAAAGTCGGTAACACCCGAAGCCAGTGGCCCATCCTCGTGAGGGAGCTGTCGAAGGTGGGATCGGTGATTGGGACTAAGTCGTAACAAGGTAGCCGTACCGGAAGGTGCGGCTGGATCACCTCCTTTCTAAGGAGCTACACCAATGATTGGTGGCTGTCTGCTCACCCGCGTGTGGTGAGGATGGTTGCTCAAGGGTGGAACATCAACGAAGAGGCACTTCGCCGGCGGTGACCGGCTCTAGTACGACCCCGAGTGGGTCTGGAACGAGCGGGGGAGTCGTTGGTTTGAGGTGGAGGCACGCTATTGAGTTGTGAGGCTGCACGCAGCCCTGGCACTGGTCTTCGGGTCGGTGTGGGGTGTGTGGCTGGTCCTCCCCTGCATGGTCGGCGCGGTTGCGTTGGTGGTGTGGGTGTGGGGTTGTTTCTTGAGAACTACATAGTGGACGCGAGCATCTTGTAAGCAATTTTAGTGTCTTTGTGTTGCCAAGTCTTAAAGGGCACACGGTGAATGCCTTGGCAAGAGGAGCCGATGAAGGACGTGGGAGTCTGCGAAAAGCCTCGGGAAGGTGACAACCGACCTGTGATCCGAGGATGTCCGAATGGGGAAACCCACCAGGGGTCATGCCCTGGTACCCGCCACTGAATGTATAGGTGGTGTGGAGGGAACGCGGGGAAGTGAAACATCTCAGTACCCGCAGGAAGAGAAAACAAATAGTGATTCCGTGAGTAGTGGCGAGCGAAAGCGGATGAGGCTAAACCGAGCCTGTGTGATACCCGGCAGGGGTTGCAGGTTGGGGGTTGTGGGACGTGCTGGACTGTTCTGCCGGACGGTCGACGTGAATGTGTGATGGTAGTCGAAGTCGTGTTGAGTGCGACGGCGTAGAGGGTGTGACCCCCGTAGACGAAACTGTTGCATGGCGTTGGGCGCTGTTCCCGAGTAGCACCGGACCCGTGAAATCCGGTGTGAATCTGCCAGGACCACCTGGTAAGCCTGAATACTACCTCTTGACCGATAGCGGACAAGTACCGTGAGGGAAAGGTGAAAAGTACCCCGGGAGGGGAGTGAAATAGTACCTGAAACCGTGTGCTTACAATCCGTCGGAGCCTTACGGGGTGACGGCGTGCCTTTTGAAGAATGAGCCTGCGAGTTAGTGGTCGGTGGCGAGGTTAACCCGTGTGGGGTAGCCGTAGCGAAAGCGAGTCTGAACGGGGCGTTCAGTCGCCGGCTCTAGACCCGAAGCGAAGTGATCTATCCATGGGCAGTGTGAAGCGCGGGTAAGACCGCGTGGAGGCGCGAACCCACTTCAGTTGAAAATGGAGGGGATGACCTGTGGATAGGGGTGAAAGGCCAATCAAACTTCGTGATAGCTGGTTCTCCCCGAAATGCATTTAGGTGCAGCGTTGCGTGTTTCGTGCCGGAGGTAGAGCACTGGATAGGCGATGGGCCCCACCGGGTTACTGACCTTAGCCAAACTCCGAATGCCGGTACGTGAGAGCGCAGCAGTGAGACTGTGGGGGATAAGCTTCATAGTCGAGAGGGAAACAGCCCAGAACATCAGCTAAGGCCCCTAAGCGTGTGCTAAGTGGAAAAGGATGTGAAGTTGCTGAGACAACCAGGAGGTTGGCTTAGAAGCAGCCACCCTTGAAAGAGTGCGTAATAGCTCACTGGTCAAGTGATTTTGCGCCGACAATGTAGCGGGGCTCAAGTACACCGCCGAAGCTGTGTCATTCCGGTTCTGCCGGGATGGGTAGGGGAGCGTCGAGCAGCCAGCGAAGCCGCGGGGGAACCCAGTGGTGGAGGCTGTTCGAGTGAGAATGCAGGCATGAGTAGCGAAAGACGGGTGAGAAACCCGTCCGCCGATTGATCAAGGGTTCCAGGGCTAGGTTAATCCGCCCTGGGTTAGTCGGGACCTAAGGCGAGGCCGACAGGCGTAGTCGATGGACATCGGGTTGATATTCCCGAACCGATCGTAGGAGGACCCATACCGAGGCAGTCGATGCTAACCACCCGATCAGTCCTCTTGCCCTTCGGGGTGAGGGATGCTGTGAGGCTGGGAACCAAGGTTGTAGTAGGTCAGCGCGAGGGATGACGCAGAGAGGTAGCTTCCGCGGACTTAATGGAATAGTCCGTCTAAGCGTGCAGCCCGACCCCGGGTAATGCTGGGGTCATCAAGGGTCAGACGTGAAGGGGATCCCGTATGGGCGTAGGTGAGTGATCCTGTACTGCCAAGAAAAGTTCCGGCGTGACGAATACGGTCGCCCGTACCCTAAACCGACTCAGGTGATCAGGTAGAGAATACCAAGGCGTTCGAGAGAATCGTGGTTAAGGAACTCGGCAAAATGCCCCCGTAACTTCGGGAGAAGGGGGGCCTGAAGGGTGAGAGCCCTGAGGGCCGCAGAGACCAGGGAGAAGCGACTGTTTACTAAAAACACAGGTCCGTGCGAAGTCGTAAGACGCAGTATACGGACTGACGCCTGCCCGGTGCTGGAAGGTTAAGAGGACCGGTTAGCTCTTTGGAGCGAAGCTGAGAATTTAAGCCCCAGTAAACGGCGGTGGTAACTATAACCATCCTAAGGTAGCGAAATTCCTTGTCGGGTAAGTTCCGACCTGCACGAATGGCGTAACGACTTCTCCACTGTCTCAACCGCGAACTCGGCGAAATTGCATTACGAGTAAAGATGCTCGTTACGCGCAGCAGGACGGAAAGACCCCGGGACCTTTACTATAGTTTGGTATTGGTGTTCGGAACGGCTTGTGTAGGATAGGTGGGAGACTGGGAAGCATTCACGCTAGTGAGTGTGGAGTCATTGTTGAAATACCACTCTGGTCGTTCTGGATTCCTAACCTCGGTCCGTGATCCGGATCAGGGACAGTGCCTGATGGGTAGTTTAACTGGGGCGGTTGCCTCCCAAAAAGTAACGGAGGCGCTCAAAGGTTCCCTCAGCCTGGTTGGCAATCAGGTGTTGAGTGTAAGTGCACAAGGGAGCTTGACTGCGAGACAGACATGTCGGGCAGGTGCGAAAGCAGGAACTAGTGATCCGGCACCTCATTGTGGAATGGGTGTCGCTCAACGGATAAAAGGTACCCCGGGGATAACAGGCTGATCTTGCCCAAGAGCTCATATCGACGGCATGGTTTGGCACCTCGATGTCGGCTCGTCGCATCCTGGGGCTGGAGTTGGTCCCAAGGGTTAGGCTGTTCGCCTATTAAAGCGGTACGCGAGCTGGGTTTAGAACGTCGTGAGACAGTTCGGTCCCTATCCGCTGCGCGCGTTGGATATTTGAGAAGACCTGTCCCTAGTACGAGAGGACCGGGATGGACTGACCTCTGGTGTGCCAGTTGTTCTGCCAAGGGCATGGCTGGTTGGCTACGTCGGGAAGGGATAACCGCTGAAAGCATCTAAGCGGGAAGCCTGCTTCAAGATGAGATATCCGTGCCCCTTGTGGGTGAGAGGCCCCCAGTAGATGACTGGGTTGATAGGCCAGATGTGGAAGCACAGCAATGTGTGGAGCTGACTGGTACTAATGGCCGATGACTTATCAACATCAAAGTTTTTGTTTGCTGGTGTTCGCGTCCACTGTGTGGTTCTGGAGAAGCAACTCCTGCCATCGCGTCCCCCGTGTGGGGGTGTGGTTGGTCAGGGCTGGTTGGTCTCGCCGTGTTACGGCGGTCATAGCATCGAGGAAACGCCCGGTTCCATTCCGAACCCGGAAGCTAAGCTCGATTGCGCCGATGGTACTGCACTCGGGAGGGTGTGGGAGAGTAGGTCGCCGCCGGACATCTTCATCGGGAAGGGTGGAGGACGTCGCTGGGATGCTCGTGAGAGTGTCTCGCCGTCCTCCGCCCTTCCCTTTTTTCATGCCCACTTCCCGGGTCCTGGCGTTCCGCCGGTATGCATATCGGCGGTCCCATGGGCTCGAGGCGTCGCTCGAGCGAGAGCGAGCGCCTCCGCGACCATGTGGCGTTGGCCCGGTCGGGACCATGCGGCCCGGGCGCGAGGTGCCATGCCGGGTAGACTTCAGCGGCGCACTGGGGACGACCTTGCCCCTCGCGCCGGGCTCCGGCCCGCCACCGTTCTTCGTCCGTCGGCCCGCCGGCGAGCGCCGACCTTCAGGAGAGCCATGCCGTCCTCGCTGCCGGCCGTTCCCGACATCGACGACGTGATCGCGGATCGCATCGTCGAGCGCCTCGTCGAGGTGGAGGAGCAGCTTCGCCAGTCCGTCGCCACGAGCGATGACATGGTGCGGTGGACGGGCAGGCACCTCATGGACGCCGGCGGCAAGCGCGTGCGGCCCATGCTGACGCTGCTCGCCGCCTCTCTCGGGGACGTCGACGCCGAGGGCGTGGTCGACGCGGCCGTGCTCGTCGAGCTCACACACCTCGCGAGCCTCTACCACGACGACGTGATGGACTCCGCGACGACCCGTCGCGGCGCTCGCAGCGCGCACGCGATCTGGGGCAACAACGTCGCGATCCTCACCGGCGACTTCCTCTTCGCCCGGGCGAGCGGGCTGAGCGCGAGCATCGGCACCGAGGCCGTGCGGCTCCACTCCCACACCTTCGAGCGCCTCTGCCTGGGGCAGCTGCACGAGACCGTCGGTCCCACCGAGAAGGACGACCCCTTCGAGCACTACATCTCCGTGCTCGCGGACAAGACCGCCTCGCTGCTCGCCCTCGCCGGCCAGCTCGGCGCCCTCCTCGGCGGTGCGGGGGAGGACGCGGCGGAGATCATGCGCCGCTACGGCGAGAAGGTCGGTGTGGCCTTCCAGCTCGCCGATGACGTCCTCGACCTCGCGAGCGACGCGGGAACGAGCGGGAAGACCCCCGGGATCGATCTCCGTGAGGGCGTGCCGACCATGCCGACCCTCATCGTGCGCCGGCGGGCCGCCCAGGACCCCCAGGACGAGGGCACCGCCGAGATCGTCCGCCGGCTCGACGGCGACCTCGAGGACGACGCCGAGCTCGCCGCGCTCGTCGCTCTGCTGCGGGAGGACCCCGCGCTCGAGGAGACCCGTCAGCTCGCCGAGCGCACCGCGGCGGAGGCCATCGCCGTGCTCGAGGAGCTTCCCGAGGGGCCGGTCCGTGAGGCCCTCATCACGTTCACCTCGACCCTGGTGCAGCGCCGCCGCTGAGCCCGGACCAGGCCCTCCGCCCGCGGGGGTCCGTCCCCGCCCAGGTGGGGCGCATTGTGGACACATGGCGCTGAACGCGACCTTTGAGTACCCTGATCGGGTCGTGCATGCGGTGGTCCGAGCCCGGGGGAGGTCCTGACCGGTCGACCGGACCCACAGCGGTCGGTCGCCCGCACAGCGCCCGCCTCGGTGCGGAGGCCCGGTGCGGTTCCCCGGAGCTCCGCCCGTCCTCAGCACAGGAGCTCCGCGTCCACGACTCTCGAGCGAGTCTTCATGGGGGAACGAGCATGTCCGTCGACACCGGTGTGATCCGCCGTCGCCGTCGAACCGGCGCGATCTCCGCTGCGGTCCTCGCGATCGCCTCGCTGGTCATCACGGGCTTCGCGATCCACCACCCCGGATTGAGCTCCTCCGAGGTCGACGTCAACAACGGCGGCGTCTGGGTCACCAACCGCAGCGAGGGCCTCATGGGCCGCCTCAACGTCGACGCGCAGGAGCTCGACGCCCGCATCGCGCAGACAGGTGACGACCTCGGGCTGCTGCAGTCCGGCTACGACGTCATCGAGACCGGTCCGCGCGGCTTCACGCCCATCAACACCGAGGGCCTCTCCCGCGGCGGCGTCGTCGAGCTCGCCACGGGCAGCCAGGTGAAGCTCGGCGGGGACCGCGTCGCGATCGCCTCCCCGGACGGCAAGGTCTGGGTCATGTCCCCGGACGAGGCCGCCGCCTTCACCCCCTCCGGCGCGGATCCCGTCTACGAGTCCCAGGGCACGGCGCCGCGCATCGCCGTGAGCACCGAGGGCACGGTGTTCGTGCTCGACGGCGACCAGCTGCTCACCTTCCCCCGCGAGCCCAATACGCGCAATACCAAGAAGGCCGCCCGCAAGCCGGTCACGATCAGCGGCGTCTCCTCCAAGCCGGAGTCCCTCCAGCTGTCGACCGTCGGCGAGGAGCCGGTGATCCTCGACGCGGAGAACCAACTGCTGCGCCTGGGCACCAAGGGCAAGGACGTGAGCCTCGTCGACCAGGGGGTCGCCTCGCTCGAGGGCGCCAAGCTCCAGCAGCCGAGCACCGAGTCCGACCAGGTGGCGGTCGCCACCGCCGATGCGCTGCTCCTCGTCCCCCTCGGCGGCGGAGCTCCGCAGAAGATCGCGGCGGAGGGCACCGGGGAGCCGACGGAGCCGGCGCAGGCCAAGGGCTGCGCCTACGGGGCCTGGTCCACCTCGAACCGCTACGTGCGTGCCTGCGAGGGCCAGGAGCCGGTCAGCGAGGCGGTGCCGGGCGCGCAGGGGGAGGAGAGCCTCGTCCTCCGCGTCAACCATGACCTCGTGGTCCTCAACGACCAGGAGTTCGGTCTCTCCTGGATGATCGCCGAGCAGATGCAGGTCGTCGACGACTGGGTCATCACCCAGGACATCGAGACCAGCACGGCGAAGGAGAAGGAGAAGGAGACGCTCACGACCACGATCACCAACGTGGCCGCCGAGCGTGACAAGGAGAACCGCAAGCCCACCGCGAACGACGACGAGTTCGGCGTCCGCGCCGGCCAGAGCATCGTGCTGCCGGTCGTGCGCAACGACACCGACCCCGACGGCGACGTGCTCACCGTCGGCGTGAAGGGCCGCGGGCCGTCGATCGGGACCGTGACACCCATCGAGGGGGACACGCAGCTGCAGGTGGACGTCGCGGACGACGCCACCGGCTCCCAGACCTTCACCTACACGGCGGACGACGGCCGCGGTGGCACGGACACGGCGACCGTGACGCTGAACGTCGTGCCGGAGGGGGAGAACTCCGCCCCCCGGCCCGCCGAGGACAGCCTCACCAAGGTGCAGGTGCGCTCCGGCGAGTCCGTCTCGCTCAACGTGCTCCCGTACTGGGAGGACCCCGACGGGGACGCCTTCTACCTCTCCAACGCGACCATGGAGCCGGAGGACATCGTCTCCTTCACCCCGGACGGCCGCCTCACGATCAACGACGCGGGCCTCACGACGGGGAAGAAGGAGGTCACCCTCCAGTTCCGCGACGAGAACGGTGACGTGGGGGAGGGGACCCTCGAGATCGAGGCCGTCGCGGACGCCGACCTCACCCCGATCACGACCGCGGACCACGTCAGCATCGTCCAGGGCCGCTCCGCGACGATCAAGCCGCTCGCCAACGACCTCAACCCCAACGGCGGCGACCTCGAGCTCACGAACGTCTCGAAGGACGACCGCCTCGAGATCGACCCCGCGCTCGAGGCCGGCACCGTCAAGGTCTCCGGGCAGGAGCCCGGCACCTACTACCTCGACTACGCGGTCGCCTCGAGCGGCACCACCGAGACCTCGCCGGGCGTGATCCGCGTGGACGTGCTGCCCGAGAGCTCCGAGGAGCTCGTGCCCGTCGCCGTGGACGACATGGGCACCGTCACCACCGGCACCGAGACCCTCATCGACCCGCTGCAGAACGACGTGGACCCCACCGGCGGCGTGCTCGTGGTCAACGGTGTGGACGTCCCCGAGGACAGCGGGCTGAAGGCGACGGTCGTCGGCCACAGCCTGCTGCGGATCGAGGCGGAGCCCGGGGCCGAGGTCACGGGACGACCCGTGCCGCTCACCTACCACGTCGCGAACTCTGCCGGTCAGAGCGAGGGCACGGCCCGGGTCATGCTCGCCCAGACCGACACCCAGTTCGCGAACCCCGTCACCGTCCCCGACCGCGCGACGGTCCGTGCGGGCGACATGGTGCTCATCGACGCCCTCGACAACGACTCCTCGCCCACCGGCTCCGACCTCACCGTCGAGAAGCTCCTGGACACCGGGAGCGCCGACGCGAAGGGACGTCTCGAGGTCACCGAGGACAGGATCCGCTATCTCGCGGACCCGGGCACGAGCGGCGAGGTCACGCTCACCTACCAGGTGATCGACGAGACCGGCCGCCGCGGATCCGCACGGGTGACGATCTCGATCATCCCCGAGGACGCCGCGAACACCCCGCCGCGGCCGGAGAACCTCACCGCCCGGACCGTCTCCGGCACACCGGTGCGGATCCCCGTGCGCACCACCGGGGTGGACCCCGACGGCGACTCCGTCATCATCACCGGCATCGCCTCCCCGGCGCCCTCGCTCGGCGAGGTCACCGAGACCACCGGCGAGTGGATCGAGTACACCCCGCACGACGGCGCGACCGGCACGGACCGCTTCCGCTACCAGGTGATGGATCGCAGCGGCGCCGTCGGCACCGCCGAGGTGCAGGTCGGCATCGCCGCCCCGAGCGAGCAGAACCAGCCCCCGTACGCCGTCAACGACACGGTCGAGGTGCAGCCGGGTCGCGACGTCCAGGTCCCGGTGCTCGCCAACGACACCGATCCCGAAGGGGCGCCGCTCTCCGTGGACGCCGGCCAGGTCGAGGCGATCAGCGAGATCGAGGTCGCGCCCCAGGAGGAGTCCCCCGAGGGCATGGTCACCGTGACCACCCCCGAGGAGCCCGGCACCCACACGGTGCAGTACGCCGCGAGCGACGGCCAGCTCTCCAGCACCGGGACGATCACCGTCAAGGTGAACCCCGACGCGCCGCTGCTCGCCCCGATCGCCCGCGACGACTTCGTCTCCCCGGACGACGCCCTCGACCCCGAGATCGAGTACGTGGACGTCGACGTGCGCGCGAACGACGCCGACCCCGACGGCGCGACCACCGACCTCGAGGTGACCCTGCCCGACGGCGCCCCCGAGGGCACGCAGGCCCGCGACGACGGCACCGTGCGCGTCACCCCGCAGGAGGAGCAGCAGCGCATCCGCTACCGCGTCGAGGACCCCGACGGCCTCGAGGCCTACGGCTACATTTGGGTGCCGGGCACCGCGAAGCAGCCGCCCGTGTGGGTGGGTGAGCCGGTCACCGTCGACTTCGAGGGCGAGGCCACGATCGACCTCTCGAGCCCCGAGAACGTGCGCGTGCGCCCCGGCGCCGAGGCCGCGACGATCACCGACGCCGAGAGCGTCTCCGCGGATCACGCCGACGGCTCGCAGCTCGTCACGGACGCCTCGACGATCACCTACCGCCCCGCCGCGGGCTTCTCCGGCCAGGACACCGTCTCGGTCGAGGTCTCCGACGGCGCGAGCGGGGACGCGACCGCGGCGACCGCGACGCTCGCCATCCCGATCGAGGTGAAGCCCTCGACGGAGAAGGAGGAGAACCTCCCGCCCACCTTCCAGGGCGCCTCGCTCCGGGTCGAGCAGGGCGAGTCCTCGCCCCCCGTGGACCTCTCGGCCGGCGCGGAGGACCCCGAGGGGGACGAGCTCGTGTACGCCCTCGGCACCGTGCCGGAGGGCAAGGGCGTCGACGTCGCGCTCGAGGGCAGCACGCTCACCGCGACGGCGTCGACGACGGCCGTCAAGGGGACGATCGTCGACGTGCCCGTCACGGTCACCGACGGCAGCCACGACCCCGTCGCCGCCTCCGTGCAGGTCAACGTCACCGGGTCGAACCGGCCGCTGATCTCCGCCGGGCTCGACACCGCGACCATCGACGCGGGGGAGACCGGCACGGTCGACGTGCTCGCCAACGACTCCAACCCCTTCGAGGACGGGAAGCGGACGATCGAGAGCGCCCGGGTGACCGCGGGCGAGGGGAAGGCCGCGGTGAAGGGCGACCAGGTCGAGATCTCCCCGGACTCCGGCTTCCACGGCACCCTCACCGTGGAGTACGCGGTGCTCGACGACACCGGCGACCCCGACCGCCGGGTCACCGGCGAGGTCCGCGTGACGGTGCGGGACGTGCCGCAGGCGCCGTCGGCCCCGCGCATCGGCGAGGTGGGCGACGGCAGCGTCGAGCTGAGGTTCTCCGCCGGGGACGACAACGGCGCCCCGATCACCGGGTACACCGTGACCCCCGCGGGCGGATCGGCGAAGCCGACGCAGTGCCCCGCGACCTCGTGCACGATCACCGGGCTCGCCAACGACACCGAGTACACCTTCCGGGTCACCGCCACCAACGAGGTGGGGGAGTCGGAGCCGTCCGTCGCCTCCGCCAAGGCCCGGCCGGACGTGAAGCCGGAGAAGCCCGCCGCGCCCTCCGCCGAACGCGGTGACACCCGCCTCGGCGTGACATGGTCCGCCCCCGAGAACCGCGGCTCCGCGATCCAGTCCTACGACGTGCAGATCCAGGACACCGCGACCGGGCAGACGGAGGCCGTGAACGTCGAGGGCGGCGCGACCACGCACGAGTTCTCCGATCTCACCAACGGCACCGACTACCGGTTCCGGGTGCGCGCCAAGAACCTCGCCGACGACCCCTCGGACTGGTCCGCATGGTCCGCCCCCGAGCACCCGGCCGGCAAGCCCGGCAAGCCCGGCGGGAAGATGGAGGCCTCGCGCGTCAACGATCCGATCGGCGGCGGCGTGACCGTCACCTGGCCCGCGATGACCACCGCCGAGTCCAACGGCGAGCCGATCACGCAGTACGTGATCACCTCCTCCGGCGGGCAGAAGAAGACCGTCACGGCGAGGAAGGGCACGAACTCGTACACCTTCCGCGGTCTCGACGAGGACACCGAGTACTCCTTCACCTACACCGGCGTGAACTCGGTGGGCACGGGCACCTCCGCCTCCGCGGCCTCGAACAAGGTCGTGCCCTGGGCGAAGCCCGAGGCGCCGGGGAAGGTGACCGCGAAGCTCCCGGACGAGGGGAAGGGCGATGGTCCCAACGGGCGTGTGGACGTCTCCTGGGAGGCGGCCGACGGCGGCGGCACCGCCGTCAAGGACTACGTGGTCAGCTGGTCCGGGAAGACGAAGATCGTGGACGCCTCGCAGCACTCGACGCGGATCGAGGGTCTGACGAACGGGAAGGCCTACACCTTCACCGTCAAGGCGCGGAACCGCTTCGAGGGCGGCGAGAGCGCCTACTCGAAGGCGTCCAACAGCGTCACCCCGTACACGAAGCCCGCGGCGCCGAACGTCTCGGCCGCCCCAGGCAGCTGTTCCGGCAGCTCCTGCTCGGTCACCTTCTCCTCCTCCGCCAACGGCAGCGGCGGGGCGGACCCGGTGACCCTCACCTGCAGCATCGACGGCGGCGCCTTCGGCGACTGCCGGGACTCGGTGAGCGGCTCGAGCGGGCAGAAGCACACGATCACCGTGCGGGCGAAGAACCGCGGCGGGCTCATCAGCGAGGCGAGCGCCGAGGCGAACGCCCCGACCGCGACGCCGACCCCGAGCATCTCCGGGGCCAGGACGGCCGGCGACGCGAGCAACGAGAAGGGCTGCACCTACGGCAGCGGCTGCTACTACATCGACTTCACCGTCGGCGGTCTCGAGCCGAACACGACCTACACCTACTGCGTGAAGGGCGAGGACGTCAGCGGCGACGCCTGCTGGTACCCCACCAGCGACGGCAAGAACCCCGTCAAGGGGACCTTCACGACCGACGGGAACGGCAACTGGCAGCTGCGCGGCGGCGACCGCAAGCCCTTCTGGGGCAACTCCGGTCGAGCCGTCTGGATCTGGGTCGAGAAGGACGGGAAATCCGCCGACTCGAACCGGGTCACCCCCGTCTGACACCGACCGACCACTCCGCGACACCACGACACCGAGGACGTACCCGATGAGCATGACCCCCGAACAGGCCCGCTGGTTCTCCGACACCTTCGACAAGCTCGTCCAGAGCGTCGGCCAGGCCGTCATCGGGAAGAACGAGGTGGTGCGCCTCGTGCTCACCGCGATGATGGCCCCCGGCCACGTGCTGCTCGAGGACGCCCCGGGCACCGGCAAGACCTCGCTCGCCCGCTCGATCGCGGCGACCGTGCAGGGCTCGAGCACGCGCATCCAGTTCACCCCGGACCTGCTGCCCTCGGACGTCACCGGCGTGACGATCTACGACCAGACGAGCAAGCAGTTCGAGTTCCACCGCGGTCCCGTCTTCGCGAACGTCGTCCTCGCCGACGAGATCAACCGCGCCTCCCCGAAGACCCAGTCCGCGATGCTCGAGGTCATGGAGGAGGGCCGGGTGACGGTGGACGGCGTCACCCACGAGGTGGGCAGCCCCTTCATGGTCATCGCGACCCAGAACCCGATCGAGCAGGCGGGCACCTACCGCCTCCCCGAGGCGCAGCTGGACCGCTTCCTCATGAAGACCTCCCTCGGCTACCCCGACCACGCCTCGAGCGTCCAGATCCTTCAGGGCGCCTCGGTGCGCGACCGCAGCGCCCAGCTCGCCCCGCGGATCTCGCTGCAGGCCGTGAACGACATGACCCAGCTCGCCTCGACCGTCCACGTGGACCCGGCGGTCCTCGAGTACGTCTCCCGCCTCATGGAGGAGACCCGCCTCGCGCCCGAGGTGCGGGTCGGCGTCTCCATCCGCGGCGCGCTCGCGCTCATGCGCGCCGTGAAGGTGTGGGCCGCGGTCAACGGCCGCCACTACGTCATCCCCGACGACGTCAAGCACCTCGTCGAGCCCGTCTGGCTGCACCGCTTCGTGCTCGACCCCGAGGCGGAGTTCGCGGGCACCACCGCGAAGACGGTCATGACGAAGATCCTCAGCGAGGTGGCGCCTCCGCAGGCGCGTCAGCAGACCGCATGAACCTCGACACCTCGCTGCCCCAGGACACGGCCGACGCGAAGGCCGCCCGCCGGGAGTCCCGCCGACGCCGGCGGAGCTCCGGGCCCTCGGACCCGCGCGGCGGCGCGCCCGCCCCGCAGGGCGCCGTCCAGGGCGACGGCGAGAACCCGGAGGTCGAGCCCACCGGCGCCGCGAGGATCCGCTCTCGCCTCGCCCGCCTGTGGCGGAGGCGGATCCGACCCGTGCTCGGCGTCGTCTCGCCGATCGGCTGGGCGGTGCTCGGCGTCGCCGTCGCCGCCTGGACGGCGGGCCTCCTGCTCCACGTCACCGAGCTGAACGTGCTCGCGCTCGTGCTCACCGTCCCGCTCGTGATCGCGGCGGCCTTCGTGCTGGGCCGCGCGAACTACCGGGTGACCCTCGACCTCCAGAGCCATCGGGTGGTGGTGGGGACGCGCGCCGTCGGCCGCGTCGAGGTCGCCAATCCCACCCAGCGGCTCATCCTCCCCTCGCGGATCGAGCTCGCCGTCGGTGCCGCGACCGCCCAGTTCCTCGTCCCGCGCCTCGCCCCCGAGCAGACGCACGAGGAGCTCTTCGCCGTCCCCACCCGCCGGCGCGCCGTGCTCGTCGTCGGCCCCGTCCGCTCCGTGCGCGACGACCCGCTGTCCCTCATGCGCCGCCAGGTGACCTGGGCCCGCTCCCAGGAGCTGTACGTGCACCCGCGCACCGTGCGCCTCGACGAGGCGGCGAGCGGCTTCCTCCGCGACCTCGAGGGCACCCCGTCCTCGGACCTCTCCAGCTCCGACATCGCCTTCCACGCCCTGCGCGACTACGTGCCCGGGGACGACCGCCGCCACGTTCACTGGCGCACGACGGCGCGCACAGGGAAGCTCATGGTGCGGCAGTTCGAGGAGACCCGCCGCTCCCACGTCGTCGTCGCGCTCGACGACCTCCGCGACCACTACAGCGGCGACGACGAGTTCGAGCTCGCCGTCTCCGCCGCCGCCTCGATCTCCGCCCAGACCTTCCGGGAGGAGAAGGAGCTGACCGCCTTCACCGTCACCGCGAACCAGCGCACCGCCGCGTACCGCCCCCTCATGGACGACTACACCGAGCTCGAGCTGCGCGCCGGCCGCCAGGGGCTCCACGAGCTCGGGCAGAAGGCCGCCGACCTCGCCCCGAACGCCTCCGCTGTCATGCTCGTCGTCGGGGCCCATGCGACAGCCCGGGAGCTGAACGCGGCGGCCACCCAGCTGCCGCTCGGTGTGCTCGCCGTCGCGATCCGCTGCGTGGACGGCGCCGAGGTGCGCCGCTCCGCGATCGGCGGTCTCGACGTGGTGACCCTCGGCGACCTCGACGACCTCCCCAAGGCCCTCCGGGCGGTGGGCCGATGAGCGCCGCCGCCCGCGCCCCGCGCTCCCGCAGCCTCTTCTCCGAGGTGCCGATGCGCCGTCACGTCATCGACCTGGCGGTCCTGCTCGTCCTGTTCGTGCTCACCCTGGTCGGCTTCCAGCCCGTCTACGGGGGAGCGCAGTACCTCGTCACCGGCGTGCTCGGGATCCTGCTCGGCATGCTCATCGCCGTGATCGGCGCGCAGTGGCGCTGGGGCCCGCTGCGCATCACCGCGCTGCTGATCGGGGTCTACCTCCTGCTCGGCGCCATGTTCGCAGCGCCCACCCACGCGCTCTGGGGCGTGGTCCCCACCCCGGCCGCGCTGCTCGAGCTGCTCAAGGCGCCGGTGGCGACGTGGAAGTCCGTGCTCACCGTCGCCCCGCCCGTGGGCACCGCGCAGGGCGTGCTCGGCGTCGTCTGGATCAGCACCCTGCTGCTGAGCCTGCTGGGCTCCACGATCGTCCTGCGCACCCGCGCCGTCGTCGCCGCCTGGCTGTTCCCGATCGCCCTGCTCGCGGTGACGATCGTCTTCGGGACGACCGACGCCTTCGCGCCCGTGATCCGGGCGGTCCCCTTCGCGATCCTCTCCGTGGCCTGGCTGACCTGGCGCTTCGAGAGCGACCGTCTCGCCGGGGCCCGCTCGACGATCATCTCCGACGCCACCGGCACGGTGAGCCCCGGATCCTGGCGCAACCCCGTGCTGCGCCGCCGCGTGGTGGGCGGCGCGGTGGTCCTCGCGCTCGCCGGCGGCGTCGCGATCGGCGCGCAGTCCCTCCTGGACCCGCCGGAGGGCGCGGGCCGCACCGCGCTGCGCGACGAGATCACCCCGCCCTTCGACCCCCGCGAGTACGTCTCCCCGCTCGCGGAGTTCCGGGGCTACTACAAGTCCCAGCGCAAGACCGAGCTGTTCTCCGCGACCGGGCTGGCGGGCGGCGAGTACGTGCGGCTGGCCTCCCTGGACCGGTACGACGCCCAGGTCTACAACGTCGCGAGCTCGACCTCCAAGAACAGCGCCTCGGGCGCGTTCGTGCGCACCGCGAGCGGAGTGGACCTCCACGAGGGGACGAGCGCCCAGGCAACGAGCACCGTCACGATCGGCGCCTACACGGGGGTCTGGATGCCGACCGTCGGCAGCCGCACGGATCGCATCGACCTCGGTGACCTCACCCCGAGCCGCGAGGGGGACGTGGCCGAGAACCTGTTCCTCAACGAGCGCAGCGGCACAGCGGTCAACGCCTCGGGCATGGTCACGGGGGACACCTACACGCTCTCCTACGATCCGTACACGCCGCCCACCGCGGAGGACCGACGCAGCGCGACGTTCGCCGACGTCGAGCTGCCCGAGAACCCGGAGCTCGATCCCGCGGTGCGGGAGCTCGCCGAGACCTGGGCCGGGACCTCGGCCTCCGACTACGAGCGCTTCGCGAACCTCTCCCGCCAGATCAAGGCGGATGCCTTCTACTCCCACGGCGTGGACGACGACGACGCCGCCTCGCCCTCGGGCCACGGCGTCATGCGCCTCCAGGACATGCTCGAGGACCCCTCCTTCGAGGAGGGGAAGGCCGATGCGCGCCCCAAGGGCCCCATCGGTGACGAGGAGCAGTTCGCGGCGCTCACCGCCGTCATGGCCCGCGAGATCGGGATCCCGGCGCGGGTCGTCATGGGCTTCCAGGTCCCCGAGGACGCCTCGGGCACCGTCTCGATCACGGGCGAGGACGTCACCGCCTGGGTCGAGGTGGACTTCGAGGAGCTGGGCTGGGTGCGCTTCGATCCCGCCCCCGAGGAGGACGAGGACCCCACCCAGCCCCAGCCCAAGGAGGTGGACAAGCCGCTGCCGCAGGTCGCCCAGCCCCCGCCGCCCCCGGCCGAGCCGCCGAGCCCGCCGCCCGGCGCGATGAGCGACGACGCGGACGACGAGGAGGACGAGCAGGACGAGACCCTCTCCTGGGGCGTCTACGTGCTCCTCGGCGTCTCCCCGTTCCTCCTGATCGGGCTCGTGCTCACGTCGATCGTGGTCGCCAAGGTGGTGCGCCGCCGTCGACGGAGGAACCGGGACTCGCTGCCGGAGCGGGTCGACGGCGGCTGGCAGGAGATCCTCGACCAGGTCACGGATCTCGGCACGCGCCCGGACCCGCGGATGACGCGGCAGGAGATCGCCGCGTCCCTCGACGGGGCGGCGATGCCCGCAGGGGCGGCAGGTCCCGGGGCCATGGGGACCGGGGTCGGTGCGAGGGCGCTCGCGGCGACCGCGGACCGCGTGGTCTTCGGTCCGGACGACGTCCCCGCCGCCGTGGTCGACGCCTACTGGGACGACGTCCAGGGGACCCGGCGCGCGCTCGTCGCGGCGGCCCCGCGGCGTCGCCGTCTCCGTGCGCTGTTCTCGCTGCGCTCGTTCCGGCGCGGTCCGCGGGAGACAGCCCTCGAGCGCCGCTCCGAGCGGGCCCGGGTCCGTGCCCGTGCCGCCGCGGACCGCCGCGGGGCCGAGCTCCGACGTCGCCGGGCCGCCCCCGGCTCCCGTCCCGCCGCCGGCGGCGGCGCGCTGGCACCCCAGAACCTGCTCCCGGCGGTGCGAGGATTCCTCTCCCGCCTCGCCGGGCGGATCCCGAGAGCGCCGAGGAAGGGCGATCGACGATGAACCAGACCCGATACTGCAGCACCTGCGGTGCCCTGCTCCCGGAGGGGGCCGCCGTGTGCGGCGAGTGCGGCGCCCGCTATCAGGCCTCCCCGTACGAGCGCCGCGCCACGGACGCACCCGATGCCTGGTCGCAGTCCCCGCGCGCCCGTTCCCGTGACCTCGGTCAGGAGGAGTCCGGCCCCGCGGAGGAGGAGGGGATCCAGCTGCTCTCCCGCGAGGACCTCGCTCCGCGTGAGCCCGGGGCCACGACGCTGCGGGGTGCGGACCAGTACGATCGGCGGATGGTCACACAGCCCGGAACGCAGCCCGGCGGGGACCCCGGCGCCTCGCCCGTCTACGGTTCCCCCGCTCCCGCACCCGCCTCCGCCACCCCGGGGGAGGGCGGCCCTGCCGCTCTCGAGCCCCCGCTGGACGGCTGCGTGCCCGCACCCGCCGCCAAGCGCCTGCTCGCCGCGATCGTCGACGGCGTGATCCACGGCGTCGTCCTCGTGCCGCTGATCATCGGCATCGTCCTGATCGCGACCCAGGAGTCGCCCGGCACCCTCGCCGCGGTGCTCACCGGGATCGGCGTCGCCCTGCCCGTCGCCTATGCCGTGGTGATCATCTGGCTGCACGGGGCGAAGGGCTTCACCCCCGGCAAGCTCGCCCTCGGCCTGCGCACGGCGCGGGTCACGGAGGGCGGCCGCCTCGGGTTCGTGCGCTCCCTGGGCCGCGCGGTCCTGTACCGCCTGTTCCCGCTGCTCTTCGCGCTGTCGATCTTCCTGGACCCGCGCGGCACCCTGCGCGGCTTCCACGACCGTGTGGTGGACTCGGTCGTGGTCGACGTGAAGGCGGGCCGCGATCCTCTGCGTCCCCGCGCCGACGACTTCGAGCGTCGCAGCGACGAGGAGTACCTCGGTGCGCCCTCCGTCGCCGTCGACGCCCATGACAACCTGCTGGCCGCGCCCGGTGCCGCATGGTCGGGCGGCGTCCCGTCGGCGCCGTCCGCGCAGCCCGCCGGGGCGCCGGCACCCGCGGACGCCCCGTGGTCGCCGCCGTCGTCCCCCGCGGCTCCCGCGCCGGAGGCGGCCCCGTCGAGCGGCCCCTCGGCCGCGCCCGCGGAGCAGTGGGGTCCCCCTGCTCCCGCGGCCTCGGCACCCGTGGATCAGCCGCCGGTGAGCTCCGCGTCCTCCGGTGCCGGTCACGAGTCCTGGGCCCCGTCCGCGCCGTCGGCCCCCGCGCAGCCGGAGCAGCCGGCTCCCTCCTGGGGGCCGCCGCCCTCGGCGGAGCAGCCCGCCGCGCCGGCCGAGCCCGTGCAGCCCGCCCCGCCGGTCCAGCCGTCGCAGCCGGTCCAGCCGCCTCAACCGGCTCAGCCCTTCTCGTCCGCTCCGCCGGCCCCGCCCGCCGCCGGGTACGCGCCCCCGCCCCAGGAGTCCTTCGCCCCCGCGCCGGTCCCGGAGCAGTCCGGCGACATCACGGGCGACGCCTGGGCCGCGCAGCCCGCGGCCGACGGCCCCGCCGAGGCGGAGCCCGCCGTCGGCGCCGACGAGGTCGACGAGCAGACCCGCATGACCGCCCCGGTCGGCGAGGACCTCGGTGACCTCGAGGCGACCCGCATCTCCGCCGTCTCCCTGCCGCCCGTGCACCGCGCCCTGCTCACCGTCGACGACGGCACCGAGCACCGGCTCGACCGCACGACAGTCCTGGGCCGCAACCCGAGTGCCGAGGAGGGCGAGGCGGGCGTGGTGCTGCCGGACCCCACGCGCTCGATCTCCAAGACCCACCTGCGGGTGGAGCCGACGGCGGAGGGCGTCACCGTCACGGACCTCGGCTCGACCAACGGCTCCGCGATCCTCCTCCAGGACGGCACGCGCGAGGCGCTCGTCCCGCACACCGCCACCGAGGTTCCCGCGGGGGCGCGCGTGGGCATCGGCGACCGCTGGCTCACCGTGGAGAGGGAGCAGTGATCGACCGCTCCCTCTCGGACCCGGACGCGCAGGGCACCATCCGCGTGGTCTCCTCGGCGACCACGCACGTGGGGCACGTGCGCGCCACGAACGAGGACAGCATGCTCGCCCACCCGCCGATCTACCTGGTCGCGGACGGCATGGGCGGGCACAACGCCGGCGAGGTCGCGAGCGCGATCACCGTCGAGGAGTTCGAGCGCCTCACGCTGCAGGAGAACGTGAGCGTCGAGCAGCTCGGCGACGCGCTGACCTCCGCCGGGGACCGCATCGCGGCCCTCACCGGCGAGGCGCAGCAGGGCGCCGGGACCACCGTCGCCCTCGTCGCGTCGATGGTCCTGGACGGCGTGGGCTACTGGGTGGTGCTGAACCTCGGCGACTCCCGCGTGTACCGCCTCTCGGGAGAGATCTTCGAACAGGTCAGCGTGGACCACTCCGTCGTCCAGGAGCTCATGGACCGCGGCGACCTCACCGCGGCGGAGGCGGAGGTCCATCCGTACCGGCACATGGTCACGCGCGCGCTGGGCGCCGGCCCGGACTCCGAGCCCGACTACTGGCTGATCCCGGCGGAGGTCGGCGATCGCATGCTCATCTGCTCCGACGGCCTGACCAACGAGGTCGAGGACGCGTCGATCGAGCGCGCCCTGCGCAGCCCGCGGGACGTGCGGACGATCGGTGAGGACCTCGTCCAGCTCGCGCTGGACGCCGGCGGCCGCGACAACGTGAGCGTCGTGATCGTCGAGGCCGTGGAGATCCTGGGCCTGTCGCTGCCCCCGGAGTCCACGGCGGACCTCCCCGGGGAGGACACCGACGAGCACGAGATCGACGAGGACACGCTGCCCCGCGGTCTCGAGCGCGAGGCCGGCGAGGGACGATGAACGGATCCGGGGGCGAAGGAGCGGCGAGCACGGGCACCGGGGACGGCCCCGCGCCGCTGCTCGGCGCCGGCATCTGGGTGCAGAACGGGCCGGCGACGCTCGTCGTGCGCGAACGCGGCTGGATCGTCCTCGTGCCGGGCACCCGCAAGGAGGTCATCGAGGCCGCGTGGAGCGTCCTCGGCGAGGACGCGGTCGACGGCGACTCCCTGCTGCCCCGGACCGCGGAGCTCGCGGGCCTCGAGGGGCCGGAGAAGATCCCGGCGATCCTCTTCGCCCTCGTCAGCGGGAGCTCCGCGCAGCTGGGCGTGAAGGGTCGGACCCTGCTCTCGCTGCATGACGCCGACGGCGCACGGCAGCTCGAGGGTGCCGACGGCGAGCTGCGCAGCGCGAGCGCCGAGGGCCTCGAGCGGATCGCCTTCGGCGACCTCCCTCCCGAGGAGCCGACGGGCGGCCTGCGGATCGGGACCGGGGTCATGCGCACCAAGGGCTTCGTGCACATGCTCGTGGACCCCGCCGCGCTCCCGGAGGAGCGTCGGGCCCGCCTCGCCGCGCAGGTCGAGAAGGACGGCCGCTCGATCGAGTCCGAGGAGGCGAAGGCGAAGCGTGCCGCGGCCCCGGCGCCCGCTCGGCCCGCAGCGTCCTCGAGCTCCTCGACCCCCGTCAGGAAGCCTGCCGCGGCCACCCGCAAGCCGGGGGAGATGCCTCCCTCGATCGCCGGACGCGGCGGCTCCTCCTCGCGGGCCTCGCGGACCGAGCCCGAGGCGCCGCGCGGCCCCAGCGTGTTCGACGGGCTGTTCGGCGGCGAGGCGCCGGCTCCCGCCACGACGCCCCCGGCGACCCCGGCCGCAGCCCCGGAGCCCGTGGCCCCGGCAGCCGAGAGGTCGGCGTCCGCGCCCACCCCGGCAGCGGCGCCCGCGTCCGCGCCCGAGACCCCGGCGGCCGGGACCTCTGTCCCCGAGACCCCAGTGGCGGAGAACGCCGAGGCCGAGGCCCCCACCCCCGTCGTGGAGCCGTCGGAGTCGACGCCGGCCGCCGCCCCGACACCCTCTCCGGCCCCCGCAGCCGCGCCAGCCCCGACGGAGGACGTGTCCTCGTCACCGTCGGCGGAGCAGCGGGCCGTCGCGCAGCAGCCGACCGTGCAGGGCCAGGCCGAGCAGCCCGCGCCCCGGCGCCGGCTCGTGAGCACCTCGCTCTTCGACCGACGCCGTCCCGCGGCCCCGCCGGCGCCGGCCACCGCGTCGTCGCCGGTCGCGCCGGAGGACCCCGGGGCGACCCGGATCGAGCCGGCGGAGGACCGGATCGACCTCCCGGACGAGCAGACCCAGGTGCCGGTCACGGAGGCCGCTCCCGCGGAGCCGCGGCCCGTGACCCCGGGACCCGCAGCGACGCCCGCTGCCTCATCGACACGCGCACCGGCGGCGACGCCCGCATCCGCGGCGACGCCCGCGCCTGCGGCGACCCCCGCTCCGGCCCCCGCCCGATCGCAGCCGGCCCACCGCGCCGCCTCACCGGTCCCCGAGCACTCCGGGGCGCGAGCCGGCTCCCGCCGGGAGCTCCCGCCGGATCTCGACACCTCCCTCACCTACGACGACCTCTTCGGGAAGACGGTCTTCCGCAGGATCGAGGACGCCGCGGTCCGTCGCCGCGAGGAGGCCGAGGAGCACGAGGAGGAGCCGGACGCGCCGGAGCGCCCCGGCGCCGACGTCCCCGACGCGGGGCATGCGGACGCCGCGTCACCGGGGAGCGCCCCGTCGGCGCAGCCCGCACCGTCGCCGAGCCTCGCCGCCCCGAGCCCGGCGCCCGTTCCCGAGCACACGGGCTCGGACTTCATCGACTGGGTGCCCGGGGTCGGGCGCACGGCACCGGAGATCGCGCAGACCGCGGCGCAGCGCGCGGCGACCCCGCCCGTCGCCGCCCCCGCCTATCCGCAGGTCCACATGCCCGCGCCGTCGGCCCCCGCCGGCGCGCCGGGATCGCCGGCCGCCCCGCCGCGGCAGCGACCCACCGCCCCGCCTCAGCGACCCACGGCCCCGCCGCAGCGACGCACGGCCCCAGCGGCGCCGGCGACCCCGGCGGTGCCCGCTCCCGGCCCCCAGGCCGGACCGACCGCCGCCCCGGCGTCGGCCACGTCGAGCTCCCGGCCCGACGCGGTCACCCACGAGGTGACCCTCCCCGGTCTCGTCTGCCCCCACGGCCATGCCAACGCCCCCGAGCGCGCCGCCTGCGCCGTGTGCCGGCTCCCGCTCCAGGGCCCGGTGCGGCCCGTCACCCGTCCCGCTCTGGGGCAGGTCATGATCTCGACCGGCGGCGGGTTCGTCCTGGACCGCAGCGCGATCATCGGCCGTCGCCCCCGCGCCTCCCGCGTGAGCGTCGCCGACATGCCCCAGCTGATCACCGTCCCGAGCCCGCAGCAGGACGTCTCCCGCTCCCATCTCGAGCTGCGGCTCGAGGGGTGGCACGTCCTGGCCACGGACCTCGGCACCACCAACGGCACGACCCTGCACCGACCCGGCGCGGACCCGGTGCGCCTGCGCCCCCGCGAGGGCGTCGGGCTGGGCCACGAGGACGTCCTCGACCTCGGCGACGGCGTGCTGCTGCGCTACCTGGGGGTCCGGTGATGGCACGCCCGCCCCAGGCCCCGCCGGAGCTCGCCGGCTACTCCTACGAGACCGTGCTGGGCTCGGGCGGCTTCGCCGACGTCTTCCTCTACCGCCAGCAGCGCCCGCAGCGACGCGTCGCGATCAAGGTGCTGCTGTCGACCGTGCTCGACGAGAGCGTCGCCCGCCAGTTCGAGGGCGAGGCCAACGTCATGGCCTCCCTCTCCACGCACCCCTCGATCGTCGCGATCTACGCCGCCGAGGTCTCCGCCGACCACCGGCCCTACATCGTCATGGAGTACTGCTCGCGCCCCAACTACGGCGTGCGCTTCCGGCGCGAGCGGATCACCGTCGCGGAGGCCCTGCGGGTGGGGGTGCAGATCGCCGGCGCGGTGGAGACCGCGCACCGCGCGGGGATCCTGCACCGCGACATCAAGCCCGCGAACATCCTCGTCACCGACTACAATCGGCCGGCGCTGACGGACTTCGGCATCTCCATCGCGACGACCGGCGGCCAGGACATCGAGGACAGCCAGGGCCTGTCGATCCCGTGGTCGCCGCCCGAGTTCTTCACCGACCCGCCGCGGGCGGACGTCCGCAGCGACGTGTTCTCCCTCGCCGCGACGATCTACTCCCTGCTCGCCTCCGCGACCCCGTTCGAGCGTCGCGGTCAGCGCAACTCCGCCACCGACCTCATCCAGCGGATCAGCTCGGAGCCTCTGCTGCCGCTGGACCGGCCCGACGTCCCGCCCGAGCTGGGGCGGGTGCTCGCCGTCGCCATGGCGAAGGATCCGCAGGCCCGCTACCCGAGCGCCCTCGACCTGGGCCGCGCGCTCCAGCAGGTCGAGCTGGGGCTCTCCCTGCCGGTCACGCAGATGGACGTGCTCGACGAGCGGGGACCCGCCCCCGAGGAGCAGGGCCAGGACGACGAGCTCGAGGCGCACACACGCATCCGGCGCGTCTCGACCGTGGACCCCGAGGAGTCCTCCCGTCGCCTCGACCGCTTCGCCGGGGTCGCGCCGGCGCTGTCCGGCCCCCGTCACGGCTCGCCCGGCTCGGGCGCGTCGGCGCACTCCGCGGCCTCCGCCGCGGAGCCGGGAGGGGAGTCCACCGTCCTGCGACCGGCCGGCGCGGCCCCCCTCGGCGCGACCCCGCTCGCGGCGACCGCCGCCGGCGGCGCGGCACCCGAGCGGACCACCCGGACCTGGCCTTGGATCGTGCTCGCCGCGGTGCTCGTCGTCCTCCTCGGCGTCGGCACCACGATCGGCGTGCGCGCCCTGGTCGTCGAGCCGGAGCCGGTCACCGCGACCTCGCCGGTCAACGTGCCCACGGGCGGGGCGGAGGCCCCGGGCGAGCCCGTCGACCCGAAGGTCGTCGTCATCACCGAGGAGGCCGAGGGCGCCACCGGGAGGGCCAAGGTCACCTGGGGCGTCCCCGAGGGCTACACGGAGGACGACTTCTTCCGCGTCCGGTGGAAGGACATGCCGGACAACTACGAGAAGTTCGGCCAGTGGACCGAGCAGCACGGGCGCAGCTCCGAGGTGCGCGACATGCCGCCGAACCTGAAGGATCGCTGCCTCGAGGTGCAGACCGTCTCCCCGGACGGGCAGTCGAGCGGGATCGTCGAGGCCTGCCTCGAGGACGACGGATGACCGGCACGGGCAGGATGACCGACGACAGCAGCCCCCGACGGGGGCACGAGCACGAGGAGGGACGCCGATGACGTCCTCGATCTCCGTGGAGTTCTGCGGCGAATGGTTCACGGTCGCCGACGGCGAGGAGCTGACGATCGGCCGGGACGCGGATCTCAGCGTCGACGACGACAACCCGTTCCTGCACCGGCGCTTCCTGTCGATCGTGCAGGTGGACACGCTGTGGTGGCTCGTCAACATCGGCTCGCGGCTCTCCGCGACGATCACCGACCCCGGCGGAGCGATGCAGGCCTGGCTCGCCCCGGGCGCCCGCATCCCGCTCGTCTTCGACGAGACCAAGGTCGTGTTCACCGCGGGACCGACCACCTACGACCTCTCCATCCACACCGAGTCGCCCTCCTTCGAGCGGATCGCCGGCCCGGACGACCCGGTGGGGGAGACGACGGTGGGCGCCGTGCAGCTCACGGCGAGCCAGAAGCTGCTCATCCTCGCGCTCTCCGAGCAGATGCTCGCCCGCGAGGGCAGCGGCATGAGCACCGTGCCGACCTCCGCCCAGGCCGCGGAGCGGCTCGGGTGGCAGCTCACGAAGTTCAACCGCAAGCTCGACAACGTGTGCGACAAGCTCGACCGGATGGGCGTGCGCGGTCTGCGCGGCGGCCCCGGGAAGCTCGCGAGCAACCGTCGGGCCCGTCTCGTCGAGCACGCCGTCATGTCGCGGCTCGTGACGGCGGAGGACCTGCCGCTGCTCGACCAGGCGCAGCAGCCCGACGAGGACTGATCGACCGGGCGGCCGGCATCCCCGGTCGCCGACGACGGCGGGTCTGAGCCCGCCCCAGGGGGAGGACCCGCACCACCATGCGCATCAAGCTGACGCTGCGCCGTCCCGAGGACCGGCTCACCGACCTCGAGGTGACCGCCGACGCGACCGCCTCGGTCGCCGACGTCGCCAACGCGCTGTACCTCGCCGATCCCCTCCGCGACGAGGTCGAGCCGCCCGAGGGGCTGACCCTCCAGGTCCAGGACCCCGGCGCGGGCCCCGGCGCGAGCGGCGTGCGCTCCCTGGACCGCGGCGCGGACCTCATCCAGGCGGGCCTGCGCTCCGGGAGCGTCGTCTCCATCGCCCGCTCCTCCGAGGACTTCGAGACCCGGGCGGAGTCCCGCGGAGCGGCCGTCGCCCTGCTGCGGGTCCTCTCCGGGCCGGAGGCGGGCCGCGAGTTCCCGCTGCCCAGCGGATCGAGCGTCGTGGGGCGCGAGGGCGACCTCGACATCCGCATCGCCGATCCGATGCTCTCCAAGCGGCACGCCCGCATCAACGTCTCCGACACGATCGAGGTCGTGGACCTCCACTCCTCGAACGGCGTGGTGATCGGCGGCGAGCAGGTCCAGCGCGCCGTCATCGGCCCCGCGGACACCGTCCTCATCGGCGGGACGACCTTCTCCGTGATCACCCTGCACCGGCTGGGCGGCGCGGCCCCGAGCAGCCCGGTCGTCGAGTTCAACCGCTCCCCGCGGGTGGTGCCGCGCTTCCCCTATCGGCCGCTCAAGGCGCCCACCCCGCCCAAGGAGACCGCCCCGCAGTTCTTCCCGATCTTCATGATGTTCGCGCCCGTGTTCATGGGCGCCTTCATGTTCTCCCTGACCCGCAGCCCCTTCTCGCTCATGTTCGTGGTGATGATGCCGCTCATGGCCACCGCGGGCTACCTCAACCGCAAGTGGCAGCAGAAGAAGCAGCTCGAGCGGCAGATCGAGAACTTCGAGGAGGGGCTCGCCTCGCTCAAGCGCCGCGTCACCGCCGCCCAGGACCTCGAGCGGGCGGTGCGGCTGGTGGAGACCCCCTCCGCCGCGGACACCGTCGACGCGGCGTTCCGCCTGGGCCGCCTGCTGTGGACCCACCGCACCGAGCACAACGCCTTCGGCACCGTGCGCCTGGGCCTCGGGGTCGCCGAGTCGCGCGTGGGCATCGAGATGCCGGGGGAGAACGACGCGATCCCGAAGTACTACGACATGCTCGACGACATGCACGAGAAGTACCGCCTGATCGCGGGCGTGCCGATCGTCGCGGACCTCCGCTCCGCCGGCAGCATCGGCGTCGCCGGCGGAGGCGAGGAGGCGGACGGCGTGGCCCGCGGGCTCGTCACCCAGCTGTTCGCGCTGCACTCGCCGGCGGATCTCGCGATCGCCGCGATCACCTCGCGCACCAGCCGCGACCGCTGGCAGTGGCTGAAGTGGCTCCCGCACACCTCGAGCCCCCACTCCCCGCTGCCCGGCGACCACCTCGCCGACAGCCCCGGCCGCGGCACCGCCCTGCTCTCCCGCATCGAGGAGCTCATCGAGCAGCGGGGCCAGGGCGCCCCGGCCCAGCTGCGCACCCCGCAGACCACGGACGTCACGTCGGAGCCGCCGATCCCGCCGGAGCCGGTCGCCCCGCTGCTGCTCGTGGTCATCGAGGACGACGCGCCCGTCGACCGCGCCCGCCTCGTGCGCCTCGCGGAGAAGGGGCCCGACGTCGGCGTGCACGTGCTGTGGTCCGCCGCGAACGTCGCCGCGCTGCCCGCGGCATGCCGCACCTACGTCTCGGTCGACGAGGCCGTGGAGGGCGCGAGCGCGGGCCACGTGCGGCTCGGGGAGCGGTACTACCCCGTGACCGTCGAGACCGTCGCGGTCGACGTCGCCGCCGGGGTGGCCCGCCACCTCTCGCCCGTGGTCGACGCGGGCGTGCCGGTGGACGACGACTCCGACCTCCCGCGCGCGATCTCCTACCTCAAGCTCGGCGGCATGGCGCTCGCCGAGGACCCGGGCCACATCATCGAGCGGTGGAAGGAGAACAACTCCCTCACCCCGCGGGACGGCTCCGAGCCGGTGCGCCGCAAGCACGACGCGAACCTGCGCGGGCTGATCGGCCACAACGGCCAGGACGCCTTCCACCTGGACCTGCGCACCAACGGCCCGCACGCCCTCGTGGGCGGCACCACCGGCGCCGGCAAGTCCGAGTTCCTGCAGGCCTGGGTGATGGGCATGGCCACCGCCCACAGCCCGGACCGCGTGACCTTCCTCTTCGTGGACTACAAGGGCGGCGCGGCCTTCGCGGACTGCATCACCCTTCCCCATGCGGTGGGCCTGGTCACCGACCTCTCCCCGCACCTCGTGCGCCGCGCGCTCACCTCCCTGCGGGCGGAGCTGCACCATCGCGAGCACCTGCTGAACCGCAAGAAGGCGAAGGACCTCGTCTCGCTCGAGCGCACCGGCGACCCCGAGACCCCGCCGAGCCTCATCATCATCGTCGACGAGTTCGCGGCGCTGGCCAAGGAGATCCCCGAGTTCGTGGACGGCGTGGTCGACGTCGCCGCGCGCGGCCGCTCCCTGGGGCTCCACCTGATCCTCGCCACCCAGCGACCGGCCGGTGTCATCAAGGACAACCTGCGCGCGAACACGAACCTCCGCATCGCCCTGCGCATGGCCGACGAGGCGGATTCCCAGGACATCCTGGGCGACAAGATGGCCGCCCACTTCGATCCGGGGATCCCGGGCCGCGCCGCCGCGAAGACCGGTCCGGGCCGCATCGCGACCTTCCAGACCGGTTACGCGGGAGGCTGGACGACCGAGGAGCCCGAGCGGGCCCGCATCGACATCGTCGAGCGTGACTTCGGCACGGGGGAGGCCTGGGACATCCCGGCCCCGCCCGTGAAGGAGGTCAAGGACCCGGGCCCCAACGACATCAGCCGGGTCGTGCACACGATCATCGGCGCCGCGGAGCAGGCCGGCGTGCCGGCACCGCGCAAGCCGTGGCTCTCCGAGCTCGCGGACGCCTACGACCTCTCCCGCCTGCCCACCCGGCGCAGCGACGAGGAGCTGCTGCTGGGCGTCATGGACGTCCCGGAGCAGCAGGCGCAGCCCACGATCTCCTACTTCCCCGACCGCGACGGCAACATGGCCATCTACGGCACGGGCGGCTCCGGCAAGTCCACGACCCTGCGCACCCTCGCGATCTCCGCCGCCTCGACGGTGCGCGGCGGCCCCGTGCACGTGTACGGCCTGGACTTCGGCGCCTCGGGCCTGTCGATGCTCGAGGAGCTCCCGCACGTGGGCTCGATCGTCCCCGGGGACGACGAGGAGCGGGTCATCCGCCTGCTGCGCACGCTGCGCGGGCTGGTCGACGAGCGCGCCCGCGACTTCGCGCGGTTCCGCGCCGGCTCGATCTCCGAGTACCGCGAGCTCGCCGGGAAGCCGGAGGAGCCGCGCATCCTACTGCTCGTGGACGGCATGGCGGCGTTCCGGGAGGCCTACGACTACTCGAACCTCACGAAGTGGTTCACGACGTTCGTGCAGATCGCGACCGACGGGCGCCAGGTGGGCGTGCACGTGATCGTCACCGGCGACCGCCCCAACGCGATCCCCACCTCGCTGGGCTCCTCGATCCAGCGCCGCCTCATCCACCGCATGACCGGGGTGGACGACTACGCGGGCTTCGGCGAGCCGAAGGACGTGCTCGACGGCTCCTCGCCCCCCGGCCGCGCGATCCTCGAGGGCCACGAGATGCAGGTCGCCGTCCACGGCGGCGACGCGAACGTCGCGATCCAGTCCCGCGAGGTCACGAAGCTCGCGCGGGCGATGCGCCGGGCCGGCGTGCCGGAGGCCCCCGCCGTGGAGCGTCTGCCGGAGCGGGTCGAGCTGTCCTCGCTGCGGCCGGTCGTCGGCGGTCGTCCCGTGCTGGGCGTGGGCGACGAGACCCTCGCCGAGGTCACCTTCGAGCCGCGCGGCGCGTTCATGGTCACGGGCCCGATGGGCTCGGGTCGCACCACCGCGATGCTCACGATCGCCACCGGGCTGAAGGCGCTCGAGCAGCCGATGCGGCTCGTGCGCTTCTCCGCACGACGGACCCCGCTCACGGGGCTCGACGTCTGGGACGTGGAGGCCTCGGACCCGGAGACGGTCAAGGAGCTCGCCGCCCAGCTGCGCGGCACCGTGGAGTCCGGGACCGTGGGGGAGGGGCGTCTGGCGCTGTTCATCGACGGCGTCACCGACTTCACCGGGACGGGCGTCGAGAACGACCTCGACAAGCTGATCCGCGCCTCCACCCGCGAGGGCCAGTTCGTGGTGGGCGAGAACGAGTCCGCCTCGTGGTCGCAGGCCTACGTGCTCGCCCAGCCCTTCAAGTCCGGTCGCCGCGGCCTGCTGCTGCAGCCGGGGGAGATGGAGGGCGACTCACTGCTGGGGACGAGCCTGGGCAGGATCCGGCGCGCGGACTTCCCGACAGGCCGAGGGTTCCTCGTCGCCGGCGGCCGCGCGACCAAGCTGCAGGTCGCCCAGCGCACGATCGACTGATCCGGTCGCACGTCGGCGCTCCCGCCGCGCTGGGGAGGACCGGTCGTCCACATGGGGACTCCTCCCCATCGTCGGATCCGGGAGGTCGACCTACAGTGAGGACGTCGACCAGGACGCAGGTGCCGGAGCCCCGAGAGCAGGGGCGCGGGCGCCGGTCCGATCAGCAGAGCACACCGAGTGAGGGGAGAGGGTCCCGTGAACGCCACGCAGGGCATGAACGTCGAAGAGGTCCGCCGGATGGCGAACCAGCTGCGCGATGCGGCGGAGGAGATCACCCGCATCGAGCAGGAGCTGACCTCCGGGCTGGAGGAGGTCGACTGGACGGGTCCGGATGCGGACCGCTTCCGCGGCGAATGGTCCGGGGAGATGGTCCCCGCGCTGCAGCAGGTCATGAAGGCCGTCGAGGAGCTGGGGCAGACGGCCGACTCCAACGCCGCCGAGCAGGAGGCCACCTCCTCCTGACCGGAGGGACGCGGTGACCCCTGGAGACGGGGGACAGGAGGCCCGGACGGAACACCCGTCCGGGCCTCCTGCGCGCTGGTATCTTGGGCGCGGTCACGGGTGGGACGAACGGAGCGGACAGCATGGTCAAGAGCATCACGTACCCGAGCGCCGACTTCCCCGGGCCGCCGCGGATCAGCGCGGGCGTGCCCGAGGACTGGGAGGCGCTCACGGTCGCGGGTGTCCAGCTCGCCGTCGCCCAGCCGCGCGTCGAGGGTCGCTTCCGCGCCAACGTGGTGGTCACCGTGCAGCGCTTCGGACCCGAGTTCACGCTCGACCAGGCCGGCGAGTCGCTCACGCGCCGCAAGGCCGCCCTCCCCGAGCTCGAGGAGCTCGGCACGGGCCGGATCGAGGTGGGCGACCGCGAGTGGATCGCGAGCGAGTACGGCTATACCCAGCCCGGCCGGCCCACCGTGGTGCAGGCCGCCCGGTACACGGTGGTCCCGCGCGGGGAGAGCGCGACCGACGTCGTGGAGATCGTCGGCAGCTGCGGGGCGGACGGCGCCGACGACGAGATCGAGATCGTGCGCGGCATCCAGGACTCGCTGCGCATCGAGACCGACTGACCCACCCCCTCGCGCCCACCGGGGCGTCCCCGAGCGGGGAGTGCTCCACGGGGAGTTCTCCCCATCGACCCGCCACCGGTGCCCGACATAGCGTGGAGGCATCAGCCCGGGAGATCGAGGAGGCGGCCACGGAGGCCGCGGAGGTCACCCGGGGAGAGCCCAGGGAACACCGGATGAGGGGATGAGGACCATGAAGAAGGGTATGAACCCGGAGGCTGTCGATCAGATGGCCACGCAGATCACCGATGCGGCTGATCAGGCGAATGAGGCGTACCAGCGGGTGCTGGCGCGTGTGCAGGAGTTCGACTGGACCGGTGAGGATCGTGACCGGTACGTGTCGGAGTTCGAGTCGACGGTGGGTCAGGCGGTGCAGCAGCTGGTGCAGCAGGCGCAGGATCTGTCGGAGCGGGCGTCGAAGAATGCTTCCGAGCAGCGGGAGGCGTCCGCCTGATCGGCGGGTGCGTCAGCTTCTCATAGTCGTCGAGATCAGTTTTTTCTAGAGCGAGGGGATTGTCATGGCTTTCAAGGGAATGAACCCGGAGGAGGGTCGCGAGGTCGCGACCGCGATCAATGAGGCGGGCAGCCAGATCCTGGATGCGATCGATGCGGTGACCGGTGTGGTCAACGGTGTGGAGTGGGTCGGTCCGGATTACGACACGTATGTGGATGACTGGAACGGTTTTGTGTCCGGTCCGGTGAACAGCGTGGTCGAGGCGTGCAAGGCGAAGTCGGATGAGCTGAACCAGCATGCCGAGGAGCAGGACACGACCTCGAACAGCAACTGAGGCCGTCCGGCCGCGGAGTCGTCCGCGCCGCCGCAGGACCCCGTCCCGTCCCCCGCAGGGGAGCGGTGCGGGGTCCTTCGCCGTCCGCAGCCGGGGCCGGCGCCGGCGGGGAGCGGGGCGAGCGGCGACCGGGACGAGCGGCCCGAGCCGGCCGTCATCCACAACGGCTCCGTGCGGGCCGCGAGCGCGATCTCACCTCTGACCTGTGGTGATGGTCAACAGGCGGTATGGGGAGGGGGATGGGGAGTTGTCCCCATCGCCAGGTCGTGCAGGGCCGCCTAGTGTGGAGTCATCACCTGGAGGTCAGGGATCGAGGAGGCGGCCACGGCGGCCGCGGAGATCCGGACCATGGGTGGACCAGGGAAGACACGACGAGGAGGAACGCCATGAAGAAGGGTATGAACCCGGAGGCTGTCGATCAGATGGCCACGCAGATCACCGATGCGGCTGATCAGGCGAATGAGGCGTACCAGCGGGTGCTGGCGCGTGTGCAGGAGATCGACTGGACCGGTGAGGATCGTGACCGGTACGTGTCGGAGTTCGAGTCGACGGTGGGTCAGGCGGTGCAGCAGCTGGTGCAGCAGGCGCAGGATCTGTCGGAGCGGGCGTCGAAGAATGCTTCCGAGCAGCGGGAGGCGTCCGCCTGATCGGCGGGTGCGTCAGCTTCTCATAGTCGTCGAGATCAGTTTTTTCTAGAGCGAGGGGATTGTCATGGCTTTCAAGGGAATGAACCCGGAGGAGGGTCGCGAGGTCGCGACCGCGATCAATGAGGCGGGCAGCCAGATCCTGGATGCGATCGATGCGGTGACCGGTGTGGTCAACGGTGTGGAGTGGGTCGGTCCGGATTACGACACGTATGTGGATGACTGGAACGGTTTTGTGTCCGGTCCGGTGAACAGCGTGGTCGAGGCGTGCAAGGCGAAGTCGGATGAGCTGAACCAGCATGCCGAGGAGCAGGACACGACCTCGAACAGCAACTGAGGTCCCTCCCGGCCCCGCCGGGAGAGCACAGGAGCCCCGATCCCACCCCGTGCAGGGGAGGGGATCGGGGCTCCTCGACGTGCTGAGGGCTCGCGGGCGATCAGCGGTAGTTGATGAACTGCAGCGCGACCTCGAGGTCCTTGCCCTTGAGCAGGGCGATGACGCCCTGGAGGTCGTCGCGGCTCTTGGAGGAGACCCGCAGCTCGTCGCCCTGGATCTGGGCCTTCACACCCTTGGGGCCCTCGTCGCGGATGATCTTGGAGATCTTCTTGGCGTCCTCGGTGCTGATGCCCTCCTTGAGGGCGGCCGCGAGACGCACCTCCTTGCCGGACTGCTTGGGCTCGCCCACCTCGATGGCCTTGAGGGAGATGCCGCGGCGCAGGAGCTTGGTCTGCAGGACGTCGCGGACGGCCAGCACGCGCTCCTCGGCGTTCGCGGTCATGACGATCTCGTCCCCGCTGAGGGTGAGCGAGGCGCCGGTGCCGCGGAAGTCGTAGCGCTGGCCCACCTCCTTCACCGCCTGGTTGACGGCGTTGTCGACCTCCTGGCGGTCGAGCTGGCTGACGATGTCGAACGATGAATCGGCCATGGGGTGCCTTCCTTCCTCGGGGGTTCCCTGCCCCTGCATGATGCACGATCCCCCGATGATGCCCGATCCCGGCGCTGCGCCGGGAGGGACCGTGGCCCTGTGCGCCGGAGCAAGAGGCGCCCCGAGAGTCGTGCCGGGGCGGTGCGGGACGCGTCGGGCGGGCTGCCGGTGGCGGCCCGTTGATCCCCATGGCCCGCTGCCGAGCGGGCACCGAACCCACCTGAGGCATCGAAACTGCAGGTCAGGCGCCCTGTGACCATGGTCATGCGGTGAAGCGGCCTCCCGGGTTCGCGCACCGTCGCCCACCCCGCTATGCTTTTCGAGTCCGCTTCCGGCGGCCCTCGCACCTGGTTCCCAGGGGTGGAGGACGACGGGGGAGGCCAACCCGGCAGGTTACCCGAGTGGCCAAAGGGGGCTGACTGTAAATCAGCTGGCATTGCCTACGGGGGTTCGAATCCCTCACCTGCCACCGCGGAGGGTCCTTGTGATCCGAAGCACCGGGAACACCGCGAGAATTGCTCTCCGAGCAGGGATTGTGTAGTGTTCACCGGGTTGCCCTGATAGCTCAGTCGGCAGAGCATCTCCATGGTAAGGAGAAGGTCAAGGGTTCGATTCCCTTTCAGGGCTCTGATGGATGCCGGCCCGGTCTCGTCTCGAGATCGGGCCGTCGCATCGATCACGCCGGGGTAGCTCAGACGGTTAGAGCGCACGACTCATAATCGTGAGGTCGCGGGTTCGATCCCCGCCCTCGGTACCGCACCGGTCCTACCGGCGATAAGATTCATCTCCCCGCGAGGGGACCCAGTCAGGCGCGCGGGCGAGCGCGCTTCTCGGAACGAAAGAGGCGAGTCGTGGCGAGCAAGAGCTCTGACGTGCGTCCCAAGATCACGATGGCCTGCACCGAGTGCAAGGCCCGCAACTACATCACCAAGAAGAACCGTCGCAACACCCCGGATCGGCTGGAGCTCTCGAAGTTCTGCCCGACCTGCGGCAAGCAGACGGCGCACCGCGAGACCCGCTGACCGGGTCTCCCCAGCGCGACACGACAGGCCACTCGGGGCGACCCGGGTGGCCTTCGTGCATCCTGGGGGAGGTGCGCCATGGGCGCGCCGTCCTCACGGCCCGCAGGCCACCACGCCCGCGGGCCCGCCGTCGGACCTGCGGCTCCGCAGTGCCACCGCCTTCGATCGCCCCGGGGGATCACCCGCCCGGGCACCCTGGGAGAGACATGACCACCACCCCGGATCCGTCCTTCGCCGGTCGCACCTACCCCGCAGGGGCCGTGCACGAGGTCTCGAGCGCGAAGATCGCCGAGTTCGCGCGCGCCACCGGCGCCACCTCCCCGCTGCACCTCGATCCCGAGGCGGCCCGCGCGGCCGGCCACGCGGGCGTCGTCGCACCGCCCACCTTCCTGGTCTCCCTCGCCCAGGCCACCGAGGCGCAGTACATCGAGGACCCGGCCTCGGGGATCGACTTCACGCGCGTGGTCCACGGCGAGGAGGGGTTCACCCTCGAGCGTCCCGTCGTCGCGGGGGACCGGCTCGTCCCGACGCTCACCGTCGAGTCCGTGCGCGCCGCCGGCGGCCACGCCATGGTCACCACCAGGGTGGACATGACCGACGAGGCCGGCGCGCCCGTCGCGAGCGTGCGCAGCATGCTCGTCGTCCGCGGCGACTGACCCGCCGCGGCGACGGCCCCTCGCGGCGACCTGCCGCACGGCGCCCGTCCGCCTCCTCCCCGCAGCGCCCCGGCACCGACGCCGGACCCCCGACCTCCCGCGGCCCCGGCCGCCCCACGCCCCTGGAGATGCGATGAACGACCTCGACCTCAGCACCCTCGAGAAGGGCCAGGTCCTCGCCCGGCGCGAGCACCGGCTCAGCCGCGACACCCTGGTCCGCTACGCGGGCGCCTCCGGCGACTTCAACCCGATCCACTACAACGACACGGTCGCGGAGGCCGCCGGCCTGCCCGGCGTCATCGCCCACGGCATGCTGACCATGGGCACCGCGATCACCGGCCTGCTCGAGGAGCTCGGCGACCCCTCGCTGCTGCGCGAGTACTCCACCCGCTTCACCAAGCCCGTGCCCGTCCCCGCCACCGGCGAGGCCGTGCTCGAGGTGACCGCGACCGTCGGGGCCGTCGACCCCGAGGCCGGCACCGCCCGGATCGACCTCACCGCCGTCACCGCGGAGGGCACCTCGGTGCTGGGCCGCGCCCGCGCCGTCATCGCGCTGCCGGTGCAGGCATGAGGCTCGCCGACCTCACGACCCTGCGGATCGGCGGCGAGATCCGCACCCTCGTCGAGGCGACGACCGAGCAGCAGGTCATCGACGCCGTCTCCGCGGCGGATGCCGCGGGGGAGCCGCTGCTCGTGCTCGGCGGCGGCTCCAACCTCATCGCCTCCGACGCCCCCTTCGAGGGCACCGTCGTCCTGCTGAAGGACCCCGGGACCCCGCCCGGCCTCGACGCGACCTGCGAGATCCCCACCTCGGGCGAGCCCGACGGCAGCCCCGCGGATCCCGCCGCCCTCACACCGCTGGACCCCACCTGCGGTGGCGCGATCGTCGAGCACTTCGCCGGAGTCAGCTGGGACCGCGCCGTGCAGTACGCCGTGGCGCGGGAGCTCGTGGGCATCGAGGCGCTCTCCGGCATCCCCGGGACCGTGGGGGCGACCCCGATCCAGAACGTCGGCGCCTACGGCCAGGAGGTCGCCGCGACGATCACGCGGGTGCGCACCTGGGACCGCGAGCGCGGGGCCGTGCGCACCTTCTATGCGGGTGACTGCGACTTCGCCTACCGCGACAGCATCTTCAAGCGCACGCCCTTCGCAGGCGGGGCGCCGTCGGCCACCGGCCGTTACGTGGTGCTCTCCGTGAGCTTCCAGCACACCCTCGGATCGCTCTCCGCCCCCGTGCGCTACGCCCAGCTCGCCGCGGCGCTCGGCATCGAGGTGGGCCAGCGGGCGCCGATGGCGGAGGTGCGGGAGATCGTGCTGCGGATCCGCGGGGAGAAGGGCATGGTCCTGGATCCCGCGGACCACGACACGTGGAGCGCCGGCAGCTTCTTCACCAACCCGATCCTCCCGGCGGCGGAGGCCGAGCACCTGCCCGAGGACGCCCCCCGCTTCCCCGCGGGCGAGGGACTCGTGAAGACGAGCGCCGCCTGGCTCATCAGCCATGCCGGCTTCGACCGCGGCTTCGCGGTGGGGGAGCGGGCGAGCCTGTCCACCAAGCACTCCCTCGCGCTGACCAACCGCGGCGGCGCCTCGAGCGAGGACCTCGTGGCCCTCGCCCGCGCCGTGCAGGCCGGGGTCGCCGAGCGCTTCGGCGTCGCGCTGCACCCGGAGCCGGTGCGGCTCGGCGTCGACCTCTGACCCGGGGACGGCTGCCCCGGGGACGGCTGTCCCGGGGACGGCTGTCCCGGGGCGGCTGACCGGGGACGTCGCGCGGGACCGCGGCGCCGTGGGACGGCGTGGACGATCCTGCCCGGGGCGGCGCTGCGCTCTAGGATGGAGGGACGGCCCATGCCCCGCCGATCCACCCTTGCCGCAGGAGGCCCTGTGAACGACGTCCTCTCCCAGTCCATCGCCGATCTCGACCCGGACATCGCCCAGGTCCTGGATCGGGAGCTCGCCCGCCAGCAGCGCACGCTGGAGATGATCGCCAGCGAGAACTTCGTGCCGCGCGCCGTGCTCCAGGCGCAGGGCTCGGTGCTGACGAACAAGTACGCGGAGGGCTACCCCGGTCGCCGCTACTACGGCGGCTGCGAGGAGGTCGACGTCGCCGAGGAGATCGCGATCCAGCGCGCGAAGGACCTCTTCGGCGCCGAGCACGCGAACGTCCAGCCGCACTCGGGCGCCACCGCGAACGCCGCGGTCATGCACGCCCTCGCCCGCCCCGGCGACACCCTCATGGGCCTCTCGCTCGCGCACGGCGGCCACCTCACCCACGGCATGAAGATCAACTTCTCCGGCCGCCTCTACGACATCGTGGCCTACGAGACCGAGCCCGGCACCGGCCTGATCGACATGGACAAGGTCCACGCCCTCGCCGTCGAGTCGCAGCCCAAGGTCATCGTCGCCGGCTGGTCCGCGTACACGCGCCAGCTCGACTTCGCACGCTTCCGCGAGATCGCCGACGAGGTCGGCGCCGCGCTCTGGGTCGACATGGCGCACTTCGCGGGCCTCGTCGCCGCGGGCCTGCACCCGAGCCCCGTCCCCTACGCGGACGTCGTCTCCACCACCATCCACAAGACCATCGGCGGCCCCCGCTCCGGGATGATCCTGTGCAAGGAGAAGTGGGCGAAGAAGATCGACTCCGCCGTCTTCCCCGGCCAGCAGGGCGGGCCCCTCATGCACGTCATCGCCGCGAAGGCCGTCGCGCTCAAGGTCGCCGCCTCCGAGGACTTCAAGGACCGCCAGGCCCGCACCCTCGAGGGCGCGAAGATCCTCGCCGAGCGGCTCCAGCAGGAGGACGCCGCCGCCCAGGGCGTGAAGGTCATCTCCGGCGGGACCGACGTGCACCTCGTGCTCGTGGATCTCGTGGACAGCGAGCTCGACGGCCAGCAGGCCGAGGACCGCCTCCACGAGGTGGGCATCACCGTGAACCGCAACGCGGTCCCCAACGACCCGCGTCCCCCGCGCGTCACCTCGGGCCTGCGCATCGGGACCCCGGCCCTCGCGACCCGCGGTTTCGGCGCCGAGGAGTTCACCGAGGTCGCCGATGTCATCGCCCTCGCCCTCACCGGCGGCGCGGACATCGAGTCCCTGCGGGCCCGCACCGCGGCCCTCGCCGAGAAGAAGCCGCTCTACGCAGAGCTCCAGCAGTACTGATCGACCTTCGCGGGGCCCGGCCGATGCCGGGCCCCGCGCTCGTCCCCGACCGTTCCCAGCGCTCCCCGGAAGGAGCCCCATGACCGCTCAGATCCTCGACGGCAAGGCCACCGCGAAGGCGATCACCCAGGAGCTCGCCGAGCGCGTCGCCGCGCTCAAGGAGCGGGGCATCACGCCCGGCATCGCGACCGTGCTCGTCGGTGACGACCCCGGCTCGCGCCTCTACGTGGGCATGAAGCACCGCCGCTCGGAGTCGATCGGGATGAACTCGATCCAGATCGAGCTCCCCGGCGACGCCACCCAGGAGGACGTCGAGGAGGTCATCGACCGTCTCAACGACGACGAGACCTGCCACGGCTACATCGTGCAGCTGCCGCTCCCCAAGCATCTGGACACCGACGCGGTCCTCGAGCGGATCGACCCGGACAAGGACGCCGACGGCCTGCACCCCACGAACCTGGGCCGGCTCGTGCTCAACGTGAACGCACCGATCACCTCGCCGCTGCCGTGCACCCCGCGTGCCGCGATCGATCTGCTGCTCCGCCATGACATCGACCTCAGCGGCAAGCACGTCGTGGTGGTCGGCCGCGGGGTGACCATCGGCCGGTCGATCGGGCTGATCCTGACCCGTCGGGCGATCAACGCGACCGTCACCCTCACCCACACCGGGACGAAGGATCTCTCCGAGCATCTCCGTCGCGCCGACGTGATCGTCGCCGCGGCAGGCGTGAAGCACCTGGTCCGCGCGGAGGACGTGAAGCCCGGCGCCGCCGTGCTCGACGTGGGCGTGACCCGGGGCGAGAAGATCCCCGAGACCGGCAAGTACCGGGTCCACGGCGACGTGGACCCGGCGGTCGCGGAGGTCGCCGGCTGGCTGTCCCCGAACCCAGGCGGCGTCGGCCCGATGACCGTCGCGCTGCTGATGACCAACGTCGTCGAGGCGGCCGAGCGGGCCGCGGGGATCAGCCCCGCCGCCTGAGCGACCCGCTCGCCGCGCACGAGGCCGCCCCGGTGCCGACCGGGGCGGCCTCGTCGTGTGCGGGCCCGCCCCGGGGGAGGGGCGGGTGGGGCGCGGGCGGCGTGCGTCGGCCCTCCCTGTAATACTGGCGGGCATGACCTTCACACTCGCCACCGTCAACGTCAACGGCCTCCGCGCCGCCGCCCGGAAGGGCATGGGCGACTGGCTCGCCGCGACCTCCGCGGACGTCGTCACCCTCCAGGAGGTGCGGGCACCGGACGAGCTGCTCGCCGACCTCATGGGGGAGGGTTGGAGCATCGTCGGCGAGGCGTCACGGCTCAAGGGCCGTGCGGGCGTCGCGATCGCGGCCCGCACCTCGCTCGAGCGGATCGACCTCGAGGGCGTGCGGCGCGGCCTGCCCGGCCTCGAGGAGGAGGACGCGCACTCGGGTCGCTGGCTCGAGGCGGACCTCGGCGATCCCCTCGGCGACGGCCAGGACCTCACCGTCATCTCCTGCTACATGCACTCCGGTAGCGTGGACAAGCCGCAGACCATGACCGACAAGTACGCCTTCCTCGACGTCGCCCTCGAACGCCTCGCCGCCCTGCGGGCCGACGGCCGCCACGTGGTCCTCACCGGCGACCTCAACATCGCCCACGCCAACAACGACATCAAGAACTGGAAGGGCAACCTGAAGTCCGCCGGGTTCCTCCCCGAGGAGCGCGCCTATCTCGACCGTCTCCTCGTCGAGGGCGACTGGGTCGACGTGCACCGCCGTCTCGCGGGCGACGTGCCCGGCCCCTACACCTGGTGGTCGCAGCGCGGGAAGGCCTTCGACAACGACTCGGGCTGGCGCATCGACTACCAGCTGACCACCCCGCAGCTGGGGGAGCGGGCGACCGCCGCGCAGGTGGACCGGGCCCCGAGCTACGACACCCGCTGGTCCGACCACTCGCCGCTCGTGGTCACCTACGACTGACCTGACGCCTTCATGCGGGACGACGGAGCGCCCGGCCCCCTCGCGGGGACCGGGCGCTCCGTCGAGCTGGGGTCGCCCGCGGACGGGCGATCCCCGGAGGATCAGACGCGGCCGCGGATGACGGCCTGCTTGACCTCGGCGATGGCCTTGGTGACCTGGATGCCGCGGGGGCACGCCTCGGAGCAGTTGAAGGTCGTGCGGCAGCGCCACACGCCCTCCTTGGAGTTGAGGATCTCCAGGCGCTGCTCGCCGGCGTCGTCGCGCGAGTCGAAGATGAAGCGGTGCGCGTTGACGATCGCGGCCGGGCCGAAGTACTGGCCGTCGGTCCAGAACACGGGGCAGGACGAGGTGCACGCCGCGCACAGGATGCACTTGGTCGTGTCGTCGAAGCGCTCGCGCTCCTCCGCGGACTGCAGGCGCTCGCGGCTGGGCTCCTGCCCCTTCGCCACGAGGAACGGCATGATCTCGCGGTAGGACTCGAAGAACGGGTCCATGTCGACGATGAGGTCCTTCTCCACCGGCAGGCCCTTGATCGGCTCGACCAGGATGGGCTTGGAGATGTCGAGGTCCTTGAGCAGCGTCTTGCAGGCCAGGCGGTTGCGGCCGTTGATGCGCATCGCATCGGAGCCGCACACGCCGTGCGCGCACGAGCGGCGGAAGCTCAGCGAACCGTCCAGGTGCCACTTGATCTCGTGCAGGGCGTCGAGCACACGGTCGGTGCCGTGCATCGTGACGGTGAAGTCCTCCCAGGAGGAGTCCTTCCCGGAGTCCGGGTCGAAGCGGTTGATGCGGAGGGTGACCTCGAAGGAGGGGATCTCCGCGGCGGCGGACTCGGGGGCCGGGGTCTTCTCGGCGACGGCGGTCATCAGAACGTACGCTCCTTCGGCTCGTAGCGCGTGATCACGACGGGCTTGGTGCCGAGCCGGATCGAGGTGCCCTCGGCACCCTCCTCACCCTCGAGGGTGCGGTAGTACATCGTGTGGTGCAGGAAGTTGACGTCGTCGCGCTTGTCGAAGTCCTCGCGGAAGTGGCCGCCGCGGGACTCCTTGCGGTACAGCGCACCGAGCGCGACGGTCTCCGCGAGATCCAGCAGGAAGCCGAGCTCCACGGCCTCGAGCAGGTCGAGGTTGTAGCGCAGGCCCTTGTCCTGGACGGCGACGGTCTCGTAGCGCTTCTTGAGCGCCTCGATGTCCGCGAGCGCCTTCCGGCAGGTCTCATCGGTGCGGAACACCTGGACGTTGGCGTCCATGGTCTCCTGCAGGTCGCGGCGGATGTCCGCGACGCGGTCCTCGGTGGCCGGGCGGTCGCGGAGGCGCTGCAGCAGCTCGACGGTCGGGAGCTCGACACCCTCGGGCAGCTCGGGGGACTCGACCGTCGCCGCGTGCTCCGCGGCGGCGATGCCGGCGCGGCGACCGAAGACGTTGATGTCCAGCAGCGAGTTCGTGCCCAGGCGGTTGCCGCCGTGCACGGACACGCAGGCCACCTCGCCCGCGGCGTACATGCCGGGGATGACGTCCTCGGCGTTGCGGAGCACCTCGCCGCGGATGTTCGTGGGGATGCCGCCCATGGCGTAGTGCGCGGTGGGGAACACCGGCACCGGCTCCGTGTACGGCTCCACACCCAGGTAGGTGCGGGCGAACTCGGTGATGTCCGGGAGCTTCGCGTCGATGTGCGCGGGCTCGAGGTGGGTGAGGTCCAGCAGCACGTAGTCCTTGTTCGGACCGCAGCCGCGGCCCTCGCGCACCTCGTTGGCCATCGCGCGGGCGACGACGTCGCGCGGGGCGAGGTCCTTGAGCGTCGGCGCGTAGCGCTCCATGAAGCGCTCCATGTTGCTGTTGCGCAGGATCGCGCCCTCGCCGCGGGCCGCCTCGGAGAGCAGGATGCCCAGGCCCGCGAGGCCCGTCGGATGGAACTGGAAGAACTCCATGTCCTCGAGCGGGATGCCGCGGCGCAGCACCATGGCGGGGCCGTCGCCGGTCAGCGTGTGCGCGTTCGAGGTGGTCTTGAAGACCTTGCCGAAGCCGCCGGAGGCGAAGACCACGGACTTCGCGCGGAAGACGTGGATCTCGCCGGTCGCGAGCTCGTAGGTGACCACGCCGGAGGCGCGGACGCCCTCGTCGGTGCGCGGGTCGCCGGTCATGAGCACGTCGAGCACGTAGTACTCGTTGAAGAACTCCACCTGCTGCTTCACGCAGTTCTGGTAGAGGGTCTGGAGGATCATGTGGCCGGTGCGGTCCGCGGCGTAGCAGGCGCGGCGCACGGGCGCCTCGCCGTGCTCACGGGTGTGGCCGCCGAACCGGCGCTGGTCGATCTTGCCCTCGGGCGTGCGGTTGAAGGGCAGGCCCATCTTCTCGAGGTCGAGCACCGCGTCGATGGCCTCCTTGGCCATGACCTCGGCGGCGTCCTGGTCCACCAGGTAGTCGCCGCCCTTGACGGTGTCGTAGGTGTGCCACTCCCAGTTGTCCTCCTCGACGTTGGCGAGGGCGGCGCACATGCCGCCCTGCGCCGCGCCGGTGTGGGAGCGGGTGGGGTAGAGCTTGGTGACGACGGCGGTGCGGGCGCGCTTGGAGGCCTCGAGGGCGGCGCGCATGCCGGCGCCGCCGGCGCCCACGATCACCACGTCGTAGTCATGAGTCTGCATGGTCGGGGAGTGCTCCGTTTCGATCGCGAGATGCGGGACGGCCGAGCCGTCAGCCCTGGCAGACGGCGGGCAGGAGGCTGGGCTCCGCGCCGGCCGGGCAGGGGTTGAAGGTGAAGATCACGAGGGTGCCGAGCACGATCGTGACGACCACGGCGACGAGCAGCAGGCCCTTGAGGACCAGGCGCGGCGTCGAGGAGCGGGCGTAGTCGTTGATGATCGTGCGCACGCCGTTGCCGCCGTGGATGAGGCCGAGCCACAGCATGAGCAGGTCCCAGACCTGCCAGAAGGGGTTGGCCCACTTGCCGGCGACGAAGGCGAAGTCGATGCCCTTGACGCCGAGGCCCAGCCAGAGGTTCACGAAGAGGTGGCCGAAGATGAGGATCACGAGCAGGGCGCCCGAGGCGCGCATGAACATCCACGAGAGCATCTCGGTGTTCACGCCGCGCTGGCCGGTGCGGCGGTAGCGCGTGGTGGGATCGGGGATCCGCGTGGAGGAGGTCTGTGCGCTCATGGTCAGGCTCCGAACATGTGCATGAGGTGGCGGGGGAGGAAGCCGGCCATGAGGACCACCCACAGCACGACGACGCCCCAGAACAGGCCGCGCTGGTGCTTCGTGCCCTTCGACCAGAAGTCCACCAGGATGATGCGGAGGCCGTTCAGCGCGTGGAACACCACGGCGCCCACCAGGCCGATCTCGCCGAGGCCGAACACCACCGTCTTGTAGTGCCCGATCACCTCGTTGTACGCCTCGGGGGAGACACGCACGAGGGCGGTGTCGAGGACGTGGACGAGCAGGAACAGGAAGATGAGCATCCCTGAGATGCGGTGAGCGACCCAGGACCACATGCCCTCGCGTCCGCGATACAGCGTCCCGGATTGGGCGGAAGCCACGGAGTTCCTCCAGAAGCGTCGGTTGAGTCGTCGGCGGGCGGGATGACGGGCGGGCCCGCAGGGGCCTGTCGCGCCGCACCCGGCCCGACGGCTGCAGGGCCCGCACTGGGGACCCGCAGAGGGCCGGTTCACGACACGGCGACATCATCATCGCCCCCGACAGGGGCCCCGTCAGCGTAACACCATGACGTGCGCTTTCTGTCCCGCGCGCGGCGGTGTCGGGCCGGCCTCGGACCGCTCCCCAGGACGCCGCTACCCTGGCCGCATGCCCGAGGCCCCCTTCGTCCCCGTCATCCCCGCCGGCGGCTCCGGCACCAGACTGTGGCCGCTCTCACGGCGTGAGCGCCCCAAGTTCCTGCTCGATCTCACCGGCTCGGGATCCTCCCTGCTCGAGCAGACGATCGAGCGGCTCCTCCCGCTCTCCGACGCCCCTCCCGTGGTCGTCACCGGCGCCGTGCACCGGGCCGCGGTCGAGGAGCAGGCGGCCGGGCGGGCCCTCGTGATCGCGGAGCCCTCGCCGCGCAACTCGATGCCCGCGATCGCGCTCGCCGCGGCCGTCGTCGAGCGGGAGACGCCGGACGCCGTCATCGGCTCCTTCGCCGCGGACCATCTGGTCGCCGACACCGCCGCCTTCGCCGAGGACGTCCGCGCCGCGCGCGCCGCCGCGGAGGACGGCCACCTCGTCACGCTCGGCATCGTCCCCACCCACCCGGCGACGGGCTTCGGGTACATCGAGCGCTCCAGCGCGCCGGTGGCGCCCGTGCTCGAGCGCGCGGGGGCGCTGCCCGTCTCCCGGTTCGTCGAGAAGCCGACCCGGGAGGTCGCGGAGGAGTTCCTCGCCTCGGGCCGGTTCCTGTGGAACGCCGGCATGTTCGTGGTCCGCGCGCGGGTCCTGCTCGACGAGCTGGCCGTGCAGATCCCGCCGCTCGCCGAGGGCGTGCGACGGATCGCGGCGGCCGGCGGCACCGCCCAGGAGCAGGACGTGCTCGAGGAGGTCTGGCCCTCCCTGCTCTCGATCGCGATCGACCACGCGCTCGCGGAGCCGCTCGCCGCGCGCGGCCGCGTGGCCGTGGTGCCGGCCCGCTTCGACTGGGACGACGTCGGCGACTTCGCGGCGCTGGCGCGGCAGCTGCGCTCGCCGGCGGCCGGCGGCGGCGTCCGGACGGTCGGCGCTGCCGACGGGGACGGTGACGGCATCGGCGGTGGGGGAGATGTCCGGGTGCTGGGCACCGTCACCGTGGATGCCGTCGGCTCCCGGGCCACGGTGTACGGTGCCACGCATCGTCACGTGGCCCTCGTCGGCCTCGACGGGATCACCGTGGTCGATGCCGAGGACGCCCTCCTCGTGCTCGCCGACGACCACGCCCAGGAGCTCTCGGCGATCGTCTCCTCCCTGTCCGGCTCTGGGAGGGACGACCTGCGCTGAGGTCCGCGCGGCTGCGCGGGGCGAGGGGAGCAGGAGCAGCGCCGGGCGGGGGAGGCCCGGCAGCCGCCGCCCGTGACCGCGGGCGGCCAGGATCGAGGGACGGGCCCCAGGGACCGCCCGGAAGGCAGGACGCACGTGCAGGCGCAGCAGGTTCAGCAGGAGCAGCACCCGGGCGGACCGGAGCAGGCGATGCTCGGCCCCGACGGGCTCATCATGCGCACCGTCCACGAGCACTCCGACCACCTGCGGGGGATCCGCCGCCACCTCCACCGCCACCCCGAGCTCTCCCACGAGGAGCACGGCACCACCGACTACATCGCCGAGCAGCTCGAGGCGCTCGGGCTGAGCCCCGTGCGCATGCCTCGCACCGGGCTCATCTGCGACGTGCCCGGCAGCGACCCCTCCCTGAAGCCCGTCGCCCTGCGCGCGGACATGGATGCGCTCGGGATCCCCGAGCTCTCGACCGTCTCCTTCCGCTCGAGCGTCGAGGGCGTCTCCCACTCGTGCGGGCACGACGTCCACATGAGCGCCGTGCTCGGCGCCGCAATGGCCCTCGTGCGGGTCGCCGAGGAGGGGCAGCTGCGCCGCGGCGTGCGCCTGGTCTTCCAGCCCTCCGAGGAGCGCCACCCCTGCGGCGCGCTCGAGCTGATCGGCGAGGGCGTGCTCGAGGGCGTCGACTCGATCTTCGCCCTGCACTGCGACCCGGGCGTCGACGTGGGCCACGTGGGGCTCAAGGTCGGCCCGATCACCTCCGCGACCGACCCGGTCAAGGTGCAGGTGCGCGGCGCGGGCGGCCACACCTCCCGGCCCCACCTCACGCAGGACCTCGTCTTCGCGCTGAGCTCGATCGCGACCGGGCTGCCCGCGGCCCTCACCCGCCGCATGGACCCCCGCTCCGGCGTGAACCTCACGTGGGGCTCGATCCACGCGGGCTCCGCCTTCAACGCGATCCCCAGCTCGGGAACGCTCGAGGGGACGCTGCGCTGCCTGGACCACGACGCCTGGGACCGCGCGGAGGAGCTGCTCGAGGAGCTCCTCGCCGATCTCGTGCGGCCGTGGGGCGTCGAGGCCCGCGTGACCCATGACCGCGGGGTGCCGCCGGTCTCGAACTCCGCCTCGTCGACCGCGGTGCTCGAGGCCGCCGCCGCCTCCGTGCTGGGCCGCGAGAACGTGGACCCCACCGCGCAGTCGCTGGGCGGCGAGGACTTCGCCTGGTACCTCGAGAAGGTGCCCGGCGCCCTCGCCCGGCTCGGCACGCGCACGCCCGGCGGGCGCAGCTACGACCTCCACATGGGTGACCTCATGATCGACGAGCGGGCGATCGGCAACGGCGCCGCGGTGCTCGCCACGGCATGCCTGCAGCGGGACCTCGTCACGCAGCGCGGATGAGTCGCCGCGCCCCGGGGGGAGCGCGGCGGTCGCCTGCCGGCCATCTCCCCGCCGTCTGCGCGACGATTTCATAACGGTTCGAGGCCGGGAGCGCGACTGCGTCTCACGACGTGTGCGGCGCGGCTAGTCTCCGGAGGACTGCGACGTGGTGACGCCCGACACCGGGCGCGTCCGGCATCCCTTTCCTCGGAGGAACTTCATGAAGAGCATCTCGCGCGCGATCGCCCTCACGGGCGCCGGCATCCTGACCCTGGCGGCCTGCGGCGCCCCGCCGGAGGAGTCCGCCTCCTCCGGTGGCAGCGACGGCGGCTCCGGGGCGACCTCGGACTTCAAGGCCTGCATGGTCTCCGACTCCGGCGGCTTCGACGACAAGTCGTTCAACGAGTCCGGCTTCACGGGCCTGACCGCCGCGAAGGAGAAGCTCGGCATCGAGACCTCCACCGCCGAGTCCACCGACCCGGCCCAGTTCGCGACGAACATCGACAACCTGGTCTCCCAGGACTGCAACCTCATCTTCACCGTGGGCTTCCTCCTCGCCCCGGCCACGGGCACCGCCGCCCAGGCCAACGAGGACGTCGAGTTCGCGATCATCGACTCCACCGCGCAGGACGCCGACGGCAACGCGATCGAGGTCGGCAACGTCAAGCCGCTCTCCTTCGACACCGCGCAGGCGGCCTATCTCGCCGGCTACGTCGCCGCGGGCACCTCGAAGACCGGCAAGGTCGCCACCTACGGCGGCATGCAGATCCCGACCGTCACCATCTTCATGGACGGCTTCGCGGACGGCGTCGCCAAGTACAACGAGGTCCACAAGGCCGACGTGCAGCTCATGGGCTGGGACAAGGACACCCAGAAGGGCTCCTTCACCGGCGACTTCGAGGACCAGTCCAAGGGCAAGGCGCTCTCCGACACCTTCTACTCCCAGGGCGCGGACATCGTCATGCCGGTCGCCGGCCCCGTCGGCTCCGGGACCCTCGCCTCCGCGAAGGAGGCCGACGGCCGCTACGTCGTGTGGGTCGACTCCGACGGCTACGAGTCCGTGGACGACGACGCCGCGAAGCCGCTCATCCTCACCTCGGTCATGAAGGGCATCGCCCCCGCCGTCGAGGACGTCGCCACCGCCGCCTCCTCCGACGACTTCTCCAACGAGCCCTACGTGGGCACGCTCGAGAACGAGGGCGTGGGCCTCGCCCCGTACCACGACCTCGACGCCCAGGTCCCCGACGAGCTCAAGTCCGAGGTGGACCAGCTCAAGGCCGACATCATCTCCGGGAAGATCACCGTCGAGTCCGACGCCTCCCCGCAGAACCTCGGCTGAGACCGCACCACCAGGTGGCCGCCGCCCCCGTCGGGACCCTCGACAGGGGCGGCGGCCACGCCCCTGCGGCGCCGACCCGGCACCGCCCACCCCGACGGAGAGAGCAGGCGTGAAGCTCGAGCTCAGAGGGATCACGAAGGTCTTCGGCACCTTCGTGGCCAACGACGCGATCGACCTCGTGGTCGAGCCCGGAGAGATCCACTCCCTGCTGGGGGAGAACGGTGCGGGCAAATCCACCCTCATGAACGTGCTGTACGGGCTCTACCGGCCCGACGGCGGCGAGATCCTCCTGGACGACGAGCCCTTCCGCTTCAGCGGCCCCGGCGACGCGATGCGCGCCGGCATCGGCATGGTGCACCAGCACTTCATGCTCGTGCCGCCCTTCACCGTCGCCGAGAACGTCATGCTCGGCAACGAGCCCGGCACCCTCGGGTTCCTCGACCTCGCCTCCGCCCGCCGCACCGTGCGCGAGCTCTCCGCCCGGTTCGGCTTCGACATCGACCCCGACGCCGTGGTCGAGGACCTCCCCGTCGGTGCGCAGCAGCGCGTGGAGATCATCAAGGCGCTCTCGCGCCAGGCGAAGGTGCTCGTGCTCGACGAGCCCACCGCCGTGCTCACCCCGCACGAGACCGACGAGCTCATGGGCATCATGCGCCAGCTGCGGGACGAGGGCACCTCGATCGTCTTCATCACCCACAAGCTCCGCGAGGTCAAGGCCGTCGCGGACCGCATCACCGTGATCCGCCGCGGCCGGATCGTCGGCACCGCCGATCCCTCCGCCGACCAGACCGAGCTCGCCTCCCTCATGGTGGGCCGCTCCGTCGCCCTCGACCTCGACAAGGCCCCCGCCGTCCCCGGCGAGGTGGCCCTCGAGGTGCGCGGCCTCGGCGTGACCGACGCCGACGGCATCGTGCTCCTGGACGACGTGGACCTCGACGTGCACCGCGGCGAGGTGCTCGGCGTCGCGGGCGTCCAGGGCAACGGCCAGACCGAGCTCACCGAGGCCCTGCTGGGCCTGCAGAAGGGCGCCCGCGGCTCGATCCGCCTCGACGGCGCGGAGCTCGTGGGTCGCAGCACCCGCCAGATCCTCGACGCGGGCGTGGGCTTCGTGCCCGAGGACCGCACCCACGACGCGCTCGTCCCCGACTTCTCCGTCGCGGAGAACCTCGTCCTGGACCAGCACCACCGGGCCCCCTACGCGACCGGCGTGCTCCTGCACCCCGAGGCCGTGCGCCGCCGCGCCACGGCCGAGGTCGAGGAGTTCGACGTGCGCACCGGATCGATCGACGACGCCGTCTCGACGCTCTCCGGCGGCAACCAGCAGAAGGTCGTCATGGCCCGCGCCCTGGGCCGCGACCTCTCCCTGTTCATCGCCTCCCAGCCCACCCGCGGCGTGGACGTGGGCTCGATCGAGTTCCTCCACCGCCGCATCGTCGCCGAGCGCGACAAGGGCACCCCGGTCATCATCGTGTCGACCGAGCTCGACGAGGTCATCCAGCTCGCCGACCGGATCGCGGTCATGTACCGCGGCGGGATCCTCGGCATCGTCCCCGCGGACGAGGACCGCGACGTGCTGGGGCTCATGATGGCCGGCTACACCGTGGAAGCCGCCCGCGAGGCGGTCGCCGCCGGCGCCCGCACCAGCGACAGCACGCTCGCCGACGAAGGAGACATCGTATGAGCGCCCCCACCGACGGCCAGGCGCCCGCGGTCGCCCCCGGCACCGCAACGCAGCCCGGCGACCCCGGCACTCCCGGGGCCGATGCCGCCGAGCGCTCCGCCGGCTCGGTGCTGCAGGCGATCGCGCGCAGCAACGTGCTCGTCGTCGTGCTCGCCTTCGTCTTCGCCTTCGTCGTCGGCTCCGTGCTGATCCTCGTCTCCGACGTGGACGTGCGCGCCGCCGCCGGCTACTTCCTCTCCCGGCCGGCCGACCTCATCGGCGCCTCCTGGACGGCGATCACCGAGGCCTACGCGGCGATGTTCCGCGGCTCCGTCTTCGACCTCCCCGGCGCGCGCAGGGTCGCCGGCGACATCGCCGAGCGCGGCGGCAGCGGGCTGTACCTGCTGGGCCCCGCCTTCCTGCGCGGCATCAAGCCGCTGCTGGAGACCCTCACCGTCGCGACCCCGCTGATCATCGCCTCCGTCGGCATGGCGGTCTCCTTCCGCTCGGGCCTGTTCAACATCGGCGGCACCGGCCAGCTGATCGTGGGCGCGACCGCCGCGGGCTACGTCGGCTTCGCGATCGACCTCCCCGTCGTGATCCACCTGCTCGTCTGCATCCTCGCGGCGATCGTCGCGGGCGGCCTCTACGGCGGCATCGCGGGCTTCCTCAAGGCCCGCTTCGGTGCGAGCGAGGTCATCACGACGATCATGCTGAACTGGATCGCGACCTACGCCCTCGCCTTCGCGCTGACCACCTCCGCCTTCACGGGCGCGAACAAGGCCCAGCCCACCTCTCCCGCGATCGCGGGGACCGCGCGCCTCCCGCTCCTCGCGGGCGACCAGTACCGCCTCCACCTGGGACTCGTCGTCGCGCTCCTCGCCGTCGTCTTCCTGTGGTGGCTCATGAGCCGCTCCACCCTGGGCTTCCGCTTCCGCGCCGTCGGCTCGAACCCGCGCGCCGCGGAGGTCGCCGGCATCGACGTGGGCCGCAGCGCGATCGGCGTCATGGTCGTCGCGGGCGCCCTCGTCGGCCTCGCGGGCGGTGTGCACGTGCTCGGCACGGAGCAGCGGCTGACCGGCTCGATCGCCGGCTCCATCGGCTTCGACGCGATCACCGTCGCCCTGCTGGGCCGCTCCGGCCCCGTCGGCATCCTGCTCGCGGGCGTGCTCTTCGCGGGCCTCTCGACCGGCGGGCGGTTCATGGAGTCCGCGCAGGGCGTCCCGATCGACCTCGTGCAGGTCATCCAGGCGCTCGTGGTGCTCTTCATCGCCGCGCCGCCGCTCGTGCGCTTCCTCGTGGGCCTCGGCGGCGTGGACCGCCCCCGCGCCCCGCACCGACGCACCGCGACCGGCGCGCACGCCGCCCCGCTCCTCGCGGCCGATGCCGCCGCGGTCGCCGCCGCGGAGGGCCCCGCCGCCCCGCGCGAGGGCGCCCACCGCGCCCCGGTCGAGCCCGCGGCCGGCGACGCCGGTGACGGCGGGGCGCAGCCGCCGGGCCCGCCCGGTGATGCTGCGGACGCCGTCGGCCCAGTCGGCACCACCGATCCCGCCGATCCCGCTGATCCCGCCGGCACCGTCAGCACAGTGGACCCCAGCGGCCCCGACGCCCCGAAGGGGGAGAACGCATGAGCACCCTCGTCCAGGACCCGGGCCCCGCGACCGCGGACGCCCCCGTCGTCCCCGTGCGCACCTCCGAGCGCCTGCGCTCCTGGTGGCACCTGCCCACCGCGCTGACGGTGCTCGCCCTCGCGGCGCTGCTCGTCTTCGGCCTCGGCTCGCCCGCGGCGGACTCCACGACCTTCCGCCTCGCCGCCGAGGGCGACCTCAACCCCGGCGGCATCGTCCCCGGGGACGTGGCGATCCCGGCGCGGGTGCTCGCGATCGTCCTCGCGGCGCTCTGCCTCGTCATCGCGGGCGTGCTCTGGTGGGCCTCGGCGACGGTCACCGCACTCGGCCGCTGGCGCACCGCGCTCGTGGTGGTCTTCGGCCTGCTGTGGGTGATCGCCTTCCTCGACTGGGCCTTCCACGGCGCGACCGTCGACGTCGGCGCCATGCTGCAGACGATGATGGTGCTCGCCGTGCCGCTCGCCTTCGGCGCCCTCTCCGGCGTGCTCTCCGAGCGCTCCGGCGTCATCAACATCGCGATCGAGGGCCAGCTGCTCATGGGCGCCTTCGGCGCCGTGCTCGTGGGCTCGATGGTGGGCAGCCCCTGGGCGGGCCTGATCGCCGCGCCCGTCATGTCCCTCCTGATCGGCGTGCTGCTCGCCCTGTTCGCCGTCGGCTACCGGGTCCAGCAGATCATCGTCGGCGTCGTCCTCAACGTCTTCGCGATCGGCCTGACGAGCTTCTTCTTCGGCACCGTCATGAAGCAGAACCCGCAGATGTTCAACCAGCCGCTGCGCCTGCCGACCCTGCGCATCCCGCTGCTCGCCGATCTCCCCGTGATCGGGCGGGTGCTGTTCGAGCAGAACATCCTCGTCTACCTCATGTGGATCATCGTCGCGGTGCTCACCGTCGCCCTGTTCCGCACCCGCTGGGGCCTGCGCGTGCGCGCCGTCGGCGAGCACCCCCGCGCCGCGGACACCGTCGGCATCAACGTCAACGGCACCCGCTGGGGCAACGTGCTGCTGGGCTCCGCCGTCGCGGGCCTCGGCGGGGCGACCCTCACGATCGGCACCGGCGTCGCCTTCGGCGAGGAGATGAGCGCCGGCAAGGGCTACATCGCCCTCGCCGCGATGATCCTGGGCCGCTACCACCCGGTGGGCGCGCTCGCCGCGGCGCTGCTGTTCGCCTTCACCGATGCCCTCCAGCTGCGGCTCGGCACGCTGCCCACCGGGAGCGGCGCCGGCATCCCCAGCCAGTTCCTGCTCATGCTCCCGTACATCGTCACCCTCTTCGCCGTGGCCGGCGTCGTGGGGCGGGTGCGCGTCCCGGCCGCCGACGGCGTGCCCTACGCGAAGCAGTGACCATGGGGGAGCGGAGATCGACGGCGAACGGCACCGGAGACGGCGCCGGCACGGCCGGGAGGGAGGTCGGCGAGGAGTTCGCGGAGCTGCTCGCCGCCGCCCGCGAGATCGCCGAGCGCGCCTACACCCCGTACTCGCACTTCCGGGTGGGCGCCGCCGCGCTCACCGAGGACGGCCGCCTCGTGCGCGGCTGCAATGTGGAGAACGCCGGCTACGGTGTGACCCTGTGTGCCGAGTGCGGGCTCATCAGCGAGCTCGTCGCCGGAGGCGGCGGCCGGCTCTCCCGCTTCGTATGCGTGGGCGGGGACGAGCACCTGAGCCGGGACGAGCGGCAGGTGGTCATGCCCTGCGGGCGCTGCCGGCAGCTCCTCTCCGAGCACGCGGGGGAGAGCCTGGTGGTGCTCACCCCCGCGGGACCGTGCACCATGGACGAGGTGCTCCCGCAGGCCTTCGGGCCCGCGGACCTCGAGCTCCCCTGACCCCGACACCGACGCCGGTACCGCCACCGACACCGCTCCTGAGGAGACCGATGAACCAGCCCGCCCCCGCCGTCGAGCCCTTCGACGCGGTCGACGTCATCCGCACCAAGCGCGACGGCCGCACCCTCGAGCCCGCCCAGATCGACTGGGTCATCGATGCCTACACCCGCGGCGTCGTCGCCGAGGAGCAGATGGCCGCGCTCGCCATGGCCGTCTTCATCAACGGCATGGACCGCGCGGAGATCGCCCGCTGGACCGCCGCGATGATCGCGAGCGGCGAGCGCATGGACTTCTCCGCGCTCGCGAAGCCCACCACGGACAAGCACTCCACCGGCGGTGTGGGGGACAAGATCACCCTCCCGCTCGCCCCGCTCGTCGCCTCCTTCGGCGTCGCCGTCCCGCAGCTCTCCGGCCGCGGCCTGGGCCACACGGGCGGCACGCTCGACAAGCTCGAGGCGATCCCCGGCTGGCGCGCCGCGCTCAGCAACGACGAGATGATGCGGCAGCTCGACGAGGTGGGCGCCGTGATCTGCGCGGCCGGCTCGGGCCTCGCCCCGGCGGACAAGAAGCTCTACGCCCTGCGCGACGTCACCGGCACCGTCGAGGCGATCCCGCTCATCGCGAGCTCGATCATGTCCAAGAAGATCGCCGAGGGCACGGCCGCGCTCACGCTCGACGTGAAGACCGGCGCCGGGGCGTTCATGACCGACGAGGCCGACGCCCGCGAGCTCGCCCGCACGATGGTGGACCTCGGCACCGACGCGGGCGTGCGCACCGTCGCCCTGCTCACCGACATGTCCGCGCCGCTCGGCCGCACCGCCGGCAACGGCCTCGAGGTGCGCGAGTCCCTCGAGGTGCTCGCCGGCGGCGGCCCGGCCGACGTCGTCGAGCTCACCGTCGCCCTCGCCCGCGAGATGCTCGAGGCCGCGGGTGTGCACGACGCGGACGTCGAGGCGGCGCTGCGCGACGGCCGCGCGATGGACTCCTGGCGCGCGATGATCGCCGCCCAGGGAGGGGACGTGGACGCCCCGCTGCCCACGGCGACGCACGTCGAGGAGCTGCGCGCGACCGAGGACGGCGTGGTCACGGGGCTCGACGCGATGGGCGTGGGCGTCGCCGCCTGGCGGCTGGGAGCGGGCCGCTCCCGCCCGGGCGAGGCCGTGCAGGCCGCCGCGGGCGTCGAGATCGAGAAGCACCTCGGGGACGAGGTGCGTGCCGGGGACGTGCTCGCGCGCCTGCACACGGACACCCCCGAGCGGGTGGGCCGTGCGCTCGAGGCGATCGAGGGCTCCTGGACGCTCGCCGCTCCCGGCACCGCCCTGCCCGAGCGCCGCATCGTCATGGACCGCATCGCCTGACGTCCGGCAGCGGCTGCGCGACGGCCCCTGTCCCGCATGCGCGGGGCAGGGGCCGTGTCACGTGCGGCGGCGGAGTGCGCGGCGCCGCGCGGAGCTCAAGCCTGCCGCAGCGCCGGCAGGATGTGCTCGGTCATGAGCGGGGCGAGGCGGGGACCGGGGGCCGGGGCCGCCACGCTGATCCAGCGGTGGTCCGCGAGCTCGGCGCGCACCGCGAGCGGCTCGGGCAGGGCCGTGCGGCAGCGGAACACGGTCGAGCGCACGCGCGTGCCGGGCTCGTTCGCGGCGACCGACTCGAACTCGCCGAGCTCCTCGAGGTCCTCCGCGCGCAGCCGCACGCCGATCTCCTCCTCGACCTCCCGCAGGGCCGCCGCGAGCGGGCTCTCCCCGGGCTCGAGCTTCCCGCCCACCTGCATGTAGGAGCCGGTGCCGTGCTTGCGGACCGTCAGCAGCTCCTCGCCGCCCTCGCCCTCGCGGAGGAAGGCCACGGCCGTGATCTCCAGGACCGTGGGCGCCCCGGCGGTCCAGCGCTGGCGGCGCTCCGCCTCGGCGAGCTGGGTGAGACGGCGCAGCAGCGCCGTCCCCTCGTGCAGCCCCACCGGCCGCATCCCCGCGCCGCACCAGCGCTCGAGGTCGCCCCGCTGCTCCCGGGCGAGGGCCCAGCCGCGGCGCAGCAGCGTGAGCGGCGGCTTGCGGCCCTCGCGGAGGTCTCGGGTGAGGCGCAGCGCGAACACCACGGGCACCGGCCGGTGCAGCACGATCGCGTCCGCGAGCAGGCCCAGCGCCCGCAGCGGGGCGATGAGCTCCGCGGCGAAGATCCCCTCGGCGATGACGAGCTCCGCGCCGCCGACGTCCAGCGTGGTGGTGCCGGTGCGGCAGGAGCGGGGGATCGAGTAGACGGGCACCTGGGCGCTGCCCTCGTGGGCGAGGGAGACGAGCGCCTCGAGCGCGGCCCCGGCGTCCCAGGAGGCCGGGTCGTCCCAGTCCACGATGCCGAAACGGCGGGGGAGGGAAGGATCGTCGTGGTCGCGGTAGAACTCGTCCAGCGGCACCGTGGGGAGCCCGGCGCGGCGGGACATCTCGCCCTTCCCGCTGCCCGAGGGCCCGGCCACGATGACGATCCGGCGCGGCGGGCGGGAGGCGGCGGCGGGAGCGGTCATGGACGTCGATTCTAGGCGCCGCGCCGGGCCCTGCCGTCCCGCCGCATCGGCTGCACCGCCGCTCCCGCCCTCCCCATGACGAGCCTCTCAGAACTCGTCCTCGTTGCCCCCGCTCACCCAATCGCCGATCACCGGGAACTCCATGACCCGCAGCCGGGCCGTGCCGTAGGGGACCAGGCGCAGCCCATGGAGGGGACCGCGCTCGAGCACGGGGCTCGGCGGGGGCGCCGCGGCGGAGGCACCGTCGGCCCGCCAGCCGTCGACCCTCACGCCCGTGGCCTCGAGCATGGTCGCCTCACCGAGCGACCACGGCGCCTCGGGCACCGCGCCGCGGCGCACCTCCCACGACCCCGCGCCGTCGAGATCCGCGAGCGCCCAGTTCCAGGTGCCCCGCGGATGCACCTCCCACTCCGCGAGACCGGGGGCGTCCGGCACCGGGGTCCAGGTCTCTCCGGGGCTCGCGACCATGACGAGCGGGCCCAGGTGCACGGCGGCGGCCTGGCGGGCACGGCGCACCACCCGGGCGCGCATGGGCAGGGTGAGCTCGAGCGTGCGCTCCTGCCCGGTCCAGTCCCGTCGGACGTCCACGTGGCCGTCGGCCCCGGGCGCGAGCGCCTGCTCCTCGCCGTCGACGAGCAGGCGCGGCGCGGTGCACCACTCGGGCACGCGCAGCCGCAGCGTCGCGGGGCCGTCGCCGCGCACGCGGATCCGCACCGTCTCCTCGAAGGGGTACGCGGTGTCGACCTCGAGGGACAGGTCGGTCCCCGCGACGCTCGTGTCGACCTCGCAGGGGGCGTAGGCGACCGCGCGCAGAGCGTCGTCCGGGTCCAGCGCCCACAGACTCGTCGCGAGCTTGGGCCAGCCCTGGTGGAGGTTCGCGGTGCAGCAGCCGAAGTGCGGCTCGAGCCCCATCATGTTGGCGTCGTCGCTCGAGTAGGACCACGGCCTCCGCGCCACCGAGATCGCGATCTGGGTGCCCTGCTGGTGGTACTGGTGGGCGAGCATGCGCGGGTCGCAGGAGGCGGCGAGCAGATCGAAGGCGAGGGACTCGAGGCGGTCGCCCTGCCGGGCGTCGCGGTACACCCGGGAGAGCACCTCGACGGTGTGCATCATCTCCACGACCAGGCAGGTCTCGACGCCGGCGGTCGCCTCCGGCCCGCCCAGCCACTCGTCGCCGGAGAACCAGCCGTGCGCCTGCCCGTGCCAGCGGTCGAGCTGGGCGAAGGACTCCTCGGTGCGGAGGCGGTGGCCCGGGTCGCCGTCCAGGAGCTGCGCGGCGGCGCCGGTCTTGAGCCCCATGGCGACGTTCACGCCGTGCGCGGAGTGGGCGGAGACCTGCGCCTGCCCCGTGATCAGGCGCGTGGCGAGATGCGTGTCCCAGTCGAAGGTCTGGGAGAGGACGAGCGCGGCGAGCTCCTCGAGCCAGGCCTCGCCGGTCCGGGCGTGGGTCCAGGCGATCGTGAGCACGTCCTCGGCGCCGCGCGCCCTCGCCCACTGCGCGAGCGGCCGCGCGGGGAGATGCTCGAGCTGGTGGCGGTGCCAGCGCAGGAGGAAGGGCGCCACGCGCTCGTCACCCGTGGCCTCCGCATGCTGGACGAGGACCTTCGCGGCGACCATCCGCGGCCACCAGTCGTCGTCCCGGTCGGGGCCGAAGGAGCCGTCCGGTCGCTGGGAGGCGAGCATCCACTCGATCCACGGCTCGACCTGCGCGAGGAGCGCCTCGTCCCCGAGCACGTGGGCGAGGGGGAGGAGCCCGTCGAGGTAGTAGGGGCCCCGCTCCCAGCTCTCGCCGTCCCCGCCGAGCCAGCCGCTGTCGGGGCCGACGTCGGGCCAGACCTCGGGCAGGCGGCCGGTGAGGCCCTCCGCCTGGAGGCGCAGCTGGCGCTCGAGCCAGCCCCGGGCGCGGATGCGGCCGGGAGGGAGCGGTCGGGCGGAGCGGGCGGCGTGATTCCAGCTGCTCATCGGTGAGCCTCTCGAGGGGTGGGGTGACGCCCTGACCGGGTCGCGGGAGGACGACGGGACGTCGATCCTCACACGTGCCGGGCGGGGCGTCACCCTGTTTCCGGGAACGTTCCCGGGATCGCTCAGGCGATCGTGAGCACGACCTTGCTGGAGCCGCGGCCCGCCGCCGCCTCGAAGGCGGCCTCCGCCTGGTCGAGGGGGAACTCGTCGCTGATGACCTGCTCGGCCTCGGGCGTGGTCGCGAGCAGCTCCACGGCGCGCTCGATCTCGTCGACGAAGCGGAAGGTGCCGCGGTAGTCGATCTCGCGGGTGACGAGGGTCGCGAGGGTCACCTGGACGGGGGTCGTGGGCAGGTTGCCCACCTGCACGACCACGGAGGCGCGGGCGGCGTTGCGCAGGATCCCCTCGAGGGAGGGGGCGACGCCGGCGGCCTCGAAGGCGACGGTGAACTCCTCGTCGAGGTCGTCGGGGGACTCGGCGGCGACGTCGGCCCCGAGGGCGAGCGCACGCTCGCGGGCCACCTCGGAGAGGTCCACCGCGGTGATGCGGCGGGCGCCGGCGGCGCGGGCCGCGAGCACGACGAGCAGGCCCACGGGGCCGCAGCCGCTCACGAGCACGTGCTGGCCGGTGACGTCCCCGGCGCGGGAGACGGCATGCATGGCGACGCCGAGCGGCTCGGCGAGCACGGCCCGCCGGGTCGAGAGACCCTCGGGGAGCGGCACGACCTGGTCCGCGTCGACGGTGACCGACTCGGCGAAGGCGCCGTCGGTGTGCGGCTCGTGCTGCGCGGAGCCGAAGTAGGTCAGCTGCGGGTGGAGGTTCTCGCGCCCGGCGAGGCGCTCGGGGAGCTCGCCGTGCGTGCGGGCCGGGTGGACGGTGACGCCCTGGCCCTCGGCGAGCCCGGTCACGCCCTCGCCGAGCTCCGCCACGCGGCCGGAGATCTCGTGTCCGAGCACGAAGGGGTGGCGCATGAGGGCGGTGCCGGTGCCGCCGTGCTTCCAGTAGCCGAGGTCCGATCCGCAGATGCCGCCGTACTCGACGGCGATGCGGACCTGGCCGGGGCCGGGCGGGACGATCTCGCGCTCGGCGAGGCGGAGGTCGCGGACGGCGTGGATCTCGAGGCTGCGCATGAGGGTGGTCCTTCCAGGATCGGGGTGGGGCGTTCGGTGGGCGGGGTGGTCAGCGGGGGACGGCGAAGCCGGCGGCGGCGGTCATGTGCGCCTCCATCGCGGCGGCCGCGGCGGCAGGGTCACCGGCGAGGATCGCGGTGACGACGGCGCTGTGCTCGTCGTGCTCGGCGCCGACGAGGCCGCGCTGCTCGCGGGTCACGCGCAGCTCGCGCATGGCCCGGAACAGCGGCCCGCTCACGGCGTCGAGCACGCCCTGGAGGGCGAGGTTGCCGGAGAGGTGGGCGATGAGCGCATGGAGCTCGAGGTCCAGCCGCGGGTACTCCTCGGAGTCGCCGAGCGCGTCGCCCATCCGGGCGAGCAGCTCCTCGAGCTGCTCGCGTCCCGCGGGATCGGCGGCGAGGCGATCCGCGGCGAGGGAGGCGGCGCGCACCTCGAGCGGAGCGCGGAGGTCCATGAGCACGAGGAAGCCGTCCCCGGGGGTGTCGCGGATCGCGCGGGAGAGGTAGAAGCGCACGATCGAGCTGTCCGGGGGGCGGACGCGGGCGGCGCGCCCGTTGCTGATCTCGACGATGCCGAGGGCTGCGAGCGCGGAGAGCGCCTCGCGCACCACGGCCTTGGAGACCCCGAAGCGCTCGCCGAGGACGGCGGCGGAGGGCAGCGCGTCCCCGGCGCCGAGGTGCTCGTCGTCGATGAGTGCGAGCACCGCGTCCCGTGCCCGGTCCACGAGGGTCTCGCGGGACAGGCCGGAGGAGCCGTCGGCGCTCGACGGCGCCGCGAGATGGCGGCGGGCGGCGTCGCCGAGCGGGAAGCTCGCGCCCTCGACGGCGGGGTCAGAAGGCATTGACCAGCCCGATCACGCCCACCGCGATGATCGCCGCGGCGGAGATCCACAGCATGACCTCCGTGGGTCGGCCGTCGCGGATCCGTGGGTCCGTCTGGGTGCGCGCGAGGTAGACCGTCGCGATGGCGGCGCCGATCAGGTACACCGCGTTGAGGATGCCGGCGATGATCACGAGCAGCAGCGGGGAGGAGGCGATCGTGCCCAGCAGGCCCCAGCCGATCGGCAGGATGATCATGATGATCCGCTGCCAGCGGTTCCGGGCGGTCTGGTCGCGCCAGTCGTAGGCGCCGAAGACGGCGAGGGTCTGGCCCACGATCCGGCTGAGGCTCGGGACGTTCGCGAGGATCGTCTTGAACAGCGCGAGCCCGGCGCCCACGAGGAAGAGCACACCGCCCCAGGTGCCGACGGCGGAGTCGAAGATCGAGGAGATCGTCACCATGACCTCGTTGCCCTCGGGGACGAGCCCCTGCGGGTGCAGCACGGCCGCGCCGAGCACGTAGAAGGCGGCGGTGGACGCGGTGTAGACGACCCAGCTGACCCAGGCGTCGACCTTCATGACGGAGATCCAGCCGCGGGCGCGGGTGACCCAGCCGGGGGTGCCGTCGTTCGGGCCGGTCCAGGCGGCGTAGCCCTTCTCGACGACCCAGTAGGTGTAGGCGGTGGTCTCGCCGGCGCCCACGCCGGTCATGCCGAACATGGCGATGGCGACGCCGATCGCGCCCGCCGCGACCTGGAAGCGCAGGCCGCCGCCGAGGTCGCCGAGGGTCCAGGCGAACTCGGTGCCCTGGAGCAGGAAGACCATGGCGATCGCGAAGAGCGTCACGGCCAGGACGAGCACGGTGGAGATGCGCTCGACGACCGCGTAGCGGTTCAGGGAGTGGATGGCGATCGCGACGACGACGAGGATCGCGACCCAGGTGCCGATCGAGAGCAGCGAGTACGGCTCGGGGCCGATCGGCAGGAGGGAGGAGAAGGCGAAGGCGGAGGCGCTGATGACGCCCGCCTGGCCGATGAAGAACTGCAGGAACATGAGCAGCTGGAGCCAGGCGATCCAGCCGCGCCTCCCGATCCTGGGCGGGACGTCGTCGTAGCCGTCCACGGCGGTGCGGCCGGTGGAGATGGACCAGCGGGCGAGCTCGATCTGCACCCAGACCTTGAGGAAGGTCGAGACGAGCACGAGCCACAGCAGCATGAAGCCGACGGTCGCGCCGAGGGCCGTGGCGGTCAGCAGCTCGCCGGAGCCGACGACGGCGGCGGAGGTGATCATGCCGGGGCCGAGGAACGTGAGCTTGCCCCGCAGGGTGGAGGGCGGCTCGGCGATCTGCGAGCCGTCCACGACGTAGGGGTCCACCTCCTTGGACAGGATGGTGGTGCTGGGGGCGTCCGCGGGGGCGGGGCCGGGGGACGTCGTCATCGACGCTTCTCCTTCGTGGGGCGGGGCGCTCGCGGAGACCGACGGCGCCGTACCCGCGCAACCTATCAGATAGCTCGACAGGTGCGGGGCTGCGGTCCGTCGGCGTCCGATCGTGGGAGGATTCGGGCCATGACGAACCCCGCTCCCGGCACCGATCTCGCCGCCCTCATCGACCACACCCTCCTCAAGCCCGAGGCCACCCGCGAGGACGCCCTCGCCCTCGCCCGCGAGGCGGAGGAGCTCGGCACCTACTCCATCTGCGTCTCCCCGTCGATGCTGCCGATCGAGACGACCGTGAAGGTCGCGACCGTCTGCGGCTTCCCCTCGGGACAGCACGCCCCCGCGATCAAGGCCGCCGAGGCCGCCGACTCCGTGGCCAAGGGCGCCGACGAGGTCGACATGGTCATCAACGTGGGCCTCGCCCGCGCCGGTGAGGACGAGGCCCTCGAGGCGGAGATCCGCGCCGTGCGCGAGGCCGCCCCGGCCCCCGTGGTGCTCAAGGTGATCATCGAGTCCGCCGCGCTCACCGACGAGCAGATCGTCGCCGCCTGCGAGGCCTCCGAGCGCGCCGGCGCCGACTTCGTGAAGACCTCCACCGGCTTCCACCCCGCGGGCGGGGCGAGCGAGCACGCCGTCGCGCTCATGCGCGCGACCGTCGGCGACCGCCTCGGCGTGAAGGCCTCCGGCGGCATCCGCACCCGCGAGGCCGCGGAGGCCATGGTCGCCGCCGGCGCGAGCCGCCTGGGCCTGTCCTCCTCGCGCGCGATCCTCGAGGGCGGGACCGGCACCGGCTACTGAGCGGCGGCCCGCACGCACGACGGAGGGCGGCCGGGACCACGTGGTCCCGGCTGCCCTTCCGCGTCGGTGCGCTCCTCGAGGCGCTGTGCTCAGGCGCCCGTGAGCGCGGTGCGCATGTCCTCCGTGATCGCGGCGAGATGCTCCGCGGCGGCGACGCGGATCGCCCCGAGGGCGGCGTCGTCGGCCCCCGCGGCGACCTCCTCGTGGACCTCGATGTAGCACTTGAGCTTCGGCTCGGTGCCCGAGGGGCGCACGATCACGCGGGCGTCGTCCGCCGTCGCGAGCAGCACGCCGTCCGTCGCGGGGAGGCCCGTGGTCTCCACGGAGCCCTCGGCGAGGTCCTGCACCTCGGCCACCTCGGAGCCGGCGAGGGAGACGGGCGGCTGCTCGCGCAGGCGGGCCATCATGACGTCGCGGTCCGAGAGGTCCGTGACGCGCAGGGACAGCTGCGAGGTCGCGAAGAGCCCGTGCTCACGGGCGAGCGCGTCGAGCCTCCCCACGAGCGTGGTGCCCTCCGCCTTCGCGTACGCGGCCATCTCCGCGACCATGAGCGCCGCGGAGAGCCCGTCCTTGTCCTTGACGACCCGCGGCAGCACGCAGTACCCGATCGCCTCCTCGTAGCCGAAGACGATGCCGGCGGCGCGCGCGATCCACTTGAAGCCCGTGAGGGTCGTCGCGGGCGTCGCACCGGCCGCCTCGGCGATCCGGCCCAGCCAGCGGCTCGAGACGACCGAGTTCGCGACCGTGCCCCGGTAGCCGTGGCGGCGCAGCAGGTGGTCGCCCAGCAGCACGCCCAGCTCGTCGCCGGTGAGCATCCGCCAGTCCCCGAGGTGCGGGTCGAGGACCGCCGCGGCGCAGCGGTCAGCGTCCGGGTCGTTCGCGACGACGACGTCGGCCTCGACGGTGCGGGCGAGCTCGAGGGCGAGGTCGATCGCCCCGGGCTCCTCCGGGTTCGGGAAGGCGACCGTGGGGAAGTCGGGGTCGGGGTCCGCCTGCTTGCCGACGGTGTGCACGTCGGTGAAGCCCGTGCGGTGCAGGGCCGCGACGGCCGTCTCGGTGCCCACGCCGTGCATGGCCGTGTGGACGATCCGCACGGACCGCCCGCCGCCCACCTCGGCGAGCGCGGGCAGGACAGCCGGGTCGATGAGCGCGCAGATCGCCTCGAGGTAGTCCTCGACGAGCGCGTCCCCGATCATCTCCGGCTCGGCGTCGTGCGGGATCTCCAGCACGGGGCCGACGGCCTCGATGCTCGCGGCGATCTGCGCGTCCGACGGCGGCACGATCTGCACGCCGTCCCCGTCGGCGTCCGCCGCGCGGCCGCCGAGGTAGACCTTGTAGCCGTTGTCCGCCGGCGGGTTGTGGGAGGCGGTGACGACGATCCCGGCGTCGGCCCCCAGGTGCCGCACGCCGAAGGCGACGAGCGGGGTGGGCAGCGCCCGGTCCAGCAGCTGCACGCGGCAGCCGGCCGCGGCCATGATCGCCGCGGAGCGGTGCGCGAAGTCGCGTGAGCGGTGGCGGGCGTCGTGCCCGATCACCACGAGCGGCTCCTCGAGCCCGAGCGTGCCCACGAGGTGGTCGGCGAGCCCGCGGGCGGCGCGGGAGACCACGGCGAGGTTCATGCGCAGGGGACCGGGGCCCATGCGGCCGCGCAGGCCGGCCGTGCCGAACTCGAGGGTGCCGGAGAAGGCGTCGGCAATCTCGGCGACGGCCGACTCGTCGCCGCCCTCCGCCTGCTCCAGGAGGCTCTCGAGGACCGCGCGGGTCTCGGCGTCGGGGTCGTCGGCGATCCAGGCGTGCGCCCGCTCCTGCAGCTCGGGCGTGAGGGCGGCGGCGCTCATGCCGGTGCGTCCTCCGTGCTCGCCCCGGTGATCCGTCGGACGGTCTCGGCGAGCAGGCGGGAGATGCGGGGCCCGGCCTCGCGGCCCGCCTGCAGCACCTCCTCGTGGGAGAGCGGCACGGGGGAGATGCCGGCGGCGAGGTTCGTGACGAGCGAGATGCCGAGCACGTCCAGCCCCGCCTCGCGGGCGGCGATCGCCTCGAGCGCGGTGGACATGCCGACCAGGGTCGCGCCGAGGGTGCGCGCCATGCGGACCTCCGCCGGGGTCTCGTAGGCCGGCCCGTGGAACTGCATGTAGACGCCCTCGGGGAGGTCCGGGTCCACCTCGCGGGCGATGTCGCGCAGGGCGGGGGTGTAGACGTCGGTCATGTCCACGAAGGTCGCGCCGCGCAGCGGGGTCGCGCCCGTGTGGTTGATCTGGTCGGCGATGAGCACGGGGGTGCCGGGCTCCCACGACGGGTCGATGCCGCCGCAGCCGTTGGTCAGCACGATCGTGCGGCAGCCGGCGGCGGCCGCGGTGCGCACGCCGTGCACGACCGGGTCCACGCCGGCGCCCTCGTAGTAGTGGGTGCGCGCGCCGAGCACGAGGGCGTGGGCGCCGCTGCCCTCGACCTCCACGGAGCGCAGGGTGCCCACGTGACCGGCGACGGCGGGGGCGCGGAAACCGGGGATCGTGGTCGCGGGGGCCTGCCAGACGGTCTCGCCGAGGAGGTCCGCGGCGCCGGCCCAGCCGGAGCCGAGCACGAGGGCGACGTCGTGCGAGCCGACGCCGCTGGCCTCGGCGATCGCGGCCGCCGCATCACGGGCGAGGAGGTACGGATCAGGGGTCGAATCGCTCATGGGAGAAACCTAGCGCGGGCCGTGCCCGCCGGGGGACGCCCCCGGACCCTCCGTTGCCGCCCGCGCGGTGAGAGGCCTGGGCGAGAATGGCACCGTGAGCGATTCCACGACCGCGATCCCCGCCGGAGCCCCTCGGATCACCGCCGACGACGGCGGCACCCGCCTGGTGGTGATCGGCGGCGGGCCCGGCGGCTACGAGGCCGCGCTCACCGCCGCCCGCCTCGGCGCGGAGGTCGTCCTCGTGAGCGCCGGGCCCCTCGGCGGGGCCGCGGTGCTCACGGACGTGGTCCCCTCGAAGACCCTCATCGCGACCGCGGACGTCCTCGACCTCGTCGCCGGCTCCGGGGCGCTCGGCATCCGCGACGCCGACACCGCCGGCAGCCCCGGCGCGGGGGCGCTCACCGTGGACCTCGCGGCCGTCAACGCGCGCGTGCGCCGGCTCGCCCGGGCGCAGTCCGCCGACGTCACCGCCGCGCTCGCCGAGGCCGGGGTGCGGACGGTCCTCGGGCGCGGGCACCTCCTCGCGCCGGGGCTCGTCGCCGTGCACGCCCAGGACGGGGCAGGAGCGGAGATCGAGCGGATCGACGCGGACGCCGTGCTGCTCGCCACGGGCGCCCGTCCCCGCGAGCTGCCCGGATCCCCGCCGGACGGCGAGCGGATCCTCTCCTGGACCCAGCTCTACGACCTCGACGAGCTGCCCTCGCACCTGGTCGTCGTCGGCTCCGGCGTGACCGGCGCCGAGTTCGCGAGCGCCTACCGCGCGCTCGGCAGCGAGGTCACGCTCGTCTCCTCGAGGGACCAGGTCCTCCCCGGCAGCGACCGCGACGCCGCGGCGGTGCTCGAGGAGTCCTTCCGTCGCCGCGGCATCACCGTGCGCTCCCGCTCCCGCGCCGCCTCCGCCCGCGTCGAGGGGGACGGGGTGCGGGTCGCCCTCACCTCGGGGGAGGAGATCCGCGGCAGCCACGTGCTGCTCGCGCTCGGTGCGATCCCCGCGACGGAGGGCATGGGCCTCGAGGAGGCCGGGGTGCGGCTGCGGGAGAGCGGCCACGTCGAGACCGACCGGGTCTCCCGCACCTCGGTGCGCGGGGTGTACGCGGCGGGGGACTGCACCGGCGTGCTCCCGCTCGCCTCGGTCGCCGCGATCCAGGGCCGCACCGCCGTGCACCACGCGCTCGGAGAGGCCGTCGCCCCGCTGATCCGGGCCCATGTCGCCTCCGCGGTGTTCACGAGCCCCGAGATCGCGACCGTCGGCACGAGCGAGCAGGACGTCGCGGACGGCCTCGTCGTCGCCGACGTCCGCTCCTATCCGCTCGGCACGAACGCCCGCGCGAAGATGCAGGGCGTGCGCGAGGGCTTCGTGAAGCTCGTGGTGCGCCACGACTCCGGCACGGTGCTGGGCGGCGTGGTCGTCGCCCCGCGGGCGAGCGAGCTCATCCACCCGATCACCCTCGCCGTCGCCCAGCGGCTCACCGTGGAGCAGCTCGCGAACACCTCGATCGTCTACCCGTCGATGACCGGCTCGCTCGCCGAGGCCGCCCGGCAGATCGCGATGACGCTCGGGGACTGAACGCGGAGCGCGGACCCGTATCGGGCGTTCGGTCCGACCGGTGGCCGTCATCGACGTCAGAGCGCGCTGAGCACGGCGAGATGAGCATCCAGGTCGCGATGGAGCGCGAGCAGCCGGTCGCACGTCTGCGATGCCTCACGCCGGCCGAGATCCGATTCCGCTCGGTGTTCGACATTGAAGACGAGCCAGTCGCTCAGCGCCGCCACCCATCCGCCGAACACCCAAGGCTCTGCCGGCAGCCGGAGCCCAGTTGATCCGGTGTACGCGCTGAGCACGCGGTGGAAGCTAGTGATGCCCGTTGCCCAGTCGAGTGCAAGGCCCACCGATTCGCGCTCGAGAGATCGCCGGCCGGCGGCGTCCCAGTCCACGGCGAGGAGCTGCTCAGCGCTGCGGAGGGTGTTCTTCGGGTCGAGATCACCGTGGGAGTCTGCGAGCTCGACCCGACGGTGGGCGCTCACGGCCGTCATCGACTCGAGCCGTGCCAGGCGCGTCGCCGCGGCACGCAGCTGGTCGGCGAGCAAAGCCGGGAGCCCGCCCTGATCGCCCAGTGCGCGCCAGGCGTGGCCTCCGTGCGGGCGATCGGAGATGGCGCCCGTGCTGCGCCGACCGACGCGGTGGATCCGCGCCAGCAGATGGCCGGCCTCCTCGAGACACTCACCGGGCGCAGCAGCAGTACCCTCGCACCACCGATGCGCCCGTACCCACGTCCCCTCTGCACGGAGGAGCGCTCGGCCCTCGGACGTCGGCATGGGTTCCGGGCAGGGCACACCAGCGCGGAACGCTCTCTTCTCGACGACGAATGCGGACTCGATGCTGTCCTGGAATCCCGCCGAATCCGCGTGAACCCGCATCACCTTGATCGCGAACTCACCCTCGTCCGTGCCCACCCGCCACATGTCGTTGGACAGTCCGCCGTCGACGGGGGACATCGCGGTCACCCGGCCGAGGCCGAGCCCCGTGGCCGCGGTGCGGATCGTCGACTCCATGCGGTCGAGGATCGTCGAAGGGAGAGGTCAGCACAACCGAGAATCCCGCCGCGGAACCGGAGTGGAACCCGGGGAAGGCCCTGTGCAGAGAAGCCCGGACATCATGTACATGATGTCCGGGCTTCTCGGAACAGGGGGTGCTGCGGTGCGGGCTCGTCCGACGCGGCCGCGGATCAGCGAGCGCGTGATTGCCGGGCGGTGCCGGTGACCGGCAGGGTCTCAGTCGTCGATGGTGCAGAGCGCGGCGCCGGCGGAGACGGTCGCGCCGACCTCCGCGCTGAGCCCCGTGACGACGCCGGAGCGGTGCGCCGTGATGGGCTGCTCCATCTTCATCGCCTCGAGCACGAGCAGCAGGTCGCCGTCGGCCACGGTCTGCCCCTCCTCGACCTGGACCTTCACGATCGTGCCCTGCATCGGCGCGGTGACCGTGCCGCCGGAGACCGCCGCCTCGCCCGAGGCGCGGTGCTGGCGCTTGCGGCGCTGGCGCACCGCCTGCTGCGGGGCGCGGAGGGACGCGGGAAGGGAGATCTCTACGCGGCGACCGTCCACCTCGACGACGACCGCCTCGCGGTCCTCGGGCTCCTCCGGCTGTGCGGGCAGGGAGGCCGGCGGGATCTCCCCGGTGAACTCGGTCTCGATCCAGCGCGTGTGGACCGCGAACGGCGCCTCGGGATCCTCCGGGGCGAAGGCCGGGTCCTCGACGACCACGCGATGGAAGGGGAGGACCGTGGGCAGGCCCTCGATGCGGAACTCGGCGAGCGCGCGGCGGGAGCGCTCGAGCGCCTCCTGGCGGGTCGCGCCGGTGACGACGAGCTTGGCGAGCATCGAGTCGAACGCACCGGAGACGACGTCGCCGGAGCGCACCCCGGTCTCCACGCGCACGCCCGGGCCGCTCGGCGCGTCGAAGCGGTGCACGGGCCCCGGGGAGGGCATGAAGCCGCGGCCCGGGTCCTCGCCGTTGATGCGGAACTCGAAGGAGTGGCCGCGCACGACGGGATCGGAGTCCTCGATGCGCTCGCCGGCGGCGATCCGCAGCTGCTCGCGCACGAGGTCCACCCCGGCGACCTCCTCGGTCACCGGGTGCTCGACCTGGAGCCGCGTGTTCACCTCGAGGAAGGAGATCGTGCCGTCCTTGCCGACGAGGAACTCGCAGGTCCCCGCGCCGACGTAGCCGGCCTCGCGGAGGATCGCCTTCGAGGAGGAGACCAGCTGCGCGTTCTGCTGCGGCGTGAGGAACGGAGCGGGCGCCTCCTCGACGAGCTTCTGGTGGCGGCGCTGCAGCGAGCAGTCACGGGTGGAGACCACCTGGACGTTGCCGTGCTGGTCCGCGAGGCACTGCGTCTCCACGTGGCGCGGGGAGTCGAGGTAGCGCTCGACGAAGCACTCGCCGCGGCCGAAGGCGGCCGTCGCCTCGCGCACCGCGGAGTCGAACAGCTCGCGGACCTCGCCCTCCTCGCGGGCGACCTTGAGGCCGCGGCCGCCGCCGCCGAAGGCCGCCTTGATGGCGATCGGCAGGCCGTGCTCGCGCGCGAAGGCGACGACCTCGTCGGAGCTCTGGACCGGGTCCTTGGTGCCCGCCACGAGCGGGGCGCCGGCCTTCTGCGCGATGTGCCGCGCGGAGACCTTGTCGCCGAGCTTCTCGATCGCGTCGGGGCTCGGGCCGATCCAGGTCAGCCCGGCGTCGATGACCGCCTGGGCGAAGTCGGCGCGCTCGGAGAGGAACCCGTAGCCCGGGTGGACGGCGTCCGCGCCGGAGCGCTTGGCGACGTCCAGGAGCTTGTCGATGACGAGGTAGGAGCTCGCGGCGGTGGTGCCGCCGAGGGCGTAGGCCTCGTCCGCGATGACGGTGTGCAGGGCGTCGCGGTCCGGGTCCGCGTACACGGCGATCGACCGCAGGCCCGCGTCCTTGCAGGCCCGGGCCACACGCACCGCGATCTCCCCACGATTGGCGATGAGCACCGTGGTCAGAGGGCGGGGCTTGGGGTGGCGTGAAGCCATGGGGCGAGGGTCCTTCCAGGAGGCGACGACGGTCGAGTCTAACGGGGCGGGCGCGCCGATCGGCGCAGGCGGCTCAGCCGGCGTCGGCGTCCCCATCGGCCTCGGGGAGGTCCCACAGATCCATGACGGTCAGACCGATCCCCGCGAGCAGCTCCCGCAGCAGCGGCAGGGACAGCCCGACCACGGCGTGCGGATCACCGTCGACGCCGGTGACGAAGGGACCGGCGATCCCGTCGATCGTGAACGCGCCGGCGACGCCGAGCGGCTCCCCGGTCTCCACGTAGGCCTCGATCTCCTCGTCCGTGACCGCGGCGAAGGTCACCTCGCAGCTGGCCGTCGCGCCGACGGTCGCGCCCGTCCCGCCGTCCTCCTCGTCACGGTCGTCCACGAGCCAGTGGCCCGAGTGCAGCACGGCGGTGCGGCCGCGCAGGCGGTGCCAGCGCTCGACGGCGACCTCCGCCGTGTGCGGCTTGCCGACCGTCTCGCCGTCCAGCTCGAGCATCGAGTCGCAGCCGAGCACCACGTAGCCGCCCTCGCTGCGGGCGGTCGCCGCCTGCGCCTTCTCCCGGGCGAGCAGCAGCACCTCCTCCGCGGCGGTGAGCGGCTCGTCGCCGGCGGCCTCGCGCGCCGCGGCGAGGATCGCCGCCTCGTCGAGATCCACGGGCAGGGTCGAGTGCGCGATGCGGGCGCCCTCGAGCACGTGGCGGCGGCCCTGCGAGGCGGAGGCGAGCAGCAGCAGCGGCTCGAACTCGTCCTCGGTCGCGGCGGCGGACACGGGGGCGGTGCTCATCAGAGGGCTCCTTCGAGGACGGAGAGGGGGAGACTGCCGAGCTCGAGGGCGCGGCGGTGGAAGTCACGGACGGCGCCGGGGGAGGAGTCCGCGGCCGTCGCCCGGTCCCGGATCTGCTCCCAGGTGCGCTGGCCGATCTTGTAGGACGGCGCCTGTCCCGGCCAGCCGAGGTAGCGGTGCAGCTCGAAGCGGCGCTCGGCCTCCTCGATGCCCCAGTTCTCCGTCATGAAGTCCCAGGCGGTGCGCTCGTCCCAGGCGCCGCCGTCGGAGCCCGGCACGCCCGTCGGCATGGGCAGTCCCAGGTGCAGGCCGATGTCGAGGACCACGCGGCCCGCGCGCAGGCGCTGCGCGTCGAGCATGCCGAGGCGGTCGCCGTCGTCGTCGAGGTAGCCCAGCTGCTCCATGAGCCGCTCGGCGTACAGGGCCCAGCCCTCGCCGTGGCCGGAGACCCAGCAGAGCATGGCGCGCCAGCGGTTCAGGGAGCCCGCCTGCAGGGTCTGCGTGCCCACCTGCAGGTGATGGCCGGGGACGCCCTCGTGGTAGACGGTCGTGGTCTCCGCCCAGGTGCGGAACTCCTCGGTGCCCGCGGGCACGTCCCACCACATGCGGCCGGGGCGGGTGAGGTCCTCGCTGGGGCCCGTGTAGTAGATGCCGCCGGAGCCGGTGCGGGCGATCCGGCACTCGAGCCGGTGCAGCGGCTCGGGGATGTCGAAGTGGGTGCCGGCGAGATCCGCGATCGCCGTGTCGGAGAGCTGCTGCATCCAGGCCTGGAGCGCGTCGCTGCCGTGGAGGATGCGGGCGGGATCGGCGTTCAGCGCCTCCTTCGCGGCGGCGACGCTGCTGCCGCCGCCGGTGCCGTAGCGCCCGTTGAGGCGTGCGGCGACCTGCTCCTGCTCGGCGATGATCGCGCGCAGCTCCTCGACGCCCCACGCGTAGGTCTCGTCGAGGTCGATCTCGGTGCCGAGGTAGGTGCGGGAGGCGAGCTGGTAGGCCTCGCGGCCGACGGCGTCCGCCTCCGGCGCCTGCGGCAGCAGCTCCTCGAGGACGTCGGCGATCTCGCGGTACGCGGCGCGGGCCTGATCCGCCGCCTCCCGCACGTGCGCCTTCTGCGCATCGTCGCCCACGGCCTCCGCGGCGAAGGTGTCGAAGAAGCCGCCATCCGCCGCGTAGCCGCGGGCCTGCTCGGCGCCGAGACGCAGCTGGCGGCGGGCGGAGACGGTGCCCGCGGTGGCGGCCTCGCGCAGCGACTCGGCCCACGAGGACAGGGCGCGCGGGAAGCCGGCCATGCGCTCGGCGAGCACCTCCCAGTCCGCGGCGGTCTCCGTCGCCATGAGGTCCAGGACGTCCCGCGACTGCAGCACGGAGGCGAGGTTGTTCACGGCCGCCACGTCGAGGTGCTGCTCGGCGCGCTCGAGCTCGAGGCCCAGGCGCTCCTGGAGCGCCGCGCGGGTCACGGCGTCGACGCCGTCGGCGTCGGGCACCTCGACGATCGCGGTGAGCAGCTCACGGGAGAGGTCGTGGCGCGCCTGCTCGGCGGCGGGGGAGTAATCGGTCACCTCCGCGTCGTGGCCGACGATCCCCAGCTGCGTGGAGAGGAACGGGTCCGCCGCGGCGAGGCGGTCGACGTAGCCGTCGGCCAGGGCGTCCAGGGCGGAGGGGGTGCGGCCGGTGGCCGGGGAGTCGCTCGACATGGGTCGCAGTCTAGAGAGCGTGGGAGGGATCGCGCTCCTCCTCGTGCACGAGGTGCACCGAGAGCCCCTCCTCGCCCGGGCGCACGTGCGGGGCGAGCTCCCACTCCTCGGTGTAGTCGCCCCGGAACTGGGGCCGGTACGGGAGCGCAGGATCGGTGAGCAGGCCGTCCAGCCGGACGTGGAGCGCCGCCTGCGCCCTCGTGAAGGCCTCCTCGTCCACCCGGTCCGCGCTCGGGACCGCGAACGGGGGCAGCACGTCCATGCCGGTGTAGGCGAAGGTGCCGTGGAGCAGCCCGAAGAGCAGCTCCTCGAGCTGCCCGCTCTTGCCGCGGGGGCCGATCGCGCGCGGCCGGTCGCCGAGGGTGAGCGCCGTGAGCACCCGCTTCCCGCGGAAGGGGCCGTCCTCGAAGCGCAGTCGACGACCCGTCCGCGGATCGGTGCCGAAGGCGAACCCGCTCACGAGCACCCGGTCCATCCAGCCCTTGAGGATCGCCGGGAGGCCGTACCACCACAGCGGGAACTGCACGACGAGGGCGTCCGCGGCGGTGAGCTTGGCCTGCTCGCGGCGGACGTCCTCGGGCAGGCGCCCCTCGACGAGCGCGCGCCGGACGTCGGCGGTCGGGTCGAAGCGCTCGCCCTGAGCGCTGATCCCCTCACCGCGCAGCACCGGGTCCCAGCCCATGGCGTAGAGGTCGGACTCGATGACCTCGTGACCGGCGGCCCGCAGGTGCGCGATGCCGGAGACCCGCAGGGACGCCGTGAGGGAGCGGGGCTCGGGGTGGGCACTGAGCCAGAGGACGGTCGGAGTCGGTGTCGGAGACGGGGTCATGGTCATCCGTCCAGACTGCCCTGTACGTCGCCGAAGCGGTAGTAGGGTCATTCTTGGCCGTAAGGGTCAGGACGTGGCGAGCAGGGAGGGATCGAGCATGCGCGGATCGGTGAGGGCGGCGCTCGAGGTGTGCCCGGTGGAGGTGTCGACGGCCGTGCTCGGCGGGAGCTGGAAGCTCACGATCGTGAAGCACCTCGGGGTCGGGACGCTCCGTCACGGCGAGCTGTGCCGGGCACTGCCCGCCGCCCCGCCCCGGACCCTCACCCGCCAGCTGCGCGAGCTCGAGACCGACGGCATCGTCCATCGCGAGGTCTACGCGGAGGTGCCGCCCAAGGTCGAGTACTCCCTCACCGCGCTCGGCGCGAGCCTGGCCCCGATCATCGCGCTGCTCGACGAGTGGGGTGCCGACTACGAGCGGCAGGCGGGCGCCCCGGGCTGACGCGCCGAGGTCAGGACGCCTGCCCGCGTGCGCGCAGGCGCGCCTTCTTCTCCTTGTTGCCGCAGGTGTTCATGTCGCACCAGCGCCGGGAGCGGCTGCGGCTGGTGTCGAAGAAGGCCGCGCGGCAGGTGGGGGAGGCGCAGAGGGCGAGGCGTCCGTCGCGGGCGCCGGAGACGATCGCGATCGCGTCCGCCGCGATGACGCCGAGCGCGTCCTGGAGCGGCTGCTCGGCGCTGAGGTGCCACTCCCGCGCGCCGGCGGCGGTGAGCGTCGCGCTCGCGCGGCCGCGGGTGCTGTGGTCGTTGAGCGTGGCGACGGCGCGAGGCGGGAGGTCCGTGCCGGTCGCGGCGGCCGTCGCCGCCGCGTGGATCGCCTCGCGCAGCCCTCGGGCGAGCTCCAGGTCGGCGACGGTGCATCCCGGGATGGCCAGCCCGCTGACCTCGAGCCAGTCGGCGAGCCGCTGCGGGGTGGGGATGCGTTCGAGGCGCTCGCCCGCGCGCTCGGTGAGGGTCGCGGTGAAGCTCGTGGCGAGGACGGTGCCCAGGCGGAAGTCGGGGGAGTCGGTCTGCACGTGAACCACCATAGATGGTTGTCGATCGCAACGGTCCGATGATAGAACCGGCATAGACGGTTCGCCGATGAGGGCGGCCGCAGCACCGGGAGGGGACCCGTCATGCAGGACCATCCGCAGCGCACCGAGGACCGCGAGGAGGACGAGGCGCAGATCAGGCCGTTCCGCCTCCGTGCGAGCGACCAGGAGCTCGCCGACCTGCACGCCCGCCTCGACGCGGCCCGGCTGCCGGAGCGCGAGACCGTGGCCGACGGGGCCGACGGGGCCGACGGGACTGACGGGGCCGATGCGCGCTCGCGGTGGACCCAGGGCGTCCCGCTCGCGGAGCTCGTCGACCTCGTGGAGCACTGGCGGCACGGGTTCGACTGGCGAGCGTTCGAGGCGCGCCTGGACCGCCTCGGCCAGGTCGTGACGAGAATCGACGGCCTCGAGATCCACGCCCTGCACCGGCGCTCCTCCCGCCCCGACGCCACCCCGCTCCTGCTCACCCACGGGTGGCCCGGGAGCATCGTCGAGCACGTGCACCTCATCGAGGAGCTCGCCGAGCCCTCGACGGAGGGTGCTCCGGCCTTCCACGTCGTCGCGCCCTCGCTTCCCGGATTCGGCCTCAGCGGGCGCCCGGACGAACCGGGATGGGGCATCGAGCGCATCGCCCACGCCTGGGCGGAGCTCATGCGGCGGCTCGGCCACGACCGGTTCCTCGCGCACGGCGGCGACTGGGGCGGCCCGATCACCACGATCCTCGCCGGCCGCCACCCGGAGCGCGTCATCGGCGCGCACCTCACCTGGGCGCTCGGACTCCCCGGACACCGGCCGGAGGTGCTCGACCCCGTCGAGGCCCGATGGGCGGAGGAGACCCGGCGCTTCGACGAGGAGCGCCTCGCCTACGCGAAGGTGATGCAGTCGAGCCCGCAGACCCTCGGCTACGCCCTCGTGGACTCGCCCCTCGCCCTGCTCGCCTGGCTCCTCGAGAAGATCGCCGAGTGGTCCGACTGGACGGCATCCCCCTTCGACGCGGTCCCGCGCGAGCGGGTGCTGGAGAACGCCACGCTCCACTGGCTCACCCGGACCGGCGCCTCCGCCTCACGGATCTATACCGAGAGCCACGCCCGGATCGACCCCGAGCTCACGGTCGACGTCCCCGTCGCGATCACGACCTACCCGCGTGACATCGCGAAGGCGCCGCGGGTCTGGGCGGAGAGCCGCTACCACCGGATCGTGCGCTGGGCGGCGCCCTCCCGGGGCGGGCACTTCCCGAGCTGGGAGGTGCCCGAGGCCTTCGTCGCCGACCTCCGGGAGGGTCTCGCCGACGTGCTCCGCGCCGCCGGGTGAGCGATCGCGCCTGGCGGTCAGGCCCTCCCGCGGCGGCGGGTGCCGAGATCGATGAGGATCATCTCGGTGTCGTCCGGGGTGCCCGGGTAGCGGGCGTCGTTGCCCGGGTAGTTGTTGTCGTTCGCGATGAGCAGGCGGCCGTCCTCGAGCAGCACGACCGTCTCCACGGACTGCATGGGGAAGGAGAAGCTCCCGCCCACGCCGTAGGCGCCGGGATCCGCCGCGAGGCCGATGCCGTCCGGGTTGGGGATCGCGAGCAGGTCGATGACGAGGGTCTTCTCGAGCGTCCCGTCGGCATCGGTGCGGCGCAGGTCCACCCGGTAGACCTTCTTCGTCACCGCGTCCGGTCCCCACACGTCGTCCCGCTCGAGGATCAGCAGGCGGTGGGGATCCAGGGCGAAGGCGTCGCCCACGAGGTTCCCGGGAAGGTCCGTGCGGTAGGTCCAGCGGCGGTCGGTGTACGCGCGGCGGCGCACGTCGAACTCGAGCACCTCGACGCGGTGCTGGTCCTCCTCGCCGGGGAGGTACCCCTCGAGGATCGGGTGCAGGATCTTCCCGTTCGGGGACGCGGCGAGGGCCTCGAAGCCCTTGCTCGCGCGGACGCTCGGCGTCTCGCCCTCCTCGAGGTACGGGCTCTGCGGGGAGCGCAGGCCGCCCGGGAGCGGGACCGGCACCTCGAGCAGTGCGCCGTCGGCGTCCGCATGGAGCAGGAACGGGCCGAACTCCTCGCCGATCCAGAAGCTGCCGTCCTTCGCGAGGACGAGCGACTCGACGTCGAGGTCCGCACCGGTGAGCAGCCGCTCCTCGGTGTCCTCGTGGACGATCGGGAAGTCGAGCATGCGCCGGGGATCCTTCAGGGACACGAAGGAGTCCAGGGAGATCGTGCCCGCGCCGCCGCGGGAGGTCTCCCAGCGCGGGGTCGCCCGGTAGATCCGCAGCAGGAAGTCCGCCGAGTTGCCCTTCGCGCCGAAGCCGTTGTCCGGCATCGCCCAGTAGCTCCCGTCACCGATCTCGACGACCGCCGAGAGCCCCGGGACGACCTGCCCGTCGAACGGGCCGGACACCCCGTTCGCGGGGCTCACGGCCGCGCCCGAGACCGGGCCCTCCTCGAGGTGGTCGGAGGGGAGGGTCGCGCGGGCCACGAGCCGCAGACCGCGGTCGGAGCCGCGCGGCGGGGTCGCGAGAGCCGGGGCGGCGAGGGCGAGCGGGGACACGGCGAGCGCGGCGAGGAGTTCGCGGCGGGGGAGGGAGGTCATGGACCGATCCCATCGGTCCCCGGCGACCACGGCATGGCGGCCGCGCGACGCCCGGATGAACGCCGTGCGACGCTCGCGGCGGGGACGGGCGCGACGGGCGGTCCCCGGCGCGCCGGCGTGCTCAGCGGTCCGCGAAGACCCAGGCCGAGGTGGAGGGGTGGTGGCGCTCGCGATGCCCGCGGGCATGCGTGTGCACGGGGGAGGTCCAGGCGCTCTCCTGCACGGGACCGCCGTCGAGCGAGCGCTCCTCCGCCTCGAGGCGGCTCGTGACGCTCATCGCGGAGACGACGACGGCGATCGCCGCGAGCTCGTCGGCCTCGAGGCGGCCGGAGACGAGGCGGACGTCGGACCGCCCGTCGGGACCGCCCGCGGCGACCGGGGACGCCGTGCTCACAGCGGGATGTTCCCGTGCTTCTTGGTGGGCAGGGAGTCGCGCTTGGTGCGCAGGGCGCGCAGCGCGCGGGCCACCTGGACGCGGGTCTCCGAGGGCTCGATGACCCCGTCGATCCACCCGCGCTCGGCCGCCGCGTAGGGCGTCGCGAACTGGTCCTCGAACTCGGTCTGCAGGCGCAGCCGCTCCGCCTCGACGTCCCCGCCCTCCTCGGCGACCTGCTTGAGGCCCTGCCGGTGGAGGATGTTCACCGCGCCCTGGGCGCCCATGACCGCGATCTGCGCGGTGGGCCAGGCGAGGTTGACGTCCGCACCGAGGTCCTTGGACCCCATGACGATGTACGCGCCGCCGTAGGCCTTGCGGGTGATGACGGTGACCAGGGGGACCGTCGCCTCCGCGTAGGCGTACAGGAGCTTCGCGCCGCGACGGATGATGCCGCTGTACTCCTGGTCCGTGCCGGGCAGGAACCCGGGCGTGTCCACGAGCGTGAGCACGGGGATGTTGTTCGCGTCGCACAGGCGCACGAAGCGCGCCGCCTTCTCCGAGGCGTCGATGTCGAGCGTGCCGGCGAAGTGCGAGGGCTGGTTCGCGACGATGCCGACGCTGCTGCCCTCGACCCGGCCGAAGCCGACGACGATGTTCTGCGCGTAGCCGGGCTGCATCTCGAGGAACTCGCCGTCGTCGAGGATCGCCCGCCACACCTCGCCCATGTCGTAGGGCTGGTTGGGGGAGTCGGGGATGAGCACGTCCATCGCGCGGTCCTCCGCGGTGGGCTGCTCCTCGAGCGGCGTGGGGAACACGGGCGCGGGGCTCAGCGTGTTCGAGGGGAGGTAGGAGAGCAGGTCCTTGACGTACTCGATCGCCTCGGACTCGTCCGGTGCCATGTAGTGGGCGACGCCCGAGCGGGTGGAGTGGGTGCGCGCGCCGCCGAGCTCCTCGAAGCCGACGTCCTCACCGGTCACGGTGCGGATGACGTCCGGTCCGGTGATGAACATGTGGGAGGTCTTCTCGACCATGACGATGACGTCGGTGAGGGCCGGGGAGTACACGGCGCCGCCCGCGGCCGGTCCCATGATCAGCGAGATCTGCGGGATGACGCCCGAGGCGCGCGTGTTGCGCCGCATGATCCCGGCGAACATGGCGAGCGAGGCCACGCCCTCCTGGATGCGCGCGCCGCCGCCGTCGAGGATGCCGATGATCGGCACCCCGGTGGACAGCGCGAGGTCCTGGATCTTCTGGATCTTGCGGCCGTGGGCCTCGCCCAGGGAGCCGCCCATGACGGTGAAGTCCTGCGAGTACACGCACACCTGGCGGCCGTCGATCGTGCCGTAGCCGGTGACGATGCCGTCACCCGCGGGGCGCTTGCGCTCGAGGCCGAAGGAGTGGGACTGGTGCGCCACGAAGCGGTCGGTCTCGACGAAGGAGCCGTCGTCCAGCAGGTCGTGGATGCGCTCGCGAGCGGTGCCCTTGCCCCGGGCGTGCTGCTTCTGGACGGCGAGACCGTCGGCGTCGGAGACCGCGGTCGCCGAGCGGGCGCGCAGGTCCTCGAGTCGCTGAGCGGTGGTGAGCGGCCGAGGGGCGTCGGACACGGAGCCTCCAACTGCGACCCTGGGGCCGCCTGATCGGGGTGCAGGGGCGCGGGCGGGGTCCGGCGGCAGGCGCGGGTCCACGGCCCGAAACACAGGGATACTACGCTACCCCTCGGCCCCCGTCGGGGAGCCCGGCAGTGAGCCCTGGCATGCGAGGAGACCCCGGATGAACACGTCAGTCGTCCGCGGAGGGGCTCCCGGGGAGGCCGAGCCGCCCGCGGTCCCCGTCGAGCTCGTCGACCTGACGCCCTCGACGCAGGACCTGGCCGCGCGTCGGCGCGCCGAGGGGCGGGCCGCCCCCTTCGCCGTGCTCGCCGCGCAGCAGTCCGCCGCGCGCGGCCGGCTCGGGCGCCGCTTCTCCTCTCCTGCCGGGCGCGCCCTCGCGCTCACCGTCGTCCACGAGTCCGCGCTCGCCCCCGGGGACCGCTCCTGGTTCCCGCTCGCCCTCGGCGTCGCCGCCCTGGACGCCCTGCGGGCGCTGCCCGGGGCCGCCGCGGGGCTCGAGGCGGCCGGGCTCGGCCTGAAGTGGCCCAACGACCTGCACACGGCCGCCGGCGGGAAGCTCGGCGGGATCCTCGTCGAGGGCCGCGGCGCGGGGATCGTGCTGCTGGGCATCGGCCTGAACCTCCGCGGTCCGATCCGCGGCGAGGACGGCTCGGAGGTGCCCGGGGCGGTGTGGCTGCACGGGCCCGGCGGGCTGCTGGACGACGGGGACGGCGAGGGGCTGACCGCGGCGGAGGTGCCCGCGCTGCGGGACGCGCTCGCCGCCGGCATCGCCTCCCGCGTGGCCCGGGAACTCGAGGCGCTCGAGGCGAGCGGCGGCGATGCCTCGGCCACCGGACTCGACGAGCGCTTCGCTATGACCTGTGTCACACTCGGGCGGGACGTGCGCGTCGAGCCCCTCGGGCACGACGGTCCCCGCGGGTCGGCGCCCCTCACCGGGAGGGCGCTCGGCATCGACGATCGCGGACGGCTCCTGGTCGACCCCGGCCCGGAGCAGGGCGGGGTCGTGGCGGTGGACGTCGGCGACGTCCGGCATCTCAGGGCCGTCCGAGGAAGCGGGGGCACCATGGCAGGTCCGGTTCGGAACGGTCACGACGGCGAGGAGGCAGGGACGCGGTGAGCAGCGACATCCACGGGACGGAGAGCGCGCCCGGGACCCCGGACGCCACGACGGCGCACGGGCCCACGACGCCCGAGGAGGCGGCGGGGAAGGCCGCGCCGAGCGCGACGGACACCAGCCCGGACCTCGAGCAGACCTCGATCGACGGCGAGGAGGTGCTCGGGCTGAACCGGCGCTTCGCACAGGTGCGCCGCAGCGTCGGCGCCCTCGAGAAGGTCCTCCTCCAGGGCCCCCGCAAGTACTCCCGACGCGACCTCGCCGAGGAGCAGGGGATCCCCGAGCGCCTCACCTCCGTGTACTGGCGCTCCCTGGGCTTCAGCCCCGTGGACGAGGACACGGTCGTCTACACCGAGGAGGACGCCCACGCGATCGGCGACCTCGCCGCGATCGTCGAGGACGACGCCCTCTCCGAGCGCGCCTTCTCCTCCATCACCCGCGGTCTCGGCTTCCACATGGGGCGCCTGGCCATGTGGATCACGGAGGCCATGGTCGACGAGGCGAAGGTGGTCGACGGCCTCGGGGACGCCGACGCCCGCCTCCAGATGCTCGACCGGATGCCCGAGCTGCTCGAGACCCTCGAGTCCCAGGTCGTCTTCACCTTCCGGCGCCAGCTCGCCGCGTACGCCGCCCGGGCCGGGTCCGAGGTGCTCCACCGGGGCACCGACGAGCTGTTCCCGCTCCAGCGCGCCGTGGGCTTCGCCGACCTCGTCCAGTTCACCCGGCTCTCCCGCGACCTCTCCGGCGCCGAGCTGGCCGACGTCGTCGCCCGCTTCGAGGCCGTGGGCCGCGACGTCATCTCCGTGGGCGGTGGCCGCGTCGTCAAGACCGTCGGCGACGAGATCATGTTCCTCGCCGACACGCCCGAGGACGGCGCCCAGATCGCGGTCTCCCTCGCCGAGACCATCACCGCGGACCCGGACCTCCCCCCGCTGCGGGTCGGCCTCGCCTGGGGATCGATGTTCTCCCGCTACGGCGACGTCTTCGGCCCCACCGTGAACCTCGCCGCCCGCATGGAGTCCGTCGCGAGGCCCGGGACGGTCATGATCGACCCGGACACGGCGGACGCCGTCGAGAAGGCGATCCCCGGCGGCTTCGAGGTCGCCGAGGGCGAGGACGTGGACCTCCACGGCATCGGCACGGTGCACCTGGCGGAGCTCCGGCGGGGCCGCTCGGCGGCCCTGGACCTGGGGCTGTGAGCGCGGGACGTACTATGGCTGACGTGACACGACTGCTTCTCGTCGAGGACGACTCGGCCATCGCTGAACCGCTGTCCCGCGCCCTGGACCGCGAGGGCTACACCGTCACCCGGGCCTCCCGGGGGATGGACGCGCTCGCGATCGCCGCGGGGGAGGACCCGATCGACGTGGTCATCCTGGACCTCGGGCTGCCCGATCTGGACGGCCTCGAGGTCGCCCGGCGCCTGCGCAAGGGCGGTCTGGAGTCCCCGATCCTCATCCTCACCGCCCGCGCCGACGAGGTCGACGCCGTGGTGGGGCTGGACGCCGGCGCGGACGACTACGTCACCAAGCCCTTCCGGCTCGGCGAGCTCCAGGCGCGCATCCGTGCGCTGCTGCGGCGCGCCCAGGCCGTCGAGGAGACGGGCGACAGCTTCGACGTCAACGGCGTGAGCCTCGACGTCTCCGCCCGCCGCGCCTACGCCGACGGCGAGGAGCTCAGCCTCTCCGCCAAGGAGTACGACCTGCTCACCGTGCTCGTGCGCGAGTCCGGCAGCGTCGTCACCCGCGACGACCTCATGCGCGAGGTGTGGGGCGCCGAATGGTGGGGCTCCACGAAGACCCTCGACATGCACATCTCCTGGCTGCGCCGGAAGCTCGGCGACGACGCCTCCGATCCGCGACGCATCACCACGGTGCGCGGGGTGGGCTTCCGGTTCGAGACCGGCGACGGGAGCTGACCTTTGCGGCAGCGCGTGCTGCAGGCGACCATGATCACGGTGCTCCTGGTCGTCCTCATCCTCGGCATCCCGCTCGGCTACTCGTGGCTGACGCTGTCCCAGCAGAGCCTCACCACCCAGGCCACCAGCATCCTCGACGAGGTCCGCGTCGACACCGACTCCCGGCTCGCGAGCAAGCGCGATCTCGACCAGGCGCTGCTCCAGCGGCACGTCGACGCCCAGACCGACCTCCACGTCGCGATCGAGGTCACCCACGACGGCCAGGTGATCTCCGTCGGCGACGACCCCGGCGACTCGCCGCTGCAGGTCTCGACCAACGGGGCGAACGGCCAGTCGATCCGCGTGCTCATCCCGCAGTCCGACGTGCGCGCCCACACCGCGAGCGCGATCGTGCTGCTCGTGGTCGCGGGCCTCGCGGCGCTCTCGATCGGCGTCTCGGTCGCGCTGTGGCAGGCGCAGCGGATCTCCATGCCGCTCTCACGGCTCGCCCGCCGCGCCGAGGAGATGGGCAGCGGACGCGCCCGCGGCCCCTGGACCGACGCCGGCATCGTCGAGGTCGACGAGGTCGCCGAGGAGCTCATCCGCTCCGGCGCCCAGCTCACCGAGCGGCTCGAGGCGGAGTCCCGCCTCGCCTCCGACGCCTCCCACCAGCTGCGCACTCCGCTCACGGCGCTGTCCATGCGCCTGGACGAGATCCTCGCGACGAGCTCCGAGGAGTGGGTGCGCGAGGAGGCCCGCATCTCCCTCGAGCAGATCGACCGCCTCACCGAGGTGGTCCACGACCTCATCAACGCCCCGCGCTCCTCCCAGCGGCGCACGCCCGGCGTGGTCGAGCTGCGCACCGTGCTCACCCAGCAGAGCGAGGAGTGGGCTCCCGCGTACCGCCGCGCCGGCCGGGAGCTGCGCATCCAGGTGCCGCGCAGCGCCGCCGTCTGGGGATCGACGGGCCCCCTCACCCAGGTCGTCGCGACCCTCATCGAGAACGCCCTCATGCACGGCGGCGGCCGCACGAGCGTCAAGGTGCGCCGCAACGACCACTCGACCGTCGTCGAGGTCATGGACGAGGGCGGCGGCATCGACCCCGCGCTCGGCCACCGCATCTTCGAGCGCTCCGTCTCCGGTCGCAGCTCCAAGGGCACCGGCGTCGGCCTCGCCCTCGCGCGGACCCTCGTGGAGGACGACGGCGGCCGTCTCGAGCTGCTCACCGAGAGCCCCGCGACCTTCGGCGTCTTCCTCATCTCGGCGCCCGGCGAGGAGGAGCCGGCGGGGATCGAGCGCACCGACGACCTCTCCTCCCTGCCGCAGGGCTCCGTGGTGCGCCGGCGCCACCGCTCCCGCGGCTGAGACTCCCGGCCCGCCGGTCGGCGCCGCGCGCGGCGCTCGGACGACGGCGGGGACGGACGGCCGGGGAGGGCGCCCACGGCCCCGCCTACACTGATCCGGTGCCTGACGCCCCCACCTCCCTGACCCCCGCCCGCAGCGCCCGACGCATCGGCGTCGTCGGCGCCGGGCAGCTGGCCCGCATGATGCTGGGCCCCGCGATCGAGCTCGGGCTGGACCTCACCGTCCTCGCGACCGACCCCGCCGAGAGCGCCGCCGCGGTCGCCGGGGACGTGACCCTCGGCGCCCATGACGACGAGCGCGCCGTGCGCGAGCTCGCCGGTCCCGTCGAGGTGATCACCTTCGACCACGAGCACGTGCCGCCGCGGATCCTCGAGGGGATCGGCCGCGACGGCCTCGCCGCCGTCCGGCCCGGCCCGGACGCCCTCCTGCACGCCCAGGACAAGCTGCACATGCGCGAGCGGCTCTCCGCGTTCGGCCATCCCTGCCCCCGCTGGTGGCGCCTGTCCGACCCGGCCGCGCTCGAGGTGGCGCTCGCCGAGGCGGGCGGCCGGATCGTCGTGAAGACCCCGCGCGGCGGCTACGACGGCCACGGCGTGCGGATCGTCGAGCGCATCGAGGACGTCGCGGACTGGTTCGCCCAGGGCGGCGAGCTCCTCGGCGAGGAGCTCGTGCCCTTCACCCGCGAGCTCTCCGCCCAGGTGGCCCGACGACCCGGGGGAGAGGCCGTCGCCTACCCCGTCGTCGCCTCCCGCCAGAAGGACGGGGTCTGCTACGAGGTGATCGCCCCCGCGCCGGACCTCGACCCCGAGGCCGAGCGCCGGATCCGCGAGCTGGCCCTCGCGATCGCCGAGGACCTCGACGTGGTCGGCATGCTCGCCGTCGAGCTCTTCGAGACGGCCGACGGCGCCGTGAGCGTCAACGAGCTCGCCATGCGCCCCCACAACACGGGCCACTGGTCCATGGACGGCGCGGTCACCGGTCAGTTCGAGCAGCACCTGCGCGCCGTCGCGGACCTCCCGCTCGGCGCGACCACCCCGCTCGCCCCGTGCGCCGTCATGGTGAACCTGCTCGGCGGCGCCGCCGAGGACCTCCGTCCCGGCCTCGAGGCCGCGCTCGCCGCGGATCCCGAGCTCAAGGTGCATCTGTACGGCAAGTCCGTGCGGCCCGGCCGGAAGATCGGCCACGTGACCCTGCTCGGGGAGGAGCCGGGCGCCCTCCTCGAGCGCGCCCACCGCGCCGAGCGCCTGATCGTCGACGGGCCGGGGGACGGCGACGCCGTCCCCGCCCCGTGACCCGTCCCGCGACCTGATCCGTCCCCGCCCCCACCCCCGTCACCGCAGGAGAGACCGCATGAGCACCCCCGCGCCGCTGGTCGGCATCGTCATGGGATCCGATTCCGACTACCCCGTCATGAAGGCCGCCGAGGAGGCGCTCGCCGAGTTCGGGGTGCCCGTCGAGGTCGACGTCGTCTCCGCGCACCGCATGCCCGAGGACATGGTCGACTACGGCCGCGGCGCCGCCGCCCGCGGCCTGCGCACGATCATCGCGGGCGCCGGCGGGGCCGCGCACCTGCCCGGCATGCTCGCCGCCCTCACCCCGCTGCCCGTGATCGGCGTGCCGGTGCCGCTCAAGCACCTCGACGGCATGGACTCCCTGCTCTCGATCGTGCAGATGCCCGCCGGCGTCCCGGTCGCGACCGTCTCGATCGGCGGGGCCCGCAACGCCGGGCTGCTCGCCGCGCGGATCCTCGCCGCGGGCGGGGACGAGCGCGCCGCGGAGCTCCGCGCGCGCATGGAGGCCTTCCAGGCGGAGCTGCGACAGGTCGCGCTGCGCAAGGGCGAGGCGCTGCGCTCCTCCCGCTGATCCCCCAGCCCCGCGGTCCCGCGTGAAGGGCTTGTGGAGGGCCGGGGCGAGATGTGCAACAGCTGCCGGGCCCGCGCCGTGGTTCCTGGGAAGCGGCTGGTCCGCGCGGTATCGTCGAGGCCATGACGAACACCCCCGCGTACCGGGTGGCCCCGGGCGCCGACATCGCCGAGGACGCCGTGATCGGCGCGGGCAGCGCGATCTGGCACCTCGCCCAGATCCGTGAGGGCGCCGTTCTCGGCGCCGACTGCATCGTGGGACGCGGCGCCTACATCGGCTCCGGCGTCGAGATGGGCGCCGGCTGCAAGGTCCAGAACCACGCCCTCGTCTACGAGCCCGCCCGGCTCGCCGAGGGCGTCTTCGTGGGCCCCGCCGCCGTCTTCACGAACGACCACTTCCCCCGCGCCGTGAACCCTGACCTCAGCCCGAAGTCCGCGAGCGACTGGGAGCCCGTGGGCGTGACCTGCGAGCAGGGCGCCTCGATCGGCGCCCGCGCCGTGTGCGTCGCCCCCGTGACGATCGGCGCCTGGGCGATGGTCGCCGCGGGCGCCACCGTCGTGAAGGACGTCCCCCCGCACGCGCTCGTCGCCGGGGTGCCCGCCCGCCGCCTGGCCTGGGTCGGCCGCGCGGGGGAGAAGCTCGTCCCCGCCTCCGACGGCACCGACGCGTGGATGTGCCCCGTCACCGGCGAGTGGTACATCCCCGACGAGTCCACGGGCGGCCTCCAGCTCGCCTCGACCCCCGTGGTCGACGCCCCCCGCCCCGCCCCGCTCGTGGCCGACGCCGCCGACGAGCCCGACGAGGCCGACGGCCCCATCGACGCCCCGGCCACCACGGGCAGCGACAGCAGCAGCACCGACAGCACCGATGAACAGGACGGATCCGCACGATGACGACCGATCTCCCCATGATCCCCGCGGCCAAGCCGCTGATCGGCCAGGAGGAGCGGGACGCGGTGGATCGCGTGCTCGCCTCCGGCATGGTCGCCCAGGGCCCCGAGGTCGCGGCCTTCGAGGAGGAGTTCGGCGCGGCCCTCGTCGCCGGCCGCGAGTGCGTCGCCGTCAACTCCGGCACCTCTGGCCAGCACCTCGGCATGCTCGCGCTGGGCCTCGGCCCGGGCGACGAGGTCATCGTGCCCTCCTTCACCTTCGCCGCCACGGCGAACTCCGTCGCCGTCTCCGGGGCGACCCCGGTCTTCGTCGATGTGGACCCCGAGACCTTCACGCTCGACCCCGCCGCCGTCGAGGCCGCGATCACCGAGCGCACCGTCGGCATCCAGCCCGTGCACCTGTACGGCCACCCCGCGCCGATGGACGAGCTCCTCCGGATCGCGGACGCCCACGGCCTGTGGATCTTCGAGGACGCCGCCCAGGCGCACGGCGCCACCTGGCAGGGCGCGCCCGTCGGCAGCTTCGGCCGCGGCGCGATGTTCTCGCTGTACCCCACGAAGAACATGACCTCCGGCGAGGGCGGCATGGTCGCGACCGACGGCCCGGAGCTCGCCCGCCAGGTGCGCCTGCTGCGCAACCAGGGCATGGAGAAGCAGTACGCGAACGAGGTCGCCGGCTTCAACAACCGCATGACCGACATCCACGCCGCGATCGGCCGCGTCCAGCTGGGGAAGCTCCCCGCCTGGACCGCCCGCCGCCAGGAGCTCGCCGCCCACTTCGACGCGCACCTCGAGGGCGTCGTGACGCCCGTGGTCCGCGAGGGCGCCGTGCACGTCTACCACCAGTACACCGTCCGCGTCGAGGGCGCGAGCGCCGCCGAGCGCGACGCCTTCGCGACCGCCCTGCGCGAGGAGCACGCCGTGGGCTGCGGGGTCTACTACCCGACCCCCGTGCACCGCCTGGACACCTTCCGCGTGGACCTCGACCTCCCCGTCACCGAGATGCTCGCGCGCGAGGTGCTCTCGATCCCCGTGCACCCGAGCGTGAGCGACGGGGACCGCGACCGCATCGTCGCGGCCGTCAACGCCGTCGCGAAGGCGGGGGCGTGAGCATGACGGACCAGACGCGCACCCCGCTGCGGGCCGGGCTGATCGGCCTCGGCATGATGGGGCGCCACCACGCCCGCAACCTCCGCGCCCTCGAGGGTGTGGACCTCGTCGCCGTGGCCGACGCCTACGGCGACCCGCACGGCGCCGCCCCCGGATACGAGGTGCTGCCGGACGTCGACGCGCTCATCGACGCCGGGATCGACTACGCGGTCGTCGCGGTCCCCACCCAGTTCCACAAGGACGTCGCCCTGCGCCTCGCCGAGGCCGGGGTGCACACGCTCGTCGAGAAGCCCCTCGCCTTCGACATCTCCGAGGCGGAGGAGATCACCGCCGCCTACGAGGAGGCCGGGCTCGTGGGCGCCGTGGGCTACATCGAGCGCTACAACCCCGCCCTGCAGGAGATGCGTCGCCGCATCGCCGAGGGCCAGCTGGGGGAGATCTACCAGATCACCACCCGGCGCCAGGGCGGCTTCCCCGCCCGCATCGCCGACGTCGGCGTCGTCAAGGACCTCGCCACCCACGACCTCGACCTCACCGCCTGGGTCGCCCAGTCCTCGTACGCGCAGGTCGCGGCGACCTCGACCCGCCGCTCGGGCCGCGAGGACGAGGACATGGTCTCGATCGCCGGGCGCCTCGCCTCCGGCACGATCACCAACCACCTCGTGAACTGGCTGTCCCCGTTCAAGGAGCGCGTGACCGTCGTGACCGGCGAGAACGGCGCCCTCATCGGGGACACCGTCAACGCGGACCTCACCTTCATCGCGAACGCCGAGGCGGACACCAACCACTGGGACCACATGGCCTCCTTCCGCGGGGTCAGCGAGGGCGACGCGATCCGCTACGCGCTCCAGCGCACCGAGCCGCTCGCGACCGAGCACGAGGCCTTCCGCGACGCCGTCCTCGGCCGGGGCTCGAACATCGTCACCATGCGCGAGGGCCTGCACACCGTGCGCACCGTCGAGGCGGTGCTCGAGTCCGCGCGCGAGGGGACCGTCGTCGCCCCCGATCCGGGCCCGGGGGCATGAGCAGACAGGCCGCCGTCCGCGCCGTGCGCACCCACGCCCTGCGCTGGGCGGCGCGCGGCGGGCGCGTGCTCCCCGGCGCGCCCGGGGACCGCGCCCGCTACATGGACACCATGGACCGGATGGACCGCGGCGAGCTCCCCTCCGACGGCGCCGACGTGCAGGACGCCCTGCTCACCCGCTCCGACGCGCTCGTCGCCGCCGGGAGGCACGAGGAGGCGCTCGGCTGGTTCGACAAGGCGCTGCGCCTCGCCTACCACCCCGCGCAGCACTACGACGCGACCCCGTCGCCGCTCGCCACGGACCCCGCCGCCTTCCTCGCCCCGTTCCGGGCGGCGCGACTGGGGCCGCTGCTGCTCGACCTCCCGGCGCACGACCCGGGCCCGAGGCGCCCCGCCCCCCGCACCGCGGAGGACGGCGCGCCCGTGCGGCTGCTCGTCGTCGCCCAGCGCAACTGGACCTTCGTCGACCCGGTCATCGAGTCGCTCGGCGCGCGCGGCGTGGAGATCCGCCGCTTCGAGGTGGACTCCCTGCCCGTCGCCGAGCGCCCCTCCCGGGAGCGGGTGCTGCGGGCCCGGCTCGATCTCGCGCTGCACGGTCGGCGCCTGCCCACGCCGGCGCCGCTCGCCGAGCAGATCGAGTGGGCCGACGTCGTCCTCGTCGAATGGGGCCACCACGTCCTGACCTGGATGTCGCTGCTCGAGCTGATGCCCCGCCGCACCGTGGCGCGCTTCCACCGCTTCGAGGTCTACACGCCGTTCCCGCTGCTGACGGTCTACCCGGTGATCGACCGGGTGCTCTTCGTCTCCGGGCACGTGCGCATCCTGCTCGACCACCTCACCCCGCACCTCTCCCGGGCCGGCTCCGTGCTCGAGGTGGAGAACTTCCTCGCCCACGGGCTCGGGCCCGAGCCGGGCGCCGGCCACGACCCGCACCTGCTCGCGCAGGTGGGCTGGGTGCGCCCGGTCAAGGACGTGCTCTTCACGCTCGACCTGCTCGAGCGCCTGCGGGAGGCGGATCCGCGGTTCCGCCTGCTCCTCGTGGGGCCGGGCCTGCCGGACTCCTCCGCGGACGACTCCGCCCACGAGCGGAAGGTCCGCGCCCGCCTCGCGGCGCTCCCCGCCGGATCCGTGCAGATCCTCGGCCCCCGCGACGACGTCCCCGACGTGCTCGCCGGTGCCGGGTGGATCGTCTCCTCCTCCCTCGTGGAGGGGGTGCACGAGGCCGTCATGGAGGGACTCGCCGCCGGCTGCCTGCCGCTCGTGCGCGACTGGCCCGGCGCCCGCGCCTACGGCGGCGCCCGCACGATCTACCGCGAGGACTGGGTCGTGACGGATGTCGACGCCGCCGCGGAGCGCGTGCGCAGCGTGCTCGAGGACGGCGACCTCTCCGCGCTGTCCCAGGACGCCCGGCGCTGGGTCGTGGCCCGCCGCTCCCCGGAGTTCGTGGTGCAGCGGTACGAGGACGCGATCGTCCCCGGCCGCCGTTCATGAGCGCCGACTGGATCCTGCCGACCCTGCTGGCCGCGGCGCTGCTGAGCGCGCCCGGGCTGCTCCTGCTGCGCGCGGGCGGGGCACGGATCGCTGTGGCTCTCGGTGCCGCACCGCCCGTGACCGTGCTGCTGACGGTCCTCGCCGGGGCCGCCCTGAAGCTCGTGGGGCTCCCGTGGTCCCCGGCGACGGCGACCGGCTCCCTCGTCCTCGCGGTCCTCGCGGTGCTGCTCGTGCGCGCCCTCCTGCGTCGCCGCCGTGCGAGCACCGCACCGGACGGGGCGGGGGAGCAGGAGCGGCGTCCGCTGCGGGAGCGGGCGCTCGACGGCCTCCCGGTGCTCGTCGCGGCCGTCACGGGCCTCGCGACCGCGGCCGGCGCGCGCGTCGGCATGGGCACGATCGACACGCTCAACGGCAGCTACGACTCCTTCTTCCACCTCGCCGCGATCCAGTTCGTGCGTGAGGACGGCGACGCCTTCCTGCTCACCGCTCTGCAGGGGATCTACCACGAGCCGACCTTCTACCCGGCCGCCTGGGACGTGCTCACGGCCCTCCTGCCCTTCGGACCGGTGACCTCGGCGAACGCGATGGCGCTCGCGATGCTCGCCCTGCTCCCCGCCGCGCTCGCCGCGATGACCGGGCTGCTCCTGGGACCGGCGACCCCGCCGCTCGAGCGGCGCGTGCTCACCGCCGCCTCGGCACTCTGCGCGCCCCTGTTCCTCTCGCTCCCGGTGATCACCCTCGTCATGGGGCTGTGGCCCTTCGTGCTCGGCTCGCTGTGCCTGCCCGTCGCTCTCGGCGCGCTGTGGCGGATCGCGGCGGTCCTGCCCGCGCCGGGCCGGCTGCGGGCGGAGCTCCCGCAGGCCGCGGGGACGCTGCTGCTCGGGACGGTGCTGCTCGTCGGCGCCGTGCTCGCCCACCCCTCGAACGTGTTCTCGCTCGGGGCGGCGGTGCTCGCCGCGCTGCTCGCGCGCGCCGTGGTCGACGTGCTCGGCACCGCCCACCGCCGGCGCGGGGTGCGCCTGCTCGTGGTCCTAGCGGCACTCGCCGTGCTCTACGCGGCGGGATCCGGGGTGCTGCTCGCCTCGATGGACCTCACCACGACCTCCCCCTGGGGCTGGCCCGCGCTGCTCGTCTCCGTGCTCATCGACCGTCCCCGGCTCACGGGGCTCCCGGTGCAGCTGTGGCCCGTGCTCGTGCCCTGGCTGCTCGCGGCCCTCGGCCTGCTCGCCGGCCTCCGCTCCCGGCGCACGGACCCCGCCGCCGTGGCCCTCGCGGCGAGCGCGACCGCGCTGCTCGGCGTGGTGCTCGCCCTCAGCATCCTCACCAACGTCCCGTCCCCGCTCGCCCGCGCCTGGGTGAACCCCTGGTACGGGGCACGCGAGCGGATCGCCCCGCTGCTGCTGTGCGGCGTCACCCTGCTCGCGATGCTCGGGCTGCGCGCCCTGCTGCGCCGCGACCGCAGCGGGGAGGGTCGCCGCTGGCGCACCCCGGTCGCGGCGGCGCTGCTCGGCGCGACGGCCGTCGGCGCCGTCGCCGTCCCGGACCGGCTGCCCTTCGTCGGCTCCCTCGCCTACACCGCGTACGGCGTGCAGCTCGCGCCCTACGTCACGGCCCGCGAGCGCGCCTTCATCGAGCGCTCCGCCGCGGAGCTGCCCGAGGACGCCGTCGTCATCGGGAACCCGCGCGACGGCGAGGCCCTCTACTGGTCGCTCGGGGGAGTGGAGACGGTGTTCCCCACCCTCGCCGAGCCGCAGACCCTCGACTCCCGCCGCGCGGCCCGCTACCTCGACGAGGCGGCGACCAACCCCGACGTGTGCGAGTCCTGGAAGAAGGTGGGCGCGGACCACCTCTACGTCGACACCTCCGCCGAGTCCGGCGAGGCGATCGCCCCGGGCCCCTCCGAGCTGTGGGAGGGGCTGCAGGAGATCCCGCAGGACCGCCTGGTGCTCGTGGACCGCGACGGCCCCTATGCCCTCTACCGCATCGAGCCGCTGTGCTGAGCCCCGCCGGCTCGCCCCGCGATAGCGTGCACCCACCGAGCGCGGGGACGCCCCGTCCCCGCCGAGAGGAAGCCCACCCGTGAAACAGACCGTCCAGACCGTGCTGCGCACGATGTCCGTGCTGCCCCGCGACGCCAAGAAGTTCCTGTGGACCTTCGCGGTCGTCATGAGCCTGCTCGCGCTGCTGGACGTCATCGCCCTCGGCGCCGTCGCGATCGCCCTGCCCGGGCTCACGGGCGGTGCCCCCGAGGTGACCGTCCCGGTCGTCGGCTGGAAGCTCGTGGGCTTCGGCCAGGTGACGAGCCTCGTGGGCGTGTTCGTCGTGCTCACGATCATCAAGTCGGTGCTGAACCTCATCACGATCCGCGTCGCGACCCGGCGCTTCGCGAAGCACGAGGTCGCGATCGGCCAGATGCTCTTCCGCTCGTACATGTCCGCGCCCTGGGTGGACCGCACCTCGCGCTCGAGCCAGGAGATCATCCGCATGGTCGACTCCGGCGTCGCCGCGGTCGTCGCGAACGTGCTCATGCCCTCGATGACCGTGATCAGCGAGTTCGCGACGATCTCCGTGATCACCGCGGGCCTGTTCATCGCGGACTGGAAGATGGCGCTCGCCACGATGATCTACCTGGGCATCGTCGCGATCGTGCTCTCGCGGGTCATCTCCCCGCTCGCCGTGCGCAACGGCGCCGTGAACCGTGACAACTCGATCCAGGTCGTGCAGCTGCTCGGCGAGGTGCTCTCCTCCCTCAAGGAGATCACCCTCAAGGGCAACGAGAAGGAGGTCGAGGCGATCGTCGAGGACCGCCGCGGCACCGCCTCGGAGACCCGCGCCTTCGCGCAGTACTACAACCAGATGCCGCGCTTCGTGCTCGAGGCGGGGCTCGTGGGCGGCTTCGTCGTCGTCGGCGGGGTCGGCTACCTCGGCTCGGGCCCCACGGGCGCGCTCGCCTCCGTCGCGCTCTTCGCCGTCGCTGGCTTCCGCCTGCTGCCCTCGCTCACCCGCTTCCAGTCCACCCAGAACCGGATCCTCACGAACGCCGCGTTCTCCGACTACATCATCGACGACATCGAGCACGCCCGGGAGGCGGTCTCCCGCACGGAGCGCCCGGACAGCGGCGTGCTGCCCGCGGGCCCGCGGGACATCGTGCTCGACGACGTCAGCTACGTGTACCCCAGCCGCGAGGAGCCCGCGGTGCGCCACGTGTCGCTGCGGATCCCGGCCGGCTCGTCGGTCGCGTTCGTGGGCACCTCGGGCGCCGGCAAGTCCACGATGGTGGACCTCCTCCTGGGCCTGCTCACCCCCACCGACGGGCAGATCCGCGTGGGCGGCGAGGACGTGACGACGGTGCTGCGGCAGTGGCGGTCCTCGGTGGGCTACGTCCCCCAGGAGGTCGCCCTGTTCGACGTCTCCGTGGGGGAGAACATCGCGCTCACCTGGGACCCCTCGGGGGTCGACGAGGAGCGGGTGCGGGCCGCCCTGGCACGGGCCCAGCTGCTCGACGTCATCGAGGCCCGCCCCGGCGGGATCCACGGCAAGGTCGGGGAGCGGGGCACGACGCTCTCCGGCGGCCAGCGCCAGCGCCTCGGGATCGCCCGCGGCCTGTACGCCGATCCCCAGGTGCTCGTCCTCGACGAGGCCACGAGCGCCCTGGACACGAAGACCGAGGCCGCCGTGACCTCCGCGATCCGCGACCTCGGCGAGGACGTCACGACGATCACGATCGCCCACCGCCTGGCGACGATCCAGCACTGCGACGTCGTCTTCTACATGCAGGAGGGCGAGGTCCTCGCCCAGGGCAGCTTCGACGAGGTCGTCGCCGCGGTGCCGGCCTTCGCCGAGCAGGCCGCGCTCGCCGGGCTCGGCGGCGGGGCCGCGACGGCCGACGGCGCGCCCGCCTCGGACACGACGGTCGACGGGACCGTGCAGAAGGAGACCCCGGCATGAGCTCGCTGATGATCCTCTCGTTCTCGACCCTCGAGAGCGACCCCCGCGTGCAGCGCCAGATCGCGCTGTTCGCCGAGCGGTACGACGTGACGACCGTGGGCTTCGGCCCCCGCCCCCACCCGGGCGTCGAGCACGTGGAGATCCCGCAGGGCACGCGCGCCTGGCCCAGCTCCAAGCAGCACCTGCTCACCGGCCGCCACCGCGGCGCGTACTGGTCCATGAGCGCCGTCGCCGCGGCCCACGAGCTGCTCGCGGAGCACGTGGGCACCATGGACGCGGTGCTCGCCAACGACGTCAACACCCTCCCGCTCGCGCTGTGGCTCTCCCCGCGCCGCGGCGTGCACGCCGATCTCCACGAGTACGCCCCGCGGGAGAAGGAGCACCAGCTCGCCTGGCGCACCTTCGTCGCCCCGTACCAGCGCTGGCTGTGCCGCACGTGCCTGCCCGAGGTCGCCTCCGTCACGACCGTCTCCCCGGGTCTCGCGCGCGAGTACGCGGCCCGCTTCGGCGTGGACGTCGAGGTCGTCACCAACGCCTCCGCGCACCGCGACCTGCCCGTGCGCCCCACCGCCGCCCCGATCCGGCTTCTGCACACGGGCGTGGCGCGCGCGAACCGCCACCTCGAGGCGATGGTCGAGGCGGTGCGCGGCCTCGAGGGCGCCGTCACCCTGGACCTCATGCTCATGCCGAGCGAGCCGGGGTACATCGAGCACCTGCGGCAGCTCGCGGCCGAGGTGCCCGGCGCCGCCCTGCGCGACCCGGTGCCCTACGCGCGGCTCGTGGACACCGTCGCGGAGTACGACGTCTCCCTCGTCGTCTTCCCGAACTCGACCTTCAACCTCGAGCATTCCCTGCCCAACAAGCTCTACGAGGCGGTCCAGGGGCGCACCGGCGTGATCGTCGGCCCCTCCCCGGACATGGCGGACCTCGTGCGTGAGCACTCCCTCGGCGCGGTGCTGCCCGCGGCGACCGCGGAGGCCATGCACACCGAGCTCGCCGCGCTCACCCCGTCGAGGGTCGACGCGTGGAAGCGCGCCGCGGACTCCTCGGCGCAGGAGCTCTCCGCGGAGCGCCAGGTGCTCACCTGGCAGGCGGCCCTCGAGCGGATCCTCGATCGGGCATGAGGCCCGGGGCGTGAGGGGCCGGCCGTGAGGCTCTACCTCTCCTCGTACGGTCTCGGCGACCACAGCGAGGAGCTCGTGCGGATGGCCGGGCCGCGTGCGCGCGGCTGGGTCGTCGCGAACGCCCTCGACGGCGGCGACGAGGAGCGGCGCGCGCAGGACACGGCACGGCAGATCGACGCCCTCGCCGCGATCGGCCTCGAGGCGCGGGACCTGGACCTGCGCGAGCACGACCCCTCGACGATCGGCCGGGCCGTCGGCGCGCCGGACTTCCTCTGGGTCCGGGGAGGGAACGTCTTCACGCTGCGCGGCGCGATGGCACGCTCCGGGCTCGACGCCCTGCTCGTCGAGGCCCTGCGCGCGGACGCCCTCGTCCACGCCGGGTTCAGCGCCGGCGCCTGTGTGCTCGCCCCGTCCCTCGCCGGTCTCGAGCACTGCGATCCGACGGACGAGGCGCACCGGCTGCACGGCGAGGTCCGCACGGCCGGCCTCGGGATCCTCGACCGGCCCGTCGTCCCCCACCTCGACTCGCCCGAGCACCCCGAGTCCGGGCTGCTCGGGGAGGTGTCCCGCCGCTACGCGCGCGACGGCGTGGCCCACTGGAGGCTGCGGGACGGCGAGGTGCTCGTCGTCGACGGTGATCGCGCCGAGGTCGTGTGACCCCGCCGGAGCTCAGCGGCGGCGCAGGCGGGGGAGCTGCTGGACCGCGAGCGAGGCGGCCATGAAGCGCAGCGGCGCCTCACGGTGCAGGGCGGCGCCGAGCTCGCGCGGCAGCAGCGTGTCCGGGCGGCCGTGGCGGCGCCGGTCCCGCGCCGCGGCCATGAGCTCCGCCGCGGGGACCGCCGGGTCCAGGCAGGCGTCGAGCAGGCGCCGGTCCGCCCGGGACAGCGGGCGCTCGCAGCCGGGGGAGCGCTCGAGCACGTCCGCGGTGATCGCGGCGAGGGACGCGCGCTCCTGCGCCGTCCAGATCTCCTCCTCCTGGCGGTAGAAGACCGCACCGAACACGTGGATGCGCAGGATCTTCGTGCCGATCGCGGCGCGCGCCGCACGGGGGAGCCGGGCGTACCAGGGGGCCTGCAGGAGGTCCGGGAAGAAGCCCAGCTGCTCGGTCATCGGCCGGACGACGTAGGTGACGCGGTCGCCCGCGTCCTCGCCGATCACGTAGGGCGGGCCGAGCCGGTCGTAGGCCGTCGGGACCGTCGCCATGAGCTGCGTGACCATGCCGACGTCTCCACCCACGGTCGCCCCCTCCACGAGGGCGGCGCCGGTGCGCTCGAGCATGTCGCGGCTCATGAGGCCCAGCGGCGCGGAGCGGTAGGAGAGACGGTCCCGGACGAGGTCCGCGAGGCCCGCGCGGTGCATGCGCGCGGCGGGCGTCGGCACGCCGTGGCCGGCCGTGCCCAGGGCGAGGCGGGTGATCACGAACTCGGCGCCCGTGCGCTCCTGCACGGCGAGCCAGGAGGCGACGGCGCCCGGCGCGAGGGTGTCGTCGGATCCCATGATCCCCACGAACGGCGTGGTCGCGGCGCGCATGCCGGCATTGAAGGGCCCGGAGGCGGAGCGGTGCTCGTCGTGGTGCTCGATGATCCGCACGGCCTGCCGGTGCTCGGCGCGCAGCGCGCCGCGGATCTCCTCCGCGGGACGGTTGTGGGCGACGACCAGCACCTCGGCGTGCTCGCCATTGCCCTCGAGGACGGACGCGACCGCCCGGCCGACGGGCCGCTCGGGCGTATGGCACGCGATGACGATCGTGACGGGCCTCATCGCGCGCCCCCGGCGAGCGCGGTGAGCAGCTCCGCGTAGGCGGAGCCCACCACGGGCGTCGAGAAGCGGTCGCCGATCGTCGCGGCGATCTCCTCGCTGCCGAGCCCGCGCGTGCGGGCGTCGACGTTGAGGATCGCCGCGGCGTAGGCCTCCGGGTCCTGCTCGTCGACGAGCGCCCCGACCTCGGGGCGCGTGTACTCGCCCTGGCCGCCGGTCGCGCCGAGCACGACGGGCCGGCCGGCGACGAGCGCCTCCGCCGCGGAGACGAAGAAGTTGTCCGCCTTCGTGGGGCCGAAGAAGAGATCCGCCGCGCCGAGCGCCTCCCGCACCCCGGCGGGGTCCGCGGTGCCGGCGAGGTCCAGGCGGTCCTCGACGTCGAGCTCCCGGGCGAGCGCCGCGGTCTCCTCGCGCAGGGGGCCCTCGCCGAGCCACGTGAGGTGCGCGTCGACGCCGCGCCGCTCGAGCGCCGCGAGGGTGCGCACCGCGACGAGCGGGTCCTTGCGGTCGATGAGGCCGCCCGTGGAGACCAGGCGCAGGGCGCCGTCGGCCCGGTCACGGCGGGGGACCAGCGGCCCCGGGTCCACGATGCAGGGCACGACGTCCGTCGGCCGGGCGCCGCGCACGGCGCGCAGCGGCGCGGCGAGGTACTCGCACACCGCGGTCGCGCGGTCCGGGAGGGCCAGCAGGCGGGAGAGCACGGGCAGCGCCGCGCGGGCCGGCGCGGGGAGCGTCGCGGGCGTGGTCAGCGCGGACCAGTGCTCGGTGTGCAGCCACGGGGCGCGCGGCCGGTGCAGCGCGAAGGGGAGCAGCGTGGAGAAGGCCATCGTGTGCACGGCCTCGGAGCCCTCGAGCGCGGGACCCAGGGCGCGGGCGGCCCGCAGCACCGAGAGCGGGCTGCGGGGGTCCATGGGGATCCGCAGCACGTCGATGCCCTCGTGGACGAGGCGGCGGGTGCCGTCGTCGTCCGCGGGCGGGACGAGGTGCACGAGCCGGATCGGCAGGTGCTCCGCGATCGAGAGCGCGTCGCGGACCACGAAGGCGCCGCGGGACGGCGCGGACGCGGTCGGGAACCAGGTGGTGACGAGGGTCGTGGTCACCGGGCCTCCTCGGAGAGTCGGGCGTAGGCCTCGAGCAGGGGAGCGGCCTCCGCCTCCCAGGTCAGGTGCGGGGCGACGGCGCGGGCGCGCTCGCGGTAGGCGGTGGGGTCCTCGAGGATCCGCAGCAGCGCGGCGGCGAGGTCCGCGGGCTCCTCGCCGGAGAACACCTCGCCCACGCCGAGCTCCTCGACGACGGCGCGCATGTCCGGGAGGTCAGCGGCGGCGATCGGGAGTCCCGCGCGGATCGACTCGAAGAGCTTGTTGGGCAGCGCGTAGCGGTAGGAGAGGCAGACGGGCCGCACGTGCACCACGGCGACGTCGCCGTCGGCGAGGGCGGAGGAGACCTCCGCGGGGGCGACCGCGCCGACGAGGTGCACGCGGCCGGCGACGCCGAGCTCGGCGGCGCGGGCCCGCACCTGGTCGAGGTAGTCCTCCTCGCCGTAGCCGAGCAGCACGAGGTGGACGTCGGCGGGCAGGTGGGGGAGCGCGGCGAGGGTCTCCTCGATGCCGCGGGCGGTCGTGATCCGCCCGCCGTAGGCGATGACCCGGTCGCTCGCGGAGAGCCCGGCCCGCTCGCGCAGCACGCCGGTGCCCCGATCGGGCAGGGGACCGGCGACGGGCACGTTGCGCACCACGAGCGGGAGGCGGTCCAGGCGGTAGGTGCGTCGCAGCCACTCGGCGATCGAGGGGGAGACGGTGATCACGACGTCGGCCCGGGGGATCGCCATGTGCTCGATCGCGGCGTCGAGCAGCGGCGCGAGCAGGCGGCGCCCCTCGACGTTGCGGTGGCGCCACAGCTCGTGGGAGTCGTAGACCAGGCGCACTCGCCGGCCTTCGCGGCGGCCGAGCGCCTGGATCGCGAGCGCGGGGACCAGGGCGTTGGTGTCGTTCGCGTGGACGATCTCGGGGGCGAAGGCGTGCGCGGCGCGCGCGGAGCGCCACCACCAGGTGCCCAGCTCGATGGTCCGGTACGCGCGGCGGCCCAGGTCGCCGGCGGCGCGGGTGCCGAGGCGGCGCGCCACGGCGAGGGGCGACGGACGGCCGGCCCGCGGCGGCGTCGGCGCGGCCGACGAGGCCGTCGTGGTCGCGGCGGCCGGCGGGGCCGACGTGGTGGGCGAGTCCGCCGTGCCCGTCGCGGCGGGACGCCGGGTGAGGCGGGTCAGCGCGGGCGCGATCCGCTCGAGCGCGAACTCGGGGACCCGGTGCAGGTCGAGGCCGGGGGCGAGCTCGGAGGTCCCGGCGGCGCGGCCCTTCAGCCGCCGCTCGACGGCGACGATCCTCACACGGGCGCCCTGCTCGCGCAGGGAGGCGGACTCCTTCAGCACCCGGGAGTCGTTCGTCGCGTCGTTGTGCACGAGGACCGCGACGCGCGGGGCGTTCCCTGACGAGGGCATAGTGCTCCTGGGACGAATATCGTGGGTCCGGCACACTGTAACGCGCGCACCGCACCCGAGCCGTCCAGAAACCGAGCCGTCCAGGAGGACCCGCCCGATGAAGATCCTGTCCGTGGTGGGAGCCCGGCCCCAGTTCGTGAAGCTCGCCGCCGTGGCGGACGCCGCCGCGGAGGCGGAGGGCGTCGAGCACGTCATCGTCCACACCGGCCAGCACTACGACGCCGCGATGAGCGACGTCTTCTTCGCGGACCTCCGGATCCCCGCCCCCGACGTCAACCTCGGCAGCGGCTCCGGCACGCACGGCCGCCAGACCGGCTCCATGCTCGCCGCGATGGACGAGGTGCTCGAGGAGCACCGTCCGGACTGGGTGCTCGTCTACGGCGACACCAACTCGACCCTCGCGGGCACGCTCTCCGCGGTGAAGATGCACCTCAGGGTCGCCCACCTCGAGGCGGGCCTGCGCTCCTTCAACCGGCGCATGCCCGAGGAGCACAACCGGGTCCTCACCGACCATGCCGCCGACCTCCTCCTCGCCCCGACCGAGGTCGCCCGCGAGCACCTCGCCGCCGAGGGCCTCGCGGAGCGCACGGTCGTCGTCGGCGACGTCATGACCGACGTCTGCCTGCGCGTCGCCGCCGCCGTCCGGGACCAGCCGCTGCGGCTCCCCGAGGGGATCGACCCCGCCGCGGACTTCGCCGTCGCGACGATCCACCGCGCCGACAACACCGACGACCCCGAGCGGCTGCGCGCGATCGTCCGCGGCCTGCAGTCCCTCGACACGCCGCTCGCGCTCTTCGCGCACCCGCGGCTCGTGGCGAAGGCCGAGGAGGCGGGCATCGACCTCGCCGGCGGCGCCGTCCACGTGGGGGAGCCGCTCGCGTACCCGGACCTCGTGGCCGCCGTGCAGCGCGCCCGCGCCGTCGTCACCGACTCCGGCGGCCTGCAGAAGGAGGCGTACCTGCTGGGCACGCCCTGCACGACCGTCCGCACCGAGACCGAATGGGTCGAGACCCTCGAGAACGGCTGGAACCAGCTCGTCGCGGATCCCGCCGACCTCCCCGCGGCCGTCGGCCGGCCCCGCCCCACCGCGGACCGCCCGGACCACTACGGCGACGGGCAGGCCGCCCAGCGCGTCGTCGCGCTGCTGCAGGAGCGCGCCCGATGAGCCGCCGCCGCACCGACCCGCCGCGCGTCGTCGTCGCGACCCGCGTGTTCACGCCCGAGCCGGTCGCCGCCGCGTTCCGCGAGGAGGCGCTCGTGCGGGCCCTCGAGGAGGCCGGCTGCGAGGTGTCCGTGCTCACCACTCGCCCGCCGCGCGGCACCGTCGGCAAGGACCGCGTGCACGGCGTCTCCCGCTTCCCCGTCAAGCGCGACCACCAGCAGCAGGTGCGCGGCTACGTCTCCTACATGAGCTTCGACGTGCCCCTCGCGCTGCGCCTGCTGCTGCGCCGCCGGCCCGACGTCATCGTCGCGGAGCCGCCGCCCACCACCGGCATCGTCGCGACCGTGCTCGGAGTGCTGCGGCGCGTGCCCACCGTGTTCTACGCGGCGGACATCTGGTCCGACGCCTCCGAGAGCGTGGACAGCGTTCCCCGCGCGGTCGTCGCCGGCGTGCGGCTCATGGAGACCACCACCTGGCGCCGCGCCGCGAAGGTCCTCACGATCTCGACGGGCGTCGACGACCGGGTCGCCGCGCTGATCGGCCGGCGCCCCTCGCTGACCATGGTCGGCAACGGCATCGACACGGACACCTTCACGGCCGACGGCCCCGCCCCCGAGGAGCCCGGCCCCTACTTCGTCTACGGCGGCACCGTCTCGGAGTGGCAGGGGGCGGACATCTTCGTCGAGGCCTTCGCCCGGCTCCGCGCCGAGCGCCCCGAGGCGCGGCTGCTGTTCTTCTCGGAGGGCAGCGGCAAGGAGGAGCTCGCCGCGATGGTCGAGCGGCAGGGGATCGAGGGCATCGAGTTCCGCGGCCGGCTCGCCCCCGCGGAGATGTCCCGCATGCTCCGCGGCGCCGTCGCCGGGCTCAGCTCGATCACCCCGGGGCTCGGCTACGAGTTCGCGCTGCCCACGAAGATCTACGCGGCCACCGCCTCCGGCACCCCCGTCGTGCACGCGGGCGAGGGCGCGGCCTTCGAGCGGATCCGCGGCGGCGGGCTCGGCTGGGCGAGCGAGTACGACCCCGCGCAGGTCGCGGAGGCGATGCGCGCCGCCCTCGACGGGGAGGACCGTCCCACGACGGAGCACCTGCGGGAGTGGACCCTCGAGCACGCCTCGCTGCAGGGGGCGGCAGCCCGGGCCGCCGCCGCGGTCATCGAGGCCGCGAGGCGCTGAGCGCTCCCGCGCGGCGGGGCCGGGACGGCGCCCGGCACGGGTGCAGGGCTCAGAAGATGAGCCGCAGCCCCGGCACCCGCTGCGCGACCAGCGCGATGACGAAGGAGACCGGCACGGTGACGAGCCACACCGTCGCCATCTGCCACAGGTCGTAGCCCTCGAGCGCGGGGATCTGCCGCAGCAGCACGAGCACCGCGAAGTGCACGAGGAACACCCCGAAGGTCGCGTTGCCGAGCGCCCGCAGCCAGGCCTGGGCGCGCGGTCCCACCCGCCATGACCCGGTGAGCGAGGCGAGCGCCAGGAACAGCAGCAGCGCGTAGACCATGACGCTCGGCGAGGAGTAGTCCGGCCGGAGCGTGCGCACCAGCAGCGAGCCGCCGTCGTCCCGGCCCGCCTCGTACAGCCAGGTCAGCGCGGCGATCGCGAGGGGCGTCGTCGCGAGGGCCGCGAGCGCCCAGCGTCGCGCGACGGGCGCCACGATCGCCGCCCGGCCGATCACGAAGTACCCCGCGAAGGCCATCCAGTAGGTGAGGGAGCCCGGCTCGATCGGCCGATGGGAGTCCAGCCCCTCGATGCTCGGCTGCCGGGTCAGGTACGGCACCGCGAAGGCGAGCGCCGTCCACGCGCAGGCGAGCAGGCCCAGCCCCCACGCGCGGCGGCCCTCCTGCTCCGGCACCGCGTGCAGGAAGGAGGCGATCACGGGCGCGATCACGTACAGCCCGGCGATCGCCCACAGGAAGTACAGGTGGGTGAAGGTCTTGCCGGTGATGACCTGGTCGATCGCGGTGCCGACGCTCATCTCCGCGCCCGCGAGGGGACCGATGACGAGCATGTAGAACGCGGACCACACCACGAGCGCGGGAAGGATCCGCACCGCCCGCTGCCGCCAGAAGGCGCCGGGCCCGCGGCGCAGCGCCGAGGGGTGGAGGTTCAGGGCCCCCGCCATCATGAGGAACACCGGCACGGCCGCGGAGGCCGCCATGTCCACCGCCGTGATCCCGAGCGGCGCCGAGCCGTCCTCGACGCCGCCGCCCACCACGTGCACCGCCACGACGCCGAGGATCGCGACGATCCGGATGACGTCGAGCGCGGGCACGTACTCCCGGCGCCGGGGCGCGGGGGGAGCCGGCGGCGACGGCGGTCCTGTCGCGGGCTGAGCGGGGTCCGGGGCGTGAGGGGTCACGTGGTCCCTTCGCAGTCGACGGCGATGAGGCGGGAGTGGTCGGTCTCGAAGACCACGGTGCCGATCGCGGGATCCGCCCGGTTCACGAGGTCGAAGGTCGAGGACCACTGGTAGGTGATCTGCTCCTGGTAGACGTACCCGACGCCGGCCTCGTGCAGCAGATCGCACACCTGGGCGGCGGGCACCTCGCCGTTCGAGCCGGAGAGGGCGTAGAGCAGGGCCCGGTCCTGGTTCTCGAGCGCCATGCCCGCGACCGGGAAGTACACCTGCTGCCCGTGGATCGCGTACATGTGCGAGGCGCCGGAGAAGGGGCTCGCGAGCACCTTGAGGGAATGGTCCATCGTGGGATCCGCGGCGGCCCAGGCCTCGAGCTCGTCCTGCTGGAGGAAGCGGCCGCGGCCCGAGTACTCCGCCGAGAGGTTCTTCGCCGCATTGTCGAGGCGGGTCGGGATCGAGCTCGCCGCCGCCGCGAGCGCGAGCACCACGAGCAGGGCGATCACGGGGCGGGAGGGGCGCGGGCGGCGGCCGTGGGCGTCGAGGGGACCGCGCAGCCGGCCCCAGACCTGCAGGCCCGGCACGATCAGCAGCACGGAGAGCATGGCGAGCGGCATCGACAGGCGGTCCTGCCCGCGGTACCAGAGGGTCGACAGGCCCAGCGGGGAGTCCACCGCGGAGTCGAGGTACAGCACGGCCACCACGATCCAGGCGACGCCCACCCAGCGGGCCGGACCGCGCCACAGCGTGCGCACGAGCCCCGGCCACCACAGGGCCGCGAGGATCATGCCGAGCGCCATCGGCCACACGGTCAGCAGGCCCAGCAGGATCTCGCCGAGCGCGGACCACCACGGCACCTGGAGGCCGCCCTGGAAGCCGGTGACCGCCGCGGCGAGCGGGGTCAGGGCCAGCAGCAGCACGGGGAGCGCGCAGATGACGGGGACCAGCCACAGCAGGCGCCGGCGACGTCGCTCGCGGAGCGCGGTCGCCGCGGTGAGCACGGTCGTCAGCAGCAGCGCCATGACGGCGACGTTCGGGTGCAGCAGGCCGAGGCCCAGCGCCGCGAGGCCCGCGATCGCGAGCGCCGCGAGCGCCGGCCGCCACCCGGGGGTCGTGGGGGCGGCGTCGACCGCCGGCTCCGAGCGCTGCGCCGACGTCGGCACCGTCGGGGTCGGCCCGGGGAGCAGCGCCTGCCACAGGGCGAGCACCGCGGCGAGGGCGCCCGGGAGCGCAGCGAAGCCCACGAGGTTCGGGATCGCGGAGAGGTGGATCCACTCGTCGAGCGGGGCGGCGGGCACGATGGCCGCGCCGATCGCGGCGGCGAAGGGTGCCCAGGCCACCTCGGGGAACACGGCCCGTGCGAGCAGCGCCGAGCCCAGCACCCAGGGCACGAGCGCGAGGGCCAGCACCGCGCCGTTCAGCACGATCGGCACCGGCACCCCCGGCACGAGGGAGGCCAGCGCATGGAACGCCGCCGGGTACGCGGTCGCCTCGCCCACCGTGCTCGAGACCGAGCCGACGTCGAGGCTCGAGGCCGTGCCGGTCTCCCGGATCCGCTGCAGCGCGGAGAGGTGGTAGAGCGTGTCCCAGCGCTCGAGGACCACCCCGGGGGTCCGCGCCCGCACCGCGATCGGCACGACGGCCAGCGCGGCGGCGAGGGTGACCCACACCGGGGCGAGCAGCACCGTGCGCGGAGGCATCAGACGGCCCTCGAGGGCCGCTCCCGGCAGGCGCACGCCCCACCGGCGCAGCAGCACCGCGAGGCCCACGAGCACGAGGGCGAGCCCCAGGTGCGGCAGCAGCGACCAGCCCACCCCGAGGAACGGGGCGATCAGGGCCGCGGTGCCCGCGATCCCGGCGGCGACCGCCGGGGCGATCGCGAGGGACAGCAGGCGCGAGCCGCCGAGGGCGCGCGGCACCGCATAGCCGGGCACATAGGTCGCCGCGAGGACCAGCAGGATGCTCAGCAGCAGGAGCAGGACGTCGGTCATCCGCGGTCGGTGCCGAGCGTCCGCTCGCGGTAGGCGAGCGGCTGCTCCGACTCGTCCAGCGCCAGGCGGCGGGCGAGCACCGTGGTGCGCTTCTCCGCGTTCTTCGTGCGGGCCTCCGCGAGCGCGAGCGAGCCCAGCAGCACGATCACCGTCGCGTAGAGGAGGAGGTCCGCGCCGCGGCCCACCCCGACGACGTGCGCGACCGAGGTCAGCACGCGCGGGAACATCACCGTCAGCACCGCGAACACGGCGAAGCCGAGGATCAGCAGGCGGCGCACGGCCAGCTGCTTCGCCCCGCGGGTGATGAACAGCCAGGCGATGATCGCGAGGATCCCCAGGACCAGCAGGATCTGGATGATCAGGGTGCGGCTCCCGGCGGGGATCGTGGGCCCCAGCGCGAGGATCAGCTCGTGGGCGCCCACTGGCTCAGGCCCCCTCGGCCTGCTGGTGGGTGGAGGCGGAGCCGTCTCCGAGGACCAGGCGCGGCGTGCCGGCCCAGTTCTCGGCGGTCGTGATGTTGCGGCCGTCGACCACGAGCTTCACGCCGGGGACCTCCGCGGCGGAGAGCTCCGCGTACTCCGGGTGGTTGGTCTGCACGATCACGAGATCCGCGGCCTCCCCCAGGTGGTAGGGCGCCCAGCCGAAGCCCGCGATCTCCTCGTCGTCGTAGTAGGTGTCGTGCACCGCGACCTCGGCGCCCTGCGCGCGGAGGGCCTCGACCACCGGGAACACGCCGGAGAACGCGGTCTCCTTCACCCCGGTGCGGTACGAGGCGCCGAGCACGACGGCCTTGAGACCCTTCAGCGAGCCGAGCAGGCCCGCGGCCCGGTCCACGAGGAACGCGGGGACGGAGGCGTTGAGCTGGCGGGCGGTGCGCACCGTCGTCGCGCTCGGGTCGCCCGAGAGGTACAGGCGCGGGTAGACCGGGATGCAGTGGCCGCCCACCGCGATGCCCGGCTGGTGGATGTGGGAGTAGGGCTGGGAGTTGCTGGCCTCGATGACCTTGTACACGTCGATGCCGTGGTCCTGCGCGAAGAGCGCGAACTCGTTGGCCAGCGCGATGTTCACGTCGCGGTAGGTGGTCTCGGCGAGCTTCGCGAGCTCGGAGGCCTCGGGGGAGCCGAGGTCCCACACGCCGTTGGGGCGGGGCAGGTCGGGCCGCTCGTCGAAGGTCAGCGCGGACTCGTAGAAGGCGCGCGCCCGCGCGGTGCCCTCCTCGGAGATCGCGCCGATGAGCTTGGGGTACTTGCGCAGGTCCGCGAACACGCGGCCGGTGAGAACGCGCTCGGGGGAGAAGACGGCGAAGAAGTCCTCGGACTCCTTCAGCCCGGAGATCTCCTCGATCATCGGGACGAAGCGGGTGCGCAGGGTGCCCACGGGCAGCGTCGTCTCGTAGGAGACGAGGGTGCCGGGGGTGAGGTGCTCGGCCAGCGAGCGGGTCGCCTGGTCCATCCAGCCGAAGTCCGGCTCCCAGCTCGCGTCGTCCACGAACAGGGGGACGACGATGACGACGGCGTCCGCACCGGGGATCGCCTCGGCGTAGTCGGTGGTCGCGCGGAGGCGGCCGGCGGGGACGAGCTCGGCGAGCTTCTCGGCGAGCTGGGCCTCGCCCGGGAACGGCTCCTTCGCCTGGTTGATCAGCTCGACCTGGCGGGCGTTGACGTCGACGCCCACGACCTCGTGGCCGGCATCGGCGAACTGGACGGCGAGCGGGAGCCCGATCTTGCCGAGGGCGACGACAGCAGTCTTCACGTGACATCTTCCTTCCGGCGCACTGCGCCACTTCTGCGAGGGACGGTCGCCCGGGGGCGATCCACCGTGACAGGGTATCGTCCATCGTTGTCCCGGGCCTGGACCCGGATGCCCTGCCTCGTCGTCCCGGACGTCCCGCGTCCCCAGGAGCCCTGCATGACCTCTACCGAGCATCCGGAGCCGGCGCCCGAGGCGGACAGCCCCGGCGCGGAACGCACCTGGTTCGTGGTGCCCCTGTTCAACGAGGGTGAGGTCATCGGCGACGTCATCCGCGCCCTGCGCACCCGCTACCCGCTCGTGGTCTGCGTCGACGACGGCAGCGCGGACGCCTCCGCGCGGATCGCCGAGGAGGCCGGTGCGGCCGTCGTGCGCCATCCCTTCAACCTCGGCCAGGGCGCCGCCCTGAAGACCGGCATCGACTACGCGCTGCGGGACCCGGGGATGCGCCAGGTCGTCACCTTCGACGCCGACGGCCAGCACCAGGTCGACGACGCCGCCGCCATGATCGCCCTGCGCGAGGAGGAGGGCGTGGACGTGGTCCTCGGCTCCCGCTTCCTCGACGGGCGCACGCGCCCCGGCCTCATCAAGCGCATCGTGCTGCGCGGCGCGGTCTGGTACTCGAACATCACCAGCGGCGTGCGGCTCACGGACGCCCACAACGGGCTGCGGGTCCTGGGCCGCGAGGCGTGCCAGAAGATCGCGATCGAGCAGAACCGCATGGCGCACGCCTCGGAGATCGTCGAGGAGATCGGCCGCCACGAGCTGACCGTGCGCGAGCACCCCGTGCACATCCTCTACACGGACTACTCCCGCTCGAAGGGCCAGTCGGTGCTCAACTCCGTGAACATCGTCATCGACATGCTCTTCCGCTGATCCGTCCCGTCGGCTCACGACGGGACGGATCAGCGGGGAGCGCCGGGGCGGGCGGTCGTCAGGAGGCGGCTTTCGGCTCCGCGCTGCCGTCCGCGATCGAGCCGAAGAACGCGGCCGTGTCGTCCTCGTCCGTGAGGATCGCCTGGCCGGAGTGCTTCGTCTGGTAGGCCGGGTCCTCGATCGGCATGGTCACCGTGCCGGCCTTCATCGCGCTGCGCGCCGTGAGGGCCATCCGGCCCAGGTCCACGATCCCCGTGCCCTCGCTCGTCGCGAGGGCGTCCGTGCCGGCGCCCGCGAGGCGCACCTGGGCGAGCGGGTTCAGGAGCACGCCGGGGGAGGCGACGCGGGACATGAGGGCGCCCACGAACTGCTGCTGGCGGGCCTGGCGGCCGATGTCCGCGGTGGGGTCGAAGTAGCGGGCGCGCACGAAGGCGAGCGCCTGCTCACCGCCCACGTCGTGGCAGCCCTCGGTCATCTTCAGCCCGGACTTCTCGTCGTCCACGTCCTGGTCGATGCAGAGGTTCACGGAGCCGACCGCGTCGACCATGCCCTCGACCCCGTCGAAGCCGATCTCGACGTAGTGGTCGATCGTCATGCCGGTGAACTGCTCCACGGTCTTCACGAGCAGCGGGGCGCCGCCGAAGGCGAAGGCGGCGTTGAGCTTGTACCTCCCGTGACCGGGGATGTCCACGAGGGTGTCGCGGGGCAGGGAGACGAGGTAGCTGCGGCCGTTCGGGGCCTTGTGCAGCAGCATGATCGTGTCGGTGCGCTGGCCGGTCGTGCCGTCGTCGGCCACGGCGTCGCCGCCGCGGGCGTCGGAGCCGGCGATGAGGTAGGTCTGCCCCTCGGTGGCCTCCGCCCCGGAGAGCGCGTCGACGTGCTCGATCCGGGAGTTCGTCCACAGCGCGAGGCCGGCGCCCCAGGCGAGGAGCACCACGAGGACCAGGGCGACGAGCGTCATCCCGAGCCGCAGGGGGCGGGGCACGCGCGAGCGGCGGCCGGGCCGGCGCCCGTGGCGGCGGGGAGCGCCGTCCGGCAGGTCCCCGGCAGGCGGACCGCCGGCCAGGAGCGGATCGGAGGTGTCGCGGGCGGGCGCCGCATGACGCTCCGGCGCCCGGTCGCGGGCGGGGGTCGTGCGGGGGTCGACGGCCGGGTAGGCGCGGGTCGGGGTCTCCTCGCGCTCGCCGCGTCCCGGCGCGGGGACCGGGCGGGCGCTGCCGCCGGCGCGGGCGCGGTGGCCCCGGGGGCGGCGCGGTCCTCCGTGTCGCGGGGAGCGCGGGGGCTGCTGATCGCTCATGTGCCGTCTCCTCTCGCTCGCGTGCTGCGGGTCTGTTCGGGGGTCCGCCGCGGCGTGGGCCGGCGGGTGCTGACGGGTGATGGCGCCCGACAGGCTAGCCCCAACCCTCCCGCGCGACCGCACCGGGTCCATGACGTCGCTGAACCTCCTGCGAACCTTCACACGCTGTGCGCGGGGCTCCCGGGAACGGCCCGGGACCTCTCCGTACACTGGTCCGAGGCGCCCGCCGGCGCCGCCGGGGGACCCCGGCGCCACGACGACGCACCAGCAGGAGGCCTTGTGGACAGCACCGCAGCACGGGGGCAGGAGAGCGCCCCGCGCGTGGTCGCGGTGGTGGTCACCTACAACCGCGAGCAGCTGCTCGAGCAGTGCCTGGACGGCCTCGCCGCCCAGGATTGCCGCCCGGATGCCGTGGTCGTGGTGGACAACGCCTCCTCGGACGGCTCCGGTCGCGTCGCCGACGCCCACCCCCTCGGCGCCGACGTCCTGCACCTGCGCCGCAACGTGGGCGGGGCGGGCGGCTTCGCCGCCGGCATGGCCCGCGCGCTCGTGCGCCACGACGCCGACTGGCTGTGGCTCATGGACGACGACACGGTCCCCACGCCCTCCGCCCTCGCGGAGCTGCTGCGCTCGATCGAGGCGTCCCCGGTCCGTCTGAGCGTGCTCAGCTCGCGCGCTGTCTGGACCGATGGCCGCGATCACCCGATGAACACCCAGCGCACCCGCTTCCGGGCGAGCGCGGGGGAGAAGCGGGACGCCGCCGCCGCGGGCGGCCGGCCGATCCGCACCGCGAGCTACGTCTCCGCGCTGCTGCGCGGCGAGGACGTGCGCCGCCTGGGCCTCCCGCACGCCGACTACTTCATCTGGTCCGACGACTTCGAGCACACCGGCCGTCTGCTGCGCCGGGGCCGGGGGCTGCAGGTCCCCGCCTCCGTGGTCGAGCACCGCACCGTGCTCTTCGGGGACGCCCAGTCCAACCCGGGGTCGCGCTTCTACTACGACGTGCGCAACCGCACCTGGGCGCTGCTGCGCACCACCTCCTTCACCCCGTCGGAGAAGGTGCTCTACGGCGGCAGCACCGTGCTGGGCTGGCTGCGCCGGCTCGCCCGCCACCGCGGCGAGCTCACGCGCGTCGGCGCCCGCGGGCTGCTCGCCGCGCTGCGCCGCGGCCCGCGCCCGTCGGCCGCGGTGCTCGCGACGGACCCGGAGGCCGCGGCGGACGTCCGCCGCATCGAGCGGGCGGCCGGGCGATGAGCGCCGTCCCCCCGTTCGCCGTGCTCATGCCCCTGTGGGGGCGCGACGAGCCCGCGCGCGTCGAGGCGGCGATCGCCTCCGCGACGACCGGCCAGACCCTGCGCCCGGACCTGCTCCTGCTCACCGTCGACGGCCCGCTCCCGAGCGCGCTCGAGGAGCTCGTGGCGCGGGTCGAGGCCGAGGAGTTCGGTCCCGCCCGCGTGCTCCGCCATCCCCAGCACCGGGGCATCGCCCTCACCCTCCAGGACGGCCTCGAGGCCTCCCCGCACGAGATCGTCGCGCGGGCCGACGCCGACGACCTCTGCCGGCCCGAGCGCTTCGCCGTCCAGATCCCGCGGATGGCGCGCACGGAGGACGGCGAGGGCGCCGATCTGCTCGGCGGCTCCATGCAGGAGTTCAGCGACCGGGTCGCCCCGGGGGAGGGGCCGCTGCGCACCCGACCCCTCGAGCACGAGCAGATCGTGGGCTACCTGGGCCGCCACTCGCCCTTCCACCACCCCACGATCGTGCTTCGCCGCTCGGTCGCGCTCGCCGTGGGCGGCTACCGCGACCTCCCGCTGCTCGAGGACTACTGGTTGTGGGAGCGGATGATGCTCGGCGGCGCCCGGATGGGCAACGTCGAGGAGGTCGTCGTCGACTACCGCGTCGACGAGCACCTCTTCGAGCGCCGCGGCGGCTGGACGCTCTTCACGAGCGACCTGCGCCTCCAGCGCACGCTCCTGCTGGACCGTGTGATCGGTCCCCGCGCGTTCCTGACCAACATCGTGCTGCGCGGCGGGTACCGTCTCGCCCCGTGGCGGCTGCGTCGCTTCGGCTACCGCCGCTTCGTGGAGCCCATGCGCTGAGCTCGCACGGGCGGGCGCATGACAGGGCGCACATCGCCCGACGCGCCGTCCCCGGGGGCGCCGCCCCCGCCACCCGCCTCCGTTACTGTGAGCTGGTCCGCCGAGGACCGTCCGACCGCTTCGAAAGGAACCCCCGTGGCCACTCCTGATCTGCTGATCGTCGGCTCCGGCCTGTTCGGCCTGACCATCGCCGAACGCGCCGCGACCGAGCACGGCGCCAAGGTCACCATCATCGACAAGCGGCCGCACCTGGGCGGCAACGCGTACTCCGAGGCCGACGAGGCCACCGGGATCGAGGTCCACAAGTACGGGGCCCACCTGTTCCACACCTCGAACGAGCGGGTGTGGGAGTACGTCAACCGCTTCACCGCGTTCACGGGCTACGTGCACAAGGTGTACACGAACCACCAGGGCATCGTGTACCCCATGCCGATCAACCTCGGCACCATCAACCAATTCTTCTCCTCCGCGTACACGCCGGACGAGGCGCGCGCGCTCGTGCAGGAGCAGGCCGGCGAGCTCGCCGGGACCGATCCCGAGAACCTCAACGACAAGGGCATCTCCCTGATCGGCCGCCCGCTCTACGAGGCGTTCATCAAGCACTACACGGGCAAGCAGTGGCAGACGGACCCCAAGGACCTGCCCGCCGGGATCATCTCCCGCCTCCCCGTGCGCTACACGTACGACAACCGCTACTTCAACGACACCCACGAGGGGCTGCCCCAGCAGGGCTACACCGCGTGGCTCGAGCGCATGGCGGACCATCCCAACATCGAGGTGCAGCTGGGGGTGGACTACTTCGACGAGTCCCAGCCCTTCAACAAGAAGGCCGTGCGCGGCCAGCTCCCGGTCGTCTACACGGGCCCCGTGGACCGCTACTTCGACTACGAGCTCGGCGACCTCAAGTGGCGCACGATCGACCTCGAGACCGAGCACCTGGACACGACCGGTGACTTCCAGGGCACCTCGGTCATGAACTACGCGGACGAGTCGGTGCCCTTCACGCGCATCATCGAGCCCCGCCACTTCCACCCCGAGCGGGAGTACCCCAAGGACCGCACCGTCATCCAGCGCGAGTACTCGCGCTTCGCGGAGCGCGAGGACGAGCCGTACTACCCCGTGAACTCCTCGACGGACCGCGACTCGCTGCTGCGCTACCGCGAGATGGCCGACGCCGAGCCCCGCACCCTGTTCGGCGGCCGCCTGGGCACCTACCAGTACCTCGACATGCACATGGCGATCGGCGCCGCGCTGTCGATGGCCGACAACAAGCTCGCCGACCTGCTGCGCCGCTGAGCGCGTCCCCGAGGAGGAGACACCGATCGTGAGCACGACCCGTCCCCAGAGCACCGAGTTCGCCGAGTCCACCGAGTCCGCTGAGAGCGCGCCGCAGCGGATCCTGCAGCGGCTCATCATGCCGCTCGCGCCGACGCCCGACGTGATCCCGCTGTACATCGAGTCGCAGGCCGCCCGCTCGGGCGCCCAGACCGGCTCCTTCGGGCTGGGCAGCGCCACCGCGGAGAGCGCGGAGCCCGCCGCGGGAGCCACCGGCGCCGCCGGGGCGTCCCAGCTCGACCTCGAGGAGCTCAGCGCCCGCCACGGCGTCGAGGTGCCGCCGCAGTCGCTGCGCTCCTTCGGCACCTACTTCAACGCCTTCCCGGCGAGCTACTGGCGCCGCTGGACCCCGGTGCGCGAGGTGACGCTCACGATCGCGACCAGCGGGCGCGGGCAGATCATCGTCTACCGCTCGAACGCGCGCGGTGCGATCCAGCGCCACGACATGGCGATCGTGTCCCGCCCCGGCGAGACCCGCTTCGACCTGCCGCTGACGGCCTTCGGCGACGGCGGCTGGTACTGGTTCGACGTCATCTCCGGGCCGGACCCGCTGACGATCCACGGCGCGCAGTGGACGGCCGACGCCTCCGCCGCCCGCACCGAGGGCACCTTCTCGATCGCCATGACGACGATGAACAAGGTCTCCTACTGCCTCGACAACATCGAGCTGATCAGCAAGGACGCCGACCTCCGCGAGAAGCTCGACGTCATGTACGTCGTGGACCAGGGCACCGACCGCCTGAACGACCACGACGAGATCGAGCCCCTGCAGGCCGCCATGGGCGAGCAGCTGCAGATCATCGAGCAGGGCAACATCGGCGGCTCCGGCGGCTTCTCGCGCGGCATGTACGAGGCGTCGACCAACGGCTCCTCGACGTACGTCATCAACTGCGACGACGACATCGACATCGAGCCCGAGTCGCTCCTGCGCATGCTCACCTTCGCGGACTTCGCGCGCACCCCGATGCTCGTGGGCGCGCACATGTTCGACCTCAACAACCGCTCGGTGCTGCATGCCTTCGGCGAGAGCGTGGACCCGTGGGCGATCCAGCCCAAGGTGACGATCCCCGAGGGGCGCCTGGGCCACGACTTCGCGGTCGAGCCGCTGCGCTCCACCCCGTGGCTGCACCGCCGCGCCGACGTCGACTACAACGGCTGGTGGACCTGCCTCATCCCCACCGAGACCGTCCGGGCGATCGGCCTGAGCCTGCCCGTCTTCATCAAGTGGGACGACGCCGAGTACGGCCTCCGTGCGAAGAAGGCCGGCTACCCGACCGTCTCGATGCCCGGCGCGGCCGTCTGGCACATCACGTGGACGGACAAGAACGACGCGCTGGACTGGCAGATCTACTTCCACGAGCGCAACCGCATCATCACGGCGCTGCTGCACTCGGTCTACGAGCGCGGCGGCAAGGTGCTCACCGAGTCCCAGGGCATCGACGTCAAGCACCTCATGTCCATGCAGTACTACACCGAGGCAGCGCGCCTGATCGCCCAGGAGGACGTGCTGCGCGGACCGGGCGTGCTGCACGACGAGATCGGGACCAAGCTGCCCGAGCTGCGGGCGATGGCGCAGACCTTCGACGACTCCGTCACCAAGGCGGACGCCGACCAGTTCCCCGAGGTGCGGATGCACAAGCCTCCGCGCAAGGGTCGCGCCTTCTCCGCCCCGCGCCGCGCGCTGCTCCCGCTGTGGACCGCGAAGGCGATGGCGCGCCAGCTGATCTCGGCGCCGCCGGAGGGTGCGACCCAGCATCCGCAGGCCGCGATCGCCCACCAGGACGCGAAGTGGTGGACGCTGAGCCACTACGACAGCGCCGTGGTCTCCAACGCGGAGGGCACGAAGCTCGCCTGGTACCGCCGCCGCCCGGAGCAGGTCCGCTCGATGCTCGTCCGCACGGCGCGCACCCACCTGGACCTGTACCGCCAGTGGAACCGGCTCCGCGACGAGTACCGCGCGGCCGCCGAGGAGATCACCTCCTTCACCGCCTGGGAGCGCACCTTCAGCGCGAACCCGGCCCCGGTGCGCCCGGGCATCGACGACGTCGACACCGCCGCGCCGTCCACCCCGGAGGGGGCCTCCGCGTGACGGCGACCGCCCCGGCGCGTCGCACCCCCTCGGCCGCGGAGCGCGCCGAGGGGTGGAAGGCCCCCGGCCAGGACGCCGGCTGGCTGAACCCGCTCAAGGAGCGGTTCCTGCTGCGCCTGCTGGTGAAGAAGGAGCTGCGGGTCCGCTATCGCGGCAGCGTGCTCGGCATGGTGTGGAGCTACGTCAAGCCCGCCGTGCAGTTCCTCGTGTTCTACATCGCGATGGGCGTGTTCCTCGAGCTGAACAAGGGCACCCCGGCGTACGCCGTGTACCTCTTCAGCGGGATCGTCGTGGTGAACCTGTTCGGTGAGGTCTTCGGCAACGCGACCCGCTCGATCACGGGCAACGGGGCGCTCGTCGCGAAGATCTACATCCCCAGCCAGCTGTTCCCGTGGGCGAGCATGATGGTCGCCCTCGTGCACTTCCTGCCGCAGCTGCTCGTGCTCGTGGTGGGCGCCGTGCTCAACGGCTGGCTGCCGTCGCCCACGGCGGCGGTGGCCTTCCTGCTGGGGATGCTGATCCTGCTCGTGTTCACGATGGGGCTGGGCATGCTCACCGCGGCGCTGAACGCGGCGTTCCGTGACGTGGAGAACTTCGTGGACCTCATCGTCATGGTCGCGACCTGGCTGTCGCCGGTGCTGTACCGGATCGACATGGTGCAGAAGTCGCTCGACGGCACGATCCTGTGGTGGATCTACCAGCTGAACCCCCTGACGATCGTGGTGCAGCTGTTCCACATCGCCTTCTGGCGGTACTCGAAGCCGGTCGTCGACGAGCTCGCCACCGACCACCCGTTCGCCTACACCCTCGCCCAGCCGGGGGAGCCGTACGGCCTCTGGTGGGCGGGCCTGCTCATCGCCGTCGCAGTCTTCGTGATCGGCACGATCGTCTTCGAGCGCTCGAAGCGCCGCTTCGCGCAGGAACTGTGAGAGGAGGGCACCGATGACCCCGAACATCGCGGACGTCCCCACCTCCGCCGCGGTCCCCACGGATCGCGAGATGGTGCGCGTGGAGCATGTCTCCAAGCGCTTCTCCCTCCGCCACGATCGCTCCCTCAAGGAGCTCGTCTTCTCGGCCCTGCAGCGCAAGAAGCTCGCGGACACCTTCATGGCGCTCGACGACGTGGACCTCACGGTGCACGCCGGCGAGACGGTGGGCCTGATCGGGTTCAACGGCTCGGGCAAGTCCACCCTCCTGAAGACGATCTCCGGGGTGCTCTTCCCGGACGCCGGCCGGGTGATGCTGCGCGGGCGCGTGGCGGGCCTGATCGAGGTCGGCGCGGGTTTCCACCCGGACCTCTCGGGTCGCGAGAACGTCTTCCTCAACGGCGCGATCCTCGGCATGAGCCGCGAGCAGCTCGAGGAGCGCTTCGACGACATCGTCGCGTTCAGCGAGATCGAGGAGTTCATCGACACCGAGGTGAAGTACTACAGCTCGGGCATGTTCCTGCGGCTCGCGTTCTCCGTCGCGGTGCACACGGACCCGGACATCTTCCTCGTGGACGAGATCCTCTCCGTGGGCGACGAGCCGTTCCAGAAGAAGTGCCTCGAGCGGATCCGTGAGCTGCAGGCCGCGGGCCGCACGATGGTCGTCGTCTCCCACGAGCTCGAGATGCTGCAGAAGCTCTGCACGCGGATCGTGGTGCTCCGCAAGGGGAAGATCATCTTCGACGGCGATCCCACCGAGGCCGTCGCGGTGCTCCGCGCGAGCTGAGCGCTCCGCTCCCCGTGCGGGAGCGCAGGAGCGGATCGGGCCGGGCCCGTCCGGGGATCTCCCCGGGCGGGCCCGGCTCCGTCATGCGCGGCCCGTGACCGCCTCGTCGGCCATGGCCCGCTCGTCGAGGTCCTCGGCGGGGCCGACGATCCCGCCCCCGGCGAGCCATGCCCCGAGGGCGGCCCCGACCTGGCCGAGGCCGTCACCGGGGACGAGCAGCCGCGGGACTCCCTCGTGATCGCCCCCGGGCTGCGGGCCGGACCAGGCGGGCAGGGCGGCGGCGAGGCGGTCGGGGTGCGCGCGCACCTCCTGCGCCCAGTCGTGCACGAGCGGCGGCAGCTCGCCCGCGAAGCGCGGGGCGAGGGAGACGGCGGCGAGGGCGAGCACCTCCTCGGCGTCGTCGGCGAGGTCCGAGCCGGGACGGTCGGTGGCGAGCACGCGGATTCCGTCATCGGGCACGTCGTCGGCCCCCGTCGGGAGGATCTCGACCCGGGCGCCGAGCGACCAGCCGGCGAGGGCGAGCACGAGCCGCTTCCAGTGGGGCGGGAGGTCGAGCACGAGCAGGTCACCGCTCTGCAGGGCGACCTCCGCGTCGAGGTGGCCGATCGCCTTGGTCACCCAGTTCGCGAGGACGTGGCCGGACAGCTCGATGCGCCCGCCCTCCTCGTGCCAGGCGAGAGCGGGGCGGGGGCCGAGGGACTCGAGGGCGGCGAGCAGCTCGGTGCCGCGGCGCAGGGACGGGGCGGTGGTCATGCGGTCTCCTCGTGGATTCTCACGTGCAGAGGGGGGAGCGGGACGGCGATCTCCTCGGCGGCCAGCGCCGTCCGCACCCGCTCGCCGAGGGTGGCGGCGTCGAGGAGTCCCGCGGTCCCGGGGGAGGTGGGGCGCACGTCGATGCGGTCGGGGGCCGTGCGCTCGGCGCGGGCGGCGAGCGGGGCGGCTCCGCGGCGGGGGAGGGCGGCGACGGCGAGGGCGCGGTCGATGCGCTCGTCGTCGGGCTCGGGGGACATGCGGGCCACGGGCTCGTCCTCGAGGGCGAGGCCGAGGGACTGCCAGACGGATTCGAGGCTCGGCCGGCGGAACCAGTCGTCGCCGCCGGTGCGGGCGAGGCGGGCGGCGGGCACCTCGTCGCGGGGGTCCGCGACGACGGCACCGGCGACCCCGCGCACGATCGCGACGGGCACGCGGCTCGCCTTGCCCTTGACGAGGTCCGCGGCGGCGGCGAGCTCGTCGGCCAGGTCGCGGACGGTGACGTGGAGCGTGCGACCGGTGTCGTCGGCCTCCCCGCGGAGGTCCTGGAGGGAGGCGACGCCCGCGGCGCCGAGGGCGACGTCCCCCACGCCCACCCGCCAGACCCGCGAGGAGGTGTCGGTCAGCAGCACGCCGAGCTCGACGCCGAGGGCGGCGACGAGTCCCTCCCGCAGCGCGCGGGCGCAGGCGTCGGGATCCTCGGGCAGCAGCAGCGGCCCCCCGGGGGCGTTCGAGCCGTCCACCCCGGCGGCCGCCATGACCGGACCGGAGGGGATCTCGACGATCGAGGTGACGCGCAGGGTGTGCAGGCGCCGGGCGACGGTGCGCACGGCGGCCCGCTCGATCGCGGCGTCGCGGTCGGCGGGCTCGACGGTGAGGCCGAGGGACTTGGAGACGATCTTCGTGGACACGCAGACGACGTCGCCGTCGCGGAGCCCGGCCGTGCGCAGGGCGGGGGCGAGCAGGGCGACGAGGTCGTCGCCGGCCGTGACCTCGGGCAGGTGGGGGACGGGGACGATCTCGACGTGGCCGGGCTCGACGGGGCGGGTCGTGGGGCGGGGCTGGGTCATCGGCGGGGTCTCCGATCGGGGCCGGCGGGTGGCCGACGGACGGTGGGCACGAGGTGCTCGCCAGCGGGGTGACGGCGACCTCGGCGGGCGCCGCCCGCTTGACGGGGGAGAGTTACACGGGTGTATTTTAGGGGCGGACCAGGCCACTGGGGTGACCCTCGAGAGGAAGGAGCGGCCGGTGATGGACGACCAGGTCGAACCCGACGGGCGTGTCGAGCTGACCCTGCTGGATCATGCGCCGACCGAGGCCGAGGAGGAGCTGACGTGGCACGAGCGCGCCCTGTGCGCGCAGACGGATCCCGAGGCCTTCTTCCCGGAGAAGGGCGGATCCACCCGCGAGGCGAAGAAGGTGTGCGTCTCGTGCGAGGTGCGCTCCGAGTGCCTCGAGTACGCGCTGGAGAACGACGAGCGCTTCGGCATCTGGGGCGGACTGTCCGAGCGTGAGCGGCGCAAGCTCAAGCGCCGGGCGGTCTGACATCCTGTCCAGGTGACCTCGCGCCGCATCACCGCCGTCGTCCTGCTGTCCGGGACGTCGTCCGTCGACTCCTCCCGCGCCGCCGTGCAGGCCGTGCGCGATCAGACGACCCCCGCCGATCTCCTCGTGGCGGTCGCGCCCGCCGCGCTGGACCCCGAGGTGCTCACCGCCCTCGAGGGTGCCGCCGGCGCCGACCACCTGCTCACCACCTCCGCCGGGGTGGGACGCGCGGGGGCCCTGCGCGAGGCGCTCGACCTCCTCGACACGCTCACCCCCACGGGCCCCGATGTCGCCGAGGGCGGCGCCGGGGACGCCGACGGCGCCCACCCGTCCGAGGAGCAGGACGCCGACGGCCGGGGCGCCCCGTCGGCCGGCCGCCGGGCGGCCGACGTCGACGTCGACGAGCTCGAGCGACGGCGCACCCAGGAGGCGGAGGATCTCGCCCGCGTCCCCGAGCGGCTCCGCCGACGCCGACGACGCGGCGGGCGCCGTGCCGCCGCCGCCGGTCGCGACGACTGGCTGTGGATCGTCGAGGACGGCTCGGTCCCCTCCGCCGACGCGCTCGAGCAGCAGCTCGCGCTGCTCACCCGCTCCCCGTCCACCGCGGTCGTGGGCACCAAGCGCGTGCGCCACGAGGACACCCCCGGGGAGGGCCGCTTCGCCCGTGCGGCGACCCTCGTGGACGTCGGCCTCAGCCTCTCCCGCACCGGCCGCATCGTCACGGGCGTCGACCCGGGCGAGATCGACCAGGGGCAGTCGGACTGGCGCCACGACGTCCTCGCGGTCGCCCTCTCCGGCATGCTCGTGCGCGAGCGGACCCTGCGCGAGCTCGGCGGACTCGACCCCGTGCTGCCCGCCCCCTGGGCGGAGATCGACCTGTGCCAGCGGGTCTGGCGCGCGGGGGAGCGGGTCGTCGTCCAGCCCGCCGCCCGGACGGAGGTCCCTGCGCCGAGCGCACCCTTCCTCGAGCGCCTCCAGGAGCAGCGGACGGGCCGGATCCTCGTCCAGCTCAAGCACCGCCCGCTCCCGGCGGCCGTGCTGCTGCTCGTGCTCCTGCCGCTGATCACGCTGCTGCGGATGGCGGGGGACGTCGCCGCCGTCCAGCCGCGCCGGCTCCCGGTGGAGCTGCGGGCCTGGGCATCGGCGATGCGCCGCGCGCCCGGGGTCCTGCGTCGCGGGATGCGGGCCCGGCGCCGGGCCCGTGTGCCCCGCGGTCGTCTCGCCCCGCTCTACCTGCCGCTCGGCGAGAGCCTGCGCCGCACGGCCGCCGACGTCTGGAACCGGCTCTTCGCGGACGACGACCGCACCCGCCGCATCCGCCGCACCACCTGGGGGATCGCCGGCACGCGCCACGGCATCGACGATGCGGACTACGGCCGGCACGTCGTCTGGACCGCCGTCGTGGCGCTCTCCTCCGTGGTGCTCGGTCTCGTCTCGCTGCGGGCGCTGTTCGGTCGCGGCGAGCTCCGCGGGCCCGGCCTGCTGGCGCTCCCCGCGGACTGGCGCGCGACGTGGGAGGCGGCCTGGTCCAGCTGGATCCCCGGCGGTCTCGGCACCCGCGGTCCCGCCGATCCGCTCGTCCGGCTGCTCGGCCACCTCCCCGTGGACGGCGACCTGCTCGTCGAGGCGATCGTCTTCGCCTCCGTGCCCGTCGCCGCGCTCGCGGCCTGGTGGGCCGCCGGGGCGATCACCCGGGCGATCGGTGCCCGGCTCGCCCTGACCGTCGCCTGGGCGCTCGCCCCGGTCCTGCTCACGGGGCTGGTCGCGGGCGCCTGGCCGCTGCTGCTCGTGCACGCCCTGCTCCCGCTGCTCGCCCTCCCCGTGGGACGGGCGATCGGGCTGCCCCACAAGATCTCGCAGGCGAGCGTCTCCGCGGCGGCGGCCGCGGGCCTGCTGCTGCTCGTCATCGGTGCGGTCCAGCCGGTGCTGGTCCTCGTCGCGGCGCTCGGGCTCGCCCTGCTGGCGCCCGCGGTGCGCGGTCGCCGCTGGCGGCTGCTGTGGGTGCTCGTGCCGTCCCTCGCCCTGCACCTGCCCTACCTGGGCGTGTACGTGGATGCGCCGCGCACGCTGCTCGCCGTGGGCGGCATGCCCGCGACCGGCCCGGGACTGCCGGACGTCGACGCCGTGCGCAGCGCCCTCGCGCCGCTCGCCGGCCTCACGGGGCCTGCGGCGGCGGCCTTCCTCCCGCTGCTGCCCCTGCTGCCGCTCGTGCCCGTGGTGCTCGGCGCGCTCGTCGCCCCGTTCCTCGCGGGGCCCGCGGGCCGCGCCGGCCGGTTCTCCCTGCTGCTGGCCGCCGCGGTGCTCGCGGCGGGCCAGATCGCCCGCTCCGTCGCGGTCGCCGTGGACGGCGACCGGGTCGTGACGGCGGAGCTCCTGCCGCTGCTCTCGGTGCTCCTGCTCGCGCTGTCCGTGGGCGCGGCCGCCTCCTTCGACGCCCTCGCACGCCGTGACGCGACGGTCTCCGGGGCGCGCCGCACGCTCACCACCGTGCTCGCCGCGGGCGTCGCCGCCGTCTGCCTCGTCACCGTCGCCGGCTGGACGGTGCTGCTGCCGGGCCTGCTCGAGGTCGAGCGCACGGAGGCCGCCGAGGTGCCCGCCGCCGCCGCGGACCAGGGCCTCACCGACGCCCGCACCCGGGTGCTGACCCTCTCGCAGGACGAGGACGGCGCCGTGAGCGCCGGTCTGGTCGTGCACGGCGGGGACAGCGCGCTGCAGCGGGCGGGCGTCGCGGACGCGCGCGACATCGCGACCGTGGCCGCCGGGGAGCAGCTCGGCGCGGATCCCGGCTCGACCGCTCTGCGGACCTGGGTCTCCGGCCTGGTCTCGGGGGAGGCCGGCGCGACCGACGAGTCCGCCGCCTCCCCGGCCGTGTCCTACGTGCTGGTCCCCGGGGACCCCGCCGCGCAGACGGATCTCGTCGCCGCCCTCGACTCCTCTCCCGCTCTCGAGAAGGTGACCGTCTCCGCGACCGGCGGGCTCTGGCGCGTGGTCGACGCCCCGGCCCGCGCCGTCGTGCGCTCCGCGGACGACGCGACCCCCCTCGCGAGCACCGTCGTCGACGCGCGGGGCACGGTCGCCGCCGCCCCCGCCGAGCGCACGGTCGTCCTCGCCGAGCGCTACGACACCGGCTGGACGGCGACCCTCGACGGGGAGCGCCTCGAGCCGACCCTCGTCGACGGCTGGTCCCAGGGCTTCGTCCTCCCCGCGGGCGCCGAGGGCGACCTCGAGGTGGGACGCTCGACGCCCTGGCGGCCGCTGTGGCAGGGGCTGCTGTACGCCGGCACGGGCCTGACCGCCCTCATCGCGATCCCCTGGCGCGCCCGGACCCGCAGTGCGGAGGAGCTCCATGCCTGACAGCCGTGACCGCGACGAGCTCGCCGACGTCCTCCCCGAGGGCGGGGCGCCCCGCCCCGGGGAGGGCGCCGACGCCGCCGACGACGGCGGGGCCGGGACCCCGCGCACCGGGGCGGGGCAGGACGCCGCCGGCGGGACCCGCCGCCGCCCCCTGCTCGCGCTCGGCGCGCTGCTCCCGCTCGCGGCCGCCGCGGCCGCCGTCGTCGAGCTGCCCCCGCGCGTCGCCCCGGAGGCGGAGCGCGCCGCGACGACCGCCCGCCCCGGGCTGCTGACCCTCCTGGTCCCCGGACCGGTGCAGGTGCCCGACGAGGTGCTCGACACCGCGACCGACGCCGACCTCGCCGTCACGCCGCCCTCGACGGCCGTCGCCGTGGGCGCGATCGCCCTCGAGACGGACTCGTCCCTGCTGTTCGGCCGGGTGAGCGGCTCCGAGACCCGGCGCGACGAGCAGGGGGAGGCGAGCGCCCCCGCGCTCACGCTCGAGGACACCGAGGACTCTGAGGGTGACGCCCTGGACGCCACGGTGACCGCCGGGGCGATCGGCAACACCGTGCTCGGCGCCTCCGCGGTCGAGGGGACCGCCCGGCTCGGCGCGGCGACCGCCGAGGACGACCGACCCGTGGCCGACGCCGTCCAGTCGACCCTCACCCCGAGCGGCGACTACCGCTCGCTCGCGCTCACCCGCGCGCTCCCGCCGAGCACCGAGGGGATCTTCCTCGGCCTCACGACGACCGCCGGCTCGAGCGCGCAGCTCGTGCTCCGCAACCCCTCCTCGCGCCCCGCGACCGCCGCGCTCCAGGTCTGGACGCCGGACGGCCCCGCCGCCATGTCCGGGCGCAGCCAGGTGGTCGTCGCTCCCGGCGAGGAGCAGTCCGTGCTCCTCGAGTCGATCGTCCCGGACCAGGAGGCCCTCGCCCTCGAGGTCGCCGTGCAGGGCTCGCCCCTGGCCATGCACCTCCAGCTCTCCGAGCGCAGCGGCCTCACCCCGGGCGGCGTCGAGATCCTCACGCCGATCGCCGCGCCGGACCGCGATCTCGTCATCCCCGGCGTCGAGGTGGCGGGCACGGCCCCCACGCTCGTGCTCGCGAACCTCCGCGCCCAGGACACGACCGCGCAGGTCGAGGTGCTCGGACCCGACGGCGTGATCGACGAGGGCTCCCCGGGCGAGGTCCCGGTGACGGGGGAGTCCGTGACCACCCTCGCCCTGGAGTCCCTCCCCGACGGCGCCGTCACGGTGCGGGTGCGCGCGGACGCCGCGATCTGCGCCGCCGTCCGCTCCCCGATCGCGGGGGCGGATCTCGCCGGCAGCACCCTCGGCGCCCCCGTCGACCTCGCCGTGCTCGTGCCGGCGCCCTCGCTCACGAGCAGCGGGATCGTGGCGCTCCCGCCCGGCGGGGGCCACGGCTGGCTCACCCTCGCGGCGGAGGCGGACACCACCTGCACGCTCATCACGGTCGCGGCGGACGCCACCACCTCCGAGCCGATCGTGCGGGAGCTCGCCGCCGACACCTCGACCGTCGTCGCCGATCCGTCGCTGCGCGCGGGCGGGGCCCAGCCGGTGGCCGTGGTGGTCGTGCCGGACCAGCCCGGGGCGGTCCGCGCCGCCTGGATGCAGCGGGAGCAGGACGGCGCGGGCGGCGTGCTCCACTCCGCGGTGACCGTCGTGCCGAGCGCCGCGACCGGCGAGGGCACGAGCATCCGGGTCGAGGGCTGACCCTCCTCCTCCCGGGAGCAGGTCCCCGGACCTCGCCGGCCCCTCAGTCCTCCCAGGCCTCCGGGTCGACGTCCTCCGCGGCCATGCCCAGCAGCGAGCCGATCTGCTCGGAGACCACCTGGCGCACGAGCGCCTCGAGCTCCTCGTCCCCCGTGCAGCGGGTCGCGACGGGCCGACGGTAGAGCACGACCCGCGGCGGGTGCTCCCGGGTCGCGGGCAGCGCACGGCCCAGCACGACGGGGGCGTCCTCCCACGGCGCCGGGTCCTCCGGCGGGACCTCCTCGACCATGACCTGGAGGTGGGCGAGCCGGCGCGGGAAGCGCTCGGCGACCGTGGCGACGGAGTCCGCGACGAGGTCGTCGAAGCGCTCGCGGCGGCTGCGGTGGCCGGGCAGGTGCGCGGGGATCAGGTCCCGGCGGAAGCCCCGTCCGTGGCGGTCCCGCCGCCGGGGCGCGGAGCGCGGATCGGGCACGGCGCGTGCGGCGAGGTCCCTGTCCATGGGCGGCACTCTAGCCCTCCCTCCTGCGCGCTCCGGCCCCGGGCGGGGTGCCGCACGACACCCCGGACCGGGCGGGCGATTCGGCCTGCGACCCCGCGCGCCTGCGTAGAATCCGGGGCGTGCCTGCACGTGAATGCTCCCGGACCGCCTGCTCGCGACCAGCGGTGAGCACGCTCACCTTCGTCTACGCGGATTCCACGGCGGTGCTGGGCCCGCTCTCGCGGCACAGCGAGCCGCACACCTACGACCTCTGCGCCGAGCACGCCTCCCGCACCACCGCCCCGCGCGGCTGGGAGCTGCTGCGCGTCGAGGGCGGCCACGAGGTGCCCGACGAGCTCGTCGCCCTCGCCGACGCCCTCCGCCCCGCGCGCGAGGTCCCGGGCGTCCCCGGTCCCGCGGACCGCACCGATCCCGCCGCCCGCCCCGACCGCGCCGGTCGGGCAGGGCGCGTCGCCGACCGCCCCGCCGCCGAGGCCGGGCGCCATCTCCATGTCGTGAGGAGCACCGATGACTGAGCAGCAGGCCGTGGACCTCAGCGGCATCGTCAAGAAGTACGACGTCCGCGGGGTGGCCGGGACCGAGCTCACCGAGGAGATCGCGCGCGCCCTCGGGGCGGCCTTCGCGGACCTCCTCGACGCGGCGCCGATCATCGTCGCCCACGACATGCGCGTCTCCTCGCCGGCCCTCGCCGCCGCCGTCGCCGAGGGCGCCGCGCGCCGCGGATCGACGGTCGCGGAGGCCGGGCTGTCCTCGACGGACCAGCTGTACTGCGCCTCCGGCCAGCACGACGCCGCGGGCGTCATGGTCACCGCGAGCCACAACCCCGCCCCGGACAACGGGCTCAAGCTCACCCGGGCCGGGGCGCGCGCGATCAGCCGCGAGACCGGTCTCGAGGACGTGCGCCGCGGCGCCGAGGCCTACCTCGCCGCAGGCGTGATCCCCGAGCGGGAGGGCGGCCGCCGCGCGCCGCTCGACACGCTCGAGGACTACACGGCGCTGCTGCACCGCCTGGTCCCGCTCGGCGGCCGCCGGCGCCTGCGCGTGGTCGTCGACGCGGCGGACGCCATGGCCTCCCTCACCGTCCCGGCCGTGCTCGGGACGCTCGAGCACCTGGACGTCGTGCCGCTGCACTTCGGTCTCGACGGCACCTTCCCCCACCATCCCGCGAACCCGCTGGACCCCGCGAACCTCGTGGACCTCCGCGACGCCGTCCTCGCCGCGGGCGCGGATCTGGGCCTCGCCTTCGACGGCGACGCCGACCGCTGCGTCGTCCTCGACGAGCAGGGGCGCCCGGTGGACCCCTCCGCCGTCACCGCGCTCATCGCCGGCCGCGAGATCGCTCGCGCCCGCGCCGCGGGGGAGGAGCGGCCCGTGGTCGTCGCGAACCTCGTCTCCTCGCGCCACGTCGCCGAGGTGATCGCCGCCGCGGGCGGCGAGGCCGTGCGCTCGCCCGTCGGCCACTCGCTGATCAAGGCGATCATGGCGGAGCGGAGCGCCGTCTTCGGCGGGGAGCACTCGGCGCACTACTACTTCCGGGACTTCTTCTTCGCGGACTCGGGCCTGCTCGCCGCGCTGCACGTGCTCGCCGCGCTCGAGGAGTCCGACGGCCCGCTCTCCGCGCTCGTCGCGGAGCATCAGCCCTACGCCGCGAGCGGAGAGCTCAACACGACCGTCGCCGACCCCTCGGCGGCGCGCGAGCGCGTGCGTGCGGCGCTCGGCGCGCGTCCCGGGGTGGAGGCCGACGACCTCGACGGGCTCACCCTCACCCACTGGGGCGAGGACGTGCCCGCCGCGGAGCGCTGGTGGCTGTCCCTGCGCTCCTCGAACACCGAGCCGCTGCTGCGCCTGAACGTCGAGGCCGAGGAGGCCACCCTGATGGAGTCCGTCCGCGACGAGGTCCTCGCGATCATCACCGATGCCGATGCCGGTGATGCTGCAGGTGCCGGGGCGGGCAGCTCGCTGCCCGCCGGGGCGAGCGGTGTCGACGTGCCCTCCTGGGTGCGTGCCGTGCTCCGGTGCCCGGACTGCGGCGGCTCGCTGCAGGACGCGACCGCGGGGCTGCGCTGCGAGGCCTGCGGCCGCGTGCACGCGGTCGAGGGCGGGATCCCCGTCCTCATCGCCGGTCGCGCCGAGGCCCCTGACGGCGCCTGACCCCCGAGTCGTCAGCGGCTGAAGGGCAGGGCCCGCAGCTCCGCGGTGAGCTCGCGCCGGCGCGCGTCCGAGCGGCGCCTCCGGGCCTCGTCCCGGGAGGCGCGCTCGGCGACGACCGCGGCGAGGAACGCCTCCTGGTCCGTCCCGGGGGGCGGCGCCGGCGCGACGTGCGGCAGCGTCCGCTGGACGAGGTCCCGCGCCAGGGCGCGCCGGGACTCCGGATGGATCCGCTCCGCCCGCGGGAGGAAGGAGCGGATCTCCTGGACGAGCGGCGCGGGCAGGCGCCCGAGGTCCGCCGCGCGCGCCCACGGCTCGAGCGCCGCCGGCAGGGGCAGCGGCTCCGGGCTCCGGTGGCGCATGCGCTCCTGGAGGACGAGGGTGCCGGCCATCATGTCCCCGAGCCGGCGGGAGCGACGATCGATGACCGAGCAGGTCAGGGCCAGGGCGCCTGCCGTCGCCCAGATCTCGAGCATCGCGCACACCGCGCGCAGGAGGCTCTGGCGCACGTGCAGCGGGCCGCCGTCGTCCCGCACCACCCGGGTGCCCACCACGAGCCGCCCCAGGGAGCGGCCGCGCCCCAGCGTCTCGCACAGCAGCGGATAGCCCACGTAGGCGCTCACCGCGGTGGCCAGCAGGGCGGCGGTCGCGAGTCCCGCGTCCACGGACAGCGCCGTGGCCGCCCAGGCCATGGCGACCGACCCGCCGATGAGCAGCAGCAGCTGGACGGCGCCGTCGATCGCGCCCGAGAGCATCCGCACGGCGAAGGAGGCGGGCCGCAGGTCCAGCAGCACCGCCTCACCCGTGATGAGCGCATCGCGCGTGCTCGCCGCCGCCGGGGCGGCCCCCGAGGTGACCATGCGCCCCATCCTGGCAGGCGGGGCGGCGCCGGGCACGCATCGAGCGTCGGCCTCCGGCCGGGGCGCATGCGACTTTCGTCGGCCTCGGCGGCGCCGGCGCGGTCCTAGTCTGGGCCGGTGGACATCGACGCCGTCATCGCCGTGCACCGCCCGCAGTGGGAGCGGCTGCGCGAGCTGACCTCCCTCCGCCGCCTCGACGCGGAGGAGATCGACGAGCTCGTCGCGCTCTACCAGGAGACCGCGACCCACCTCTCGGTGGTGCGCTCGACGACGCCGGACCCGTCCCTCACCGCGGAGCTCTCGCTGCTGCTGCACCGGGCCCGGCTGCGGATCACCGGCGTGCGGATCGGCACCTGGGCGCAGCTGCGCGGCTTCCTGCTCGTGGACCTCCCGGCCGCCCTGTACTCCTCCCGGCGCGCCGCGGCGCTCGCGACGGGGATCTTCCTCCTCGCCACCGTAGCCACCGGGCTGTGGTTCGGCCTCGACGCCTCGGCCCGGGACCTCGTGCTCCCGCAGGAGGCGCAGGAGGAGCTCGTCGAGCACGACTTCGTCGCGTACTACTTCCAGGGTCAGGCCTCGGGCTTCGCCGCCCAGGTGTGGACCAACAACGCGTGGATCACCGTGCAGGCCGTCGTGCTCGGGGTGACCGGGGTGTGGCCGGTGCTCATGCTCCTCCAGAACGGGCTGAACGTCGGCCTCTCCGCCGGGGTGATGGGGGCCTACGGCGGCCTGCCCACCTTCTTCGTCTACCTGCTCCCGCACGGGCTGCTCGAGATCACGGCGCTCATGGTCGGCGCGGGCGCCGGCCTGCGCACCTTCTGGGCGTGGGTGCGCCCGGGTGCGCTCCCGCGGGGCTGGGCGCTCGCACGCACCTCGCGGGCGCTCGTGACGGTCGCGATCGGGCTCGTGCCGGTGCTGCTGGTCTCGGGCCTCGTCGAGGGCTTCGTGACGCCGAGCGCGCTGCCCGCGCCGGTGCGCCTCGGGATCGGGGCGATCGTGTGGATCGCCTTCCTCGCCTACATGCTGGTGCTGGGACGTCGCGCCCACCGCGCCGGTGCCCGCGGCGACCTCTCCGAGGAGCTCGTGGGCGCCCGCGTCGCGGTCGCCGGCTGAGCAGCGACGCGCGGAGGCTCAGAGCCGGCCGGCGGCCTTGAGAGCGAGATAGGCGTCGGCGAGGGCCTGCGGCGCGCGCTCCGGCGGGGCATCCACGACGTGCACGCCCGTGCGCTCGAGGGCCCGCGCGGTGCCCGCCGCCCGGGCGCGGGCGGTCTCCGCGGAGGCCGCGGCGTACAGCGCGGGGACGTCCTCGCGGCCCGCGGCGAGCTCGTCGAGGGCGGGATCGGAGACGGAGCCGATCACCACCGGATGATCGGCGGCGAGCCGCGCCGCGACCGGGAGCAGGGCCCCGTGGACGGTCGTCGCGTCCACCGGGGTGAGCAGGACGACGAGGGAGCCGCGGCGGGTGCGCTCGCGGATCCGCGCCGCGGCGAGCTCCCAGTCGGTCTCCACGAGCGCGGGGTGCACGGGCGCGGTCGCGGAGACCATGTCGTGCAGGGCGGTGCCGCGACGCGAGCCGATCACCGAGAGGTGCTCCACGCGGTCCACGCACAGCAGGTCCACCCGGTCGCCGGCCTGGCCCGCGAGCGCGGTGAGCAGGAGGGCGGCGTCGAACGCCGCGTCCAGGCGGGTCCCCTCGCCGAGGCGCACGGCTCCGGTGCGCGAGGTGTCGACGACGACCAGCACGTGCCGGTCGCGCTCGGGGCGCCAGGTGCGCACCACGACGCTGCGCCGCCGGGCGGTGGCGCGCCAGTCGATCGAGCGCACGTCGTCGCCGTCCACGAAGTCCCGCAGGGAGTCGAACTCGGTGCCCTGCCCACGCTGGTGGACCGCGGCGAGCCCCTCGATCTCCCGCAGGCGCCGCACGCGCGAGGGCAGGTGACGACGGGCGCCGAAGGGGTGCAGGGCGAGCATCCGGCCCGGGGAGTCGATCCGTGCGCTGCGCCGCGCGAGGCCGAGCGGTCCGCGGGAGTCGATCACGAGCGCGCGCGAGGAGTGCTCGCCGCGGCGGGTGGGCGTGAAGCGCTGGGGGATCTCCCGGCGCTCGTGCGCCGGGACGTCGACCGCCGCGCGCGGGGAGTCGAGGCCGGCGGTCGGGTTCCAGGCGTCGCGCACCTGCAGGCGCGCGCGTCGCGGGCCGGGGTTCGTCAGCAGCAGGCGGCCCGTGCCGGTCCCGCCCAGCACCACCTGGGCGGGGGAGCGGCGCACCACCTGCAGCCGGCGGGGGGAGGGGGCCGCGAGCGCGTCGCCGAGGACCACGAGCAGCCACACCGCGGCGCACGCGAGCACGGTGCCCCAGGACGGCCACAGCACGAGCACGGGCAGGGCGAGCAGCCCTGCCGGTGCGGCGCGCAGGGTGGGCGAGATCCTCACCGCGGCACCGGGACCGAGGCGAGGGTCGCCGCGAGCACCGAGTCCACCTGGGTCCCCTCGAGCTCGGCCTCCGTGGTCAGACGCACCCGGTGCCCGAGGGTCGCGGGCGCCAGCGTCTTGACGTCGTCCGGGGTGATGAAGTCGCGCCCGGCGAGGTAGGCCCAGGCGCGCGAGGTGCGCAGCAGCGCGATCGCCCCGCGCGGCGACACCCCGAGCGCGAGGCTCGGCGAGCGGCGGGTCGCCCGGCAGACGTCGACGATGTACTGCACGACCGGCTCCTCCGCGGCGACCGTGGCGACGTCGGCCTGCGCCCGGTGCAGGGCCTCCGCGTCGACCACGGCCCGCAGGCCCGTGGCGGCGAGGTCGGTCGTGTCGAAGCCGTCCGCGTGGCGGCGCAGCACGTCGATCTCGTCCTCCCGCTCGGGCAGGGGCATGACGGCCTTGAGCAGGAAGCGGTCCAGCTGCGCCTCGGGCAGGGCGTACGTGCCGTCGAACTCGATCGGGTTCTGCGTCGCGACGACGAGGAACGGGTCCGGGAGCGGTCGCGGCACGCCGTCGACCGTCACCTGCCGCTCCTCCATCGCCTCGAGCAGCGCGGACTGCGTCTTCGGGGGCGTGCGGTTGATCTCGTCGGCCAGCAGGAGGTTCGTGAAGACCGGGCCCTCACGGAAGACGAGGTCGCTCGTGGCGTTGTCGTAGACGAGGGAGCCGGTGATGTCGCCCGGCATCATGTCCGGGGTGAACTGGACGCGCCGCATCCGCACGTCCAGCGCCGCGGCGAGGGAGCGCACGAGCAGGGTCTTGGCGACGCCGGGGACGCCCTCGAGCAGCACGTGGCCGCGGCACAGGAGCGCCACGACGAGGCTGGTCACGGCGGCGTCCTGGCCGACGACCCCCTTGTGGATCTCGGCGGCGAGGCCCTGCAGGGCGTCGCGGGCGGGGGAGGGCGCGGACGTCCGGTCGAGGGGAGGCTCGGGAGCGGGGGCGGGCGTGGTCATCGGTCGATCTCCTTCTCGAGGGCGTCGAGGTCATGGGCGAGGCGGAGCAGCTGCTGGTCGTCCGTCACCGGACGGTGCTCGAGCAGCGCCCGCAGGCGGTCGGGGGACAGGGAGGTGTGCGGGGCGAGCGCGGCGAGCAGCGCGTCGAGGGAGGTCTCGCGCCGCTGCCCGAGGCGGGCGGCGAGACGGCCGGCGGCGGCGGCGCGCAGCGCGGAGGCGGCGGCCGTCCGTTCCGACGCCCTCTCGAGCAGACGCGCCCGGCCGAGCACGAGCTCCTCGCCGCGCGCCGTGACGGGCAGGGGCTCGACGACGACCGGTCCCTGCCGTCGGCCGGCCGCGACCAGGGCGACGACGACCAGCGCCATCAGCCACAGCGCGACGGGGCCGGTCCAGCGCGGCAGGTGCGTGAGCAGGGACGGCGCGGTGAGGGCGAGAGGATCGGTCGCGGAGGGCACGTACCAGGTGAGCGTGTCCTCCACGCCGAGCAGGTTCAGGGCGAGCGCGGCGTCGTCGGCCCCGGTGATGCCCTCGTTGGTGAGGACGTCCGCCGCGCCGAGCACCGTGATCGACCCGTCGGAGACGAGGAGGGAGCCGCCGCCGGCGTCGAAGCAGCCCTCGGCGTCGCCGTGCACCGCATAGGTGCGGGCGGCGCCGAGCCGGCCCTGGTCGGCGAGCGCGCCGTCCTCGCCGCGCACGGCGAGGGCGCGGGCCCCGTGGGCGAGGCCCCCGCAGTCGCCCGCGGCCACGGTCGCCTCCCCGGCGATCGAGCCCGCGGGCTCCACGTCCTCCGTGAGCGCGGCGAGGGTGAGGGCGTCCGGTGCCACGAGGACCAGGTGCCCGGCGCCCGGCGCGTCGAGGGACGAGGCGAGCAGGTCGAGCTGGGCGGGGGAGAGGCCCTCGGCGTCCGCGAGGAGCACCGTGCCCCCGCCGCGCAGGTCCCGGGCGGCGTCGCTCGTGTGGCGGGCGGTGCCGACCGCGGTCCCGGTGTCCTCGAGGACGCGCACGACCGCCCGGCTGCCCTGGGGCGTGGGGGCGTCCGGCTCGAGCGCGCCGTCACGGTAGGAGCCGCGCAGCACGGTCACGGCGCCCGTCGCGATCAGCGCGATCGCGATCGCCGCCGTGAGGAGGACACGGGAGCGCGGGATCGCGCGCACGCCGGTGAGGGTCGGCGCCGTCACGGGGCGGTCACCGCGGGCGAGGGGATGGGGGCCCCGTCGAGGTCCGGCGCGGACTGCGCGACGTACTCGGCGAGCCGCAGCAGGTCCTCCCCGTCCTTGAGCTGCGCGCTGCGAGAGGAGTAGGCGGCGGTGTCGAAGGCGGCCGCCCCGCGCTCGAGGCGATGGCGGAGGTCGGGGAAGAAGCGCGCGGCGACCGCGGCGGCCTCGTGCGCGGTGAGGCCCTCGTCCGCCTCGAGCAGCGTGCGCTCGTCGAGGTCGCGGACGAGCGCGCGCAGGGCGAGCACCGTGGCGTCGTCGGCGCGGTGCTCGGTGAGGGCCTGGGCGGCGGCCTCCCGGAGCTCGGCCCCGGTGAGCGCGGACTCGGCGACGAGCGAGGAGGAGACGGCGAGGCCCGCGCTGCGGCGCAGCAGCCCCGTGCGCCGCAGGACGAGCACGACGACCGCGACGAGGACGAGCGCCGAGAGCACGGCGAGCGAGCCCTGGATCACGGAGCTCGCGCGGACGCCGTCCATGAGCGCGGTGAACCACAGCTCGAGGCGGTGCAGCACCCAGGCCACGAACCCCTCGGAGTCGGCGTACTCGCGCTTGGCGAGCTCCTCGTGCAGGCGCCGCCGCGCCTCCTCCGGGGTCACCGGTGCCCGCCGAGCTGGCCCGCGCCGCCGTGCTCGCCGAGTCCGGCGCGCTCACGGGCCGTGCGGGCGAGCTCGACGTCCCAGGCCTCGTCGCGCATCCGGACATCGGCGTAGAGCGCGGCGAAGGCCGCGGCGCCGAAGGGGGCCAGGAGCGCCTGGGCGACGAAGGAGCCGAGCATCGTGGCGATCGTGAGCAGCGTGATCCCGAGGACGATCGCCTCGAAGGAGCTCGCGAGCAGCACCGCGAGGTAGGCGATCGTGCCGATCGTCCCGAAGACGCCGGAGACGACCTGGATCGCGATCGTGAACAGCACGGTGACGAGCACGGAGACACCGAGCACGCGCCACTGGCGGCGGCCCGAGGTCAGATGCAGGGAGCGTCGCAGGGCGGCCACGGGCCCGAGCCCCTCCACGGCGAGGGCGGGCACCGAGAGCACGGTCCGCGCCCAGACGTACACCGTGGCGAGCAGGCCGATCACGAGGCCGACGATCAGCAGGGACACGGTCACGGCGTCCGCGCTCCCCGTGAGGATCAGCGGGAGCGCACCGAGCACCGCGGGGACGAGCATCGCGAGGACCAGGAGCACGTTCGTCAGCAGCGCGGTGAGCACGGCGGTCGGGGCGAGGCGCCGGGCCGCGGCCCACACGTCGACGGGGGCGTCCGGGGAGGGATCCGTCGCGGCGTCGATCGCGATCCGGCTGAGCGGGGCGAGCACCACGGCGGTCGCGACGAGCATGATGAGGGAGGTGGCCACCGAGCTCACCGCGGTGAGGACCACGTCCCCGACGGAGCCGAAGACGTCGGTGGAGCTGCCCGTGGCGGAGGTCGAGGACTCCTGCATGATCGCCCGGAGGTCGCCGACCATCGGCGCGAGCCCCACGCCGGTGAGCAGGCCGGTGAGGATCGTCGCGACGCCGAACACGGCCGCGGAGAGCACGAGCACGGGGCGCGCGCGGAGGCGGTAGATCCGGACGGCGGCGCCGAGGATCTCGCCCACGCCGAGCGGTCGCAGCGGGAAGAGGGGGAGGTGCAGGGCGAGCTCGCGGGCGGGCCCCGCGGGCCGGCCTCCCGGTCGCGGGGTCCCCGCGGGAACGGCGCCGAGAGGGTCCTGGCCGACGGGGGCGCCCTGTCCCTCCTGCGGTCCCTCTGCTCCTGTGGCCCCGGGGGCGGTCCAGCCGGTGCTCATGGGATGGTGCCTCCTCGGCAGCTGCTGCGGGTCGGTGTCGGGGTCGGTGTCGTGTCCGGGGCGACGCGGGTGCGGGCGGGCGTCGGCACGGCGACGGTCGTGCCGCTCCAACGTACGGCCTCGGCGCGCGCGGGCCCTCCGACGAACGTCGATCGGGCCCTGCCCCGAGGGTGAGGGCGCGCGACCTCCCCACCTGCACGGGGTGGGGGCGCGACGGTGGCACAATGACCCTCATGACGACGCCTTCACGGATCCTCGTTGTCGACGACGACCAGGCGATCGCCGAGATGGTCGGCATCGTGCTGCGCGGAAAGGGCTTCGAGGTCGCCACCTCGCCCGACGGCGCCTCGGCGCTGGAGACCTTCCCGCGGCTGAAGCCCGACCTGGTCCTGCTCGACCTCATGCTCCCGGGCATGGACGGCATCGAGGTGTGCCGCCGCCTGCGGCGCGAGTCCGGCGTGCCCATCATCATGCTCACCGCGCGCTCCGACACGGCCGACGTCGTCGAGGGGCTCGAGGCCGGGGCCGACGACTACCTCACCAAGCCCTTCGAGCCCGACGAGCTCGTCGCCCGCATCAAGGCGCGCGTGCGCCGCGCGGACGCGCCCACCACCGAGTCCCTCGCGATCGGCGACCTCGAGATCGACGTCGACGGCCACGAGGTGCGCCGCGCCGGCGAGGTCATCCCGCTGACCCCGCTCGAGTTCGACCTCCTCACGCAGCTCGCCCGGAAGCCCTGGCAGGTGTTCACCCGCGACGTGCTGCTGCGCGACGTCTGGGGCTACCGCCACAGCGCGGACACCCGCCTCGTCAACGTGCACGTGCAGCGCCTCCGCTCGAAGATCGAGCACGATCCCGAGAACCCGCGCATCGTCGTGACCGTGCGCGGCGTGGGCTACCGCGCGGGCGGCGCGGTCTGAGCGAGGAGCGGAGCCCCTCCGAGCCCGCCCCGGAGCGCGGTGCGGGACGCTCCGCGGTGATCCGGGAGCGGCTGCGGCGCGGCGTGGACGTGCGCACCTGGCCGCTCGCGCTGCGCGTCGTGACCGTGACGACGCTGCTCGCCCTGCTCGCGATCCTCGCCGTCGGCGTCTACCTCTCGACCGTCATCGCGGACGGCCTGTACGAGCAGCGGCGCGACCGCGTGCTCGAGGAGACGGTCGACGTGCGCGGCGCGCTCACCGACACCCTCACCCAGCTCCCGGGCGCCACGACCACCCAGCAGCAGGACGCCGCCTTCGCCTTCGTGCAGGACACCGGCGGCCAGGGCGACGCGACCCGCCGGGAGGTGGCGCTCGTGCCGGCGGACCCGTCCGGGACGGTCCTCTCCGTGGCCTCGGACCAGGACCTCCTCTCCCTCGTGGACCCGGATCTCGAGGACGAGGTCGCCGCGCACCCGGACTCCCTCGCCTGGCGCTCCGTGGGCCTGCCCGACGGCGCCCACGGCACCACGCCCGCCCTGCTCGTGGGGTCGCGGGTGACGGTGGCCGGGGTGGGGACCTATGACCTCTACGTGCTCTACCCCCTGCAGGAGGAGCAGCAGACGCTCTCCTTCGTGCAGCGTGTGATGCTCGGCGGCGGCGCGGTGCTCCTCGCCCTCGTGGTGGGCATCGCGATCGTCGTCGCCCGGCTCGTGACGGTGCCGCTGCGCCGCGCGGCACAGGCGGCGGAGCGGATGGCCGCCGGCAACCTGCGCACGCGGGTGCAGGTCTCGGGCGGCGACGAGCTCGCGCAGGTGGGCCGGTCCTTCAACGATCTCGCCCTGAGCCTCGAGCAGAAGATCGACGACCTCACGGAGCTCTCCCGGGTCCAGCACCGCTTCGTCTCCGACGTGTCCCACGAGCTGCGCACACCGCTGACCACGATCCGGATGGCAGCCGCCGTGCTCGACGGGCGCCGTGAGGAGCTGCCCGGCGACCTCCACCGCACCGCCGAGCTGCTCTCCACCCAGGTCGAGAGGTTCGACTCGCTGCTCGCGGACCTCCTGGAGATCTCCCGCTTCGACGCCGGCGCGGCCGAGCTCGAGGCGCACCGCGAGGAGATCGACGACCTCGTGCGGCACGCGGCGGAGAACGCCGCCCCGCTCGCCGAGGCCCGCGGCTGCACCCTGGACCTGCGGCTCGCGGGCCGCGACACCTCCGCCGTCGTGGACTCCCGGCGGATCGACCGGATCCTGCGGAACCTGCTCACCAATGCGATCGAGCACGGCGCCGGGGGACCGGTGCTCGTGCAGACGGCGGCGGACGCCGACACCGTCGCGGTCGTCGTCCAGGACTTCGGCCGGGGGATCTCGCCCGAGGACGCCCGGCGCGTCTTCGACCGCTTCTGGCGGGCGGACCCCTCACGCGCCCGCACCCTCGGCGGGACGGGCCTGGGCCTGTCGATCTCCGTCGAGGACGCGCGCCTGCACGGCGGGTGGCTGCAGGCCTGGGGGCAGGAGGGGCGCGGCGCCGTCTTCCGCCTGACCCTCCCGCGCCGGCCGGGCACCTCCCCGACCCGCTCCCCGCTGCGCCTGGAGCGCTCCTTCGACCGGGAGGCGCCGGAGTTCGAGCCCTCGACCCTCACCGGGGAGATCCCCATCGGCCCCGACCGTCTGCCGGACCTGGGCCCCGGGACGGCCCCGTCCCCGACCGAGAAGGAGGGCCGATGACCCCGCCCCGTCCTCGCCCGGCGCCCCGACCCCGCCGGCGACAGGTGCTCGGCGCGCTCGGCGCCGCGGGCCTCGTCGGATTCGGTGCGGCCTGTGCCCGGATCCCCTCCTCGTCGACCGTCTCCGTGCGCCCGCTGGGCGACCAGGCCCAGGGCGGCGCCCCGTACGTGCAGGCGGTGCCCCCGGCGGACGGCGCGAGCCCGGCGCAGATCGTGCTCGGCTTCGTCCAGGCCGGGGTGGGACCCGAGGACGACTACGCGGTGGCCCGCGAGTTCCTGACCTCCGAGGCCTCGACCTCGTGGGACCCGGGTGCCGGCGTCACGATCTACTCGGGCAGCCAGGACCTGCGGGCCGAGCCCGTGGACGACACCCACGTCCGCCTCATCGCCGAGGCGGTGGACACGGTGGACGTGGACGGGGTGCGCACGACGCTCGCGGTCCCCGCGATGCGGGAGATCACCGTCGAGCTCTCGCAGGAGGGGGACAGCTGGCGGATCGTCGACCCGCCGGACGGCATCTTCCTCTCGGAGGCCGTGTTCGAGTCGCTCTTCGCCCCGGGCCGGCTGTACTTCGTGGACGCCCGGGCCCGCCACCTCGTGCCCGATCACCGCTGGTTCTCCCTGTTCGACGGGGCGAGCGGCGTGCTCGCCCGGCTCGCCGACGGCCCCTCGGACTTCCTCGCGGGGGCGGTGAGCTCCGAGGTGCCGGACACGAAGGAGGTCGCGGACGCCCGCGTCACGACGGGGGCCGACGGCGGCGTCCAGGTGACCGTGCCCTCCGCCGTGGGTGACCTGCCCGACGAGCGGCGCGCCCTCGCCCTCGCGCAGCTCGAGGCGTCCCTCCGCTCGCTGCGCACGCTCTCCGGGGTCCAGCTCGTGTGGGACGGCGCCGATCTGAGCGCGACCCAGGAGGCGCGGATCGAGCGGGCGCTGCCCGGGCACCGTCCCATCGCCGCGGGGGACACCGGCGTCGTCTCCCTCGCCGAGGCGAGCGCCACGACGGCCCTCCCGCAGCTGGTGCCCTCGCTCTCGGACCGCACCGTGCACGCCCCCGTCATCGCGCAGGACGGCCTGCTCGTCGCGGCGCTCTCCCCGGAGGAGAAGGTCGTGCTGGTGACCGCGACGGACGGTTCGGTGCCGCTGCGCGAGGCCGCGACGGGCGCGGGCTTCGTCGCCCCACGGATCGACGACGCCGGATACGTGTGGACCGCGAGCCGGGACAGCGGCGGCGTGCTGCTGGCCCTCTCGGGGCGCGCCGCGGAGGAGGACGTGAAGATCGACGCGCCGTGGCTCGAGGGGCGCGAGGTGCGGGCCCTCGACGTCGCGGCGGACGCGACGCGCCTGATCGTGCTCTCCGCCGACGCGACCGGCACCAGGCTCGACCTGTGCGCGATCGTCCGCGACGCCTCGGGTGCGCCGAGCGGACTCACGGACCCCCGGCAGGTCCCCACCCCGCTGCTCGGGGATCTCACGCGGGCGACCTGGTACGACGAGATCGCCGTCATCGTGCTGGGCACGGACACCGGCGCCGAGCAGGTGCGCGGCGCCGTCCTGGACCTCGCGACGGGGCGGGACCTGCTCCCGGTGTTCGAGACCGCCGTGAAGAGCCTCGCCGGCACGGCCGTCGCCGAGGCCTTCTGGGCGGGCACGGTGGAGGGGACCCTGCTGCGCAGCGACGGGGAGGGGTGGACCGACATCGGCGTGCGGTCCACCGACCCGGCCTTCTACTGATCCCGGGGCGGCGGCGTCGTCCCTCCCCAGGACGGCGCCGTCCACCGCGGGGGAACCGGGGAGGCGGGAGCGACGCCGCCCGGCTGGGATGGGCGCATGACCGCACATGCCGGAGCGACTGCTCCGCTCCCGCCCCCTGACCCGCTCCCGACCGGCGTCCTGCGCGCCGTGCTCGCCGTGCGCGGCGCTCTCCTGGAGCTGCTGCGACGCACCGCGGATCTCGTCGCGCCCCGGGACTGCCCCTGCGGCGCGGAGGGGGACTGGCTGTGCCCGGACTGCGCCGCGCAGCTGCACGGGGAGCCCGCTCGGGTCGAGGACGGCTGCGACGCCCTGCAGGTGCTCGCCGCCGCCCGCATCCGCGCCGGGACCACGGCGGAGGGCGTCGAGCTCCCCGCGGGCGTCGACCACCGGCCGGTGATGCCGGTGCTCGCGCTGGGGGAGTACACGGCCGGGCTTCAGTCGCTCGTCCTCGCCTGGAAGAACGGGGGCCGCGCCCACCTGACGGCCCCCATCGCGGCGGGTCTCGCGCCGGCCGTCGCGCTGCTCGCGGGTGCAGCCGGTGAGAGGGCGGGAGGTGGTGGAGGGCACGGGCGTCGGCGCTCGGACGTCCCGGCGGATCCGCCGCCGGTCGAGCTGGTGCCCGTGCCCTCCCGCCGCGCGGCGCGGCTGCGTCGCGGGGAGGACCACACCGCGGAGCTCGCCCGCGCCCTCGAGCGCGAGGGCGCCGGGACCGCGCTCCTGCTCCGCTCACGACCCACGACGGCGCAGGAGGGACGCGGGCGCCGCGGCCGGCGCGAGCGGCGGATCGAGCTCGCCCTCTCCCGGCGCCGCGGCCGGCCCGATCCTCTGACCGGTCGTCGCCTCGTGATCGTCGACGACGTCGTCACGACGGGCGCGACGCTCCGGGCGATGCACGACGCGCTCGTCGCGGAGGGGGCGGAGGTGCTCGGCGCGGTCGTCGTGGCGGCGTCACGGCTGCCGTCCCCGCCCGTCGTGCGGTGATCCCCGCCGGTCCCGGAGGCGCCTGCGGCACGCGCCGCGCGGTGTCCCCGGAACCGGGGGTGGAGACCTGCGGGAGGTCCAGGACACACGCAGGGAATCCGTGGCACACTGGTGCGACTCGTCACACCGACGACCCCTCTGAACCGGAGGAGGTGCGCACACCCAGCCCACGAGCCACTGCGGCCGGGCTCCGAGCGGCCGCCCACCGAACCTGAGGAGTACTCATGGAGATCAATGTCGTCGGACGCCACATGGACGTCCCGGATCGATTCCGCCGCCACCTCGCCGAGAAGCTCGACAAGGTCACGCAGCTCGCCCCCGCGGCGCTGCGGGTCGACGTCGAGGTCTCGCAGGAGAAGAACCCCCGGCAGGCCGAGCTCAGCGATCGCGTGGAGCTGACCGTGTTCGAGAACGGATCCGTCATCCGTTCCGAGGCCCGCGCGGACGACCTCTACGGCGCGCTCGACGTCGCCTACGGCAAGCTCCTGGAGCGCCTGCGCCGCGCCCGGGACCGTCGCAAGGACCGCCACCGCGGCCGCGACCGTGCGCACAGCCCTGGTGCGGCCTCGGTGCGCACCATGCCGGCGGACGCCGAGCTGCCCGCCCCACTCCAGGAGACGGAGCCCGAGGGCACGACGGAGGACACCCCCACCGGGCTCGAGGGCACCGGTGCCGACGATCCCGCCAGCCCGGTGGTGATCCGCGAGAAGAAGCACCCCGCCACCCCCATGAGCATCGACGACGCCCTCTACCAGATGGAGCTCGTCGGCCATGACTTCTACCTCTTCGTGGATGCCGGGACCGGGCACCCGAAGGTGGTCTACCGCCGCAAGGGCTGGCACTACGGCGTCATCGAGCTGGACGGCGAGCTGACGCCCTCCTGACCCCGCCCCGCACCATCTGAAGCCACCGACCGCCCCGGGCGGGAGGCGCCCCGCGCGCCTCCCGCCCGTCCCACGCCGAGGACGCCCCATCCCATGACGACCACCCTGAGCTGGGCCGAGGCCCGTCGCATCGCCCTGCGCTCGCAGGGCATCGGCGGCACGCGCCGCGCCGCCGTCCCCTCGCCGGCCGTGAGCCGGGAGGCGCTGCGACGGACGGTCGCCGTGACGCACCTGCTCCAGATCGACTCCGTGAGCGTCTTCGCCCGCGCCCACCACCTGCCCGTCTTCACCCGCAGCGGCAGCTGGGACGTCCGGGCGCTGGACCAGCTCTCGGTGCCCGGCACCCGGCACGAGCGGCTGCTGCGCGAGGCGCTCGCCCATGAGGCGACGTTCACGACGGAGGAGGTCCACGCCCTGCTGCGCTTCCGCCGCCGCGCGGCCGGGACCCGCGACTGGGGCGCGGTGCGGGAGGCCGCGGCGCGCTCGCCGCACCTCGTCGAGCACGTCCGCGGCCTGCTCGAGGAGCACGGCCCGCTCAGCGCCGCCGCGATCTCCCGGCTGCTCGGCGACGAGGAGCGCGGCGAGGGATGGGGCTGGCGACGCACCTCGAGCCAATGGGTCGTGGAGTACCTCTTCCGGACCGGGGCGCTGGACTGCGTGGGCCGCAGCGTGCAGTTCGAGCGGCTCTACCTCCCCGCCGCGGACGACGAGGCCTGGGCCCGCGCCGCCGGGGCGGAGCGGGACGGTCCCGCTCCCGGTCCGAGCGACCACCACGCCGAGGTCCTCGCGCTCACCCGCCTCGCCTCCCGCGCGCTCGGCGTCGCCGATCCCGCCGCGATCGCGGACTACTTCCGCCTGCGCGCCGCCGACGCCCGACCGGCCATCGCGGAGCTGCAGCGGCGGGGAGAGGTCACCGAGGTCGAGGTCCGACGCCCGGACGGCCCCGTGACGATGCTCCTGCACCGGGACGCGCCGCAGCCCGCGCCCCTGCGCACCGCCGCCCTCGTCAGCCCCTTCGACCCGATCGTCTTCTTCCGGCCCCGGCTGCAGGGGCTCTTCGACGTCGAGTACCGGATCGGGATCTACACCCCCGCCGCGAAGCGCACCACCGGCTACTACGCGCTGCCCTTCCTCCACGGCGACCGCTTCCCGCTGCGGGTGGACCTGCGGGCCGATCGCGCCCGCGGCGTCCTCGAGGTGCGCGGGGTGCATGCGGAGGCTCTGCCGCGTCTGGGGCGCTACCTGCGCACCGGCCCCGACGAGCTCGCCGCCGCGCTCGCCGGTGAGCTCGCGCGCGCCGCCCGCTGGCAGGGGCTCGACGGGATCGAGGTGAGCACCGGGAGCGGGACGGGGGAGCTGTCGGGAGTGCTCGCGGAGGCCGTCCGCGACGACGGCCCGGGGGAGCAGTCGGCGGGGGCGACGGGAACCGCGGGGGCCGCGGGTCCTGCCTGACGGACCAGCACGGGACACCGCACGGAGTGATCCGGGACCGTCGGGACGCCCCGTCCGAGGGCGCGCAGGCGCCGTCCAGGGGCGCGGCGCTTACGATGGGTCCGGCACGACGCGCCCACCCGGGCGCAGACGACAGCAACGGGAGCACGTGTGGCAAACCTCTTCGATACGATCCTGCGCGCCGGCGAGGGCCGCGAGCGGCGTCGGCTCGAGTCCATCGCCCAGCGGGTGACGGCCGCCGGTGACGTCTTCACCGAGCTGAGCGACGAGGAGCTGAGGGAGGAGACCTCCCGCTTCCGTGAGCGCCTGGCCGACGGCGAGACCCTCGACGACATCCAGGTCGAGGCCTTCGCGGCCGTCCGCGAGGCCGCCGAGCGCACGCTGGGCCAGCGCCCCTACGACGTCCAGGTGATGGGCGGCGCGGCCCTGCACCGCGGCCGGATCGCGGAGATGAAGACCGGTGAGGGCAAGACCCTCGTGGCGACGCTGCCGGCCTATCTCAACGCGCTCGCCGGCAAGGGCGTCCACGTCGTGACCGTCAACGACTACCTCGCGACCTACCAGAGCGACATCATGGGCCGCGTCTTCCGCGCCCTGGGCCTGACCACGGGCGTGATCACCGCGGGGCTGACCCCGGCGGAGCGCCGCGAGCAGTACGCCGCGGACATCACCTACGGCACGAACAACGAGTTCGGCTTCGACTACCTGCGCGACAACATGGCGCTCACCCCGGAGGACCGCGTGCAGCGCGGTCACTTCTTCTCGATCGTGGACGAGGTCGACTCGATCCTCATCGACGAGGCCCGCACGCCGCTGATCATCTCCGGCCCCGCCTCCGGCGACGCGAACAAGTGGTACTCCGAGTTCGCGAAGGTCGTGCAGAAGCTGCGCCGCGACCGCGACTACGAGGTCGACGAGAAGAAGCGCACCGTCGGCGTGCTCGAGGCCGGCATCGACAAGGTGGAGGACCACCTCGGCATCGAGAACCTCTACGAGTCGCTGAACACCCCGCTGATCGGCTTCCTCAACAACGCCATCAAGGCCAAGGAGCTGTTCAAGAAGGACAAGGACTACGTCGTCCTCAACGGCGAGGTCATGATCGTCGACGAGCACACCGGCCGCATCCTCGCCGGTCGCCGCTACAACGAGGGCATGCACCAGGCCATCGAGGCCAAGGAGGGGGTGAAGATCAAGGCGGAGAACCAGACCCTCGCCACGATCACCCTCCAGAACTACTTCAAGCTCTACGAGAAGCTCTCGGGCATGACCGGCACGGCGGAGACCGAGGCCGCCGAGTTCATGAACACCTACGGCCTCGGCGTGGTGCCCATCCCGACGCATCGCGAGATGCAGCGCGTGGACCAGGCCGATCGGATCTACCGCACCGAGCGGGCCAAGTTCGACGCGGTCGTCGAGGATATCGTCGCCCGTCACGAGAAGGGCCAGCCCGTGCTCGTGGGCACCACGAGCGTCGAGAAGTCCGAGTACCTCTCGAAGCTGCTGACCGCACAGGGCGTCACCCATGAGGTCCTCAACGCGAAGAACCACGCCGGTGAGGCGGCGATCGTCGCGATGGCGGGCGCGAAGGGCGCCGTCACCGTCGCGACCAACATGGCCGGCCGCGGCACCGACATCATGCTCGGCGGCAACGTCGAGTTCATGGCGCACGCCGAGGTCCAGGAGTCGGGGCTGGACCCCGAGGAGCAGGCCGAGGAGTACGAGGCCGCCTGGGACGAGGCGCTCGAGCGCGCGAAGGCCGCCGTCGAGGAGCAGCACGACGAGGTCACCGAGCTCGGCGGGCTGTACGTGCTCGGCACGGAGCGCCACGAGTCCCGGCGCATCGACAACCAGCTGCGCGGCCGCTCCGGGCGTCAGGGCGACCCGGGCGAGTCCCGGTTCTACCTCTCGCTGCAGGACGACCTCATGCGCCTGTTCAACGCGGGAGCGGCCGAGGCGCTCCTCGCCCGCGGCGGCGTGGACGAGGCGATCCCGCTCACGGGCCGCATGGTCTCCGGGGCGATCCAGCGCGCGCAGAACTCGATCGAGTCGCGCAACGCCGAGATCCGCAAGAACGTCCTGAAGTACGACGACGTCCTGACCAAGCAGCGCAAGAAGTTCTACGAGGAGCGCTCGCGGATCCTCGAGGGCGAGGACCTCGACGAGCACGTCGACCGCTTCATCGAGGAGGTGATCGGCGGGATCGTCACCGAGCACACCAAGGGATCGAACCCCGAGGACTTCGAGCTCGAGGAGCTGTGGGGGGCGCTGCGCAGCGCCTACCCGATCTCGGTCACCGCGGAGGAGCTCATCGAGGAGGCCGGCGGCAAGGAGGACCTCACCGCGGCGATGCTGCGCGAGGAGATCCTCTCCGACGCGCGGCTGGCCTACGACCGTCGAGCCGACGAGCTCGGTGAGGCGGCCGTCCACCAGCTGCAGCGGCGCGTGCTGCTCTCCGTCATGGACCGGCGCTGGCGCGAGCACCTCTACGAGATGGACTACCTCAAGGAGGGCATCGGGCTGCGGGCGATGGCCCAGCGCGACCCGCTCGTCGAGTACGAGCGCGAGGGCCACCTGATGTTCAACGAGATGATGGAGGGCATCAAGGAGGACGCCGTCGGCTACCTCTTCAACCTCGAGGTGCAGGTGCAGCAGGCCTCGCCCGTGGTGCCGCAGGCCGTCTCCGAGCTCCTGCGCACGACCTCCGCCGCCGCCCAGGCCGCGACGGCCTCGGCCGCGCGGGACGACGAGAAGGCCGAGGCGCCCGAGGGATCGGCCGACGAGGCCGCCGCCGATCGCGAGAGCGCCGAGGCCGGGGACCTGACCGCGGAGGACGGGACCGCCGAGGACGAGGGAGAGCTCGAGGGTCTCCTGGACGACCGGGAGGGCGAGGACTCCGAGGCCGGCTCGGCGGAGGGAGAGCTCGAGGACGCTGACGAGCTCGCCGCCGAGCGGAGCGTCGTGGTGACCGCGAAGGGCCTCGGCGACGGGCCCGATCCGCGCCGGCTCAGCTACAGCTCCGCGGAGGGTTCGGGCCGGACGGATCCCGGGACCATGTCCCGTGCGCAGCGTCGTCGCCAGGCGCGCCACGACGCCAAGCACGGTGCGGACCACACCGAGGCGGATCACGGTCCGAAGGACCGCGACAAGCCCAACCGCGCGGAGCGCCGACGCCGCCGCAAGGCCTGAGCAGGGCGCGGGGTCGGTCCCGCCGCTCACGACGAGGCCCGTCCTCCCCTCGGGGAGGACGGGCCTCGTTCTCGTGCGCGCCGCTCGGTCAGCCGATCTCGAGGACGGTCACCCGCCAGCCCGTGTGCCGCAGCTCCCAGCGCATGGCGAGGAAGCGGGCGCGGTCGAGGTCGCGGATCACGCAGCTCGCCTCGACCGTGGTCTCGTTGACGATGCAGGTGTGGACGCCGGTGACCTGCATCCGGCGCGAGGGCGTGTGCCCGGTGGAGTCGCGGAGGCGCCGGGTGAGCCGGGCACGCCGCGCGAGCATGGTCGCGACCTCCGGGGTGACCACCCGCGCGAGCGCGTTCTCAGGCCGCATGTCCCGCACGATCTCGACGGCGAAACGGGCGACGGGCTCGACCATCCGCTCGACGCTGCGGGGATCCTCCGGGGCGAGCGCCGCTCCGTCCGTGAGCGTGGCGGCGGGCAGGGGTCGTTGGTCGGTGGTGGTCATGACGACTCCTCGTCGGTCAGGGCGGAGGGCACGGTGAGGACCTGCCCGGGGGTGAGCTGATCGGGATCGGACCCGATCTCGTGTCGATTGGCCTCGTAGAGGCGGGGCCAGGAGCTGGCGATGTCCTGGGGTGAATCCGCTCCCGGGCCCAGGGCCTCGTCGGTGAGGGTCCACAGCGAGTCCCCGGCGCCGACGACGATCGTGCGCGGCGGTGTCGTGGCATCGGCGGCGCGGGGAGAATCCGTGGCGTCGGTGGAGTCGGTGTCGTCCGCAGGGTCGCTCGCGCCCTCCGCCGGAGCGGTGGGGTCGGCGGGGGCGTCGGAGGTCTCCGGGGCGGCGTCGGACGTGTCGTCGCCTTCGGGGGCCTCGTGCTGGACGGGTGCCTCGTCCTCGGCGGTGCCCGGCTCCTGCGAGCTCGGCGCGCTCTCCCAGCCGAGCGGGGGCAGCTCGCCCTCCTCGGTGGGCGCTGCGCCTCCGGTCTCGCCTCCGCCGTCCGAGGGGGCAGGGTCCGCGGGGGCGGTGAGCTCCTGCGCGGTGCCGGCCCCGACGCCCGAGAGGTCGAGGAACCCCGTTCCCTGGTCCGCGGCGCTCGCGGGCCCCAGCACCATCGCGGTCGCGGCGGTGCCGAGAGCGGCGGCGACCGTGATCCGACGCGCCAGCTGGGGAGCGATCAGGCGGAGCGCGCCGAGCAGGGTGCGGCCCAGGGCGGTGGCAGGCCCGGCGACGAGGACGAGCGTGGCGAGGGCCCAGACGATCGTGAGGTAGAGGCACAGCAGGGCGCCGGCGGCCGCGAGCACCAGCAGCACTCCGTTCAGGAGCGCCTGCTCCCCGCTGCCGGTGAGGGCCGGCTCGACCAGGGTGCGTGCCGCCGCCGCCATGGCGAGGGTCCCGGCCGCGGCGAGCACCGCCGTCAGCCCGGTGCGGACGGCTCCCGTCCGTCCCGGTGCCGCCTCGGCGACCTGCGTTTCCCCCATGGTTCTTCCCCTCTGATGGCCGGTGTGCCTCGACCCGTGCGTTTGATGCCGTTTGGTGTCGATGACGTCGTAGTCCAGGAATCTACGGACGGGTGACACGGCGCACAATCGGCCATCGGTACGAAAATTCCGCCCCATCGCCGCAGGTCAGCAGCACCAAAGGACGAGGATGGGACGACCGTTCGTCCCTAGGTACGACCGGAATGGGTGATCCTTCACGCTCTGCGGGGAACGTCCGTATCGGGTGTCGGGGGTGCAGCAGCGGAGACGGTCGCCGTCAGGGACGGACCCGTTCCCGCCGGGGCGCCGCCTCCGTACAGTGAGCCCATGCGGTTCGAGCGGATCTTCGAGGACATCGAGGGCCGTCATGCCCATGAGCAGCGGGAGGAGATGCGCGCCCTCGCCGAGGACCTCACTCGTGCCGAGCGCTCGCAGCTGCTGCTCGCGGACAGGATGCGCGCGGCGATCGGGGCACAGCTCGTGCTCCATCTTCGCGGCGGCCGGAGGGTCGGCGGCCGCCTCGTCGAGGCCACCGACGGATGGGTCCGGCTCGCCGAGGGAGGCGCGAGACGGCTCGTCCCGCTGCCTGCCGTGGGCATGGTCGAGGGGCTCGGCGCCCGAGCTCGTCCCCGCGCCGAGGGTGCGGCGCCGGAGCAGTCCCTCACCTCGGTGCTGCGCGCGCTCGCACGGGACCGCGGAGTGGTCCGGGTGACCACGCTCGCGGGAGAGGTGACGGGACGCATCGCGGCCGTCGGCGCCGACGCTCTGGACCTGAGGACCGTGCCGACGGGGGAGGCCGGGGCCGCGTCCGGGCCCGGGTCGATCACCGTCGCGCTCGGCGGCCTGCTCCTGGTCTCCTCGAGCTGAGGGATCCGGCGTCCTTCGACGCCGCGCGCCATAGCTCCGCTCGGATCAGGCCCGCCCGATCAGGCCTGCGCTGATGGGCTCCGCACCGCTCAGCGGTGTGTGCGCTCCCGCTCCTCCTCGAGCACCCGCTCGGTGGCGGCGTAGCTGCGTTCGATGTAGGACTCGATCTCGGTCATCTCGACACGCCACTGGCCGCGGCCGCCCACCTTGATGGCGCGCAGCTCTCCCGTGCGCACGAGCGCGTAGGCCTGCGATGCCGAGATCGAGAGCATCTCGGCGACGTCGGTCAGCGGCACGAAACGGGGCTGCATCGGCGCTCCTTCCGGCAACGGGGCCTGGCGGGTCGGACGGTCCGGGACAGTCTCACACCTCCGGCGCCCGGGCGCGGGGGCGTTGTGGACGAACGGCCGGCGACCCCTCCTCCGCGACGGGCTGTCCACAATCCGCCGCCCTCCCGCGAAGGCGAGGTGCCCTCTCCCGTACTCTCCCGGCCAGGACCCGGTCGGGACACGATCGGGCGGAGCGCAGGAGGGGACCGTGGGGGCCAGCACAGGAATGATGAGGCTGCGGCGGCCGCGGTGGAAGGACCCGCGGCTGATCGTCGGCGTGGTGCTCGTCCTCGGCAGCGTGCTCATGGGCGCCCTGCTGGTCTCCCGGCTCGCCGAGACCACACCCGTGCTGGTCGCACGCTCCGTGATCGTCCCCGGGCAGGCGCTCGCCCCGGAGGACCTCACCGTCGTCGAGCTCCGCCTCGGCGAGCAGGACGGCATGTACGTCGGATCGCTCGAGGCGATCCCCGAGGGCGCGGTCGCCACGCAGCCCATCCGCGCCGGCGAGCTGCTGCCCGCCGCCGCCGTCGGCCAGAGCACCGACGTCGACCTGCGGCCCGTGGTGATCCCGGTGGACTCCTCCGTCGCGCAGTCGGTCCAGGCCGGCAGCACCGTCGAGCTCTGGCACACGGGCGAGGTGGACGAGGGCACCGGTCAGGCCGAGCTGCTCGTCGAGAACGCCGTCGTGAGGACGATCGACGAGGGCAGCACCCTGGGCATGCGGTCGATGGCCGTCGAGGTGCTCGTGCCGCGGGACGATCTCGCCGGGGTCCTCGAGGTGCTCTCCCGGGAGGAGCGGCTCGACGTCATCGGGGTGCCGGGCGCCTACGGGGTCGGCACATGATCGACCTGGTGCTGTGCGCCTCGGGCGCCGACGAGGTCCGCATCGTCCACGACCTCGCCCAGGACGGCGATCACGACGTCCGGGTGGTGCGCCGCTGCGCTGATCTCGCCGAGACCGCCGCCGTGGTGGGCGCCGGGATCGGGCAGGCGGTCCTGCTGGACCTCTCGGTGCGCGGGCTCGGCCGGGACGTGCTCGCCGGACTGCTCGAGCACGTCGCCGTCATCGGTCTGCGTGCGGAGACCGCCCCCGAGCAGACCTCCCTCGGCCTGCGCCAGGTGGTGGACGCCGGTGCGCCGATCGAGGAGATCCTCGCCGCGATCTCCGCCGCGGTCGACGGTGAGGAGACCGCGGAGCCCTGGACGCAGGACCCGGTCCTGGACGACGCCCCCGAGGGCGGCCGCGTGGTCGTGGTCTGGGGCCCCGCGGGCGCCCCGGGACGCTCGACCCTCGCCCTGAACCTCGCCGCGGAGGCCGCGCGCGCGGGCCGCGACACCGTCCTCGTCGACGCGGACACCTACGGTCCGGCGCTCGGCCAGCTGCTCGGCGTGCTCGACGAGTCCCCGGGGATCGTCGCGGCCTGCCGCGCCTTCGACCGGGACACCCTGGATTCGCGCACGCTCGACGCGCTGCTGCCCGTCGTCCAGCCCCGCCTGCGGCTCCTCAGCGGGATCGGGGTCCCCTCACGATGGCCGGAGCTGGGACGCAGCTCCCTTGACGGACTCTGGCGGGCGCTGTCCCGCCGGGGTGAGCTCGTGATCGTGGACGTCGCCGCCCCGCTCGAGGAGGACGAGGAGCTCAGCTACGACACGGCCGCCCCGCAGCGCAACGGAGCGGCGCTCACCGCGATCCAGCGGGCCGACGCCGTCATCGCGACCGCGACCGCTGATCCGGTGAGCCTGACCCGGCTGCTGCGTGAGCACGACCGGCTCCGCGACCTGGGTGTGCGCGAGCTCCACGTGGTGGTGAACCGCATGGGGTCACCGGTGCCGGGGGACCGGGTGAAGGAGCTCCTCGGCACCCGGATGCCGATGACGAGCCTGCACCTGCTCCCGGACGATCCGGCCGCGTGCCGCACCGCCGTGTGGGACGGCGCGCTGCTCGCCGAGAGCTCACCGCGCTCACCGCTGCGCCGCGCGCTGCGGGAGCTCGCCGCCTCACCCGCCCTCCAGGGGGCGACCGCGGGTGCCGTGCCGGCGGCGGAGGCCGCACCGGAGCCCGCCCGGGCCGGGTGAGAGGATGTCGGCATGAGGATCTTCCTTCCCCTGACCGCCGAGGACCGCTCCGTGCTGAGCTCCGCGGGCACCCGGATCGAGATCGCCGCGGGTCGCCCGGCCTGGGCGGTCACCGCGCCCGCCCGGGCCGATCGGCCCGGGGAGGACGAGGAGGATCTCGAGTACGACGCGCTGCAGGACGCGGTGCACGTCGCGCTGTCCGAGGCCGGTCCCACCTCGCGCGGACTCGTCCTCGCGCTCGACGTCCCGGACCGTGCGCTCGGCCTCGCCGAGGAGACCGGAGGCGCCTACGGCGCCGTGCTCCTCGAGACGGTCACGTCGCCGCTCGCCGCGGTGCACGTCACCGAGCTCACCGCGCAGGCCGCCGCCGAGGACGACACCGACCCCGCCCTGCTCTGGTTCGACCCGAGCGAGGGGCGCGAGGCGATCGCCTACCTCGACGGGAACGGCTGACCCCCTCCGACGACGCCCCCGGGGCGCCGTTCGCCGCCCGACATGACGGCGCCCTCCCCTGCACGGGGGAGGGCGACGTCATGATCCGGCGAGCGGGATCAGCGGGAGCGCGAGTCCTGGTACGTGCGCGCGGCGCGCTCCTCGGCCCGCAGGACCTTGGAGACGTACGGGACGGCGGTCTTCTCGAGCTTGCCGCCGAGCAGCGGCACCTTGACGGTCAGGTCGCCGTCGATGACCACCTGGCTCGTGGCCTCGCCCTGCGGGGTCAGCGCCAGCGCCGCCGTGAAGGTCGCGGGGGTGCCGGCGACGTCGATCGACATGGTGCCCGTGCGGGCGCCGTCGGCCCCCGGGGCGGACCACACCTGCTCCTCGCGGATCGTGACCGTCGCGCCCACGAACCGGCGGGCCACGTCCGGCACCTTCTCGGTCGTCATGGCGATCTCAGTGCGCACGGTGAAGGCGCCCGCCGGGTCGCCCTCCACCCGGGACGAGGCCGAGCTCGCGCGGAGCGTCGCGCGCCGCACCTCGGCGTAGGACTCGTCGGCGTACATCGCGGCGGCATCGGCCGCCGAGGCGGGGATCGTCAGGTTCTCGGAGAGCTTCACAGGCGTCCTTCCAGCGGGAACGGGCAACGGCGCCAGCCTACGGCAGGCGTCGCGGTCGATTCCCAGGAGCACGGGCTGCGGCGCCTATCCTGTGCTCATGCCGAGCCTGTCCAAGTACCTCTCCGACATCAGCTCCTTCTCCGAGAAGGGCGCCGATTGGCTGCAGCACCTCGTCGGCGACTGGAACCTCGTCTCGGACCTCCTGCGGGCGGATCTCGTGCTCTGGGTCCGCGCCGAGGAGGGCCCCATGGCCGTCGCCCACTGCCGCCCCGCGACCGGCTCGACCGTGTACTTCGAGGACCCCGTCGGCGACCGCCTCCCGCGCGGCGCCGATGCGGATCTCGACGCCCTGCTCGACGGGGAGCGCAGCCAGCGCGGCGTCGTCGTCCTCGAGCGGGAGGGCCGGGAGGCCCGCGGTCTGCTCACCCCGGTCCGCAAGGACGGCCGGACCCTCGCGGTCCTCGCCGTCGAGTCGCCCGCGCCGACCTCCAACCCCTCCTCGAGCGAGACGCACCAGCAGGAGCTCGGCACCCGCCTGCTGCGGATGATCGAGCACGGCGCCTTCCCGATCGACGGCGCGCCCATCCCGCCACGGCGCGGAGCGCCCCGTGTGGGCGACGGCGTCGTGCAGCTCGACGAGAACGGCGTGGTCCAGTGGGCGTCCCCCAACGCGCTCTCCGCCTTCCACCGCTTCGGCATCGCGGGGGACATGCTCGGCGGCACGCTCGCCGAGACCGCGACGGAGGTGCTCCAGAGCCGCGCACCGGTGGACGAGTCGCTGCCTCTCGTGCTCATGGGGCGCGCGGCCTGGCGCTCCGACATGCAGGCCCGCGGCGGCACGCTCTCGCTGCGCGCCGTCCCGATCACCGAGCAGGGCGCCCGCACCGGGGCGATCGTGCTGGTGCGCGACGTGACCGAGCTGCGCCGTCGCGAGCGGGAGCTCATGACGAAGGACGCGACGATCCGCGAGGTCCACCACCGGGTGAAGAACAACCTCCAGACCGTCGCCGCGCTGCTGCGCATGCAGTCGCGCCGCATGAAGACCGACGAGGCCCGGGACGCGCTCGCCGAGGCGATGCGCCGCGTCTCCACGATCGCCCTGGTCCACGAGTCGCTGCTCCAGGGCTCGCAGGAGGCCGTGGTCTTCGACGACGTCATCGACCGCTGCCTGCGGCTCGCGGTCGACGCGGCGAGCGCGACCGTGCACCGTGAGGGCTCGCCGCGGATCGCGGACAGCCAGGTCGAGGTGCGCACCGAGAAGGTGGGGCGCGTGGGGCAGATCCGCGCCGACGAGGCGACCCCGCTCGCGCTCGTCGTCACCGAGCTCGCGACCAACGCCGTCGAGCACGGGCTCTCCGAGACCGGCGGGACGCTCACGATCCGCAGCGAGCGCACGGGCGCCCACCTCGTGATCTCCATCGAGGACGACGGCGCGGGGATGGGGACGGCGAAGCCCTCGGGCCTCGGCACGAACATCGCCCAGACCCTCGTCCAGGGCCAGCTCGGCGGGACGCTCACCTGGCAGAACCTGCCCGACGGCGGCACGAGCGCGGTCATCGACGTGTACCTCGAGCCGATCGGGCTCTGAGGGAGGGGCCCGAGCTGCCGGCCCCCGAGGGGCGGGCGGCGAGGGGCCGGGTGCTCCGACGACGACGGCGCGGCCGACGGGGTCGGCCGCGCCGTGGCGGAGCAGGGGTCCCGCAGCGGGCGGGACTGGGCCCTGATCAGGTCAGGGGTGCCGCAGGCGGTGCGGCGGCGCGATCAGCTCGCGCGACGGGCGCGGGCGTTGCGACGCTTGAGGGAGCGGCGCTCGTCCTCGGACAGGCCGCCCCAGACGCCCGAGTCCTGGCCGGACTCGAGGGCGAACTTCAGGCAGGCGGTCATGACCTCGCACTTCTGGCACACCGCCTTCGCCTCCTGGATCTGCGTGATCGCCGGACCGGTGTTCCCGATCGGGAAGAACAGCTCGGGATCATGGTTGAGGCACTCGGCACGGTGGCGCCAGTCCATCGTCACTCTCACTTTCCGGAATCGCCCCGTCCCACCGCTGCGGTGGCGCGAGGCGAGGATTGCCCCCGGGAGGGGCGTGCTCGGGGTCGGCGGCCCCGCCGGAGTGTCCCCGTGACGGAGAGATTCCGACGCGGGTGTCCTCGCCGTGGAGGGGCCTCATCCATTCTCAGCACCGCTCCCGGCGGCGACAAGGGCCTGGCCGCAAAGCCTGGGTGGCACTTCCCACACGGTCCCGCGGGTCCTGTGATGCCGCTCCCGGAGCGCTGGACAGGAGCCCGTGGGAGGGGCATAGGGGCGGATACAGTGCCTCCATGTCCCGCGCCTCACGTCCCGGCTCCGAGAGCCCTGCCGCCCCCGCCACCGCGAGCGAGCGCGACCCGCGGATCCGCCCTGTGGCCGCCGCGCTGCTCGCCCTCGAGGCGGTCCTGCTCGTCGCCGTGGCGACCTTCTGCTTCGTCGGCGTCTCCGGCGGGCAGCTCGACGGCCGCTTCGGCACCGGGCTCGGCGTGTTCCTCTTGCTGTTCGCGGCCGGCGCCGCGGTGGCCGCGCGCTCGATCCTTGTGCGGGGCCGCTTCGGCCTCGGCTACGGCATCACTTGGCAGCTGTTCCAGGCCCTCGTCGGGGCGAGCATGCTGAGCGGCGGCCTCGTCTGGCAGGGGGCGCTCGGCCTCGTCGTCGCGATCGCCGCGTTCCTGCTGCTGCTCTCCCTCGTGCGCTCGACCCCGCTGCCCACGGGCGAGGGGCGCTGAGCGGACCCCGACCCGCAGGAGACCGAGAAGAAGGGCCCGGAGGAGCGATCCTCCGGGCCCTTCCGTGTCAGCGGCGGGGACGGCCCCCGCCGGCCGGCCTCACTCCGCGGCGGCGAGCGCCGCGGCCGGGGCCGTGCGGGCCGCGGAGCGACCCGGCAGCACCGAGGCCAGGAAGCCGGCGAGCACGGCGGCCACGACCACCAGGACCACCTGGCCCCAGGGGATCGTCACCGTCACCGCGACGGCGGAGCCCAGCAGCGCGATGACGCCGAGCCCTCCGTAGACCGCACCGAGGACGATCCCCAGCACGGCGCCGATGAGCGCGAGCAGCACGCCCTCCCAGCCGAGCATCGCGCGCATCTGGCGGCGCGTGGTGCCCAGCGCCCGCAGCAGCGCGTTCTCCCCGCGCCGCTCGACCACGCCGAGGCTCAGGGTGTTCGCCACGCCGACCAGGGCGACGAGCACCGCGACGGCGAGCAGGCCCACCGTGATGCCGAGCAGGACCCGCAGGACCTGGCCGTACATCTCGCGCTCGGCGCCGCCGGCGACGACGTCGGCCTCCGAGAAGCCGTCCCCGGAGGTCACCTGGTAGACCGCGTCGACGATGCCGTAGGCGTCGGTGTCCCCGCGGGCGGCGGTCCCCTCGTCCTCGAAGTCGGCGACGACGACGGGGCGGGTGCCGTCCTGGGAGACGGCCTCGAGCGTGCCGGGCGTGAGCATCGGCATCTTGAGGTTCGCGTCGAAGCGGACGGTGAGCTCGCGGGTGCTGCCGTCGACGGTGGGGACGGTGATCCTCTCGCCGTCCTGCAGACCCGTCTCCTCCGCGCGCTCCCACCCCACGAGCAGGGTGTCGTCCGCGAGCTCGTCCGCCACGGCCGGGCGGTGCGAGGTCTCGCGCACGGTCTCGGGGTCCAGGCCGTAGACGAGCAGGGGCTCGTCGGCGCCGACGTCGATCCTGCCGACGGTGCCCGACTCGGCGACGCGCACGCCGTCCACGGCGGCGATCTGCGCAGCGGCGTCCTCCGGCATGGCGGCGGCGGAGACCACGAGGTCGATCGGCCGGTTGGAGTCGAGCTCCGCGGTCAGCGACGCCTCGGTGGTGCGGGCGCCGACGGCCATCATCGTCATGAGCGTGGTGCCGATGAGCAGGGCGGCGACGGTCGCGGCGCTGCGGCCCGGGCTGCGGGCGATGTTCGCCGCCGCGATCCGGGCGGGGAGGCCGCCGATCCGGCCGGCGACGCGGCCCAGCAGCAGGGCCAGCGGCCGGGTGAGGACCACGAGCGCGAGCAGCATGCCGCCGAAGCTCAGCAGCCCACCGAGCACCGCCAGGAGGATGCCCGGCAGGGGGTGGGAGCCGGCGAGCACGGCGCCGCCGATCATGAGGGCGAGGCCCGCCCCGGCGCCGATCACGCCGAGCACGCCGCGCACCCCGAAGCCTCCGCGGGGCGGGGCGGCGACGGTGCGCAGCGCCTGCAGCGGGGCGACCCGCGTCGCTGCCCGCACCGGGGCGAGGCCCGCGAGGACGGTGAGGACGAGACCCGCGAGGATCGGCACGAGGACGGACGTGAGCGAGACCGGCACGGCCATGACCGCGTCGAGCCAGCCGGCGGCGGCGGCGCCCGCGAGCGCGGCCTGCACCAGCAGGTGCCCGCCGATCACGCCGAGCACCGCGCCGACCACGCCCACCAGGGCGGAGTCGCGCAGCACGATGCGGCCCACGCGGCCGCGGGTCGCGCCGAGGGTGCGCAGCAGGGCGAGCGAGCGGGTGCGCTGGGCGACGGTCACCGTGAACGTGTTCGCGATGACGACGGCGCTCGTGAACAGCGCGATGACGACGAAGACGCCGAGGATGACGCCGAGGGCGGCGAAGCCCGTCATGAGCTGGTCGACGGCCTCCTGCTCGGCGTCCTCGACGGTGGTGACGGTCGTGCCGCCGGTGCTCGCCGCGGCGGCGACGTCGGCGGGATCGGTCCCGGCGGGGACGGTCGCGAGCCAGGTGTCCGTCGTCGTGCCGCGGGTGGGGCCGAGCAGGAGCGCGGAGTTCGCGTCGTCCGCGAGGATGCGCGGGGTCGCGCCGAGGGCGGCGCCCTCGGCGGCCGGGGCGATGCCGGAGACGGTGAGCGTGTGATCGGTCGTGTCCTCGGGGACGATCGTGCCGGCGGGCAGGGTGACGGTGTCGCCGACCCCCACCTCGAGGGCGTCGGCGGCGGTCCGGTCGAGCACCACCTGGGAGTCGTCGGCGGCGGGGGAGCCCTCCTCGAGAGCGTCCTCGCCGGGCGGGGTGAGGACCACCTGCAGGTAGGGACCGTCGGCCACGGCCGAGGAGGTCAGCTGCGCGAAGCCCTGGGTGAGGGGCCAGACGTCCTCGGTGCCGGCGACCTCGGGGGCGGGCAGCGGCGTCGTGCTCTCCCAGGCGTCGTCCGGGATCTCCTGCTCGACGACGAGGTCGGCGCCGGAGTAGGTCTGGGCGGTGGAGGCGCGCAGCGACTCCTGCACGAGATTGCCGGCGAGCACCATCACCGCGACGAACGCGCAGGAGAGGGCCACCGTGAGGATCGCCGCGAGGTGGCGGCGCATCGGGGTCAGGCGGATCGGGACGCGGCGTGCGGAGGCGCTCATCGGCGGGCCCCGCGGAGGTCCTCGTCGGAGGCCAGGCGGCCGTCGGCCAGGGTGATGATGCGGTCCGCGCGCTCGGCGGCGTCCCGCTCGTGGGTGACCATGACGACGGTCTGGTCGAACTCGTCGACGCTCAGGCGCAGGAAGTCCAGGACCTCCTCCGTGGTGCGGGAGTCGAGGTTGCCGGTGGGCTCGTCCGCGAAGACGACGGCGGGGGAGGTGACCAGGGCGCGGGCGATCGCGACGCGCTGGATCTGACCGCCGGACATCTGCGAGGGGAGGTGCCCCAGCCGGTCGGTGAGCCCGAAGGCGGAGGTGATCGTGTCGAGCCAGGCGCGGTCCGCACGGCGGCCGGCGAGCTCGAGGGGGAGCAGGATGTTCTGCTCCGCGGTGAGCATGGGCAGCAGGTTGAAGGACTGGAAGACGAAGCCGATGCGGTCGCGGCGCAGACGGGTCAGCGCGTCGTCCCGCAGGCCCGTGATCTCGGTGCCGTCCAGGAGGATCGAGCCGGAGTCCACGGTGTCGAGCCCGGCGAGCACGTGCAGCAGGGTCGACTTGCCGGAGCCGGAGGGGCCCATGACGGCGGTGAAGGCGCCGCGCTCGATGTCCACGTCGACGTGGTCGAGGGCCGTGACGACGCCCTCGCCCCTGCCGTAGGTGCGCACGAGATCGCGGGCGACGAGGGCGGGGCCCGGGCCCGCGCTCGTGGCGGGGGCGAGGGTGGACGGGGACGGCTGGCTCATGGCTCTCCTCGGGACGGGGTCGGGATCCTCGTCGATCCTCGCCCGCGCCGGGCTCCCCGGGCATCCGTCCACGGGTCCCGGCTCCTCCACCGCGGGAGGGGGAGCGGCGCCCCCGATGTCATACCGAGGGCGGAGCCCCGCCCTCCCCGGGCGTCACGAGCCCCGTCTCGAAGGCGATGATGACGGCCTGCACGCGGTCCCGTGCCCCGATCTTCGCGAGCACCCGGCCCACGTGGGTCTTGACGGTGGCCTCGGCGACGAAGAGCTGGGCGCCGATCTCCTGGTTCGAGCAGCCGCGCCCCATGAGCACGAGCACCTCCCGCTCACGGTCCGTGAGCGCGTCGAGCACGGAGGTGTCGCGCTGCTGGGGCTCGGGGGTGCTCACGACCCGCTCGAGCAGGCGGCGCGTCGCCGAGGGGGCGATGACGGCGTCGCCGCGGTGGACGGTGCGGATCGCGGCGAGGAGGTCCTCGGGCTGGGCGTCCTTGAGCAGGAAGCCGCTCGCCCCGGCGCGGATCGCGGAGACGACGTACTCGTCGAGGTCGAAGGTGGTCAGGACGATGACCTTGGGGGCGCGGTCCGGCGGGGACTGCTCGAGGATGCGCGCGGTGGCCTCGATGCCGTCCATCCGCGGCATGCGCACGTCCATGAGCACCACGTCGACCCGGTGGGCGCGCAGCTGCTCGACCGCCTCGGCGCCGTCGGAGGCCTGGACGGTGACCTCGAGGTCGTCCTGCGTGCCGATCACCATCGCGAAGCCCGCCCGGACGAGGGGCTGGTCGTCGACGAGGGCGACGCGCAGGGGGCGGTCGCCGGGGGCGTCGGGGGAGGAGGCGGGAGTGCTCACGGGAGTGTCCTCTCGGTTCGGGGCGGGACGTTCGGTGACGGCGGGGCCGACGGGGCCGCGGGAGCCGACGAGGAGCTCGAGGGCGGCGAGGACGTCGGGGCCGATGGCGAGGTCGATGCGGGGGCGCCGAGGGGGATCCGGGCGAGCACCCGGAAGCCGTGCCCGGGCAGCGGGCCCGCCTGCAGCGTCCCGCCGAGCACGCTCATGCGCTCGCGCATGCCGGTGATGCCGTGGCCCTGACCGTCGGAGGCCGGATCGGTGCCCTGGCCGTCGTCGATCACCTCGACCTCGAGACCTCCGACGGAGCGCCGCACGCGCACGGCCGCCGTCGCCCGCGGGCCCGCGTGCTTGAGCGTGTTCGTCAGCGCCTCCTGCACGAGGCGGAACAGGGAGGCGCCGACGGAGCGGGGGAGGTCGTCGAGGCGCCCGTCCACGTGCAGGTCGACGTCGAGGCCGGCGGTGCGCACCCGGGCCACGAGCTCCTCGAGCATCTCGGGGCCCGGCTGGGGGCCGTAGCTCGTCTCGTCGTCCTGGCGGAGCACGCCGAGCAGCGAGCGCATGTCAGCGAGGGCGGAGCGGCCCGTGTCGGCGATCGTCGCGAGGACGTCCGCCGCCTGCTCGGGGCGCACCGAGGCGACGTAGCGGCCACCGTCGGCCTGCGCGATGATCACGGAGAGGGAGTGGGCGACGACGTCGTGCATCTCCCGGGCGATGCGGCTGCGCTCTCCGGCGACCGCGAGGGCGGTGCGCTGCTCCCGCTCCCGCTCGGCCTGCTCCGCGCGCTCGGCGACGAGCCGCATCTGCTGGACGCGGGCGCGCTGGAGGTTCGCGAGCGCCCAGACGGCGATGAGCGCGACGGTCCCCGCGAACAGCAGCGCGAGGAAGGTGATCGCCCCCTCGATCGGCGACGAGGCGCCGCTCACCAGCGCGAAGATCGCCCAGTAGCCGGACTGCACGATCGCGCCGACGGCGCCCGCGACGATGCCGAGGGCGTGGACGAGCGGGCGGCCGTAGGCGATCGCGCAGAACATCGCATAGAAGGTCAGCACGTCGCCGATGACCACCGGCACGAGCGGCATGTGGAGCAGCGCGAACGCGGCCATGAGCGCGACGCCGAGGCCCGGGCGGGTGCGGCACACGGCGGCCGCGGCGAGCATGGGCAGGGTCGCCGGCAGCCACCAGCCCCAGGCGCCGGTCAGCAGCGTGAAGCCCAGGAGGGCGACGGCCGCCGCACCGAAGACGGCGGCGTCCACCGTGCCCGGATGGTCGATGACCCAGCGGAAGGGGTCCCGGCGGCCGCGCTCGGGGCGCACCGGTGCCGGGTGGCTCGAAGGGGTCATGTCCGGAAGCGTAGGGGCCGGCGCCGCCCGCGGTCGTCATCCTGCGGGCGGAGGGCGGCTCCGACCGGGGTCGGGCGGGTCAGAGCAGCCGCTCCTCGGGCTCGATCAGCTCGGGGCCGTCGTTCCCGACCTTACCGACGGCGGGTCCCACCTCCCGCAGCTCGAGCGTCGCATCGTCCAGGAGGTGGGCGTCGTCGCGGATCCAGGCGGCCGCGTCGTGCCGGTCGTCCATCGACGTGTCCAGCCAGGCGTCCACCGCGTCGCGGCGCAGCATGACCGGGGTGCGGTCGTGGATGCGGGAGAGCTCCCCGGTCGCCTCGCGGGTGATGATCGTGGCGCTGAGCAGGAAGGTGCCGTCCGCGCTCGCCGCAGGGCCCTCGTGATGGCCCGAGCCCTTCCACCAGGAGACGAGCGCGGCCATGTACAGGCGCGAGCCGTCCTGCGGGGTGATGAAGTACGGCTGCTTCCTGGAGCGCCCGCCCTCGCCGCGCACCCACTCGTAGTAGCCGTCCATCGGGACGATCGCCCGGTAGCGGCCGAGGCTCCCGCGGAAGCTCGGCTTCTCCTCGATCGTCTCCCGCCGCGCGTTGAAGGTGCGCGAGGAGAACGCCTCGTCCTTCGCGAAGGGCGGCAGCAGGCCCCAGCGGGCGACCCGGAGGGCGCGCACCACCTCACCGGACTCCTTGTCCACGGACTCCGTGACCACGTGGATGGGGGCCGTGGGCGGCACGTTCCAGCGCCGGCGCAGCTCGCCGTCCGTGAGGTCCACGGCGTCGAGGTCGTCGAGGAGCGGGTCGATCTCCTGGTAGAAGGCGAAGCGACCGCACATGTCAGGAGTCCTTGGACCCGGTGGTGTCCGACCCGGCGTCCCCGCCGCCGGCGGCGTCCTCCCCGCTCGCCTCGCGCGGGGTCAGGCGGTACTCCTCGGAGGTGTAGGAGTCGGCGTCGCGGTGGAGGTTCCGCAGGCGGATGTCGCGGCCCTCGTCCACGAGCTTCTCGTGCTTGGCCTCCGCCTTCTCCGCGCCCTTCTCGCCGCGCAGCGGGAGGGCGAGGCCGTCCTCCGCGGGGCGCCCGGCCTCGAGCTCGCGGGCCCGCTCGAACTCGGCGTCGACCTCCGCGCCGATCAGCACCACGATGTTCATGATCCACAGGGCGAACAGGACGGCCATGATGCCGCCGATCGCGCCGTAGCTCGAGTAGCTCGCGAAGGTGGTCATATAGATCGAGACGGCGACCGCGGCGACGGCCACCCCGATGATCGCGACGACGCCGCCGGGGGAGATCAGGCGGAACGGCTTCTCCACGTTCGGGGCGCCCCAGTAGAGCAGCGAGATGAGCGCGAAGGCGAGCACCAGGATGACGGGCCACTTCACCCACGCCCAGATCGGCAGGAAGGAGTCCATGAGGAAGGTGAGCACGCCACCCGCGCCGATCGAGTCCGCGATCGGGCCCAGCACGCCCTGCACGATCGTCTCGTTGAGCAGGATCGAGATGAGCACGAGCAGGATCCCGAGCACGAGGGCGGCGGTGAGGGCGAGCATGCCGCCGTTGAGGCGGATCGGGCCGCGGCCCTCGGGCACCTCGTAGATGTCGTTGGCGACGCGGCCGAAGGCCTTCACGTACGCGGAGGCGGACCACAGCGCGGTCGCGATACCGATGATGAGCGCGATCGTGCCGCCGCTCGCGGAGCCCATGAGCGAATCGACCGTGGACTTCACCGCTTTGTCGGCGCCCAGTCCGCTGCCGCCGGCCGCGCTGTTGATCGCGTCGACGAGGAGCTGGGAGATCTGGTCCTTGATGCTCGAGAGCAGCAGGGTCGCGAGGGAGAAGACGGCCAGCAGGGTCGGCGCGATGGACAGCACCATGAAGTAGGTCAGCTTCGCGGCCTGATCGGTGCCGCCGTCCCGGGAGAACTCCGCGAGGACCCGCTTGGCCATGTACTTCAGCGTGGGCCGGCTGAGCCGGGGGGAGGAGTCGAGCTCGCCGTTCGAGCCGGGCGATGCGGAGGACAGTGCCATGGACGTGCTCCTGACGGGACGGGGCGCGCGGCGGCGCCACGGTGTGTCACCTGCACCGACATCCTTGCACGAAAGGAGTCTGGGAGAGTTGTCCACATTCCCGGGGAGCGGCGAGCGGGCGGAGCGCCGTGCTTCCTACAGTGACCGGCGAGGAACGACGCGGGACCGACCGAGGGGTCGGCACCGACCGCGATCGTGGGACCACCGAGGGGAGTGGGATGGACGCCGCCACCATCATCGAGGCCGAGTCGCGGGAGCTGATCCGCCGCCGCGGCCTCGATGCGCGCGCCGACGGGCTCGAGCCGCTCATCCGCGAGGTCGTCACCGACTACGACCGCCGCGCCGCCGGCGGCGCCGTCCCCACCGTGCGCGACACCGACCTCGTGGTCGCGGAGGTCGCGGCGAGGATCGGCGGATTCGGCCCCCTCCAGGACCTGCTCGACGACCCGGGCGTCGAGGAGATCTGGGTCAACTCGCCCACCCAGATCTTCTGCGCCCGCAACGGGCGCAGCGAGCTCACCACGATCGTCATGACGGACGACGAGGTGCGCGGGATCGTCGAGCGCATGCTCGTGAGCTCCGGGCGCCGACTCGACCTCAGCACCCCCTTCGTGGACGCCCTCCTGCCGGACGGCTCCCGCCTCCACGTGGTCATCCCCTCGGTCACCCGGCGCCACGCCTCCGTCAACATCCGCAAGTTCGTCGCCAAGGCCCACGACCTCGAGGGCATGGTGCAGCTCGGCTCGCTCACGCCGCAGGCCGCGGCCTTCCTCGACGCCGCCGTCGCGGCCGGTCTCAACGTCATCGTCAGCGGCGCGACCGGTGCCGGGAAGACGACCTTCCTGCGCTGCCTCGCCCAGTCCGTCGGGCCCCGCGAGCGCGTCGTCACCATCGAGGAGGTCTTCGAGCTCGCGCTGCCGCTGCGGGACGTGGTCGCCCTCCAGACCCGCCAGGCGAACCTCGAGGGCACCGGCGAGATCTCGATGCGGCGGCTCGTGAAGGAGGCGCTGCGCATGCGCCCGAGCCGCATCGTCGTGGGGGAGGTGCGCGAGGCGGAGGCGCTGGACATGCTCATCGCCCTCAACAGCGGCCTGCCCGGGCTCTGCACCCTGCACGCGAACTCCGCGCGGGATGCGGTCGCGAAGCTCTGCACCCTGCCCCTGCTCGCCGGGGAGAACGTCGCGAGCCGCTTCGTCGTCCCCACCGTCGCGAGCGCGATCGACATCGTCGTCCATCTCGACATGTTCGCCGACGGCCGCCGGCGGGTCCGCGAGATCGTGGGCCTCTCGGGCCGCGTCGAGGACGAGGTCATCGAGGTCTCCGACCTCTTCAGCGTCCAGGGCGACCGCCTCGTGCGCGGCGACGGGCACCCGCCGCACCCCGATCGCTTCGCGCGCGCCGGGGTCGACCTCCGCGGGATCCTCGCGCCCGGGGAGGCGGCATGATCGACGGCGCCTTCGTCGGCCTCGTGCTGGGCCTCGGGCTGCTCGCGATCTGGTGGTCGCTGTGGGAGCAGGAGGGATCCGCCGTGCGCCGCGGCCGGATCGGGGAGGTCCTCGACCGGCTCCGCGACGACCTCGTCGTCGTCGGCCTCGGGACGGTCCCGCCGATCGCGGTCCCCCTGCTGAGCGCCGGCCTCGGGCTCGTGGTCGCCGCGGCGCTGTGGGCGGTCTCCGGCGCGGTGGTCCCCTCGGTCACGATCGGCACCGCCTCGAGCGGTCTCCCGGTGCTGCTGCTGCGCTCCGCCGCGCGGCGCCGTGCCACCGCCCTGCGCGAGGTGTGGCCGGAGGCCGTCGACCACATCAACTCCGCGATCCGGGCGGGGCTCTCGCTGCCCGAGGCCCTCGTCCAGCTCAGCCGCAAGGGACCCGAGCAGCTGCGCCCCGCGTTCACCGAGTTCGGGCGGGACTACCAGGCCAGCGGCGACTTCGCAGCGAGCCTGGACCGGCTCAAGGTGCGCCTCGCGGATCCCGTCGGCGACCGCATCGTCGAGGCCCTGCGCATCACCCGCGACGTGGGCGGCACCGATCTGGGCGCGCTGCTGCGCACCCTCTCCGCCTTCCTGCGCGAGGACGCCCGCACCCGCGCGGAGATCGAGGCGCGGCAGTCCTGGACCGTGAACGCCGCGCGCCTCGCCCTCGTCGCCCCGTGGCTCGTGCTGGCCCTCATGGCGACGCGGCCCGAGGCCGCGCAGGCCTACGACTCGAGCGCGGGGCTCGTGATGATCCTCGGCGGCGCCGTCGTCTCCGTGATCGCCTACCGCGTCATGCTCGTCATCGCGCGGCTCCCGCAGGACGAGCGGGTGCTGCGATGACCGGGCCGAGCACCGTCGTCGCGGGAGCTCTGCTGGGTCTCATGCTCGGCTGCGGGCTGGTCCTCATCAGCGGGTTCCTGCCCTGGCTGCGACGACGCGACCTCGCCGCGCGCGTCGACCCGTACCTGCGCCGCGCCGCGGGCAGCGCCCTGCTCGACGCCTCGCCCGACTCCGGCCGCGCCCGCCTCGTGATCGAGAACCTGCTGGGCCCCGTGGCCCAGCACGCGCTCGGCCTGCTCGAGCGGCTCACGGGAGGCGCGGAGCAGCTCGAGAAGCGGCTGCGCCTTGCGGGCCGGCGCAGCAGCGTGGACTCCTTCCGCATCGAGCAGGTGGTGTTCGGCGCGATCGGCCTCGTGATCGGGCTCGGCGTCGCGCTCGCCGCGATCGGCCTGCGCGGGACGAGCCCCCTCATGGGGCTGCTCATCGTCGCGATCGGTGTGGTCCTCGGCGTCCTCCTGCGCGACTACCTGCTGACCATGGAGATCAAGCGCCGCGCCTCGCGCATGGCCCGGGAGTTCCCCACCGTCGCCGATCTCCTCGCGCTCGCCGTCGCGGCCGGCGAGAGCCCCATCGGGGCGATGGAGCGGGTCGCCCGCTCCTCGACCGGAGCGCTGCCGGACGAGTTCGCGGCGACCGTCGCGGACATCCACGCCGGGACCGGCGTCGCCCCGGCGCTCGCGGCGCTCGGTACGCGCACCCCGCTCACGGCCCTCGCCCGGTTCGGGGAGGGCGTCTCCGTCGCCATCGAGCGCGGCACCCCGCTCGCCGACGTGCTCCGCGCCCAGGCGCAGGACGCGCGGGAATCCGCCAAGCGGGACCTCATGGAGACCGCCGGCCGCCGTGAGGTGGTCATGCTCGTCCCCGTCGTCTTCCTGGTCCTGCCGCTCGTCATCGTCTTCGCGATCTTCCCCGGCCTCGCCGTCCTGGAGATCGCGCTGTGAGGCGCTCCGCGCCCTCCCGTCCCACCCCGCCCATCCGTCCCTGCATCGCACGCACACCGAACCGTCCGAGGAGGACACCATGACCGTGCATCGCACCCACCTCGCCCGCCCGAAGCCCCCGGTCCACCGCCGGCTGCTCGCCGCCCTCGCCTCCCGCCTCGGCTCCGAGCGCGGCGACGTCCCGGGCTGGGTCCTCATCACGCTGATGACCGCCGGGATCGTCATCGCCCTGTGGGCCGTGGCGAGCGACCAGATCGTGCAGATCTTCGAGAACGCGATGGCGCCGTTCCTCGGCGGCTCGCTCTGAGCCGTCCCGGTCCGTCCTGACAGCCCGCACGATCAGCCCGGGGAGGAGGTCCCAGCCGATGACGCGCCCAGCATCCCTGTGCCCGACGACTCGTCCGGCACCGCGCCCGACGGCCGTGGCGACGGCGAGCGGAGCCTCCTCGCGCGCGCGGCGGATCCGCCCGGACCGGCTGCGGGACCGTCTCGCCTCGGAGCGGGGCTCTGCCGTCGCCGAGTTCCCGATGGTCGCGGCGCTCATCATCGTCATCGCCCTCACGATCGTGCAGGCGGCGCTGCTGCTGCACACGCGCAACACGCTCACCGACGCGGCCGTCCAGGGCGCGCATCGGGCGGCGCTCGTGGGCGCCACCCCGGAGGACGGTGCGCTCCGGGCGGAGCGGCTGATCGCCGAGCGCTTCGGCTCCGGCTACGACGCGCATGCCGTGGCCTCCCAGGACGCCGACGGCCTCGTGACCGTCGAGGTCGAGGCGACGCTCCCGCTCGTGGGACTGCTGGGTCCCGAGGCCTCCCTGCACGTCGAGGGGCGCGCCCTGGACGAGGAGTCCTGGTGAGCGGGCGGCCGATCCCGCGGCGGCAGCGGGGACCCGGCGCCGAGCTCCGCCTCGCCGCGGGCCGCCACCTCCCGACGGGCGCGCGGCGCGCCGCCCGGACCGCCGGCCCCGCGGGGGAGGACGGCAACGCCCTCGTGGAGTTCGTCGTGCTCGGCGTCGCGCTCCTGATCCCGACCCTGTACCTCGTGCTGACCCTCGGCTCGGTGCAGTCGGCGGTCTTCGCGGCGGACGTCGTCGCCCGCGACGCCGCCCGCATCCACGCCGTCGAGGAGGATCCGGGCACGGCCCGGGACCGTGCCGCCCGGCACACCAGGCTCGTGCTCGAGGACTTCGGCCTCGAGGCCCAGGACGTCGTGACGATCTCCTGCACCGAGGATCCCTGCTCGACCCCCGGTGGCCTCGTCACCGCGCAGGTGCGGATCCCCGTGCCGGTGCCGGGCCTCGGACCCGTCCTCGGCGGTGGGGGACCGGTCGCCGTGAGCGCGACCCATGCCGTGCCCGTGGACCGCTACCGGGCGCCGAACGGATGAGCACCGTGCCCCGTCCCGTGCATCGCGCCCGCCCCAGCGGTCCCGGACCGCGCTCCCTGCGCGCGGCGATCCGCGCGAGCGAGGGATCGATGACCGTCCTCACCACCGGGGTGCTCGTCGTGATCCTGCTCGTGATGGCCGTGGGCGCCGCGATCACCGGGGTGCACCTCGAGCGCAACGAGCTGCAGTCCGCCGCCGACTCGATCGCGCTCGCCGCTGCCCAGGGGGTGGACATGGAGGAGATCTACACGGCCGGCGACTCCTCCCCGATCACGGAGTCCTCGGCCCGGGCCGCCGCGGAGGAGCAGCTCTCCCGCTACCCGCTGGACACGACCCGCACCCACGACATCGGGCTCGACGAGGTGAGCGTGGAGGCGGACGGCACCGTGCGCATCGTCCTCTCCGCGCGCACGGACCCGCCGCTGGCCGGATGGTTCACGCGCCGGAGCGGCACCTCGATCCCGCTCCAGGTCGAGGGTGAGTCGCGCGCCCGCTGAACGGGACGGGCGCCCCCGCACGCCGACCGCGGCACCGACCGATGGCCGGGATGCGCGTGCCCGGCTCACGCCCCTCCCGACCCGTGGCCGCACGTCGACCCCGGTGAGCGCCGTCGACTAGCGTGCGAGCAGCCCCTGCCGCAGAGCCGCCGCCCGCAGCGCACGTCCCACCCTCACCACCCGGAGGTCCGCCGATGACGCCGTCGCACCCGACCATCGCTCCCGCCCCGCTCCCGGGAGCCGTGGCATGACGGCCGTCCTGCTCGCCCCGGACAAGTTCAAGGGCTCCCTCACCGCCGCGCAGGTCGCCGCCGCCCTCGCCCGCGGGATCACGGCGACGGCCCCCGGGGCCGCGCTCACGAGCTGCCCGATCGCGGACGGCGGGGACGGAACGGTCGACGCCGCGCTCGCCGCCGGCGCCGAGGAGCGCACCGCACGGATCACCGGGCCCACGGGCGAACCCCACGAATCGACCTGGGCCCTCGACGGTGACGTCGCCGTCCTCGAGCTCGCGAGCGCCGTGGGCCTCGCGGCGCTCCCGGGCGGGGACCTCGCCCCGCGCACTGCCTCGACCCGCGGGCTCGGGGAGCTGATCCTCGCGGCCGTCGGCGCCGGAGCGCGCACGATCGTCGTGGGCCTCGGCGGGAGCGCCTCGACCGACGCGGGCGCGGGACTGCTCCGGGCCCTCGGCGCGAGACTGCTCACCGCCGGCGGCGAGCCGATCGCCCCGGGTCTCGCCGGGCTCGAGGAGCTCGCGCAGGCGGATGTCGCCCCGGCCCTCGCGGCCCTCGACGGCGTGACCCTGATCGCCGCGAACGACGTCGCGAACCCCCTGCTCGGTCCCGAGGGCGCGGCCGCGGTGTACGGCCCGCAGAAGGGCCTGGACGAGGACAGTGTGCGTGAGGCGGAGGCGATCCTCTCCCGTGCGGCCGCGCTCCTGGACCCCGAGGGTGGGCACGCGCGAGCCGCCGGCGCCGGGGCGGCCGGAGGGACCGGCTTCGCCTTGCTGCTGCTCGGGGCGACCCAGCGCTCCGGGGCGGACGTCGTCCTCGAGTTCGCCGGCTTCGACGAGCGCCTCGCCGGCGCCGATCTCGTGGTGACGGGGGAGGGGAAGCTCGACGAGCAGACCCTGCACGGCAAGGGCCCGGCGGAGGTCGCCCGCCGCGCCGTCGCCGCCGGGATCCCGGTGTGGGCGGTCGCGGGCGCCGTCACCCTCGGCGAAGAGCAGCTCGAGCAGGCCGGGATCCGCCGTGCCCTGGACCTCGTCTCCCGCGCGGGCGGCGTCGAGGACGCGATCGCCCGCGGCGAGGAGCTGCTGGAGGCGATCGGGCGGGAGATCGGGCAGGCGATCGAGGCGGGTCACGTCCGTGAGATGCGACGCCCCGCGACCGCCGCACCCGGCGATCCCGCAGGCACCCGGCCGCCCCTGCCGTAGACTCCCCCCTCGTGGCTGCCATCGACTTCTCCGAAGAGATCCCCCATCTGCGCTCGACGCTCTCGTCGATCGAGCAGGTGACGGACATCGACGCCCTCGACGAGAAGATCGCGGGGCTCGAGCAGCAGGCCTCCGCGCCCGATCTCTGGGACGACGTCGAGAACGCCCAGAAGGTTTCCGCCGCCCTCTCCCACGCCCAGGCCGAGCGCCGCCGCATCTCCGAGCTCGACGGCCGCATCGAGGACCTCGAGGTCATGGTCGAGCTCGCCGCGGAGGAGGACGACGAGGACACCCTCGCCGAGGCCGAGTCCGAGTACCGCTCGATCAAGAAGTCCCTCGACGAGCTCGAGGTGCGCACCCTGCTCGCCGGCGAGTACGACGAGCGCAACGCGGTCGTGACGATCCGCGCGGGCGCCGGCGGCGTCGACGCGGCGGACTTCGCCGAGATGCTCCTGCGCATGTACGTGCGCTGGGCGGAGCGCCACGGCTACCCGACCAAGATCATGGACACCTCCTACGCGGAGGAGGCGGGCCTGAAGTCCGTCACCTTCGAGGTCTCCGCGCCCTTCGCCTACGGCACCCTCTCCGTCGAGGGCGGCACCCACCGCCTCGTGCGCATCAGCCCCTTCGACAACCAGGGCCGCCGCCAGACCTCCTTCGCGGCGGTCGAGGTCATCCCGCTCATCGAGTCCACCGACTCCGTGGAGATCCCGGAGAACGAGCTCAAGGTGGACGTGTTCCGCTCCTCGGGCCCCGGCGGCCAGAGCGTCAACACGACCGACTCGGCCGTGCGCATGACCCACCTCCCCACCGGCATCGTGGTCTCGATGCAGGACGAGAAGTCCCAGATCCAGAACCGCGCCGCGGCGCTGCGCGTCATGCAGTCCCGCCTGCTGCTGCTGAAGAAGGCCGAGGAGGCCGCGGAGCGCAAGGAGCTCGCGGGGGACGTGAAGGCCAGCTGGGGCGACCAGATGCGCTCCTACGTGCTGAACCCGTACCAGATGGTCAAGGACCTCCGCACCGAGTACCAGGAGGGCAACCCCTCCTCGGTGTTCGACGGCGAGATCGACGAGTTCATCGACGCCGGCATCCGCTGGCGCGCCGGCCAGAACCGCTCCGAGGACTGATCCCCGGGGCGGGACGCCCCGCCGCCGCCCGCCGTATCGCCGCTCCTGCGGGCCGCCGCGTCTCCGCTCCGATCAGGTTTGACCAGGTCTTGACCTCGATCCGGGCGGGCCGTGCGGCGCGCCGCCCCGCGCGCCTTCTACCCTGGAACGGCACGACGCCCCCGATGTGACAGGCACCGATCCCCTCCCGTGATCCGTTTCGACAACGTCACCAAGACGTACCTGCGCGGTCAGAGCCCCGCGGTGGAGAACCTCGACATCGAGTTCGCCCGCGGGGAGTTCGTGTTCCTCGTCGGCGCCTCCGGCTCGGGGAAGTCCACCCTCATGCGGATGGTCCTCAAGGAGGTCGCGCCCACGCGCGGCTCCGTCCACGTGGCCGGCAAGGACCTCGCCCGGATCCCCTCGTGGCGCGTGCCTGCGCTGCGCCGCGACATCGGCATGGTGTTCCAGGACTTCCGGCTCCTGCCCTCGAAGACGGCCTACCAGAACATCGAGTTCGCGCTCGCGGTGATCGGCACGCCCCGCAAGGTGGTGCGGCGCCTGGTCCCCGAGATGCTCGAGATGGTGGGCCTGGAGGACAAGGGCCGCCGCCTCCCGCACGAGCTCTCCGGCGGTGAGCAGCAGCGCGTCGCGATCGCCCGCGCCTACGTCAACCGGCCCTCGATCCTGCTGGCCGACGAGCCCACCGGCAACCTCGACCCGGCCACCGCGGAGGGCATCCTGGACTTGCTCGCCGAGATCAACGAGCGCGGGACGACGGTCGTCATGGCCACCCACGACCGCGCCGCCGTGAACCGGATGCGCCGCCGCGTCGTCGAGATGGTGGGCGGCGAGGTCGTGCGCGACGAGGAGGGAGGCGGCTACGAGTCAGCCGCCGAGGACAGCGTCATCTCGGGCCATGCGGAGGACGGCGAGTCGGTGACCGTCGCCGGTGCCGCAGACCCGGCCGATCCCTCGCGGCCGTCGGACCCGACGCCGGCTCCCGACGTCGCCGAGCGCGCCGGTCGCGCCGGCCATGATCACGTCGACGAGGACCGCGCCTCCGAGGACGTCCTCGAGGAGGACCTCATCGACGAGCGCGAGGCCCACCACCTGGACGCGGACGACGCCGCCTTCGCCGAGGACGAGGAGGACCACCGATGAGGGCCCGCTACATCCTCGGGGAGATCCTCACCGGCCTCTGGCGCAATGTCGCCATGGTGATCTCCGTGGTCATCGTGACCGCCGTGTCCCTCTCCTTCGTGGGCGCCGGTCTGCTGATGCAGAAGCAGATCATGGACATGAAGTCCACGCTCGTCGAGCAGTCGCAGGTGACGATCTACCTGTGCTCCCCGCACTCGACCGCCGCCTCGTGCGCCGGGGGAGCGGCGAGCGACGCCCAGATCGAGGAGGTGCGCACCGCCCTCGAGGGCGACGTGCTCTCCCCGTACGTCGAGTCCTACGAGGAGCGGTCGCAGGAGGAGGCGCTGAAGATCTACCAGGACCAGTTCTCCGGCGAGGGGTTCGTCTCCAACTTCACCGCCGAGGACATGCCCGTCTCCTTCCACCTCACGCTCAAGGACGCGGAGGAGTCCGCCGCCGTGGTGGAGTTCTTCCAGGGCAGGGACGGCGTCGACGAGGTCACCGATCTCCTGAGCGCCTTCGCCCCGTTCATCGACGTGCTGAACCAGTCCACGCTCTTCGCCCTCGGTCTCGCGGTGCTCATGCTCATCGCGGCCGCGCTGCTGGTCGCCACCACGATCCGCATGTCCGTCGCGGGCAGGCGCCGGGAGATCGCGATCATGCGCCTCGTGGGCGCGTCCAATGTGTTCATCCGGGCCCCGTTCCTGCTCGAGGGGGCGGTCGCCGCGATCATCGGCGGCGTCATCGCCTCGGGGATGCTGTGGCTGGGCCTGCACTACATCGTCGAGGACTGGCTGACACCGACCCTCGGCGCGGAGCTCATCACCATCACGACCGGGGACCTGCTGTGGGCCGCGCCGATCCTCGTGGTGCTCGGCGCCGTGCTCGCGATCGGCGCCTCCGTGGTGTCCCTGAACCGCTACCTGAAGGTGTGAGCATGAGGCCCTCCGCGCTGCGCCGCCCGCTGACCGTGCTCGCCGCGGCGGCCCTGCTCATGGGGCCGCTGCTCACCGCGCCCGCGGCCCTCGCCGAGGGGTCCAAGGACGACAAGGTCGCCGAGCGCGCCTCGGTGGATCAGCAGCTCGAGGACCTCCGCATCGAGCTGAGCGACGTCAACGACGACCTCGCCCAGACCTACCTCGACCTCGCGGAGACCGAGCTGCTGATCCCGCAGGCGCAGCAGGACCTCGACGACGCCCAGGCGGAGCTCGAGGCCGCGCGCCAGGAGGACCAGCAGACCGGTGACCGGCTCGAGGCGGCGCAGGAGGAGGAGCGTGAGCTCTCCGGCGAGGTCGACACCGGGCAGCAGGAGGTCGACTCCTCCGACGAGGAGCTCAAGCAGGTCGCGATCGAGGCCTACAAGGGCGGTGGGCTGCCCAGCCCGGCGAGCGTGTACCTCGACAGCGCGACCCCGCAGGACGCGGTGGACCGCTCGATGAACTACCGCCTCACCCTGGCCTCCCAGGGCAGCCGTCTGGACTCGCTGCGCACCGATCAGGCGCTCACCGAGAACTCCGCGGACCGCCTCACCGCCGTGCGCGAGGAGATCGACGACCTCAAGCAGCAGTCCGAGGACGCCGTCCAGCGCACCGAGGACGCGGAGCAGAAGGCCTCGGACGCGAAGTCCTCCCTCGACGACCTCTACGCCCAGCAGACCCAGCAGCGGGACGACCTCGAGGCGAAGAAGAAGAAGTACCAGGACCAGGAGGGCGACCTCGAGGACCGCGGCGGCACGCTCGACGACGAGATCGCCGAGCTCGCCCGCCAGGAGAAGGAGCGCGAGCAGGCGGCCGCCGCGTCCACCCCGGCGCCCTCGGGCGGGGACAGCGGCGGCTCGAGCTCTGCGAAGGGCGGCTGGATCCGGCCCGTGGACTCGCGCATGAACTCGAACTTCGGCTGGCGCTACCACCCGATCTACCACACGCGGAAGCTCCACGCGGGCGTCGACTTCCCGGTCGCCTGCGGCACCCCTGTGAAGGCGGCGCACGACGGTCGCGTCCTCGCGACGACCTTCAACCACAGCGCCGGCAACAAGCTGATCCTCAGCCACGGCATCTCGGGCGGCAAGGTCATCACGACCTCGTACCACCACCTGCAGGGCTACGCCGTGAGCGCGGGGCAGTCGGTGAAGGCCGGCCAGACCGTCGCCTACGTGGGCACGACCGGTTCCTCGACGGGCTGCCACCTGCACTTCGAGGTGCACGAGGACGGCAACGCCGTGGACCCCGCCGGCTACGTGTGAGCGCCGGCCCCGCGATCGGCGATCCCGAGGGCGGCCGACGGCGGCGGGTGACGTCCGCCCAGGGCGCAGGAAAACGGCTCGTCGCACGGCGCGTCGCCGCGTAGGCTGGGGTGTCCGTCCGCCGCACGAAGGGTGCGGCCCACCGCGGGCGAGCGACAGGAGGACTCCATGGCGAAGAAGACCGACAAGGGCCGGGCGGCGACCGACGACGGCCCCGTCAAGAAGCTCATCGCCTCCAATAAGCGCGCTCGCCACGACTACTTCATCGACGACACCTGGGAAGCGGGCATCGTGCTGACCGGCACCGAGGTGAAGTCGCTGCGCGACCGCGGCGCCTCGCTGATCGACGGCTACTGCTTCATCGAGGGCGGCGAGGTGTGGATGGACGCGGTCCACATCGCCCCGTACGTCAAGGGCACGTGGACCAACCATGCCGCGCGCCGCAAGCGCAAGCTCCTCCTGCACAAGCGGGAGATCCTCAAGCTCGCCGGCAAGTCCAGCGAGAAGGGCTACACGATCGTGCCGCTCGAGATCTACTTCCTCGGCTCCCACGCGAAGGTCAGCATCGGCCTCGCGCGCGGCAAGAAGGAATGGGACAAGCGGCAGACCCTCCGCGAGCAGCAGGACATGCGCGAGGCGCAGCGCGCCATGCGCCAGCGCGAGCTGGTCTGACGCCGCTCAGAGCCCGCGCTCGAGGCGACGCACCGCACGGCGGCTCGCGCCCACGAGGTCCTCGTCGTCCGCGGCGAGGTGCTCCCGCATCATGAGCGCGCGTCGGGCGTCCTCGAGCGCGCTCGTGCGCAGCCGCTCCGCCGCCCGGGGCCGTTCCTGGCCGAGCTCCGCGCGCGCATGCTCGAAGCGGCTCAGCGCCCGCTGGTGGAACACCGCGGCGAGCACGGAGAGCGAGGAGGGCGTCGTCGGGTCCTCGAGACCGGTCTCCTCGGCGGCGAGGTCGAACTGCTCGTCCGCCGGGAGGAAGGCGCCCTGCCACTGCAGCACCTGCGCGTAGCGGGCGCGGCGCACGGCCCGCACGAGCGGGGGCAGGGCCGGGTCCTCGAGGCCGCGCCGGCCGGCGGCGGCCGCCTCGTCGAGCCGGCCCAGCATCCGCAGGTAGGCGACGGCCCGCGGGTCCTCGGGGTGCGCGTCGCACCATGCGGCGAGGGCGTCGGGATCCTCGACCACCTCGCGCAGGGTGCTCTCGTCGATGGTCACCGGCACGCCCTCGGCGAGGAATCCGCTCATCGTGGCATCATCCCGCCGCGGGCGCCGTGAGGTCCAGGGTGAGCCGCTTCGCCGTGAGCTGACGGATATCCGTTGGGCAGCGAGGCCGAGGAGGAGTAGACTCGTCCTCGCTCCCGGAGGCCGCGCGCGGCTGCCGGGGACGGGTTGCTTGACAACAGAAGAGTGAGTGCAGGGACGGTCCGAGGGCCGTCACCTCCGTGCTGCAACCCACGCAAGGGGACGATCGGTTTCGACGGTAGTTGTCCTGCGAGGGGAAGCGGGCCGAGAACCCGGAGTCAACTCGTTAATGTCCTCCGGAAACCCATAAGTGCCGAAACCAAGCGCACTGACTTCGCTCTCGCTGCCTGATCAGCGTTAGCAGTCTGGAACCCCGGGCTTGCTCCTGACCCGGATCGTTCCATCATCAAAGGAGCCACTGCTGCCGACCTTCGTCATCGAGGTCGGGTGAACACCTCAGAGTGACTGAGTCCGTCGACGACGTGTCCGTGTGATCGTCGGGACTGAGAAAACGCCTTCACGGACTGCGCCCGGAGAAGCCCTGGCTTCGCACTATCGGACGCGGGTTCGATTCCCGCCGTCTCCACGACTGCACTCACCGACGAAGGCCCCTCACCTGCGCACCAGCGCGGGGGAGGGGCCTTTCTCGTGCCCGCAGGTCGTCGAGGAGAGGCCTTCGCAGGCGCTCCGGGCCCCGCCGGAGTTGCCGGGGGTTGCCCCTGGCAAGGGCTGGCAACGGATGCCGGGAGGACTGCAACGAGCCCCAGGATCGGCGCCGGGGCCGTACCGCAGAGGCCTCGTTCTCCCGAGCAGCAGTCGAAGCCGCGGCCATCGCGGCCCGTCGACGGCGCTCCTCGCGGTCCATGAAAGGAGACATCGATGTCTCAGCTCCACGACACCGCCGAGCTCACCGGCTCCGGCGCCCCGATCCCCTCGGGCGACGCGCCCGGCGCGGTCCCGTCCGGGCGCGGGCGCACGGTCGCCGCGCTCGGCTTCTCGCAGGCCGTCGACAACTCCGAGTCCGGCCTCATCAACGTCTTCTTCCCGCTGATCCGCACGGCCTTCGGCCTCGACTACGGCGCGCTCGGCATGCTCACCGCGATCCCGCGCCTCGCGCGCATGCTCTTCGGCCCGTTCTGGGCGATGATGGCGGACCGCTTCGGCCGCAAGAAGATCCTCTTCCTCGTCACGGGCGTCTGGGGCCTGTGGACGGTGCTCGCGGGCTTCGCCCCGAACTACACCGTGCTCGTGGTGCTCTTCGCGATCTCCGCGATCGGCACCGTCGCCTCGGAGCCGATCCTCAACGGACTGCTGCCGGACATCTTCGCGAAGTCGGAGCGTGGGAAGGCCTACGGGCTCGTGCGCGGGATCGGCGGCGGCGTCGGCATCGTCATGGGCCCGGCGATCGGCATGTTCGGCGCGAACCCCGACGGCTGGCGCTACGCCATGTGGGCCATGGGCGGCGTCTCGATCCTCTCGGGCATCCTGATCCTGCTGTGGGTGCCGAGCACCCGCGGCGTCTCCTCCTCGCTCATCAGCACGGACCCCGATTCCGGCACCTTCTCCTTCAGCGACGCGCTGAAGCTGTTCCGGATCCCGACCATCGCGCTCACGGTCGCGATGATCCCCTTCGTGACCTCGGTGGCCGTGCTCCCGTTCTTCTCGACCTTCCTCGTCGACGTGCGCCACTACTCGGTGCCCGAGTCGACGGTCATCATGGCCGTGTACTCGGTGGGCACGATGTTCTCCGCGTTCCTGGGCGGCTACCTCGGAGACCTCTTCGACAAGCGCTTCGGGGCGAAGGGGCGGGTCATGCTCATGCAGATCTACCTCGTGACCTTCGCGATCACCGTCGCGCTCACCACCCAGCTGCCCTTCGAGAACCGCCCGTTCGTGTACGGCTCGGCGCTCGTGCTGGGGCTCGTGTTCTCGATCGGCTTCTCCGGCTGCGTGCTGCCGATGATCTCCACCGTCGTCCCGCTGCAGCTGAGCGCCACCGCCTTCGCGTTCCTGTTCTCCTTCGTCCAGGGCGGCATCGCGGCGCTGTTCTCGATGTTCGCCGGCAACATCGCCGACGCGATCGGCCTGGGCGGCACCTTCCTGTGGTTCATGACGGTGCCCTACCTGCTGAACGCCGTGCTGTGGTTCGGCTTCTACAAGGTGTACCCGCGGGACCGCGCCAAGCAGGACGCCCGCACCGCCGCGGTGCTCGACGGCGCGATCTGATCCCTCGCCCGTCGGCGGGAGCAGGGGCGCGGCCGCCTATCGTGGCCCGGTGACCTCGGATCCCGTCCCTCCGCCTCCGTCGGCCCCGTTGCCTGTCAGTCCGTCGACCGTCAGCCCGCCGCCCGCCGACCTCCCCGTCGACGAGCGGCGGGTCCGGCGTCTGCTGGAGGAGCTGGACCTCGAGCCCGGCGTCGAGCACACGTCACTGCAGCTGCGCATCGGGCCCGCGCCGCTCGGTGAGGGATGGGACAACGTGCTCTGGCCCGTGGGGGAGCACCGGCCAGTGGGGGAGGAGCGGCCCGAGCGGGGGCATCGGCAGCAGGCCGGGCCCGACGGCCGACCGGTCGTGCTGCGGGTCGTCCGACGGGAGGCGGCGCGGCCGCTGCTCATGCGCGAGGCGATCGTGCTGCGCCTGCTGAACGGTGCCGGGCCGCTGCCGATGCGCATCCCTGATCTGCTCGGAACGCACCCCGAGGCGCTGCTGGTGACCTGGACGTCCGGGGAGGTCGCCGCGTCGGCCCCGGCCGCGCAGCAGGAGCGGGCCGCCGTGGCGCTCGCGGAGATGCTCGGCGCGGTGCATTCCCTCCCGATCGCTGCCTCCCTCGAGCGGAATCCCGTGCGGGGTGTGCCGCTCGTGACCAGGGCCGCGGCCTTCGCGCATGATCTCGACCGGGCGGAGCTCCCCGGCCGGGCCCGCGAGGAGGCCCGCCGTCGCTGGGACCGCGGGCTCGGCGCCGCGACCTGGGCGGGCCCGGACCTGCTGCTCCACGGGGACCCCCATCCGGGGAATCTCGTGGTCCCGGAGACCGGCGCCGAGCCGCCCGTGCTCATCGACTGGGGTGACGCGACCCCCGGTGACCCCGCGAGCGACCTGGGCGCCCTGCTGCTCCATCACCCGGACGCGGGGATCCTCGCGCGCTACCGCGAGACGGCCACCTGGCCGGGCATCGAGGACGCGGCCCTCTGGGCGGCGCTCGCCGATCGAGCGGGCGCGTGGTCCGTGCGGCTCGCCCTCGCCCTGGCCACCGCCTACCCGGCGGAGCACCCGCTGGGACGGGCGGGGCAGCGTCTGCTCGACGCCTGATCAGCGTCCCGCCTCGTCCCGGGCAGCACCGGGCGCCGGATCACGCGTGTCACCGGACGGGCCGGCGCCGTCCCGGATCAGCGAGGCCAGCTCCTCCGGGGTCCGGCCGTGGACCTCGAGGGTCTCCTCCCCGTCGCGCGGCGGCACGGCCCGCTCTCGCGAGGCGCGCTCCAGGGCCGCCTCGACCTGCTCGTCCGAGGCACCGATGAGGTCGTCGCCCGCGAGCATCGGCCCCTCGCCCGCGCGCCGGCGCAGCGCCCGCTCCCGCAGGGCACCGGGCTCGTCGTGCAGCCGCACGACCCGCACGGGGGCGCCGGGCAGCGCCGCACGGACCTGTGCCGGCTGGACCGGGAAGGGGGCGGTGACGACGAGCTCCTGCATCCCCGCCCCGACGAGCACCGCGGCGACGGCCGCGAGCACGTCCAGGCCGAGCGCGGGATCCTGCCAGGCCTCTGCGGAGACGGCCTCTGCGGAGACGGGCCCCGCGGCGTCGGGCACCACGCCGTCGGACTCGTCGCCGCCGACGGAGCGCCGGAACGAGAGCTGGGCGAGATCGAGGAACCCGGTGCGGCGTCCCTGCGCCCAGCCGCCGCTCGCGAGGGACCAGGCGACGCTCGAGGCGCCCGCGCAGCGCGGCCCGGTCACCCACAGCACCGGCGTCGTGAGCGCATCGTGCTCCGCGCGCTGCTCCCGGTCGCTGGGCGCGTGGTCGGCGAGCCGTCCTCCGGGCGCCTCCCCCTCTCCGGGCGGGGCGGACCCCGCCGCCGTCGCCAGGTGCTCCTGGACCGCGGCGGCCGCCTGCGCCTCGTCGACGCCGTCGACCGGGAGACCGGTCCAGTCGGGGTGCCGCCGCCGGGACTCGGCGCTGCCGGTCGCGACGGTCTCCTCGACCATGGACGGTCCCCATCCGCGTCCCTGCAGCCGTGCGTGCAGCGTCTCCGGCTCCGCGGTCAGCCACAGCGAGCGGGTGCGGCCCGGCGCGGTCTCCGGCGGCGGTGCGACGGGATCGGCGACCCCGGAGACCAGGAGCAGGCGGGTGCCACGCTCGCGGTGGACGGCGGCGAGCGCGATCAGGGCGCGTTCCTTGAGCGCCCAGCGGTCGTCGTCGCCCTCCGGCGCGGGGTAGAGCATGCCGAGCTGATCGATGTCCACGTACCCGACCGACGGGAGCGTCGAGGACCTCTCCTGCGCGATCCTCTGCGCGAGCGTCGACTTCCCGACCCCGGGCGGTCCTGCGAGCCTGATCACGTCCATGCGCAGGACCGTATGTGCGGCCCGGGCACCGGGGCGAGCGGATATCGGGTGTTCTCGTGCGGACGGACGGTCAGCCCTGCACGGCGGCGCGGGCGGCGACGAAGGCGCGCACCGCGGCCTCGACGTCCTGTTCGGTGTGCGCGGCGGAGAGCTGCACACGGATCCGCGCCTTCCCCTGCGGGACGACCGGGTAGGAGAAGGCGGTGACGAAGACGCCCTGCTCGAGCATGGCGTCGGCCATGCGCCCGGCGAGCGCCGCGTCGCCGAGCATGACGGGCACGATCGCGTGCTCGCCGGGGAGCAGGTCGAAGCCCTCCTCCGTCATCCGGGCCCGGAACAGCTCCGCGTTGCGGAAGAGGGTCGCCCGCAGCTCGGCGCTGCCCTCGACGAGCTCCAGCGCCTGCAGGGTCGCCGCGGTGATCGAGGGGGCGAGGGAGTTGGAGAACAGGTAGGGGCGGCCCTTCTGCCGCAGCAGCGCGACGATCTCGGCGCGGCCGGAGACGTAGCCGCCGCTCGCCCCGCCGAGGGCCTTGCCGAAGGTGCCGGTGTAGAGGTCCACGCGGTCGGAGACGCCGAAGTGCTCGGGGGTGCCCGCGCCGGTCGCGCCCATGAAGCCCACGGCGTGGGAGTCGTCGACCATGACCAGTGCCCCGAACTCCTCGGCGAGGTCGCAGATCCCGGGGAGCGGGGCGAGGTAGCCGTCCATCGAGAACACGCCGTCGGTGACGATCACGGTGCGCCGGGCGGGCGCGCCGTCGTTCTGGGTGCGGGTCGCCTCGAGCTGGGTGCGGAGGTCCGCGAGGTCCGCGTTCGCGTAGCGGTAGCGCACGGCCTTGGACAGCCGGATCCCGTCGATGAGGGAGGCGTGGTTCAGGGCGTCGGAGACGATCGCGTCCTCCCGGCCGAACAGCGGCTCGAAGACCGCGCCGTTCGCGTCGAAGCACGAGGAGAACAGGATCGTGTCCTCGGTGCCGAGGAAGGCGGACAGCGCGTGCTCGAGCTCGAGGTGGATGTCCTGGGTGCCGCAGATGAAGCGCACGGAGGCCATGCCGAAGCCGCGCTCGTCGAGCGCCCGCTTCGCCGCGTCGACGAGGCGGGGGTCGTCGGCCAGACCCAGGTAGTTGTTGGCGCAGAAGTTCAGCACCTCGGCGCCGTCGCGGCCGGCGGGCCCGGCGGTGATCCGGCCGGCCTGGGGCGTGGTGATGACGCGCTCGTGCTTGAAGGTGCCGGCCTCCTCGATCGCGGTGAGCTCGGCGGTCAGCTGGTCCTTGAGGTCGGTGTACACGGGGGTCCTTCCGGGGTGGCGGTGACGGGGATGGGCGCGGGGCGGGTCAGTCCAGGTGCTCCCAGTCCAGGAGCACCTTGCCGCCGCTGCCGGAGCGGGCCACGTCGTACGCCTCCTCCCAGCGGGCGGCGGGGAGGACGTGGGAGACGGTCGCGAGGACCCGCTCGCGCAGCACGGGGGAGGTGGAGATCATGGCGCTCATCGCGTTCCAGGTCTCGTACATCTCGCGGCCGTAGATCCCCTGCAGCGTGAGCATGTGGGTGATGACGGTGGTCCAGTCGAGCTCGAAGTGCCTGGCCGGCAGCCCGAGCAGGGCGATCTTCCCGCCGTGGTTCATCGTCGCGATCATGCCCTGGAGGGCGGAGGGCTGGCCGGAGATCTCCAGGCCCACGTCGAAGCCCTCCTTGAGGCCCAGGTCCTGCTTCGCCCGGTCGACGGTGGTCGTCGCGACGTTCAGGGCGAGGTCCACGCCGGCGGCGCGCGCCATCTCGAGGCGGTGCTCGTGGACGTCGGTGACGGCGATGAAGCGGGCCCCGGCGTGGCGGGCGACCGCGGCGGCCATGAGGCCGATGGGTCCCGCACCGGTGATGAGCACGTCCTCGCCGACGAGCGGGAACTTCAGCGCGGTGTGCACGGCGTTGCCGAAGGGGTCGAAGAGGGCGCCGAGCTCGGGGGAGATGAGGTCGGTGCGGCCCTCGTGCTCGTGGACCCAGACGTTGAGGTAGGGGATCGCGACGTACTCGGCGAAGGCGCCGTCGCGCTGCACGCCGACGCTGCGGGTGCGGATGCACATCTGCCTGCGGCCGGCGCGGCAGTTGCGGCAGGTCCCGCATACGACGTGCCCCTCGCCGGAGACGCGGTCGCCCACGCGCACGTCGCCGGCCTCGGCGCCGACCTCGACCACCTCGCCGTAGAACTCGTGGCCGGGGGTGAAGGGCACCGTGTCGCACATGGCGCGGGCGGAGTCGTCCCAGTCCTGGATGTGCAGGTCGGTGCCGCAGATCCCGGCGCGCAGCACCCGGATGAGGACGTCGTGGGGGCCGCATGCGGGCCGGGGCAGCTCGAGGAGCTCGAGGCCGGCGGCGGGGGAGGTCTTGCGCAGTGCGCGCATGGGGGGCTGGGACATGGGTGGTCTCCGTGGCTCCATCGCTCGGGGTGCGCCGGGGTCTCCGGACGCGGATCCCGAGTCTAGTGGTGAGCCCGGCATGGGGAGGGGGTTCGGTCGAGTCCGCTGCCGAACACCTGAGAACCGGCAATTGCGACGAGTCGGTAACATCACGACATCATCACAAATGGGAGATATGCCGGAATCGCGGCGACAGGCTCCGTCGGGAGGCCTAATGTCCAGTTCATCCGATATGGCTCAATCGGGCTGGATGTCCGATCTGGGGGTCGCCGTGGGGTCTCCCATCGACCAGCCACGGTCGGGGCCCCGGCCCATCGCCGGGAGGAGACAGGGGAGTTGGGATGGTCCAGGAGATGCAGGGCGCGACGAGACGCTCGCTCATGAAGGGCATCGCCTGGGCGGCGCCCATGGCCACGATCGCCGTGGCGGTGCCGGCGCTCGCCGTGTCCCCACCGATCGTCGTCACGCTCTCCGCGACCAGCTGCAAGGAGACCCAGAGCTCGAAGAAGTACTACCTGGCCTTCTCCATCAAGAACACGGGATCCGGCACCGCCGAGGTCCGCGCGATCGCGCTCTCCGTGGCGGCGAACTCGGGGCAGACGGTCGTCTTCTCGGGAGGGCTCCCCACCGCCTGGGAGGCCGTGGGCGGTCACGACACCATCCTCATGGACTACACGTCCACGGCCAACGGGAACATCTCCCAGGGCACGGCGACCGCCACCTTCGAGGTGCGCGACCCCAGCGGCGTCGTCCAGACCGTCACCGAGACCTTCAACATCGGCTCCCTCCCGCCCTGCGAGTGCGTCCCCGCGCCCTGCGAGGAGACGACCGCTCCCGCGGCGAAGGGGGCCGCGGCGGATCAGGAGGCCGAGGCCCCCGAGGAGGACCCCGCGCCGGAGGAGCCCGCGGCGGAGGAGGACGGCCGGCCCGTCGAGGAGCAGCGTGCGGAGGAGCCCGAGGAGCCCGCGGAGCCGGAGGAGTCGACGCCCGAGACGCCCGAGCCCGAGGAGGAGGCCGTCGAGCAGAGCGCACCCGAGGATGAGGAGCCCGCGGCGGAGCCCGAGGCCTCGGACGGCGGCGGGGAGGAGACCGCCCGCTCGTCGGTGTCCGACGGCGGCCGGGGCTGACCCGGGCCGGCCCCGCAGGCCCCGGCGCCCGCGGGGCCGTAGCATGGGGCCGCCATGACCACGCCCGCCCTGCGCATCCAGTACCCCGCGGACCTCCCCGTCTCCCAGCGTCGCGACGACATCGTCGAGGCGCTGCGCGAGCACCAGGTCGTCGTCATCGCCGGCGAGACCGGCTCCGGCAAGACCACGCAGATCCCCAAGATGCTGCTCGAGATGGGCCTGGGGGCGGAGGGTCGCCTCGTCGGCCACACCCAGCCGCGACGGATCGCGGCGCGCTCCGTCGCGAGCCGGATCGCGAGCGAGCTCGGTGAGACCCTCGGCGAGGGGACCGTCGGCTACCAGGTCCGCTTCACGAAGCAGACCGCCAAGGGCGCGCGGCTGAAGCTCATGACGGACGGCATCCTGCTCGCGGAGATCGGCCGCGACCGCCTGCTGCGCCGCTACGACGCGATCATCATCGACGAGGCGCACGAGCGCTCGCTGAACATCGACGTCATCCTCGGCTACCTCCGCCAGATCCTCCCCGAGCGGCCCGACCTCAAGGTCGTCATCACCTCCGCGACCATCGACCCGGAGCGCTTCGCGGAGCACTTCGCCGCGACCCTTCCCTCCGGAGAGCGGGTCCCCGCACCGATCATCGAGGTCTCCGGGCGCACCTTCCCCGTCGAGGTCCGCTACCGCCCGCTCGTGCTCGAGCCCGACCTCGAGGAGGACGACGAGCTCGAGGACGTCCACTCCGTCGAGCGTGACCTCACCCAGGCCGTCCTCGACGCGGTCGACGAGCTCGCGGCGGAAGGTCCCGGCGACATGCTCGTCTTCCTCCCGGGGGAGCGGGAGATCCGCGAGATCTCCGACGCCCTCACCGCGCACCTCGCCCGCGGCACCCGCGGCCGCGCCGCCCTGCCCGTCGAGGTGCTGCCGCTGTTCGGCCGGCTCTCCGCCCAGGACCAGCAAAAGATCTTCTCGCCGCCCGCCGCGGGCACCTACCGCCGCGTCATCCTCTCCACGAACGTCGCCGAGACCTCGCTGACGGTCCCCGGCATCACCTATGTCATCGACTCGGGCCTCGCCCGCATCTCCCGCTACTCCCAGCGCACCAAGGTCCAGCGCCTGCCCATCGAGCCCGTCTCGCAGGCGAGCGCGAACCAGCGCTCGGGCCGCTCCGGCCGCACCCACGCCGGCATCGCCGTGCGCCTGTACTCCGAGGAGGACTTCGAGGGCCGCCCCGAGTTCACCGAGCCGGAGATCCTGCGCACCTCCCTCGCCTCGGTCGTGCTGCTCATGACCTCGCTGGGGCTCGGCGACGTCGAGTCCTTCCCCTTCGTCGAGCCGCCCGCGAGCCGCGCGATCATCGACGGCGTGCGCCTGCTCGAGGAGCTCGGCGCGATCGAGGACGATCCGCGCTCGCCGGGCGGCCGCCGTCTCACCCGCGTGGGCCGCACCCTCGCCCGCTTCCCGCTGGACCCGCGGATGGCGCGCATGCTCATCGAGGCGGACCGCCTGGGAGCCCTGCGCGAGGCCCTCGTCATCGTCGCCGCCCTCTCCATCCAGGACCCGCGGGAGCGGCCGCTCGGCCAGGAGCAGCAGGCCCGGGAGAAGCACAAGCGCTTCGAGGACGAGACGAGCGACTTCCTCGCCCTGCTGAACCTCTGGAACCACCTCAAGGAGCGCCGCGACGAGCTCTCCTCCTCCGCCTTCCGGCGCGAGGTGCGCCAGGAGTTCCTCCACTACCTGCGGATACGCGAGTGGTGGGACCTGCACGCCCAGCTGCGGGACATGGCCAAGGACGCCGGGCTCTCCGCGAACGACACCCCGGCCTCCCCGGCCGCGATCCACCAGTCGCTGCTCGCCGGGCTGCTCAGCCACGTCGGCCTCTACGACGACCGCACCCGCGAGTACTCCGGCGCCCGCGGCGCCCGCTTCGCCCTGTGGCCCGGCTCCGCCCTCGCCAAGAAGCGGCCCGAGCTGGTCATGGTCGCCGAGCTCGTGGAGACGTCCCGGCTGTGGGGGCGCACGGCCGCCCGCATCGACGCCGCCTGGGCGGAGGAGGTCGGCGCGCACGTGCTCAAGCGCTCCTACTCCGCCCCGCACTGGTCCTCGAAGCAGGCGAGCGCCATGGCCCACGAGAAGGTCACGCTCTACGGCGTGCCGCTCGTCGCGGACAGGGTCGTCGGCTACGGCCGCGTGGACCCCGAGGCCGCGCGCGACATCTTCCTGCAGAACGCCCTGGTCGAGGGGGACTGGCGCACCCGCCACCACTTCTTCCGCGACAACCGGGCGCTCGTCGCCGAGCTCGAGGAGCTCGAGGCGAAGACCCGCCGGCGGGACCTGCTGGTCTCCGACGAGCAGGTGTTCGGCTTCTACGACGCCCGGATCCCTCGCGAGGTCGTCTCCGGCCGGCACTTCGACTCCTGGTGGAAGAAGCAGCGCCACGAGACGCCGGACCTGCTCACCCTCACCCAGAAGGACCTGCTCGCGGCGGAGGACGACGTCGCCGAGACCCTGCTCGCCGAGTTCCCCGACGTCTGGGTGCAGGGGGACCTCACCCTCCCGCTCAGCTACTCCTTCGGCGAGGTCGGCGCGAAGGGCGCCGACGGCGTCACCGCGACCGTGCCGCTCGCCGTGCTCAACCGGCTCGAGCCGCGCGGCTTCGACTGGCTCGTGCCGGGCATGCGCGAGGAGCTCGTCACCGAGCTGATCCGCTCCCTGCCCAAGCCCATCCGCCGCCACCTCGTGCCCGCCCCGGAGCGGGCGAGGACGGTCGCCGCGACCCTCCACGACGACGACCCCGACGCCGGTGAGCCGTTCCTCGAGGCGGTCGCCGACGAGCTCGTGGGCCTGCCCGGCGTGCCCGACGACCTCGGTCTCTACGGCCCCGAGTTCGACACGGCGAAGCTGCCGCCGCACCTGCGCATGCACTTCCGGGTCGTGGACGCGAAGGGTCGCCAGATCGGCGCCGGGGACGACCTCGCGGCGCTCAAGACACAGCTCAAGGCCCGGATCGACACGACCGTCTCGACCCAGGGCGACGACCTCGCCCGCACCGACCTGCCCACCTTCCCCGAGGCCGGGGTGCCCCGCACGCACGTCTCGCGCACGGGTGGGCTCACCGTCACCGGCTATCCGGCGCTCGTCGCCCGGCGCGGGGAGGACGGTCGCCTGCAGCGCGTGGACCTCGCCGTGCTCGCGACCGCGGACGAGCAGGCCCTCGCCCACCGCGAGGGCGTCATCGCGCTCGTGGACCGGGCCGTCGGCACGGATCTCCAGGGCGTGCTGAACGCCCTCCCGAACCCCACCAAGCTCGCCGTCGCCGGCTCCCCGTACGCGAGCACCGCCGCGCTGCTCGAGGACGCCTCCCGCGCGGCGACCTCGGCGCTCGTGGGGGAGGGGGACGTGCGCGAGCGCGCCGCCTTCGACGCGCTCGTCGCCGAGGTCCGCGCCCGGCACGACGAGCTCGCCGCCCGGGCGGTGAAGGACGCCGCCGCCGCGCTCGCGGTGAACGGGAAGCTCCAGAAGGAGCTCTCCCGGGTGCCCTCGCTGTCGGTGCTCGGCCAGCTCACGCGGGTGCGCGAGCACGCCGCCTCGCTGCTGGGGGACGGCTTCGTCTCCCGGACCGGCGTGGAGCGCCTGGGCGACCTGCGCCGCTACCTCGAGGCGGATCGACTGCGGCTGCAGAAGCTCGCCGAGAACCCGCGCCGCGACGAGCAGCTCGACGGGCAGCTGCGGATGGCCGAGGAGCACTGGCACGCCGTGCGCGGCCGCCTCTCTCCGCGCCGCCGCCGCGAGGCCGACGTGCTCGAGATCGACCGGATGCTCGAGGAGTACCGGGTGAGCCTGTTCGCCCAGACCCTCGGCACCGCGATGACCGTCTCCGACAAGCGGATCCGCAGCGCCATCGCCGCGCTCTGAGGACGGCGCGGCGGCGCTCCGAACGGTGCCGTCCACGTGGTCGGGCGCACATCCCGGGGCCGTCGGAGCGTGCTCGCGCTCACGGGACGCGCCCGGTGGTCGAACTTTTGCCGTCGGATCCTCGTCTCGTGCGCTGCGGAGCGGCTCCGGCCCCGGTCGCGCCCGGTTCCCGGGCGGTCACCGGCGACGATGCCCTGGCAGGCAGGTGTCCGAAACGCCGTCAAGGACGGTCAAGGATCGTCATGCGCCGGCAAAACGGCACTCCGGCGAGGCGGACATTCCCGATGTGATCCGCGAAACCCCTGTTCACAGCGCTGCGAGCGGTCCGTACCGTCGATCGGGCTCCCACCGGGGCGCGGTCGGCCCATCTCCTGGCCCACAGCCCCGGTCCGCCGCCGGGTCCCCGGCCGCGCATCCGACCGCGTCCTCCGGGGCGCCCCGCCCGAAGGTGCTCTCCCGTATGACCGTCTCCCGCCGCCACCTGCTCCGCGCCGCCCCGCTGGGCCTCGCCGCCGTCTCCGTCCCCACGTTCGCCGCGACCGCGATCGCCGCCCCGTCGGCCCCCGCCGAGGCCTCCGACGAGTGGACCGAGGAGTTCCTGACGCGCGCCGAGAACCGCGAGTTCTTCGCGCTGGACGACATGGACGACTGGCAGACCGACAACGCGCGCTTCGTCATCGCGGTGTGCAAGGGCCACGGCATCAGCGCCCACGGCGCCCAGATCGTCCTCGCGACCGCGATCGTCGAGGCGTGGCTGTACAACTACGAGCCGGCCGTCGACCTCGACTCCGGCGGCATGTTCCAGCAGCGTCCCTCGATGGGGTGGGGCACCGCGAAGCAGGTCCGCCACAAGAAGCGCGCGATCGACGCCTTCCTCGGCCTCGGCGACCACTCGGAGGCCCCCGGCCTGCTCGACGTGGCCCCCGACTACGAGAGCTGGGACGTGGGCAGCGCCGCGCAGGCCGTGCAGGCCAGCGCCTTCCCCGAGCGCTACCAGGAGCAGGCCGAGGCCGCCGCGGCGATCTGGGACCGCTACCAGGCCGAGGTCGATCCGTACACCGACTGACGAACCCGCCGGGGCGGTGCTCGCCACCGCCCCGCGCTCGTTAGGCTGTGCCTCATGTCACCGTCGCCGTCTGTCAGCTACTCCATCACGATCCGCCTCGAGTTCGAGGCCCGCTCCGCCGCGGTCAGCGACATCACCAGTCGCCTCGAGCAGGGCGGGGCCACGGTCACCGCGCTGGACGTCTCCGCCTCGGGGCCCGAGCGCATGCGCGCGGACATCACCGTGCTCACCGCCGGCCACGACCATGCGATGCAGGTCGTGGAGTCCCTCAAGGACCTCTCCGGGGTGGAGCTCGGCAAGGTCTCCGATCGCACCTTCCTCGCCCACCTGGGCGGAAAGCTCACCGTCGAGTCGAAGCTGCCGATCCGTCACCGCGACGACCTCTCGATGATCTACACCCCGGGCGTGGCCCGCGTGGTCAAGGCCATCGCGGAGAACCCCGAGGACGCCCGTCGCCTCACCATCAAGCGCAACACCGTGGCGGTCGTCTCCGACGGCTCCGCGATCCTGGGCCTGGGCGACCTCGGCCCGCTCGCCGCGATGCCGGTCATGGAGGGCAAGGCCGCCCTCTTCAAGCGCTTCGCGAACATCGACGCCTTCCCGATCTGCCTGGACGCCCACTCGGTGGACGAGATCGTCTCCCACGTCAAGGCGATCGCCCCGGTCTTCGCGGGCATCAACCTCGAGGACATCTCCGCCCCGCGCTGCTTCGAGATCGAGGACCGCCTGCGCGCGGAGCTCGACATCCCCGTCTTCCACGACGACCAGCACGGCACCGCGATCGTGGTCGTGGCCGCGCTGCGCAACGCCCTGCGCGTCGTCGAGAAGGACATCGCGACCGCCCGCATCGTGCTCTCCGGCGCGGGCGCCGCGGGCACCGCGATCCTGCGCCTGCTGCGCGCCGCGGGCGCCCGGGACGTCGTCGTCACGGACATCCACGGGATCGTCCACGAGCGGCGAGAGCAGCTCGAGGGCCGCCTGCCGTGGATCGCGGAGGTCACCAACCCCCGCGAGCTCACGGGCACGCTCTCCGACGCGATCCGCGACGCGGACGTCTTCATCGGCGTGAGCGCCGGCAACATCCTCTCGGCCGAGGACGTCGCCACGATGGCGGAGCGCTCGATCGTGTTCGCGATGGCGAACCCGACCCCGGAGATCGACCCGGCGGAGGCCGCCAAGCACGCGGAGGTCGTCGCGACCGGCCGCAGCGACTTCGCCAACCAGATCAACAACGTGCTCGCCTTCCCGGGCGTGTTCCGCGGGCTCCTGGACGCGCACGCGACGAAGGTCAGCGACCGGATGCTGCTCGCCGCGGCGAAGGCCCTCGCCGATGTCGTCTCCGCCGAGGAGCTGAACCCCACGTACATCGTCCCGAGCGTCTTCCACGACGGGGTGACCAAGGCGGTCGCGAGCGCGGTCGAGGAGGTCGCCCGCGAGGAGGCCGGCACGGTGGACACGATCACGGGCGCCATGCGTCCGGTCTACGCGGACGAGATCGTCCTCGAACGGTGAGCGTGCACGGCCGCTGACCGCGCACCGGGCGTGACCCGGATCAGGCCTGCGGGCCGTCGACGGCGAGCTCCGGCTCGTCCTCGGCGGCCCGTCGCCGTCCCCGCGCCCGTCGCCGCTCGAGGGACCAGACGGCCACGCCGCCGCCCACGCCGATCACCCCGGCGAGGAGGTCGAGCGGATCGGCGGAGCGCCCGGGCATGAGCGCCCCCTGCAGGAGCTCCACGAGCGCCGCCTCGAGGACCACGCCGATCGCGACCCAGCCGATCGGGAAGCGTCGGAGCGGGGCGAGCAGGCGGCCGATCGCCCATACGGTGAGCGCCATGACGAGCAGATGCCAGAGCTTGTCCATCCCCGGGACGCCCACGCCGGGGGTGCCCTCGGGCAGCGAGGGGAGGAAGAAGCCGATGTTGAGGACGAGGGCGAGCGCCGCGACCGCGATCCGCGCGGCGGGGGAGCCGCCGGAGCGGCGCACCTCGGCGGGGACGCGGGAGAGGAACGCCGCCGCTCGCGCGGGGATCGTCGGGGGCAGGTCCGTCCCGGTGCTCATGCCCCGCATCGTCCCACCGCCGCTCCCTGACAGCGCGGAGGCGGGGCCGCTAGGCTCGGGGGGTCCGCCCGCGCCATCGCCCCAGGGAGCCGTCATGTCCTCCACCTCCGACCCGTCGCGCACCGACCCCTACGCCGACCAGCCGGGCTCCGGCTCGACGGCCGTGCTCGACCGCCAGAAGCAGGCCCAGGAGCAGGAGACCGACGGCGGCGACCACGACCGCTTCGCCCACTACGTGCGCAAGGACAAGATCACCCAGGCGGCCCTCGACGGCACGCCCGTGATCGCCCTCTGCGGCAAGGTGTGGGTGCCCGGCCGCGACCCGAACAAGTACCCGGTCTGCCCGGAGTGCAAGGAGATCTACGAGGGCCTGCGCGAGCCCGCCGACGGCGGCGACGGCAAGGGCGGCAAGGGCGGGGGGAAGGGAGGCGGCTTCCGCGGCTTCTTCGGCGGCCGCCGCTGACCCTCGCACCGGCCCCGCGGGCCCGTGCCCGTCCCCTCCGGGGCGGGTGCGGGCCCGCGTCCGTGACGACGCGCCGGGGCGACTTCCTCACATCGTCCCTGCAGGGGGATCGTCGGCCCGCGGCGGTACGGTGGACGGCGTTGTGACGACTCCTTCCCTCTTCTCCGCGAGCGACCCGCGCCACCCCTCCGAGGCGGCCGCGCGATCGCTGTCCCCGGCCTACCCCGAGCGTGCCGCGTGGGGCACCGCCACCAAGCTCCGCGCCTGGCAGGCGGAGGCCCTCGAGCTCTACCGCAGCAGGTCCCCCAAGGACTTCATGGCGGTCGCGACGCCCGGCGCCGGCAAGACGACCTTCGCCCTGCAGATCGCCGCCGGCCTGCTGCAGGAGGGGACCGTCCGCCGGATCACGGTGGTCGCCCCGACCGAGCACCTCAAGACCCAGTGGGCCGACGCCGCCGCCCGCGTGGGCATCTCCCTGGACCCGAACTTCTCGAACGCCCAGGGCCGCCACGGCGCCCACTACCAGGGCGTCGCGCTCACCTATGCGCAGGTGGGCATGCATCCGGCGCTGCACCGGGCACGCACCGAGGCGGACCGCACCCTCGTGATCCTCGACGAGATCCACCACGCGGGCGACTCCCGCACCTGGGGCGACGGCGTGCGCGACGCCTTCGACCCGGCCGTGCGGCGGCTCTCGCTCACGGGAACGCCGTTCCGCTCCGACGACTCGCAGATCCCCTTCGTCACCTACGAGGAGGACGGCGAGGGCTTCCTGCGCTCGAAGGCGGATTACACCTACGGCTACGGCGAGGCGCTCAAGGACCACGTCGTGCGCCCCGTGCTGTTCATGACCTACTCCGGGCGCATGCACTGGCGCACGAAAACGGGCGACGAGGTCTCCGCGCAGCTCGGTGCGCTCGAGACGAAGGACATCACCCAGCAGGCCTGGCGCACCGCGCTCGACCCCAAGGGCGACTGGATCCAGACGGTGCTCGCCGCCGCCGACCGCCGCCTCACCGAGGTGCGCCGGCACGTGGCCGATGCCGGCGGCCTCGTCATCGCGACGGACCAGAAGGCTGCCCGCGCGTACGCCGCGACCCTGCACGACATCACCGGCGAGCAGCCCACCGTGGTGCTCTCCGACGACGCCGGCGCGGGCGCCCGGATCGAGGCGTTCTCCGCCTCGAAGGACCGCTGGATGGTCGCCGTCCGCATGGTCTCCGAGGGTGTCGACGTGCCGCGGCTCTCCGTGGGCGTCTACGCGACCTCGACCGCGACGCCGATGTTCTTCGCCCAGGCCGTGGGGCGCTTCGTGCGCTCGCGGACCCGCGGCGAGACCGCGAGCGTCTTCCTGCCCACGGTGCCGATCCTCATGGCCCACGCCGCCGCGATGGAGGCCGAGCGGGACCACGTGCTGGACCGTCGTCCCGCGGAGGGCGACGCGGAGACCGGCCTCGACGAGTCCCTCATCGAGCAGGCGAACCGGCCCGAGCAGGCCTCCGACCAGCTCGAGATGTCCTTCGAGGCGCTCGAGTCGAAGGCGTCCTTCGACCGCGTGCTGTTCGACGGCGGCGAGTACGGCTCCGGCGGCGTCGAGGGCAGCGAGGACGAGCAGGACTTCCTGGGGATCCCGGGCCTGCTGGACGCGGACCAGATGCGCACCGTCCTCCAGCAGCACCAGGCGGATCAGCAGGAGCGGCTGCGGCGCGCGGGCGGCTCCCGCCCCGAGGAGCGGCAGGTGCCGGTCGTGGACCACCGCCGGCTGATGGAGCTGCGCAAGGAGCTCAGCTCGCTCGTGGGCGCCTGGTCCCGCAAGTCCGGCACGCCCCACGGCTCGGTGCACAGCTCGCTGCGCTCCCGCACCGGCGGCCCCGCCGTCGCCCAGGCGAGCGCGGAGCAGATCCAGGCGCGGATCGACCTGCTGCGCGGCTGGTTCGTGGGTCGGAAGTAGTCCCCGGGCGGACCGGACCAGCAGGGCCGGGTCGGGCTCGATGCCGGGCCGCCGTCGGCCCCGGGGCTGCCGTCAGCCCAGGGCGCGGGCGGCCTGGGCGCCGTCGGTCAGGGTCGGGATCGCGATCGGCCCGTCGGGGCCGTCCTCCGGGCGCAGGCAGAGCTCCGCGAGCGAGGAGGCGTGCCGCTCCCGCCCATGCTCGAGCGCCTCGACGGGGGAGAGGTCCCAGACCCGGTGCCCGCCCTGGAGCAGCGGCACCTGCAGCGGCCGCAGCCGCGTGCGCGCCCACTCCGCGGGGGCCTGCGACGCGAGCAGCTGCGCGGTGAGCTCCCGCTCGAACTCCGCGACCTCCGCCTCGCCGGGGAGCACGAGCTCGGCCCGCGCACGATCGCCCACGAGGAGCCGGTAGGCGCTCTTGCCGGCGCCGAGGGTCTGCTTGTCCGCGGAGCGCTTGCCGACCGGGTGCATGGCGCCGTCGGCACCCTCGCGCTCGACGAGCTTGAAGACGAAGCCGGGAGCGGGGTGGCCGCCCCCGGTGACGAGCCGCGTGCCGATCCCGTAGCCGTCGATCGGGGCGTCGGCGAGCTCGTCGAGCCGGTGCTCGTCCAGGTCGCTCGTCGCGGTGATGCGGGTCGACGTCGCGCCGAGGGAGTCCAGCAGCGCGCGGACCTCCCGCGCCTGCGCTCCGAGGTCGCCCGAGTCCAGGCGCACGGCGCCCAGCCCCGGCCCGGCGATGCCGACGGCGGTGCGGACGGCCTGCTCGACGTCGTAGGTGTCCACGAGCACCGTCGTCCCCGCGCCCTGGGACGCGATCTGCGCGCGGAAGGCCTCCTCCTCGGTGTCGAAGAGCAGGGTGAAGGCGTGCGCGGAGGTCCCCGCGACGGGGATCCGGTAGTGGGCCCCCGCGGCGAGGTTCGAGGTCGAGGCGAAGCCCACGAGATAGGCGGCGCGGGCGGCGGCGATCGCGGCGTCCTCGTGGACGCGGCGCCCGCCCATCTCGATGCAGGGACGGCCGCGGGCGGCGGTGATCATCCGCGATCCCGCGGAGGCGACGCCGGAGTCGTGGTTGAGGATCGAGAGCACGACGGTCTCGAGCATGACGGCGTCCGCGAAGGTGCCCTCGATGCGGAGGACGGGGGAGCCCTCGAAGAACAGCTCGCCCTCGGCGTAGCCGTGCACGTCGCCCGTGAAGCGGTAGTCGGCGAGGAAGGCGAGGGTGTCCTCGTCGAGCACGCCGGTGCGCCGCAGGTAGCGGAGGTCCGCCTCGTCGAAGCGGAAGTCGGCGATCGCGCGCAGCACCCGGTCCGTGCCCGCGAGCACGCCGTAGCGACGGCCCTCGGGGAGGGAGCGGGTGAAGACCTCGAACACGCAGGCGCGCTCCGCGGTGCCCGCCTCGCGGGCGGCGCGGAGCATCGTCAGCTCGTACAGGTCGGTGAGCAGGGAGGAGGTCACGGTCCCACCGTAATGTGTACGGCCGCCTCCGACGCAGGCGCGCCACGTAGAATCGCCCCTGCCTTCCCCCGTCCCGTCAGGAGATGTCATGCCCGCCGTGCTGTCGCAGCCCCGATCCGCGCCGGGCGCCGCGACCGACCTGACCCCGCACGAGCGGCCGACCGCGGAGGGCCCCTGGGCGACCGCGGTGCACAACGACCCCGTGAACCTCATGAGCTACGTCGTCTACGTGTTCCGCCGCCACTTCGCCTACTCGCGCCCGATCGCCGAGGCGCTGATGACGCAGGTGCACGAGGAGGGCCGGGCGATCGTGTCCCGCGGGTCCCGCGAGCGGATGGAGACGGACGTGCAGGCGATGCACTCCTACGGCCTGCGCGCCACGCTCGAGCGGGCGGGGGAGGACTGAATGGCCCACGCGTTCCGCCGGCGACCCGACTCGACCCTCGCCTGCCGCCTCGACGGTGAGGAGAAGGCGATCCTCGCGCAGGTCGCGCAGGAGACCGCCGAGCTCATCCGCACCGACCTCGGCATCGAGACCGGGAACGGCTCCCTCCGCCGCGCCGCGCGCAGCGAGGACCCCCTCCAGCGGCTCGAGGCGGAGTTCGCGACACGGGAGGCGCGCGAGCCCTCCGACAGCGCCGTGCGGCGCCTGTTCCCCGCCGCGAGCGAGGACCCGGAGCTGGCCGCGGAGTACCGGCGGCTCGGCCAGCAGGACCTCGCCGAGGCGAAGCTCGCGGACCTGCGCACCGTCATGTCGATCCTCGACGGCTCCGGTCCCGGGCACGGCGAGGTGGTGATCGACGAGGAGCAGGCGGTCGTCGTCCTGCGCGCCCTGAACGACGTGCGGATCGTGCTCGCGGACCGTCTGGGTCTCGAGCGGGACGGCGACTTCGACACCGTGCGGATGCTCCAGCAGATCGGGGAGCGCGTCGAGGGCGCCTCCCCGGAGGACGACGAGCACGTCGGCTCCGAGGTCGTCATCGCGGTCTACGAGCTGCTCTCCTGGCTGCAGGAGTCGCTCCTGCGCGCCCTCGACTGATCCCCGTCGGCCCTCCCGCGCCGTCGTGCTCCGACGCCCCTCGCGCGGCGGGCGCGGCGCTGTGACCCTCGCCCCACTGAGCGCGCCGTCACTGCTCGTGCGGCGCGCGCGCCCTAGCCTTCTGGGATGGACAGCGTGGTGGGGACGAGCGGTCCGGGCGAGCACGGCCCGGCCTCCGGCAGCGCGCCGATCGGCGTCTTCGACTCCGGCGTGGGCGGGCTGACCGTCGCCCGCGCCATCCTCGACCAGCTGCCCGGCGAGGAGATCCTCTACATCGGGGACACCGCCCACACGCCCTACGGGCCCCGCCCCATCGCGGAGGTCCGCGCGCTCGCCCTGGACATCATGGACTCGCTCGTGGAGCGGGACGTGAAGATGCTCGTCATCGCCTGCAACACCGCGAGCGCCGCCGTGCTCCGCGACGCCCGCGAGCGCTACGACGTGCCCGTCGTCGAGGTCATCCAGCCGGCCGTGCGGCGCGCCGTCGCCGCGACCCGCAACGGCAAGGTCGGCATCATCGGCACCCGCGCGACCGTCTCCTCCCGCGCCTACGACGACGCCTTCGCCGCCGCCCCCGCCCTCGAGATCACCTCCGCCGCCTGCCCCCGCTTCGTCGAGTTCGTGGAGCGCGGCGAGATCAGCGGCGACGAGGTCGTCGAGGTCGCCGAGGAGTACCTCGCCCCGGTCAAGGCCGCCGGCGTGGACACGCTGGTGCTCGGCTGCACGCACTACCCGATGCTCGCCGGACCGATCCGGCTCGTCATGGGCCCCGAGGTCACGCTCGTCTCCTCCGCGGAGGAGACCGCCCTGGACGTGTACCGGCAGCTGCGCGCCGCCGGCATCCAGCGCACCGACGCGCGGCCCCCGCAGCACGTCTTCGCGGAGACCGCGGACGGCCTCGGCGGGCCGTCGATGTTCGCACGCCTCTCGCGCCGCTTCCTGGGCCCGGCCGTGACGATGACGACGACCCTCCCGGTGGTGGTGCCATGAGGATCCGCGTGATCGGCTGCAGCGGCAGCTTCGCCGGCCCCGACAGCGCCGCCTCGAGCTACCTGCTCGAGGAGACCGACGCCGGGGGCCGCACCTGGCGCGTGCTCCTGGACCTCGGCTCGGGCGCCTTCGGGCCCCTGCAGTCCGCGATCGACCCCACCGAGCTCGACGCGGTGATCGTCTCCCACCTGCACCCGGACCACTTCCTCGACGTCACCGGTCTCGAGGTGTTCTGGGCGTACCACGAGCGCACGGACCTGCCCCAGCTCCCCGTGCACGGCCCCGCCGCCCTGCCGGACCGCCTCGCGGCCGTGCTCAGCCGCGACGGCCACGTCCCCGACGGCGTGGACCGCGTGCCCTTCGCCTACGGCGCGATCGAGGACGGCCAGCTCCTCGAGATCGGTCCGCTGCGCATCGAGGTGCGCGCCGTGCTGCACCCCGTGGAGGCCTACGGCTTCCGCGTCACCAGCGGCGACCAGGTGCTCGCCTACTCGGGGGACACGGACACCTGCCCGGCGCTGCTGGACCTCGCCGCCGACGCGGACCTCTTCCTCTGCGAGGCCGGCTACATCGAGGGCCGCGACGACCGCTTCACGGGCGTGCACCTCACCGGCCGCCGCGCGGGGCTGATCGCGGAGCAGGCGCGCGTGCGCTCCCTCGCGCTCACCCACGTGCCGGCCTGGACCGACCCGGCCGTCCCGCTCGCGGAGGCCCGCGAGGTCTTCGACGGCCCTGTCCGCCTCGTCGCCCCGATGGATATCCTCGAACTGTCCCGCTGAACGACCCCGAGGAGCATCCCCCCGATGACCACCCCCGCCACCTCCGCCCCGCGCGTCGACGGACGCACCCCCGAGCAGCTCCGCGAGGTGCGCATCACGCGCGGCTGGCTCGACCACGCGGAGGGCAGCGCGCTCGTGGAGTTCGGCCGCACCCGGGTGCTGTGCGCCGCCTCCTTCACCGAGGGCGTCCCGCGCTGGAAGAAGGGCTCCGGCTCCGGCTGGGTCACCGCCGAGTACGCGATGCTGCCGCGCGCGACCGACTCCCGCTCGCAGCGCGAGAGCGTGAAGGGCAAGATCGGCGGGCGCACCCATGAGATCTCCCGCCTGATCGGCCGCTCGCTGCGCGCCGTCATCGACCTCGACGTGCTCGGGGAGAACACGATCCAGCTCGACTGCGACGTGCTCCAGGCCGACGGCGGCACCCGCACCGCCGCGATCACCGGCGCCTACGTCGCCCTCGCGGACGCGATCACCTGGGGACGCCGCCACACCTCGCTCTCCGCGACCGCCGAGGTCCTCACCGACTCCGTCTCCGCGATCAGCGTGGGCATCGTCGACGGCCGCCCACTGCTGGACCTCGAGTACCGCGAGGACGTCGCCGCGGACACCGACATGAACGTCGTCGTCACCGGCAGCGGCGGCCTCGTCGAGGTCCAGGGGACCGCCGAGGGCGCCCCCTTCTCCCGCGCCGAGCTGACGCAGCTGCTGGATCTCGCCGAAGGCGGATGCGCGGACCTCGCGCGGATCCAGCGCGAGGTGCTGGCGGAGCAGCGATGAGCAAGCCCTCCATCCTTGACGGAGCACGCGTCGTCCTCGCCTCGCACAACACGGGCAAGCTCGAGGAGCTGCGGCGGATCCTCGCCGACGCCGTGCCCTCGCTCGCCCCGGAGCAGGTGGTCTCCTCCGCGGGCATCGCGCTGCCGGACGTCGTCGAGGACCAGGTGACCTTCGAGGGCAACGCCCTGATCAAGGCCCGGGCCGCGGCGTCGGCGACGGGACTGCTCGCCGTGGCCGACGACTCCGGTCTCGCCGTGGACGTGCTCGGCGGGTCCCCGGGGATCTTCTCCGCCCGCTGGAGCGGCCGGCACGGGGACGACGCGGCGAACAACGCCCTGCTGCTCGCCCAGCTCTCCGACATCGAGGGCGCCCACCGCGGCGCCCGCTTCGTGTGCGCCGCGGCGCTCGTCTCCCCGGACGGCCGCGAGGTGGTCCTGCGCGGGGAGATGACCGGCCGCCTGCTCACCGAGGGGCGCGGGGAGGGCGGCTTCGGCTACGACCCGCTCTTCGTGCCCGACGGGGAGACCCGCACCTCCGCGGAGCTCACTGCGGCGGAGAAGGACGCGATCTCGCACCGCGGGAAGGCGTTCCGCGCGATCGCCGGGCACGTCGCGGAGCTGCTCGAGGGCTGACCCTCCCGACACGATTGACCGTCGCAGGCAGCAGGCCCCCGGGGACGTCCCCGGGGGCCTGCTCCGTCCCGTGGCGTGCGCGCGGCGGTGCGAGGGCTCAGATCACCCCGGCGTGCGCGAGGGCGCGGCGCACGACGATGTCGTGCCCGCCCTCCATCTCGTCGAGGATCGTGGAGTCCAGGAGCTCCTGCACGGGCAGCCAGGCCAGCTCGAGGGCGTCCTCCTGCGGCTCGGTCTCCCCGCCGATCGGGACGAGGTAGGCGAGGGAGATCGCGTGCTGCCGCGGGTCGGTGAACAGGGACTGCCCCGGGGTGGGGAAGTACTCGGCGACGGTGAAGGGCGTCGGGGACGCGGGGATCCGCGGCATGGCCATCGGCCCGAGGTCCTTCTCGACGTGACGAGCGATCGCCTCGCGCAGGGTCTCGTGGACGAGCACGCGGCCGGAGATGATCGTGCGCACGATCCGACCGCTGCCGGAGGCGCGCAGGAGCAGGCCCACGTCGGTGACGGTCCCGTCCACGTCGGTGCGCACGGGCACGACGTCCACGTAGGGGATCGGCAGGAGGCGGCGCAGCTCGGTGATGCGCTCCGGCTCGAACCAGGCTCCCTCGGCGTCGACGGCGGTGCGGTTCACGGTGTCTCCTCGGGTGATGTCGACGGATCGGTCCCGGCGGCCGGTGCCGCCGGTGGGGCGGGCCCGCGTCAGTCGCGGGCGGGCTCGAGGCCCTGCGGGCGCAGGTGGTGGTCCTCGAGGGCGAAGCGGGGGGAGCGGTCGCGCGGCACGGTCACGGCCGGGAACGCGACCTCGTCACCGGCGACCATGCGCACCCGCCAGGTCTCGCCCTCGACCTCGATGAGGGAGAGGGTCCCGTTCGGGATCGAGGGCAGGTGCTCGCCGGTGACGCCGGAGAGCAGGAGGCGGATGAGCGTGCCGTGGGCGACGATCAGGACGTTCTTCCCGGGGTGCTGCTCGGCGAGGTCCTCGAGCGCCTCGGCGGCGCGGTCCACGACGGACTGGGTGGTCTCGCGGCCGGGGAAGGCGCGGCCGGGGTAGCGCTCCTCCATCTCGGCCACGGGGTTGCCCTCCGCGGCGCCCCAGTCGATCTCCACGAGCCGCGGCTCGGTGCCCGCGAAGGGGATGTCGTGGTCCTCCGCGATGATCCGCGCGGTCTCCTCCGCCCGGGAGAGGGAGGAGGACATCGCGAGGTCCCAGTCGACCGGGGGGACGGTGTCGAGCGCGACGTGGGCCTGCTCGCGCCCCGTCTCGTTCAGCGGCACGTCGCTGGATCCCTGGAAGAGGTCCTGCCGGTTGTACTCCGTCTGGCCGTGGCGGACGAGACCGAACAGGGTCATCGGGGATCTCCTCGAGGTCGGGGCGTGGCCGCGGTCGCGGGGCACGCCCGCCAGCGTACCGCCGGTGGTCGGCGCGCCGATCGGCGTGCCGCTCGTGGGGTGGGGCAGGGTCAGTGGGCCTCGGCCGTGCGCGAGTCGGTGAGGGTGAGCGCGCCCCATCCGGCGAGCAGTCCCACGACCACCGCGAGCGCGCCGTAGGTGATCGCCTCGCCGTGGTGGAAGAGCGTGACGAGCGCCGTGTCCCACGTGCCGGCGGGCAGCACGGAGGCGACGAGGACGGCGATGAGCGTGCCCACGAGGGCGGTGCCGATGCTCGTCCCGAGCTCCTGGGCGGTGTCGTTCAGGGCCGCGCCGAGCGAGGTGCGGTTCTCCGGCATCGCCTCGACGAGGGCGACGGCGCAGATGGTCATCACGGTGCGCATCCCGAGGGTGAGCACGATCATGGCCGCGGCGATCGCGAGGTAGCCGTGGCTCACGGCGAGGGCCATGCCCGCGAGCCCGAGGGCCAGCAGCCCGGCACCCACGAGGCACGCCATGCGGTGGCCGAGGCGGGAGAGCAGCGCCTCGGAGACGGGCGTCGCACCGATCATCGTGAGGATCATCGGGAGGTTCGCGAGTCCGGCGACGAGCGGGCTCCAGCCGTTCGCGTACTGGAAGTGCAGGATCAGACCGAACATGATGCCGGCCATGGCGAGGGAGGAGCCCATCTGCGCGAGGGCCGCGCCGCGGATCGTCGGCCGCCCCAGCAGGGAGAGGTCGAGCATGGGGGAGGCGGTGCGCCGCTCGTGGACGAGGAACGCCGCGAGCGCGGCGAGGGCACCGATCGCGCAGCCGAGGGTGAGGGCGCTGGTCCAGCCGTGCTCGACGCCGCTGGTCAGGGTGAAGCAGCCGAGGCCGATGGCGAGCATGCTCAGCAGCGCGCCGGGCAGGTCGAGACGGTCGCGGGTGAGGTCCTCGGGGCGGTCCGCCGGCACACCGCGGAGCACGCCGAGCACGGCGAGCAGGGCGAGCGGGGCGTTGATCAGCAGCAGCCACTGCCAGGGCAGGTGGGCGAGGGCGGTGCCGCCCAGGACGGGTCCGAGGATGAAGCCGCTCATGCCGACCACGATCATGACGGTCATGGCGCGGCGTCGCAGGGCCGGGTCCTCGAAGAGCCGGAACACGAGGGAGTTCGTGATGGGCGCGGTGAGCGCGGCGGCGAGGCCGAGGGACGCGCGCAGGGCGATGAGCTCCCCGCCGGTGCTCACGGCGAGCACGGCGAGGCTGATGAGGCCGAAGGCGGCGAGGCCCACGAGCAGCACGCGGCGGCGACCCAGGCGGTCCGCGACGGAGCCGGCGGTGAGCAGCAGGCCGCCGAAGGTGAGGGAGTAGGCGCCGGTGATCCACTGCAGGGTCGTGGTGCTGCCGCCGAGGTCGCGGCCGATGGTGGGCAGGGCGATGGTCAGCAGCGTGTTGTCGACCATCTCGACGAAGAAGGCGAGACAGAGGGCCGCGAGCGGCACCCAGGCCGCCCGCAGCGAGGTGTAGGTGCGCGCCGGCGAGGGCGCGAGGGTGGTGGTCATGGTGTCCTCCTGAAGGATCGAACGGTGTTCGAGAATCGAACACAGTTCGAGAAGATAGAACGGCGTTCGGTCCGGCGCAAGTGTGATGTGATGAGCGGATGGAAGAACGACGTCCCCCCGGCCCCTCGCCGCGCCGCGGCGGCGGCCGCCCCGAGCGTCCCGGCGGCGGTCGCGGTGCAGGTGGGCGCCGCCCCGTGGGGCGCGGCGGCGTCGGCCCCGGCCCTGGTCCCGGCGCTGGCCCTGGCCCCGGCGGGCGGCGGGATCCCCGAGCCCGGGCCTCGCTCTCGATGGAGGCGGTCGTCACGGCCGCCGTGGCCCTGCTCGACGAGGCGGGGGAGGGGGCGCTCACCTTCCGGGCCCTCGCGGTGCGACTGGGCGGCGGCGTGGGCAGCATCTACTGGTACGTCTCGAGCAAGGAGGAGCTGCTGGACCGCGCCGGGGACCATGTCGTCGGGGAGCTCCTCGAGCGGGTGGAGTCCTTCCCGCGCAGCGACGACCCGATCGCGGATCTGCGCGCCCTCGCGGTCGCCTTCTTCGAGGTGATCGTGCGCCGTCCCTGGATCACGGCCTACTTCCTGCGCAATACGCGCCTGCAGCCCAACGACCTGGCGCTCTACGAGCGCATGGGGCAGGAGGTGATGCGCCTCGGCATGGCGCCGCGGGAGACCTTCCATGCGATCTCGGCGGTGGTGGGCTTCGTCATCGGCATCGCGGCGGACCTGGGGCAGCAGCTGCCGCGGGAGGTCGTCGAGGGGGAGCTCAGCGGCCCGGAGTACCTCGAGCGCGAGGTCGCCGCCTGGCGCGCCACCGATCCGGAGGAGTACCCCTTCGCCCACTACGTCGTGGACGTCGTCGCGGACCATGACGACACCGAGCAGTTCCTCGCGGGCCTCGACCTCCTGCTCGAGGGGCTGCGCCGACAGGCTGATCGCACGCCCTGACCGCTGTCCGGGGCCGCTCTGCCGTCGCGCTCGGAAGCACGGCGCCGGCGACCGTGCCGGGTCAGCAGTCTCCGGTGAGGGTGTGGGCGATCGCGCGGAGCGCGCGGCTCTGCTCGGGGTCGAGGCGGTCGATCGCATGCTCGCGCACCGAGCGCACGTGCGCGGGCGCCGCCTGCTCGACCACGGCGAACCCGGCCTCGGTGAGGATCGCGTGCGCGCCGCGGCGGTCCGTGGCGTCGGCCTCGCGGCGCACCCATCCCTGCCTCTCGAAACGGGTGATCACGTTCGCCAGGCGTGTGGGGGAGCCGTTGGCCAGGAAGGCGAGGTCACTCATCCGGGCGCGGCGATCCGGGCTCATCGACAGCCGGCTGAGCACCATGTACTCGAACAGGGTGAGCCCGCTCGTCCGTCGCAGATCCTGTTCGATGGGCCGCAGGCCGCGGAGGACCACCGAGGCCAGGGCGAGCCAGGTCTGCGTCTCGGTCTCGTCGAGCCAGGGCGGCTCCGTCGGCTCCGGCTCCGGTGTGATCTCCATGACGCCATCCTCTCCAACTGCTTCAAGGGTGTACTACTCTGCCGAAGTCCTTCAATATTGAAGTTCTTAGGTCCCGCCCTCCGAGAGGAACTCTCCCATGCATCTCCTCCGCATCGACGCCAGCATCAACGGCCCTCGCTCGGCCAGCCGTGAGCTCGGCGACATCGTCGAGACACGCTGGCGCGAGCAGCACCCGGACGCCACGGTCACCGTCCGGGACCTCCATGAGACCCCGATCCCCCCGGAGGCCATGGGTGCCGCCGTCTCCGCCGCGTTCGCCGGGGAGTCCGGCCCCACGGAGGCCCAGGCGGCGGCGACGGTGCTCGCGACGGTGCTCGTGGACGAGATCGAGGCGGCCGATGCTGTGCTCGTCGACTCCCCGCTCTACAACTATGGCGTGTCCTCGCAGATGAAGGCCTGGATCGATCTCATCCACACCGACCGCCGCTCCGCGGGCGGAAGCGTCCGGATCCTCGAGGGGAAGCCCGCCGTGCTGGTCTCCACGCGCGGCGGCTCCTACGGCGCGGGGACCCCGCGCGAAGGCTGGGACTTCGCGACCGGCTACATGCGCGCGATCCTCGCGGACCTCTGGGGCGCGGATCTCACGGTCGTCGAGCGCGAGCTCACCCTGGTGGGCATCAACCCTGCCCTCGACCGCTTCGCCGAGGCCGGGGCGGCGCAGCACGAGGCAGCGACGGCGAGCGCGCACGAGGCGGGGCAGCGCATCGCGGCGCGGCGGACCGCGCCCGTCGCCGGCTGAGCGATCACCCTCCGCATCGGGGCCGACGGGGCCGCCGCATCGGCGGTCCCGTCGGCCCTTCCGCCCTCGAGGATCCGTGGGATCCGCGCCAGCGCGATGACCTCCTCGCGAGATCTGATCCCGAGCACGCCCCCCCCCGGGAGCACGGGGTCCTGAGGAGGCGCTCGGGTGCGGTGGCCGGACGTCAGGCCGTCCCCCCCCGGGCACGGGTGGAGGGATCACCTCGATGTCAGCATCCAGCAGTGACCAGGAGGGTCATCCGTGATCGATGTCGAGAGCCGGCGCCGACGGTTCCGGGCCATGCACGACGACGGCTTCTTCATCATCCCGAACGCCTGAACGGGCATCGCCGCACTCTCGATCGAGGACGGGTCGGGCGCCCGGATGCACGAGGCCGGGGAGGCGTGCGACCGGCTGCGGGCGACCCGGGAGGCCCTCGACACCTCGGCGCCGTGGCGGAGCTCGTCCAGGCCGTCGCGCCGACGCCCCTGAACGTCGTCGCCCGTACCTATGACGGCCGCCTTCGCGGCTGCGCGGAGATCGGAGCACAACGCTGCAGTGTCGGCCCCGGGATCCGCACATGATCCGCGAATCCGACCAGGAGCGCTCCGAGAACAGCCCCTCGCGTGCGCGAGGGGGGACTCGAACCCCCACGCCCTGGGGCACTGGAACCTAAATCCAGCGCGTCTACCGATTCCGCCACTCGCGCGCCGGACCAGGGTAGCCGCAACCGGTAGGCTTCCCGGGTCACGTCCCCGTCCCACAGGAGAAGCAATGAGCGCCCTCGCAGGCAAGACCGCCGTCGTCACCGGATCCTCCCGAGGTGTCGGCGCCTCCACCGCGAAGCAGCTCGCCGCCCAGGGCGCGAACGTCGTCGTCAACTACCGCCAGAAGGCGCCCCGTGCGAACAAGGTCGTCGCGGAGATCGAGGCCGCCGGGGGCCACGCGATCGCCGTCGGCGCCGATCTCACCGACCCTGCGGGCGTCCGTTCCCTGCTGCAGGCCGCGGTGGACACCTTCGGCGGCCTCGACCTGCTCGTCCTGAACGCCTCGGGCGGCATGGAGAGCGACCTCGGCGAGGACTACGCGATGAAGCTCAACCGCGACGCCCAGGACGACGCCCTCACCGCCGGCCTCGAGCACCTCGGCGAGGGCTCGCGCGTCGTGTTCGTGACGAGCCACCAGGCGCACTTCATCAACGAGGTGGAGACCATGGCGCAGTACGAGGCCGTGGCCCGTTCCAAGCGCGCCGGCGAGGATGCGCTCACCGCGCGCCTCCCCGAGCTCGCCGAGAAGGGCGTCTCCCTCGTCGTCGTCTCCGGCGACATGATCGAGGGCACCGTCACCGCGACCCTGCTGAACCGTGCCGAGCCGGGCGCCCTCGAGGCGCGGCGCGAGGCCGCCGGCCGGCTCTACTCGGTGGACGAGTTCGCCACCGAGGTCGTGAAGGCCGCGACCGCCGACGTCCCCTCCGGGCACGTCGAGCTCGTGGGCGGCGCGGGAGACTTCCTCGCCCGCACCCAGGGCTGATCCCCGCTCGCGATACGATTCCCGCAACCGAGACCGCAACCCCGCACGGAGGCAATGGTGGCCAAGAAGCAGAGCCTGGACGACATGCGCGACGAGGCCTACCGGCGTCAGGACAACCTCGCCGCTGACATCGACGAGCTGATCGACCGGGTCAACCCCAAGAATGCAGCGCTGCGCTGGAAGAACGAGCTCGTCGGGTCGCTGAAGGGTTTCTCCGACGCCGGTGACGGGAAGTCCCCCGCGGTGCCCCTGAAGGCCATCGCGGGCGGCGTCATCGGCGTGGCGGTGCTGGGAGCGGGCGTCGCGATCGCGGTCGCCGCCTCCCGCCGAGAGCCCACCCGCGGGCAGAAGGCGGCGAAGGCCATCAAGCAGGGCCGCAAGCAGACCGGTCGGTCCGCGAAGGACGTCCAGAAGGCCCTGAAGAAGTCCACCCTGCCGGGGACCGACGAGGCCGAGCGCTATGCCGGCGAGCTCGCGTCGCTCCTGCAGGACGCCGCGAAGCGCGCGGAGAAGAGGGCCGCGGCCGTCGGCCGCTGATCGCCCACTCCGACCGGACGCCCCGGGCCCGCCTCAGCGCGGGCCCGGGGCGTCCGTCGTCAGTGCGAGCCCGGGGCGTTCGTCGTCAGTGCGAGCCCGGGGCGTTCGTCAGCTCGCCGGAGATGTACAGCCACGTGCCGTCCTCCCGCACGAAGCTCGAGCGCTCCCGCAGCTCCCTCCGACCCTCCGGGGTGCGGGCGATCGCGGTGAACTCCACGATCCCCTCGGCGTCGAAGGGGCCGCCCGCCTCGGTCGCCGTGACCAGCAGCCGCTTCCACACGAAGCCGTCGTCGAAGGAGGACTCGAGGTCCCGGTAGGAAGGGCTCGTGCGGGGGTGCCAGGTGCGCAGCAGGTGATCGGCGTCGTGGACCACGTTGGCGGTGAAGCGCGAGCGCATGAGCGCCTCCGCGGTGGCGGCGCGCTTCGTGCCTGCGAGCAGCGGACCGCAGCATCCGCCGACGGTGTCGCCGCTCCCGCAGGGGCAGCGAGCGGAGTCCTCGAGGGGCGTGGGGGAGATGCTCATCCCCCGATTATCGGGGGACGATGCCAAGATCGTCGCATGAGCGTCCCGGAGAACTATCACCTCGCGGTCGAGCCGCCCACCATCGACGAGTACGTGGAGCTGCGGCGCGCCTCCGGCCTGAGCCCGCGCACGCCCTCGCAGGCGGTCGGGGCGGTGCAGGCGAGCTGGGCCTGGGCGACGGTGCGGCACGAGGGGCTGCTCGTGGCGATGGGGCGCGTGATCGGCGACGGAACCTGGTACTTCCATGTGGCCGACATGGCCACGTCCCCGGAGCATCAGCGTCGAGGGCTCGGTCGGGCCGTGCTCGAGGACCAGCTGGGAAGAATCCGCGAGGCCGCTCCGCCGGATCCCTACGTGACGCTCATGGCGGACCCGCCCGGCCAGCGGCTGTACCGCTCCCTCGGCTTCGTCGACGCCGCGCCGACGCTCGGCATGCGCCTGGCGCACTGAGACCGACGCCGCACCGCGATCCCGCTGCGTGCGCACACCGGAGATGCGGACCACGACGTGTGACGACCGATGGGCGTACGCCCGTACGCTTGACGTATGAAGCCTTTCGAGATCGACGAGAACGACCCGCGCCCCGCGATCGAGCGCATGCTGGCCGGGGACTGGTACATCGCGGACGACCCCGCGATCCAGCAGGCCTACCGGCTCGCCCTCGAGACGGCCGCCCGCTTCGAGCACGCCTACCCCGAGGACCCCGACGGCTCCCAGGAGATCCTCCGCGAGCTGCTCGGCGAGCTCGGCGAGGGCGCCCACGTGCGCGCCCCGCTGCGCCTGGACTACGGCACCCAGCTGCACATCGGCGCGGGCACCTTCGTGAACTACGGGCTCACCGCCCTGGACGTCGTGGACATCCGGATCGGAGCGGGCTGCCAGCTGGGCCCGAACATCCAGCTGCTCACCCCGATCCACCCGCTCGAGGCGGAGCCCCGCCGGGCCGGGTGGGAGGCCGCGGAGCCGATCACCATCGGCGACAACGTGTGGATCGGCGGCGGGGCCACGATCATCGGCGGCGTGAGCATCGGCGCGGATTCCGTGATCGGCGCAGGCTCCGTGGTGACCAAGGACGTCCCCGCGAGCTCCGTCGCGGTCGGCAACCCCGCGAAGGTCATCCGCACGCTCTGAGCGCGAGCACAGAGGGGCCCCGTCGTCGTCGACGGCGGGGCCCCTCGCTCTGATCAGGGAGCTGCTGCGCTCAGCGGCGGGACCAGCCCGGGGTGGAGGGGCCGACGGTGGGGCGCCAGCCCGTCTCCGACATGAAGCGCACCGAGGAGACGCGCAGCGAGCGCCGCTGTGTCTCGAGCCGGGTGCCGACGATCGCCTGCGTGATCTCCGGGTAGAACTTCGCCGGGGCCGAGGCGCCGGCCTCCGTGGCGAGGTCCTTCGCCCAGCGACCCTTCGTGATCGGCTCCCCGCCCACGTTGTAGAACCCGCTGCCGGCGCGGAGGGCGGCCACGAAGGCGCGGCCCGCGTCGCTGTGGTGCAGCAGGGTGATGTAGTCCTGCTGGCAGCCCAGGAGGATCGGGTCGCCCTGGCGGACGGCCTTCAGGGCATGCGTGGTGTGCTGGTCACGGCCGAACAGCTGGCCGAGGCGCAGCACGACGGCGGTGCGGCCCGCGGTCGCGAAGTCGACGGCGGCGCGCATCTCCCGGACGCGCGGGCGGAACGCCTGGTTGCGCACGGAGAGCGGTTCGTCCTCGCCGATCCAGTCCGATCCGTTGCTCGGATAGAGGTACACCGTGGACTCCTGGACCAGGCGCCTGGCGCCGGCGCGCGCGGCGGCCTCGGCGATCGCGACGGAGGCCTCGAGGTGGAGGCGGTCGTCCTCGCGCCAGGCGAGGGGGCGCAGGCCGGACATGCCGACGGGCACGTGGGCGAGGGTGTTGATGACGACGTCGTGGCCGCGGAACGCGCGGGCGAGGTCCCCGGAGGAGAAGACGTCCGCGACGACGGCGCTGCCGCCGCGCCCCTCGATGATGGGGACGCCGGAGTCACGACGGGTGACCCCCGTGACCTCGTGGCCCGCGGCGACCAGCGCCTCGACGGCCTCCTGGCCGAGCACGCCGGTGGCTCCGGTGACGGCGATCCTCACGCAGACCTCCTGTGCGGTGGTGGCGGACCGCCGAGGGAGCGGCGGCCCGGGCGTCCGAGTCTAGGAGGTCGAGTCTAGGCGATGCTCCAGGTGGGACCGGGGAGTCGGCTGGACAGCGGGCGCGGGGCGGCGGCGGGCGCGCCGGGCGGTCGCTGCTGTCAGCTCCCTCACAGAGGGCCCTCTGGAGTTGGCGCGCGGCCGGGCGGGCGGTAATGTTCTTCCTCGTCGGCGCCATTAGCTCAGTTGGTTAGAGCAGCTGACTCTTAATCAGCGGGTCCGGGGTTCGAGTCCCTGATGGCGCACCCGATGAGAAGCCCCTCGGTCGAGAGACCGGGGGGCTTCGTCGTTCCCGGGGCGTGATGGCCGACGACCCGGCGCGGTCAGGTGGGGGCGCCGTCATCCCCGGCGCGGCACACCGAATCCATGTCCGATTGCGCGGCTGGGTTCCCGTTGTGGAACCACAGCGCGCAATCGGACATGCTCGGTGGGAAGGGGGTCGTGATCCCCGCCGTGGTGCGGGGCGGTGGTGCTCAGGACCCGGCGGGCCAGGTGTCGGGGACGTCGGCCCCGCCCTCGACGACGTGCTCGCGGGCGCCCGGGAGGTCCACCCACGAGTCCTGCGGCCGGTACCCGAGCTCGAGCGTCGTGTTCGTCATCGACCAGCGGCGGTTGGGGTTGTCGGAGATCGCGTAGTAGAGACCGAAGGTGCTCTCCGCCTCGATGGCGCGGCGCACCACGCGCACACAGTCCCCGGGGCTCAGCCACATCGCGCGCAGCACGTCCTCCTCCGCCTCGAGCGGGTCCTCGGTGACCCAGCCGATGCGAAGGGAGATCACGTCGAGGCCGTGCTCGTCGTGGTAGAAGCGGCCCAGCGCCTCGCCGAAGATCTTCGAGACGCCGTAGAGCGAGTCGGCGCGGGGGAGCGTGTCCGGGTAGACGGGCCACTGCTCGAGGCGGTCGTACATGCCCATCGCATGGTTCGAGGAGGCGAGGACCACGCGCCGCACGCCGGCCTCGCGGGCGGCCTCGAGGACGTGGCGGGTGCCCACGATGTTGGCCTCCAGCACGTCCTCCCAGGTGGACTCCGGGGAGGCGGCTCCTGCGAGGTGGACGACGGTGTCCACGCCGTCCATGAGGGCGAGCACCTCGGGATAGGCGGAGATGTCGGCCGTGCGCAGAGCGCCCTCCTGCTCGGGAGTGCGCGGGGTGCGGCCGTGCTGGACCAGGTCGTACTCCTCGCCCAGCCCCTGGACGAGGTGGAGGCCCACGCCTCCGGTGGCTCCGGTGATGAGGACGCGACGTCGATCGTTCATGCCCCGATGATCCCGTCCCCGGGTGACCTGGGCAACACGCATACTGTCCTCAGTCGAGACGAAGGGAACCCGCCATGCCGACCGCCTACCCGTGGTACTACCGCTTCTCGTGGATCGCCGCCCTGGTGGTGGGGGTGGTCGCCTACGTCGTGCTCTTCGTCGTCATGCTGCTCACCCGGAACTCCACGATGCTCCCGAGCGTCCTGCTGGTCGGCGCGGCGACGGTCCCGCTCACGGTGCTGCTGTTCGCCCAGTCCAGCCGGGCCGGTGCACTCGTGCCCACCCCCGTCGTGCTCGAGACGGTCGTGCTCGCGGGTCTCGTCGGCATCACGATCGCGGGCCTCGAGGAGTCGATCGCGGGCGCGCTCCTGGGCCGGGAGTCGATCCTGCTCGTGGGCGTCATCGAGGAGACGGCGAAGCTCGTCGTCCCGCTCGTGGTGCTCGCGACCGCGCATCGCGCGACCCGCGGCGGCGGGATCGTCGTGGGGATCGCCGCTGGCACCGGCTTCGCGGTCCTCGAGACGATGGGCTACGGCTTCAACGCCCTCCTGGAGAAGGGCGGCGGCCTCGCCCAGCTCGACGCGACGCTCATCCTGCGGGGCGTGCTCGTCCCGGCGGGCCACGTGGCGTGGACCGGGGCGATCTGCGCGGCCCTGTGGCATCTCGTGGCCTCCTCGCGCAAGGTGCTCGCGGCCCTCGAGCTCGCGGCGACCTACGTCGCGGCGATCGTGCTGCACACCGCGTGGGACGCCACCACGAGCATGGCGGTGCACGTGGTGATCGGTGTGGTGAGCGTCGGCGCGCTGCTCCTGCTCACGCTGCGAGCGCACCGCGCGCACGTGCGCGCGACGGCCGCTGGGGCCTCGGCGGGCGGCGGCCCGTCGACCGCACCCGCATCTGCATCCGCACCTGCACCCGCATCGACGCCGCCGTCGGGCGCCCCGCCGGTCGCCCGGTCCTGACCGTCCCCGAGGTCGTGCTCACCAGGTCGTCGCGGCCTCCTGCAGCGCCGCCGCGACCTGCTCGGTCGCCGGATTGCACTCGGCGCCCGGACGGCGGACGAGCAGCAGCGGGGTGAGGGACGGGGAGGCGACCTCCTCGAGCACGGTCAGCGCACCGGAGGCCAGGCCCTCCCGGCACAGGGACCGCGGCAGGACGCTGTAGCCGGCCCCGGCGCGGACGGCCGTCACGACCGCCTGCAGGCTCGGGACGGTGAGGGCCGGCCCCACCGCCGGGTGCTGCTTGCCGTACTGGGTGCGCCAGTAGCGGCGCACCACGGGCATGTCCGCCGCCATGCTTACGAGGGGAACGGCCTCGAGCGCCGCGCACACGGGCTGCCCCTCGGGGCGCTGCGCGATCCGCTCCGCCCAGGGGGCGCCGGCGACGAGGAGGTGCTCGTCCTCCGCGAGGGGCACCACCTCGAGGGCGTGGCCGCGGGGGCGCTGAGCGGTGAGGACGAGGTCGTGGCGGCCGTCGCGCAGCTGCTCGATGAGCGCCTCGTCCTCCCCGCACTCGATCCGCAGCTGGAGGCCGTCGGCGACGATCGGGGCGAGCGCGGGGAGCGCCCGGGCGCAGAGCACCTCCGAGGGGCCGGCGAGATGGACCGGGGCGGTGCGACCGTCGAGCTCGCAGTCGCCCGTCGCCACGAGGTCCAGGTCGTCCAGCGGGCCCGCGACGCGCTCGGCGAGCTCACGGGCGAAGGGGGTGGGCTCGACCCCGCGCGGGAGGCGCTGGAAGAGGCGACGGCCCAGCTGCTGCTCGAGCGTGCGGATCTGTGCGGTGACCGTCGGCTGTGTGAGACCGAGCACAGGTGCGGCCGCGGTGAAGGAGCCGGCGCGGTGCACGGCGAGGAAGGTGCGCAGGAGGTTGAGGTCCTGCGTGGCGGGGAGAAGCGTCGAGGTCACCGTCGCATCCTAGGTGCTCCGACATCGACGTGCCATAGGTGGAGGCATCCCATCGATAGGGCCTGCTATTGGTGCGGTGATGGCTCGAGGGTCTAGCGTCGCCGTCATCAGGGCCCCGCCCGCCGTGCTCCCACGGCGAGGGTGCGGCCCGTCCGCCCCGTCAGCACGTCCGGAGGTCATCCGTGTCCCAGCAGCTCCTGTCCCCGATCACCCTGCGCGACCTCACCGTGCGCAACCGCATCTGGGTCCCGCCCATGTGCCAGTACTCCGCCACCGGTCGCGACGGCGTCGTCACCCCCTGGCACCTCATGCACTACGGCTCCTTCGCCCGCGGCGGCGCCGGCGCCGTGATCGTCGAGGCCACCGCCGTCGTCCCCGAGGGCCGCATCTCGCCCACGGACCTCGGTCTCTGGGACGAGGCGCAGCGAGACGCCCTGCGGCCCGTCGTCGACCTCGTCCACGACCAGGGCGCCGCCGCCGGCATCCAGCTCGCGCACGCCGGCCGCAAGGCCTCCACCGGCGCCGAGTGGGGGACCGGCCGCCCCGGCCAGTCGCTCCCGGAGGCCGAGGGCGGCTGGACCACCGTGGCGCCCTCCGCCGTGCCCTTCGAGGGGCTCGCCGATCCGCTCGCCCTCGACGAGGACGGGATCGACCGGGTCGTCGACGCCTTCGTGGCCGCCGCCGAGCGCGCCGTCGAGGCGGGCTTCGATCTCCTCGAGATCCACGGCGCGCACGGCTACCTGCTCCACGAGTTCCTCTCCCCGCTCAGCAACCGCCGCACCGACTCCTACGGCGGCGACCTCGCCGGGCGCGCGAAGCTGCTGCTGCGCATCGTCGACGCCGTCCGCGAGCGGATCCCCGAGGGCATGCCGCTGCTCGCGCGGCTCTCCGGGACCGAGTGGACCGACGGCGGCTTCGACCTCGAGGAGACCACCCAGGTGGTCACCTGGCTCGGCGAGCACGGCGTGGACATGGTCGACGTCTCCTCCGGCGGCAACGTGCACGCCGCGATCCCCGTCGGCCCCGGCTACCAGACCCCGCTCGCCGCGCACCTCAGCGCGCACACGGACGTGCCGATCTCCGCGGTCGGCATGATCGACGAGCCCTTCCAGGCCGAGCACGTGCTCGTCACCGGACAGGCCGAGGTGGTCCGTGTGGGCCGCGCGTTCCTCCGCGACCCCTCCTGGGGCCTCCACGCCGCGATCGCGCTGCACGGGGACCCCGAGATCATCCCGCCGCAGTACCGCCGCGCGTACCGTCAGCAGCTGCGTCAGGGCTGAGCGGGCCCCGGGCCCACCTCGCTCGCGGAGCGATGCCCGCGCGTGCGGGCGCGGGTGCGCCGATCCGGCTCACCCGCGCCCCGTGCGAGCCTCCCGCCGATCAGGTGCATGAGCGTGCCGACGGCGACGAAGGCGGCGAGCACCACGAGGACCGTCACCAGCACCGGACCCCAGCCGGCGACCGTGGGATCCAGGAAGGCGTAGGGGTACCAGCCCGTGATCGCGCCGCGGATCCAGGTGAGCGCCAGGTAGGCGAGCGGGTAGGCCAGCCACCACAGGATCCGGGTGCGGCGCGCCGGGCCCCGACGCGGCGTCAGCAGCCAGTCCGCGAGCGCGGCGAGCGGCGCGAGGCGGTGCAGCACGATGCCCTGCCAGCCGATGTCCCAGCGCCCCAGCTCGGAGAGCGGCGCCACGAGCAGCGCGTACACGAGCCCCGTCATCACGAGGTAGAAGGCGACCGCGCCGCGCAGGTCGTCGATGCGGCGGGGGAGCACCGCCATCCACGCCGTCGCCACCGCGAGCACCACGAGCATGGCGTTGCTCTGGTTGGTGAAGTAGGAGACGTCCTGCGCGAGCAGCCCGTCACGGGCCGCGTGCACCGCATCGGAGGTCAGCGCCGCGAGGACCACCGCGGCGAGCGCGAGGCGCAGCATCAGGGCGAGGGTGCTCGTCCACGGAGCCGGGGTCTGCATCGGCTCATGATCCCCGGCGCCCGCGGGGCCGACAACCCCCGTGCGGGGGAGACCTGCCGACGGGGCCCGGTGCTCAGTCCTCCGTGGGCGGTGCGGGCCGCTGGGTGAACAGACCGCCCTCGTGGACGGGCATGGGGCGGATCTCCCCGCGCAGCCGCTCCATGCGGGCGTCGAGATCGTCCGCGACCCGGGCCGCGTCGTCGAGCTCCTCGCGCAGCTCGGGCGGCAGGTTCCGCTCGTACTTGTAGGACAGCTTGTGCTCCACGCTCGCCCAGAAGTCCATGGCGATCGTGCGGATCTGCAGCTCGACCGGGACCTGCTCGACGTGCGTGGAGAGGTAGACGGGCACGCGCACGATGAGGTGCAGGGAGCGGTAGCCGTTGGCCTTCGGCGACGCGATGTAGTCCTTGACGGTGAGCACCTCGAGATCGCCCTGCGCGGCGAGCATCTCCGCGACCCAGTAGGCGTCGGAGACGAAGCTGCAGGTGATGCGGATGCCCGCGATGTCGTGGATCCGCTCCCGGATCGCCCGCACGGTCATCTCGCCCTCGGTGCGCAGCGCCTTCTCGACGAGGGACTCCACGGACTTCAGCCGGGTGCGGACGTGCTCGATGGGGGAGTACTCGTGCATCTGCTCGAACTCCTTGCGGAGGATCTCCACCTTCGTCAGGACCTCGTCGATCCCGAACTGGTAGTGCATCCGCAGCTCGGTGAACTCCTCGAACACCTGGCGGAGCTGCTCCGCGAGCGCCTGCGGGTCCGCGCCGACGGTCTCGAGCTGCTGCTGGCGCGCCGCCACCATGTCCCGCACCCGGTCGGGGACGTCGGCGTCTCCAGGCGTCGCGGTCATCGCAGGGTCCTTCCGTCGGGTGCAGGAGGGTCGATGGTGCCACGGGGAGCTGGCAGGCGCCCGGGCGGCCTCGCGCGATGATCAGTCGCGTTCGACATCCCACGGGGTGCGCGCGACCCCATGCGCTGAGGGACCTGAGGGGCGGCTCGAGCGTCGGACCCGGGCGGCAGACTCGCGGGCATGAGCATGAAGGAGCAGTACGCGCTGTGGGCCCGCCAGGTGCGCGAGCGGGTCGACGCACGACAGGCGGAGCTCGAGCTCGGGCTCGTCACGCGCAGCCCTCGCCCCACCGTGTGGTGGCGCGACGAGACCGGCGAGGAGAGCCAGGACCCGGGAGGCTGGGACGCCGCCTGAGGGCGGCCCATGGCGCCCCACTGTGCCCGTGGGGCGGGACGGCGGTGCCCAGGGCATGAAAAAACGCCCTGTCACCAGGGCGTTTCTTGGGGTGATCGACGGGATTTGAACCCGCGACCGCCTGGACCACAACCAGGAGCTCTACCAACTGAGCTACGACCACCATGTGCGGAGCACGCTCCGCAACGAGAACCAAGCATACCGCCACCGGAGGCCGTCCTCCTACGCAGAACGGGACTTCGCGGTGTGAGACGCGCCCCATCCGGCGGCGCCTCCCGTGCCGCGCCGCGATGGAGGAGACTGCAGGCATGATCGTCGCCTTCTCCGTCCAGCCCACCGGCACCCCCTCCGACCCTCACCTCGAGCGCACGCTCGGTGAGGGGGCGGATGCCGCGAGCGTGCACGACGCGGTCGCCGCCGCCGTGCGCGTGGTCCGCGACTCGGGCCTGCCCACCCGCACCAGCTCGATGTTCACCGAGATCGAGGGGGAGTGGGACGAGGTGATGGCCGTGGTGAAGGCCGCCACCTTCGAGGCCGGCCGCTACGGCTCCCGGATCTCCCTCGTGCTCAAGGCGGACATCCGCCCCGGCCATGACGCCGGCGAGCTCGACGGCAAGATCGAGCGCCTCGACGCGGCCGTGGGTCGGCTCGAGCAGGCCTGAGACCTCCGACCCCTCCCGGCACCAGGACGGGCCCGGGGCGCGCGCCGTCTCGGCGTCGCGCCCCGGGCCCGTCGGCGTCCGGATCGCGGTCTCCTCAGACCTGGCTGTCCAGGAGTCCCTCGCGCAGCGCCTCCGCCATCGCCGGGGCGACCGGCAGGCGCGGGATGATCGTGGCCTGGAAGGCGTGGTAGATGTCGGGCTTCCCGGGCCAGGTCACGCCCTGCACCTCGTTGTCCGCGTCGAGCTCGTGGAACCACGAGCCGCCCTCGGCATCCAGCAGGTACGTGGAGACGTACTCCCACCACTGCTCGTAGCGCTCGGCCCACACAGGGTCGCCGGTCACGCGGTACATGACGGCGGCCGCGCCGACGGCCTCCGCCGCGACCCAGTGCATGCGCTCCTGGGCGACGGGCTTCCCGTCCCAGTCCACCGTGTAGACGAAGCCCGGTGCGCCGTCGAGACCGAAGGTCGCCGCGGACTTCTCCATGAGCGCGGTCGCCGCCTCGAGCATCCACTCGGGCGCCTCACCGTCCGCTGCGATGAGCGCGGATCGGGCCTGCAGCACGAGGCGCGCCCACTCGATCCAATGGCCGATCGTCGCGCCGTAGGGGCGGAACGGGTGGTTCGGCTCGTCGGCGTTGTACTCCAGCAGCGGGTTCCAGTCGGTGTCGAAGTGCTCGGGCAGCGCCCAGTCGTTGGCGCGCGCGAACTCGTCGATCGCCCGGGTCGCGATGCCCACGGCGCGGTCCAGCCAGCGGCGGTCGCCGGTGACGTCGGCCGCGGCGAGGAGCGCCTCGACGGTGTGCATGTTGGCGTTGATCCCGCGGTAGTCCTCGAGATCGGTGAAGGTGCGGTCGAAGGTGTCGACGCTGAGGCGGGCCTCGGCGTCGAAGAACTTCGCATCGAGCACCTCGAGCGCCTCGTCCAGGAGCGCGGCGGCACCGGGCCGGCCGGCCGCGGTCGCGGAGGCCGCGGCGAGCACCACGAAGGCGTGGGCGTAGGCCTGCTTGGTGTCGTCGACGACCTTCCCGCCCTCGACGGCGGCGAACCAGCCGCCGTGCTCGCGGTCCCGGAAGACCCCCGTCAGGGCGGCGATCCCGTGATCGGCGAAACGGCCGAAGTCCGGGCGCCCCAGGAGGTGCCCGAGGGAGAAGCAGTGGGTCATGCGGCAGGTGATCCACAGCTCCGAGGGACGGGACAGATCGGGCTCGCCGTTCTCGTCGAGCCAGGCGAAGCCGCCGTCCTCGCGGACGGACTCCGAGCCGAACAGGAGGAGGTCGTCGCCCTCGCCCTCGAGCCAGGTGCGATGGGCCGGGGCGTCGAGCCACGGGGCGCGCGGCGGGCGCGCGGACTCGACGGGGGCGGCGACGGAGCCGGCGGGCAGCTCGAAGGCGCGGGAGGCCTCCTGCGCCTGGGCGGTCGTGGGGCCGGGATCGGCGACGAACAGCACCTGGCGGTAGTACTTGAGCTCCTGGATTGACTCGCGGATGTCCGCGAGCGCCCGGTGGCCGCCGTGCTTCTTGGGGACGTTGTAGTAGACCCGCGGGAACCAGCGCTTGGCGAGCTCCTTCAGGCTCGAGACGTCGATCGTGCGGTAGGAGAGCCAGTTCGCGAACTCCGGCACGTCGCGGTCCAGGAACGCGCGGTCGGTGCCGACGCTGTTTCCGGCGAGCGGGGCCTTGCCCGGTTCGGGGCAGTGCTCCTTGACGTAAGCCAGGCACAGCTCCTCCGCCTCGCGCATGCTCATGCCGCCGTCGAGCTCGTCGATGAGCCCGGAGGTGGTGTGCATGGTGACGACGAAGGGGTCCATGCCGTCGAGCGCCCCGGCCGGGGGCTTCACGACGACGTCCACCCCCTCGCCGAGGATGTTGAGGTCGGCGTCGGTCACGAGGACGGCGATCTCGATCAGAGCATCGTTCTGCTTGTCGAGTCCGGTCATCTCGCAGTCGACCCAGATGATGCGGTCAGAGGCGGCGCGGGCGCTGGTGGAGGTCACGAGCGCCTACCCTACGCCGAGCACCGGCCCGCTCGCCGGGCCCTGCTCGCGGAACAGGGCGCCCCCGGCGGCGCCGCGAGTAGTTACCATCGGGTCATCGTCGCGGGGCCGCCCCGCACGGCACCGTCGCCGGGAGGACCTCACCGATGAACATGTACCTGCGCCTGCTGTGGCTGATGATCCGCCTCCGGTTGCGCCGCAGCCGCGCCCTGAGCATCTGGGACACCTCCCGCACGGCGTTCCGCGTCAACCCGCTCGACCTCGACGTCCAGCGGCACATGAACAACGGCCGGTACCTCTCCCTCATGGACCTGGGCCGGATGGACCTCATGATCCGCTCCGGGTTCTGGCAGCACATCTCCGCCCAGGGCTGGTACCCCGTCGTCGCCGGGCAGACCATCACCTATCGCCGCTCGCTCACGCTCGGCCAGCGCTTCCACCTCTCCACCCGCGTGCTCGGCCACGACGAGCGGTGGATCTACATGGAGCAGGTGTTCCGGGTGGGGGAGACCGTCTACGCCGACGCGATCGTGCGCGCCCGCTTCCTGCGCTGGAAGGGCGGCTCGGTGGACGTCTCCGAGGTGCTCGAGGGCGCCGGTCCGGTGCCGGAGCACCTGGTGGTGCCCGACTGGGTCGAGCGCTGGAACGAGGAGTCCTCGGCGCACAGCCGCGCGGTGGGGGAGAACGACCGCGGTCGCTGAGCCGCCGCGTGCAGGGTCAGTCGGCGTCCTCCGCGCGGGTGAGGCGGAAGTGGTCCTTGGGATCGAGTCCCTCGACGATGGGCTCGAGGGCGTCGGCCAGCTGCTCCATCTGGGCGGGGCTGAGCTTCTCGAGCACCCCGGCGCGGACGGTCTCCAGGTGCCCGGGCGTCGCGAGGATCATCGCGCGCCGGCCGTCCTGGGTGAGCGTCGCATTGGTCGCGCGACGGTCCTCCGGGTGCGGGGTGCGCGAGACCCAGCCCCGGTGCTCGAGCCGCTTGATCGCCTTGGAGAGCCGCGGGAGGGAGGAGTTCGTCGCGACGGCGAGCTCCTTCATCTGCAGCGTGTGCCGCGAGGCGAGGTTCAGCCGGCCCAGGAGCTGGAACTCGAAGTGGGTCATGCCGGCGTCCGCCTGGAGCTCGGCGTCGAGCGCCGCGGGGAGCAGCTCGCAGGTCGCGATGAGCGCCAGCCAGGCCCGTGACTCGGTGGCATCCATCCTCGGCGGCGTGAAGGTCATGGAGGGCATCCTACGGAGCCGGGAACACGTGATCGCCGACCACGCCGAGCATCTGCCCAGGTGGCGCCCGGGATGTCCGGATCCCGGGAGCCCCCGGCGGTGCGGCGCCGGAGGGGGACGGTCATCACCGGTGCTGATGACGGCGTGTGGCGGCGAGTGGTGACTCCCGCGTGCCGGGTCCCTAGCGTGTGCCCATGACACTCACCGACAGCACCTCCCTCGACACCGCCCTCGCCGAGAGCGCCGCCGCCCGGCCCGAGCGCCTCACCGCCGCCGGGCAGGCCTGGGGCGAGCGCATCGACGCTCGTCGCGAGGCCGCCCACCTCACCTATCGCGTCACCGGCACCGGCGTCGGCTCCGTCGCCTCCCGCATCACCGCCGGGAAGCACGGGTTCGCGGTCGACGAGCCCGCCGCGCTCGCCGGGGACGACCTCGCCGCGAGCCCGGTCGAGGTAGCGCTCGGCGCGCTGATCTCCTGCCAGGTCGTCGTGTACCGCCTGTACGCGCATGCGCTCGGCATCCAGGTGGACGACGTGGACGTCACCGCCGAGGGCGACCTCGACGCCGCGCGCCTCTTCGGCAAGGACGAGACCGTGCGCGCCGGCTTCGGGGACGTGCGCCTCACCGTGCGCCTCACGGGCCCGGAGACCGCCGAGCGCTACGAGGAGCTCCGCGCCGCCGTCGACGCCCACTGCCCCGTGCTCGACCTCTTCCAGAACCCCACCCCGGTCACGACCACGCTCGAGGTCGCGGGGCGCTGATCCGCGGGACGGTCGGCCGTAGCACTGCACCCCCCTGGGCTCCCACCACAGGGGGATCCGACGGCGGCCGGGACCACCTGCGGGCTGACGACGGCGACGGAACGCGGTTCCTAGCGTGGTGGCATGTCCACGACCTCTCGTCCTCAGACCTCCGCCCCCGCCGTGATGTACGCCGCCGGGAACCCCGGGACGGGGCGCGGCACCGCGAGCCTCGTCCTCGGTGTCTGCTCGCTCCTGGCCGGCTGGATCCTCGTCGCACCGGCGATCGGGCTGTACCTCGGGCTCTCCTCGCGGAGCCGCGAAACCCATGCCCGGGGTCGCGCCGGCTGGGGGATCGCGCTGAACCTTCTCGCCCGCTTCGGCTGGATCGTGCTGGGGCTGCTGATCATCGTGCCCGGCGTCGGCCTGTACCTGACGCAGCACGGGGGGATGGGCTGATCGCGCTCGCCGTGTCCTGAACGGCGGTCGGCCCCCGCCCATCGCCGCGCGATCAGGGAGGGGGCCGCCGCGAGCGGCACGGCATGCGGCATCAGGATCCGTCTCGGGTCCCCGCCGACGCACCGGGCAGGGCCCCGGGTGCGCGGGTCCCGGTCGAGGTCCGCTGCGGCCGATGCAGGGGGACGACGAGCCCCCGGCGACGGGCGATCGCCAGCAGGACGACCGTGACCGCGAGACAGACCGCCACGGAGACCACGCTCGCCTCGGGACCGAACACGCCGCCGCTGATCGCCGTCGGTCCCGCGGGGGCCGATGCGAGCAGTCCCGAGCTGGTGCCGTTGCCGGAGACGGCAGTCCCGAAGATCCCGGATTCGGCGAGGTTCCAGCCGAGGTGCAGGCCGATGGGCAGCCACAGCCGTCGGGTCGCGATCCACGCGGCGCCGAGCATGCCGCCCGCCTCCACGGCGATGGCGATGGCGCCCCAGAGGGTCGCGTCGGGGTTCAGCAGGTGCATGAGCCCGAAGACGATGCCCGTCCCGATCAGAGCGATCCAGGTGCCGAACCATCGTTCGACGTGCCGGAGCAGGATGCCGCGGAAGAGGAGCTCCTCGCTCACGGCCGCCATGGCCATGAAGCCCACGTACCAGAGCAGTCCCTGGACGGTGCCCGGCCCCGTGACGTGGTAGCCGCCCAGAGCGGCGATGCCGGCGATCGCGAGGGTGAACAGCCCGATGCCGACGACGGCGCCGAGGAGGAGGGGGCGGATGGCGCCGGTCGAGGAGAGCTCGTCCACGGCACGGCGCTCGGTGCGGGAGACGATCCATCGGTAGAGGAGGACGGCGACGACGGCGGATCCGACTCCGAGCGGGAGCACGGCGAGGGCGCTGCCGCCCACCGCACCGACGACGATGCTCGAGAGCCCGGACCAGGCCAGGACGGTGAGGAACTGCAGGGGGACGCTGAGTCGTGACATGTCCTCGACACTAGGAAGCGGATCCGCGGTGCACATCGCTCCGTCGGGGGACCGGCTATCCCCCGGACAGGCGCTCGCCGCTTCGTGGACCACGGACCCGTGCACGGAGCGTGCCCATGGCCTCTCGCCATCAGGAGCGGCCGGTCGGCCAACGTCGGAGCGACCGTCGCAGAGCGGTCCGCATCAACGCGTCGAGCAGTTGTCGACTCGGCCCCTCGGGAACCCCTTGCCAGGGCATCCATGCAGGTCAGGTGCCCCCAGCAGGACTCGAACCTGCAACCGACGGATTAGAAGGCCGTTGCTCTATCCATTGAGCTATGGAGGCGAGGCGCGGCGGGCAGGATCCCCGATCCGCCCGGCGCCGCCCCGAGTCTAGCGATCCGTGCGGCCTCGGCCGTCCCACGGACGGTCCGCGCCGGGAGCCCTCCGACCGTCCGACGGGCCCCGTCCCAGGTGCGGGGACCAGGCGCGAGGTCCCGTCGCGGCGCCCCGAGGGTCGGGACCCTGACAGCGCGGGCAGGTCCAGAACACCCGGCCCTCGGTCCCCTCGAGGCGCGGCTCGGCGATCTCGGAGCGCTGGATCCGGGCGCGGCAGCGGCGGCACTGCTGCCCGCCCCTCCCGTACACCCAGAGGTCGCCGTCCCGGCCCAGCATGCCGCCGGTGGTGACCCGCACCTCCCGCTCGGCGTTCAGCAGGAGCAGCCGGCGGGCGAGGTCCACGAGCGTGCCGAGGTCCCCGGCCTGCGCGACGGGCGCCGCGGGATGCACCCGGCGCAGGAAGCACAGCTCGCTGCGGTAGATGTTGCCCACCCCGGCCAGGAGGTGCTGGTCCAGGAGGGCGAGTCCGATCGGCCGGTCGGGCTCCGCGGCGAGGTTCGCGATCGCGCGCTCCCGGTGCCCGTCGGACCAGTCGGGGTCCAGGAGGTCCGGTCCGAGCGTGCCCACGAGCTCGGGCTCGTCGGCCGTGCGCAGGAGCCGCACCTGCTGGACCTCGTAGGCGATCGCCCGCACCTCGCGGCCGTCGTCGTGCCGTGCGTCGAGCCGGATCCGGATCGTCGCGAGGTCCCGCGGCCCGGCGCTCGTGTCGCTCGAGCGGAGGGCGCGGCCGTCCACGTGCCAGATGCCGTCCATCATCAGATGGGAGTGCAGGGTCATCGGCGGCGCCCCGGACGCCTCGGGCGGCACGAGGCGGATCAACAGATGCTTGCCGCGCGGGCGCACCTCGCGCACCTGCCAGCCGGTGAGATCCGCGGTCGCGTGCCGCGGGACGCGCAGCTCGCTCGACGTGAGCGTCGCGCCCGCGAGCGCCTCGTGCAGGATCCGGCACTGGCGGAAGACGGTGTCCCCCTCCGGCATCAGCGGCCTCCTGCCCGCACGCGCAGCGACTTCGGGGAGCGGTAGCAGCCGGCGTCCACGAGCGCCTGCGCGATCCCCGTGACGGGCTCCGCGCCGATCGCATGGCCGTTGATCCGCTCGATCTGCAGCTGGGGGAGGCGGGAGTCCTCGACGACGGCGCGCACCAGCTGCTCCGCGGCGGGGGTGATCAGCTCGCCGTCGGCCCACCACAGCAGGCTCCGGGCGCCCTTGTCGACGAACGCGAGGGGATGACCGTCCACGAGCAGCACGAGGGCGCCCGCGCGGCGGGCCGCTCGGACGGTCGCGCCCTCCGGAGGTGCCGGGGCGAGCGCCGGCCAGGGCAGCGACGCACCGTAGGGGTTCGCCGGGTCCGTCGCGGCGAGCGCCACGGCGCCCACCTCCGGCGACGGGCCGGAGCGCTCCTCCGTCTCCCGCTCGCGGTCCCGCAGCAGGTCCACGGCCTCGACCGGGGCGAACTGGGAGGCGCCGAGGCCGTCCACGAAGTAGCCGCGGCGGCAGCTGCCGTTCTCCTCGAGCACTGACAGCACGCGGTACACGCCCGCGAAGCCGCCCGGCAGGTCCTCGACGTCCATCGCACCGCGGGTGACGACCCCGTGCCGGTCCAGCAGCAGCGTCGCGAGCGCACCGGCCCGTGCGGCCGGGTCCACCGGCTCCACGCGCACGGCCGACCACCTCCCGGCGCCCGTCGGCCCCGTGACGAGCTCCGACGGGCTCGACGCGCCCTGCCGCATCATCGCCGCGGAGAGCCGGGCGGCACCGCGGCGGCTGAGCGTGCGGGAGCGTCCGGGCGTGCGCGAGCGGGGGGAGCGCGGGGCGCTGCCGCGGGTGAGCACGCGCAGCGCCTCGAAGGAGTCGTTCGTGACGAGGGAGGCGAGCGCGAGCTCCCACAGCGCCTCTTGCAGCTCCTCCGGCGGGACCGCCGCGCCCTCCGCCGCGAGCGCGGTGAGGAGCTCCCCGGTCCGCAGCGCCCCGGGCGTCCCGCGCAGCAGGGCCAGCAGCCGCGCCGCGGTGGAGCCCTCCGTGAGCGCGGAGGCCGACGCGTCGAGCTCCGCGGCGTCCAGGCCGAGCGGCAGGGCATCCGCGAGGTGCAGGCGCACCCAGGCGTCGTCGGCGCCGAGCCGGCCGTGCCCGGTCCACACGAGCTCGCCGGCGGCGAAGGCGGCGTCCACGAGCGCCGGCGTGACCTCGGGCAGTCGCGCCGGGAGCACCTGCGACTCCCAGGCGGAGGCCGGCAGCGACACCCCGGTGAGCTGGTCGACCACCGACAGCAGCCCGTCCCGGCCGTGCCAGTCGGAGCGGGCGCGGCGCCCGTCGGCCCGGCGCGGCACCAGGTGCTGCCAGCTGCTCAGGAAGCGCGCGTAGACAGGGCCGGGCACCGGGGCGATGTCGCGGCGGGACGCGGCGAGGCTCGCGCGCCGGATCCGGCGCAGCACCTCCGCGTCCACCCACTCCTCCCCGGTGCGGCCGGGGGTGAACTCGCCGGTCTGGAGGACCCGTTCGGAGGCCAGCTGCTCGAGAGCGGCCCGGGCCACGCCGGGGGCGAGACCGAGCGCCTCGACCGCGTGCTCCGCGGGGAAGGGACCGCGCGAGCGTGCCCAGCGCTGCAGCAGCTGGGGGACGGCGCGGTCCACGGGGGCGAGCAGGGACTCGGGGATCCCGGGCGGCAGGGCCACGCCGAGGGCGTCCCGCAGCAGCGCGGCGTCCTCGATCCCGGCCACGTGCTCGGCGCCCGCGAAGCGCACCGTGATCACGCGCCGCGCCCGCTCGAGCTCCTCGATCGCCGCATCGACGTCGAGCTCGCCGGCGGCCCGATCGGCGAGCTCGGCGCGGGTGAGCGGGCCCAGCCGTCGCAGGGCGTCCGCGACCTGCTCCGCCGTGCGCAGCGCCCGCTCCTCGGCGAGGCCCTGCAGGCGCTGCTCGACCTCCGCGATCACCTCGGCGTCCAGCAGCTCGCGCAGGCTCACCGATCCCAGCAGCTCCGCGAGCAGCGACTGGTCCAGGGCGAGCGCGGCCGTGCGGCGCTCCGCGAGCGGGGCGTCGGTGTCGTAGATGAACTGGGCGAGGTAGCCGAACAGCAGCGAGCGGGCGAAGGGGGACGGCGCCTCGGTCTCGACCTCGCGCACCTGCACCGTCCGACGCTGCACCTGACCCATGAGGTCCACGAGGGAGGGGAGGTCGTAGACGTCCTGGAGGCATTCGCGGGCGGCCTCGAGCATGATCGGGAAGTCGGGGTACGGGCGCGCCACCTCGAGCAGGTGCGCCGAGCGCTGGCGCTGCTGCCACAGCGGCGCCCGCTGGTTCGGGTCCCGGCGCGGCAGCAGCAGCGCCCGCGCGGCGCACTCGCGGAAGCGGGAGGCGAAGAGGGCGGAGGAGCCCACGAGCCGCCGCACCTCCTCCTCGATCTCCTCCGGGGTGAAGACGAAGAGGTCCGCGCCGGGCGGCTGCTCGCCGTGCGGGATGCGCAGGACGATGCCGTCGTCCGCGGCCATGACCTGGCCGTCGAGCCCGTAGCGCTCCTCGACGCGGGCGCCGACGGCGAGGGCCCAGGGGCCCGTGATCCGCTGGCCGAGCGCGCAGTGCAGGACCACCCGCCAGTCGCCGAGCTCGTCGAGGAAGCGCTCCACGACGAGCTGCCCCGGCCCGGGCACCGCCCCCGTGATCTGCTGCTGCTCGGCGAGCTGGTCGAGCAGCACGGTGCGGGCGTTGTCGTCGAGCCCCAGCGACTCGAGCCGGCCCTCCGCCTCCTCGCGGGGGAGGGCGGCGAGCTCCGCCTGCGCGGCCTGCAGGGCGCGGCCCAGGCTCGCGGGACGACCGTCGCCGTCGCCGTGCCAGAAGGGGATCCGGCCCGTGAGGCCGAAGGCGGGGGAGACCGTGACCCGGGAGGCGGTGATCTCCTCGATCCGCCAGCTCGTGGTGCCCAGCGTGATGACGTCGCCGCGGCGGGACTCGTAGACCATCTCCTCGTCGAGCTCGCCCACGCGCCGCTGCTGGGTGTCGTCGTCCCCGGTGACCAGATGGACGGGGTACAGGCCGCGGTCCGGGATCGTGCCGCCGCTCGTCACGGCGAGGCGCTGGGCGCCCGGGCGCCCGGAGAGCGTGCCCGTCTCGTGGTCGTGGACGAGCCGCGGTCGCAGCTCGGTGAAGGCGGTCGAGGGGTAGCGGCCGGCGAGCAGGTCGATCGTCTGGTCGAAGGCCGCGCGGGGCAGCGCGCGATAGGGGTGCGCGCTGCGCACGAGCTCGAACCACTCCTCGACCTGGAGGTCCTCCATCGCGGCGGCGGAGACGGTGTGCTGGGCGAGCACGTCCAGGGCGTTGCGCGGCACGGAGAGCGGCTCGATGCGGCCCGCGACCGCCTCCTGCACGGCGACCGCGGAGCGCAGCACGTCCATCGCGTGCAGCGGGTGCAGCACACCCCGGGAGACGGCGCCGACGTCGTGCCCGGCGCGCCCCACGCGCTGGAGCAGGCTCGAGACGCTCATCGGCGCGGCGACCTGCAGCACGAGGTCGACGGCGCCCATGTCGATGCCGAGCTCGAGGGAGGAGGTCGCGACGACGCAGCGGAGGCTGCCGGACTTCAGCTGGTCCTCGATCTGGGCGCGGATCTCCTTGGACATGGAGCCGTGGTGGGCGCGGGCGATGTCCTCCACCTCGGCGCCGTCGGGGCCCTCGACCCGCTCCGCCCCGTCGGCCCCGTCGGCCCCGTCGGACAGCGGCGAGGGATCGGCGGCCATGCGGCGGGCGTGGAGCCGGTTGAGCTTGCCGGTCAGCCGCTCCGCCTGGCTGCGGGAGTTCGTGAAGACGATCGTCGAGCGGTGGGCGAGGACCTCCGCGAGCACCGCCCGCTCCACGTGCGGCCAGATGGTGCCGGAGACGTCCTCGTCGTCGACCGCGTCCGCCGGCGGCTCGATCGCCTGGAGATCGGGGACGGGCATCGTGATCGCGAGGTCCCAGCGCTTCGTCGAGGGCGGGCGCACCACGGTCACGTCACGGCGGCGCCCCGCCCCGGAGAGGAAGGCGGCGACCTCGTCCACGGGCTCCACCGTCGCGGAGAGCCCGATCCGCTGCGCGGGCCGCTCGAGCAGCGCGTCGAGGCGGGCGAGGGAGAGCGCGAGGTGCACGCCGCGCTTGGTCCCGGCGACCGCGTGGACCTCGTCGATGATCACCGTGTCCACGGCGGTGAGCGTCTCCCGCACCTGCGAGCTGAGCATGAGGAACAGCGACTCGGGGGTCGTGATGAGCACGTCCGGGGGATGCGCGGCGAGCCGGCGGCGCTCCGCGGCAGGGGTGTCCCCGGTGCGCACGCCGACGCTGATCTCCCGGCGCGGCAGACCGAGCCGCTCGGCGGCGCGGGCGGTGCCGACGAGCGGCGAGGTGAGGTTCCGCTCCACGTCCACCCCGAGCGCCTTGAGCGGCGAGATGTAGAGGACGGAGGTGCGCCGTCGCTCCCGGGCGCCGCGCGCGGAGCGGGCACCGCGGGGCGGCGCCGGAGGCTCCTCCGGCGCCGCCGCCGTGAGGCGGTCGATCGCGGTGAGGAAGGCGGCGAGGGTCTTGCCGGATCCGGTGGGGGCGACGACGAGGGTGTCCTCCCCGCGCTCGATCGCGGCCCAGGCGCCGCGCTGCGCCGGGGTGGGGCCCGCGAAGGACTCGGCGAACCAGGCGGTCGTCGCGGGGGAGAAGGAGGCGGGCAGGCCGGTGCCCTCCCCGGGGTCGGGAGCGGGATCCTGCGGGCCTGTGCGCATCCGCCCATTGTGGCGCGCGGGGCCGACGACCGTGCGATGCGCCGGTCACGGCGGCTCCGGGGAGGCGGGGAGTGTTCGCTCCCCGTGAACTGCCCGGACCATTCGCGGAGTGCACGTGGCAGGATGAATCCACGGCGGGACCCGCACCTGCGGCTCCCGCGCACGACACCTCGAAGGGATGATCCGAATGGCTGCGTCCACGTACACGCTTCCCGATCTCGACTACGACTACGGCGCTCTCGATCCGTCGATCTCCGGCAAGATCATGGAGCTGCACCACTCCAAGCACCACGCGACCTACGTCAAGGGTGCGAACACGGCGCTCGAGAAGCTCGCCGCGGCGCGCGAGGCCGAGGACTTCGGCACCGTGAACCAGCTGTCGAAGGATCTCGCCTTCAACCTCGGTGGTCATACCAACCACTCGATCTTCTGGAAGAACCTCTCGCCGGAGGGCGGCGACAAGCCGACCGGCGAGCTCGCCGCCGCGATCGACGACCAGTTCGGCTCCTTCGACGCCTTCCGCGCGCACTTCTCCGCCGCGGCGCTGGGCATCCAGGGCTCCGGCTGGGCGATCCTCGCCTACGAGCCCGTGGGCGGGAACCTCGTGATCGAGCAGTTCTACGACCAGCAGAACGGTGTGCCCGTCGCGACGATCCCGCTGTTCCAGCTGGACATGTGGGAGCACGCCTTCTACCTCGACTACCAGAACGTCAAGGCGGACTACGTCAAGGCGATCTGGAACATCGTGAACTGGGCCGACGTCCAGAAGCGCTTCGAGGCCGCGACCTCGACCGCCTCCGGCCTGGTCGTGCCGCAGGCCTGATCGACCCCGCCCGGCAGGTCCCGGGCAGCCGACGGACGGCCGGTCCCCGTGATGGGGGCCGGCCGTCCTCGCGCATCCGGGGGCAGGTCGTTCCTCCCCATCGGGGGTCTGTCCACATCCTTGCCCGTGGCATGGCTCCGACGGGCGGGGCGACGGGACAGTGAGGGCAGTCGGCACGGTGCCGGCGCCGGGAGCCTCCCGGCACAGGGAAGGACATCCCCCATGAAGGACGCCACCGTCATCACCATCCGCGGGAACCTCACCGAGGACCCCCAGCCGAAGACCCAGGGCAACGGCGCCAAGCTGCGGGTCGCGGTCACCGACAGCTACTTCGACCGCGAGTCGCAGACCTGGAAGGACCTCAGGTCCGAGTTCTACACCGTCTTCACCGGCCCCGCGCTGGGGGCCAACGTGCTCTCCTCGGTCCGCAAGGGCAACCCCGTCGTGGTCACCGGCCGGCTGAGCACGAACACGTGGCAGGACGACGCCGGCACGGATCGCACGGACCTCCAGATCAACGCCGAGAGCGTCGCCGTGGACCTCGTCTGGGGCAGCGCCACCTACAAGGGCCGCCTGCGCCTGGACACCATCCCCGAGCACGACCCGAACACCGGGGAGGTCCTCACCCCCGGCGAGGAGGAGGTCACGATCCCGGAGGAGGCCGTCGCCGTCGCGTGAGCGCACCCCTGCGCGCGCCGGGGCCGGGGCGATGCAGGATCGTCCCGGCCCCCGAGCGCGGGGAGCGCCCCGAGCACGAGGGCGAGGTTCAGCCGTCCTCGCGCAGGGACTGCAGCAGGGCGGAGGACAGCTCCGGCACGAGGGCCTCACCCAGCACGAAGCCGTCACCGCCGGGCCTGCGCACGGCGGACCACGTGGTGCCGTCCTCGAGAGCGGCGACGACGATCCGGAGCGTCGAGCCGGCCGGCAGCGTCTCCTGGCCCTCCTCGGCGCGCACCGTCCAGGCGGAGGCGGCGAGATCGCAGGCCAGCGCCCCGCCGACGGCCAGATCCGGCCAGGCGATGCTCGCGAGGCCCTCGAGCGGGTCCGTGGGCGCGGTGCCCGGCCCGGCGGCCGCGGCGTCGTCGAGCTCGACGGGGGTCAGGGCGTGCTCGTCCGCGGCGCTCTCCCCGGCGGCGGCCTCCTCGACCCCCAGCAGCGAGGCGAGCGACGGCGAGGCGGCGAGCAGCTCGGAGACCCGCGCGAGCGCGAACCAGCGCGGTGCGGGGAGCGGCTCCTCGGCCACATGACGGGCGACCTCGAGCACGGCGGCCGCGAGCGCGGCGGTGGGGGCATCCAGAGGGTCCGGAGTCGTCATCGAATCGTGAGCCGCCCTTCGCGGTCGACCTGACAGAATGGTGGGGACCACCACTGCCGGTGGTCACTCCCCACTGTATCCGGGGCCCGCGGTCCGTCGTTCGCACGTCGGGGTCCCCAGCTGCACGACCCGAGGACATCTGTGAGCTTCTCCGCGCCCTTCGGCGACACCCCCCGACCCCGACCTGCGCCGGAGGGAGGTGCCCCGAGCCGGCGGCGGATCTCCCCGCTGGCGATAACGCTGGGCGTGCTCGCCCTCGTCGTGCTCGTGCTGCTGCTGGCCTCCGAGGTCTGGACCAAGTACCTCTGGTTCGACCAGCTGGCCGTCACCGAGGTGCTGGTGGTGCGCTGGGGCACGGAGGCGGTGCTCTTCGCGCTCGGCTTCCTGCTCTTCGCGGCCCCGCTCTTCCTCAGCCTCCGCCTGTCCTACCTGCGCCGCCCGGTGTATCCGCCGGTCACCCGTGAGCAGGAGGCCCTCGAGCAGTTCCGCACCGCCGTGGAGCCGCTGCGCCGCGGCCTGACCATCGCCGCGCCGATCGTGATCGGCGCCTTCGGCGGTCTCGCGGCCGCGCGACGCTGGCAGGACGTGCAGCTCTTCCTGCACCCGCAGCAGTTCGGCGAGACCGATCCGATCTTCTCCAAGGACATCTCCTTCTACGTCTTCCAGCTGCCGCTGATCGACCTCGTGATCTCCTTCGGGCAGTTCGTCCTCCTCGTGGCGATCGTCGGCGCGCTCATCGGCCACTTCGTCTACGGCGGCGTCGCCTGGGGGCAGGAGAGCGGCCTCGAGGTCACCCGATCGGCCCGCCGCCACCTCGGCGTGCTCGCCGCGATCTACGTGGTGCTGCTCGGCGCGGGCCACTGGTTCCGCCGCTACGACCTCCTCGTGGGCACGCACAGCCGTTTCGACGGCGCGTCCTACACGGACGTCAACGCGATCCTCCCCGCGCAGACGATCCTCGCGATCTCCGCGATCGTGGTGGCCGCGCTGTTCGTCCTGTGGATCTTCCGGTCGGACTGGCGGATCCCGGCCGTGGGTGCCGGCCTGATGATCCTCGCGACCCTCGTGGTCGGGAACATCTACCCCTGGGCCGTGCAGCGCTTCCAGGTGAGCCCGAACGAGCGCACCCTCGAGCAGCCGTACATCCAGCGCAACATCGACGCGACCCGTGCCGCCTTCGGCATCGACGGCGTCGAGGAGGTCCCCTACACCGCGACGACGGACGCCGAGCCCGGCGCCCTGCGCGAGGACGCGGCGACCACCGCCCAGATCCGCCTCATGGACCCCAACGTCATCGCGCCGACCTTCCAGCAGCGTGAGGCGAACCGTCGCTACTGGGGCTTCGACGACGTGCTCTCCGTGGACCGCTACCAGATCGACGGGCAGCAGCAGGACACCGTGATCGGCGTGCGCGAGCTGCGCCCGGACCGGTTCCAGCTGGACACCCAGGGCTGGGTCAACCAGCACATCGTCTACACCCACGGCTACGGCACCGCCGCGGCCTACGGCAACCAGCGCAGCAGCGACGGCGAGCCCACCTTCCTCGAGTCCGGCGTGCCGGGCTCCGGCGCCTTCGGGGACTACGAGGAGCGCGTCTACTTCGGCCGGCACTCCCCGGACTACTCGATCGTCGGCGCCCCGGAGGGCTCGGAGCTCGAGGAGTTCGACTACCAGTCCGGCGGCACCGATGACGAGGGCGGCGACCAGGTCAACTACACCTTCACCGGTGACGGCGGCCCGTCCGTGGGCAGCTTCGTGAACCGCCTGCTGTACGCGATCAAGTTCCGCGACCCCAACATCCTCATCTCCAGCTACGTCAACGACGAGTCGCAGATCCTCTACGACCGCGACCCGCAGGAGCGTGTGCGCGAGGTCGCCCCGTTCCTCTCGCTGGACTCGCAGATGTACCCGGCGGTCGTGGACGGCTCGCTCGTGTGGGTGATCGACGGCTACACCACGTCGGACCGCTATCCGTACTCGACGTCCTTGGACCTCGACTCCGTCGTCACGGACTCGCAGACGTCGGCGGGGGACACCTCGCAGAACCGGGTGCCGAACGCGAACTACATGCGCAACGCGGTCAAGGCCACGGTCAACGCGTACGACGGCTCGGTGACCCTCTACGCGTGGGACACCGAGGACCCGATCCTCAAGGCGTGGAACGAGGTGTTCCCGAAGTCCCTGCACGACCACACCGAGATCAGCAGCGAGCTCATGAGCCACCTGCGCTACCCGGCGGACTACTTCAAGGCCCAGCGCGAGCAGCTGTCGAAGTACCACGTGACGGACGCCGGGGAGTTCTTCGGCCAGCAGGACTTCTGGCAGGTCACGCCCGATCCCACGAAGCCGGCCCCGGAGAACCCGGACGGCACCTCGGGGGAGCAGGCGGCGCAGCCTCCGACCTACCTCACGATGCAGGTGCCGGGGGCGGACGCCCCCCGCTTCACCGTGTCCTCGACGTACCGGCCGCAGCAGGGCCAGAACGTGCTCACCGGCTACCTCGCGGTGGACTCGGAGACCGGCAGCGAGAAGGGCAACCCCGCGGAGAGCTACGGCCGGATGCGGCTGCTCGTGCTGCCGGCGTCCAACCCGGTCAACGGTCCGGGGCAGGTGCAGGCGACCTTCAACTCGGAGCCGAACGTCTCGCGGGCGCTGAACCTGCTGAAGTCCGGCAACTCCGAGGTCATCAACGGCAACCTGCTCACGCTGCCGGTCGGCGGCGGTCTGCTCTACGTGCAGCCGGTGTACCTGCAGTCCTCCTCCGCGGGCGGCGGCACGCAGTACCCGCTGCTGCAGATGGTGCTGGTCTCCTTCGGCGACAAGATCGGCTTCGCTCCCACGCTGGACGAGGCGCTCGATCTCGTCTTCGGCGGCGACTCCGGCGCCAATGCCGGTGACGCCTCCGTGAGCGACACCGGCGGTGCGAGCGGCGCCGTCGACGCCGAGACCGGTGACGCCACGACCACGGAGCCTCCCGCAGGGGACGAGGGCACGCAGACCGAGGCCCCGGCGAGCGGAGACCAGGGCTCCGCCGAGGAGCGTCTGAACCAGGCGCTCGCGGACATGGACCAGGCCGTCAAGGACGCGGATGCGGCGATGGAGAAGGGGGACTGGGCCGCCTACGGCGAGGCCCAGGACCGCGTCTCCGATGCGCTGAACCGCGCGATCGCGGCGCAGGAGGAGATGGGGCAGAGCGTTCCCACCGGATCGCCGTCCGACGGCGGCGAGGGCTGACCGACCCGATCCTCGCGGCCTGCCCGCCCGTCGATCACGGCGGGCGGGCAGGCCGCTCGGGCACGGGAACGCGCGTGAACAGCGCGTGAACGTGGCTTGGCCCACGTTCGACCCCTATGGATTGGACCTGCGGGTTCGGTCGTCGTAGAGTTACTCATGTCGCCGCGGGGTGGAGCAGTTCGGTAGCTCGCCGGGCTCATAACCCGGAGGTCGTAGGTTCAAATCCTGCCCCCGCTACGAAGAAGGGCCCGTGTCCAGCAGAAATGCTGGGCACGGGCCCTTTCCCTGTGCCCGCGCAGGCCCCGGCCCCCGCGTCCCCGTGGGGGGGGCACCGCTCATCGTGCAGGGAGGGATGGGCACCCTCCTCGAGAGGGGAGAGGCGCGGCGCCCCCGGGGGCCGCCGCGCCTCGCCGGGACGGACGCGGGGTCCGTCAGTCGCGCACCGTCACGACGTAGACGTTCGTCGCGCCCTGATCGGCGAGCTGCTCGCCGTTGCCGATGCTCTGCACCGTGTTCTGGACGAACAGCACCAGCTGCTCCTTCTCGCGCCAGAGCTCGACGTCGTAGGACGGCTCCCAGGCGCCGACGGAGGTCGTGGTGAGGTCCTGGGCGACCCAGTTCGAGCGGTCCATGGGGGAGGTGCTCGTCAGCATCGAGACCTTCGAGCCGCGTTCGACGTCGCGGATCAGCACGGAGACCTTCGCCTGCGTGCCGGAGCCCTGGACGACCACCTGCGGCCGGGCGATCGGCACGGACCTGGTCCCGACCCCCTCGAGATCGAAGGGCGTCGTGCGGGTGCCGACCGTCGAGGACTCCCATCCGTCGCCGAGGTTGCGCAGGAGCCGGTACTGCGGCACGGCCTGGTCGTCGTTCCAGTAGGAGACGAGGTAGGGGCGGTCGCGGTCGTCCGTGGTCATGGACGTCTGGTTCATGAGGTTCGACCCCTCGGGGACCTCGGCGATGCGCTCGCCGCCGGTGGCGGAGATCCGGGTCCCGAGCGCCGTGCCGGTGCTCGTCTGCCAGCGGGTGTTCGTGGCGTCGGTCGCCCGCGCGTAGTACACGTGCGAGTTGGTCGAGACGGACCCGCTGCGGCGCACGGTCCAGCTGAGGTGGATCCGATCCCGGGAGTCCAGGGCCGCCTGCCAGTACGGCGACCCCTTGTCCTCGCCGTCGATCACCGTGCTGGCGACCTGCGACCAGCTCCCGCGGGCGGTGTCGTAGCGGTTGATGGACAGGGACCCGTCGCCGGAGACCCCGTCGCGGTAGAGGAAGAACAGGTTGCCGGTGCTGGTGCGGAGGAACTGCGGGTAGGTGACGGCGGATTCGTTCCTCCCGGTCATCCTCCGGTTCTCGGTGAGCGTCAGGGACCCGGGGGAGGTGGAGACCGCGTACCTCAGCGCCGAGGAGTGCATGCCCCAGGCGACGTGGAGGTATCCCTTGCCGTCCACGGCGATGCTGATGGAGTTGTGGGCGTCCTGGACGGGACCGTCCTTGCCGGAGTCGCGCACCGTCCAGCGGTCCGATCCCAGGGCGCGCTGGGCGAGCATGAGATTGCCGGTGCCGTCGTACCAGGCCGTGAACTGCCTCGTCGTGCCGTCGACGACGCCCGTGGTGACGGAGCTCGCGCGGAAGACGGTCGTGTTCACGGAGTTCGCGGCGTAGCCCGACCCGAGGCCCCAGCTCTTCTCGACCGCCGGGGTGAACGCCGTGGAGCCGACGACGGACTGCGGTGCGGTCCCGCCGCCGAGGCCGACGTCCGCGACGAGCATCCTGTCGGTCGAGCGGCCGTAGGCGACCTTGCGCGCCACGGGGCTCGAGCCGAGCCGGTTCCTGATCGTCACGACGTTGCCCGAGCGGGTGGCGACGGTGTCCTTGCCGTCGCCGTCGAAGTCGCCCACGAGGAACTCGCCGGTCCCGATCGTGGCCTGCTTCGCGGTGCCGGAGCGGATCGTGCTGCGGTGGTGCAGCACGCTGCCCCGCTTCACGCCGATGCCGTCCTTGCCGTCGCCGTCCCAGTCGCCGGCGACGAGGGTGTCCGTGGAGCGGCCGAACGTCGTCGTGGAGGTCGTGGCCCTGCCGCGGGTGCTCTCGGTGGAGACGATGCGGTTGCTGCCCGCCACCTTGTACGCGAGGCCGTCCTTGCCGTCCCCGTTCCAGTCGCCGACGACGAGATCCTTCGGTGCGAGGGTGCGCGGCCCGAAGGTCAAGGTCGACGTCGCCTTCCCGCTGAGGTCGTTGCTGAGGTAGACGGTCCCGGCGCGGTACGCGGCGGGGGTGTCCACGCCGTCGCCGTCCCAGTCGCCGAGGACGATGACGTCCGTCGCGCGGCCGAACCGGATCGTCCGCTCCGCGCTCCGCGCCCCGATCTTCCCGGAGAGCAGCAGCTGGCCCGAGCGCACGAGCTGGAGGCTGTCGGTGCGCGCGGAGTCCTCGGCGCTCGCGGGGGAGATCGCCCCGGCCGCGCCGAGCGCGGCGAGCAGGAGCGCGGTGAGCCCTCGGGCGCTCAGCGCACGCAGGCGTCGTGATCGCGCGAGGCGGGCGGTCACCGGGGCGGCGCCGGCAGGGCCCGGATCCGGGCGAGGGGAGAGGTCGCGAATCGGCATGGAGGTGTCCTCGGGTCACGGGGAGGTCGCGGCTCCGGGCCGGCGACCGCGCGCCCGTGGGGAAGGTCCTCGAGGGCGAGGGAGGCGGGATGGTGGAGGAGTGCCGGCTGTCGCCGGCGTCGACCGTTCCGCCCGGTGGGGAGGGGGCGCGCATCTGAAGGGAAGCATCACCAGAAACCCCCTCGCAACAGGAGGTACGTCGCAAAAGGGGCATGGCGTGCCGTCGGCGGTCCCACCCCCTCGTCGGAGGGGCCGGCGACCGGATCCTCGACGGCGGACCGGACCGCTCGATCGGGTCCCCGCTCTGGCAGGATGTGCGCATGACCATGACGTCCGCGCCCGCGCCCCGCACCTTCGTGTTCATCGGCGACTCGATCACCGACTGCAGCCGCACCGAGGACCCCGAGGGCCTCGGCTTCGGGTACGTGCGCCTGCTCGCCGAGCACTTCGCCGCCCACGAGCCCACCGCGACCGTGATCAACCGCGGCATCAGCGGGAACAAGGTCCTGGACCTGCGTGAGCGCTTCGACGCGGACTGCCTGGACCTGCGCCCGGACGTCGTGACGATCTACGTGGGCGTCAACGACGTGTGGCACGGCTTCACCCGCGGCGAGCACGTCTCCGACGAGGACTTCGAGGCGGACTACCGCTTCCTGCTCGACCAGCTCTCCGCCTCCCGACCGGGCCTGCCCGTGCTGCTCGTGCTGCCCTTCGTGGCGGACGTCGACGAGGAGAAGGCGGGGTACCACGGGGAGCTGGACCGCAAGATCGCGATCATCCGCGCGCTCGGCAAGGAGTTCGGTGCGGCGATCGTCGACCTCGAGGCCGTGCTCGAGGACGCCTGGGCCGTCGGGCACACGCCCGCGAGCATCGCCCAGGACGGTGTGCACCCCACGATCGCCGGACACCGTCTCGTGGCGGACGCCTGGCTGGACGTCTTCGGCACGCTCGACCACACGGTCGCCCGCCGCTCCTGAGCCCGGAGATCCCGCGCCGGGCTCCTCGTGCGGCGCGGCTCCGTCGGCCGAGGAAGGGAGCGCTCAGCGCAGGGGAGCGGTGACGTCCACGGCGAGGAAGCCGCGGCGGAAGCTGCGGGCGTCGACCCGCAGCAGCGCGGCGGGGCGCACGGGGTTGCGCAGCTGCACGTGCCCGGTGCGCGGATCGGCGTCGACCACGGCGAACACGTGGTCGGGTGGCAGCGGCCCGTGCTCGGTCCTGACGCGCGGGCTCAGCGGATGCGTCGACGCGGTGATCGCGCGGTGCTCCGCGCGCCAGCGGCGGATCGTCCCGGCGTCGGGGGAGCGCAGCAGCATCCGCCCGCGGCCGCCGGTGAGGATCTGGAGCCCGTAGCGGGCGAGCCCCCGCTGCAGGAAGCCGTACCCGCCGGCGACGTGCTCGGCGATCGCCTTCTCGAGCACGCCCGCCCAGCCGGGGCCGTGCCCGTCGATCCGTCCGTAGAGGAAGCGGCCGTGCTCGTCGACCGGCAGTGAGCGCTCCACGCGCATGGGCGCCGCCCCGGGGAGGGTGACGAGCACGGCGCCGTAGGCCTGCTCGGCGAGCAGGGCGCGCAGGCGCTCCGGCGCGGTCTCGTGGACCGCGAGCATCGAGGCCATCACCCAGCAGTCGCCGAGCATGCCCTGCCGGGGCCGGCCGGGCGCCCACAGGGGCGAGTCGTCCACCCGGGAGACGACGGCGCGCGCCCCTCCGGGACGGAGGAGCGCGCGCAGGCCGCGGCGCCAGGTGAGGATCCGCGGCGCCATCTCAGCGGCTCGGGGTGGCCGGGCTCAGTGCTTCTCGGCGGGGACGACGCCCTGGCCGGTGCGCTCCATGACCTCGTGGAACCACGGCTGGGAGACGTCGAAGGCCTTGTGGCCGGCGACGCGGGAGAACTCGATCGCGCGCAGCACGTCGCCCTGCTCCTCGTCGTGGCCCACCAGGCCGGAGCCGCCCTCGAGGGCGACCTGCACGGCGAGATCGGTCATCGACTTGATCAGGCGCAGGTCGTCGGCGTTCGCCTTCGCGGAGCGCGAGAAGTAGCCGGACTTCTGGACCATGACCTTCTCCGCGCCGAGCTTCTCCGCGAACTGCTTCGCGAACCACTGGCCGGGGTTGATCGTGTCGAGCTTGACGTGGCCGAAGGGGTCCTTCTCGGGCTCCTCGCCGCGGGCCTGCATCTCGGCGACGATCTCGGGGATGCCGGCGCCCTCCGAGAGGAAGATGTTGACGTTGCCGACCTCGTCCATGACGGTGCGCAGGCGCGCGGCCTCGGCGTCGATGTCGAGCTTCAGCTCCGGCAGGAACACGGCGTGGACGTCCCACTTCTCGGCGGAGAGGCCGATCTGGGGGAGCCACTGCTGGCGGGAGTGCCACTGCTGGTAGTAGCGGGCGGCCTCCGCGGTGAGGTAGCCGCAGGCGCGGCCCATGACCTCGTGGATGATGAGCATCCGCGGGTTCGAGCCGTGCTCGGCGAGCACGTTCTGCGCGAAGAGGCTGGACTGCTCCGCGGCGGTGCGCGCGCCGAGGGACTGCTTGACGGGGACGATGTCGTTGTCGATCGTCTTGGGCAGCCCGACGACCTGCAGCGGGTAGTCGTTGTCCGCGAGGTACTTCGCGAGATCCGCGGCGGTGGTGTTCGTGTCGTCGCCGCCGATCGTGTGCAGCACGTCCACACCGTCCGCCTGCAGCTTCTTCGCGGCGACCTCGAGGGCGTCCTCGCCCTCGGCGATGAGGCCGCGCTTGACGAGGTCCGCGGTGTTCGTGAGCTTCACGCGGGAGTTGCCGATCGGCGAGCCGCCGAAGTCGTGCAGCACGTGCGCGTTCGCGCGCACCGTCTCGTCGACGACGATCTTCTCGTCGGAGAGCAGGCCCCAGTAGCCGTGCTTGTAGGCGATGATCTCGACGTCCGGCACCAGCTCGGTGTAGCGCTCGATGAGGCCGCCGACGGCGGAGGAGAGGCACGGGGCGTAGCCCCCGGCGGTGAGCAGTGCGACGCGCTTGACGGTCATGAGGCAGGTCCTCCGAGGGTCCGATGGCAGGCGCGCGGCGGACCCTCCCGGGTCCCGGCGCGCAGGTCGTTCACATCGTAGCGGGGGCCGCTCCACGGATCCCGTCCGTCCGAGCGGCGTCGGTGCACGGCCGTCGCGCGTCGCTCAGGGCCTTCGGCGGCGACGGGCTCAGCCGCGTGCCGCGAGCGCCTCGAGGACCTCCTCGTGGAGCAGGCCGTTGGTCGCCACGGCGTTGCCGCCGAACGGGCCGGGCTCGCCGTCGAGCGAGCTGAAGCGGCCGCCGGCCTGCGTGATGATCGGGACGAGGGCGGCCATGTCGTGGAGCTTCAGCTCGGGCTCGGTGGCGACGTCGACGGCGCCCTCGGCGAGCAGCATGTAGGACCAGAAGTCGCCGTAGGCGCGGGTGCGCCAGAAGCGCTGCATGAGGTTCAGCATCTGCGGGAGGCGGTCGATGTCCGCCCAGCCGTGCAGGGAGGAGTAGGACAGCGACGCCTCCTCGATGCTGTCCACCGAGGAGACCTGGAGCCGGCTCGCGGAGCTCAGCCGCGGCCCCGTCCAGGCGCCGGCGCCCTCGCCGCCCCACCAGCGCCGCGACAGCGCGGGAGCGGAGACGAGGCCCACCACGGGCTCGCCGTCCTCGACGAGGCCGATCAGGGTGCCCCACACGGGGACCCCGCGCACGAAGTTGCTCGTGCCGTCGATCGGGTCGATGACCCACTGCCGCGGGGAGGAGCCGCTCGAGCCGAACTCCTCGCCGATCACCTGGTCCCGGGAGCGGGAGCGGGAGAGCTGTGCGCGCACGAGCTCCTCCGCAGAGCGGTCGGCGTCGGTGACCTCGGTGAGGTCCGGCTTGGTGGAGACCTCGAGGTCCTGCGCCTTGAAGCGGGACATCGTCAGCTGGTCCACGGCATCGGCGAGCACGTGGGCGAGGCGCAGGTCATCGGCGTATCGGCTGGACATGCGTCACACCCTAGGCGGTCGCGGCCCACCGGGCCCGCAGCGACGCGAGGCCCTGGCCGTCCACCTCGCCGCGCTCAGACGTCCCAGGGATCGTTCTTGCGCAGGGTCACCGCGAGGCGCCGGTAGGAGGTGAGGCGGGCCGGCCCGGCGGTGCCGGCCTCCCCGGCCTCGACGAGCGCGTCGAGCGCACAGTCCGGGGCGTCCTCGAGGTGGGTGCACCCGCGGGGGCACTGCTCGGCGAGCTCCGCCAGATCGACGAAGGCGTCCAGCAGCTGCTCGGGCGCGACATGCCCCAGCCCGAAGGAGCGCACGCCGGGGGTGTCGATCACCCAGCCGCCGCCAGGAAGCTGCTCGGCGAGCGCGGAGGAGGAGGTGTGGCGGCCGCGGCCGGTGACATCGTTGACCGCGCCGGTGGCCCGCCCGACCCCCGGCACGAGGGCGTTCAGCAGCGTGGACTTCCCGACGCCGGAGTGGCCCACGAGGACGCTCACGTTCCCCTCGAGCCGCTCCCGCAGCGCGTCCAGACCCACGATCGTCCCGTCGGCCTCCTGATGGGTGACGACGTGGTCCAGCCCGAGCGGCGCGTAGGTGCGCAGGAACTCCTCGGGGGCGCGCAGATCCGCCTTCGTGAGCACGAGCAGGGCGGGGATCCCGGCGACGAAGGCCGCGACCAGGCAGCGGTCGATCATGCCGCCGCGGGGCTCCGGGTCCGCGAGCGCGGTGACCATCACCATGAGGTCGGCGTTCGCGACGAGCGGCCGCTCGGTCGAGTCGTCGTCGTCCGCGCTGCGGCGCAGGAACGAGCTGCGCTCCTCGATGCGGACGATCCGCGCGAGCGAGCCGTCGCGGCCGGAGGTGTCGCCGACGAGACCCACGAGGTCCCCGGGGACCACGGGGGAGCGGCCCAGCTCCCGGGCGCGCATCGCCGTGACGATCCGCTGTCCTTCGCCGCCCGCGTCGACCACCGTGCGCCAGCGACCGCGGTCCACGGCGATCACGCGCGCCTGCACGGCGTCCGCATGGGCGGGGCGGTCCTTCGTGCGCGGCCGGGACCCGCGACGGTTGGGACGGACGCGGACGTCCGACTCGTCGAGGTCCCGCGCACCCCTCCTCACGGGGTGCCGCCCTCCGGGGCCTCCGTGTGCAGCATCGACAGCCACATCCCCACGAAGTCCGGGAGCGTCTTGGAAGTGCAGGCCACGTCGACGACGCGGACGTCGGGCACCTGCAGCCCGATGATCGCCGCGGCCGTGGCCATGCGGTGGTCCGCGTAGGTCTCGAAGACCGTCCCGCGCAGGGGACCGGGGACGATCTCGAGGCCGTCCTCGAGCTCCGTGGTGCGCGCGCCGAGCTTGGTGAGCTCCGCGGCGAGGGCCTGGAGACGGTCCGTCTCGTGGCCGCGCAGGTGCGCGACGCCCGTGAGCCGGCTGGGGGAGTCCGCGAGCGCGCAGAGCGCCGCGATGGTCGGGGTGAGCTCGCCGACGGCGGAGAGGTCCGCATCGATCCCGTGGAGGCTGCCGTCGCCGCGGAAGAGCATCTCGTCCTCCTCGCGCCAGACCTCCGCCCCCATGCGGGTGAGCAGCTCGCGGTACGCGTCCCCGGGCTGCGTCGTCGTCTCCGGCCAGTCCGAGACGGCGATCGTGCCCTGGGTGACGAGCGCGGCAGCGATGAACGGGCCCGCGTTGGAGAGGTCCGGCTCGACCGTGATCTCGTCCAGGTGCAGGGAGCCGCGGGTCACGCGCCAGCGGTGGCGGCCCTCGGGATCGACGTCGTGCGAGGCGGTGACGCCGGCCTGCGCGAGCGTCTCGATCGTCATGTCGATGTGGGGGAGCGAGGGGAGCGTCGGCCCGACGTGGACGAGCTCGAGGTCCTCCTCCCCGCGCGCACCGGTGAGGAGCACGTTGGAGATGAACTGGCTCGAGGCGGAGGCGTCGACCTCGATGCGGCCGCCGCGCAGGCTCCCGCGACCGTGGACCGTGAAGGGCAGGCGATCGGGCTCGCCGTGCTCGGTGACCTCGATGCCCTGGGCGCGCAGGGCCTGGAGCACCGCGCCCATGGGCCGCACGAGGGCGCCGTCGTCACCGGTGAAGCGGACGTCCCCGTGATGGAGCGCGGCGAGCATCGGCACGAAGCGCATGACCGTGCCCGCGAGGCCGCAGTGGATCTCGATCGGCTCGGCCGGGTGCTCGCCCGGCGGCGGGATCGGCACCACCGAGAGCGCGCCGTCCTCCACGGAGAACAGGGCGCCGAGCCGCTCGAGCGCGTCGCGCATGAGTCGCGTGTCCCGGGAGACGAGCGCGCCCGTGAGCCGCGAGGGCTCGTCGGCGATCGCCGCGAGCAGCATCCAGCGGGCCGTGAGCGACTTCGAGCCCGGCACCCTCACGAGGGCGTCGACCGGCCCCTGTGCGACCGGCGCGGTCCACAGGACGTCGGTGGTCACGCGCTCAGCCCTGGACCGCGGCGAGCTTCTTCTCGGCCGTGCCCTTCGCGTCCTTCACGGACTTCCCGACCTTCTTCTCCACCTTCGCGGCGCTCTTCCCGAGCTCGCGCTGCTTGGCGGCGGCGGCCTTCTGCGAGCGCTCGACCAGGCGGTCCATGCGGTAGCCCAGGGAGGGGCGGCCGTCGTGGTCCACGGTCGCGAGCAGCAGCCCGCCGAGGAGGCCGGCGTCGACGAGGATCGACTGCACCTCGCGGAGGCGCTCCTCGCCGCGGAGCTCCCAGACCTTCTTGCGGCCGACCCAGCCGACGGAGGTCGTGGCGAGCAGGGCCACGGCCGCGGCGCGGGGCGCCCTGTTGGTGGCGTAGAGCAGGCCGGCGCCCGCGGCCACCACACCGGTCGCGCGGACCACGGTGCGCACGTCGACGAAGCCCGGGGCCGAGGACTGCGCGAGCTTGGCGTCCGCGGACTCGAAGGCCTTCGGGTACACCTCCGTCTCCCGCTCGGGGTGCAGTGCGGTGCGCACGCCCTCGAGGATGAAGGGGGCGGCGAGCAGGGGGCGGGCGATGCGACGGACCAGTGCCATGGTGTCCTCGGTGTCCTCACGATGTCGACGGCTGCGGCGGTGCGACGGGGTCGCGCCCGGTCCCCGGACCGGCCGGGGGTGGACGGGGAGACCCCTGTCACCGGCGCCAGCCTACCGCGCGGGGAACACCCGGGCCGTCCGGGGCGTTGCACCCGGGGGTGGTGCGCACGGCGCGCCGCCCAGGGACCGATCGGACGGGACGGACGGAGAGCGGATGACGGCGACAGCCCTCGCGGGCGGCGGCCGGGGCGCGTGCCCCGGTGATGCTGGCGTAAGTTGGGACACGATGAGCTCGAGCGACCCCGCACCCCTCGCCGTGACCCCGGACCCGGCCCCGGAGAACGCCTTCGACTTCGAGACCGAGGCGCTCTCGCACCTCGACGCGCTCTACGGCGGCGCCCTGCGCATGACCCGCAACCCGCAGGACGCGGAGGACCTCGTCCAGGAGACCTTCATGAAGGCCTTCCGGGCGGCGGACCGCTTCACCCCCGGCACGAACATGCGCGCATGGCTCTACCGGATCATGACCAACACCTACATCTCGACCTACCGGCAGAAGCAGCGTCGTCCCAAGGAGTCCTGGAGCGACTCCGTCGAGGACTGGCAGCTCGCCGAGGTCGAGTCCCACACCAGCCGCGGGCTGCGCTCCGCGGAGACCGAGGCGCTCGAGAGCCTCCCGGACTCCGCGGTGAAGGACGCCCTCGCCGAGCTGCGCGAGGACTACCGCATGGCGGTGTACCTCGCGGACGTCGAGGGCTTCGCCTACAAGGAGATCGCCGAGATCATGGACACCCCCATCGGGACGGTCATGTCGCGGCTCCACCGGGGACGCCGCCAGCTGCGCGACCTGCTCTCCGACCACGCCCGCTCGCTCGGCTACCTGCGCCGCGCCGAGGCGGGAACCACCGATCAGCACACGACCGACCACGAGGCCGGGGAGGAGGAACGATGAGCATGCGGAGCACGCCGGAGGAGGCAGGGGAGGATCCCCGTCGCGACCTGCGCTACGGGCTCGAGGAGGCGCTCGACGGCGAGCTGCCCCAGGAGCTCGCGGAGAGGATGTCCGCGCACACGGCGGACTGCCCGGAGTGTGCGGACGAGGTCGAGCGCCTGAGGCGCTTGAAGGAGCTCGTGCGCCGCAGCTGCTGCGACACCCCGGCCCCCTCGGGGCTGCGCGACCGGATCGCGCTGCAGTGCCGCACCGTCACCGTCACCTCCACCGATGCCGCCGGCACGACCGTGAGCGTCACGCGCACCAGCTGGCGCTCCTGAGCGCGACGGGCACCGGACGACGACGAGGGCCTCCATCCGATCAGGATGGAGGCCCTCGTCGTGCGTCGGCCGGCGGGCCGACGCCTCACGGATCAGGCGTTGGGGCGCTTGCCGTGATTGGCGCCGCTCTTGCGGCGGCTCTTGCGCTTGCGTCCACGCTTGCTCATCACGCTCTCCTTCCTTCGCCCGGGCAACCCCGCAATTCTGCCACAGGTCGGGCCGGTCCCCGTCAGGTGCCCGCACCTGAGGCGCGAGTCACTGCCCTCAGGCGCGGCCCGAGACCCAGTCCTCGAAGCCGCTGTGCAGCACGAGCCAGGCCATGAGCCCGTAGCCCGTCTGCCCGGGGTGGTCGCCGTCGGTGCGCGCGAGATCACCCTCCCACTGCTCGTGGCCCTCGAGACCGGCCACCATGTCCACGAACGGGACCCGTCGCCGCGAGCAGACGTCCGCGTAGGCGTCGGACAGCTCGCGCACGGCCGCGCTGCGACCCCGGTCGCGGCTCGGCGGCGGACCCACCACGAAGGCGGGGACCCGCAGGCGCTCGAGACCGTCGAGGATCTTCGCGAGGTTCAGCCGCGCGCGGGCCATGGAGACCCCGTGCTCGACGTCGGCCCGGCCCGGCGCGATGACCACGCGGTGCTCGATCGAGCCGTCGGCCTGCGCCTCGGGGTCCATCCGGCGCCGCACCGCGTCGTCCCAGCGCTCCGCGAGCTCCGCGGAGGTCTCCCCGGGCAGCGCCGAGGTGAACACGTCGATCCGGGCGGAGGGGTCCTGCGCGCTCGCGACCGCACGACCGAGCCAGCCCAGGGCACGCGCGTCACCGACCCCGGCGAGCAGCTCGTCGCCGAGCGCGATGACCCGCACCCGGGGAGTGGTGGGCGTGGCGGGGCTGGTGGACGGTGCGGGCACCGGGACCTCCTGGAGGGTCAGGGGACAGGACGGGACACTCTACCGGCGCTCAGGAGTGCAGCGCGCGCTGCACCAGGTCCTCCTGCTCCGCCTTGTGGGCGCTGTTGGAGCCGGTCGCGGGCGAGGCGGAGGCGGGGCGGGCGACCACGCGGAGCGTGCGGCCCACCTCGACGGGGAAGTTCATCGCCATGTAGGACCAGGAGCCCTGGTTGCTCGGCTCGTCCTGGACCCAGGTGAGCTCGGCGTCCGGGTAGGCCCCGAGCACCTCCACGAGCTCCGCCGTGGGCAGCGGGTAGAGCTGCTCGAGGCGGACGATCGCGGTGTCGGTGATGCCGTCCTTCTCGCGGCGCGCCACGAGGTCCCAGTAGACCTTGCCGGAGGTGAGGATCACGCGGCGCACCTGCTGCGGGTCCACCGTCGTGTCGGGCAGGACCGGGCGGAAGCCTCCGCTCGTGAAGTCCTCGACGGCGCTCACCGCGGCCTTGTTGCGCAGCATCGACTTCGGGGTGAAGACGATGAGCGGCCGGCGCGGCTCGAGCTTCGCCTGGCGGCGCAGCAGGTGGAAGTAGCTGGCCGGGGTGGACGGCATCGCGACGCGCATGTTGTCCTCCGCGCACAGCTGGAGGAAGCGCTCGATGCGGGCGGAGGAGTGGTCCGGCCCCTGGCCCTCGTAGCCGTGGGGGAGGAGCATGACCACACCCGAGTTCTGGCCCCACTTCTGCTCCGAGGCCGAGATGAACTCGTCGATGATGGTCTGCGCGCCGTTCGCGAAGTCGCCGAACTGCGCCTCCCACAGCACCAGGGCGTCCGTGTCCTCGACGGAGTAGCCGTACTCGAAGCCGAGCGCGGCGAACTCCGAGAGCGAGGAGTCGTAGACGTTGAAGCGGCCCTGGCCCTCGCCCAGGTGGTGCAGCGGGGTCCACGACTCGCCGTCGGTGTGGTCCATGAGCACGCTGTGGCGCTGCACGAAGGTGCCGCGGCGGGAGTCCTGCCCGGCGAGGCGCACACGGCGCCCCTCGAGGAGCAGCGAACCGAAGGCGAGCAGCTCGCCGTAGGCCCAGTCGATGCCGCCCTCCTCGGACATCTGCGTGCGCTTCTTCAGCAGCGAGGCGAGCTTGGGGTGCACGGTGAAGCCCTCGGGCACCTCGGAGTGCGCCTGCCCGATCCGGGTGATGACCTCTGCGCTGACGGCGGTGTCCTGGTCGCCCGAGGACTCGCCGCCGCGCTGGGCGACGGGCTTCTCGAGGCCCTGGACCGAGCGCTCGTTCTCGCCGGAGCCCGCGCCGGAGTCCTTGCGGGTCGAGGCGAAGGCCTCGTCGAGGTGGTCCTGGAAGTTCTTCACGAGCTTCCCGGTCTCCTCCTCGGTGAGCTCGCCGCGCTCGATGAGGGAGTCCATGTACACCTTGCGGGTGGTGGGCTTGTCCCCGATCAGGCTGTACATCTGCGGCTGGGTCATCGAGGGGTCGTCGCCCTCGTTGTGACCGCGGCGGCGGTAGCAGACCATGTCGATGACGACGTCGCGGTGGAACTTCTGGCGGTAGCGGAAGGCGATCTCGGCGACGCGCACGCACGCCTCGGGATCGTCACCGTTCACGTGGAAGATCGGCAGCTGCGTCGTCTTCGCGACGTCCGTCGAGTAGAAGGACGAGCGCGAGGAGTCCGGGAGCGTCGTGAACCCGATCTGGTTGTTGATGACCACGTGGATCGTGCCGCCGGTGCGGTAGCCGCGCAGCTCGGAGAGGTTGAGGGTCTCCGTGACGACGCCCTGGCCGGCGAAGGCCGCGTCGCCGTGCACGAGGATCGGCAGGACGGGGAACTCGGTGGGCTTCTCGAGGCGGTCCTGCTTGGCGCGGACGATACCCTCGAGCACCGGGTTCACGGCCTCGAGGTGCGAGGGGTTCGCCGCGAGGTACACCTTGGTGGTGGAGCCGTCGACCGCCGTGAAGGTGCCCTCGGTGCCGAGGTGGTACTTCACGTCGCCGGAGCCCAGGTTCTGCCCGAAGTTGCCCTCGAACTCCTGGAAGATCTGCCCGTAGCTCTTGCCCGCGAGGTTCGAGAGGACGTTGAGACGACCGCGGTGGGACATGCCGATGCCCACCTCCTCGATGCCCTCGTGCGCGGAGCCCTCGAGGATCGCGTCGAGCATCGGGATGACGGACTCGCCGCCCTCGAGCGAGAACCGCTTCTGGCCCACGAACTTGGTCTGCAGGAAGGTCTCGAACGCCTCCGCGGCGTTGAGGCGGTCCATGATGTGCGCGAGCTCCTCCTTGGCGAAGGGGCGTCGCGGGGTCTCCATCTCCCGCTGGAGCCAGGCGCGCTCCTCGGTGTCGGAGATGTGCATGTACTCGATGCCGATCGTGCGGCAGTAGGCGTCGCGGAGCACCCCGAGGATGTCGCGCAGCGGCATCTCCTCCTTGCCGCCCAGCCCGCGCGTGGGGAAGGTGCGGTCGAGGTCCCAGAGGGTGAGGCCGTAGGTCTCGACGTCGAGATCGGGATGGTGGCGCACGCGGTACTGCAGCGGATCGGTGTCCGCCATGAGGTGGCCGCGCACGCGGAAGGAGTGGATGAGGTCCATGACGCGCGCGAGGCGCTCGGACTTCGAGTCCTTGAAAGGGTTGTCCGGGACCCAGCGCACGGGCTTGTACGGGATCCGCAGCGAGGCGAAGACCCGGTCGTAGAAGCCGTCCTTGCCCAGGAGCTTGTCCCCGATGGCCTTGAGGAACTCGCCCGAGGCCGCGCCCTGGATGATCCGGTGGTCGTAGGTCGAGGTCATGGTCATGACCTTCGAGACCGCGAGATCGGCGAGGGTCTGGGGGCTCGCGCCCTGGAACTGCGCCGGGTAGTCCATGGCGCCGACGCCGACGATGACGCCCTGGCCCTTCATGAGGCGGGGGATCGAGTGGACGGTGCCGATGCCGCCGGGGTTCGTCAGCGACACGGTGGTGCCGGTGAAGTCGTCCATCGTGAGCTTGCCCGCGCGGGCCTTCCTCACGACCTCCTCGTAGGCGCGCCAGAAGCCGCGGAAGTCGAAGCGCTGGGCGGCCTTGATGTTGGGGACCACGAGGCCGCGGGAGCCGTCCGGGCGGGGCATGTCGATGGCGAGGCCGAAGTTCACGTCCTCGCGGACGAGCATGACGGGCTTGCCCTTCTCGTCGACGTCGAAGCCGTTGTTGAGGTCGCCGATCTCGGAGACCGCCTCGACCATCGCCCAGCCGATGAGGTGGGTGAAGGACACCTTGCCGGCGCGGTGGCGCTTGAGGTGGTTGTTGATGACGATGCGGTTGTCGAAGAGCAGCTTGACCGGGACGTCGCGGACCGAGGTCGCGGTGGGGACGGTGAGCGACTCGTCCATGTTCCGCACGACGGCGGCCGCGGGGCCGCGCAGCTTGGCGACCTCGGGCTCGCGCAGCTCGACCGCGGGGATCTGCGCGGTCGTGGTGGGGACCTTCGCGGGGCGGTCCGAGGTGGTGGAGACGGCGGCGCTCCGCGTCTCCTTCGCGGGCTGGTCGGTCACGGCGGCAGGTTCCTTCTCGGCGGGAGGGGAGGCGGGGGAGGCGTCCGGGGTGCGGTCCCCGGAGGCGGTGGTGCTGGGGGAGCCGGCGTCGTCGGAGCGCTGCTCCGTGGCGGGAGCCTCCTCGGCGGGCTGCTGCTCCGCCGCAGGCTTCTCGGGCTCCTCCGGCTCGGGAGCCGGGTCCGGTGCGCGCTCCGGCGCGGGCTCGGGGGCATCGTCGCCCGCCGTGCCCGACGCGGCGGCGTCGGTGGATGCGGATGGTGCGGGGGCCTCGGCAGCGTCGGGGGAGTCCTCGGCGGAGCGGCCGAAGTGCTCCGCCCAGCTCGGGTCGACGCTCGCGGGATCCTGCTGCCACTGCTCGCGGAGCGCGTCCACGAGCCACTGATTGGGTCCGAAGTCCGGGGTCTCCGGAACGGGGGAGGTGTCCGGGCCCTGTGTCGTCTGTGACACTCTGAGATCGCCAGCCTTCTCACGGTCGGGTGATGCGGATGGGACCACCCTAACGGAGGCGGGGAGCACCGTCGGCGCTTGTGCGCAGGTCCTTCACAGACGGGGCCGTCCAGGTGGGAGAGGTCACCTCGCGCCGGGTGGTCGGAGCGCATCGGCGGGGCCGTCGGACGGTCGTCGGAGGGGCGGCCGGGACCGCGGTCCCGACCCCACCCCGACGGGCTCAGCGGAGGCGGGCCGGCTCCTGCGGGAGCGTCACGCGGATCAGCGAGGAGCGGCCCGATCGGGCCTGCTCCGTGCGCGGGTCGTCGAGGACCTCGATGCTGCCGCCGTGCAGGCCCACGGCCCAGCGGGCGATCGCGAGCCCCAGGCCGGTGCCTCCCGAGGAATCAGGGGCGCCGCCGCGCTGGAAGCGCTCGAAGACCCGGGAGCGGTCCTCCCGCGCGATCCCGGGACCCTCGTCGTGCACGTCGATGCTCACGGTGCCGCTCGGGGCGTCGCCCCGTGCGGTGATCCGGATGCGTCCGCGCACGGGGGAGTGGCGCGCCGCGTTGTCGAGGAGGTTGTGGATCACCTGGTGGAGCCGGGCGGCGTCCGCCGTCACGACGAGGTCCGCGGGCTCCACCTCGACGATCCAGCGCACGTCGCGCTGCCCCGCGGCGAGGTCCGCGGCGTCCGCGACCTCGTGGAGGAAGGGGGTGAGCTCGACGGTCTCGAGATCCAGCTCGACCACCCCCGCGTCCAGCCGGGACAGGTCCAGCAGATGGTCGACGAGGAGGGAGAGCCGCTCCGTCTCCCCGAGGGCGACCTCGAGCGCGGCGGGATCCGGCTCGGTGACGCCGTCCACGAGGTTCTCGAGCTGCGCCCGCAGGCCGGCGACCGGTGTGCGCAGCTCGTGGGACACGTTGGCCACGAGGTCGCGGCGCAGCTGATCGGTGTGCTCGAGCTCGGCGGCCATCGTGGAGAACGCGGCCGCGAGCTCGCCCACCTCGTCGCGGCTGCTCGCGCGGATCCGCTGGGAGTAGTCGCCCCGCGACATGGCGACCGCGGCGCGGGTCATCTCCCGCAGCGGCGAGGTCATGCCGCGCGCGAGCAGCTGCGTCACCACGAGCGCGAGGATCACCACGATCGGGATCGTGAGCAGCGGCTGGAGCCCCGCGTAGAAGCCGGCCCAGGCGAGCAGTGAGGCGACCGTGACGACCACCGCGACGAGCACGCCGAGCTTGACCTTGAAGGAGCTCACGCGGTCCAGGGGGCGCACGTCGAAGCGCTCCTCGACGCGGTGCAGCGCGGCGGCCCGTCTTTCGGCGGGGATCACGGGGCGGCGGTGGGCCCGGCGGGGTCCCGGGGCGGCTCGAGGCCAGGGTCGTCCGCGCCGGCGTCGAGCGACGCGTCCTCGGCGTCCTCCGGGGCCTCGAGCGCGTAGCCCACGCCGTGCACGGTGCGCACGAGGTCGGCGCCGAGCTTGCGGCGCAGCGCCTTGACGTGGGAGTCGACGGTGCGGGTGCCCGTCGCGTCGACCCAGTCCCAGACGTCGGCGAGGAGCTGCTCGCGCGTGAGCACGGTGCCGGGCGCCGTCGCGAGGCACAGCAGGAGGTCGAACTCCGTGGGGGTGAGGTGCGCCGGCACCCCGGCGCGCATGACGCGGCGCCCGGCCCGGTCGATGACGAGGTCGCCGATCTGGAGGGCGAGCTGCTGATCGGCGGATGCGCCGCCCGCGGGGGCCGGCGCGGGCGCGCGGCGCACCCGGCGCAGCAGGGCCTTGAGCCGGGCGACGAGCTCGCGCATCGAGAACGGCTTGGTCATGTAGTCGTCGGCGCCGACGCCGAGCCCCACGAGCATGTCCGTCTCGTCGTCGCGGGCGGTGAGCATGAGGACGGGGACCGGGTCCGCGGCCTGGATCCGGCGGCACACCTCGAGCCCGTCGAAGCCGGGGAGCATGACGTCGAGGACCACGAGGTCCGGGTGGACCTCGAGCACCGTGCGCACCCCCGAGGGGCCGTCCGGTGCGGTCGTCACCTCCCAGCCCTCCGCGGAGAGACGGTCCGCGATCGCGCGCGTGATCGTCGGCTCGTCCTCGACGACCACCACGCGCACGGGGTCCGCGCCGGGGGCCGAGGAGCTGCTGGGGGCAGGGTGTTCCGGGGTCGGCATGGCGTCACTGTAGACCGCGGCCCGGGGCGCGGCCTGGGTGTCGGGAGGGCCCGCGGGGTGGCGTCCGGGTATCGGGAGGGTCGGCTCCGACGGCGGCGCGTCAAGATCCCACCCCCCTTTTCCCCGAGAGCGCAAAAAGTCGGCAAAGGCCCCCGACCCGAGGTCGAACCCCTCGGGTCGGGCCCCTATTTTGGTACGCGTTGTTCGGAGACGCTCCTTCCCCCAGCTCGGCGTCGATCACGGACCGATGCCCAGAACTGACGAAGGAAGCAGGCTGATCTCTTGGCGAATCATCGCGCCACCGGGCGGGCGAACGTCCGCAAGAGCCGGGTCACCGGCGGCACCCACCGCGACTCCACGCTGACCGCCGGCGTCGTCAAGGTCGGGGTGCTCGGAGCGCTCGCCACGGCGACCATCGCCGCCCCCCTCGCCGCGGCCGCCGCCGGGGTGGACGAGTCCCAGGCCGTCGCCGAGGTCGCGACCCCGGCCTCCGAGTCCGTCCCGGCCCTCGCCGAGTCCGCCACCGCCCCCGTCGCCCTCCCGGTCGCCGACGTCGCCTCCGCGACCCGCGGCGACGCCGCCGCCGACCGCAGCCAGGAGCGCGCCTCCACGGAGGACGCCGACACCGCCGCGGACTCCGCAGGCGCGGCCGCCGACGACTCCGCGACCGCTGCGACCGGCATCGAGGTCGAGGCCCCCGCCCCCGAGATCGTCGACGAGGCCACCGGCGAGGAGCTCACCGCGAGCGCCGAGGGCTTCATCCGCCCCGTGAGCGGCCCCATCACCTCGGGCTACGGCTACCGCATCCACCCCGTGCTCGGCTACGGCAAGGGTCACGACGGCGTCGACTTCGGCTCCGCGTGCGGCACCCCGGTCCACGCCTCCGCCGCGGGCACCGTCGTCGCCGTCGAGAACCACCCCGCCTCCGGCAACCGCGTGAAGATCGACCACGGCGACGGCGTCGTCACCGGCTACTACCACCTGCAGGGCTTCAACACCGAGGTGGGCGCGAAGGTCGAGCAGGGCGACGTCATCGGCTACGTCGGCTCCACCGGCCGCTCGACCGGCTGCCACCTGCACTTCGCCAAGATGGACGAGTCCGGCGCCTACTCCGACCCGATGTCGCTGCTGAAGTGACGCGCACCCCCGTCGTCCTCGGCGTCGAGTCCTCCTGCGACGAGACCGGCTTCGGGATCGTCTCCGAGGGCGTCCTGCTGGGCCAGGGCCTCGCCTCGAGCGCCGCCCAGCACGCCGACTTCGGCGGTGTGGTCCCCGAGATCGCCGCCCGCGCCCACCTGGACGCCGCCGTGCCGACGCTCCGCCTCGCCCTCGCCGACGCCGGCGTCGAGCTCGTCGACATCACGCACGTCGCCGCCACCTCCGGTCCCGGCCTCGCGACCGCCGTCCACGTGGGCCTCGCCGCCGCGAAGTCCGTGGCCTGGTCTCTCGACGTCCCGCTCTACGGCGTGCACCACCTCGCCGGCCATGCCGCGGCGGACACCCTCGAGCACGGCCCCCTGCCGGAGCGCTCGATCGTGCTCATCGTCTCCGGCGGGCACACCTCGATCCTCGCCGTCGGCGACCTCGTGCGCGACCCGATCGAGCACCTCGGCGACACCCTCGACGACGCGGCCGGCGAGGCCTTCGACAAGGTCTCCCGCCTCCTGGGCCTCGGCTACCCCGGCGGTCCCGCGATCTCGCGCGCCGCGGCGGGCGGGGATCCCACCGCCTTCGCCTTCCCGCGCGCGATGCTGCGCCAGGGCGATGCGCCGTACACCTTCTCCTTCTCCGGGCTCAAGACCGCGGTCGCCCGCACGGTCGAGACGATCGAGCGCGCCGGCGAGGCCGTGCCCGTGGCCGACGTCGCCGCGAGCTTCGAGCAGGCCGTCGTCGACGTCCTCGTGACGAAGGCCGTGCGCGCCGTGCGCGACCGGGGCCTGGACACGCTCGTCATCGTGGGCGGCGTCGCCGCGAACGCCCGGCTGCGCGAGGCGGCGCGGCAGCGCTGCGAGTCCCTCGGCATCACGCTGCGGATCCCGCCGATCCGCCTGTGCACCGACAACGGCGCGATGATCGCCGCGATCGGGGACCTGCTCGTGCGCTCCGGCGCGGAGCCGAGCGGCCTCGGCATCCCCGCGGATCCCTCCGCCGTCCTCCACGGGGCCCAGCTGCCGCTGCTGCGATGAGGCCTGCCTCACTCCCTCGGCCCTGCAGGGCCCGCGCGGTCCGCTCGGGCCGCACGGCTTGCTAGGATGCCGGAGTCGGCCCGCGTAGCTCAGTGGATAGAGCGTCTGCCTCCGGAGCAGAAGGTCGTAGGTTCGAATCCTGTCGCGGGCACCCCTGACCCCGTCCGCCGGCCCTCGTGGCCGGAGGGCGGGGTCCTCTGCATGTCGGGACGGGTCCGTGTCGCAGCGCCCCGCGGACCGATCGTGCGGGTGCCGATTCCCCCGGGGGGCGGCGCTCGTACACAATGGCCGGGACATCGACCCCGAGGAGCGTGGCATGGACCGCATCGGCAGCACCGAGGAGGGCGGCGACGCCGTCGGCCCCTCGGGCGAGCTCGGCGAGGAGCTGCTCTTCGCCGACCGGCTGCGCCGCGCGATCGCGCGGAAGGGCCTCGGGCTCGAACGCCTCTCCGCACGGCTCGAGGAGCGGGGGATCTCCTGCTCCGCCTCCACCATCAGCCTGTGGCGCAACGGCTACACCCGGCCCCGACGGTACGAGGCCCAGCGCGCGGTCCACGCCCTCGAGCAGCTGCTGGACACCGAGCCCGGCTACCTCACGCAGGCTCCCCATCCGATCCTGGTGGGCTCCTCGCTGTGGTGGGAGCAGGAGGCCCCCGCCGAGAAGGTCTTCCACGAGGGCGCGGAGTTCAAACGGGCCGCGGAGAGCCTCGGCATCACCTCGAACACCGAGATGCAGCGGCTCGCCATGACCGACGTGGCGCAGTACGACGAGCAGGGCCGCTTCACCGGCAGCCGCTGCCAGATGGTGCTCCAGGCGGCCCGCAGCGGCGCCGAGCGGCTCGTCATCGGGACCTACACGAACGGCTCCGTCCGCGAGGCGGGAGGGCTGCGCGTGCTCGAGGCGAGCTCGGGCGCCCGGCTGGGCCGTCGCCGGGTGAGCCGCAGCACCGGCCAGGTCGTCAGCGAGCTGCTGCTGGACGCCCCGCTGCGACGCGGGGAGATGACGATGATCGAGTACGAGATCGTCCCCGTGCAGGGCCCCGAGCCCCGGGCCGACGGACCGCAGAACCACGAGCTGCGCGCCGCGCACCCGCTCGGGAGGCTCGTGCTCGGAGTGGACTTCCACCCCGATGCGGTGCCCGAGCGGATCGACGTCATCGAGGACCCGACGGCCGAGAACCCGGAGGGACGCTCCCGCAGGGCCGCACGCCTCCAGGGGACGCGTGCGCTCGCCACACGCTCGGACCTGGTGCAGGGTGGGCTCCGCATCGAGTGGTCATGGGGGGAGCAGGCATGAAGGACGGGGCACAGCGGTTCGCCGAGCGGCTCGACGCGGCGATCTCGGCGATGGGCATCTCGGTGCGTGCGCTCGCGGCCGAGTGCGAGCGGCAGGGGGCGCCGGTCTCGGCGCCCACCCTCCGCTCCTGGGCGCGGGGGACGTCCCTGCCGCACCGCCGGAGCTCCTTCGCGATCGTCGACGTGCTCGAGGGGGTGCTGGGCCTCGACCCCGGGGAGCTGCGCCAGAACCTGCAGGGCGAGCGGGCCCAGCAGGGCGGTGAGACGCTCTTCTTCTCCCGCATCCGCGAGGACCTCGACGCGCTCCGGGAGCGTCACGGCGCCGCCGGGGCGGAGGATCTCGAGGTCGAGCTGATCTCCTCCGTCCTCCACCTGCGCGACAGCGGCGAGTCCGTGGTCCGGCACCGGGTGCTGTTCACCGCCGTTCGCGAGGGTGTGGCGCGGGTGGTGCTCCCGCTGCACCGCAGCGGCCGCGCGCTCGGCGAGATCGAGGCCTCCGGCGGCGAGATCCTCGCCTCCGGCCCCCTCGGCGGCGAGTACCTCGGGATCGTCGTCGAGTTTCCGCGGGCGCTCGAGCCCCAGGAGCCGGCGCTCGTCGAGGTCGCCGTCTCCACGATGGTCCGCGCGGATCAGCCGGGCCGGTTCTGCGCCATCGCCCTCGACCCCGCCGAGGCGATCGTCGCGGGCGTGACCAGCCCCGGGATCCTCCCGGTGGAGGTGCGATGCCGCCGGACCGACGTCGACGAGGACGGCCCCCGGGTGCGCGAGGAGCTCGTCGAGCTGCTGCCCGGGGCCACGGGCACCCAGGCGGCCGCGCGGCGCGTGCACGGCACCGAGATGAGCGTCTCCTGGTGACCGCCGGAGGGCGGGCCGTGATCGAGCCACCCCCGTGGTCATGACCGCCGCACCCCGCGCCCGCTTCGAGGACCCCGTGACCGGGGAGGTGCTGCAGCTGAGCGAGGCGCGGGAGGAGATCGTCGCCCGCACCCCGGACCAGGTGCTCCCCGCCCTGCGCGCCGTGCAGGCGCGGGTCGACGCCGGGGCCTGGGCGGCCGGCATGATCGCCTACGAGGCCGCGCCCGGGCTGGACCCGGCGCTGACGGTCGCGCCCGGCCCGGCCCCGCTGCCGCTCGTGTGGTTCGTCGTCGCCGACGCCCCCGATCAGCAGGACGTGGCCCGCGCTCCCCGCGCACGCGGGGACTACCGCACCGGGCCGTGGACGCCGCGGTGGAGCGCGGCCGAGCACGCGAGCGCCGTCGACGCCGTCCGTGAGGCGATCGCCGAGGGGACCACCTACCAGGCGAACCTCACGACCCGCCTCGACGGCCGGATCGAGGGGGACCTGCTCGCCTGCCACCGCGATCTCCTCGACCGCCAGCGGACGCGCCACGGCGCCTACCTGGACCTGGGGAGCCATGTCGTGCTCGGAGCGAGCCCCGAGCTGTTCGTGCGGCGCGAGGGGGACCGGCTCACGACCCGGCCGATGAAGGGCACGGCGCCCCGGGGGAGCGGCCCCGCCGCGGACGCCGCCGCCCGCGCCCACCTCCTGCGCAGCCCCAAGGAGCGGGCGGAGAACATCATGATCGTCGACCTGCTGCGCAACGACCTGGCCCGCTGCGCCGAGCCCGGCACGGTCGCGGTGCCCGCGCTGCTGGATGCCGAGCCCTATCCCACGCTGTGGCAGATGACGAGCACCGTCACGGCCAGAGCCGCCGCCGGGACCGGGCTCGCCGAGGCCATGACGGCGCTGTTCCCGTGCGGCTCGATCACGGGCGCGCCGAAGGCCGCGACGACGGCGCTGCTCGCCCGGCTCGAGGACGGCCCGCGCGGCGCCTACTGCGGCGCGATCGGCTGGATGGCGCCGGCGCGCGACACCCCGGATGGTCGGCGGCCGGCGAGCAGCTCCTTCTCCGTCGCGATCCGCACGATCGTCGTGGACCGGGCCGACGGCGCCGCGACCTACGGCGTGGGCAGCGGGATCACGTGGGCCTCGGAGGCGGCCGCGGAGTGGGAGGAGCTGCAGGTGAAGGCCCGGGTGCTCGAGGCGATCACGCCGCGTCCGGCGAATCGGCCCCGTCCCGGGACGACGTCCGCTCCCGTCGTGCCGGTCGCCGACGGGGGTGCGGCGCCGGATCCCGCGGGCTTCGCGCTCCTGGAGACGCTCGCGGCGCGCGGAGGACGACCGCAGCACCTCGAGGCCCACCTGGACCGGCTGGAGTCCTTCGCGGCGGAGCTCATGATCCCCTGCGACCGCGCCGCCCTCGCGGAGCAGCTGCGGGAGCGCGCCCGCGCGGCGGGGGAGCAGGGGGCGGTGCTCCGGCTCGCGCTCGGCCTCGACGGCGCGGCCACGCTCACCGAGCGCCCGCTGCCCGCGCCGTCCGAGGGCCCGGTGCTGCTCGTGCTCGACGACGAGGTCCAGGACCCGGACTCCCCGGCGCTCCGGCACAAGAGCACCGACCGGGCGCATCTGGAGCGGGCGCTCGAGCGGGCTCGCCGGCGATCACCGGCGGTCCAGGACGTGCTCCTGCGCGGGCGGGACGGCCGGGTCACCGAGTCCACGATCGCGACGCTGATCGCCCGCATCGACGGGTCCTGGTGGACCCCGCCGCTCGAGGACGGCTGCCTCCCCGGGGTGGGGAGACGGCTCGCCCTCGAGGCGGGGGAGATCCACGAGCGCCCCCTCGCCGAGGCGGATCTGCGCGCGGCGGAGGGGATCGCCCTGCTCAGCAGCGTCCGCGGTCGACGACCCGCACGGCTCCTGGGCTGAGCCGTCCCGCTCAGCCGCGGGCGCGACGCAGCGCGGCGAGGTGGGTGAGCAGCTCGCGCACCTGCGCGGTGCCCTCCACGCGCAGCCCGGCGCCCGTGTCCCCGGGACCCACCTTGATGCCGAGGTCGTCGTCGCCGAGCTGGTCGAAGACCGTCTCGTCGGTGACGTCGTCGCCCAGGTAGAGCCAGGCGTCCGCCGCGCTCGCGCGGGCGAGGGCCTCGATCGCCACGCCCTTGTTCGCGTCCACGACGGAGAACTCGACGACCTCCTTGCCGGGGGTCACGGTGACGTCCGGGAGGCTCAGGGCGTACTCGAGCGCTGCCTCGGTCGCGTTCCCGGCGCCGCGGCCCCGGGCGCGGCGGGTGTGCAGCACGGCCGCCGCGGGCTTCGTCTCCACCTCCGCGCCCGGGTTCGCGCTCGCGATCCGGTGCAGGGCGCGGGTGATCGACTCGAGCAGCAGCTCCTTCTGCGGCGACATGGTCAGCGCGAAGGAGTCCAGCACCTCCGCGTGCATCCACGGCGGCAGGGCACCGACCTCCGCGCCGTGCGAGCCCACGAGCACGACCGAGCTCGGCATGCGCGTGTGGTGGTCGAGGTTCGTCAGCGAGCGCCCGGAGACGAGCGCCACGGAGACGCCCGGCATCTCCGAGAGCTCGCGGAGGGCGCCGATCGCCTCGGGATCGGCCTGCACGGCGTCCCGCTCGGCGACGATCGGTGCGAGGACGCCGTCGAAGTCGCTCGCGACGAGGATGCGGGGGACCTCCGCGAAGGTCCGCAGGCTCGCCTCGAGCTCGGCCTCGGGGGTGGGCGTCTCCCCGGTGAGCCGGATCCGGCGGGTGGTGATCTCGTCCCGGCCCACGGCCTCGAGCTCGTCGAGGAAGGCGTGGGCCCAGGCCTGCACGTCGTGGTCCATGACCTGGCGGCGCAGGGACGTCATCGCCTCGCGCTGCTCGTCCTCGCCCATCGCGAGGGCCCGCAGGATCGAGGACTTCAGCTCGTCGATGTCGTGGGGGTTCACGCGCAGCGCGGCCCGCAGCTCGTCCGCGGCGCCCGCGAACTCGGAGAGGACGAGCACGCCCTGCTCGTCGGGACGCGAGGCGACGTACTCCTTCGCCACGAGGTTCATGCCGTCGCGCAGGGCGGTCACGAGGACGACGTCGGCCGCCATGTAGAGGGCGGTCATGTCGCGGCGGTCGAAGGAGCGGTGCTGGTAGGAGATCGCGGGCCGGCCGATCGGCGCATGGTCGCCGTTGATCCGCCCGACGGTCAGCTCGACCTCGTCGCGCAGCTGCCGGTACGCGTCCACCCGCTCGCGGGACGGCGTCGCGACCTGGATCATGACGGCGTCGCGGGGGTCGATCGCACCGTCGGCCAGGAGCTCGCCCCAGGCCTTCAGCCGGTGCCGGATGCCCTTGGTGTAGTCCAGGCGGTCCACGCCGAGGACGATCTTGGCGGGATCGCCCATGTCCGCGCGCAGCTGCCGCGCGCGCTCCTGGATGTCCGGGTCCTCGGTGAGGTCGGAGACGGACTGCGAGTCGATCGAGATCGGGAAGGTGCGCGCCTGGACCTCACGGGAGGGGGCGGTGCCGAGCCCGGGCACCGTGATCGTCTGGCCGTCGGTGTGGTAGCCGAGGAGCTTGCGCACGGCGGCCACGAAGTTCAGCGTGTCCCCCTCGCGCTGGAAGCCGAGGACGTCCGCGCCGAGCAGCCCGCGCAGGATCTGGTTGCGCTTGGGGAGCTGGCTGAACAGCTCGACCGGGGGGAAGGGGATGTGGTTGAAGAACCCGATGCGCGCGTCGGGCCGGGTCTCGCGGATCATCGCGGGCACGAGCTGCAGCTGGTAGTCGTGCACCCAGACGATGCCGCCCGGGGCGGCGACCTCAGCGGCCGCGCGGGCGAAGCGGCGGTTGACGCTCTGGTAGTCGTCCCACCAGGTGCGGTGGAACTCGGGGTCGACGATGACGTCGTGGTAGAGCGGCCACAGGGTCGCGTTGGAGAAGCCCTCGTAGTAGCGCTCGACCTCGTGGCCGTCGAGCGGGACGGGGTAGAGGTGCATGCCGTCCGCGACGAAGGGGGAGGGGGCCTCGCCCGTGCCGCCGGCCCAGCCCACCCAGGCGCCCGAGTCCACCGTGCGCATGACCGACTCCATCGCCGTGACCAGGCCGCCGGGGCTCGTCACCCACTCGGTCGCGCCGTCGGGGAGGGTCCGGGAGTCGACGGGGAGGCGGTTGGCGACGACGACGAGCTCGTGGCCGGCCTCCGGTCGCCGATCGTCCTCGGGGCCGGTCTGGGGATCGGGCATGGGAGCTCCTCCGTGTCGGGCCGGTGCGTGCGGGGCCACGCTATCAAGTGCGATGCCTCACGCGGACAGCGGGAGCGCGGCGCCGGAGGCGAGCCGGCAACGTCATGACCTGCGCGGACGGGCGGCGATGCGCGGGGCTCTGCGGGGCCGGGCGCAGCCGGGGCGGGCCGTCGGCCGGACGGTCGGGGCGCGCCGGCGACGCCGCCGTCTAGGGTCGTGGCGTCGCCCCCGGTGACCCCGCCCCACCCCGCGATCCCCGCCCCCGCAGACATCAAGGAGCAGCCCCATGCGCGCCCACGAAGCCGGAGCCCTCCACGGCAACGACGCCGCCCCCACCTGGCTCCCTTTCCCCACCGACGTCAACGCGCTGATCCCCGGGCTGTGGTCGCGCACCACCGTGCGCGGGGCCGACGGCGCCCTCGAGGTGGGCGGCGTGAGCGTCACCCGGATCGCCGAGGAGGTGGGCACCCCCGCCTTCGTCCTGGACGAGGACGACTTCCGCGAGCGCGCCCGCGGCTTCCGCGACGCCTTCGCGGAGGCGTTCCGCCCGCATGCCGGCGCCCAGGTCTACTACGCGGGCAAGGCGTTCCTGTGCGGCGCCGTCGCCCGCTGGGTGCAGGAGGACGGCCTCGGCCTGGACGTCTGCACCGGCGGCGAGCTCGCCGTGGCGCTGCGCGCGGGCTTCCCCGCCGAGCGGATCGCCCTGCACGGCAACAACAAGTCCGACGCCGAGCTGCGCCGTGCGATCGAGGTCGGGGTGGGCCGCATCGTCGCCGACTCCCTCGACGAGATCGCCCGCATCGACGCGCTCTCCGCCGAGGCGGGGACCACGACCGCCGTCATGCTCCGCGTGACCACGGGCGTCGAGGCGCACACCCACGAGTTCATCGCGACCGCGCACGAGGACCAGAAGTTCGGCCTCTCCCTGAGCGGCGGCCGGGCCTTCGAGGGCGTGCGGGACGTGCTCGCGGCGGAGCACCTCGAGCTCGTGGGCCTGCACTCGCACATCGGCTCCCAGATCTTCGACACGGGTGGCTTCGAGGTCGCGGCGCGGCGCGTGCTGGACCTCGTCGCGCAGGTGCGCGACGAGCTCGGGCACACGATCACCCAGCTCGACCTCGGCGGCGGCTTCGGCGTCATGTACAACACCCAGCACACCCCCTCGACGCCCGAGGCACTCGCCGCGGGCATCGCGGGCATCGTCGAGAAGCAGTGCCACGAGCTCGAGCTCGACGTGCCGCACGTGTCCTTCGAGCCGGGGCGCGCGATCGCCGGCCCCTCCACGCAGACCCTCTACGGCGTGGGCACCGTGAAGGACGTGAGCCTCGGCGGCCCGCACCACCGCGTCTACGTCTCCGTCGACGGCGGGATGAGCGACAACATCCGCACCGCGCTCTACGACGCGGACTACTCGTGCCTGCTCGCCTCCCGCGTCTCGGGGGAGCGGCCCGAGGTGGTGCGCGTCGTCGGCAAGCACTGCGAGAGCGGGGACATCGTCGTCAAGGACGAGTACATGCCGGCGGACGTCCGCCGCGGGGACCTCGTCTCGGTGCCCGTGACCGGCGCCTACTGCTACTCCCTCGCCTCGAACTACAACCACGTGCCGCGCCCCCCGGTGGTCGCGGTCAAGGACGGCGAGCTGCGCACCCTCGTGCGCCGCGAGACGGAGGACGACCTCCTCGCCCTCGACATCGGCTGAGGCGGCGTGCGTCCGGGGAGCGCGTCTCATGCGTTCATCCCCGGACATCCGCCCGGCACCTGCTCGGATACAGTGCCGTGTGCCTCCCAGGCCGCCCCTGGACCCCGCGGAAGGACTTCACCCCATGGTCTCCACGACCCCCTCGCCCTCCGATCAGCTCCCCGCCCTGCGCGTCGCCGTGCTCGGCGCCGGGACCGTCGGGACCGAGGTCATCCGCCTGATCACGCAGCAGGGCGAGGACCTCGCCCAGCGCATCGGCGCCCGCCTCGAGCTGATCGGCGTCGCCGTGCGGGACGCCGAGCGCGACCGCGGCCCGCACGTGGACGCCGCCCTGCTCACCACGGAGCCGAGCGCCCTCGTGCGCGAGGCCGATCTGGTCATCGAGGTGATGGGCGGCATCGAGCCCGCCCGCGGGCTGCTGCTCGAGGCGATGGCGCACGGCGCGAGCGTCGTGACCGCGAACAAGGCGCTGCTCGCGCAGGACGCCGCCTCCCTCTACGAGGCGGCGGACGAGCACGGGGTGGACATCTACTTCGAGGCCGCCGTGGCCGGGGCGATCCCGATCGTCCGTCCGGTGCGCGAGTCCCTCGCGGGCGACCGCGTCCAGCGTGTGCTCGGCATCGTCAACGGCACCACGAACTACATCCTCGACGCGATGGCGAGCACCGGCGCGGGCTTCGACGACGCGCTCGCCTCCGCCCAGGAGCTCGGCTACGCCGAGGCGGATCCGACGGCCGACGTCGAGGGCCACGACGCCGCCGCGAAGGCCTCGATCCTCGCCTCCCTCGCCTTCCACACGCGCGTCGGCATCGGCGACGTGCACTGCGAGGGCATCACCGCGGTCTCGGCCCAGGACATCGCCGCGGCCGCCCGCATGGGCCGCACCATCAAGCTGCTCTCGATCGTCGAGCGCATCGAGGACGGCACCGAGGAGCGGGTCTCCGCCCGCGTCTACCCGGCCCTCATCCCGGACTCCCACCCCCTCGCCTCCGTCGCCGAGGCGTACAACGCGGTCTTCGTCGAGGCGGAGGCCGCCGGCTCCCTCATGTTCTACGGGCAGGGCGCCGGCGGTGCGCCCACGGCCTCCGCGGTCATGGGCGACGTCGTCTCCGCCGCCCGCCACCGGGTCTCCGGCGGAGTGGGGCCCCGCGAGTCGAACTACGCGGACCTCCCGGTCGCCTCGATCGACGAGCTGCGCAGCGCCTTCTACGTCTCCCTGACGGTGCAGGACCGGCCCGGCGTGCTCGCCGAGATCGCCGGCACCCTCTCCCGCCACGGCATCTCGATCTCCACGATCCACCAGGAGCTCCTCGCGGCCGACGAGGACGCCCCGGGTCGCGCGCACATCGGCATCACCTCGCACCGGGCGCTCGAGTCCGCGATGACCGCCGCGCTCGACGACTTCTCCTCCACCTCCACCGTCCTGTCCATCGACTCCGTCCTGCGCATCGAAGGAGAATGACCCGCATGGCACACCAGTGGCGCGGCGTCCTCGCCGAGTACTCCGATCACCTGCCCTTCTCCTCCACGGACACGCTGCTGAGCCTCGGTGAGGGCGGGACCCCGCTCGTCGCCGCGCCCGCGCTGTCGGCGAAGGTCGGGGCCGAGGTCCACATCAAGGTCGAGGGCCAGAACCCGACGGGCTCCTTCAAGGACCGCGGCATGGTCTCCGCGATGTCGAAGGCGCTGAACGACGGGGCGACCACCGTCGTCTGCGCGTCGACGGGCAACACCTCCGCCTCCGCCGCGGCCTACGCGGCCGCCGCCGGCCTCACCTGCGTGGTGCTGCTGCCCGAAGGCAAGATCGCCGCGGGCAAGCTCGCCCAGGCCGTCGTCCACGGGGCGAAGCTCGTGCAGGTGCAGGGCAACTTCGACGACTGCCTCGAGATCGCGCGCAAGCTCGACGCCGAGCACCCCGTCGAGCTCGTGAACTCGGTGAACCCCTACCGCCTGCAGGGGCAGAAGACGGCCGCCTTCGAGATCGTCGACGCGCTCGGCGGTGCTCCCGACCTCCACCTGCTGCCGGTGGGCAACGCGGGCAACATCTCCGCCTACTGGATGGGCTACCAGGAGTACCGCGAGAAGGGGATCTCGGACTCCGTGCCGCGCATGTGGGGCTTCCAGGCCGCGGGCGCCGCGCCCTTCGTCGCCGGCCGCCCGATCCTCGACCCGGAGACGGTCGCGACCGCGATCCGGATCGGAGCCCCCGCGTCGTGGGACCTCGCCGTCGCCGCGCGCGACGACTCCGGCGGCAGCATCGACGCCGTGACCGACGAGCAGATCCTCGCCGCGCAGGCCCTCCTCGCCGCCGAGGTCGGGATCTTCGTCGAGCCGGCCTCCGCGGCGGGCGTCGCGGGACTGCTGCAGAAGGCCGAGCAGGGCCTGGTCCCCGCCGGCGCACGGATCGTCATCACCGTGACCGGCAACGGGCTCAAGGACGTGGACACCGCGCTCAGCGGCCGCGATCTCACGCCGACCGTCATCCCCGTGGACATCTCCGCGGCCGCGGAGGCCATGGGGCTGTGAGGATCGAGCACACCCGGGTGCGGGTGCAGGTCCCCGCGACCTCCGCGAACCTGGGGCCGGGCTTCGACGCGCTGGGCCTGGCCCTCGATCTCGTCGACGACCTCGAGCTCGAGGCGACCACGGGCGGCGTGGAGGTCCTCGCCGAGGGCGAGGGCGCCGGCTCCGTGCCGACGGGGGAGGAGCACCTGGTGGTGCGCGCCCTGCGACGCGGCCTCGACCATGCGGGCGCCCCGCAGGTCGGCGTGCGTCTGCGCACCCGCAATCGCATCCCGCACGGCCGCGGCCTCGGCTCGAGCGCCGCGGCGACGGTCGCGGGCCTGCTGCTCGCCCGCGGGCTGCTCGCGGATCCCGCGGCGCTCGACGACGACGCGGTGCTCCAGCTCGCGACCGCCTTCGAGGGCCATCCCGACAACGCCGCGCCCGCGCTGCTCGGCGGGGCGGTGCTCTCCTGGACGGAGGCCTCGCGCGGCGAGGAGCGGGCCCGCGCCGTGAACTTGGCGCTGCACGGGGAGGCGCTGCGACCCCTCGTGCTGCTTCCCCGCACCACCCTCGCGACCCATCAGGCCCGCGGCCTGCTGCCCGAGGAGGTCCCGCACGGCGACGCGGCATTCAACGCCTCGCGCGCGGCGCTGCTCGTGCACGCCCTGGCCACGGATCCCTCGCTGCTGCTCACGGCGACCGAGGACCGCCTGCACCAGGAGCAGCGGGCACCCGGGATGCCGGAGAGCGTCGAGCTGCTGCGGGTGCTCCGCCAGGAGGGGCACCCCGCGGTGATCTCCGGGGCCGGCCCCTCGCTGCTCGTGCTGCGCGGCGACCGCGCGGAGGTCGCGCAGCTCGTGCGGCGCGTGGTCGCCGAGCCCGCCGCCTGGCGCATCGCGGCCGTGCCGCTGCGCGAGGACGGCGCCCGCTGTGTGGTAGATTGACCGCGCGTCCAGGCGGCGAAGACCGCGGGCGGGCTGGCACCACACCCCGTACCCGACGTCTCCGATGCTCCCGTCAGCTCTCTGAGAGTTCAGTTTCCTGACTGCACCGCCTGCCCCGTGCCCCGCAGGATCTCGCGCATCGCATCTTCGCGCGCACCCCTGCGCTCCGGCGCCGGCGCACCCCCAGAACCATCCCGCAGGCCGGTCCCCGATGCCCCGCACCGCTGACCAGGCACCTGCCCGCCGAGTCCCGGCCCCTCTGCCGGCGCACGCCCCAGCCCCGGGCCTCGGCCCATGCTGATCCACACGGGACCGCACGACGGTCCGACGAGGAAGGACATCGGGTGAACGACACCACCCCCACCGCAGGCGGATCCTCGGATCTCGCCGCGAAGAAGCTCCCCGAGCTGCGAGCTCTCGCCGCCGAGCGCGGCATCCGCGGCGCCGGCCGCCTCCGCAAGGGCGAGCTCGTCGAGGCCATCCGCACGGGTCGTGTGCCCGCGGCGGCCTCCGAGGCCGCGGCGCCGCAGTCCGCGCCGCGCGAGCAGCGCGCCCCGCGCGAGGAGCGACCCGCCCGTGAGGAGCGCGGCGCCTCCCAGCAGTCGGCGCCCGAGCTCGCGATCCGCCTGCCCGAGGGTGGCGAGCGTCGTGACGAGCAGGGTGCCCGCGAGGGTCGTCGCTCCCGCGCCGGCCGCTCCGGCGGTGAGAACCAGGACCGCGGCGCGCAGTCCGCGGAGTCGACGTCGGCCCCCGCCGATGCGCCCTCCGGCGAGTCCGCCCCCTCCGGCCGCGGCGACCGCTCCGGCTCGCGCGGTGAGCGACAGGACCGCGGTGAGCGTCAGGACCGCAACGATCGTCAGGACCGCGGCGACCGCCAGGATCGCAACGACCGTCAGGACCGCGGCGACCGCGGCCAGCAGCGCGGTGACCGCCCGGCGCGCGTCGAGGACATCGAGCTCCCGGACCGCTCCGGCGAGTCCGACGACCGCGACCGCGACCGCGGCGGCCAGGACGACGACGACCGCCGCTCCCGCGGCCGCAGCCGCACCCGGTCGCGCGACCGCAAGCGTCGCGGCCGCGGCCAGAACGACCAGGGCCAGGGCAACCAGGGCGGCTACGGCAACCAGGGAGGCCAGGGCAACCAGGGCGGTCAGCGCGGCGACGACCGCCAGGACGACCAGCTGCGCGACGGCGAGGAGCTCGTCTCCGTGGCCGGCATCCTCGACATCCGTGACAACAACGCCTACGTGCGCACCACCGGCTACCTCCCCGGTCCGAGCGACGTGCACGTGAGCATCAACCAGGTGCGCAAGTACGGCCTGCGCAAGGGCGATGCGCTCACCGGTCTCGTCAAGGCCCCCCGCGACGGCGAGGAGCAGCAGCACGTCGAGCAGCAGTACTCCGGCGGCCGCAACCGCCGCGGCAAGGGCGGCAACCAGGGCAAGGGCAACTACTCCTCGCTCGTCCAGGTCGACGCGATCAACGGCATGACCCCCGAGCGGGCCCGCCAGCGCGTGGACTTCGGCAAGCTCACCCCGCTCTACCCGGACTCCCGGCTGCGCCTGGAGACCACGGGCACCTCCGTCGCCCCGCGGATCATCGATCTCGTCTCGCCGATCGGCAAGGGCCAGCGCGGCCTCATCGTCGCGCCGCCGAAGGCCGGCAAGACGATCATCATGCAGCAGATCGCGAACGCGATCACCCAGAACAACCCGGAGGTCCACCTCATGGTGGTGCTCGTCGACGAGCGCCCCGAGGAGGTCACCGACATGCAGCGCACGGTCAAGGGTGAGGTCATCGCCTCGACCTTCGACCGCCCCGCCTCGGACCACACGATCGTCGCCGAGCTCGCCATCGAGCGGGCCAAGCGCCTCGTGGAGATGGGCCGCGACGTCGTCGTGCTGCTGGACTCCCTCACCCGCCTCTCGCGCGCCTACAACCTCGCGGCGCCCGCCTCGGGCCGCATCCTCTCCGGCGGTGTCGACGCCTCGGCGCTCTACCCGCCCAAGCGGTTCTTCGGCGCGGCGCGCAACATCGAGAACGGCGGCTCGCTGACGATCCTCGCCTCGGCGCTCGTCGAGACGGGCTCGAAGATGGACGAGGTGATCTTCGAGGAGTTCAAGGGCACCGGCAACATGGAGCTGCGGCTGTCCCGCCACCTCGCGGACAAGCGCATCTTCCCGGCCGTGGACGTCAACGGCTCCGGCACCCGCCGCGAGGAGGAGCTCATGGGCAAGGAGGAGCTCGCGATCATGTGGAAGCTCCGCCGCGTGCTCGGCTCCCTCGAGCAGCAGCAGGCGCTCGAGCTGCTCCTGGAGCGGGTCAAGAAGACCCAGTCCAACACCGAGTTCCTCATGACGGTCCAGAAGAACACGCCGAGCGTCGGCCAGCGCACCGCCGACTGACCTCGCCCCGCACGGCCGACGGGCCGTCCCGCACCACCTCGCGGTGGTCCGGGACGGCCCGTCGGCCGTTCTGCCGGGGGAGGGGATCCGGCCCCCGTCCCTCAGCCCTTGAGGGCGCCCGCGGCGATGTTCGCGATGAAGTGCCGCGAGCCGATGATGAACACACCGATCAGCGGGAGCACGCTGACGAGCGCTCCCGCCATCACCATCCCGTAGTCGGTGAGGTAGAGGGAGTTGAGGTTCTGCAGGGCGGTCTGCAGGGTCTGCCTGCCCGGATTCACGAGCACGATGAGCGGCCACACGTAGTCGTTCCAGGCGGTGATGAAGGTGAAGATGCCGAGGAACGCGAGACCGCCGCGCATCATCGGCACGCCGATTCGCCAGTAGGTGGTGAAGAACCCGGCCCCGTCGATGCGCGCGGACTCGACGAGCTCGTGGGGGATCGACCCCGCCGCCATCTGGCGCAGCAGGAAGATGCCGAAGGCGTTCGCGGCGCCCGGCACGATGAGCGCCTGCAGCGTGCCCACCCAGCCGATCGAGGACATGAGCATGAAGCTCGGCACGAGCGAGAGGCTGCCCGGGATGAGGAACGTCGCGAGCATGAGCACGAACAGCACGTTGCGGCCCGGGAAGTCGTACTTCGCGAACGCGAAGGCGGCGAGCGAGTCGAAGAACATGACGAGCACCGCGCAGAGCGTCGAGACGATGATCGTGTTCAGCAGCGCGCCGAGGATGTCGACGCTCGAGAACAGGTTCTGCAGGTTCGTCACGAGCGAGTCGCTGGGCCACAGCCGGGGCGGGTAGCCGAAGATCTCCCCGGTCGTCGAGGTCGACATGACCGCGAGCCAGTAGAACGGGAAGACGGACAGCAGCACGCCCACGAGGATCAGCACATGGGTGAGGACCTTCTCGACACGGTCCGCGAGGATCGCGCGGCGATCGCCGGCGGTGCGGCGCGCGGCGGGGGCGGGGCCCGCGGCGGTGCGGGTGGGGTCGGCGGTGGTCATGAGCGCGCTCCCTTCGAGCGGCGGGCGGCGCGCGGCGTGCGGTCACGCTCGCTGAGCAGGCGCCAGTTGATGATCGCGAAGATCGAGGCCATGACGAACAGGGCCCACGCGATCGCGGAGCCGTAGCCGAAGTCGAACTGGGTGAAGGCCTGGTTGTACTGGTAGAGCACGATCGTCATGCCGGCCTCGCCCACGCCGCCCTCGTTGCCGAGCAGCACCTGCGGCTCCGTGAACAGGCTCAGCCCGCCCACGGTCGAGGTGATGACGGTGAAGAGGATGACCGGTCGCAGCATCGGCACGGTGACCCGGGTGAAGATCTGCCAGGTCGAGGCGCCGTCCATCTTCGCGGCGTCGTAGAGGTCCGTGGGGATCGACTGCAGACCGGCGAGGTAGATGATCGCGTTGTAGCCGGTGAAGCGCCAGATCACCATGACGGCGATCGTCACCTTGATGCCCCAGCTGCTCGAGAGCCACGGGATCGAGTCCGCGCCGATCGCCGTGAGCGCGGAGTTGACGAGGCCGAAGGAGTCGGAGAAGACCGAGCCGAACACGATCGCCATGGCGACCATGGAGGTGACGTTCGGGAGGAAGAACGCGACGCGGTAGATGCCGCGCAGGCGGATGTTCTGGTGGAGCAGGAAGGCGATCCCGAGCGCGAGCGCGAGCATCGGCACCGTGGAGAGGAACCAGATGATGAAGGTGTTCCCCACGGCGTTCCAGAATCGGCTGTCCTGGATCAGGTAGGCGTACTGTGCGAGCCCCGCGAACTCGATCTTCCCCATGCCGTCCCAGTTCGTGAAGGACAGGACGATGGAGAAGAGGATCGGGAAGAGGCCGAAGACCAGGAACAGCACGTAGAAGGGGCTGATCGCGAGGTACTGGGGCCAGTGCGCGCGCACGGCGCGCCAGCCCTTCTCGTGGCTGCGGGGGACGGCCGCGTCGGTCCGGCGGGCTCCCGCGGCCGTGGGGGCGATGGGCGTGGTGGCGCTCATGAGAGCACTCCTCTCTTGGTGAGGACCTTCTTCGCGGCGGCGACGGCGTCGTCCCACGCGGCGTCGGGGTCCTTTCCGGAGGACTCGACGTTGTCGAGCTCGAGGGCGAAGCTCCCGGAGACGAGCGACTCCCAGGTGGAGATGAAGGAGCTGGGCACGGACTCCGCGGCCTTCGAGAAGAAGGCGAGCGGGTCCTGGTCGCCGAAGAAGTCCCCGGAGTAGCTCAGCGAGTCGAAGGAGGCGGGGCAGGAGGGGAAGAGCTGGACGTCCTCGTAGGCGCGGGCCTGGTTCTCGGGGGTGTTGATCCAGCGGATGAAGGCCATGGCGGCCTCGGGGTCCTTGCAGGTCCGGGGGATCGCGGCGAAGGAGCCGCCGGAGTTGCCGGGGCGCACGGGCTGCTCGGCGAGGCGCCACAGGCCGGCGGTGTCCGGGGCGGACTCCTGGAGGATCTGCGCCCACCAGGCGGCGTTGATGTGGCCGGCGGTGGAGCCGTTGGACCAGGCGGCGTTCTGGTCCGGGCCGCGGGCGTCGGGGATGCCGGCGGTGATCCCGGCCTCGATCGCGGCGACGGCCGTCGTCCAGGCCTCGCGCACGGCGGAGCCGTCCTCGAGGTAGAGCGGGGCGTCGTCCTCGTCGAGGTAGCGCTCGGGGCTCGCGTTGAGGAACTGGTCGTAGACGTGGCGGCCGGTGTTGACGAGCTTGGCCTTCGTCGCGCCGAGCAGCTCAGTGCCGAGCGCGATCCAGTCCTCCCAGGTGGTGACGGCGGCGGAGACCTCCTCGGGGGAGGTGGGGAGGCCGGCCTTCTCGAAGACGTCCTGGCGGTAGTAGAAGCCGGTGGGGCCGATGTCCAGCGGGAAGAAGCAGAAGCGTCCCTCCGGTGTGGTCCCGAGGTCCCACTTCCAGGGGTAGTAGTCGCCCTTGACCTCGTCGGCCCCGAGCTCGGTCATGTCGAGGAACTGGTCCTCGTTGCGGAAGTAGAGGGCGTTGTTGGAGTTGATGTAGGTGATGTCGGGGATGTAGGCGCCGCCGGCGAGGCTCGTGCGCAGCTTCGTGTCGAAGGTGGTGCCGATGACGTCCGCCCGCACGTGGGAGTCCGATCCGGGGATGGAGGTCGCGGCCTCCTCGAGCAGCTCGGGGCTCGCCGAGCGGTTCCAGTACCAGAGCACGAGCTCGTGGGGGTCGTCCGAGATCGACGCGTTCGAGCCGCAGGCGGAGAGGCCTGCGGCGCCGAGGCCCGCGAGTCCTGCGGCCTGCAGCAGCCGTCGTCGTGTGGGTGGTGTCATGGGCGCTCCTCGTCCTTGAGGTCCTGCGCCGTGAGCGTTCACGGCTGGGAGGACAGTGGCACCGGGGCGGCCGCGTGTCAAGCATCACGTCGCGGACCGACGGGGCGGCGGCCGCTCCGGGGGAGCCGTGGTGAGCTCGTGCGGCCCGGTGCGGCGGCGCCATGGTGGGGAGCGCGTTGCCCCGTCGGCGGAGGACGTGTAGCGTCGTCCATGGCGTGAACGTTCACGCCCCGACTCCGAAGGACAGTGAGGTCTCCATGAGCACCCGTCTGCGCTGGGCCGTTCTCGGCCCGGGCTCGATCGCCCGCCGCTTCGCCACCCATCTCCCGCACAGCGAGCTCGGCGAGCTCGCCGGCGTCGGCAGTCGCGACGCCGGCCGTGCCCGCGCCTTCGCGGAGGAGTTCGACCTGGGCGCCGACGCCGTGATCGGCGACTACGACACGGTGCTCGCCTCCGACGCGATCGACGCGGTCTACGTCTCGACCGTGCACACCGGCCACGCCCAGCTCGCGATCGCCGCGCTCCGCGCCGGCAAGCACGTGCTGTGCGAGAAGCCGCTCGCCCCCAACTCCGGCACCGCCATGGCGATCACCGACGCCGCACGCCGCAGCGGGAAGGTCCTCCTCGAGGGCTTCATGTACCGCTTCCACCCGCAGACCCTGCGCGTCCTCGAGATCGTCGCCTCCGGCGAGCTCGGCGAGATCACCCACGTGGACGCCTCCTTCTCCTTCGACACTGGCGGCCGCGAGGGCCGTCTGTTCGGGACCGACGTCGCCGGCGGCGGCATCCTCGACGTGGGCTGCTACCCGCTCTCCCTCGCCCGCCTCGTGGCCGGCGCCGCCGCGGGCACCCTCGCCGTGGAGCCCAGCTCGCTCAGCGGCGCCGGGACCCTCGGCCCGACGGGCGTCGACGAGTGGGCCACCGCCGAGCTGGTCTTCCCCTCCGGCGCCACCGCCTCGCTCCGCACCGGTGTGCGCCTCGCGGACCCGCAGTCCGCGACGATCACCGGCACGCGCGGCGTGCTGCGCCTCGAGGACCCGTGGGCGCTCACCGATCGCCAGGTCATCCGGGTCGACGTGGTGGGGGAGGGGAGCCGAGAGATCGAGATCGAGCCCGCTCACGCCTACGCGCTCGAGGCCGACGCGCTCGCCCGCGCCGTCGCCGCCGGGCAGGACGAGGTCCCCGAGCTCACCCTCGCGTTCAGCCACGCCCAGGCGAAGTCGCTGGACGCCTGGCGCGCCCAGCTCGGGCTCCGCTACCCCTTCGAGGCGGACACCGCCGCGATCCCCACCGTCTCCGGTGACCCGCTGCGCGTGCGCGACGGCGCCTCGATGCCCTACGGGGAGATCCCCGGGGTCGGCAAGAAGGTGTCCCGCCTCGTCATGGGCTGCGACAACCAGGTCGACCTCGCCCATGCCTCCGCGCTCTTCGACGCCTTCTTCGAGGAGGGCGGCACGACCTTCGACTCCGCGTACATCTACGGAGGCGGGCACCACGAGGTGCTCCTGGGGCAGTGGGTCGCCAACCGCGGGGTCCGCGAGGACGTCGTGGTGATCATGAAGGGCGCCCACACCCCGCACTGCGACCCTGAGTCGATCACCCGCCAGCTGGGCGAGTCCCTCGAGCGCCAGCAGACGGACTACGCGGACCTGTACATGATGCACCGCGACAACCTCGACATCCCCGTGGGCGAGTTCGTCGACGTGCTCGACGAGCACGTGCGCGCCGGCCGCATCCGCGCCTTCGGCGGCTCGAACTGGACCCCCGAGCGCGTCGACGAGGCCAACGCCTACGCCGCCGCGAACGGCAAGCAGGGCTTCAGCCTCCTGAGCAACCACTTCGGCCTCGCCGAGGCGCTCGACGTGCCGTGGGCCGGCTGCGTGCACGCGACCGACCCGGCCTCCAAGGCCTGGCTCGAGGAGCGGAGGATCCCGCTGTTCCCGTGGTCCTCGCAGGCCCGCGGGTTCTTCACGGGCCGCGCCCGCAAGGACGACCTCTCCGACGCGGAGCTCGTGCGCTGCTACTACTCCGACGAGAACTTCGAGCGCCTCGACCGCGCCGGGGCCCTCGCCGCCGAGCTCGGCGTGCCGACCACCGCGGTCGCGCTCGCCTACGTGCTCGCGCAGCCCTTCCCGACCTTCCCGCTGTTCGGGCCCCGCTCGATCGAGGAGATGCGCTCCTCGATGACGGGCCTGTCGATCTCGCTCACCCCCGAGCAGACGGCATGGCTGGACCTGCGCTCCGACCGGCCGGCGTGACAGACTCCCGCGCATGACGCAGCAGGACAGCAGCCCCGGCGCGCGCCGGGCGACGATCATCGACGTCGCGGCGCGCGCCGGGGTCTCCCGGCAGACGGTCTCCCGGGCCATCAACGACATGCCGGGGATCTCCACGAGCACCCGGGAGCGCGTGCTCGCCGCCGCCGAGGAGCTCCACTACCGACCCTCGCGGTTCGGGCGGGGCCTCGTGAGCGCGGGACCGCCCACGCTCGGCCTGCTCGTGGACGACCTCGCCAACGCCTTCTTCCCCGAGGTGGCGCGGGCGATGATCCGCGCCGCCTCCGAGCGCGGCTGGACCGTGCTCGTCGCGGAGACCGGCGGCGCCGAGGACCCGGAGGAGGTGGGCCGCGACCTCGCGCGCCGTGTCGACGCGCTCGTGGGCTACGGCCTGCCGCAGCGCACGGGGGACGCCGTCCCCGAGCGGATGCCGATCCTGAGCCTCGACGGGCCGCGCACGGGGGACCGCCCGGGCGTGCTCTTCGCGCTGGACCCCGCGCTCGAGGAGCTCGCCGCGCACCTGCGCTCCCAGGGGGTGCGCCGCGCCGTCCTCCTGGACAACGACCTCACCGGCCCCTCCGATCGCGCGCGCCGCGTCCGGGAGGGACTCGCCGGGGTGCTCGAGGAGCTCGAGGTCGTGCCGATGGTGCCGGACGGCGTCCGGGCGCAGCTGGACACGGCGCTGGCCGCGTCGCCGGACCTCCTCATCGGATGGAACGACGCGCACGCCCTCGCGGTGCTCAAGGAGCTCCGGTCGCGCGGCGTCGCCGTGCCCGAGCAGGTGCGGGTCATGGGCATCGACGGCCTCGGGATCGGCACGCTCGTCACCCCGGAGCTGACGAGCCTCGGCGTGGACCTCGAGGCCATGGCCCGCGAGGCGGTGGACCTCGTGGACGGCATGTTCTCGGGGGCGCTGCCGCTGCTGGGCGAGCGGTCCCGGCGCGAACTGCCCTACCGGCTCATCCGACGCGGCTCCGCCTGAGCACGGCGGGGGAGGGCGCCGGCGCGCGGGGCCTGCGATGTTGCCCACGCCGCATCGCACGCTCTCGCGCCGGTGGGTGCGCTCATGGCAGGATGGTGCGTCGGTTCTGGTTCACGGCGCCCGCCGGGCGACGACCCAGCGACCCGGACGAAGGAGACTCTCATGAAGGCTGACATCCACCCCGCATACGTGGAGACCACGGTGACCTGCACCTGTGGCAACACGTTCACCACCCGCAGCACCAAGACCGACGGCGAGATGCGCGCCGAGGTGTGCTCCGAGTGCCACCCGTTCTACACCGGCAAGCAGAAGATCCTCGACACCGGCGGCCGCGTGGCCCGCTTCGAGGCACGCTACGGCAAGAAGAAGGCCTGATCGACGTACTGCGAGGTACGAGCGGTAGGAGATCAGGCGAGAGCACAGCCTGATCGACCGGTCGATCTGCGCCAGGTCAGCCTGAGGCAGGTCTCCGACGCCGGCGTCCGCCCCTGGGGCGGGCGCCGGCGTCGTCATGTCCGGGGCCGTCAGGCCCGAGCCAGAGAGGTGGGGGAGCGAGGATGAGCAGCACCGACGCGCAGAGGGCGGGGCTCGACGCCCTGCGCCGTGAGCACGGCCGCCTCGAGCAGGCGATGGCCGACCCCTCCCTCCACGAGGACGCCTCACGAGCGCGCTCCGTGGGCCGCCGCTATGCCGAGGTGCACCAGATCGTCACTGCGGCGGACGCCCGTGACGCCGTCCTCGAGGACCTGGCCACCGCCCGGGAGCTCGCCGAGGAGGACCCGGAGTTCGCCGCCGAGGCGCAGCACCTCGCCGCACGCGCCGAGCAGCTCGAGGCGGAGCTCGAGGAGCTGCTCGCTCCCCGTGACCCCGATGACGGGCGCGACGTGCTGCTCGAGATCAAGGCCGGGGCGGGCGGCGAGGAGTCGGCGCTGTTCGCCGCGGAGATGCTGCGCATGTACCGCGCCTACGCCGAGTCGAAGGGCTGGACCGTCGAGGTCATGAGCTCCTCGCCCTCCGATCTGGGCGGGCTGCGGGACGTGACCGTCGCGATCGGGGCCCGCTCCGCGGCCGCCCCGGCGGACGGCGTCTACGCGCACCTCAAGCACGAGGCCGGGGTGCACCGGGTGCAGCGCGTCCCCGTCACCGAGTCCGCGGGCCGCATCCACACCTCCGCCGTCGGCGTGCTCGTGCTCCCCGAGGCGGACACCACCGACGAGGCGGAGCTGCTCGCGGAGGAGATGGCGCCCGCGAACCTGCGCATCGACGTCTTCCGCTCGAGCGGTCCCGGTGGGCAGAGCGTCAACACGACGGACTCCGCCGTGCGGATCACGCACCTCCCCTCGGGCATCGTCGTCTCCTGCCAGGACCAGAAGAGCCAGCTGCAGAACCGCGAGCAGGCGCTGCGGATCCTGCGCACGCGGCTGCTCGACGTGCGCCGCCAGGAGCAGGACGCCCAGGCCTCGGCCGCGCGCCGCTCGCAGGTGCGCACGGTGGACCGCTCCGAGCGCATCCGCACCTACAACTTCCCCGAGTCGCGCGTCGCGGACCACCGCACGGGCTACAAGGCCGGGAACCTCGCGCAGGTGCTCGCCGGGGACCTCGACGCGCTGATCGGCTCCTCCCGCGAGGCCGAGCGCGCCGCCCGCCTCGCCGAGAGCGCGGAGGGCGAGGGATGAGCGGGGAGGACCGCACCCGGCTGCGGGCGGCCCTCGCCGCGAGCACGGAGACCCTGGGCCGCGCCGGGGTGCCGTCCCCGAGCGTCGACGCCCGCGCGCTGATCGTCGCCGCGGCGCGCCACGAGGGACCGCTGGTCCTCCTCGACGACCTGCCCGCCGATTTCGAGGAGCGGCTCGAGCAGCTGGTCTCCCGGCGCGCCTCCCGTGAGCCTCTGCAGATCATCCTGGGCCGCGCACCCTTCCGCCGGCTCGAGCTCACGGTGCGGCCGGGCGTCTTCGTCCCGCGCCCGGAGACGGAGCTCGCCGTGGACCTCATGACGCAGGAGCTCGGCGGGGTCCCGTCGCGCGTCGTGGACCTCTGCACGGGCAGCGGGGCGCTCGCCTCGGCCGTCCTCGACGAGATGCCCCGGGCGACCGCGACGGCCGTGGACGTGGATCCCGCCGCGGTGGCGCTCGCGACGGAGAACATCGACGCCGCCGGCCCGGGCCGTGGCCGGGTGCTGCAGCTGGACCTCTCCGTCGACGTCGACGACCCGGCCGCCGCCGCGCTGCGCGAGCTCGCCGGGGCCGAGGCCGTCGACGGTGCGGGCGGGGTGGACGCGGTGCTCTCGAACCCGCCCTACGTCCCGCCGGGCGCCGTGCCGCGCGAGCCGGAGGTGCGTGACCACGATCCCGAGCGCGCCCTCTACGGCGGGGGAGCGGACGGCCTCGCCCTCCCCGCCCATGTGCTCCGCTGGGCACACGCTCTGCTGCGCCCCGGGGGTGTGCTCGTCATGGAGCACGCGGACGTCCAGGGCCCCGCCGCCCGGGAGGTCGCCGCCCGCCACGGCGGCTTCACGGCGATCCGCACCGCGCAGGACCTCACGGGCCGTGACCGCTTCCTGGTGGCGCACCGGTGCTCCCAGGCGGGGAAGTGAGAGACTGACCCGGTGAGCGTGCACGACACCCAGAACCCCGAGAACCGCGACGACTCCCTGGAGGCGGCCGTCGCGGCCGTCCGCGACGGCAGGCTGATCGTCCTGCCCACGGACACCGTCTACGGCATCGGCGCGGACGCCTTCACCCCGGACGCCGTGCAGGCGCTGCTGGACGCGAAGGGCCGCGGCCGCGACACGCCGCCGCCGGTGCTCGTGGGCGACCACGCCGTGCTCATGGCCCTCGCGGTCGACGTCCCCGAGTGGGCGGAGCGCCTCACCGAGGAGTTCTGGCCCGGGGCGCTCACCCTCATCCTCTCGGCGCAGCCCTCGCTGACCTGGGACCTCGGGGAGACCCGGGGCACGGTCGCGCTGCGCATGCCCGATGACGAGACCGCCCTCGAGCTGCTGCGACGCACGGGACCGCTCGCCGTCTCGAGCGCGAACCGGCACGGGAAGCCCGCGGCCCTGACGATCCTCGACGCCGCGACCCAGCTCGGCGACGCGGTGGAGATCTACCTCGACGGCGGCCAGGCGCGCATCGGCACGAGCTCGACGATCGTCGACGCGACCGTCACCCCGGCCGTGATCCTGCGCGAGGGCACCATCACCCGCGAGCAGATCGTGGACCTCGTCGGCGACGTCTTCACCGCCCCGGAGCCCGAGCAGGACCCGGATGCCGATCCGGCCGAGGAGCTCGCGCCCGGCGACGAGGCCGCACCGGCCGAGGGCACGGAGGCCGGGACCGGGTCCGGCACGGCGGCCGACGGCGGGACCGAGGCCGGGACCGTCGGCGACTCCACTCCCGTCACCGAGGGCGGGGCGGTGTCCCCGTCCGCCGACGAGCCCGCGTCCTCGGCCGCCGTCGCCCCGGCCGCCGGAGGCCTCGACCTGCCCGCGGAGTCGGAGATCACCACGCCGAGCCCGCAGCTCGACGAGGTCGCCGCGGTCGAGGGGAGCGCCGACGCCGGCGCCGCCGACGGGGCCGCCGGCACCCCGCGGCAGGAGAACCCCGCCGGGTGAGGATCTACCTCTTCGTCCTCCTGATCTCGGCGGCGGTCGCCTACCTGACCACGCCCGCGGTCCGCCTGGCCGCGCGCCGGCTCGGGGCGATGACCGCCGTCCGCGAGCGGGACGTGCACGACGCCGTGACGCCGAGGCTGGGTGGGGTCGCCATGTTCGCCGGGGTCGCGGTCGCGATGCTCGTGGGGTCGAGGATCCCGTTCCTCGCCCCCGTGTACGAGGACTCCCACCAGCCGTGGGCGATCCTCGGCGCGGCGGGCCTCGTCTGCGCGCTCGGCGCGGCGGACGACAAGTGGGACCTCGACTGGTGGACGAAGCTCGCCGGTCAGGCGCTCGCCGCGCTGCTCATGGCCTGGCAGGGCGTGCAGCTCGTGTCCCTCCCGATCGGCGGCGTCACCCTGCTCTCGAGCCACACCTCGATCATCCTCACCGTGCTCGTCGTCATCGTGTGCATGAACGCCGTGAACTTCGTCGACGGGCTCGACGGGCTCGCGGCGGGCGTCATGGCGATCGGCGGCACCGCCTTCTTCCTCTACGCCTACCTGCTCACCAGGGACAACTCCGCGACGGACTACTCCTCCCTCGCCGCGCTCGTCACCGCCGCGATGATCGGCGCCTGCCTGGGCTTCCTGCCGCACAACCTCCATCGCGCCCGGATCTTCATGGGGGACTCCGGGTCGATGCTGCTGGGGCTGCTGCTCGCCGCCTCCACCATCGCCGTGACCGGGCAGGTGGACCCCGCGGCGCTCTCCGGCGCGGACTTCTTCGGGCAGTTCCTGCCGATCCTGCTGCCGATCGGCGTCATGATCATCCCGTTCCTGGACTTCGCGATGGCGGTGGTGCGTCGCATCGGCTCGGGGCGCTCCCCGTTCCACGCCGACAAGTCCCATCTCCACCACCGCCTGCTGCGGCTGGGCCACTCCAAGCGCAGCGCGGTGCTCATCATGTACGTCTGGACCGTGCTGGTCTCGGTGGGCCTGCTGCTCCCGCTCGTGCTGCCGCTGCGCACCGTCGTCGTGGCCTGGGTGCTGGGACTCCTCGTCGCCGTGCTCGTCACGCTCGACCCGCTCACCCGCCTGCGCCGCCGGCGCGCCGCACGATCCGATCCCGGCCCCGCCGCCGGACCCGCAACCGATCTCGAGGACCACCATGCCCCCCGCTGAGACCCCCCGCCCCGACCAGGCCGACGGCATCCGCACCGCCCGCGCCCGCAACGAGCGGATGCTGCTGCGCGCACTGCTGCTCGCCGTCGCGGCCGGCGTCGTCATCGACCTCGTCGTGATCCTGGTCGCGCTCGGCGTCGGGAAGGACGGCGCGGTGGCCGGCGCGCTCGTCGGATCGGCCCTCGCGCTCGTGGTGACCCTGCCCACAGTGGGCAGCGCCCTCGCGGCCCGGCGGCTCGACGCCACGGCATGGGCGATGGTGCTCATGGGGAGCTGGATGGTGAAGATGTTCGTGCTGATCATCGCGCTGCTCCTGCTCAGGGACGCCGAGTGGCTGTCCCGCCCCTGGCTGGGGCTCGCGCTGCTCGCGGGAGCGATCGTCTCTGCGGTCACGGAGGCCGTCGGCATGATGCGAGGAAGACCTCGTCTCGAGGTCGCCCCGACGACCCCGGACGACCCCGGTGAGCAGTGACGCTCTGATATGCTCACATCGTCTTCACGCGGCCTGAGCCGACGCTGGTGACGGCACCCTCCTCCCTCGCCGCAGGGAAGCCCTGAGCGGATCTCCACGCGAGGCGAAGTGCCGTAACCGACGGCGACGGTGCCACCGCAGAGGCCACGCCCGTTCCCCGGGTCGAGGTCCGCGGTGGAGTGGCCGTGAGACACCCCGGGCCGAGGTCCGCGGGTGCAGGGACACCGCACGACCATCCGGGCCGGACGCGCCCGGGCCCCCGCACCGCGGGACGGCCCGGAATCCCGCCGCGAACCTCCGGATGCCACACCTGACCACGGGAGCTCGCGCTGAACACCTCCGACACCGCCCACGTCCTCGCCGAGGGTGATTCGTTCTTCCACGTCCCGACGATCGGGGAGTTCTTCCCGGACGCGATCCTCTTCGAGGGGACCTGGTTCGAGTTCAACCGCGTGCAGCTGGTCCGCCTGATCATCCTGGCCGTGACCCTCATCGTGCTCGCGATCATCGCCTCCCGCGCCAAGCTCGTGCCGGGCAAGGCGCAGAGCATCGTCGAGATCCTCATCGAGTTCGTCAACAGCTCGATCATCCAGAACACGCTCGGCCTGCGCGAGGGCAAGCGCTTCGCCCCGATGCTCATCACGATGTTCTTCTTCATCTTCGCGATGAACCTGGGCGGCGTGATCCCGGGGCTCAACCTCGCGGGCACCTCCGTGATCGGCATGCCGCTGCTGCTGGCCCTCTGGACCTTCGTCACCTACGTCGTCTTCGGCGTGAAGAAGCACGGCCTGGGCGGTTACCTCAAGCACGAGACGATGCCCCCCGGCGTCCCGAAGCCGATCTACATCCTGCTGGTGCCGATCGAGTTCCTGCAGGTCATCCTGATCCGCTGGGCGTCGCTGACCATCCGACTGCTCGCGAACATGGTCGCCGGGCACATCATGATGGTGGTCTTCATCGGCATGACCCAGGCCCTGCTCTTCTCCGGCTCCGCGCTCATCGCGCTCGCACCGTTCTCCGGCGCGCTCGCGATCGGGATCTACGGCTTCGAGATCTTCGTCGCCGCCCTCCAGGCCTTCATCTTCACGATGCTCACCGCGGTGTACATCCAGATGGCGACCTCGGACGAGCACTGATCGTCCCCACCCCCTGCTCCACCCCCACACCGCTGCCGTCCGATCGGTCGGCACAACGAAAGGAACCCCTGTGGACACCTCGCTCATCGCCGCTCTCGAGGGCAACATCGCGACCGTGGGCTACGGTCTCGCCGCGATCGGCCCGGGCATCGGCATCGGCATCATCGTCGGCAAGACCGCCGAGGCCATGGCTCGTCAGCCCGAGCTCCGCGGTCAGCTCCAGACCACGATGTTCATCGGTATCGCGTTCACCGAGATCCTGACGCTCCTCGCCATCGTCACCGGCTTCATCTTCTGAGGACCCGCTGATGATTCAGGCTGAAGAGAGTGTGCCGGGCTGGCGCCTGCTGGTGCCTGAGCCCCAGGAGATCGTCTGGACGCTGATCTTCCTCGTCATCTTCGCCCTGGTCTTCATGAAGTTCATCCTCCCGCGGCTCAACGCCGTGCTCGAGGAGCGTGCGGAGAAGATCGAGGGCGGCCTCAAGAAGGCCGAGGAGGTCCAGCACCAGGCCGACCAGCTGAAGGCCGATCAGGAGCAGGCCCTCGCCGAGGCCCGTCAGGAGGCGTCCGCGATCCGCGACCGCGCCCGCCAGGACGGCGCCCGCATCATCGAGGAGGCCAAGGCCCAGGCCGGCTCCGAGAACGAGCGGCTCCTCACCGCCGGGCGCCAGCAGCTGAACGCGGAGCGCACGAGCGCCGCCGCCCAGCTGCGCGGAGAGGTCGGGACGCTCGCGAGCGACCTCGCCTCGAAGATCGTGGGGGAGTCCCTCTCCGACGACGAGCGCTCCCGCCGAGTGATCGACCGGTTCCTGGACGACCTCGAGTCGACCCCGACCGCGACCCGATAAGGACACCAGATGCGAGGAACCTCCTCCACCTCCCTGCGTGAGGTGACCCAGCGATCCGAGCAGCTGCTCCGGGGCGACGACGTCGTCCTCGGGACGGTCGCCGCGGATCTGTTCGGGATCGCCGACGCGATCGACTCCAGCAACCAGCTGGTGCGGACCCTCAGCGACGGCGGCCGTCCGGCCGAGGTCAAGGAGTCCGTCGTCCGCTCGCTCTTCGAGGGGAAGGTCGGCCCCGTCGCCCTCGAGCTCACGCTCGAGGTCGTCCGCCGCCGCTGGTCCGAGCAGGAGGACGTCCTGGACGCCCTCGAGCAGCTCGGCGTGGAGGCCCTCCTGGAGCAGGCCTCCCGCGAGGACGCCCTCGGTGCGGTCGAGGAGGAGCTCTTCCAGGTCTCGCGCCTCATCGAGGACAGCGGCGAGCTCAGCGGAGCCCTCGACGACGCCCGGGGGACCCCGGGCCGGCGGGAGGGCATCATCACCCGCCTGCTCGAGGGCCGCGCCCACCCGCTGACCGTCGCCCTCGCCGCCCGCGGCGTGGAGCGTCGCAGCGACCTCAAGCCCGCCCGTCGCCTGCTCGCCTTCGCGGAGATCGCCTCGGCGCGTCGCCGCCGGCTGCTGGCGGTCGTCGCGAGCGCCCGCCCGCTGGCGCCCGAGCAGCTGGACCGTCTGGGCTCGATCCTCGCCGGCATCTACGGCCGCGAGGTCCAGATCAACACCGAGCTGGACGAGGACGTCGTCGGCGGTCTGCGCATCGAGGTCGGCGACGACCTCTACGACGCGACCGTCCTCGCGCGCCTCGCCCAGGCGCGCACCCGCCTGGTGGCCTGACGGCCCCTCCCCGAGGCGAACCCCACCCGAGACCACAGCCCCCGCTTGGGGGAGAAGAGGAAGCGAAGCACCGCGATGGCTGAGCTCACGATCCGCCCGGAGGACATCCGGAACGCCCTGGACACCGCGGTGTCCACCTACCAGGCCGGCACTCCCGACCGCGAGGAGATCGGCCGCGTCACCGAGTCGGCCGACGGCATCGCCCGCGTCGCAGGCCTGCCCAACATCATGGCCAACGAGCTGGTGCGCTTCGAGGACGGCACCCTCGGCCTCGCGCTGAACCTCGACCTCAGCGAGGTCGGCTGCGTGATCCTCGGCGAGTTCACCGGGATCGAGGAGGGCCAGACGGTCCGCCGCACCGGCGAGGTCCTCTCCGTGCCCGTGGGCGAGGGCTACCTCGGCCGCGTCGTCGACCCGATGGGCCAGCCCATCGACGGTCTCGGCGCCATCGAGACCTCCGGCCGCCGCGCCCTCGAGCTGCAGGCGCCCGGCGTCATGCAGCGCAAGAGCGTCAAGGAGCCGATGCAGACCGGCCTCAAGGCGATCGACGCGATGACCCCGATCGGTCGCGGCCAGCGCCAGCTGATCATCGGCGACCGCCAGACCGGCAAGACCACGGTCGCGCTCGACACGATCCTCAACCAGAAGAAGAACTGGGAGAGCGGCGACCCGGAGAAGCAGGTCCGCTGCATCTACGTCGCCGTCGGCCAGAAGGGCTCGACCATCGCGTCGGTCCGCGGCACCCTCGAGGAGGCCGGCGCTCTCGAGTACACGACGATCGTCGCCGCCCCCGCCTCGGACCCGGCCGGCTTCAAGTACATCGCCCCCTACACCGGCTCGGCCATCGGCCAGCAGTGGATGTACGAGGGCAAGCACGTCCTCATCGTCTTCGACGACCTGTCCAAGCAGGCCGAGGCCTACCGCGCCGTGTCGCTGCTGCTGCGCCGCCCGCCGGGCCGCGAGGCCTACCCGGGTGACGTCTTCTACCTGCACTCCCGCCTCCTGGAGCGCTGCGCGAAGCTGTCCGACGAGATGGGCGGCGGCTCGATGACCGGTCTGCCGATCATCGAGACCAAGGCCAACGACGTCTCGGCGTACATCCCGACCAACGTCATCTCGATCACCGACGGCCAGTGCTTCCTGCAGTCGGACCTGTTCAACGCGAACCAGCGCCCGGCGGTCGACGTCGGCATCTCGGTCTCCCGCGTGGGCGGCTCGGCGCAGACGAAGGCGATGAAGTCGGTCTCCGGCACGCTGAAGATCTCGCTCGCGCAGTACCGCGACCTCGAGGCCTTCGCGATGTTCGCCTCGGACCTCGACGCCGCGTCCAAGCAGCAGCTCAACCGCGGTGCCCGCCTCATGGAGCTCCTCAAGCAGGCGCAGTCCTCGCCGTTCCCCGACGAGGAGCAGGTCGTCTCGATCTGGGCCGGCACCACCGGCAAGTTCGACGACATCGAGGTCGAGGACGTCCGCGAGTTCGAGGCGCAGCTGCTCGAGCACCTCCGCCACAACGGCTCCGTGCTCGAGGACATCCGCACCTCGAAGAAGTTCTCCGACGCGACCGAGCAGGAGCTCTCCTCGATCCTCGACCAGGTGAAGAAGGACTACCTGGCCGGCAAGGGTCAGGGCTCCGCGGTGAGCGACGTCCACACCAGCGCCTCCGACGAGGACATCGACCAGGAGCGCATCGTCCGCGGATGATCCGGCTCGCCGCCCGCCCCTCGGGGCGGGCGGCCCGGACCACCCGCACGGCGCTTCCCGCGAAGGAGAGACATGGGAGCCCAGCAGAGGGAGTACAAGAAGCGGATCGGCTCCGCCCAGGGCATGAAGAAGATCTTCAAGGCCAAGGAGATGGTGGCCGCCTCGCGCATCGCCAAGGCGCATGCCCGCGTGCTGGCCACGACTCCGTACGCCGACGCGATCACCCGGGCCATCGGCGCGGTGGCGACCCATTCCGGGGACGTCGCCCACCCGTTCCTGGACCAGGAGCGCTCCACGAACGGGCGCGCCGGGATCGTGCTGATCACGGCGGACCGCGGCATGACCGGCTCGTACTCGCACAACGTCATCCGCGCTGCGGAGGAGCTCGCGAACGCGCTGCAGGAGGAGGGCAAGACCCCGGTCCTGTACGTCGTCGGCCGCAAGGGCGAGACCTACTACCGCTTCCGCAACCGCCCGCCGCACGAGGCCTGGGCCCCGTACCACGAGGGTGAGCTCCCCGAGCTCGGCCACGAGATCGCCCAGCGGGTCACCGCGGACCTCCTCAGCGAGGACCCGGAGACCCACCTCGACGAGCTGTACCTGGTCGGCACGCGGTTCAAGACCCGCTTCCAGCAGGTCGCCCGCGCGACCCGGCTGGTCCCGATCGAGGTCGTCGACGCGGACGAGGAGCACGGCACCGCCCGCCCCACGTACCCGCTGTACGAGTTCACCCCGGACGCCGAGCAGGTCATGGACGAGCTCATGCCGCGGTACCTCGAGTCCAAGCTCGTCAACATCCTGCTGCAGTCGATGGCCTCGGAGCACGCGGCCACGCAGCGGGCGATGAAGACGGCGACGGACAACGCGGAGACCCAGGTCAAGAAGTTCACCCGCCTGGCCAACTCGGCCCGTCAGGCGGAGATCACCCAGGAGATCACGGAGATCGTCGGCGGCGCCGACGCCCTCTCGGGATCCGGTCGCAAGGAACGCTGAGCCGCCTCGAGCGCACCGAGCGCCGGCCCGAACCATTTGGAGAGAATGCAGATGAGCATCACCGACACCACTGACGCCACCGCGGCGCCCGCGCAGAAGGGCACGGGCCGGGTTGCCCGTGTCACCGGCGCGGTCGTCGACATCGAGTTCCCCCCGGGGGACATCCCCGAGCTGTACAACGCGCTGACCACCGAGATCTCGGTGCAGGGCGCGGGCCTCGAGCCCTCGACCCTGACCCTCGAGACGGCGCAGCACCTCGGCGACGGCATGGTCCGCGCCGTGGCCCTGAAGCCGACCGACGGCCTCGTCCGCGGCCAGGCGGTCACCGACACCGGCGCCCCGATCTCCGTCCCCGTGGGCGACGCGACCCTGGGCACCGTGTTCGACGTGACCGGCACCCCGCTGAACAAGCCCGCCTCCGAGGTGCAGGTCAGCGAGCGCTGGCCCATCCACCGCAAGGCCCCGAACTTCGACCAGCTCGAGTCGAAGACGACCATGTTCGAGACCGGCATCAAGTCGATCGACCTCCTCACCCCGTACGTGCAGGGCGGCAAGATCGGCCTGTTCGGCGGCGCGGGCGTGGGCAAGACCGTGCTCATCCAGGAGATGATCTACCGCGTGGCCAACAACCACGACGGCGTCTCCGTGTTCGCCGGCGTGGGCGAGCGCACCCGTGAGGGCTGGGACCTCATCGAGGAGATGACGGAGTCCGGCGTCATCGAGAAGACCGCCCTGGTCTTCGGCCAGATGGACGAGCCGCCGGGCACGCGCCTCCGCATCGCGCTGACCGGCCTCACGATGGCCGAGTACTTCCGCGACGTGCAGCAGCAGGACGTCCTGCTCTTCATCGACAACATCTTCCGCTTCACCCAGGCGGGCTCCGAGGTCTCCACGCTGCTGGGCCGCATGCCCTCCGCCGTGGGCTACCAGCCCAACCTGGCGGACGAGATGGGTGTGCTCCAGGAGCGCATCACCTCGACCCGCGGCCACTCGATCACCTCGATGCAGGCGATCTACGTGCCGGCGGACGACTACACCGACCCGGCGCCGGCGACCACCTTCGCCCACCTGGACGCGACCACCGAGCTCTCCCGTGAGATCGCCTCGCGCGGTCTGTACCCGGCGATCGACCCGCTGTCCTCGACCTCGCGCATCCTCGACCCGCGCTACGTGGGCCAGGAGCACTACGACGTCGCGGTCCGCGTGAAGCAGATCCTGCAGCGCAACAAGGAGCTCCAGGACATCATCGCGATGCTGGGCGTCGACGAGCTCTCCGAGGAGGACAAGGTCACCGTGTCGCGTGCACGGCGCATCCAGCAGTTCCTCTCGCAGAACACCCACCTCGCCAAGCAGTTCACCGGCGTGGACGGCTCCGACGTGCCCCTCAAGGACACCATCGAGTCGTTCAAGGGCATCTGCGACGGCGAGTTCGACCACGTCCCGGAGCAGGCGTTCTTCAACGTCGGCGGCATCGACATGGTGCTCGAGAACTGGCACAACATCCAGAAGGAGCTCGGCCAGTGAGCTCCCTCGCGGTCACCTTCGTCACCTCGGACCGGACCGTGTGGTCCGGCAGCGCCTCTCAGGTCGTGGTGCCGGCGGCGGACGGCTCGATGGGCATCCTGCCCGGCATGCAGCCGACCCTCGCGATCCTCGACCGCGGTGTGGTGCGCATCCACGACGAGTCCGGCCAGGTCACCGAGCGTGAGGTCGCGGGCGGCTTCGTGTCCGTGGACGCCGACGTCGTCACCATCGCTGTCGACCGCGCGGCTCGCCGCGATCCGGCCGAGCGCTGAACCGACGCTGACGCCGATGCATCATCCGAGCATCCCGATCCTCCTCGTGGGGGTCGGGATGCTCGTCGTTCTGGCGCTGGTCGTGCTCTTCGCGCTCAACGTGCGCCGCGCGGTCGTCCTCGACCGGGCGGGAGCCGTCCAGTGCCAGATGGCGCGGAGCCTCCTGGGGCGCCGTGAGGTCTGGCAGCACGGCGTGCTGCAGGTGGGCAACGACCGCCTGCGCTGGTTCCGCGACCTGTCGCTGCTGCCCGGGCCGCAGCTGATGATCCCGCGCCGGGACATCCTCGAGGTCGAGCGGGAGCGGCTCGTCGAGCCCGCGGGCCCGTCGGGACCCGGGGGAGCGGCGCCCGAGCGCGTGCTCGTCGCCTTCTTCCTGCGGGGCGGCCGCACCGTGCAGGCGCTCATGGACGCCCCCGCCGCCGCGGCGCTGCAGTCCTGGCTCGAGGCGGCGCCGACGGGCCTCGTCCTCGGCGACGCCGACTGACCCTGAGGCCTGAGGCCTGAGGCCTGAGGCCCGAGGTCCGAGCGTCAGACGGTGACGGTCTCCCCGCGGCGCAGCACCGCGGAGACCTCCAGACCGCGATCCGTGAGCAGCAGGTCCGCGCTCCGGCCGGCGGCGAGCGAGCCGATCGAGTCCTCGAGCCCCAGCACCCGTGCCGGGACGATGCTCGCGGCGCGCACGGCGGCCGTGAGATCGACCCCCGCCTCCTGCACCGCGAAGCGCACCACGTCGACCAGGTGCGCCGTACCGCCGGCGATCGCCCCGCCGTCGGTGAGAGTGGCGGTGCCGCCGGCGACGGCGACCTCCTGCGCGCCGAGCGTGTAGGTGCCGTCCGCCATGCCGGCGGCGGCCATCGCATCGGTCACGAGAGCCACGTGGTCCGGGGCGGCGATCGCGAAGACATGGGCGACGGTCCGGGCGTCGAGGTGGACGCCGTCGGCGATGACCTCGAGGACCATCTCGCCGCGGGCCCCCGCGTCGAGCGCCGCGAGCGCGGGACCGGGATCGCGGTGGTGCACGGGGCGCATGCCGTTGAACAGGTGCGTCGCGGTGGGCAGCGGGCTGCGTCCGCGGTGACGGCGCAGCGCCTCCGTGGAGCGGGCGATCGCGGCCGTCATCTCCGCGCTGGAGCCGTCGCTGTGCCCGAGGGAGGGGACGGCGCCGGCGGCGGCGAGGGCGTCGATGACGGCCTCGGCGGCCGGGGTCTCCGGGGCGAGCGTCATGGTCGCGAGGGCGCCATCTCCCAGCTCCGCGAGCTCGGCGACGAGGTGCGGGTCTCCGTCCACGATGTGCTCGGCGTTCTGGGCGCCGCGGCGCTCGACCGAGACGAAGGGCCCCTCGGAGTGGATGCCCACGATCTCGCCGGTCGCGGCGAGCAGGGCGAGGTCGCGCACGCGGGCGCGGAGCGTGTCCGCGGAGGCGGTGACGAGCGAGGCCACGAGGGAGGTGGTCCCGTGCCGCCGGTGCTCGTGGACCGCGGTGAGCATCTCCTCGGAGGTGGTGGAGTCCGGGAAGGACGCGCCGCCGCCGCCGTGGCAGTGGAGGTCGACGAGGCCGGGGAGGATGAGGCCCTCGTGCTCGAGCGTGCGGGCCGCGCGATGCTCCGGCGCGGACGTCGCGGGTCCTGACCAGCGGATCGTCCCTCCGGTGACGAGGACGAGGGCGTCGGGCACGAGGCCGCCGGGCAGCACGGCCGTGCCGCGCACGGCGAGGTCGACGTCGCCGCCGTGGGGATCGGCGGGGGAGGGTGTGGTGCTCACGACGGGACTCCTCGGTGGGGCGGGGCCGGGGCGGGACGGGTCCCGGGATCCCGGCGGGGTGGGAACTGCTGGGCGCGCGTCAGAACAGGCGGGACTCCGCGTCGTCCATGCCGCGGAGGGCGTCGTAGTCGAGGGTCACGCAGTCGATGCCGCGGTCCTGCGCGAGGACGCGGGCCTGGGGCTTGATGATCTGGGCGGCGAAGATGCCGCGCACGGGCGCGAGCAGGGGGTCGCGGTTGAGGAGCTCGAGGTACCGGGTGAGCTGCTCGACGCCGTCGATCTCGCCGCGCCGCTTGATCTCGACGGCGACGGCGCGGCCCTGCGCGTCCCGGGCGAGGATGTCCACGGGGCCGATCGCGGTGCCGTACTCGCGTCGCACGAGGGTCCAGCCCTCGCCGAGGGTGTGGATGTGCTCGGCCAGCAGCGCCTGCAGGTGCGCCTCGACGCCGTCCTTCTGGAGGCCGGGGTCCTCGCCGAGCTCGTGGGTGGACTCCTCGAGCAGCTCGTGGATCCGCACGCGGAGCGTGTCGCCCGTCTTGGTGTGGGTGACGTCCCACTGCTGGATCCAGGCGCCCTCGGGATCGGCCTCGGCCTCGGCGGCGGTGCGCTCGGTGGTGCGCAGCGTCGCGGGCGGGCTCATCCAGTTCAGCGGCTTGTAGCTGCCGCCGTCGGAGTGCACCAGCACGCTGCCGTCGGCCTTGAGGATCAGGAGGCGAGGGGCCAGCGGGAGATGGGCGGTGAGTCGACCGGTGTAGTCGACGGAGCAGCGGGCAACCACGAGACGCACCCGGCAAGGGTAGCCGATCCTGTGAGGTCACCGGGTGCGAGTGCTCACGTGGGGGTGGTCCCGTCCCGGGCGCGCCCGTATCGTGAGCGGGTCCCCTGCCCGGGCGGTGCCCGGTGAAACTCGAAGGAGCTGCCACCGTGCAACGTCTGCTGGCCATCCTGCTGGTCCTGATCGGAGTGATCGGACTCGTCCTGGGCCGTCTCGGAGAGACCACCTGGGCCCCCGCCACCGAGGTCACCGCGACCGCGGAGCTCGCCGACGCCGGCCCGGCCGTCGTCATCGACCCCGGCGTGCTCTACATCGGCGGCAAGGAGGGCACGGTCACCGTGACCGGCGCCTCCGACGTCTCCGTCATCACCGCGCCCGAGGGTGACGTGACCTCCTACCTCGACGGCACGAAGTACACCCGCATCACGGGCGCGAGCGACTGGTCCACGCTGACCACCGAGGTCGTGGGCGCGGACGGTGCGACCGAGATCGAGGACCCGACCTCCTCGGACCTGTGGCGCTCGGTGGAGACCTCCGCGAGCCCCGTGACGATCGACATCGCGGACTTCGCGGCGGGCGAGACCGGGGACAACGAGCAGGAGTACCGCCCGATCCTCCTGGTGACGGACGGGAAGGCCGCGGGTGCGGAGAAGGTCAGCATCACCTGGCCGGTCGAGGCGGAGAACCGCTGGGTGCCCTTCGCCTATGCGGGCGGCGCCGCGATCGCCGTGATCGGCCTCGTGCTGCTCGTGGTCTCCCTGGGCGGCGGCCGCCGCCGCGACGAGGAGGTCGAGGACGCGGATCATGGTGACCGCGCCGACGACGCCGTCGTCGCCGCCGATCCCACCGAGGAGCTGCCGCGCACGGAGGACGGCGGGACGCCGCTCGCGCCCACCGCGTCCAGCGCTGCCGGCGCGGCCGGTGCGGCCACCGCGGCCCCCGACCGGACCCCTCCCACCGCTCCCACCGCCCCGGAGGCCCCGGCCTCCGCCGACGACGCCGACCTCTGGTCCGTGGTCGACGAGGACCAGCGCCGCGCCGAGTCCCCCGAGGAGGACCGATGACCAGCCCCCGCCCCCGCACCGTCGCCCGGCGCCGTCTCGTGCTCGGCGGAGGCGGTCTCGCCCTCGCCGGCCTGCTCGCCGCGTGCGCCGAGACCCCCGAGGCCCCGCCCGCCGCCGAGGCCGGCCCCACCCTCGCCGAGCCCACCCCGAACACCACCGAGGACCAGCTCACGACCGTCGTCACCGAGATCGGCGCGGCCGTGGCCGCGGCGGACGAGGCCCGCGACGCGGGCAAGCTCGCGCCGCGCGTCGTCGGCTCCGCCGCCGCGTTCCGCAAGGCGATGTACGGGCTCATCGAGAAGGACGACCAGTGGGCGCAGGACCTCACCGCCCCCGGTGAGTCGCTCATGGTCCCCATGACCTCGACGGACGCCGAGTTCCCGCGCACCGCGATCGCGCTCGTCGCGAACTCGGCGAAGGACGGCGTGCCGATGTTCATGGCGCTCCAGCAGGCCGATGCCCGCTCCCCGTACACCACCTGGGGCTGGGCGCAGCAGGCGAGCGGCGTGGAGATGCCGGAGGTCCCCGCGGACCTCGTGGGCTCCGCTCCGGTCACCCCGGACACCGACGACCTGCTGATGACCCCGAAGGACGCCCTCGCGCTCTACGCGAAGGTGCTCTCCGACGGCGACGCCGCCGACAAGGACGACAAGCTCGCCGAGAACCCCTTCCAGACCGAGACCCACAAGCGCATCCAGACGGAGCGCAAGGAGCTCAACGCCGGCGTCGAGAAGGACGAGGTGGCCACCATCAAGGAGGTGTTCACGGTCGTCGAGGACGAGTTCGCCGGTCTGCGCACCGCGGACGGCGGCGCCATCGTGCTCGCGACCCTCACCTCCGTGCGCAAGGTGGCGATCAAGGACGGCGCGACCGTCCGCTACGCCGAGGACAACAAGTACACGACGGTGATCGGCACCAAGGAGTTCACCAAGGAGTTCATCCGCGAGTTCGGCACCCAGGTCGCCGTGTACATCCCCGCGAAGGACTCCGACGCCCAGGTCCAGCCCATCGGGGCGACCCAGACGGCGACGGGCACGAGCGGCTCCTGACCCGCGCTCCCCGCGACGCGCCCCGGGACCCCGCCACGGCGGGCCCGGGGCGCTGTCGTCCCGGTGCGTTCGCCTCCGGGGACGCTCCCGGGGCGCGGCGCACAGCCGCTGGCGAACACGCGCGGCCCGCGGCCGCGGGCTTCGTAGACTGAAGGGGTTTCCGACCCCGTCGAAGGAGCTCCTCCGTGTCCGATCCCTACGGCATCATCGATCTCGCCCAGCTCAAGCAGCCCGCGGGGGACGCGGTCGGCGCGTCCGGCACCGCCGGTCCCTACGAGGTCGCGGTCACCGAGCAGGGGCTCGAGCAGCTCATCGCCGACTCCCAGCAGGTCGCGACGCTGCTGCTCGTCTCGAGTTCCCGCGTCCCCGAGGGCGAGGCCTTCCTGCAGTCGCTCCGCGACGGCGTGACCGCGCGCGGCGGCGCCGTGCGCCTCGCGGTCGTCGACGCCGACACCCAGCCTCGCGTCGCGGGCGCTCTCCGCGTGCAGCAGCTGCCCACACTCCTCCTGCTCCTGCAGGGCCAGCTCCAGCCCATCGTGGACTCCGTGCTCGGAGCGGAGGAGATCGGCCCTCTGCTCGACCAGGTCGTCCAGCTCGCCCAGCAGCAGGGCATGGACGTCTCCGGCGCCGCGGCCGGCGCCGACGACGCGGCCGGCGCCCCGGCGGAGGAGCCCCTGGACCCGCTGATCGCCGAGGCCTACGCCGCGATCGAGCGCGGGGACCTCGACGCCGCGGTCGACGCCTACGACCGCCGCCTCCAGCAGAGCCCGGCGGACGACGAGGCGAAGGCCGGACGCGCCACGGTCGAGCTCATGCGCCGCACCCAGCAGGCCGATCCCGCCGCCGCCCGCACGGCCGCTGCCGAGGCGCCCGCGGATCTCGACGCGCAGCTGCTCGTCGCGGACCTCGACATGCTCGGCGGCCATGTCGACGACGCCTTCGGGCGCCTGCTGGACCTCCTCCGGGGCGCCGACCAGGAGACGAAGGACGCCGTGCGCGCCCGGCTGCTCGAGCTGTTCGAGGTCGCGGGCGCCGAGGACCCGCGGGTGGGCCCGGCGCGGCGCCGCCTCGCGAACCTGCTCTACTGAGCGCGCGCACCCGGCCGCTGCCCTGTCGGGCGGCCGGATGATGCACGAGGGCCTGCCCGATCCGCGGATCGGGCAGGCCCTCGTGCATCGGAGGCGGCGCGCTCAGCCCTCGCGGAGCCGGGCGGGCACGAGGACCACGGCGCCGAGCGGCGGGACCGCGAGCCGCGCGGAGTGCTCCCGGCCGTGCGCCGCCACCGTCTCGGCGTGGACGCGGCCGAGGTTGCCCACGCCGCTGCCGCCGTAGACGGTCGCGTCGGAGTTGAGGACCTCGAGCCAGGTGCCGCCCTCGGGCAGCGGGACCCGCAGGTCCAGCCACGGCTCGGGGGAGAAGCTCAGCACCACGACGACCGGGTCCCCGGCGCCGTCGCGGCGCACGAACGCCACGAGGTTGTGGCCCGCGTCGTCCCCGATCAGCCACTCGAAGCCCGCGGGGTCCTGGTCCAGCTCGTGGAGGGCCGGGAGCTCCGCCTGCAGCGCGTTGAGGTCCTTCACGAGCTGCTGGACGCCGCGGTGCAGCGGGTACTCGACGAGCCACCAGGGGAGGCCGTCCTGCTCCGACCACTCGGTGCCCTGGGCGAACTCGCTGCCCATGAACAGCAGCTGCTTGCCCGGATGGGTCCACTGCAGGGCCAGGTAGACGCGCAGCGAGGCGGCCTGCTGCCAGTCGTCGCCGGGCGCCTTGCGCAGCAGCGAGCCCTTGCCGTGGACGACCTCGTCGTGGGAGATCGGCAGCACGAAGTTCTCGGAGTACTGGTAGACCATCGAGAAGGTCAGCTCGCCGTGGTGGTGCTGACGGTGCACCGGGTCCTCGCCGAGGTACTCGAGGGTGTCGTGCATCCAGCCCATGTTCCACTTGAAACCGAAGCCCAGCCCGCCGGCGTCCGTGGGACGCGTGACCCCGGGGAACGAGGTGGACTCCTCGGCGATCATGACGATGCCGGGGGCCCGCTTGTAGGCGGTCGCGTTGGCCTCCTGGAGGAAGGCGATCGCCTCGAGGTCCTCCCGCCCGCCGTGGACGTTGGGCACCCACTGGCCCTCCTCGCGGGAGTAGTCCAGGTAGAGCATCGAGGCGACGGCGTCCACGCGCAGGCCGTCGACATGGAACTCCTCGAGCCAGTAGCAGGCGTTGGCGACGAGGAAGTTGCGCACCTCGTGGCGTCCCACGTCGAACACGTAGGTGCCCCAGTCGGGGTGCTCGCCGCGCCGCGGGTCCGCGTGCTCGTACAGGGGCGTGCCGTCGAAGCGGCCCAGGGCCCACTCGTCCTTGGGGAAGTGGGCGGGCACCCAGTCCATGATCACGCCGATCCCCGCCGCGTGCAGGGCGTCGATCAGCGCGCGCAGCTCGTCCGGGGTGCCCAGCCGTGAGGTGGGGGCGTAGTAGCCGGTCACCTGGTAGCCCCAGGAGCCGCCGAAGGGGTGCTCGGCGAGCGGCATGAACTCCACGTGCGTGAAGCCCATCTCGACCACGTAGTCCACGAGCTCCGTCGCGAGCTCGGTGTAGCCGAGGCCCGGTCGCCAGCTGGGCAGGTGCACCTCGTAGATCGACATGCGGGAGCTCACGGGCTGCTGCTGCGCGCGCCGCGCGAGCCAGGCGTCGTCCGTCCACTCGTAGTCGCTCTCGGCGACGATCGAGCCGGTCGCGGGCGGGACCTCGGCGCGGCGGGCCATCGGGTCCGCCTTGTCCCGCCAGGTGCCGTCGGCGCCGAGGATCCGGAACTTGTAGACCTCTCCCGCGCCGATCCCGGGCAGGAAGATCTCCCACACGCCGGAGGCGCCGAGGGAGCGCAGGGCGGTCTGCCGGCCGTCCCAGCCGGAGAAGGCGCCGATGACCTGCACGGCCCGCGCCCCGGGGGCCCAGACCGCGAAGGAGGTGCCCCGCACGCCGTCGACGGTGCGCACGTGCGCGCCGAGCGCGCGCCACAGCTCCTCGTGGCGGCCCTCCCGGATGAGGTGCAGGTCGAGCTCGCCGAGCGTGGGCAGGAAGCGGTACGGGTCCTCGACCTCGACCGCGGGCTCCCCGGCGGCCCAGGTCACCCGCAGCCGGTAGCGCTCGAGCGCGGGGCGGTCGACGACCGCGACCCAGATGCCGTCGTACTCGTGCTCCATGGGGACGGAGGTGCCGTCCTCGAGCACCACCTCGACGGCGTGCGCGAGCGGCTTGAGGGCGCGGACGGTCACGGCGCCCTCGTAGGGCTGGGCCCCGAGCACGGAGTGCGGGTCGTGGTAGGAGCCGGTCGCGGCCGCGCCGAGCTCGTCGACCTCGAGCTGGAGACGGGAGGGGCCGGCGTCGGGTGTCGTCCGGTCCCCGGCGGGTCCGGCGCCTGCGGGGACGACGGGGGTCGCGTCATCGGACATGGGGGTCCTCCTCGGGTCGGACGATGCGCAGCACGTGCGCGGGGCGGTCGTGCGGGTCGAGGATGACGAAGGGGTCCTCGCCCCAGGTGAAGCGCTCCCCGGTGAGCAGGTCCTCGACCTCGAAGGACGCGCCGACGTCGAGGGCGCCGAGGTCCAGGGAGAGGCGGGTCCAGGCGCCGCGGTCGTGCACGGTGAGCGAGGCGACGAGCACCGTGTCCGCCTGCCCGGTGGGGGAATCGTCGGCCGGCAGGTGCTTGGAGAACACGACGACGTCCTCGTCCTCCGCCTCGTGGAAGCGGATCGTGGTGAGGGTCTGCAGGGCCGGGTGCGCGCGACGGATCCGGTTGAGGTCGCCCAGCAGCGGCTCGAGGCTCGTGCCCTGGGCGAGCGCCCCGGCGAAGTCGCGCGGCCGGTACTCGTACTTCTCGTTGTCGATCTGCTCCTCCGCGCCCGGGCGGGGGACGTCCTCGACGAGCTCGTAGCCGGAGTAGATGCCCCAGGTGGGCACGAGGGTCGCGGCGAGGATCGCTCGCAGCGCGAAGGCCGCCCGGCCCCCGGAGCTCATGAACGGGGTGAGGATGTCGTGGGTCGTCGGCCAGAAGCTGGGGCGCATGTAGGGGGCGGCCTCGACGAGCTCCTCGAGGTACTCCTGGAGCTCGGCGGGGGTGTGGCGCCAGGTGAAGTAGGTGTAGCTCTGGTGGAAGCCGACCTTGCCCAGGGTGTGCATCATCGTGGGGCGGGTGAACGCCTCGGCGAGGAAGACGACCTCGGGGTGCTTCTCGTCGAACTCCGCGAGCAGCTGCTCCCAGAAGCGCACGGGCTTCGTGTGCGGGTTGTCCACCCGGAACAGGGTCACGCCGTGCTCGACCCAGAGCTCGAGCACGTCGCGGATCGCCGCGTACAGGCCCTCGTAGTCCGTGTCGAAGCTCAGCGGGTAGATGTCCTGGTACTTCTTCGGCGGGTTCTCGGCGTAGGCGATCGAGCCGTCGGGCCGCACGACGAACCACTCGGGGTGCTCGGTGACCCAGGGGTGGTCCGGCGAGCACTGCAGGGCCACGTCGAGGGCGACCTCGAGGTCGAGCTCCTTCGCGCGGGCGACGAAGGCGTCGAAGTCCTCCATGGTGCCGAGGTCCGGGTGGATCGCGTCGTGGCCGCCCTCCGCGGCGCCGATCGCGTAGGGGGAGCCGGGGTCGCCGGGGCGAGGCTCCAGCGAGTTGTTGCGGCCCTTGCGGTAGGCGGTGCCGATCGGGTGGATCGGGGTCAGGTAGGCGACGTCGAAGCCCATCGCGGCGACGCGGTCGAGGGAGTCGGCCGCGGTGCGCAGCGTGCCGGAGACCCAGCCGCTCTCCGGGTCGAAGCGCGCGCCCTCGGAGCGGGGGAACATCTCGTACCAGGAGCCGAACAGGGCGCGGGGACGGTGCACGACGAGCGCGTGGGGGCCGGAGACGGTGACCCCCTCGCGCAGCGGGCGCACGTCGAGCACCCCGCGGAGGTCCGCGGCGAGCGCCGGGGCGACGCGCGCGGCGGGGGAGAGGGAGGAGTCCTGGAGGCTCGCGATCGCGGCCTCGAGCAGGGCGCGGTCCGCGGCGGGGCGGGCCCCGGAGGCGACCTCGGCGAGGGCGGCGCGCAGCACGGCGACCCCCTCCGCGCACACGAGCGGCTCGTCGATGCCGGCGGGGATCTTCACCTCCGCCACATGGGCCCAGGTGTCGTACGGCGAGGAGAAGGCCTCGATCCGGAAGGACCAGTGACCCGCGGCGTCCGGTCGCACGCGGGTCTCCCACAGGTCCAGGCCCGGGTTCGTCGAGCGCAGTCGGCGCACGGTCTCGGCGCCCTGCGGGTCCGTGAGAATCACCTGCACGCCCATCGCGTCGTGGCCCTCGCGGAAGGCGTTCGCCGTGATCCGCACGCTCTCGCCGACGACGCACGAGGCGGGGAAGCGGCCGCCGTCGACGACGGGGGTGACGTCCATGATCGGGATCCGGCCGACGCCGGCGTCCAGCGGGTCCGGCGCCGGGGCGGCCGGTGCGGCGTGCTGCGGCGGGCGGCTCCCGCTCCCGGTGGGAGCGGTGGTCGCCGGGGTCCGGTCCAGGGGGGACGACGAAGATGACACGAACTCTCCTGACTGCGCGGACGCGCGCCCGCACCCGGGCGCGGTGACGGTGCTCACCCTAGCCGTCCCGCCGGGGTCAGGGCTCCGCGATCCCGACCACGAGGACGCTCCCGGGGGCGATCAGGCGGGAGCCCGGGGCCAGGGGAGCGGAGGGGAGGGAGGACATGTCCTCGAGATCGCTGTCGAAGAGCACCCGGGCGACCCCCTGCGGCCAGGGCGCGCCCGGGAGGTGCAGGGGCACCGGCTCGGACTCCGCGGAGACGACGATCAGCAGGTGCTCGGTCGCCTCCCCGGTGCCGGGCTCGCCCGGGATCCCGGGCCGGAGCATGGCGAGCAGGTGCCGGGTGGGGTCCATCCAGTCGGCATGGGTCATGCCCTCGCCGTCGGCGCGGAACCAGGCGACCTGGCCCGGGTCCAGGGCCTCCGCGTGCGCGGGCTGGAGGAAGTGCGGGGTGCGCAGCGAGGGGTAGGCCGCCCGCAGCTGCAGGAGCCGCCGCACGGCCTCCCGCTGGACGCGTGCCAGGTCGTCGACGTCCCAGCTCAGCCAGGAGATCTCGTTGTCCTGGCAGTAGGCGTTGTTGTTGCCGCGCTGGGTGCGGGCGATCTCGTCCCCGGCGGTGATCATCGGGGTGCCGGAGGCGAGGATCAGGGTCGCGAGCAGCGCCCGCTGGGTGCGCAGGCGCTCCCGGCGCAGCGCCTCCCGCGCGGTCTCGCCCTCGGGCCCGTCCTCGGGCTCGCCCTCGACGCCGTGGTTCCATGAGCGGTTGTTCCCGGTGCCGTCCCGGTTCTCCTCGCCGTTGGCCTCGTTGTGCTTCTCCTCGTAGGCCGTGAGGTCGTGGAGGGTGAAGCCGTCGTGGGCGCTCACGTAGTTCACGGACGCCCAGGGGGAGCGGAGGCTGCGCCCCGGCGGCAGGTGCTCCGGGTCGCCGCCGGTGAAGAGGTCGCTCGATCCCGCGAGCCGGGTCGCGAGATCGCGGACCCCACCGACCGCCCGGTCGCCGGAGCGCTCCCGGTGGGCGCGGTCGGAGAGCCAGAAGGAGCGCACGTCGTCGCGGAAGGCGTCGTTCCACTCGGCGAAGGGCGGCGGGAAGCCGCCCGTCTGCCAGCCGCCGGTGCCCACGTCCCAGGGCTCGGCGATGAGCTTCACCCCGCGCAGCACCGGATCGGTGACGATCGCGCGCAGCAGCGGGTGGTCGGGGCGGAAGCCGCCCGCGTCCCGGCCGAGGGTCGCGGCGAGGTCGAAGCGGAAGCCGTCCACGTGCATCTCCTGCACCCAGTACCGCAGGGAGCCCAGCACGAGGTCCACGACGTGCACGGAGGTCGCGTCGAGGGTGCCGCCGGTGCCGGTGACGTCCTGGAAGGAGCCGTGGTCCATCGCGTAGTAGGCGAGGTTGTCCAGCCCCCGCAGGGACAGCGAGGGGCCCTCCGCCCCGCCCTCCGCGGTGTGGTTGTAGACGACGTCGAGGATGACCTCGAGCCCGGCCGCGTGGAGGCTGCGGATCATGGTGCGCACCTCGTCGAGCACCGCCTGCGCGCCGGCGCGCTGGGCGGCGGCGGTCGCGAGCGAGGGCTCGGGCGCGAAGAAGGAGAGCGAGGAGTAGCCCCAGTAGTTCGTGAGGCCCAGGCGGGTCAGGTGCGGCTCGTCCATCGCCGCGTGGATCGGCAGCAGCTCGACGGAGGTGACCCCCAGCTCGCGCAGGTAGCCGGTGATCGCGGGATGGCCGAGCCCCGCGTAGGTGCCGCGCAGCGGGGCCGGCAGCGCCGGGTGGAGGCGGGTGAAGCCCTTGACGTGGAGCTCGTAGAGCACGGTCGCGTCCCAGTCCACGAGCGGGCGCAGGTCGTCCTGCCAGTCGAAGTCGTCCCGCACGACGACGGACCACACGGCCTCGGGGCCCGAGTCCACGGGGCTGGGCTCGGCGGAGGGGCCGACGGCCTCCAGCATCGAGTCCACCTCGAAGGGGAAGAAGGAGCTCAGCAGCGGCGAGGCGTGCGAGATGCCGCGGGCCGTAGGGTCCAGCAGCAGCTGGCGCGGGTTCCCGAAGAGTCCGGCGCCGGGGTCCCAGGGTCCCTCGACCCTCAGGCCGTACTGGGTGCCGGGCAGCATGCCGGTCACGTGGTCCCAGCGCAGGCCGCCGTCGAAGTGCCGCAGGCGCTGGCGCCGCTCCGCCCCGGAGGAGCGCACGCACAGGTCCACCGCGGTCGCGCGGGGGGCGGCGACGGCGAAGGTCCCGCGACCCAGCTCGTCGACGACGAGCCCGGGGGAGGTGGGCGCGAGCGGCGGGGTCGCGCGGTCGAATCGGTCTGCCTGCACCCGCGCATTCTCCCACCCGGGGGCCGGTCGCCGTCCCCGCGCCTGAGCCGCGGCGACGCGACCTGGACCACAGCGGCTAGGATCGGCCGGGTGCCCCGCGCTCCGCTCCGGGGAGGGCCGGGCGCCGGCGCGGCCCGGGGGAGCCGGGACCCGCACCGCAGCGGACCTCACGGTCCGTCCACGACCGCAGACCGCTAGGCGCACGCCGCTCCGACGGGGGACACGCAGCACATGACACAGCCACCCATCCCGCAGCCCGCCGCGCGCGGCGCCGCGCCCCAACCGTCACCCCAGGTCCAGGCGTCCGGGCATCCCGCCCCCGCGCAGCCCGGCGCGCAGGCGACCGGCCGTCCCCGCCGCAGCGGCGACTTCGCCGCTCCGGGCGGCGCCGCGATCGGCCCGGGGGACATGGAGCGCAGCGCGGAGATCGTGCGCACCATCTCGCGGGTCTTCGGCTCCCGCGTCGTGGGCCAGGAGAACCTCCGCCTCACCCTGCTCACCGCGCTCGCCGCGGGCGGCCACGTGCTGCTCGAGTCCGTGCCCGGCCTCGCCAAGACGACCGCCGCCTCGGCGCTCGCCTCCGCGATCTCGGGGTCCTTCTCGCGCATCCAGTGCACGCCCGACCTCATGCCGAACGACATCATCGGCACGCAGATCTTCAACTACGGCACGAGCACCTTCACGACCCAGCTGGGCCCCGTGCACGCGAACGTGGTGCTGCTCGACGAGGTGAACCGCTCGAGCGCGAAGACGCAGTCCGCGATGCTCGAGGCGATGCAGGAGCGGCAGACCTCCATCGGCGGCGAGATCCACCGCCTGCCTGAGCCGTTCATGGTGCTCGCGACCCAGAACCCGATCGAGGAGGAGGGCACGTACGTCCTCCCCGAGGCGCAGATGGACCGCTTCCTCATGAAGGAGGTGCTCACCTACCCGCGTCCCGGCGAGGAGCACGAGATCCTCGACCGCTCGACGGCAGGCAGCCTCACCGGGCCCCGCGAGAGCGTGGGCACCGTCTCCCTCGAGGACATCCGCTTCCTCCAGGAGAAGGTCGACCAGGTCCACGTCGACCCGGCCGTCAAGCGCTACATCATCGACCTCGTCTTCACCACGCGCGGCTCCGGCCCCCGCCCCGTCCCGAACCTCACGCAGTCCGTGCGGGTCGGCGCGAGCCCCCGTGGCTCCCTCGCGCTGATGCGGGTGGGCCAGGCGCACGCGCTGCTCCACGGCCGCGACTACGTCACCCCGGACGACGTCCGCGCGATGCGCTACGGCGTGCTGCGCCACCGCCTCGTGCTGACCTTCGACGCCCTCGCCGGCGGCATCAAGCCCGAGCAGATCATCGACGCGGTCTTCCACGCCGTGCCGATGCCCTGATCGGTGCCGACGAGCACGCGGAAGGAGGTCACGCCATGGCGACCTCGCTGATCACACGGGTCAAGGCCCGGGTGGACCTGCACACCTCCAACCGCGCCCGGGGACTGATCCAGGGCCGCGGCCGCTCCCTGTTCAAGGGCAGCGGCGAGGACTTCGACGACCTGAAGTACTACCAGCCCGGGGACAAGATCTCCGACATCGACTGGAAGGCGACGGCCCGCTCCGGCGAGCCGCTCATCCGCCAGTTCAACGAGGAGCGCGTGCGCCACCTCTCGATCGTCGCGGACACCTCCTCCGCCATGTCCGCGACGGCCGCGGACGGCACCTCCAAGCGCGACGCCGCCGTGATGGCCGCGGGCTTCATCTGCTTCCTCGCCCAGCGCAGCGGTGACCTCGTGGGGCTCGTCGGCGGCTCCGAGCGCTCGCCGATGCAGCTGCCCGCGCGCTCGAGCGACGGCCACCTCGAGCTGCTGCTGCGCTCGATCCAGCAGGGCACCACGGCGAGCTCCCCGGCGCCGGACAGCGCCTGGCTGCTCGAGCGCGCCTTCCGCGTCACCAGTCGCTCCACCCTCATGACCATCATCACCGACGAGGCGCACCCCTCCGTCGAGGACTTCGCCTCGCTGCGCCGCCTCACGACCCGCCACGACGTGCTCGTGGTGCGGATCCGGGACGCGGACCCGCTGCAGGCGGAGGCGCTCGAGAACGACGTGGTGGACATCGAGGACCCGCGGGACCTGACCTCGCTCGCCCGCACCTCGAAGCGCGTACGCAGGGACGTGGAGAACTATCGCCGCGCCCGTGAGGAGGGCATCACCGAGATGCTCGACCGCCTGCACCTCACGCACGTCATCACCGAGGGGGAGTCCACCGTCGTCGAGGACATGATCGCCATGCTCCGCTCCCGGGAGTACCGCCATGCCCGTGCCTGAGACCCTGCTCGCCGCGGGCGCCGTGCTCGCCCAGCCCGCCCCGCCGGAGATCATCGACCCTCCCCAGTACTCCGTCGCCTGGCTGATCCTCGCGGTGCTGTGCGTGATCGTCGTGGCCGCGCTGATCGTGGGCACGCTGCGCATCACCCGCGGCATCGAGCGGCGCATCGCCTACCGTGCCCGGCCCACGGACGTGGACACCCTGAAGGCGGAGTTCCTGCGCGCGGTCAACGATCTCGCCGACCGCCACGAGGCGGGGGAGCTCGACGCCCGCGAGGGCCACCAGGAGCTCACCGCGATCATGCGCCGCTTCGTGCGGCGCACCACGGGGCACGACGTCACGAGCCAGGACGTCGGCACGCTCCGCGCCGACCCCCGCACCCGCGAGGTGGGCGAGCTGATCGCCGCGCTCTACGAGCCGGACTTCGCCGCCGCCTCGGACACCGCCCTGCGCGACTCCGTGCGCCGCGCCCGGGAGGTGGTGCGCCGATGGTCATGACCCTGTGGTGGGTGACCCTCCTGCTCCTGCTCGCCGCGATCGCGGTCTGGGCGATCACCTTCTGGAACCGCCGGGCGATGCGGCGCTCCCCGGTGGTGGTCGCGAACAGCCGCTTCATGGACCGCATCCCGAGCTTCACGCGCGCCCAGCGGGTCGCCGGCGTGCTCCGGGTGGCGCTCGTCGGCGTGACCGTGATCGGGGTGCTCTCCTCCTCGGTGCTCTCCGGGCGGGTGGCCTCCGAGCGTGTGGAGACGCCGTCCTTCGCCTCGCGGGACATCGTGCTGTGCCTGGACGTCTCCGGGTCGATGTACGAGTACGACACCCAGATCCTCGCGACCTTCGCGGAACTCGTGGACTCGTTCGACGGGGAGCGGGTGGCGCTGTCGATCTTCAACTCGACCAGCCGCACGGTCTTCCCGCTCACCAACGACTACGACCTCATCGAGAAGCAGCTGCGGGAGGGCTCCGAGGCGATCGACTTCGACGAGTTCGGCTACCGCCTGGGCCAGCGCGACTACTCCGAGGACAAGGTGCGCCAGTACGTCGACTTCGTCGACGGGACCCGCGGCGTCGCGGACCAGGCCTCGATCGTGCCCGACGGCCTCGCCTCGTGCGCCCAGCTGTTCGACCAGGCGGAGGAGGACCGCTCGCGCTCGATCATCTTCGCGACGGACAACGAGGTCAACGGCGAGTCGATCTTCACGCTCGACGAGGCGGCGGACGCCGTCACCTCGCGGGACATCTCGCTGTTCACCTTCTACCCGGGCGCCTACGAATGCGGTCCCGAGTGCCTCGAGGAGCTCCGCAGCGCGACGGAGTCCCATGACGGGAAGCTCTACCAGTCCTCGGACCCGCAGGCGATCCCGACGATCATCCAGCAGATCCAGAAGAGCCAGGCCCAGGAGATGGGGGCGGAGCCGGTGCTCGTGCGCAGCGATCATCCCGGGCCGATGTTCGTGCTCACGCTGCTCGCGCTGATGGCCGTCCTCGCGCTCGGATGGAGGTCGCGATGATCCGCCTCGAGCCCCTGCTCACGCCGTGGGCCGCGGTCCCGCTGTTCGGCGCGATGCTCGTGCTGTGCGTGGTGCTGCTGGTGCGGCGCCCGCGCCAGCGCGCCGCCTGGCTGCGCCGCGGCCTGATGGTCCTCCTGCTGCTCGTCGTGGCCCTGCGCCCCGTCACGCCGCTCGACGACCGCCAGACCCAGCGCATGGACGCGAACGTGTTCTTCGTCGTGGACCGCACCGGCTCGATGAACGCCGAGGACTACGGGGCCGACGGCGACCAGCCGCGGCTCGAGGGCGTCAAGGCGGACATGACCCGGATCATGGGCATGACCGAGGGGGCGCGCTACTCGATCATCGCCTTCGACTCGACCGCGACCCAGCAGCTGCCGCTGACGACCGACGCGGGCGCCGCGAAGGCCTGGATCGACACGCTCACCACCGAGCCCACCGACTACTCGCAGGGCTCGAACGTGGACCGGCCGCTGCAGGCGCTGACCACGGCGGTCACCGAGACCCAGCGGGAGGACCCGGACTCCTCGGTGCTCGTCTACGTGCTCTCCGACGGGGAGAACACCGACGACAAGGAGACCCAGCCGTACTCGGCCGTCGCCGGATTCGTGGACGGCGGCGGCGTGCTCGGCTACGGCACCGCCGAGGGCGGGCCGATGAAGGCGCAGGGCGGTGCCCACGACGGGGACTACATCACCGACGGCTCGGGCCAGCAGGGTCTCTCGAAGATCGACGAGAAGCAGCTGCAGACGATCGCCGGGCAGATGGGCGTGCCGTACCTGCACCGGACCTCGCCGGACGAGCCGATCGAGGGCACCATGGACGGCGTGACGCTGCGCCCGGTGCCGATCGAGTCCACCCGCGAGACGACGAACTTCCGCGACTGGTACTGGATCGCGGCGATCCCGCTCGCCGCCCTGATGATCTGGGAGCTCGGCGAGATGACCTATCGCCTGCCCCGCAAGCTCGACCGGCACGACCTCGAAGGAGCCTCGCGATGAGCGCACCCGTGCAGGATCAGCCCTCGTCGACCCCGGCGACCCCGTCGGCGGGCCCGTCCGGGCGGCCCGAGGGGGACCCGCTGCACCAGGACGCGGGCGGTCGCCCGGCGGACTTCGGGCTGAACCGGCGCCGGCTGCGCCGCACGCGGATCATCGTCTTCGCGGTGCTCGCGCTGCCGATCCTCTTCCTGTCCCTGCTCGCGGTGAAGTTCGTGTCGATGCCGATCACGCAGGCGTACCACCAGTCCGCGTACGGCGACGGCGACTACGAGGGCGCGATCGAGCGCCTCGCGCCGGTCTGGGTGGTCAACCGCTTCGAGCCCTACCTCCCGCACCTGACCAAGGGCACGGACCTGCTGCGGCAGGGGAAGGACGCGGAGGCCGAGGAGGAGCTGCGGGCCTCCCTCACCGCCTGGCAGGAGGGCACGGACCTCAACCAGCCGGCCCACGCCCAGTGCAAGATCCTCAACAACCTCGCGATCTCCATCGAGAACCAGGCCGACGAGCTCACCGATCCCACCCAGAAGGCGGATCGTCTGTACGAGGCCGAGGAGCTGCTCGCCCCGTGCGCGGGCGGCGGCGGTGGCGGCGAGGGTGAGGGCGAGGGCCAGGGCGGCGGCGGAGGCGGCGGCACCGGCAACGAGGACGAGGGCACCACCGGCGAGAACGGCGAGCGCATCAAGGAGAAGCGCCGCGAGGCGGACGAGCAGGCCGGCAAGGACCCCGATGCGCGCGGCGAGGAGGGTGGTTCCGGGGAGGGGGAGCCCGGGGACGGCGAGCCCATGGACCCCGGCACCCCGAAGCACGAGGACCCCGAGGGCGACGGCCCCACCGAGGAGGCCACGACCGAGGGCCCCACGGAAGACCCGGACAAGGGCGACGAGCTCGAGCAGCGCAACCGCGACGCCCAGGGCGGCGAGGGCGAGGAGACCGAGGGCGGCACCGACGAGGACCCGTCCCAGCCATGGTGAGCGCCCCCGATCCTGAGGCGAGCGCGCCCCGTCGCGCCTACCTCGACCATGCGGCGACGACGGTCCTGCGGCCGGCCGCGGCCGAGGCGTACCTGCGCGCGGCGGCCGTGCGCGGCAACCCCTCCGCGATGCACGCCTCGGGGCGCGCCGCGCGGGCGGTGCTCGACGACGCCCTCGAGGAGATCGGCGAGCTGCTCGGGGTGCCGCGCAGCTGGCTGATCATGACCTCCGGGGGCACCGAGGCGGACAACCTCGCCCTGCGGGCAGCCCCGCTCGGCGTGCTCGCGCAGGACCCCGCCCGCACCGCGGTCGCCGTCTGCGCGACCGACCACCCCGCCGTGCTCGCGACCGCACGCTCCCTCACCCCGGCGATCGAGGCGCGCGAGCTCGCCGTGGACGCCGCGGGGCTGCTGGACGCCGGGGCCGTCGAGCAGGTGCTCGCCGATAGTGCCGTCGGCGTCCTCAGCGCGGCGCTCGTGAACAACGAGACCGGGGCGCGGCAGGACGTCGCCGCCCTCGCCGCCGCGGCCCGTCGCCACGGCACCCTCGTGCACACCGATGCCGTGCAGGCGCTGGGCCACGTCGACCTCCCTGCCCTCGAGGACCTCGACCTCATGTCGCTGACCGGGCACAAGATCGGGGCGCCGGTGGGGGTCGGCGTGCTCGTCGCAAGGCCCGAGGTGCCCTTCGCCGTGCTCTCCACCGGGGGCGGCCAGCAGCGCGGGGTGCGCTCGGGCACGCTCGACGGGCCGCATGCGGCGGCTTTCGCCGCGGCGCTGCGGGAGGTGCTCGCGGAGCGGGCCGAGCAGGCGGGCCGCCTGCGGGAGCTCGCGGCGCGGATGCGGGAGGGGATCGCACGGATCGACCCGGAGGCCCGCTTCACCCTGCCCGAGCACTCCCCGCAGTCCGGGCACATCGTGCACGTGGTGTTCCCCGGCGCGGACTCGGATGCGCTGCTGTTCCTGCTCGACGAGCGCGGGGTGGACAGCTCCGCGGGGTCCGCGTGCTCCGCGGGTGTCACCCAGCACAGCCCCGTCCTCGCGGCGATGGGTATGGACGCCGCCCGCTCGCGCGGGGCGCTCCGGCTCTCGCTGGGGTGGACGAGCACCGCGGAGGACGTCGAGCTCCTGCTCGCGGCGCTGCCGGAGTCGCTGCGGCGCGCGCGGGCCGTGGGCGCGCTCGCCCGCTGAGCCGGGTCGCTGGACGCATCTCACGCCTCGCGGGTGCGGGGGAGCGGGGCACGGCTCCGTAGACTCGCCCGGGACACGGAGGAGGTGCGCGGGATGAAGGTGCTCGCGGCGATGAGCGGCGGGGTGGACTCCGCCGTGGCGGCGGCCCGCGCCGCCGAGGCCGGCCACGAGGTGGTGGGCGTGCACATGGCGCTGTCGACCTCGCGCGAGGCGCGGCGCACCGGATCGCGCGGCTGCTGCACGGTCGAGGACGCGGAGGACGCCCGCCGCGCGGCGGAGCGGATCGGCATCCCCTTCTACGTGTGGGACCTCTCCGCGGACTTCCACGACCTCGTCGTCGAGGACTTCCTCGCCGAGTACGCCGCCGGCCGCACCCCGAACCCGTGCGTGCGCTGCAACGAGCGCATCAAGTTCGCCTCCCTGCTCGAGCGGGCCACCCTGCTGGGCTTCGACGCCGTCTGCACCGGTCACTACGCCTCGGTGCGCGCCGAGGGCCCGGGCGGCGCCGCCTCGCTGCACCGCTCGCGGGACGCCCGCAAGGACCAGTCCTACGTGCTCGCCGTGATGGGCCCGGAGGCCGCGGCCCGCTCCCTGTTCCCGCTCGGGGAGATGGAGGACAAGGCGGCCGTGCGCGCCGAGGCCCGCGAGCGCCGGCTCGGCGTCTCCACGAAGCCGGACAGCTACGACATCTGCTTCATCCCCGACGGCGACACCCGCGGGTTCCTCGAGCGGAGCCTCGGCGAGGCTCCCGGCGAGGTCGTCGACACCGAGGGCGCCGTGCTCGGCCACCACCGCGGGACGCACGGCTTCACCGTCGGCCAGCGCAAGGGGCTCGGCGTGGAGCGTCCCGCGGAGGACGGCCGTCCCCGATACGTCGTCGACGTCGACCCCGTCTCCCGTCGTGTCGTCATCGGCGCCTCCGAGCTGCTCTCCACCACGGAGCTCGAGGCGACGGACCTCGTCACCTTCGAGGAGCTCGAGCCGGGCCGTGCGGTCTCCGCGCAGATCCGCGCCCACGGCGAGGCCGTGCCCGCGCGGGTGACCTCGATCCCGTCCGAGGGCGAGCCGCTGCTGCGGGTGCACCTCGAGCAGCCGGTGCGCGGCGTCGCCGCCGGCCAGACCCTCGTCCTCTACGACGGCGACCGCGTGCTCGCCGCCGCCACCCTGGAGCGCCGCACCGCATGAGCCCCGCCGATAACCGTGCCACCCTCGTCACACTCGCCGGGGACGGCACTTTCCGTGCGCCGGAGCCCTCGCGCATCGAGCGGTTGGACCTGCCCGCGGATCCGCCGCTCGCCGCGCTGATGCGGTTGCGCGCCCTGCTCGGCGACGACCTCGACGCGCAGATCGCGACCCGCCTCGCCCTTCCCGCCGCCCTCGGCTCGGACCCCACGGACCACCTGCTCCCCGCCACGCTCTCCCTGCTCTCCGGGGTCACCGGGGACCTCGCCCCCTACGGCTGGCGGATCGGCCCGGGCCTCGGTCGGGCCTGGGCGCATGCGACGGACCTGCGTGGGCGGATGCTCGACGCGGCCCGCATCGCCCTGCTCGGCTACGAGGGACCGCTGCAGAGCACCGTGCTGGGGCCGGCGACCCTCGCCGCCTCGACCTTCGTCGCGACGGGGGAGCGGACGCTCTCCGACACGGGCGCCGTGAGGGACCTGCCGCTGCTGCTCGCCGAGGGTCTCGCGGAGCACCTGCACGCCCTGCGCGAGCGGGTCCCCGGCGCCGCGCCGCACCTGCTCGTGCGGGAGGACGCCGTCGCGGCCGTGGTCGCCGGATCGATCCCCACCCCGTCGGGGCGTCGTCACTACGACCCGGTGCCGCCGGCGCGCGTGGCCCTGCTCTGGCAGAGCCTGCTCGAGGCCCTGCGCACGGGCGCCGGGCTCGACCCCGCGCAGGTGACGCTCGGGGTGGGCGCCGACGCACGGCTGATCGCGGAGGCCCGCACCGCGGGCGCCCGCCGGCTCGCCCTCGCCCCGCGCCGCCTCCCCGCCCTCGAGGGGGCCGGGCGGGCGCTGTGGGAGGAGATCGCGAATGCGCACGAGGCGGGCGTGGCGCTCGAGCTCGTCGTGGACCCGCGCCCGGGCGGCCGCATGGAGCGGGAGCTCGGGGCGGTGCTGCGGATCTGGCACGAGCTGGGCTACGCCGAGTCCGACGCCGCGGGGTTCACCCTCATCGCCCATACGGGCGCCTCCCACCGCGTCCACGAGGGGCGCACGGATCCCTCCACGGCCCCCGCGGTCGAGGACCTGCTGGACGAGGACGCGCTCGTCGCGCTGCTGCGCGCCGCCCCCGCCTGGGCGGAGCGCGTCGCGGACTGACCGGCGTGGTCGAGGGGGCGAGGCACCGGCTCAGGAGCCGTTGACGAGGTCGCTGTCCTCGGTCAGCGCGTCCTCGGGGCCGACGGGGAACGCCTCGAGCCGGGGATCGGCGAGGATCGCCGCCACGAGCTCCGCGGATCCCGCGACGATCGTCGAGTCCCAATCGATCTCCGAGGCGAGAGCCCACTCGTGGCCCGCGGGCCAGAGCAGCTGCGGCATCATCGCGGGGCTCCCGTCGATGTCCCGGCCCCACCCCGAGCTGCCGGGCCACTCCGGATCACCGAGCTCCCGAGCGGAGGTCGAGAACAGGAGCATCTCCCGAGCCGGCCAGTCGAGGAACGGGCCCCTCCGGGCACGTGCCCGGAGGGCGCGGGAGATCCCGGGCCCGGCCGGGGAACCGTCGGGTGACCGCTGCCGACCGGACTGCCGTCGTCGACCGATCGGCCGTCCCCGACCGGGCGACCACCGTCGGCCGTGCCGCCAGGGCAGGTCGAGCGGCCATCGCGGGCCGCTGCGATATGGCGCGCCTCCGCCGTGCAGGTGCCCGTGGCCCGCCCACAAGGCGGCGACCAGGTCCTGCGGGGTCGCCGTCGCCGCGGCGAGGTGCTCGCAGATCGCGGCCAGCAGATCCGGCGCGAGCAGCCCCTGCTCGGGGGACTGCACGCTCCAGTCGCCGGGAAGCTCCGGGTCCTGCTCGCCGCCCGTCATCGCGAGCCACTGGATCAGCGGATGCATCGTGGCGCCGGTCCGTGCGGCGACCTGCTCCCAGCGCCACCGCCCCTCCTCGACGGTCCGCGGGATGCCCCACTCGTCGATGTCGGCGGGATCGACCCGTCTCGCCGTGGCCGGGTGCAGGATGCGCGCATAGGCCTCGAAGCCGGTGCCGGCCACGCCGTCCACCTGTGCCCAGCCGCCGGCGCGGGCGAGGAGCCAGTCCCCGCTGCTCGTGCCCGGCATCAGTTCCATGCCCTCGAGGGTAGCGGCGGGGTGGAGGGTCGTCGGGGCCATGGAGGACAATGACGGGCGTGACGCACGAGAACCCCCGCACCGATGCCGAGCTCGACCCCCGCGACCCCGAGGACGGCGGTCACGACGCCCGGACCCTCGACGCGCAGGAGCGCATCGCGGAGCTGACCGCCCGCATCGAGCAGGCGCGCGCGGAGTACTACGAGCACGACGCCCCCACCCTCACCGACGGCGAGTACGACGCCCTCGAGAAGGAGCTGCGTGCGCTCGAGGCGGAGAACCCGCAGCTCGCCAAGGAGGACTCGCCCACGCAGACCGTCGGCGGGCAGGCCGCCTCCGGCCTCGCGACGATCGACCACGCCGAGCGCATGCAGAGCCTGGACAACGTGTTCTCCGTGCAGGAGCTGCGGGACTGGTGCGCCCACGCCGCGGAGGAGATCGGCGGCGAGGTGCGCTGGCTGACGGAGCTCAAGATCGACGGCCTCGCGATCAACCTCCGCTACGAGCACGGCGAGCTCGTCACCGCCGCCACCCGCGGCGACGGCCGCACCGGTGAGGACATCACGACCAACGCCCTGCGCATCGAGGGGATCCCGCGCCGCCTCGAGGGTGAGGGCCACCCCGCCCTGGTCGAGGTGCGCGGCGAGGTCTTCATGCCCACCGCCGCCTTCGCCCGCCTCAACGAACTCCAGGTCGAGCTGCGTGAGCGCGCCGTCGCCGAGTCCCGCACCCGCTGGGAGTCCCGCCTGGCCACCTCCCGGCCTTTCGACGAGGAGCGGGAGCAGCTCGCCGCGACCCGGCGCTTCCCGACCTTCGCGAACCCCCGCAACACTGCTGCGGGCGGTCTGCGCCAGCAGCTCGAGAAGAAGGAGGGCCTCGAGCGCGAGGCGGGGGAGGCGCGCCTCGGGGCGCTGCGCCTTACCGTCCACGGCCTCGGCGCCTGGCCCGATCCGCCCGTCGGCTCCCAGAGCGAGATCTACGACCTGCTCGCCTCCTGGGGCCTGCCCACGAGCCGCTACAAGGACGTCGTCACCTCGATCGACGAGGTCGTCGCCTACGTCGAGCACCACGGCGAGCACCGCCACGACGTCGAGCACGAGATCGACGGCATCGTCGTGAAGGTCGACCACTTCGCGCAGCAGCGGCGCCTGGGCTCCACCTCCCGCGCCCCGCGCTGGGCGATCGCCTTCAAGTACCCGCCGGAGGAGGTCACCACCCGGCTCATCGACATCCAGGTGCAGGTGGGCCGCACCGGCCGCGTCACCCCCTTCGGCGTCATGGAGCCCGTGCAGGTCGCCGGGTCCACGGTCGAGAAGGCGACGCTGCACAACCAGTTCGAGGTCGAGCGCAAGGGCGTGCTCATCGGGGACATGGTCGTGCTGCGCAAGGCCGGTGACGTGATCCCCGAGATCCTGGGGCCGGTGGACGCCCTGCGCGACGGCTCCGAGACGCCCTTCGTCATGCCCGAGCACTGCCCCTCCTGCGGCACGGAGATCCGCCCCGAGAAGGAGGGCGACAAGGACTGGCGCTGCCCCAACACGCGCGACTGCCCCGCCCAGGTGACGGGCCGCGTCGAGCACGCCGCCTCCCGCGGCGGCTTCGACATCGAGACCCTCGGCGAGGAGAGCGCGATCGCGCTCACCGACCCGGAGGGCCGCCGTGAGGAGGCCCTCGCCGCCCTGCGCGCCGGCCACGCGATCTACCTCCCGCTGCGGCGCGAGGAGGAGTTCGACTCCCCGGTCTTCGTGACGGTCCGCGGCGGCCAGGAGACGCAGGGCAACGACGGCGTCCCCATGCTCCGCATCACCGAGGAGACCGCCGGCATGCTGCCCGCCCCGCAGCAGCCCGTCGTCACCACCGGGGCGAACCTCTTCGACCTCACGCCCGAGCAGCTCGAGGAGGTCGCCGTCTGGCAGCCGCTGCGGCGGAACGGGGAGCCGACGGGGGACTGGCAGCTCGTGCCCGCCTTCTGGTCCCGGCCCCAGTGGCGCTACTACAAGTCCCGCGGCGAGTGGACGCTCACGAAGCCCGCCGCGCCCGGGGCGAACACCCAGAAGCTCATGGACGAGCTCGCCAAGGCGAAGGAGCAGCCGCTGTGGCGCGTGCTCGTCGCGCTGTCCATCCGCCACGTGGGCCCCGCCGCGGCCCGCTCCCTCGCGACCGCCTACGGCACGATGGACGCGATCCGCGCGGCGGATCTCGAGGCGCTCACCGAGACCGACGGCGTGGGCGGCATCATCGCCGAGAGCCTGCGCGAATGGTTCACCGTGGACTGGCACGAGGAGATCGTCGACGCCTGGGCCGCGTCCGGCGTGCGCATGGCGGACGACGTCGAGGAGGGCTTCGTGAAGACCCTCGAGGGGCTCACCGTCGTCGTCACCGGTGGTCTCGAGGGCTACTCGCGCGACGGCGCGAAGGAGGCGATCATCTCCCGCGGCGGCAAGGCCTCCGGCTCCGTCTCGAAGAAGACCGACTTCGTGGTGGTGGGGGAGAACGCCGGCTCCAAGGAGACCAAGGCACGGGACCTCGGCCTGCGGATCCTGGACGAGGCCGGCTTCACGACGCTGCTCGAGCAGGGTCCCGCCGGGCTGCCCGAGTCCGAGCAGGCGGAGTCCGAGCAGGCGGAGTCCGGCGACGCCGACGGGGCCGAGGCGGAGCAGGCATGAGCGCGGAGACGACCTGGCTGCAGGGGCTCAGCGCCTTCCCGCTCACCCCGCTGCGGGACGGCGCCCTCGACGAGCATGCCCTCACCGCGCTCGTGCGGAGCATCGTCGAGGCGGGTGCCGCCTCGATCGGCGTGCTCGGCTCGACAGGGGTGTACCCGTACCTGCCCCGGGACGTGCGACGCCGCGCGATCGAGGTCGCCGTCGCCGCCGCCGAGGGCGTGCCGGTCCTCGCCGGGATCGGCGCCCTCGCCACCCGGGACGTGCTCGCGCTCGCCGAGGACGCCCAGACGGCCGGGGCGAGCGGCGTGCTCCTCGCCCCCGTCAGCTACCACCCGCTCGCCGATCCCGAGGTGGTGGGGCTGTTCTCCGACGTCGCCGCGGAGCTGTCCGTCCCGCTCGTGGTCTACGACAACCCCGGCACCACGCACGTGACCTTCACCCCGGAGCTCCACGCCCGAGTCGCGGCGCTGCCGGGCGTCGCGGGGATCAAGATCCCGCCGGTCCCCGCGGCGCTCCCGGCGGCGCGCGAGCGGGTCGCCCAGGTGCGCTCCGCGGTCCCGGAGCACGTGCGGGTGGGCGTCTCCGGCGACGCCGTCGGCGCGGTGGGCCTCGAGGCGGGCTGCGACCTGTGGTTCTCCGCGATCGGCGGGGTGCTGCCCGAGCAGACCATGGCGATCGTCCGTGCGCACGAGGAGGGCCGGGACGAGGAGGCGCGCGCCCTCGCGGCCCATCTGGACGGCTTCTTCGCCCTGTTCGCCGAGCACGGCGGGAGCCTGCGCGTGATCGCGGAGATCGCCGTGCAGCGCGGGCTGGTGGGGGAGGATCCTCTCCCGCGGCCGCTGCGCGGTCTCGACGCCGCGGGCCGCGCCAGGGTGGCCGACGCGCTCGCCGCGCTCGCGGCGTCCGGGGACGAGAGGGCCGACGGTCTCGACATCGGCCAGGGGTGATGGAAGGGTGTGTGACGCACATCGCACCCGACAGGAAGGCTGCTCTCCGATGAGCGCCCCACGTCCCGCACACCGTCCCGGCCGGGCCACGGCCCCTCACCCGCAGCCCTCCGGCCCCGGCGTGGACCGACGCGCGCTGCTGCGCGGAGCCGGTCTGCTCGGGGCCGTCGCCGCGACCGGGGCGGCGATCGCTCCCGCCCAGGCCGCCCCGGCGCCCACGACGGTGGAGCCGTCCGCCTTCCGGCTGACCGCCGACTACACGTCCTCCACCGCACGGGTCGAGGCGCTGCTGGAGCAGGCCGGTCGGGCGAGCGTCAGCGAGGTGATGGACCACGCCAACCACGAGCGCACCCCCGCCACGGTCATCGACACCCAGGTCCACGGCTTCCGCTTCGCCACGAGCGACGAGAACGACCCCGACGCCTTCCCGCAGGGGATCGCGACGAGCCGCGACGCGGTGGGCACCGCGGGGAACGGCCGCTATGACGGGCGCCAGGTGATCGCCGTCAGCTTCTACAACAACTCCCCGAAGTCCAGCCGCATCAACCTGATCGACTGGGACGCGAACCATCCCGACGCCTATCGGCGGATCCTGCTCGTCGAGCCGACCGGGACCGCGGAGGAGCCCAGCTTCCGGGACGTGGAGATCCACGCCGGCGGGATCGCCTGGTACGGGGACCTGCTCTACGTCGCGGACTCCGCGGCGAAGCCCGGCGGGATGCGGGTGTTCGACATGAGCAGGATCCTCACCACCGACACCGGCGGCACGAAGGACCAGATCGGTCGCGTGGGAGGGACCTTCTACGCGCACAACTACGCCTACGCCCTGCCGCAGGTCGGGACGATCTCCTCGGAGGTGGACGCGGGCACCGCGCCGCTCGTGTGGTCGACCATCTCCTTGGACCGCGTGACCCGGTCGATCGTCATGACCGAGTACCGCTGCGAGGACTGCGACGACTACCCCACGGGCACCACTCGTGCGGTGCGCTTCGGCTTCCAGACGGGCGGCCCCACCTTCGCCGGGTCCACGACCGCGAGCGAGGCGCTCGAGGTGCCGCTGCACTACCTCAACGGCGTCGGCTCCCACAACGGGCGCTGGTGGTTCAACAGCTCCCGCCACAAGACCCTCTCGTACTGGCCCGGCGAGGGAGCGCTCACCACCTACCCCTGGGTCTCCTGGGGACAGTCGCTGAGCTACTGGGAGGACGCGGACGGCCCCGACCTCCTGTGGTCCCTCACCGAGGGCGAAGGGTTCCGTGCGGTGTTCGCCGTGAAGCAGGGCGGCTACAGCTGACCCCTGCGGCGCTCACGCCTGCTGCGCGAGCGCGAGCGGCAGCACGGGACCGGAACCCGCACGGCGCAGCAGGCGCGCCGCGACCGCCATGGTCCAGCGGGTGTCGATCACGTCGTCGACCAGCAGGACCGGTGCGCCGTCGAGCTGATCGAGCCGGGCCTGCAGCTGCTCGCCCACGGCGAAGCGCTCCCACAGGTCCGCGACGCGGAAGGCGCTGTTCCCGCCGCCTCGCAGCGGGCCCGCGCCCGGGGCGAGGTCGAGGGCGCCGAGGTCCTCGAGCCGGCCGATCCCTGCGATCCCCGCGGCGAGCGAGCCCACCAGCCGGGGCCGTGTGCTCGAGGGGACGGCGACGACCGCCGCGGGCCGCTGTGCCCAGTCCCAGTCCTTCAGCACCTCCACGATCCGGGATCCGATCCGCTCGGGCACGACGTCGTCGACCGGACGGCCGTCCTCGTCCGTGCGCAGGAGCTCCCGCAGCGGGACCGCCCAGCCGAGGTCGGACATGCGGGCGATGACCCGCCCCTCCGCTGCGCGCTCGCCCTCCGGGATGCGTCCCTTGGGAGCGCCGGGCCCCATCAGCCGGTCCAGGCCCGAGGGCCAGCTCGCCCGCGGCTCCACCGGCACCCCGACCCGGTCGAGCAGGGCCGCGACGCGCGCATCGGCACCCTCGGAGCCGTCGGCACCGGCGGCCGGGGCGTCGGGGGCAGGGAACCACGGCCCGGCGCACACGTCGCAGCGGCCGCAGGGCTCGGCGGTCGCGTCGTCGAGCTGCCGGGCGAGGAACACCATCCGGCACTGCTCGGGACCGCCCGCGAGGCGCTCGTACTCGAGCATGGCCTGCTGCTCCTCCCGGCGCGCGCGAGCCACGGTCGCGTAGCGCTCGGCGTCGTAGTGCCAGGGCGCCCCGGTGGCGATCCAGCCGCCCTTGACGTTCTGCACCGCGCCGTCGACGGCGAGCACCTTGAGCAGCAGCTCGAGCGCGCTGCGGCGCACGTCCACCCGCGACTCGAGCGCCGGGGTGCTCAGCGGAGCCCCGGACTCCGCGAGGGCGGTGAGCACCTGCGAGGCGCTCTCCTGCGAGGGCATCGAGGAGGTCGCGAAGTACTCCCAGATCGCCCGGTCCTCCCGGCCGGGCAGCAGGAGCACGTCCGCCCGGTCGGTCGCGCGGCCCGCGCGGCCCACCTGCTGGTAGTAGGCGACGGGGGAGGAGGGCGCCCCGAGATGGATCACGAAGCCGAGGTCAGGCTTGTCGAAGCCCATCCCCAGCGCGCTCGTCGCGGCGAGCGCCTTGACCTCGTTGTCCTTGAGCGCCTGCTCGAGCTCGGCCCGCTCCTCCGGGTCGGTGCGCCCGGTGTAGGCGCGCACGCGCCGCCCCGGCCGGTCCAGCAGGGAGGCGAGATCCTCCGCGGCGGAGACGGTCAGCGCGTAGATGATCCCGGAGCCCTCGAAGGAGTCCAGGTGCCGCACCAGGTAGTCCAGCCGCTGCCTGTCGTCCTCCAGGCTCAGCGAGCCGAGCCGCAGCGACTCGCGGGTGAGGGAGCCGCGCAGGGTGAGCACCTCCGCGCCCGCCTCGCCGGTGCCGAGCTGCTCGGCGACGTCGGCGACCACGCGGGAGTTCGCGGTGGCGGTCGTGGCGAGGACCGGCACGTGCCCGCCGAGCTCGGCGACGAGGTCCCGGAGGCGGCGGTAGTCGGGCCGGAAGTCGTGCCCCCAGTCGGAGATGCAGTGGGCCTCGTCGATCACGAGCAGCCCGCAGCGGTCCACCAGGCGCGGCAGCTGCTCCTCCCGGAAACGAGGGTTGACCAGGCGCTCGGGGGAGACCAGCAGCACGTCGATCGCGTCGGCCGCGAGACCCTCCTCGATGTCACGCCACTCGGTGGGGTTCGCGGAGCTGATCGCCTCGGCGCGCACCCCGGCGCGGCGGGCTGCGGCGACCTGGTCGCGCATGAGCGCGATGAGTGGGGAGATGATCAGCGCCGGGCCGGCGCCGCGGTGGCGCTGCAGCAGCGCGGCGAGGAAGTACACGGCGGACTTCCCCCAGCCGGTGCGCTGGACGACGAGCACACGGCGGTGCTCCGCGACGAGCGCCTGGATCGCCTCGAACTGCCCCTCATGGAACCGGGCGTCCTCCCGGCCGGTGAGCGCCCTCAGCCCCGCGAGCGCCTCCTCGTGCAGAGCATGACGTTCACCGCGGTCACCGCGATCACTGCGGTCGTCGGGGACGGCGGGGGAGGACGGTGCAGACATGCCCCCAGTGTGCCGGTCCTCCCCGACGCGCGGCGGCGACGGGCCCCTCGGTGGACGCCGGCGAGTTGGGGAGGAACGACGGCGCGACGTCACGGACGGCGTCCCGTCGGCCGGGTCGCCCCCTCAGATGTCGTAGCCCGGGCCGGCGTCCCGCTCGGTCTCCTCACGGGTGCGCTCGGCCTCGTCGTCCTCCGCGGCCTGGCGGCGCATCCGCTCGACGGTGGACTCGTCGTCGTGCATCGGGTCCTCCTTCGAGGCGAGAGCCCGGCGCATGCGCCGCTCGTGCAGCTGGGCCTCCCGGATCGCGGGATTCTCGGAGAGCGGCTCCTCGTCCTTCGGGTCGTGCGAGTGGTAGTCCACATGGGGATCGACGGACATGTCCTCCACCTTCGGCATCGGGCGGTCCCGCGCGTCGCTGCGCAGGCTGGACGGTGAGTCTAGTCGGCGGGCGCCGCGTAGGCTCGTGATCATGCCGAAGCGCTCCCGCCGCCCCTCCCCTCCGTCCTCCGACATCGACGGCTCCGCCCTGGTGGAGTCCCTGCTGGGCGGCTGGCGCGCGCTCGCGCGCCTCGACGTGGACGGCTTCGCGCTGCTGCGCTCGCGCGGGGTCACCCGCCGTGCGAACAGCATCGTGCCGATCGACCCTCCCGCGGAGCCCGCCGCTCTCGCCGCCGCCGTCGAACGGCTCGAGGGCCTCGCCGAGGCCGCCGGGCAGACCCCCACCTTCCGCCTGTTCACGGCCCCGCGCCTCGAGCACGGCCCGCTGCGGGAGCTGCTCCTGGCCCGCGGCTACGTCCCCGAGGGGCACACGCTCGTCCAGCAGCGCGAGCTCCCGGCCGCCGGGACCGCGCCGCACCCCGGCGCCCGGATCCTCGTGGGCGCCCCGGACGAGGACTGGCTCGCCGCCTCCTGGCACCTCTCCCCGCGGCCCGAGGAGGGCGCCCGGGAGACCACGCGCGACCTCATGGCCGGCACGCCCGCCGTCTACGTCTCCCTGCCGTCGGCCGAGGGCGCGGCGGGCGCCGCCGTCGGCCGCGCCGCCCTCGTCACCCAGGGCCGACGCACCGTCGCGGTGCTCGACGCGATCGCCGTGGACCCCGCCCACCGCCGCCAGGGGCTGGGCCGCGCCGTCGTCGGCTCCCTGCTCGCGCTCGCGGCCGTCCAGGGCGCCGGCCACGCCCTGCTCGAGGTCGAGGAGCACAACGCCGCAGCACGCGCGCTCTACCGGGGCGCCGGGCTCCGCGCCGGTGGCGAGTACCACTACCTCCGCCGCGGCTGAGCGGACGGACGGTCCGGGCGCGCGGGCGCCGCGGCCTAGACTGTCCCCATGCCTTCGATCGGACGAGACGACGTCGCACGCCTCGCCGACCTCGCACGGATCCAGCTCACCGATGAGGAGGTCGACCGCCTGTCCGGCGAGTTCGACGCCATCATGGACGCTGTCGCCTCCGTGTCCGAGGTCGCCACGGCCGACGTCCCCGCAACCAGCCACCCGCTCCCCATGACGAACGTGTACCGCGAGGACGTCGTCACGGACACCCTCACGCAGGAGCAGGCGCTCGCCGCCGCGCCCCAGGCGGAGGACGGCCGTTTCGCCGTGCCGCAGATCCTGGGGGAGGAGTGACCATGACCAGCACCGACATCCTGCGCACCTCCGCGGCCTCGCAGGCCGCCGCGCTCGCCGCCGGGGAGATCTCCTCCGCCGAGCTCACCGCCGCCCACCTGGACCGCATCGACGCCGTGGACGGCGACCTGCACGCCTTCCTCCACGTGAGCCGCGACGAGGCCCTGACCACCGCCCGTGACGTCGACACCCGCCGCGCCGCGGGGGAGGAGCTGCACCCGCTCGCGGGCGTGCCCGTCGCCGTCAAGGACGTCGTCGTCACCGAGGGCATCCCCACCACAGCCGCCTCGAAGATCCTCGAGGGCTGGGTCCCGCCGTACGACGCGACCCTCGTCGAGAAGCTCCGCGCCGCCGGCCTGCCGATTCTCGGCAAGACCAACATGGACGAGTTCGCCATGGGCTCCTCCACGGAGAACAGCGCCTACGGCCTGACCCGCAACCCGTGGGACCGCGAGCGGATCCCGGGCGGCTCGGGCGGCGGCAGCGCCGCGGCGGTGGGCGCCTTCGAGGCCCCGCTCGCGATCGGCACGGACACCGGCGGCTCGATCCGCCAGCCCGCCTCCGTCACCGGCACCGTGGGCGTCAAGCCCACCTACGGCTCGGTCTCCCGCTACGGACTCATCGCCATGGCGAGCTCCCTGGACCAGGCCGGTCCGGTGACCCGCACCGTGGCCGACGCCGCGCTGCTGCACGAGCTCATCGCCGGTCACGACGCCCGCGACTCGACGTCGCTCGCGGACCCGGTGGGCGCCTACGCCGCCGCGGCCGGCCGCAAGGACGTCAAGGGCCTGCGGATCGGCGTCATCGAGGAGCTCGAGGGCGAGGCCTTCGCCCCCGAGGTCAGCGCCCGCTTCACCGAGTCGCTCACCCTTCTCGAGCAGGCCGGCGCGGAGATCGTGCGCGTCTCCTGCCCGAACTTCGGCTACGCGCTCGGCGCCTACTACCTGATCATGCCGTCGGAGGCGTCCTCGAACCTCGCGAAGTTCGACGGCATGCGCTTCGGCCTGCGGGTGGTCCCGGAGGAGAGCCCGACGGCGGAGTCCGTCATGAAGGCGACCCGTGGCCAGGGCTTCGGCGACGAGGTCAAGCGACGCATCCTGCTGGGCACCTACGCGCTCTCCGCGGGCTACTACGACGCCTACTACGGCAGCGCCCAGAAGGTCCGCACGCTCGTGCAGCGCGACTTCGCGGCCGCCTTCGAGAAGGCCGACGTGCTCGCCTCGCCCACCTCGCCGACGGTCGCCTTCCGCCTCGGCGAGAAGGTCGACGACCCGCTGGCGATGTACGCCAACGACATCGCCACGATCCCGGCGAACCTCGCGGGCGTCCCCGGCATCTCGCTGCCCAGCGGCCTCGCCGAGGACGGCCTGCCCGCCGGCATCCAGTTCCTCGCCCCCGCCCGCGGGGACGAGCGTCTCTACCAGGTGGGCGGCGCTCTCGAGGCGCTGCTCGAGGACTCCTGGGGCGGTCCGCTGCTGGACCGGGCCCCCGATCTCGCCGGAGGTGCGGACCGATGACCACCACCACGACCGAGCTGGTCGACTACGACGACGCGACGGACCGCTACGACCCGGTGCTCGGCATCGAGGTCCACGTGGAGCTCGGCACCGCCACCAAGATGTTCGACGGTGCGCCGAACATCTTCGCCGCGGAGCCCAACACGGCGATCACCCCGGTCTCCCTCGGGCTGCCCGGCTCGCTGCCGGTCGTCAACGGCACGGCCGTCGAGTACGCGATCCGGATCGGCCTCGCGCTGAACTGCTCGATCGCGGAGACCTGCCGCTTCGCCCGGAAGCAGTACTTCTACCCGGACCTCACGAAGAACTTCCAGACCTCGCAGTACGACGAGCCCATCGCCTTCGACGGCTGGGTCGACGTCGAGCTCGAGGACGGGGAGATCGTGCGCGTCGAGATCGAGCGCGCGCACATGGAGGAGGACGCCGGCAAGAACACCCACGTGGGCGGCGCGACCGGTCGCATCCAGGGCGCCACGCACTCCCTCGTGGACTACAACCGCGCCGGCGTGCCGCTCGTCGAGATCGTCACGCGTCCCATCGAGGGCACCGGAAAGCGGGCCCCCGAGGTCGCCGCCGCCTACGTGCGCACCCTGCGGGACATCTTCCGCACCCTCGACGTCTCCGAGGCCCGCATGGAGCGCGGCAACGTGCGCGCGGACGTCAACGTCTCCCTGCGGCCCACGCCCGAGTCCCCGCTCGGCACCCGCACCGAGACCAAGAACGTCAACTCGTTCCGGGCGATCGACCGCACCGTGCACTTCGAGATCTCCCGCCAGGCGGGCATCCTCGACGCGGGCGGCACGGTCATCCAGGAGACCCGGCACTTCCACGAGGACACCGGCTCGACCTCCTCGGGCCGCGTGAAGTCCGACGCCGAGGACTACCGCTACTTCCCGGAGCCGGACCTCGTCCCCGTCGCGCCGAGCCGCGAGTGGGTCGAGGAGATCCGGGCCGCGCTGCCGGAGCTTCCGGCCGCGCGCCGTCGCCGCCTGCTCGGCGAGTGGGGCTTCAGCGACCTCGAGATGCGGGACGTGCAGAACGCCGGCGCGCTCGATCTCATCGAGCAGACGGTCGCCGCGGGCGCCTCCGCGCAGTCCGCCCGCAAGTGGTGGATGGGCGAGCTGGCCCGTGTGGCCCGCGAGCAGGAGGTCGAGCTCGAGGAGCTCACCGTCACCCCGGCGCAGATCGCGGAGCTGCAGGGCCTCGTGGACGGCAAGAAGATCAACGACAAGATCGCCCGGAAGGTCCTCGGCTCCGTGCTCGAGGGCAAGGGCGACCCGGCCGCGATCGTGGAGGCCGAGGGTCTCGCCGTCGTCTCCGACGACTCGGTGCTCACGACCGCCGTGGACCAGGCCATCGCGGACAACCCCGACGTGGTCGCGAAGATCCAGGGCGGCAAGGTCCAGGCGATCGGCGCGCTGATCGGCCCGATCATGAAGGCCACCCGCGGTCAGGCCGACGCCGGCCGCGTGCGCGAGATCATCATGGAGAAGCTCGGCGTGCAGGGCTGACCCAGTCGAATCTAGTAGATCCTTGCGAGGATCGATTCGACACTTTCTTAGGGCCGACCGGCATTTTCCGGTCGGCCCTAAGTCGATGGCGACGCCGCGCCATACGAGTGCTAGGCAGGCCGCTGGAGTGCTACGCTCCACAAGTGGGATGTAGCACATCGGCGTAGGGTCGCCGCGAGTGGCTCTCGGTGGTCTACCTATGTGCGCCGTTCGCATCGGACAGATTTGATCGACCCTAAGGCGCATGAATGAATCCTCTACGGCAGGCACTTTGCGCAATGCAATAGGGAGCGAGGCAAGGTGACCGACTACTCTTCCAATAGTGGATGCGCGTCAAAGGCCGACGACGCCAAGAAGCAGCGAGAGAAGATGGAAAAGGAGCTCTCTCTAGCTACAGGACATTCATTCGATGCCAGCGAATTCAAGTTTAGGCGTGAACAGACGCTAGCTCTATCGGCCGTAAACGGGTCGGATGTATTCGCAGAGTTGGCAGCTCTCCACTCGAGATTATCTCAGGAATTCTTCCCTGGGGGTATTCGGGCGCTCGAATCCTGGGCTAACGGAGACTCACAGTTCCATTTCGTATCAAAGAGCCCCGATTCGATAATCGACAAATTGTACCGTCTGAACATCCTCGAGAACGAATACTATGCGGACGGAAATCCGCCCCGGTGGAGAGATCTAAGCCAGCTTGTAGATTCCAGGGAGGCGGGGACCCACACGCGTGAAGAGTGGATTACCACCGAGACCTATAATCTTGCAATAGACGACCTCGTAAGGTCAAAGTTCGTCGTGCCGTTCATGGATCAAGTAGCGGCTGTAAGTGACGAAATAGTTGAAATCCTTTCCTCATCTGGAGTGCCGCACTATAAGCGGTATCACGCGAAAGACTCTGGCTACCACGCAAGGCACGTATACGGCGTGGTGGAGATTCCGATAGGGTCTGGATCCGCGCGAAAAATCACGGTCGAGATTAAGGTCTTGACCAAGATGCAGGATCTTCTCGGCGAAATTACCCATTCGATGTATGAGGCACAGCGAGCAGGTGTCACTTCAATGCGTAAGAAGAGGACCATCGCCTGGGAAACGGATCGTCCAGAATTTTGGGCGTCGTACACTAGTCACGCCGCACACTTAGTAGAAGCCGAGATTGTGCGACTCCGCGATCAAGTAAGTTCACTAGGTATTGCTAGAATGGACGGTGGCAACAATGCAGAATCCTGAACCTCGAAGCCAGTACCTTAACTTCGTTCTTCGTCAAATAGATCAAACTAAACTTCGAATTCCACAGTTTCAACGCCACTTTGTGTGGGTTTCGGGGGACGTACTTGCACTACTCGACAGCATTAAACTGGGTTACCCAATCGGGAGCATTCTTACTTGGAAGCTCGAGCCGGGTGATGAGTACTTTTCTGGGTTTCGCACAGGCACTTTCCCGGAAGTTAAGCCGGAGCTATCGACGTTCGAAGTTATCTTGGATGGAGCGCAGCGTCTATCGACTCTCTATGGGACACTGAAGAACCCGGCAGAAGAGCCTTTGTACGATGTGCTTTATAACCTTCGAGACGAGGTCTTTCAGTATCCAAGGAAGGGGAAGCTCTCGGACTCAGAGAGTAGCGGAGCCTGGCTCCTTCCGATGTCCGCACTATTGGACAGCCGTCGGTTCTTGGAGTGTCAATCGCGAATTAACCAACTTGAAGACTCTGCGGAGCTTATTGACCGCGCACTCGATCTATATTCCACCTTTCAGGAGTATCAGATCCCCATAATCTCACTCTCCGATGCCTCATTGAATGAGGTTGTTGAAGTATTCCGCCGGGTCAATAGCAGTGGCACACCGCTGTCGGCCGTTGATTTCACCAGGGCGCTAACCTGGAGATCGAACTTCGACTTGGAGCCAACTTTTGGCGGCCTTATTGAGAAGTTTTCTGATAGTGCGCTCGAAGGCCTGAGTGAAGAGTTTCTCGTACGTTGTCTTGCCGTGACGGCGGGGCTTGGAGTGGATGCTCGAGAGATTGTCGAGTTGAAAGACTATTCGGGACGCTCGGCGGGCCTAAAGGCGGAAGTTGACGATATGTCTGTTGCGCTGTCGAGGATGGAGGAGTTTCTCGAAGGTATTGGCGCAAGAATGATTTCTGAGGTGCCTTACGAGATTCAAAGAATACTGATCTATTCGGTCTTCCTTCTCGAGCCGGAGGTGTCAGCCGAGCATCTTCGTCGATGGCTCTGGACTTCTACCTTCGCCGAAGAGTACCAAAGCAAGCCTGACTCCTTCACTACGCGAATGATTCGATTTATTCGTGAAAGGCAACTGAGTCAAGCTCTAGCTATTAACAACGCCCTCGATCCCGAGTTGTTTGCAAAGAGGAAGAGGCGAGCCGGCTCGGCCGTGACCCAAGGATTTGAGCTCTTCATTTTCGATCGGGAGGTTTATTCCCCTGTAAGTGGCGATTTGATTTCTCGAGCTGATGCTCTTCCGGTCAGAATGCTTGAGGGTTCAGCCGCATCTGAGGGTGGCTTCGATCAATCTGTCCTATCTAACTGGGTATTCATAAGGCATGAAGAGCGTTCTGCCTGGCCCGAGGTTCGGCTTACGATTGAGAAGTCGATACTGCAAAACGCGGCTCTTCCTGATTCAATAGTTCGGGGCTTGGTCTCGCAATGTGTCATCGATGAGTCGACCCCCGTCGCAGGCGCAGATGCGGCGGCTAGGTTGCTCAGGGATCGGTCTATCCGGCTACTTGACCCGCTAAAAGTAGCTTAGAAGGAGTGCGGTGATTAATGGCAGCCGTTGAAGTCTTTTTCGTCCAGCATCTCGCATCGAGTTCCTCATGGGTCCTGCGTACATCGACAACTAAAGCCGCCCTCTTTGAGTGTGTGACATTACTGTGAATTGTGGTGTCTACTTAAGGGGTTGCTCGGATTTCGAGGGCAAGGTTAGATTATGTTCGTGTGGCCACTTACTGTGGCGCGTGGATATTTGTGGTTCCTGTGGCGCGTGGATAAATGTCTCGTTTTGTGCTCGGGAGAATTGGGCGATTGGTAGCGGACAACCGAGACGTGGTCGCGAAGATGCAGGCGATCGGCGCGCTGATCGGCCCGATCATGAAGGCCACCCGCGGTCAGGCCGACGCCGGCCGCGTGCGCGAGATCATCATGGAGAAGCTCGGCGTGCAGGGCTGAGGCCCCGCCATCGCGCACGGGAGCGCCGCACCCCTCAGGGGTGCGGCGCTCCGTCGTCCCCGGGGAGACGCCGTCGGACCAGCTCGCCGCCGCGACTGGGCCGATCGGCTCAGTCGAGGCAGAACTCGTTGCCCTCCGGATCGGCCATGACGATGAAGCCGAGGCTCATCGGCGGCTCCGGGTCGTGTCGCGCGAGGCGGCGACCGCCGAGGGCGACGAGCCGCTCGCACTCCCGCTCGAGGGCGGCCATCCGCTCGTCGTCCCGCAGATCCGGGGCGGTGCGCACGTCGACGTGGACGCGGTTCTTCGCGACCTTCTCCTCGGGCACCTGCTGGAAGAAGAACCGCGGCCCGCGGCCGTCCGGGTCCTCGAGGGCGGAGGCGCTGTTGCGCTGGTCCTCGGGCACCCCGCTGCGCTCGAGGAAGGCGTCCCAGGCCTCGAGCGGGTCCTCACCGGGGGAGAGCTCGACCCCGGGCGGTCCGGGATGCACGTAGCCGAGCACCTCCTTCCAGAAGGCGGAGAGCGCGCGCGGGTCGCGGGCGTCGAGGGTGATCTGGATCGTGGCGCTCATGGCTCCTCCATCGGAGTGGACGAGGCGGGCCCCGTGCCCGCCCTGCAGCGCCCATCCTCCGCCCGATCGAGGACAGGTGCTGTCCGCTGAGCGATGGGCGCCCGGCGTCGAGCTGCCGAGAGAGCCGTGACCATCCGGTGCAGCAGCACCGGAATGGTGCTCTGTCCAGGCCTTATGTCCGATCCTCGGGGATCGTGGGACATGTCATGCGCCACGCGGGACGGAGTTGCGCGCGCAAAGGGTTGCGTATTTAGGGTAGCCAACCCTTAGTCGCGCCGGGCCTCGTGCCCGCCTCACCCGGAGGTCCTGCCCATGGCCGTCCTCGCCACTGCTCCCGCCCCGTCGACCGCCGCCCGCCGGCAGACCGCGACCGTCGTCGACCCGCCGCAGAGCCCCACCGGACCGGCCCCCTCCGGCCTGCTCACCGCCCGCACCTCCGAGGACTACGCCGCGCTCCTGCAGCGCACCGTGGACCGCCTCGCCGACCGCTTCGCGAGCGTCGACGCCCCGAGCGCCGGCCCGGACCTCGAGCGCCTCCGCCGCCTCGTCGGCGCCGCCGACCTCGACGGCCCCGGCGTCGGATCGGGCGCCGCCCTCGCCGAGGCGGACTCCCTCTACGCGCAGAACGCCGTCTGGTTCCATCACCCCGCCTACCTCGCCCACCTCAACTGCCCCGTCGCCGTGCCCGCCGTCGCCGCGGAGGCCATGCTCGGTGCGATCAACACCTCGGTGGACACCTACGACCAGTCCCTCGTCGGCACCCTCATGGAGCAGCGGCTCGTGGCCTGGACCGCCGAGCGGATCGGGTTCACCGCCGGCGACGGCGTCTTCACCTCCGGCGGCACCCAGTCCAACCTGCAGGCGCTCTTCCTCGCCCGCACCCGCGCCGAGCGCACGAGCGGCGAGCCCCGCTCCGCCCTGCTGCCGCGGCTGCGCGTGCTCAGCACCGACGCCGCCCACTTCTCCGTCTCCCGCTCCGCCGCGCTGCTGGGCCTGGACGAGGACGCCGTGCGCACCGTCGCCACGGATGCCGACGGCCGCATGGACCCCCGCGCCCTGCGCACCCTCCTCGCCCACCTCCACGCCGCCGGGGACACCGTCATGGCCGTCGTCGCGACCGCCGGCACGACCGACCGCGGCCTCGTGGACCCGATCGCCCCGATCGCCGAGGTCACGAGCGCCGCCGGCGTGTGGCTCCACGTCGACGCGGCCTACGGCGGCGGGCTCCTCGTCTCCCCGCGCCGCCGGCACCTCCTGGACGGCATCGAGCACGCGGACTCCGTGACCGTGGACTACCACAAGACCTGGTTCCAGCCGGTCTCCTCGAGCGCGCTCGTGGTCCGCGACCCCGCGGATCTCGCCGCCGCCGCCCACCACGCCGACTACCTCAACCCCGCCGCCGAGGCCGCCTCCGAGGACGCCGAGCCCAATCAGGTGGACCGCTCCCTGCAGACCACCCGCCGCTTCGACGCGCTCAAGCTCTGGACCACGCTGCGGGCACTCGGCCCCGAGCACATCGGGAGCATGGTCGACGCGATCTGCGACCTCGCGATCGCCGTGCGCGCGCACCTCGAGGACGACCCGGACCTCCACGTGCAGGGCACCACGGACCTCAGCACCGTGATCCTCCGCTTCCAGCCGCCCGGCGTGCCCGACGCCGTGGCCGACGACCTGCAGGCGCGGATCCGCCGCGACCTGTTCCGCTCGGGCCGCGCGATGGTCGCCCGCACCACGATCGACGGCGTGCCCTGCCTCAAGCTCACGCTCCTGAACCCCGAGACGACCGTGGCCGACGTCGCCGCCGTGCTCGAGCAGGTCCGCGCGACCGGCGAGCAGCTGCTCGCGGGGACGGAGGCGACGCGATGAGCACGGGCACCACGCACGCCCACGTCCACGACCTCGTCGGCATCGGCATCGGCCCCTTCGGCCTGGGCCTCGCCGCCCTCGCCGATCCCCTGGAGGACGTCGACGCGGTGTTCCTCGACCAGGCCGCCGGATTCTCCTGGCACCCCGGCCTGCTCATCGAGGGGACCACCCTGCAGGTGCCCTTCCTCGCCGATCTCGTGACGATGGCGGACCCCACCTCCCGCTACTCGTTCCTCGCCTTCCTCAAGGCGACCGGCCGGCTCTACCCCTTCTACATCCGCGAGTCCTTCTACCCGCTGCGCGCCGAGTACGACGCCTACTGCCGCTGGGTCGCCGAGCAGCTGGACTCGCTGCGCTGGCGCCGCCGCGCGGTCGAGGTGGTCGAGGAGGGCGAGCACCTGCTCGTCACCGTCGAGGTGCTCGACCAGGACGGCCGCGCCCGGGGCGTGGAGCACCTGCGCACCCGGCACCTCGCCCTCGCGCTCGGCACCGCCCCGCACCTGCCCGGACCGCTCGCCGCCCTCGCCGAGCAGGCGGCCGACGGCGCACCCGTGCTCCACAGCGCCGGGTACCTCGACCGCCGCGAGGAGCTGCTGTCCCGGGACTCGGTGACCGTCGTCGGCAGCGGGCAGTCCGCCGCGGAGGTCTACCGCGACCTGCTCGAGGCGAGCGAGGGGCGCGGCACCCGCGTGGACTGGGTGACCCGCTCCCCGCGGTTCTTCCCCATGGAGTACACGAAGCTCACCCTCGAGATGACCTCCCCGGAGTACACCGATCTGCACCGCTCCCTTCCCGGGGAGGTGCGGGACCGGCTCGCGCGAGAGCAGCGCCAGCTGCACAAGGGGATCAGCGCCCCGCTCATCGACGAGATCCACGAGCTGCTCTACCGGCTCTCCGCGGGCGGCGCCGAGGTGCCGAGCACCCTGCGCGCGGGCACCGCCGTCACCGCGGCCCGCCGCGAGGGCGAGCAGATCGTCCTGGACCTCGAGCACGAGCTCACCGGGACCGGCCGCACCCACCGCACCGGCGCCGTCGTCGCCGCGACCGGCTACGCGCCGCGCGAGCCGCAGCTGCTGGACGCCCTGGGCGCGCGGGTGCTGCGCGACGAGCACGGCCGCCCCGCGCCCCGCCGCGACTACACCCTCGACGCCGACGGCCGCCTCCACGTGCTCGGCACCGAGGAGCACACGCACGGCGTCACCGCCCCGGACCTCGGCTTCGGCGCCTGGCGCGCCTCCGTGGTGCTCGCGGCGATCACCGGCCGCGAGCCGTACCCGATCGAGCGCCGCATCGCCTTCCAGAGCTTCGGGCCGGAGGGCGAGCGCTGATGACCGCCCTCCCCTCCACCCACCCACGCCACCCAGGAACCGCCATGGACCTCACGACCCGTCCCCTCGACCTCAGCTTCCGCCCGCTCGACCCGGCCGCGGACGCGACCCTCCTGCACCGCTGGCTGAGCATGCCCCGCGCCCGCTTCTGGATGATGACCGAGCACACGCCCGCCCAGGTGCGCACCTACCTCGACCAGATCGCCTGCTCCGCGCACGAGCAGGGGTGGATCGGCATGCGCGGCGGCGAGCCGCTCGTGTACGTCGAGACCTACGACCCCGCGCTGCTGCTTCCCGCGGGGGTGCTCGAGCCGGAGCCCGGGGACCTCGGCATGCACCTGCTCGTCGCCCCGCCGGAGGGCGAGCCCGAGCACGGGCTCACGACGGCCGTCATGGGCGCCGTGGTGCGCTGGTGCCTGCACGGTCGCGGCGCCGCACGGATCGTCGTGGAGCCCGACGAGCGCAACACGGCGGTGCTCGCCAAGAACGCCGCCGCCGGCTTCCGGGTGCTGCGCACGATCGAGCTCGGCACCGGCGCGGAGGCGAAGCGCGCGGTGCTCAGCGTCTGCACGCGCACCGACCACGCCGCCTCCCTCCTCGGCGCGGGGGCGGATCCGCTCGCGCACCTCGGGGCGGAGGTGGGGGAGCGGGTGCACCGCCAGCTGCTCGCCAAGGCCATCGCCGAGTTCAGCCACGAGCGCATGCTCACCCCGGAGCCGGACGGCAGCGCCGAGGGGGCCTACCGGATCACCGCTCGCGACGGCGCCGTGCGCTGGACCTTCACCGCCCGTGAGCTGCCGCTCGAGCACTGGCTCGTGGACCCGGCCTCGATCCGGCGCCACGAGGACGGCGAGGAGACGCGGCTGGACGTGCTGGACCTCGTCCTCGACCTCCAGGAGCAGCTCGGGCTGCCCGAGGAGCTCGCCTCCACCTACCTCGAGGAGCTCTCCTCGACCTTCGCCGCCCGCTGCGCGACGCTCACCGAGGCCCTCGGGGGCGGCCGCCCCACGAGCGCCGAGCTGCTCTCGGCGGGACTCGAGGAGATCGAGGCGGCGATGACGGAGGGTCACCCCGGCTTCGTCGCGACCAACGGGCGGATCGGCTACGGCCTCGCCGACTACCGCGCCTACGCCCCCGAGCAGGGACGCCGCACCCGCCTGCAGTGGGTCGCCCTGCGCCGCGAGCTCGGCCACCTCGCCCTCGGCGAGGGACTGGACGAGCAGTCCCACCTCGACGCCGCCCTCTCGCCGGAGGAGCGGGAGGTGTTCGCCGCGCGCCTGCGCTCCCGGGGCCTGGACCCGGAGGACTATCACTACCTGCCCCTGCATCCCTGGCAGGCCGATCACCGCCTCGCGATCACCTTCGCGGCCGACGTCGCACGCGGGGATCTCGTACCGCTCGGCGAGGGCGGGGCGGAGCTCCAGCCCCAGCAGTCCCTGCGCACCTTCCTGGACCGCACGCGCCCCGGCGCCCCGTACGTGAAGACGGCGCTCGCGATCCAGAACATGGGCTTCCTGCGCGGGCTGTCCCCGGCATACATGCGGGACACCCCCGCGATCAACGACTGGCTCGCCCGCCTCGTCGCCGAGGACGCGGAGTTCGCCCGCTGCGGCGTGACCGTGCTGCGGGAGCGCGCCGCGATCGGCTACACGGGGGACGTCTACCACCGCACCGCGAGCAGCAACCCGCACCGCAAGATGCTCGCCGCACTCTGGCGGGAGAGCCCGCTGCCGCTCCTGGCCGAGGGCGAGCGCGCCTTCACGATGGCCGCCCTGCTGCACCGCGACCACGAGGGCCGCTCGTACGCGGGCGCCCTGATCCTCGCCTCCGGCCTCACCCCCGCCGACTGGGTCACGGGGTACCTGCGCGCCTACCTGCGGCCGCTCGCGCACCTGCTGCTCGCCCACGACACGGTCGTCATGCCGCACGGGGAGAACATCATCCTGCGGGTTTGCGATCAGCAGGTGGTCGGCGCCTTCCTCAAGGACATCGGCGAGGAGATGGCCGTGCTGGGGGAGCGGGAGCTGCCCCGGGACGTCGAGCGGATCCGCGCCCTCGTGGGCGGGGAGGAGAAGGCGCTGTCGATCTTCACCGACGTGTTCGACGGCGTGCTGCGTCACCTCTCCGGGATCCTCGACGCCGACGGCCTCCTGGGCGCGGAGGAGTTCTGGGGCCTCGTCGGCCAGGTGCTCGACGAGCACGAGGCGGATCATCCGGACCTCGCCCGCGGGATCGGCGGGGACGTGGACCTGCGTGCCGGGAGCTTCGCCCACTCGTGCCTGAACCGGCTCCAGCTGCGCAACACGCTGCAGATGGTCGATCTCGGCGACCAGGCCTCGTCCCTGCTCTATGCGGGGCGCATGGAGAACCCCGTCGCGCGGGTCGGGGTGGCGATCGTCTGAGGCCGCAGGGGGGGGCGGCCGCGGCGTCCGGGATCAGTCCCCGGCGGCCGGGCCGGCCTCCAGCAGCGCCGCGGCCGCGGCGGGCGTGCCGTCCTCGTCGAGCGGAAGGTATGAGACCACGTGCAGGTCAGGAGCATCCTGCGGGACGATGTTGACCTGCTCGAAGACGAGCCGCCCCACGACCGGGTGCTCGAACACCCGGCGCCGGGAGCTGAATCGGTCCACCTCGTGCGCATCCCAGGCGCGGGAGAACTCCGGGCTCACCGTGCGCAGGTGGTTCACGAGACGTACGTGCTGCGGCCCGCCGCTGCGACCGCTCGCCTCCGCGCGGTACTCCGCGAGGAACTGGCGGCTGGTGCGGTCCCAGTCCGGCAGCATCGAGCGCACCCACGGGTCGGTGAAGATGAACTGGAGCAGGTTCCGTTGGGCGGGGTCCGCGTCCCGCACCGCCGGGAACAGGCCCTCGTAGGCGCGGTTCCAGGCGGCGACGTCCCAGTGCGTGGTCAGGGCGAAGGAGGGTGCGGGGTCGAGAGCGTCCAGCAGGTGCTGGACGTGCGCGGGCACCGGGGCGGGCTCGGCGAGATCGGGGCGCGGCGGCGGCGTGAATCCGGCGAGTCCGAGCACGTAGTCGTGCTCCGCCTCGGTGAGGCGCAGGTTCACAGCCACGGCGTCGATGACCTGCCGTGACGGGTTGATGTCCCGCCCCTGCTCGAGCCAGGTGTACCAGGTGACGGAGACGCCGGAGAGGAAGGCGATCTCCTCCCGGCGCAGGCCCGTCGTCCGGCCGCGACCCACGGGCGGCAGGTCGTAGTCGGCCCGCTGCACCTCGTTGCGCCGTCGGCGCAGGAAGGTGCCGAGCTCGGTGCGTGCGCCGGTGTCCATGCCGCGAAAACTATCAGTTCCACCACTAGTAGCAGTCGTGTCTTGGCGCCCGGTCGCTCCAGGTGGCCTAATGGACCCCATGCCTCAGCTCCGCTCCCGCACCTCGACCCACGGTCGCAACATGGCCGGCGCCCGCGCCCTGTGGCGCGCCACCGGCATGGAGAAGTCCGACTTCGGCAAGCCGATCATCGCCATCGCGAACTCCTACACGCAGTTCGTCCCCGGCCACGTCCACCTCAAGAACCTCGGCGACCTCGTCGCCGGCGCGGTCAAGGAGGCCGGCGGCATCGCCCGCGAGTTCAGCACGATCGCCGTCGACGACGGCATCGCCATGGGCCACGGCGGCATGCTCTACTCCCTGCCCTCGCGCGACGTCATCGCGGACAGCGTCGAGTACATGGTCAACGCGCACTGCGCGGACGCCCTCGTGTGCATCTCCAACTGCGACAAGATCACCCCCGGCATGCTCATGGCCGCCATGCGCCTGAACATCCCGGTCGTCTTCGTCTCCGGCGGCCCGATGGAGTCCGGCAAGCCCGTCGAGGGCGTCGTCGACCACCGTCTCGACCTCGTCGACGCGATCTCGCTCTCCGCGGACGAGTCGATCACCGACGTCCAGCTCGCCGAGATCGAGGAGAACGCCTGCCCCACCTGCGGCTCCTGCTCCGGCATGTTCACCGCGAACTCGATGAACTGCCTCACCGAGGCGCTCGGCCTCTCGCTGCCCGGCAACGGCACCACCCTCGCCACACACGCCTTCCGCAAGGAGCTCTTCCTGCGCGCCGGCCGCACGATCGTGGACCTGTGCCGCCGCTACTACGAGGAGGACGACGAGTCCGTCCTCCCGCGCAGCATCGCGACCAAGGCCGCCTTCGCCAACGCCATGAGCCTCGACGTCGCGATGGGCGGCTCCACCAACACGGTGCTGCACATCCTCGCCGCCGCGATCGAGGGCGAGGTGGACTTCGGCCTCGAGGACATCGACCGCCTCTCCCGCTCCGTGCCGTGCCTCGCGAAGGTCGCGCCGAACAGCCAGAAGTACCACATCGAGGACGTCCACCGGGCGGGCGGCATCCCCGCCATCCTCGGCGAGCTGAGCCGCGCGGGCCTGCTGGACCACTCCGTCCACTCCGTGCACTCGCCGGACCTCGACACCTGGCTCGACGACTGGGACATCCGCTCGGGCAGCACCACCAAGGAGGCGGAGGCGTTCTTCCACGCCGCCCCCGGCCGCGTGCGCACCACCCAGGCGTTCTCGCAGTCCGCCGTCTGGGAGGACCTCGACCGCGACGGGGAGTCCGGCGCGATCCGCGCGGTCGCCCACGCCTACACCAAGGACGGCGGGCTCTGCGTCCTCAAGGGGAACCTCGCCACCGAGGGCGCCGTCATCAAGACGGCCGGCATCACCGAGGACCTCTTCCACTTCGAGGGCACCGCCGTCGTCTGCGACTCGCAGGAGGAGGCCGTCCAGAAGATCCTCGACAAGACCGTCAATGAGGGGGACATCGTGGTCATCCGCTACGAGGGCCCCCAGGGCGGGCCGGGCATGCAGGAGATGCTCTACCCCACCTCCTTCCTCAAGGGTCGCGGCCTCGGCAAGGCCTGCGCGCTCATCACCGACGGCCGCTTCTCCGGCGGCACGAGCGGCGTGTCCATCGGCCACATCTCCCCGGAGGCGGCCGAGGGCGGCCTGATCGGCCTCGTCGAGGACGGCGACAGGATCGTGCTCGACGTCGACAAGCGCCTGCTCGAGCTGCAGGTCCCGGACGAGGAGATCGAGCGTCGCCGCACCGCGAAGGGTGCGCTGCCGTGGCGCCCCGAGCACCGCGAGCGCGAGGTCTCCCAGGCGCTCAAGGTCTACGCGCACCTCGTGCGCTCGGCGACCTACGGCGCGACCCGCCGCCCGCTGGACTGACCCCGCACGCAGAGCGCCCGGTTTCCCTCAGGGGAGGCCGGGCGCTCTGCTGCGTGGAGTCCAGCTGCGAGGCAGGAGTCAGGCCGACGGGGCTCCCCGGGGATCAGCCGCCGAGGGCCTGCCGGTACCGCTCCGCGGCGACGTCCGCGACGAGCGGGTGGTCGCCGAGCGGCGCCGCGAGCAGGTCCGCGCCCGCCGCCTCGAGCTGGTCGTGGAAGAAGCCCGGCGCGAGCAGGTAGGTCGCGATGACGACGCGGGCGCGGCCCGCACGTTCCCGCGCCGCGGCGAGGGCCTCGGGGACGGCGGGCTCCGCGGCGGAGATGAACCCGAGCGTGACCTCGCGCCCCAGGCGCGCGGCGAGCAGGGAGCGCATCTCCTCGGCCATCGCGCGGCCGGCGGCGTCGCGGGTGCCGGCGACGGCCATGACGACCGCGTCCTGCTCCGTCGCACCGGCCTCCTCGAGCCGCTGCGCCATGACCTCCGCGAGGCGCGGGTCCGGGCCGAGCGGCCCGGCGGCGACGGCGTCGTGCGCGGCGACCGCGGCGGCCACGTCCTGGCCCACGTGGAAGCCGGTCGAGAGCAGCAGCGGGACCACCACGGCGGCCGGCGGCCCCTGCTCGCGGGTGCTGCGCTCGGCGCGCACGGGGGCGAGGGCGGCGACGACCTCGCCGACGGCGGGGGTCTGCACGTCCACATAGGCCTCGCGCACCGTCACGCCAGGCAGCGCCGCGTCCAGGCGCCGCAGCAGCGCGCGCACCACGTCGCGCCCCTCACGGGAGCGGGTGCCGTGGGCGGTGCCGATGAGCACCGGGGAGCTTCCCGGGGACGGGACGGAGACGGCGCCGGGGACGCCGTCGTGCCGGACGGCGGCGTGGTCGAGCGGGGCGGGCAGCGCCTCGCGCCCCGAGCCGTGCGGGGGCACGGGCAGCTCCGGCGGGAGCAGGAAGCCCTCCGCGGCCGTGCGCCCGAGGACGATCACGGAGGGGAAGCCGATGCCCTCGTGCTCGACGACGCGCGCGATCGTGTCGAGCGTGCCGCGCACGGTGCGCTGCCCGGGCAGCGTCGCCTCCTGGACGACAGCGACGGGCAGGTCGCCGGGCACGCCGTTGAGGGTCGCCTGGGAGACGAGCCGCGGCAGCCAGCCCACCCCCATCATCAGCACGGTCGTGGTGCCCGGGTCGCGGAGCGCCGCGAGATCAGCCTCGCCGAGGTCCCCGTGGGCGTTGACGACGTGCACGGCGACCGCGGTGCCGCGGTGCGTGACGGGCACGTCCCCGGCGGCGGGACCCGCGATCGCGGAGGTCACCCCGGGCACCACCTGGACGGGCACGCCCGCGGCGCGGCAGGCGAGGACCTCCTCGCCGCCGCGGCCCAGCACGAAGGGATCCCCGCCCTTGAGCCGCACCACGCGCTTCCCGGCGCGGGCGCGGTCCACGAGGACCTCCTCGATCTCGTGCTGGCGCATCGAGGGCCGGCCGGGGGTCTTGCCGACGTCGATCACCTCGACCTCGGGGCCCAGGAGCTCGACGACCGAGGCCGGCCCGAGCCGGTCCACGACGACGACCTCCGCCTGTCGCAGCAGGGTCAGCGCCCGCACCGTCATCAGGTCGAGGGCACCGGGGCCGCCGCCCACGAGGGCGACGGTCCCCGGGTCGAGGACCGCCGCGCCCAGCGCGTCGAGCTCCGGCCCCGACCCCATCAGGAGCCGGCCCGGGCGGTGCGCGGGGCGGGGGCGACGAGCACGCGGCCCCCGCGCACCTCCGCGTCATGGACGTCGATCGGCAGGTCCTCCCCGCCGGCGGCGTCGAGCACCGCGCCGCTGTCCACGTCCCACACCTGCTTGTACAGGGGAGAGGTGAGCGTGGGGACGACGGTGCCGTCCCCCAGGTCGTGGCTGCCGATGATGCCGCGGGCGAGGACGTTCGCCCCCGAGTACGGGTCCCGCTGCTGGACGGCGCGGACGCCGCCGTCCTCGAGGCGGAACACGGCCACCTGCCGGTCGCCGAGCAGGGCAGCGGCGCCGCGCTCGGGCAGCAGGTCCTCCAGCGCGCACACGTCGATCATGGTCGTCTCCTCGTTCATCGGTCCTCCCGGGACCCATCCTCGCCGATCCCGGCCGTGCCCTGCAGCGCGAGTTCACGGACCCGCGCCGGGTCGTGGTCCACGATCCGGTCGCCCGGCCGCGCCGGCCGCACCTGGCCCCGCTCCGGGGCGAAGGCGAGATCCGGGTCCGGGGTGCCGGGGGCGTTGACGAAGGGCACGAAGCGGGACAGCCGCACGGGGTCGGAGAGGGTCTGCGCCCATTCGTCGGCATAGGTCTCCACGTGCCGGGACATCGACGCCTCGAGGTCCTCGCCGATGCCCAGCGAGTCCTCGACGATCACCCGCCGCAGCTCCTCGAGGCCGCCCGGCCGCTCCTCGACCCAGCGCGCGGTGCGCTGGAGACGGTCCGCCTCCCGCACGTACAGCATGAGGAAGCGGTCGATGCAGCGCACGAGCGCGGCGTCGTCGAGGTCCTCGACGAGGAGCCGCGCGTGCGCGGGCTGGGCGCCGCCGTTGCCGCCCACGTACAGGTTCCAGCCCTTGGCCGTCGCGATGACGCCCACGTCCTTCGCCCGCGCCTCGGCGCACTCGCGGGCGCAGCCGGAGACGCCGATCTTGATCTTGTGCGGGGAGCGCAGTCCCCGGTAGCGGTGCTCGAGGGCGACCGCCATCGTCGTCGAGTCCTGCACGCCGTAGCGGCACCACGAGCTGCCCACGCAGGACTTCACCATGCGCAGGGACTTGCCGTAGGCGTGCCCGGACTCGAGGCCCACGGCGTTCAGCCGTCGCCAGATCTCCGGCAGCTGGTCCAGGCGCGCCCCGAACATGCCGATCCGCTGGGCGCCATTGAGCTTGAGGTAGAGCCCGTGCTCCTTCGCGATCGCGGCGACCTCGGCGAGCTGCTCGGCGGTCACCTCGCCGCCCGGCATCCGCGGGATCACCGAATAGGTGCCGTTGCGCTGGATGTTCGCCATGACGTGGTCGTTCGTGTCCTGGAGCGAGCCCAGCTGACGTCCCACCGGGCTGTGCAGGCTGCCCGAGGTGGAGCCCAGGGTGGAGAGGATGGAGGCGATCGTCGGCCGGCAGACGGCGCAGCCGCGGCCCGTGCCGTGGGCGGCGACGATCTCGGTGAAGGTGGTCTGCCCGCCCTCCTCGACGAGCCGGTAGAGCTCGGCGCGGGACATGGGGAAGTGCTCGCACAGGGCCGTCGAGACGGTCTCGCCGAGCTTCTCGAGCTCCGCGTCCAGCAGGGAGGAGAGCGTGGGCACGCACGAGCCGCACACGGTGCCCGCGCTCGTGCAGCCCTTGATCTCGGCGACGCTGCGGCACCCCTGCTCGCTCACCGAGCGGCGGATCGTGCCCGCGTCCACGGCGTTGCACGAGCAGACGACGGCGTCGTCGGGCAGCTCCGTCTCGAGGGCGGCGCCGCCCGCAGGGGCGATGAGGGCGGAGGGGTCCGTGCCGAGCGGGCGTCCGACGAGCGGGCGCAGCCGCGGGTAGAGCGACACGTCGCCCACGAGGACGCCGCCGCGCAGGACGGTCGCGTCGTCGGAGAGGACGAGCTTGCGGTACTGGCGGTGGACGGGATCCACGAAGGAGACCTCGAGGGCGTCGGGGCTGAGCGCGTTGACGTCGCCGAAGGAGGCGGCGTCCACGCCGGCGCTCTTGAGCTTCGTGCCCTCCGCCGCGCGCCGGTGGGTCCGCTCGCCGCCGAGCAGCTGGTCCACGACGACGTCGGCCATGTCGTTACCGGGCGCGACGAGCCCGGCGCAGGTCCCCTCGTAGGAGGCGCACTCGCCGATCGCCCAGACGGCCGGGTCAGAGGTCCGGCAGGTCGCGCCGACCACGACCCCGCCGCGCTCGCCGATCGCGAGCCCCGCCTCCCGGGCGAGCCGGTCGCGGGGACGGATGCCGGTCGAGAGCACGACGACGTCCGCGGGGACCTCCTCGCCGTCGGTGAGGACCATGGTCGCGACGGCGCCGTCCCCGGAGGGGCGCATGGCGCTCGCGCCGACGCCCGTGCGGACGGCGAGCCCGCGGTCCTGCGCGAGCAGCCGCAGCATCTCGCCGCCGCCCTGGTCGAGCTGCACGGCCATGAGCCGGTCCGCGAACTCGACGACGGTCACCGCGGCGCCGAGCCCCTGGAGGGACGCGGCGGCCTCGAGGCCCAGCACCCCGCCGCCGACGACGACGCCGTGCAGCGGCCGGCCGAGGGCCTCGGAGCGCAGCCCGGTCCACTCCGCCAGCTGCTCCACGTCCTCGAGGGTGCGGTAGGAGAAGATCCCGGGCAGGTCCCCGCCCTCGGCGCGCGGCGCCCAGGGCCACGAGCCCGTCGCGAGCACGAGCTGGTCGTAGGGGTGCACGGCCCCGGACCGGGTCGTCACCGTGTGCGCCTCGCGGCCGATCGACGCGGCGGCGTCCCCCGTGACGAGCGTGATCCGCGGGTCCTCCCAGACGGTCGTGTCGAGCTCGAGCAGCTCCGGCCGACGGCTCGAGAACCAGTCGGAGAGGTGCACGCGGTCGTAGGGGCGGTGCGGCTCCTCGCCGAGGACGGTGAGCCGCCAGTCGCCCTCCGGGTCCTCGGCCCGCAGCCGCGCCGCGAGGCGGTGGCCGGTCATGCCGCCGCCGAGGACGAGGAGGCGGGTGCCGTCGAGCGGCGAGCGCGCACGGACGGGGACGAGGGGCGAGGAACCGGGGACGGTCATGATCACGTTCTCCTGGCGGGTCGGCGAGGTGCTGCCGCCATTGTGGAGTCCTCCCGGGGCCGCGCCGAGGGACCTCCGGCCCTGTCCTGCGCGGACGCGCCCCCGTCGGACCGGTCGGTCCGACGGGGGCGCGGCTCAGGCGCGCAGCTCGGCGCCGACCATCCCCGCGGCGACCGTGGTCCCGCTCTGCGGGTCGATCACGATGAACGAGCCGCCCTCGCGGCTCGCGCCGTAGGGCTCGAGGGGGAGGGGCTGGGCGAAGGCCAGCTCGACCCGGACGAGGTCGTTGAGCTCGCCCTGCTCCGCGGGCACCCGCTCGAGGGCCGCGATGTCGAGCTTCTCGAGGATCGCGGTGACGCGCGCCTGGACGGTGCTCGTGCCGTGCTTGACGAGCACCCGGGCACCGGGGACGAGCGGCTTCTCCGCGAGCCAGCAGAGCACCGCGGTCGCGGACTCCGCCGTGACGGGGAGGTCGCCCCCGGCGATGAGGTCACCGCGGGAGACGTCGAGCTCGTCGGCCAGGCGCAGGGTCACGGCGATGCCGGCCTCCGCACGGTCCACGGACTCCGGACCGCGGTCGATGCCGACCACCTGCGTGCGCCGGCCGGAGCCCGCCACGCCCACCTCGTCGCCCACGGCGATCGAGCCGGAGGTGATGAGGCCCGCGTAGCCGCGGTAGTCGACGTGCGCGGGGTCGACGGCGCCCTGCTGGGGGCGGATCACGAGCTGCACGGGCAGACGGAAGGGCCCCTCGCGCAGGTCCTGGCCGCCCGGGAAGGACTCGAGCAGGTCCAGGAGGGTGGGACCCGTGTACCAGGGCGTCTTCTCCGACGGGGTCACGACGTTGTCGCCGTGCAGCGCGGAGACGGGCACCACGCGCAGGTCGGCGATCGAGAGGGTCCTCGCGATCTCCTCGAGCTGGGAGACGACCTCCTCGTGCACCTGCTGGGGGTTCTCGACGAGGTCGATCTTGTTCAGGGCGACGACCACGTGGGGGACGCGCAGCAGGCCCGCGATCGCGAGGTGCCGGCGCGTCTGCTCGACGACGCCGTTGCGGGCGTCGACGAGCACCGTGACGACGTCCGCCGTGGAGGCGCCGGTGACGGTGTTGCGCGTGTACTGCACGTGGCCGGGGGTGTCGGCGAGCACGTAGGAGCGGGTCGCCGTCGCGAAGTAGCGGTAGGCGACGTCGATCGTGATGCCCTGCTCGCGCTCGGCGCGGAGGCCGTCGGTGAGCAGCGCGAGATCGGCGAGCTCGCCCTTCCAGCCGCGCTGACGGCTCGCCGCCTCGACGGAGGCGAGCTGGTCCGCGAGGACGGACTTCGTGTCGTGCAGGAGCCGGCCGATGAGTGTCGACTTCCCGTCGTCCACGCTGCCGGCGGTCGCGATGCGCAGGAGGGTGGGGCCGGAGCCGCCCTCGGCGGATCCCGTGGGATCCAGGAGCAGTGATGCGGTGCTCATCAGAAGTAGCCCTCCTTCTTGCGGTCCTCCATGGCGGCCTCGGAGATGCGGTCGTCCGCGCGGGTCGCGCCGCGCTCCGAGACGGTGGTCGCCGCGACCTCGGCGAGGACGGCCTCGACGTCCCGCGCCTCGGAGGGGACGGCGCCGGTGCAGGACACGTCGCCCACGGTGCGGTAGCGCACCGTGCGCACGGAGGTGGTCTCGCCCTCGCGCAGCGGCACGATCTCACCGGGGGAGAGGAGCATGCCGTCGCGCTCGACGACCTCGCGCTCGTGCGCGTAGTACAGGGACGGCAGCTCGATGCCCTCGCGGGCGATGTACCGCCACACGTCGAGCTCGGTCCAGTTCGAGAGCGGGAAGACGCGCACGTGCTCCCCGGGGCGGTGGCGCGTGTTGTAGAGGTGCCACAGCTCGGGGCGCTGGTTCTTGGGATCCCAGTGGCCGAAGGAGTTGCGCAGGCTCACCACGCGCTCCTTGGCCCGGGCCTTGTCCTCGTCGCGCCGGCCGCCGCCGAACACCGCGTCGTGGCGGCCGTCCTCGATGCCGTCGAGCAGGGGGAGGGTCTGGAGCGGGTTGCGGGTGCCGTCGGCCCGCTCCTCGAGCCGGCCGTCGTCGAGGTAGTCCTGGACGCGCGCGACCTTGAGCTCGACCCCGAGGCGCTCGACCGTGCGGTCGCGGAACTCGAGGACCTCCGGGAAGTTGTGGCCGGTGTCGACGTGGAGCACGGGGAAGGGCACGGGCGCCGGCCAGAAGGCCTTCACCGCGAGGTGGAGCATGACCACCGAGTCCTTGCCGCCGGAGAAGAGCATGACGGGACGCTCGAGCTCCGCGACCACCTCGCGGATGATGTGGATGCCCTCGCTCTCGAGGGCGTCGAGCAGGGAGGTCGGCGCGCCGAGCTCCTGCGGGGGGCGGGCGACGGTGGTCATCGGTCCTCCTCGGCGGTGTTCACGGTGATCAGCTGCAGGGGCACGGCCGCGATCGGGGCGCCCTGGGCGTCCTGCTCGGTGCCGGTGCCGCCCTCGGACGGGTGCAGGCCGCACTCGGTCTTCTCCTTGCCGGCCCAGCGGCCTGCGCGGGGGTCCTCGCCGGGGGCGACGGCGCGTGTGCAGGGCAGGCAGCCGATGCTCGGGTAGCCCTGGTGCAGCAGCGGGTTCTCGGGCAGGCCGTGCTCGGCGGAGTACGCCATGAGCCGGTCGTAGCTCCAGGTCACGAGCGGGTTGATCTTCACCAGACCGAAGCCCTCGTCCCAGGTGACGACGGGGGTCGCGGCGCGGGTGGGCCCCTCCTCGCGGCGCACGCCGGTCACCCAGGCGTCATAGCCGGCGAGCACGCGCTTCAGCGGGGCGACCTTGCGCATGCCGCAGCAGGCGCCCGGGTCGCGGTCGTGCAGGCGGGGACCGTGCTCGGCGTCCTGCTCCGCGACGGTGTGCTCGGGGAGCACGTCCACGATCGTCACGTCGAGCTCCTGCTCGACCCGGTCGCGCGTCGCGAGCGTCTCGGGGAAGTGATAGCCGGTGTCGAGGAAGAGCACGTCGACGCCCGGACGGTGCGCGGCGACGACCTGGGGGAGGACCGCGTCGGCCATCGAGCACGCGACGGCGAGGGAGGGGCCGAACTGCTCGGCGGCCCACGCGGAGACCGCGCTCGCGAGCTCCTCGGGCCCGAGCTCCTTCTCCAGCTCGGCGAAGCGCGCGGAGGCCTCCTCGGCGATCGCGCGGAGCCGCGCGGTGCGCTGCTCGGGGGTCTCGCCCGTGGTGCCGGCGGCGGCGGAAGGTCGGTTCTCGGTCATCGCAGCTCCTCGTCCTCGGCGCGGTGCGTCCACGCGGCGAAGGTCTCCCCGCTGTCGCGACCTGCGACGTAACGGCGCACGACCCTCTCCACGTACTCGCCCAGCTCGGTCGCCGCGACCTTGTGCTGCCGCAGCGTGCGTCCCAGTTGCGGCACCTCGAGATCGTGGCGTCCCAGCGATCCTCCCAGATGGACCTGGAACCCGGGGACCTGCTCGCCCGCGTCGGTCGTGATGATCTGACCCTTGAGGCCGATGTCCGCGGTCTGGATGCGGGCGCACGAGTTCGGGCAGCCGTTCACGTGCATGCTGATCGGCGCCTCGAGCTGGTCCTCGACGTCGGCGAGACGCGTCTCGAGCTCGTCGATCGTGCGCTCGGCGGTGTCCTTCGTGTCGACGATCGCGAGCTTGCAGAACTCGAGGCCGGTGCAGGCCATGGAGGAGCGGCGGAGGGCGCCGGGCCGGGTGCGCAGGCCGAGCCCCTCGAGGCCGGCCACCGCGTCCTCGACGCGCTCCGCGGGGACGCCGAGCACGACGAGCTTCTGGAAGGCGGTCAGGCGCACGCCCTCGGCGCCGACCTCCTCGACGAGGTCCGCGAGGCGGGTGAGCAGGTCCCCGCCGATGCGGCCGACGGTCGGTGCGGCGCCGATGTAGGAGCGGCCGTCCTTCTGGGGGTGGACGCCGACGTGGTCGCCGGGGCCGGTCGCGGGCGCCGGGGCGGGCCCGTCCGCGAGGGCGTAGCCGAGGTACTCGGTCTCGAGCACCTCGCGGAAGCGCTCGTTGCCCCAGTCGGCGAGGAGGAACTTCAGGCGGGCCTTGTTGCGCAGGCGCCGGAAGCCGTAGTCGCGGAAGATGCGGATGACGCCGTGCCAGACGTCCGCCGCCTGCTCCTCCGTGACGAAGGCGCCCAGGCGCTCCGCGAGGCGCGGCGTGGTGGACAGCGCGCCGCCCACCCAGAGGTCGTAGCCGGGGCCCAGCTCGGGGTGCACGACGCCCACGAGGGACACGTCGTTGATCTCGTGCGCGACGTCGAGGCTCGGGTGGCCGGTGATCGCGGTCTTGAACTTGCGGGGGAGGTTCGCGAGCTCGGGGTCGCCGATGAAGCGGCGCTTGATCTCCGCGATCACGGGGGTGGGATCGATGATCTCGTCGGCCGCGATGCCGGCGACCGGGCTGCCGAGGAAGCCGCGTGGGGTGTCGCCGCAGGCGGTCGTCGTCTCGAGGCCGACGGTGTCGAGCCGTCGCCAGATCTCCGGGACGTCCTCGATGCCGATCCAGTGGTACTGCACGTTCTGGCGGTCGGTGATGTCCGCGGTGCCGCGGGCGAAGTCCGTCGCGATCGAGCCGAGCACGCGCAGCGCGCGCGGGGGCAGCAGGGCGCCGTCGCTGCGCACGCGCAGCATGAAGTAGCGGTCCTCGAGCTCGTGCGGCTCGAGCTGCGCGGTGCGGCCGCCGTCGATCCCGGGCTTGCGCTGGGTGTAGAGGCCCCACCAGCGGAAGCGGCCGTGGAGGTCGTCGCCGTCGATCGAGTCGAAGCCCTCGCGGGCGTAGGTCTCCTCGATGCGCCGGCGGACGTCGAGCCCGTTGCCGGCGGCCTTGACCTCCTCGTTGGAGTTCAGGGGTGTGGGGCCGTCGACCTTCCACTGCCCCTGGGGCTTCCCGGAGCGGGAGGGCCGCACGCGCGCGGGCGCGGCGCCGGCGGCGCTCGGGGCCGGGGTGCGCAGGTCGGTGTCAGGGCTGTCCATGCGATCCATAGTGACGCGTTATGCGGCCTCGAACAAATGCTTGGGTCGAAATGTGTCGCCGCATGGCCGGACCCCGAGGCGCCGCCCGGTCGCCGTCCCGCGCGGGTCCGCATCCTGGACGGACCCGGCGGAGGGCGAGGCCGCGCGGGCTATGGTGTGCCCATGCAGAAGATCCTTCTCGTAGTCATCGAGCGCGGCTGACGCCCGTTCGTCCCTACGAGACGTCCTCCGCGCCCCTCCAGAGCCCCAGGCCGAGGGGCTTTTTCGTGTTCAGCGTGATCCGCGGGCACGGACCCGAGAGGGGGAGGGGAACATGGCACGGCCGCCCCTGGTCCCCCGTCCGCGATCCGAAGGAGCAACGATGTCCCCGCAGCAGATGACCGGCGCGCAGGCGCTGGTCGAGTCCCTCGAGCATGCCGGGGCCGAGGTCGTCTTCGGCCTGCCCGGCGGCGCGATCCTCCCCACCTACGATCCGCTCCTGGACGCCAAGAAGCTCCGCCACGTGCTCGTCCGCCACGAGCAGGGAGCGGGCCACGCGGCGAGCGGCTACGCCCACGCGACCGGCAAGGTCGGCGTGTGCCTCGCGACCTCCGGCCCGGGCGCGACGAACCTCATCACCGCGATCGCGGACGCCCAGATGGACTCGATCCCGATGGTCGCGATCACCGGCCAGGTGGGCTCCTCCTTCATCGGGACCGATGCCTTCCAGGAGGCGGACATCGTCGGGATGACGATGCCGGTCACCAAGCACAACTTCCTCGTGAAGGACGCCGCGGACATCCCGCGCACCATCAAGCAGGCCTTCCACATCGCCTCGACCGGCCGCCCCGGCGTCGTTCTCGTGGACGTCACGAAGGACGCCCAGCAGGCGACCGCCCCGTTCGTGTGGCCCGAGGACCTCGACCTCCCCGGCTACCACCCCGAGGCGCGGCCCCACCTCAAACAGATCCGCGAGGCGGCCTCGCTGCTGCTCTCCGCGAAGCGGCCCGTCTTCCTCCTGGGCGGCGGCGTGCTGCGCGGGGACGCCTCGGCCGAGGTGCGCGAGCTCGTGGACCTCTCGGGCGCCCCGTTCGTCACGACCCTCATGGGCCGCGGTGCGCTCCCGGACTCCCACCCCCAGCAGCTCGGCATGCCCGGCATGCACGGCACGGTCGCGGCGGTCTCCGCGCTCCAGCGGGCGGACCTCATCATCGCGATCGGCGCCCGCTTCGACGACCGCGTGACCGGGCGCCTGGACTCCTTCGCCCCGGACGCGACCATCGTCCACGCGGACATCGACCCCGCGGAGATCTCCAAGAACCGCACCGCCGACGTCCCGATCGTCGGGCAGGCCGGGGAGGTCGCGACCGCCCTCACCGCGGAGCTGCGCCACCGCCTCGACGCCGCGGAGCAGGACCCGCGCGACTACGCCGCGTGGTGGCAGATGCTCGACACGCTGCGCAGCTCCTACCCGCTGGGGTGGACCGAGACGGCCGACGGCTTCACGGCGCCGCAGAAGGTCATCTCCCGGATCGGCGCGATCAGCGGCCCGGACTCGGTGTTCGTCGCGGGCGTCGGCCAGCACCAGATGTGGTCGAGCCAGTTCATCTCCTACGAGAACCCGCGCAGCTGGATCAACTCCGGCGGTCTCGGCACGATGGGCTACTCGGTCCCCGCGGCCATGGGCGCCAAGGTGGGCCGCCCGGACGTCCCGGTGTGGGCGATCGACGGCGACGGCTGCTTCCAGATGACGAACCAGGAGCTCGCGACCTGCGTCATCAACGACATCCCGATCAAGGTCGCGGTCATCAACAACTCGAGCCTCGGCATGGTGCGCCAGTGGCAGAACCTGTTCTACGACCAGCGCTACTCGAACACCGAGCTCAACACCGGTCACGGCTCGCGCCGCATCCCGGACTTCGTGAAGCTCGCCGACGCGTACGGCGCGGCGGGGCTGCGGTGCGAGCGGGACGAGGACATCGACGCGACGATCGAGGCGGCGATGGCGATCAACGACCGCCCGGTCGTCGTGGACTTCACCGTGAGCGCCGACGCGATGGTGTGGCCGATGGTCCCCGCCGGCGTCTCCAACGACGAGATCCAGATCGCCCAGGGCATGAGCCCCGAGTGGGAGAGGGACATCTGAGCATGAACTCCACCGATTCCGTGATGCGACCGAACACCCAGACCCTGTCCGTCCTCGTCGAGAACAAGCCCGGCGTGCTCACCCGCGTCTCCGCGCTGTTCGCGCGCCGCGGCTACAACATCGCCTCGCTCGCGGTGGGCCCCACCGAGCACCCGGAGATCTCGCGGATCACCGTGGTCGTCGACGTGGACCAGCACCCCCTCGAGCAGATCACCAAGCAGCTCAACAAGCTGGTCAACGTGCTCAAGATCGTCCAGCTCGACCCCCGCCAGACGATCCAGCGCGAGCTCATCCTCATCAAGGTGGGCGCGGACAACGCCTCGCGCACCTCGGTCCTCGAGGTGGTCCAGATGTTCCGTGCGAAGGTGGTCGACGCGGCCACCGACGCCGTGACCATCGAGGCCACGGGCACCCAGGACAAGCTCGACGCCCTCCTGGGGATGCTCGAGCCCTTCGGGATCCGCGAGATCGTGAAGTCCGGCGAGGTCGCGATCGGCCGCGGCGGCCGTGCGATCACCGACCGCAGTCTCCTCGGCTGACCCGCGAGGGTCACGGGCTGAGACGGCCTCTCACAACGTAAGACGGACGGCGATAGGATCGACCTGTCGCCGGCGCCGAGGGTGCGAACCCCGCCCCGGCGCGGACACAACCACACACAAAGGAGCACATCGTGGCGGAGATCTTCTACGACGACAACGCAGACCTCTCGATCATCCAGGGCAAGAAGGTCGGCGTCATCGGCTTCGGCTCGCAGGGCCACGCCCACGCGCTGAACCTCCGTGACAGCGGCGTCGAGGTCCGCGTCGGCCTGCGCGAGGGCTCGAAGTCGGCCGCGAAGGCGCAGGAGGAGGGCCTGACGACGGGCTCCGTCGCCGAGGTCGCCGAGTGGGCGGATCTCATCATGATCCTCACCCCGGACCAGGACCAGCGGAAGGTCTTCACCGAGTCGATCCAGCCGCACCTCACCGAGGGCAAGGCGCTCGCCTTCGCGCACGGCTTCAACATCCGCTTCGGCTACATCGAGGTCCCCGCGGGCGTCGACGTGCTGCTCATCGCCCCCAAGGCCCCCGGCCACACGGTGCGCCGCGAGTTCGTCGCGGGCCGCGGCATCCCGGACATCGTCGCCGTCGAGCAGGACGCGACCGGCTCCGCCTGGGACCTCGCGCTCGCCTACGCCAAGGGCATCGGCGGCACCCGCGCCGGCGTCATCAAGACCACCTTCACCGAGGAGACCGAGACCGACCTCTTCGGCGAGCAGGCCGTGCTCTGCGGCGGCATGAGCCACCTCGTGCAGGCGGGCTTCGAGACCCTCTCCGAGGCCGGCTACCAGCCCGAGATCGCCTACTTCGAGGTCCTCCACGAGCTCAAGCTCATCGTCGACCTCATGTGGGAGGGCGGCATCGCCAAGCAGCGCTGGTCGATCTCCGACACCGCCGAGTTCGGCGACTACGTCTCCGGCCCGCGCGTCGTCACCGACGAGACCAAGGCGAACATGAAGGCGATCCTCGCCGACATCCAGTCCGGCGCCTTCGCGAAGCGCTTCATCGACGACCAGGACAACGGCGCGACCGAGTTCCAGGAGCTGCGTGCCAAGGAGGCGACGCACCCGATCGAGACCGTCGGCCGCGACCTGCGCAAGATGTTCTCGTGGTCCACCACGAGCGTCGACGCGGACTACACCGAGGGCAGCGCCGCGCGCTGATCCCGAGGCGTCCCCTCACGGCGGGGCGGGCATCCGATCGCAGGATCGGGTGCCCGCCCCGTCGGCCGTCCGGGGAGCGTCGACCGACGTCACGTTCCCGTCCACCCGGGGTATGACGCCGCACGGGGAGGCGACGACCATCCGCCGTGGTCAGCGGGGAACTGCGTCCCTAGGGTGACGGGATGCAGACATGGAAGAAGCGCGCGATCGTCATCGCGGTCCTGGTGGTCCTCGGCGCCGCCGCGGGATGGCTGGCCCTCAACCTCGGCCTCGACCTCCTCCTGGGCGGGAGGACGTTCTCATGAGGCGCTGGCTCTCCCGTCTGATGTGGGGCGGGATCTACGTGCTCGTCTTCGCGCTCTCCGCCGGCGGCGGCGCTCTCATGGCGACCAGGACCGGTCAGAGCTTCGCCGGGATCGAGGAGGTCGACTGGGACGACACGATGGGCAGCGTCGAGACCGACCTCCCCTATGGCGACGGCGAGCTGAACTGCTTCGATCTCTTCCTCCCCGCCGATGCGGCGCATGCCTCCCGGCTCGTCCTCTACATCCATGCCGGCGGGTTCACCTCCGGGGACAAGGCCGATGACACCTCGATCGCCGAGAGCTTCGCCGCTCAGGGATACGTCGCGGCCACCATCAACTACTCCCTGGCCTCCGAGGGCAGCACGGCGAGCGTGCCGGAGATGGCGCAGGAGATCAGGGCGGGCGTCGCCGCGATCGAGGCCGCCGCGAGCGAGCGCGGCTACGACCTGGACGGCATCGTCCTCGCGGGCGGCTCCGCCGGCGGCGCCCTCGCGATGATCACGGCGTACGGCGCCACCGATGACCTCGCGCTCCCGGTGGACGCCGTCATGTCCTTCGTGGGACCTGCGGGCTTCGAGCCCGCGGACTGGTTCGACATCGAGGATCGCGACTACGCGACGGACGAGTCGGCCGAGGCCGGTGCCGCCTTCGCCTCGATCATGGCCGGACAGAGGATCACCCCGGAGATGATGCGCAGCGGCGCCTATCGGGAGGTCCTCGCGCCCATCACGGCGAAGGACCTGGTGCACGACGGCGCCCCGCCCTCGCTGCTCGCCTACGGGGCGCTCGACAAGGTCGCCCCCTATGCGGCGAGCCGTGAGATGGAGGGCATCCTCGAGGCGCACGGTGTGCCGCATGACGTCCTGGTGTTCCCGAACTCAGGCCACGCCCTGAACCGGGACCCGGAGATGAACGAGGAGCTGGGCGGTCTCATCCAGCGCTACCTCGACACCTACGCGCCGCTCCGATCCTGAGCGGGGCGGCCGGTGCGGTCGACGAGAGCGCAGGGGGCGAGCTCGACGTCCCGAGGGCCGGTGAACCGGCCCCGGGAATGCGTGCCACCTGCCTTCTCGGATCGTGATCATGGCGACCGCATGGCGGACAGCGGATTACGCTGTGCTCATACGCGTCGCCCCGAGGATGAGTGCGACGATCGCCGTCTGTACCGGAGGAGATTCCGTGACGAGTCCTGTCGTCCTCATCGCCGAAGAGCTGTCGCCCGCCACCGTCGAGGTGCTCGGTCCCGACGTGGAGGTCCGCCACGTCGACGGCGCCGACCGCGCCGCGCTGCTCGCCGCCGTCGTCGACGCCGACGCCCTGCTGGTGCGCTCCGCGACCCAGGTCGACGCCGAGGTCTTCGCCGCCGCGCCGAACCTCAAGGTCGTCGCCCGTGCGGGCGTGGGCCTGGACAACGTGGACGTCCCCGCGGCGACCGTCGCCGGCGCGATGGTCATCAACGCCCCGACCTCGAACATCACCTCCGCCGCGGAGCTCGCGGTGGCCCTCATCCTCGCCTCGCTGCGCAATCTCGCGCGGGCCGACTCCTCCGTCAAGGCCGGGAAGTGGGAGCGCAAGCAGCTCACCGGCGTCGAGCTGCTGGGCAAGACCGTCGGCGTCGTCGGCTTCGGCCGGATCGGCCAGCTGGTCGCCGAGCGCCTCGCCCCCTTCGGCGTCACCCTGCTCGCCTACGACCCGTACGTGAGCCACGCCCGCGCGGCCGAGCTCGGCGCGCGCGTCGTCGAGCTCGACGAGATCATGCGCGAGAGCGACGTCATCACCGTCCACATGCCCAAGACCCCGGAGACCACCGGCCTGCTGGGCGCGGAGCAGTTCGCGATCGCGAAGCCGAACCTCCACGTCGTCAACGCCGCCCGCGGCGGGCTCATCGACGAGGAGGCGCTGTACACCGCGCTGACCACCGGACAGATCGCCGGCGCCGCGCTGGACGTCTACAGCTCCGAGCCGCCCGCCAAGAGCGAGACCGCCGCGAAGCTCCTCGAGCTCGAGAACATCACCCTCACGCCCCACCTCGGCGCCTCCACCGCGGAGGCCCAGGAGAAGGCCGGCGTCGCCGTCGCCCGCTCCGTGCGCCTCGCCCTCGCCGGTGAGCTCGTGCCGGACGCCGTGAACGTCGCGGGCGGCGCCCTCGACGACCTCGTGCGCCCCGGCGTCGCCCTCGCCGACCGCCTGGGCCAGCTGTTCACCGCCCTGGCCGCCGAGGCCCCCGAGGTGCTCGAGATCGTGGTGCGCGGCGAGATCGCGACCCATGACGTCACCGCCCTCAAGCTCTCAGCGCTGCGCGGCATGTTCCGCGGCACGGTCACGGAGCAGGTCTCCTACGTCAACGCCCCCGTCATGGCCGAGGAGCGCGGCATCTCCGTGAAGCTCGAGACCGAGGAGGAGAGCGAGCGCTTCCGCAACGTCGTCGCGCTGCGCGGCACCCTCCGCGACGGCTCCGTCGTCTCCGTCGCCGGCACCCTCAGCGGTGCCCGCCAGGAGCACAAGCTCGTCGAGATCGGCGGCCACGAGCTCGAGGTGCCGCTCTCCGACCACCTCCTGGTCATCCGCTACGTCGACGGTCCCGGCATGATCGGCCAGTACGGCGCGCGGCTGGGCGCCGCGGGCGTGAACATCGCCGGCATGCAGGTCTCCCGCGCCGGCACCACCCAGGGCTCCGAGGCGCTCGTCGTCCTCGACCTCGACGAGGCCGCCCCGCGCGAGCTCGCCGAGGAGATCGGTCGCGAGATCGGTGCGCACTCCGTGCACGCCGCCGATCTCGTCTACTGATCCCCGCCCACCACCCCGACCGACACCTCTCCAGGAGCAGCAGATGAACGACTCGACCCTCCGCCTCGCCGTCATCGAGGGCGACGGGATCGGCCAGGAGGTCGTGCCCCAGGGCCTGCGCGTGCTCCGCGCGGCCCTCGAGCCGGCGGGCGTCGCCGTCGAGACGACGCCCTTCGACCTGGGCGCGGGCCGCTGGCACCGCACCGGGGAGACCCTGACCGACGAGGACATGAGCCGCCTCGCCGAGCACGACGCGATCCTGCTGGGCGCCGTGGGGGACCCGCAGGTCCCCTCGGGCGTGCTCGAGCGGGGTCTGCTGCTCAAGCTCCGCTTCGGCTTCGACCACTACGTGAACCTGCGCCCCACACGGCTCGTGCCCGGCGTCTCGACGCCGCTCGCGGAGCCCGGCGAGGTCGACTTCCTCGTGGTCCGCGAGGGCACCGAGGGCCCGTACGTGGGCAACGGCGGATCGATGCGCACGGGCACCCCGCTCGAGGTCGCGACCGAGGTGTCCCTCAACACCGCCGTCGGCGTCGAGCGCGTGATCCGCTACGCCTTCGAGCAGGCCGCCGCGCGCCGGGGGAAGCTCACCCTCGTGCACAAGCACAACGTGCTCGTCCACGCCGGGCACCTGTGGCGCCGGGTCGTCGACGAGGTCGGTGCGGAGTTCCCGGGCGTGAGCGTGGACTACGCCCACGTCGACGCCATGATGATCTACCTGGTCCAGGATCCCGCCCGCTTCGACGTCATCGTCACCGACAACCTCTTCGGCGACATCGTCACGGACCTCGCGGGCGCGATCGGCGGCGGCATCGGCCTCGCCGCGAGCGGCAACATCAACCCCACGGGCGCCTTCCCCTCGATGTTCGAGCCGGTGCACGGCTCCGCGCCGGACATCGCCGGGAAGGACCTCGCGGACCCGACCGCGACCGTGCTCTCGGTGGCCCTGCTGCTGGACCACCTCGGCCACGCGGGTCCCGCCCAGAAGGTCCGCGACGCCGTCGAGGCCGATCTCGCCGAGCGCGCCTCCCTGGGCGCCCGCGGCACCGTCGCGATCGGCGACGCCCTCGTCGCCGCCGTGAGCGATCGCTGACCCCCACCCCCTTCCGTCCCGTCCCGCCCCAGGAGCCTCCGATGAGCGCGCTCACCTTCACCTCGACCACCACCACCCGTCGCGTGGGCGACGACGAGCGCGCCCGCATCCTCGCCGCCCCCGGCTTCGGCCGGCACTTCACGGACTTCATGGCCCGTGCCCGCTGGACCGCCGAGGGCGGCTGGGGCGAGGCCGAGATCCTCCCCTACGGCCCCTTCGAGATCTCCCCGGCCTCCGCCGTGCTCCACTACGGCCAGGAGATCTTCGAGGGGCTCAAGGCCTTCCGCCACGCGGACGGCTCCGTCTGGACCTTCCGCCCCGAGCGCAACGCCGAGCGCTTCCAGCACTCCGCGGACCGCCTCGCACTGCCGCACCTGCCGGTGGAGGACTTCGTGGCGTCGCTGCGCGCGCTCGTCGCGGCCGACGAGCCGTGGGTCCCGCAGCCGGAGGGGGAGACCTCCCTGTACCTGCGCCCCTTCATGTTCGCCAACGAGGAGTTCCTCGGCGTGAACTCCTCCGCGATCGCGGACTACTACCTCATCGCCTCCCCGGCCGGCGCCTACTTCCCGCGCGGCGTGCAGCCGCTCGTGGTGTGGGTGACGGACGAGTACGCGCGGGCTGGCGCCGGCGGCACCGGCGACGCGAAGTGCGGGGGCAACTACGCCTCCTCGCTGCTCGCGAAGAAGCAGGCCGCCGCCCAGGGCGCGGACGAGGTCATGTTCCTGGACTCCGAGTCGCACACCTTCGTCGACGAGCTCTCCGGCATGAACGTCTTCGCGATCACGAAGGACGGCCGGATCCTCACCCCCTCGCTCACCGGGTCGATCCTCGAGGGCGTCACGCGCAACTCGATCCTGCGTCTCGCGGAGGACCGCGGCCTCGAGCCCGTCGAGCAGCGGCTGGACTTCGCCGAGCTCACCTCGCAGATCGCGGCCGGCGAGATCACCGAGATGTTCGCGGCGGGCACCGCCGCGGTGATCACGCCGATCGGGGAGCTGCGCGCCCACGGCGGCTCGTGGACGGTGGCCGACGGCGGGTCCGGCGAGACCACGCTGTCCCTGCGCGAGGAGCTCACCGGGATCCAGTACGGCCGGGTCCCGGACCGCCACGGCTGGCTCACCCGCCTGGTCTGAGGCCCCGATGACGACGACCCCCGCACTCCCCGAGAGCTCCGCGTCCACCGCGATCCCGGGCTTCCACCTCTACGACACGACGCTGCGCGACGGCTCCCAGCAGGAGGGCCTCACGCTCTCCGTCGCGGACAAGCTCGCCGTGGCGCGCCTGCTCGACGAGCTCGGCGTGACCTACATCGAGGGCGGCTGGCCCGGCGCGGTCCCGCGGGACACCGAGTTCTTCACCCGCGCCGCCGGCGAGCTCGAGCTGCGGCACGCGCGCCTGGCGGCCTTCGGGGCGACCCGCAAGGCCGGCGTGGCGGTCGCCGAGGACCCGCAGGTGCAGGCGCTCGTGGACTCCGGCGCGCCGACGATCACCCTCGTCGCGAAGTCGGACCTGCGCCACGTGACGGGCGCGCTGCGCACCACCGCCGAGGAGAACCTCGCGATGGTCCGGGACACGGTCGAGCACCTCGTGGGGCTCGGGCGCGAGGTGTTCGTGGACGCGGAGCACTTCTTCGACGGCTTCCTCCACGACCCCGCCTACACGACCTCCGTGGTCGCGGCGGCCCACGCCGCCGGGGCCCGCGCCGTGGTGCTGTGCGACACGAACGGCGGCATGGTCCCGCACCAGGTCACCGAGATCGTCGAGGACCTCCGGGCGCGCCTGGGCGAGGGGAGCGCCGTCGGCGATGCGCCGGTGCGGCTCGGCGTGCACACGCACAACGACTCCGGCTGCGCGGTCGCCAACGCCCTCACGGCGGTGCGCGCCGGCATCGACCACGTGCAGGGCTGCGTCAACGGCTACGGGGAGCGCACCGGCAACGCCGACCTCGTCACGATGCTCGCTGACCTCCAGCTGAAGATGGGCCTCGAGCTCGTGCCGGAGGCCGCGCTCGAGGACTCCACCCGCATCGCCCACGCGATCGGGGAGATCGTCAACATGCCGGTCTCCCCGCGCAGCCCGTACGTGGGCCAGAGCGCCTTCGCCCACAAGGCGGGCCTGCACGCGAGCGCGATCCGGGTGGACCCGGACCTGTACCAGCACATCGATCCGCGCGAGGTCGGCAACGACATGCGCATGATCATCTCCGACATGGCCGGTCGCGCCTCGATCGAGCTCAAGGGGCGCGAGCTGGGCTTCGACCTCACGGGGGAGAAGAACCTGCTCGCGCGGCTCGCGACCACGGTCAAGCAGCGCGAGGCAGCCGGGTACTCCTACGAGGCGGCCGACGCCTCCTTCGAGCTGCTCCTGCTCGACGAGATGGGGCGCGTGCCGCGGTTCTTCTCGGTCGAGTCCTGGAGGGCGACCTCGCACCTGCTGCGCGACGGCTCCCTCGAGACCGAGGCGACCGTGCGCCTGCTCGCCCGGGCGGACGACCCGAGCTCGCGCTCGGTCACCATCGCCGAGGGCAACGGACCGGTCAACGCCCTGGACACGGCGCTGCGGCGCGGGCTCCTGGAGACCTACCCGCAGATCGACGAGCTCGAGCTGCAGGACTTCAAGGTGCGCATCCTCGACTCCCACCACGGCACCGACGCGACGACCCGGGTGCTCGTGCGCACGGGCGGCGCGGGCCTCGAGTTCCACACGGTGGGCGTGGGCACGAACATCATCGACGCCGCCTGGGAGGCGATCGTGGACGCGTACACCTACGCGTTCCACAAGCTCGGCATCTGACCCCGGCTCCTGCGTGATCTCCCCGGTCGCGCGCCCCGCCCCGGGCAGGTCCGGGAACCCGCCTCGCGGGGCGTGCCGGGCGCTACCCTGGGGCGCATGCTGACCTATGTGCTGACCGCGATCGGCGATGATCGCCCCGGCCTCGTGTCCACCCTCGCCGCGGCCGTGGACGACCACGGCGGGAGCTGGGTGGACAGCCAGCTCGCCCTCCTCGCCGGGAAGTTCGCGGGCATCGTCCGCGTGGACCTCCCCGAGGAGCGGGCGGCCGGTTTCCTCGACGCCCTGCCGGGCCTCGCGGCGGGCGTGGGACTCCAGGTCGAGGCCGCGCCCGCGCACCCGGAGGATGCCGCCGACGGTGTCCCCGCGGGCATGGGCCTCGTGCTCTCCCTGCTGGGCCAGGACCGCACGGGCATGGTGCGTGAGGTGACCGAGGCGCTGCACTCCCAGGGCGCGACCATCGACTCCCTCCGCTCGCTCACGCGCGAGGCGCCCGAGGGCGGCGGCATGCTCTTCGAGGCGGAGGCCGTGGTGCGCCTCCCCGAGGGGGCCGACGAGTCGGAGGTGCGCGAGGCCCTCGAGGCGATCGCCGCCGAGCTCATGGTGGACCTGGACCTCGACGCGACAGCCTGACCCCGGGCGGCGTGATCACGGAGCCCTCGAGGGCTCCGTGACCGAACCGTGATCGACGGTCTTGCCGGTGACCGGGGTGCTGGTCCGGGCGCGCGGGCGCTCCCAGGCTGAGGGCTCACCCCGTCGTCCCGTGAGAGCTGAGTCCCCGTGACCTCGTCGCCGCTCGCCCCGCCCGCCACGCCTGCCGATCTCGACGCCTCCACCGATCTCGTCTCTACGGTCGATCTGGCCCCGCCGATCGACCCGGCCGCGCCCGTCGGCCTCGCCCCTCCCGCTGAGCCGACCGTCGCCCTGCCCGCCGGGGCGGTGCGCGCCCTCGTGCTCGCCACCCTCGGCTTCGGCGTGAGCTCCTGGGCCTGGGCGCTGCTGAGCCCGCTCGGGCCGGTGCTCGTGGAGCGCGGCACGATCACCGACGCCTCCCTCGTGGTGGCCGTGCCCGTGCTCGTCGGCGCGCTCGGGAGGGTCCCGATCGGCGCCCTCACGGACCGGCTCGGCGGCCGGGTCATGTTCACGGCCGTCTCGCTCGCCGCCGTCGTGCCCGTGCTGCTGCTCGGCCTCGTCGGCCAGGACTCGATCGCCGGTCTCCTCCTCGGCGGGCTGATGCTCGGCATCGCCGGCACGGCCTTCGCGATCGGCATCCCGTACGTGAACTCGTGGTTCCCGCCCTCGCGGCGCGGGATGGCGACGGGCATCTACGGGGCGAGCATGGGCGGCACGGCGATCGCCGCCTTCACCACGGTGCCGCTCGTGCGTGCCGGGGGAGAGGCGGCGCCCTTCCTCGTGGCCGCCGCCGCGCTCGTCGCCTTCGCCGCGGTCGCGGCGACCTCGATGCGCACCGCCCCGACCTGGCGCCCGGCCGTCGGCGATCCCGCGCGGGCGACGGCCGCGGCCCTCCGCCTGGCCGTGACCTGGCAGGCGAGTGCGCTGTACGCGCTGTCCTTCGGCGGCTACGTCGCGTTCTCCGTCTTCCTGCCCACGCTGCTCGTGCGCTGGTACGGCCTCGAGCCGGGGGAGGCCGCGCTGCGCACGGCCGGCTTCGTGGTCATGGCGGTGCTGCTGCGCCCGCTCGGCGGTGTGCTCTCGGACCGATTCACCGCCGCCCGCACGCTCCTGGTCTCCTACGCGGCGCTGACCCTCGCGGCCGCCGTCCTCGCGCTGCACCCGCCGCTCGCCCCCACCGGCACGCTCGCACTCCTGCTCGCCGCCGGCGCCCTCGGCCTCGGCGCCGGCGCGGTGTTCGCGCTCGTCGCCCGGGTCGCCCCGGCAGGGGAGATCGGCGCCGTGACGGGTGTGGTCGGCGCCGCCGGCGGTCTCGGCGGGTTCGTCCCGCCGCTGCTCATGGCCGCGACGATGCAGGGCCTCGGCAGCTATGCGCCGGCGCTCGCGCTGCTGCTCCTCGCGGCGGTCGGGGCGATGGTCCTCACCGTGCGCATGAGCCGCCGCTGACTCAGCGGGAGCTCATGTCCCCCACGTGGGTGATCGTGAGCACCGGCTCGCCGGCCTCGTCGGTCGCCTCGAGGTCGAGCTCCGCCTCGATCGCCCAGTCGTGGTTCCCGTCGGGGTCGTCGAGGACCTGGCGGATCCGCCACACCTTCGACTCCTCGGCGATCTGCAGCAGCTGGGGCGAGCGGGCAGGGCCGTCGATGCCGACCTCGTCGTAGGCGTCGTAGTAGGCGTCCATGGCGTCCGCCCAGGCGCGGCGGTCCCAGCCGGCGGCGCCGTCGAACTGGGCGAGGCGCTCCTCGCGCTCGAAGGCGAAGTGCTCGACCCGCTGCCACATCGCGGCCCGCACCATGGTGCGCAGCACCTTGGTCTGGGCGGAGAGGCCGCGCGGCGAGCTGGGCCGCACCTCCTCCTCGGCGCCGGGGCCGTCCTCGGGGTGGGTGAGCGCCTCCCACTCGTCCAGGAGCGAGGAGTCGATGCCGCGCACGAGCACGCCGAGCCACTCGATCGTGTCCTCGAGCTCCTCGGTGCGCAGGTCCTGGGGAATCGTGCGGCGCATGGCCTGGTAGGCGTCGGAGAGGTACCGCAGCACGATGCCCTCGGAGCGCTGCAGCCCGTAGCGCTGGACGAACTCGCTGAAGGTCTGCCCGGTCTCGTGGATCTCGCGCACCACGGACTTGGGGGAGAGGTCCTCGGCGCGCACCCAGGGCCGGGTGCGGCGGTAGATCTCGAGGGCGGCCTCGAGCTCCTCCGCCATCGGCTTCGGCCAGGTGACCTCGTCCAGCCGCGCCATCCGCTCGGTGTACTCGACGCCGTCGGCCTTGAGCTCGGCGAGCAGCTCGCCCTTGGCGGCGTTCTGCTGGGCGAGCAGGATCTGCCGGGGATCCTCGAGGACGGACTCGATGATCGTGACGGTGTCCATGGCGAGGGTCGGCGACTCCTCGTCGAGGGAGTCGATCATCGCGATCGCGAAGGGCGCGAGCGGCTGGTTCATCGTGAAGTCGAGCTGGAGGTCCTCGACGAGCGCGAGCCGCCGCCCCAGGTGGTCCGCCTCCGGCAGCAGCTGGACGATCTCGGCGTCCTTGAGCCCGCGGAAGATCTCGGCGGCCTGCGTGACCAGGGCGAGCTTCTGCCGCGTCGTCTGGTGGCTGGTCATGATGAGGTGCCGGGCGGCGCTCACGGCGTTCCCGGGGCGGGCGATGAGCGCGAGCTCCATCGACGGGGTGATCCGCAGGTGCGGGCGCAGGGGCTCCGGCGCGTTCTCGACGAGCTTGGTGAGGTTCTCCTCGGACCACGAGACGGCGCCCTCGGGGATCCGGGGCTTGGGCTCCTTCTTGCGCTTCTTCGCGCTGTTGGGGGCCTTCCCGGCCTCCTCCCGGGCGCGCTGCTTGGCCCGCTCGCGCTCGAACTCGATCGTCCAGGTGGGCGCCTGGACGACCACATGCCCGACGGTGTCGTAGCCGGCGCGGCCCGCACGGCCGGCGATCTGGTGGAACTCGCGCGAGTTCAGCAGCCGCATGCGCTTGCCGTCGAACTTCGCGAGGCCGGTGAGGAGCACGGTGCGGATCGGGACGTTGATGCCGACGCCGAGCGTGTCGGTGCCGCAGATGATCTTCAGCAGGCCGGACTGCGCGAGCTTCTCCACGAGCCGGCGGTACTTCGGGAGCATGCCGGCGTGGTGGACGCCGATGCCCTCGCGCACGAGCTTGGAGAGCACCTGCCCGAAGCCCTTGGCGAAGCGGAAGTCGCCGATGATGTCGCGGACCTGCTGCTTCTCCTCGGTGGAGAGGATCTTCTGGCCCAGCAGCGCCTGCGCCTGCTCGAGCGCGTCCTTCTGGGTGAAGTGGACGATGTACACGGGGGCGTCGCGGTCCTGCAGGATCGTCGCGATCGTGTCCGGCAGCGGCTCGAGGGCCCAGCGGAAGTCGAGCGGCACGGGCCGGGGCGCGTCGGCGATCGTGGTGACCTCGCGGCCGGTGCGCTCCAGGAGATCCTCCTCGAAGAAGGTCACGTCGCCGAGGGTCGCGCTCATGAGCACGAACTGGCAGCGGGGGAGCTCGACGAGCGGCACCTGCCAGGCCCATCCGCGCTGGGGGTCGCCGTAGTAGTGGAACTCGTCCATGACGGCGAGGCCCACGTCGGAGGAGGGGCCGTCGCGCAGGGCGTGGTTGGCGAAGATCTCGGCGGTGCAGACGATGATCTCGGCGTCGTGGTTGACGCTCGAGTCGCCCGTCATCATGCCGACGCGCTCGGCGCCGAACTGGGCGACGAGGTCGAAGAACTTCTCCGAGACCAGGGCCTTGATGGGGGCCGTGTAGTAGGCGCGCTCCCCGCGGGCGAGGGCGGCGAAGATCGCGGCGTAGGCGATCGTGGTCTTGCCGGAGCCGGTGGGGGTCGCGGCGATGACGTGGTCGCCGGCCGCGATCGCGAGCAGGGCCTCCTCCTGGTGGGGGTAGAGGGTGCGGCCCTGCGACTCCTGCGCGGAGATGAAGCCGTCGACGATCGCGTCCTGACCGTCTCCGTCGAGGTCGGGGGGCAGGAACGGGGTCAGCGCAGGCATGGGTCCAGTCTGCCAGGGCCGGGGCGCCCGGGCGGCTACCCTCGAGCGCCCGGGCACTGCGGTGCCTCCTGCGACGGAAGGACGACGATGCCGGCACGACGATCCGAGGACCCCTCGCTCACCGAGCAGCAGAGAGCGGGGGAGGGCGCGGTCGAGCACTGGGACGAGGAGCGACGGGCCGCCGCGCGACCCGCCCCGTTCGAGCGATCGTTACCTGATCGTGATCATGACGGCTCGTGGATCGAGAGCCCCTCGGGTGACGGGGCGACGGAGTGCGGAGCGACCTGCGGCGATGGCGACGGCCGCTCGGAGGGGGCGGGGGAGGGCTTGGCTACCGAGGAGTAGTCGACGGGCGGTGATGGTGATCCGGGCGGACCGGGAGGAGCCGGAACGAACGGACGGGTGACCTCCGTCACGTGACGTAGGTTGCCGCCACGGCCTCCCGAGGTCGTCATCCCTCCCCAGGAACCTGTCGAAAGGCACCACCGTGACGCAACGCCCTCTCCTCCGCCGCTGCTCCCGACTCCTGGGCGGCGCCGCCCTGGTCGCCGGACTCGCCGTGGGCGGCGCCGGCATCGCCGCCGCCGACGGTCCGGACAGCGAGCGCACCACGCTCTCCTCGAGCGCGCAGTCCGACGCCCACGAGTACTGGACCGCCTCCCGCATGGAGTCCGCCGTCCCCGCGGAGGACCTCGCCCCCGAGGACTCCCCGGTCACCGACGCCGTCGAGAAGGGCAAGCCCCAGACCGTCGCCGGCAAGAGTGCGGAGAAGGGCAAGAAGCCCCAGGCCGCCGCCGCGGCCAAGGACACCGTGGGCAAGGTCTTCTTCACCCAGGGCGGCGTGGACTACGTCTGCTCCGGCAACGCCGTCGCCTCCGGCAACGGCTCGACCGTGGCGACCGCCGGTCACTGCGTGAACGACGCCGGCACCTGGGCCACCAACTGGGTCTTCGTGCCCGGCTACGACCACGGCGACGCCCCCTACGGCACCTGGGCCGCGACGGATCTCGTCTCGACCGACCAGTGGGTCTCCGACGAGGACATCAGCTACGACGTCGCCTTCGCGAAGGTCGAGCCGGAGAGCGGCACCGCGACCCTCGAGTCCACCGTCGGCACCACCGCGATCGCCTTCAACCAGGCCCGCGGCGCGTCGTATACGTCCTACGGCTACCCGGCCGCCGCGCCCTTCGACGGCGAGTCCCTCGAGTCCTGCTCCGGCACCGCGAGCGACGACACGATCGGCGACACCCAGTCCCAGGGCATCTCCTGCGACATGACCGGCGGCTCCTCCGGCGGCCCCTGGTTCCTCGGCGACGGGGCCCAGAACTCGGTGAACAGCTTCGGCTACAACACCCAGAAGAACGTCATGTACGGCCCGTACTTCGGCGCCGACGCGCAGTCCGCGTACGCGGAGGCCGGTGCGCTCTGAGCACGCCCCTCCTCCTGATCGAGGGCCGGCATCCCCAGGGGATGCCGGCCCTCGGCATCTCAGGCGTCGGCGGTGAACGGAGCGAGCTGCTCCAGCAGCCGCCCCCGCAGGGCGTCCGCACCGGCGGCAAGCTCCCGCTGGCGGCGCACGTACTCCGCCTTCCCGCCGGGGGTCTCGATCGGGACCACCCCGTAGCCCAGCGGGCGCACGTCGTACGGGCTCGCTTCCATGTCCAGCACCCGTGTGGCGCGCGCGTGCTCGAAGCAGTCGAGCACGAGCGCGGAGTCCACGAGCGGGCCCAGCTTCATCGCCCACTTGTACAGGTCCATCCCCACGTGCAGGCAGGCGGGGTTGTCGAGCTCGACCTGGCGCTCGCGGGTCGGGGTGATCGCGTTGCGCGGTGCGGCGCTCGGCGTGAAGAACCGGTACGCGTCGAGGTGGGAGCACACGAGCTGCTCCCTCTCGACGACCGCGTCGGTCTCCTCCTGGCCGAGCCGCAGCGGGAGGTCCTCGTGACGCTGCTGCCCGGGGCGCAGTCCGTGGACCATCGCCCACTCGTGCAGGCCGAAGCAGCCGAACTCGGGCCGACGTGCGGCGAGCGTCGAGGAGGAGAGCAGGCGCTGGATGAATCCCAGGGCGCTCGCGCGCTCGGTGCGGAAGCGTTCGACGTCCGCGCGCCGCCAGGTCGTGGGGCCGTCGGCCAGGTCGACGTACCAGGAGCGGGAGCCGTCCTCGGCGAGATCCGCGATCACGCTCTCCCCGTGTTCATCGTGATCCGCGGCGGCGTCGTACGCGGCGCCGGCCCCAGGGTGCCAGCGGCGCAGGCGCGCGGCGGAGAACGGGTAGTAGGTGAACAGGAAGTCCTCGACCGGATGCTTCTCCCCGCGGCGCCGGCGCTCGCGGTGGCCGGCGGTGAGCACGTCGGCCCGCTCCTCGTGGGCACGGCGCTCCTCGCGCGCCTCGTCGGCGGGGATCCGCCGGAGCGGGGGAGGGACGGTCATCCCAGCAGTGTGCCAGCGGCCCGCCGGTCCCGGCTCCTGGGCGTGACCGACCGCGCTCAGCGCCCGCCCCGCAGCCACCATCGATGGGCGTCGATCGCCGCCCGGGTGGGACGCGCGGGCTGCATGAGGTCGGAGCCGTGGTCGAACACGCTCTCCCCGCGGTGCAGGGCGAACCGTGAGCCGGTGAGCGCGCACCGCACGCGTCGGCCGTCCCGGAGCACGACCACGGTCGCTCCTCGGTCGAAGAAGGACCGGTCCACCTCCACGTGCGCGATCGAGGCCCAGTCCATTCGCCGCGTGCGCACGTAGCCGCGCACCGTGATGCCTTCGGTGGTGACGATGAACGCGGGGCGCAGGAGCAGCGCGACGCCTGTGCCGAGAAGGAGGAACGCGGCGACCAGGAGGGTCGCCAGGAGCACGCGAGGTCGCTCCGGCCTGAGGAGCGACATCGATGCACAGCCGAGGAACGCGACGGCGAGGCCCGCGAGCAGGATGCCCACGGCGACCCGGTAGAGGATGCCGGGCCCCGCGCGGTAGACGAGCCGCGGCCCGACGTGCGGCGCAGGGTCGGGCATCGTGGCGCTCCTTCGAGGCGGGGTGCTCGCCGTTACGGACGTGGCGCGGGAGAGACGCCAGGATAGGTCCCACCCCGGAGGGGTGCTCGACGCCGGGCGGGGCGGGCCGATCCCGCGGAGGTCAGCGACCGGGGGAGCGGCGCGGCATCGCGGCGTCGGAGGCTCCCTGCGCGAGCAGCTTACGCACCCGCGGGATGACCTCCGAGCCGTACAGCCCGATCGAGGTCATGAGCTGCTCGTGGGGGACCGGCCCGTTCGCGTACTTGAGGTCGAAGCGGTCCAGGCCGAGGTCCTGCACGGTGCGGGCGATCTTGCGGGCCACGGTCTCGGGGGAGCCTGCGTAGAGGGCGCCATGGTGCATCTCGGCGTCGAACTCCTCGGGGCCCGAGGATCCCCAGCCGCGCTCCGCCCCGATCGTGTTGCGCTGGCCGATCCAGTGGGACATGACCTGCTCGCGCGCCTCCGCGTCGGTCGCGGCGACGTGGCCGGGGGAGTGCACGCCCACGGGCAGGATCCCGGTGCCCAGCTGGCCGCTCGCCTCGCGGAACAGCTCGACGTAGGGCGCGAAGCGCTCATGGGAGCCGCCGATGATCGCGAGCATGAGGGGCAGGCCGTGGCGGGCCGTGCGCACCACGGAGGCCGGGCTCCCGCCCACGGCGACCCAGGTGGGCAGCTCGCGCTCGAGCGGCGGGAACAGCTCCTGGTCCTTCAGCGGGGTGCGGAAGCTGCCCGACCAGCTGAGGGGGCGCTCGCGCAGCGCGGTGGCGAGCAGGTCGAGCTTCTCCTCGAAGAGGGTCTCGTAGTCCTGGAGCGAGTGGCCGAACAGGGGGAAGGACTCGGTGAAGGAGCCGCGGCCCACCGTGAGCTCTGCGCGCCCGCCGGAGAGGGCGTCGAGGGTCGAGAAGCGCTCGTAGAGGCGCAGCGGGTCGTCGGAGCTCAGCACGATCACGGCGGTGCCGAGGGTGATCCGCTCGGTGCGGCTCGCGATCGCGGCGAGGACCATGTCCGGTGCGCTCACGGCGAAGTCGGGGCGGTGGTGCTCGCCGACGGAGAAGTGGTCGATGCCGACGCTGTCGGCGAGCTCGGCCTGGGCGACGACGTCCCGCAGGGTCTGTGCGTGGCCGACGCTGCGGCCATGGGCGTCGACGCTCACGTCGCCGAAGGTGTCCAGGCCGAAGCTGACGGGCCGGGGGACGGATGGGGTGGCTGCGGTGCTCATCGGGCTCCTCGCGCAATCTTGTTGATATTTCAAGAATGGGCGCGGCGTCACGACCTGTCCAGCCTCGCGACGGCCGGCTCACCGCCCCCGGCAGCGGGAGGGGCGGATCCGCCCCGGGCCTAGACTGGCGCCCATGCGCATCGCTCGATTCACCACCGGTGAGGACCCGATGTACGGGATCGTCCAGGAGAAGGACGGCCGGGACATGGTCTACGGCATCACCGGCGATCCCCTGTACACCGAGATCCGCCCCACCGGGAAGATCCATCCGCTCGAGGACGTCCGCCTGCTGGCACCCGTCATCCCGCGATCGAAGGTGGTGTGCGTCGGCCGCAACTACGCCGCGCACGCCGCCGAGCTCGGCAACGAGGTGCCGGACCAGGCCCTGTACTTCCTCAAGCCCAACACCGCCGTCGTCGGCCCCGGCGACCCGATCGTGCTGCCCGCCTACAGCGAGGAGGTGAGCCTCGAGGCGGAGCTCGCCGTGGTCATCCAGCGGATGGCCAAGGATCTCGAGCCCGAGCAGGTGGAGGACGTGGTCCTCGGCTACACCTGCGCGAACGACCTCACCGCGCGGGACACCCAGCGTGGGGAGAAGCAGTGGTTCCGGGCCAAGGCCTGGGACACCTCGTGCCCGATCGGCCCCTGGATCGAGACCGACCTCGACCCCGCCGCCCTCGCGATCTCCTCGAGCGTGGACGGAGAGACCGCCCAGGACGGCATCACCGCGGACATGCTCCGCTCCGTCCCCGAGCTCATCGCGGAGATCTCCCGCGTCGTCACCCTGCTGCCCGGCGACGTCGTCCTCACCGGCACCCCGGCCGGCGTCCGCTCCGTCGAGGCCGGCTCGAGCATCGACGTGACCATCCAGGGCATCGGCACCCTGACCAACCCCGTCCTCAGGAGGACCTCCCTGTGACCCCCAACGCCCCCGCGCCCGCCCCCGTCACCGAGGCCACCGGCGCGGACATCCGCGTGCGGTTCTGCCCCAGTCCCACCGGCACCCCGCACATGGGCATGGTCCGCACGGCCCTGTTCAACTGGGCCCACGCCCGCCACCACGGCGGCAAGCTGATCTTCCGCATCGAGGACACCGACGCCGCGCGCGACAGCGAGGAGTCCTACCACCAGCTGCTCGACGCCATGCGCTGGCTCGGCATCGACTGGGACGAGGGCGTCGAGGTGGGCGGCCCGCACGGCCCCTACCGCCAGTCCCAGCGCGGCGACATCTACCAGGACGTCATCGCGAAGCTCCGCGAGGGCGGCCACATCTACGAGTCCTACTCCACGGCGGAGGAGATCGCCGAGCGCCATCGCGCCGCGGGCCGCGACCCGCAGCTCGGCTACGACGGCTCCGACCGCGACCTCACCGAGGAGCAGAAGGCCGCGTTCCGCGCGGAGGGCCGCGAGCCCGTGTGGCGCCTGCGCATGCCCGACGAGGACATCACCTTCGAGGACATGGTGCGCGGCGAGATCACCTTCAAGGCCGGGGCCACCCCGGACTTCGTCGTGGTCCGTGCGAACGGCCAGCCGCTCTACACGCTCGTGAACCCGGTCGACGACGCCCTCATGGGCATCACCCACGTGCTGCGCGGCGAGGACCTGCTCTCCTCGACCCCGCGGCAGATCGCCCTGTACCGGGCGCTCATCTCCGTGGGCGTGACCGATGTGATCCCGCGGTTCGGGCACCTCCCGTACGTGCTCGGCGAGGGCAGCAAGAAGCTCTCCAAGCGCGACCCCGAGTCCAACCTCTTCCTCTACCGCGAGCAGGGCTTCCTGCCCGAGGGCATGGTCAACTACCTCGCCCTGCTGGGCTGGGGCTACAGCGCGGACCAGGACGTCTTCTCCCGCGAGGAGATGGTCGAGCGCTTCGACGCGTCCGACGTCAACCCCAACCCCGCCCGCGTGGACTTCAAGAAGGCCACCGCGATCAACGCGGACCACATGCGCCTGCTGGACCCCGCGGAGTTCACCGAGCGCATGGTGCCCCACCTCCAGGAGGCGGGCGTCGTCTCCGACCCCGTCACCCCGGAGCAGCACGCGATGCTCGTGGCGGCGACGCCGCTCGTCCAGCCGCGCATGAACCTGCTGGGGGAGGCGCCGGACATGCTGCGCTTCCTCTTCGTGGCCGATGCCGACCTGGTCGTGCAGGACGACGCCCTGAAGAAGCTCGGCGACGACCCGGTCGCCGTGCTCGACCGCGCGATCGCCGAGGTCGAGACGGTGCCGGCGGACTCCTTCGCCGCCGCGACCCTCGAGGAGGTGCTGCGCGCCGCGATCGTCGAGGACATGGGGATCAAGCCGCGCCTCGCCTTCGGGCCGCTGCGCAGCGCGATCTCGGGCCGCCGCATCTCCCCGCCGCTGTTCGAGTCCATGGAGCTCCTGGGGCGCCCCTCGAGCCTCGCGCGGCTGCGCGCGCTCCGCGACCGCCTCGCAGCCGCCGCGGAGGCCTGAGCAGGCTCCGGCCATGCCCCGGCAGGCCGCGCGCCGTTCATCCGCAGGCGGGTGAACGGCGCGTGACCAGCCGGGGTGCCGAGGCTCACAGCCCGAAACGGCCCTCTCGCTTTGTCCATCCGGCGCGGACCCGCTAATGTTGTCTCTCGGTACGGCCCCCGCGGCAGACCGGATCGGACGAGTCACACCAGAGGCTCGGACGGCACGGGAAGCTTCGGAAACGTGCTCTCACCATGGGGTATGGTGTAATCGGCAACACAACGGTTTCTGGTACCGTCATTCTAGGTTCGAGTCCTGGTACCCCAGCGCTTCGCAGCTTCGGCTGCTTGGCCCGCGCCCCGTTCGTCTAGCGGCCTAGGACGTCGCCCTCTCACGGCGGTAACACCGGTTCAAATCCGGTACGGGGTACGACACGGATCGCTCGCGACCCGTGAGGAGCCCTCGGGCTCCCGAACGCCCCGTTCGTCTAGCGGCCCAGGACGTCGCCCTCTCACGGCGGTAACACCGGTTCAAATCCGGTACGGGGTACGGCTGAGCCGGTGTCCACGGACACCGGCTTCTTCCGTTCCTGGGGCGGTGGCCCTGGCCAGGGCGTCGAACCCGGCGTATCGTCGGGATATGACGCAGGCCACAGCTCCGAGGATCACCGTCGGCGTCTTCGACGCCCCCGAGGCGGACGACGCCGTCCGCTGGGCCGCCCGGCACGCGCAGCACACGGGCGGCACCCTCCATCTCCTCCACGCCTTCGTGTGGACCGAGCTGGACGTCAACACCGACCCCGTGCCGGGTCTCTCCGGCTCCGGCATCCGCTCCGCCGCGAACGCCCTCATCGTCGAGGCCGTGAGGATCGCGCGCGAGATCGCCCCGGACGTCCCGATCACCTCGCAGATCGTCGACGGCAATGCCGTGCCCGTGCTCGTCGAGGCGAGCGACGAGTCCGATCTCATGGTCGTCGGCGGCCGCGGTCTGGGCCGTCTGCTCACGCTCGTGGTGGGCTCGAAGTCCCTCGCGCTCGCGGCGAAGTCCCACTGCCCGGTCGTCGTGGTGCGCGGCGACATCGACGGTGACGGCCCGATCGGGCTCGTGGACCACGGCGAGGATCATGCGAACGAGCAGCGCGCCGCGGATCTCGCCGCGGCCTGGGGTCGCGACCTGGTCCTCATCGTGCGGGCGATGACCTCACCGGACGAGGCGCAGCACGTCCTCGGCGCGGTGCGGGACCGGCTCGGTCGCACGCACCCGCAGGTCTACGTGCGGGACGTGGTCATCGCCTCCGCGGAGACGGCCCGCGAGCTCGTGCACGCGAGCGAGGGGGCGAGCCTCATGGTGGTGGCGGGGGAGCGGTCCGCCAAGGATGCGTCCCGCGTCCATGCGCCGCGCCAGCTGGTGACCGTGCTGCGGTACGCGAACACGCCCGTCTGGATCGAGCGCTCCTGACGGCGGAGCCTCCGCCCTCACCGGACGACGGAGCCCCCGCCCACGCCTGACGGCGGGGACGGGGGCTCCTGTGCGGGGGAGGACGCCTGACGGGGCGGAGTTCGGCGGGGTCAGGCGCCGGCGCGGCGGAGCGTCTCGGTGAGGTGGTTCGCGGAGCTCATCACGGAGGCCGCGTGGAGGCGGCCCGGCTGGCGGGTGATGCGCTCGATCGGGCCGGAGATGCTGAGCGCCGCGACGACGCGCCCGTTGGGTCCGCGCACCGGCGCGGAGACGGAGCCCACGCCGGGCTCGCGCTCCCCGATGGACTGCGCCCAGCCGCGACGGCGCACGGCGGAGAGCTGGGTCGCGGTGAAGCGGGCGCCGAGCAGGCCGCGGTGGAGACGGTCCGGCTCCTCCCAGGCCAGGAGGATCTGCGCCGCGGAGCCGGCCTTCATCGTGAGAGCGGCGCCGAGCGGCACGGAGTCCCGCAGTCCGATCGGGCGCTCGGCCGCGGCGACGCAGATGCGGTGGTCGCCCTGGCGGCGGTAGAGCTGGGCGGACTCCCCGGTGTGGTCGCGGAGGGCGGCGAGCACGGGGCCGGCGGCCGCGAGCAGGCGGTCCTCGCCGGCGGCGGCCGCGAGCTCGCCCAGTCGCGGGCCGAGCACGAAGCGGCCCTGCATGTCGCGCGAGACCAGGTGGTGGTACTCGAGTGCCACGGCGAGGCGGTGCGCGGTGGGGCGGGCCAGTCCGGTGGACTGGACGAGCTGGGCGAGGGTGGCGGGGCCGGCCTCGAGGGCTCCGAGCACGATCGCGGCCTTGTCGAGCACGCCGACGCCGCTGCCGTTCTCCTCCGACGGGGTGTTGTCCATGCTCCGATACTGCCGTCTTATTTGGTGAGACGCAAGTGCGACGTGTCCGGCACCGCCCAAGACTTGTCCTGCGCCCGATCCCGGGCGTGGCCGTCGCGGACCCTCGCGGCGCCGAGATTCAGTGCCCGCACCCCGGGCGCGAGGAGGGAAAGACATGGCGAGCACGCTCGCGGAGAAGGTCTGGCAGGACCACGTCGTCCGCCGCGGTGAGAACGGCGAACCGGACCTGCTCTACATCGACCTCCAGCTCCTCCACGAGGTGACCAGCCCCCAGGCCTTCGACGGCCTCCGGCAGGAGGGGCGCCGGCCCCGCCGCGTGGACCAGCAGCTCGCCACCGAGGACCACAACACCCCCACGATCGACATCGACAAGCCGATCGCGGACCTCACCTCGCGCACCCAGATCGACACCCTGCGCCGCAACGCCGAGGAGTTCGGCGTGCGCATCCACTCCCTCGGCGACAAGGACCAGGGCATCGTCCACGTCGTGGGACCCCAGCTGGGCCTGACCATGCCGGGCATCACCGTGGTCTGCGGCGACTCGCACACCTCGACCCACGGCGCGTTCGGTGCGCTCGCATTCGGCATCGGCACCTCCGAGGTCGAGCACGTGCTCGCCACCCAGACGCTGTCGCTCAAGCCCTTCAAGACCATGGCGATCACCGTGGACGGCACCCTCAAGCCGGGCGTCACCGCGAAGGACGTCATCCTCGCCGTCATCGCGAGGATCGGCACCGGCGGCGGCGCGGGCTACGTGCTCGAGTACCGCGGCGAGGCGATCCGCTCCCTCTCCATGGAGGGGCGCATGACCGTCTGCAACATGTCCATCGAGGCGGGCGCCCGCGCCGGCATGATCGCCCCGGACGAGACCACCTTCGAGTACGTGAAGGGTCGCCCCCACGCGCCGAAGGGCGCGGACTGGGACGAGGCCGTCGCCTACTGGCGCACCCTGCGCAGCGACGACGACGCCGTCTTCGACGCCGAGGTGCACATCGACGCCGACGAGCTCGAGCCCTTCGTCACCTGGGGCACGAACCCCGGCCAGGGTCTCCCGCTCTCCGCGAGCGTCCCCGCCCCCGAGGACTTCACCGACGACACCTCGCGCACCGCCGCCGAGAACGCGCTGGCCTACATGGACCTCGTCCCCGGCACCCCGCTCAAGGACATCAAGGTCGACACGGTCTTCATGGGCTCGTGCACCAACGGCCGCATCGAGGACCTCCGGGCCTTCGCCGAGACCGTCAAGGGCCGCGAGAAGCATCCCGACGTGCGGGTCATGGTCGTCCCGGGCTCCGCCCGCGTGCGCGTCCAGGCCGAGCAGGAGGGCCTGCACGAGGTCTTCCTCGCCTTCGGAGCCGAGTGGCGCCAGGCCGGCTGCTCGATGTGCCTGGGCATGAACCCGGACCAGCTGAAGCCGGGCGAGCGCGCCGCCTCCACGTCCAACCGCAACTTCGAGGGCCGCCAGGGCAAGGGGGGTCGCACCCACCTGGTCTCCCCGGTGGTGGCCGCGGCGACCGCGATCCGCGGCACCCTGTCCTCCCCGTCGGACCTCCAGCCCACCGCCTGAGGAGCACCACCATGGAAGCCTTCACCACGCACACCGGCATCGGCGTCCCGCTGCGCCGCAGCAACGTCGACACCGACCAGATCATCCCGGCCGTCTACCTCAAGCGGGTCACCAAGACCGGCTTCGACGACGGCCTGTTCAACGCCTGGCGCGCGAACGACCCCGACTTCGTGCTGAACCGCGAGCCGTACTCGCGCGGCAGCGTGCTCGTCGCCGGCTCCGACTTCGGCACCGGCTCCTCCCGCGAGCACGCCGTGTGGGCGCTGCGGGACTACGGCTTCAAGGCCGTGCTCTCGAGCCGCTTCGCGGACATCTTCCGCGGCAACGCGGGCAAGCAGGGCCTCGTCGCCGCCCAGCTCACGCAGGACGACATCGAGCAGCTCTGGAAGATCCTCGAGGAGAACCCGGGCACCGAGGTGACAGTGGACCTCGCCGAGCGACAGGTCCACGCCGGGGACACGGGCGCCGTGTTCCCCTTCGAGATCGACGACTACACCCGCTGGCGGATCATGGAGGGGCTCGACGACATCGGCCTCACCCTGCGCCACGAGGAGGACATCACCGCCTTCGAGGCGACGCGTCCCTCCTGGATGCCGAAGACGCTCCCGGCCCGCATCGCCGAGGACGCCTGAGAGGTCCTCGACCATCGGAGGGGTGGGGAGTGACCCGCGTCGCGGGGAGCCCCCACCCCCCTCCGGTAGGGTGTGCCGGTCAGTCACCAGGCGCCCGGGCGCCTGTCCAGCGAAGCAAGGACACCATGAGCTCGACTTTCCATGTGCGCGGAGGACGGCCCCTCGACGGCGAGATCACCGTCCGCGGAGCGAAGAACCTGGTCTCGAAGGCCATGGTCGCGGCGCTGCTGGGCGAGGAGCCCAGCGTGCTCCACTCCGTCCCCGACATCCGTGACGTGCAGATCGTCTCCGACCTGCTCGCGATCCACGGCGTGAAGGTCGAGCGGGACGTCGTCGGCGGCGTGATCCGGATGGACCCCTCGAACGTCGAGCGCGCCCACGCCACGGAGATCGACGCCCATGCGGGCAGCTCCCGCATCCCGATCCTCTTCTGCGGCCCGCTGCTGCACCGCCTCGGCGAGGCGATCATCCCGGACCTCGGCGGCTGCCGGATCGGCGACCGCCCCATCAACTACCACCTCGACGTGCTGCGCAGCTTCGGCGCGGTCGTGGACAAGCGCGAGATGGGCATCTACATCACCGCGCCGTCCGGCCTCCAGGGCACGACGATCGCGCTCGAGTACCCGAGCGTCGGCGCGACGGAGCAGGTGCTGCTCACCGCCGTGCGCGCGCAGGGCGTGACCGTGCTGTCCAACGCGGCCGTCGAGCCGGAGATCGAGGACCTCATCTCCGTGCTGCAGAAGATGGGCGCGCTCATCACCGTGCAGACGGACCGCACGATCATCATCGAGGGCGTGGACCGCCTGGGCGGCTACGAGCACGTGGCCCTCCCGGACCGCATCGAGGCCGGCTCCTGGGCCTGCGCCGCCCTCGCCACCAAGGGCAGCGTGCTCGTGCGCGGCGCCCAGCAGAAGCCGATGTCGACCTTCCTGAACACCTTCCGGAAGATCGGCGGCGGGATGGACATCACCGAGGCGGGGATCCGCTTCTACCACCCGGGCACCCCGCTGCGCGCGATCGCCGTGGAGACCGACGTCCACCCCGGGCTCATGACGGACTGGCAGCAGCCGCTCGTCGTCGCCCTCACCCAGGCCGACGGCATCTCGATCGTCCACGAGACGGTCTACGAGAACCGGCTCGGCTTCACCTCCGCGCTCAACGACATGGGCGCCCACATCCAGGTGTACCGCGAGTGCCTCGGCGGCTCCTCGTGCCGGTTCGGGCGCCGCAACTACAACCACTCCGCCGTGATCTCGGGCCCCAAGCCCCTGCACGGCGCCGAGATCACCGTCCCGGACCTCCGCGGCGGCTTCTCCTACCTCGTCGCCGCGCTCGGCGCGGAGGGCGTCTCCTCGATCCACGGCATCGACCTCATCGACCGCGGCTACGAGCAGTTCCGCGACAAGCTGACCGCGCTCGGCGCGGACTTCTGGGAGGACTGAGCAGATGAGCGACGCCGTCGGCCCCCGGGCGGGGGAGCAGGTCCCCTCGCCGGCGAGCTCGCTCGCCCTGCGGGACATCCCCGTCCCGGACTACTGCGACGTGGTCATCGTCCCCACCCGCGGGGTCGACGAGACGGATCCGCGGGTGTGGGCGGAGGCGATCTTCTCCCACGAGAACACGCCGCTGTCCCGCCGCGGCCTGCTCGCCCTGCGGGACGAGGCCGTGCGGCTCATGGACATGGTGCCGCCGCCGGAGAAGGAGTACGTGGCCGACGAGGTCGTGGGCTCCGAGGCGCTCATCAAGGACGACGACGAGAACCTCCGCGTGCGGATCGGCGTGGCGCTCCTGCCGGGCGGGCAGCTGCTGCAGGTGACGACCGCCGTGAAGTACCGCTCGATCCGCGGTCGCCTCGCGTATGCCCCGCGCCGGCTCATGCATGCGGCGGCCGTGAACACCCTCGCCCGCCGCGCCCCCGCCACCCTGCGGCGTCGCGGCGCGCTCGCGACGGGCCCGTCGCGGCGGAGCCTGGGCCGCGGCCGCGACCGGCGCGCCCTCGACTCCTGAGATGACGCGACGCGACTCCGTCGGACGTCCCGCGCGCAGCGCCCGACGGGGGATCAGCCGGCGTCGGAGCTGGGACCTGGGCTCCGCGCGGCCGCCCGAGCGCCGCTCCCCGGCGGTCATCCGCCTCGCGCAGATCCCGCTGCGGCCGCTCGTCACGGCGATCGCGCGTCCCGTGTGGATCGGCCGCGAGCACCTGCCCGAGCGCGGCGGGGCGATCCTCGCGGGCAACCACATGGGTCCCTTCGACGCGCTCGCATACGGCCACCTGCTGCAGGCCTCCGGCATCGCCCCGCGCTTCCTCGCCAAGGGATCCATGTTCGACGTGCCCGTGCTGGGCGCGCTGCTGCGCGCGAGCGGCCAGGTGCCCGTGCACCGCGGCAGCCGCGACGGGCGCGATGCCCTCGCGAGCGCCCGCGAGTCCCTCGAGCGCGGCGAGATCATGATGGTCTTCCCCGAGGGGACCTACACCCGGGACCCGGAGGAATGGCCCATGCAGGCCCGCACCGGCGCCGCCCGGCTCGCGCTCTCGACCGGGGCCCCGCTCGTCCCCGTCGCCGCCTGGGGCTCGCGCCGCGCCTGGCCCGTGGGCCGCGCGCTGCCGCGTCCCGTGCCCCGGCGCACCCTGACCATGCGGATCGGCGCCCCGATCCCGGCGCTCCGCGGCCCGGGGGAGACGGAGCACGCCGCCGCCCAGCGGCTCACCGAGCAGCTCATGGCCGCGATCGCCGCGCTCCTCGGCGAGACGCGCGGCGAGGAGCCGCCCGCCGTGCTCCACGACCCGCGCCGCGACCCCGTGCGCCCCGAGGCCGGTCACCGGCTCGACGCCGAGGACCGCGCCGTGCTGCGGGACGCGGCGGCCGCCGCGAGCCTGCGCACCGAGGCGCTCGAGCAGGCCCGCGCCGCGCACGCGACGGGGGCCGGCCGATGACCCGCTGGGCGGTGCTCGGCGCGGGCGCCTGGGGCACGACCTTCGCGCAGGTCCTCGCGGACTCCGGCGCCCAGGTCACCGTGTGGGCCCGCCGCGCCGAGATCGCCGGGCTGATCACCGCGGAGCACCGCAACCCGGACTACCTCGGCGAGCACGAGCTGCCCTCGGCGATCACCGCGACCTCACGCCCCGAGGAGGCGCTCGAGGGGGTCGACGCGGTCGCGGTCGCCGTCCCCGCCCAGCAGCTCCGCGCGACCCTCGGCTCCTTCGCCTCGCCCCTGCCGGCCGTCCCGCAGCTCTCCCTCGTCAAGGGGATCGAGCGGGGGACCGACGCACGGGTCAGCGAGATCATCGCGCAGGCGGGCCGCGTGGACCCGGCGCTCGTGGGCGTCCTCTCCGGCCCCAACCTCTCCGCGGAGATCCTGCAGCGCCGCCCCTGCGGCAGCGTCATCGCCTTCCCGGACGCCGCGCGCGCCGCGGCCGTCGCCGAGGCCTGCGCCGCCCCGTACCTGCGCGCGTACACCTCGGTCGACGTCACCGGCGTCGAGATCGCGGGAGCCGTGAAGAACGTCATCGCGATCGCCGTGGGCGCGGCGACGGGACTCGGGCACGGGCACAACACGACCGCCTCCCTCATCACCCGCGGCCTCGCCGAGATCACCCGGCTCGGCGTCGCGCTCGGCGGGCACCGCGAGACCTTCGCCGGTCTCGCGGGCATGGGGGACCTCGTCGCGACCTGCTCCTCCCCGCTCTCGCGGAACCACCGCCTGGGCCTCGCCCTCGGCCAGGGGCTCGACGTCGAGGCCGCCGCCGAGCGCGTGGGCTCGACCGCGGAGGGCGTCGCGACCGCCCGCGCCGTCGCCTCCCTCGCCGAGCGCCTGGGCGTGGACATGCCGATCACCCGGTCCGTCGTCGCCGTCGTCGACGACGGCGCGAGGATCGACCAGGTCACAGCGGCCCTGCTGTCACGGTCGGTGCGCCCGGAGTGACTAGGGTTCCCCCTATGAGAACCACAGTGGCACTCCTGTTCGGCGGCCGCAGCGGCGAGCACGGGATCTCCTGCGTCACCGCCGGCGGCATCCTCGCGGCGATCGACCGCGAGCGCTTCGACGTCGTCGCCGTCGGCATCACGCCCGAGGGCCGCTGGGTGCAGGCCTCCGACGACCCCGCGGACTGGACCCTCGTCTCCGGTCGGACGCCGACCGTCGGCGACCACGGCGCCGAGGTGCTCCTGCCCTCGACCCGCCACCGTCCCGGCGAGCCGATCACGCTGCGCACGGTCGACGGGTCAGGCCGCGTGGTGCCGCTCGCGGACGTCGACGTGGTCCTCCCGCTGCTGCACGGCCCCTACGGCGAGGACGGCACGCTCCAGGGCATGCTCGAGCTCCTCGACGTGCCCTACGTCGGATCCGGCGTGCTCGCCTCCGCCTCCTGCATGGACAAGGCCGCGACGAAGCAGGCGCTGCGCGCCGCCGGGCTGCCCTGCGCCCCCGGCATCGTGGTCCGCGAGGACCACTGGGCGCAGGAGGCGGACGCCGTCCTCGCCCACCTCGAGAAGCACCACGCGCTGCCGTGGTTCGTGAAGCCGGCCCGCGCCGGGTCGAGCCTCGGCGTGTCCAAGGTGACCCGCCCCGAGGAGCTCGAGCACGCCATGAAGACCGCCTTCGCGGAGGATCCCAAGGTCCTCGTCGAGGAGGGCGTCACCGGCCGCGAGGTCGAGTGCGGGGTGCTCGGCCCGCGGGACGGCGGCGAGGTGCGCACCACCGTCCCCGGCGAGGTGCGGATCGGCGAGGACCTCGCCTTCTACGACTACGAGGCGAAGTACTTCGGCAAGGGCACCGTCGAGATCGACGTGCCCGCCGCGCTCCCGGACGCCGCCCTCGAGGAGGTGCGCGAGGTGGCATCCCGCGCCTTCACCGCCCTGGGCCTCGAGGGGCTCGCGCGCGTGGACGTGTTCGTCACGGAGACCGGCGAGGTCGTCGTCAACGAGGTCAACACGATGCCCGGCTTCACGCCCTACTCGATGTTCCCCGTGCTCTGGAGGAACATGGGTGTGGAGTACACGGCGCTGATCACCGACCTGCTCGAGCAGGCCCTCGCGCGCCCCCTCGGCTCCCGCTGACGCCCCGGCGGGCGGCCGCGCCCGCGGGGGCAGGGGTCAGGAGACGTCCTCCGCGCCCACGCAGTGATCGGTGGCGTCGACGTTCGTCGTGACGAGCTGCCCCAGGTCCAGGGCGGCCGCGGAGGGCTGGTCCGGGGCCACCGCCCGCGGCACCGAGATGTCGATCGCGGGGGAGCGGCCGTAGGTCGTGTAGAAGACCAGGTCGTCCTGCTCCCGCACGATCCAGTCGACCTGCACGCCGCTCGAGTCCTCGAGGCGCGTGCACAGGTCCGTCGTCGGCCCGGGCGGGGTGACCCCGCAGCGCAGCACGATCGTGTCCTCCCCGGAGCCCCAGGCGATCGTGCCCTGGCTGGAGGTCTCCGCACGCGGCAGCCCCAGCAGCTCGTCCGGGGCGCCGAGCACCACGCCGGCGCAGGTGGGATCCCCGGCCTCGGGGCCGGCGGGGACCCTCACCGTCCCGCAGCCCGCGAGGCCCAGGGCGATCCCGCCGATCACGGCGGCGGTCAGAGGTCGAGGAGCACGCACCCCACCAGGGTACGTGCCGAGGATCCGGCACACTGGGAGCATGGCTTCCCACGCGCGGCACGCGCAGATCGGCGAGGCCGGGCTGCTCGCCCGGATGCTCCCGCAGCTCCCCGTCGACCCGCGCACCGAGGTGGGCCCGGGTGACGACGCCGCCGTGCTGCGGCTGGACTCCCCGCGCCTGGTCATCACCACCGACTCCCTCGTCGAGGGTCACGACTTCCTGCGCACCACGACGAGCGCGCGGCGGGTGGGCCGCAAGGCCGCGATCCAGAACCTCGCCGACGTCGCCGCGATGGGCGCGCGCCCGCAGGCGCTCGTCGTCGCGATCTCCGCCCCGTCGGACGAGCCGCCCTCGACCTTCGAGCAGATCACCGCGGGGATCGCCGAGCGCGCCGCGGCCTGGGGGGCGAGCGTCGTCGGCGGGGACCTCGGCGGCGCCGAGCAGCTCTCCGTGACGATCACCGCGGTGGGCTCCCTGCCGGGCGAGGAGCCGTCGATCCGGCGGGACGGGGCCCGCGCCGGCGACCTGCTCGTCGTCGGCGGCCCGCGGCTCGGCCGCTCCGCCGGCGGCCTCGCCGTCGCGCTCTCCGGCCGCGCCGCGCTCGCCTTCGACGACCCGGCCGACGGCCCCGCCCGCCTGGACCCGGAGCTCGCCGCGACCGATGCCGCCGCGCTGCTCGAGTGGCACGACGCCCCGGACCCGGATCTCGCGCTCGGCTGGGGGAGCGGGGGAGCGGTCAGCGCCCAGATGGACCTCTCCGACGGCCTCGTGCGGGACGGCGCCCGGCTCGCCGCGGCGAGCGGCCTCGCCGTGGACCTCGACCCCGCGCTGCTCGCCGCCGACGTCGAGACGCTGCGACCGCTCGCGTCCGTGCTCGGCGCGGAGCCTCTGGACTGGGTGCTCCACGGCGGTGAGGAGCACCTCATGCTCGCCGCCGCCGCGGCGGTGCCGGCGGGGTTCCGCGCCGTGGGCAGGTTCACCCTCGGGCCGGAGGGCCTCGTCACGCTCGACAGCGCCCCCGTGCCCGGAGTGGGATTCGACCACTTCTCCTGAGCCCGGCCCGCCTCCCGGACAGGCCCTGACGGGTCTAGTCTGAGGAGGTTGCCCGATCATCCCGACATCGAGGAGACCCCTGTGTCCATCACCGTGAAGGCCCTGCAGAAGACCGGGCCCGACCAGCCCTACCGCGTCGTCGAGATCGAGCGTCGCGACCCCCGCGAGACCGACGTCGTCATCGACATCAAGGCCGCGGGCATCTGCCACAGCGACATCCACACCATCCGCAACGAGTGGGGCGAGGCGCACTTCCCGCTCACCGTCGGCCACGAGATCGCGGGCGTCGTCTCCGCCGTCGGCTCCGCCGTCACCGACTGGAAGGTCGGCGACCGTGTGGGCGTCGGCTGCCTCGTGAACTCCTGCGGCGAGTGCGAGCAGTGCCTCGCCGGCTTCGAGAACAACTGCCTGAACGGCAGCGTCGGCACCTACAATGCGAAGGACGTCGACGGCACGATCACCCAGGGCGGCTACGCCCAGAAGGTCACCGTCGAGCAGCGCTTCGTGTGCCGCATCCCCGACGCCCTCTCCTTCGAGCAGGCGGCGCCGCTGCTGTGCGCCGGCATCACCACCTACTCGCCGCTCGCCCGCTGGGGCGCCGCCGAGAAGCGGGCCGACGGCACCGCCAAGAAGGTCGCCGTGCTCGGCATGGGCGGCCTCGGCCACATGGGTGTGAAGATCGCGGCGGCCATGGGCGCCGAGGTCACCGTGCTCTCCCGCTCGCTCAAGAAGGAGCAGCTCGCGATGGACCTGGGCGCGGCTCGGGTGCTCGCGACCACCGAGGACGACTTCTTCACCGCGCACCGCGGCGAGTTCGACCTGATCCTCAACACGATCAGCGCGGACATCGACGTCGACGCGTACCTGCGCCTGCTCACCCCGCGCGGCGTCATGGCCGTCGTGGGGCTCCCGCCGGCCGCGCAGTCGCTCGGCTTCGGCTCGATCATCGGCGGCGGCAAGGTGCTCGCCGGCTCGAACATCGGCGGCATCCCCGAGACCCAGGAGATGCTGGACTTCTGCGCCGAGCACGGCTTCGGCGCCGAGGTCGAGGTCGTCTCCGTCGACGAGGTCGACGCCGCCTACGACCGCGTCGTCGCCGGCGAGGTGTTCTTCCGCGCCGTCATCGACACCGCGACCTTCGAGGACGCGCCCGTCGCCGTCTGAGGACGTCGCCGGCCAACGCCGGTCCCGATCGTGCCCGCGCCCTGCCCCGTGCAGGGCGCGGGCACGCTCATGCCAGGAGCTCGACGGGCAGATCCGTCTCGACCGCGCCGCCGGCGCCGTCGGACTCGATCCGCGTGACCCGGGCGCCCGGCACCTCGGTCACGGCCCGCTCGAGGTCGGTGCCGCGGAACAGCAGCCCGGTGCCGTCGTCCGTGCACAGGGCCGGGCCGAGCACCCCCTCGGCGACCAGGCGGTGGATCAGCGGGCGCCGCGCCGCCTCGGAGTCCATGTGGACGCCGTTCGCGCCGGGGAGGAAGCCCAGACCGTTCGTGACCGGTGCGAGCTCGGGGCCGAAGGAGTCCGTGACCCCGCCCTCGAACCAGCAGATCGACCCGGCGGAGATCCCCGCGAGGACGACACCCTCCTTCCACAGCCGGTGCAGGATCTCCGGCAGCCCGTGCGCCCGCCACACCGCGAGCAGGTTCACGACCGAGCCGCCGTTCACCCAGATGACGTCGAAGCCCCGCAGGTAGGCCTCCACATCGGGCACGTTGGGCATCGAGAACAGGCTCAGGTGGTGGAGGCGGTAGCCGGCCTCGCGGGCCGCCTCCTCCATGTCCCGCTGGAACCCCCTGTCGTCCCCGGAGGCGGTGCCGATCACGCAGATCCGGTCGCCGTGGGCGAGCTCGGTGGCGAGCGCCATCATGGGGCCGAAGCCGAAGCGGAGCCGAGGGTGCGGGCGCAGGCCCGCGCTCGTGGCGAGGATCGTGGGGGCAGAGGCCGTCATGGCGCTCCTTCAGCAGGATCGGGCGGCGGGAGCGGCCAGCCTACGCGGGCCCCGCTCCGGCGCGCCGGCCGGGACGCCGGCGGAACCGCCCGCGGAACCGCCACCGGGCATGCAGAAGGGCCCCCGCCGTTCCCGGCGAGGGCCCTTCCTGCGGTGAAGCAGAGGCGCTCAGGCGCTGAGCTTCTGCACCTTGCCGGCCTTGAGGCAGGAGGTGCAGACGTTCAGGCGCGTGGGCGTGCCCTTGATCACGGTGCGCACGGTCTGGATGTTCGGGTTCCAGCGGCGCGAGGTGCGGCGGTGCGAGTGGGACACGCTCTTGCCGAAGCTCGGGCCCTTGGCGCAGATGTCACACGTGGAAGCCACTGTCGTCTCCTGAAGGGTCGAAATGCTGTACCTGGTGCCCGCCCGAGCCTGGCCGGCTCGCGGACCATGGGATCCGCGCCGCACGAGATTCGGTGACCTGGACAGCGCGATGGGGACGCACGGCCCCCGGGTGGTCAGGGCAACCCGGACACCATATCCCAGAGCGACCCCGGACCAGAAGTGCACAGCACCCGTCGCGCCCTGTGGACTCCGCCACAGCACCCTGCGGGGATGGCACGATGGACCCGGCGACGGCACAGAACAGGAGGCTGCGGTGGCGCGGACGCGAACCCCGGCGCGGGGCACCGGCTCCCTGCCGCTCGAGGAGGTCCTCGAGTCCAAGGAGCTCAAGGCGATGCACGGCTTCGACGTGCACACCCTCGACGACATGCTCCGCTTCGCCCCGCGCCGCTACACGGTGCCCGCCGCCCTCCGCTCGATCCACGAGGTCGCCGAGGGGGAGGAGATGGCCGCGGTCGTCACCGTGACCGGGCTGACCGCGCGCAGCATGCGCAACCGGCGCGGCACCCTGCTCATCGTCGACGTGACCGACGGCGACTCCGCCCTCGAGCTGGTCTTCTTCCTCGCCAAGGAGCACCAGGTGGCGTGGCACCGGTCCCGCCTGCGCGTGGGGGAGCGGTACACCGTCTACGGGATCGCGGGGCGCGACTCGCGCACCGGCACCCCCCAGCTCACGCATCCGCGCTACGAGGAGTACGAGGACACCCCCGAGGGGCGCGCCCGGGCCGAGCGGCCCCTGCCCGTCTACCCGCTCAAGAAGAACGTCGCCCAGAAGACGATGCGGGACGCGACCGAGCGGGGTCTCGAGTTCGCCGACGGCCTCCAGCGGATCCTCCCGGACGCGGTGCTCCGCCGGCGCGGCCTGCTGTCGCTGGCGGACGCCGCCCGCGCCCTCCACCGCCCGCTGACCGTCGAGGACACCCTCGCCGGCCGGGCCCACCTGGTGTTCGAGGAGGCCTTCGTGCTGCAGGCGATCTTCGCCCAGCGCCGCGCCCAGGACGAGCGCACCCCTGCCCCCGCCCTGCGAGGCGACTGCCCGCTGCGTCCCGCCCTCGACGCACGCCTGCCCTTCACCCTCACCGACGGGCAGCTCGAGGTGGGCGCCGCGCTCGAGGAGCGCCTCGCCCGCGAGCACCCCACCTCGGTGCTGCTCCAGGGGGACGTCGGCTCCGGCAAGACCGTCATCGCGCTGCGGGCCATGCTCCGCGCCGTGGACTCCGGGCACCAGGCGGCCCTGCTGGCACCGACGGAGGTCCTCGCCGAGCAGCACCACCGCACGATCACGGGGCTGCTCGGCGACCTCGCCGCCGCCGGCCGCCTCGACGGCCACGCCGACGCGACCTCCGTGCGCCTGCTCACCGGCTCCCAGCGCACCGCCGAGCGCCGGCGCACCCTCCTCGACGTCACCTCCGGCGAGGCGGGCATCGTCATCGGCACGCACGCCCTGCTCACCGAGTCCGTCGAGTTCGCCTCGCTGGGCCTCGTCGTCATCGACGAGCAGCACCGCTTCGGCGTGGACCATCGCCGCCGCCTGCGCTCCAAGGGGCCGGGCGGCATGAGCCCGCACGTCGTCGTCATGACCGCGACCCCCATCCCGCGCACCGCCGCGCTCGCCGTGGTGGGCGACCTCGACGTGCTCACCCTCCGTGAGAGCCCCGGGCGCCGCGCCGGCGTCACGAGCTTCGTCGTCCACGAGTCGCTCCCGCGCTGGGAGCAGCGCATGTGGGCGCGCGCCGGGGAGGAGGTCGCCGCGGGCCGGCAGGTGTTCGTGGTCTGCCCGCGCATCGACGAGGACGATGCCGCCCCTCCGGACCCGGAGGGGAGCGAGCCGCTGCCGCCCCCGCGCGGCGTCACCGAGACCGCCGCCCGCCTCGCCTCCCGCCCCGAGCTCGCCGGCGCCCGCGTGGGCGTGCTCCACGGCCGGCTCGGAACCGAGGAGAAGCAGCAGGTCATGGAGGACGTCGTCGCCGGCCGGATCGACGTGCTCGTCGCGACCACCGTCATCGAGGTGGGGGTCGACGTCCCCAACGCCTCGACCATGATCGTGCTGGACGCGGAGCGCTTCGGCGTGTCCCAGCTGCACCAGCTGCGCGGGCGCGTGGGGCGCGGCGAGGCGCCCGGCATCGCCTTCCTCGACACCCGGGTCGAGCAGGGCTCCGTCTCCTCCCAGCACCTGCAGGCCGTGGCCGAGGCGACCGACGGCTTCGCCCTCGCCGAGCTCGACCTGCACCGCCGAGGCGCGGGCGACCTCGTGGGGGAGCTGCAGTCCGGTCTGGGCCGCACGCTCCAGCACCTCGACGTCATCCGCGACGGCGAGGTCATCGCCCGGGCCCGCGAGGACGCCTTCCCGCTCGTCGCCGCGGACCCGGATCTCACCGACCATCCCGTGCTCGCCGCGGCGATCGAGACCCGTCTGGCGGACGCCGACGTGGAGAGGAGCTGACGTGCCCCGCATCGTCTCCGGCAGCCTCGGGGGCCGGACCATCCCCGGCATCGTCTCCAAGGGCACCCGGCCCACCTCGGACCGGGTGCGCGAGGCGCTCTTCTCGCGGCTCGACGGCTGGGACGCCCTCGCCGGCGCGCGCGTGCTGGACCTGTACGCCGGCACCGGCGCCCTCGCCTTCGAGTCCCTCTCCCGCGGCGCCGCGCACGCCCTGCTCGTCGAGCTGCACGCGCCGAGCGCCCGCTCGCTGGGGACGGCCGCGAAGGAGCTGGACCTCGCGGAGCGCTGCACGGTGCGTGCCGGCCGGGCCGAGACCGTCGCCGCCCAGCTCGCCGCGGAGGCGGGCTCCCGCGAGCCGTGGACCCTTGTGTTCCTCGACCCGCCCTACGACGTCCCGACCCAGACCCTCGAGGCGCTGCTGGTGACCCTGCGGCCCGCGCTCGCCGACGACGCCCTCGTGGTGATCGAGCGCAGCAGCCGCACCCGCCCGATCACCTGGCCCGAGGGCTGGGCGGACGACGGCACCAAGAGCTACGGCGAGACCGTGCTCCAGTACGGCGGCCCGGCCACCTGACCTCGCTCACCGCCGCCTCGCCCGCGCGCGTCCTCACGTCGCTCACCGCTGACCCGCCCGCGGATGGTCCGATTCCGTTCCAGATGAGGCGCCGATCTGGAACGGAATCGGACCATCCTGGGAGTGAGCGCGCCGCGCGAGTGCGCATGGTGCGCGGGGAGTGCGCGCGGCGCGGCGGCGTGGGGAGGTCGGCCGGGAGCTCAGCCCCAGTTCGCGGCGGCGGAGATGCAGAAGGGGTGCCCGGCCGGATCCAGCAGCACCACCCAGGTCTCCCCGGGCTGAGGATCCGCGCGCACCGCGCCGAGCTCGACGCAGCGCTGCGCGGCGGCCTCCACGTCGTCGGCCGCGAGGTCCAGGTGGAACTGCTTTTGCCCGTCGTCGGGCCAGGTCGGGGCGACATGGTCGGGGATCCGGCCGATGCCCAGCGCGTTCGAGGGGCCCTGGAGCATGGCGTAGTCCTCGGTGAGCGCCACGACGGGCCAGCCCAGCACCGCCTCCCAGAAGCGGGCGAGGGGCTCGACCTCGGCGGCGTCGAGGGTGAGCATCGCGAGGCGGGCGACGGGGGTGGGGGACTGCTCGGTGGTGGTCATGCCTGCCACACTGCCCCCATGACCACCGCCGGCGATGGGACGAACGCGACACCGGAGCACATGTACGGCCACGTGCTGCATCCGGAGGAGTTCCTCGCGCGCGCCCGCTACGGCTCCGCGCCCCCGTCGGTGGAGCTCGCCCCGTGGGTGGACCGCTACTGGTCCGTGCGCTGGGACCTCGAGGAGGGCACGAGCTACCCCGTCGCCACTCTCGACGACCCGTGCGTGCACCTCACGCTCGAGCGCGGGGGCGTGATCCGACGCGGTGCCGACGGCGGCGGAACCTGGATCACCGGTCCCGTCACCCGGGGTGTGTTCGACGTGCGGCTCAGCGGGCGCGGCAGCGTCGTCGGCGTGCGCTTCCGCCGGGGCGGGACCGCCGCCTTCCGGAGCGAGGCGGTGAGCACCCTGCGGGACCGCACCGTCCCCGCCGCGCGCTGGTTCACCGACCCGCCCTTCCCCGACGACCTCCCGGAGGACGCTGACGACGCGGCGGGCGCGCTCGACGCCTGGCTGCTGGCCCTCGGCCCGCGGGACACCTCGGCGCTGCTCACCCTGCGCGCCGTGCTCGACGTGCTCGACGACCCCGCGGTCACCTCGCTCGCCGCGCTCCAGGAGCGCACCGGCATGACGGCCCGCACCCTCCAGCGTCTGCTCGCCCGGCACGTGGGGGTGGGGCCCAAGCGGATGCTCGTGCGCGCCCGCGTCATGGACGCGCTCGCCGCGATCGACCGCGGGGACCCCCGCCCCGCCGCGACGATCGCCGCGGACCTCGGCTGGTTCGACCAGTCGCACTTCATCCGGGACGTGCACGCGATCACGGGCCTCACCCCGGCCGCCTACGCCGCGCGCCGGGACGCGGCGCGCGGGGACGCCGCACGCCGGGACACCGATCGCCGGGATGTCGCCGGCACGGCACCCGCCGCGCGCTCCTCCGCCGGCCGCTGATCAGCGGACGGCGGATCAGCGCACGACGGATCAGCGCAGGACGGAGAGCGCCCCGTCGGCCCGACCGGCGGAGCAGGCTCGGGGGCATGACATCGACACCCGCCCTCACCGCCGAGACCGAGACCCCGCCGCCCACCGCCCTCGCCGAGCGCACCGCCGCCGGCCTCCTGCACCAGCGGATCCTGCTGCTGGACCGGGAGCTCGAGCAGGACAACGGCGCGCAGCTGTGCGCCCAGCTCGTGCTCCTCGCCGCCGAGGACCCCACCCGGGACGTGACCCTGCTGATCAACTCCCCGGGCGGCCTGGTCCCCGCGATGCTCGCGATCGGCGACCTCATGGACCTCGTCCCGTGCGACGTGCGCACCGTCGCCCTCGGCATGGCCTACAGCGCCGGCCAGTTCCTGCTCACCCACGGCACCCCCGGCAAGCGGTACGTGCTCCCGCACGCGCGGGTGCTCATGCACCAGGGGTCGGCCGGGTTCGGCGGCAGCGCCGCGGACATCGAGCTCCAGGCGGAGGACCTGCGGCGCGGCCGGGACCTGCTGCTGGACCTCACCGCGGAGCGCACCGGGCAGAGCCGCGAGACGATCGCCCGGGACTCGGAGCGGGACCGGATCTGGGAGGCGCAGGCGGCCGTCGAGTACGGCTTCGCCGACCACGTGCTGGGCTCCCTCGCCGAGCTCCTGCCCTTCGGCGGCCCGGCCCGCCCGAGCGGGGTGTCCCGATGAGCTCCTACACGATCCCCAGCGTCATCGAGCGCACCGTCAGCGGGACCGAGCGCAGTGCGGACGTCTTCTCCCGCCTGCTCTCGGACCGCATCGTCTACCTCGGCACGGGAGTGGACGACGGGGTCGCCAACACGATCATCGCCCAGGTCCTCCACCTCGAGAACGACGCCCCCGGGCAGCCGATCCAGCTGTACCTCAACTCCGAGGGCGGCGACGCGCAGGCCGTCCTCGCGATCCACGACGCCCTCGCCTACGTGCGCTGCCCGGTCGCGGTGACCTGCATCGGCCAGGTGGTCGCGGCGCCCGTCGTGCTGCTCGCCGCGGGCACCCCGGGGCTGCGCTCGGTGCTCCCGCACGCCCGGGTGGTGCTGCACCCGCTCGAGGCGAGCGGCCGCGGCGCGATCCCGGACCTCATCCTCGCGACCCAGGAGGTCGAGCGCGTGCGGCGCGATCTCGAGACGGTGCTCGCCGAGCACAGCGGCCGTCCGCTCGCGCAGGTCCGTGAGGACCTCGAGCGGGAGCGGGTGCTCGACGCGCAGGCGGCCGTGGACTACGGCCTCGCGGACACGGTGCTCAGGCGACGCTGAGCAGCACCGGACCGGTGGCCAGGGCGCCGGGGGACGCGGCCGTCGGCCCCGGGAGCGGCAGCTCCCGGCGACCGGCGGCGGTGAGGTCGAGGACGCGCAGGGCGGCGGGGGAGCGGCGGAGCGCGGCGACCCGGTCGCCGATCTCGTAGACGCTGAGGCCGAGGGCGCCGGTGATCGCGGCGAGCACCTCGGAGGAGGGGTCCTTGCGGCCGCGCTCGACGTCGCTCAGGTGCTGCATGCTCACCCCGCTCGCGGCGGCGAGACGGGCGAGGGTGCGGCCCTGCCGGAGGCGCTCCTCGCGCAGCACCGCGCCGACGAGCTCCCGCAGCAGCGGCTCGGTGGCGTGCGACGGACCGGTGCTGGCCGAGGGGCCGGCGGCGTCGATCGGCTCGATGGCGTCCATGCACCGAGCCTACGATCCCGTGTCCCGGCGCACACCGGGCTCCGCTGTGAGCGGATCCTCGCTGCCGATCACCGCGAGCAGCGCGAGCCGGCTCGCGGCCTCCGAGCGGGGTGGCGCGGTGAGCACGAGCAGCACCTGGGACTCGTCCTCGGTGAACAGGGCCTGGCAGTCCACGTCGATCTCCCCGATCTGCGGGTGCACGACGGTCTTGCGGTCCTCGAAGCGGTGCCCCACCTCCTGCCGTTCCCACAGCTGGGCGAACTCGGGGCTGCGTGCGGTGAGGTCGCGGGCCATCTCCGCGGCGCGGGCGCGGGTGGCCTCCCTGCCGTAGGCGGCGCGCAGCTGGGCGACCTGGAGGCGACCCTGATGGGCATGGTCCCGGGCCGGGTAGGCGCTGCGACCGGAGGCGGGGTCCGCGAACCAGCGGTGGATCGCGGAGCGCTCGGGGCCGCGCAGGTGGTCCGTGTCCCCGAACAGGGCGCGGGCCGGCTCGTTCTGCACGAGCGTCTCCCCGAGGGAGGTGATGATCAGGGCGGGCGTGTCGGTGAGCCGGTCCAGCACGCGCAGCAGACCCGGGGCGACGTGCCCCTGCGGGGAGGAGCGGTCCGGCGCGGGGTGTCCCGCCACCCGGAAGAGGTAGTCGCGCTCGTCGTCGGTGAGGCGCAGGGCGCGGGCGAGCGCGGCGAGCAGCGGAGGGCTCGGCTGCGGCCCGCGCCTCTGCTCGAGCCGCGTGTAGTAGTCGACGGACATCGCCGCGAGCAGGGCGACCTCCTCGCGGCGCAGTCCCGCCGTGCGGCGGCGGGCGCCCGCGGGCAGCCCGACGTCCTCCGGGCGGAGGTCGGCTCGGTGCTGCACGAGGAAGGCGGCGAGGGCGGGTCGGTCCATCCCCGAAGCATCGCAGGGCGGCCGGGGCGTATCCAGGGATCGCGGATCCCCCGATCGGCGCGGCCTGGAGCGCCACGCTCGCCGGGCCCACGCTGAGGTCATGACACTTCGAGCGAACCTCAGCGGCCACACGATCCTCGTCCCCGGCGCGACGAGCGGCATCGGCCTCGCCCTCGCCCTGCGCCTGCGGGAGCGTGGCAGCACCGTGATCGTCGGCGGCCGTCGGACCGCCCTCCTGGAACGGATCGCCCGGGAGCACCCGGGGCTCGACACGGTCGAGATCGACGTCGCCGATCCCCGCAGCATCGAGCACGCCGTCGCCGAGGTGATCGACCGCCACCCGGGGCTCGACGTGCTCGTGACGATGGCCGGGATCATGCAGGCGGAGGACTGGTCCGACACCGCCACGGCGCTCGCGACCGCCGAGCGCGCCGTGACGACGAACCTGCTCGGCACGATCCGTCTGATCGCCGCCGTCCAGGAGCACTTCCGCGCCCGGGGCGACGCCACGATCATGACCGTCACCTCCGGCCTCGCCCACGTGCCGATGCGCGCGACGCCCACCTACACGGCCACGAAGGCCGCGGTGCACCAGCTCACCGAGTCCCTGCGCCTCCAGCTCGCGCCGGCGGGCATCGAGATGATCGAGCTCGTGCCGCCGGCCGTCGGCACCGATCTCATGCCCGGCCACCGCGACAGCCCCGGCGCCATGGACCTCGACGCGTTCGCGGACGAGGTCGTCTCCCTGCTCGAGGCGGAACCCGCGGATCCGCGTGCCTCCCGCGAGATCCTCGTGCGGCACGTGGAGCCGCTGCGCCTCGCCGAGGTGCGCGGCAGCTACGAGGAGGCCGTGGCGCGGCTGAACCCGCCGCTCGCCTGACCCCGTCTCCGGCGCGCCTCTGTCGCCGACCGCGGTCACGAGGTGCGCGGGATCGACCCGGTGCCGGCCTTCGTGGAGATCGCGCGGGCTCGCCGGCCGGACGTCGACGTGCGCCTCGGCGGTGTCGACGACCTCCCGGGCGTGCCCGGGCCCGACGGCGGGTACGGCGGGATCCTCGCCTGGTACTCGCTGATCCACCTCGACCCCGCGGCGCTGCCCGGGGCGCTCGCCAGGATCCGTGGGGCGCTGCGACCCGGCAGCCGCCCCCATCTCGCGATCGAGGCGGTCGCCGACCCCTGCGACGAGGGCGGCGTCACCTCGGTCGATGCCGCCGCGCCGGCACCCCCGGGCCTACCCTGAGCCGGTGACCGACACGCCTCCTGCCCACCCCGTCCTCGCCGATCTCGACTGGCCCCTGCGCACCGCCCACCTCGTCCTGCGCCCCGCGCGCCCCGAGGACGCCGCCGCGATCTGGCCCTGGTACGGGCGCGAGGACGTGCAGGAGTACACGACCACCCGCCCCGCGGACCTCGCGGCGATGCAGGACTGGTGGGACGAGCCGAGCCGCCTCGCGAGCACCCTCGTCGCCGAGCGGGACGGGGTGATCGTCGCGACCGGCATGATCAAGGTCCAGGACGCCTGGGGCCAGTCCGACGTGGCCGAGCAGGCCCGCGGGACCCTCGCCGAGCTCGGCTGGACCGTCGACCCGGGCCGGCAGGGCGAGGGGATCGGCACCGAGCTCGCCGCGGCCCTGCTCGACGTCGCGGTCGACGGTCTCGGCGTGCGCCGCGTCGTCGCCGAGTGCTTCGCCGTCAACACCGCCTCCCGCCGCGTCATGGAGAAGATCGGCATGCGGCTGGAGGCCCTGCACCGCGAGGACTCCCTGCACCGCTCCGGCCGCTGGATGGACGGAGCGACCTACGCGATCCTCGCCTCCGAACACACCGCCGGTGCGAGGATGACCGGGTCCGACGAGACCGCCCCCCACCAGGAGACCCGATGAGCACCAGCGACAGCCCCATCGAGCCGGCCGCGCCCGTCTCGGCGACCTTCACCGTCTCCATGGTGCCCGGCGACCCGCTGCTCGAGGGCACCGGCCGCTTCGACCTCGTGAAGACCTGGCACGGCGGCATCGAGGGCACGAGCCGCGGCGTCATGCTCACCGCGGGGGACCCCGAGGCGGGCAGCGCCGGCTACGTGGCGCTCGAGGTGTTCGAGGGGACCATCGGCGGCCACGCCGGCACCCTCACGCTGCAGCAGTCCGGGACGATGGAGGGCGAGGACGTGGACCTCGCCTACCGGATCGTGCCCGGCGGCGGCTCCGGCGCGCTCGCCGGGCTGCGCGGGGAGATCACGATCGAGGGCATCGCCGAGGACGGCACCCACCACGCCGCCCTCACCCCGGCCTGAGCGGGCCTCCGCGGTGGCTCTCGGCCCCTAGAGTGGGGGCCATGAGCACGGTCGTCCTCCCCGGATCCTTCGACCCCTTCACGCTGGGCCACCTGGACCTCGCGCGCCGCGCGGCCGCCCTCGCGGACTCCGTCGTGATCGCCGTGAGCCACAACCCCGGCAAGAAGAACCTCCTGGACCTCGAGACCCGCCAGCGGGTCATCCGCGAGACCCTCGCGGCCGACGGGCTCGCCGAGCGCTGCGAGGTGAGGACCCTGGGCCGCGGTCTGCTCGTCGACTTCTGCCGCGAGGCAGGGGCCCATGCCGTGGTGCGCGGGCTCCGCTCCCAGATCGACCTCGCCTACGAGGAGCCGATGGCGCGGATGAACCGCCACCTCGCGGAGATCGACACCGTCTTCCTGCTCACCGCCGCGGATCTCGCGCACATCTCCTCGAGCCTCGTGCGGGAGGTGCACGCCCTCGGCGGTGACGTCTCCGACATGCTCCCGGCGCCCGCCCTCGACGCACTCGTCGCCGCCTCCCGCGTATCCTGAATCCCATGCCCACCACGCCTGCCACCCCCGCCGCACGCGAGCCCGAGTTCGCGCCCGGACTGCGCCTGGACGCCGTCGACCTCGTGGGCCGCACCGGCTCCCACCGCCACGTGGAGCGCACCGTGCCCGCTCCCGCGCGCGACGACCTGGGCCCCGCCATGCAGCCCGAGGAGGGCGCGGACCTCCTCATCGACGTGGAGCTCGAGTCCGTCGTCGAGGGGATCTACGCCCACGGCACCGTCGGCGCCCACCTCGTGGGGGAGTGCTCCCGGTGCCTGGACCCCGTCGAGCAGGAGTTCTCCTCCCGCCTCGACGAGCTGTTCCTCTACCCGCAGAAGGTCAAGGCCGCCGACCGCGAGGACTCCGTGCTCCTCGCCGACGACGACACCGCGGACCTCAACCCTCTCGTGCGCGACGCGCTCGCCGTCGACGCCGACGAGCGTCCCCTGTGCCGTCCCGACTGCCCGGGGCTGTGCCCCACCTGCGGCTTCCGCATGGAGGACGACCCCGAGCACCACCACGAGGTGATCGACGACCGCTTCGCCGCCCTCGAGGGCTTCTTCGAGGACGACGAGCGATGAGCCGTCGGCGACGCTCCACCGAGGCCGCCGACCCCCAGGGCCTGATCGACGCGCTCCCGCTCGACGGCGGCCAGGCGGCGGATCTGCGCGAGTCCGGCCTGCTGGACCTCGCGCTCACCCACCGCTCCTACTCCTACGAGAACGACGGCATCCCGCACAACGAGCGCCTCGAGTTCCTCGGCGACGCGGTGCTCCAGCTCGCCGTCACCGAGAAGCTCTACGCGGACCACCCGAGCCTGCCCGAGGGCGACCTCGCCCGGCGCCGCGCCGCGACCGTGAGCGCCCGCGCGCTCGCCGTGATCGCGAGCCGGCTGCACCTGGGGGAGTACGTGAAGCTCGGCCGCGGCGAGGACCTCTCCGGCGGCCGCGCCAAGGTCTCGATCCTCGCGGACACCACCGAGGCCGTCATCGGCTCCGTGCACCTCGCCTGCGGGCAGGACGTCTCGCGCCGCTTCGTGCTGGACCTCATGTCCCCGCTGCTGGACTCCGACGAGTTCCTCGAGTCGAGCTACGACTTCAAGTCCCGTCTCCAGGAGATCGCCGCGGCTTCCGGGCTCACCCCTGTCTACCGGATCACCGAGACCGGCCTCGAGCACGACAAGACCTTCACCGCCCAGGTGAGCGTCGAGGGCGTGGTCTCCGCGAGCGGCGAGGGCCATTCGAAGAAGGACGCCGAGCTCGCGGCCGCCCAGAACGCGGTGCGGGCGATCCTCGCCGAGCGCGGCGAGACGCTCATCCCGCGCGGCTGAGCCGGGACCGCGCATGCCGGAGCTGCCCGAGGTCGAGGTGGTGCGTCGCGGTCTCGCCGAGCGCTCGGTGGGCCGCACGATCACGGGGCTCGAGGTGCTCGACGCCCGCAGCCTGCGCCGCCAGAGCGGCGGGGAGGGCCGTCTGCGCGCTGTGCTGCTCGGCGCCCGGATCAGCGCCGTCGTGCGCCGCGGGAAGTTCCTGTGGCTGCGCCTGGCCGACGGGACGACAGCCGACGGGACGACGGCCGACGGGCCGACGCCCGACGGTGCGGTGTCGGACGGCGGAGGGCCGGACGGCGCGGAGACCGGCGAGGCGCTGATGGCGCACCTCGGCATGAGCGGCCAGCTCCGCCTCACCACGGGGGAGAGCCTGACCCCGGCACGAGGGGCTTCCGAGGGACCGGCCTCCGATCCGCTCCGCCACCGCCGGGTCTCGCTCTCCCTCGAGGACGGCTCCCGCATCGACCTCGTGGACCAGCGGCTCTTCGGCGGGCTCTGGGCGAGCCCGCTCGTCCCCGCCCCGGACGGTCTCCCCGCCGGCGAGGGCAGCCCGGACGCCCTGCTGCCCGAGGCCGCCGCGCACGTGGCCCGCGACCTCCTCGACCCCGCGATCGACCTCCCCGAGGTGGCCCGACGGATGCGCGCCCGCCGCGCACCGGTGAAGGCGCTGCTGCTAGACCAGGCGCTCGTCTCCGGGATCGGCAACATCTACGCGGACGAGGGGCTCTGGGCCGCGCGCGTGCGCGACGACACCCCGGGCACGGCGCTCTCCCAGCGCACCGCCCACGCCCTGCTGCGGGAGACCGCCGCCGTCATGCGCCGCGCCCTCGCGGTGGGCGGCACGAGCTTCGACGCGCTGTACGTGAACGTCGACGGCCGCAGCGGCTACTTCGCGCGCTCCCTCGCCGCCTACGGCAAGGAGGGGGAGCCGTGCCCCCGCTGTGGGACGGCGATCCGCCGCCGTGCCTTCGCCGGCCGCTCGAGCCACTTCTGCCCGCGCTGCCAACGAGCACGCTGAAGCCTCGGTCGCTCTCTGCGGACCGTCTCGGCGCGGCGGGTCCAGTGGCCGCTGGGGCCGCTACCGGTCAGGGGCGGTGCCCACCCGCCCAGTGCGTCCCGTCGGTCCAGTAGCCGACGGCCACGCAATGGGCCTTGTCGACCCCGAGTCCTCGGAGGCGCTTCTTGAGGTGGCGTACCTGGGCTGCCTCGGCCGCGATCCAGCGGTATGCCGCCGTCTCGAGGTCCAGCATCTGCTGGACGTGGTCGGTCAGGCGGCTGGGCGTGACGCCGTTTCCGGTGCCGATGAGCGGGACGAGGTCCAGGCGCGGATGATGTGGCAGGTAGTCGAGGTCGCCAGGGGACAGCACCTCGACGACCGCGGTCACCCCGATGCGCGGGTCGGTGTCCTCGAGGATGCACGCCAGGGCGGGGAGCCCGGCGAGGTCGGTGATCAGGCAGAGTCGTCCCGAGATCTCGGATGGCGGACGGTGCCACGACCTCGCCCCGGCCATGAGCACCTGCCAGCCCGGTCGGGCGCTGTCGAACCATTCGATGGCCGCCCCGGAGGCATGGTGGGCGACGTCGATGGACATCACGCCGGTGGATGGATCGAAGGCGCGCACGGTCAGGTTGCGCCGTCCCAGGCTCGCCTCGTCCTCGACCGTCTCCCACCCGCCGTGAGCGCCGGGCGCGGTCGAGGCACGCGTTTCCAGGAGAGCCCCGTCTCGGGCGAAGTAGAGGCCCACGGATTCGTCCCCGACGGGCAGGGGCGCGTACTCGTGCCCGGGCGCGTCGGTGCTGATCTCGAAGTCGGCTCGGAAGATGCTCTCGGTGACCTCGCGCTGGTCGATCAGGGTCCCGGCGAATCGTGTCCACGCCATGGTGTCTTCTCCTCGTGCTCGATACAGGGGCTCAGCCCTCGACGAGAGCGTCGTCGCGAGCGTCTGCCGGCTCTGCTCCTGCCTCGCTCCGCCGGGCTCGGGCGAGAAGCGTGACCAGCGCGGCGCTCGAGGCGAGCACGAGCACAGCGATGATCAGCAGCACGAGCGGAGCGGTATGACTGCCCTGGTCCTCGATGATCCAGCCCACGAGGCTGGGGGTGAAGGCCATGCCGAGCATGGAGCCGGCGATGACGTAGGCGAAGCTGTTGCCGCGGCCGTACCCGCGGTGGGTCAGCCAGGCCATCCCGGTGGGGAAGATCGGCCCGAGGAACAGGCCCGCGACCACGAATCCCCAGGGTGCTGCCGCGGGAAGGAGCGTCGCCGCGACGGCGGCCGTGAGGCCCAGCGAGCTGATCGTGACCAGCGTGCCCGCGGCGAAGCGAGGGGCCAGTGCGGCTGCGGCGAATCGGCCGAGGACCATCGCGGCCCAGAACCCTGTGACGAACAAGGTCGCGGTCGGGGCCTCGAGGCCGGACTGCTCCTGCAGGACGGTCGGTGACCAGTTGCCGATCCCGGCCTGGACGGCGAAGTGGGTGAGGTAGAGGGCGAAGAATGTCGCGATGATGATCACGAACAGCGTGGGCCTGCGCGGCGGCGCAGTGACGTCCGGGTGCGCGGCGGTGGTGACCTCGGCCGGGGTGGGGCGCGGCTCGAGCCTGGTCGTGCCCAGGAGCGCGAGCACCATGAGGGCCGCGGCGCCGGCGAAGATCCACCGGTAGTTCTCCGGCCCGACGAGGTAGACCAGGCCAGGGCCCGCGACGGTGCCGATGCCGAACCAGGCGTGGGCGATGTTCGCCCGCCCCGGGCCCTTCGCACCGGATCCGACGAGGATCAGCTGCGTGATCATCGAGTCGACGCCGCCGAACCCGAGGCCGGCGACCGTGGTGCCGACGAGCAGCAGCGGCCAGGTCGGCGCGGCGGCGATGATGACGCCGCCGGTGGCGATCAGCGCCATGGCGGCCGAGATCGTCTGTCGGTTGCCGCGTGCTCGCAGGACAGGCTGGGCGACGAGGACCCCGATGACGGCGGCGAAGGACTGGGTGCCGAGCGCCGTGCCCACGGTGGCCGCGTTGAGCTCGAACTGTCCCTGGAGGACGGTGACGAGTGGTCCGTAGACGGACATGAGCAGGCCGATCACCAGCATGGCGGCGTAGCAGCTGGGCAGGCTCCATCCGCGGAAGATCATGAGGGGACGCATGTGACCTCCAAAGAACATAAGAACATCCCTTTTGGCGCGATGCTAGACTAAAGGGCATCCCTATAACAACCCGTGTGTCGCAGCACTCCAGGAGGGCGTCATGACGAGCGCACCGCAGAAGGCCCCGAGACCACCGCGGAGGTCCGCGCTGGTGCAGCAGGTCATCCAGAACCTCCAGCACGCCATCGGCAGCGGGAGGTGGCCCGTGGGATCGAAGCTGCCGCTGGAGGCGGAGCTGCTGGAGGAGTACGAGGTCAGCCGGGTCACGCTGCGCCAGGCCGTGCAGGCGCTCGTGCACGTCGGGATGCTGGAGACGATCCAGGGCAGCGGCACGTTCGTCCGCGCCTCCCACGAGCTGGACGCCGTCCTGGCGCGATTCCTCGACGGCGAGGAGCTGCGTCACCTGCTCGAGGCGCGACTCGCGATCGAGGCGCAGGCCGCCGAGCTCGCCGCCGCCCACGTCACACGTGCGGAGATCGACGAGCTCGCCGACGTGCTCGCGCGATCCCACGCGGCGGCGACCAGCGGGGACATCGACACCCTGGCGCCATTGTCGGCACGCTTCCACCGCGGCGTGGTCCTCGCAGCCCACAACCCCGTGCTCACCCAGCTCTACAGTCCCCTGGCCGACGACACCGAGCACACCATCCGTGAGGCCTCCTCGCCCCGACCGATGGCATCGTTCGTCGACGAGCACGCCACAATCCTCGAGGCGATCTCCCGCGGCGACGGGGAGGCGGCGTTCAGCCTGGCGCGGTCCCATCTCACCGGAGTCCTGGACGAGCAGGCCGCGCGCTCCCGCGCGTCCGGGAACGGCCCGTCCGCCGCAGCGACCACAGGCCAGGAGTGATCCGCGCCGTGACCGCTACGTGCGAGGCCGTTCGATGACGGCGAGGCGGCACTTCGTCGACCTCGCCCCGATCCGGGAGTCCCCGGCGTTCGCCCGCCTCTACATCGGCATGACGATCTCGGGGATCGGCGCACAGCTGACCGTGGTCGCGGTGGGCCTGCAGATCTACGCCCTGACCGGCTCCACTCTCGCCGTGTCGCTCGTCGGCGGCATCGCGCTGCTGCCGATGGTGGTCGCCGGACTGTGGGGCGGCATGCTCGCCGACGCCTTCGACCGCCGCCGGGTGCTCATCGTCGCGACGATCGTCGGCTGGCTCTCCACGGCGGCGATCGCGGCCTTCGCCATCGTGCACATGATCCATCCGACCGACGGCGGTGTATGGGACGTCTTCCCGTACTACGTCGCCGCGACCATCAACTCGATCGCCGCGACCATCAATGGTGCGACCAGGATGTCGAGCTACCCGAGGATCCTGCCCGCGCATCTGGTGCCGTCGGCGGCAGCGCTCGGAGGCATCTCCCAGGGCATCCAGCTCACCGCCGGCCCCGCCTTGGCCGGCGTGCTCGCCGCGCTCATCGGCCTGCCCCTGACGTTCCTCGTCGACGTCGTCCTCTTCGCTGCCGCGTTCCTCGGCATCATCACCCTGCCCAGGATGCCCCCTCTGGTCGCCGTCGCCAGGCCCGGCCTGAAGTCCCTGGCCGACGGGATGCGCTTCCTGCGCAACGCCCCGAACATCCGCGCGGGGTTCCTCGTGGACATCATCGCGATGACGCTCGGCCGACCCTATGTGCTCCTGCCCGCTGCGGGAGCGGTCGTCATCGGCGGCGGGCCGACCACGGTCGGTCTCCTCACCGCCGCCGCAGCCGTCGGCACCTTCCTCGCCAGCCTGTTCTCCGGCGCGGTCTCGCGCACCCGCCGCTACGGAGCCGCGATCGGCGGAGCCGTCATCGTCTACGGGGCACTCATCGCCCTGTTCGGTCTCGTCCTGCTCGTCATGAGCACTCGCGCATCCGGGACCGTGGGGCCCGAGTGGAGCGGTGTCCATGGCGTCGCTCTGGCAGTCGCCGGGCTCGCGCTCCTGGGCACCGGGGCCGCCGACGAGGTCAGCGCGATCTTCCGCTCCTCGATGCTGCTCACCGCAGCACCCGATGAGATGCGCGGCAGGTTGCAGGGGACGTTCACCGTGGTGGTCACCAGCGGCCCACGCCTCGGCGATCTCTACGCCGGGCTGCTGACCTCCGCGGTCGCGCTGTGGTTCCCGCCGCTGCTGGGTGGTCTGCTCATCATGGTGCTCGTCGCGGCCCTGTTGCGGGCGCTGCCCGGCTTCCGGGCCTACGATGCCGCTCACCCCAGTCCCTGAACGGCGCGGCACCGGGAGGGGCTGAGACTCGTCATCGGGCTCCATCTTCCGGGTCCAGGCATGATCGAGCCCGTCAGCATCGAAGGGTGTGACTTGACGAAGACGACTTCCAGGAACGGCGTCTCCACCTGGCCGCGAAGGAGGTGGTCACAGGATGTGACCTGGCAACTTGCGTGTCCGATGGCGTTGGGTACTCCCTTCGAGCCGAGTCCCCATGTCAATGCGGATCGACTGATGACTCGACAGACCATTCTTGAGCGTCACAGACGTGTGGAGCCGGGGTGCTTCGCGCGCTCCCTGCCATCCAACATGTATCCTAGTTGTCCACCAGGGAGGGGACAGCGATGGACGAGCAGGTCAGCGCCGCAGAGAGCGCGTACCGCACGCTGAGGGACGCGATCCTCGAAGGCGAGCACCGCCCCGGGGAGATGCTCGGCGAGGCCGGCCTCGCCGCCTCGCTCGGCGTGAGCCGCACCCCGGTGCGGGCAGCCCTGGGCCGCCTCCAGGACGAGGGCTGGATCACCATCTATCCCAAGCGCGGCGCCCTCGTGCGCGGCCTCGCCGCGGAACGGATCGCCGAGCACGCGGATGCCCGGCTCGTCCTCGAGACGACCGCCGCGGCCCGGGTGCACCCCGACCGTCGCGACGCGCACGCGAGCGCCCTCGAGCGCTCCGTCCGGGAGCAGGAGGAGGCGTTCCGTGCGGGAGACCTCCGCTCCTTCATCGACCTCACGCTCCGTTTCCACCGGGGGTTCGTCGAGGCCGGCGGCAGCGAGGTCCTCCTCGAGCTCTACGACCGTCTCGCCGACCGGCACCGCTTCCTCCTCTTCGCCGCGGGGGAGCGTCTTCTCGGGCGATGCGAGGAGATCATCGCCGAGCACCGAGCGCTCGTGGAGCACCTCCGCAGCGGTGACGCGGAGTCCTTCGCCTCCGTGCTCCGCGGCCACATCGCCGAGGGCGGCCCGTTCGGAGCGGAGGAGCTTTCCGTCCGCGGGCCGCTCGCCGCCGCCCGCGAGGCGCTCCGGTGACGGCGCGGGCGGTCACGGATCCCCACGTCAACGCGCAGCGCAGGATCCTCACGGTCCTCGCCCTCACCCAGGTGATCGGGACGATCGGCGTGGGCGTCGCCCCCTCCATCGGGGTGCTGCTCGCGGGACAGGTCACCGACGACGAGGCCTGGGCAGGTCTCGCGCGCACCTCGAGCACCCTCGGCGCGGCTCTGCTGGGCCTCCCGCTCGGCGCGCTGGCCGCGCGCCGCGGTCGCCGGGTGGCGCTCACGAGCGGATGGTGGATCGCAGCCCTCGGCGCCGCGCTGCTCGTCGTGGCCGCCCAGGGAGGGCTCGTGGTCCCGCTCTTCGCCGGGCTCCTCCTGATCGGTGCCGGCAGCGCCGTGAGCCTCCAGGCCCGTTTCGCGGCGACGGACCTCGCGGCACCGCAGCACCGGGCGCGCTCGCTCGCCCTCGTGGTCTGGGTGGGGACGGCGGGCATGGTGCTCGGCCCGAACCTCGGGGTGCCCGGGGCGTGGCTCGGCGCCGTGACAGGGCTCGACGTGTTCGCCGCGGCCTTCCTCATCGCCGCCGCCGCCTGCCTCGCCCTCGCGGGCCTGCTGGTTCTGATCCTGCTGCGACCGGACCCGCTGACGCTCGCCCGGCACGGCGAGCGCACGACGCCGGCCGAGGCGGCCCCGGCTCCGGACGCGGCGGCGGAGGACGCCGTGGCCCCCGCCGTGCACGGCCGGATGCGACGCGCGGCCGCGGCGCTCCGGGGCAACCCCACCGCACGCCTCGCTGTGCTCGCGATCCTCACGGCCCAGGTCGTCATGGTCGCGATCATGACGATGACGCCGGTCCACCTGGTCCATCACGGCGGCTCGGTCACCGTCGTCGGGCTGACGATCAGCCTGCACATCGCCGGCATGTACGCCCTCGCGCCGCTCGTCGGGATCGTCGCGGACCGCCTGGGGCATCGCGCCGCGATCGGGATCGGGACCGGGGTCCTCGCCCTCTCGCTGCTCGTCGGGGCGCTCCGACCGGACGCGCTCGGAGGGATCGCCCTCTCCCTCGCCCTGCTCGGCGTCGGATGGTCCTTCGTCAACGTCTCCGGCTCGGCCCTGTTCAGCGGCGCCGTGCCGCTGCGCTCCCGGGCCTCCGCCCAGGGCGGGGTCGATGCGCTGTCGAACCTCTGCGGAGCGGTCGCGGCGTTCGCGTCCGGGTCGCTGCTCGCCGCGAGCAGCTTCTCCGTCCTCGCGGTGATCGGCCTCGTGGCGCTCGTCCCGCTCGCCGCCGCGACGCTGCGGGCGGGACGCCCGCGATCGGCGGCCGCACCGTTGATATCGTGACCCGGTAGGCCGCTCATCTGCGGCGATCCCTGACGGGAGCCCGCGAGGAGCACCCGGTCCCGCCGAGGAGAGGAAGCCCGTGGCCGTCGACGACACCACGCCCCCGATCCGCGTCATGATCGTGGACGACCACGAGGTGGTGCGGCGCGGCATCGTCACCGTCATCTCCTCCCACCCCCGGCTCGAGGTGGTGGGGGAGGCGTCCACGGTCGCCGAGGCGAACCGTCGCCTGCCCGCGATCCGCCCCGAGGTGCTCGTGGTGGACCTCCAGCTGCCCGACGGCACCGGGCTCGACGTCATGCGCCGCGCCCGGGAGGTCGAGCCCGAGCAGACGATGCTCGTCCTCACGAGCTTCGACGACGACGCGGCCGTGCGCGAGTCCCGCGAGAGCGGCGCGGCCGGGCTCGTGCTGAAGTCCGCCCGCTCCCAGGAGATCGTCGACGCGATCCTCGCGGTGCACGGCGGGCAGAGCATCTGGCCCGCCGGTCACGAGCGCGAGGAGCCGGAGCTGTCGCCGTCGGACGGCCGGATCGTCGAGCTCATCGGCGACGGCCACTCGAACCGGGAGATCGCCGAGCAGCTGGGGATCGCGGAGAAGACGGTGAAGAACCGGATCACGGTGATCCTGCAGACCCTCGGCATGCAGCGCCGCACCCAGGTCGTCGCCATGGTCGCCGCCCGGCGCCGCGCCGGCTGGCGCTGAGCCCGACGGAGCGGTACCCGCCCCTCCTCAGTCCTCCGGGGGCAGCGTCACCCGCCACGAGATCATCGTGCCGGGCTCAAGGCTGATCGCGTCGACCCAGCCGGAGTGCCGCCGCGCCCGCGAGGACATGTTCGCGAGCCCGCTGCGGCGGCGCACCGACGGGTCGATCCCGCGGCCGTTGTCCGAGACGTTGACCTGGACGACGCGGTCCACCCCCTCCTCGATGACGCTGACCGAGACGGCGACCGCGCTCGCATGGGCGTGCCGGGCGGCGTTGGCGAGGCACTCGCGCACCACGGCGACCACGTCCTCGGCGATCTCCCGGGGGAGCATGCGGTCCAGCTCCGCAGGGTCCGTGGGCATCCGCAGGGTCGGCACGAAGCCGAGCCCGCTCGTGGCGAGGCCCACCTCGTGGCGCAGCCGCTCCGCGAGCGTCGCCTCGCTGCGCTCGCGGCGCAGGGACTGCACGATCTGACGGATCTGCGCCACCGCGTTCTCGACCCCCTCGACCCCGGCGGCGACCGCCGAGCGGATCCGCGCGTTGCTGGGCGGCTCGCCGGTGGAGGACAGCGACTGGGCGAGCGCCTCGAGCTCCATCCCCACCGCGAAGAGCTCCTGGATCGCGAGGTCGTGGAGGTCGCGGGCGATGCGGCCGCGCTCGTCGTCGAGCTCGCCCGCGTCGCCGAGGTCCGGGAGGCGCAGCGTGAGCGCCACGAGGGCGGCGAGCGCGTCGAGCCGCTCCCGGCTGCCGGTGCCGGCGCGGGAGGGGCCGCTCGTGGTCGGCGGGCCGAGCACCAGCAGGGCGCCGGTCCCGTGCTCCCCGGCGTCGACCACCGCGGCGTCCACCGCGAGCATCCCGGAGCCGAGGTCCACGGTCGCGATCGACTCGACGCCCTCCGCCGAGCCGGTGCGCAGCGCGGTGCCGAGACCGGATGCCGGCGGGACCGATGCGCCGAGCAGACGGGAGGAGGAGGGGCCGTCCGCGAGCTCGACGACCCAGCCGCCGGCGCCGTCGGCGAGCACGAGCAGGGCGTCCTCCGCCCCGAGGTCCGTGCGCGCCGAGCGCACGAGCAGCTCGAGCAGCTCCTCGGGCTCCGCGCCCGCGAGCACGGCGCTCGTGAGGTCCTGGATCCGGGTGCGGGTCATCGGAGCTCCTCGATCCTGAGCACGGGGGTGCCGGGCGGGATCGCCGACTCCCGATGGGTGACGACCACGACCGTGCTCGTCGCCGGCACGAGGGACTCGTCGCCGGGCGTGAGCAGGGAGCGCAGCAGTGCGTCGCCGCGGGCGGCGTCGAGGTGCTCGGTGGGCTCGTCGAGCAGGAGGATCGGCCCCGAGCGGAGCACGGCTCGCGCCAGCAGCAGGCGACGCCGCTCGCCGCCGGAGACGGTGGTGCCGTCCGGTCCGAGCAGGGTGTCGAGGCCGGCCGGGAGCGTGTCCAGCCAGTCCGCGAGGCCGACGGCGGCGAGCGCGGCGCGCGCCTCCTCGTCGGTCACGTCCCCGCGCACCACGCGCAGGTTCTCCCGCAGCGTCGTCGCGAAGACGTGCGCGTCCTCGGGGAAGGCCGTGACCTGCTGGCGAGGGTCCTCGCCCGCGGCGTCGACGGTGCCCTCGAGCGGGTCGAGCAGACCGGCGAGCGTGAGCAGCAGCGTGGTCTTCCCGCTGCCGGAGGGGCCGAGCACCGCGAGCCGCGACCCGGCGGGCAGGTCGAGGTCGAGGTCCCGGACGACCGGCGCCCCGGCCGACCAGCCCGCGGTGAGTCCCTGGGCGCGCAGCGGCGCGGTGATCGCGCGCTCGGCGGTGCGGGAGGGCTCCGGTCGGGCAGCGTCCCAGCGCTCACCGGCCGCGGCCTCGAGGCGGGCGGCGGCGGAGCGGGAGCGGGCGTGCTGGGCGGCCGCGGCGGGCAGCGCGGTCGCGGCCTCGAAGGCGGAGAGCGGCAGAAGCACGAGCACGCCGATCTGCCCGGCGGTCGCGGCGCCGGCGGTCCACGCGGCGCCCGCCGCGATCAGGGACCCGAGGACGGTCAGCGCGATCGCGAGCGGCACGGCGGCCGTCGCGAGGGCGGCGGGCAGGGCGGCGCGGTCCAGGGCGCGGTCCTGGCGCCGCTGGGCGGCGGCGAGCCCGGCCAGGGAATCGTCGAGCCGGCCCTCGAGCCGCAGGGAGGTCGCGTCGTCGAGGATCTCGAGCAGGCTCGTGCCCACCCCCGCGCGGCCCTCGACCACCGCCTCCTCCCGCACCCGGGCCGCGCGGTGCGCGGCGGCGGGGGCGAGGAGAGCCGCGACGAGCTGACCCAGCAGCATCGCCGCCGCGCCGAGCGGCGAGATCGGGGCGATCGTGACGACGGCGACCACGGCCATGACGGCGGCGACGAGCGCGGGGACGATCGCGGAGACCACGTGGTCGCCGAGCTCCTGGGCGTCGTCCCCGAGCCGGGTGAGCAGGTCGCCGCGGCGCAGGCGGGTCAGCGCGTCGTCGCGGCGGGAGGCGAGCGCCGTGAACAGGGTGGCGCGCAGGGAGACGACGCCGCGCAGGGCGACGTCGTGCGCGAGCATCCGGTCCAGCCACCGCAGCACCGCCCGGGAGACGCCGAGGGCGCGCACGGCGACCACGGCGACCGTCAGGTCGAGCACGGGCGGCATCGTCCAGGCGCGGGTGACGAGATAAGCGGAGACCGCGGCGAGGGCGAAGGCGGCCCCGGCGGTCGCGGAGGCGGCGAGGACGGCGGCGAGCAGGCGGCCCCGCGGGATCGCGAGGGCCCGCTCCGCCGTGCGCAGCGCGGTCATCCGGTCACCTCCGTCCCGAGGGACACGACGTCGTCCGCCCGTCCGAGGAGGGTCTCACGATGGGCGACCACGAGGACGGTGCGTCCCTGCTCGCGCAGGCGGTCCACGAGGTCCAGGACGATCTGCTCCGTGCCGCCGTCGAGGTGGGCCGTCGGCTCGTCGAGGACCACGAGCGGGGCGGGGGAGAGGAGGGCCCGGGCGAGGGAGAGGCGCTGCCGCTCGCCGAGGGACAGGCCGCGGCCGCCGCGGCCGAGGTCCGCGTCCCAGCCGCGCGCCGCGATCACCGGGGCGAGCCCCGTGTGCCGCGCCGCCTCCTCGAGCTCCTCCGCGCCGGCCCCGGGGCGGGCGGCGGCGAGCACCTCGCGGAGGGTGCCCGGCGGGAGCACCGGACGCTGGGGGAGCAGGGTCAGCTGGTCCCAGTAGCTGCGCCGGTCCAGGTCGCGGACGTCGGTCACGGTGCCGTCGGGGCCGATCACCTCGGCGCGTCCGCGATCGGGCTCGAGCAGACCCAGCAGCACCTGCACGGCGGTGGTCTTGCCGGTCCCGGAGGCGCCGGTGAGCGCGAGCACGCGGCCCGGGCGCAGGGTGAGCTCGGCGCCGTCCGGGGCGAGACCGTGGCGGGAGGTCACGGCGACGTCCCGCAGGGCGAGTGTCGAGCGGCGCAGGTCCGGCGCGGGCAGGGTCCCTGCGGAGGGCAGGGGCTCCGCGAGCACCGTGAAGGTCGCGTCGAGCGCCGCGAGGCCGTCGGTCGAGGCGTGGTAGCGGGCGCCGACGTTCCGCAGCGGGAGGTGCACCTCGGGGGCGAGCACGAGCACCGCGAGCGCCGGGGCGAGCTCCATCTCCCCGGCGACGAGCCGCAGGCCGATGCTCACCGCGACGAGGGCGACGCACAGGGTCGCGAGGAACTCGAGCACCATCGAGGAGAGGAAGGCGTAGCGCAGCGAGCCGAGGGCGGAGGCGCGGTGGCGGTCGCCGAGCGCGCGCACCGTCTGCTCGGGCCCGTGCTCGCGGCCCAGGGCGCGCAGGGTGGGCAGCCCGTCCACGAGGTCCAGCAGCTGCGCCCACAGCGAGCGCATGTCCTCGATGAGCCGGGCGGAGCGGCCCACGGTGAGGGAGCCCACGAGGATCATGAACAGCGGGATCAGCGGCAGGGTCACGAGGGTGATGACGGCGCTCAGCGGGTCCAGGAGCGCGATCACGAGGAGGCACAGCGGGGTGACGGTCGCGGCGAGCAGGAGCTGGGGGACGTAGCCCACGAGATAGGGCCGCAGCTTCTCCAGCCCGCTCGTCGCGAGCGAGGCGACGTCGGCCCCGCGCCCCGCTCCGGCCCGGGGGCCGAGCTCCGCCGTGTGGGAGACCAGGCGCAGCCGCAGGTCCGCGATCGTGGCCGTCGCGGAGCGGTGACCGTAGCGCTCGGTGACCCCTGCCGCGAGCGCCCTCACGCCGAGCGCGAGGAGGACGGCGGCGAGCGTGCCCGGCAGGGCCGTCGGCAGGGTGCCGGCCTGCAGCAGGGCCGCGCCGAGCCGCGCGAGCCCGAGGGCGACGGTGATCGCGCAGGCCGCCTGCACGAGCCCCAGCAGCACGGTGCGCAGCACGTGGCCGCGGGCGGCGCGCACCTCCCGCACGAGGCGCGGGTCCAGGGGCGCGCGGGTGCGACGGGCGGGCGGCGCCGTGGCGTCGACCGTGCTGTCGGCAGGGGGCTCGGCGGGAGTGGTCACTCCGCCTCGAACGCCCGACGGTGGCCCTCGGCGAGGCGGGCGGCGAGGGGCTTCACGGTGACGCGGGTGGAGCCGTCCTCGTTCAGACGATGGCGGAACACCCAGTACGCCCAGCTCTGGTAGACGAGGATCACCGGCACGAGGATGCAGGTCGCGATGAGCATGATGGTCAGCGTGTGCGGGGTCGAGGAGGAGCCCGCGACCGTCAGCCCGGTGCCCTCGAGGCCCGTGGACGGCATGACGTAGGGGAACAGTCCCCCGAAGAGCGTCGCCGCCGCGGCGAGGATCGCGACGCCCGTCCCCACGAGGGAGAGGCCCTCGCGCCGGCCGCGCTGGGCGAGCAGGGTCCCCACGAGGGCGAGGGCCGCGACGAGCAGCGGCGCCCAGGTCCACGCCTGGTGCGAGTACGCCAGCTGGTACCAGAGCAGCAGCGCGGCGCCGCCCACGAGGGCGGGGAGCATGAGCAGTAGCGCCCGGCGGCGGGCTCGCTCGCGCAGCTCGCCCTGGAGCTTGAGCGTGAGGTAGTGCGAGCCGTGCAGCCAGAAGAGCAGCACGAGCACCACCCCGGTGAGGAGCGCGAAGGGCTGCAGGAGCCCGGCGGCGGAGGTCACGACCCAGCGGTTCTGGTCGATCTCGACGCCCGCGACGACGTCGCCGAGCACGATGCCCCAGAGGAACGGGGGCAGGAAGCCGGTCGCGACGTGGATCCCGTCCCAGGCGCGGCGCCACGCGTCCCCGGGCCGCGCGTCGCGGTAGGTGAAGGCGACCACGCGCACGATCAGCGAGAACAGCAGGAGCAGCAGGACGGGGTAGAAGCCGGAGAAGAGCGTGGCGTACCACTCGGGGAAGGCGGCGAAGATCGCGGCGGCGCCGGTGATGATCCACACCTGGTTGCCGTCCCAGACGGGGTGGATGGTGCTCAGCAGGGTGTGGCGCTCGTGGTCGTCGCGGGCGAGGGTGCCCACGTTCATCTGCACGCCGAAGTCGAAGCCCTCGAGCACGAAGTACACGCCGAACAGGAGGGCGATGAGCGCGAACCAGGCGATCTGGAGGCCGGTGGGGGCGAGGAGGGGGTCCATGGCGGTCGTCCTTCCGTTCTCAGTAGTCGAAGGAGAGCACGGGCGTGTCCAGCTGCCCCGTGCCCGGGTCGCGGTGGGGAAGCGGGGCGCCCTGGAGCGCGGTGCGCCGGATGAGCAGGAACCACACGACCGCGAGGACGCCGTAGACGAGCGTGAAGGCGATCAGGCTCGCCACCACCCAGCCCGCGGGATGGCTCGAGACCCCCTGGAGCGTCATGAGCCGCACGGTCGGGTCGTCGGGGTTGGGGTGGACCACCCAGGGCTGGCGTCCCATCTCGGTGAACACCCAGCCGGCGGAGTTCGCGAAGAACGGCATGGGGATCGCGAGCACGGTGAACCACTGGAAGGCGCGCGAGCCGGTGGTGCGGCCCTTCCGCGTGGCCCACAGCGCCCACAGCGCGACGACGCCGCTGAAGGCCGCGAGACCCATCATCAGGCGGAAGGACCAGTAGGTGACGAAGAGGTTGGGGCGGTACTCCGCGGTGACCTGGTTCCCGTGGATGTCGGTGACCGTCGAGCCGAACTCCTCCTGCGCCTGGGCGTTGAGCTCGTCGACGCCCTGGAGGGTCGCGTCGAAGGTGTGGGTGGCCAGGAAGGAGGTCACGTAGGGGACCTCGATGAGGTGGGTGATGCTCGAGCAGTCCTGGGCAAAGGCGTCGGGCCCGCCCACGGTGAGGATCGAGAAGGAGGCGCCGGTCTCGGTCTCGCACAGCGCCTCGGCGGAGGCCATCTTCATCGGCTGCTGCTTGAACATGATCTGCGCCTGCTGGTCGCCGGAGACCACCAGGGCGATCGCGGCGAGGACCATGGCGAGCACGCCGAAGCGCACCGTGGGCCGGTAGAGGCCGCGGGCGAGCTCGTGCTGGCGCGAGCCCTCCTCGGTGTCCCGGCCCGCGTCGTCCGCGGCGCGGTGGTGCTTGACCATGTGCCAGGAGGCGATGCCGGTGACGAAGGCGGCGGCGACGAGCCAGGCGCCCGCGATCACGTGGGGGAAGGCCGCGAGCGTGGTGACGTTCGTGAGCACCGCCCAGAGCGAGTCGAGCTCCGCGCGGCCGGTCTCCGGGTTCAGGGTCGCGCCCACGGGGTGCTGCATGAAGGAGTTCGCGGCCACGATGAAGTAGGCCGAGCACGTGGTGCCCAGGGCGACCGCCCAGATCGTCAGCAGATGGATCCTCTCCGGCAGCTTGTTCCAGCCGAAGATCCACAGCCCCAGGAACACCGACTCGAGGAAGAATGCGACGAGCCCCTCGAGGGCGAGCGGCGCGCCGAACACGTCCCCGACGTAGCGCGCGTACTCCGACCAGTTCAGGCCGAACTGGAACTCCTGCACGATGCCCGTGGCGATGCCGATCGCGAAGTTCAGCACGAGCAGGGAGCCGAAGAACTTCGTCATGCGGGTCCAGGCGTCCTTGCGGTCCGGGTCCTTCGCGAACACGGAGAACGTCTGCATGACCGCGACGAGCAGCGAGAGGCCGATCGTGAGCGGGACGAAGAGGAAGTGGTAGACGGTGGTGATGCCGAACTGCCACCGGGCGAGATCGAGGGCTTCCATGAATGCTCCAAGTCGAGGGGGACGACGGGGACGCCATGACGACCGTACGGCGCACCGCGGCGCGCCCATGAGGACCATGGTCCTCCCTGCCCGCGTGACACGCACCCCGTTCCGAGGGTCCCGCTGTGCCATACTGACCGCGGCACTCTCCTGCTCCGTACCGGGTGGGGGAACCTCCCGGCGTCGATGCGCCGGAGCACCGGTGACGCGTCCGTCGCGACCGAGTCGGCTCCTCCATCGACACGCTGCGCTCCCCTCGGGAGCAGCGCCTGGCGAGGGCCGGAGACTTCCGTCCCCCAGGACGATGACCACGTGGACCCAGGGTGCGCTGGATCCTTTCGAAGGAGACGGCCTCATGGCTGACAGCACCACCACCCCCGATCCCGCGGATCCCGCGCCCCGCCGGACCCGCCGACGCGCCGCGGGAGCCCCCGCCGGCGCCCCGGCGCCGTCCGTCGTCGAGACGCCCGCCGCGGAGTCCTCCGAGACCACCACGGCGCCCCGCACCTCGGTGCCCGAGCAGGCCGCGGCGCCTGCCGAGCCCGCCGCCCCGAAGCGCCCCCGCCGCCGCGCGGCCGGTGCCCCGGCCGGTGCCCCCGTGTTCCGCGCGGCGACCGATCCCGCCCCCGAGCCCGAGCCCGAGGTCGACGAGGTCCCGGCCCCGGCGACGGAGGCCGACGTCGAGCAGGACGCCCTCGAGCAGGGCGCCCCCCAGCAGGACGCCCCTGCGGCGCCCGAGCCCGCGGCCCGCGCCGAGCGCGAGCGTCCCGCCGAGGACGACCATGACACCTCGAGCGTCGTCGCGGACCTCCGCGCCCTCGCCGATGCCCGCGGCAGCGGCGACCGCGCCGACGAGGACGGCCGCGAGCGCCGCGAGCGCGCCCAGCTCGACTTCGCCTCGCTCCTGTTCCAGGCGCCGGCGCCCGTGCAGCCCCGCACCACCGTCGGCCCCGGGATCCCGGTCGTGCCGGAGGACGAGGACGAGCTCGAGCGCGCCGAGGATGCCCAGCCCTCCGACCGTGCCGAGGACGCCGACGACACCGGCGCCGACGACCGCGCCGGGGACGATCGCGACGCCCAGGGCTCCGACGATGACGACGATCAGCGCTCCGGCGCCTCCCGTCGGCGCCGCCGCCGCGGTGGCCGCGGGCGCCGCGGCCGCGGACGGGGCGACGAGGACCTGCGGGACGACGAGCAGGGCGAGGACGAGCAGGGCGCGGTCTCCGGCGACGCCGACGCGGCCGACGCCGACTCCTCGCAGGACGAGGACTCCCGGGACGACGCCGAGCAGCGCACCGAGGGCGAGGGCCGCGGGTCCTCGCGCTCCCGCTCCGGCCGCCGTCGCGGCCGCGGTCGCAGCGGGGGCTCCGGCTCCCGCGGCGAGGACGGCGCCGAGGGCGACGGCTCCTCCGAGGACGCCTCCTCCGAGGACACCGGCGCCGAGGACGCGGGCTCCGAGGACTCCGGTCCCGACGACCAGGACCAGTCCGGCTCCTCGTCGAGCTCGCGCCGGCGTCGCCGCCGTCGCCGCTCGGACGCGGGGGACGGCGAGTCGAGCTCCCCCGACGATCCGCCCAACACCGTCGTCAAGGTCCGCGAGGCCCGCGACGAGGTGAAGGCCGTCAAGGGCTCGACCCGCCTCGAGGCCAAGAAGCAGCGCCGCCGCGAGGGCCGTGACAACGGCCGTCGTCGCAACGTCATCACCGAGGCGGAGTTCCTCGCCCGCCGTGAGTCCGTGAAGCGCTCGATGATCGTGCGCGAGCGCCCGGGCCGCACGCAGATCGCCGTGCTCGAGGACGACGTGCTCGTCGAGCACTACGTCGCCGCGAAGTCGCACACCTCGATGGTCGGCAACGTGTACCTGGGCAAGGTCCAGAACGTGCTGCCCTCGATGGAGGCCGCGTTCGTGGACATCGGCAAGGGCCGCAACGCCGTGCTCTACGCCGGCGAGGTCAACTGGGACGCCGTGGGCCTCGAGGGCCAGCCGCGCCGCATCGAGCTCGCCCTCAAGAGCGGCGACCCGGTGCTCGTCCAGGTCACCAAGGACCCGATCGGCCACAAGGGCGCACGGCTCACGAGCCAGATCTCGCTGCCCGGCCGCTACGTCGTCTTCGTGCCGGGCGGCTCGATGACGGGCATCTCCCGGAAGCTCCCGGACACCGAGCGCAACCGCCTGAAGAAGATCATGCGCCAGCTCATCCCCGAGGACGCGGGCGTCATCGTGCGCACCGCCGCCGAGGGGGCGAGCGAGGAGGAGCTGACCCACGACGTCGAGCGCCTGCGCGCCCAGTGGGAGAAGATCCAGAAGGCGCAGAAGGCGCGCTCCGCGCCGATCGCCCTCTCCCAGGAGCCCGACCTCGCGATCAAGGTGGTCCGCGACGTCTTCAACGAGGACTTCACCTCGCTGATCGTCGAGGGCTCCTCGACCTACGAGGCCGTCCACGAGTACGTCAAGGACGTGGCCCCGGATCTCCTCGAGCGCGTCACCGCGCACGTGGGCCCCAAGGACTCCTTCGCGAAGCACCGCGTGGACGAGCAGCTGCTCAAGGCCATGGACCGCAAGGTCTACCTGCCCTCCGGCGGCTCCCTCGTCATCGACCGCACCGAGGCGATGACGGTCATCGACGTGAACACCGGCAAGTTCACCGGCTCCGGCGGCTCCCTCGAGGAGACGGTGACCCGCAACAACCTCGAGTCCGCCGAGGAGATCGTGCGCCAGCTGCGGCTGCGCGACATCGGCGGCATCATCGTCATCGACTTCATCGACATGGTGCTCGAGTCCAACCGCGACCTCGTGCTGCGGCGCCTGGTCGAGTGTTTGGGCCGGGACCGCACCAAGCACCAGGTCGCCGAGGTCACCTCGCTGGGCCTCGTGCAGATGACCCGCAAGCGCGTGGGCCAGGGCCTCGTCGAGACCTTCTCCACCACCTGCGAGCACTGCAACGGCCGCGGCGTCCTCGTGGACATCGACGGCGAGGCGCACCAGCACGGCGACGGCGGCGGCGCCCGCATCGACGGACCGGACGAGCAGTCCTCCTCCGGCTCCTCCCGCTCGGGCAAGCGCCGCCGCGGCCGCGGCCGTGGCAAGGACTCCGAGGGCGGCGAGGCGGAGAAGAGCGCCGAGAACGGCGGTGAGACCGCCCGCGGGAGCGCCGGCGAGCACGCCGACGAGTCCGGGGACGTGCACCGCCTGGGCAACGACGACACGCGGGCCCTGGCGCGCGCGACGATCGCCTCCATCGCGGCGGCGACCACCTCGCACCCGCACCCGGAGGTCGTCGTGGACGGCGAGGTCGTGGCGGTGGCGGAGGGCGAGGAGCCTGCTCCGGCGCACGTCGAGGCCGCGCCCGCGGATGACACCCAGAAGGAGAGCCAGGACGAGCAGCAGAGCGCCCCGAACTCCGAGGCGTGACGCGTTCCACAGCATTCCTGCAGGTCGCGGCGCACACCGTGGTTGACCGCAGGGTGCGGGGATCGTAGGCTGTCCCGTGGCGCTCAGCGCGCCGATGCCCTTCCCCTCCGGGTCCGCCTGGCCGCAGCCTCCCTCCCGTCCGCGGGACCGGTCGACGGTCGCAGGTCGGCGGTTCGACCCGGGGAACGGCACCCCTCAGCAGAAGCAGCAGTACTCATCGAGATGGAGCAGTGACGTGGTGTACGCAATCGTCCGCGCAGGCGGCCGTCAGGAGAAGGTGTCGGTCGGCGACACCATCGTGATCAACCGCGTGGCCGGCGAGGCGGGCGACTCCGTGGAGCTCGCCCCCGTCCTGCTGGTCGACGGTGACAAGATCACCTCGACGCAGGCCGACCTCGGCAAGGTCACGGTCACGGCGGAGAAGGTCGAGGACCTCCGCGGTCCGAAGATCCGGATCCTCAAGTACAAGAACAAGACCGGCTACAAGAAGCGCCAGGGCCACCGCCAGGAGCTCACGCGCCTCAAGATCACCGGCATCGCCTGATCGTCCTAGCGACGTCGAAGACTCGAGAGAAGGTCACTCCTCATGGCACATAAGAAGGGCGCAAGCTCCTCCAAGAACGGTCGCGACTCGAACGCGCAGCGCCTCGGCGTGAAGCGCTTCGGCGGCCAGGTCGTCGGCGCGGGCGAGATCATCGTCCGTCAGCGCGGCACCTCCATCCACCCGGGCGACGGCGTCGGCCGCGGCAACGACGACACGCTGTACGCGCTCACCGCGGGCACCGTCGAGTTCGGCCGCAAGCGCGACCGTCGCGTGGTCAGCGTCGTCGAGACCGCCTGATCCCGCTCCCGGCCCGTCCGGGAACCCAGCCTCTCGAGGGGCGGAGCCGCTGCTCCGCCCCTCGATGCATATCCGCTCCAGAGCCCTCGGGAGGGCACCCATGGCCACGTTCGTCGACCGCGTCCAGCTCCACGTCATCGCCGGCGCCGGCGGCAACGGCGCCGCCTCGATCCGCCGCGAGAAGTTCAAGCCCCTCGCCGGGCCTGACGGCGCCGACGGCGGCCGCGGCGGCGACGTGATCCTCGAGGTGGACCCGTCCACCACGACCCTGCTCGCCTACCACCACAAGCCCCACCGCAAGGCCACCTCGGGCGGCTTCGGCAAGGGCGACATGCGCGCCGGTGCGCGCGGCGAGGACCTGATCCTCCCCGTGCCCGACGGCACCGTCGTCGCGACCGCCGACGGCCAGGTGCTCGCGGACCTCGTGGGCGTCGGCACCCGCTTCGTCGCCGCCCAGGGCGGCCAGGGCGGCCTCGGCAACGCGGCCCTCTCCTCCCGCCAGCGCAAGGCCCCGGGCTTCGCACTGCTCGGCGAGCCGGGGGAGGAGCGCGACCTGGTCCTCGAGCTGAAGACCGTCGCCGACGTCGCGCTCGTGGGCTACCCGAGCGCCGGCAAGAGCTCGCTCATCGCCGCGATGAGCTCCGCCCGGCCCAAGATCGCCGACTACCCCTTCACCACGCTCGTGCCGAACCTCGGCGTCGTCGAGGCCGGCGAGCACCGGTACACGATCGCCGACGTCCCCGGCCTGATCCCCGGCGCGAGCCAGGGCAAGGGACTGGGACTGGAGTTCCTGCGCCACATCGAGCGCTGCCACGTCATCGTGCACGTGCTGGACACGGCCGCCCTCGAGTCGGACCGCGACCCGGTCTCCGATCTCGAGACCATCGAGAACGAGCTCGCGACCTACGCCGCGGGGCTCGACGAGGGCGCCGGCGACCGCGTGCCGCTCATGGAGCGACCCACCGTCATCGTCCTGAACAAGACGGACGTGCCCGACGGCGCCGACATGGCGGACCTCGTCCGTGAGCGCCTGGGCGACCGCGGCGCGCCGATCCTCGACATCTCCGCCGTGTCCCACAAGGGCCTGCGCGAGCTGTCCTTCGTCCTCGCGAGTCTGGTCGAGGAGGCGCGGGCCTCGCTGCCCGAGCCCGAGGAGGCGCCCATCGTGCTCACCCCGCGTGCGCGCGGCGGCCGCGAGTTCGAGGTGGTCAAGGAGCAGTTCGAGGGCGACAACGCCTTCCGCGTCGTGGGTGACAAGCCCGAGCGCTGGGTCAAGCAGACCGACTTCGCGAACGACGAGGCCGTGGGCTATCTCGCGGACCGCCTCGCGAAGGTGGGCGTCGAGGAGGCGCTGTACAAGGCGGGGGCCGTCTCCGGCTCGACCGTGATCATCGGTCCTGGACAGGACGCCGTGGTCTTCGACTGGGAGCCCACAATGGTGGGCGGCGCCGAGCTCCTGCTCGGCGCGCGCGGCGCGGATCGCCGCCTCGAGGACCACCACCGCCCCACGCGTGAGCAGAAGCGTGAGGAGCAGCGGGAGCGCACGGCGTCCCGGATGCAGCGGATCGAGGCGATGGAGAAGGAGCGACGCGCCGGCCACTGGGCCGATCCGACGATCAGCGACGAGGAGAACTGAGCATGGTCACCGTCCCCGCCGAACCGCATCAGCCGGCGAGGCTGCTCGCACGCACCGACATCCCCGGACCGCGGCGGGCGGTGGTCAAGATCGGCTCCTCGAGCCTCACCCGCGCCGACGGCCACCTCGACGAGACCGGGCTGCGGCTCATCGCGGACCAGGTCGCCGAGCTCCTGCACGGCGGCTGGGACGTCGTGCTGGTCTCCTCCGGTGCGATCGCCGCGGCGCTGGGCCCGCTGGGCCTGGACGAGCGCCCGAGCGACGTGCCCACCCAGCAGGCGTGCGCGGCCGTGGGCCAGTCGCTGCTGGCCACGGCCTGGGCCGCCGCCTTCGGCGCCCACGGCCGGATCTCCGGTCAGCTGCTGCTGACCGAGGCAGACGTCATCCGCCCGGACACCTACCGCAACGTGCGCTCGGCCCTCGAGGCGATGCTCGCCGTGGGCGTCATCCCCGTGATCAACGAGAACGACACGACGGCGACCCACGAGATCCGCTTCGGGGACAACGACCGCCTCGCCGCGCTCGTGGCGCAGCTCCTGGGCGCGGATCTCCTCGTCCTGCTGACGGACGTCGACGGCCTGTACACGAAGAACCCGGCGGAGCCCGACGCCGAGCGGATCAGCGTGGTCGACGACTTCGCGGCCCTCGTGGACGTGAAGGTCGGCTCGGTCGGCTCGAAGGTCGGCACCGGTGGCATGGTCACCAAGCTCGACGCCGCCCACCACGCCTCGACGACCGGCACGGCCACGATCCTCACCCGTGCGGACCGCTTCGGCGCCGCCGTGCGCGGCGAGGACGTCGGCACGTTCTTCCCCGCGCAGACGGGCCGCCGCCGCTCCCGCCTCGTGTGGCTGCGCTACGCGACGCGCGGCGCGGGCACGCTGCGCCTGGACGAGGGCGCCGCAGCGGCGATCCGCTCCCGCCGCCGCTCCCTGCTGGCCGTCGGCATCACGGAGGTGACCGGGGCGTTCTCCGCCGGGGTCCCCGTGGACATCGCCGATCCCGACGGCACCGTCATCGCCCGCGGCCTCGTCGCCTACTCGAGCGAGGACCTCCGCGCCATGGCGGGTCTCACCACCGCGGAGCTCCGCGAGCGCATCGGCGACCACTACGGCCGCTCGGTCGTGCACCGCGACGCGATGGTGATGCTGGGCTGAGCCCCACGGGGTCCGCGCCCGCACGGGCGGGGCCACCCTCCCGTGCGGCACCGGCGCTCAGCGCGGGTAGCTCGACTGCGCCCCGCGGGCGGTGACGGACCTCCCCGCGAAGGCGGTCGCCCGCTCGGCGGCCCGCACGAGACCCTCACCCGCGGCCAGGTGGGCGGCGAGCGCGCCGATGAACGCATCCCCGGCACCCGTCGTGTCGACGACCTGCACCTGCGCCGCCGGGATCGCCGCGGGGTCGTCGGCCTCCGTCCTGTCGCCCGGATCGAGGGCGGGGCCCGCGACGACGGCCCCGCGGGCGCCGAGGGTCAGCACGACCGACCGCACCCCCGCGTCGCGCAGGGCGGCGACGAGCTCCTGCGGATCCGCCTCCGCGCCCGTCCTCGTCGCGGTGCCTGTCTCCGCGGCCCCGAGCTGCTCGAGCACCGCCGCCGCCTCGTGCTCGTTGACGACGAGCGGATCCGCGGCACGCAGCACCGCGGGGTCCAGGGGGAGCACCGGGGCGGGGTTGAGGACCACACGACCTCCCGCCGCGCGCACCGCCCGCGCCGCCGCCTCGATGCCCTCGCGCGGGATCTCGCCCTGCAGCACGAGCACCGCGGCCCGGGTGAGGAGGTCGGCGTGCCCGTCCACGGCGGCGGCGTCCACGGAGGCGTTCGCCCCGGGCACCACGAGGATGGCGTTCTCGCCGTCCGCCGCGACCGTGACGACGGCGAGGCCCGTCGGCCAGGGGACGACCGCCACGGCGGAGAGGTCCACGCCGTCCTCGCGCAGGAGGCCGAGGGCGACCTCGGCGTCCGGGTCGTCCCCGACGGCGCCCACCATGTGCACCTCGGCACCGGAGCGGGAGGCGGCGAGGGCCTGGTTCGCGCCCTTGCCGCCGGGGGAGCGGTCACCGCCGCCCGCGATCAGCGTCTCCCCGGGCGAGGGGTGGCGGTCCACGGTGAGGGCGAGGTCCACGTTCAAGGAGCCCACCACGACGACGATCTCATCACTCATGCACCCCATCGTGCCTCGCCGCGTCCCGCGTACGCTGGAGAGCATGACTGTCACCCGCGAGCACACCGACGTCGAGACCGCCGTCCTGGCGGCCGCCCGCGCCGCGAAGGAGGCCCAGCCCGCCCTCGCCCGGCTGCACCGCTCCCAGAAGGACGCGCTGCTGCTGGCCATGGCGGACGCCCTCGTCGAGCGCAGCACGGAGATCGTGGAGGCGAACGCCCGCGACCTCTCCGCTGCGGACGCCTCCGGCATGGAGGCGGGCCTCCGGGACCGCCTCGCGCTGAGCGAGGAGCGCGTCGCCGCGATCGCCCAGCAGCTGCGCGACGCCGCCGCCCTCCCCGACCCGGTGGGCGAGGTGGTGCGCGGCGGGCTGCTCGACAACGGCCTCGAGCTGCGTCAGGTGCGCGTGCCCATGGGCGTGATCGGCATGGTCTACGAGGCCCGGCCCAACGTCACGGTCGACGCCGCCGGCCTCTCCCTCAAGGCGGGCAGCGCCGTCGTGCTGCGCGGCGGCTCCGCCGCCCTGCACTCCAACACCGCGCTCATCGCCGTCCTCCGCTCCGTGCTCGCCGCGCAGGGCCTGCCCGAGGACCTCGTCATCGGCATCGACGAGCACGGCCGCGACGGCGTGGACGTCCTCATGCGCGCCCGTGGCCTCGTGGACCTGCTCATCCCGCGCGGCGGCGCGGGCCTCATCCGGCGCGTCGTGGAGAATTCCCTGGTGCCCGTCATCGAGACCGGCACCGGCAACACGCACGTCTTCGTCGACGCGAGCGCGGACCTCGACCAGGCCGCCGCGATCGTCGTCAATGCGAAGACCCAGCGCGTCGGGGTCTGCAACTCCCTCGAGACGCTGCTCGTCCACGCCGACGTCGCCGAGCGGGCGCTGCCCGCGATCGCCCCGGGCCTCGTCGAGGCCGGGGTGCGGATCCACGCCGACGAGCGCGCAGGGGAGATCCTCGCCGCGGCCGGGGTGGCGAGCGAGCCCGCGACCGAGGAGGACTGGGACACGGAGTACCTGGCCCTCGAGATCGCCGTGCGCGTGGTCGAGGACCTCGACGCGGCGCTCGAGCACATCCGCGCCTGGTCCACCGGGCACACCGAGTCGATCCTCACGGCGGACCTCCGCTCCCAGCAGCGGTTCCTCGCCGAGGTGGACTCCGCGGTCGTCATGGCGAACGCCTCGACCCGGTTCTCCGACGGCGGCGAGTTCGGCTTCGGCGCGGAGATCGGCATCTCGACCCAGAAGCTCCACGCCCGCGGGCCGATGGGCCTGACCGAGATCACCGCCACGAAATGGATCGTCGTGGGCCAGGGGCACGTGCGCCCCTGACCCCAGCTGCTGTGGGATGATGACGCGGTCACCCAGGAAAGGCGCTCCCAGTCATGATCGATCAGCTCATCATCCTCGCCGAGGCCGGCCACGAGGCCACCGAGGGCGTGCCGCCGCAGTACATCGGCATCGGGGCGTTCATCACGATGCTCATCCTGCTCGGCATCGCTAGCCTCGTCGGCGGCAGCCACCAGCGTGACGAGGACTCCGAGCACCACTCCGATCACTGAGCCCCATGGAGCAGCAGCGGCGGCGGATCGGTGTGATGGGCGGGACGTTCGACCCGATCCACCACGGTCACCTGGTCGCCGCGAGCGAGGTGCAGAGCGTCTTCGCCCTGGACGAGGTGGTGTTCGTGCCCACCGGCCGCCCGTGGCAGAAGTCCGAGCGGGAGATCTCCGACCCGGAGCACCGCTACCTCATGACCGTCGTCGCGACGGCCGCGAACCCCGTCTTCACCGTCTCGCGGGTGGACGTGGACCGGCCCGGGGACACCTACACGATCGACACCCTCCGCGATCTCCACGCCCAGCACGACGACGCCGACCTCTTCTTCATCACCGGCGCTGACGCCCTCCAGAACATCCTGACCTGGAAGGACAACGAGGAGATCTTCGAGCTGGCGCACTTCGTCGGGGTCACCCGGCCGGGGCACGAGCTCGACACCTCCGGTCTCCCGGCCGACGGCGTCACCCTCATCGAGGTGCCGGCCATGGCGATCAGCTCGACGGACTGCCGCACCCGCGTGGCCGCCGGAGCCCCCGTCTGGTACCTGGTGCCCGACGGCGTCGTCCAATACATCAGCAAGTACGCCCTCTACACAGGAGGAGACGCTCATGAGTGAGTCCACCGCGGCTCCCCGGCACGGCCGTCGCGCCCGTCGGCTCAGCGAGGAGGAGGCCGCCGCCCTCGCCCCGCACCCCGTGGCGGAGGCCGGGGGCGACCAGCCCGCCGTCCCCGCCGTGCGCGGCGCGGTCGCGGCCCCCGGCGCGGACGCCCCGACGCCCGCGCTGCGCAAGTTCGGCAAGCGCGCGCGGATCATCGAGCTCACGGAGGAGCCGCCCGAGCACGCGGGGCAGCCCTCCGAGCGGCCGTCGGCCGACGGTGCGCAGGATGCCGCCTCCCCCTCGGGCGCCCCCGCGGCCGCCGCCGAGGAGCCCGCCGCCCCGGCCGCGCCCCGACCGGGCAGCGCGGCCGGTGCCGGCACCGTCTCCACCGGGGTGGCCCTGACCTCGGGCACCACCGGTGCGGCGAGCGGCACGGGAGGCACGGGAGCAGCGACGACCGATGACGCCTCGTCCTCCGAGGCCGCGCCGTCCGGCACCGCCCCGTCCGATACCGCCCGGTCCGGCACGGCGTCGTCCGAGTCCACGCCGACCGCCGACGGCGCAGCGTCCGCGACCGCCGGCGCCGCGGCGACAGCCTCTGCCGCGCGACCCACGGGCACCCCGGCGTCGACGGCCACGATCGAGAGGGACGCCGACGGCGTGGAGCTCGGCGAGCTCTCCGTCACGCAGGCCCCCGATCCCCGGCCCGCGCCGCGGTTCGACGGCCGGGTCCTCCACCGCCCCGAGCGCTCGGGCGGCCGCCCGCTGATGTGGGTCGTATGGGGTCTCATCGCCCTCGCGATCGTCGTCCTCGTCGTGCTGCTGATCACCGGTGTGCTCGGCGGCTCGGGCAGCGCCTCGGCGCTCGCCCCGGTCCTCGACGCCCACCTCTCCAGCCTCTCTAGCCTTTCCGGCCCCGGCTCCCCGGCGGCCTCCCTCCCCTCGAGCACCCAGGAGCTCCCCGCGTGACCGCATCCGACGAAGCCCTCGACATCGCCCGCGTCGCCGCCCAGGCCGCGGCGGACAAGCTCGCCCAGGAGGTGATCGGGCTCGACGTCTCCGAGCAGATCGTCATCACCGACGTCTTCCTGGTCTGCTCCGGCGAGTCCGAGCGGCAGGTCTCCGCGATCGTGGGTGCCGTGGAGGAGGAGCTGCTCAAGCAGCGCCGCCGCAAGACCCTGCGCCGCGAGGGCGAGCGGGATTCTCGCTGGGTGCTGCTGGACTACGGCGACGTGGTCGTCCACGTGCAGCACGCCGAGGACCGCGCCTTCTACGCGCTCGAGCGCCTGTGGCGCGACGCCCCCGTGCTGGACCTCGACATCGACGTGGACCGGGACGCCACCGCGTGAGCACCAGCCATGCCGGCGTGCACCATCCGGTGCACACCCGCCTCGTCCTCGTGCGCCACGGGCAGACGGACCACAACCGTGACGGCCGGCTCCAGGGCCAGGTCGACATCCCGCTGAACGCGATGGGCCGCAAGCAGGCCGCGCGGGCCGCCGCGAGCATCGCGCAGAACCCGCCGGACCTCATCGTCGCCTCCCCGCTGGACCGTGCCCACGAGACCGCCCGGATCATCGGCGCGGCCTGCGGGGTCGCGGTGACCACGGATGCCGCCTTCCTCGAGCGCAGCTTCGGCGCGTGGGAGGGCCTGCGCGGCGAGGAGATCCGCGGCCGCTGGCCGCAGGAGCACGCCGCCTGGCGCGCGCACCGACCGGTGCCGGGGCTCGACATCGAGGAACGGCTCGCGGTGGGGGAGCGGGTCGCGGCCGCGGCACGCTCGCTGATCGCGGAGAACATCGGCGGCACGGTCATGGTCGTCGCGCACGGCGCCGCGATCACTCTCGGGATCTCGGCCCTGCTGGGCGAGGACCCGGAGACCTTCCGCGGCCTCGGCGGGCTCGAGAACTGCCACCGCAGCGTGCTCGAGCCGCTCGTCTCGGACCCCACCGGGCAGGCGATGAGGTTGCTGTCACACAACCTCCCTCCGGATTTCACGGGAGCCTCCTGACCATGTAATCTAGTGGAGTCGCCACGGAGCGGGGACGGAGAATCGGAAGAGGATCCGGACCGCGAGGGCGGCACCCTACGGGGCTATGGCGCAGTTGGTAGCGCGCTTCCATGGCATGGAAGAGGTCGGGAGTTCGAATCTCCCTAGCTCCACTCGAGAAACTCTTGAGACAGTGACTCGTCCGAAGGGCCCCACCGCGAGGTGGGGCCCTTCGTCGTGCTCGGGGCGTGATCGGGCCCCGCCCCCGCTCCGGGTACCCGGTCCGCGGTCCGGGACGCCCGGGGCCGCGCTCAGGAGGTGGGCTCGACGCCCTGGCGCAGGATCGTGCGCCATCGCTCCGGGGCCGTGCGCCGCGGATCCCCGAGATAGATCTCGTGATGGTGGCCGCGCGGTCGCAGCCCCAGGCCCGGGAGCACCTCCTCGTGCAGGCGTGCGAGGACGGGTCCCTCGTCGTCGTACGGGCCCACGTGGAGGGTCTGCACGCAGTTGCCCTCGTCGAGCACCTCGCAGCGCAGCTCCTCGATCAGCGGCGGGGGCGTGCGGCGCGAGCGGGCGCGGGCCAGGGCCGCCTCGACGTGCTCCTCGCCGGCGTGGTCGGGCACGAGCAGCAGCAGCGTCCAGTCCCAGGCGTCCTTGTCACGGGCCGTGGTGAAGGCGGCGAGATCCTCCGCCCACCAGCGCCCCTCGAGCGGGGGCACCACGTGGTCGCGACCCAGCTCCTCTCGGCACACAGCCTTCAAGGCATATGCAGCCGGATACAGCGTCTGCAGGGCGTCCTGGTAGCGCGGGGCGGTGTTCGGATCGCCGTGGCCGTCGACCATGAGATAGCGGTGCGGCGGCACCACGAGGCGGCGCATCGTCCCCGCGTGCGCCTGGTACTCGTCGAGGTCACGCTTGACGTCGAGGGGCCTCGTCATCGCTCAGCCCACCTGCTCGAGCGTCGCGAGCACCTGCGCGCCGTACTCCGCGAGCTTCTTCGCGCCCACGCCGCTCACCCCGCCGAGCTCCGCGACGGTCCCGGGCCGCTGCTCGATGATGCCCACGAGGGTCGCGTCGGAGAACACCATGTACGGCGCGATCTGCTTCTCCTTCGCCACGCCCGAGCGCCAGGCCCGCAGCGCCTCGAACACCTCGCGCTGCGCGGGCTCGAGCGACTCCGCCGCCCCGCCGCCGCGCCGTCGGCCGCCACCCCCGCGCGCCTTCGCGGGCGTGCGATCGACCGCGAGCTCGACCGTCTCCTCGCCGCGCAGCACCGGCCCCGCCGCACGCCCCGGGACGAGCACGCCGTAGTCGCCCACCGCCTCGACGATCCCGCGGGCCAGCAGCTGGCGCAGGGCCGTGCGCCACTCGCGCTCGGTCAGCTCCGTGCCGATGCCCCACACGCTCAGCTCGTGGTGACGGGACTGCCGGGAACGGTCCGACTCCTTGCCCAGCAGCACGTCGATCACCTGGCCGGAGCCGAAGCGCTGGTCACGCTCCCGGTCGAGCCGGATCAGCGCGGAGAGCAGCTTCTGCGCGGCCGTCGTCGCGTCCCAGGTCTCCGGCGGGGACAGGCAGGTGTCGCAGTTCCCGCAGGGCTCGCCCGCCTCCTGGCCGAAGTACCGCAGCAGCTGCACCCGCCGGCAGCCGACCGTCTCGCACAGAGCGAGCATCGCGTCGAGGTGCGCGCGGGCATTGCGCTTGAACTGCTCCCCGCCCTCGCTCTCGTCGATGAAGCGCCGCTGGTTCACGACGTCGGCGAGGCCGTAGGCCATCCAGGCCGTCGAGGGGAGCCCGTCACGGCCCGCACGACCCGTCTCCTGGTAGTAGCCCTCGATGGACTTGGGCAGGTCCAGGTGCGCCACGAAGCGGACGTCCGGCTTGTCGATGCCCATGCCGAAGGCGATCGTCGCGACGATGACGAGCCCCTCCTCGCGCAGGAACCGTTCCTGGTGGTCCTGCCGCATCCGGGCGTCGAGCCCCGCGTGGTACGGCAGGGCCGGGACTCCCTGGTCGGCGAGGAACTGCGCCGTCTGCTCCACGCTGCGCCGCGAGAGGCAGTAGACGATGCCCGCGTCCCCCGCGTGCTCGGTGCGGATGAGCCGCAGCAGCTGCTCGCGGGCCCGGTCCTTGGGGCCGATCCGGTACTGGATGTTGGGGCGGTCGAAGCTCGCCACGAAGTGCCGCGCTCCCTGCAGCTGCAGACGCTCGGTGATCTCCCGGTGCGTCGCCTCCGTCGCGGTCGCCGTCAGCGCCACCCGCGGCACCCCGGGGAACGCCTCCGCGAGCATCGACAGGCCCAGGTAGTCGGGACGGAAGTCGTGCCCCCACTGGGACACGCAGTGCGCCTCGTCGATCGCGAACAGGGCCAGCTTCGCCCGCTGCAGCAGCTGCACGGTGCGGGGGAGCACGAGCCGCTCGGGCGCCATGTAGAGGAGGTCCAGCTCCCCGGCGATCAGCTGCTGCTCGACGGCCTGCGCCTCGTGCGGATCGAGGGTCGAGTTGAGGAACGCGGCGCGGATGCCGACGGCGCCGAGCGCCGCGACCTGGTCCGCCATGAGCGCGATGAGCGGGGAGACGACGATCCCCGTGCCCTCCCGCAGCAGCGACGGGATCTGGTAGCACAGCGACTTGCCGCCGCCGGTGGGCATGAGGACGACCGCGTCCCCGCCGCCGGCGATCTGGTCGATGATCTGCGCCTGCTCGCCGCGGAACGCGTCGTAGCCGAAGACGGTCGAGAGGATCTGCAGCGCGTCGCCGCCCGCCGGGGCGGGGGAGGGCACAGTGCCGTCGGAGGGCACGGAGCCGTCGGAGGGGGCAGGGGCGTCGGACGGCGAGGCGGGAGGCATGCCCTCCAGCCTAGGCGCTCGCGACGAGCTGCTCGGTGTGGCGCAGGGCGAGGGCGAGCACGGTGAGCACCGGGTTCGCGCCGCCGTTGGTGACGTGCACGGAGGCGTCGGCCACGAGCACGTTCGGGTGCCCCCACAGCCGCCCGTGGGGATCGGTCGCGGAGGCCGACGGATCCGTCCCCATGCGCAGCGTGCCGGCCTGGTGCTGGCCGTTGCTCACGGCGATCGTCCCCGTGAGCGGGGCGGCGGGCACCACACGCCGGGCGCCGGCCTCCGCGAGCCACTCCGCGGCGCGCGCGGAGAGCAGGTCCCGGCCCCGCAGGTCCTCCGGATGCAGGTGCCCCTCGAGGCGCACGAGGGACCGCCCGAGCCGGTCGCGGCGACGGTCCAGGCGCACGCGGGCGCTCGCGGTCGTCACCTCCTGGACCGGGCCGACGACCCTCCCCAGCCGGAGCATGGCCCGCTCGAGCTCGGGCGACCCGGCACGTGCCCCGGCAGGGACCAGTCCTGCCTCCCGAAGGTAGCGCTGGGTGGCCGCAGGGGTGGGGACGAACTCGTCGGCGAGGATGCCGCCGCCGATGATCCCGGCGTTGCCGTGGCGGAAGCGCTCGGTGGACACGTCCGGACCCGGCCCGCGCAGGTCCACCACCGGCTCCTCGAACAGGGCCGTCGCGCCGCCGTAGGCATGGCCCTGCAGGTGCCGGCCCACCTGGTCCCCGCCGAGGCCGCTGTCCAGCACGAGCCGCGCGGACTCGATCGCGCCGGCGGAGAGCACCACCTGCTCGGTCAGGACCGTGCGACGGTCCTGCGCGCCGCCGGGGCCGGTGAGGACGATCTCCACCCCCGTCGCCCGGCCCCCGGCGCCGGTGAGGATCCGGGTGGCGACGGCGCCCGGCAGGAGGTGCGCGCGGCCGGTGGCGAGCGCCGCCGGGAGGGTCGTCGTGTGGCTGCCCGCGCGGGCGCCGACGGGGCAGTCGAAGCCGACGCACTGCGAGCACCGCACGCACGCCGCCCGGCCCCGGCGTGCCACGGTGTTGATCAGCAGCGGCACCGGACGGGTCGCGAGCCCCAGCCGCTCGCCCGCCGCGGCGAGGCGCCCGCCGAGCGGCGAGGGGTCCAGGGGCGGCATCGGGAGAGACCCGCCGCCGCTCACCCCGAACATGTCCTCGACCCGCGCATAGAACGGGGCGAGGTCCGCGGCGGTGAGCGGCCAGTCGGCGAGGGAGCTGCCGTCGGGCACGCCGTAGGTGCTCGCCATCGTGAAGTCCTCGGCGACGAATCGCCACGCCTGCGCCCCGTACATGCGGGTGCCGCCGCCCACGGTCATCGCGTTGTTGCCCCAGGCGGGGGAGCTGGGCGGGACCTCGCCGGCGGCGGTGAGGCGGGGCTCGGCGTCCGGCTCGGGGCCGGAGCTGGGCGGCAGGCCCAGGGTGGCCCGCGGGGTCGTGAGGTGGTCCTCGAGGAGGCGGTCGCGCTCCGGCCAGGATCCCCGCTCGAGCACGAGCACCGACCACCCGGCCTCGGCGAGGACCTGCGCCGCCATGCCGCCGCCCGCGCCCGAGCCGATGACGACCGCGTCGTAGCGCTCCCGGAGGACGGCCGGGTCGAGGAAGGAGTCGGGGCCCAGCAGGGTGGGCAGGCGTCGCTCGGCGGGCGCAGGCGACCAGGTGGTGACGTGCGGGGCGAGGTCCGGCCCCACCCGGCCGTGCTGCAGCCCGTGCTCGTACAGCACGTCCGTGACGATGGCCTCCGCCGTGCCCGGAGCGCCGGTGAGGACCTGCTGCTCCCAGCCGACGGGCGCCGTCATATCCAGCTCCCGGATCCGCTCCGTGAGCTGTGCGGCGAGCTCCGGGGAGCTCAGCTGCGGGTCGAGCGCCGCGGCGACGCGGGCGAGGAGCGGATCATCGATGACCATGCGCCCACGCTAGCGGCGCATCGGTGAGCTCAAGGGAGAGGTCCCAGACGCGCGAGGCGTCGGCAGTGCTGCGCAGGGGGCGGTACAGCGCGTGCCGGGTCGGCGCGCCGCCCAGATGGCCGAGCCCGCCCGGGCCGTACATCATGCCCTCGACAGGGGAGGGGTCCATGGCGGCGAGCAGGGCCGGCAGGGCCGCGGACTCCGCGGTGCCCAGCAGGATCCCGCGCGAGGAGAGAGCGCCGATGAGTCGGCGGCTCAGGCTCGTCTCGCCGCGGCCGTACTCGGGATGCGCGGCGAGCAGGTTCGTCGCGGCGACCCCGGGATGGGAGAGCACGCTCGTGAGCCCCCAGCCGGCGTCATCACTGCGCCGCTGCAGCTTGGTCGCGAACAGGCCGAGGGCGATCTTCGAGCTCGCGTAGGCGCGGCCGGCGTCATAGGAACGCGCCGACTGCAGGTCCTCCCAGTGAACGGAGCCGCTGCGGGCGGCGACGCTCACCTGGGTGACGACCCGGGCACGGTGCTCCCGCAGCAGCGGCAGCAGTCCCGCCACGAGGGCGACGTGCCCCAGATGGTTGGTGCCGAGCTGCAGCTCGAAGCCGTCGGCCGTCGTGCGACGCTCGGGAGGTGTCATGACCCCCGCGTTGAGGACCAGCAGGTCGATGCCCTGCCCGTCCTCGAGGAGCCGTGCGGTGAGGGCCCGCACCGAGGCGAGGGAGGCGAGGTCGAGGGAGCTCAGATCGACCTGCGCGCCGGGGTGCTCGGTGAGGATGCCGTCGCGGGCGGCCGCTCCTTTGCCGGCGCTGCGCACGGGCAGGAGGACCTCGGCGCCGGCAGCGGCGAGGCGGGTCGCGATGCGGCGGCCGATCCCGTCGCTCCCCCCGGTGACGAGGGCGCGGCGACCGCGGAGATCGGGGAGGTCCAGGGCGGGTGCGGTGCGTGTCATGCGGACAGCCTCGCGCCGCCCGCCGCGCGGATCCACACCCTGCCGGGGCATGGATACCCGCGGCGGCGCAGGGTAGGAAGGTCCCATGGACCCCGCGACCCCCGCGACCCCCGCGACCCCCGCGTCGGCTTCGCTCGCCGACTTCCTGCGCTCGCGCCGGGATCTGCTCACCCCCATGGAGGTGGGTCTTCCGCCGGGACGGCGGCGTCGCACGCCCGGGCTGCGGCGCGAGGAGGTCGCGGCGCTCGCGAGCATGTCCCCGGACTACTACGGCCGGCTCGAGCGCGGCGACGCCGATCGGCCCTCCGCGGCGCTGCTCGGCGCGCTCGCCCAGGCGCTCCGTCTGGACCGCGACGAGCGCGATCACCTCTTCCGCCTCGCCGGGCAGGCCGCTCCGACGCGCGGGGCCGACGGCGGCGAGCACGTGGGACCGGGCATGCTGCGGATCCTCGACCATCTGCGCGATGCGCCTGCCGAGATCGTCACCGAGCTGGGCGAGAGCCTCGTGCAGACCCCGCTCGCCGTGGCCCTCACGGGGGACCTGGTGGCGCTCACGGGGCCGATGCGGTCGATCGGCTATCGATGGTTCATGGACCCTGCTGTGCGGGAGCTCTACGACGAGCGGGACCACGAGCTGTTGGGACGCTCCTTCGCGAGCGGGCTGCGCGAGGTGCTGGGACGTCGCGGCCCCGGCTCACGCGCTGCGAGGTATGCCGAGCTGCTGCTCGAGGGGAGCGCGGAGTTCCGGGAGGTCTGGGACCGGCGGGAGATCGGCGTGCGGCCAGCGGACGTGAAGCGCTTCCGCCACCCCCAGGTGGGGCCGATCGAGCTGCGCTGCCAGACCCTGCTGGACCCTGAGGAGTCCCATCTGCTCCTCGTCTACACGGCAGCGCCGGGGAGCGGGAGCCGGGAGAAGCTGGAGCTGCTGGAGGTCCTCGGCGACGAGCGCGCGGAGCAGGCGGTCACCGCTCCGGGTGGACCGGCTCCCCGGTGAGGTCCGCCTCGACCATGTCGCGGCGCAGCGGCGCCCCGGCCACGTAGCCCACGAGCGCGATCGCCACGATCACGCCGATCGTGCCGAGGGTCAGCGCCTCGAAGGCCGCATAGGGCACGCCCATCGCCTCGGAGAAGTCGTAGTCCAGTCCCAGCAACGTCTCGAGGGTGCCCGGGAACACGGAGACCCACGAGCCGAGTGCGACGAAGCCCGTCGTCACGATCCCGAAGACGAGCATGACGCCGTTCCCGCCGGGCACCGTGAAGGGGCGCGGCTGGTCGGGGCGGGAGAAGCGCAGGCGGATCGCCGCCGGGATGACGATGAGGTAGCTGAACAGGTAGGTCGTGATCGCGACGGATAGCACCACGTCGAACAGCGCCGCGGAGGTGCCCGTCAGCTGCATCGCGGCGAGCATGAACACCGTCGAGATCGTGCCGGAGAGCAGGTTCACGCGGATCGGGGTGCCGAGGGTCGCGTGGAACTTCCCGAAGAAGCCGCCGAAGAAGGAGCCGTCGGCCGCGGCGATCGCCTGCATGCGGTCGGACATGATCATCCACGCCGCCCCCTGGCCCACGTTCGCGAGCAGGAAGAGCACCACCGCGAGGGTGAGCATGGCGGGCGCGGCCGGGCCGTAGACGTCGAACACCGTCGCGACGGCGGTGATGAGGCCCGTGAGGCCGTCGATGTCCTGGTGCGGGATGACCAGCAGGATCGTCAGCACGGGGACGAGGTAGAGGACCCCGGCGAGGGCGGAGGAGCGCAGCACCGCGAAGGAGACGTCCTTCGAGGCGTCCTTCATCTCGCCCGAGGCGCTCGAGCCGGACTCGAAGCCCAGGAATGCGAACAGCAGCAGCGGGGTGAGGGTGATGAAGCCGGAGACGGTGGGGGAGAAGTCCCCGAGGGCGAGGCCCTGCACCCCGTGCTCCGCGGCGTAGACGACGGCCGTGACGATGAAGATCCCGAGGAACACGATCTTGCAGACGGCGCCCATCGAGGGGATCCACTTCGCCCGGCGCAGCGACAGCACCGCGGCGAGCACGGTCGCCCAGATGATGAGCAGCTTCACCGCGTAGTCGGCGACGGAGCCGGCCTCGAAGGCCACGAGGTGCTCGCGCACCGCCTCGGTGCTGAGGAAGGCCATCGACCCGCCCACCCAGACCGGCTGGGTGATCCAGGTGAACGCGGAGGCGACCGCCGCGGCGGGCCGGCCGAACGCCTCCCGCACCCACAGGTACACGCCGCCCTCGCCCACGAAGGCGCTGCCGGTCTCCGCGAAGATCAGTGCGTAGGGCACGAGGAACACGAGGATCAGGACGACGAGCCAGGTGAAGGTCTCCGGGCCCTGCGAGGAGACCGAGCCGAGCATCTCGAGGCCCACCACGGCGGAGACGACGATGAAGACGATGTCGAAGCGGCCCAGGGTCCGATGCAGCACCTCGTTCTGCTTCTGCGCGAAACGGGTGGTGCCGGAGGACCGGGGCGTGGGCATGCGGGAGCTCTTCTCGGATCGGGGAGGGGTGGGGCCGACGGCGGCCCTCGGGCAGGGTAGCGCTCGCGCGGCGGTCCTCGCAGTGCCGTCCTCTCCCGCTGCGGTCCCCGGACCGCCGCGGGCCGGCGCCGGGTTCAGTCGCCGTCGGGCAGCAGGCGGTACCCCATCCCGGCCTCGGTGAGCAGGTAGCGGGGGCGGGCGGGGTCCGGCTCGAGCTTCCGTCGCAGCTGGGAGACGTAGAGGCGCAGGTAGCCGGTGTCCTCCACGTGCTCGCCGCCCCAGATCGAGGTGAGCAGCGTGCCGCGGCTCACGAGGGTCCCCGGGTGGCGGGCGAGCACCTCGAGCACCTTCCACTCCGTGGGGGTGAGACGGATCTGACGCGGCGCGGCGTGCCCTTCGTCGCCGTCCGGGGCGGCGTGGACGGAGCGGGCGGCGAGGTCCACCGTGATCGTGCCGAGGCGCACCACGGGTCCGGCGGTCTCGTCCTCCCCGGCGCGGCGGGCCAGGGCGCGGAGCCTGGCGAGCAGCTCGTCCACCGCGAAGGGCTTGGTGACGTAGTCGTCGGCGCCCGCGTCGAGCGCGTCGACCTTGTCGGCGGAGTCGGTGCGGCCGGAGACCACGAGGATCGGGGCGCGGGACCAGCCGCGCAGAGCCTGGATGACCTCGATCCCGTCGAGGCCGGGCATGCCGAGGTCCAGCAGCACGAGGTCCGGCGGATGGTCCGCGGCGCGGGAGACGGCCTGGGCGCCGTCGGCCGCGGTGATCACCTCGTAGCCCTTCGCGCCGAGGGTGATGCGCAGGGCGCGCAGGATCTGCGGGTCGTCGTCGGCGACGAGGATCCTCATCGGGGGCTCCCTCCGGGCGGGGCGAGCGGCAGCGAGATCACCATCGTGAGACCGCCGCCGGGCGTGTCCTCCGGGGTGAGGGCGCCGCCCATCGATTCGACCACACCGCGGGACAGGGCGAGGCCCAGCCCCAGCCCGGCGGTGTTGTCCGTGTCGCCGAGACGCTGGAAGGGCCGGAAGACCGCCTCGAGCCGCTCCGCGGGGATGCCCGGGCCGTGGTCGATCACCCGGATCTCCGCGCGGCCGCCGAACACGCTCGTCGTGACGCGGATCGTGCCGGCGGCGCCCCCGTGGCGGTCCGCGTTCGCGAGCAGGTTCACGACGGCGCGGCGCAGCAGCACGGGATCGGCGAGGACGAGCTCCTCCTCGTGCCCGAGGTCGAGGTCCACCCGGTCCGGTCCCATGCCGAGCTCGTCGAGCGCCGCGGCGAGCGCCTCGGAGGGGTCGCAGGGCCGTGGCCGGACCTCCAGGGCCCCGGCCTCGACGCGGCTCACGTCGAGCAGGTCCGTGAGCAGGGAGGAGAGCGCCACGAGGCTCTGATCGGCCGTGGCGAGCAGCTCGTCGCGCTCCTCCGGGCGGAGGGAGAGACCGGCCTCGCGGAGCCCGCCGACGGCGGTGCGGGCGGCGGCGAGCGGACGCCGGAGGTCGTGCCCGAGGGCGGAGAGCAGCGCCCCGCGCACCTTGTCCGAGGCGGCGAGGGGCGCGAGGTCGCTCGCGGTCTCCTCGAGCCGCCGGTGCTCGAGGGCCGTGCTGAGCTGCGCGGCGGCGACCGCGAGCAGGCGCCGCTCCGAGGCGGGCAGGTCCGGGCCGCGCCAGTCCAGGCGTGCCCCGTCGGCGAGCGGCAGGGAGGCGGTGACGCCGCCGGCGAGCGAGCCGACCTCCGCGAGCACCGTGCCCGCCGTGCCGCCCGTGCTGCCACCGCCGGACGTGCCGGCCTCGACGACCGCGAGACCCTCGAGGCGCAGGGCGCGGGCGGTGCGATCGGCGACCGCCTCGACGGCGTCCCCGCCGCGCAGCACGCTCCCGGCGATGTCCTGGATCAGCTCGGACTCCGCCGCGGAGCGCTGCGCGGCCCGGGTGCGGCGCGCCGCCCGGTCCACGACGAGGCTCACGAGCGCCGCGATGACGACGTACAGGCCGAGCGCGAGCGTGTGGCGAGGGTCCGCGATCGAGACCGTGCGCACCGGGTCGATGAAGAAGAAGTCGAGGGTCACGCCGGAGAGCACCGCCGCGAGGAGCGCCGGCCACAGCCCGCCGAGGAGGGCGACGAGGACCACCAGCAGCTGGTAGGAGAGCACCTCGCCGGTGATCGACTCGGGCCCGCGCAGCGGGATCATCACCGCGGTGAGGAGCGGCCCGCCGAGCAGCGCGAGGGCGAGGCCCAGCAGCCGGCGGCGCACGGAGAGCGCACCGCCGATCCGCGGGAGCGGACCCCCGCGGGCGGCACCCGCATGGGGGACCATGTGCACGTCGATGTCCCCCGCGGCGCGGACCACGCTCGCCCCGATCCCGGGACCGGTGAGCACGGTGGCGAGGGCGCCCCGCCGGCTCGCGCCCATGACCAGCTGGGTCGCGTTGACGGAGCGGGCGAAGTCGAGCAGGGCCGCCGGGACGTCCTCGCCGATCACCTGGTGGTAGCCGCCGCCGAGGGACTCGCACAGCGCCCGCTGCCGCTCGAGGGCGGCCGGGTCCCCGGTGCGCAGCCCGTCCTGGCCGCCGACGTGCACCGCCAGCAGCTCCCCGCCGGAGGAGCGCGCGGCGATCCGGGCCCCGCGCCGCAGCAGGGTCTCGCCCTCGGGTCCGCCCGTGAGCGCGACGACCACCCGCTCCCGCGTCTCCCAGGTGCGACGGATGCCCTGCGCGTCCCGGTAGGCGATGAGCGCCTGGTCGACCTCGTCCGCGAGCCACAGCAGCGCCAGCTCCCGCAGCGCCGTGAGGTTGCCGAGGCGGAAGTAGTTCGACAGCGCCGCGTCGATCCGCTCCGCGGGGTAGACGAGACCGCCGGAGAGCCGGTCCCGCAGCGCCTGCGGGTCGAGGTCCACGACCTCGACCTGGTCCGCGGCCCGCAGCAGGGAGTCCGGGACGGTCTCCTGCTGGGGGACCCCGGTGATCTCCTCGACGACGTCGTTGAGCGAGGCGATGTGCTGGATGTTCACGGTCGTCAGCACGTCGATCCCGGCGTCGAGCAGGGAGGCGACGTCCTCGTGCCGGCGCTCGTGGGGAGAGCCGGGCGCGCAGCGGTGGGCGAGCTCGTCGACGAGGGCGACCTGCGGGGCGCGGGCGAGCACGGCCTCGAGGTCCATCTCCTCGAGCTCGACCCCGCGGTGCCGCAGCCGCCGCCGGGGCACCGTCTCGAGGCCCTCGGCGCGGGCGGCGGTGGCGCGCCGGCCGTGGGTCTCCAGGACGGCCACGACCACGTCGCGGCCCTCCTCCCGGAGCCGGTGCCCCTCCTCGAGCATGGTGTACGTCTTGCCCACGCCCGGGGCGGCGCCGAGCAGCACCCGCAGGTGACCGCGTGCGCTCATGCACCACCGTCCTTCTCGTCGAGGGCCAGGTTAAGCGCGGCGACGTCGACCACGGGCTCCCCGATCACACCGAGCAGCGGCTCCCGGGTGCAGGCGGCGACCTCCGCGCGCACCACCTGCGGGTCCAGTCCCCGCTCCCGGGCGACCCGGTCCACCTGCAGCGCCGCGTAGGCGGGGCTGATCTGCGGGTCCAGCCCGGAGCCGGAGGCCGTGAGCGCGTCCGCCGGGACGGCGGCGGGGTCCACGCCCTCCTGCTCGGCGATCTCGGCCCGGCGCTCCTCGATGCTCGCGACGAGGTCCCGGTCCTCGGGGCCCTGGTTCGATCCGCCCGAGGCGGTCGCGTCGAAGCCGTCGCCGGCGGCGGAGGGACGGGACTGGAAGTACTGCGGCAGGGCGTCGCCCTCCGCGTCGGTGAACGACTGGCCGATGAGGGTGCTGCCCGCGGCGGTGCCGTCGGAGCGGAGCAGCAGGGAGCCGTCGGCCCGGCCGGGCATCAGCAGCTGCCCGATCCCGGTGAGGACGAGCGTGTACCCCGCCCCGAGGACGAGCGTGGACAGCAGCAGGGCGCGCACGGCGACGGCCGCGGTGCGCAGCCCCGAGCGGGTGCCCGCGGGCCGGCGGCTCCGGGCCGGCGCGACGACAGGGGAGGGGACGGTGGTGGGTCCGGTGGACATGGTTCCTCGATCCGTGGAAGGGGCGGGCCGGCTCAGAAGCCGGGCAGGAGGCGCACGAGCTGGTCGATCGCCCAGATCCCGAGGAACGGCGCGATCACCCCGCCGAGGCCGTAGACGAGCAGGTTCCGGCGCAGCAGGGCGGCCGCCCCGCCGGGACGGTGGCGCACGCCGCGCAGGGCCAGCGGCACGAGCGCGACGATGACGAGGGCGTTGAAGATCACCGCGGAGAGCACCGCGGAGGCCGGCGAGTGCAGCCCCATCACGTTCAGCGCCTGCAGCTGCGGCAGCGAGGAGGCGAACAGCGCCGGCACGATCGCGAAGTACTTCGCGAGGTCGTTCGCGATCGAGAAGGTCGTCAGCGCGCCGCGGGTGATGAGCAGCTGCTTGCCGATGCCGACGATCTCGATGAGCTTCGTGGGGTCGCTGTCGAGGTCCACCATGTTCCCGGCCTCCTTCGCGGCGGAGGTGCCGGAGTTCATCGCGACGCCGACGTCGGCCTGCGCGAGCGCGGGCGCGTCGTTCGTGCCGTCCCCCGTCATCGCGACGAGCCGCCCGCCCGCCTGCTCGCGGCGGATGTAGTCGAGCTTCTGCTCCGGGGTGGCCTCGGCGAGGTGGTCGTCCACGCCGGCCTCGCGGGCGATCGCCGCGGCCGTGATCGGGTTGTCCCCGGTGACCATGACGGTGCGGATGCCCATCGCGCGCAGCTGCGCGAAGCGCTCGCCGAGGCCCTCCTTGACCGTGTCCTTGAGGTGGACGACGCCGAGCGCGCGGGCGGTGCCGTCGGCGGTCCGCTCGGCGACGACGAGGGGCGTGCCGCCCGAGCGGGAGATCCCGCCGGTGAGGTCGTCGAGCTGGGCGGCGAGCGGACCCTCGAGCGGGTGGCCGAGCTCCGCGAGCCAGGCGGTGACGGCGGAGGCGGCGCCCTTGCGCAGCACGGCGCCGTCGGCGAGGTCGAGGCCGGACATGCGGGTGGTGGCGGTGAACGGGACGGCCGTGCCGCGGGGGAGGGCGTCGACGTCCGCGCCGCCCTCGCGCACCAGGTCCAGGATCGAGGCGCCCTCCGGGGTCGGGTCCGCGAGCGAGGCGGCGGCCGCGGCGCGGGTGAGGCGGTCGGGGTCGACGTCGCCGAGCGGGAGCAGCGCCGCGGCCCGGCGGCTGCCGTGGGTGATCGTGCCGGTCTTGTCGAGCAGCAGGGTCGAGACGTCCCCCGCGGCCTCCACCGCGCGCCCCGAGAGGGCGAGCACGTTGCGCCGCACGAGCCGGTCCATGCCGGCGATGCCGATCGCGGAGAGCAGCCCGCCGATCGTCGTGGGCACGAGGCACACGAGCAGGGCGACGAGGACCGGCAGTCCGGGGCCCTCCGCGGTGAGCGCGGCGATCGGGCCGAGGGTCACGACGACCACGACGAACACGATCGAGAGGGCGGCGAGCAGGATCCCGAGGGCGATCTCGTTGGGGGTGCGGCGGCGGGACGCACCCTCGACGAGGGCGATCATCCGGTCCACGAAGGTCTCCCCGGGCCAGGAGCTGATCCGCACCACGACCCGGTCCGAGAGCACGCGGGTGCCGCCGGTGACGGCGGAGCGGTCCCCGCCGGACTCCCGGATGACGGGGGCGGACTCGCCGGTGATCGCGGACTCGTCGACGCTCGCGACGCCGTGCACGACCTCGCCGTCCCCGGGGACCAGGTCCCCGGCGCGGACCTCGACGAGGTCCCCGGGCTGCAGCTCCGCCGAGGGCACCTCGATGATCACGAGGTCCGGCTCGCCGAGGCGATCCACCGGGGTGCCCGCGTGCAGGCGGCGGGCGACGGTGCTGCTGCGCGTGGCGCGCAGGGCCTGCGCCTGGGCGGCGCCGCGGCCCTCCGCGATCGCCTCCGCGAGGTTCGCGAAGAGGACGGTGAGCCACAGCCACACGGCGAGCAGCGGGGTGAGGCCGGGCGGGGAGGCGGCGGCGTCCTCGACGAGGCCGAGCGGGGTGAGCAGGGCGATCAGGGTGGTGAGCGCCGCGCCCGCCCACACGATCGCGATGACGGGGCGGTCCCTCAGCGTGCGCGGGTGGAGCTTGCGCAGGGCGCCGAGGAGGGCGGGGCGGAGGGTGGAGCGGGTCATGTCAGGACAGTCCTTCGGCGAGGGGGCCCAGGGCGAGCACGGGGACGACGACGAGCGCGGTGACGAGCACCGCCGTGCCGGCCATGAGGCCGATGAAGAGGGGCCCGTGGGTGGGCAGGGTGCCGGCGGTCGCCGGAGCCGGGCGCTGGGCCGCGAAGGACCCCGCGAGGGCGAGCACGAGCACGATCGGCACGAAGCGGCCCAGCAGCATCACCGCGGCGAGCGAGAGCGTCATCCACGGCGTGGAGGCGTCCAGGCCCGCGAAGGCGGAGCCGTTGTTGTTCGCGGCGGAGGCGACGGCGTAGAGCAGCTCGGAGAGCCCGTGGGGACCGGTCGCGGAGAGCGAGTCCTCCTCGATGCTGCGGCGCAGCGGCGGGACGGCCAGGCCGATCGCCGTCGTCGACAGCACCAGCACGGGCATGACGAGCAGGGCGAGGCCGGTGAGCGTCATCTCGCGCCGCCCGATCCGCTTGCCGAGCCATTCCGGGGTGCGGCCCACGAGCAGGCCGGCCACGAAGGCCGCGAGCACCGCGATGAGCAGCATCCCGTACAGGCCCGAGCCCACCCCGCCGGGGGCGATCTCCCCGAGCAGCATGTTCAGCATCGCGACCATCCCGCCGAGAGCCGTGAACGAGTCGTGCATGGCGTTGACGGCGCCGGTCGAGGTGAGGGTCGTCGCGGCGGCGAAGATCGCCGATCCGATCACCCCGAAGCGGGTCTCCTTGCCCTCCATAGCGGCGCCGGCCGCCTCCGGAGCGGCGCCGTGCCCGGCGAGCTCCGCCGCGCTCAGCGCGAGCACGGAGAGCGTCCCGAGCAGCGCCATGGCGGCGAGCACCGCGCGACCCTGGCGGAGGTCGCCGGTCATCCGGCCGAAGGCGCGCGGCAGGGACACCGGGATGAGGAGGATCAGCAGGATCTCCACGAGGTTCGTCCACGCGCTCGGGTTCTCGAAGGGGTGGGCGGAGTTCGCGTTGAAGAAGCCGCCGCCGTTGGTGCCGAGCAGCTTGATCGCCTCCTGCGAGGCGACGGGCCCGCCGGGCAGCACCTGGGTGCCGCCCGCGACCGTGGTGACGGTGAGGTCGCCGCGGAGGGTCTGGACGACGCCCCCGGTCATGAGCAGGAGCGCGGCGAGCAGGGCGAGCGGCAGCAGCACCCGGGTGATCGAGCGGGTGAGGTCCACCCAGAAATTGCCGAGGGTCGGCGTCGCCTGCGGGGAGGCGCCGTCGGCGGGACCGCGCGAGGCGATGCCGCGCACGAGCGCCGCGGCGACCGCGAGCCCCGTCGCGGCGGAGAGGAAGTTCTGGACCACGAGGCCGAGCGCCTGGCCCGCGTCCCCGAGGGTCTCCCCGGAGTAGGCCTGCCAGTTCGTGTTCGTCACGAACGAGGCCGCGGTGTTCACGGCGATCAGCGGGGTCATGCCCTGCGTGCGCAGCAGCGCGTACAGGCCGAGCACCCCCACGAGGGAGAGCAGCAGCACCGAGCGGGCGTAGGCGCGCCAGGACTGACCGGCGTCGGGGTCCACGCCGAGCAGGCGGTACACCGCGCGCTCCGGCGCGAGGTGTCCCGGCGCGGTGTAGGTGCGGGCGAGGTGGTCGCCGAGCGGCCGGTGCAGGACCAGCAGGGGGAGGGCCAGCGCGAGCAGGCTCGCGAGCAGGGGCCAGGTCGCGGCGCCCATCAGAAGCGCTCCGGGAGGACGAGCGCGAGCAGGAGGTGGACGAGGGAGACGAGGGCCAGGAGGAGGGCGAGCAGGTCGAGGGGGGTCACAGCCGATCGACCGCCTTCGCGAGGAGGCCGAGCAGCGCGAACAGTCCGAGGACCGCCGCGACGAGGACGAGGTCGAGCATCTGCGACTCCGGTTCCGTGGGGCACGGTGCCCGGTCGGGCACGGCTCCCGATCAGACACCCGCCCGCACGGCCCGGCGCCGATCCTCACGGAATCCATACGGCCGCCCCGGCGGCCCCTCACGGCCTGCTCACGCCGGAGGTCCGGCGGGGCCGTCCACCGCTCGGAGGCGGGCGAGCACCGCCTCGGCGAGGACGTCGACGACCTCCGGCACGAGGTGCAGGTTGAAGGTCGGCTCGAAGAGCTCCGCCTCGAGCAGCACGAGCCCGAACGCGGCGGAGTCCACCATGTCGATCCGGGCGTACAGCGGCAGCGGGGCGCCCGTGACCGCACCGGCGGCGGCGACCACCTGCTCCGCGAGGGCGGCCTCCGCGGCGCTCACCTCCACGAGCTCGGGATGCTCCTGGTAGACCCCGCCGCGCAGGCCGCCGCCGCGGGCGAGCAGGGCGCCCTTGGAGATCGCGTGGGTGACGCGGCCGTCCACGAGGTACACGGCCTTCTCCGCGCCCTCGGAGAGCTCGGGGACCTCCGGCTGCAGCAGCACGGTCCCGCCGCCGCCGAGGATCGCCCGCGCGGGCCCGAGCAGCGCGGGGTCCTCCCGGGCGAAGAGCCCCGTGTGCAGGGAGCCCGCGCCCACGGCGGGCTTGACGACGACGTGCTCCGCGTCGGCCGCCCCGAGGGCCTCCTGCAGGGAGGCCTCGTCCTCGTGGTAGGTCGTGGGGACGACGGGGACGCCCGCGAGGGCGAGCTGGGCGAGGTAGCGCTTGTCCATGTTCCAGCGCACGAGCGCGGGCGGGTTCAGCACCGTCGTCGCCTCCCCGGCCTTCTCGAGCCAGCGCGAGAAGGCCTCCGGGTCCAGGGGGTAGTCCCACGGGCTGCGCAGCACCGCGAGGTCGAGGCCGGACCAGTCGACGGCCTCGTCCCGCCAGCCGACCACCTCCGCCTCGGCGCCGCGACGTCGCAGCGCCTCGACCAGGAGCGGGGAGTCGACGTCCGCGTCGAGCTCGGAGTAGAAGGACGGATCGGTGCCGACGACGGCGATGCGGGAGGTCATCGCAGAATCGTAGGTCAGCCCTTGACCGCCCCGGCGGCCAGTCCCTGCACGTAGAACCGCTGCAGCGCGATGTACAGCAGGATGCAGGGGATCATCGCGACCACGGCGCCCGCGACCAGCAGGCCGTAGTCGAGCTCGCCGAAGGTGCCGGACTGCAGGTTCAGCAGGGCGACGGGCAGGGTGTAGAGGTCCTCGCGGGTGATGAAGGTCAGGGCACCCAGGAACTCGGTCCACGAGGCGAGGAAGGCGTAGAGCGCGGCGCTCGCCACGCCGGGCAGGAGCATCGGCCGCAGGACGGTCGTGAGCATGCGCACCGTCCCGGCGCCGTCCATCAGCGCGGACTCCTCGATCGAGGCGGGGACGGCGTCGCACGCGGCCTTCATGACGAAGACGCCGAAGGGCAGGTTCACCGTGGTGCAGAACAGCACGAGCCCCAGCAGCGAGTCCGTGAGGTGCATGGCGTTCATCTCGAGGTAGAGCGGAGTGAGGATCGCCTGGAAGGGCACCATCATCGACAGCAGGATGACCAAGAGCGCCGCGCCGGCGCCGCGGAAGCGGAACTTCGAGAGCCCGTACCCCGCGAGCGTGGCGACGACCGCCGTGAGCACGGCCGTCGCGACGGAGACGATGACGGAGTTCATGAGCGCCCGCCACAGCGATCCGCTCGGCGTGAGGATCTGGGCGAAGTTCGTGCCGCTCAGGTCGAGCATCTGCGACCAGGTCGCCGCGGAGACGATCGTGTCGTTGGTCTGGAACGCCCGCAGCACCGCCCAGAGCAGCGGGATCGTGACGACCAGCGCGGCGGCGGTGCCGAGGACCGCGTAGAGCGCGGAGCGGGTGCCGGCACCGCGGCGCGCGGAGGTGGTGGAGGGGGTGGAGGTGGCGGGGGTGGTGGTCATGTCAGTCCTTCTCCCTCAGCAGCAGGAACTGGGCGCCGGTGACCGCGGCGACGACCACGACCAGCAGCAGCGAGATGGCGGTCGCGGAGCCCAGCTGGAGCTCCACGAAGGCGCGGTTGTAGATGTAGCCGACGATCGTCATCGTGTCGGTGCCGGGGCCGCCGCGCGTGAGGATGAAGAACTGGTTGAAGGCGAGCAGCGAGCCGATCACGGAGATGATCAGGGCGATCGCCACGTTCTGGCGGATCATCGGGATCGTGATCCTCCATTCGCGCTGCCACCAGCTCGCGCCGTCGATCTGCGCCGCCTCGTAGGTCTCGGCGGGGATCGACTGCATCGCGGCCATCAGCAGGATCATCGTCAGCCCCGGCACTGTCCAGATCACGAGCAGGCAGATGAGCACGGTCGCGAGCGGGCCGTCGACGAGCCAGGCGGTCGTGCCGTCGCTCAGGCCGAGCGCACGGAGGATCCGGTTGATCGCGCCGGACTCGGGCTGGGCCTCGAGCACGAGCATGTAGCTCAGCGTCGTGAGCCCCACGACGAAGGGCAGGAAGAAGATCGTCCGCAGCACGGTCGATCCCCGTCGGCGCCGCCGGACGAGCACGGCGAGCCCGTAGCCGATCACGAGGATCGGGCCGGTGACGATCGCGGTGTACAGCAGCGTGTAGCGGATCGCCTTCCACATCCCGGGATCGGTGAGGGCGAGGCGGTAGTTGTCCGGTCCCACGAAGCGGTACTCGCCCACGAGCGGCCAGTTGGTGACCGAGATGTAGAGGGCGAAGGCCAGCGGGGCCAGCGCGAAGACCGTGACGAGCAGGATCGCCGGAGCGACCAGCAGGAGCCCGGTGCGCGGGGGATGGGTGAGGGAGCGGGGTCGTCGGACGACGCTGTGCGACGGATGGGCTGTCATGGGTCAGGGCCTCGTCTGCTCGAGGATGCGGTCGAACTCGGTCTGCGCCCCGGCCATGGCGCCGTCGACGTCGCCGTCGAAGACGGCTCCGCGGAACATCTGCAGCCAGGGGCCGGCGGGCTGGTTGAACAGCAGGTTGTAGCCGAGGGTGAAGGGGACGAAGCCGTCGGCGATGCCGTCGATGGGCGGGACCGCGAGCGGGAAGTCCTCCCGGAAGCGGTCCGTCGCCGCGTCCGCACGGATCGGCAGGTAGCCGCCCTCCGGCATACGCTCCTGCTGGGCGACCTCGAGCAGGAAGCGGCAGAACTCCCAGGCGCCCGAGGGGTTCGCACAGCCGTTGGGGATGCAGAGGTCGTCCCCTCCCGAGAAGGTGCTGCGACCGCCCTCGGGCCCCGGGAGGAGCACGTTGCGCATCCGGGAGCGCGCCTCGTCGCTCGCCTCGTGGGCGGCCATGCCGTAGCTGCCGGGGACGAAGGCGACCTGCCCCGTCCGGAAGTCGGCGCCCCACTGGGAGGCGTCGTCGGAGTAGGCGCGCGGCGAGACGAGCTCCTCCTCCCAGAGCGAGCGGTGGAAGTCGAGGACCGCGCGCACCGTCGCATTGCCCTCCACGTCACCGCGCTGGGAGCCCACGTCACCCGTGACGAGGTCGGAGCCCCCGGCCCAGATCATGGGCTGGACGGTGAAGCCGAGGGCGCCGGTCGCGTTGCCGGGGAAGCTGAACGGGACGACGTCGGGCGTCGCCCCGGCGATCTGCCGGCACGCGTCCAGCAGGGAGCCGAGGCTCGAGACGGCGGCCTCCGCGTCCACGCCTGCGCTCTCGAGGAGGGCGGTGTCGTACCAGAGCGTCGAGTAGTCGCCGAGGTAGGGGACCCCGTAGTACCGCTCCTGGTAGGTGACCTCGCCGAGATGGCCGGGGGAGAGGACGGGGACGATGCCGAGCGCCTCCACCTGCTCCGTGAGGTCCGCGAAGGCCTCGCGGACGATGAACAGGGGGCAGTTGATGAGGTCGAAGTCCACGAGGTCCGGGACGGTGCCGCCCCGGATGGAGGTCGCGAGCTTCGTGACGTACTGCGCGTCGGGGATCGGCGTGACCTGCACCTGCAGCCGGTCCTGGGAGGCGTTGAAGGACTCGGCGGCGGCGGTGATCGGCGCCTGGGTGCCCGCCCGGCACCACACGCGCACGGTCCCCGTCGCGCCCTCGCCGAAGCCGGACGCGGTGGTGTCCGTGGGCGGCAGCGTCCCCGCGCAGGCCGCGGCGCCGAGCGCCACGGCCCCCGCGAGGGCGGAGCCGATCGCCGCGCGGCGGCTGATCACGACCGGCTCCGCAGCGGCAGCCACACGCGCATCGGACCGATCTCGCGGTTCGCCCACGCGTAGTAGGGCACGGCGCGCCAGGTGTGCGCCGCGGGCTCTGCTGCCGGGGCGTCCCAGGGCAGGTAGCCCTCGCCCGCGGGAGCGGGGGCGATCGCGCCGTCGAGGTCGAGGGCGACGACCCCGTCGAGCGCGTCGATCCGGTGCTCCGTGACGGGGACCGACGGGTCGATCAGGGCGTCGTCCACGGTGCCCCGGCCCTCCTGGTCCGCCTGCTCGAGGGCGTAGACGAGCGGGCCTCGCAGCAGGGCGACGGCGCCGCGGGAGGCGTCCACACGGTGCGGGGCGCGCACGAAGCGCGGCGTCATGGGCAGCTCGAGCAGGATCTCCTCGCCCGGGGTGAGGACGCGGCGGATCGTGTGCGCGCCGGGGGAGACCTCGATGGTGGCGCCGCCCTCGGTGACGGTCGCGCCCGCCGCGGCCCAGGCGGGGACGCGCAGGCTGAGCGCCGCCTCTCCCTGCGGCGCCTCGAGGATCCGCACGGCGACCTGCCCCTCGTGGGGGTAGGCGGTCTCGACCTCGACGGCCAGGCCGCCGCCGCTCCAGGTGCCGCTCGCGTAGAGGTGCAGCTGGAGCCCGTCCTCGGTGGCGGTCGCCACGTACTGGTCCAGCGAGGAGAGGGTGCGCATGACGTTGGGCGGGCAGCAGGCGCAGTCGAACCAGCCGCGGCGTCCGTGGACGATCGACCGGCCCTCGTCCGCGATCGCGCCGTCGCGCAGCTGCAGGGAGTTGACGTAGAAGAACTCGGTGCCCGTGAGCGAGACGCCCGGGAGGACGGCGTTGTGCAGGAGGTGGTCGATCTCGTCCGCGTAGGAAGGATCGCCGGTCGCGAGGAGCAGGCGCCAGGCCCACTGCACGGCCGCGATGCCCGCGCAGGTCTCGGCGTAGCCGCGGTCCGTGGACAGCTCGAAGGGGTCGCCGAAGGCCTCCCAGTCCCAGCGCGCCCCCATGCCGCCGGTGACGTAGGTCTTGGTCGCGAGCGTCGTCGCGAACAGCGCGCGCTGCTGTTCCAGGAGCGCGTCGTCGCCGTCTTCGATCGCGAGATCCGTCGCCCCGGCAGCGAGGTAGAGGGCGCGAACGGCGTGGCCCTCGACGGTGCTCGCCTCGCGCACGGGCACGCGGTCGGAGAAGTAGCCGGGGTTGTCCTTCCCGTTCGCGTTGTGCCCGCGGGCGTCGAGGAGGTGGCGGGCGAGGTCGAGGGCGTCGGCGCGACCGGTGAGGCGGTGCAGCTCCATGAGGGCCATCTCGATCTCGGGGTGGCCGGGCACGCCCGGGTGGCCGCCGCGCAGGAACACCTCGACGAGGTGGTCGAGGATCCGCAGCACCACGTCGAGCAGCGCGTCGTCCCCGGCGGAGCGGGAGGTGGCGACGGCGGCCTGCATGAGGTGCCCGTAGCAGTAGAGCTCGTGGTTCCAGGCGAGGTCGGTGTAGCGCTCCTCGGGGGAGTGGCGCAGCTGGTGGACGGCGTTGAGGTAGCCGTCCTCCTGCTGCGCGCCGGCGACCGCGGCGGTCACCTCCGCGAGCAGGGCCCGCAGCTCGGGATCGTCCCCGCGCCCCAGCTCGTGGCCCACGGCCTCGAGCCACTTGTAGGCGTCGGAGTCCTGGAAGATCATGCCGCGCGCCTCGCCCTGCTCGAGGCCGGCGGCGATGCGGAAGTTCGCGAGGGTGCCGGACTCCTCGAGCTGGCGGTGGCCCGCGCGCAGCGCGTCGCGGCGGTTGCGCTCCTGGCGCAGGGCCCAGAACCCGCCGGTGATCCGGGCCGCGCCGGGGGCGAGCGGCCGCAGGGCGGTGCGGGCGGCGGCGGTGGGGGCGACGGGAGGGGCGAGGGCGGACGTCGTCGTCATGGGGGAGCTCTCCTGTGAGCGTGCCGGTCGGGTGCGCTCCGCCGGCGGCGGAACCTGGGCCGGCAGCGGAACCTGGGCCGCCGACGGAATCTGCGCCGTCGGCGGAAACGGAGGCAAACGATTGCCTCGTTGGATCAGTATGGGCATCCACGGATGCGGATCGCAAGGGTTCGCAGTACAGTTCCTGCATGTCAACGCAGCGGACGTCCTCCACCACCGTCAGGATCGGTGACGTCGCGCGCGCCGCGGGAGTTTCCGTGGGGACAGTCTCCAAGGCGCTCAACGGCACCGGGAGCCTTCGGGAGGAGACCCGTCGGCACGTCCGTGAGACCGCCGAGCGGCTCGGCTTCGTGGCCGACGCCCGCGCCCGCGGCCTCGTCGCCGGTCGCACCTACACGGTCGGCTTCCTCACGACGGACAGCTTCGGCCGCTTCATGCTCCCGATCCTCATGGGGGCGGAGGACGCCCTCTCCGTGGGGCAGATCGCCGTGATCCTCGCGGACACCCGCGACGACCACGCCCGCGAGCAGCACCTCCTGCGCTCCCTGCGCTCCCGCCGGGTCGACGGGCTGATCGTCACCGGGCGCACCACCGACGCCCGCGACCCGCTCGACGTCGACATCCCCGTCGTGCACGCCTTCGCCCCCTCGAACGACGACTCCGCCCCCGCCGTGCTCACCGACGAGGCCGGGGCGGCGCGGCTCGTCGTCGAGCACCTGCTCGCGATCGGGCGTCGACGGATCCTCCACGTCACGGGTCCCGAGCGGCACCGCTCCTCGCGTGTGCGCGCCGAGGAGGTGCGCCGCGTGGCGGGGGAGGCGCTCGTGGGCGAGCCCATGTTCGGCGCCTGGAGCGAGGAATGGGGCCTGCGGGCGGTCGACCTCGCCCTCGCCTCCGGCCTCGAGTTCGACGCGGTCTGCGCGGGCTCCGACCAGATCGCCCGCGGCGTGCTGGACCGGCTCCGCGAACGGGGGCTGTCCGTGCCGGCCGACGTCGCCGTGACGGGTGTGGACAACTGGGACGTCATGGCGCTCGCCGCCCGCCCCGCGCTCACGACCGCGGATCTCTGCCTCGCGGAGATCGGACGTCGCTCCGGCGAGATGCTGCTGGACCTCGTGGAGGGCCGTGAGCTCAGCGAGCAGCGGGTCGTCGTGCCGCCGCGGCTCGAGGTGCGCGGCTCGACGGTCTGAGGCCTGACGGAACCGGGACCCCGGGGGCCGGACGTGCGAGGCGCGGCCGCGCGAGGGCGGCGGCCTTGCCCTCCTCGACGATCAGTCCGTGCAGCTCGGCGAGCTCCGCCACCGTGAACGCCGCCTCGGCGAGGGACGGGGCGAGCGCCCGGGCGAAGGCCGCGTAGGAGCGCGGCACCGCGTGACCGCGCTCGGCCAGCGCGCGCCGCGCGTACTCGTCGCACAGGAACGCCGGGCGACCGAAGCAGTACAGGGAGATCGCATCCGCCGTCTCCTCGCCCACGCCGTCGACCCCGCGCAGCTCCGCGCGCAGCTCGGCGTCCGTCAGCCCCGGCACCTGCGGGGCGCGCTCCGCCCACCAGGCCGCGAGGGCGCGCAGGCGCCGCGGCTTCTGCGAGGGGAAGCCCGCCGCGCGCACGAGCTCGCGCACCTCCTCCTCGGGCGTCGCCGCGAGCGCGGCCGCCTCGAGCAGCCCACGCGCGCGCAGCGCCGTGACGGCGACGTCGGCCTGCTCCCAGCGGGAGCGCTGGACGAGGATCGCACCGACGGCGATCTCGAAGGGATCCTCGCCGGGCCACCACCAGCCCTGCGGGCCGTGGCGGCGCAGTAGCTCGCCGTGGAGCGCGCGGAGGTCCACCCTCACGCGCCGGTGCCCTCGGGCAGCAGGCGGGAGTCGTCCGCGGGGTTGCGCAGGGTGAGCACGGCCCGGGAGACGGAGGGCTCGCGCTCGAGCAGGTCCTCGATCGCCTGCACCTTCTCCTGCAGCACCGACTCGCGGACGTCCCCCACGAGGTCCACGGAGGCGACGACGAACAGCTGGTCCGCGCCCACCCATTCGGTGTGCAGGAAGGTCACCTGCTCGACGTCCGCATGCCCGGAGATGATCCCCAGCAGGTGGTCGCGCAGCGCGGGGGAGCCGCCCTCGCCGCTGAGGAACGCGGCGTTCCTGCCCACGAGGATGATCGCGACGATGCCGAGCAGCACGCCCACGAGGATCGAGCCGATCGCGTCCCACACGGCCTGCCCGGTGATCTGGTGCAGGCCCATGCCCGCGGCGGCGATGACAAGACCGATCAGAGCGCAGGCGTCCTCCGCGAAGACGGCGCGGAGCATCGGGTCCGAGGTGCGGCCCACGTAGTGCAGCAGCGGCATGCGACGGTCCCGGGCGCCCGAGCGGGACTGCCGGAACGCCTGCAGGAAGCTGATGCCCTCGAGCACGAAGGCGATCGCGAGCACGAGGTAGCCCCAGCCGTAGCCGGCCTCCTCGGTGCCGGTCTCCCCGAGGGACTGGATCCCGTGCCACACGGAGACTCCGGCGCCGACGGCGAACAGCCCGATCGCGGCGAACATCGCGTAGACGTAGCCGACGCGGCCGTACCCGAGCGGGTGGGAGGAGTCAGGCCTGCGCCGCGCCCTCCGCTCACCCACCAGCAGGAAGACCTCGTTGCCGGTGTCCGCCCAGGAGTGGGTGGCCTCCGCGAGCAGCGAGGCGGAGCCCGTGAGACCCGCGACCACCGTCTTCGCGATCGCGACGAGCAGGTTGGCGCCGAAGGCGAGGAGCACCGTCAGCGAGCTCCCGCCGCCGGGGTCCTCCCGCTCGTCCGGTGCGACGTCCGTGGTCTTCCCTGCTGCTGCCTGTGCGTCCATCTGCCCCTGCTCTCCTGGTTCACCTCGCAGGGTAGATCGTCACGGCGTCCTGCGGCACGTGCAGGCGCACGCGGGATCCCGGTCGCAGAGCCGCGGCCGCGACCGCCTCGGGGGCGAGGTCCGCCTCGAGATCCGCCGTGCGCACGCGCACGAGGTCGCCGCGCGGCTCGAGGCCCGTGACCCTCCGGGCGAGGACCGTCCCGGTGGGAGGGCCGCCCGCGGACGGTGCGAGCGCCACGGCGGCGGGTCGCAGCGCGGCGAGGGCGGCGTCGCCCTCGCGCAGGTCGCCGCGGCGGAGGCCGCGGATCAGCTCCCCCGTGGGCAGGCGCAGGGCGGCGTCCTGGGCAGCGCCGGGAGCCGCTGCCGGGCCGGCATCGGCGCGTCCGTGCAGGAGCACGAGGCCCGCGAAGCGCGCGGCGAAGGCGGTGCGCGGGCGGGCCAGCAGATCCGCCGTCGGCCCGCGGTCGCGGACCTCCCCGTCCTCGAGCACGAGCACGTCGTGCGCCATCGTGATCGCGTCGAGCACGTCGTGGGTGACGATCACGGCGGAGCGGTCCTCGAGGAAGCGGGGGAGCAGGGCGCGGATCTCCGCGGCGGCGTCCACGTCGAGGGCGGACATCGGCTCGTCCAGCAGCAGCAGCTCGGGATCCGCGGCGAGTGCGCGGGCGATCGCGACGCGCTGCTGCTGGCCCCCGGAGAGCCGGCCCGGGCGGCGATCGGCGAGGCCCGCGGCGCCCACCTCCGCGAGCAGCTCGCGCGCCCGGGCCCGGGCGTCGCGGCGCGGGACCCCGCGGGCGCGGAGCGGGAAGGCGACATTGCCGAGCGCGGTGAGATGCGGGATCAGGTGCGCCTCCTGACCGAGCGTCGCGACACGCCGCGCATGCGCGGGGACCTGCACGGTCCGGCCGCTCGGGCGCACGGACGTCAGCACGCGCCCCCCGAGCACGACCTCCCCGCGGGCGGGCCTCAGATCGCCGCCCAGCAGCGCGAGCAGGCTCGACTTGCCGGCGCCGTTGGGGCCGACGAGCGCGAGGGTGCGGCCGGCGGGGAGGTCCAGCGCGAGGTCCAGCCCCCGCTCCGGTGCCTGCGCCTCGACGTGCAGGCTCATACGCGTGCCCTCCGGTGCGCCAGCAGGATGACGACCAGGGCGACGAGCACGAGCAGCAGCGACAGGGCCACCGCGGCGTCCGGGTCCGTCTCCCGCAGCAGGTAGATCTCGAGCGGCAGCGTGCGCGTGGTCCCCTCGAGGGAGCCGGCGACGGTGATCGTCGCCCCGAACTCGCCGAGCGCGCGGGCGAAGGAGAGCACCGTCCCCGAGGCGAGCGCCGGCAGCGCCCCGGGCAGGGTCACCCCGAGCAGCACGCGGGTGGGCCGTGCCCCGAGCGCCGCGGCCGCGCGCTCCGCGCCGCCGCCCGCGCTGCGCAGCGCTCCCTCGAGGGTGAGGACGAGGAAGGGCAGCGCCACGAAGGTCTGGGCGAGGACGACGGCGGCGGTGGAGAACGCGACCTGCAGCCCGAGCGTCTGCAGCGGCCCGCCCAGCAGCCCCTGGCGGCCCACGGTGAAGAGCAGCGCGAGACCGCCGACGACGGGCGGGAGCACGAGCGGGATCAGCAGCAGCGCCCGGAGCAGGGACAGCACCGGTCCGGGGATCCGCGAGCGGGACAGCACGAGGGCGAGCGGCACCCCGAGCAGGAGGCACAGCACGGTGCTGCAGGCGGCGGTGACCAGGCTCAGGCGCAGGGCGGCGAGCGAGGAGCCCGCGCTGATCAGGCCCAGGAACGTCGAGGGGTCGACGCGCACGAGCACCGCCGCGAGCGGCAGCAGCACGAAGAGCGCGCCGATCAGGGCGGGCGGCCAGGCCCAGCGGGGCAGCGTGCTCGTCACGGCGCCTGGAACCCCTGGGCCGCGAGCACCTCCTGGCCGCGCGGCCCGAGCACCTCCTGGGTGAACTCCGTCGCGAGCTCCTCCTGCGAGGTCCCGGCGACGACGGCGAGCGGGTAGGTGTTCACGGCGGCCTTCGCCTCGGGGAGGTCGATCTGCTCGACGGCGTCCCCGGCGGAGGCGGCGTCGGTGACGTAGACGAGACCGGCGTCGGCCTCGCCGGAGGTGACCTTGCCGAGCACGTCGGTCACGCTCTGCTCCTCGCTGACGGGGGAGAGGGTCACACCGGCGGACCCCTCGACCTTCTCCGCGGCGCGGCCGCACGGCACCTGGGGTGCGCAGAGCACGAGCTGGACACCCGGCTCGGCGAGCGAGGCGAGATCGGTGATCCCGGCGGGGTTCCCGGCGGGCACGGCGATGGTCAGGGTGTTCGTCGCGAAGTCCTGCGGGGTCCCGGTGACGAGCTCCTGCTCGACGGCCTGGTCCATGGTGGCGGTGTCGGCGGTGGCGAGGACGTCCGCCGGGGCGCCCTGGCCGATCTGGGTGACGAGGTCGGAGGAGCCGGCGAAGGAGAGCCGGACGTCGACCCCGGGATGATCGGCCTCGACGTCGGTGGCGATCTCCTCGAAGGAGCTCCTCAGACTCGCCGCCGCGAAGACGGTGAGAGTCGTGGAGGACCCGCCGGCATCGCTCGCCCCGGAGTCGCCGCCGGAGCAGGCGGAGAGCAGCAGTGCAGCGGTGATCGCACCGGTCACGGCGATGCCGCGCCGGCTCATGCGGGGACTCCGATCGATTCGGCCTCGACGAGGACGGTGGTGGCCTTGACGACGGCGGTCGCGACGCTGCCGGGGGCGAGGCCCAGCTCCCGGACCGCCTCCGTGCTCATGAGGGAGACCACGCGGAAGGGCCCGCACTGGAGCTCGACCTGCGCCATGACCGTGTCCGTCGTGACGGCCGTGACGAGACCGGTGAAGCGGTTGCGGGCGGAGGTGCGGGCGTGGCGGCCGCTCGGGGTGCGCGCGTGCTCGCGCGCCGCACGGGCGACCTCCGCACCGTCCAGGACCTTGCGGCCGCTCTCGTCGGTGCCGGCCGTGAGCGTCCCCCGCTCGATCCACCGTCGCACCGTGTCCTCGCTGACCCCCAGGAGGTCGGCGGCTTCCCTCACCCGCAGCTGCGTCATGGTCAGGCATCCTAGTCGGGCAGATGCGTGGCGATGTGCCGTGTCCGCACGCGGATGCGGGTCGCGGCGTGGGGCGGCTCAGGAGGCGAGCAGGACCCCGCCGAGCGCCACGAGCGCCACGAGCACGGTCGAGCAGAGCGCGAGCAGCAGCGGCCGCACGCCCACGCCGAGCAGCTCCCGCACCCGCACCCCGCAGCCCAGCGCGAACATGGCCGCGGCGAGCAGCGTGGTCTGCAGCAGGTGGGCGTCGTCGAGGACCGCCGCCGGCACCGGGAGCCCGGTGCGCACGAGCACGAGCGCGAGGAAGCCCGCGACGAACCAGGGCACGATCGGGGGGAGCCGCGGCGCGGTCGCCCCGGCCTCCGGATCGGGGGTCCGACGCGCCCGCGCCCGCTCCCGCAGGGCGAGGGCCGTCATCACGGGGGCGAGCATGAGCACGCGGGCGAGCTTCACGACGACCGCGAGGGCGAGCGCCCCGCCGCCGATCAGCCCTCCTGCGGCGACCACCTGGGCGACCTCGTGGATCGCCGCGCCCGCCCACAGCCCACCGGTCGCGGTCCCGAGGCCCAGCAGCGCCACGGCGGCGGGCAGGATCAGGATCATCGCCGTCCCGCACACGACCACGAGCGCGACCGCCGTCGCGGTGGGCGTCTCGTGCTCGCCGTCGGGATCGGTGACGTCGGCCGCCGCGGCGACCGCCGCCGCCCCGCAGATCGAGAAGCCGCACGCGACGAGCAGGGTGAGGCGCGGATCGACCCGCAGCAGCCGGCCCAGCAGGAGCGTCCCGCCCACGCCGATCCCCACGACCGCGACGACGACGAGGATCATCCCGGCGCCGAGGGCGAGCACGTCCCCGAGGGCGAGCTGGAGCCCCAGGAGCACGATCCCGAGGCGCAGCAGCAGCTTGGCGGCCATGCCGATCCCCGGGGTGAGCACCGGGAGCGGCGGGAGCAGGTTCGCCGTCACGATCCCGGCGACGATCGCGAGCAGCAGCGGGCTCAGCAGGGGCAGCGGCGTCGTGAGGAGCTGGGCGGCGACGGCGACCGCGAGGCACACCGCGATCCCGGGGAGCGCCGCGGCGAGGCGCGAGCCGCGGCCCGGTCCGGCGGGACGGAGCGCGGAGCCCGAGGTGGGGGTGCTGAGGGGGGCTTGGCCGCGGGCTTGGAGCATGGATCCACCCTGGCCCGCGGCGCGGGCATGCAGTAGACCCCGATCCGGCACGGGGGCATATCCTGCTGATATGACGTCGTCGCTGCCGAACCTCCCGGCCCTCGCCCTCTTCGTCGCCGTGATCGACGAGGGCGGCCTCGGCGCCGGTGCCCGACGGCAGGGCATGGCCCAGCCCAACGCGAGCCGCATGATCGCCCGGCTCGAGGCGCAGGCGGGGCAGGCGCTGCTCGAGCGCAGCCCGCGCGGGGCACGGCCCACCTCGGCCGGTCTCGTGCTCGCCGCCCATGCGCGGGAGCTGCTCGAGGCCGCGGCCGCGTTCACCGACTGGATCGAGCACGGCACCGAGGAGGAGGCCGCGCTGCTCGAGATCGGGGCGAGCATGACGGTCGCCGAGCACCTGGTGCCCGCCTGGCTCACCGCGCTGCGCTCCGTGGCCCCTGCCGTGCGCGTCACCCCGCACGTGCTGAACTCGACCGGGGTGGTCTCCCAGGTGCGCGAGGGCACGCTGCGGCTCGGCTTCATCGAGACCCCGCACCTGCCCGCGGGGCTCCATGCGCTGACGGTCGGGGAGGACGAGCTCGTCGTGGTCGTCGCCCCGGGGCATCCCTGGGCAGGACGCACGGACCTCTCCCGCGACGAGCTCGCCGCGACGCCGCTCGTGGTGCGCGAGGGCGGCTCCGGCACACGGGAGGCCTTCGAGCAGCTCGTGCCCGCCGCCGCGGCGACCGAGCCCGTGCAGGTCCTCGGCAGCAACGCGGCCGTGCGCGTCGCCGTCGCGGGCGGGGCGGGACCGGCGGTGCTCAGCCGTCTCGCCGTGCGCTCCGCGCTGAGCGGGGGAGACCTGCTCGAGGTGGGGCTCGCCGGAGAGCCCCTCCGCCGGCCGCTCACCGCCGTCTGGGGCGGGCCGCGACGCCTCTCCGGGGCGGCGGCGGAGCTCGTCGCCCTCGCCCGACGCGACGCCCCCGCGAACCGCTGACATCTCCCGCCGGGCGGCGCATACTGGCAGGCCCGGCCGCCCGTGCCGCGGGGAGGAGGTGCTCCCATGAACGTCGTCCTCTGGGTGCTCGCGTTCGCCCTCGCCGCCGTCTTCGCGGCCTCCGGGATCATGAAGCTCACCGTCCCGCGCGAGAAGCTCATCGAGCGCACGCCCTACGCGGCGGATCTCCCGCACTCCGTGGTGCTCGCGATCGGCGTGGTCGAGGTACTCGGCGCCGCAGGGCTGCTGCTCCCCGGGCTGCTCGGCATCGCGCCGGTGCTGGTCCCGCTCGCCGCCGCGGGCCTCGCGATCACGATGGCCCTCGCCTTCCTCACCCACATCCGCCGCGGCGACCAGCTCGCCCAGACGCTCCCCGCGATCGTCCTGCTGGTGCTCTCCACGCTCCTCGCCTGGGGCCGATTCGGGCCGTACCCGCTCTGATCGGGGGCCTCAGCGTCCCAGGAGGTCCTCGAGGTCGAACCCTCCCAGCAGGCCGCCGAGCAGCCCTGCGTCCCCGAGCAGGTCGGTGTCGCCCTGCGCCCAGAAGTCCTCGCCGCCCGGCGGGCCGACGGGCGCGCCGAGCAGGTCGTGACCGGGGGAGACCGCCCCGTGCAGGAGCGAGGAGGCGGCCGACGAGACGACGGCCCCTCCCGCCACGGCGGCGAGCAGCCCGCCCGCGCCGAGCAGGCCGCCGCTGCCGAGGGTCGCGGCGCCCGCGGTGAGCGAGCCGGCGAGGTCCTCGACGCGGGAGGAGCGGGGACGCTCCTCCTCGGGCAGCTCCGCGCGGAGCCGGGCCTCGACCTCCTGCCGCTGGAGCGGGGTGAGGCGTTCGAGCGCCTCACGGTGCACGGCCTCGAGCTGCTCGGGGCTCGCCTCGCGGACGATCCGCTCGTACTGCGCGATCGCCTCATGGTCCTGCTCGGTGAGCGCGGCGGAGTGCGCGGTGAAGGAGCTCTGCCAGGTGCCCGTGGAGGCCCCGGCGGAGGTGGGGGCGCCCGTCGTCGGGACGGATCCGGCTGTCGCGGCGGGTGCGGCGGCGCGGTCGGTGCCGCCGCGTGTGGCGGGGACGGCGCTCGGGATGCTCGCGCCGAGCACCCGGCGCAGCTTCTCGGTCAGGCGGTCGAACGTGCTCATGGTGGCCTCCGGTCCTCGGGCGCCGCCGGCTGCGACGCGGGACCCAGTCCATCGCGCGCACCGGGGAGGGGGCTGTGGTGCGGCCCAGCGGAACCTGTGCGCGGCGCCGGGGGACGTGCGCCGGAGGTCCCGCCGTCCGCCGCGCCGCCGTCGGCCGTGGTCCGCGGACAGGACCTGTCCTCCCCGCGGCGAAGACTGGTCCCTGACGGCGGGGAGCGGCCCCGCCCCACCGGACGGAGTCCCGATGTCCTTCCTCACCCGCCACGACGTCACCGGGGAGCGCGAGCTGCTCGCGGTCTTCGTCGAGCAGCAGGCCGATCAGATCGCCACGAGCCTGTACGGGCTCTCCCACGAGGACCTCGGCCGCGCCGCGAGCGCGTCCGCGATGACCCTCGGCGCCCTGGCCCGGCACGCGCTGCTCATGATCGAGGGCACCGTGCTGCGCGTGCAGGCCGCCCCGGAGGCCTCCGCCCCCGCGCCGCGCACCCCCGAGCAGGCGGCGGCGGAAGGGCCGATCGACCCCTCTGCCCTGCGCGAGGAGGACACCGCGGAGTCCCTCGCCGCGGCGCTGCGCGAGGCCGGCGGCGCCCTCGGTGCCGCCCTGCTCGCGGCGGACCCGGCGACGAGCGTGCCGATCCCGCAAGCGCCCTGGTTCCCGACCGAGGGGGAGTGGACCGTGCGCTGGGTGGCGCTGCATCTCGTCGAGGAGCTCGCCCGCCACGCCGGGCACGCGGACATCCTGCGCGAGAGCCTCGACGGCAAGGGGACCTACGAGCTCAACGCGCGCTCCGACGGCGAGCCCTGGCCCGCCGAGTGGGCGCAGGGCTGAGCGGGAGCAGTCACGACCCGGGTGCCGGGCAGGTCCGGAGGTGGCAGGATCGAGCCATGATCGACGCCGACCTCCGGACCTGGCTCCTGGACACCGACCCCGCCCTGCGCTGGCAGGTGGAGCGCGACCTGCTCGACGCCCCCGAGCACGTGTGGCTCGCGACCCGGGCGCGGATCGCGACCGAGGGGCGCGGGGCCCGCTTCCTCTCCCTCCAGGACGAGGACGGCCGCTGGGCCGGCGGCTCCTTCTTCCCGGGCGGCTTCCTCGACGATCCCGCGAACCAGCAGCTGCCCGGGCAGCCCTGGACCGCGACCACCTGGACGCTGACGACGATGCGCGAGGACGGCATGGACGCCGCGCCGCTGATCGCGAACGACACCGCCGGCAAGCTCGAGCGCAACGCCCGTTGGGAGTACGACGGCCTGCCCTACTGGGACGGCGAGGTGGACTGCTGCATCAACGCGATGACCCTCGCCAACGGCCTCTGGCTGGGCCGGGACATGGAGGCGAACGCCGCCTGGTTCGTCGAGCACCAGATGCGCGACGGCGGCTGGAACTGCGAATGGGTCGAGGGCTCGACCCGCGGCAGCTTCCACTCGACGCTCAACGCCCTCAAGGGCCTGCTCGACCACGAGATCGCGACCCGCGGCACGCCTGCCACGCGCCTCGCGCGCCGCCGGGGCGAGGAGTACCTGCTCTCGCGCGGGCTCATGCGGCGGGCCTCGACGCACGAGGTCGTCGGCAGCTTCATCCCGTGGTTCGGTTACCCGTTCCGGCACATCGCGAGCGCCCTGAACAGCGCGGACCACATGCGCCGCGCCTCCCTGCACGACGGCACCCCGCCCGATCCCCGCATGCGCGAGGCGGTCGAGATGATCCGCGAGTCCCGGGAGAGCGACGGCACCTGGCACCAGGGCCGGGTGCTGCCCGGCGAGGTGTGGTTCCCGCTCGACGTCCCCGAGGGCGAGCCCTCCCCGTGGGTCACGATGATCGCGCTGCGCGTGCTGCGCTGGTACGACGAGGGGACCGGCGCGAGCGGCCCCGCATCGCTCCCGTTCTCCTGAGCCGCGCTCAGCGGGCGGCGGCGTCCTGCGCGGTCGTGCGCACCCGGTACAGGCTCGTCGTCGCCGTCATGTAGAGGGTGCGACCGTCGTCCCCGCCGAAGCACAGGTTCGAGACGGTCTCCGGGACAGGCAGGTCCAGCAGCGGCCAGCCGTCGGGGGAGAAGACCTGCACGCCCGAGGCGCTCGAGCTCCACACGTTCCCCGCGGTGTCCACGCGGATCCCGTCGGGCACGCCCGGTGAGACCTCGACGAAGGGGCGTCCGTAGCGGGCGCGGTCCCCGCCGATCACGTCGTACACCCGGATCGAGTGACCGCGCTCCGGGCCGGCGGAGTCGGCGACGTAGAGCAGCGAGGCGTCCGGGGAGAAGGCGAGCCCGTTGGGTGCCTCCATGTCCGTGATCACCGGGCGCAGCTCGCCCGTGGTGGTGTCGAGGCGCAGCACCCAGCGGTCCCCGTACTCCTCCTCGCCCAGGTGGCCCTCCTCCGGCTTCTGGATGCCGTAGGACGGATCGGTGAACCAGATGGCGCCGTCGGGCGCGACGACCACGTCGTTGGGGGAGTTCAGCCGCACCGGTCCCAGGCGGTCCACGAGCACCTCGGGCCGGTGCGCGTCCCCGGGGCCCGCGGAGTCGTCGCGCTGCACGGCGCGCCGACCGTGCGAGCACTCCACGACGCGCCCCTCGAGGTCCAGGGTGCGGCCGTTGGTGAACTCGACGCCCTCGGCGAAGACGCTCAGCTCCCCGGTCTCCTCGGAGTACTCGAGGATGCGGTCCCCGGGGATGTCGCTGAAGCGGAGCGCCCGACGGCGGGGCAGCCAGAGCGGCCCCTCGGCCCAGGTGGCGCCGGTCGCGACCTTCTCGACGGCCGCCCCGGGCTCGAGCAGCAGCGCGCTCATCCGCGCCGCTCCAGGAGGGCCAGGTGATGCGGGGTGACGGCATCGACGGCGCCGGCCACCTCGTCGTGCGTGGTGAGCCAGCGCTCGACATAGGGGCACACGGGGACGATCCGCCGCCCGGCGTCCACGGTCTCGCGCAGCGCCTCCCGGGTGAGGGTCGAGGCGAGGCCGCGGCCCTCGAAGGCGTCCTTGATCGCGGTGTGGAAGAAGATGCGCTGCGCCGCCCCCTCGACCTCGGTGTCGAGGTAGTGGGAGGTACCGGCGAGGGTGCCGTCGACCCGCACCTCGTAGCGTCGGCGGTCCGGCACGTCCTGGACGATGATCTGCTCGCTCATGCGGGAAGCGTAGCGGGGGAGAGGGCCCGCCCCATCTGGAGGGTCGCCGCGCCGATCGCGCCGACGTCGTCGCCGAACGCCGAGGAGCGGATCTCGACCTCGGGGGCGCCGCGCTCGGTGGAGCGGGCGCGCTCGAGCAGCCCCGGGAGGGCGTGCGGGGAGAGCAGCCTCCAGTAGGGGCCGCCGATGATCACGAGGGACGGGTCGTGCACGCTGATGAGGGTGCGCAGGGCCTCGCCGAGCGCCGTGCCGTGACCGCGCACCTCGGCGAGCGGGCCCTCCTCGCCGGCGTCCGCCCGGGCGACGAGCGCGGCGACGTGCGCGGAGGTCGGGGCGCCGTCGGAGAGGGTCTCGCCCGCGGCGGCGCGCTCGAGCATCCCGGCGACGTCGGTGAACATGGACAGGCAGGCGAGACGGCCGCAGCCGCAGCGCGTCCCCGGCAGGCCCGTGGGCAGGTGTCCGATCTCGCCGGCCTGTGTGGTCGCGCCGGCGCGGACCCTCCCTCCGGAGGCGACCGCGGAGCCGACGCCCGCGCCGACGTACACGTACAGCACCGTGCCCTCGACGGTGCGCCGGCCGGACCAGAGCTCCGCGGTGAGCGCGGCGTTGGTGTCCTTGTCCAGCATGACGGGGCGACCCGTGGCCGCGCCGAGGAGCTCGGTGAGGGGGACGTCCCGCCAGCCGGGCAGCCACGGCGGGCTCTCGACGAGGCCCCGACGGGCGTCGAGGCTGCCGGGGGAGGCGACGCCGATCCCGAGCAGCGTCTCGGCGGGGGTGCCGCCGTCCGGTGCGCGCCAGCCGTCCCGTTCGAGCCGGTCGAGGACCGCGTCGAGGCCCGCCGCGATGCGGGCGACGTCGGCCTCCGGGTCGGTGGTGGGGGCGGGGAGCGTCTCCTCCGCGACCACCCGCGCCTCGAGATCCACGATCGCGATCGCGATGCCCGAGGGGTCCAGGTGCACGCCGGCGGCGAGCAGCGCCGTGGGCACGACCTTGAGCAGCGTGCGGGGCTTGCCGCGGGCGCCGCCCAGCGTCCCGGCCGTCTCCACGATGCCGCGCTCGAGCAGGCGGCGCGTGATGAGCGAGACCGCCTGACGCGAGAGACCGCTGCGCCGGATCACCTCGGACTGGGAGCTGCCGTCGGGATCGCTGCGGATCGCATCGAGCACCACGAGCTCGTTGCGTGCGCCGATGTCCACCATCGAGGAGCCGCGCATGACCGTCCCTCCGCCCTCATTGCCTTTAGTCCAACAGTGTGAGTAATGTACGACACGTCCCGGACGGCCGCAGGTCGTCCCACCCCGGATCCGACGCTCGACACGGGACCACCACGGCCCCGGACCCCAGAACGACACCGACGGCGGCGCCGTCACGGACCCGATCCCCGCCCCTCTCCACTCCGCAACGTCGCGGAGGAAGGAACCACGATGAGTGTCCCCGACACCGTCGGCCCCCAGGTCACGGAACCCGGCGCACAGCGCGCCGCGGCTTCGGACCGGGCGGCCGCCCGACCACCGGATCGACCCCGGCGCATGAACTCCGGCCAGCGGCGCAAGCTGCGCACGGGCCTGCTGTTCATCTCGCCCTGGATCATCGGTGTGGTCGTCTTCATCCTGTACCCGGTGATCTACTCGATCTCGCTGAGCTTCACGCGGTACTCCGGCATGGAGGCACCCACCTGGGTGGGCATCCAGAACTACGTCACCGCCGTGACGGACCCGCTCGTCGCCAAGGCCGCGAGCAACACGATCTTCTACGCGATCATCGCGGTGCCGCTGGGACTGATCGTCGCCCTCTCGCTCGCGATCGCGATGAACCAGAACGTGCGCGAGGTCGCCCTGTACCGGACGATCTTCTACGCGCCCTCGCTCATCCCCGCCTTCGCGATGTCCTTCATCTTCATCGTGTTCCTCAACCCTCAGTTCGGCGTCTTCAACCAGGTGCTGAACCTCTTCGGCGGCGCGAACGTCAACCTCCTGGGCGACCCGACGGGCGTGAAGATCGCGATCATCCTCATGGCCCAGCTGGGAGCGGGCAATGCGGCGCTGATCTTCCTCGCCGGCCTGCGCAACGTCCCGCGCACCGTCTACGAGGCTGCCCGCGTGGACGGCGCCGGCCCGATCCGGCAGTTCTTCTCGATCACCTTCCCGCTGCTCACCCCGGTGCTGCTGTTCAACCTCATCACCGGCGTCTCCGGCGCCCTGCAGGTGTTCACCGAGGCCTTCATCGTCACCAACGGCACGGGCGACCCCGACGCCGGCGCGCTCTTCTACATGATGTACCTCTACAAGAACGCCTTCGGCTTCGCGGAGCTCGGCTACGCCTCGGCCCTCGCCGTGCTCCTGTTCCTCGCAGGCCTCGCCCTGGCCCTGCTGATCTTCTGGCTCTCGCGCCGGTTCGTGAACTACGACGTGGAGGCCGGCTGATGAGCAGCATGATCCAGACCGATACCGAGAACGTCGTCCGACGCAAGAAGTCCGACGCCGAGCTCTACAACCGCCGGGCCGACGGCACCCGCCGCCCCTGGTACTCCACCGTGATCGCGCGCGTCGTCATGATCGCGCTGAGCATCCTCTTCCTGCTGCCCCTGTACTGGATGATCGCCTCGGCGCTGAAGTCCGACCAGGAGCTCGCGAAGTTCCCGCCCACGCTGTGGCCCCACGTCCCCGAGTTCGGGAACTTCGTCAAGGCCGTCACGGCGATGCCGTTCCTGCAGTTCTTCGCGAACTCCGCGATCATCACGATCAGCGTCGTGATCCTCTCGGTGATCTCGAACTTCGTCATCGCCTACGGGTTCTCGTGCATCGACTGGCCGGGCCGGGACAAGATCTTCTACGTCGTCATCGCGACGCTGTTCCTGCCCTTCCCCGTGACCCTCATCCCGATGTTCGACATGTGGGCGCGGCTCGGGCTCGTCAACACGCTCTTCCCGCTCATCATCCCGGCGGCGTTCGGCTCGGCGTTCTACGTGTTCCTGCTGCGCCAGTTCCTGCTGCAGATCCCGCGGGCGATGCTCGACGCGGCCCGCGTGGACGGTGCGAGCGAGTGGACGATCCTGTGGAAGATCGCGCTCCCCACCTCGATGCCGGCGCTGACCACCGTCGCCATCTTCGCGGCGGTCGGCTCGTGGAACGACTTCATGGGCCCGCTGATCTACCTGCAGGACACGAAGGTCCAGACCCTCTCGATCGGTCTGCAGACCTTCCGCTCCGTGAACGCGCAGGACGTCACCTTCAACCAGCTGATGGCGGCCTCGTTCCTCGTGATCCTCCCGCTGCTGGTCCTGTTCTTCGTCTTCCAGCGGTACTTCATCCGCGGCATCACGATCGGAGGCTTCAAGTGATCTCGAGGCGTTCCTTCCTCACCGGCACCTCCGCCGCCGGTCTCGCGCTGGGCCTCGGCGCCTGCGCCTCCCGTCCCGCCTCGGGGCCCAACACCATCAGCTACTGGGGTGTGGGCGCAGCGGACAAGGACAAGGACGAGCAGGTCCGCGATGCGTTCCTCGCGACCGACGCCGGGAAGGACGCCCAGATCTACATCGATCAGGTGCCCTCCTCCGGCGTGGCGGACATGTCCCAGATCATCACCGCGGTGCGCGGCGGGACCGCCCCGGACCTGTGGTGGATGGACCGCTTCAACGCGGTGCAGAACGCCTCGATCGGACTGCTCGAGCCGCTCGACGACCTCATCGAGAAGTACGAGGACGTCTCCCCGGAGGAGTTCAAGTCTCAGTGGATCCAGTTCGCCGTGGACGAGCTGACCTACGACGGCCGCCTCTACGGTCTGCCCTGCACGACCGACGCGCGCGGGCTCATGTACAACGAGGACGTCCTCAAGGACGCCGGCGTGGACCTGGACCTGTTCGACGCCTCCCAGCACACCATCACCTGGGACGAGATGGACGACGCGGTCGAGAAGATCGTCCAGCAGGACAAGCGCGGCAACTACACGCGGTTCGGCTTCGCCCCCTGGCTCTCCGAGGGCTGGCCGTACACGTGGGGCTTCGGCCTCGGCGCGTCGGCCTACGACAACGCGACCGGCACCGTCACCCTCGACTCGCCCGAGTGGCAGTCGGTGTACGAGCTCTACGCGGACTGGGCCGAGCGGTTCCCCTACGCCTCGGTGGATGCGTTCTTCGCGACCTACCAGCCGCCGAACGCCCCGCCCACCCAGACCGCCATGTTCAGCGGACGCCTCGGGATCGACACCACCGGTCCCTGGCAGATCTCCGGCAACGAGAAGTACGCGCCGGACCTCCCGCTGAAGTTCACCTACCTCCCCGTGGCGAAGGAGGGCGACCCCACCTACACCTGGTCGGGCGGCCAGTGCCTCGTCATCCCGCGCGGCGCGAACATCACGAAGACCCTCTGGGAGTTCCTGAAGTTCTACGCCGGATTCGAGGGGCAGTCGAGGGTGGTGCCGCAGTACGGCAACCTCCCCACGAACCTGCAGGCCATCGAGGAGGGGAAGTACAACCCCAAGGCCGAGCTGTTCCGCACGATGCTCCCGAACTCCACCTCGCGGCCCCCGCTGCCGGTGGGCTCGGCGATGTGGGACACGCTCACCCGCACCAAGTCCTCGGTGGCGCTGGGATCATCGACGCCGGAGGAGGCCGTGGCCTCCAACCAGCAGATGATCGAGCCGAAGATGGCGCTGTTCCCCGACTACAAGATGCCGGAGACCTACGGGAAGCCCAGTCCCGTCCCCGGCGGCTGACCCGGTGCGGCAGGGGGCGATCCCCCTGCCGCACCACCCGACGAGCGAAGGCGCTCCACCATGATCGACAGACGACACCTGCTCCAGGGCACCGGCCTCGCGGCCGTCGCGGCCCTCGGCGGCGGCGCCTGCGCCCGCACTCCCGACAGCGACGCCAGCACGGTGCGCTACTGGGGGATGGGCGCGGCGGACAAGGACAAGGACGAGGCGGTCAAGGCGGCCTTCCTCGCCACCGACGCCGGCCGCGGCGTCGACATCCACATCGACCAGGTGCCCTCGAGCGGCGCCGCGGACATGTCCCAGATCATCACCGCGGTGCGCGGCGGGACCGCCCCGGACCTGTGGTGGATGGACCGCTTCAACGCGGTGCAGAACGCCTCGATCGGACTGCTCGAGCCGCTCGACGACCTCATCGAGGAGTACGAGGGCGTCTCCGTGGAGGAGTTCACCTCGCAGTGGCTCCAGTTCGCGATCGACGAGCTCACCTACGAGGGCAGCGTCTACGGCCTGCCCACCTCGACCGACGCCCGCGGCCTGCTGTGCAACCAGGACGTCCTCAAGGACGCCGGCGTGGACCTCGACCTCGTGGATCCCGAGCAGCACGTCCTCACCTGGGACGAGCTGCGCGAGATCGCCCGGACGATCACCCACGAGGACTCCCGCGGCAACTACGACATGCTCGGCTTCGCCCCCTGGATGGACCAGGGCATGCCGTACACCTGGGCCTTCGGCCTCGGCGCGGAGGTCTACGACGACGAGACCGGCACGGTCGTCCTGGACTCCCCGGCCTGGGAGAGCGTCTACGGGATCTACGCGGACTGGGCGGAGGAGTTCCCCTTCTCCCGTGTGGACGCGTTCTACGCGACCTACCAGCCGCCGAACGCTCCTCCCTCCCAGACCGCCCTGTTCAGCCAGCGCCTCGCCATCACGGCGACCGGGCCCTGGCAGAACTCGGGCAATAGGAAGTACGCCCCGGACCTCCCGCTGACCTGGACCTGGCTGCCGGTCGCCGAGGAGGGCGACCCCACGTACACGTGGTCCGGCGGCTTCTCGCTGGTCATGCCCAAGGGATCGAGCATGTCGAAGGCCGCGTGGGACTTCATGAAGTTCCACACCGGGCTCGACGGGCAGCGCAGCTACGTGCCCGCGCTCGGCAGCCTGCCCACCCACCTGCGCGCGATCGAGGAGAAGGCGTACGACCCGGCCGCGGAGCTGTTCCGGCAGATGCTGCCCGGATCGACCTCCCGCCCGCCGCTGCCCGTCGGCTCCGTCGTCTCCGACGCGATGGACCGCGCGAAGACCTCCGTCGCCCTCGGCTCGAAGACCCCTCAGCAGGTCCTCGAGGAGACCCAGGCGATGGTCGTCCCCAAGATGGATCTCTTCCCCGGGTTCCGCATGCCGGAGACCTACGGGGAGCGACAGGAGATCGAGGCGGCCTGAGCGCCGCCCCCACAGAACCACCGGCCGCACGGGCCGGACAGGACCCCACCCACGAGAAGAGAAGAAGGAAACCCTCCCCATGACCCACCCCCTGCGCATCGCCGTGCTCTCCGCATGGCACGTGCACGCCGAGGAGTACGGGCGCGCCGCCCTCGACCACCCGGACACGGAGCTCGTGGCCGTCTGGGACGACGACGCCGAGCGCGGCGCCGCCCTGGCCGAGACCCTCGGGGTGCCCTTCGAGGCGGACCTCGACGCGCTCCTGGCCCGAGAGGACCTCGACGGCGTCACGAACACGACCGCGACCACCGACCACGACGAGATCCTCGGGAAGGTGATCGCGAGCGGGAAGCACGTCTTCACCGAGAAGCTGCTCTCGCCCACCGTCGAGGGCTGCGACGCCCTGACCTCCGCGGCGAGCGCCGCCGGGGTGCAGATCACCGTGTCCCTGCCGCGGCTCTCGCACGGGTACACCGTCGCCCTGCGCGAGGTGCTCGAGGCCGGGATCCTGGGCCGCATCAGCTACTCGCGCGTGCGCCTGGCCCACAACGGCTCGACCGGCGACTGGCTGCCCGCCCGCTTCTACGACCCGGCCGAGGCGATCGGCGGCGCGTTCAGCGACCTCGCCGCGCACCCCGTGTACCTCACCCAGCTGATCCTGGGCGCCGAGTCCTCGAGCGTGCGCGCCGCGTACACCGACATGACCGGCCGCGGCGTCGAGGACAACGCGGTCGTCACGATCACCACGCCGGACGGCGCGATCGGCGTCATCGAGACCGGCTTCGTGACCCCCTTCAGCCCCTTCACCATCGAGGTGCAGGGCACCGAGGGGACCCTGCTGTACGGGTTCGACGAGGGCCGCATGCAGCTCGGCACCGCCGAGGGCTGGAAGGACCTCGAGGTCCCCGCCGACATCGACGCCCCCTTCGCCCAGTGGGTCACCGCGATCCGCACCGGCACCCCCACCACCGAGAACCTCGAGCGCGCCCGCGCGCTCACCCAGCTCGTCGTCGCCGCGAACGCCGCGGCCTGACCCCCCAGGAGAGACACCATGACCCTCACCCTTCCCGTCCGCATCGGCCTCATCGGCGGCGGCGGCATCGCCAACGCCCACCTCGCCGGCTACGCCACCATCCCCGACCGCGTGAAGGTCACCGCCGTGGCCGACGCCGTCCCCGAGACCCTCGCCCAGCGCGTCGAGCAGCTCGGCGCGACCGGCTACAGCGACTTCACCGAGCTCGTGAAGGACCCGGACGTCGACGCGGTCGACATCTGCCTGCCCCACCACCTCCACAAGCCCGCGATCATCGCCGCGGCGGAGGCCGGCAAGCACATCCTCTGCGAGAAGCCGCTGTGCCTCACCGCCGAGGAGGCGCGCGAGGTGCGCGACGCCGTGCAGAAGGCGGGCGTCACCCTCATGTGCGCCCACAACCAGCTGTTCATGCCCGCCGTCGCGAAGGCCAAGGAGGTCATCGACTCCGGCGCCCTCGGCACCGTCTACGAGGTGCGCACGACGGACTCGTTCTTCAACGACTTCGACCCGGAGTCCATGGGCTGGCGCGCGAAGGCCGCGACCTCCGGCGGCGGCGAGTACATCGACACCGGCTACCACCCGACCTACCTGCTCATGCACCTCTCCGGCGGCAAGCCGGTCGAGGCGTTCTCCATGATGTCCACGCACCGCCTCACCTTCATGGAGGGCGAGGACTCCGCCCAGGTGCTCGTGCGCTTCGACAACGGCTCGGTGGGCCAGCTCGTGACCTCGTGGGCCTACCAGGCCGCGCCGGGCACGGACCGCTTCTCCGTCGTGGGCGAGAAGGGCTCGCTGAGCTCCGACGGCTCGACCCTCCGCGTGAAGCTGCGCGCTGAGGAGGAGGAGCAGGTGTTCGCGGCGGAGCCGATCGACACCTTCGCCGCGGAGATCGCGGACTTCGTCACCTGCCTCGAGACGGGCCGTCGCCCGATCAACACCGAGGAGGAGGGCATCGCGGTGCTCGGCATCATCCTCGCGGCGTACGAGAGCTCCCGCTCCGGCAAGGCGGAGCCCGTCCCCACCGTGTGAGACACCTCGGCCCCGCCCCGCATGTCCTGCGGGGCGGGGCCGACGGCCGTCCGGAGGCCCCCGCTCAGGCGGTGGCCCCGCCGGCACCCGGCCCGCGGCGGAGCACGAACGAGCTCCGGCCGCGGGCCGTCGCCGTCCTCGGGGTGAGCACCGTGCGGTGCACGCGCTCACCCCAGGTCCCGCGCAGCCGAGCGTCCGTCAGCGGGATCTCCTCGATGCGCACCGCGAGGTCCGGGGGATCCAGCTGCAGCTCGGCGGGGCCGATGCGCAGCCGCCCCTCGCCGAGGGGTACGGGCCGGTCCAGGGTCATGAGCACCTGCTCCATCACGAGCGGGGCGGCGGCCTCCCAGTCGTCCTCGATCCGCACCTCCCGGCGCCGTCGGTCCAGGGTCGCGGTCCGCTCGCAGCGCCGCAGCCCCGCCGCCTCCGGATACGCCCCGGCGAGGTCGGCGGAGAGCGCGGCGCGGTCGCCGTCCTCGGAGAAGACGGTGCCCGCGGCGCGGAAGCCGATCCCGGGCGGCTGCTCGAACCCGCCGGGCAGCGGGCAGCTGTGGAAGCCGCTGCGCATGGTCCAGATCGTGTAGCGGGTCTCGGGCAGGAAGGTCTCGCGCCGGTAGTCGCCCACGCCCGCGTCGATGAGCACGGGCAGGCCGTCGAGCGAGGCGATCACGCCGCCCACGTCGTCATGGTTGTGGCTGACGTCGTTGTGGCCGCCCTTCGCGGCGAGGAACCAGCCCCGCACCTCGCCCTCCTCCTCGCGCATGACGGCGAGCTCGGTGCCGGGGGCGTACCAGGAGCGCGGCATGCCGGGCGCCTCGGGTCCCGCCTCGCGCCAGGCGGGATCGCGCAGCTCGTGGAGCGTGCGCAGGAACTGGGGTGCGAGCTGCTCGGGAAGGCGCAGCGGGTGCAGCCCGCCCATCCAGCGGGCGTGCGCGGCGACCGCCTCGTCCTGCACCCGCTCGCCGAAGCGGGCGAGCAGGTGCCAGGAGGCGTTCGGCGGCAGGGAGGCGGCGCCGTCGGAGTAGTTGACCTGGGAGTCGGCGCTGATCTGCATGCGCATGGGGAAGGCGGCCATCGCCGCGACCGGCTCGACGACGAAGCCGTCGAGGGCGCCGTCGGTGATCTCCTCGAGCAGGTCGAGCGCCTCGAAGAGCGTCGCCCCGGCCCACCACCAGTAGGTGGCGCCCTCGTCGCAGCTGCCGTCGGCCGCATAGCCCGCGCGGAAGCGGTCGAGGATCGCGAGCGCCCGGCGGGAGTCCTCGGCGAGCACGGCCGGGTCCTCCTCGAGGGCCGCCGCGCAGAGCAGGGCGTTCGAGACGATCCACGGCGCCCAGTTGTTGGGGGTCTCCTCGATCCCGTGCCAGAAGTAGACCTCCTCGCGCCACGGGCGCAGCACCCGGGTGCGGATCTCGTGGTGCATGCGCGCCCGGATCCCGGGGTACTCCTCCTCGAGCGCCTCGCCGGCGAAGGAGTCGACGGCGGCGAGCATCCCGCCCGCGTAGCCGCAGGCGAGGTCGAGCACGTCCCGCCCGGGCTGGGGGAGCGGCGGCCGGGAGCCGTCCTCGGGGAGCGCGTAGTGGGAGGGCAGGCACCAGGCGGAGAGCTCGCACAGCCGCCAGACGTCGTCCGCGAGGTCGCGCCGCCAGCGGTCCTCGCCGGTGAGCGCGAGCGCGAGGGCGGCGGAGGCGGTCGCGTTCAGCAGCAGCCGCTGCGCGGTGTCGTAGGGCAGCCGCTCCCCGGTGCGGTGGTAGTGATTCCACAGCTCGAGGCTGGGTGGGGTCTCGCGCGAGTCGCGCTGCCAGGCCTCCGCCGCCTCGAGCACCCTCCCGCGGTGCGCGGCGGGCACGTGCTCCCAGGCGGCGCGGTCCGCGACGGGCGGGGCGGCGCGCCATGCGCCGGGGCGGAGGGCGGCGAGGACGGGAGGGGTGAGGAGGTCCGAGAGGCGGGAGGGGACGGTCATCGGGGGCCTCCTCAGGCGCGCAGGGAGAAGGTCGAGGCGGAGATCTCCTCGGCGAAGGTGCCGGACGTGGCGAAGGAGATGACCTCGTCCACCGCATGGGCGGAGAGACGGCCCAGCTCCGTGCCCACGGACCCGGCGATGTGCGGGGTGAGGAACGCGTGGGGGTGCGTGCGAAGACGTGAGCCCAGGGGGAGAGGCTCCTCCTCGGCGACGTCGAGCAGCGCGGTCACGTCCCCGTCGTCGAGGCGGTCGGCGAGGGCGTCCTGGTCCACGAGCTCGCCACGGGCGGTGTTGACGAAGGTGGTCCCCGGCCGCATGCGACGCAGCAGGTCGCGGTCGATCATGCGGGAGGTCGAGGGCAGCAGCGGGGCGTGCAGGGAGATGATGTCGCTGCGCTCCATGAGCTCGGGGAGGGGCACGAGGGCCACGCCGAGCTCCCGGGCCTGGGCGGGGGTGAGCGTGGGATCGGCGAGGACGACGTCGAGGTCGAAGGCGCGCAGGCGCTCGATGACGAGCCGGCCCACGCTCGAGGCGCCGATGATGCCGACGGTGCGGGAGCGGATGCCGACGGCGGGCCAGCTGCCCTCGAGGTCGATCTCCGCGGCGCCCTCGCGCAGTCGCTGCGCGGCCCAGAAGGCGCGCTTCGCGCCGAGCACGATCAGCGCCACGGTGAACTCGGCGACGGGGATCGCGTTGACGCTCGCGCTCGAGCTCACCGCGATGCCGCGGCGGTAGACCTCGTCCGTGACGAGGGTACGCACGGTGCCGGCGGAGTGGGCGATCGCGCGCAGGGCGGGCATCTCGTCCAGGAGCGCCGCGTCGAGCACGGGGGAGCCCCAGCCGGTCACGAGGATCTCGACCTCGGAGAGGAGCGCGGCGTCCTGCGCATCGATGCGCAGGGGACGGTCCGCGAGCAGGCGCAGGGCGGGATGGGACTCGAGCCGCTGCAGGTCGACCTGCCCGAAGACCCGTCGGAACGTCTCCTCGGGAAGGAGCATCCCGACGCTGCGACGGGATGCGGAGGCGTGATCGGTCATGGGGTGTGTCTCCTCGTTCGGTGGCCCCGTCATCTCACCGGCTCCCGAACGACCACGTCAACCATCACCGTGCGATCGAACAGATACCGATCATCCCTGGGGTGCGGCCGTCGAGGCGCGGACCGCGAGCGAGGGGCGCACGGCCACGTGACGTGCGGCGAGACCGGCCTGGGCGCCGCTCGAGAGCCGATCGAACACGAGCCCCACCGCGATCCGGCCCACGTCCCGGCGCGGCGGGGAGACCGCGGTGAGCGGCACCGCGGCGAGCTCCGCGATCTCGTCGTCGTAGGAGATCAGCGACAGGTCCCCGGGGATCTCGAGCCCGGTCTCGAGCGCGGTGCCGAGGAAGTCCGCCGCGTAGTGGTCGGAGTGCACGAGCAGCGCCGTGACCCCGGCCTCGAGCGCCCGGTCCAGGCAGCGTCGGGACTGCGCGGCCGTGTCCTCACCCTCCTCGATGACGATCACGGGGGCGTCGCCGGGAAGGCCCCGGCGCTCGAGCGCCCGTGCGAAGCCCGGGCGCAGCGCTCCGGCGGTGGGGGTGTCGTAGGTGAACATGCCGATCCGCTCGTGGCCGAGCTCGGCGAGGTGGCCGACGGCGAGGGCGGCGCCCGCGGCGTGGTCCGTGCGCACCGACTCGAGCACGGCGCCCTCGGCCTCCTCGGCGACGCCGCGCTCGACCATGACGACCGGCAGACCGCAGTCGACGAGGCGCTCGCGCAGCGCCGGGTCATCGGCGGAGGCGCTGGTCACGAGCAGGGCATCGGCGCCGCCGGCGATCAGGCGCTCGAGCTGGACGCGCTCGCGGTCGGGGTCGTAGCGGGAGACGCCGAGCATCATCCGGCCGCCGAGCTCGCGGGTGCGCTCGAGCGCGCCGTCCACGACGGTGGGGAAGTAGTAGCTGGGGTCGGGGCTCAGCACACCGAGCGTGAACAGCGCCCCGCCCTCGGGATCCGCATCCGGGCCGCGGCGCGCCGAGGGCCGGTGGCGGACGGTCGTGGAGGGCGGCACCTCGATCGCCTCGGCGCCGCCGTGGATCCGTCGCAGGGCGCCGGCGTCGGCGAGCTCACGGAGGTCGCGGCGCACGGTCATGGGGGAGATCCCCATGCGCGCGGCGAAGTCCGCGACGGAGACGGTGCCGTGCATCCGCAGCTCCATGAGGATGCGCTCCTGGCGCCCCGGGACGTTCATGAGGACTCCTGTTCGAGTTCTGTGCGAGTGATCGAAGGTGATTGACCGTGATCGTAGCGGTTGCGTTCACTGTCCAGCACCCGGGCCACCGCGACGAGGCGCGCCCGAGCGGGACGGCCGAGTGGCCGCTCCCCAGGTCAGGACAGAACCGTCCCGTGAGCGAGGGAGCCACATGACCGTCAGGACACCGACAAGGCCGCCGGGCACCGGCGTGCTCCGGCGCGCCGCCGCACGCCGCGACACCGGCGCCGCGATACCGCGGCGCACCGTGCCGTGGGCGCAGCGGCTGCGCCGCGACTACCCGCTCGCGCTCATGGTCGCCCCCGCGGTGATCCTGCTGCTGCTGTTCGTGTACGTGCCGCTGCTGGGCAACGTCATCGCGTTCATGGACTACCAGCCCTACATCCCGATCCTGCAGAGCCCGTGGGCGGGGCTGTCCAACTTCACCGCCCTGTTCACCGACGCCGCCTTCTGGGCCGCGGTCGTCAACACCCTCGAGATCACGGCGATCCAGCTCGTGCTCTTCTTCCCGGTGCCGATCGCGCTCGCACTGCTCATCCACTCGCTCGTGTGGCCGTGGCTGCGCGCGGTCGTGCAGTCGGTGCTCTACCTCCCGCACTTCCTCTCCTGGGTGATCGTCGTGGGGTTCTTCCAGCAGAGCCTCGGATCCGCCGGCATCATCAACCGCTGGCTGCGCGAGCTGGACATCCACACGATCAACATCCTCGCGGAGCCCTCGACCTTCAAGCTCCTGCTCTCCGCACAGGTCATCTGGAAGGACGCCGGCTGGGGCACGATCATCTTCCTCGCCGCGCTCGCCGCGATCGACGACTCCCTCTACGAGGCCGCCGCGATCGACGGCGCCGGCGCCTGGGGCCGGTTCTGGCACGTGACGCTCCCGGGCATCCGCCCGATCATCGTGCTGCTGCTGATCCTCCGGCTCGGCGACGCGCTGAGCGTCGGCTTCGAGCAGATCATCCTCCAGCGCAGCGCCGTCGGACCGGGCGCCGCGGAGGTCCTGGACACGTACGTCTACTACCACGGCGTGATCGACGGGAACTGGTCCACCGGCATCGCCGCCGGACTCATCAAGGGACTCGTCGGCCTCGTGCTGATCCTCGCGGCCAACAAGGCCGCCCACATGCTCGGCGAGCAAGGAGTGTATGCGAAGTCATGAGCACCGTCGTGCGGCCCGTGTGGGCCGGAAAACCCCAGCCCGTCGTCCTCCTGCTGAAGGCGCTCGCGATCCTCGTCGCCCTCACCGTCGTCCTCTTCCCGTTCCTCATGGTCATCTCCACGAGCCTGTCCAGCGCGGCGGACGTCACCGCCGCCGGCGGCTACGTGCTCTGGCCCCGCTCGGTGACCTTCGAGGCCTATGAGCAGATCCTCTCCGGGGGCCTCGTCACCCGGGCGATCCTCGTGACCGCCGCCGTGACCGCGGCCGGCACGACGATCAGCGTCGCCTCGACGGTGCTGGCCGCCTGGGCGCTCAGCCGGCCCTCGTTCTTCCAGCGGCCCGTGCTCATGTTCGTGCTGCTGACGTTCCTCTTCTCCCCGGGCATGATCCCGCTGTACCTCATGGTCAAGCAGCTCGGGCTGCTGGACAGCCTGTGGTCGCTGATCCTGCCCTCGGCGTTCAGCGTCTTCAACATGATCGTCGTGCGCGGCTTCATGATGGGCATCCCGCAGGAGCTCGTGGACAGCGCCAAGATCGACGGCGCCGGCGAGCTGCGGATCCTGCTGCGGATCATCCTCCCGCTCTCGCGCGCCGTGATCGCTGTGGTCGCCCTGTTCTACGCCGTCGGCTACTGGAACTCCTTCTTCAACGCGATGCTCTACATCGACGACACCTCGAAGTGGACGCTCCAGCTGGTGCTGCGCACCTACGTGCTGCAGGGCTCCAGCCTCGTCGAGGCGAGCACGGACTCCGTGACACCGCCGGCCCAGTCGATCCAGATGGCCGTCGTGATGATCGCGATCATCCCGATCCTGTGCGCCTACCCGCTCGTCCAGCGCCACCTCACCAAGGGCGTGCTCACCGGCGCCGTCAAGGGCTGACATCACCGCGCGTCCCGCCCGTCGGTCCCGCCCGTCGGCCCTGCCCGTCGGCCCCGCAGACCCCACCCCTCCACCATCCGCCATCCGATCACAGGAGTTCACCATGTCCGCATCCCTGCACGCCTCCGACCGTCCCCAGCGCGCCGTCACCCGGCGCCGCGCCCTCACCGGGGCCGCCGTCGGCATCGCCGGCATCGCCGGTGCCGGGGCCCTCGCCGGCTGCGGCGGCTCCGCCGCGACCGAGGAGATCGCCACCGAGCTCGCCGCCGTCCCCACCTACACGCCCGTCACCGGCGGCCCCACCCCGGACCTCCCCGGCGACGAGAACGTCCAGCCCGTCTACTTCGAGGCGCCCCAGGAGGCGGACCTCTTCACCTCGGTCGCCGAGGCGCAGCTGCCGCACACCACGGATCCCGTCTCCGCCTTCGTCATCTCCTACGCCCCGCCGGCGCCCTCCTCCAACAGCTACCTCGAGGAGGCCCGGAAGCGGCTGGACACCGACCTCGAGGTGCAGATCGTCTCCTCGGAGAACTTCAGCGCCAAGTTCGCGACCGTCATGGCCGGCGGCGACATCCCCGACATGGTCGAGTTCATCGCCTTCGACATGCCCACCAATGCGCCGCAGCTCCTGGACGCCCAGTTCACGGACCTCTCCGAGCTGCTCGGCGGGGACGCGATCGCGGACTACCCGAACCTCGCCAACATCCCCAGCTCCTCGTGGGAGAACTGCCGGGTCAACGGCCGCATCTACGGCACCCCCGTGCACCGGCCGCCGTTCGGCAGCATCCTCGTCACCCGCACCGACCTCGTCGAGGAGCTCACCGGCGAGGCGCCCGCCCCCTCCTCGAAGGACGAGTTCACCGCCCTGCTGGACGCGGTGACCGACGCGAAGGCCGGTCGCTGGGCGCTGTGCGGGCAGACCGCCGGCGACAGCGTGGACTGGGGCTACGACTTCATGGCCGCGATGTTCGGCGTGCCCAACGGCTGGGGCCTCGTGGACGGGAAGCTCGTCCACAAGTTCGAGCACGAGGGCTACCTCGAGATGGCGTCGTACATCAAGGAGATGCACGACGCCGGGTACTACCACCCCGACACCCCGAGCATGTCCGGCTCGCAGGCGAAGACCAACATCGCGAACGGCAGCGTGCTCATGCACCTCGACGGGATCTCCGCGCTGCTGGACACCTCGCTCCCCGAGGGCACCGCGACCGGCGCGATCGTCCCCTTCGCGGCCGACGGCGGTGCCGGGATCATCTACCAGGGCAGCTCGCTGTTCTCCTTCACCGCGCTCAAGAAGGCGGAGGAGGGCCGCATCCTCGAGCAGCTCAAGGTGCTCAACTACCTCGCCGCGCCCTACGGCAGCGAGGAGGGCTTCTTCCTCCAGTACGGGACGAAGGGCGAGCACTTCGAGCGTGCGGGCGACGGCGCGATCTCCGTGACCGACGCCGGCACCGCCCAGATCGGCCCGACCTCCCTGAACCGGATCTCCGCGCCGCCGCAGATCCTCACCTCCGCCGTGCGGATCGACGACCAGCTGCGCCGCTCCCACGCCTGGCAGGAGGACTCCTCCCCGATGCTGCTCAAGAGCGCCGTCGCCGGCCTCTACTCGCCGACGGCCGCGAAGAACTCCTCCGCCGCCGGCGCCGTGATGACCTCGCTGGACGAGTACATCCTGGGCCGCGGCTCCCTCGACGCGGTGAAGGAGGCGACCTCGACCTGGACCACCCAGAGCGGCGACACGATCCGCGCGGAGTACGAGGAGCAGCTCTGAGCGCTCCCCGCTCCTGCCGTCCCCGCCGCTCGACCCCGCTCCCGACCGACCCCTCGATCCCTGTCCCGTCCCCTGATCCGCTCCCCGGACCCTCCGGGGTGTTCTCGAAGGAGAGAACCATGACCAGCGCATCCCGCATCCCCCGTCGCAGCATGCTCGGCATGGGCGCCGCCGCGGCCACCGCCGGCGCCGGACTGCTCGCCGCCCCCGCCGCCCCCGCCGCCCCGCCCGGCCGCACCCTCGCCCTCGCGGCGGACACCACCAGCATCCTGCGCAACCCCCTCACCGGATGGGTGCTGTACGGCACCGGGTCGCCGTCGGCCGACTACTGGACGACCTACGACGCCCTCGAGATCGAGGGGCGCGACGAGCCCGTGCGCGTCGCCGACCACGCCCAGACCCTCTACATGCGCCTCAGCTGGACCGTGCTGAACCCCGAGGAGGGCGTCTACGGCTGGGACGTGCACGAGGGCCTGCGGAGCATGATCCAGGGCGCCCGCGAGCGGGACCTCCGCCTCGCCTTCCGGGTGGTCGTCGACAGCCGCGACAAGTCCAGCGACTTCACCCCCGCCTGGGTGCGCGCGGCCGGCGCCGAGGGCTACGAGACCCAGACCGGCTCGAGGACCGTGTGGACCCCCTACCCGGACGACCCGGTGTTCCGGTCGAGCTACGAGACCTTCCTCGAGGCCTTCGCCGCGCGCTTCGACGAACCCGACGAGGTCGCCTTCATCGACGCCTACGGCCTGGGCAAATGGGGAGAGGGGCATTCGATGCGCTACCTCGACCCCGCGAACCGGGCGGACGTCTTCCACTGGAACATCGACCTGTACCACCGGCTCTTCGACCACGTCCCGCTCGCGATCAACTACCACCGCATGATCGGCGCGGCCGGCGACTGGGGGCCCGCGGATCCCGACTCCCGGGGCCTGCTCGAGTACGCCTTCGAGAAGGGGTGCATGCTGCGCCACGACGCCTTCGGCATGAGCGTCTACTACGGGCAGTGGGAGCGGGACCTCGCCGCGGAGTGGATCGGCCGGCGGCCGATCGTCTTCGAGGGCGGCTGGGTCACCAAGCAGCACGACTTCTCGGTGGACCCTCGCGGCTACGAGACCGTCGAGGACGTGCGCCGCGGCGAGTACGAGGACGCCGTCGAGGCCCACGTGAACATGCTCGACTTCCGGATGGGGGAGACCGAGTCCTGGTTCCGGGACGTCCCCGACCTCGTCGCGGACTTCGAGTCCCAGGGCGGCTACCGCCTGCAGCTCGAGCAGGTGGTCCTGCCGCCGGCCGAGCGCACGGGCAGCTGCACGATCCGGCACCGCTGGACGAACCTCGGCTGGGGCATGTTCCCCAACGACCTCCCGCAGTGGGGGCACCGGTACCGGGTCGCCTTCGCCCTGCTGGACGCCGCGGACCACCGGGTGCTGCGCACCTATGTGGACGGGGAGGCGGAGCCGTCGGACTGGCTGCGCGGGGACCACGCCGACCACGATCTCGCAGTCACGCTCGAGCCCGGTGCGGGCGAGCGGAGGGTCTGGGCGGTCGCGATCGTGGACACCACGAAGGACGGGGCCCCGGCGATCGCCATCGCCTCGCAGGGGGAGGTCACCGACGACGGGTGGCTGCTGCTCACCGGGAACTAGGAGGGGACGAGCCGGGGACGGGCTCGCGGCGGGCGGAGGATCAGCCGCGGGCCGGGCGCCAGCCGGCGCAGGGCGGCGGTGCCGGGGTGATGCCCCGGCGCCGCCGCCGGAGCCGGTGCGGGGTCGCCTGGGAGGGAGGCGTGCCGCTGCCCCGATCGCCCGTCGACTCGGGGGTGGGCTCATCCTGCTGTGAGGTCATGGCACGATTCTCTATCCTTGCCCGGACAATCGACGCCCGTGTGATCACACCGTGATGAAGGGGCCCATCCGAGCGGTCGGGGAGGGCCTCCGCGGCCGTGTCGCTGTGACGACGGGCACGATCGGTGGAGGATGGGGCGATGTCCCGGCCCAACATCCTGCTCGTCCTCTCCGACGACCACGCCGCCCACTCGATCTCCGCCTACGGCAGCCGGGTGAACAGCACGCCCCACATCGACCGGCTCGCCGAGGAGGGGGCGCTGATGGAGGCGGCGTACTGCACGAACTCGATCTGCACGCCCTCGCGGGCCTCGATCCTCACCGGCACCTACAGCCACGTGAACCGGGCCTGCTCGATCTACTCCCAGTTCGACCATCGGGTGGGGACCTTCCCCGAGGTGCTCCACGACGCGGGCTACCAGACGGCCGTCCACGGCAAGTGGCACCTGGGGACCTCCGAGGCCTCGCTGCCGCGCGGCATGGACGACTGGTCGATCTTCCCGGACCAGGGCGCCTACGTCGACCCGGTGATGATCGGCCCCGCAGGGGAGGAGACGGTCCCGGGCTACGCGACGGACATCGTCACCTCCCGCAGCATCGACTTCCTGGACCGTCGCGATCCCGAGCGGCCCTTCTGCCTCCTCGTCCACCACAAGGCGCCCCACCGCCCCTGGATCCCGCACCCCCGCTACGAGGGTCTCCACACCGAGGGCACGATCCCCGAGCCGGAGACCATCGCCGACGACCACGCCGGCCGCAGCGCATCGGTGCGGCGCGTCGCGATGCGCCTGGACGACCTCACCCTCACCGACGTCAAGGAGCCGGTGCCGCCGGAGCTCGAGGGGGAGGAGCACCTCGCCGAGCGCTCCTCCTGGAAGTACCAGCGGTACATGCGCGACTACCTCCGCTGCGTGCAGGCGGTCGACGACTCCGTGGGCGAGCTCCTGGATTACCTCGACGAGCACGACCTCGCCGAGAGCACCCTCGTGATCTACACCTCCGACCAGGGGTTCTTCCTCGGCGATCACGGCTGGTTCGACAAGCGGCTCATGTTCGACGAGTCGCTCACCATGCCCGTCGTCGTCCGCTGGCCCGCGGCGATCGGCGCCGGGACGCGCGTCGCCGAGATGGTCACCAACGTCGACTTGGCCGCGACCATGCTCGAGGCGGCCGGCATCGGACCCTCCGCGCTCCCGGCGCAGCAGGGACGCAGCTTCCTGCCGCTGCTGCGGGGCGAGAGCGTCGAGGACCGGCCGGAGGCCGTCTACTACCGCTACTGGGAGCACGACGACCCCGAGCACCACGCCCCCGCCCACTACGGGGTGCGCACCCGCACCCACACGTACGTCCACTACTACAACGACGGGCTCGGCACCCCCGGCTCGAGCGGCGCCGTCATGCCCGAGGAGATCGAGCTCTACGACAACGTCGCGGACCCGCAGCAGCTGACCAACATCGCCGATGACACGGCCGCGGCAGGGATCCGCGAGGAGCTCGCGGCGCTGCTCGCCCGGCTCCAGGAGGAGCTCGGCGACGCCCCCTACGAGGGCCCGGGCACCCCGCGCCTGGAGTGGCCCCGCTGACCTGCCCGCGCGAGGGCTCTACGATCGCCGCATGAGCACCCCCGTCCTCCCGCGCGGCATCCTCCTGCTGATCGGCCTCGCCGCGGCCTGGCTGGTCCTCGCGGGGCTCCAGGAGCTGGCCTCCCTCGTCGTGCCGGTCTTCCTCGCGCTGAACCTCATGATCGCGGCGCACCCGCTCGCGGCGGTGATCGAACGGGCGGGGGCGCCACGTGTGCTCGGATCGATCGCGGCGATGCTCGCGGTGCTGCTCGCCCTCGCCGCGTTCTTCCTCTCGATCACGTGGGCGGTGCGCACCCTCGTGCTCGAGCTCCCCGGCTACTCGGACTCCTTCGACGCGCTGCTGCAGAGCTCGCTCGACGCGCTCGCCGGGGTGGGCGTGAGCCAGGACCAGATCAGCACCTGGCTCGCGCAGTTCAACTTCTCGAGCCTGTTCGGCCTGCTCAACCAGGCGCTGTCCTCGGTGAGCGCGATCGGCGCCCTCGTCGCCGCGGCCGTCGCGACGATCATCTTCTTCGGCATGGACGCGGCCGGTCTGCCGGAGCGGATGGCGGTCGTCGAGCGCACGCACCCGCGCTTCGCCCACGCCCTCGTGGACTTCTCCCGGGCCGTGCGCACCTACTGGATCGTGACGACCGTGTTCGGCGTCGTCGTCGCCGTGATCGACGGACTCGCCCTGTGGGCGCTCGGGGTGCCCCTGCCCGCGGTGTGGGCGGTGCTGCTGTTCGTGTGCAACTACATCCCCAACATCGGCTTCCTCATCGCGATGGTGCCGCCCACGCTCATGGCGCTGCTCGCGCAGGGCCCGTGGACGGCGGCGCTCGTGGTCGCCGTGTGCGTCGTCGTCGCGATGCTCCTGCAGGGCCTCGTGCAGCCGCGCGTCACGGGCCGCGCGGTGGGGCTCGCGCCGAGCATCTCGTTCCTCTCGGTGCTGTTCTGGTCCTGGGTGCTCGGGGCGGCCGGGGCGCTGCTCTCGGTGCCGATGACCCTGCTCGTGAAGGAGCTGTTCCTCGACGCGGACCCGTCGGCCCGCTGGCTGAACGCCTTCGTCGCGGACACGCCGCGCGCGGCGGTCGAGTCGCCGAGCGAGCGGATCGGGGAGCGGGCCGACGAGCCCGCCGATGCCACAGCCGCCGACGGCCCCACCGGGGAGGGCGTCAGCGACGCGGGCGCGCCCGCAGCAGCGAGCGCACCACCAGCCCCGCCAGCAGCGCCCAGAACGCCGCGCTGATCCCGGCGACCGCGATGCCGGAGGCGGCGACGAGCAGCGTGATCCCCGCGGGCAGCTGCTCCTCCTCGCGCGCGAGCGCCCCCTTCACCGCGGCGATGAAGGTGCCCAGCAGCGCGAGCCCCGCGACGGCGGGGACGACGCCCTCCGGGGCGAGGGCCACGAGCTGCGCGGCCGCCGAGGCGAGCACGCCGAGGACGACCATGACGATCCCCGAGGTGAGGCTCGCGATCCAGCGGCGCGAACGGTCCTCCCCGGCCTCCGGCCCGGCCGCGAGGGCCGCGCTGATCGCGGCGAGGTTGATGCCGTGCCCGCCGAGCGGCGCCCCCAGCAGGGAGCCCGCGCCCGTGACGAGCATGGCGGGCCGCCAGGGCACCTCGTAGCCGAGGCTGCGCAGCACCGCGACGCCCGGCACGTTCTGGGAGGCCATGGTGACCAGGTACAGCGGCAGCGCGATGCCGATGACGGCGCCCGGGGTGAGCCGCGGCGCGGTGAGCTCGAGACGACCGGCGAGGGAGCTGGCCGGCAGGGATCCGCCCGTCGTCACGAGGTGCACGACGATGACGACGGCCGCCGCGGCGAAGGCGAGCGGGGAGGCCCAGCGGGGCGCGAGCCGCAGCGCGAGCAGCCACACGATGACGACGGGCGCGACCTCGAGCGGGTTCGCCGCGAGGCCCAGCACCGGCTCGAGGCACAGCTGGAGGAGCACCCCGGCGAGCATCGCCTGCGCGAGCGCCGGCGGGATCCGCGCCATGAGGTCCGCGAGGGCGGGCACCAGCCCCGTGAGCACGATGAGCACGGCGACGAGCGCGAAGGCGCCCACCGCGGCGGGCCAGCCGCCCTCGACGGTGCCGGTCGCGGCGAGCAGCGCGGCGCCGGGGGTGGACCAGGCGACCGTGATCGGCAGCCGCGTCATGAGGGAGAGCACGATCGAGCCGAGGCCCATGAGCACGCTCACCGCGGTGAGCCCGCTCGCGGCCTGCGCGGGACTCGCGCCCACGGCCTCGAGGCCGGTGAGGACGACGACGAAGGAGCTCGTGAAAGCGACGAGGGCGGAGATCGCTCCGGCGCTGATCGGGGCGGCGTGACCGGAGGGCATGGGCGTGACGATAGCGGGGCGGCGGACGCGCGGCGGGGTGCGTCCGCGCAGGTGACGGTCCTGTGACCCGAACTCCGCCGAGCAGGGGACAGGCGGGGAGGATCCGAGTACCGTCGACGGGGTCAGGCATTGTGCTCCACCGACGGAAGGATCGTCATGATGGCCACCTCCGCATCGAAGAAGGCGTCCGCGAGGACCACCCCCACCGAGAACGCCGAGGGCGGGTTCCTCGCCGACGACGCGCTCGCCAAGAACCTCCAGGCGGTCCTCGTGGACCTCACCGCCCTGCACCTCGTGGGAAAGCAGGCACACTGGAACATCGTGGGTCCGAACTTCCGGGACCTGCACCTGAATCTCGACGAGGTCGTCGCGATCGCCCGCGACAGCTCCGACGACGTCGCCGAGCGCATGCGCGCCCTCCACGCCACGCCCGACGGCCGCCCCGACGTGGTCGCCGAGCAGACCTCGCTCGCCGAGTTCCCCGCCGGGGAGGTGCTCACCCACGACGCGATCGACCTCATGACCGCGGCCGTCGAGCAGACGGTGCGCACGATGCGCACCGTGCACGACGAGGTCGACGAGGCGGATCCGACGAGCGCCGACATCCTCCACGGCGTCATCGAGAAGCTCGAGCAGCAGGCCTGGTTCCTCTCCGCGGAGACCCGGAAGCCCGCGAGCTGACCCCTCCGTGACCGCACCCCACCCGTCCGCCGCGCCGTCCCCGGATGCTCACCCGAGCCTTCCCGGACGGCGCGGCGAGCTCGACTTCGGCGAGGACGGCCGCTTCACGATCGTCCAGTTCAACGACACCCAGGACGGGCCCCGCACGGACCGCCGCACGATCGCCCTGCAGGAGGCCGTGCTCGAGGACGTGCGCCCCGATCTGGTGATCATCAACGGCGACGTCATCGACGGCTCTCCCACGAGCGCGCTCGAGGCGAAGCAGGCGATCAACAACGTCGTGCTCCCCATGGAGGACCGCGGCATCCCGTGGGCGCTCACCTTCGGCAACCACGACGAGGACTCCTCCGAGCGCACCGGCATGGACGAGGGCGACTACCTGGACTTCGTGCGCCGCTACGAGCACAACCTCAACACCCCCGGCGCCCGCGGCGTGACGGGCACCGGCAACCAGGTGCTCACCGTGCGCTCCGCGACGGGGCGACAGGACGGCTTCGCCGTGTGGCTGCTCGACTCCGGCCGCTACGCCCCCGCGCAGATCGCCGGTCAGGACTTCGAGGGCTACCCCCGCTGGGACTGGCTGCGCCCGGACCAGGTGCAGTGGTACCTCGAGACCTCGCGGGCCCTCGAGAAGCGCCGCGGCGCGCTCGTGCCGGGCCTCGTGTTCCAGCACATCGCCCTGTGGGAGCACCGCTTCGCGTGGTTCGCGAGCGTGGACTCGCGCACCGAGGCCGATCACGAGCGGGCCGTCGCGAAGCACCGCATCGTGGGGGAGCGCAACGAGGACGAGTGCCCGGGCCCGTTCAACTCCGGCATGTTCGCGGCGATGCAGAGCCGCGGCGACGTACGGGGTCTGTTCGTGGGCCACGACCACGTGAACTCCTACGTGGCGGACTACTACGGCATCCTGCTCGGCTACGCGCCGGGCACCGGCTTCGGCGCGTACGGCCTGGGCGGGGAGCAGGAGCACCGGCTGCGCGGTGCGCGCGTGTTCCACCTCGACGAGTCCGTCGAGGGCGTGCTCGCGGGCACCGAGCTGCGGCTCGCCGCGGACTACGGCATCGACCTCGGCGCCGCGGCGCAGCCGGGGGAGCCGGCCGCCTTCCCGGGCGGCGTGCGCTGAGCGCACGGTCCCGGGCACCTGAGCGCCCGGGACCGTCGGTCCGCGACCGCGCGGAGCGCCTGCTCAGCTCCAGGTGACGGGGTGCTCCGGATCGGCGAGGTCGACGCTCGGGACGGACATCGACCCGCCGAGGAACATCTCGCAGGTGCCCTTCTGCCCGTCCTTGGTGCACTCCATCGTCGTGTCGACGGTGCCGACGGCCTCACCGGAGACGTAGGTGGGCTCGTCGGTGCCGGGCGTCCCCTCCATGGTGTCGATCGTCCGCTGTGTGTCCTCGGAGATCGAGCGCTTCACGGTGCCCTCGGTGACCGTCCAGCCGTCGCTCGTGGAACCGGGGATCTCCCCGATCCCGCAGCCGGCCTTCAGCGTGTCCTGCGCGAGGCAGCCGTCCACGGCGGACTGCACCGCCGTGCGGAAGGTCTTCTGGCCCTCCTCGGTGAGGACGGGGGAGGGCAGGTCCCCCTGGAGCTCGTCCGTGACGATCACCGGGTCCTCGGGGTCCAGGGTGAAGCCCTCCTGGTCGATGGCGAGCTCGTAGGCCCCGGGCAGGAGGTAGAGGTTCGATCCCTCGGCGACCTCCTCACCGTTGACGGTGAGCCCGAGCTGCGGGAGCCCCTCAGGGACGTAGGTGGAGCTGTACGGGGCGGCCATCTCGAAGGTGCCGTCGGAGTCCCAGTCCTGCACGGTGTACTCGGCGCTCACGGACTGCCCGGCGACCGTGAAGGTGACGGGGACGTCGGCGTCGTGGGCGGTGCTCGAGCTGACGACGGGCGTCCCGAACGTGACCTCGGAGATCGGCTCGGCGGCCAGGGCGGCCGCGTAGGCCTCGGCGGAGAGCACCTGGTCCTCGATCTGGTCCTGCGGAAGGAGGGCGAGCACGGCCGCGGCGTCCCCGCCCTCGAGCGCCGTCATGTACTCGCTGACCAGGGCCGTGGCCTGCTGCTCAGGGGTCTGCTGGGTCGGCGCCGCCTCCTTCGCCCCCTGGCTGCGCACGGCGAGGACGACCACGAGCGCGATGACGACGAGGACGGCGAGCACCACGGTCAGCCCTCCGACGACCAGCGCGATGATCAGTCCGGTCCGCCTCTGCGGGGGCTCACCGGGCGGGCCGCCGCCCGGGGAGGGGATCGGCTGCGGGGCGTACGGGCTCTGCGGCATGGACATGGCTCCCCCTCGGGCATCGACGTGGCTCGAGAGTAGTCGGAATGTCGGAACGGCGAGGTTCGGGAGGCCCGCTGTGGATGACGAGGGGCGAGCCCGCGCGCGGGACGGTGGGGAGGAGCGCTCAGGCGAGCCCGGAGCGGTAGGCGAAGACGACGAGCTGCGCGCGGTCCCGCGCGCCGAGCTTCACCATCGCCCGGCTCACGTGGGTGCGGGCGGTCGCGGGGCTCAGCACGAGGCGCTCGGCGATCTCCTGGTTCGAGAGCCCCTCGGCGACCAGGCCCACCACCTCGCGCTCCCGGGCGGTGAGCTCGCCCAGGTGGGGGTGCGGCGCGGTGGCGCGACGCTCCTCCGCGACGAACTCCGCGATGAGCGTGCGCGTCACGCTCGGGGCGAGCAGGGAGCCGCCGTCGGCGACGGTGCGGATCGCCTCGAGCAGCCGGGCCGGCGGCGTGTCCTTGAGCAGGAATCCGGAGGCGCCCGCGCGCAGCGCCTCGAAGACGTACTCGTCGCGCTCGAAGGTGGTCAGCACGATCACCCGCGTCGCGGCGAGCTCCGGGCGCGCGGCGAGGCGCCGCGTCGCCTCGATCCCGTCCACGCCCGGCATGCGGATGTCCATGAGGACCACGTCCGGCACGGTCGCGGCGGCCACCTCGAGGGCCGTGAGGCCGTCGGCCGCCTCGCCCGCCACCTCGAAGCCGTCCTCGGCGTCGAGCAGGGTGCGCAGGCCCAGACGCACCAGGTCCTGGTCGTCCACGAGCAGCACGCGCAGCGGGGTCCCGTCGGTCATGGGCCCAGTATCCGCGCGTCCTGCCCGCGACGCCTACGCCCGGGGACGTATCCCGGGCTACGCTCCGGGGGCGGTGACCGGAGGGACCGGAGGCGGGAGGCTGGGGCGATGAGCGCACGAGTGCCCCTCCCGCGCGGCCGGGACCTGTTCCTCATGGTCCCCGTGGGCCTGCTCGTGCTCCTCACGCTGCGACTGGCCGGCGCCGGGGTCCATGGCGGCCCCTGGTCGAGCACCCGACACGTCCCCACCACCCCGGTCGAGGGCCACGACTACGCCCTCGCGGCGCTCGCCGTGGCGGCGGTGGGTCTGCGGCGGTGGCCTGTGCTCGCCTTCTCCCTGGCCACGCTCGCGACCGGTCTTCTCCTCGCCCTGGGACAGCCTTTCGGTCCCGTGCTGCTCACGGTGCTGATCACCGGCTTCTCGCTCGCCGGGCGCGCCCCGCTGCCGCGCAGCGCGATCGCGGGCGGGGCGGGTCTGCTCGTGCTCCTCGCCGGCTCCGCGGCAGGGGACGCGGCGCGGACGGGGGAGGTGCTCCCCGCGCTCGCCGGGGCGCTCCCGCTCTCCGCCTGGGTCGCTGTCCCGTTCTGCGCGGGGCTCGTGCGGCGCACGCTCAGGGAGGGGCGCGCCCGTCGCCGTGCGGAGGAGGAGCGGGCCGTGCTCGACGCGGAGCGCCTGCGCCTCGCCTCCGAGGTCCATGATGTGGTGGGCCACGGCCTCGCGGCGATCCGCATGCAGGCGGACATCGCCCTGCACGTCGCGGACCGGCGCCCGGAGCAGGCGCGGGCCGCGCTCGAGGTGATCAGCCGGGCGAGCGGGGAGGCGCTCACGGAGCTGCGCGCGACCCTCGCCCAGATCGCCCCGGACGCCGCGGAGCAGGACGCGCATGCGCCCACGCCGGGGCTGGACCGGCTCGGGGCGCTCTGCGCGCGGATGCGGGAGGCCGGCATCGACGTGGAGCTCGAGGTGCACGGGGAGCGGAGGCCGGTCGGTCCCGCGGCGGACGTCGCCGCCTACCGGATCGTGCAGGAGTCGCTCACCAACGTCGTCAAGCACGCCGCGGAGCGCCGCGCGACGGTGCGCGTGCAGTACGCCGCCGAGGCGGTCGAGGTGCTCGTGGCCAGTGCGGTCGCCCCCGGCACGTGGATCGTCGAGGGCTTCGGGCTGGCGGGGATCCGGCGCCGCGCGGCGGAGGCGGGCGGTCGCGCGGAGGTCACGGTCGAGGGTGAGCGGCTCGACGTGCGGGCGCTGCTGCCCTACGCCCGCTGACGTAGCGGGACTGCCGCTCCCGGGCCGACGCCCGGAGGGCGTGACCGCAGGAGGCTGGGGCCACCATCGAACGGAAGGTCCCGACATGCTCACCGAGACGCTCACCCAGCTCACCGCCCACGGCCCCTACGACGACGCCGCGTGGCACGGCGGCGGCTTCTTCCCGCTGTTCCCGCTGCTGTTCCTGCTGATCATCATCGGCGCGATCACCTTCGGCGCGATCCGCCGTCGGCGCTTCGCCGCCGCCGCGCCCCGCCGCGACGCGGAGTCCGCGCTCGGCGAGCGCTTCGCCCGCGGGGAGATCGACGAGGACGAGTTCCGTGCCCGCCGGGCGGTGCTCCGCGAGAAGGGGTGACGGCTGAGCGGCCGTCCACGAGGCAGGGGCACCGCGGCGAGCGATCGTCGCGGTGCCCCTTCGCTCAGGCTACGGGGGAATCCGCCCAGGACCAGACGTCGTCCCCGCGCAGCACGGCGTCGGCGCCGCCGTCGCAGTAGATCGTCTGCCCGGCCATGTGGGTGTTCGCGGGGCTCGTCAGCCACACGAGCAGCGCGGCGATCGAGGCGGGCGGCTGGTGGTGGTTCAGGGGCATCGGGACGGCGGCGTCCACGTGGGCGGCGCCCTCGGGGGTGGCGAGCAGGTCGCGGGTCATGGGGGTGACGACGGTGCCGGGGGCGACGGCGTTCAGGGGGATGCCGCTGCCGGCCCAGGCCTCGCTGACGGACGCACGGCGCACCCAGCGGGAGAGGGCCCGCTTGCTCGAGGAGTAGTTCCGGAATCCCGTCGAGGGATCCTCGGCGAGCTCGTCGCCGAGGGCGAGCGCACGCTGCTCGTCACCGGCGAGGGCCGCGTCGACGAGCGGCGCGGAGACCGGCTGCAGGGAGGCCATCGAGGAGACGACGGCCGCGCGCGGGGCGTCCGAGGCGCGCAGGGCGGGGAGCAGCGCCTCGAGCAGCTCGACGACGCCGAAGTAGTTGATCGCCATGGTCGTCGCGATCGGGGCGGAGATCCCCGCGCAGGCGATGACGGCGTCGATGCGGCCCCCGGCGAGGTCGGTCGCCGCCCGCGCGGCCTCGGCGCGGCCGGCGGGGTGGGAGAGATCGCCCTCGACCTCGGTGCCCGCGAGGTCGATGCCGATCACCCGCTGCCCCTCCTCGCGCAGCTGGGCGGCCGTCGCGGCGCCGATGCCGGAGGCGGCTCCGGTGATGACGTACGTGCGGGTCATGGCTTCTCCTTCGTGGGGGTGGCCGCCGGGGCGGCGGTCGTGTGCGAGAGCGCAGCGAGGAAGCGCTGCGCCTGGTCGGCGAACTGCGTGGTCTCCTGCGCGCTCCAGTCGGGGACCGCGCGGCGCACCATCGCGGTGCCCGCCTCGACGAGGGCCGCGTAGGCGCTGCTCCCGGCCGGGGTGAGGGCCACCTCGACGGAGCGGCCGGAGCGCTCGCGGGTGGCGAGGCCGAGCTCCTCGAGCCGGGTGACGAGCTTCGAGGCGGTGGGCCGGGTGAGTCCGCCGTGCTCGGCGAGCGCCGTGGACCCGAGGCTCCCGCCGCGGGCGCCGATGAGATAGACGGCGCGGATCGCGGTGGGGTCGAGGGGGAGGCCGACGGCGGCGGCGATGCGGGACTGCACCCGTGCATCGGTCCAGACGGTCACGAGGCCGACGAGGGCGTCGAGCAGGCGCGCGGTGTCACGGTCGGTGGTCATGCCCCGACCCTAGCACCAGAGTTGCCTGAGGCAACTACTGTGAGTCGCGGCGATCAGAAGCGGGGGAGCGCGCCCTCGACGAGCAGCTCCACGATCGGGAGGTCCGCCTCGGGCCAGTCCCGCTCCGCGAGCTCGTCACGGTCGAGCCACGCGAGCTCGTCGTGATCGGTGGAGCGCGCCGGGCCGGCGCCGAGCACGCGCGCCCAGTAGCAGTCCAGGTGCAGCGCCCGCCCGCCCGCGCTCGTGATGCCGCGGCCGATCAGCCACCCCACCCGGGTCTCGACGCCGAGCTCCTCGCGCAGCTCCCGCCGCAGCGCCTCCTGCGGGGACTCGCCCGGCTCGATCTTGCCGCCCGGGAACTCCCAGAGCCCGGCCTCGCGCAGGCCGGTGCGCCGTCGGGCCGCGAGGATCCGGCCCTGCGCGTCCACGAGCACCGCCCCCACGACCCGCAGCGGCGCCGCCGGCGCTTCCTCCTCGTCATCGTCGGGATCGGACTCCTCCTGCTCCGCGTGGCCGTGGTCGTGCTCCCACCAGGCGACGCCGCAGGCGGTGCACTCACGGTCGGGTCCGAGCCCGACGCAGCCGTCCCAGCGCACCCAGTGCGGGGAGGACTCCATGACGCCTGCGAGCGGCAGTCCGATCACGTGCAGCAGCACCTCGGGGCTCCCGCAGCGGGGGCAGGTGCCGCGGTGCCAGGCCGGATCGGTCGCGCTCATGGGGACAGTCTCGCGCAGGGGTGGGACACCCGGTGGTCGCCGCCGATCGGGGCCGGCGGCGTCAGGATGTCCGGTGCACGCCGTCGGCCTCCGCCCACTGCGGGGGCAGCAGCGTCGTGCGGGGCTCCGCCCCCGGCTCCCGCAGCAGCCGCACGAGCTCGCGCACCGCGAGCACCGAGACGTCGGCCTGGCGCGGGGTGAGGCGGGGGATCGGTGCGAGGGCGGTGCCGAGCGCCGCGAGGTCGACATCGGACCAGCCGATGAACAGGTGGCCGGGATCGGTGAGGCGGTCCGTCATCGCGAGGGCGAAGAGCATCTCGAGCTCCTGCGAGAGGCCGAACAGCGCCGTGCGACCGGAGGTGGGGGAGAGGCCGTCCTCGAACGCGGCGACCTGCGCCGGCTCGCCCGGGGCGAGCACCACCTCGAGCCCGGTCGGGGCCGCCTCGTGCACCCCGCGCAGGAAGCGCGAGGAGTCGTTGCGGCGGGACTTCTCCTCGAGCCGTCCGAACAGCAGCAGCCGCGTACAGCCCTCGGCGAGCGCACGCTCCACCACGAGCCGGCCCAGCAGCTCGAAGTCGAGATCGACCACCGAGGCGCCGGGGACCGCATCGGGCTTGCCGAGGGACACGCACGGCAGACCCGCCTCGGCGACCGCGGCCAGCCGCTCGTCGTCGCGGTCGATCTCCATGAGGATCAGCGCGTCGCACAGCCCGGTCCCCACGACGCGGCGTACGCCGGCGGCGCCCTCGTCGGCCGTGACGACGAGGACGTCGAGGTCGAAGCGCCGCGCCTCCTGCGAGATCGCGACGACGAAGGGCATGGGCCCGCTGCTGAGCGGCTGCGGGGTGGGCACCATGAGCCCGATGACGCCGCTGCGCCGCGAGCGGAGGGTGCGCGCCCCGGAGTTGGGGTGGTAGCCCAGCTCCTGGATCGCCGCCTCGATCCGGCGGCGGGTCTCCTCGGAGATGGGGCGCGCACCCGTGAGCGCGTAGCTCACGGTGCTCTGGGAGACCCCGGCGAGGCGCGCGACGTCCTGGCTGGTGGGCGCCTTCGACTTCACCACGGCTCCTCCTTCGTCGGGGACGGTCAGCCGGCGTGCAGGCCGGCGGCGCCATCCTCCCACCGCGACAGCGCGTCCAGGACGCCCTCGGGACCGGGCAGCGCCCGCGCTGCGGTGAGTGCCTCGTCGAGCACCTCGGCGAGGGTGACCGTGCGGTCCTCGTCCGCGGAGCGCACCGCCGCCTCGACGATCGCCTGGGTCCACACGTTGCCGTGCACCTCGCCGTCCGGGACCGGCCCACCGCGCAGGGCCGCGCAGAACGCCGCGAGCGAGGCGTCGAGCTCCCAGCGGGCGTCCTCCGCGGGGACGGCGCCCTCGAGCACCGCCCCCTCCGCCGTGACGGCCCGCGGCGGCGTCTCGCCGTCCCACGTGACCGTGCCGCCCGCGCAGCTGATCCGCCAGTCGCCGTTCCAGCTGGTCTCCTGGCCGGGCGAGCACCAGGAGCCGGTGAAGGCGTGCACGGCGCCCGTGGAGTAGGTGATGTGCACGGTCGCCGCGGCGTCGCCGTCGTACCAGCTCCAGGACGGGCTGTGGGAGATCGCGCGCACCGCGACGGGCGCGCCGTCGACGATCACGCGGGCCGCGTCGAAGGCATGGATCGCCATGTCCACGATCAACGGGTGACGCATCGCGTCGCGGAACCCGCCGAAATGCGGCGCCTTGAAGAATCGGGTGTCCACGATCCCCGCCCCGCCCAGCTGCTCGGCGAGCCGCCGCGCCTCGTGCAGGTGCGGGTTGTTGCGGCGGGACTGGGAGACCATGAACAGCCGGCCGCTCGCCTCGGCGTGCCCCGCGAGGGACACGGCCTCCGCGAGGGTCGCCGCGCACGGCTTCTCCCCGAGCACGGGCAGGCCCGCGCCGAGCGCCGCCGCGGTCACCGGATGGTGCGCCTCCGGGATCGTCACGTCGATGATCGCCTCGGCGCCCGCCGCGCGGGCCACCTCGACGCCGTCGGTGCCGACGGCGATCCCGGCCCGGCGGCCCTCGTCCTCGACGAGCGCGGTGACCGCGGCCTCCGCGGCGCCGGGGACGACGTCCGCGACGCCCACGAGGCGGGCCTCCGCGGAGGCGAGGACGACGCCCATCCAGGCGCGGCCCATGCCGCCCGCGCCGACGACGACGACCGGCACCGCCCCCGTGCGGGGCGCGGCGCTCATGCGCTCTTCCCGGCGGCCTCGGCATCGCCCACGCCCTGGCCGCCCTCACCCGTGAGGAACCAGTCCGTGGGGTAGCGGTCCAGGAACGGCACCGTCCGATCGGGCACCGCGGGGCGCGCCCAGGAGACGCCGTTGGCGATCACGCGTCGCACGTCGGTGTGGTGATAGACCGGGTAGTCCTGGTCACCGGGGCTGAAGTAGAAGATCTTCCCCTTGCCGCGCCGGAAGGTGCAGCCGGAGCGGAACACCTCCCCGCCGCTGAAGGAGGAGACGAAGATCAGCTCGTCCGGGGTGGGGATGTCGAACTGCTCGCCGTACATCTCCTGCTCGGGGATGACGATCGGGTGCGGCACGCCCTCCGCGATCGGGTGCGAGGGGTCCACCGTCCACACCAGCTCGCGGTCGGACTCGTTGCGCCAGCGCAGCGTGCAGGTCGTGCCCATGAGGCGGGTGAAGACCTTGCTCCAGTGGCCGGAATGGAGGACGACGAGGCCCATGCCGGAGAGCACGTGGCGCTGCACGCGGTCCACGACCTCGTCGGCGACCTCGTCGTGCGCCATGTGGCCCCACCAGGTGAGCACGTCGGTCTCGGCGAGGACCTCCTCGCTGAGCCCGTGCTCGGGGTCGTCGAGCAGGGCGAAGCGCGTGGTGACGGCGTCGCCGAGGTTCTCGGTGATGCCGGCGGCGATCGCGGCGTGCATGCCGTCGGGGTAGTGGCCGCGCACGCGCTCGTCGCGCTGCTCGTGGCGGTTCTCGCCCCAGACGGTGACGCGGAGCGGGGAGGGGGTGGTCATGGTGGTGGGGTTCCTTCCGGTCATTTCACGGCACCGCCGGTGGCTCCGGCGGCGATGTACTTCTGCGCGGCGATCATGAGGACCACGGCGGGGACGGACGCGATGACGGCCGTGGCCATCACGGCGCTCCACTCGGTGCTGTTCGCGCCGATGTAGTCGTAGAGCCCGAGCGTCACGGGACGGATGGTCTGACCGGTGGTGAGGGTCAGCGCCATGAGGAAGTCGCTCCAGGCGAAGAGGAACGAGAAGATCCCGGCGGTGATGAGTGCGTTGACGCTCACCGGCAGGACGATCGACCAGAACGCGCGCACGTGCCCGCAGCCGTCGATCTGCGCGGCCTCGACGATCTCCTTGGGGAAGGACTCCATGAACGCCCGGATGATGAGGATCGAGAAGGGGATGCCGAGCGTGGCGTCCGCGAGGATCAGCCCCGGCACCGTGTTCAGCAGCCCCATCTGGTTGTAGGCGGTGTACAGCGCGTTCGCGATGACGATGCCCGGGATCATCTGGGAGATGAGCACGACGAACAGCAGCACGCCGCTGCCGCGCACCGGGAACTGTGCGAGCGCGTAGGCGCAGGGCGTCGCGATGACGAGGGCCAGCACGGCCGCGCCGACCGCGACGATCAGCGAGGTGACGAGATTGCGTCCCTGGTCCGCGATCGCGCGGGCGTAGCCGCCGAGGTCCGGGTCCAGGGGGATCAGTTGCGCGTTGAGGCTGTTGCCGCCGGGGGCGAGGGAGGCGCTGACCATCCAGTAGACGGGGAACAGCATGATCGCGACGAGCACGATGCCGACGGTGGTGCGGATCCCGCGGCGCAGCGGGGAGTTCCGCGACAGGGCGGGACGGTGGCGGGCGGTGAGGGTCGGGGCGGGGGAGGCGGGAGCGGTGGTGGTCATCGGCTCATCCCTTCGCGGTGGAGCGCGCGTTCGCACGCAGGTAGACGATCGAGAACACGAGGGCGATGACGATCAGGACGTTGCCGAGCGCGGCGCCCTGGCCGAACTCGAACTCGACGAAGCTCATCTCGTAGCTGCGGGTCGCGACGGTCTGCGTCGCGTTCGCCGGCCCGCCGCCGGTGAGCCCCAGGATGAGGTCGAGCACCTTGATCGTGTAGATGACGCCGAGCAGCAGTACGACGCTCACCACGGGCCGCAGCAGCGGCAGCGTCACATAGCGGAAGGAGGTCCAGCCGGTCGCTCCGTCGATCTCCGCGGCCTCGTAGAGCTCGGTCGGGATCGCCTGCAGGCCGCTGTACAGCAGCACGACGTTGAAGGGGATGCCGAGCCAGATGTTCACCATGATCACGGCGACCAGGGCGGTGTCCGCGCTGGTGAGCCACGGGATCGGGGTGGAGATCAGCCCGATCGTCTCGAGCGCGCGGTTGAGGATGCCGCTGTCCTGCTCGAGGATCCACCGCCACACCGCGGCGGAGACGATCATCGGCAGCAGCCAGGGCAGCAGCAGCACGGAGCGCAGGAACCCGGAGAGCGGGAAGCTGCGGCGGAAGAACAGCGCGAGCGCCATGCCGATCACGAACTGGCCGACGATCGACCCGATCGTGAACAGCGCCGTGTTGCCGAGGGCCTTGAGGAAGATCGGGTCCGAGAGGACCGTGACGTAGTTGTCCAGCCCCACGAACGGGGCGAGGCCGGAGAAGAACGTCGCGGAGGTGTACTCCTGGAAGCTCATGACAACGTTCTTCACGATCGGGTAGCCGAAGAACGCCGCGAGGTAGAGCGCCGCGGGGGCGAGGAATCCGTAGCGCACGAGCGCCGAGGCGCCGGGGCGCCGGGGCCGGCGCGGGGACGGGGTGCGGGTCGCGGGGGCCGACGGCTCCGCCGCGCGGGTGGTGGGTGCCGAGGTGGTCATGGGGTCCTCCGTCGTCGTCGCGCTCATCCGAGGGAGTCCGCGGCGTCGGCGAAGGCCTGCTCCGGGGCGGCGCCGTCGACGAGGATCTGCTGGTTCGCGGTGTAGATCGCCTTGGCGGTGGTGGGCCACTCGGGGCCGAGCTTCGCGGTGCGGGCGCGGGCGGTGGAGACCTGCTCGACGAAGGTGGCGAGCTCGGGGTGCTCCTTCCCGAAGGTCGCGGCGGCCTCGGTGCTCGCGGGGATGGTGCTGCGGGCGGCGCCCATGGCGAGCTGGTTCTCGGGGCTGACGAACTTCTGCAGCAGCTCAGCGACCTTCTTCTGCTTCTCCGTGTCCCCGGTCTGCGGGATCGTCCAGACCTCGCCGCCGAGCGGGGCCACGGAGTCCGCGCCCTCGGTCGGGACGGGGATCGTGACGACCTCCCACTCGAGGTCGGGGGCGTCGGACTGCAGCCCGGAGATGTTCCAGGGACCGTTGACGGCCATGGCCGCCTTCCCTGCCTTGAACTGGTCGATCACGTCGCCCTGGCCCCAGTTGACGACGGCCTTGGAGGCGGAGCCCTCGGCGACGAGATCCGCCCAGAGCTGCCCGGCGCCGGCGACCTGCTCGGTGGCGAGGTCCGTCTCGTCGCCGCCGTTGGACCACATGAAGGGCAGGAACTGCCAGGTGCCTTCGTAGGTGGCGATGGCGGAGAAGGCGATGCCGTAGGTGTCGTCCTTCGTGAGCGCGGCGGCGGTCTCCGTGAGCTCGTCCCAGGTGGTGGGCGCCTCGACGCCCGCCTCCTTCAGCAGGGCCGTGTTGCAGAACAGCGCGATCGTGTTGACGGTGGGGGCGAGTCCGTAGACCTTCCCCTCGTAAGTGCCGGCGTCGAGGATCTCCTGCGTGAAGCCGGAGGTGTCGATGCCGAGGTCCTCGAGCGGGGCGAGCGCGCCGGACTTCGCGATCTCCTGGAGGTCGGGGTTGTCGAGCATGAGGAGGTCCGGGAGCGTCTTCGAGGAGCTCATCTGGAGGACCTTCTGGATGAGCTGGTCGCCGGGGACCTTCTCGCGGCTGATGCTCACCCCGACCTCGGTGCCCACGGCCTCGAGGGTGTCCTGGATGACGGTGTCGTCGGCCGGGGTGTTGTAGTAGTCGACGACGCGGACGGTGCCCGGGTCGCCGCTCGCGGCGTCGCCGGAGCCGCCGCAGGCGGCGAGGCCCAGCAGGCCGGGGAGGGCGAGCGCCGCGGCGCCCACGCTGCGACGGCGGGGGCGGAACCCGGGGACGGGGGAGTGGTCGGCACTGGTGCGGAGCTGATCGGACATCGTCGTCTCTCTTCTCGTGTGCATCGGTCGGGTGCTGTGGTGTCGGGGCAGGTCAGGCGGTGGATTCGCGATGTGTCGATTCGAATCGACGATGAACGGTCACAGATGGTCGATACGAATCGATCTTGGTGCTGGGGTGAGGGGCTCGTCTCAGGTGGGGGAGTCAGCGCGGGGCGTCGATGCCCGGCGCGGGTCGCCGGCGAAGCGGCTGTCCGGGATCATGGCACGGACGCTGTGGCGCGCGCAACACCCGGAGCGAACCCTGTCGGCGGCGCGGACCGTCCCCGGGCCCCTGGCACCGGGGACCGAACAGCGGCACGATGGCCCCATGGCTGACGCAGAACGGACCCTCACCTCCACCGAGATCGCCGCGTCCCTCCCCAGCGGCTGGACGCAGAGCGGCGAGAGCATCACCGCCGGCTACGACACGGGCGACTTCGCCACCGGACTCGACCTCGTGAACCGCATCGGCGCGGCCGCGGAGGCCGCGGGGCACCACCCCGACCTCACCCTCACCTATCCCTCCGTGACCGTGACCCTCACGAGCCACGACGTCGGCGGGGTGACCCGGCGCGATCTCGACCTCGCGGAGCTCGTCGCCCAGCACGCCGCGACCCTCGGGGTCTCCCCGGCGCAGGAGTGAGCACCGCCGGGCGGCCCGTCCGCGCCCTCGGCCTCGCGCTCGCAGCCCTGCTCCTCGGCGCCTGCGGCGCGCCCACGGCCACCGGCTCCGACAGCGCGGAGACGGCGTCCAGGGCGACGACAGCCGCGAAGGGCCGTGCGGGCACATCCGCCTCCGACGGCGGCAGGGGCGACGTCGCGCTGCCACCCACCACCGGCGGCCTCGACTACCAGCTGGGCGGCGCCTCCCCGACGGACGCAGCCGTGGTCGTCCGGGACGCGGGCGCCGACCCCGAGCCCGGCGCGTACTCGGTCTGCTACGTCAACGGCTTCCAGACCCAGCCGGGCGACGCCGACGTCTGGTCCGAGCACCCCGAGCTCCTGCTCGACGACGCCGACGGCGATCCCGTGCAGGACCCGGACTGGCCCGACGAGCTGGTGCTCGACCCCTCCACCCCGGTCCAGCGCGAGGGCATCCTCGCGATCATCGGCCCCGTGATCCGCGGCTGCGCGGAGGCCGGCTTCGACGCCGTCGAGATCGACAACCTCGACACCTTCACCCGCTTCCCCGCGATCGACGAGGCCGGCGCCCTCGACCTCGCGACGGCATACGTGGGCATGGCCCACGGCAGCGGCCTCGCCATCGGGCAGAAGAACGCCGCCGAGCTCGCCGCCCGCGGCCGCGACGAGATCGGCTTCGACCTCGCCGTCGCCGAGGAGTGCGCCGCCTTCGACGAGTGCGCCGCCTACACGGACGTCTACGGCGACCATGTGCTCCAGGTCGAGTACCCCGACGCGCTCGAGGAGGCCGGGCTGACCTTCGCCGATGCCTGCGCTCGCGCCGACCGCGCCCCGCTCATGGTGCTCCGCGACCGGGACCTCGTCCCCGAGAGGCAGGACGGCCACCTCCGCGAGACCTGCTGAGCCCGACGCCGCGCACCGAGCGACGTCCAGGACTGAGACCCCACATCACGAGAAGATCACGGCGCCCTCCCGGGCTTCGTGTCCCCGGGACCAGAGCCCACGATGGCCGCACCCCGCTGCAGGCGCACGGGACATGTGAACACCCCCTTCTCGCTGAGGAGCCGCCATGTCCTCCCTCTCGCCCGCCGAGCTCGTCGACCGCCTCGCCGCCGTCGGCGCCTCCAAGGTCACCTACACCCGCACGCAGACCCTGGTGCGCTCCTACATGGGGGCCGCGATCCTCACCCTCGGCGCCGCGTTCGCGGTCACCGTCTCGACCCAGACCGGCCAGCCGCTGCTGGGCGCGCTGCTCTTCCCCGTCGGCTTCATCCTCCTGTACCTCCTCGGGTACGACCTGCTCACGGGGGTGTTCACCCTCCTCCCGCTCGCGATGATGATGCGGCGCAAGGAGGTCACCTGGGGCGCGATGCTCCGCACCTGGGGCCTCGTGTTCCTCGGCAACCTCGGCGGCGCGATCACCGTCGCCGTGCTCATGGCGATCTACTTCACCTACGGGTTCTCCGCACCGCCGAGCCCCGTCGGCGTGGCGATCGGCGAGATCGGCCACGGGCGCACCGTCGGCTACGCCGACCACGGCGCCGCCGGCATGCTGACCCTGTTCGTGCGCGGCGTGCTGTGCAACTGGATGGTCTCCACCGGCGTCGTCGTCGCCTTCCTCAGCAAGGACCTGCTGGGCCGCATCATCGCGATGTGGATGCCGATCATGCTCTTCTTCTTCATGGGCTTCGAGCACTCGATCGTCAACATGTTCCTGTTCCCCTCGGGCCTGCTCCTCGGCGCCGACTTCACCCTCACCGACTACCTCGTGTGGAACGAGATCCCGACGGTGCTCGGCAACCTCGTGGGCGGCGTGACCTTCGTGGCCGTGCCCCTGTACCTCGCCCACGGTCGCCGCTCGGCCGCGAAGGCGGCGGAGGCCGCCCCCGGCAGCGTGGCCCTCGCCCCGCAGCCCGAGCTCGTGGGGGCCACCCGATGAGCGCCCGCATCGTCGTCATCGGCGCGGGCATGGTCGCGCACCGGTTCGTCGACTCCCTCGTCACCCGCGCGGAGGAGAAGCTCGAGGTGACCGTCCTCGGCGACGAGTCCCGCCACCCCTACGACCGCGTCGGGCTCACCCGCTTCTTCGACGGCGCCACCGCGGAGGACCTCACCCTCCCCGCGACGATCTTCGAGGACCCGCGCATCACCCTCCACAGCGGGGACGCCGCGACCTCGATCGACCGTGAGGCGCGCACGGTCACCACGGCCGCCGGAACGGTCCACCCCTACGACCGTCTGGTCCTCGCCACGGGCTCCTACGCGGCGAGGCCGCCGGTCGAAGGCGCCGAGCTCGACGGCTGCTTCGTCTACCGCACCCTGGACGATGTGGAGGGCCTGCGCGCCCACGTCGCACGGCGCTCCGCGGCGCTCGGGCGCCCGGCGCGCGGCGTCGTCATCGGCGGCGGGCTGCTGGGCCTCGAGGCCGCCGGCGCGCTGCAGGGCATGGACGCCGAGGCGACCGTCGTGCAGTCCGGTGACCGCCTGATGTCCGCGCAGCTGGACCTGCCCGCCGGCGGCGTCCTCCAGCGCCTCATCGAGCAGCGCGGCATCGCCGTGCGCACCCGCTCGCGCACCTCCGCGGTGCTCGCGGGGGAGGACGGCGAGGTGCGCGCGGTCGCCTTCGCGGACGGCTCCGAGGTGGAGGCCGACGTCGTCGTCCTCACCGTCGGCGTCCGCCCCCGCGACGAGCTCGCCCGCGCCGCCGGGCTGGACTGCCACGAGCGCGGCGGCGTCACCATCGACGCCGGCTGCGTGACCTCGGATCCCGCGGTCCTCGCGATCGGCGAGGTCGCCTCCTTCGACGGGCAGTGCGTGGGCCTCGTCGCCCCCGGCTACGCTATGGCGGAGGTCGCCTGCGACCGCATCCTCGGCGGGGAGGCGACCTTCGGCGGCTACGACCTCTCCGCGAAGCTCAAGCTCTCCGGCGTGGAGGTCGCGAGCTTCGGCGACGCCTTCGCGACGACCCCCGGCGCCCTCGACGTCGTCTACACCGACCCCGTGGGCGGCGTGCACAAGAAGCTCGTGCTCTCCGACGACGCGAAGACCCTGCTGGGCGGCATGCTCGTGGGCGACGCCTCCGCCTACGGAGCGCTGCGCCCGCTCGTGGGCAGCGCGCTCGGCGCCGACCCCGCCGCCTACCTCCTGCCCGCCGACGCCGCCGCCCCCACGGCCGAGCTGCCCGACGAGGCCGTGGTCTGCTCGTGCTCCTCGGTGACCGCCGGGACGATCCGCGACGCCGTCCGCGTCGACGGCTGCACCGACCCCGCCGAGGTCACCGCCTGCACGAAGGCCGGCGCCACCTGCGGCTCGTGCCTGGTCATGGTCAAGAGCCTCGTCGGCACCGAGCTCACCCGCATGGGCCGCACGGTCTCCACGGCCCTGTGCGAGCACTTCGAGCTCTCCCGCCGCCAGCTCTTCGACGCCGTCCGCGTCTCGGAGCTGACCACCTTCAGCGCCGTCATCGAGCGGTTCGGCCGAGGGCGCGGCTGCGACATCTGCAAGCCGGTCCTCGCGAGCATCCTCGCGGTCCTCACCCCGAGCCACGTGCTCGACGGCGAGAACGCGACCCTCCAGGACACCAACGACCACGTCATGGCGAACATGCAGAAGGACGGCACCTACTCGGTGGTCCCGCGGATGCCCGGCGGCGAGGTCACCCCGGAGGGGCTCATCGTCGTCGGCGAGGTCGCCCGGGACTTCGGCCTGTACACGAAGATCACCGGCGGTCAGCGGGTGGACATGTTCGGCGCCCGGCTCGAGGAGCTGCCGCTGATCTGGCAGCGGCTCGTCGAGGCCGGCTTCGAGTCCGGCCACGCCTACGGCAAGTCCCTGCGCACCGTGAAGTCCTGCGTGGGCTCCGCCTGGTGCCGCTACGGCGTGCTCGACTCCACCGGCATGGCCGTCCGGCTCGAGCTGCGGTACCGGGGCCTGCGGGCGCCGCACAAGTTCAAGCTCGGCGTCTCCGGCTGCGCGCGCGAATGCGCCGAGGCGCGCGGCAAGGACGCGGGCATCATCGCGACCGCCCAGGGCTGGAACCTGTACGTGGGCGGCAACGGCGGCGCGACCCCGCGCCACGCCGAGCTGCTCGCCGAGGGGCTGGACGACGACACCCTCATCCGCACCCTGGACCGGTACTTCATGTACTACATCCGCACCGCGGACAAGCTCCAGCGCACCGCGCCCTGGCTCGAGGCCCTCGACGGCGGCATCGACGGTCTCCGCGAAGTCGTCATGGAGGACTCGCTCGGCATCTGCGCGGACCTCGACGCGGCGATGGACCGCCACGTCGAGCACTACGAGGACGAGTGGGCGGCGACCCTCGCCGACCCCGCGAAGCTCGCCCGCTTCAGCTCCTTCGTAAACGCCCCGACCACGCCCGACCCGTCCCTGGCCTACGTCCCCGAGCGCGGCCAGGTGCGCCCCGCACGTCCCGATGAACGACGATCCGGCGAGGTCCTCATCGCCGGCACTACCCTGGAGGTACGACGATGAGCACGCAGACCCTCTCCCCGGCCACCCGCTCGAGCACCGAGTGGACGCGCGTGTGCGCGCTCGGCGACCTCGAGGTGGAGCGCGGCCGTGCCGCCCTCGTGGACGGCGACCAGGTGGCCCTGTTCCTCCTGCCCGACGGCAGCCTCCATGCCCTCGACAACCACGATCCCTACAGCGGGGCGAACGTCATCTCCCGCGGGATCGTCGGCACGCGCGGTAGCCGGGCCACCGTCGCCTCGCCCATGTACAAGCAGGTCTTCGACCTCCGCTCGGGCACCTGCGTGGACCCCCGCGGCAAGGAGCACCTGCGCCTGCACGTGTGGCCGATCGAGGACCGCGGCGGCGAGGTCTACCTGCTGCGGGGCGGCGCGCGATGACCCTGCTGCTCGGCGTCGCCCTCGAGGGGCGCACGGTGCTCCTCGTGGGCGGGGGAGAGGTCGCGGCGCGCCGCGCCCGCCGGCTCCTCGACGAGGGCGCCCGCGTGCGGGTCGTCGCCCCGCGGCTCGACCCGGTGCTCGCCGACCTCGCCGCGCGCGGCCGGATCACGTGGATCCCGCGCGCCTACCGTCGCCGTGACCTGCGCGGCGCCTGGCTCGTGCACGCGGCGACCGGGCGCCCCGCCGTGGACCGCCAGGTGGCCGCGGACTGCGAGCGACGTCGGATCCTCTGCACGAACGCCTCCCAGGCGGGACACGGCACCGCGCGCCTGGCCGCGCAGACCACCGCCGGGGACGTGGCCGTCGGCGTCGTCTCCGCCGTCGGCGCCGACCCCCGTCGCTCGATGGCCGTGCGCGACGGGATCTCCCTGCTCCTCGCGGAGGGCGCGCTGCCCCTGCAGCCCCGCCGGCCCGCCGCGAGCGGGAGCGTCGCCCTCGTGGGCGGCGGGCCCGGTCCGCTCGACCTCCTGACCGTCCGCGCCCGGCGCCTGCTCGCCGAGGCCGACGTCGTCGTCGCGGACCGGCTCGGCCCGGGGGAGGCCGTCGCGGAGATCCTCGGCGCCCGCACCCGGATCATCCCGGTGGGCAAGCGGCCCGGGCACCACCCCGTGCCGCAGGCGGAGATCAACCGGATCCTCGTCGAGGAGGCGAGCGCGGGACGCCGCGTGGTGCGCCTCAAGGGCGGGGACCCGTTCGTGCTGGGCCGCGGCGGGGAGGAGTACACCGCCTGCCTCGCCGCCGGCATCGCGGTCGACGTGGTCCCCGGGATCACGAGCGCGATCGCCGTCCCGCAGGCCGCCGGCATCCCCGTCACCCAGCGCGGCACCGCAACCGCGCTGCACGTGGTGAGCGGGCACGACGCCCTGGGCCCGCTCGGCGCGAGCCCGGCGACCCTCGCCGCTCTCGCCGACCCCGCCGTCACCACGATCGTGCTCATGGGCGTCGCCGCGCTGCCCGGCCTCGTCGGAGCGGCCCTCGAGAACGGGGTGCCCGCCGAGCGGCCCGTCGCCGTCGTCGAGAACGGGCACACCCCGCAGCAGCGCACCACCCGCACCACCCTCGGCGAGGCGGAGCGCGCCGTGCGCGAGGCCGGGGTGCGCAGCCCGGCCGTCATCGTCATCGGCGAGGTCGCCCGCGAGGGCCTGCTGCTGCCCGTCCCCCTCACCGCCCCCGCCGCCGGCACGGCGACGCCGGGCCCGACCACCCCCAGGGAGCTCATCACGTGACCACCGCCCCCGCCATGCTCTCGACGACCCTCCGCGGCCGTCGCATCGTGCTCGCCCTGGACCGGCGGGCCGAGGACCTCGCCGCCGCCCTCGAGCGGCACGGCGCCGAGATCCACCACGCCCCGGCGCTGAGCATGATCCCGCACGTCGACGATCCGCAGCTGCTCGCCACGACCCGTGAGCTGCTCGCCGATCCGCCGTCGATGCTCGTGGTGACGACGGGGGTGGGACTGCGGGGCTGGTTCGAGGCGGCGGAGTCCGCGGACATCGACGAGCGGCTGCGGGAGGCCCTCGCCGGGGCGAGCGTCATCGCACGCGGCCCCAAGGCGCGCGGCGCCGCCCAGCAGGCCGGGCTCGCCGTCGACTGGGTCGCGGAGAACGGCACCTCCGCCGAGATCGCCGCGCACCTGTCCACCCTCGATCTGCAGGGCGTGCGGGTCGCCGTCCAGCACCACGGCTCCGGGGCCGACGGCCTCGACGAGCAGCTCGCCGCGCTCGGCGCCGAGGTCGTGAACCTCACCGTCTACCGCTGGGGACCGCCGCGCGACCCCGCCGCCGTGCACCGCTCCGTGCTCGAGGCGAGCCGCGGGGAGGTCGACGCCGTGCTCTTCACCGCCGCCCCCGGCACCGAGAACTGGCTGCAGGCCGCGGAGGCCGCCGGCGTCATGCCCGGGATCACGGAGCACGCCGAGGCCGGTGACCTGCTCCTCGCCGCCGTCGGCCCGCTCACCGCCGGTCCGCTGCTGGACCGCGGCCTGCCCGCGCTGCTCCCCGAGCGCAGCCGCATGGGGGCGCTCGTACGCGCCGTCGTCCAGCACTACACGCCCGAGGCCCCCGCCGATCCCGCCGGTCCCCGAGGAGGGAACCCGTCATGAGCATCGTCATCGCCTGCTCCCACGGCACGCGCTTCGCCGAGGGCCGCGCCGAGATCGCCCGCGTGCGCGAGGCCCTCGCCGCCGCGCTCCCCGGGGACACGGTCCTCGAGGCCTTCGTCGACGTCGAGCAGCCCGAGGTCGCCGACGTCGTCGCCCGCGCCGTCGCCACCGCGCGCGAGTCCGCCCCGGCAACCGAGGACGACACCGTCCGCAGCGCCGAGGTGATCGTCGTGCCCCTCCTGCTCTCCACCGGGTTCCACACCGGCGTCGACATCGCGGGCTCCGTCGAGCCGTGGCCCGAGGCCGTCGCCGCCGCCCCCATCGGGCCTCACCCGCGGCTCGTCCTCGCCCTCCGCGACCGCATCGCGGACCTCCCCGGGAACGACGCCGGGCACCGACCCGGCGACCACGTGGTCCTCGCGGCCGCCGGCTCCTCGGACCCCGCCGCCGCCGTGGCCGTCCGCCAGATGCGGGACCTGCTCGCCCGCTGGCTGCCCTGCCCGGTGACCATCGGCTACGGGGCCGGCGCCGCGCCGTCGATCCCGGACGCCGTGGACTGCGCACGCTCCTCCGGTGCCCGGCGCGTCATCGCCGTGAGCTACGTGCTCGCCCCCGGGCACTTCGCGAACCTCGTCACCGCCGCCGGTGCGGACCTCACGACGGCGCCGCTCGGCGCGCACCCGGCCGTCGTCGACGTGCTCGTCGAGCGCCGCCGCGCCGCCGCCTCGATCACCCCGGGGCCGCTCGCCGCGGTCTGAGCACCGCGCTCCCGCTCGCCCGGGTCAGACCCCCGCGAAGGCCACGACCGCCACGGCGGTCTCCTCCGGGGCGCCCGTGTCCACGGAGCGCTGGACCGTCCAGGGATCACCCTCGTCGAAGGTGTGGGTGATGTCCTCGTCCGTGAGCAGCTCCGAGCCGTCCTCGCAGCGGTACCAGCTGAACTTCCCGTCCCAGTGCGTGTCGTGGTCGTGGGAGATCGTCGTGCAGAGCGCGCCGTCCGTGAGCTCCACCGTCATCGGGATCGGCTCCCCCTCGACCTCGAGCCCCGCGTCCAGGGCGTCGCGAGCGGTGGGGGAGTCGAAGCGCATGGCCGTGCGCTCGAGCGGGTTCGTGATGCACACCGCCGTGTCTCCGTCCTCGATCATGCAGGCGAGGAGGCTGTCCGCGGTCGCCCCGCAGGTGAACACGTCGTCCTGCTCGGAGTAGGGCGAGACCGCGGCGCCGAAGGCGCACGGGTCGTCCTCGCGCTCCTCGATCGTCCAGGAGTCGTCCACCCAGAGCGTCGTGAGCTCGGTGGAGCCGGGAGCGGGGGCGTCGTCCGGCGTCGTGCTCCCGGCCGCGCCGTCGTCGGCGCCGTCCTCGGGCTCGGTCGGATCCCCGGTCTCGGCGTCGTCCCCGGCGCGGGTGGCCTCGATCGACGTGGGGGAGGGGCTCTCCGTGGGCGTCGCGGACTCCTCGGCGTCGCTCGTCGGAGCGGAGGGCCGCTCCTCCGCCGCCCCGCCGCACGCGGTGACACCCAGCAGGAGCAGCGGCAGCGCCGCGAGCAGGGTGAGGAGACGGCGACGGAGGAGCGCGGCGCGCACGGACGGGGCGGATGAGCGGGGCACGGGGCGGCTCCTCGTCGTCGATCGGACCTGAGGCCACCCATTCCACCGATCCCCGGCGACGAGCACAAGGCCCGCGCGCCCGGGCGGCGGATCAGCCGGCGATCCGGTCCGTGTCCACGATGATCAGCTCCATGTGCCCGCCCGCCGTGCGGTAGGCGCGGGAGGGGTCGTAGGGATCGAAGCGCAGCGCCATCCCTGCTTCCTCGGGCGTCCGATCCGCCTTGCGGTTGTTGCACTCCTTGCAGGCGCACACGAGGTTCAGCCAGGAGGACTCGCCGCCGCGGGAGCTGGGCAGCACATGGTCGACGGTCGCGAGCAGGGCGTCGCACGCGGGCGTGCGGGAGACGCTGCGGCCGCAGTAGGCGCAGCTCCAGTGATCGCGCTCGTGCACGGCCCGGCAGGAGAAGCCGATCGAGCGCTGGCCGATCCCCTCCACCCAGGCGCCGCTGAGCTCACGGGTGAGGGCGAGCACCGTCGGCACGATGCGGTCCTCGACGATGGCGAGCTCGACGGGCTCCGCGACGCCGCGCCGGATCATGCCGAAGGCGTGGCGAATGCTCGTGGTGTGGAGCATCTCGCCGATGCCGGTGAAGGGGTCGTACCCCTTGTTGAAGACCCTGACCTGGCCCATCACCGACCACCTCCACGGAGCACGAGTCGCCGCCCCGGCATCGGGGCCGGAGCGGGCGACTCGTCGTTCAGCACTCTCCGCATCGCCGCGCGCAGGCGCGGGAGCGGCTCTGGATGTCCCGGTGCCAGGGGACCCGTGGGAGGGGCGGGGATCGAACCCGCGAAGGGCGCTCTCGCCGTGAGGCAGGGAGCGGTGCGACGTGCCATGTCGCTGCCCTCCCTTCGCCGCGGTGCTCAGACCGCGGGCATCGGCAGGAGGAGCGTGCCGGCCGACGCATCGGCCGTTCGTCGGTGCTCGTGATGCTGCGTGCGCATCGGCTCCATGGCTCCTCCTTCCCGTGATGCTGCTGGTCGTCGCGGGCACAGCGCCCGCAACCTCGTCCAGCCTGCCGCAGCGCGGGGCGGGTGGCAACCGATTTATCCGGAACAGGGGATGAATGCTCGGTGTCCCGGGCAGGAGGCCCCGGGCGCGGCAGGGACGGGAGACGCCCGCACCCCGGGTGAGGGGAGCGGGCGTCGGCCGGAGCGGAGGTGGATCAGATGTCGCGGAAGGTGGTGATCTTCGCGCCCAGGGCGTTGAGGCGCTCGGCGAGGTCCTCGTAGCCGCGGTTGATGACGTAGACGTTGCGCAGCACGCTCGTGCCCTTGGCGGCGAGCATGGCCAGCAGGATCACCACGGCGGGCCGCAGAGCGGGCGGGCACACGAGCTCCGCGCCGCTCCAGCGGGTGGGTCCCTCGATGAGCACGCGGTGCGGGTCCATGAGCTGCACACGGCCGCCGAGCTTCGTGAGGTCGGTGAGGTAGATGGCGCGGTTCTCGTAGACCCAGTCGTGCAGCTGGGTGCGGCCCTGCGCGGTCGCCGCGATGACGGCGAAGAACGGCAGGTTGTCGATGTTCAGCCCCGGGAACGGCATGGGGTGGATCTTGTCGATCGGGGCGGTGAGCTCCGAAGGGTGGGTCGTGATGTCCACGAGGCGGGTGCGGCCGTTCGCGGCGAGGTACTCCTCGGAGCGGTCGTACCGGAAGCCCATGTCCTCGAGGACGGCGAGCTCGATCTCCATGAACTCGATCGGCACGCGGCGCACCGTGATCTCGGAGGAGGTGACGATCGCGGCGGCGATGAGGCTCATGGCCTCGATCGGGTCCTCGCTGGGCGCATAGTCCACGTCGGTGCTGATCTCCGCGACGCCGCGCACGCGCAGCGTCGTGGTGCCGATCCCGTCGATCTGCACGCCGAGCTTCTCGAGGAAGAAGCAGAGGTCCTGGACCATGTAGTTGGGGCTCGCGTTGCGGATGATCGTCTCGGTCTCGCGGCGGGCGGCGGCCAGGAGCGCGTTCTCGGTGACGGTGTCGCCGCGCTCGGTGAGGACGATCGGCTTGGCGGGGGAGGTGCCCGGGTCGAGGGTCGCCTGGTAGTGGCCCTCGGTCGCGACGACCTGCAGGCCGAAGGGGCGCAGTGCCGTCATGTGCGGCTCGACGGTGCGGGTGCCGAGGTCGCAGCCGCCGGCGTAGGGGAGCTGGAACTGCTCGGCGCGGTGCATGAGCGGGCCCATGAACATGATGATCGAGCGGGTGCGGCGGGCGGCGTCGGCGTCGATGGCCTCGAGGTCGAGCTGCTCGGGGACCACGATCTCGAGGTCGTTGTCCTCGTTGAGCCAGCGGGTGCGCACGCCGATGGAGGTGAGCACCTCGAGCAGGCGGTTGACCTCCTCGATGCGCGCCACGCGGCGCAGCACGGTCGTGCCGCGGTTCAGGAGCGAGGCGCACAGGAGCGCGACGCCCGCGTTCTTCGAGGTCTTCACATCGATCGCGCCGCTCAGGGTGCGGCCGCCCTCGACGCGCAGGTGGGTGGGGCCGGAGGTGCCGATGCCGACGAAGCCGGAGTCGAGCACGCGACCGATCTTCGCGAGGGTGTCGAGCGTCATGTTCTGCTGGCCCTGCTCCATGCGGTGCACGGCGCTCTGGCTCGTGGCGAGCTCGGTGGCGAGCTCGCTCTGGGTGAGCCCGGCGTGCTGCCGTGCGTCGCGGATGAGGGATCCGATGCGGGAGCGGTAGTCCTCGGTCGTCGTCATGCGGGGAGCGTATCTCAGATATGAGATAGGGGGTGGGGATGGTGCGGGTGTCCCGGGTGAGCCTCGACACCCCCGCGGATCCGTTCCCGGGGAACGCCCAGGCCAGGCGGTGGACCGTCCGTCCGTGCGGTCCGAGCCCTCGCGCCGACCGCTCGATCGCGTGCAGAATAGGGCCCGTTTGTGACCGGGGGAGCGGCGATACGAGCGGTATCGCGCACTCCGGCTCCCTTCCTCGAGAGGTAACGATGAAGTTCTTCCAGCGCCTGGGCAGATCCCTGATGCTGCCCGTCGCCGTCCTGCCCGTCGCCGCCATCCTCAGCGGCGTCGGCTACTGGATCCTCACCGGCACCGGTGACCCGAACAACGTGATCGGCGTCTTCCTCACGCTCGCCGGCAATGCCCTGCTGAACAATCTCGCCCTGCTCTTCGCGATCGGCGTCGCGCTCGGCATGGCCACCAAGCCCGACGGCACCTCCGCGCTCGCGGGCCTCGTCTCCTGGCTCACCGTGACGACCCTGCTGGACCCCGAGAACGTCGCGACCTTCCGCGGGATCGACGTCAGCACGGTCAACCCCGCCTTCGACAACCTGCAGAACGTGTTCGTGGGCATCCTGTGCGGCCTCATCGGCGCCTGGTCCTACGACCGCTTCAAGGACACGAAGCTCCCCGACGCCCTCGCCTTCTTCTCGGGCCGCCGCTCCGTGGCGATCATCAGCGCGGGGCTCTCGCTCGTGCTCGCCCTCGCCCTGTTCTTCGTGTGGCCGCTCGTCTACTCGGGCCTCGTGGCCTTCGGCGAGTTCATCGTGACCCTCGGCCCCGCGGGCGCGGGCATCTACGGCTTCCTCAACCGCCTGCTCATCCCGCTGGGTCTCCATCACGCGCTGAACTCGGTGTTCTGGTTCGACGTCGCCGGCATCAACGACCTCGGCAACTTCCTCAACGCCACGGGCACCCGCGGCGAGACCGGCCAGTACATGACCGGCTTCTTCCCGATCATGATGTTCGGCCTGCCGGGCGCCGCCCTCGCGATGTACACGACCGCGAAGACCTCCCGCCGCAAGATCGCCGCGGGCGTGCTGCTCTCGAGCGCCGTGGCCAGCTTCGTGGTGGGCGTGACCGAGCCGCTCGAGTTCTCCTTCATGTTCCTCGCGCCGGGGCTCTACCTCGTGCACGCGATCTTCACCGGCATCTCGATGGCGATCAGCGCGATGCTGCCCGTGCGCATGGGCTTCGGCTTCTCCGGCGGCTTCATCGACCTCGTGCTGGGCTGGGTGAACCCGATGGCGCAGAACCCGTGGGCGATCCCCGTGATGGGCGTCTTCTGGTTCGCGGTCTACTTCCTCGTCTTCCGCTTCATCATCCGCCGCTTCGACCTCAAGACCATCGGCCGTGAGGACGACGAGGACCTCGAGGAGACGGATCCCGCCGTCACGGAGCAGAAGGGTGACAAGTACGCCGTCACCGCGACGGCCTTCCTCTCCGCCCTCGGCGGCAAGGAGAACATCCTCGACCTCGAGAACTGCGCGACCCGCCTGCGCATGGAGATCGCGGACACCTCGAAGGTCGACGAGCCCGCGCTGCGCCGTGCCGGCGCCGCCGGGATCATGAAGCCCGGCGGTCGCTCCGTGCAGGTCATCTACGGCACCTCCGTGCAGTTCGTGAAGGACGCCATGGAGCGGATCATGAGCGGCCAGGAGGCCCCGGCCTCGTCCGCCGCGGTCGATGCCGCGGCGTCCGACGCCGCCGCTGCGATCGGTGGCGCCCCGGGCGGCACCGCGACGCGTGCGGGCCACCTCGTGCGCCTGCGCGCACCGCTGCCCGGCACCGTCGTCCCGCTCTCCGAGGTCCCGGACCCCACCTTCGCCAAGGAGCTCATGGGTCCCGGCCTCGCGATCGAGCCCGAGGGCGGGCTCGTCGTCGCCCCGGCCGCCGGTTCCGTCACCCACGTCTTCGACACGGGCCACGCCGTGGCGCTCACCCTGGACGACGGCACCCAGCTGCTCATCCACGTGGGCCTGGACACCGTGCAGATGAAGGGTGAGGGCTTCGAGCGGCTCGTCGCGACCGGGGACCGCGTCGTCGCGGGGGATCCGCTGCTGCGGGTGGACCTCGCCGCCGTGCGCGCCGCCGGCCATCCGACGATCACCCCGGTGGTCGTGCTCGAGGACCCGGAGGCGGTCATCGAGCTCGTCTGAGGTCACCGCACGAGGAACGGCCGGTCACCGAGGATCTCCTCGGTGACCGGCCGTTCCTGCTCCTGCCGTGGCCTCAGGGCAGGCGGACCTCCTCGACCTGCCCGGAGGCGGCGGAGCGGGTCGCCGCGTCCATGAGGGCGAGGCTGCCGAGGTTCGCCGCGCCGGCGGTCTCCGGGGCGGTGCCGTTCGCGATCGCCTCGGCGAACAGGGCGAGCCCCGCGGAGCGGCCGTAGAGCTCCTGCTCGGGCAGGGCGATCTCCTCGACGGTGCCGTCGGCGCCGCGCAGGGAGACGCGGTCCTCGTCCGCCGGGTGGGGGAGGTGGCCGCCGCCGCGGCTCGTGAAGGACAGCTCGCCCTCCTCGCCGGTGATCCGCCACTCACCCGCCCACGGGGTGGGCTCACCGCGGCTCAGCCAGCTGCCGCGGTAGGAGACGAGCAGGCCGTCGGCCATCTCGATCGTCATGAGGGCGGAGGCCTCCTCGACGTACTTGCTGTACGAGGGGTCCTTGACCTTCGTGTAGACCCGCGCGGCCTCCTGGCCCGTGACCTTGCGCAGCAGGTCGAAGTGGTGGATCGCCATGTCGTGGATCAGCGGGTGCGGGAACCGGTAGTGGGGGTGATCGGCGAAGGGCCGGTCGTTGTCCCACTGGCGGAAGTCGATGCTGATCCCGGCGAGCTCGCCGACGGCGCCCTCGGCGAGCAGACGCTGCGCCTCCCGCGGGGCCGGGTAGTTGCGGTAGTTCTGGCTGACCTGCACCACGAGGCCCAGCTCCGCCGCGCGGCGGGAGACGGCCGCGGCGTCCTCGACGCTCGTGGCGAAGGGCTTCTCGACGATCACGTGCTTGCCGGCCTCGAGCGCCTCGAGGGCGAGCGGCGCATGGGTCACGGCCGGGGCGGTGATGACGACGGCGTCGGCCTCGACGCCCGCGAGGGCGGCGGTGAGGTTCGGGAAGGTCTGGTCCTCGCGCAGGCCCAGGTGCTCCTGGACGGCGCGGAGGGTCGGCTCGCTCGGGTCGGCGATCGCGACGACCTCGACGGCGTCGACCGCGGGGATCGCGGTGCGCGCCCAGTCGCCGCCCCAGCCGCCGAGGCCCACGTGGATGAGTCGGAGCGTCATCGGGTGGCCTCCTCGGTGGTGGCGGCGGTGTCGGTGTCGGCGGCACCCGCGAGGGCGGCCCAGTCGCGGCGGGCGGGGTTCGAGACCGCGGGGGTCGCGCGGACCTCCGAGGCCGGCGCCGCCCACTGCACGGCGTTCGCGAGGACGCGCCGCACCTGCGGGTGGAAGTAGACCGGGTACTCCTGGTCGCCGGGGCTGAAGTAGAAGATGCGCCCGCAGCCGCGGGTGAAGGTCACGCCGGAGCGGAACACCTCGCCGCCCTCGAAGGAGCTGATGAACACCTGGTTCTCCGGCTCGGGGATGTCGAAGTGCTCGCCGTACATCTCCTGCTTGTCGATGACGAAGGGCTGCTCGACGCCCGCGGCGATCGGGTGGCCGGGGGAGGTGGTCCACACGATCTCCCGCTCGCCCTCGTTGCGCCAGGACAGCGAGCAGGTGGTGCCCAGCAGGCGGGTGAAGATCTTCGAGAAGTGACCCGAGTGCAGGACGATCAGTCCCGACCCGCCGAGGACGGCCTCGTGGACGCGGGCGACGACGGCGTCGTCGACCTGGTCGTGGCCGATGTGGCCCCACCAGAGGATGACGTCGGTGCGCTCGAGCACCTCGGCGGTCAGACCGTGCTCGGGGTCGGCGAGGGTCGCGGTGGCGATCTCGACCTCGTCGCCGAGCAGCTCGGTGAGGCCATCGGCGATCGCGCCGTGGATGCCGGAGGGGTAGATCGCGCGGATCTCCTCCTGGGTGGACTCGTGGATGTTCTCGTTCCAGACGAGGACGCGGGTGGTCATGTCGCGGATGCTCCTGTTGTCGTTGTCGTTGTCGTTGTCGTTGTCGTCGTCGTGCGCGGCCGGTCCCGGGGCCCGGCTCAGCGCCGGATCCAGGCCGTCGTGCCCGCGGGGAGCACGGCGGCGCCGTCGGCCGCCGCCTCGAGCGGGCCGCTCGCGAGGAGCAGCTCGCCGGTCGGGAGCGGCGTGCCCGCGGCGCCGAGGTTCGCGACCGTGAGCCAGCCGCCCGGCCGCTCGAAGGCGAGCACGTCGCCGCCGTCGATGCCCGCGGCCCAGGTGAGCTCCTCGGCTCCCTGGAGCTCGCGGCGCAGACGCAGCGCCTCCCGGTACAGCTCGAGGGTCGAGCCGGGCACGCCGTCCTCCGCCTGCACGGAGGAGTCGCCGAACCAGGCGGGCTGGGGGAGGTGCGCGCCGCCCTCGCCGAAGCCGAAGGAGGAGCCCTCGCGGGTCCACGGCAGCGGCACGCGGCAGCCGTCGCGGCCCACGCCGTCGAAGCCGCGGTCCTCCGGGGTGGTGCGGAAGAACGCCGGGTCCTGCCGGTCGGCGTCGGGGATCTCCGCGACCTCGTGCAGGCCCAGCTCCTCACCCTGGAAGAGGTAGGCGCTGCCGGGCAGGGCGAGCTCCACGAGCGTCGCCGCGCGGGCGAGCCGCAGCCCGCGCTCGCGGTCGATGCCCTCCTCGGGGCCGCCCTCGGCGAGCCAGGCGGTGCCCTGCTTCTCGCGGCGGCCCTCGAGCGGCGGCAGGCCGTAGCGGGTCGCGTGGCGCACCACGTCGTGGTTGGAGAGCACCCAGGTGCTCGAGGAGCCGGAGAGGGCGGACTGCTCGAGGTTCGCGGTGATGATGCGGCGGAAGGCGCCCGCCTCGGGGTCGGCGACGAGCAGGTCGAAGTTGAAGGCCTGACCGAGCCCCTCGGGGCTCGCGTAGCGGGCGCGGCGCTCGGGGGAGTCCACCCAGGCCTCGGCGACGGCGGTGCGGGGCGGGTCGTACTCGTCGAACACGCGCCGCCACTCGGCGTAGATCTCGTGGACCTCGTCGCGGTCCCACAGCGGGTGGGTGCCGTCCTTGGGCATCGCGGAGAGCTCCGCGGCGGAGGGGAGCACCTCGGGGAGGTCCTTGGCGAGGGAGTTGGCGACGTCCACGCGGAAGCCGTCCACGCCGCGGTCCGCCCAGAAGCGGAGGGTGGTCAGGAAGTCCTCGCGCACCTCGGGGTGCGCCCAGTTGTAGTCGGGCTGCTCGGTGGCGAAGGTGTGGAGGTACCACTGGCCGTCCTCGACGCGGGTCCAGGCGGGGCCGCCGAAGGCGCTCGTCCAGTCCGCGGGCGGGAGCTCGCCGTGCTCGCCGAGGCCGTCGCGGAAGATGTACCGCTCCCGCTCGGGGGAGCCGGGCCCGGCGGCGAGCGCCGCGCGGAACCAGGCGTGACGGTCCGAGGAGTGGTTGGGGACGATGTCGACGACGACGCGGATCCCGGCCCCGTGGAGCGCGGCGACCATGGCGTCGAAGTCCTCGAGGGTCCCGATCCGCGGGTCCACGCCGCGGGGGTCGTCCACGTCGTAGCCGCCGTCGGCCAGCGCCGAGGGGTAGAAGGGGCTCAGCCACACGGCGTCGACGCCGAGCGCGCTCAGGTAGGGCACGCGGGAGGTCACGCCGCGCAGGTCGCCGATGCCGTCGCCGTTCGCGTCGGCGAAGGAGCGGGGGTAGATCTGGTAGACGGCGGCCTGGCGCCACCAGGTGGGGTCGAGGGCCGGGGCGGCGGGGCCGGTGGCGGGGACGGTCATGGGAGGGAGCTCCTCGGATCGGGGTCGGGTGGTCGGGGTGGGGTCGTCAGGGGCGGAGCCGGATCACTTCACGGCGCCCTGGGTGAGGCCGGAGATGACCCAGCGCTGCGTGATCGCGAAGACGACGATCGCCGGGGCCATCGCCATGAGGTAGCTCGCGAAGGCGACGTTGTAGCTGTTGGAGAACTGCGACTGGAACATCTGCTGGAGCACGGGGATCGTCTGCAGCTCGGGGTTCGAGGTGATGAGGCTCGGCATCATGAAGTCGTTCCACGAGCCGAGGAAGGCGAAGATGCCGACGGTCGCCGCCATGGGGCCCAGCAGCGGCAGGATCAGCCGGAGGAACACCTTCACGGTGCTCGCGCCGTCCATGCGCATCGACTCCTCGAGCTCGATCGGGATCGAGCGCAGGAAGGCCGTGAACAGCATGGTGTTGAAGGCGAGCGCAAAGACGATGTGCAGGATCGCGACGCCGAGCGGGTTGTCCAGGCCCACGATACCCGTGAGCCGCACCTGCGGCAGGGCGACCACGGGGAAGGGGATGAACATCGCCGCGAGCAGGTAGAAGAACGACCAGCGGAACAGGCGGCGGTCCCAGTTGCGCACGATCGCGTAGGCGGCGAGCGCGGAGATGATGATCTCCCCGGCCACGGAGACGGCGGTGACGAACACGGAGACCGCGAAGGCGCGCGGGAAGTCGGTGAGCTCCCAGGCCCCGGTGAAGCCCTCGAGGCTCCACGGGGAGGGGAGGCTGAACGCCTTCCCGTCCACGGCCTGGGCGCCGGTCTTGAAGGCCATCGAGACGGTCACCAGCAGCGGCACGAGCACGCTGAGCGAGCAGACGAGCAGGATCACGGTGAGGCCGGTGGCCCGACGGTCGCTGCGGCTGCCGCGACGGGGGCGTCGCGGGGCGGAGGAGGCGTCACCCGTGACGCCGGGACGGGGGAGGGTGGTCGTGGTGCTCATGCTCCGAAGCTCGCCTTCCCGCGCGTGATGCGCAGCTGCACCACGGCGATGATGATGCTGATGACGAAGAAGACCGCGGCGTTGGCCATCTGGTAGCCGTAGTCGCCGCCGCTGAATCCCTTGAAGATCGACATGGCGACGCTGCGGGTCGCGGTGCCGGGGCCGCCGTCGGTGAGGCCCACGATGATGTCGTAGGCGTTGAGGTAGTTCTTGAAGCCCAGGATCGTGTTGATGACGACGTAGCCGGAGACGAGCGGCAGCGTGAGCCGCCGCAGCTGCTGGAACCCGGTCGCGCCGTCGATCGCGCCCGCCTCGTAGACCTCGGCGGGGATCGTCACGAGCCCGGCGATGTAGATGAGCATCGTCGAGGGGATCGTGGACCACGCCGTGACGATGACGATCGCGATCCACGCGAGGTCCTCGTTCGCGAGGATCGAGGAGGAGAGCGCGTCGATCCCGAGGGCCTGCCCGATCGCCGGGAGCGAGTTCGAGAACAGGAACTGGAAGACGAAGGCGATGATGATGCCGGAGATGACCATCGGCAGCACGAAGATCGTGCGCAGCAGCGACTGCAGGCGGATCCGGGCGGTGAGGCCGAGCGCGAGGGCGAAGCCGATCGCGTTGACCACCACGACGGTCACCAGCGCGAAGCCGAGGGTGAACAGGTAGGAGCTCACGATGCCCTCGTCGCGGAACAGGGCGATGTAGTTGCGCACCCCCACGAGGTCCCAGTCGCCGAAGCCCATGGAGTTGGTGAAGCTGTAGCCGAAGCCGAGCACGGCCGGGAGCGTGATGGCGAGGGTGAACAGGACGAGGGCGGGGAAGAGGAAGAGGTAGTAGACGGGATCGGTGCGGCGCCGGCGTGAGCGCGGTGCCGTGCCCGTCGCGGATCCGGGTGTCGTCGTCGACATGCTGCGGACTCCTTCGGTGGTGGTCGGCGGGGTGGTCACTGGCGGTAGGCGAGGCGGGCCCAGTCGGAGTCCATGCGGCGCAGCACGGGCTCGGGGTCCGCGCCGAGCGCGATGGACTGGATGTAGTTCTCGTAGGGGATCGTGAGCGGGATGAACTGCGAGGCGCCCATGGTGAAGGCGCCGCGGTCGTAGTACTCCTGCATGGGGGCGATGCGCGGGTCGCTCACGGGCGGCGCGTCCTTCGTGGTGCCGAAGGCGAGGAAGGACGCGTTGTACTCGTCCTGCACGGCGGGCTCCATGAAGCGGGTGAGCAGCTCGCGGGCGCCCTCGGGCTGGTCCGCCTGCTCGGGGATCCACAGCGAGAGGTCGATGTTCACGCGGATCCTCAGGTCCTCGGCGGAGTCCGTCATGGGCAGCGGGAAGGTCCCGAGGTCCACGTCGGTCCCGGCCTTGTCGATCTCCGCGAGCGCCCAGGGGCCCTGGAAGTACATGGCGGCCTCGCCGTTGGCCATCGCGGTGTTGCCGTCGCCGTAGCCGCGGCCGGCGGCGTCGGGGTTGAGGAAGGCGAGCAGCTCGACCATGCGCCGCATGGGCTCCAGGAGGGTGCGCTGGAAGGAGACCTCGGAGTCGGGGCCGACGGCCTCGCCCTGAGCATTCATGGTCTCGAAGAAGGAGCGGACGTCCACCATGCCGCCGACGGTGTAGTCGAACAGGCCCTGGGTGATCGTCCAGGCGTCCGTGAAGGTGGCGTAGATGGGGGTCACGCCTGCGCCCTGCAGCTCCTCGCACACGTGGAGCATCTCGTCCCAGGTGACGGGGACCTCGAGGCCGTGCTCCGCGAAGATCGCCTTGTTGTAGATGACCGACGCGCCGGTGACCGAGTAGGGGATCACGCTCGTGCGCCCCTCGTAGCCGGGGTACCAGTCCGCGAGCGCGAGCACGTCCTCGCGGATGGTCGCGGCCTCGGGCATGTCGGAGAGGTCGCTGAGCGCGCCGCGCTCCATGAAGCGGGCCATCTCGAGGTTGTAGTTCTGGCAGGCGATGTCCGGCGGGGAGGCACGGACGAAGCTCGCCGAGAGATTGGTGGCGACGTCGTGGACGTAGCGGTAGGCGGACTGCGCGCCGTTCGCCTCGCCGACGAGGTCGCGGAAGAAGGGGATGGCCTCGGGCTTGGACTGGTAGAGCGTGACGGTGGGGCGGCTGCTGCCGGTGCATCCGGCGAGCAGTCCCGCGGTGAGCGCGGCGCCGCCGGCGAGCACGGCGCGGCGGCCGGGCCGCGCGGACGCGGAGGGGTGGGCGGGGCGAGCAGGTGACAACGGCGTCTCCTTGTCGGGCGAGGACGGCGGGGCGTCCACGGGGCCGGGGATCCAGATAAATCTAGGGTCTAGATTTAGATAGTGGAGAAAATAGACCCGCCCGTCCGCTACCGTCAAGCCATGGTCCACGGCACGGCACGATCCCCTCGCCTGCTGCGGCGGATGAACTCCGCCGCACTGCTCCGCTTCGCCCTGGACACCGAGGAGTTCACCGCGGGGGAGGCGATGGCCGCGAGCGGCCTCACGCGCGCGACCGTGCTCGGCGTGTGCACGGATCTCGTGGCCGCCGGCTGGCTCGAGGAGCTCGCGGACTCCCGTGAGGCGGGGCTGACCCAGCGCGGCCGCCCGGCTCGTCGCTACCGGCTGCGCGAGCAGGTCGGCGTGCTCGTCGGCGTCGACGCCGACGAGGCCGTGCTCCGGGTGGAGGTCTGCTCCCTGCGCGGGCGGCGGCTCGCGGAGCGCACGCTGGAGCTCGAGGGCCCCACGAGGGACGGTCCCGCGCGCCGCGAGCTGGTCTCGCGCACCGTCGCCGAGGTCCTCGCCGAGCCCGCCGTGGGCGGCGCGCCCTCCCTCCTGACGGTCATCGGCGTCCCCGCCCCGGTCGACGCCGACGGCGCCTCACCCACGGACGACCCGCCCTTCTGGGCGGCCATGAACCCCGGCTTCGCGGACACCCCCGGCGCCCGCGTGCTCGTCGAGAACGACGCGAACCTCGCCGCCCTCGCCGAGCACGCCCATCGGCAGGTCGCCCACATGGCCGCCCTGCTCACAGGGGAGCGCTTCGGCGCGGGTCTCGTCGTGGACGGCCGGCTCCTGCGCGGACGCCGCGGCGGTGCGGGCGAGATGCGCATGCTCGAGCTCCTCGTGGGCAGTGACCCGGATGCGGGCACCACCGACGGCCTCGGTGCCCTCGCGAGGCGCTGGGCGCTCGGCGCGCTCGCCCGCGACGACGGATCCTCCTCGCTGCGGTCCGTGGACCCCGAGGTGCTCGGCATCGCCGAGGTCCTCACCGCCGCGGCGGACGGGGACGTGCTCGCGCTCGGCGTGCTGCGCAGGCTCGGGGAGCGCCTCGCCCGGATCGTCGCTGTGATCGAGAGCCTCCTCGACGTCGAGGAGATCGTGCTCTGCGGCGCCGACGTCACGGGCATCGGGCCGGTGCTCGACGAGGCCCGGACCGTGCTCGAGGAGCAGTTCTCGCCCCCGTGGCCCGAGCTCACCGCGAGCACGCTGGGGCGGGAGGTCGTCCTGCGCGGTGCGGTCGCGCTCGCGCTGGACCGGCTCCGCGAGGACCCCCTCGCCCTGCTCGACGAGGGCTGACGCAGGCCCACGGCGGGGCGTTCGCGAGGGCTCGCCTCAGGCCGTGCGGGCCTCGGAGAGCGCGCGCTCGGCGGCGAGCGCGGGGTGCGGTCCGTCCACGAGGTGCAGGGCGAGCTCGCAGAGCATCGAGTCCGCCCAGGAGAACCAGGGGCGGGAGAAGCTCGTCGGGTCGTCGACGTGGAAGGACTCGTGCATGCGGTCCGTCCCCGCGTCGGTGCGCAGCAGCAGGTCGAGGATCTCGAGGGCGCGCTCCCGGGTCCCGGTGAGCCCCTCGACCGCGAAGGCGATCGGCCAGACGTGCTCGGGCAGGGTGTGCGGGCTGCCCACCCCGGAGGCCACGGAGCCGCTGAAGTAGAAGGGGTTCCGCTCGCTCAGCACGAGGTCGCGGGTCGCCGCGGTGATCGCCGGGTCATGGACCGAGGCGGCGTCCAGCGGCAGGGAGAGCAGGGACGGCATGTTCGCGTCGTCCATGACGAGCGTGCCGCCCAGGCCGTCGACCTCGTAGGCGTAGACGGAGCGTCCGCCCTCCTCGAGCACGCCGTGGCGGCGCACGCCCTCGAGCAGCTGCTCGCGCAGGGCGTCGGCGTCCGCGCCGAGGGCCTCGTCCTCGAGGTCCGTGCGGGCGAGGTCCGCGATCGCGAGCAGCGCCTGGGCGGCGAGCAGGTTCGCGGGGATGTTGTAGCCGAAGGTGCAGGCGTCGTCCGAGGGGCGGAAGCCGGACCAGGTCATGCCGGTGACGCCCACGGGCGTGCCGCGGCCGTCGCGCTCGAGGGTCTCGGTCGGGATGCCGATGTCCCGCACGAAGCGGTAGCTGCTGCGGGCCTCGTGGTCCGTCTCGAGCCGCCAGTGGTCCACGACGGTGCGCAGGGCACGATGCGCCGTGTCGTCCAGGACGCCGCGGCGCAGCTCCTCGCTGCCGGCGAGGCGCAGCAGGCGGTGGGTGAGGATCACCGGGTAGGCGAGGGAGTCCACCTCGTACTTCTGCTCCCAGACGTGCGGGTCCTCGCAGAGGTCGCGGTCGTCGTGGTGGGCGCCGTTCCCCGTGAGGTTGAAGGAGTTCGCGTACGGGTCGTGGAGGATGCAGCGCAGCTGGCGGCGCACGACGGCCGCGAGGAGCTCCGCGAGCTCGGGGCTCTCGCCGACGAACCGCAGGTAGGGGAGCATCTGCGTGGTCGAGTCCCGCAGCCACATCGCCGGGATGTCCCCGGTGATGACGAAGGCGGTGCCGTCGCCCGGCGCGGTGATGGTGTCGGTGAGGGTGCGCAGCAGGGCCTGCTCGACGAGGAGGCCGGCGCGGTCGCCGAGCTGCTCGCGCACGCGCTGGGCGGCGGCGGTGAGGACGGCGCTGATCGGGGGCTCCACGGTGAACGTCACCGGCCCAGCCTAGGGGAGGGTGAGCGCTTCCCGGGCGTCGTTCCAGGGATTCTCCCTGCTCGCTCACGGGCGGTCCTGCGGAGCGGTGCGGGGGGCGCCCTTCTCGCACCTCCCGGCGAGCACCCCTCGTGTCCGGACATGCGATGGGTTATGTTCTGACAAGAGATCGATGGAGCTGTCGAGGAGGACGCTGTGCGGCTGGGACTGGTGGGATACGGGAACGGCGGGCGGCACTTCCACGCGCCCTTCATCGAGGCGGCGCAGGGGGTCGAGATCGCGGGCGTGGTCGCCCGCGCCCCGCGCACCCGCGCGGCCGTCGAGCAGGACCTCCCGGGGGTCCCGGTCCACGGCTCCCTCACGGAGATGCTCGAGGCCGGGGTGGACGCCGTCACCATCACGACCCCGCCCGCGACCCGGAGGGAGCTCGTGCTCGAGGCCCTCGCCGCCGGGGTGCACGTCGTCGCGGACAAGCCCTTCGCCCCCACCGCGGCCGCGGGTCAGGAGCTCGCGGACGCCGCCGAGCGCGCCGGGCTCGTGCTCGCGGTGTTCCACAACCGGCGCTTCGACGCGGACCTCCGGACCCTGCAGGGCGTGCTCGAGGGCGGCCGGCTCGGTGAGCTGTGGCGCGTGCACTCGCGCTTCGACCTCGACCAGCCCGAGCAGCTCGAGGCGGGACCCGAGGGCGGGCTGCTGCGGGACCTCGGCACCCACCTCGTGGACCAGATGATGTGGCTGCTGGGTCCGGTGGCGAGCGTGCACGCCCAGTGGGACGAGGTCGAGCTCCCGGCCGGGCGCACCGACGCCGCCTTCGTGCTCACCCTGCGCCACGACTCCGGCGTGACCTCCTACGTGAGCTCCACCAAGCTCAACCACCTGCACGAGCGGACCCTCCGGGCGTACGGCTCCGCGGGCTCGTACGCGGTCACGAGCGCCGATGTCCAGGCCGAGGCCGTCGCCGCCGGGCGTCGGCCCGCGGAGGACCGTGAGGGCTGGGGCTTCGACGATCCCTCGCGCGACGGACTGCTGCGCACCGCGGAGGGGGAGGAGCGGGTGCCCTCCGCCCAGGGCGACTACGCCGCCTTCTACGAGCAGTTCGCGCGGGCCTGTGCGGGAGAGGGGTCCGCCCCGTCCCCCGCGCACGAGGGCGTCGCGGTGCTCGCCGTGCTCGATGCCGCGCGGGAGAGCGCCGTCAGCGGCCAGGTGGTGACGGTCCGGGGCTGACGGCCTGTCCGCACGCCGACATGCGGGCGGCTCCGGGGCTGCGCGCTCCGACCCCGCCCGTCCCGTGCTCTGCGGGGACTGCCTCAGCGGGCGAGGCCGAACCCGGCGGTCCAGGAGATCTTCTCACCGGCGGCGAGGGTGAGCTGGAGGAAGCCGATGGCCTCGAGCTCGCGGGCCCGGGAGAGGGCGCCCGCGTCGACGGCCTCGAGGCCGCCCTCGCGCACGAGTCCCAGGGGGGTCTGCTTCGCGGCGTCGTCGTCCCCGGCCACGAGCACCGTGGTGGGCAGCGCGCCCACGGTGCCGCTCGCGAGGGTCGTCGCGAAGGTCGTGTTGAAGGCCTTGAGCACCGTCGCCGTGGGGAGCGCTGCCTGGAGCTGCGCGGCCGCGGAGGAGTCCGCGGGGACGACGAGCGCGTCGAAGGTGGAGAAGTCCAGCGGGTTCGTGATGTCCACGACGACCTTGCCGGCGAGCTGCTCGGCGTGCGCGTCGAGGATCTCGGCGACGGCGCCCGGGACGGCTCCGGCCACGACCCCGGGGCGGGGTCGTGGCCGGAGCGTCCCTCAGCGGGACGTGGTCGGGCGCCCCGTGCGGGGCGCCGCGATCACAGGGTGGTCGCGAAGGGGTCGAAGTCCGCGGGCATCGGCTCGACAGGGGTGAAGCTCGAGGCGACCTCGACGGTCTCGCCCGAGCCGATCGAGGCCTCGATCGCGAGCATCACGTCGAGGACGTGTGCGGCGATCTCGCCCTGGCCGCGGTGGGGGACGCCCGCGCGGATCGCGCGGGCCATCTCGAGCACGCCCAGGCCGCGGCCCGTGACGGGGCCGGCGGCCGGGATCGCGGTCGCCTCCTTGCCTCGGTACACGGTGAGCTCGGAGTCGCCATCGAACACGTTGGGGTCCGGGAACGAGAGCGTCGCCTCGGTGCCGTAGACCTCGACGAAGCCCGCGCGCGAGTTGGGGTTGTCGAAGCTCAGCAGGGTCGTCGCGTTCTGGCCGGACTCGAAGCGCAGGATCGACGTGACCTGGGTGGGGACGGTGACGTCGAAGACCTCGCCGGCCTTGGGGCCGGAGCCGATCGTGCGCTGCTCGCGGGCCTTCGAGCCCGCCGCGGAGACGCTCTGGACCGGGCCGAGGGCCAGGACGAGGGTCGTCACGTAGTACGGCGCGATGTCGAACAGCGGGCCCGCGCCCTCCTGGAAGAGGAAGGCGGGGTTCGGGTGCCAGTCCTCCGGGCCGGGGGTCTGGAACAGGGTCAGCGCGCTCGCGGGGGTGCCGATGGTGCCCTCGCGGAGGGTGCGCAGCGCGGTCTGGATGCCGGCGCCGAGGACGGTGTCCGGGGCGCCGCCCACGCGCACGCCCTTCTCCGCCGCGAGCGCGAGCAGCGCGGCCGCGTCCTCGGAGGCGGTCGTGATCGGCTTCTCGGTCCACACGTGCTTCCCGGCCTCGACGATCCGGCGGGAGACGTCGAAGTGGGCCGTGGGGATCGTCAGGTTCACGACGATCTCGATGCCCGGGTGGTCCAGGACGACCTCGGGGCCGCCGTGCAGCTCGATGCCGTACTCCCCGGCCCGCGAGGCGGCCGCCTCGGGGACGATGTCGCCGATCGCGAGGACGGCGACGTCCGGGAAGGAGGTGAGGTGCGTGAGGTACTGCTCCGAGATGACGCCGGCGCCGATGATGCCGACGCCGACGGGTCCGGTGGAGGTGCTGGTCATGAGGTTCTCTCTCCGTAGGGGTTTCAGGCGCGGTCGCGCAGGTAGGTGAGCGAGGTGGCGATGCCGTCGAACATGTCGCCGGCGTACTGGTCGAACTCGATGACGCCGTAGTCGACCCCGGCGCTCGCGGCGAGCGTGCCCGGCAGCGGCATGCGGCCCTCGCCGAGGGGGAGCTGGCCGGCGGGGTCCTCGGCGAGGTCCCCGTCCTTGAGATGGACGAGGCGCACACGGTCGCCGAGGGTCGAGAGCAGGGCGGGGACGTCCGCACCGCCGACGGCGGCCCAGTAGGTGTCCACCTCGAGCACGACCTCCGGGTCGAGCTGCTCGGCGAGCACCTCGAGCGCGCTGCGGTCGCCGATCCGGGAGGAGACCTCGAAGGCGTGGTTGTGGTAGCCCACGCGGATCCCCTCGGCGGCGGCCTGCTGGGCGCGCTGGTTCAGGCGCCGGGCGATCGAGGCGACGCCCGCCTCGTCCTTCCACTCCTCGGGGTTCCAGAAGGGGTCCACGAGGTAGGTGACGCCCACGGCCTTCGCGGCCTCGAGCACCGGGGTGAAGTCGTCGTCCCCGAGGAAGGACTGGTGGGCGCTCGGGAAGGCGATCTCGAAGGAGTCGCGGGCCTTCACGAGATCGTCGCGGCGCTCGAGCAGGGCGAAGGGCTCGGCGACGGCGAACCCGAGCTCGACCAGACGGCCCACGGTCCCCTGGTAGTCCTCGGCGAGGGCGTCGCGGACGCTGTACATCTGGACGGAGATCTGCACGGGTGCTCCTTCGCACGGTGGACGGCGGCAGGCCGTCGCTTAATCGATTCGAACGGAAGTATTCCTGGGCGTGGAGGACGGTGTCAACGCGGTCCCGCCCCCGGATCGACGCTCGAGGCGCGCACGACCAGCCGCGACGGCGCGGAGCGGCGCACGGTGCCCGCGGGCGCGCCGCCGTCGAGCAGTCCCAGCAGCAGTGATCCCGCCTCCTGGCCCTGCTCGTACGGGCGACGCGCGAGGGCGGTGATCGGCGGATCGACGTTCTCCGCGATGGCCGAGTCGTCCCAGCTCAGCACCGCGACGTCCCCGGGCACGGCACGGCCGTCGGCGAGCAGCGCCCGCTGGGCCCCGAGGGCGAGCAGGTCGCTCGAGGCGATGACCGCCGGTCGCTCCCCGAGGTCGAGCGGCAGGCGCCGCAGCCCCTCCTCGCCGCCGGCGCGCGTGTACGGCGCGGAGACCGCCGCGTGCGCGATGCCGGCACGGGCGCAGAGCCCGGCCACGAGCTCCGTGCGCCGGTGCTCGTGCTCGTAGACCAGCGGCCCCGTGAGCTGCAGGCAGGCGTCCCTCCCGGTGGCGCGCAGGTGCTCGACGAGCGTCGCGGCGTCGGCCGCCTCGGCCCCCGCCAGGCGCACCCCGGGTCCGGTGCCCTCCCACGCGCCGAGGACCACGAAGGGCAGGCCCAGCTCGGCGAGGAGCGCGGGGCGCGGATCCTCCAGGTGGAGGTCCAGCAGCAGCACGCCGTCCACGCGGCGCTGCTCCGCCCAGGAGCGGAACACCGCCATCTCCTCCTCGGCGCCGCCCGCGACGAAGCGCAGCAGCAGCTCCCGTCCCGCGTCGCTCGCGGCGGACTGGATGCCCGCGGTGAGCGCGGCGAAGAACGGCTCGTGCGAGACCTCGCGCGGATCACGCGCGAGCACGAGGCCGACGTTGCCGCTGCGCCCCTGCCGCAGGGCGCGGGCACCGGAGTGCGGCGTCCATCCGACGGTCGCGGCGTGCGCGAGCACGCGATCGCGGGTGGCGGCGCTGACCCCGGGCTTCGCGTTCAGGGCGTAGCTGACCGTCGCGGGGGAGATGCCGAGGTCACGGGCGATCGTCGCGATGGTGGGGCGGGCCGAGGGCCGCGGCATGGTGCAGAGCGCTCCGGTGCGTGAGGAGGGAGGACACGGGTGCGGCGCGAAGGCTCCCCCGATCCGTCCGCCGTGATCAGGATACGCCCAGGTGGGGGGCTTGCGGCAAGGGCCCCCGGGTGGTGCACCATCACTCCTCGCACCGCTCCGCCGCGTGGTGCGAGGACCATCCCCGGGGAGACGTGTGAACCAGCCCAGCACCGACCGTTCCAGCACCGACCGTTCGAGCCTTGACGGTCCTCTCGCCGACGAGCAGCACCTCGCGGCCGCCCGCGACGAGCTGGACCGCCAGGTGCGGGTGCTCCGCGACCGGCTCGATGCCGTGCTCGCCGGCCGCGGCGCGGGGGAGCAGGGGCGGCTCGAGCGCGACGAGATCGCGGAGCACCTCCGCTCGCGCCTGCGCGGGCTCGCCGCCGTGAGCGGGGACCTCGTCCTGGGGCGCATGGACCTCGCGGGCGGCGGCTCGCTGCACGTGGGCCGCATCGGGGTGAGCGGGCAGGGCGGCCGGCCGCTGCTCGTGGACTGGCGCTCGGAGGCCGCGCGCCCGTTCTTCGCCGCGACGAGGGCGGAGCCGCTCGGTCTCGTCTCCCGGCGCCGCTACCGCTGGTCGGGCGGGCAGGTCACCGCCTTCTGGGACGAGCTGCTGGACCCCGCCGCGACGCCGCCGTCGGACCTGCGGCCCGACGGCGAGTCGGCGCTCCTGGCGAGCCTGGGCCGGGCGCGCGGACCCCGGATGCGGGACGTGCTCACCACCCTCGCGGCGGACCAGGACGCGATCATCCGTGCCGATCCCCGGCGACCGCTCGTGGTGGACGGCGGCCCGGGCACCGGCAAGACCGTCGTCGCCCTGCACCGCGCCGCCTACCTGCTCCACCACGATCCGCGGCTGCGCACGGGCCGGGCCGGGATCCTCGTCGTGGGGCCCAGCCGGCCCTATCTCGACTACGTCGCGGACGTCCTGCCGAACCTCGGCGAGGACGTGCTCACGGCCACCCCCGCCGATCTCGTCCCCGAGGGGGAGACGGCGCAGGCCTGCGCGGACCCGGAGCTCGCCGCGCTCCTCGCCGATGCCCGCCTGCTCGACGCCGTCGACGCCCGTGTCGCGATCGACGAGCAGCCGCCCCGCACGACGGTCGTCGTGGACACCGCGGCGGGGGAGCTCACGATCGGACCGGCGGAGTGGAGCGCCGCCTTCGCGGCCGTCGATCCCGGCACCGCGCACGACCACGCCCGCGACGCCGTCCGCGAGGAGCTCGCGGAGATCCTCGCCGAGCGGCTCGACGAGGAGCGGACCGTGGACGACACCGACGTCGACGACGCCGACGGCGGGGAGGACGGACCCTCCGCCGAGGAGCTGCTGCCCGAGCTCCTCGCGGACGACGAGCTCACCGCGACGCTCGAGGAGGCCTGGCCGCTGCTCGACCCCGTGCAGGTCGTCCGGGACCTCCTCGGCGACCCCGAGCTGCTGCGGCGATGCGCACCCTGGCTCGACGCGACGCAGGCCGCGCGGCTGCAGCTGCCGCACGGTGCGCCCTGGGCCCTCGAGCACCTCCCGCTGCTCGACGCCGCCCGCCGGCGCATCGGCGACCCCGAGCGGGAGGCGCGGGCGGAGCGACGCGCGCGGGCGGTGGCCCGGGACTCCTCCCGCATGGACGAGGTGGTCGCGGACCTCGTGGCGGACGACCCCACCGAGATGCGGCAGATGTCCATGCTGCGCGGCCAGGACCTGCGCGGCGCTCTCGATGCCCAGGTCGTCACCGAGGCCGCTCCCGTCGACCCCTTCGAGGGGCCCTTCGCGCACCTCGTCGTCGACGAGGCGCAGGAGCTGACGGACGCGCAGTGGCGGATGCTGCTCGCGCGGTGCCCGTCCCACCGGGTGACGATCGTCGGCGACCGCGCGCAGGCGGTCGCCGGCTTCGCCGAGAGCTGGGGCGAGCGGCTCGCCCGGGTGGGGCTGCCGCGCGTCGACGTGGCTACCCTGCACCTGAACTACCGCACGCCGGCGGAGATCATGGAGGTCGCGGCGGAGCAGATCCGGGAGGCCGTCCCCGGGGCGTCCGTCCCGGAGTCGGTGCGGCGCACCGGACGGCCCGTGCGCGAGGCGGGCCTCGCCGGGCTCGAGCAGGTGCTGCGGGCCTGGCAGGAGCGGAGGGCAGGCGATCGCGCGGCCGACGGCGAGCCCCTGGGCACCGCGTGCGTGATCGCCCCGGAGCATCTCGAGCTGCCGATGCCGCCGTCGGCGCCGGAGGGGCGCATCGTGCGCCTCACCCCCGAGCTCGCCAAGGGCCTCGAGTTCGACCTGGTCGTGCTCGCGGACCCGGACGGCCTCGGGGACGGCGTCGCCGGTGCCGTCTCCCGCTACGTCGCGATGACGCGGGCCACCGCGGATCTCGTGGTGCTGCGCCCCTGAACGCGGCGGGGACGCGCAGGAGGGTCAGTCCGCGCGCGAGTAGCGGTAGACGAAGCGGTGCAGCGTCGAGTCGTCGGTGACCACGGAGACGATCCGCAGCAGCTGGTCGCCCGCGGGGCGCAGCTCGTCGAGGATCTCGGTGTCGCCGTCGGAGAGGCGGCGCATGCCGCAGGGCTCCTCGTCGTCGGAGAGCACGAAGAGCCGGCCGCCCTCGCACAGCACGCGGCCCGGGAAGGCATCGGCCGTCGTGCCGAGCACGCCGTCGGAGGCGAAGATGTCGACCTGCTCGTCGGCGCCGGACGCCGCCTCCTCGTCGAGGTGGCCGTCGTCGGAGATGTGCAGGGTCAGGCCGCTCGCCGGGGACAGCGGGGGGAGATCCTCCGCGGGCGAGCGGGTCCAGGACCGGGCCAGGCGCGCATCGGACGTGAGCACGCCCTCCCCGTCACCGTGGAAGGCGTCGAGCTCCCAGGTGCCGGAAGCCGCGTTCAGCCCGAGTTCATCGAGAGTGAGCATGCGCTCCACGCTAACGGCCCGCCGGACGATGAGCGACATCGTCCCGGCGGGCCGTGGTGTGACCTTCGCGGCTCCGGGCCCCTCGGGACCCGGCCGCGAGGGCTCAGGAGGGGATCAGCGCACCCCGCGCATGCCCCGGGAGACGGGACGGGCGATGAGCAGCATGATGACGCCGATGCCGATCGTCACCGCGCCGAGCACACCGAAGTAGCCGACCTCGGCATCCGCGGAGTAGAAGGACGCGAGCGAGCCGGAGAGCGACGTGCCGAGCGCGACGGCGAGGTTGTACAGCGCCATCATCATCACCGGGTAGGAGCGCGGCGCGAGCTTCGTCGCGAGCGAGAGCCCCACGGGGGAGATCCACAGCTCGCCGAGGGTCGCGACGAGCATGATCAGCGCGATCCACAGCACGGGCACCGAGGTGATCGCCGCCATCGGCAGGAAGAGCACGAAGGCGGAGCCCATGAGGACGATGCCCACGCCGAACTTGGTGGGCGTGATCGGGTTGCGGCTGCCCAGCTTCGTCCACAGCGCCGCGAAGACCGGGGCCAGCACGATGATGAAGAACGGGTTGAAGGACTGCACCCAGGAGATCGGCATCTCCCAGCCCAGCACGGAGCGGTTCAGCCGCGTGTCCGAGTACAGGGTGATGACGGTGAACTGCTGCTGGAAGAGCGCGAAGAACGCGGCGGTGCCGATGAACAGCGGGATGAAGGCGACCACGCGGGAGCGCTCGTCGGCGTCCAGCTTCCGGCTGCGCAGCAGCAGGGCGAAGATGACGACCGCGCCGACCACGGCGAGCGCGGAGACGATCGTGGCGAGGTTCCCCGGGTTCACGAGTCCCGTCGCGACGAGCACGATGATCGCGACCACGACGACGAGCGCGGTGCCCGCCCAGACCGGGTACTGCGAGCGGGGCAGCGGGTCCGGGACGCGGTGCACGGACTCGGGCAGCCCCTTGCGGGTGAGCACGTACTGGACCAGGCCGATCGCCATGCCGATCGCGGCGAGGCCGAATCCGAGGTGGAAGCCCCAGAGGTCCTGGGCGAGGCCGGTGACGAGCGGGCCGAAGAGGCCGCCGATGTTCACACCCATGTAGTAGAGCGAGAAGCCGGCGTCGCGGCGGGGGTCGTTGACCTCGTAGAGCGAGCCGACGAGCGTCGCGGCGGTGGACTTCAGGCCGCCGGAGCCGACGGCGACGAGCATGAGGCCGATGACGAGGCCCGGCACACCCGGCAGCAGGGAGAGCGCGATGTGGCCGAGCATGATCATCACGGCGGAGGAGAAGAGGGTCTTCTCCGGGCCGAGCAGGCGGTCGGAGACGAGGGCGCCGAGGATCGAGAAGATGTAGACGGAGCCGCCGTAGGCGCCGACGATCCCGAGCGCGGTGGTCTCGTCGATGCCGAGGCCGCCCTGGGTCGCCGCGAAGTACATGTAGATCGCGAGGATGCCCTGCATGCCGTAGAAGCTGAAGCGCTCCCACATCTCGACGCTGAACAGGTTCGCGAGCGCACGCGGGTGACCGAAGAAGGTCTTCCCGGTGGGGTTGTGGGGGTCCTGGGCGCCGGTGCCCGCCGTGGCGACGGTGCCGCCGGCGGTGGCGCCCGCGGGCACGGCGTCCTGCGGGCGCGGGGGATTCTGGGGTCCGGTGGAATTCACGGTCATCCATCCTGCGCCGCATAAGTTCACGGATCAACGTGAGAACCCTCGATGTGACCCGTTCCCCTGCATGCAGCCGCGTGCATGACTGTGCATCGTCGGGTGCGGCCACGGGTGCCCTGCGTCACCCTGACCTGGGGTGACGGGCCCTGACCGGCCTCAGCGGGGGAGCGGCGCGAGGTCGGGGAGGTCGCGGATCCCGAAGCGGTCGCGGAGCACGCGTCGCGCGGCGTGCCAGCCGCTCATCCCGTGCACGCCGGGACCGGGAGGCGTCGCCGCGGAGCACAGGTACCAGCCGTCGGCGCCCAGGCGGTACGGGTCCGCGGTCGCGGTGGGCCGCGCGATCATCGAGCGCATCGTCACGGCGCCCAGCGCGATGTCCCCGCCCACGAGGGACGGGTTGTGCGCGGCCATCTCCGAGGCCGGGACGCCGCGCGCGGCGACGACGAGGTCGCGCACCCCGGGCGCCATCGTCTCGAGCCGGCGCAGCACCGGCTCGGTGGGATCGCTCGGGTCCCCGTGCGGCACGTGGGCGTAGGCCCAGACGGGGCGCAGCCCGCCCACGGCGCGGGAGGGATCCGCGACGGCGGGGTCGCTCACGAGCACCATCGGCTCCTCGGGCATGCGGCCCGCCGCGACCTGCGCCTCGGCGCGCGCCATCTGGGCGCGGGTGCCGCCCACGTGCTGGGTCCCGGCGCGCCCCACCTCGGGATCGCGCCAGGGGATCGGCCCGGAGAGCACGAGGTCCACCTTCGCGGCGGCGTCCCCGTGCCGGAACCGTCGCAGGGAGCGCTCGAGCCGGCCGGGCAGGCGGTTCGCGAGGATCTCCGCCGCGGCGGGCGCCGTCGTGTCCAGCAGCACCGCCCGCGCCGGGGGCACGTCCCGCCAGGTGCGCACCCGCTCGTCGGTCCGGACCTCGCCGCCGTGCGCGCGCAGGTCCGCGAGCAGGGCGTCGGCGATCGCCTGGGAGCCGCCCACGGGGACGGGCCATCCGCCCGCGTGGCCCAGCGAGGCGAGCAGGAGGGAGGTCGCGGCGGGGGCGAGGCCGGGCAGCGGCCCGATCGCGTGGGCGGCGACCCCTGCGAGCAGGGCGCGACCGCGCTCGGTGCGCAGCGGCCGGTCCCAGAGCGGGGTGCCCTGGAGCCCGAGGAGCGCGCCGAACCGGGCCGCCGTGAGCACGCCGCCGGGTGCGAGCAGGGAGGGCGGGACGGAGCGCTTGTCCCCGAGCGCGAGATCGACGACGGTCCCCGCGTGGGCGGCCAGCGCGCCGACGCTCCTGCGCCAGGCGGGGCCGTCCGCCCCGAGCCCGTCGACGGTGCGATCGAGGTCGTGCCAGGCGACGGCCGAGCGCTCCGTGCCGATGACCTGGGCGTAGGAGGCTTCGGGGACGCGCAGGTCCACGCCGCGCGCGGGGAGGTCGAAGCGGTGCAGGAAGGGGCTCGCGAGGGCGAGGGGGTGCACGGCGGAGCAGAGGTCGTGGCGGATCCCCGGGGCGAGGCCGAGGTCCTCGGTGCGGGACCCGCCGCCGAGGGTGGAGGTCGCCTCGAGGACGAGCACCTCCAGCCCGGCGCGGGCGAGGGTGACGGCGGCGGCGAGGCCGTTGGGCCCGCTGCCGACGACGACGACGTCGTGCTCGTGCGGTCGGGGCGCGGCGCTCATGGGGCCACGGTATCCGGACCGGGGGCGCCGCACGGGGACCGGGGGCCCGCGGCACCCGCCAGCTGGACAGCTGTTTTTCGTCACAGGATCTGCGCGTAATCTGGCGGGCATGGACAGAACGAGCACCGCGACCGCCGCCCCCGCCCCGCAGAAGCGCCCCCAGCGGGTGCAGGCGGTGCTCGAGGTGCAGGCCAAGACCCGGATCTCCCCGCGGCTCCTGCGGATCCGTCTGGGCGGCGAGCAGTTCGGGCTCCTGCGCCGCAACGAGCACACCGACTCCTACGTGAAGCTCCTGCTCGCGGATCCCTCCTCGGGCCTGACGCCGCCCTACGACCTCGACGCGATCCGCGAAGCCGCCCCGGAGAAGCTCCCCGTGCGCCGCACCTACACGGTGCGTCGCTGGCACGCCGCGGAGCAGGCCCTCGACCTCGACGTGGTCCTCCATGCCGAGGAGGACGCCGACGGCGGCCCGCGGATCGCCGGCGTCGCCGCGCGCTGGGCGGACGAGGCGCTCCCCGGTGACCGCATCGCCCTCAGCGGGGCAGGCGGCGGCTACACGCCCGACCCCGGCGCCGACCGCCACCTCCTCCTCGGCGACCACGCGGCGCTCCCCGCCGTCGCCGCCGCCCTCGAGGCGCTGCCGGAGCACGCCACGGGCACCGCCCTCGTGCACCTCGACCACGCCGACGACGCGCTCGAGCTCCCGCACCCCGCCGGCGTCGAGCTGCGCTGGGTGGTGGGGGAGCGCGAGCAGCTGCTCGCCGAGGCCGCCGCCCTCGACCTCTCCGACGTCAGCGGCCTGCAGGTGTTCTGCCACGCCGAGCGCGGCCTCACGAAGGCGCTGCGCCGTCTGCTCGTCACCGAGCGGGGCGTGGCCAAGGAGCAGCTCTCGATCTCCGCGTACTGGGCGCTGGGACGGGTGGAGGACCAGTTCCAGGCGGAGAAGCGCGAGCCGATCGGCGCGATCGACTCCTGAGCCCCACGGTCCTCCCTCCTGCGGCGACCGCGGCGGGAGGACCGCACCGGCAGGTGGCGCCACAGTTCTTCACGAACCTTCGCCCCTGCCCCTCCCGTGCGCCACGGTGGTCCCACAGCGAAGCACGGGAGGACACCATGAGCACAGCCGCGATCCACGCCGGGTGGCGAGCCGGGGACGCGCACCGCGCCGTCAACCCGCCCATCTACGCGACGAGCGCCTACGCGCACCCCGACCACGACTCGCTCAAGGACCTCTTCGCCCGCCGCAGCGACGGCTATGCCTACTCCCGCTCCGGCAACCCGACCACGACCGTCCTCGAGGAGCGGATCTCCGCCCTCGAGGGCGGCACCGACGCGATCGCGGTGGCGAGCGGCCAGGCCGCGGTGACGATCGCGCTGTGCGCCCTGCTCGCCCCCGGCACCCACGTCGTCGCCTCGCAGCGCCTGTACGGCGGCACCACCGAGTTCCTCGACGACACGCTCGCCGATCTCGGCGTGCGCACGACCGTCGTGGACCCGTGGGACCCGGGCGCCCTCGCCGGCGCGATCGAGGAGGACACCCGCGCGGTGCTCGTGGAGTCGATCGCCAACCCCGGGGGCGAGCTCGTCGACCTCCCCGCGATCGCCCGGATCGCCCATGAGCGCGACGTCCCCGTCGTCGTCGACTCGACGCTCGCGAGCCCCGCCCTGTACCGGCCCGGCGACCACGGGGCCGACGTCGTCGTGCACTCCGCCACGAAGTACCTCGCCGGGCACGGCACCACCCTCGCCGGGCTGATCGTCGACACGGGCCGGTTCGACCCGCGCCGATGTCCGGAGCGCTGGCCGCGCCTGACCACCCGCAACGCACGCTTCGGCGTGACCTTCTCCCGCGAGTACGAGCACGGACGCTCCGGGCTCCTCGCCTTCGCCCGCGCCAAGTACATGACCGACTTCGGGGCGACCCTGCCCGCCTCGAGCGCCCAGCAGGTGCTGCTCGGCATCGAGACCCTCGACCTGCGCATGCGGGCGATCAGCAGCACCGCGCGCACGCTCGCCGAGCGGCTCGACGCCGATCCGGGCGTGCTGCGCGTCAACCACCCGCAGCTGCCCCACCGCGAGGACCGTGCGATCGCCGAGCGCGACTTCCCGCACGGGACGGCGGGCGTGTTCTCCGTGGACCTGCCCGGCGGGGAGGCGGCGGCCCGCGCGTTCACCGACGCGCTCGAGCTGTGGACCATCGCCGTGAACATCGGCGACGTCCGCTCGCTCGTGTGCCATCCGGGCACCACCACGCACTCCCACCTCACCGAGGCCCAGCGGGGCATCTGCGGGGTCACCCCGGGCACCGTGCGACTGAGCGCCGGGCTCGAGGAGGTCGAGGACCTCTGGGCGGATCTGCAGCGGGGGCTCGCCGCGGCCCGCCTCGTCGCCCCCGAGGTCGCCGCCGCCGTCTGAGGCCCCGGGCCCGGGCGTGAGCCCTGTCGCCCCGGGGAACACGAGCGGGCCGACGCCGGTTGACCGCGTCATGAGCGCTCCCGCCAGCACGGCCCGCCCCGGGGAGGCCCGCGTCGCCGACGCGGTCGGCGTCGTCGACGCCGTCGTGATCGGGGCGGGGCAGGCCGGGCTCTCCGCGGTGCATCACCTCCTGCGCCGCGGTGCCCACGCCCCGGGAGCGCCGTCACCGATCGCGGGAGCGCCGCCCGGGGGACCGGCCGTCGTGGTCCTCGACTCCGAGGAGGGCCCGGGCGGCGCCTGGCGCCACCGCTGGGACGCGCTGACCATGGCGACGGTCAACGGGATCCGCGAGCTGCCGGGCATGCCGCCCGTCGATCCCGCCCCCGAGGAGCCCGCGAGCCGCGCGGTCCCCGACTACTTCGCCCGCTTCGAAGGGCGGAACCCGCTGCCGATCCTGCGCCCCGTCCGCGTCACCCGCGTCGAGGACGACCGCACCGCACCCCCCGATCCGGCGACCGGACTGCCGCTGCTGCGCGTCCACGCCGAGCGGACCGACGGCGAGCCGGCCCCCGCCCCGCTGCGCACCCGCGCCGTGCTGAACGCGACCGGCACCTGGACCCGTCCCTTCGTCCCCGCCGTGCCCGGGGCGCGCGGCTTCCGGGGCCGCACCCTCCACACGGCCGAGTACACCCGCGCCGAGGACCTCGCGGGCCTCCGTGTGGCGGTGGTCGGGGGCGGGATCAGCGCGCTCGGCTTCCTGCTGGACCTCGAAGGCGTCGCGGAGACCACCTGGTACACGAGGCGGGAGCCCGTCTTCCGTGACGAGCCCTTCACCGAGGAGGCGGGCCGGCTCGCCGTCGCCGGCGTGGCCGAGCGGGTCGAGGCCGGGCTCCCCGTGCGCAGCGTCGTCTCGGCGACCGGCCTCGCCTGGACTCCCGCCCTGCGCGCCGCCGCCGAACGCGGCCTGCTGCAGCGCCACGAGATGTTCACCCGGATCCTCCCCGACGGCGTCCTCGAGGCGGACGGCCGACGGCGCGCCGTCGACGTCATCCTCTGGGCGACCGGATTCCGCCACGAGCTGCGTCACCTGCGCCCCCTCCACCTCCACGGCCCCGCCGGCGGGATCCGGATGCAGGGGACCGCGGTCGCCGCGGATCCCCGGATCCACCTCCTGGGCTACGGCCCGAGCGCGTCGACGATCGGCGCGAACCGCGCCGGGCGCGCAGCGGTCACCGAGCTGCTGGTCACCCTCGCCGGTGACGTGCACAAAAAACCTGGCGGAAAGGCCCCGTCCCGGGAATAGTCCTCCGCGGGGCGTCGTTGCGATCTCCCGTAGCCGTCCCCGGCCGCGGTCACCCCGATCGCCCGGCCGCACCCGCGCCCGCCTCCTCCCCGGCGTCCGCCCCCTTCCCGTCCGCCTCGAGCGGCCGTCACGCGCTGACGGCCGTCCGTTCCCATGCAGGAGACGCATGACCACCACCGACACCACCGCCGCGCGCGCCGCGCAGCCGGAGATCGACCCGCAGGGCATGCGCGTCATCTGGCTGCTGCTGGTCGCCGCGTTCGTGGCGATCCTCAACGAGACCACGATGGGCATCGCGATCCCGCACCTGAACGCGGATCTGGGCCTGCCGCCGGAGCTCGGCCAGTGGCTCACGAGCGCCTTCATGCTCACGATGGCCGTGGTCATCCCGACCACCGGCTTCCTCCTGGTGCGCTTCACGACGCGCCAGGTGTTCCTCGCCGCGATCAGCGCGTTCAGCCTCGGCACCCTCGTGAGCCTGCTCGCGACCGGCTTCCCGATGCTGCTCGGCGGGCGCGTGATCCAGGCCGTCGGCACCGGCGTCATGATGCCGCTGCTGATGACGACCATGATGAACGTCGTCCCCGCGCACATGCGCGGCCGCATGATGGGCCGCGTGGGCATGGTCATCTCGCTCGCCCCGGCGATCGGCCCCTCGCTCTCCGGCCTCGTGCTGGACACGCTCGGCTGGCGCTGGCTGTTCGGCATCGTCCTCCCGATCGCGATCATCGCCCTGCTGCTCGGCGCGAAGTGGATGACGAACCTCGGCGAGACCACGAAGGCCCCGATCGACGTGCTCTCCATCGTGCTCTCCGCCGGCGGCTTCGGCGGCATCGTCTACGGCCTGAGCCTGTTCGGCTCCCACTCCGCGGAGGGCTCCGCCACCGGGGTCATCCCGGGCACCACGGCGCAGACCTCCGGCGGGATCCTGCTGGCCCTCGGCATCGTGATCCTCGCGGGCTTCGCCTGGCGCCAGCTCACCCTGCAGCGCAAGGACGCGGCCCTCCTGGACCTGCGCGTGTTCCTCTCGCGGAACTTCACGATCTCCGTCGTGATCATGGCGGTCATCGCGATGGCCATGTTCGGCACGCTGACCCTGCTGCCGCAGTACCTGCAGAACGTCGCCGGGCTCGACGCGCTGCTGTCCGGGCTGATCCTCATGCCGGGCTCGATCCTCATGGGCCTGCTGGGCCCCGTCATGGGACGCATCTACGACGCGCGCGGGCCGCGCACGCTGCTCGTGCCCGGCACGATCATGATCGCGGGATCGCTGTTCTACTACGCGACCGTGTCGGAGACGACCCCGTGGCCGGTGCTGATGGTCGTGCAGTCGGTCATGAGCGTGGGCCTCGCGATGTCCTTCACGCCGCTGTTCTCCGCCTCGCTCGGCTCGCTCGTGCCGCGGCTGTACTCGCACGGCTCCGCCGCGCTGAACACGCTGCAGCAGGTGGGCGGGGCCGCCGGCGTCGCCGTGCTCATCGGCCTGTACTCGAGCATCCTCCACACGGGGGAGCAGGACGGCCTGGCGACGGCCGCGGCCGGCGCCCCGGGCGCGCGCGCCGCGTTCCTCGTGGCTGCCTTCATCGCGCTGGTCCCGGTGGTCCTCGCCTGGCTCGTCCGCAAGCCGGAGGAGTCCGAGGACATGCCCGCCGGGGGCCACGGGCACTGACCCCCACCTCCTGACCGGGCCTTCGCCCCGGTCCCTCGACGGCCGCGCACCCCTCCGGGTGCGCGGCCGTCGTGCGTCCACGGACAGGGGGTCACGAATAGGTCACCGGCGACGGAGCCGCATCCCGAGATGTGACTCACGACATACTCTCGCCTCACCCGGGCGCTCCCGTGCACCCGCGGACGACTGCGACGAAGGAGTCCCCATGACCAGGTCCCTCCCGATCACCACCCGCCGTACGGCCCTCGCCGCCGGCGGTCTCGCCGCCGCTGCGGCCGGCCTCGCCGCCTGTAGCGGCTCCGGGGACTCCGGCTCCTCCGACGGCGGCGGCACGAGCATCGACCTCGAGGAGCGCGGCCCCATCACGCTCGCCCGCGGCAAGGACACGACCGGTGCGCTCGCGGAGTTCCTCAGCCGCTGGAACGACGACCATCCCGACGAGGAGGTCACCCTCATCGAGCTGCCCGAGAGCGCGGACGACCAGCGGTCCCAGTTCATCTCCAACGCGCAGGCGAAGTCGGACTCGTACACCGTGCTCGGACTCGACGTCGTGTGGACGGCGGAGTTCGCGGCGAACCAGTGGGTCGTCGCCCTCCCCGAGGACAAGTTCGATCTCGACGCGCTCATCCCGGCGACCGTCACCACCGGCACCTACTTCGACAAGCTCTACGCGGTCCCCTTCACCACCAACGCCCAGCTGCTGTTCTCGCGGAAGGACCTGCTCGAGGAGGCGGGCTACGACCAGCCGCCCGCGACCTTCGAGGAGATGTGGGAGATCGTCGTGAAGGTGCAGGAGAAGCATCCGGAGATCAACGGCTTCGGCTCCCAGTACGCGAAGTACGAGGGCCTCACCTGCCAGCTCACCGACGTCGTCGCCTCCGCGGGCGGCGAGATCTTCGACGCCGAGGGTGCCCCGCACGCCGACTCCGCCGAGGCGACCACCGCCCTGCAGGCCCTCCGCAACGGGTTCGATCAGGGCCACATCCCGCAGGAGGCGCTCACCTACAAGGAGGAGGAGTCCCGCCAGGCCTTCCAGGACGGGAAGCTGATCTTCCTCCAGAACTGGCCGTACGTGTGGGATCACTTCCAGAACGACGACGGCTCCTCCCAGGTCGTGGACAAGGTCCAGGTCTCCCTCGTGCCGGCGGTCGCCGGGGAGGGGACCTCGACGATCGGCGGCGCGAACTTCGCGATCAGTGCGTTCGCGAAGAACAAGGGCACTGCGGTGGACTTCATCGCCTTCATGACCGCGCTCGAGCAGCAGAAGGCCTGGATGATCGAGACCGCCACGCCCACGGCCACGGCCGCCGTCTACGAGGACGACGAGGTCGCGAAGACCTTCGAGTTCCTCGACACGCTCAAGAGCGCGATCGACAAGGGCGTCAGCCGCCCCCAGGTGGTTAAGTACGGCGACGTCACCCAGGCGATCCAGGAGGCCGCGTACTCCTGCATCTCCGGTGAGGCGGAGGCCGGGGACGCCCTCGCCCAGCTGCAGGAGCAGCTCACGGGTCTCGTCGAGGGCTGAGCATGAGCACGCTCGCTCACCGTCGTCGGGCACGGGGCGACGGCCAGGAGGGCCTCGCGGGACTCCTGCTCTCCCCGACGCTCCTGCTGCTCGCCCTCGTCGTCGGCTTCCCGCTCGTGCTGTCCGTGCGGCAGTCGCTGTTCCAGGGCGGGGACGAGATCGACCCGACCACCGGGATCATCCAGCAGGGCGACACCTTCGTCGGCCTGAGGAACTACCTCGACGCCTTCACGTCCTCCGGGGCGGGAGCCGGGTTCTGGAACGCCTTCTGGAACACGACCCTCTTCACCGTGGTGGGCGTCGCGATCGAGACGGTGCTCGGTGTCGCGATGGCACTGATCATGGCCCGCGCGCTCCGGGCGACCGGACTGATCCGCGCCTCGATCCTCGTACCCTGGGCGATCCCGACCGTGGTCTCCGCCCTCATGTGGCAGCTGATCTTCGACGCGAACGGCATCGCCAACGAGATCATCGGCCAGCAGATCCTGTGGACCACCGAGGGGCTCCAGGCGAAGGCCGCCGTGCTCATCGCGGACATCTGGAAGACGGCGCCCTACATCGGCCTGCTCACCCTTGCCGGTCTGCAGACCATCGACGACCAGGTCTACGAGGCCGCGAGGGTGGACGGGGCGAACCGCTGGCAGACCTTCTGGCGGATCACGCTCCCGCTCGTGCGCCCCGTGCTCATGGTGGCCGTGCTGTTCCGGCTGCTCGACGCCATGCGCATGTTCGACCTCCCGTACGTGCTGCTGGGGAGGCTCCGCTCCGGGCAGACCCTCTCGATGCTCGCGGCGGACGCCGCCTCGAAGACCGACTTCGGCATGGCCTCCGCCTACGCCGTCGTCCTCTTCCTCTACATCTGCCTCGTCGCGGTGATCTTCGTCCGCGGTCTCGGGGCCGACGTCATCGGGGACGCGGACGGGCGCGCCCGCCGGGCGCGACCGCGCCGCCTGCGCACGACCGCCGAAGGAGACCTGCCATGAGCACGACGACGACCTCCCCACGCGACCGGGTCACGGTCGGGGCCGACAGGGCGACCGCGGCGCGACGGGGCCGACGCCTCGGTGCGATCGTGGTGGGGATCGGCATGGCGCTGATCCTGGTGTACTGCCTCGCCCCGTTCGTGTGGATGCTGATCTCGTCGCTGCGGCGACCGAGCGACGGCCGCTCGACGGCGCTGATCCCGTGGCCGATCAGCGTGGACAACTACCGGGCGGTCTTCGACCCCGCGAACCATTTCGGCAGGGCTCTCGCGAACTCGCTGGTCGTCGCGGGGGGAACGACCGTGCTCGTGCTGCTCCTCGCGACCCTCGGTGCTTACGCGCTGGCCCGGCTGAGCTTCCGCGGGAAGGTGCTCGTCATGTTCCTCGTGGTCGCGACGTCGATGTTCCCCGTCATCATCCTGGTGGTGCCGCTGCTGAAGCTCTTCACGGGGGGCTTCGACTGGTGGCCCTGGAGCTGGATCAACACCTACCAGGCGATGATCCTGCCGTCGATCTCCTTCGCGCTGCCCCTCGCGGTGTGGAACCTCAACGCCTTCTTCCGGCAGCTCCCCGTCGAGCTCGAGCAGGCGGCGATGGTGGACGGCACGACGCGGTTCGGGGCCTTCGTGCGGGTCATCCTGCCGCTCGCCGCACCGGGCATGTTCACCACGGCGATCATCACCTTCATTGCGGCGTGGAACGAGTTCCTCATCGCGCTGACGATGGTGAACCGCCCCGAGATGCAGACGGCGAACGTGGCGATCTCGAAGTTCACGGGCATCTCGCAGTTCGACACCCCCTACGGCACGAAGATGGCCGCCGGCGTGATCGTCACGGTGCCGCTGATCATCATGGTGCTCGCCTTCCAGCGCCGGATCATCGGCGGGCTCGCGGCGGGCAGCGTCAAGTGAGGTGCCGTCCCCGGTGGGGCAGGGCGCTCCACCGGGGACGGCTCAGCCGCGGCTCCTCGGCCGCATGGCCTTCTTCGCCCGCTGGTACCAGCCGGCGGTGGAGATCATGTTCGGGAGGCCGCCGCCCATGATCGCGCCGGCCGTCGCGCCGGTGAGGCGGTCGTTGCAGCGCTCGCAGAGGATCCTGCCCGTGTAGGTGCGGTGCGGGGTCCCGCGGATCTTGCTCCGGCACTGATCGCATCGCTGGCTCATGGGGCGATAGTCCCACGGCGCCGCGGCCGGTGCGAGCCGGGGATCCTGCTCAGCCCTCGCGACGGAGAGCGGCGGCGTAGTCGTCGAGCACCGCGAGGACGCCCGGATGATGCCACACCCGGTTGCGGCGGGCCCCGGTGCGCTCCACGAGCACCCCGGCCTCGACCAGCTGCGCGATCGCGCGGTGCGCCGTGGGGTCCGCGACCCCGAGAGCCGCCCGCACATAGGCGGCGTCGACCACCGGCTGGCCCACGAGAAGCGGCAGGAGACGGTGCCCGGTCGCCTGGCGGCGCAGGCCCCGCAGCGCCTCCCGGGAGCGGGCGAGCTCGGCGCGCAGATCGTGGACGAGCACGCCTCCTGTCACCGCCGCGTACCGGGCCGCGCCCGTGAACGCCTCGACCACCGGCCGGGCGTCGCCGCCGCGGAAGGCGGTGAGCGCCGCGGTGTAGCCGCCCACGTCCCGCAGCAGTCCCGCCGAGACCGGCGCGGTCACGGTGCGCAGGAGGCCGGTCCCGCGCAGCATGGCGTGCACGAGCGCCCGGCCGGTGCGGCCGTTGCCGTCGGTGAACGGGTGGATCGTCTCGAACTGGGCATGGGCGAGGGCCGCGTGCAGCAGGGGAGGCAGGTCCGTGCGGGCGACGAAGCCGAGCAGGTCCTCCATCGCCGCGGGCACGTCCTCGGCCTCGGGGGCGACGAAGCCGGCCCCGACCGGTGAGCTCGCGCTGCGTCCCACCCAGACGAGCTGCTCGCGCAGGCGGCCGGCGCCCCGGCCGTGGACCGCGTCGTCGCCCAGCAGGGCGCGGTGCATGTCCAGCACCGCCGCGAGGTCCAGTCGATCGGCGAGGGCGAGCGCGGCCTCCATCGCGCGCACGTTCGCGACGACCAGGGCGGCGTTCGCGCTCGAGGACTCCCGCAGCTCCGCGAGCGCCAGCTGACGGGCGCCGACGGTGAGGTCCTCGATCTGGGAGCTCGAGGCGGACTCCGTGCGCAGCAGGATCGCGCCCATGGGACCGAGCACGGGCGCGTCCTCGCCGAGCGCGGCCGCAGTCTCGCGGTCCAGGCCGACGAGCGCGGCCTCGGCGTCGGCGACGTCGGCCGCGAGATCCGCCGGGAGCGGGAGGGGGAGCGAGGCGATCGGGGCCGGCAGCGCGGCACGGTAGGTGCCGGTGCCGGCCGCGCGGGCCCGGCGGGAGAGCAGGCCGGAGTCCGGGAAGGCCCAGCGTCCCTCGCGGTGCCCCAGCGGAGGGACCGCGAGCGGGGGAAGTGCGACCACGACGGCTCCTTGCTTACAGTTTCTCAGAAAGTGTAAGCAAGGAGCCGTCGGGGGTCCAGGAGAGGCCGGAGGGCCTGTCGGTCCGGGCCGGTCAGTCGGTGCCGAGCCGGTCCAGCTCCTCGTCCACGATCTTCGGGTCGAGCTTCGTGAAGATCGGCGTGGGCTTCGCGACCGGCCGGCCGGTGACGACCTCGCGGTGCCCCCACGCGGGGACGCCCGTGTAGTCGCCCGTGATGATCGGGTACGCGGGGCCGCCGTCGAGATCCTCGACCTCCTGCAGCTGCGGCAGCGGCGCGATCTCCAGCTCCCCGCCCAGCGCCCGCTCCACCGCGTTCGCCGAGAAGGGCAGGAACGGCGCGAGCATCGTGTTGAGGTCCGTGACGGCCTGCGCGAGCACGTGCAGGACCGTGAGCAGGCGCGGGCGCTGCTCCTCGGCCTTGAGCTTGAAGGGCTCCGTCTCGGAGACGTAGCGGTTCGCCTCGCCCACCAGGCGCATGGCCTCGGCGATCGCGGCCCGCTGGCGGTGCGCGGCGATGAGCGAGCCCACCGTCTCGAAGCCCGCCTCGATCTGCTCGAGCAGCGCGCGGTCGATCTCCTCGAGCTCCCCGGCCTCCGGGATCTCGCCCACGTTCTTGGCGATCATCGCCGCGGTGCGGTTCACGAGGTTGCCCCAGCCGGCGACGAGCTCGTTGTTCGTGCGCGAGACGAACTCGGACCACGTGAAGTCGGCATCCTGGTTCTCGGGGCCGGCGGCGGAGATGAAGTAGCGCAGCGCGTCGGGCTGGTAGCGGGAGAGCACGTCGCGCACGTAGATGACGATGTTCTTCGAGCTCGAGAACTTCCGGCCCTCCATCGTGAGGAACTCGGAGGAGACCACCTCGGTGGGCAGGTTCAGCTCGCCGAACCGGCCCGGCTCGCCTCCGCGATCGCCCTTCCCGTTCTGGGCGAGCATCTCCGCCGGCCAGATCTGGGAGTGGAAGACGATGTTGTCCTTGCCCATGAAGTAGTAGGTGAGCGCCTCGGGATCGTTCCACCACTTCCGCCACGCGTCGGCGTCGCCGCTGCGCCGCGCCCACTCGATGGAGGCGGAGAGGTAGCCGATCACGGCGTCGAACCAGACGTACAGGCGCTTGGTGGGCTGGTCCTCCCAGCCCGGGACCGGGATGCCCCAGTCGATGTCGCGGGTCATCGCGCGGGGACGGATGTCCTTGAGGATGTTCTGGCTGAAGCGGATGACGTTGGGGCGCCACAGCCCGGTCGCCTCCCGCTCGTCGAGCCAGCGGCCCAGCTCGCCGGCGAGGGCGGGCAGGTCGAGGTACCAGTGCGTGGTCTCCACGAACTCCGGGGTCTCGCCGTTGATGCGGGAGACGGGGTCGATGAGATCCGTCGGGTCGAGCTGGTTGCCGCAGGTGTCGCACTGGTCGCCGCGCGCGCCCGGCGCCCCGCAGATCGGGCAGGTGCCCTCGATGTAGCGGTCCGGCAGCGTGCGCCCGGTCGACGGCGAGATCGCGCCGTGGCCCGTCTGCTCGATCATGTAGCCGTTGTCCCGCACGCTCACGAACATGTCCTGGACCACCTGGTAGTGGTTCCGGGTCGTGGTGCGGGTGAAGAGGTCGTAGGACAGGCCCAGCGCGACGAGGTCCTCGACGATCACGCGGTTGTTGCGGTCGGCGAGCTCGCGGGCGGTGACGCCCTCGGCGTCCGCCGCGACGAGGATCGGGGTCCCGTGCTCGTCCGTGCCGGAGACCATGAGCACGTCGTGGCCGGCCATCCGCATGTAGCGCGAGAAGACGTCGGAGGGGACGCCGAAGCCGGCGACGTGGCCGATGTGGCGGGGACCGTTGGCGTACGGCCAGGCGACCGCGGACAGGACTGTGCTCATGGGGACCGATTCTAGGGGAGGGCGGAGGCCCCGGGCGCCCGCGGCCGCACAGGAGCTCCCCAGCTCCTCCCCGGGACCTGCCCAGGTCCTCACCGGCTCCTGCGCGGGAGCCTGCCTAGCCTCGACCCATGACCACCGACCGCGCGCCGCTCACCCCGATCGAGGAGCGCATCGACCGCTGGGCCGGAGCGCGCGCGGAGGTGGCCGGGTCCGGCGGCGGGGCCTGGCGCCGCGGGGCCGTCGAGCTCACGGCCTTCGGCCTCAAGCAGGCGTGGGCCTGTGTGGTCGGCGGGATCATGCTCGTCCTGATCTTCGCCGCGCGGACGCTCTACCCGGACGGCGCCGGGCTCGCGCGCAGCGACCTGCTGGTGCTCGCCGCCGTCGCGGTGCAGGTCGCGATGATCGTGCTGCGCCTGGAGAGCCTCCGCGAGCTGGGGGTGATCCTCGTCTTCCACGTGGTGGGGACCGTCATGGAGGTCTTCAAGACGGCCGCCGGATCCTGGGAGTACGAGGCGGAGGGACTGCTGCGGATCGGCGGCGTGCCGCTGTACACGGGGTTCATGTACGCGGCCGTCGGCTCCTACCTCGTGCGGGTCATGCGGCTGTTCGAGCTCCGCTTCACCCGGTACCCGCCGCGCTGGGCGACGGTCGTCGTCGCGGTCGCGATCTACGCGAACTTCTTCACCCACCACTACCTGCCCGACGCCCGCTGGGTGCTGCTCGCGGCGGTGCTGCTGCTGTACGGCCGCTGCGTGATGCGCTTCCGCAGTCATCGCGGTGCCCCCTGGCGCCGGATGCCGGTCGTCCTCGCCTTCGTGGGCGTCGCGTTCCTGCTCTGGCTCGCGGAGAACGTCGGCACCGCCGCCGGTGCCTGGATCTACCCGCACCAGGCCGGCGGCTGGGAGCCGGTGCCGCTCGCGAAGCTCGTCTCCTGGCTGCTGCTGATGATGGTCTCGGTGGTGCTCGCGACCTTCGTCCACCGCCCGCGCGAGGCCTGAGCGGCGAGGCCGACGGCCGCCGGCCGCAGCCGCGCGGCTCAGCCGGATGCGGCGTCCCCGGGATGCACGAGCGCATGCCAGCCGAAGCGGCGCGCGGCCTCGACGTGCCCGGGCGAGTCGTCCACGAAGGCGACGCGGGAGGGTGGAACCGGGAGCCCGGTGCGCTCCCGGATCATCGCGTGCGCGCGGGCGAAGGCCTCCGGCTCCGGCTTCGCGGCGCCGAGGTCCGCGGAGTTCAGCAGCCATTCGCGGTGCTCGCCGATGAGCGCGGTGAGACCGATCGCCGCGACCTCCTCGGGGACCCGGTCGGTGCCGTTGGTGAGCACGAGCACGGGTGTGCCGGCATCACGGAGCTCGAGCAGACGGCGCACCACCACCGGGTCCGCTCGGCCCGGGATCGCGGCCCAGCGGTCCACGGTCGCCGCGGCCCGCTCCGGCGCGGCACCGCGCTCCTCGAGCGCCCGCACCGCCTCTCGGCGCCAGCGGTCGTGGGTGGCCCGGCCCCGCACCACCTCCGGCAGGATCGGATGGCCGAGGATCGCGGAGAAGGACGGTCCGTCGGCCCCGCTGCCCGGCGCGGCACCTCCCGCTGCCGCTCTCACGTGCGGATCCTCGATGCCGAGGCCCGCGTCCAGCTCGGCCCAGAGACCCGGCGGGAAGAGGCGGACGACGCCGTCGAGATCGGAGACGACGACGTCGACGGTGCCCTCCCGCACCAGCGCGGTGATCGCCCTGAGGGAGCGGGGGAGCGGCGACGGGGGATCAGGGGTGGCTGCCATGGCGCCCCAGCGTGGTCTGCGGGCTCGCGCCGGGCCGGGTCCACTGCGGCACGGGGCGACCCGTCGGCCCCCAGGTCGGCGTCCCCTCCGCGTCCGTGCGCCAGAACCAGCAGGCGTCGGAGCCCTCGGGCCACCCCTCGGGGGTGTCCTGCCAGGCCTCGCGGCGGCCGTAGGGCGTGAGGTCCAGGAGGGCGAGCGTCGGATCCGCGATCTCGACCCCGCGGCCCGTCGTCTCGTAGGTGAGGAACACCCGGTCGCCGTCCCGCAGGAACGACCTCAGGTACCCCATGTCCCCGCCGATCGGCGCCGGCGCGTCGCGCACCGAGAACCAGGGCTGCCTGTAGCCCATGAAGGCGAGGAACGGCTCGACCTCCTCCCACGCCCCGGTCGTGAGGATCGCGAAGGAGACGCCGGCGGCCTCGAGATACGCGGCGTCCTTCAGGTGCCAGGCGGTCAGCGTGCAGCCCTCGCACTGGCCCTGGTGCGGGGCGCCGTCCCACCACATGTGCTGGTAGACCACGAGCGCGTCGCGCCCCTCGAAGAGCTCCCGGAAGGACACGGGACCCTGCGGGCCCACGACCTCCGCGGAGCCGTCCACCTCGAGCATCGGGAGGCGCCGTCGCTCCGCGGCGAGCGCATCCCCGGCGCGGGTGTGCGCCTTCTCCTTCACGAGCAGGGCGTCCCGCGCCTCGCGCCAGGCGGCCTCGTCCACGACGGGCGGGCGGCCGGCTCGGGTGGGGGCCGGATCGGTGGCGGTCATCGCTCCTCCTCGAGCAGCGCCCGCGGGCGGACTCCCGCCGGGCTCCGCGACCAGTCAAGCACCGGATGCGGGTCGGGGGAAGAGGAGCGGGCCCCCTCCGGATACGCTGGTGCGCATGAGCAACGAAGGACTCCAGGCCGCACAGCGGAAGATGGCCGACGCCGGCGTGGCGCAGACGGCGATCGACGTCTTCTCCCACTACTACGGTCAGCTCGAGGAGGGCGTCACCGGGTCGATCCCCGAGGACACCATCGAGCCCTACCTCGACCCGCCCCGCCTCGAGGACGTGACCATCGACCCGGCGCAGGCGAAGAGCGCCTTCGACCAGCTCGTCGTCATCAACCTCAACGGTGGCCTCGGCACCTCGATGGGCATGGACCGCGCGAAGTCCCTGCTGCCCGTGCGGGACGGGAAGAGCTTCCTCGACCTCATCGTCGAGCAGGTCCTCGCGGCCCGCCGCGCCACCGGCTCCCGCCTGCCGCTCGTGTTCATGAACTCCTTCCGCACCCGCGAGGACACCCTCGAGGTGCTCGCGAAGCACCCCGACCTCCCCGTGGGCGACCTGCCGCTGGACTTCCTGCAGAACAAGGAGCCCAAGCTGACGGTGGACGGCCTCCAGCCCGTCACCTGGGACGCCGATCCCGATCTCGAGTGGTGCCCGCCCGGCCACGGCGACATCTACACCGCCCTGCAGACCTCCGGCCTGCTCCAGCAGCTGCTCGACGCCGGCTTCAGGTACGCCTCCGTCTCCAACTCCGACAACCTCGGCACCGTCCCGAGCCCCGTCCTCGCCGGCTGGTTCGCCTCGACCGGCGCCCCCTACGCCGCCGAGCTGTGCCGCCGCACCCCCGCGGACCGCAAGGGCGGCCACCTCGCCGTGCGCCGCTCCGACGGCCGGCTCATCCTGCGGGACACGGCGCAGACCCCGCCGGAGGAGATGGACTACTTCACCGACGAGCATCGTCACCCGTTCTTCCACACCAACAACCTGTGGTGGGACCTCGAGAAGCTCGACGCGATCCTCAAGGAGCGCGACGGCGTCATGGGCCTCCCGCTCATCCGCAACGAGAAGACCGTCGACCCCGGCGACAAGACCTCGACGCCCGTCTACCAGATCGAGTCCGCGATGGGCGCCGCGATCGAGGTGTTCGACGGGGCGACCGCGATCGTCGTGGGCCGCGACCGCTTCCTGCCCGTGAAGGCGACGAGCGACCTGCTGCTCGTCCGCTCGGACGTCTACGGCCTCGACGAGCGCCGCGCGCTCGTGCAGAAGGTCGACACGGTCCCCGGGGTGTCGCTGACCTCCGAGCCGTACAAGCTCATCGGCGACTTCGAGCTGCGCTTCCCGCAGGGCGTCCCCTCCCTCAAGGAGGCGACGAGCCTCGACGTGCAGGGCGACTGGACCTTCGGCGCCGACGTCTCCGTGGTGGGGGCGGCCGTGCTCGGCGAGGAGGGCGGCACCGTCCCCGAGGGCGCCCGCGTGGGCACCGAGGGCTGATCCCCTCCGCCTCCCCCTGCAGCCGATCAGCCGGCCCCGGTCCCCTCGAGGACCGGGGCCGGCCGCATGTCCTGCCCCGCGCGTGACAGGTGCTGCCGTTCCCCGGAACGACAGGGACTCCCACGCGCTCCGCGCGGCTGGTCGGATGGGATCCGACCACCGACGAAGGAGCAGCACATGACCGCACCGATCCCCGATCTCGTCCTGAACAACGGCGTGACCATGCCGCCGATCGGCCTGGGCGTCTTCCAGAGCCCGCCCGGCGTACCGGGCGCTCGAGACGCTGCTCGCCGACGGGAAGGTGCGCGCGATCGGCGTCAGCAACGTCATGCCCGGCCACCTCGACGCCCTGCTCGAGCAGGCCGCCGTCGTCCCGGCCGTCAACCAGGTCGAGCTGCACCCCTACTTCCAGCAGGCGGAGGTGCAGGCGAAGGACGCCGAGCACGGCGTGCTCACCCAGGCCTGGTCGCCGATCGGCGGCATCACCTTCTACCCGGGCTGGGGCGAGGACCGCCGCAGCGTGCTCGCCGATCCCACCATCGGGGAGATCGCCGCCGCGCACGGGGCGACCCCGGCGCAGGTCATGCTCCGCTGGCACCTCCAGCAGGGACGCTCGGCGATCCCCAAGTCCGTCACGCCCTCGCGGATCCGCGAGAACCTCGAGGCGCTCCGGATCGAGCTCGACGATCAGGAGCTCTCCCGCCTCGACGCCCTCGAGACCGGCGTGCGCGGAGGCCCCGACCCCGAGACCCCGGGCCCCGCCTACTTCGACGTGGTGATCCCCGAGGCCCTGGAGGCCTGAGCCCCCGCCGTCGGGCGGCCTGCGGTCTCCGGACCGCGGGCGGCCCGCGCCGCGAGCATGCGCAGGCCGTCCGTGGAGGGCGATCCCGGCGCCGCCGTGTAGACCAGGAGCCGCAGATCGTCCTGCTCCGCGAGATCCATCGCGAGGTAGTCCAGGTCCAGGTCGCCGACCACCGGATGGTGCAGGCGCTTGGAGCCCGCCCGGTGGAAGCGGACGTCGTGCCGCGCCCAGCGCACCGAGAACTCCGTGCTGCGCGTGGAGAGCTCGCCGATCAGGTCGCTGAGGTCCCGGTCGCCGGGGTGGCGCCCCGCCTCGATGCGGAGCATGCCGGTGACGTCGTCCGCGGAGCGCTCCCAGTCCCGGAAGAACGTGCGGGAGGCGGGGTCCAGGAACAGGAAGCGCGCCGTGTTCAGCGGCCGGACGGGGCTCTCCATGAGCGGCGCGTACAGGGCGTGGCCCAGCGCGTTCGCCGCGAGCACGTCGTGGCGGGCGTTGCGCACCCACGCGGGGGCGTCGGTGATCGCGTCGAGCACCTGCTGGACCACCGCGGGCACGCAGCGCGCGGAGGGGGTCGAGCGGGGCGGGCGCGTGCCGGCGTCGGCACGCCGTGCGAGGTCCAGCAGGTGGTCGTGCTCCGCCTCGTCGAGCTGCAGCGCGCGGGTGAGCGCCTCGAGCACCGAGCCGGAGGCACCCGAGAGGTTCCCCCGCTCGAGGCGGATGTAGTAGTCCACGCTCATCCCCGCGAGCATCGCGACCTCCTCACGGCGCAGCCCGGGCACCCGCCGATGGCCGCCGTACGCGGGCAGACCGGCCCGGTCCGGGGTGAGGCGGGCGCGGCGGGAGGTGAGGAAGTCGCGGACATCGGACTGCAGGCTCATCCCACGAGCGTAGGAGTGCTCGCGGCGATCCGGGAGGTTCCGGCGCTACCTCCCGGTGTGAGGACCCCGATCAGCTCAGGTGCCGCCAGGCGCGCCGGGGCAGCGTGGCGAGGGCGAGGATCCGCGCGAGGCCCGCCTGGTCGAGCGGGTGCGTGCCCACGTCCGTCTCCCGGGAGCCGGTGACGAGGTCGGTCTCCGGGTCGCGGCGCGTGCGCCAGAGCCGCTCCGCGACGGCCTGAACGGTGCGGCGCCCGCCCACCCGGGCGCCGAGCAGGGCCTCCGCGTGGAGCATGCCGGCGAGCAGGATCGCGGTGAACTGCAGCGGCTGCTCGTCGAGCGGGCCGCCCTCCTCGAGCGGGGAGAAGTGCTCCTCGATCGCGGCGACGAGATCGAGCGCGCGGTCGCGGTGGACCCGGTCCCCGGTGATCTCGTGGGCGAGGGCCTCCGTCGCGAGCGGCACGCCCTGGTTGTAGGCCCAGAACGTGCGGTCGATCGTGCCGTCGAGCTTCACGTTGTCCCAGAACAGGCCCTCGGGGGAGAGCAGCGCCCCGCGCGTCCAGTCGAGCCAGCGCAGGGCGTCCTCGAGCGCGGCGGCGTCCCCGGTCAGCTGGTGCACGCGCAGCGCCAGCTTCGCGGCGGGGACGGTGGAGACGGTGTTGCGGTCGTCGTTCCAGTCCGCCTGGGTCCACCAGATCCCGCCGGGCGAGGGGAGGCCCGGATCGGTCGCCTCCCCGGAGCGGAGCAGCTCGAGCAGCTCCACCGCCCGGTCGAGGTCACCCGCGGCGCCGTCGGTGAGCAGGTGCTGCTCGATCTCCAGCAGCGCGATCCAGTCGTTGTCGTCGTAGAAGAAGTCGCCGTTCGCGCCCTGCTCGGAGTTCGTCGCGGCCGTGTACCCGGGCACCCCGGTGCTGCCGCCCTCGGGGTACCAGTAGTGCTCCTGGGCGCGGATCAGCGCCGCATCGGCCTCCTCGACGACGGTCGCGTCGCCGGCGTCCGGGCCGCCCGCGTCCAGCCCGGCGAGCAGCTCGGTCACGGCGGCGCGGGCCTGGGACAGCGGCCAGACGTAGCTGAACTCCGGGTCCTCGGGCTGCCGGGGCACACGCTCCTGGAGCATGTCGGGATCGCTCTCGGCGCGGAAGGCGCTGAGCATCGCGCCGGTTACGGCGAGGGCGCGCCGTCGGCGCTCCGCGGGGCCGGGGGACGGCGCCGCGTGGGCGCTCGCGGCGGAGCCGACGACGGGCGCGGCGACGGCGCCCGCCGCCGCGGCGAGCAGGAGCGGGCGCCGGGCCGGGCCGGGAGCTCGTCCGGTGGCGTCGGCGGACCGGGGGAGCGCCGTGGGGCGGTGGGGGACCTGCGGGGACATGGGGGCACCTCGATGTGCGACCGGGGACAGGTCCCGGAACCCTACCCGCGTCCTCCCGCCACGTCCCGGGAACCGGGGATCCGGCTCCCCGGAGGGGCCGCGCACCCCTGCGCCGTCCCTCCGGGGGAGGCGCGGCTACAGCTCGCCGCGCTCCCAGCCCCGGCCGCCCGTGAGGTCCAGCGGATGCGGCAGCGGGTTGCCGTAGCGGTGGGCCGTCGCGCTGATCGCCTGCTCGCGCAGGAAGGGCAGCAGCTCGACGCGGCCGCTCGCGAGCACGGGGCCGGTGAACAGGGCCACCTCGACCCGCTCGGCGTGCGCAGCGCGCAGCGCGTCGTCGACCTCACCGATGACCCGCACCCGGTGCTGGTCCAGCCCGGCGATCCGGCCCGCGAACGCGGCCGCGTCCTCGACGCGCACCGCTCCGGGCTCCTGCCCGGCGGCGACGGCGACGGCGAGCAGCGCCGGGTCCGCGAGGGAGACCTCGACCGGGGCGCCCGCCGTCGCGGCCGCGTGCAGCACCCGCTCGAGCTCCGCCGCGCTCGTGCCCGCCGCTCCGCGCACGAGCACCGGCAGCGGCAGGTGGCGCAGCACGTTGATCTCCCCGTGGAGGTCCTGCACGTCCCGCGGGGCGAGCAGCCCGGCGAGGTGGTCGCGGTCCGAGGCCTTCGCCGCCTCGAGCCACGCCGCCGGGTCCTGCTCCCGCGAGGGCACGGCCGGGGAGTCGGCGAGGTCCTGGAGATGGACGAGGTAGTGCGGCCCGCCGGCCTTCGAGGTCTGGCCGATCGCCGAGCGCTTCCACCCGCCGAAGGGCTGGCGCTGCACGATCGCGCCCGTGATGCCGCGGTTGATGTAGAGGTTCCCGGCCTCGACGTGCTCGGTCCACCAGGCGATCTCCGCCGGGTCCAGCGAGTGCAGGCCGGCGGTGAGGCCGTAGTCGGTGCCGTTCTGGATGCGGACGGCGTCCTCGAGGGTGTCGGCGTGGATCACGCCCAGCACGGGACCGAAGTACTCCGTGAGGTGGAAGGCGGAGCCCTCCCGGACGCCGACGCGCACGCCCGGGGACCAGAGCCGGCCGGAGTCGTCCAGCTGCCGCGGTTCCGCGAGCCAGGACTCGCCCTCGCCGAGCTCGGTGAGGCCGGAGAGCAGCTTCTCGCCGGGCGGCTCGATGATCGGGCCCATCTGCACGGTGGGGTCGAGCGGCTCGCCCACGTGCAGCGAGAGCACGGCGTCGGCGAGCTGCGCGTTGAAGCGCCGCGAGCGGGAGACGGAGCCGACGGTGATCACGAGGCTCGCCGCGGAGCACTTCTGGCCCGCGTGCCCGAAGGCGGAGTCGGCCACGTCCTTCGCGGCGAGGTCGAGATCCGCCTGCGGCGTCACGATGATCGCGTTCTTGCCGCTCGTCTCCGCGAGCACCCGCAGCGACGGGCGCCACGAGGAGAACAGGCTCGCCGTGTCGTAGGCGCCGGTGAGGATCAGCTGGTCGATCCGGGGGTCGGTGATGAGCGCGCGACCCACCTCGTCCTCGGGGACGTCGATCAGGGTGAGCACGTGCTCGGGGATCCCGGCCTGGTGTAGCAGCGCCCCGATCAGGGCGCCGGTGCGCCGGGCCTGCGGGGCAGGCTTCATGATCACGGCGCTGCCGGTGACGAGGGCGGCGAGGGTGCCGCCGGTCGGGATCGCGAGCGGGAAGTTCCAGGGCGGGGTGACGAGGGTCAGCGGGCGCGGGGCGAGGGACAGCTCGCCGTGGCGCTCGAGGCGCTCCGCCTGCTCGGCGTAGTAGAGCGCGAAGTCGATCGCCTCGCTCACCTCCGCGTCGCCCTGGGCGAGGGTCTTGCCGGTCTCCGAGGCCATCACCTCGAGCAGCTCGGCACGGTGGGCGGCGAGCACGCGGGCGGCGCGCCGCAGCAGCAGCGCCCGCTTCTCGGTGCCGAGGGCGGCCCAGGACCGCTGCGCCTCGAGCGCCGCGGTGATCGCCGCGTCGACGCCCTCGAGGGTGCTCACGCGCGCCGCCTCGGCCTCGTCGGTCCCCAGGGTCGAGCAGCGGATCCGGTGGGTGATCTGGCCGGCCCACAGGTGGTTGGCGCGCACGGAGACATCGGTGTCCGGGGTGTTGCGGAAGCGTCCCGGCACCGTGGGCAGGGCGGGGTCGCCCAGCTCGGGGCCTCCGTCGAGCGGCTCCTCACGCCGGTCCTGGGTGCGGTGGGAGTCGACGGAGACCTCGCGCAGCGCCCGCTCGAGCGAACGGGAGAAGCGCTCCTCCTCGCGCGCGTACAGCTCCTCGGAGCGGTCCAGCTCGAACAGGGCGGACATGAAGTTCTCGGGGGAGGCGTTCTCCTCGAGCCGGCGCACGAGGTAGGAGACGGCGACATCGAAGTGCTGGGGATGGACGACGGGGACGTACAGCCGCATGCTGCCCACCGCCTCGCCGACGACGGCCTGATGGCCGGGAGCCATGCCCGCGAGCATCTCGAACTCGACGCCGCCCTCGCCGCCGCCGGGGATGCCGCGCTCGTTCATGAGCAGGTGGGCCAGCGCGATGTCGAAGAGGTTGTGGCCGGCGACGCCGAGCCGCACCGCCGCCAGCTCCTCGGGGCGCAGGCAGTCCAGCAGCATCCGCACGTACTGGGCGTCGGTCTCCTCCTTGGTGAGCAGGGGCGCCTGCTGCCAGCCGTGGAGCGAGGCCTCGACCTTCTCCATGGCGAGGTTGGCGCCCTTGACCAGGCGCACCTTGATCGGCTCGCCCCCGGCGGCGACCCGGCGGCGGGCGAAGACGCGCAGCCGCTCCATGGCGCGAGGGGCGTCCGGCAGGTAGGCCTGGAGGACGATCCCCGCGGGGAGGTGGGCGAGCTCGGGCCGGTCCAGGAGCTTCTCGAAGACCTGCAGGGTCAGCTCGAGGTCGCGGTACTCCTCCATGTCCATGTTGAGGAAGGTGGGGTGCTCGGAGCGGGCGGACTCGAGGTACAGCGGGAGCAGCGTCTCGACGATGTGGTCGACGGTCTCCGCGGCGGCCCACAGGGGCAGATGGTCGACGATCGAGGAGACCTTGATGGACACGTAGTCCACGTCGGGGCGGGCGACGAGCTCGTGCACCCCGGCGAGCCGGCGCGCGGCCTCCTGGGCGCCGAGGACGGCCTCACCGAGGAGGTTGATGTTCAGCGTGGTGCCGTCCGCGGTGAGGCGGGCGATCGAGGCGGTGAGCGGGGCGGGCCGGGCGTCGAGGATGAGATGGGAGACCATCCGGCGCATGACCCGCTGCGCAGTGGGGACCACGAGCTGCGGGGCGAGCCGCGAGGCCGCGCCGCCGAGGCCGAGCACGCGTCGCAGCGGCGCGGGCAGGAAGCGCGGCGGGTCCTGGGCGAGGCGCCGCAGCTCCACGGCGGCGGCGCGGGGATCCTCGGGTCGGATCACCCGGTCCACGAAGGCGAGCGTGAAGTCCAGGCCCTTCGGGTCCCGCAGCAGCCCCGTGAGGAGCTGCGAGGAGGAGGGCACGGGCCGCGCCGCGGCCTCGGTGACCCAGGCCCTGACCTGGGCGGTGATCTCCTGGGGGGTGAGGCTGGTGGGACGGGGGGTCTCGCGCTGAGGGGAGGACGAGGACAACGTGCACTGCTCCTTGGGTCGCCGGATCCCCGGCGGGTGGTGGGTCGCGGGGCGACGCTGCCCCGACTCCCGCATCGTAGGGCCTCGGGCAGGCCCGCATCGACGATCCTGCCGCCCTGCGCGACCGACCGGTCGGCGACGGGTCCGCGTTCATCGGAACGTGACACGGTGGCCGGATTCCGGCATGCTCGACGTGTCCCACGTCGCATCCGGCGTGCCGTCCGACGAAGGAGATCATCGTGAAGAAGTTCGTGTTCCTGGCCGGTCTCGCGATCGGCGTGGTGGTCGGCTCCCGCCTGGGCCGCGGCCCCTACGAGTCCCTCGAGCGCACCGCGAGGCAGGTCGCCGGGGATCCCGAGGTGCAGCGCCGTGCCGGTCAGGCCAAGGAGGCCGCGGGCAAGGTCGCGCACGACGCCGCGGAGACCGTCAAGGCCAAGGCGCCCGAGGTGGCCTCGGCCGCGAGCGGTGCCGTCTCCGGTGCCGCGAGCGCCGCGAAGGACAAGGTCTCCGGCTCCTCCGACGACTCGGCCGACGCGACCGTCGCCGAGGACTCCACCGCGGCCGCCGGCGGCGACGCCGAGGTCGGCGAGGACCGTCCGCTGAGCTCCTGATCGCGCGCGCGGTGGTGAGAGCCTGAGCGTCCTCGCCCCTCGCCGCGGCCCGAGGCGGCCCCCGTCCCTGCGAGGGACGGGGGCCGCCAGCTGTCGTCGTCCTGCTCGACGGTGCGGCGTGCTCAGCCCAGGACCTGCACCCCGGCCCGCTCCTGCTCCTCCATGAAGCACGGCCCGCACAGCGAGACGTAGGTGACCGCCCCGGCCGCGCCCCCGTCACCGTCCGCGCCCTGGTCGATGGCGACCTGCTCGCCCTCGAAGACGAAGCGGCCGTCGACGGTGCGGGTGTTGAACTCGGCCTGGGAGCCGCAGCGGCACATGGTCGGCAGCTTCTCGACGTTGTCGGCGAGCTCGAGCAGCCGCTGGGCGCCGGGGAACGCGGCGGTGCGGAAATCGGTGCGCAGCCCGTAGCAGATCACCGAGATCGACTCCGCCTTCGCGAGGCGCAGCAGCTGGTCGATCTGCGCGGGCTCGAGGAACTGCGACTCGTCGACGAGGACGGCGTGCAGAGGCCGACGGTCCAGGGCGTCCGCCGCGTCGAGGATGTGCCGGCGCAGGTCCTCGCCGGGGGCTGCGAGCACGTCGACCCGGCGCTTCGCGCCGCCGCGCGCGACCACCCAGTCCTCGCCCTTGGTGTCGAGCGCGGGCTTCACGGTGATCGTGGCGAGGCCGCGCTCGTCGTAGTTGTAGGCGGTCTTGATGAGGGTGTCGGACTTCCCGGAGTTCATCGCTCCGTACTTGAAGTGCAGCTTCGCCATGCGGGGTGGTCGCTCCGGTGTCGGGGTGTCGGGAAGGGGCTCCGTGGGGGTGCGGCGCTCAGAACTGGTCCATGACCGCGGGCCGGGGCCCGGCGAGCAGCGCATCGAGCAGGGTACGGGCCGCCGGGTCCGCCTGCACGCCGAGGCCCAGCCGCTCGGCGTCGGCCAGGGAGCGGCCGCCGATCAGCAGGAGCGACGCCGCATGGACGTCCAGGTGCACTGCGGGGAGTCCCTGCGCCCCGGCGACCGGGCCGGGGAGCGGGACGGCGCGCACGGCGCCGTCCGCGATCTCCACGCGCCAGGCCCCGGCCGCGGCCGTCGTGCCCGCAGGCAGTGCGGCATCGTCCACCTCGAGGCGCAGCGCGCCCTGCAGACCCGCCGGGGCGGGCCGGGCGGCGAGTGCGGCGGCCGTGTCCGTCACGCGCACCATGACCAGCGGCATCACCTGCGGGTCGTGGCGGGCGCGGCCCCCGGGGAGGGCGTCGAGCACCGGGTCCTCGGCGCGGAGGCGCAGCCGCAGCGTCTCCGTGACCGTGGACCAGCTGCCGAGCGAGCGCAGCAGCGCGCGGCGGTCCTCGCGGCTGCGACCCAGCAGCTCGTGCACCTCGAGCCCCACGCCGTCCTCCCCGCCCGTGCGGGTGAAGGAGACGTAGCCGTGGGCGGTGCCCGCCTCGTCCTCGAGCAGCACCGCGTGCCAGGGCTCGGCCGGGAGCTCGGTCCCGAACAGCGGCCCCTCCCGCGTGAGCATCCCGTTGTCCCCGGCGGTCAGCTCCCGGTACAGGGCGCGCACCCGGTCGAAGGACTCGGCGGTCACGGGCACCGTGCGACGGCCCGGGACGGGGCGCAGCCGCTGGAGGTCCAGCAGCGGCACGCGCAGGAACCCCACCTCGGTGACGACCTGATAGCCGAGGGCCCGGTAGATCGCGACGTTCGCCGGGTAGAGCATCGAGAAGGCCATGCCCTCCTGCGTGCAGCGCGCGAGGACGGCGGTCATGAGCTCGCGGAACAGGCCTCCCGCCCGATGCGCCGGGTGGACGGCCACCCCGCCGATCCCGCCGCAGGCGACCGTGCCGCCGGCGAGGGTCACGCGGTCCTCGCGGATCTGCGCGCCCGCGGCGAGCACCCCCTCGGCGCCGCCGGGCAGGAACGCGGAGTCGATGCCCAGCGGGATGATCCCGGACGCGAAGGGCCTGCCCGAGTCCTCTCCCGCGGTCCCGCCGAAGGCGAGCGCGCTCAGGCGGCGGTAGGCGGCGGCGTCGGCGGTCGTGAGGTCTCGAACGGGCATGGCGCGAGTCTAGGTGGGCTCCCGCGGCGCCCAGGGGCGCCGATGCATACTTGTCGCGGCCGCGCTCGAGCACGGCCAGGAGGAGGTCCCGTGAACCAGCGCAGCGAGCAGGGGTCGCGCCCCGCGCCCCGCAAGCCCATCACCCGCCCGAGCACCGCGCACCGCTCGGGACGCGAGGCCCTGCACCGTCGGCTCTCCGCCGGTGACCCGCGCAGCGACCAGGATCCCGCGCGCCGGATCCCCGTCGGCCTGTCGACCTCGTGCGTCTTCCCCTCCGGGGTCGAGGAGGCCTTCCGGCTCGGGCAGCTCATCGGCTACGACGGCGTCGAGGTGATGGTCTCCTACCCCAAGGACAGCCAGGACGTCGCCGAGCTGCGCGGCTACTCGCGCCTCTACGAGCAGCCGATCATGTCCCTCCACGCGCCCACGCTGTTCTTCCTGCAGGGCCTGTGGGGCCGGGACCCGTGGGTGAAGATCGAGCGCACGGTGCAGATGGCCGTCGACCTCGAGGTGCCCACGGTCGTCGCGCACCCGCCGTTCCGCTGGCAGGGGAAGTACGCCCACGGCTTCGTCGACGGCGTCGCCGAGCTCGAGGAGCGCTACGGCGTCGCGATCGCCGTGGAGAACATGTACCCGTGGCGGCTCGGGGTGCGCGAGGTGCTCACCTACCTCCCCGACCACGACCCCACGGACGAGGACTACGAGCACGTCACCGTGGACCTCTCGCACGCCGCGACCGCGGGGGACGATGCCCTGGCGATGATCGACCGCCTCGGCGACCGGCTCACCCACCTGCACCTCGCGGACGGCTCCGGCTCCACCACGAAGGACGAGCACCTGCCGCCGGGGGAGGGCAACCAGCCGTGCGCCGAGGTGCTGCGACGGCTCGCGAACACGGGCTGGGGCGGCTCCGTGCTGCTCGAGGTCAACACCCGTGGGGTGGGCGGGGCCGAGGGCCGCGAGCGGATCCTCCGCCAGTGCCTCTCCTTCGCCCGTCACCACCTGGGCCACCACCTCGACGAGCCGGGGGAGACCGCCGCTCCCTGACGTGGGATCCGACACCCCACGGCCCACTGCCAGGAGCCAGTGGGAGGATAGGGGCCATCTGCGCCCGATCCACTCGTGCATCCAGCGGGGGTCCGGCGCCGAGCCCGACGACGACAGACGAGGTAGCGCACGTACATGGGGAATGCGAACACGGGATTCGTGCACAGGAACGCGGCGCTGCTCGCCGTGGAGATGAGCCTCCCGCAGGTCACCGTCACGTCCGACGAGATCGACGAGATGCTCGCTCCGGCGCGCAAGCGGCTGCGCCTGCCCAAGGGCGTGCTCCAGCGCGTCGCGGGCGTCTACGAGCGCCGCTGGTGGCGTGACCGCGAGAACGGCTGGAAGCAGGGCGTCGTGCTCGCCGCCGAGCGGGCGATGGCCAAGGCCGGCATCATGCGCGACCAGGTCGACCTCATCATCAACGCCTCGGTCTCCCGCCAGCACCTCGAGCCCGCGGTCGCGACGACGGTCCACCACTCGCTGGGCCTGCCCACGAGCGCCATGAACTTCGACATCACCAACGCGTGCCTCGGCTTCGTGAACGCGATGACCATGGCCGCGGGACTCATCGACTCGGGGCAGGTCCGCTACGCGCTGATCGTCGGCGCGGAGGACGTCGAGCGCGCCCAGCGCGGCACGATCGAGCGCCTGAACTCGAAGACCGCCGTGCGCGACGACTTCAACAACCAGTTCGCCTCGCTGACCCTCGGCTCGGGCGCCGCCGCCGCCGTCATCGGCCCGGCGGACGAGCACCCCGAGGGCCACCGGCTGAAGGTCACGCAGGCCCGGGCCGGCACCCAGCACCACGAGCTCTGCATCGGCGACATGCACGACATGCGCACCGACTCCGCGGGCCTCCTCGAGAACGGGATCTCGCTGATCCTGGACACCTGGAAGGACGCGAACGACGCCGGCCACGACTTCCGCTCGATCGAGCACATCATCCCGCACCAGGTCTCGATGGTGTACACCCGCAACTTCTCGAAGATCACCGGCGTCTCGATGGACCGCATCCCCGTGACCTTCCCGGACTGGGGCAACATCGCCGCGGAGGCCGTGCCGATGACCCTCGCCCACCACCAGGAGAACATCGCCCGCGGCGAGCGCGTGCTGCTGCTCGGCGTGGGCTCCGGACTCAACACCGCGATGATGGAGGTCGAGTGGTGAGCACCCGCCGCCCGCAGCCCGAGCCCCCCGCCCTGCCCGGCGTCGACCCGCGCATCCAGCGCACCCTCGAGGTGCGCGACCACGCGGGGGAGGAGCGTCGCTGGCACCTCCTGGACTCCGCCCCGCTGCTCGCCGAGCGCGGCGTCACCCCGCGCGGCACGCTGCTCGCGGTGCACGGCAACCCCACGTACTCCTTCCTCTACCGCTCGCTCGTGCGGGAGGACATCCCGTGGCGCGTGATCGCCGTGGACCAGCTCGAGATGGGCTGGTCCGAGCGCACGGGCACCACCCGGCGCCTGCAGGACCGCATCACGGACCTCTCCCTGCTCACCGATGCCCTGGACCTGCGCGGCCCGGTCGTCACCGTGGGCCACGACTGGGGCGGCATCGTCTCCGTGGGATGGGCCCTGGACAACCGCCACGACGTGGTCGGCATGGTCCTCACGAACACGGGCATCCACCAGCGGATCGGCGAGCAGCTGCCCAAGGCGCTGCAGCTCGCGACGACCCCCGCGGTGCTCCCCGCGACGACGTCGATCACCGACGCCTTCCTGCGCACCACGCTCGCCCTGTCCAAGCCCGCGCTCTCGCGCGAGGTCCAGGACGCGTACCTCGCGCCCTACCGGGGCCGCTCGCGGCGCCGCGGCATCGAGACCTTCGTCGCGGACATCCCCGCCGCGGAGGACCACCCGTCCCGCGCCACGCTCGAGCGGCTCGCGGAGGGCATCCGCGAGATGCAGGTGCCCACCCTGTTCGCCTGGGGCCCCAAGGACATCACCTTCTCCGACCGCTACCTGCGCGATCTCATCGCGCGGGTCCCGCACGCCGCCGTGCACCGCTTCGAGGGAGCCTCGCACCTCGTGTGGGAGGACGCCGACGTCGCCGGTCTCGTCGCCGCCTGGCTCGCGGACACCTTCGGCGAGGACGCGTCCGCACCGCCCGCGCCGGCGCCGGCCGCGGTCTCCACCTACGCCGAGCAGGCGCCCGCGGAGCCCGTCGGCGCGCCGATCGCCCGCCTCGCCGCGGATCCCGCCCACGCCCACGGGCCGGCCGTGGTCGAGATCGCGGGGCACGGCAGCGCCGGCCGCGAGATCTCCTGGTCGCTGCTGCACCGCCGCGTCGAGGACGTCGCCTGCGGCCTTCTCGCCCACGGGGTGCGGCCCGGGGACCGGGTCAGCGTGCTCATCACCCCGGGCGCGGATCTCACGGTCGTGCTCTACGCGTGCCTGCGGATCGGCGCGGTCGCGGTCATCGCGGACGCCGGCCTCGGCGTGGACGGCCTCACGCGCGCCGTGATCGGCTCGCACCCGGACTGGATCGTCGGCATCCCCAAGGCGCTCGTCGGCGCCCGCGCGCTCGGCTGGCCGGGTCGCCGGATCAGCGTCGAGCAGCTGCCGACGGTGGACCGTCGCGCGCTCGGGGTCGAGACCTCGATCGCGCAGCTCGCCGCGGAGGGCGCGCGCATGCGGGACCTCGGCGCCCCGCTCGACGCACCGCACCCCGCCCCGGGTGCCGACGCCGTCGTGCTCTTCACCTCCGGCTCGACCGGTCCCGCCAAGGGCGCGGTGTACACGCACGCCCAGCTCGGCGCGATGTTCGCGGCCGTCGGGGACACGCTGCGGCTGGACCCCTCCCGCGGGCTGGTCGCGGGCTTCGCGCCCTTCGCGCTGCTCGGCCCGGCCCTGGGCGCCCCGAGCGTCGTCCCCGACATGGACGTCACCCGGCCCGGCGAGCTCACCGCGCAGGCCCTCGCCGACGCGGTCGACGCCCTCGGATCGCCCGCCGTGTTCACCGCCCCCGCGGCGCTGCGCAACATCCTCGACACCGCCGCCGAGCTCGACGACCGCGGCCGCGCGGCCCTCGCCCGGGTGCCGAGCTTCTTCTCCGCCGGCGCCCCGATCCCCGCGCACCTGCTGCGCCGGCTGAGGGACTTCATGCCGGCCGCGAGCGCGCTCACCCCCTACGGCATGACCGAGTGCCTGGCCGTCACCGCGATCTCCCTCGAGGGGATCGAGGCGGCCGGCGAGGGCTCCGGCGTGTGCGTCGGCACCCCCGTCCCGCGCGTCGAGGTCGCCCTCGCGCCGCTGGACGCCGAGGGCGCGACCACCGGCGAGATCACCCAGGAGCCGGGCGTGACCGGCGAGATCCTCGTCCGCGCACCGCACGTGCGGGACCGCTACCTCATGCTCTGGGGCACCACGCGCACCTCCCGGCGCTTCGAGGGCTGGTACGCCACCGGCGACGCCGGGCACCTCGACGAGGACGGCCGGCTCTGGGTCGAGGGGCGCACCACCCACGTGCTCGCGACCGCCGAGGGCCTGTTCACACCGGTCCGGATCGAGGAGGCCGCCGAGGCCGTCCCGACCGTGCGCCGCGCCGGCGCCGCGGTCGTCGGCCCCCGCGGCACCCAGCAGATCGTCGTCGTGCTCGAGACGGAGGACGACCACCGTCCCGGCCGCGCGACCCGGCCGCGCCCGGCCTCGCCCGCGCTCCAGGAGGCGGTGCGCCGCGGCGTCCGCGAGGCCGCCGGGGTGGACGTCGTCGCCGTGTTCACGACGCGCTCCCTGCCCACGGACATCCGTCACAACTCCAAGATCGACCGGGCCGCGCTGTCCCGCTGGGCCGAGCAGACCCTCCGCGGCGAGCGCGCGGACGCCCTGTGAGCGCCCGCAGCGTCCTGGTCACCGGTGCCTCGGGCATGCTCGGCGGCGCCGTCGCCGAGCGCCTGCGGGACCGCGGCGACGCCGTCCGCGCCTTCCAGCGCCGGCCCGCCGGCATCCCCGGTGTCAGCGACGTGCAGGGCTCGCTCACGAGCGCGGAGGACGTCCGCCGTGCCGTGGACGGCGTCGACGCCGTCGTGCACCTCGCCGCGAAGGTCTCGATCTCCGGTCCCGAGGAGGAGTACCGCGCGATCAACATCGGCGGGACCGGGAACGTCGTGGACGCCCTGCGCGAGCGCGGCGGCGGCGCCCTGGTCAACGTGTCCTCCCCGTCCGTCGCCCACCTCGGCACCGCGATCGTGGGCCTCGGGGCGACCCCCGCGGATCCCGAGCACGCCCGCGGCCCCTATGCGCGCACCAAGGCCGCCGCGGAGCAGCTCGCCATGGCCGCGGACGGACACGACGGCCTGCTCGTCACCTCGGTGCGCCCCCACATCGTGTGGGGCCCCGGCGACACGCAGCTCGTGGGGCGCATCGTCCAGCGGGCCGCCGCCGGGCGGCTCCCGCTGCTGGACGACGGCATGGCGCTCATCGACACGACGTACGTCGACAACGCGGCCGACGCGATCGTCGCGGCCCTGGACCGCGTCGAGGACGTCCACGGCGAGAGCTTCGTCGTCACCAACGGCGAGCCGCGCACCGTGCGCGACGTGTTCGGCGGCTTCTGCGACGCGGCGGGGGTGCCGCGGCCGACGCTCCGCGTCCCCGGCGCCGTGGGCCGTCTCGCCGGTCGTCTCGTCGAGGCGGTCTGGGCGGTGCGACCGGGGGAGGACGAGCCGCCCATGACCGAGTTCCTCGCCGAGCAGATGTCCACCGCGCACTGGTTCGACCAGCGCGCCACCCAGGACCGCCTGCGCTGGAAGCCCGCGGTGAGCGTGGACGAGGGCTTCGACCGTCTCGCCGCGTGGTTCCGCGAGCACCCCGTCACCGCCTGAGCCATCTGCCGGACAGACACCGAGCCCGAGACCGAGGGAGAACCGCCATGACCCCGACCCCTGCCGAGGGCGACCGTCACCGGGACGGCGGGAGCGGCGCGTCCGGCCAGGACGCCGCGCTGCTCGCCGAGATCGACGCCGAGCTCGCCGCGGAGCGCGCCTCCCGACCACGCGCGAGCGCCCGCACCGTCGGGGCCGTGCTGCTGATCGGCGGGCTCGGCGGGTGGATCGCCGCGCTCGCGCTGTTCATGGACAAGATCTTCCTGCTCGAGAACCCGGGCGCGAGCCTCGGCTGCGACATCAACCCGTTCATCTCCTGCGGCACGGTGATGAACACCTGGCAGGCGAGCGCGCTCGGCATCCCGAACATGGCCGTGGGGCTGGGCGGTTTCGCGATCATGGGGGCGATCGGGGCGCTCATGCTCTCCGGGGCGACGCTCCCGGGGTGGTTCCGCTGGGCCCGTCTGGGAGGCATGACCTTCGCCTTCGCCCTCGTGCACTTCCTCGCGGTCTCCGCGATCTTCGTGATCCGGGCGCTGTGCCCCTGGTGCATGGTGGTGTGGGCCGTGACGGCGCCGATGTTCTTCGCGACCCTCGCGCACACCGTGGAGTCCGGGGACCTGCGACTCCCGGCACCGCTCGCCGCCGTGCTGCGCCGCTGGGTGCTGCTCACGATCGCCTGGTACCTGCTCGTGCTGCTCGTGATCGCCGCGGCCTTCTGGAACCAGTGGCTCGCGACCTTCGGTATCGCCTGATCGTTCCTCCCCACCGCCCCGCCGTCCCCACCGGACGGCGGGGCGCCGTGCGTCCCGGTGCCGATCCCTACGGTGCGGGGCATGGGAGTACGCAGCAGGAGTCGAGACACCGCCCCGCGACCGGGACGGCACCGGGTGGGCGGCCAGGGCGCGCACGGGGTCAACGGCCGGGGACGGCAGCGGGCCGCGTCGAGACCGGAGCCGCTCGTCGAGGAGATCCACCACGAGCCGCCACGGCCCTCGCGCCGCGGCCTGCCGGCGCCCTCGGCCGCCTCGCTGCTCGGGATCGGGGTGCTCGTGCTGCTCGCCGTCGGCGTCGTCCACCTCTCCACCTCCGGATCGGCGGTCCCGCTCACCGAGGGCGAGGGCACCGTCGCGATCGCCGCGAGCGGCACGGCCCCCACCGGGGCGGCCGACGTCGGGACGGACGGCACCGGAGCACCGACCTCCGCCGGGGCATCCCCGGCGGGCCCGGGCTCCACCGCACCGGCCGTGACACCGGGGTCGGGGACGGCGGCGGGCGGGGGAGCGCCGGCTGACGGCGCTCCCGTCGTCGTGCACGTCTCCGGGCAGGTCGCGAGTCCGGGCATCGTCGAGCTGCCCGCCGGGTCCCGCGTCGCCGATGCCCTCGAGGCCGCCGGCGGCGCCACCGAGGACGCCGATCTCGCGGCCGTGAACCTCGCACGTCCGCTCACGGACGGCGAGCAGATCCACGTGCCCGCGCCCGGGGAGGAGGCCCCCGCTGGAGGGGGAGGCGGATCCGCCGCGGGCGGCTCGGAGGGCGCGGGAGATGCGGGCGGGGAGGGCGGGGGAGAGGGAGGCACGGTCGACCTCAACACCGCGAGCGCCGAGGAGCTCGACGCGCTGCCCGGGGTCGGGCCCGCGATCGCGCAGCGCATCGTCGAGCACCGCGAGGCCAACGGCCCCTTCACCTCCGTCGATCAGCTCGAGGAGGTCTCCGGGATCGGACCGGCGACCCTCGAGGAGATCCGGCCGCGGGCGACCGTCTGATGCGCCGCGGCGACCTGCGCCTGCTGCCCGCGGCGACCGCCGCCTGGGCCCTCGCGGTGCTCGGCATGAGCGTGGGCACCGCCGCGGCGATCGCGGGCGGCGCCGTGCTCACCGCCCTGGTCCTCGCCGCCGTGCTCTGGTGGGGCGGCCGGAGCCTCGCGCACCGCCTCCTCGCCCACCTGGGGCTCGGGGTGCTCGCGGCCGCGCTCCTGCTCCCCGCCCTCCACCGCGCCGAGACCGCGACGGGCCTCCTCGAGGACGCCGCGGCGCGCGGTCTCGTCGTCGAGCTGGAGGTGCGTCTCGGCGCGGATCCCGAGGTCCCGAGCACCGGCCCTCTCTGGGCCCGAGAGGGCGTCGGGGCGACGGCGCGGACGGTGACGGGCCCTGTGCGCCTCGGCACGGAGCAGCGGCGCCTCCCGGCCTCCGTCCCGCTCCTCGTGCGGGCGCAGGGCGGGGTGGCGGGCGAGCAGCTGCGCGGCGCGAGGGACGGGAGCGTGATCGCCGTGCGCGGCACCGTCCGGGCGGACGGCGGACTGGTCGTGCTCCGCGCCCGCGAGGTCCGCGTCGTGCCGGTCGGCGGCGTGCGCGGCACCCTGGAGGACGCCCGCCACGCCCTCCGGGAGCAGAACCGTCGTGCGACCGCCCATCTCCCACCCGACGAGGCGGCCCTCGTGCGGGGGATGACCACCGGCGACACCCGCGGCCTCTCCGGGACGAGCGAGGAGATCATGCAGCGCGCCGGGATCTCGCACCTCGTGGCCGTCTCCGGGGCGAACATCGCCCTCGTGATCGCGGCCGTGCTCGGGCCGCTGCTGCTACTCGGTGTGCGCCGACGGCGCCGGATCGCGCTCGCGGCCCTCGCGATGGCCTCCTACGTGTGGCTGGTGGGCGACGAGCCGAGCGTGCAGCGCGCCGCGACGATGGCCGCCCCGCTGCTCGCGGCACGCTTCGCCGGGGTGCGCGCCTCCCCGGTCGCCGCGCTCGCGATGACGGTGGCCCTGTGGTCCGTGCTGGACCCCGTCACCGCCGCGTCCATCGGCTTCCTGCTCTCGGCCCTCGCCGCGGCGGCGATCCTGCTCGCCTCGCCGCCCTTGGCCGCGGCGATCTCGGGGATGAGCGGCGGCCGGGTGGGCCGCACGGCGGCGCTCGTCCTCGCGGTGCCCCTCGTCGCCCAGCTCGCCTGCACCCCCGTGCTGATCCTGCTCGCCCCGGAGATCTCGATCTGGGCGGTCCCCGTCAACATGGTGGTCGGGCCGCTCGTCGGGCCCAGCACCGTGATCGGCCTGCTCGCGCTCGTGGCCGGCATGCTCTGGCCGCCGGCCGGCAGCGCGTTCAGCACGCTCGCCGCGGGCGGCGCGCATCTCGTGCTGCTCGTGGCGCGCACCGCGGATGCCCTGCCCGGCTCGAGGATCGCGGTCCCCGAGGGCGCTCCCGGGGTGCTCGGCGCGATCGCCGTGATCATCGGCCTCGCCGTCGCGGTCGCGGCGCGGCGGCATCCGCTCACGCGCTGGGTGGTCGCCGCAATGCTCGTGGTGGTCCTCGCCCCGGGGGCGGCGAGGTGGCTGCCGGGGCAGCGTGCCCCCTCCTGGGCGGTCGCCGCCTGCGCCGTCGGCCAGGGCGATGCGCTGCTGCTGCGGGGCACGGGCGCCGACCCGGTGACCGTGCTCGTGGACACCGGCCCGGACCCGGCCGCGCTGCGGGAGTGCCTGGACCGGCTCCAGGTGCATCGACTGGACCTGCTCGTCCTCACGCATCCCCATGCCGATCACGTGGGCGGTCTCGCCGCGCTCACCGGGGACCGGGTGCCTGGGCAGCAGTGGATCTGCCCGTTGCCCTCCGCTCGCTCCGCGATCGTGCCGGGCGTTCCGGTGACCGGGGCGATCACCGGGGCGGCCTGGGAGCAGGAGGGCCTCGCGCTGGAGGTCCTGTGGCCGCCGAGCGCCGAGGCCGCGGAGGATGCCGCCGCGCGGGAGGACGGCGGGGAGGAAGGAGCGGAGAACGACTGCTCGCTGGCGCTCGACGCCCGGCTCGGCACCGGCGGGGCCGACGGCGGCGGCACGCGGCTCGTGGCGCTCGGGGACCTCGAGCCCGCCGCCCAGGCCGAGCTCGCGGCGCTCTCGCCCGGGCGGGCGGAGATCGTCAAGGTCGCCCACCACGGCTCGCGCTACCAGGACGAGGAGCTGTACGCCCAGCTCGACCCGGAGCTCGCGCTGGTCACGGTGGGGAAGGAGAACACCTTCGGCCACCCCACGACCCGGACCCTCGACATGCTCGCGGGCGGAGGCGCCGCCGTCGCCCGCACCGACCTCCACGGGACCGTGGTGCTTCCCGCAGAGGACCCCCTCGCGCCGCGGAGCGTCGGTCCCGGCCGCTAGGATCGATCCGGTCCCCGTCGATGAGAAGGAGCACTGTGAGCGACGTCGAGTGGCACAGCGTCACGCCCGCCCCGATCGTGCTGATCCAGGGCACCGAGACGCTGATCGCCGACCGCGCCGTCCAGCGGCTGCGGGGCCTCGCGCGCGAGCAGGACCCGGGCGTCGCGGTCCACGACCTCTCGGGAGAGGCGCTCACCGCCGGCGCCCTCACCCAGGTCGCGAGCCCCTCGCTCTTCGGCGAGCCGCGGTTCGTCGTGGTCCCCGAGCTGCAGGCGGCCCCCGAGGCCCTGATCCTCGAGCTCCTCGACTACCTGCCCCGCCCCGAGGAGGACGTCTCCCTCGTGCTCGTCCACCGCGGCGGCAACCGCGGGAAGAAGCTCCTGGACGCGCTCAAGAAGGCCGGCGTCCCGCGGGTGGACGCGAGCCCCGTCAAGCGCCCCGCGGACAAGCAGGCCTTCGTCGCCGCGGAGTTCGCGCGCGCCGACCGCCGCGCCCAGCCCGAGGCGATCACCGCCCTCGTCGACGCCTTCGGCACCGACCTCGCCGAGCTCGCCGCGATCAGCCGTCAGCTCATCGAGGACACCACTCCCGAGCCGGGCGAGCAGCCCGCACCGATCACCGCGCAGGACGTTCACGCGCTCACGGCGGGCCGCGTCGAGTCCACCGCCTTCGCCGTCGCGGACGCCGCCATCGCCGGCCGTGAGCAGGAGGCCCTCCAGCTCCTCGCCCAGGCGCAGCTCGCAGGGGCGGACCCGGTGCCGATCGTCGCGGCGGTCGCGATGAAGATGCGCCAGCTCGCGAAGATCACCTCGCCCGGGGCGAGTGCCCGGACCCTCGGCATGCCGGACTGGATGATCCGGAACCTCTCCCGCGAGGCCCGCGCCTGGAACGACCGCTCCCTGGCCCGCGCGATCGAGGCTGTCGCGCGTGCCGATCACGAGGTCAAGGGCGCCGGCCGGGATCCCCGCTGGTCCGTCCAGCGCATGGTGATGGAGATCTGCCGAGCCCGGCGCTCCCGCTGAGCGACGGGCCCTCGGGCGGACGGCCCTCGGACAGCACGGAGCCCCGTGCACCGAGGTGCACGGGGCTCCGTGGCTGCTGGACCCGGGGGTCCCGCCGATCAGATGATCAGGAAATCAGCGATCAGGCGGAGACGCCGGCGACGAGCTTCGCGAGACCGGACTTGCGGTTCGCGGCCTGGTTCTTGTGGATGACGCCCTTGGAGACGGCCTTGTCGAGCTTGCGGGAGGCGAGCTTCAGCGCCTCGCCCGCCGCCTCGGCGTCACCGGAGGTCACCGCGGTGCGGACCTTGCGGGTGTAGGTCTTGAGCTCGGACTTCACCGCACGGTTGCGCAGGCGCGCCTTCTCGTTGGTGCCGATCCGCTTGATCTGGGACTTGATGTTTGCCACGAAGACTCTTCTCTTGTGCTGCTGCTGTGATGGGTCGTCCGCAGCGGCTGAGGATCGGATCCGACGGGGACGGGCGGTGGGGATTCGCCGGGAGACGTCGGACCCGGGTCGCTGCCACGGGTACTCGCTCGGGTCGCACCGACCGACGGACCCTGACACGGCGGATCGCCGGGATGCGCACACCTCGCGGTATGTCACACATACAAGGAGAGACATTAGCAGAGGGCGAACGCCCCGGTCACGATGCACGCGGCGTGTCCTGCATCCCATCCGCGCCCGCCCGCTCCCGTGGATCCGCAGGTCCGGAGGGCGTCGGCGGCCCGGGCTCAGCCCCAGCCGTGGGCCGAGCGCACCGCGGCGGCGACGCGCTCGAAGGCCTCGGCGGGCAGGCGGCCGTCGGCCCGGCGCACCGCTGCGGGGGCGATCCGCAGCAGGCGGTCCGCCCGCACCTCGGAGGCGCGGCCCTGGGAGTCCCAGTCGCCCGTGCCCACGTCCACCCACAGGTTGCCGTGCTCGTCGCGGGAGGTGTCGCCGGAGCCCACGCGGTCCTTCGAGGTGAGCATGAGCGCGACGAGGGTGGGCCCCGAGCCGTCCGTGCCGCCGTCGGCCGCGTCCTCGAGGGCGATGACGAGCACAGGCCGGTCCTTGCCCTGCTCGAGGGACTCCTCGTAGTGCACCCAGGCCCAGACGACCTCGCCGGGATCCGGCACGTCGTCGGGGTGCGGGGCGTAGGTCATCGTCACCGGCGAGGAGGTGTCGCGGTCCGCGAGCGCGGCAGCGCCTCCGTCGGCGCCCCGAGCAGCGGCACCGCCGCCGGCGGTGCGACCGTCGGCGGACCCGCCGCCCTCGCGCCGAGCGGGGGTCGAGGACCGCCCGGCGCTCCTCGCGTCCCCGCCGGCGCCGCCGTCCCGCCGGGAGTCCTGGAGGGCGTCGATCGCCGAGCGGCCGAGGTCGCGGGCCGCGCGCCTCGCGGCCGGGGAGCGGAGGACGGAGCGCAGCACGGAGGACAGCCGGGAGCCGAAGGGCATGGGGGACCTTCCTGGGGACGGGCACGGACGCCGGGTCTCGAGCGGATCACGCCCGGGGGCGGGGCACGGTCCCCGACGGGAGACGGTGTTGAATGGTAGCCATGTCCGACCGCTCCCTCTTCGACGACACCGGGCCCGGGACCGACGGCGACGAGATGTTCGCCGCGGACGGCGGGCTCCGACCCACCTACGCACCGCTCCACGACGCGCTCGTGCAGCTGGGCGAGGAGGAGTTCCGCTCGCGCTCGGAATCCCTCGCCCGCTCCTACCTGGACCAGGGCGTCACCTTCGACTACGCGGGGGAGGAGCGCCCCTTCCCGGTCGACGCGATCCCGCGGCTGATCGCCGCGGAGGAGTGGGCGGAGGTCAGCGAGGGCATCGCCCAGCGCGTCCGCGCGCTCGAGGCCTTCCTCGAGGACCTCTACACCGACTCCCGCGCGGTCGCGGACGGCGTGATCCCGCGGGAGCTCGTGGACTCCTCCACCTCCATCGTCGACGCGATGCGCGGCTACGTCCCGCCCAACGGGGTGCGCCTGCACATCGCCGGCATCGACCTCGTGCGGGACGGATCGGGCGGCTTCCGGGTGCTCGAGGACAACGTCCGCACCCCCTCCGGCGTGAGCTATGTGCTCTCCAACCGCCGCGCGATGGTGCAGACCTTCCCGGAGCTCTTCGCCCACCGGCCCGTGCGCAGCGTCGGCGAGTACCCCGGCCGGCTGCTCGCGGCCCTGCGCGCCGCCTCGCCGGACGTCGGCGGCGACGAGCCGACGGTCGTCGTGCTCACCCCCGGCCGCTACAACAGCGCCTACTTCGAGCACTCGCTGCTCGCCCGCACCATGGGTGTCGAGCTCGTCGAGGCGTCGGACCTCGTCGAGCGGAACAACCGCGTGTACATGCGCACCACCGCGGGCCTGCGCCGCGTGGACGTCATCTACAAGCGCACCGACGACGACTTCATCGACCCTGAGGTGTTCCGCCCCGACTCGATGCTCGGCGTGCCCGGCCTCGTGCGGGCCGTCCTCGCCGGCAACGTGGTCGTCGCCAACGGCATCGGCAACGGCATCGCGGACGACAAGCTCACCTACACCTACGTGCCGGACCTCGTGCGCTACTACCTCCACGAGGAGCCGATCCTGCGCAACGTGGACACCTGGCGGCTCGAGGAGCCGGAGGCCCGCGAGGAGGTGCTGGACCGCCTCGCGGAGCTCGTGGTCAAGCCCGTGGACGGCTCCGGCGGCAAGGGCATCGTCATCGGCCCCGCCGCCTCGAGGGACGAGCTCGACGAGCTCCGGCGTCGCCTGCAGGCCGATCCCCGCGGCTGGATCGCCCAGCCCGTCGTCCAGCTCTCCACGATCCCGACCCTCGTCGAGGACGGCCTGCGGCCGCGGCACGTGGACCTCCGCCCCTTCGCCCTGAACAGCGGCGAGGACGTGTGGGTGCTGCCCGGCGGCCTCACCCGCGTGGCACTGCCCGAGGGGGAGATGATCGTGAACTCCTCCCGCGGCGGCGGCTCCAAGGACACCTGGGTGCTCGCCGGGACCCGCCCCTCCCGGGTCGAGGTCCCTACCTCCGCCGGCACGATGCGGGTGGTCGAGGAGGACGCGGCCGACGCCCCGCTCGAGACCGGCGTGGACGAGTCCTTCGTCGCGGACGCCGCCGAGCGCGAGCCCGACCGGGCCCTCGAGCCGATGCCGATCACCTCCGCCATCCCGATGCTCGACGCCGACGACCTCGCCGAGGAGCACGAGGACCGGACCGACGACGGGCACACGACTGAGGAGGCGCACGATGCTCAGTAGGATCGCCGACGCCATGTTCTGGATCGGCCGCTACGTGGAGCGGGCGGACCAGACGGCCCGCGTGCTCGACGTGAGGCTGCAGTCGATCACCGAGGACGTCAGCGGGGACGTGGCCCCTGCCTGCGCCGCGGTGCACGAGATCTTCGGCAGCCCCGCGCCCGAGGGCTCCGAGCAGTCCGTGCAGAAGGTCCTCGACCGCCTCGTCACCGACCGGTCCAACCCGTCCTCGATCGCGGGCTCCCTCCAGACCGCCCGGGAGAACGCCCGCGGCGCCCGCGAGGTGCTCTCGACCGAGGTGTGGGAGTCGCTGAACACGACCACGCTCGGCATGCCCCGCGGGGTGCGGCCGGCGCGGATGCACAGCGTCTTCCAGTACGCGAAGGACCGCTGCGCGGTCGTGAACGGGCTCGTCGACGGATCGATGACCCGCGACGAGGCATGGCTGTTCTGGCGGCTCGGCCAGCTCGTGGAGCGGGTGGACATGGGTGCGCGCATCCTCCAGGCCCATGACCTCGAGGACCGCTCGGACCAGGCGACGGTGCTGCTGCTGCGCACCTGCAGCGCCCACGAGGCCTACATCCGCTCGTACCGGGGGCGGGTGGGGGCCTCCGCCGCGATCTCGTTCCTGCTCCTGGACTCGATCTTCCCGCGGTCCGCCGCGCACTGCCTGCTCCAGATCGACGAGGCGCTCGAGGTGCTCGCGCGGATGCACGGCGCGGGACCGGACCGCCTGGGCACCGCGGATCCCGGGCGGAGGATCGTCGGCCGGGCCGTGGCGAGCCTGCGCTACCGCTCGCTCGAGGAGCTCACCTCGGACTTCGACGCGGAGATGGAGCAGCTCCAGCAGGTCACCGGGGCCGTGACCCGCACGCTCGGCTCGACCTACTTCCACCCGGCGCACTGAGCCGGCCGGGACCGGAGCGGAGGAGGGGCGATGGTGCTCGAGCTCGACCCGCCGCTGCGCGGGCCCTGGCGCGCTCTCCACAGCCCGACCTCGCGCGTGCCGAGCCACGGGACGACGATGCTCGCCCTCTCCCACGCGCTCGACCTGCTGCCCGTGGACGATCGGGGCCGCACGGCGCCGATCGGCCTGCGGGCCCTGCTCGGCACGGAGGATCCGGAGCTCTTCCCCGGGTTCGGGCGGGAGGTCCTCGCACCCGCGTGGGGTCGGGTGGTGTCAGCGGTCGACGGCGCGGAGGATCATGCCGCCCATCGGGGGCTGTCCTCGGTGGGCTACGCCCTCACCCAGCGGGGGAGGCTGCGCGAGGGATGGGCGGCGCTGGCCGGGAACCATGTGGTCCTCGAGGTCGACGGGCCCGGCCCGGCGCGCTTCGTCGCGCTGTGCCACCTGCGTCGCGGGAGCGTCGCCGTGCGCCCCGGGGAGCCGGTGCGCGCCGGCGCAGTGCTGGGCCGCTGCGGCAACTCGGGCAACAGCACGGAGCCCCATGTGCACCTCCAGGTCATGGATGCACCGGATCCGACGCTCGCACGAGCGGTGCCCTTCACCCTGCCCGGCGGTATCCCGCCGGAGGGCGGCCTCGCACGCGGCCTGTGACCTGCCCCGGGCTCCGTGCGCCGTGGCGCGCCCTGCGCGGCGCCGCGTGAGAGCATGGGTCGACACGCCGTCCGGGCGGCGCCTCCGCGCGCCCCGGGCCCGTCCCCACCACAGAGAGGACCACCGCCGGTGACCCCCAGGATCGCTGCCGACGAGGCACGGGACATCCAGCCCGCGTCCACCCCCCAGGAGCGCATCCGCAACTTCTGCATCATCGCGCACATCGACCACGGGAAGTCCACCCTGGCCGATCGCATGCTGCAGATCACCGGGGTGGTCGACGACCGCTCCATGCGCGCCCAGTACCTCGACCGCATGGACATCGAGCGCGAGCGCGGCATCACCGTGAAGAGCCAGGCCGTACGCATGCCCTGGCAGGTCGACGGCACGAACTACGCGCTGAACATGATCGACACCCCCGGGCACGTCGACTTCACCTACGAGGTCTCCCGCTCGCTCGCCGCCTGCGAGGGCGCGATCCTGCTGGTCGACGCCGCGCAGGGCATCGAGGCGCAGACCCTCGCGAACCTGTACCTCGCGATGGAGAACGACCTCACCATCATCCCGGTGCTCAACAAGATCGACCTCCCGGGCGCGGATCCCGAGAAGTACGCGGCGGAGATCGGCCAGCTCGTCGGCGTGAACCCCGAGGACGTCCTGCGCGTCTCCGGCAAGACCGGCCAGGGCGTGCCCGAGCTGCTCGACCACCTCGTGCGCACGCTCCCGCAGCCCGTCGGCGATCCGGACGCCCCCTGCCGGGCGATGATCTTCGACTCCGTCTACGACACCTACCGCGGCGTGGTCACCTACATCCGCGTGGTCGACGGCTACCTCCGCTCCCGCGACCGCATCGACATGATGTCCACGGGCGCGCACCACGAGCTCCTCGAGATCGGGGTGAGCTCCCCGGAGCCGCATGCGACGAAGGGCGTGGGCCCCGGCGAGGTCGGCTACCTCATCACCGGCGTGAAGGACGTGCGCCAGTCCAAGGTGGGCGACACGATCACCACCTCGGTGCGCGGGGCGACGGAGCCGCTCGCCGGCTACTCCGACCCCAAGCCGATGGTGTTCGCGGGCCTCTTCCCGATCGACGGCTCGGACTACCCGAACCTGCGCGACGCGCTGGACAAGCTCAAGCTCAACGACGCCGCGCTGAACTACGAGCCGGAGACGTCGACGGCGCTCGGCTTCGGATTCCGCGTGGGCTTCCTGGGCCTGCTGCACCTCGAGATCATCCGCGAGCGCCTCGAGCGCGAGTTCGACCTCGACCTCATCTCGACAGCGCCGAGCGTCGTCTACCAGGTGCGGATGGAGGACGGCACGCAGGTCGAGGTCATGAACCCCTCGGACTTCCCGACCGGCAAGGTCGCGGAGATCCACGAGCCGATCACGAAGGCGACGATCCTGGTCCCGGCCGAGTTCATCGGCGCGGTCATGGAGCTGTGCCAGTCCAAGCGCGGCACCCTCGGCGGTATGGACTACCTCAGCGAGGACCGTGTCGAGCTGCGCTACACGCTCCCGCTCGCGGAGATCGTCTTCGACTTCTTCGACCAGCTGAAGTCCCGCACCAAGGGCTACGCCTCCCTCGACTACGACGTCTCCGGCTCGCAGACGGCGGACCTCGTCAAGGTCGACATGCTGCTGCAGGGTGAGCCCGTCGACGCGTTCAGCGCGATCGTCCACCGCGACAAGGCGTACCACTACGGCGTCGAGATGGCGGGGAAGCTCAAGAACCTCATCCCGCGCCAGCAGTTCGAGGTGCCGATCCAGGCCGCGATCGGCGCCCGGATCATCGCCCGCGAGAACATCCGCGCGATGCGCAAGGACGTGCTCTCCAAGTGCTACGGCGGCGACATCTCCCGCAAGCGCAAGCTGCTCGAGAAGCAGAAGGAGGGCAAGAAGCGCATGAAGAACATCGGCTCCGTCGAGGTGCCCCAGGAGGCCTTCATCGCCGCGCTCTCCTCCGACGCGGCCGAGCCCAAGGACGGGAAGAAGAAGTGAGCGCCCTCGCGGCGGGCTCGCGCGGGGCGGTCGAGGCGGTGTGCGTCGTCGGCGCCCTGCGCCCCGATGCCGGCAGCGTCGGCACCACCGCGATCGACAAGCGGCCCGTGGACGGCCCCGTCGCGATCGGCGAGCTGGGCCTGTACGCGGACGTCCAGGCGGACCGCGCCCACCACGGCGGGCCGGACCAGGCCGTCTACGCGATCGACGCCGCGGAGGCCGAGCACTGGTCGGCGCAGCTGGGGCGCCCGATCCCTGCGGGCGGCCTCGGCGAGAACCTGCGCGTGCGCGACCTCGCGGTCGACGACCTCGAGATCGGGGCGTGCGTGCGCGCGGGCACGGCGCTGCTCGAGGTGACCGCACCGCGCACCCCGTGCATGACCTTCCAGCGGTGGATGGGCACGGACGACTTCCGCGCCCGCTACCACGAGCGCGGCCGCACGGGGGTCTACTTCCGGGTGCTCGAGCGCGGCGAGGTGCGCGCCGGGGACGAGCTCCTCGTGGAGTCCGTGCCCGGGCACGGCGCGACGGTCGCCGCCGTCTACGCGGGCGCCCGCGACCGCGACCTCACCCGCAGCCTCGTCCGCTGGGCCGATGCCGCCGGCGTCGCCCTGCACCGCGAGCTCGAGGCCCGCGCGCAGCGTCATCTGAAGGACGAGCGGTGAGCGCCGCGGGCGGTCGCCGGGACCTCTCCGTCTACATCCACGTGCCGTTCTGCGCGGTGCGCTGCGGCTACTGCGACTTCAACACGTACACCGCGACGGAGCTCGGCGGGGGCGGATCCCAGCGCGAGTACCCGGACAACGCGCGGCGCGAGATGGACCTCGTCCTCGCCGACGACCGCGCCGCCGGATACGAGTACGAGCAGGTCTCCACCGTGTTCTTCGGCGGCGGCACGCCCACGCTGCTGCCCGCCCCGGACCTCGTCTCCATGCTCGACCACCTCCGGGGCCTGATCCCCCTCGCCCCGGGCGCGGAGGTCACGACCGAGGCGAACCCCGACTCCGTCACCCCCGAGTCGCTGCGGGTCCTCGCCGACGGCGGCATCACCCGCGTCTCCTTCGGCATGCAGTCCGCGGTGCGCTCCGTGCTCGCGACCCTGGACCGCACCCACGACCCCGAGCGCGTGCCGCAGGTCGTGCAGTGGGCGAAGGACGCCGGGCTCGCCGTGAGCCTCGACCTCATCTACGGCACCCCGGGGGAGACCCTCGCGGACGTCGAGACCTCCGTGCGGGCGGCCCTGGCCTGCGAGGTCGACCATCTCTCCGCGTACTCCCTCATCATCGAGGGCAACACGGCCATGGCGCGGCAGCTGCGCAAGGGCGAGATCGCGGAGCCCGACGGCGACGACATGGCGGACAAGTACGAGCTCGTCGACGACCTCGCGAGCGCTGCGGGCCTGTCCTGGTACGAGGTCTCGAACTGGGCGCGCACCCCCGCCCACCGCTCCCGGCACAACCTCGCCTACTGGCGCGGCGGCGACTGGTGGGGGATCGGCCCCGGGGCGCACCGTCATCGCGACGGGCTGCGCTCGTGGAACGTCAAGCACCCCAGCCGCTACGCCGCACGGCTCGCGGAGGGGGAGCTGCCCGTGCAGGAGTCGGAGACGCTCGATCCGGCGACCCGGGCCACCGAGCGGATCCTGCTCGAGCTGCGGATCGCCGACGGCCTGCCCGTCGAGGCGGTGCCGGAGCAGACCCGCGACCAGATCGCCGTGCACGCCGCGCGCGGTCACCTCGACCCGGCGGCCCTCGAGACGGGCCGGCTGGTGCTGACGCGGAACGGACGCCTGCTCGCCGATGCCGTCGTCCGCGACCTCGTGCCCTGAGCCGAGGCCCGCGCCCGCACGTGACGGAGCCCCCGTCGGTCCGAGGACCGGCGGGGGCTCCGTGCCGGGTGGGCGATGCGGCGCGGGGCCGCGGGGCTCACTTCACCAGGCGGATGTTCAGCGGGTAGTTCCACCAGATGCCCTGGTTGGCCTTGACCGCGCCGATGATCGCGAAGATGACGTGCAGCAGCGCCGGGACCCACACGAGCGGGAAGAGGATCGAGCCGATGCCGAGGGTGACCACCGCGAGGATCGTGATCACGATGGAGAGCACGACCTCCGCGATGACGGTCGCGATCGCGGCGTTGAGCGACTCCGCGGCGTTGTAGCGCACGTAGCGGTCGCGGTCCTTGTAGACCAGGAAGATGATCAGCGGACCGACCCAGCCCAGGAAGCCCGCGCCGATGACGTAGCCGAGCACGGCGGAGAGCTGCGCGAACATCGACCACATGCGCGAATCGGAGGGGCTCACGGGCTGACCCGAGAGCGGTCCGTCGTAGGCGCCCGAGAAGCCGGGGGGCAGCGGCGCGGCCGACGGGTGCGCGTCGCCGGTGTAGCCCTGGGGGCCACCCTGCGGCGCCCCGTACGGTGCCTGGCCCGCGCCGGGCTGCCCGCCGCCGTAGGGCTGGTGCCGGGCACCCGGCTGCTGCCCGGCCGGCGGGGCGCCGGCGGCACCGTCCGCGGCAGGTGCCTGGTAGGGCGAGGGCGCGCCGTACGGGGACCCCGTGCCGGCGGAGGACGGCGCCCCGTAGGGCGACTGCGGCGCCGAATACGGCGAGGAGGCGGCGGTGTCCCCGGCGGCGGGCTGGGAGCCCGGGCCCTGGCCGGTGCCGGGCGCCGGATGCGACGCGGGCTGCTCGGCTCCCGAGCTCTGCGGGGTGCTCTGGTCCGGATCGGTCGCGGGACGACCGCCGAAGGGATCGTGCGGGTACTCGTTCTGGCTCATGGCCCCTCCTCGGGAACGGCGCCGGCGGGACCGGCGATGTCGTGAACAGGGTCCAGCCTACGGAGCGCGGGCGCCCACGTCACCGTGGCGAGCCGCCGGGGCGCCCGGGGGACATCCCCCAGGCGCGCGGGACCGCCGGGGGTCAGGAGTCGACGGTCACGAAGTCGATGAGCTCCTCGATGCGGCCCGAGAGCGTCGGCTCGACGTCGGCGTAGGAGCGCACGGTGGCGAGGATGCGCTGCCAGCCGCGGGCGATGTCCGCCTGGTCCTCGTGGGGCCAGCCGAGCGCGGCGAGCGTGCCGACCTTGATGTCGGTGCCGCGCGGCACGTGCGGCCAGGCGGGGATGCCCACGCGGGCCGGCTTCACGGCCTGCCACACGTCGATGTACGGATGCCCGAGCACGAGGACGTTGCCGCGGGCCCCGGGCTGCGCGAGCGCCTCCTGCGCGATCCGGGTCTCCTTGGAGCCCGTCACGAGGTGGTCGACGAGCACGCCGATGCGGCGGGTCGGGGAGGGGCCGAACTCGCGGATGCGCTCCACGAGGTTGTCCGCGCCGTCGAGCAGCTCGACGACGACGCCCTCGATGCGCAGGTCGTGGCCCCAGACCTTCTGGACGAGCTCGGCGTCGTGCTTGCCCTCGACCCAGACGCGGGAGGCGCGGGCGGTGCGGGCGCGGGCGCCCTCGACGTAGACGGAGCCGCTCGCGGAGCGCTTGGGTCCCGCGGGGGCCTGCCTCGCGACGGCCCGGGTGAGGACGACGGGCTTGCCGTCGATCATGTAGCCGGGCCCCAGCGGGAAGGAGCGGACCCTGCCGCGGCCGTCCTCGAGCTCGACGACCGTCTCCCCGGCGATCTTCTCGACCCGCAGGATCGCCCCGGTGAAGCCGGTCGAGGCCTCCTCGACGACGAGGCCGCGCTGGGCCGGCACCTCCCGGGAGGCGGGGCGGCTGCGGTGGTGGGACGGCGGACCGGAGGCGAGCACGTCTCGGCTGTAGCGGTCGGGGAATCGCGAGGTCGGGGCAGGCACGCCCGGCACGGTACACCGGCATCGGCGCCGTTCCGGGGCACCACGCTGGGGCGGTGGGAGTGGCAGTCGGAGCGGCGGTCGGGACGGCGGCCGCCTCAGGCGGGGTGCGCCCCGGACCCGGCCCACAGCCGCACCGCGGCATAGCTGCGCCACGGCCGCCAGCTCTCCACCACGGCAGGGTCCTCACCCGCGCCCGCGGCGACCATCGCGCGCCGCAGCACGGCGTCGGAGGCGGGGAAGGCGTCCGGATCGGTGCCGGCCCGGATCGCGGCGCAGGCGAGGGTCCACGGGCCGATGCCGGGCACCGCGGCGAGCTCCTCCGAGGTCGGCGCCCGGTCCGGGAGATCCGCGAACAGCGCGGCGGTCGCGAGCACGGTGCGGGTGCGGGACCGCGTGAGGCCGAGCTCGTCGCGCAGCCGATCGGGGTCGACCCGGGCGAGCACCGCAGGACGAGGGAACCGGCGCAGCGGGCCGACGGGCGTCGCCGCCGTCCCCTCGCCGTGCGCCGCGAGCAGTCGGGCGCCGAACAGGCGGCCGGCCGCCAGGGAGACCTGCTGGCCGAGGACGATGAGGACCACCGCCTCGAAGCGGTCCGGGTAGCGCGTGATCCGCAGCCCGGGCCGCGCGGAGACCTGTGCGGCGAGCACGGGGGAGCGGGAGAGGTGAGCGTCGATCGGCGCGAGGTCCGCGTCGAGGTCGAACCAACGGCGCACCTGCGCCTGCAGATCCGCGAGCACGGCCGGGTCCTCGGCGGGGGTGCGCAGGGCGATGCCGTCCGCCCGCGGGGTGAGCGTGACGGGCACCGGGCCGGCCGGGCCGGTGAGGAGGCGGGTCTGGGCACCGTGCGACGGGTCGAGGTGGTCCAGGCCCGTGATCGTGTGCGCCACGAGGGAGCCCCACGCCGCGGCGGCGTCGAGGGGCCCGCGGGAGGGGACGAGGATCTCGGTGCTCAGAACAGCCGCGCCCCGTCCTCCGCGGAGGGCTCCTCGAGGGCGAGCAGGGCCCGCTTGCGCTCGAGACCACCCGCGTAGCCGGTGAGGGAGCCGTCGGCCCCCACGACGCGGTGGCAGGGGACGATGATGCTGATCGGGTTGTGGCCCACGGCCTGGCCGACCCGCTGGGCGAGGCCGGGCCCGCCCAGCTCGCGGGCGATCTCGCCGTACGTGATGGTCGTCCCGTACGGGATCTCGCGCAGCCGGGCCCAGACCCGTTCGGAGAACTCGCCGCCGGCGGTGCGGACGGGCACGTCGAAGTCCGTGCGCTCCCCGTCGAGGTACTCGCCGATCTGACTCGCGACCGCGGCGAGCACGGGATCCTCGCCCGCGGCGACCTCGGGCCCCCCGCTGCCGGGAGTGAAGGGATAGGTGTGGCCCGGGAAGTAGAGGCCCACGAGCGCGTCGCCCTCGGCGAGGGCCGTGAGCGGGCCGAGGGTGCTCGGCAGGACGGCATGGCGTGCGGTCATCGGGACCTCCTGGATCTCCGTCGTCATGCACGGTAGTCGCCCGCCGGCGCCGAGGTGTGAGGCGGGCGGGCGAGGCGGTCGCCCGCCGGGGTGCACGCCCGTGGCGAACGCCTCCCGGGGAGGGGTCCCGGGGACGCGTAGGATTGGCACTCGGCGGCCCCGGGTGCCAGCGTCTCTCCGGCACCCGCAGCACGGCCGCCGCACGGCACCACCGCAACACGGACCAGGGAGGTGAGAGGGACGGATCCCCGCAAGCTGCAGATCCTCGGCGCGATCGTCGAGGACTACGTCGCGACCCGCGAGCCCGTCGGCTCGAAGTCCCTGCTCGAACGGCACGAGCTCGGCGTCTCCGCCGCGACCGTGCGCAACGACATGTCCGCCCTCGAGGAGGAGGGGCTCATCACGCAGCCCCACACCTCCGCCGGCCGCGTCCCCACCGACAAGGGCTACCGCGCCTTCGTCGACCACGTCGCGGCGATCAAGCCGCTCTCCACCCCCGAGCGCCGCGCGATCCGGGCGCTGCTCGAGGACTCCGGCGACGTCGAGGAGCTGCTCGCCCGCACGGTGCGGCTGCTCGCCCAGCTCACCCAGCAGGTCGCCATGGTCCAGTACCCGGCGCGCCGGCAGGCCCGCATCCGTCACGTGGAGCTCGTGAAGGTCGCCGAGTCCCTGCTGCTCGTCGTGCTCATCACCGAGTCCGGCCGCGTGGACCAGCGCACCATCCCCGTCACCCCGGGGCGCTCCGCGGAGCACTACGCGGGCATGCGCGACGCGCTGAACCGGGCGGTCGCGGGCCGTGAGGTCACCGATCTCGCCGCCCCGCTCGGGGAGCTGCTCGAGACCGTGCCGCCGCTCGACCGTCCGGCGGTCGTGGAGGTCTCCGAGGCGCTCGTCGCGCTCGCGGCGAGCCGCGCCGAGGGCCGGATCATGATGGCCGGCACCGCGAACCTCGCCCGTTCAGCCGAGGACTTCTCCCGGGACGTCGAGCCGCTGCTCGACGTGCTCGAGGAGCAGCTCGTGCTCCTGCGGCTGTTCACCGAGATGCACGCCTCCCCGGGCGCGGTCGAGGTGCGCATCGGCTCCGAGCTGCGCGACCAGGCGCTCAACCAGGCCGCGGTCGTGGGCGCCGGCTACGGCGCGGGATCGCACGTCGCGATCCTGGGCCCCTCCCGCATGGACTACGTCACCGGGATCTCGACGGTGCAGGCGATCGCCCGCTACGTCTCCCGCTTCCTCGCATGACCCTCCTCCTGAACGCACCCCTCCCGACCACGCAAGGACCCACCAGGTGAACGACGACTACTACGAGCTCCTCGGCGTCTCGAAGGACGCCACCACCGAGGAGATCAAGAAGGCGTACCGGAAGCTCGCCCGTTCCCTCCACCCGGACGTCAACCCGGACCCGGAGGCCGCCGAGAAGTTCAAGAAGGTCTCCCAGGCCTACGAGACGCTGTCCCACGAGGACAAGCGTCGCCAGTACGACATGGGCGGCGGCCCGGGCATGGGCGGCGCCGGATTCGGCGGCTTCGGCGGCGCGGGCGGCTTCGACATGGGCGACATCTTCGACATGTTCGCCGGGGCCGCCGGCATGGGCGGCCGCGGTCGCGGCCAGGGACCGATCCCGCGCCGGCGCCGCGGCGGCGACGTGCTGCGCCGCGCCACGATCGACCTCCGCGACGTGGTCTTCGGCTCCGAGCAGAAGGTCTCCTACCGCACCGCCGTGCTCTGCGAGCGCTGCGACGGCTCCTGCAGCGAGCCGGGCACGAGCCCCACCCGCTGCACCGCCTGCAACGGCTCCGGCCACGTGCAGCGCGTCGCCCAGTCGCTCCTGGGTCAGATGGTGACCATGGCGCCCTGCCCCACCTGCGAGGGCCACGGCGACGTCATCGAGTCGCCCTGCACGGCCTGCTCCGGCCACGGCCGGATCTCCCAGCAGCGCGAGGTCACCGTCCGCATCCCCTCGGGCGTCGAGACCGGCACGCGTATCCAGCTGCGCGGCGAGGGCGAGGTGGGCGAGGCCGGCGGCCCCGCCGGCGACCTCTTCGTCGAGCTCTCGGTCAACGACCATGAGACCTTCGCCCGCTCGGGCGACGACCTCGTGACGACCCTCGCGGTCCCGATGACCTCCGCGGCGCTCGGCGCGACGATCCCGCTCGAGACCTTCGACGGCGTCCAGCAGGTCGAGATCCGCGCCGGCTCCCAGCCCGGCGAGGAGTTCGTGCTCAAGGGCCTCGGCGTCACCCCGCTGCGCCGGGAGCGCCGCGGCGACATCCGGGTCGTGCTCGACGTCGACGTGCCCTCCTCGCTCACGGACGAGCAGCGCGATCTGCTCGAGCAGTTCGCGGCCCTGCGCGGGGACGAGGCGGACCGCCCCAGCCCGCGTGTGCACGGCCCGTTCGCGAAGCTCCGCGAGCGCCTGCGCGACCTCTGAGCCGCGCAGCGCGCTGCCCCCCCGATCCCGGCCCCAGGAGCGGACATGCCCACCACGCCCCCCGGATTCCTGATCCTCGACGACGCCCTCGAGGGCGCCGCGGAGGGTGACGCGCTCACCCTCGACGGCGAGGAGGGCCGCCACGCCGCGAAGGTCGCCCGGATCGGCGTGGGGGAGCAGGTGCTCCTCACCGACGGCCCGGGCCGTCAGGTCCTCGCCGAGGTCACCGCCGCGGCCAAGGAGCAGCTCGAGCTGCGCCTGCTCGGCGATCCGAGCGCGCCGGTCCCGCGGCTCCCGCGGCTCGCCCTCGTGCAGGCGCTCGCGACGGGCGGACGCGACGAGCAGGCGGTCGAGTCCGCGACCGAGCTCGGCGCGGACCGCATCGTGCCCTGGATCGCGGAGCGCTCCGTCTCAGTGTGGCGGGGGGAGAAGCTGCGCAAGGGCCGCGCCCGCTGGCAGGGCACCGTCCGCGCGGCCGTCAAGCAGTGCCGGCGACCGGGCATCCCCGAGGTCGACCAGCCCGTCACCACCGCCGCCCTCGCCGAGCAGGTCGCCGTGACGACCGCGGCGGGCGGGATCGTGCTCGTCCTGCACGAGCAGGAGTCCGTGGGGCTCATGTCGCTCGTCGCCGAGCTCCGCGATGCCGGGGGAGCCGGGGGAGAGGTCCCCGAGATCGTTGTGGTGGTGGGCCCCGAGGGCGGCATCGCCCCCGCCGAGCTCGACCGGCTCCGCTCTGCGGGCGCCCGCTCCGTGCTGCTGGGACCCGAGGTGCTGCGCTCCTCGACCGCCGGACCTGCCGCGCTCGCGGTGCTCAGCGGGATCGTCGGCCGCTGGGGCTGATCCCGGACCCGGCGGGAATCGGGAAAGCGACTGCCGGAGGAGCGATCCCCGGCTAGGGTCGATGACCATGCCGGTGCACCGTCCCTCCCCACCCGTCGTCCCCGGCCCCGCGGGAGGTCCCCGGTGATCCTCGCCGAGCACCTCGTCAAGGAGTTCCACCGTCCCCGCCGCGTCGAGGGACGCTTCGCGGGCCTCCGCTCCTTCCTCAGCACCCGGCGGGACACCGTGCGCGCGGTCGACGACGTGTCCCTCCGGGTCGACGACGGCGAGATCGTCGGCTACCTCGGCCCCAACGGCGCCGGGAAGTCCACCACCATCAAGATGCTCACGGGCGTGCTCGTCCCCACCTCCGGCCACGTCGAGGTCGAGGGGATCGTCCCCTGGAAGGACCGCCGGGCGAACGCCCGCACGATCGGCGCCGTCTTCGGCCAGCGCAGCCAGCTGTGGACGGACCTCCCGCTGCGGGAGTCCTTCGACCTCGTCTCCCGGCTCTACGGGATCGAGAGCACCGTCTACCGCCGCACCCTCGACGGCTTCGTCGACCTCCTGGACATGGGGCCCTTCCTCGACACGCCCGTGCGCTCGCTCTCGCTCGGCCAGCGGATGCGCGGGGACCTCGTCGCGGCGATGCTCTACCACCCGCCGGTGCTCTACCTCGACGAGCCGACCGTCGGCCTCGACGTCGTCGCGAAGGCCCGGATCCGGGAGTTCATCACCGAGCTGAACCGCTCCGAGGGGACCACGGTGCTGCTCACGACCCACGACATCGCCGACGTCGAGGCGCTCGCCCACCGGGTCGTCATCATCGACACCGGGCGCATCGTCTACGAGGGGGACCTCGCGCGGCTGCGATCGGAGTACGCGCCCTTCCGCGAGATCGTCGTGCGGGCGGCACGGATCGACGCGCGGCAGGAGATCCCGGGCCTCACGCTCCACGAGGTGGTGGCCGACGGCGAGGAGCAGCGCGGCACGTACCGCTTCGATCCCGCGCAGCTGCGGGCCCCGGAGGCCATCAGCCGCCTCACCGCCGCCCTCGAGGTCACGGACCTCGCCTCGCGGGAGCCCGACGTCGAGCACGTGATCCGACGGATCTACACCGAGCACGGCTCCGCGCGATGACCGCCGCCCAGGGGACCGGCGGGCCCGGGGGCCGCGCGGCAGGCGACGCCGCGGGACGCACGGGTCCCGCCCTCATGGTGGACGGCCTGCTCGCCTCGATCGGCCATGCGGCCCGCGCGCAGTTCGCCTTCCGCGCCTCCACGTGGACCGGGATCGTGGGCTGCGTGCTGCAGGTCGTGCTCGTGCACCTGGTCTGGACGGCGGTCTACGGGCAGCGGGAGGCCGTCGCCGGGGTGGACCGCACCGATGCCGTCACCTATGCGGTGCTCGGCGTGCTCACCACCGCGCTGTTCCAGCCCTTCATGTTCGACGCGATGATCGGCCGCCTGCGCACCGGGGCGATCGCCTTCGACGTCATGCGGCCGGTCTCCGCCGCGCCGCTCGCCCTCGCCCGGCAGGTGGGCGGATCCGTGGGGCAGCTCCCCGCGGTGGTCACGGCGCTCGTGGCAGGGCTCGTGACGGGCGCGATCGCCCCGCCCGGGAGCGTGCTCTCCGGCGTGGCGGCGGTGCCCTCGCTGCTGCTCGGCTTCACGATCGCCCTGCTCATGAACTTCCTCGTGGGCCTCGCGGGCTTCTGGACGCTCGAGGTGGGCGGCGCCTTCCTCATCTACCGGATGCTCGCGCAGTTCTCCTCCGGGGCGCTGATCCCGCTGTGGTTCATGCCGGGCTGGCTCTCCGGGATCCTCACGGGACTGCCGTTCTCTGCGCAGATCTTCGTGCCGCTCTCGATCTACGTGGACCGCGACCCCGGATGGCACACGCTGGGGTCGCTCGCCCTGCAGGTGCTGTGGGTGCTCGTGCTCGCCGTGGTGTGCGCGCTCGTGTGGCGACGTGCGGTGCGGAGGCTGGTGGTCTTCGGTGGCTGAGACGATCGCCGGTCCGGCCGGCGCCCCGCACGCCGAGGGGAGGCGCTCCCTCGCACGGCCCGTGCCGCTGCTGCGCGGCTACACGGTGCTGCTCGGCGCCGCCTGGCGGAGCCTGCGCGCGCACCGCGCGAACCTCGTCCTGATCTTCCTCGGCAGCGCCGCCCTCCAGGGCACGCAGCTCGCCTTCATCGGCGTCCTGCTCGGAGCCTTCGGCGCGATCGCCGGCTGGGACGTCTCCGAGGTCGCCTTCCTCTACGGCCTCCGGCTCACGGCGCACGGCGTGTGCACGGTGAACTTCGGCCAGCACCGGGCGAGCGCGATCGTGGTGCGGGAGGGGGACTGGGACCGGTTCCTGCTGCGGCCCGTGCCGCCGCTGCTGCAGCTGCTCACCCGGATCTTCAACCCGGGCACCCTGGGCGACCTCGTGCTGGGGCTCGCGATCCTCGTCGCCGCGGCCCCGCACACGCCGATCACCTGGACACCGCTCGCGGTGCTCTACGTGGCCGCCGCCGTGGTGGGCGGCGGGCTCGTCGAGGCGGGGCTCCAGATCGGCATCTCGGGGCTCGACTTCGTGCTGGGTCCGACGACCCGCGTCAAGGACACCGTGGACCGGGTGCTGACGGACTTCGGCGCCTTCCCGATGACGATCTTCGGGGCCGCGGGCACGTGGCTGCTCACCGCGGTGCTGCCGCTCGCCTTCATGGCGTACCTTCCCGCGACCGTCCTGCTCGGCAGGACCGAGGAGCTCCTCGTGCCCACCTGGATCGCCCAGCTCTCGCCGCTCGCCGGACCGCTCCTGCTGGTGCTCGGCGTCGCCGTGTTCACCCGGCTCTCCCGGCACTACACGAGTCCCGGCCACTGAGCGCACAGGACCCCGTCGGCTCGCGGCCGGCGGGGTCCGGGGTGGTGGGGGAGTCGCGGTCAGACGGCGGCGGCCTGCAGGGCCTTCGCGGTCGCGGCCTCGAGGCCGGCGGTGAGCGCGGCGGCCTTCTCCTCGCGGGCGGTGATCTCGCCCTCCACGGAGAGGTCCTCACCGAAGCCGAGGCCGATCTCGGCGACGACGTCCGCACCCACGCGGCGCATGAGGGCGCCCAGGTGGCCGAGCACCTCGGCGGCGTCCATCCAGCCGTAGCCGACGATCACGGTGGGCAGCTCGGCCCACTCGGTGTACAGCCAGTCCACGGCGTTCTTGAGCGCGCCGGTGTAGGAGCCGTTGTACTGCGGGGTGACGATCACGATCGCGTCGAGGGCGCCGATCCGCTCGGCCCAGGCCTGACCGTGGGCGGTGGTGGGGCGGGCGCCGGACTTCGGGGCGTGGGGCTCGTCGAAGGCGGGGAGCACCTCGGCGGCAAGATCGATGAGGTCGATCTCGACGTCGGCCGGGACGGACTCGCGCACCCACTGGGTGACGGAGTCGGAGACCCGGTTCGGGCGGGCGCTGGAGACGAGGATTCCGAGCTTTGTCATGGTGACCAGAACTCCGGGGCGGCCTCGTCTCTTCCCGGATCCGGCGCGAGCTGCGTCACGCGTAGACTCGGGGGCATGAGCTCCCCGACCCCCGGTGCCGCCCCGCACGCCGACCCGGACTGCGTCTTCTGTCGGATCGTCGCCGGCGAGATCCCCTCGGACCGCGTCCACGAGGACGACTCCGTGATCGCGTTCCGCGACCTGAGCCCCAAGGCGCCCCTGCACGTGCTCGTCGTGCCGCGGGCGCACTCGCGCGACATCCGCGAGCTCGCCGCGGAGCCCGCCCTGCTCGCCCATGTCGCCGAGGTCGCCGGCCGCGTCGCCGCCGAGCACACCGACGACGGGGACTTCCGCCTGATCTTCAACACCGGCGAGAACGCCGGCCAGACCGTCTTCCACGTGCACGCGCACGTCCTCGCGGGCGGGACGCTCGCAGAAGGAGCGATGTGACCAGCTCGACCGATGGACTCACCCCGCCCCCCGGCACCACCCCCGAGGTGCAGGAGCGGCGGCTCGCGATCCCCGACCACCTCAGCCCCTTCCAGGTGCTGGGCGAGAACGACCAGGCCCTCGCCGCCCTCGAGGACGCCGTCCCCGGGACCGACGTCCACGTGCGCGGCCACCAGGTGACCCTGCGCGGCACCGGCGACGCGCTGCGCCGCAGCGAGCACATCATGCGCAGCCTCATCGAGCTCGCCGCGACCGGCCAGGCCGTCACCGCGGAGGCCGTGCAGCGTGCGGCCGCGCTCTACGGCGACGAGCGCGCCCAGGGCGAGCAGCTCGAGCGGGTCCTCTCCCGCACGATCCTCTCCTCGCGCGGCAAGAGCATCCGCCCCAAGACCCTCGGCCAGCGCGAGTACATCGAGGCGATCGACACCTCGACGATCACCTTCGGCATCGGTCCCGCGGGCACCGGCAAGACCTACCTCGCCGTCGCGATGGCGGTCCAGCAGCTGCTCTCGCAGCGCGTGCAGCGGATCATCCTCACCCGCCCCGCGGTCGAGGCGGGGGAGCGGCTGGGCTTCCTGCCCGGCGGGCTCAACGAGAAGATCGACCCGTACCTGCGGCCGCTGTACGACGCCCTGCACGACATGCTCGACCCCGAGTCGATCCCGCGGCTCATGGGCGCCGGCACGATCGAGGTCGCCCCGCTCGCCTACATGCGCGGGCGCACCCTGAACGACGCGTTCATCATCCTCGACGAGGCGCAGAACACGACGCCCGAGCAGATGAAGATGTTCCTCACCCGCCTCGGCTTCAACTCGACCATGGTCGTCACCGGTGACGTCACCCAGGTGGACCTCCCGAGCGGCCACAAGTCAGGCCTGCGGGTGGTCGAGCAGGTGCTCCAGGGCGTCGAGGACATCTCCTTCTGCCACCTCTCCCCGCGGGACGTGGTGCGCCACCGTCTCGTGAGCGACATCGTCGAGGCCTACGGGCGCTGGGAGATCGGCCCGGGCGGGAACCGCGACTCCCGCCACCGCGGCGGGAAGGGCGGCCCGCGATGAGCATCGAGGTGCGCAACGAGACCACCGCCGTCGTCGAGGAGACCGAGTTCGTCGAGCTCGCCCGCTTCGTCTTCGAGTCGATGCACCTGCACCCGGCGACCGAGCTGTCCATCATCCTCATCGACGAGCAGGCCATGGAGCGGCTGCACGTGCAGTGGCTGGACCTCCCCGGCCCCACCGACGTCATGAGCTTCCCCATGGACGAGCTCACCCCCGGCTCCGCGGAGCACCCGGCGCCCGAGGGGCTGCTCGGCGACGTCGTGCTGTGCCCCTCGGTCGCCGCGAAGCAGGCGGCGGAGGCGGGCCACAGCACCGTCGAGGAGCTGCTCCTGCTCACCGTGCACTCGATCCTGCACCTGCTGGGCTACGACCACATGGAGGCGGAGGAGCGCAAGGTCATGTTCGACCTGCAGCGCACCCTGCTGCTCACCTTCCTCGCCTCCCGGCCCGGATCCTGAGGACCCCGCCCACCCCATGACCGCGGATCTCCTCACCCCGCTCGCCCTCGCCGCCCTGGCGGTCCTCGGCGCCGTCGTCGCCGCGGTGCTCGCCGCCGCGGACTCCGCGCACCGCTCCGTCACCCGTCAGGACGTCACCGGCGCCCTCGAGGAGCGGCCCGCCGAGGCCGCCGCGCAGGTGCGCCGCCAGTACGAGGACGCCGGGCGCACCCTCGCCTCCGTGGGCATCGGCACCGTGCTCGGCGAGACCCTCGCGACCGGCGCTGCGACGGCCGCGCTCGTGCTCGTGCTCGACGGCTGGGTGCTCCCGCTGGTCATCGGCGTGCTGGGCAGTGCGATCGTGCTGTTCTGCGCCGCCTCCGTCGCGGGCCGCACCGTGGGCCGGCGCCGCTCCGCCCGGGTCATCGTCTCGACCCGGCACGCGACCGCCGCCGCCCGCGTGCTGCTCTGGCCGGTCGCCGGGGCGCTGCTGCGGATCGGGGCGACCGTGACCCCGGGCGTCGCGGAGGACCCGTACGAGGCCGCCGCCGCGGCCCGCCGCGGGGTGGACCGCGCGCTCGAGAACGAGCACCTGCGCTCCGACGAGCGCTCGATGATCCACGGCGTCTTCGAGCTCGGCGGGACCATGGTGCGCGAGCTCATGGTGCCGCGCACGGACATGGTCACCGTCCCGGCCGACGGCACGGCGGAGGCCGCCATGCGGCTGTTCGTGCGCTCCGGCTTCTCCCGCGTCCCCGTCGTGGGGGACGACGTCGACGACCTGCGCGGCATGCTCTACGTCAAGGACGTCATGCGCACGATCCACGCGCCGCGCGACCCCCGGCCCGGCCGACCCGTCTCCGAGATCATGCGACCGGCCCGCTTCGTGCCCGAGTTCGTCCCCGCGGACGAGGTCCTGCGGCAGATGCAGGCGAGCCGTGTGCACATCTCGATCGTCGTCGACGAGTACGGCGGCGTCTCCGGGATCGTCACGATCGAGGACATCGTCGAGGAGATCGTGGGCGAGATCGCCGACGAGCACGACCGCGTCGAGCCCGAGATCGAGGAGGTCGCGCCCGGCGTGTTCCGGGTCCCGGCCCGTGCCGGCGTCGGCGAGGTCGGCGAGAACTTCGGCCTGGACATCGAGGACGACGACGTCGACAGCGTCGGCGGTCTGCTCGGCAAGGTCCTCGGCCAGGTCCCGATCGTCGGCTCCTCGGGCGAGGCCCACGGCCTGCGGCTCGAGGCGGAGGCCACCTCCGGGCGCCGCAAGCGCCTCTCCACCCTTCTCGTCTCGCGGGCCCCGCGCCCGGGCGATGACCACCACCCGTCCCCTCCGGAGGATCCCGATGACCGCTGAGACCCCTGCCCCCGATCCTTCCGATCCGGCGGCCCCCGCCGAGCATCGCGCGGGCTTCGTCGCCCTCGTCGGCCGGCCGAACGTCGGCAAGTCGACGCTCACCAACGCGCTCGTGGGCGAGAAGGTCGCGATCACCTCCTCGAAGCCGCAGACCACGCGCCGCGCGATCCGCGGCATCGTCACGCGCGAGGACGCGCAGATCATCCTCGTGGACACCCCGGGGGTGCACCGCCCCCGCACGCTCCTCGGCGAGCGGCTGAACGACCTCGTCCGGGAGACGCTCGGCGAGGTGGACGTCGTGGGCTTCTGCCTCCCCGCCGATCAGAAGATCGGCCCCGGCGACCGCTTCATCGCGGAGGACCTCGCGGAGATGCGCTCGGGCCGGCGCGGCCCCAAGGTCGTCGCCGTCGTCACGAAGACGGACCTCGTGACCCGCGACCAGCTCGCCGAGCACCTGCTCGCGGTCGACTCCCTGCTCGACGTCGACGAGATCGTCCCGATCAGCGCCGTCACCGGCGAGCAGGTGGACCTGCTGCTGCAGGTGATCGCCGGACTGCTCCCGGAGGGACCCCAGCTCTACCCCGACGACCAGCTCACCGAGGAGTCCCGCGACGACCGCATCTCCGAGCTGATCCGCGAGGCGGCGCTCGAGGGCGTGCGCGACGAGCTCCCGCACTCGATCGCCGTCGTCGTCGAGGAGGTCGTGGAGACCGACCCCGACGACCCCTTCGCCGAGGTCGCCCCGGGGGAGGGCCGGCTCGTGGTGCGGGCGAGCCTCTTCGTCGAGCGCGACAGCCAGAAGGGCATCATCATCGGCCGCGGCGGCTCGCGGCTGAAGGAGGTCGGCTCGACGGCCCGCGGGGAGATCAACCGCCTGCTGGGTCGCAAGGTGCACCTCGACCTGCGGGTCAAGGTCGCCAAGGAGTGGCAGCGCGACCCCAAGCAGCTCGGCAGGCTCGGCTTCTGATCCGCGGCGCGATCCGCGCCGAGCCGGCGGCCCGCAAGGGCTCGCGCCGTCTCGCATCGCGACCGCGGCCGGGGCGCCGCGGCGGCGGTGCTACGGTGACCGCGTGCGTGGATCGATGCTCCTGCTTCTCCGCCGCGACGGGGCCTGACGGCCGGAACCCCGCCGCGGCTGATGTCGTGCCCCGGCGTTCGGCTCCCCGTCTCGTGAAGGATCATCGATGACCACCCCCAGCTCCACCACCACCCCCGTCGTCGCCGCCGTGCCCGCGACCCTGGACCCCTCGGTCCCCGTCGTCGGCCCCCGCGGCGACACCCCCCAGCAGCCCTCCGGCATGCCCGTGCACCGCTACCGGCCGTTCCACGAGCAGATCGCCGTGGACCTCCCGGACCGCACCTGGCCCTCCCGCCGCATCACCCGCGCGCCCCGCTGGTGCGCCGTGGACCTGCGCGACGGCAACCAGGCCCTCATCGACCCCATGAACGCCCAGCGCAAGCTGCGGATGTTCGAGCTGCTCGTGCAGATGGGCTACAAGGAGATCGAGGTCGGCTTCCCCTCCGCGAGCCAGACCGACTTCGACTTCGTGCGCACCCTCATCGAGGAGGACCGGATCCCGGAGGACGTCTCCATCCAGGTGCTCACCCAGTCCCGCGAGCACCTCATCGAGCGCACCTACCAGGCTCTCGCGGGGGCGCGCCGCGCGGTGGTGCACCTGTACAACTCGACGTCGATCGTGCAGCGGGACGTCGTCTTCCGCGCCGACGAGGACGGCATCCTCGACATCGCCGTCCAGGGTGCCCTGCTGTGCAAGAAGTACGAGGAGACGATCCCGGACACGGAGATCACCTACGAGTACTCCCCGGAGTCCTACACGGGCACCGAGCTCGAGTACGCCGTGCGCGTGTGCAACGCGGTCATCGAGATCGTGAAGCCCACGCCCGAGGACAAGATGATCATCAACCTCCCGGCGACCGTCGAGATGGCGACCCCGAACGTCTACGCCGACTCGATCGAGTGGATGCACCGCCACCTGGACCGCCGTGACTCGATCGTGCTGTCGCTGCACCCGCACAACGACCGCGGCACCGGCGTCGCGGCGGCGGAGCTCGGCTACCTCGCGGGCGCGGACCGCATCGAGGGCTGCCTGTTCGGCAACGGTGAGCGCACCGGCAACGTGGACCTCGTGACCCTGGGCCTGAACCTGTTCAGCCAGGGCATCGACCCGCAGATCGACTTCTCCGACCTCGACGAGGTGCGCCGCACCGTCGAGCACTGCAACCAGATGCCGGTGCCCGAGCGCAGCCCCTACGGCGGCGACCTCGTGTTCACGGCGTTCTCCGGCTCCCACCAGGACGCGATCAAGAAGGGCCTGGACCGGATGGAGGCGGACGCCGCCGCGGCGGGCCGCACCCTCGAGGAGTCCGAGTGGCGGGTCCCGTACCTGCCCGTGGACCCCAAGGACCTGGGCCGGTCCTACGAGGCCGTGATCCGGGTGAACTCGCAGTCCGGCAAGGGCGGCATGGCCTACCTGCTGCGCACCGAGCACGGGCTGGACCTGCCGCGCCGCCTCCAGATCGAGTTCTCCGGGATCGTGCAGCAGCGCACCGACTCCGAGGGCGGCGAGGTCTCCTCCGAGGCGCTCTGGGACGCGTTCACCGACGAGTACCTGCCGGCCACGGACCCGGGCCGTCGCTGGGGCCGCTTCGGCTTCCGCGGCGTGCAGCAGGAGTCCACCGGGGACGGCGAGGACCGTCTCACCGTGACCCTGCTCGTGGACGGCGAGGAGCACGAGATCACCGGCATCGGCAACGGCCCGCTCGACGCCTTCACCAAGGCGCTCGCGGAGCGCCACATCCCGGTGCGGATCCTCGACTACGCCGAGCACGCGCTCACCGAGGGCGACGACTCGCTCGCCGCGTCCTACATCGAGTGCGAGATCGGGGACCGGATCTTCTGGGGCGTCGGCATCGACGGCTCGATCACCCGCGCGTCCCTCGAGGCGATCGTCTCCGCGCTGAACCGCGAGCACCGCGCCCGCGCCTGAGCGGGTGAGCAGACCGGCCGCCCGGCCGGCGCGGAGTCCCCTCCGCCGCCGCCGGGCGGCCGTCCTGCTGCTCAGCGCCGCTCGGCGTCCTCCGCGAGCTCCGCGTCCGGGAGCACCACCGGCATCTCCCCGGTGAGCGTCGCGTGGGTGGGGGTGGGCAGGTCCCAGCCGGGCTGCTCGTCGACCGGCTGCGGCTCGTCGGCGGCGGTGCCGCGGGCGGTCAGCGTGATGCCCACGCTCGCGCCGACCACGAGCAGCGCCGCGGCGACGCGCAGGGGCGTCGCGCCCTGACCGATCAGCAGCACCCCGGCGAGCAGGGCGATGACGGGCTCGAGGCTCAGCAGGATGCCGAACACGTGGCGGGGGAGACGGCGCAGCGCCGCGAGCTCGAGCGTGTAGGGCAGCACCGAGGCGAGCAGGGCGGTGCCGATGCCGAGCGTGAGCAGGTGCAGGTCCGTGAGGCCCGCGACCGCCCCGGGCGCGCCGAGGGGCAGCACCACGAGCGCGCCGACCGCCATCGCGACGGCGAGGCCGTCCTGTCCCGGGACGAGCCGTCCCACCCGTGCGCTCGCGAGCACGTACAGGCCCCAGAACACGGCGGCGATCAGGGCGAAGAGCACGCCGATCCCGTTCAGGGCGGTGTCGCCGGTGGCGGACTCGAGGCCGAACAGGCTCACGCCGCCCAGGGCGAGCACGACCCACAGCAGGTCGGTGCGGCGGGTGGAGAGCACGGCGGAGACCGCGAGCGGCCCGAGGAACTCGATCGCGACCGCGGTGCCGAGCGGGATGCGCGAGATCGAGGCGTAGAAGGCGCCGTTCATCCCGCCGATCGCCCCGCCGAACAGGAGCACGGCGATCCACTGCTCCCGGGTGAAGCGGTGCAGCTTCGGGCGCACGATCACGAGCAGCACCACGGCGGCGATGCCCAGGCGCAGGGCGGTCGTGCCCCAGGAGCCGAGCTCGGGGAAGAGCCGGGTCGCGAGCGCGGCGCCGAACTGGAGGGAGGTGCACGAGCCGAGGATGAACAGCACCGGGGTCAGGGGCACGCCGGAGCCGCCGCGGGTCGTCCCGAGGGCGGTGGTGGGAGCGGGGGAGGAGGTCGTCACGGCTCCACTCTGCGGCCTCGTCTCCCTTTCGGTCCAGCGCATGTTCCCGACGTGTACCGTGAAGCGATGCTTCATGGACGAGAGGACGTGCCGTGCTGAACCTGCACCGACTGTTCCTGCTGCACGAACTGCGCAGGCTGGAGACGATGTCGGCCGTCGCGGCGACGCATTCGCTCTCACCCTCCGCGGTCTCCCAGCAGCTCTCCCACCTGGAGCGGGAGACCAGGGTCACCCTGTTCGAGCAGGCGGGCCGGCGCGTCATCCTCACGGACGCGGGCATGCAGCTCGCACGCCGCGCCGAGGAGATGCTCGGGCTCATCGAGTCCGCGGAGGCCGAGCTCGCCCTCGCCCAGGGCGAGGCGAGCGGAGTGCTGCGCGTCGCCTCCTTCCAGACGCCGATGATCGCCCTGGCCCCCGCGACGGTGAGCATCCTCGAGCAGAGCCATCCGGACCTCCGGATCGAGCTCGCCCAGCGCGAGGTGGACGAGGCCTACGAGGGGCTGCTCGCCCACCGCTTCGAGGTGATCCTCGGGGAGGACTACCCGGGCGGGCGGCGGGTCGTGCGGCGCGGCACGGACCGTGAGGGGCTGCTGGACGACCCGCTGCTGCTCGTGCTCCCGAGCACCGGAGCGTGGTCCGCCCCGGCGACGCTCGCGGACCTCGCGGAGGCGCCGTGGGCGCTGGACCCGGAGGACACCCGCACCGGCGACTGGGAGCGCACCTACCTGCGCTCCGCCGGGATCGAGCCGAGGATCCGCTTCGACACCCCGGACCCGCTGCTGCAGGTGCACCTCGTGCGCTCCGGCCACGCCGTCGCTTTCGTCCCCGGCATCATCGCCTCCGAGCACCTCGGCGGGACCCGCCCGGTGCGGCTGCCCGGCGACCCCCAGCGCTCGCTCTACACGGCCGCCCGGGCCGGAGCGGCGGGGCACCCCGCGCTGCTCGCCTTCCGCGCCGCGCTGCTCGAGGCCGGCGCCGGCCCGCGGGACCTCGCCGGTCTGGACCGGATCGGCGGCTGAGCGCCCGCGCGGGGCGGGGATCTCCTCCCGAAGGAGGGGGCGGCGACGGCCCCCGTCCGGGAGGATCAGGGCATGACGACGCCGCACGAGGACGACGCGACCGCCCGCCCGCAGCCGGGGCCCCTCCTCCGCCACCAGGTCCCGCTGCTCCTCCTCGTGCTCGCGCTCGTGGCCGGGCTCGGCGTCGCCTCCCGCGGCGTCGAGGCCCCGCGGGGCACGGACGCCCCCGAGGACGCCTTCAGCGCCGCCCGCGCCTCCGAGGCCGCGGCACCGGTGGTCGCGGCTCCGCGGCCCGTCGGCTCCGCGGCGAACGACACCGCGCGCGAGGAGCTCGACGCGCAGCTCACGGCGCTCGGCTTCGCGACCACGACCCAGGAGGGCGTGGGCGCCCGGGTGATCGACGGGGAGGGGGCGGCGGGCTTCACCCGGAACCTCGTCGGTGTGCGCCCCGGCACGGACCCCACCGGCACGATCGTCCTGGCCACCCACATCGACTCCGTGCCCCACGCCCCGGGGGCGGCGGATGCGGGGATCGGCCTCGCGACGATCCTCGAGACCGTGCGGGCGCTGGGCCCCGAGGCCCGGCGCAACGACCTGGTCGTGCTCCTCGTGGACGGCGAGGAGCGCGGTCTGCTCGGGGCGCGGGCCTTCCTCGACGAGGGCGCCGGGGAGCTCGCCGAGCCCGTGGTCGTGCTGAACCACGAGGCGCGGGGGATCTCCGGCCGGCCCCTCGTGACCCGGACGAGCGGGCCCATGCACGAGGTGCTCGGTGCCATGCCGCACCCCGAGTACGAGTCCTTCACCGACGCGCTCTTCGCGCTGATCCCCAACGACACCGACTTCACCGTCTACCGGGACGCCGGCTGGTGGGGCATGGACATGGCGATCATCGACGACGCCTGGGCGTACCACAGCCCTCAGGACGACGCCGCGCACCTCGACCAGGGCTCCCTGCAGCACTACGGCGACATGACCCTCGCGCTCACCGACGAGCTCGCGGACCGGGACCTGCATGCCCTCGGCGGGTCGTCCGGCGAGGCCCCGGTGCAGACCACGGCACCCTGGGGCATCCTCCGCCTCCCGCCGCATCTGCTCACCGCGCTCGGCCTGCTCGCGCCGCTCGCGATCCTGGCCGCGATCCTGGTGGAGCGCCGGCGGGGACGCCTGACGCTGCGCGGGGTCGTGCTCGGCGCCCTCGCCGGGCTGCTGGGCCTGGCCCTCGCCGTCGGGGCTGCTCTGCTCACCTGGCAGATCGCGACGGCGGCGACGCCGGGCATGCTCTCGCAGACCACACGGGAGCCGGTGCGCGCCGAGCCCTTCCTGCTCGCGGATCTCGCGGCAGGGGCCGTCGGCGTCGCCCTCTGCTGGGTGCTCGCCCGCCTGCTGATCGGGCGTGCCGCCCTGCTCGCCGGGACAGGGCTGGCCGTCTCGATGCTGCTCGCCGTGCTCGCCGTGCTGGCGCCCGCGCTGGGGAGCTCGATGCTCTCGCCCGCGATCCTCGCCGCCGCTGGCACCCTCGCAGCGACGCTGCTGCCGCCCCGGCCGGGCCTCGTGGTCCGGCTGCTCACCCTGCTCCCGACGGGCTGGATGCTCGGCGCGCAGATCTCCTCGCTCATGGACTTCGGGATCGCCTCGAGCGCCGGCGCCCTGGCCGGCACCACCGCGATCGGCCTCGGCGCCGCCGCCCCGCTGCTCATCGGCCGCGGTACGGCGCAGGACCGCGCCGCGCGCCGCCCGCGACGACTGCTGATCCCGGTGCTCCCCGCCGTGCTCACGGCGGCCCTCGTCGCGGGCGGGACCGCATGGACCCTCGCCTCGCCCGAGCCGGTGCAGGAGGGTGTGGTGGCCCGCATCGACGGCGCGACCGGCGGGACCACCTGGGAGGTCTCCGGCGCGACCGCCTGGGGGAGGGAGCTGGACGGCACGACGAGCAGCTCCGACGTCCCGCCCCCGTCGGTCGAGGTCGAGGACCTGCCGCGCGCGGGGACCGGGGCCGACGGCGATCGGCGGGTGCGAGTGCTGATCACCTCACCGCGCGAGGCGGCGCAGCTCGAGCTGACCACGAGCGCGGGCGACCTCCGGGACGTGAGCGTCGACGGCGAGCCTCTCGGGGCCGACTCCCCGGTCGCTCCGCTCCGCCGGGTGCAGATCGCCGGCGCCCCGCAGGGCGAGCCCGTCACGGTCGAGGCGACCGTCGAGGACGCGGCCGCGCTCGAGCTCGTCGAGACGACCTCCGACCCGACGATCGCCGGCGGATGGGTGGAGCCGGGGGAGGACGTCTCCCTCATGCAGCCGCGCGTGCAGATCGTCGTGGAGGTCTGACGCCCTTGGCTGGGGTGCGCCTCGCCTCAGCCCCGTTCGGGGAACTGCGCGAGCGCCGCGGTGAGGATGCGGGAGAGCTGCCGGCGGTCGGAGAACGCGCCGATGACGGCGCCGAGCCCGGGGATCGCCTTGCCGAATAGCCGCACCGAGCGCATGCCGAAGCGGGAGAGCGCGCGGCTCGCGATCGCGGCGGCGACGTCGGACTGCGGCGTGCGCTGCATGCGCTGGGTCGCGACGCGCGCGGCGGCGCCTGCGACCGGGCCGAGGCCGAGGCCCTTGAGCAGGTCCTGGGAGTCCTCTCCCACGAGGGTCGCGAGCACGCGGGTGCGGATCTCCTCGTCGTCGAGGTCGTACCCGCGCACCACGGCGATCGCCCCGACCATGCGGGTCGCCTGCACGTAGAACTCGAGCACGTTGGTGGGCAGGAGGACCGGAAGGGTGATGAATCCGCCGAGCCCCGTGAGGAAGCCGCCCACGGTGACGCCGCGCCGGTGGCTGCGCACGAGGCGGCGGATCGCGACCTGGGGGCGGCGCCGGCCACGGCCCCGGCGCGCGCGCTCGGCGACGGCCGCGGCGGAGGAGTAGGTGAGGCGGCCGTCCAGCCCGATGTCCCGGATCGTCTCGACGGTGCGGGCGAGGGCGCCGCGCTCGGCATGGATGTACTGCTCGTCCCCGCGGCCGCGGTCGCGGCGGGCGGCCTTCATCGCCGCGCGGGTGGTGCTGCGGGCGTTCTCGTCCTGGCGCAGGATCTGCCTGATCCCCATGGCCCCTCCTCGGTCGGTGCTCGCGGGGCGGCGACGCCGCCCGCCCTCATCATGCCGTGCGTCGGGGCCGACGTCGCCCCGTCGGCGGACCTTCCGGTCGACCCGGTGCCCCCAGTGATATCTTGACGTCAAGATAAATGCGGGTCGGAACCCCCGGCCCGACGGAGAGGACACCGATGGCCATGCGCTGGGACCCCGACACCTACCTCGCCTACGCGGACGAGCGCGCCCGCCCGTTCCTCGAGCTCACCGCACGGATCCGCGCCGAGGCGCCGCGCACCGTCGTCGATCTCGGCGCCGGACCGGGCACGCTCACCGCCCTGCTCCACGAGCGCTGGCCCGGGGCGAGGGTCACCGCCGTCGACTCGAGCGCCGACATGGTCGAGCGGGCGAGCACGATCGAGGGCATCGGGGTCGAGCACGCCGACCTGCGCAGCTGGCAGCCCGGCTCGCCCGTGGACGTGATCGTCGCGAACGCCTCCCTGCAGTGGGTGCCGGACCACCTCGATCTGCTGCCGCGGCTGATCGACCATCTCGCTCCCGGCGGGTGGCTGGCCCTCCAGGTGCCGGGGAACTTCGAGGAGCCCAGCCACACCCTGCGCCGCGAGCTCGCCGCCGAGGAGCCCTTTGCCGCGCACACGGCCGGGGTGGACCATCCCGCCTCCCACGACCCCGCGGACTACCTGCGGGCCCTGCAGGAGCTGGACTGCGAGGTCGACGCCTGGGAGACCACCTACCTCCATGTCCTCCACGGCGAGGACCCGGTGCTCGAGTGGGTCAAGGGCACCGGCGCCCGGCCCACCCTGCTCGCCCTGCCCGGGGACCTGCGTGCCCGCTTCGAGGCCGAGCTCGGCGCGCGGCTGCGGGAGGCGTACCCGGAGACCGGCGCGGGCGTCGTCCTGCCCTTCCGGCGTGTGTTCGCCGTCGCGCGGAGGCCCTGAGCCCGGCCCGCCTGCCGCCGCGCGTCCCCGTGCGGCGGTAGATTCGAGGGACCATGCAGAAGCTCTACCGTGACCATGCGATCGTCCTGCGCACCCACCCGCTGGGCGAGGCCGATCGCATCATCACGCTGCTCACCCGCACCCACGGGAAGGTGCGCGCCGTCGCCAAGGGTGTGCGCCGCACCGCGAGCCGCTTCGGCGCCCGCCTCGAGCCCTTCACCCTCGTCGACGTCCAGCTCCACGCGGGCCGCGGCCTGCACACCGTCAACCAGGTCGTGACGATCGAGGCCTTCGCCGGGCCGATCAGCGCGGACTACGCGCGCTTCACGGCCGCGAGCGCGATGCTCGAGACCACGGACCGGCTGACCGACGAGGTCGTCGACCCCTCCCAGCGCGGGTTCCTCCTCCTCGTGGGCGCCCTGCGCACCATGGCCGCGGGCCGCATCCCACCGCCGCTCGTGCTCGACTCGTTCCTGCTGCGCACCCTCGCGCTCTCCGGCTGGGCGCCGGAGCTGAGCGTCTGCGCCTCCTGCGGCGCGCACGGCCCCCACCACGCCCTCGACATCCGCGCGGGCGGGCTCGTGTGCACCGCCTGCCGGAAGCCCGGCGCACGGGCCGTGCGCCAGGCCGCCGTCGAGCACATGATCTTCCTGCTCGCGGGCGACTGGGAGAACGCCGTCGCCGCCGAGGAGACCGTCGTCCACGAGGCGGGGCGGATCGTCGCGGACACGATCACCTGGCACCTCGAGCGCTCCGTGCGCTCGCTCAGCTACGTCGAGCGCTGAGCCCCGCCGGACGTCGAGCGCCCTCGGGCGCTGACCAGCCCCCCGCCATCGGAGGCCCGCACGGATCCACCGGGCGGGCCTCCCACGCTCAGCCGTCCCAGCGGTGCCGGGCGCCAGGGTGCGTCGCAGGCAGGTGCGGCCCGGCCCCGCCGATCCGCTCGCGCAGGGTGACCGGGGCGTCGCCCGCCTCCGGCAGCAGCCCGCGCCGGCGCAGCTCCGGGGTCACGAAGCGCGCGAAGCGCTCGAGATCCGCGGGCCGCACCGCGGCGGAGATGTTGAAGCCGTCGACCCCCGCCTCCTCGATCCAGCGCTCGAGCTCGTCGGCGACCGTCTGCGGCGAGCCGACGATCACCGGGCCGCGGCCGCCGATCGCGACGAACTCCGCGAGGTCGCCCACGGTCCAGGTGCGGTCCGGGGAGAGGGTCGTGAAGGAGGCGAGCGCGGACTGGTTGGCCTCGGTGCGCACGTGCTCGATCGGGTCCTCGGGCCGGGCGCCCGCGAGGTCCACGCCGGTCCAGCCGCCGAACAGCGCGAGCGCGGACTCGGTGTCCACGTACTGCCGGTAGCCGTCCAGACGCTCCTGGGCGGCCTCGTCGGTCTCGTCGACGACGACGGTGGCGAGGGAGAAGATCCGTGCGGCGTCACGGCCGCGGCCGGCGCTCTCCAGGCCGTCGCGCACCGCGTCGACCCAGCGCCGCACGTGGCCCGGTGTGGGGCCGGAGAAGAAGATCGCCTCCGCGTGCTCCTGGGCGAAGCGCAGGCCGCGCGACGAGGCGCCGGCCTGGAAGAGGAAGGGGGTGCGCTGGGGACCGGGGGCGGAGAGCGCGCGGCCGGGGACGTCGAAGTAACGGCCGTGGTGCTCGACGTCCCGCACCTTCGCCGGGTCCACGACGACGTCGGACTCGGGGTCCAGGCGCAGGGCGTCCGGGGCGAAGGAGCCCTCGAAGAGCTCGTACATGACCTCGAGGTACTCGTCCGCGCGGTCGTAGCGCTCGTCGTGGGGGATCTGCGCGCTGCGCCCCAGGTTGCGGGCGGCGGAGTCCTGATAGCTCGTGACGATGTTCCAGGCGACGCGGCCGTCGGTGAAGTGGTCCAGGGTGCTGAGGGTGCGGGCCAGCAGGTACGGCTCCTCGTAGGAGACGGAGGCGGTGACGCCGAACCCGAGGTGCTCGGTCACGGCCGCCATCGCGGGCACCGCGACGAGCGGGTCCAGCAGCGGGAACTGGACGCCGCCGCGGGAGGTCGCATCGGCCCCGCCGCCGTAGACGTCGTAGACGCCCACGATGTCGGCGAGGAACAGCGAGGCGAAGCCGCCCTCCTCGAGGGTGCGGGCGAGCTCGGTCCAGTGGCCGAGCCGCTGGAAGTCGCCACTGCGCGACTCGGGGTGACGCCACAGGCCGGGGGACTGGTGCACAGGGGTGAGCATGTCGAAGGCGTTCAGCAGGATCGGGCGCGAGGTCATGGGTCTCCTTCTCGGAGGGAGGGGCGGCCGGGCGCGGGGCCCGGCCGGCGGGTGAGGGGAGGTCAGCGACGGGCGGCGCGGAGCGCGCTGCCGTGCGGGTCCTTCGCGAGCAGCGAGGCGGTGAGCGAGAGCACCGAGATCGCGGTGACGTAGGCACAGATCAGCCAGGGGGCGTCCCCGCCGGCGGCGAAGAGCAGCGCGGCGACCATCGGCATGATGCCGCCGCCGATCACCGAGCCCAGCTGGTAGCCCATGTTCACGCCCGAGTAGCGCACCTCGACCGGGAACTGCTCGGCGAACCAGGCCGCCTGCGGCCCGTAGACCGCGTCATGGGCCACGTTCATGCCGGCGATGATCACGAGCGGCAGCAGCGAGAGCGGTCCGGAGTCCAGGAAGAGGAACAGCACCCAGACGAAGCCGCCGATCGCGACGTAGCCGAAGACGGCGACGGGGCGGCGGCCCACCTTGTCCGAGAGCAGTCCCCACAGCGGGGTCGTCACGATGCCGACCGCCGAGGCGATCATCACGGCGGTCACGCCCGCCTCGTCGTCGCCGCGGGCGGTGGAGAGGTAGCTCAGCAGGTACACCGTGATGAGGAAGTAGATGCTGTTCTGGGCGACGCGCTGGGCGATCGTGATGAGCAGCGGGCGCCGGTGGTGCCGGAGGACCTCAAGCACGGGGGCGCGGGAGGTGCGGCCCTCCTCCCGCACGGCCGTGAACTCCGGCGCGTCCTTCACGCCGAGGCGGATCCACAGGGCGAGGGCCACGAGGATCGCGGAGGCGAGGAAGGGGAGCCGCCAGCCGTAGGCGGCGAACTGCTCCTCGGTGGTGAGCGCGCGCACGATCACGAAGGCGCCGGTCGCGAGGAGCATTCCCGCGGAGGAGCCCACCTGGGTGAAGGAGCCGAAGAGGCCGCGCCGGGCGGGTGGGGCGTGCTCGACGGAGAGCAGCGCGGAGCCGCCCCATTCGGCGCCCGCGGCGAGGCCCTGCACCATGCGCAGGGCGACGAGGGCGACGGCGGCCCACGGGCCGATCGCCTGGAAGGTCGGCAGCAGGCCGATCAGCAGGGATCCGGTGCCCATGAGCAGCAGGGAGCCCACGAGCAGCGCCTTGCGCCCGATCCGGTCGCCGAGGTGCCCGGCGACGATCCCGCCGAGCGGCCGCATGAGGAAGCCGATCGCGAGGGAGGCGAAGGAGGCGACCGTGCTCGCGAGCGGGCTGCTGCTCGGGAAGAACTGGGTCGTGAAGATCAGCGCGCTCGCGGTGCCGTAGAGGTAGAAGTCGTACCACTCGATCGTGGTGCCCGCGAAGGCCGAGCCGAGCACCCGCCGCTGCTCGCGCGGGCTCGCGAGCACCGGGGCGGGCGGCGCCTGCTCGAGGGCGGCGCTCATGCGCGGGCCCCCTGCTCCTGGCCGGCCACCGCGGGGGCGGACGCGGCGGATCCGGACGTCGCGTCACCGATCGCGTTGAGCCCCTCGGGGACCGTGCCGTTGACGAGGTGGTCGCCGATCGCCCGGGCGCGGAAGGCGATCGGGTTGTGGGTCGCGACGGTCTGGGCGTTGCGCCAGTGCCGGTCGTAGGCCTTGGTGCGGGAGGTCGCGGAGGCGCCGACGGTGAGGAAGAGGTCCTGGGCCGCGCCGAGGGCGAGCTCGGGGACGCTGATCTGCGCCTGCTCCACCTCGAGCTCCGCCCGGTCCACGCCGCGCAGCCCGCCCGCCCCGGTGGCGGGGTCCCCGGAGGCGGGGTCCGTGGCGGCGGCGATCCCCGCGTCCAGGGCCCGTGCGGTGCGCTCGACGATCGCCTCCGCGCTGTGCGCCTTCGCGGCGATCCGGCCGACGGCCTCGAGGATGAGCGGGTCCTCGCGGAAGGGCACCCCGCTGCCGGTGTTGAAGGTGCGCGCCCGGGAGGCGACGAGGGCGGCGGCGTCGTCGCGGGCCGCGCGGGCGATGCCGGCGAGCACCGCGAGGAGCACGTGCTGGAAGAAGGCGGCCTCATGGGTGGCCTCGACGCCGCGCGGCTCACGCTCGAGCACGGCCAGGTCCTCCACCTCGACGTCCTCGAGGACGGTCGTGCCCGTGCCGGTGAGCTTCTGGCCGAACCCGTCCCAGTCGTCCTCGATCCCCACGCCCGGGGCGTCGGTCGCGACGACGGCGAAGCGCCGGCCGTCCTGCCCCTCGAGGGCCGCGGAGACGCGCGTGTAGTCGGCGAAGATCGTCCCGGTCGAGTAGTACTTCGTGCCGTTCAGCCGGGTGGTGCCGTCGGCCCCTGCGGTGAGCGTCGTGCCCAGGGTGCCGAGGCGGTTGCCGCCGCGCTCGGTGGACGCGTTGCCGACGGTCGCGCCCGCGAGCACCCGCGGGTACCAGTGCTCCTGCACGGCCGCGGGCTGGAAGCGCAGCGACTCGAGGAACCCGAGATGGCTGCGGTACTGGTGGGCCACGTTGGAGTCCGCGGCGGCGAGGTCGACGAGCAGCGCGGTGAGCGTCGCGATGCTCACGCCGGGGCCGCCGTGCTCCGCGGGGACGCGCAGCGTGCCGAAGCCCGCCTCGTCGAGCGCACGGATCTCCTCGTGCGGGAGGCGCCGCTCGATCTCCCGCTCCACGGCGCCGTCCCGGATGCGCTCGAGCAGCGGGGCGAAGTGCGCGCGCAGCGCGGCGAGGTCGTCGCCCAGCGCGGCAGGGGCGGTGAGGGAGCGGGGCATGGGGGACCTTTCGAGCGGTGACACGGGAGCCGCGGTGCGCGGCGGGGCCGGCGGGCACGGCAGGGCCGACGGGCGCGGCGATCGTGCGACCACGCGGCACGGCCCCGCGGCACGCTACGGGTGGGGGAGTCCCGCTCCCAAGCGTCATGTCATCTGCCGTCACGTTCGCGGATACGATCAGCGGGTCCGTCCACGTCCTGCCCCGGAGGCCCTCCCCATGCCCGCCGACGCCCCCTACGCCGAGCCCTTCGAGCACCCGAGCGGCGCCCGCGCCCCGCAGCTGCCGCGCGAGCTGGTGCCCGGGCACGTCGCGGTGGTCATGGACGGCAACGGCCGCTGGGCGAACCGCCGGGGCCTGCCGCGCACGGCCGGCCACGAGGCGGGGGAGGCGGCGCTGCTGGACGTGGTCGCGGGCGCCCTCCAGATCGGCGTCACGCACCTCTCCGCGTACGCCTTCTCCACCGAGAACTGGAAGCGCTCCCCGGACGAGGTGCGCTTCCTCATGGGCTTCTCGCGCTCCGTGCTGCGCCGCCAGCGCGACACGCTGAACAGCTGGGGCGTGCGGATCGTGTGGATCGGTCGGGAGCAGCGGCTGTGGGGATCGGTGATCTCCGAGCTGAAGGAGGCCGAGGAGCTCACCCGTCGCAACACCCGCATGACCCTCTACATGTGCGTGAACTACGGGGGCCGCGCCGAGATCGTCGACGCGGTGCGCGAGATCGCGGAGCAGGCGCGCGCGGGGCGCCTGCGCGGCCGCGGCATCACCGAGAAGAGCTTCGCCCGTCACCTCATCGACCCGACGATGCCCGACGTCGACCTGTTCCTCCGCACGAGCGGGGAGCAGCGGACCTCGAACTTCCTGCTGTGGCAGGCCGCCTACGCGGAGCTCGTGTTCGTGCCGGAGCTGTGGCCCGACGTGGACCGGGTGGTGCTGTGGCGCGCGATCACGGAGTACGCGCGGAGGGATCGTCGCTACGGCGGGGCCGTGGATCTGCCGGGATCGGATCCTGAGCGCGACGACGCGCCCGGGTCCGACGGCTGAGCACGATCACCACGACCAGCACGACGATCAGCGCGAGCACGGCGACGGCCGCCCAGGGCGAGCGGAGGAAGAGCTCGAACCAGGCCGCGAGGGCCACGAGCCCGATCGTCGCGTAGATGACCGCCCAGGCGAGGCCGCCGATCGCGAGCGCCGGCAGGTACCGCCGCAGCGGCATCCCGGTGAGGCCCGCGGCGGCGTTCGCGGCGGTCTGGAAGCCCACGGTGAGGAAGCTCAGCGCGACGACCGGCGCCCCCCAGGAGTTGACGATCCCGGTGGCGCGGCGCACGCGCGGGGAGGCGAGCAGCTCCGCGACCCGGCCGCGGTCGGCGACGGAGCGTGCGCCGCGGGCGATCGCATAGGTGGCCCCGGCGCGGCAGAGGATGACGAGGTAGAGCACGCCGATCGCCGGCAGCAGCGGCAGCGACCGCACCCACTCCATCATCGCGCGGCGGCCCCCGCCCGGGCGCTCTCGCAGGCCGTGCAGAGCCCGAACACCTCGAGGGTGTGGTCGAGGTCCGTGTAGCCCTGCTCGCGCGCGATGCGGGACATGGCGGACTCGAGCTCCGGAGCGAGGAACTCGACGGTGCGCCCGCACTCGCGGCACACGAGGTGATGATGGTGGCCGGTCGCCGCGCACTGGCGGTAGCGGCTCTCGCCGTCGTCGCCCACGAGCACGTCGAGGCGGCCGGACTGGGCGAGCGCCTGCAGGTTGCGGTAGACGGTCGCGAGGCCGACGGTCTCGCCGTCGGCCCGCATCTGCTCATGGATCTGCTGGGCGCTGCGGAAGTCGTCCTGCCGGGTGAGCGCCTCGAGGATCGCGGAGCGCTGGCGGGTGTTCCGTTGCATGCCCCGATTCTCCCCCATGGGCGTCGGGACCTCCATCCCGGGTGACCCGTGCCGCGTCATGCCTGCGCCTGCGAGGGCTCCGCCGCGGAGCGGCGCGAGGACGTGGGCCGCAGCGCCTTCACGACGAGGCCGAGCACGTAGACGCCGATCGTGAGGAGCACGATGACGCCGCCGGGCGGGAGGTCCACGCTCGCGGTGACGACGAGCCCGGCGACCGCGCACACGACCGCGATGACCATGGCCGTGCGCATGGTCCGCGCGAAGCCGACCACGAGGGTCTGCGCGGCGGCGACCGGCACGATCATGAGCGCGGAGACCATGAGCGCGCCCACGATCCGCATGGAGAGGGTGACGGTGAGCGCGGCCATCATCGCGATGAGCACGTTGACGGCGCGCACGGGCAGGCCGGAGGCGCGCGCGAACTCCTCGTCGCTCGTGACGGCGGCGAGCAGCCTGTTCAGACCCAGGCCGATCCCGAGGACCACGACCGCGAGGACCACCGCGATGACGACGTCGGGCCCGGTCACCGTGGAGAGGGAGCCGAAGAGGTAGCCCATGAGGGACTGGGAGGTGCCGCCCGCGAGCTTGATGATGACGACGCCGCCGGCGATCCCGCCGTAGAAGAGGATCGCGAGGGCGACGTCGCGGCTCGTGTGCCCGATCTCGCGGACGTACTCGATCGCGATCGCGCCGATCATCGAGGCGATGAGCGCGCCTGGGATCGCGAGGAGGTCCGCGGGGCTCGCGGCGAGCCAGGCGCCCACGAGCCAGCCGACGGCCACGCCCGTGAGGGCGACGTGGCCCAGCCCGTCGCCGAGCAGGGAGAGCCTCTTCTGGACGAGGAAGGTGCCCACGACGGGCGCGGTGAGCCCGATGAGCACGGCGATGATCAGCGGGTAGCGCAGGACGTCGGAGGTGAGGAGGTCGAGGGGCGAGATCATGCGGGGTGGATCTCCTGTCCGAGGCATTCGTCGATGTGCCCCGCGGGGCCGCTGTGGTCGTCGTGGTCGTCGCCGTGGGACTGCGCGGGCAGGGCCGCGACGGGACCGTCGTGCACGACGCGGCCGTGGTCGAGGACGACGGCGCGGCTGAGGTGCTCGGCGAGCGCGCCGGTCTCGTGGAGGACGACGAGGATCGTGGTGCCGCTCGAGGAGAGGTCCCGGAACAGGCCGGCGATGAGCTCCTGGGTGCGCAGGTCGATGCCGGCGAAGGGCTCGTCGAGGACGAGCAGCTCGGGGCGGCGCACGAGGGCGCGCGCGATCATCACGCGGCGCCGCTGACCGCCGGACATGCGGGTGACGGGACGGCCGGCGAGATCGCCGAGGCCGACGGCGTCGAGCGCCTCCTGCACGCGGCGGTCGCTGCGGCGCACGGTCCAGGTGCGCGGTCCGAGCAGCCCGGCGGCGACGGCCTCGCGGGCGGTGGCGGGGATCGAGCCGCCGCTCGAGCTGTCCTGGGGCACGTAGCCCAGTCGCGAGTGCCCGGCGCGGCGGCGGGCGGGCGTGCCGAGCAGCGACACCTCGCCGCTCTCGAGGGGGAGCAGCCCCAGCAGTGCCCGCAGCAGGGTGGACTTGCCCGAGCCGTTCGCGCCGAGCAGGGCGACCATCTCGCCCGGCTCGACCCGCAGGTCCACGCCGTCGAGCACGGGGGAGCCGCCGAGGCTCACGCGGAGGTCGCGCGCCTCGAGGACGGGGACGGGGGAGGGGCGGCTCATGACCAGCTCGCCATCAGTGCCTTCGCGTTGCTGCGCATGACCGCAGGGTAGTCCTGGTCCTCGGAGAGCTGGGTCTCGAGGTTGTCGAGCTCCGCGGCGGTGACGCCGACGTTCTCCGCGAGCGTCTGGGCGACCTTGGGGGAGGCCGTGGTCTCGAAGAAGATCGTCGTGACCGCCTCGTCCTTCACGACCTGCTCGAGCTGGAGCAGGCGCTGGGGGGAGGGCTCCGTCTCGGGGTCCACGCCGCTGATCCCGACCTGGTGGAGGTCGTAGCGGTCCGCGAGGTAGGCGAAGGCCGTGTGGCTCGTGATGAAGGTGCGGTTCCCGTCGACGGCGGCGAACTCCTCCTCGAGCTCGGCGTCGAGGGCCTCGAGGTCCGAGCGGAGGGTCGTCGCGTTGGCGGTGAGCTCCTCGGCGACGTCCGGCAGCTGCTCGCCGAGGCGCTTCGCGATCGCGTCGCCGATGTCCGCCATGCGCTGCGGGTCGTGCCACAGGTGGGGGTCGTCGCCGGCGAGGTCGTGCTCCTCGCCGCCGTCGTCGGACCCGCCCTCCTCGTGCTCGTGCTCGTGCTCGTCCTCGCCGGAGCTCGCGAGCAGGGTGACGACGCTCGAGACGTCGAGCACGTTGTCCGTGCCCTCGCTCGCGATCGCGTCGTCGAGCGCGGTGGCGAGGCCCGGGATCTGGAGCACCAGGGCGGCCTTCTGGATCTCGAGGGTCTGCTTGACGGAGAGCTCGAGGCCGTGGGCGTCGGCGCCCGGCGTCGCGAGCTGGATGATGTCGATGTGGTCACCGGCCACACGGGTCGCGAGGTACTCCATGGGGTAGCAGGCGGCGACCACGGTGGGCTTCCCGTCGGAGCCGGATCCGCCCTCCCCGCAGGCGGCGAGGACCGCGGCGCCGGAGGCGGCGCCGAGGAGGGCGAGGAGGTGGCGACGGCTGGGTGCGAACGACATGACAATCATTCTCACGAGCGGGGAGGTCGACGGCAAGCGGCGCCGCGGTGAGATGCGGCATTCGTGGGCACCGTCACAGGCGCGGGGCTGGCTATGCTGGGACACCGTCCGTCCCACCCGTCACCAGGAGCACCCCCGTGGCCAAGGCCCCCGCCAGCACGCTGGACAACGTCATCGCACTCGCCAAGAAGCGCGGCTTCGTGTTCCCGGCCGGTGAGATCTACGGCGGTACCCGCTCCGCATGGGACTACGGCCCCCTGGGCGTGGAGCTCAAGGAGAACATCAAGAAGCAGTGGTGGCGCACCTTCGTGCAGTCCCGCGGCGACATGGTCGGCCTGGACTCCTCGATCATCCTGCCCTCGAAGGTGTGGGAGGCCTCCGGCCACGTCGCGACCTTCACCGACCCGCTCGTCGAGTGCCGCAGCTGCCACAACCGCTTCCGCGAGGACCACCTGCTCGAGGAGTTCGAGGCGAAGAAGGGCCGCGAGCCCGAGGGCGGCCTCGCCGAGATCCCCTGCCCCCACTGCGGTGTGCGCGGCGAGTTCACCGAGCCCCAGCAGTTCTCCGGGCTCATGAAGACCTACCTCGGCGCCGTCGAGAACGAGGCCGGCCTCGCGTACCTGCGCCCCGAGACCGCGCAGGGCATCTTCGTGAACTTCCTCAACGTGGTCACCGCCTCGCGCATGAAGCCCCCCTTCGGCATCGGCCAGGTCGGCAAGTCCTTCCGCAACGAGATCACCCCCGGCAACTTCATCTTCCGCACGCGCGAGTTCGAGCAGATGGAGATCGAGTTCTTCACGCCGCCGGCGGAGGCCGACCAGCACTTCAAGGAGTGGGTCGAGGCCTGCTGGGACTGGTACATCGATCTCGGCATCAAGGAGGAGAACCTCCGCCGCTTCGACGTCCCCGAGGACGAGCGCGCGCACTACAGCGCCGGCACGATCGACCTCGAGTACCGCTTCGGCTTCTCCGGCAGCGAGTGGGGCGAGCTCATGGGCATCGCCAACCGCACCGACTTCGACCTCTCGAGCCACACCGAGGGCTCGGGCACGAAGATGCAGTACTTCGACCAGGCCGCGAACGAGCGCTACACGCCGTTCGTCATCGAGCCGAGCTTCGGTCTCACCCGCGCGATGATGGCCTTCCTCGTGGACGCCTACGCCGAGGACGAGGCGCCCAACACCAAGGGCGGCGTCGACGTGCGCACCGTGCTCAAGCTCGACCCGCGCCTCGCGCCCGTCAAGGTCGCGGTGCTGCCGCTGTCCAAGAGCGAGGATCTCGTGCCCCGCGCCGAGGAGCTCGCCACGAAGCTCCGCAAGCACTGGAACGTCGACATGGACGTCTCCCAGGCGATCGGTCGCCGCTACCGCCGCCAGGACGAGATCGGCACCCCGTTCTGCATCACCGTCGACTTCGACACCGCGAACGATCAGGCGGTGACGATCCGCGAGCGCGACACGATGGCGCAGGAGCGCGTCGCCCTCGACCAGGTCGAGTCCTACCTCGCGGCGCGTCTGCTCGGCGCCTGAGCCGCCCGCCTGCCCGGCCCTTGAGCCGCGGCCCGAGGCCCCCGTCCCGCAGCAGCGGGGCGGGGGCCTCGTCCGTGCACGCCGCCGCTCCGGGCCCTGTGGCCACGGCCTGCGCGGACCGTGTGAGGTCCCGGTCTGCGCGCCCCGGCCCGTGCGGAGCCGGGCTACGCGGCGCCGGGTTCACGCGTCGCCGGGCTCACCAGGCAACGGGTCACTCCGCACCGGGCTCATCAGAATTGGCACCTGAAGGAGCATGTTGGGCCGGGGATGCTCCCTCAGCTGCCAATACTTCTCCGGCCGGCCGGCCGATCGAGGGGCGGTGGGGAGACGTCTCCGGTCGGCGAATCGGGGGCGTGCAGCCCGCGGGCACGGAGGAGAAGGGGACGATCGGCGGTCGGATCCGTGGTGCAGGCGGCCCGGAGTGGGCGGGCTCGCGCCTCTCATGCCCCGCGCAGGAGCGGGACGACCTGCTCGGCCCAGGTGGTGAGGATCCGGCGCACCACGGGGTACGGATGGCCGAAGGGGAGGGCGAGCACGAGCTCGTCCGCCGCGGCGAGCGCGCGGTCCTCGGCGAGGAAGGCGGCCACGGCCTCCGGGGCGTCCGCGACGACGCGGCCGAAGGCGACGGCCATGCCGCCGATCCCCGCCCCGCCCTCGCGCATGGCCTGCTGGCGGGAGCGGTCGCGCTCGATGAGGTCCGCGAAGGCGTCGAGGTCCGCGGGGTCGGCGACCGGGAGCATCTGCCGGCTCGCGGAGACGTGTCCCTCGCCGTGCCCGGCCGCGCGGCTCGCGGCCCGGTAGGACTCGATCACCTCGAGCTGGAGCTCCTCGAAGGAGCGTCCCGCCTCGCCGGGCTGGAGCGTGGAGACCTGCAGCCCGATCCCCAGCCGGCCCGCCCGCTCGGCGCTCGCGACGGAGCCGGCGCCGTAGGCGATCCGGGAGCGCAGGGAGGCGACCTGCGGGCGGATCCGCAGCGGCGTGCCCGCCGTCTCGGTCTCGAAGAACTCGTCCGCCGTGGAGACCTGCTCGCCGCCCACGAAGTCCAGGAGGTCGTGCAGCACGGCGTCCACGCGGGGGCGCACACCCTCGGGCACCGCGCCGAAGGCGCGCTCGTTGACGTGGTCCTGCTTGGCGTAGCCGGAGCCGACCCCGATCCGCAGGCGGCCGCCCACGAGGAGGTCCGTCGTGGCCAGGTCCTCGGCGAGCCGGCCCGCGTTCTCGAAGCGCAGCGGGATGAGCGCGGTGCCGAGGGTCAGGGTCGAGGTGCGCTGGCCGGCCGCGGCGAGGAAGGGCAGCGGGGAGGAGAGGTAGTCCTGCAGGTGGCGGTGGCGCACGTAGCCGTTGTCCAGGCCCATGCCCTCGGCCCGTGCGAAGAGGTCCAGGCCGTCGTCGAGCCCCTGCGCGCGTCCGGCGGCGGCGTCGATGCCGGTGTGGTCGACGAAGGCGAGGAAGCCCATGCCGAGGTGGGAGAGGGGGCCGGCCGCGGGGGCGGGGGAGTCGGCGGGGGAGGTCATGGCTGCTCCTCGCGGCCGGGCTGGTGCCGACCAGATGATTGAAGGGTCAAGCACAGGGTAGATCCCCGCGACGCGCGGTGCACGGGATCGTCATCCGGCGTCATCCGGTCCCTCCTCCCGAGGGCACCCGGATGCACATCACCCCCGCCTCACCTCCCGCGGGGCGGGTCCGGATGGGACAATCGCGGGACGATGACCCTTCTCCACGACGCCCGCACCTCGCCGGACACCCCTGTGCCCGGCGCTCCCGCGACCGCTCCCGACGCCGCGGCACGGGATTCCGCCCTCGCGGAGGGCCGGCGCGAGCGCCGGTCGCTGACCATCGGCCGCCTCACCGTGGACACCCCCGTCATGCTCGCCCCCATGGCGGGCGTGACGAACATGGCCTTCCGCGTGCTCTGCCGCGAGTTCGGTGCGCGGCACAGCGACGGCGACGGCGGCCTGTTCCCCACGGAGATGGTGACCACCCGTGCCCTCATCGAGGACCACACCGAGTCCTGGCGCCTGCTGCGGATGGCCGATCGAGAGCGCCCTCGCTCCGTGCAGCTCTACGGCGTGGACCCCGAGGTCGTCGCCCGCAGCATCGAGATGATCCTCGAGCGGGACGCCGCGGACCACATCGACCTCAACTTTGGCTGCCCCGTGCCCAAGGTGACCCGTCGCGGAGGCGGCGGCGTGCTGCCCTGGAAGGACGAGCTGTTCACCCGCATCCTCCGCGCCGCGGTCCGCGCCGCCGGGGACGTCCCGGTCACGCTCAAGACCCGCAAGGGCGTGGACGACGCCCACCTCACCTACCGCGACGCCGGGCTCATCGCCCAGGAGGTCGGCGCGGCCGCGATCACCCTGCACGGCCGCACCGTCAAGGAGCAGTACTCCGGCACCGCCGACTGGACCTCGATCGGCGACCTCAAGCAGACCGTCACCGAGATCCCCGTGCTCGGCAACGGCGACGTGTGGTCCGCCGAGGACGCCCTGCGGATGATGGACGAGACCGGGGCCGACGGCGTCGTCGTCGGCCGCGGCTGCCAGGGCCGGCCGTGGCTCTTCGCCGATCTCGCCGCCGGGTTCTCCGGCAGCGACGAGCGCGTGCGCCCGGGCCTCGGCGACGTCGCGGCGATCGTGCGCCGCCACGCGGAGCTGCTCGCCGAGTTCTACGAGGACGAGGGCCGCGGTGTGCGCGACCTGCGCAAGCACGTCGCCTGGTACTTCAAGGGCTACCCCGTCGGCGGGGACATGCGCCGTCGCCTGACCACCATGGAGTCCCTCGCGGACCTCGACGAGAAGCTCGCGGACCTCGACCTGGACGCGCCGTACCCCGGCGAGGCCGTCGAGGGCCCCCGCGGGCGCAGCGGGCACGCCCGCAACGCCGTCGTGCCCCAGGGCTGGATGGACAGCCGCTCGCTGAGCACCGATCACCGGGAGAGCCTCCACGAGGCCGAGCTCGACGTCTCGGGGGGCTGAGCGATGGGCACCGCCTCCACCACGAGCCCCACGGCGCCCGCGCGCGCGTCACGGGTCCCCGTCGGCTACACGGAGCCCGACCTCGAGCGCTGGGCCCCCGAGGAGCCCAAGTCCGAGGCCCGCACGCCCTTCCAGCGCGACCGGGCACGGGTCCTGCACTCCTCGGCGCTGCGCCGCCTCGGCGCGAAGACGCAGGTCCTCGGCGCCGGCTCCGACGACTTCGTCCGCACCCGCCTCACCCACTCGCTCGAGGTGGCCCAGGTGGGCCGCGACATCGGCGCCGAGCTCGGCTGCGACCCCGACGTCGTCGACGCCGCCTGTCTCTCCCACGACCTCGGCCACCCGCCCTTCGGCCACAACGGCGAGAAGGTCCTCGACGCGATCGCCGAGGACTTCGGCGGCTTCGAGGGCAACGCGCAGACCCTCCGCCTGCTCACGCGGCTCGAGCCCAAGGTGATCGGCGAGGACCGCCCCTACGGCCTGAACCTCACCCGCGCCGGGGTGGACGCCGCGATCAAGTACCCCTGGGCGCGCGCCGAGGGACCGGACCCGGCCTCCCCGAAGTTCGGCGCCTACGCGGACGACCTCGACGTCTACACCTGGGCGCGCGAGGGCGCGATCCCGGGGCGCAAGTGCTTCGAGGCCCAGGTCATGGACCTCGCCGACGACATCGCCTACTCCGTCCACGACGTCGAGGACGCGGTGACGGGCGGGACCCTGGACCTGCGGCGCCTGCGCGACCCGATGGAGCGGGCCGCGGCGCTCTACGTCGTCCAGGACTGGTACGTGCCCGGCGAGTCGATCGCCGCGCTCGACGAGGCGCTCGGCCGGCTCGAGGCGGAGCCCTGGTGGGTGCTCGACTTCACGGGCGGCATGCGCTCCGCCGCGGCGCTCAAGGACATGGCCAGCCAGCTGATCGGCCGCTTCACCCGGGCCGTCGTGACGACCACAAGGGAGCGCCACGGCGACGCCCCGCTCGCCCGCTACCGCGGCCAGGCGGAGCTGCCCGAGGAGTCCCGCCTCGAGATCGCCGTGCTCAAGGGCCTCGCGGCCGCGTACGTCATGTCCTCCGCCTCGCAGCAGCCCGTCTACGAGCGGCAGGAGGAGATCATCCGCGACCTCTACGCGCAGCTGTGGAACACCGGCACCACGCACCTCAGCCCGCTCTTCGCCGAGCTGTGGGAGGCCGCGGAGAACGACGACGCCCGCCGCCGCGTGATCGTCGACCAGATCGCCTCCTACACCGACGTCACCGCCGGGCGCCTCCACGAGCGGCTCTTCGACCGCGGCGCCACACACGTCACCGCGGCGGACACCCCGCTGCCCGGCCTCGGCGCGGAGCTCTGAGCCCGTGGCCCAGGGACTGATCCGACGCTCCGACGTGGAGCTCGTGCGGGAGCGGGCGCGGCTCGACGAGGTGGTGGGGGAGCACGTCACCCTGCGCGGCGCCGGCATCGGCTCGATGAAGGGCCTGTGCCCCTTCCACGACGAGAAGACACCTAGCTTCCACATCCGGCCCCAGCTGGGCCACTGGCACTGCTTCGGCTGCGGCGAGGGCGGGGACGTCATCGCCTTCGTCCAGAAGATCGACCACCTGAGCTTCGTCGAGGCCGTCGAGATGCTCGCCGCGAAGTACGGCGTGCAGATCCAGTACGAGGAGAGCGGCAAGGGCGGCGGCGACCGTCCCGACTTCGGCACCCGCCGCCGTCTCCTGGACGCGCACGCGATCGCGGAGGAGTACTACCGCGAGCAGCTCGGCACCGAGGCCGCGGAGATCGGCCGGCGCTTCCTCACCGAGCGCGGCTTCGACCGTGAGGCGGCCGAGCGCTTCGGGGTCGGCTTCGCCCCCGAGGGCTGGGACTCGATCACGAACGTGCTCCGGGGCCGCGGGTTCACCGAGGCGGAGCTCACCGCGAGCGGCCTCGTCTCCGCCGGCCAGCGCGGGGTCTACGACCGCTTCCGCGGGAGGCTCGTCTGGCCGATCCGCGACATCACCGGCAACACGATCGGCTTCGGCGCCCGTCGCCTGCTCGAGCAGGACAAGGGCCCCAAGTACCTCAACACGCCGGAGACGGCGATCTATCACAAGTCCAGCGTGCTCTACGGGCTCGACCTCGCCCGCAAGGAGATCGCGACCCAGCACCGGGTCGTCGTCGTCGAGGGCTACACCGACGTCATGGCCGCGCACCTCGCAGGGGTCACGACCGCCGTCGCCTCGTGCGGCACCGCCTTCGGCGCGGACCACGTGAAGATCGTGCGCCGCGTCATGGGGGACTCGAACCCCTCGGCCGGGCTGCGGCTGAACACCGACGGCCGCGGCCTCGCCGGCGAGGTCGTCTTCACCTTCGACGGCGACGCCGCCGGGCAGAAGGCCGCGCTGCGCGCCTTCGAGGAGGACCAGCGCTTCGTCGCCCAGACCTACGTGGCCGTCGAGCCGAGCGGCATGGACCCCTGCGAGCTGCGCATCGCCCAGGGCGACCAGGCCGTCGTGGACCTCGTCGAGTCCCGTCGGCCGCTGTTCGAGTTCGCGATCCGCAGCGCGATCGCCCAGGTGGACCTCGACACCGTCGAGGGGCAGGTGACGGCGCTGCGCATGGCGGCGCCGGTCGTCGCCGGGATCCGTGACCGGGCGATGCGCCCCGAGTACGCGCGGCGGCTCGCCGGCTGGCTCGGCATGGACGAGCGGACGGTGCTGCGCGCCGTGCACGACGCCGCCCGCTCCGAGGGGCGCAGCGGCGGCCGCCACGCCGATCCCGTCGAGCCGCCCTCGGGGACGCGGCCGCCCGAGGAGGACGAGGCGCCCGCGCTGCCGGTGCCGCGCCTCGCGGACGTCGTCAGCCGCCGCGATCCGGTGGGTCAGGTCGAGGTGCAGTCCCTCGCCGTCATGCTCCAGGCCCCGCAGCTGCTCGACGAGGCGAAGGTCGCCGCTCTCCCGGACGACGCCTTCCACGTCCTCTCCCTGCAGGGCGTGTGGGACGTCATGCTCGCCGCCGGCACCCTGCTCGACGCGGTCACCGGTGCCCTGCACCCTGCCCGCTACCTCGAGCAGGTCCTCGAGATCGCGGGGGAGACGGTGCGCCCGCTCATCGTGGAGATCGCGAACCTCGAGCTGCCCGCGCGCACCGAGCCGGCCCTCGAGAAGCTCGGGGGCTCGCTCATGGACCGGCTCACGGAGCTGTCGATCACCCGCGAGTACTCGGTGCTCAAGCAGCGCCTGCAGCGGACGGATCCCTCGGACGGCGAGCGCTATCAGGAGATCCTCGGCCGTCTCGCCCAGGTGCAGGAGCGTCGTCGCTCGCTGCGGGGCGCGGGCGACTGACGCCGCCGTCGGCCCCCTCCGGGCCGGAGCTCCCCGTGCGGCGGGAGCGCAGCCGGCGCACGGCCTCGATGCCGCCGGCGACCGCGAGCGCGATCCCGATGCCGAGGGCCACGCCCAGCAGGGGCTGGTCGTGGAAGGTGAGACCGCCGATCATCCCGATGCCCACGCTGTACACCGCCCAGGCGAGCGCGGCGACGGAGGCCCAGAGCACGAAGGCACGCCGCGGGTAGCCGATCATCCCGCTGGTCACCGTGGTCGCGGTGCGCCCACCGGGGATGAAGCGGGCGCCGATGATGATCGCCGGCCCGCGCTCGCGCAGCCCTGTCTCCGCCCAGCGCAGCACCGCGTCGCCGATCCGCAGCCGCCGCAGCAGCCGTGCGAGCCCGCCGGCCCGGCGACCCAGGTGGTGGGCGATCACGTCCCCCGCGAGCGCCCCCGCCCAGGCCGCGAGGATCAGCGGGATCACCGCCGGGTACCCCTGTGCGGCGGCGAAGGCACCGGCCGTGATCACGACCGTCTCCGCGGGGACCACCGGGACGACGGCGTCGAGCAGGGACAGCCCCAGCACGAGCACGAAGAACCAGGGGGAGCCGAGGAGCGACTCGGCGAGGTGGAGGACGGCGTCCATGCATGACTCCCAGGTGGAGGGCGGGACCGGGCGTGACAGGGAGGTCGCGGTGCCCGGCGGTGCTCCCACGCTAGGGAGCGGGGACCGACCGCCGACACACGGTGCCCCGTCGGCCGACCCTGGGGAAAACCCCCGGATCCCTCGGGGACGACCCCCTGCCGGCCGCCGCGAGGGCGTTGCTAGCCTCGATCCCGGTGCCGGCCCCGGCGCCGTTCCCCGAACGCGCAGGAGGTCCCGGTGCGCCTGCCCGTCCTCACCCTGCAGTCCGCGCCGCGCGAGCCGAGCCGTCTGCTGCGACGCTCCGTGCGCCAGGTGATCGGCACGGTCCTGGGCCTGGTGACCGGGGTGCTGCTCGTGCTCACCGCGCTGCTCGCGCTGATCCGGATCCGTCGCCCGCTCCGCGCGGCGCGGCGCTGGGAGCAGCGTCGCCTGCACCGCTTCCACCGGCTGCGCCTGGTCGAGGACGGCGCGGAGCCGGAGTTCCTGGGCCCCGGCCGGGCGATCGTGCACGGCGTGCTCGCCGGGGTGCTCGGCTACATCATGGGGGATCTGCTGCTGCTCGTCGCCGCCGTGGTGCTCGGCAGCGTCTCCCAGCTCCTGCTCGGCGGCCCGGTGACGATGGAGTTCGACGCCTGGACGATCAGCCGGCCCGCCCTCGCGGTGCTCGTCATCTTCGGCACCTCGAGCCTGCTCGCGGCGGCCCTGTACGCGGAGCTCGCGGTGGGCCTACAGCGGGCGCTGCTGGGTCGGTGGACGACGGTCACGCGGGAGGACGCCCTCGAGTCGCGGATCAGCCGCCTGCTCACCACCCGGCGCGGCGTGGTGCTCGCGATCGACGACGAGCGGCGCCGCATCGAACGGGACCTCCACGACGGGGTTCAGCAGAACGTCGTCTCGCTCTCGGTCGCGCTCGCGCGGGCACGTCGCGCCGCCGACCCGGAGCGGGCGGACGAGCTGCTCGAGCAGGCGCACCGGCAGTCCCAGGCGCTCATCGAGGAGGTGCGCCAGGTGGCCTGGCGCATCTACCCCACGGCGCTCGACGAGCACGGCCTCGCCTCCGCCCTCGCCGGCATCGCGGAGACCTGCCCGGTCCCGCTCACCGTCGAGAACCGCCTCGAGGGCTCCCCGTCGCAGGCCGTCGAGTCCGCCGCCTACTTCGTGGCCCGGGAGGCCGTGACGAACGTGGTCAAGCACGCGGAGGCGACCTCGGCGAGCCTCACCCTGACCAGCAGCGGGGAGGGTGACCGGCGGATGCTGCGGCTCGCCGTGCACGACGACGGCGCCGGGGGCGCGGATCCCGAGGGCGGCGGCCTCCAGGGCCTCGCCCGGAGGGTCGCCGCGCTCGACGGTACGTTGGAGGTCCGCAGTCCCCTCGGCGGCCCGACCCTCATCATCGCGGAGATCCCCTATGCCTGAGCCCCTGTCCCCACCGCGTCCGCTGCGCGTGCTGCTCGCCGACGACTCCGTGCTGCTGCGCGAGGGCGTGCGCTCCCTGCTCGAGGACGAGGGCGTCGAGGTGGTCGCAGCGGTCGGGGACGGCGAGCAGCTGCTCCGCGCGGTCGCCGAGGATCCCCCGGATCTCGCGATCGTCGACGTCCGGATGCCACCCACGCACACCAACGAGGGTCTCGTCGCGGCGCTGCGGATCACCCGGGAGCACCCGGGCGTGGGCGTGCTCATGCTCTCCCAGTACGTGGCCCGCGAGTACGCGAGCGAGCTGCTGGGCACGGAGTCGCCCGGCATCGGCTACCTGCTCAAGGACCGCATCACCGAGATCGACGGCTTCCTCGCGGCGGTGCGCCGGGTCGCCGCGGGCGGCACCGTCATCGACCCGGCCGTGGTCCGCTCCCTGCTGCGGGCGCCCGAGCAGCAGCGGCTCGTGGCACGCCTGACCCCGCGCGAGGTCGAGGTGCTCGAGGCGATGGCGGAGGGCCTGTCCAACCGCGGCATCGGCGAGCGGCTGTTCATCTCCCAGAGCACCGTGGAGAAGGCGATCACCGCGATCTTCGACAAGCTGGAGCTCACGGGGGAGGACGGCACGAGCCGCCGGGTGCTCGCGGTGCTGCGCTATCTCGAGGACGCCGACGGCGCCTGAGCGGTAGCGTTCCCGCTGGACCCTGCTGATCAGCAGACCAGAACCGTCCGACACCGACGTCCGGAGACCCCGCCGTGCAGACCCGCCTGACCGACTCCCTCGAGAAGGTGCTGGGGCCGACGCCGCCCCGGCCCCTCACGACCCGCGGGGACGTCCACGTCTCCGGATTCCTCGGCGAGCGGCTGTCCCTCCAGCTCGCGGTGCTGCTCGAGACCGGGGACGGCGAGACCGTCCGAGTGGGGGTGGGAGGCCCGCTCGCGGGCGTGACGGACCTGAGCGCGGTGCGCCGGGTCCCGGTCTCCTTCGCCGCGCCGGAGGGAGCCGACGCCCACTACCTCGTCACCGAGCCGGGCGAGTACCCGGACCTGCTCGAGCCGGCCCCCACGGGCCCCGTGTCCCTCACCCCCGGGACCTGGGAGGCGCTGTGGATCGACGTGCTGGTGACGGATCCGGGGCTCGCCGGCGACCACGACCTCGAGATCACCGTGGAGTCCGAGGGCGGCTGCGCCCGGCACCGGGTGCGGGTGCGCATCCATCCCCGGGAGCTCCCGCCCCTCGCCCTCCTCAACACCCACTGGTTCCATGCGGACAGCCTCGCCGTGCACTATGACGTGCCCCTGCTCGGGGAGCGGCACTGGGAGCTCATCGAGGCGTTCCTCGGCGCCGCCCGCGAGATGGACGTGAACTCGGTGCTCACCCCCGTGTGGACCCCGCCGCTGGACACGGCCGTCGGTCACGAGCGGCCCACGGTCCAGCTCGTCGGGATCGAGGAGACGGGGCCGGGGGAGTACCGCTTCGACCTCACGGCGCTGGACCGCTGGCTCGCCCTGTGCGAGGCCGCCGGGTTCCGCGCGATCGAGCTCGCGCACCTGTTCACCCAGTGGGGCGCGAAGGCCACCCCGAAGATCGTGGTGGACACCCCCGCGGGCCCCGAGAAGCGCTTCGGCTGGCACGTCCCGGCGACGGATCCCTCCTACCGCCGGCTGCTCGAGCAGATGATCCCCGTGCTCCGGGCGCACCTCGAGACGCACTGGCCCGGGGAGGTGCTCTGGCATCTGAGCGACGAGCCCGGGGAGGCGGATCTCGAGGGCTACCGCGCCGCCCGGGCCCAGGTCGCGGACCTCCTCGACGGCGCGCAGGTGGTCGACGCGCTCAGCTCCTGCGCCTATGCCGCGCAGGGGCTCGTCGCGACGCCCGTCGTCGCCACGGACCATGTGCGGCCGTTCCTCGAGGCGGGCCTGCATCCGTGGGTCTACTACTGCGTCTCCCAGGGCCGTGACGTCGCGAACCGCTTCATCGCCCTGCCCTCGGTGCGCTCCCGGGTGCTGGGACGGCAGCTGTTCGTGCACGGTGCGCCGGGGTTCCTGCACTGGGGCTTCAACTTCTGGTGGACGCAGCATGCGCTCGCGCCGGTCGACCCGTTCACGGACACCTGCGCGGGCGGCGCGTTCCCGGGCGGTGACGCCTCGGTCGTCTACCCGGGACCCGACGGGACCCCGTGGCCGTCGATCCGCCACCGCGTGCTCGCGCAGGCGATGGCGGACCACCGTGCGCTCACCCTGCTCGCGGGCCTCGCGGGCCGCGACGCGGCCACGGCGCTGGTCGACGAGGGCGGCACCCTCGCCTACGACCGCTTCTCCTACGACGTCGCGGGGCACCTCGCGGCGCGGGCGGCGGTCGACGAGGCGATCCTCGCGCACCTCGGCACGGACGGGGCAGGTGAACCCGGGACGGACCGGCGTGGTGGTAGCCCAGGAGGGGCTTGAACCCTCGACCGACGGATTATGAGTCCGCTGCTCTGACCGGCTGAGCTACTGGGCCTCGGCCCTCCAGGAGGGCCGGGCCGAATCTATCACCGGCCTGCAGGTCCTCGTCGCGCCGAGCGGTCCGGTCCGAGGAGGATCCGCGGAGCGGAGATCCTCAGCGGGCGGCGCGGGTCGCGGCGGCGCCCCCGGTCCGGGAGTCGCCCGCCCGTGCGTGCGCGTGCTCGCGCAGGACGCGCACCGTGGGCCGCTCGCCGGCACGACTGGCCTCCATCCATGCCTCGAAGACGGAGCCTCCTGGCGCCGCGGCGGAGCGGTGCAGGAGCGGGTCCCCGCCGACCGCGAGGTCGACGGCCGGCCCGCGCGGCGCCGGGGTCGGGGCCTCCGCGGCGGCGGCGATCGCGTCGCGGAAGGCGGCGCCGGCGGGCTTCAGCCGCCCCTGCGCGTCGAACAGGCCGAGCGTGTGCTCGAGCGGCGGGAAGTCCGCGAGGTCCTCGGAGACGTCGTGGGAGCACCACCAGGTGACGCCCCATAGGTCCGGGCAGTCCAGGACGTTCGCGACGGTCTGCCCGACGAACCACGGCACGTCCGCCGCCTCGAGGACGTTGCGCGGCGCACCCACCTCCTGCAGCCAGAGCGGCCGGCGGGGCTCGCGGGAGAAGCCGCGGGCGAGCTCGAGGTAGTACTCGCCGCGGTGGGCGACCTCGTGGGAGCGGCCGCCGTAGCGCTGACCGGTGCCGTCGAAGACCCAGCTGTGCACGACGGTCGCCGCGCCGAGGGTCGCCGACTGGTCGGGGGTGAAAGCGTGGTCGTCGAGGAACCAGGCGGCGTCGTAGTTGGCGACGGTGTGCAGGAGGCCGGGCGCGCGCTCCTCCGCGGCGGCGAGCATGGTCCGCGTCCAGGCCTCCGCCTGGGCGGGGGTGAGCGGGTCCGGATCCGGGTGGTTCGAGACGGAGAACTGGTTGACCTCGTTGCCGATCGTCACGCCGAGCAGGTTCGGGGCGCCGGCGAGGCGGTCCGTGAGCTCGCCGACGAGGCGCGCGGTCGAGGCGACGACCTCGGGGTCGGTGAACATGTTCCGCCGGTGCCAGCTGGTGAGCCAGCTGGGCACGAAGTCGAAGCTCGAGAGGTGACCCTGGAGCGCGTCGACGACGACGTCGAGGCCGACGGTCGCGGCGGCGTCGACCACGGCGCGCACGTCGTCGAGCGCGCGGGGGCGGATGAGCGAGCGGTTGGGCTGGAGCAGCGTCCACAGCGGGAAGATGCGCACGTGGTCCGCCCCGAGGGCGGCGATCGCGGCGAGGTCCTCGCCCACGGCGTCGAGGTCGAGGTCGAGCCACGAGTGGAACCACCCCTGCCGCGGGGTGTGGTTGACGCCGAAGCGCACGGTGCGGGGGAGCGGCACGGTGGCCTCAGACATCGTCGTCCTTCCGGGGCGGCAGGAGCACGGGGCGCGGCCCGTATCGCCGACGGGGCTCCTCCCCCTCGGTCGACGACGTCTACTATAGCGCTCAAGTACCCGTCTGCACCGCCTTTCCCGGTAGCGTCGGAGCGAGCACGATCCGCCGTCCGCCGCCCCTCCGGGCGCCGCCCCAGGGGAGATCCCATGTCACCGTCCACGCCGTCCCCGCGCCGGCGGCGCGTCACCATCGCGGACATCGCCCGCCGGGCCGGCGTCACGCCTGCGGCGGTGTCCCTCGCCGTCAACGGACGCCCCGGCGTCTCCGACGCCACGCGCGAGCGCATCCTCGGGATCGCGAAGGAGCTCGCCTGGGAGCCCTCGCCGGCCGCGCGCGCCCTCGCCGGCGCGCCCGTGCTGACGATCGGCATGGTGCTCGCCCGCCCGGCGGACGTCCTCGGCGCCGAGGCGTTCTTCGGCGCGTTCGTCGCCGGACTCCAGGAGGTCCTCAGCGCCCGCGACTACGCCCTCCAGATGAAGATCGTGGACTCGCCGGAGGCGGAGATCGAGACCTACCGCCGCTGGTTCGCGCAGCGGCGCGTCGACGGCGTCGTCATGGTGGACCTGCGGGTGGACGATCCGCGGGTCCCCGCCCTCGAGGCCCTCGGCGAGCCCGCGCTGGTCGTGGGCGGCCCCGGCCACCACGGCAGCCTGCCCGCCGTCTACGTGGACGACGCCCTCGCGGTGCGCCTCGTCGTCGAGCACCTCGCCTCCCTCGGCCACCGGCGCGTCGCGCGCGTCGCGGGCACCGCCTCCTTCCTCCACACCGCGCAGCGTGACGCGGCCTTCGAGGCCGTCGGCGCCGAGCTCGGCGTCGCCACCGTGCTCCAGGACGCCGGCTACGGCGCCGAGGGCGCCGCCCGGGCGACGGCCGAGCTCCTCACCGCGGAGGACGCCCCCAGCGCGATCGTCTTCGACAGCGACGAGATGGCCCTCGCCGGCGCCCATGTCGTCCTCGAGTCCGGCCGCTCGATCCCCGAGGACATGGCCGTCGTGACCATCGAGGACTCCCCGCTCGCCCGCAGCCACCGCCCGCCCATCACCGCGATCGGACGTTCGGCCGTCGAGTACGGGCGCCTCGCGGCGAGCCGCCTGCTCGAGGTCGTCGCGGCGCGAGGGGACCGCAGCTCGGGCACCTTCGAGTCCCGGGTCATCGAGCCCGAGCTGCTCGTCCGGGCCTCCACCGACCCTTCCGCCCCGAAGCGCCCGATGGACGGCGTGCTGCGCCCCACCGAGTCGTGATTTAGGGCATAGTCACCGGTCGGAGGCCTCTTCGGGATGCGAGGAGGCCGGAGGCTTGCTAGAGTCGTCCAGGTCGATCCCGCGTAGCTCAATCGGCAGAGCATTCGACTGTTAATCGAACGGTTACTGGTTCAAGTCCAGTCGCGGGAGCCAGCATCACCGAGAACAGCCCCGGCCCAGCGCCGGGGCTGTTCTCGTTCCCCGTCCCGCCCCTCCGTCACCCGGGAGATCCCATGGTCCTGCCGCACGACAGCTTCCCGCTCCCCGAGGGCGTCACCGAGGCGAGCGTCTGGGTGGACCGCGTGGGCGAGCGGTCCCTCGTGGGCCGCAACCAGCGCGGCGTCGAGATCCCCATCGGCTCCGGTGAGGGGCAGGTCAACCCCGGCGAGCTGCTGAAGATCGCGCTGCTGGGCTGCGCGGGCATGAGCTCGGACCGCACCCTCGCGCGCCGCCTCGGTGAGGACTTCCCGATGCGGCTGTGGGCGCACGACGAGTCTGACGCCGAGCAGGACCGCTACCTCCGCATCGGCGAGGAGATCCAGCTGCCGCTCGAAGGGTTGGACGAGAAGGAGATCGCCGCGGTCGTGAAGGTGTTCGGCCGCGCCGTCGCCGCCGCCTGCACTGTCGAGCGCAGCATCGTCCCGGGGGTCGAGGTCACGCACCGGATCCTCGGCTCCGAGGGTGGGACCGCCACGGAGGAGGACGCCCGATGAGCATCCGCCCCATCCGGATCGTCGGCGATCCCGTGCTGCGCACCCCCTGCGATCCCGTCCGGGAGATCACCGACTCCACGCGCCGCCTCGTGACGGACCTCGTGGACACCGTCGACGACGAGGGCCGCGCGGGCGTCGCCGCCAACCAGATCGGCGTCTCGGTGCGCGCCTTCTCCTGGAACCTCCCGGACCACGACCAGCCGCTGGGCTGCATCCTCAACCCCGTCATCGTCGAGCTCTCGGACGACCAGCAGGACGGGGACGAGGGCTGCCTCTCCGTCCCGAACCTCTGGTTCCCGCGCACCCGCTCCGCCTACGCGCGCTGCGTCGGCATGGACGTCGAGGGGCAGGAGATCGAGCTCGAGGGGGTGGGGATCATCGCGCGCCTCATCCAGCACGAGGTGGGCCACCTCGACGGGGCGCTGTACATCGACGGCCTCGAGCGCTCCGTGCGCAAGCAGGCGTTGCGCGCCATCCGCGAGACCCTCTAGTCTGTCCCCGGGCCCCGGCCCGCCACCTGCAGTCCATCGCCGCCTGCATCCTGTCCGCCGATTCGTGGGGAAGACGTCTCGGAGACCGGAAGGAACGCGATGACCCAGGGTGTTGTCCACATCCACTCCGCCCCGCGCGCCCTCACCCCTCACATCGAGTGGGCCGCGAGCGGAGTTCTCGGCATGCCGTGCCGCATCCGCTGGGAGGAGCAGCCCGCCCACCGCGGCATGCTCCGCGGCGAGATGACCTGGCGCGGCCGGGAGGACACCGGCGCCCGCCTCGTGAGCGCCCTGCGCGGCATGCACGAGGTGCGCTTCGAGGTGACCCAGGAGGCCACCACCCAGGAGGACGGCTCCCGCTGGAGCTGCACCCCCGACCTCGGCATCCACTACGCCATGACCGATCGCGCCGGCAACACCGTGCTCGGTGAGGACCAGGTGCGCGGCGCGATGGAGCGGGCGGGCGCGGATCCCACGGCCCTGCGCCGCGAGCTCGGCATCGCGCTCGGCGAGCCCTGGGACGAGGAGCTCGAGATCTACCGGCACGGCGCCGAGGGCGCCCCGATGCGCTGGCTCCACCGCGTGGGCTGAACCGTCCCGCCTCCTGCGGGGACCGCCGGGACTGTCGCATCCCTCCCGTGGCCCTGCGGCAGCGGAACGCCCCCAGCTCTCCCCTCCAGCACGACGAAGCGCCCCGCCCGGATCACACCGGGGCGGGGCGCTTCTCGTCGACGGTCGTGTCAGGCGCTGGTGAACATGACGGCCACGTCGTGACCGCCGAACCCGAAGGCGTTGTTCAGCACCGCGAGATCACCCGAGGGGAGCTCCGCCGGCGCGTTCTGGGCGATCCGCATCGGGGTCTCGGGATCGAGGTTCTCGATGTTGATCGTCGGCGGGGCGATGCGGTGGTGCGCCGCGAGCACGGAGAAGACCGACTCGAGCGCTCCCGCGCCGCCCAGCAGGTGACCGGTCATCGACTTCGTCGAGGTGACGACGAGCTGGTCGGTGACGCCGTCGAGTGCCTGCGAGACGGCGTTCAGCTCGCCGATGTCGCCGAGCGGCGTCGAGGTGCCGTGGGCGTTGACGTGCTTGACGTCCGCCGCCTCGAGACCGGCGTCCTCGAGCGCCTCGCGCACCGCGCGGGCCTGGCCCTCCGCGGAGGGGGCGGAGATGTGGTGCGCGTCCGAGGCCATGCCGCGGCCGGCCACGTAGGCGTAGACGCGCGCCCCGCGGGCGGCGGCGTGCTCCTCGGACTCGAGCACGAGCACGGCCGCGCCCTCACCGAGGACGAAGCCGTCGCGATCGGTGTCGTAGGGACGGGAGGCGTGCTCGGGATCGTCGGTCCGCGTCGAGAGCGCGCGGATGTTCGCGAAGCCGGCGAGCGGCAGCGGGTGCACGCAGGACTCGGTGCCGCCCACGACGACCACGTCGGCCCGGCCGGAGCGGATCATGTCGAAGCCCTGGGCGACGGCCTCCGCGCCGGAGGCGCAGGCGGAGACGGGGGTGTGCGCCCCGGCCTTCGCGCCGAGCTCGATCTCGATGTGCGCGCTCGAGGAGTTCGCCATGAGCATCGGGACGGTGAAGGGGTTCACGCGGCGGGCGCCGCGCTCGCGGACCACGTCCCACTGGTCCAGGATCGTCCAGACGCCGCCGATGCCGGTGCCGATGACGACGCCGAGGCGCTCACCGGGCACCTCGGGGGTGCCGGCGTCGGACCATGCCTCGCGCGCGGCGATGAGGGCGAACTGGCCGGAGGGGTCGAGCTTCTTCGCCTCGGGACGGGCGAGCACGTCGAACGGGTCGATCGTGACCTCGCACGCGAAGTCCACTGCGAGGCCGTAGCGCTCCTTCCAGTCGTTGTCGAGGGTATGGGCCGTCGACGTGCCCTTGAGCGCGTTCTCCCAGGTGGTGGCGATATCGCCGCCGAGGGGGTTGACGGTGCCGAGACCGGTGACGGCGACACGGGGGCGAGGAGCGGTCATCTGGACCTCCGGAACGACGGGGACGGGAAGGGGCGGGGTGCAGCGACGCCCGGGACCTGGGGCCCCGGGCGCCAGGAGCGGGTCAGGACTGGGCGCCCGCGATGTAGGTGACGGCGTCGCCGACGGTGACGAGGTTCTTGACCTCTTCGTCGGGGATGCGGACGTCGAACTTCTCCTCGGCGTTGACGACGATGGTCATCATCGAGATGGAGTCGATGTCGAGGTCGTCGGTGAAGGACTTGTCGAGCTTGACGTCCTCCGTGGCGACACCGGTCTCCTCGTTGACGATCTCGGCGAGGCCCTCGAGGATCTCGTTCTCGGTGCTGGCCATGGGTGCTCCTTGTGGGTCGGTTTCTCTGGCGGGGACAGACTACCCGCGACGGACGGTGTCCGAGCGGTGATGTCCCAGGTGGTCCGGCGCGGCGTGACGGTCACGACATGCCGCACCGGGTGGCGGGTGCTCAGGGGAGCACGATCACCTGGCCGGCGTAGGCGAGGCCCGCGCCGAAGCCGAACTGCACGAGGACGTCGCCGCTGCTCGCGGCGCCCTCCTCGAGCAGACGATGGGTCGCGAGCGGGATCGACGCGGCCGAGGTGTTCCCGGTCTCCGCGATGTCCCGCCCGATGACGACGCGCTCGGGCAGCGCGAGCTGCTTCGCGAGCTCGTCGACGATGCGCATGTTCGCCTGGTGCGGCACGAACACGTCGACGTCCTCGATCGTGAGACCGCTCAGCTCGAGCATCTCCCGGATCTTCTTCGCGGTGTGCCACACGGCCCAGCGGAACACGGTGCGGCCGTCCTGCTCGAGCGTGGGCCAGGGACCCGTGCCGTCGCGGAACTCCGTGAGCGAGCCGGTCATGCGGATCGTGGACCAGTTGTCCCCGTCGCTGCCCCACACGGTGGGGCCGATCAGCGGCTGCTCGCTCGCACCCACGACCGCGGCGCCGGCACCGTCGCCCAGCAGGAAGCTGATCGAGCGATCGGTGGGGTCGACGAAGTCGGAGAGCTTCTCCGCACCGATGACGAGCACGTTCCGGGCGGAGCCGGAGCGCACGAGGGAGTCCGCCTGGCCGATCCCGTAGGCGAAGCCCGCGCAGGCCGCCGAGATGTCGTAGGCGATGACGTCGGGACGCCCGAGCTGCCCCGCGAGCCAGGTCGCGAGGGAGGGCGTGGGGTACGGGAAGGAGATCGTCGAGACGATGATCGCGTCGAGCTCGTCGATCACGATGCCGGAGCGCTCGAGCGCCTCGCGACCCGCGGTGAGGGCGAGGTCCTTCACCCCGAGCTCGGCGCTCGCGCGGTGCCGCGTGACGATGCCGGTGCGCTGGCGGATCCACTCGTCGGAGGAGTCGATGGGACCCACGAGGTCGTCGTTGGGGACCACGAGGTCGCCGCGGGCCGCCCCGTAGGCGAGGACCCGGGAGCCGGGGACGGTGGGGCGGGAGCGCAGGGAGATCGCCATCGCTCAGGCCTCCCCGGTCGTCGGGGCGACGCCCGCGTGCTCGCGCACGAGGGCGCGCGCGGCCTCGAGGTCCGCGGGCACGTTGAGGTTCGCGAGCGCCACGCCCTTCAGCTCGCGCTTCGCGAGACCGGTGAGGGTGCCCGCGGGGGCGACCTCGATGATGCCGGTGACGCCGCGCTCCTTGAGCGTGGCCATGCAGGCCTCCCAGTCCACGGGGGAGGCGACCTGACCGACGATCAGCTCGAGGTAGCGGCCGCCGTCGGTGACGAGCTCACCGCCCGCGTTGGAGACGAGCGGCGTCGCGGGAGCGGCCGGCGCGAGCTCCGGGGCGAAGGCGGCCACGGCGTCCCGGGCGTCCGCCATGTACGGGGTGTGGAACGCACCGGCGACCTGCAGCGGGATCACGCGGGCGCGCGCGGGGGCGTCCTCGGCGAGGGCGGCGACGGCGTCGACGGCGCCCGCCGCGACGACCTGTCCGGCGGAGTTGAGGTTGGCCGGGTGCAGCCCGTGGCGCTCGATCGCCGCGAGCACCTCCTCGCGCACCCCGCCGACGACCGCGGCCATGGAGGTCGGCTCCTTCGCGGCGTCGTCGGCCATGGCGCGGGAGCGGACGGCGACGAGCCGCAGGGCGTCCTCGTCGGAGAGCGCCCCGGAGACGGCCGCGGCGGTGAGCTCGCCGACGCTGTGCCCGGCGAGGAGGTCCGGGGCCGGGAGATCGGCGGGGGAGAGCAGCTCCGCGGCCGCGATGATGCCGGCGGCGACGAGGAGCGGCTGGGCGACCGCGGTGTCGCGGATCGTGTCCGCGTCCGAGACGGTGCCGTGGGCGACGAGGTCGATGCCGGCGGGGACGGAGAGCGCCTCGAGGCGCTCACGGACGCCGGGCAGGTCGAGCCAGGGCTCGAGGAAGCCGGGCTTCTGGGCGCCCTGGCCGGGGCAGACGATCGCGAGCACGGGGAGACCTCCGGATGAGGGGACGACGGGTGGTGCAGGGGGAGCGGCGGCGCCGGTGCGCGACCGCGTGCGGGGACGGCGACGGGCCGCCCGCCCCCGAGGGGACGGACGGCCCGTCGATGTCAGGACTCGCCGCCGAAGGAGCCGGACTGGCCGGCGTTCACGTCGGTGAGGTCGTACTTGTCGATCGCCTGGCGCACCAGGGACGGATCGACCTTGCCCTCGCGGGCCAGCAGCTGGAGCGCCTTGACGACCATCGAGTGGGCGTCGATCTTGAGGAACCGGCGCGCGGCGGGGCGGGTGTCGGAGAAGCCCCAGCCGTCGGCGCCGAGCACGCCGTAGCTGCCCGGGACCCACTCGCGGATGAGGTCCGGGACCAGGAAGTCGTAGTCGCTCGAGGCGACGAACGGCCCGGTCACGCCCTGCAGGCGGGTGGAGATCCACGGGGTGCGCTGGTCCTCGGGGTGGAGCAGGTTGTGCTTCTCCGCCTCGAGGGCCTCCTTGCGCAGCTCCGTCCAGGAGGTCACGGACCACACGCTCGCACGCACGCCCCAGTCCTCGGCGAGGATCTCGCGGGCGTGGCGGGCCCACGGCACGCCGACGCCGGAGGAGAGCAGCTGGACCTCGGGGCCCTCGCCCTCCGCGGCGCCCTCGAGCAGGTACATGCCCTTGAGCAGGCCCTCGACGTCGAGCCCCTCGGGCTCGGCCGGCTGCACGATCGGCTCGTTGTAGACGGTGAGGTAGTAGAAGACCTCCTGGAGGCGGGTCTCGTCCTCCCCGTACATGCGCTGCAGGCCGTCGCGCAGGATGTGCCCGATCTCGTAGCCGTACGCCGGGTCGTAGATGACCGCGCCCGGGTTGGTGTAGGCGAGGATCGGGGAGTGGCCGTCCATGTGCTGGAGGCCCTCGCCGGCGAGGGTCGTCTTGCCGGCGGTCGCGCCGATCACGAAGCCCTTCGCCATCTGGTCCCCGGCCGCCCAGAAGAAGTCGCCGGTGCGCTGGAAGCCGAACATCGAGTAGAAGATGTAGAGCGGGATCATCGGCAGGTCATGGGTGGAGTACGAGGTGCCCGCCGCGGTGAACGCGGAGGTCGAGCTGATCTCGTTGATGCCCATGTGCTTGATCTGGCCCTGCACCGACTCCTTGTAGGCCAGGAGCAGGTCGCGGTCCACCGAGAGGTAGTTCTGGCCGTCGGGGTTGTAGATCTTCGCCGTCGGGAACAGCGAGTCCATGCCGAAGGTGCGCGCCTCGTCGGGGATGATCGGCACCCAGCGCTTGCCGCTCTGCTTATCGCGCAGCAGGTCCTTGAGCAGTCGCACGAGCGCCATGGTCGTGGCGATCTCCTGCTTGCCGGAGCCGCGCTTGGCGACCTCCCAGACCTTCTCCTCGGGCATCGGCAGCGGGGTGTGCTCGGTGCGGCGCGAGGGCACCGCGCCGAGCTCGGCGCGACGGGACTCGAAGTAGCGCATGACCTCGGAGTCGGGCTCGGGCACGTAGAGCGGGGCGTCGTAGACGCTGCCGGCCTCGAGCTGCTCGTCGGTGAACGGGATGTTCAGCGTGTCGCGGAGGGCCTTGAGGTCCTCGAGGGTGAACTTCTTCATCTGGTGGGTCGCGTTGCGGCCCGCGAAGCTCTTGCCCAGGCGGTAGCCCTTGATGGTGTGCGCGAGGATCACCGTGGGCTGGCCCTTGTGGTCCATCGCGGCCTGGAAGGCGGCGTGGATCTTCCGGGTGTCGTGGCCGCCGCGGTTGAGCTTCCACCAGATGTCGTCGTCGGACATGTCCTCGACGAGCGCCTTCGTGCGCGGGTCGCGCCCGAAGAAGTTGTCGCGGATGAAGCCGCCGTTCTCCGCCCGGTAGGTCTGGAAGTCGCCGTCCGGGGTGGAGTTCATGAGGTCGATGAGGGCGCCGTCGTCGGAGGCCTCGAGCAGCGGGTCCCAGCCCGCGCCCCAGATCACCTTGATGACGTTCCAGCCCGCACCGCGGAACTGCGCCTCGAGCTCCTGGATGATCTTGCCGTTGCCGCGCACCGGGCCGTCGAGGCGCTGCAGGTTGCAGTTCACGACGAAGGTGAGGTTGTCGAGGTGCTCCTTGGCAGCGATGTGCAGCGCGCCGCGGGACTCGACCTCGTCCATCTCGCCGTCGCCGAGGAACGCCCAGGTGTGCTGCTGGGAGGTGTCCTTGAGGCCGCGGTTGTGGAGGTACTTGTCGAAGGAGGCCTGCTCGATCGCGTTGACCGGGCCGATGCCCATCGAGACCGTCGGGAACTCCCAGAAGTCCTGCATCGCCCGCGGGTGCGGGTAGGAGGGCATGCCGACGGGGCTGGACTTCTCCTGTCGGAACCCGTCGAGCTGCTCCTGGGTGAGGCGGCCCTGGAGGAAGGCGCGGGCGTAGATGCCGGGGGAGGCGTGGCCCTGGAAGAAGACGTGGTCGCCGCCGCCCTCGTGGTCGCGGCCGCGGAAGAAGTGGTTGAAGCCCACCTCGTACATCGTCGCGATCGAGGCGTAGCTCGAGAGATGGCCGCCGACGGAGACGCCGGGGCGCTGGGCGCGATGGACGATCATCGCCGCGTTCCAGCGGTTGATGTCGCGGATCTCGCGCTCGAGGCGGAGGTCGCCGGGGTACTCGGGCTGCTGATCCGCCGGGATCGTGTTGACGTAGTCCGTCGTCAGCGAATCCGGCAGATGGAGATCCTGGTGGCGGGCATGCTGGATGAGGTTCTGGACGATCTCGGAGGCGCGGTCCTCACCGCGCTGCTCCACGAGGCCGTCGAAGGAGTCCAGCCACTCCCGCGTCTCCTCGGGATCAGGATCCTGCGCATGGCTGGGCAGGTTGATACCGATGGGACGAGGCGTCTCGAACGAACTCACACTGTCCTTCTCTCTACGGGAGGCGTCGGACCAGCCGACGGATGGTGCGACGGTGCGCCCGGACCTTCGGCCATGGTGCCCGCCAGCCTACCGTCGTGCGCACCGCTCCCGACGGCGCTGTCGACCTCTGGGACCGTGAGAGACCCGACACGCGCCGCGGTCCGGGTGGAGCCGGCGGACCAAGGTCCCTGCCCTCCCCGATGCGTGCCGACGGGCCGTGGGATAGCATCGACCTGCGCGCAGCAGTGCCTCGGGGCCTCCGTCCTCGGGCGTCCGCTCCGCATCCGGTGCCGCTCGTGCGCCGTCCGCCATCCCCGTCCCGTGAGGAGTCCATTCTTGTCACCGTCGTCCGACGTCAATGCCACCAGCTCGCCCGTAGAGGTGATGGCCCTCTCGACGGGGCAGATCGTGCAGGAGTTCGGGTACGACGACGACGTCGACCTCGATCTGCGGGACGCGATCGAGGACGCCATCGGCGAGGAGCTCGAGGACGAGGACTGCCAGGAGATCGTCGACGCCGTCATCATGTGGTGGCGCGAGGAGGACGGCGACCTCACCGACGCCCTCGTCGACACCCTGACCACCCTCACCGCGGGCGGTCCGATTTGGCTGCTGCTGCCCAAGGCCGGCCGTGACGGCCACGTCACCCCCGGCGAGGTCCAGGAAGCCGCGGGCACCGCGGGCCTGCGCGTCATGAGCACCGTGAGCCTCGCCGCGGACTGGACCGGCACCCGCCTCGCCTCCCGTCAGTGATCCACCGGCGCCGCCCTCCCGGGGCGGCGCCCACGGGGCCCCGCCCCGACGGGGTCGTTAGCTCAGCCGGTAGAGCGCCACGTTTACACCGTGGATGTCGGGGGTTCGAACCCCTCACGACCCACCCGATCAGCACCCTCGACGCAGGGCGAGCACTCCGGTGCGTCCGTCGAGCGCGCCGTGGAACCGGGCCGTGAGCGCCGGATCCGATGCCTCCCGTGCGAGCAGGGCGGCCTGCTCCCGGTGCAGCTCGAGCAGCAGCATCCCGCCCGGGGCGAGCCAGGTCGGCGCCTCGGTCACGAGCCGCCGCGCGATGTCCAGCCCGTCCTCCCCGCCGTGCACCGCGAGCTCGCTCTCGTGCTCGCGCACCTCGCGGGGGAGGAGCGGCAGCGCCGTGGTCGGGACGTAGGGGGTGACCGCCGCGATCACGTCGACCGCGCCGCGCAGCGACGCCGGGAGCGCATCGAGCAGGTCCCCGCGGTGCACCCCCGCCGTGGGCGGCAGGTGGCGGCGTGCGTGGTCGAGCGGGACCGGGTCCACGTCCGCCACGCCCAGGGAGACCGAGGGCAGCGCGCGGTGCACGACCGCGGCGATCGGGGCGATGCCGCAGCAGGCCTCGACGAACCGTGGGCCGCGAGGCGAGGCGGGGTGACCGCGCAGGGCGGCGACCGCGAGCCGGGCGAGCAGGCGCGTGCGGCGCCGGGGCACGAAGCAGCCGGGGCCGAGCGGCAGGTGCAGCCCGCAGAACTCGACCTCGCCCACCACGTGCTCGAGCATGGCCCCGGCGATCCGGTGCGCGGTGAGCTCCTCGAGCTCCTCGGCGGAGCGGGCCCGGGAGAGGAGCAGCTGCGCCTCCTCCTCGGCGAAGACGCTGCCGGAGGCGCGCAGCCGCGCCGTGAGGGCGCTCGCGCTCAGGCGCTGCGCGTCAGCAGATAGGCCAGGCACAGCGCCCCGACGACGATCACGACCACGAGCAGCCAGATGACGGCGGAGCGGGAGTCGCGCTCCCGCTCTCGCTCCGATCGGGGTCGCGCCGCGTCGGCGCGCAGGGCGCGCACGGTGCGCGGGATCATCACCACCAGCGTGGTGACGATGGCGATCGCGAAGACGATGAGGATGACGGTGCCCACGAGCCCAGTCTGGCATCCCCGCCCTGCTCGTGTCCCGCACGGGTCCGACGGGTGCCCGCGATGCACGTCGCTCGGTGCGCGTGACCGCGGATGAGCCCGACGTGGCATGCCCGACCCCGGGACCGCCGACGGCGCCTCCCGTTCCTATACTGGAGGACCCCCAAGGTCCCCTATGGGAAGGCACCGCATGACCGCGCCGCAGGCGTCCACCGTCCCGTCCCCGCTCGACGTGGCCCGGATCCGGGAGGACTTCCCGATCCTCGGCCGCCGGCTCGACGAGACGACCCCGCTGATCTACCTGGACTCCGGAGCGACCGCTCAACGCCCCCAGCAGGTCATCGACGCCGAGGTCGCCTTCCTGCGGCACGACAACGCTGCCGTCAAGCGCGGGGCCCATCGTCTCGCCGAGGCCGCGACCGACGCCTACGAGACCGCGCGGGAGACCGTCGCCGGCTTCGTCGGCGCCGCGCGACCCGAGGAGATCGCGTTCACGAAGAACGCGACCGAGGCGCTGAACCTCGTCGCCTACTCGCTGGGCAACGGGGACGCCTCGACGCCGGAGCGGCTGCGGGTGCGCGAGGGCGACGAGATCCTCGTGACCGAGATGGAGCACCACGCGAACCTCGTGCCCTGGCAGGAGCTCGCGCGCCGCACGGGCGCCACGCTGCGCTGGATCCCGCTGGGCGAGGACTTCCAGCTGGACCTCTCCGACCTCGGCTCCCTCCTCACCGAGCGCACCAAGGTGCTCGCCCTGACCCACCAGTCCAACGTGCTGGGCACCGTGAACCCCGTCGCCGAGCTCGCCGAGGCCGCCCACGCCGTGGGCGCGCTCGTGGTGCTCGACGCGTGCCAGTCCGTGCCCCACATGAGCGTGGACCTGCCGGGCCTCGGCGTTGACCTCGCCGCGTTCTCCGGGCACAAGATGCTGGGGCCGACGGGGATCGGAGCGCTCTGGGGCCGCCTCGAGATCCTCGAGCAGCTGCCGCCCTTCATCACCGGCGGATCCATGATCGAGACCGTGACCATGGAGCGCACGACCTACGCCGAGCCGCCGGCCCGCTTCGAGGCGGGGACCCCGATGATCTCCCAGGCCGTCGGTCTCGCCGCCGCCTGCGACTACCTCTCCGCGCTCGGCATGGACGCGGTCGCCGCCCACGAGCGCGAGCTCACCGACCGCGCCGTGCGGGGCCTCGCCGCCCTCCCCGGGGTGCGGGTCCTGGGCCCTGGCCCCGGTCCGGACCGGGTGGGCGCCGTGTCCTTCGTCCTCGAGGGGCGCCACCCCCACGACGTGGGCCAGGTGCTCGACTCCCGCGGTGTCGAGGTGCGGGTGGGCCACCACTGCGCCTGGCCGCTGCACCGCCGCTACGGCGTGCCCGGCACCACGCGGGCCACCTTCTCCGTCTACACCACGCCGGAGGAGGTCGATGCGCTCGTCGAGGGCATGGGCGCCGTCATCGACTTCTTCGCCCGCTTCGAGTGATCGGAGACCCCATGGATCTCACCTCCCTGTACACCGACATCATCTTCGAGCACGACAAGCGCCCGCTGCACGCGGGTCTGCGCGAGCCCTTCGACGCCGAGGTCCACCACGTGAACCCCACCTGCGGCGACGAGATCACCCTGCGCGTGCACCTCGGCACCGGGGAGGACGGCGCCGTGCGCGTCGAGGACGTCTCCTACGACGCGACGGGCTGCGCGATGAGCCGCTCCTCCGCCTCGATCATGAGCGACCTGCTCATCGGGCGCACGCTTGCCGAGATCGAGCCGATCGCCGCCCACATGGACCAGGTCATGCACGCCCGCGGCAAGCAGGCCGGGGACGAGGAGATCATCGGTGACGGCATCGCGCTGGTGGGCGCCGCGAAGTTCCCCAACCGGGTGAAGTGCGTGCTCATGTCCTGGAAGGCGTTCCAGGCCGCGCTGGTCGAGACCCGCGTGCTGGGCGCCTGATGGGCGCCCCGGTGCTCGGCGACGTCGTCGGCGTCCTCGAGGGGGCCTACCCGCTCTCCTGGTCGGAGGACTGGGACCGCGCCGGCCTCGTGCTGGGCGAGCGGCCGGCCCCGGTGCGCTCCGTGCTGCTCGCCGTCGACCCGACCCTCGACGTGGCCCGCGAGGCGATCGACGGCGGCCACCAGCTGCTCGTCACCCACCATCCGCTGCTGCTGCGCGGCGCGAGCTTCCTGCCCGCCGAGGACGGCAAGGGCGCGGTCGTCACCGCACTCCTGCGCGCGGGCGTGGGCCTGTGGTGCGGGCACACCAACGTGGACCGCTCGACCCTCGGCACGGTGGGCGCCTGGATCCGGGCGCTTGACCTGCAGGATGCACGACCGCTGGGCGGCGGCGAGGGACAGGACACGGGTGCCCGCGAGAGCGCCGCACACGGCTCCGTCCGCTTCGGCCTGGGCGCCGTGGGCACGCTCCCGGCACCGATGAGCGTCGCCGCGCTGAGCGAGCGGATCGCCGGGATCGTCCCCGCGACGGCCCGCGGGATCCTCCGCACCGGCGATCCGGGCCGCGTCGTCCGCACGCTCGCCGTCTGCCCCGGCGCGGGGGACTCCTTCCTCGCCGACGCCGCCGCGGCGGGGGCGGACGCCTACGTCACCTCGGACCTTCGCCACCATCCGGCCCTCGAGCACGTGGAGTCCGCGGCGGATCCGCTCGCGGTGCCGGCGCTCGTGGACGTGCCGCACGCCGCGAGCGAGGCCCTGTGGCTCCCGCTCGCCCAGGAGCTGCTGACCACGGCCCTTCCCGGTCTCGAGGTGGCCGTCTCCGCGCGCACCACCGATCCCTGGACCGGGCGCGCGGGCTGAGCCGTGGCCCGCCTGGTCCTCCTCAACGGCGCGCCCGGGAGCGGGAAGTCCACGCTCGCCCGGGAGCTCGTCGCGGGCGACCCCGATGCGCTCGCGATCGACGTCGACCAGATCAAGCACGGCCTCGGCTCGTGGCCCGGCGACCCGCAGCGGGCCGGGCTCCGGGCACGGGAGCTCGCCCTCGCGCTCGTCGAGGCGCAGCTCGCCGCCGGCGCCGATGCGGTGCTCGGGCAGTACCTCGCCCGGCCCGAGTTCCCCGCGGCGCTCGAGGAGGCGGCCCGCCGCCACGGCGCCCGCTTCCACGAGCTCGTGCTCGACCTCGACGCCCCCGTGCTCGCGGCCCGGCTCGCGGCCCGTGCGGAGCGGCCGGACCGGCCCGAGCACGCGGTGAACAGCGCCCTCGCCGGGCCGACGGATGCGCCGCAGCTGATCGCCTCGCTCGAGCGGATCGAGGAGATCCGCCCGCGGGCGCGGCGGATCGACGCCCGGGGCCGGATCGCGGAGGTGCGGGAGCGTCTGCGCGCCGCGATCGATGCGGCGGAGGCGGCCGACGGTGCCACGGAGGACGACGGCGGCGCGGAGGGCCCCGGCGGATCGGGGGAGGGGCCTCAGCCCACCGGGTCGACGACCACGAGCTGATCCCCGTCGAGCTCGACGCCGAGCGGCGCACCGGCGATGCCCGGCACCGCGGCGAGACGCTCGCGCAGCAGGTCCACGAGGGCGTCCGGGTCGCCGGGCAGCTCCGGGGCGGCGATCAGCTCCCGGGTGACGATCCCGCGGTAGTGCTTCGCGTCGTGCGAGATCACCTTCCGCGCGCCTCCCCGCTCCTGCACGGGCGCGACCTGCAGAACCCGCGCCCCGTGCCCGCTGCGCAGCGGGAGCATCGAGCGGTACGCCCCCGAGCGGGAGTCGACGACGAGCGGCGAGGGCCCTGCCCCGGTCTCCTCGAGCAGGCGCGTGCGCAGCGGCTTCAGGTGGGTGGACCACCAGGGCCCGGCCGCTCCGAGGCGCTGCACGCGCGACCCGGCGGAGAGCCGGTAGGCGGGCACGTGGTCCCCGGCGGCGTCGACGACGCCGAGCAGGGCGCTCATGACGAGCACCCGCCGGTCCTCGGGGATCACCGCCCCGGCGGAGAGCTGGTCGTAGAGCACCCCGGAGTAGACGGAGAGGGCCGGCCCCGCGGGCTCCTCGTGGATCGCGGCCATCCGCGCCACGAGCTCGGGGGAGGAGGCGGGCACGCCGAGGCGCTCCCCGCCGTCGCGCCCCTCGGCGGTGCGCCGCGCCGCCCGCAGCATCGTCTCCCGCGCCCGGGCCAGCTCCGGGTGGGCGAGCGCCGACGGATCCAGCGGTGCGCTCCCGTCGGCGGGGCGGGTCTTCGTCTCGGAGGGCGGCAGCAGCATCAGCACCCGTCCATTGTCCCGGGCCGCGGCGTCCGGGCCGGCAGGCGGGGCAGAGGGCTTGCGCACGCCGCGACCGGACCCGGCGCAGGGGACGGGTGCGCGGGCGTAGGATCCTGGGCGGACCAGTCGGCCGGGCAGTCGCGTCCCCGCACTCGTGCGGGGCCGAGGAAAGTCCGGGCTCCGCCTGGCACGGTGGTGGGTAACGCCCACCCGGAGTGATCCGCGGGACAGTGCCACAGAGAGCAGACCGCCTCCCCGCCCTCGGGCGGGGCGGTAAGGGTGAAAGGGTGGTGCAAGAGACCACCGCGGTCTCGGTGACGAGGCCGGCACGGTAAACCCCACCGGGAGCAAGGTCGGACAGGGCGCGTTCGAGGGTGCCAGCCCGAGCGTCCGGGTGGACCGCTGGAGGTCGTCGGCAACGGCGATCCGAGAGGGATGACTGTCGAACACAGAACCCGGCTTACAGGCCGGCTGGTCCGCTCGACATGGACGGGCCCGGACGCGAGAGCGTCCGGGCCCGTTCCTCGTCGTCGACGTCGGTCCTCAGTCCGAGGATGCCGCCTTCTTCGCCCGCTTGGCCTCCTTGCGGGCCAGCGCCGCGGCGCCGATGATCCCGGCCTCGTTGCGCAGCTTCGCGGGCACGATCGGGGTCTTCAGGTCCAGCAGCGGCAGGTACTTCTCGTGGTGCTTGGAGACGCCGCCGCCCACGACGAACAGGTCAGGGCTGAAGAGGAACTCGATGTGCGCGTAGTACTCCTGCAGCCGCGCCGCCCAGGTCTTCCAGTCGAGGTCCTCGCGGTCCCGGGCGGAGTCCGCCATGTACTTCTCGGCGTCCATGTCATGGAGCAGCACGTGCCCGAGCTCCGTGTTGGGGACGAGCTCGCCGTCGTTGAACACCGCGCTGCCCACGCCGGTGCCGAGCGTGGTCACGATGACGACGCCCTTCTGCTTGCGGGCCGCGCCGAACTCGGCCTCGGCGATGCCGGCGGCGTCCGCGTCGTTGACCACGAACACGTCGTGGCCGGTGCGCTCGGTGAACAGGGCGTCGGCGTCCGTGCCGATCCAGGAGTCGTCCACGTTCGCCGCGGTGCGGGCGATCCCGTGCTGGATGACCGCCGGGAAGGTGACGCCCACCGGCATGCCGGCGGGGACGTCGAAGGAGTCCAGGAGGTCGCGGACGGTGTCCGCGACAGCATCGGGGAGCGACGGCTGCGGGGTCGGGATGCGCACGCGGTCCGCGGCGAGCTTCCCCTTGCGCAGATCGACGGGGGCGCCCTTGATGCCGCTGCCGCCGATGTCGATGCCGAAGGCCGTCTTCTGCTTGTCAGAGCTCACGATGGGTCCTCGTCCCGGTCCGCCGGGTCCGGGGCCGTCCGACGGGCGGCCGCGAGGGACAGTATGCCGAAGATCTCCCCGCGGCACGGACCCCGTCCTGCCCGTCGGCCCGCTCAGACGACGGTGAGCAGCTCCGGCCCGTCCTCGTTGATGACGAGGGTGTGCTCGAACTGCGCGGTGAAGCCGCGGTCGCGGGTGACGACGGTCCAGCCGTCGTCCCACTGCTCCCACGCCTGCGAGCCGAGCGTGACCATCGGCTCGACCGTGAGGGTCATGCCCTCCGCGATGACGTCGTCGAACAGGGGGGCCGAGTCGTAGTGGGGGATGACCAGCCCGTTGTGGAAGCCCTCTGCGACGCCGTGACCGGTGTAGTCGTGCACCGACTCGTAGCCGAAGCGGCGCACGTACTTCTCGATGACCCGGCCGATGACGTTGACCTCGCGGCCGGGCTTCGCGGCGCGGATGCCGCGCATCATCGCCTCCTCGGAGCGGGTGACGAGCTCGTCGACGCGCGGGTCGACCTCGCCCACCCGGAAGGTGGCGTTGGTGTCGCCGTGCACGCCGTGCAGGAAGGCGGTGACGTCGACGTTGAGGATGTCGCCCTCCTCCATGACCGTCGAGTCCGGGATGCCGTGGCAGATGACCTCGTTGAGGCTCGTGCAGCAGGACTTCTCGAAACCGAGGTAGCCGAGGGTCGAGGGGTACGCGCCCTCGGAGAGGAGCACCTCGTGGACGACCGCGTCGATCGCATCGGTCGTCACCCCGGGGCGCGCGGCCTCGCCGGCGGCCTGCAGGGCGAGGGCCGCGACGCGGGAGGCCTCGCGGACGCGGGCGATGACGTCGGGCGTCTGGACGTAGGGACCGGAGTCGGAGACCGCCTCGTCCTTGCCGACGTACTCGGGGCGCTCGATGCTCGCGGGCACGCTGCGACGGGGGGAGAGCTCGCCGGGCACCAGCTCCGCGCGTCCCTCCGGACGGATCCATTCCTGCTCTACAGTCATGGGCACCATCCTCTCAGCTCTGGGAAGGAGCACACCGTGAGCGAGCCCACGCCGTTCTACTACAACCTGGACACGAAGCAGGTCGAGGAGGGGCACCAGTCCCCGGGGAGCCAGCTGATGGGTCCCTACGCCTCCCGCGAGGAGGCGCAGCACGCGCTCGAGAAGGCCGCCGCGCGCAACGAGTCCTGGGACCGCGACGACGCGGCCTGGGACGCGGAGGACTGACCTCCGCGGTTCGGCCCTCCCGGCCCGGGGTCACTCGAAGGAGTGCTCCGGGCCCGGGTAGGCGCGGGAGGTGACCGCGGCGCGGTACTCCTCCGCCGCGGTCTGCAGCTGACCGCGCAGGTGCGCGAAGGTGCGCACGAAGCGGCCCTCGAAGCCGGAGAGGCCGGCCATGTCCTGCCACACGAGCACCTGGCCGTCGCAGTCGGGGCCGGCGCCGATCCCGATCGTCGGCACCGCGACCACCTCGGTGATGCGGGCGGCGACGGCGGCGGGCACGAGCTCGAGCACGATCGCGGAGACCCCGGCCTCCTGGAGCGCGATGGCGTCGTCGGCGAGCTGATCGGCCCCGGCGGTCTCCCGGCCCTGGACGCGATGCCCGGAGAGGGCGTTCACGGACTGCGGCGTGAAGCCCAGGTGGCCGATGACGGGGATCCCCGCGGCGACGAGCGCCCGCACCTGCGGCACGATCTCGTGGCCGCCCTCGAGCTTCACGGCCTCGGCGCCCGCCCGGATCAGCTCGACGCCGTGGCGCACGGCGTCCTCGGGTCCGGTCTGGTAGGTGCCGAAGGCGAGGTCCGCGACGACCAGCGGGCGGTGGACGCTGCGGGCGACCGCGCCCGTGAAGGTCAGCATGTCCTGGTGGGTGGTCGACGTGGTCGAGGAGTACCCGAGCACGGCGGTGCCCACCGAGTCGCCCACAAGCAGCACGTCGATGCCGGCGGCCTCGAAGACCTGCGCGGAGATCTGGTCGTACGCGGTGAGCATCGTGAACGGGCGACCGCGCTCCTTCGCGTCCAGCAGGTGGCGCAGGCGGATCTTGGCCGGGCCGGAGGTCGGGGGTGTCGGGGCGCTGCTCACGGGGTCTCCTGGGCGGGTCGGTGACGGACGGCTCCCATTGTGCCCGCGCGGCGAGGGACGTGGGGACCTCTCCCCATGGTGGGCGCCCGCAGGGCTGTGGCAGGGTAACGCTCACAGGGGACGCACAGAAGGTGGGTCCCTCCGGGGAACAGGGAACACCGATGACCACCATGATCCGCAGGAACGCCCGCCGCGGGGCCGTCGTGCTCGGAAGCCTGGCCGTGGTGCTCGGCGCCGCCGCGTGCGGCGGCAGCTCCGACGACGCCGCCGCGCCGGAGGAGAAGACCACCGAGGCCGCCAGCGCCGCCGAGGAGGCCGGGGACGACGCGGCCGCCGCCGAGGACAGCGCCTCCGACGAGGGCGGCGCTGAGAGCGAGGACGCCGGTGACGACGCCGCCGCCTCCGGCCCGCTGTCCGAGGAGGACCTCTCGGCTGCGAGCACGACGTTCATCGACTTCATGGGCAAGGCGGCCGACGGCGACGGCGAAGGTGCCTGCGCGCTCATGGTCGATCCGACCACCGGCGATGCGGTGTCCGGACAGGCTCTCGAGGCCTGCGGCAGCACTCTCGAGAAGCAGCTCGGCGATTCCATCGACCCCTCGATGAAGAGCATGTTCACCGAGGAGAACGTCAAGGCCGAGGACAACGGCGACGGGACCGCGAAGATCGTCTTCATGGAGCAGGAGATGCCGAGCTTCTCGATCGTCAAGGGGAAGTCCGGCGACTGGCTGATCGACGCCGGCATCTCCGCCGGCTGAGCCCGCTCAGCGCACACCTCGCAGACCCGACCCGCCCCCGGGACAGCATCCCGGGGGCGGGTCGCGTCGTGCACACTAAGGGCATGGATCAGCTGCAGGACGACGTCATCCGCCGGGTCACCGATCACGACGTGCGGTTCATCCGCCTGTGGTTCTGCGACATCGTGGGGACGCTGAAGTCCATCGCGATCTCGCCCGCGGATCTCGAGACCGCCTTCACCGAGGGCGTCGGCATCGACGGCTCCACGATCGAGGGGCTCACCCGCAGCTACGAGTCCGACATGCTGCTGCGGCCGGACCCGCGCACCTTCGAGCTGCTCACCTGGCGCGGCACGAGCAACGCGACCGCCCGCATGATGTGCGACGTGCTCACGCCGGACGGCGAGCCCGCCGCCTCGGACCCGCGCCGTGTCCTCAAGGACATGCTCGCCCGCGTGGAGCAGAAGGGCTTGGACTTCTACACGCACCCCGAGATCGAGTTCTACCTCTTCCAGGAGCCCTACCGGACCGGGCGCGCGCTCCAGCCGATCGACCACGCCGGCTACTTCGACCACGTGCACCGCGGCAACGGCCAGGACTTCCGCCGCGCGGCGATCGAGCACCTCGAGGGCATGAACATCCAGGTGGAGTTCTCCCACCACGAGAACGGCCCCGGCCAGAACGAGATCGACCTGCGCTACGCCGACGCGCTCACCACGGCGGACAACATCATCACGCTGCGCACCGTGGTCAAGGAGGTCGCGCTCGGCATGGACCAGGTGGCGACCTTCATGCCGAAGCCGATGATCGAGCACCCCGGATCCGGCATGCACACGCACCTCTCGCTCTTCCAGGGCGGGCGCAACGCCTTCCACGAGCCGGGCGCCGAGTACGGCCTCTCCCGCATGGGCCGGCAGTTCATCGCCGGCCTGCTGCGTCACGCGGGGGAGTACTGCGCGGTGACGAACCAGTGGGTCAACTCCTACAAGCGCTTGTGGGGCGCACAGGAGGCCCCGAGCTACGTCTGCTGGGGGCACAACAACCGCTCCGCGCTCGTGCGCGTGCCCTTCCACAAGCCCACCAAGGGCACGAGCTCCCGCGTCGAGTTCCGGGGCCTGGACTCCGCCTCCAACCCGTACCTCGCCTTCGCGGTGCTGCTCGCGGCGGGGCTCGAGGGCATCGAGCAGGAGTACGAACTGCCCGAGGGCTCCGAGGACGCCGTCTGGGACCTCACCGAGCGCGAGCGCCAGGCGATGGGCATCGAGCCGCTGCCCACGGACCTCTTCCGCGCCCTCGAGAGCTTCGAGAGCTCCGAGCTCATGGCCCGCACCCTCGGCGAGCAGGTCTTCGAGTTCTTCCTCCGCGACAAGCGCAACGAGTGGTCCCGGTACCGCGAGCAGGTCACGGCCTATGAGCTCGACGCGACCTTCGGTCGCGTCTGAGGACGCGTGAGGAAGGAGAACGTGTGACCCCCGAGCCGCCCACCACCACCGGTGCCCTCGCACGCCTGGGCTTCACGAGCACCGAGCGGGTGCGCCGCTTCCTCACCGAGCCGGCGCTGGCCGGGCTCGAGAAGGGGGCGGCGGCCGCGCTCGGCGCGACCCCGGACGGGGACGAGGCGGTGCTCGGGCTGCTGCGTCTCGCGGAGTCCGCGATCGAGGCAGGGCACCGGCCCCTGCTCCAGGAGTTCCTCGGGGACGTCTCCACGCCCGGGACGCCCGGGCACCGTCTGATCCGGCTGCTGGGCACCTCCGTCGCGCTCGGCGACGTGCTCACCCGCCATCCCGAGCTGCTCGAGGTGCTGCGTGGCGGCGACGACGGGCTGACCAGGCCCCGGGACGCGGTGCGCGAGGACTTGCTGCGGGCCGTCGGCGCCGACCCCGCGGCCGACGTCCCCCTCGCCGCGCTCACCGGTCGTGAGGCGCGGGACGCCCTGCGCGTCGCCTATCACGAGCGCCTGCTCCAGATCGCCGCGGCGGACGTCGTCGCCGAGGAGCCGGTGCCGCTGCAGCCGCAGGTCTCCGCCGCGATCGCGGATCTCGCCGACGCGGCCCTCGAGACCGCGGCCGCCGTGGCCCGCGGCGCCGTGGACGGGCACGAGGCCGTGCGCTGGAGCGTCATCGCCATGGGGAAGACGGGCGCCCGGGAGCTCAACTACCTCTCCGACGTCGACGTCATGCACGTCGTCGCCGTGGCCGACGGCGCGGACATCGACGAGGACGAGCTCGTCGCGCGCGGATCCGCCCTCGCCCGGGAGCTCGCGCGGGTCTGCTCGGACCGCACCGCGGAGGGCTCCCTCTGGCAGGTCGACGCGAACCTCCGCCCCGAGGGCAAGGACGGCCCGCTCGTGCGCACCCCGGACTCGTTCCGGCGCTACTACACGACCTGGGCGAAGTCGTGGGAGTTCCAGGCCCTGCTGAAGGCGCGCGCCGCGGCCGGCGACCGCGAGCTGGGCCGCGACTTCGAGGCGATGGTCGAGCCCTGGATCTGGAAGGCCTCGACCCGAGACGGCTTCGTCGAGGACACCCGCGCCATGCGCCGCCGGGTGATCGCCCACATCAAGGCCGGCGAGGCGGACAGGAACCTCAAGCTCGGTCCGGGCGGCCTGCGCGACGTCGAGTTCACCGTCCAGCTGCTGCAGATGGTCCACGGCCGCACCGACGAGCAGCTCCACGCCCGCACCACCCTCGAGGCGCTCGCGCGGCTGGGGGAGGGCGGGTACATCGCCCGTTCCCAGGTCGAGGAGATGGACGAGGCCTATCGCTTCCTGCGCGCCACCGAGCACCGGCTGCAGCTCCACCGCATGCGCCGCACCCAGGTCCTGCCGACGGCCGAGGGCGACCTGCGCCGTCTCGCCCGCTCGCTGCGGCTGGGCCCTGAGGAGTTCCGACGCCGCTACCAGCGCACCCGTCGGCGCGTGCGGCAGCTGCACGAGGAGATCTACTACCGACCGCTGCTCGTCACCTCCGCGAAGCTCTCCGACGACCAGATCGCGCTGAGCCCCGAGGGCGCCGCCGTGCGGCTCTCCGCGATCGGCTACCGGGACGGGGCCCGGGCCCTGACCCACATCAAGGCCCTCACGGAGGGCCTCTCGCGCCGCGCCGCCATCCAGCGCCAGCTCCTGCCCGCGCTGCTCGAATGGTTCTCCGAGGGCACGGACCCGGACCTCGGCCTGCTCATGTTCCGGCGGCTCTCCGATGTCATCGGCTCCGAGCACTGGTACCTGGGGCTCCTGCGGGACTCCGGCACCGCCGCCCGCCGTCTCACCGCGGTGCTCTCCACGAGCCGCTTCGTGGGGGAGCAGCTCGAGCAGATCCCTGGCGCCGTGCGCTGGCTGTCCCGCGACGAGGACCTCCGCCCGCTCGGTCGGGAGCACCTGAGCCGTGAGTTCCTCGCCGTCATCCGCCGCGTGGAGACCGTCGAGGCGGCGCGGGACGTGCTGCGGCGCACCCGCAACCGCGAGCTGCTCCGCATCGCGCTCGCCCACCTCACCGGCCTCGCCGCCCCACGCGAGGTGGCGCACGCGCTCACCGATCTCGCGGAGGCGGTGCTCGAGGCCGGGCTGCTCGTCGCGTACCACGCCGTCGCGCGGGAGCGGAAGGTCGTGGCGGTCGACTCGGTGCCGCTGCCCGAGGTCGATGCCGTGGACGAGCACACCGCGCCGCAGCTGCGGGAGCGCCGCTCCGACCCTGCCCGTGCCCTCGGCATCGAGATGGCGATCATCGCGATGGGCAGCTTCGGCGCCCGGGAGATGGGCTACTCCTCCGATGCGGACGTCCAGTTCCTGGTCCTGGACCGCGGCGCCGGCGCGGCGAGCGGGGAGATCGGCGTGGCCGTCGCGACGCAGGTCCAGCACATCCTGAACGCTCCCGCCTCCGGGACCGACATGAGGGTCAGCGCGGACCTCCGCCCCGAGGGCCGCAACGGCCTGCTCGCCCGCACCGTGCCCGCATGGGTCGACTACTACCGACGCGATGCCCTCACCTGGGAGAAGCAGGCGCTGCTCCGCGCACGGCCCGTCGTCGCCTCGCAGTCCCTCGCCGAGGAGATCAGCGCGGAGATGGACCGCCACCGCTATCCGACCGGCGGGCTCGATCGCGATGCCCGGCGGGAGATCACGCGCATGAAGGCGCGGATCGAGTCGGAGCGGCTGCCGCGCGGCGCCGATCCCGCCCGCCACGTGAAGCTCGGCAGGGGAGCGATGACGGACGTCGAGTGGTGCGCCCAGCTCGTCGCCCTCGAGCACGCCCACGACCACGAGGAGCTGCGCACGCCGTCCACCCTCGCGACCCTCGAGGCCGCGGCGGAGGCGGAGCTGCTCGACGCCCGCGAGGTCCGCGAGCTCACGGACGCCTGGGCGCTGTGCTGGCAGATCCGCCGCTGCCTGTTCCTGTGGAAGGGACGCGAGGGGGACCTGCTGCCGACAGACCGCTGGGACCTCCGCGCCCTCGCCCGGCTCGTGGACGGCGAGGAGGACTCCGCAGCGGATCTGGAGGAGCGGTACCTGCGGCTCACCCGCCGCTCCCGGACGATCGCGGAGGAGATCCTCTTCGGCGACAGCTCGGGGATGTCGGATCGCTGAGGGGCGCGCCACGTCGCTCCGGTGAGCACGGGACGGCCTCCCGCAACGCAGGCCGGGCCCGGCGTAGCCTGGGCCGGGCTCCCGCCACCGTTCCTCCCTCCGGCATCGCCGACCCCGCCCTCGTCCCGTCCCTCCACCACCCTGAGGTGCCATGACCACGCCCCGACTGAGCGCCGACACCCCGCGCGGACGCATGTACCGCCTCGAGCCGGACGGCCCGCTCGTCTATCCCTCGATCACGACGGTCTCCGGGATGCGCGCGAAGGACCACCTCCAGGGCTGGTACGCGACGATGGCCTCCAAGCGGGCGCTCGAGATGTACAGCTGGCTCGCCCGGAACCCCGACCGGGCCGGTGCCGAGATCTCCCGGGTGACCCGTGATCGCTGGGGCTCGCAGAAGAAGATCGCCGCCGCCGCCGAGGAGCACACGCGCGGCGCGGCGGACTTCGGCACCCTCGTCCACGCGGCCTGCGAGGTCTGGGGTCGCGACGGCGCGCGCCCGGCGCGGGCGCAGGTGGGGGAGATCGTCGCCGAGATGCGCTCCGCGAGCGGAGCCTTCGCCACGCAGAAGGACCTCGACACGCTGCTCACCCGCGCGGACGAGCGGCTCGACGGGTACGGCGCCTTCCTCGAGGCCTACCAGCCGGAGTTCGTCGAGGTCGAGCAGACCGTCGTCAACCACACCGTCGGATACGCGGGCACGACCGATGCGATCGTGAAGATCGGCAACACCGTGCTCAGCGCGGACATCAAGACCTCGAAGAAGGTGCGCGGCGACTACGCGCTGCAGGGCGTCGCGGTCACCCGCGCCGAGCACCTGCTCGACGACGACGGCACGATCCGGGACATGCCCGAGCTCATGGGCGCCTTCGTCATCCACCTGCCCGAGGGCGGCGGCTTCGCGGCGGTGCCGCTGCGCACCGGGGACGCCGAGTTCGAGGTGTTCCGCGCGCTGCGCTCCGCCTGGTCGTTCGTCCCCGAGGACTGCGCCCTCCCCGCGGCGGGATCGCCGAAGGAGCTGCTGCTGTCGCTCCTGCGCGCCAAGGGCGGCCTGGACGACCTGGGCTGAGCCGCCGGGCTCAGTGCTCCGGGCGGAGCATTCCCCGCTCCCGTGCCGCGGCGACGGCCTCCGTGCGGCTCGTGACGGCGAGCTTGTCGAAGACGTGCACCAGGTGCGTCTTCACCGTCGCCTGGGACAGGAACAGCTCGCTCGCGATCGCGGAGTTGCTGCGCCCGGCGGCGACGAGGGCGAGCACCTCGAGCTCGCGTGCGCTCAGCGCCGTCGGCGAGTCCCGGTCCCGGAGCCGGCGTGCGATCCGCGGGTCCAGCTGCGCCCCGACGGCATCTGACGCGGTCCCGGCACCGGGCGACCCGGCGCCCCGCCCGGCACGGCGCACGGCCGCCGCGAGCTCCTCCGCCGGGGAGTCCTTCAGGAGGTAGCCCGCGGCGCCCGCGTCCATCGCCGCGAGCACGTCCTGGTCGTTGTCGTAGGTCGTGAGGACGAGCACCACCGGCGGCGGGTCGAGCGCACGCAGCGGGGCGATCACGGCGGTGCCGCGGGTGCCGGCGCCGAACTGCAGATCGAGCAGGACGACGTCAGGGGAGATCCGCCGGGCGAGGTCGAGGGCGGCCTCCGCGGTCCCCGCCTCACCGACCACCTCGATGCCGTCCTCCGCGGCGAGCACCGCGAGCAGGCCGCGGCGCACGATCGCATGGTCGTCGGCGAGAAGCACACGGCAGGTCATCGGTCCTCCTGGGGGTCGACGGGGCCGGTGTGGGCACCGGGGATCGGGGTGTCCTCCGGGAGAGGGAGCGAGACCTGGACGGCGGTGCCCTCGCCGGGAGCGGACTCCACCAGCAGCGTCCCGCCCACCGAGGCGGCGCGGGCGCGGGCCGAGCGCAGCCCGAACCCCTCCGCCGCGAGGTCGAATCCCCGGCCGTGATCGACGACGTCGAGCAGCACCGCGTTCCCCTGCAGGGAGACGGTCACGACGGCCTGCCGGGCATCGGCATGCCGCACCACGTTCGCGACGAGGTTCTCGGTGAGCCGGGCGAGGGCGCGGGAGAGGCTGCGGGGGAGCATCGGGCACGCCGGGTCGGTGAGCAGCTCGTCCCGGAGCCGGAGGTCCAGGTCGCCCTCCGCCGCGCCGCGCGCGACGATCCGCTCGAGCTCCGTGTGGAGGGCGGCGGGGGTGGGCAGCTCGGGATCGGCGTCGTCCACGAAGCGCCGCGCCTGCACCGAGGTGCGACGGGCCGCGGCACGGGCCTCGGCGAGCAGTCGCCCCGCCTCCGCGCCGTCCTCGCGGTGCAGCGCGCCGTCGGCCGCATCGAGCAGGAGCTGGATGGACAGCGAGGACTGCGCGACGGTGTCGTGGAGCTCGCGGGCGATGCGGTCCCGCTCCGCGGCGGTCGCGGCGGTGCGGGTCTGCTCGGCGATGAGGTCCCGGGCCTCGGCGAGCTCCCGGGCGAGGCGGGTGCGCCGGTCCACCTCGTGCTGGAGAGCGCGCACCGTGAGCACGACGGCGAGGGCGACGAGCGCCCCCACCACGGGGCCGACGATCTCCCCGGCGCTCGGGCTGCCGTCCCGCCCGCCGTAGCCGAGGACGGCGAGCGCGGTCACGACGATCAGCGTGACGACGCCGCCCACGGTGGGCAGGGCGTACAGCACGGCGAAGTCGAGCCCGAAGGCGATCCACACGGTTCCCGGGTCGAGGAGGAGCGTCACCGCCCAGACCAGGACCGTGGGGGCGAGGTAGCCGAGCGCCGACCAGCTCCCGCGCGGCGAGGGGGAGTGGCGCAGCGCTCGGCGCGCGCCGATCGAGTACACGGAGGCCAGCACCACCAGCAGCGCGACGATCAGGAGGTCCGCCGAGGTCGAGGGCGGGGCGAGCGCGAGGCCCGCCGCGAGCGCGATCAGCAGGTAGACCAGCGCGTGCACCGCCCAGCGCAGCGCCGCGGCGAAGGGCGTGCCCACCAGGTCCACCGTCAGGTCCTGCGCCGGCACGGCCGGGGGGACGGCGTCCGGGGTCGAGGCGACGGGCACATGACGCGGGTGGGACATGGTGCGAGCCTATCCGCGGGTCCCAGGGCCCACCGGGAACGGAGGCCGGTGCGAACCGATGGTCCGGCCCCGAGACGGGGGACGGGCCCCGACCCTGCACGGATGCAGGACCGGGGCCCGTCAGGACACCGAGATCGGCTCAGATGTCGTAGTACAGCTCGAACTCGTGGGGGTGCGGGCGGAAGCGGAACGGATCGATCTCCGTGGTGCGCTTGAGCTCGATCCAGGTCGAGATGAGGTCCTCGGGGAACACGTCGCCCTCGGTGAGGTAGTCGTGGTCCGCCTCGAGCGCGTCGAGCGCCTCGCCGAGGGAGGCCGGGAGCTGCTTGATGAGCTGGTGCTCCTCGGGGGGCAGCTCGTAGAGGTCCTTGTCGATCGGCTCGGGCGGCTCGATGCGGTTGCGGATGCCGTCGATGCCGGCCATGAGCTGCGCCGCGAAGGACAGGTACGGGTTCGCCGAGGGGTCGGGCGCACGGAACTCGATGCGCTTGGCCTTCGGGGAGGAGCCGGTGACCGGGATGCGGATCGCGGCGGAGCGGTTGCGGGCCGAGTAGACCATGTTGACCGGGGCCTCGAAGCCGGGCACGAGGCGCTTGAAGGAGTTCACCGTGGGGTTGGTGAAGGCCGTCAGCGAGGGGGCGTGCTCGATCAGGCCACCGATGTACCAGCGGGCGAGATCGGAGAGGCCTCCGTAGCCGCGCTCGTCGAAGAACAGCGGCTCGCCGTCCTTCCAGAGCGACTGGTGGGTGTGCATGCCCGAGCCGTTGTCGCCGAAGAGGGGCTTGGGCATGAAGGTCGCGGTCTTGCCGGCGTCCCACACGGTGTTCTTCACGACGTACTTGAACTTCATGACGTCGTCCGCCGCGTTGAGCAGCGTGTTGAAGCGGTAGTTGATCTCCTGCTGGCCGGCGGTGCCCACCTCGTGGTGCGCGCGCTCGACCTCGAGGCCGGTGTCGCCGAGGATCGCGCAGATCTCGTCGCGCAGATCGGCCATCTGGTCGTTCGGCGGGACGGGGAAGTAGCCGCCCTTGACGCGGGTCTTGTAGCCCTGGTTGCCGCCGAACTCGGACTCGTCCCGGTCCGTGTTCCAGGAGGCCTCGTCGGAGTCGATCGCGTAGAAGCCGGAGTTGATGCCGGTCTTGAAGCGGACGTCGTCGAAGATGTAGAACTCGGCCTCGGCGGCGAAGAACGCGGTGTCCGCGATGCCGGTCGAGGTGAGGTACTCCTGCGCCTTGGAGGCGACGGTGCGCGGGTCGCGGGAGTAGGGCTCGTCCGTGAACGGGTCCACGATCGAGAAGTTGATGATGAGCGTCTTGCGCTCACGGAACGGGTCCAGGTACGCCGTGTCCAGATCCGGGACGAGCTTCATGTCGGACTCGTGGATCGCCTGGAAGCCGCGGATGGAGGAGCCGTCGAACAGCTGCCCCGTCTCCATGGCCTCCTCGTCGAAGGAGCTGGCCGGCAGGTTGAAGTGCTGCATGACGCCGGGAAGGTCGCAGAAGCGGATGTCGATGAACTCGACGCCCTCCTCCTCGATGAACTTCACGACCTCGCTGGGATTGTTGAACACATCTCCTCCATCCGCACCGGGCGGTGCGTCTTGTGCTGTCTCACCCCGGGGCCATCTCGTGCCCCCGGACGTCCCGGCGCCCGAGCATGAGCGCCGTTCGCGGGTGCGCCCAGCGTAGACCGTGGGGAAGGTGGTCGCCCCGCGCTCCCGCGGACCGGTCTCGGCGTCCCGGACCTCGTCCAGCCCCCTCTCTCGGGGGAGCGCGGTGGGTCCCAGGGACGGCTCCGCGCCCGCGGCTAGGCTGGGCGCGTGATCGAGCGCAAGGACCTGGGCAGCTGGATGGACGGCGCCCCGAGCGAGGCCGGGCACGTCCCCGGATCGACCTGGGGACTGCCGGCCGACGGCCCCGGCGCGGTCGCCCCGGCGGGCCGCCGCTTCGCGACGCTGCTCGTGGACTGGGCGCTCGCCTCGGTCGTTTCCGCCCTCGTGTTCGACTACGAGTCCGTGGCGACCCTCGTTCTCTTCGCGACGATGAACGTCCTGCTCATCACCGTCTTCGGTGCGACGCCCGGGCAGTTCCTGCTGCGCCTGCGGGTGACCCCGGTGAGCGGCCGCTCGCCGATGGTGCTGCGCGCGGTGATCCGCACGCTCCTGCTTCTGCTCGTGCTGCCCGCGGTGATCTGGAACCGCGACCGGCAGCCCCTCCATGACGCGGTCGCCGGGACCGCCGTCGTGCGCGCCTGACCCTCCGCGCACGTCCCGTGGCCGACGGTGCAGGCTGCGTGCCGCAGGGCCGTTGACCGCCCGCTGGACGCGACTGCTTCCGGCGGGCATGGGCGTGCGGCGTGTCCCCGCCCGCCCTGTCGTCCCGCCGGCGCCTTGCCGACGGTGCCGCGATCGATACTCCAGGACCGCCCGAATGTGCCCGCTGACCTGCACGTTCGGGTAGATAACGTTCCGATAACGAAGATAACGAAGAGGTAACGCCGTCTCACGGGCGTCCACCATCGTTCCCGCCGATGCCGCCGGAGAGGGGCCGGACAGCACGGAACCCCGCCGGCAGTAGCCGACGGGGTTCCGGATGCTGAGACGATCCGGGGCTCAGCGGCCGCGCATCGCCTTGCGGTTCGGACGTGCGCGCATCGGGTCGACGCCTTTAGGCACGGCCTGGCGGATCGAGCGCTGGAGAGCCGCGAGACGCTTGGTCACCTGCGCCGCCTCGTCCTTCGTGAGCGTCCTCTTCAGACGCGTCATGTGCGAGGGGAGCTTGTGCAGCGGCACCTGGCCCTCACCGTCGCCCACGACGATCTGGTGGATGGGCACCTCGTCATGGGGCAGCACGCGCCCGATCGCCCGACGCTCCTTCTCGATGAGCTTCAGCGAGAGGTTCGAGGCGTCCTCGGCGACGATCACGATGCCCGGGCGGCCGGAGGCGCGGAAGAGCATCTTCTGGCTGCGCGGATCGATCTGCACCGGCTCCTCGGAGACGTTCCAGCCGCGACGGATCGACTGCATGGCCGCGAGGGCGGCGCCGGGCTGATCCTTGATCCGCTCGAACGCGGCGCGCTCCGCGCGGCGGGCGAGGATGATCATCGCGAGCAGGACGCCCACGGCCAGACCCAGGAACACGCCGTACCAGGGGCTGTCGAAGACGAGCCAGCTCAGCAGGACGAACACGACGATCGAGAGCACGATCGCCCCGATCATCAGCGGCGCGGTGGCCTTGTCGACGCTCTGGGTGTACTTGAACACCTCGAGCATCTGCTTGAGCCGGCCGGGCTCCTTCTTCGGCGTCTCGGCGGCGGCGCCCCGGGGCGCGGTGGACTCGCTCTTGCGGGCCATGGTGGTACTCGGTCCTCTCGGTGGTCGGGCGTCAGCCCGCTGCGACCTGCTGCTGGCGGGCGACGACGCTCGCCGCCTCCTGACGTGCCGGCTGGTCCACGTCCAGGTGCCGCAGGTTCTCCGGGATCTCACGGCCGAGCTTGCGCATGGCCTGTGCCCAGAGCTTGCCGGCACGGTAGGAGGAGCGGACCATCGGACCGGCCATGACGCCGAGGAAGCCCATCTCCTCGGCCGCACGGGACAGCTCGAGGAACTCCTCGGGCTTGACCCAGCGGTCGATGGGGTGGTGCAGCTTCGACGGTCGCAGGTACTGGGTGATGGTGATGATGTCGCAGCCCGCGTCGTGCAGCTGCTGGAGGGAGTCGACGATCTCCTCGGTGGTCTCGCCCATCCCCAGGATGAGGTTCGACTTGGTGATCATGCCGTTGTCCTTGGCGAGGCGGATCACCGAGAGGGAGCGGTCGTAGCGGAAGGCGGGGCGGATCTGCTTGAAGATTCGCGGGACCGTCTCCAGGTTGTGGGCGAACACCTCGGGGCGGGACTCGAAGACCTGGGCGAGCGCCTCACCGTTGCCCTTGATGTCGTCGATGAGGAGCTCGACGCCGGTGCCGGGGTTCATCGCGTGGATCTGGCGGCAGGTCTGCGCGAAGAGCCCGGCGGCGCCGTCGGGCAGGTCGTCGCGGGCCACACCCGTGATCGTGGAGTAGCGCAGGCCCATCTCCTTGACGGACTGCGCGACCTTGAACGGCTCCATCGGATCCACGGCCATCGGCTTGCCGGTGGCGATGTCGCAGAAGTCGCAGCGGCGGGTGCAGGTGTCACCGCCGATGAGGAAGGTCGCCTCGCGATCCTCCCAGCACTCGAAGATGTTGGGGCAGCCTGCCTCCTCGCAGACGGTGTGCAGACCCTGCCCGTGCACGCGCTTCTTCATGGCGCTGTACTCGGGGCCCATCACGGCACGGGTCTTGATCCATTCGGGCTTGCGCTCGATCGGGACCTCGGCGTTGCGCTTCTCGACGCGCAGCAGGCGCCGTCCTTCGGGAGCGATGGTCACCCTCGTGCCTCCTCGGAGTCGACTGTCACGGCAGTCTATCGAGCATGGAGGGCGGGCGGCGGCTCAGCGCGCCCGTGGGGCAGTGCGCTCCGCCACGAGCTCGCGCAGCCGCTCCTCCGCGACGTCGATCACCGCGGAGACGGGGACGCGGCGCCCCAGCTCCCGGCTGATGCTCGTCACGCCCGCGTCGTCGATGCCGCAGGGGATGACGTTCTGCGCCCACGAGAGATCGTTCGCGCAGTTCAGGGCGAAGCCGTGCATCGTGGTGCGCTTGGAGACGCGCATGCCGATCGCGCAGACCTTGCGGTCCTCCTCGCCGTCGCGCACCACCCACACCCCGCTGCGGCCCTCGACCGGTCGCGTGGGGAGTCCGATCTCGTCGCACACGTCGATGATCGCGTGCTCGAGGGCACGGACGAAGCCCACCACGTCGATCGGGGCGGGCAGGGTGACGATGGGGTAGCCGACGAGCTGCTGGGGGCCGTGCCAGGTGATCTTGCCGCCGCGGTCGATGTCGACGACCGGGGCGCCGTCCTGCGGCCGTTCGGCCTCCGCCGTGAGCTTCCCGGCCGTGTAGACGGGCTGGTGCTCGAGGAGGAGGACGGTGTTCGGCCGCTCGCCGGCGACGACCTCGGCATGGATCCTGCGCTGCAGGTCCCACGCGGCCCGGTACTCGAGGGGACCGGGGGGAAGGTCGAACTCCTCATGGCGGTCCTCCCCGGGACGGGGGTCGCTGAGGCCGAGGCGGATCACGTCGAGCACCCGGCCACCTTACTCCGGCCACGACCTGCGCACTGTGGACGACCAGCGGGCCCGACGCGCACGGTGGACCACACTGCCGCCATGCAGCCATCGGACGACGCCGCCCCCGCACCGACCCCGGCGGGGCACGAGGCCGGGGTACGGGGGCACGGACGCCGACGCGGCGACGGAGCACGCGCTCCCCGCTCCCTCACGACGCAGGAGGATCGGGAGGAGACTCTGCTCGAGGACGGCCGGCAGGGCGTGCGCGTGCGACCGCTCACCGCTGCGGGGGAGCTCCGGGTGCGCGAGGAGATGCAGCTGCTTGCCGAGCTCGAGCTGGCCGGGGTGCGCGCGGCGCCGGCCGTGCTCGCCGTCGAGGAGGAGGGCTACCTGCGCGAGCTCCTCGCGCCGGTGCGTGCCGGGGCCGGGCGCCGCAGCGACCCCGCCGGCGCCCCGCACACCGGGGAGCGCGAGGCGCTGGCGGCGGCGCGGGAGGATCTCGACGAGCTGCTCGCCGCACTCCACGATCGCGGGTGGGTGCTCGGGGCGCCGCCGGGCACGGGCCTGGGCCGACGCGCCTCCGGGGGCGTCGCCCCGATCCGGCTCGACGGGCTCCGGCGTTCGGGGAGCATCGGCGACCGGCAGCTCGACCGGCTCTGGGCGGACTCGGTGCTCGAGGACGGCGACCGGACGCTCCGACGCCGCGGCTCCTCGCGGAGCTGGACGGACGTCGAGGGTGGGAGGGCCACCGGAGGCATCGGAGACGCCGGAGACGCGGGACCTGCGGGGGAGCACGACCAGGAGGTGCCGCTCGAGGACCCGGCATCGGAGGCTGCACCAGGTGCCGCACCGGCGGCGTCCCCGCCATGGCCCGGGCCCGTCCCGGCGGGCGCCCTCCCGCTCCCGGCGCCCCGCGCCGCCGGCGGGGAGCACCGCACTCGAGCGCGATCCCGCGCCGGTCTGCGCCGTCGCACCGTGGACCGGGTCCGTCGGACGGCCCGACGACGCCCCCGGACCCTCCTCGCCGCAGTGCTCGCCGGAACCGTCCTGATCGGCGGATGCGCCGTCGTGGGGGCACGGTTCGCCGGATCCGGCACCGCGGGCGAGGTCACCGCCGACGCCCCCGCCGTCCAAGCACCTGCCGCGGCCGAGATCACCGACGCCCTCGCGCTCGCCACGGAGCTGGGCACGGCACGCCACGCCTATGTCATCGGCACCTCGGGCACCTCGGTCGCCGTCCCGGGCAGCGAGGCCGCGGCGGAGGACGACGCGCTGCGCGCCGCCTATGCCGGCAGCGAGGTGCGCGGCGGGGAACCGGTCGTCGAGGCCGCGGAGCTGCTCGCGGTCGAGGACGGGCCCGGGACGGCATCACTGCGCGTCGTGACCTCGACCCCCGCCCACGAGGTGCAGGAGGAGGACGGCACCGTGCGCACCGTCGAGGCGACGGCGCCGTCGGCCGTCGTGCTGCACCTCGAGTGGACCGGCACCCGCTGGCGCATCGCCTCCACCGAGGCCGCGTAGGAAAGCCGACGGCCCGGCATCCTGGGCAGGATGCCGGGCCACCGGTGCTCGCTCAGGCCCGCAGGGGAGCGGGCCGGGCGTCGATCAGGCTCAGAGCCCGAGATCGGACTCGAACGCGCCCTCCTCGAGCCGCTTCTTCATGTGGGTGAGGAAGCGGGCGGCGTCGCCGCCGTCCACCAGGCGGTGGTCGTAGGAGAGGAACAGGTACATCATCGAGCGGATCGCGATGGAGTCGTCCCCCTCCGCGTTCTGCACGACCACCGGGCGCTTCACGATGGTGCCGCAGCCCAGGATGCCGACCTGCGGATCCGGGACGATCGGGGTGTCCCAGAGGGCGCCGCCCGAACCGGTGTTCGTGATCGTGAAGGTCGCACCCTGGAGATCGTCCGGGGTGAGCTTGTTGCCCTTCGCCCGGGCGCCCAGGTCGCCGATCTGCCGGGCGAGGCCCGCCAGGTTGAGGTCGCCGGAGTTCTTGATGACGGGGACCACGAGGCCGCGCTCGGTGTCCGCCGCCATGCCGATGTTCTCCGACGCGCCGTAGCGGATCGTCTCGCCGTCGATCGTGGCGTTGATCTTCGGGTAGGTCTTCAGCGCCTCGACCGCCGCCTGCATGATGAACGGCAGGAAGGTGAGCTTGGCGCCCTCACGCTGGGCGAAGGAGTCCTTGGCACGGCCGCGGAGCTTCGCGACGCGGGTCATGTCGACCTCGACCGCGGTGGTCAGCTGGGCCATGGAGTGCAGCGACTCCATCATCCGCTTGGCGGTGACCTTGCGGATGCGGGTCATCTTCTCCTCGGTGCCGCGCAGCGGGGAGACCTCGACCGGAGCAGCGGCAGCGGGGGCGGGGGCGCCGGCGGGAGCCGAGGCGGCCGGGGCCGCCTGCTGCTGCGCCTGCGCGTCGATCGCCTTCTGGACGTCCTGCTTGCGGATGCGACCGCCGAGCCCGGTGCCGGAGACCGTGGAGAGGTCGATGCCGGCCTCCGCGGCCATCTTCCGCACGAGCGGGGTCACGTAGCCGGAGGACTCCGCACCGGAGACCGAGGCGTCGGCCTGCGGGGCGGGGGCGGCGGGCGCCGCCGGAGCGGCGGGGGCCTTCTCCGGTGCAGGAGCCGGGGCCGGGGTCTCCTTCGGAGCAGGGGCCGCGGCCGGCTTCTCCTCGGCCGCGGGCTCCGGAGCCTTCTCCTCGGCCTTCGCCTCGGGCGCCGGGGCGGCCGGGGCCGCCGCGGGGGCGGAGCCGGAGGAGTCGCCGACGATCGCGAGCACGGCGCCGACCTCGGCGTCCTCGTCCTCCTGGACGCGGATCTCGATCACGGTGCCGGCGACGGGCGAGGGGATCTCGGTGTCGACCTTGTCGGTCGAGACCTCGAGCAGGGGCTCGTCGACCTCGACGGTGTCGCCGACGCTCTTCAGCCAGCGGGTGACCGTGCCCTCGGTGACGGACTCGCCGAGCGCGGGCATCGTCACCTCCTGGCCCTCTCCGGAGCCGCCGGCGGCGGGCTTCTCCTCGGACGCGGGGGTGTCGGTCGAGGGGGCGGCGGTCTCGTCGGACGCGAGGTCCTCGCCCTGGGTGGGCTCGGCGGCGGGCTCCTCCGCGGGAGCCTCCTCCGCCGCGGCCTCGGCACCGGAGTCGCCGGAATCGGCGGCGCCGGAGCCGGAGCCGTCCCCGATCACGACGAGATCGGCGCCGACCTCGGCGTCCTCGTCCTCCTGCACCAGGATCTGCTCGATGGTGCCGGCGACGGGCGAGGGGATCTCGGTGTCGACCTTGTCGGTCGAGACCTCGAGCAGGGGCTCGTCGACCTCGACGGTGTCGCCGACGCTCTTCAGCCAGCGGGTGACCGTGCCCTCGGTGACGGACTCGCCCAGTGCGGGCATCTTGACGGTTTCGGACATCAGGTGTCTCCTTCGGGAGTCGTCAGGCTCAGGCGTGGGCGTGGAGGGGCTTGCCGGCCAGTGCGAGGGCGGCCTCGCCCATGGCCTCGTGCTGCGAGGGGTGGCCGTGGATCAGCGAGGCGACGTCCTCGGGGTACGCCTCCCAGTTGACCATGAGCAGGGCCTCGCCCATGAGCTCCGAGACGCGCGTGCCGATCATGTGGACGCCGACGATCGGGCCGTCCTTCTCGCGCACGAGCTTGATGAAGCCGGTGGTGTTGAGGATCTGGGACTTGCCGTTGCCGCCGAGGTTGTACTCGTAGGACTGCACGCCCTCCTCGCCGAACTGCTCCTTGGCCTGCTTCTCGGTGAGGCCCACGGAGCCGAGCTCCGGCTCGCAGTAGGTGATGCGCTCGATGCCGGACTCGACGATCGGCGCGGGGTTCAGGCCGGCGATCCGCTCCGCGACGAAGATGCCCTGGGCGAAGCCGCGGTGGGCGAGCTGCAGACCGGGGACGATGTCGCCGACGGCGTGGATGCCGGGGACGTTCGTCTCGAGGGTCTGCTTGTCCGCGAGCACGAAGCCGCGGTCCATCTCGATGCCCTGCTCCTCGTAGCCGAGGTCCTTCGTGTTCGGGCCGCGGCCCACGGCGACGAGGAGGTAGTCGCCCTCGTAGACGGTGCCGTCGGCGAGGGTGACCTTGACGCCGTCGGCGGTCTGCTCGGCCTTCTCGAAGAAGATGCCGAGCGAGAAGGCGATGCCGCGCTTCTTGTAGGCGCGCTCGAGCGCCTTGGAGAGCGACTCGTCCTCGTTGGCGACCAGATGAGGCAGGCCCTCGATGATCGTGACGGACTCGGCGCCGAGCGACTTCCACACCGAGGCGAACTCGACGCCGATGACGCCGCCGCCCAGGATGATGGGGTTCTTCGGCATGTCCGTGAGCTGCAGCGCGGCCTCGGAGTCGATGATGCGGCCGCCCAGCTCGAGGCCGGGGAGGGTCTTCGAGAACGACCCGGAGGCGAGCACGACGTTCTTGCCGGTGAGGGTGCGGGTGCCGCCCTCGGTCTCGACGGTGACGGTGTTCTTGCCGGTGAGCTTGCCGTAGCCCTCGACGTACTCGACCTTCGCGGACTTCACGAGGCCCTGGAGGCCCTTGTACAGGCGGCCGATGATCTTGTCCTTGAAGCCCAGGACCTTCGAGTAGTCCACCGAGTTCAGGGTGATGTCCAGGCCCAGGGCGGAGCCCTCGGCGGGGGCGCCGGCGATCTCGCCGACGTGCAGGAGGGCCTTCGTGGGGACGCAGCCGCGGTGCAGGCAGGTGCCGCCGACCTTGTCCTTCTCGACGAGGGCGATGCTGAGGCCGAGCTGGGCGCCGCGCAGAGCGGTCGCGTACCCGCCGCTGCCACCGCCCAGGATCACGACGTCGTACTGGTCAGTGGTTGTATCCGCCACCTGTGTGCTCCTCGGTGCGTAGGGGGATCATGCGGCACGGCTGCCGGCCCCGTGGCCGACGCTGCCGCTTGCGGGGTCCATGCTAGGCCACGTCAGGGGCTCATGAGGCCCAGTCGGGGCCTCGTCGGGAGTGACCTGAGCGGCGTCCGCGCCGTGGGGGCCTGACCCGACGGTCGGTCCGGCCCCCACGGCGCGTCGGCCGGTCGGCTCAGGCGCGGCCGGCGCGCTGCTCGAGCACGGCGAGCACGGTGCGCATGCTCATGCCCGTCGCACCCTTGCCCATGTAGCCGAACGGGGAGTCGGCGTAGGCGGGGCCGGCGATGTCGAGGTGGGCCCACGGGACGTCGCCCACGAACTCCTGGAGGAACACGCCCGCGGTGAGGGCGCCGCCCCAGCGCCCGGCACCCATGTTGCGCAGATCCGCGACGAGGCCGTCCAGCGCGGGGCGCAGCTCCTCGGGGAAGGGGAGGGGCCAGAAGGGCTCACCGGTCGCGGTGGAGGCGGCGAGCACCTCGTCGCGCGCGGACTCCGTGCCCATCACCGCGGCGGTGCGCTGGCCGAGCGCGACGACGGCCGCACCGGTGAGCGTCGCCACGTCCATGACGAGGTCGGGCTCGCCGGCCGCGGCGTCGACGAGGGCGTCGGCCATGACCATGCGGCCCTCGGCGTCGGTGTTGAGCACCTCGACCGTGCGGCCGTTGCGCATCGTGACGACGTCCCCGGGACGCTGGGCGCCGCCGCCGGGCATGTTCTCGGCCAGGGCGAGGTAGGTCGTCACGGCGACGGGGAGGCCCAGGCGCGCGGCGGCGAGGGTCGCGCCGAGCACGGTCGCGGCGCCGGCCATGTCCGAGGTCATCTCCTCCATGCCGGCCGGCGGCTTGAGCGAGATGCCGCCGGTGTCGAAGGTGATCCCCTTGCCGACGAGGGCGACCGAGGAGGCCGCGCCCGCGGGGGCGTACTCGACCTTCACCAGGCGCGGCGGCCGCGCCGACCCCTGCCCCACGCCGACGATGCCGCCGTAGCCGCCCGCGACGAGCTGCTCCTCGTCCAGCACGGTGACGGTGAGCGGGAGATCCGCGGCGAGCTCCTGGGCGCGCTCGGCGAAGGCCGCCGGGTACAGCAGGTTCGGCGGGGTGTTCACGAGGTCGCGCACGGCGGCGACGGCGTCCGCGAGGATCTCCGCCCGCTCGACGGCGGCCGGGGCGAGGTCGCCGAGCACGGAGATCGCGCCGAGGGCCGGCTTGGCGCCCGCGGCCTCGGACTTGTGGGCGACGAAGGCGTAGGCGCCGAGCGCCGCGCCCTCGACGGCGGCGGCGAGCTGCTCGGCCGTGGCCCCCGGGAGCGCGATCGCGGCGGTGCCGACGCCCGCGAGGGACCGGGAGGCCGCGCCGTAGGCGAGCCGCACATCCTGGTCGGAGACGTCCGCGAGCTCCTCGGCGCCGAGACCGACGAGCAGCAGGCTGCCCGCGGAGGTCAGGTCGCCGGCGGGGAGGCGGTGGGTCTCGCCGCGGCCGGCGGAGGGGGAGAGGGCGGCGATGGCCGCGGTGACGGCGTCCTCACCGGGCACGACGGACGGAGCGCCGTCGGCGCCGCGGAGCAGGGGGAGGACCAGGACGTCCGTGTCGACGGAGGTCACACTGGCATCGGAAACGGTGATCGAAGGCATGGCATCTATCGTAGGCACCGGTCCGGCGCCCTCGGGGCGGCATGTCCCGGGCTCGGGCATCCCGCCGCCGGGGAGCACCCGGTCTTCGGCACGGCGGCAGGACGAGGACGGACCGGACATGGCGGTGCTCAGCACCCTGGTCTACGTGGTGGGTGCGCTGACGGCGCTGCTCGCCGTCTACTACACGGTGCGGGATCTGAGCGCGGATCTCGTGCTGCTCGGGGCGAGTGCCCTGACGCTCGTCGTGTGGGCGGTGATGGGGGGCGCCCTGCTGGCCCGTGACCTGGGCGGCGGGAGCGTCGACGACCCCGTGACGCTCTACGGCTACCTCCTCACGGGCCTCGTGCTCCCGCTCGCGGGCGGATGGGCGGGACTCTGGGAGCGCACGCGCTGGGGGAGCCTCGTGATCGGCGCGGCGGCCGTGACCGAGATGGTGCTCATGATGCGGCTGCCGCAGATCTGGGCGGGGGGCTTCGCATGAGCGCGCGACCCTCCCGCGGTCTCACGACCCTCCTCGTCTTCGTGTACGGGCTGTTCGCGCTCTCCGCGACCGCCCGCTCCCTCGTGCAGATCCTCCGCGAGTTCGACCGCGCACCCGTCGCGTACTCGCTCTCCCTGGTGGCCGCGCTGACCTACATCGCCGTGACGCTGACCTTCGCGCTGCGCGGACCGCGCTCGCCGCTCGCCCTCGCCCTCGTGATCGTCGAGCTCGTGGGGGTCGTCGCCGTGGGGACGCTCACCCTCGCGGACCCGGCGCTGTTCCCCGAGCCCACGGTGTGGTCCGACTTCGGGATCGGGTACGGCTTCGTGCCGCTCGTGCTCCCGCTCGCCGCGCTCGCCCACATCGCGCGCAGCAGGCGCCGCGCCCGCCGCGGCCAGGACGCGGGACCGACCGCGGAGGAGGGCCGATGACCGCGTACGGTAGGGCCGTGACCACCGCCGACTCCTCCTCGAGCACCGCCTACGAGGCGCTGTTCCAGCACGGCCTGCGACGGATCGACCCGGAGCGCGCCCATCATCTGACGATCGACGCCCTGCGGCTCGCGCAGTCCCTGCCCGGGGGCCACGCCCTGCTGCGCACCCTCTTCGGGACACCGCACCCCTCGCGCGACCCGCGGCCGACGCGCACCGTGCTGGGCGCCGAGCACGCCTTCCCGCTCGGTCTCGCCGCCGGGTTCGACAAGGACGGCGTCGTGCCGCTGGCCCTGCTCGACCTCGGCTTCGGCCATGTCGAGGTGGGGACCGTCACCGCGCGGCCCCAGCCCGGCAACCCGCGCAAGCGGAGCTTCCGCCTCGTCCGGGACCGCGCCCTCATCAACCGCATGGGCTTCAACAACGAGGGGGCCCGGGCCCTCGCGAAGAGCCTCGCCCGGGCCCGTCGCACCGAGCGCGGCCAGCGCGCCGTGATCGGCGTGAACATCGGCAAGAACAAGGCGACGGCGCTCGACGACGCGGCGGACGACTACCGCTCCTCGGCGCGTCTGCTCGCCCCCTATGCGAGCTACCTCGCGATCAACGTCTCGAGCCCGAACACGCCGGGACTGCGCGACCTGCAGTCCGTGGACGCGCTGCGCCCGGTGCTCGCCGCCGTCCTCGAGGAGGCGCGGTCCGCGGAGCGGCGCCTGCGCCGGGACGTCCCGGTGCTCGTGAAGATCGCCCCCGACCTCCACGACGAGGACGTCGTCGCCGTCGCGCGGCTCGCGACGGACGTCGGCCTCGCCGGTGTCATCGCGACCAACACGACGATCGACCGCCCGGCGGACCTCCGCAGCGACCGCGGCCTCGTCGAGTCGATCGGCGCGGGCGGCCTCTCCGGTCCGGTGCTCGCCCGCCGCTCCCTCGAGGTGCTGCGCCTGCTGCGTCGCGAGCTGCCGGCGGAGACCGTCGTCATCAGCTGCGGCGGCGTGACCACCGCCGCGGACGTCGCCGAGCGGCTCGAGTCCGGCGCGGATCTCGTCCAGGGCTACACGGCCCTCATCTACGAGGGTCCCGGCTGGCCCGGACGGATCGCGCGCGAGCTCGGCGCCCGCGGCATCGTCTGAGACCGCGCCTACCCTGGAGAGCATGGACGAGGACCTCTTCTCGCTGGGCGGGGACGCCCCCGCGCCGCGCACCCTGAGCGAGGGCAACCGGGACCACCGGGCGCCGCTCGCCGTGCGCATGCGCCCGGCGTCCCTCGACGAGGTCGTGGGGCAGCACCAGGTGCTCGACCCCGGCAGCCCGCTGCGACGCCTGGTCGCGGTCGACGACTCCCGCACCGCACCGTCCTCGGTCATCCTCTGGGGCCCGCCCGGGACCGGGAAGACGACTCTCGCGTACGTCGTCGCGAGCTCCGGGGACCGGGAGTTCGTGGAGGTCTCCGCGGTACTCGCCGGGGTCAAGGACATCCGCGACGTCGTCGACGCGGCACGTCGTCGCCTGCGCACCACGGGCAAGGAGACCGTGCTCTTCGTGGACGAGGTGCACCGCTTCTCGAAGTCCCAGCAGGACGCCCTCCTGCCGAGCGTCGAGAACCGCTGGGTCACCCTCATCGCCGCCACGACGGAGAACCCGCACTTCTCCGTCATCTCGCCGCTGCTGTCCCGCTCGATCGTGCTCACCCTCGAGCCGCTCGAGCGCGCGGACCTCGACACCCTCGTGGACCGCGCCCTCGCCGAGGAGAAGGGCCTGGGCGGGGCGGTCGAGCTCACCGACGACGCCCGGGAGGCGCTGCTGCGCCTCGGCGGCGGGGACGCGCGCAAGATCCTCACCTCGCTCGAGGCGGCCGCCGCCGCCGCGCTCACCAAGGACCCGCCCGTCGTCGACGCGGAGGTGCTCGCGCAGGCCGTGAACCGCGCCGCGCTGCGCTACGACCGCGCCGGGGACCAGCACTACGACGTCACGAGCGCCTTCATCAAGTCGATGCGCGGCAGCGACGTGGACGCGTCGCTGCACTACCTGGCCCGGATGATCGAGGCGGGGGAGGACCCTCGCTTCATCGCCCGCCGCGTCGTCATCGCGGCGAGCGAGGAGGTCGGCATGGCCGATCCCACCGCGCTCCAGGTCGCCGTCGCCGCCATGCAGGCCGTGCAGATGCTGGGCATGCCCGAGGGGCGGATCCCGCTCGCCCAGGCGGTGGTGCACATCGCGACGGCCCCGAAGTCCAACGCCTCGTACAAGGCGCTCGACGAGGCGATCGCGGACGTCCGCTCCGGTCGCGCCGGGGTGGTCCCCCCGCACCTCCGCGACGCCCACTACTCCGGGGCGAAGAGCCTCGGCCACGGCGCGGAGTACCGCTACGCGCACGACTCGCCGCACGGCGTGGTCCCGCAGCAGTACGCCCCGGACGAGCTCGTCGGGACGGACTACTACCGACCGCGGGAGTCCGGCCCCGAGGGTCGCGTGGCCCAGCGCGTGCAGGCCCTGCGGCGGATCGTGCGAGGTGGCGACGGCGGGAACGGGGCCGGTGCAGGCGGCGACGGCGGCACGGCGTGAGGCACTCCACAGGAAGCGCGGTGCGACCTGCGCCGCGAGTCGTTGAGCCGCGAGCGGGGCTGCGCTAGTCTGGGTCGCTGAATCCGCGGCTGCTTCATTGGATTCAACCCCCGTCGACAACAAGAGGTAGACCTCGTGACCAACGTCACCCGCGCGCGCCGCCAGGCGCGTCTGTCCCGAGCACTCGGGCTCCCGCTGACCCCGAAGTCCGTCAAGTACTTCGAGAAGCGTCCGTACCCGCCCGGCGAGCACGGCCGCGCCCGCCGCCGCACCGAGTCCGACTACGCCGTGCGCCTCCGCGAGAAGCAGCGTCTGCGCGCGCAGTACGCGCTGCGCGAGAAGCAGATGCACCGCGCCTACCTGGACGCGAAGAAGCAGCCGGGCCTGACCGGCGAGAGCATGGTCGAGCTCCTCGAGATGCGCCTGGACGCGCTCGTGCTCCGCTCCGGCTTCACCCGCACCATCCTGCAGGCCCGTCAGGCCGTCGTGCACCGCCACGTCCTGGTCGACGGCAAGCTGGTGGACCGCCCCTCCTTCCGCGTGAAGCCGGGCCAGACCATCCAGATCAAGCCCAAGTCGCAGGCCATGGAGCCCTTCCAGGTCGCTGCCGAGGGCGGCAACTCCGACGTGCTCGCCTCCGTGCCGAGCTACCTCTCGGTCGAGCTGTCCGAGCTCAAGTCTCAGCTGGTCTCCCGCCCCAAGCGCGCCGAGGTCCCCGTGACCTGCGACGTGCAGATGGTCGTGGAGTACTACGCCCGCTGATCCCCCGGGATCACGGCGAAGGCCCCGGCTGGCGTGCTCCGGTACGCTGACCGGGGCCTTCGCGTCCCCATCTGCCTCCTCGGCCCCACGACCGCCCCGCCATCCGGCCCCGGTCCGTGCGGCCTCCCTGCTCCTCGTGCCCGGAAGGACCCCCACGACCATGCGCACCTCCGAGATCCATCGGCGCTTCCTCGCCCACTTCGAGAAGAAGCGGCACACGGTCGTGCCCAGCGCCTCCCTGGTCTCCGCCGACCCCTCGATCCTCTTCACGATCGCCGGCATGGTCCCCTTCATCCCGTACATCGTGGGCACCGAGAAGGCGCCCTACGACCGCGCGGTGAGCGTGCAGAAGTGCATCCGCACCAATGACATCGAGAACGTGGGCCGCACGACCCGGCACGGCACCTTCTTCCAGATGGCCGGCAACTTCTCCTTCGGCGACTACTTCAAGACCGGTGCGATCGACTTCTCCTGGGAGCTCCTGACGTCCTCCGTGGAGGACGGCGGTTACGGACTCGACCCCGAGAGGCTCTGGATCACCCTGTGGGAGGAGGACCAGGAGTCCTTCACCCATCTCACCGAGGTCATCGGGCTGGACCCCGCGCGCATCGTGCAGCTGCCCTGGGAGGAGAGCTGCTGGGACACCGGCCAGCCCGGCCCCGCGGGATCCACGGGGGAGTGGTACTACGACCGCGGACCCGAGTACGGCCCGGACGCCCCCACCGGGCGCCTGCCGGAATGGCCCGGGGACGAGCGTGCGGAGGACCGCTACCTCGAGATCTGGAACCTCGTGTTCGACCAGTTCCTGCGCGGCCCCGGCAAGGGGAAGGACTACGAGCTGCTCGGCGAGCTCGACCAGAAGGCGATCGACACGGGCCTCGGCGTGGAGCGCCTCGCGTTCCTCCTGCAGGGCAAGCAGAACATGTACGAGATCGACCAGGTCTTCCCGGTGATCGAGGTCGCGCAGCAGCTCACCGGCCGCGAGTACGGGGCCGACGCGGAGGACGACGTGCGGATGCGCGTCGTCGCCGACCACGTGCGCAGCGCGATGATGCTCGCCTCCGACGGCGTCCGCCCCGGCAACGAGGGCCGCGGCTACGTGATGCGGCGGCTGATCCGGCGCGCGGTCCGCTCCATGCGCCTGCTGGGCTACGCCGATCCGTCGATGCCGCACCTGCTCCCCGCCTCGCTCGAGGTCATGAAGGAGTCCTACCCGCAGCTCGAGACCGATCGCGGGCGCATCAGCGACCTGATCCTGGGCGAGGAGGAGGCGTTCCGCCGCACCCTCGCGACGGGCACCACGATCTTCGACCAGATGGTGGGCGAGGTGAAGCAGGACGGCGGCCGCGCCGTCCCGGGCGATGCCGCGTTCCGCCTGCACGACACCTACGGCTTCCCGATCGACCTCACGCTCGAGATGGCGCAGGAGGTGGGGCTCTCCGTCGACGAGACCGGCTTCCGCACCGCCATGCAGGAGCAGCGGGAGCGCGCCCGCGCCGATGCCGCGGCGAAGAAGACCGGCCACACCGACACCGCGCTCTACAACCGCCTGCTCGGCCAGCGCGGCGAGGCCGTGCCCTTCCTCGGCTACACCGAGTCCACCGTCTCCACGACCGTCGAGTCGGTGCTCGTGGACGGCGCGCTCGTCGACACGGTCACCGCGCCGGCGGACGTCGAGATCGTCCTCGCGACGACCCCGTTCTACGCGGAGATGGGCGGCCAGCTCGCCGATCAGGGCCGCATCGCCCTCGCCTCCGGCGGCATCGTCGAGGTGGACGACGTCCAGGCGCCCGTGAAGGGCCTGCCCGTGCATCGCGGCCGGCTCGTCGAGGGCGAGGTCCATCCCGGTGCGGGCGCGGTCGCGAGCATCGACCTCGAGCGGCGCGGCGCGATCGCCCGCGCGCACACCGCGACGCACATGGTGCACCAGGCGCTGCGCGAGGAGCTCGGCGACGGCGCGACCCAGGCCGGCTCGGAGAACTCGCCGGGCCGCATGCGCTTCGACTTCCGCTTCGGCCAGGCGGTGCCGCACTCGAGCCTCGAGCAGGTCGAGGGGCGCGTGAACACGCTGCTCCAGGACGAGCTCGAGGTCACCGACCGGCAGATGCCGATCGACGAGGCGCGGGCGCTCGGCGCCCAGGCGCTGTTCGGCGAGAAGTACGGGGACGTGGTCCGCGTGGTCTCGATCGGCGGCGACTGGTCCCGTGAGCTGTGCGGCGGCACCCACGTGGGCTCGACCGGGGCGATCGGCTCCGTCCAGCTCATGGGCGAGTCCTCGATCGGCTCGGGCGTGCGCCGCGTCGACGCGCTCGTGGGCCTCTCGGCCTACCGCCGGCAGGCGAAGGAGCGCGCACTCGTCTCCCAGCTCACCGACCTGCTGAAGGTCGGCACCGCGGAGGACATCCCCGAGCGCGTGCGCTCCCTGACCCAGCGGCTCAAGGACATGGAGAAGCAGCTCGCGAGCCTGCGCGGGGCCCAGCTCCAGGCGCAGGCCGGGCAGCTGCTCGAGCACGTGGTCGACGCCGGCGGCGTGCGGCTGCTCGTGCACGACGCGGGGGAGGGCATCGCCGCGGGCGACCTGCGCACCCTCGCTCAGGACCTCCGCTCGCGCCTCGGCGAGGACTCCGCCGCCGTCGTGGCCGTCGCCGGCCACGAGGACGGCCGTGCGGCGCTCGTCGTCACGACCAACGCCGCCGCCCGCGAGGCGGGGCTGAAGGCCGGCGCGCTCCTGCGCACCGGTGCGGAGGCCATGGGCGGCCGCGGCGGCGGCAAGGACGACATGGCCCAGGGCGGCGGCGGCGAGCCGGCGCGCACGGGGGAGGCCCTCGAGGCCGTCCGCGGGGCCGTGTCGGCGATCGCGACCGCATGAGCGAGCTCCCGCGCGGGGTCAGGCTCGGGGTGGACGTCGGCGACGTCCGCGTCGGCCTGGCCCGCAGCGACCCGGACGGCATGCTCGCCACCCCGGTCGAGACGGTGCCCCGGGACACGGCGGTCGCCGCCATCGCCGCCTGCGCCCGGGAGACCGAGGCGCGTGCCATCATGGTCGGGCTTCCCCGCACCCTGAGCGGTGCCGAGGGCCCCGCCGCGCAGAAGGCGCGGCAGGTCGCCGAGGAGCTCGTCGCCGAGCTCGCCGGCGATCCCGACCCCGCCGAGGTGCGGATGGTCGACGAGCGGCTCACGACGGTCTCCGCGCACCAGGCGCTCCACGCGTCCGGCCGCAAGGGGCGGAAGCACCGCCAGGTCGTGGACCAGGTCGCTGCCGTGATGATCCTGCAGCAGGCGCTGGACCTCGAGCGCAGCGCCGGCCGTCGAGCCGGCGAGCTCGTGGCCGCGGCGGATCCCGAGCCCGGCGCCGCCGGGGGACCCGAGCAGGAGGACGGCTGATGAGCGAGGGCCAGGGCGAGGACGATGCCGTCAGCTTCGACGAGCTCGCCGAGTCGCAGAACCCGCGGGACGAGGATGCCTCGACCGGCCACGGCCGTCGGCGCGCCGCCGGCCCGGTGCGCCGTCGGCGACGCCGGGGCCCGCTGCGCCGGGCGCTGCCGGTGCTGCTCGTCCTGCTCGTGCTCGGCGGGCTCGGCGTGGGCGGCGTCTACGGCTACCAGTGGCTCACCTCCAACGTGAGCCTCGAGCAGGAGGACCCGGACTTCCCCGGGCCGGGCAGCGGCGAGGCGCTCGTCCAGGTCGCCGAGGGCGACACCGGGACCGACATCGCCAGGACCCTCGTCGACGCCGGCGTCATCAAGACGTCCGGGCCCTTCATCACCCAGTTCTCGAACTCCCCGGACGCGTCGGGCATCGAGCCGGGCCTGTACCGGCTGAAGAAGGGGATGACCTCCTCCGACGCGCTCACGATGATCCTGGATCCGGCGAACGTGGCGGGCCACCGCGTGATCGTCCCCGAGGGGCTGCGGGCGGAGAAGATCTGGGCCGTGCTCAGCGAGGCGACCGACATCCCCGTCGAGGACTTCGAGGCCGCCGCGAAGGACTACACCTCCTTCGGCGTGCCCGAGAACGACGCGAAGTCCCTCGAGGGCTACCTGTGGCCGGGCCGCTACGACGTCCCGGAGGACGCCACCGCCGGCGAGGTCATCTCGATGATGACGGACCGCATGCAGACGGAGCTCGAGAAGCTCGGCGTCGCCCCGGAGGACGAGCACCGCGTGCTCACGCTCGCCTCGATCGCCGAGAAGGAGGCGCGCGACCCGGACGACTACGGCCGGGTGGTGCGCACCCTCGAGAACCGCCTCGAGGGCGTGGGCGAGGCGAAGGGGAAGCCGATGAAGCTCCAGCTGGACTCGACCGTCGCCTACTTCACGGGCAGCGACACGATCTCCACCACGCCGGCGCAGCGCAAGCAGGACAGCCCGTACAACACGTACCTCCACGAGGGGCTGCCCGTCGGACCGATCTCCAACCCCGGCAAGGCGACGATCCAGGCGGCGATCGACCCGCCGGAGGGTGACTGGCTGTACTGGGTCACGGTCAACACCGACACGGGCGAGACGAAGTTCGCGGCGACCTACTCCGAGCACGAGAAGAACGTGCAGGAGTGGCGTGACTGGTACGACGCGAAGCAGGGCGGCTGATCCCGTGCGCCGCTTCGCCGTGGTCGGCTCGCCCATCGAGCACTCCCTCTCCCCGCTGCTGCATGCCGTCGCGTATCGCGAGCTGGGCATCGAGGACGCCGTCTACGAGCGCCACGAGGTGGGCGCGGGCGAGCTCGCCGGCTTCCTGACCGGGGACGGCGCGGGTCTGCAAGGGCTCTCCGTCACGATGCCGGGCAAGCCGGAGGCGTTCGCCCTCGCGGCCGAGCACGACGACACCGCCGCCGCCCTCGCCGTCGCCAACACGCTCGTACGGCGCGCGGACGGCTCCTGGCGCGCGGAGAACCACGACGTGCACGGGATCGTCGCCGCGCTCCGCGACCACGGCGCCGGGACGGTGCGCCGCGCGGGCGTGCTCGGCTCGGGGGCGACGGCGCTCAGCGCGGCGCTGGCCCTGTGCCGGATGGGGGCGCAGGAGATCCTGCTGAGCGCCCGCCGTCCGGAGAGGCTCGCCCCCGTCGTCGACCTCGTCACCGCGCAGGGCGCCGACGCGCGGATCGTCCCCTGGGGCGGCGCCGCCGAGCTGCTCGGCACCGAGGTCGTCGTCAGCGCCCTCGCTGCGGCGGGTGCCCGCGCGATCGCCGAGGAGTGGAGTGCCCGACCCGCTCTGCCGGTCGTCCCGCTCCTGCTCGACGTGCTCTACGACCCGTGGCCGGCGCCGCTGGCCGGTCTGCTGGGCGGGCGGGGCACCGAGGTGGCGAACGGGCTGGAGATGCTCGTGCACCAGGCCGACATGCAGATCCGGTCGATGGTCGGCGCGCCCTCCGCCCCCGTCGCCGCGATGCTCGACGCCGCGCGGGAGCAGCTGCGCCGCTGATCGGATCGCCCGCCCGGGACATGCCCCGGCAACCGTCCGGGATCCTTGCCGCGCTCGGTCAAGGGAACGTAAAGTGGCCGTCGATCCCCGGCCCGTCCGCCGGGGGCTGAGGAGTCACCATGGACCTGACGCCGGACGTCACCACCCCGCTGCTGCGACGATGCACGGCACTGGCCACGATGGCCCGCGTCGAGCTGCTCTCCGAGCATCGCCATCGCGCGGCCGACGAGCTCTCCGAGGTCCTCGACGAGATCGTCTCCTGGTCCGGCTCCCGTCTCGACGACCCCGATCCGACGATGCTCGCCCTGTGCGCCGCGGCCCTGCTCGACCTCGCGGACAGGATCCCGGGGGCGGCCACCGCGCTCGCCGCGCGGGTCTCGGACGCGCTCGGTGTGCTGACGGGGCAGATCCCCGCGGGGCCGCTGTCCGTCAGAGCGTGATCGTCGCCACGAAACTGCTGGCAGGGACCCTTTCGGTGCAGGAGTGGGGTCAGTCCCGTGCTACTGTTCAGGAGTCGTCGCAACGACCACTCGTCCGGGTGGCGGAATTGGTAGACGCGCTAGCTTGAGGTGCTAGTGACCGTATTAGGTCGTGGGGGTTCAAGTCCCCCCTCGGACACGTTTCTCGAAGGCCCCGGCTCCCAGAGCCGGGGCCTTCGGCGTTCCTCCGCGTTCCTCGGCGTTTCTCGATGTCCCTCGACGGTTCTCGATGTTCCGCGATCCTCGTGCCCGCACCGGTTCCCGCTGGCCCCGGCGCGCATGCCATGATCGCCACCATGGTGCACGTCTTCCTCCACAACCCGGTGATCGCCGGGAACACCGGCAACGCGATCCGGCTCGCGGCCGTGACCGGTGCCCGCCTCCATCTCATCGAGCCGCTCGGCTTCGACCTCGAGGACGCGAAGCTGCGCCGGGCGGGCCTGGACTACCACGACCTCGCCGAGGTCCGCATCCACCCGGATCTCGAGACCGCCCTCGCCGCCGTCCCGGACTCCCGCGTGTTCGCCTTCACCGCCCGCGCGAGCACCACCTACGAGCAGGTCGAGTACCGGCGTGAGGACGTGCTGCTCTTCGGCACCGAGCCCACGGGGCTGCCCGAGGAGGCGATGGCGCACCCGCGGGTGAACGACCGGGTGCGGATCCCGATGCTCCCCGCACGCCGCTCGCTCAACCTCGCGAACTCGGCCTCGATCGCTGTCTACGAGGCCTGGCGTCAGCTCGGCTTCGACGGGGCCGGGGCATGAGCGGCTCCGCGCGGCATGGCTCCTCCCGGGGCAGGTCCGGCCTGCCCTCGCGCATCGAGCGCCGCAACGCCCAGTTCCAGCAGTGGGAGTCCCTCCTGCGCTCGCGCACGAAGCGCACCCGCAGCGGCGAGATGATCCTGCAGGGCGTCCGGCCCATCACCCAGGCGGTCGCTCACGGCATGGAGCTGCGAGCCCTGCTCACCGACGGCCGGGAGCGGCACTCCCGCTGGGCGGCCGAGCTGCTCGCCGCCGCGACCGCCCCCGTCGTCGAGCTCGCCCCCGAGCTCATGGCGGAGCTGGGGGAGCGGGAGGACGGACCGCCCGAGCTGCTCGCCGTGGTCGCCGTGCCGACGGACGATCCCGCGCGCCTCGGGCCGGTCCTGGACGCCGCCGGCGAGGCGCCGGTGGTCGTCGCCTTCGACCGCCCGTCGAGCCCCGGGAACATCGGCTCCCTCGCCCGCACCGCCGACGCCCTCGGCGCGAGCGCGCTCGTGACGACCGGCCACAGCGCCGACGCCTGGGATCCGGCCGCGATCCGCGCGAGCACGGGGTCGCTCATGGCGCTGCCCGTGCTCCGCCTCGCCGCGCCGCGGGACCTGCTCGCGGTCGTGGACGCGCGGAGGGCGGCGGGGGAGGAGTGGGCGGTCGTGGGTCTGGACGAGGCGGGCGGTCGCACCCTCGACCAGGTCGATCTCACGGGGCCGACGGTGCTCGTGGTCGGCAACGAGACGACCGGGATGAGCGCGCCGTGGCGCGAGGCCTGCGACGAGGTCGCGGAGATCCCGATGGGCGGCAGCGCGTCCTCCCTGAACGCCTCCGTCGCCGGCTCGATCGCCCTGTACGAGCGTCGCCGGCAGCTGGGCTGACCCGACCGGTCCTCCCGGCCGGGTCCTCCCGGCCGGGGCGGCGCGGGCTCAGCCGCCGAGCGCGGGGCCCAGCAGCGGGGCGCCGAGCAGCCCCAGGAACGGGGTGGAGAGCAGCACCGGACCCAGGGCGAAGCGGGACCTCCCGGTCCCCGTGCGCACGAGAGTCACGGCGCCGGCGACCCCGGCGAGCAGCAGGGCGCCGCAGGCCCCGGCCACGACGGCCCCACCGCCGAGCATGCTCGTCATGAGCACCACGGCGGGGAGGGTCTTCGCGTCCCCCATGCCGAGCAGCGGCGGGGCGAGGAGGGCCAGCAGCACCGCACCGGCGCCGATGACCGCGGCGAGCACGAGCGCGACCCGCAGCGGTGAGCGCAGCGCCGGCTCGACAAGGGCGCTCAGTGCGAGGCCGAGGAGGGTGACCGCCGTGAGCGCCCCCACGAGAGGGTTGGGGAGCCGGTGCGAGCGGGCATCCCACCAGGACAGCCGCATCGCGAGTGGGAGATAGGCGAGGACGAGCACCAGCTGCGGGAGCAGCGTGGTCGGGTCCGGGGTCGGCATCGGCCCATTCCAGCAGAGCGGCCGCACCGGCGCTCCGCCGCGGCACTGATTGTGGACGGGGCCGTCGGCCCCGGCGACGACGGGTCAGAGGCCGCTCGGGTCCCCGAGCGTCGAGCGGACGCGGATGATGCGCCGGCGCATCCACACCTTCTTCCCGCCGCCGAGGTACCTCCGGGTGCGGGCGAGCTCCCAGCGGCCGTACTCGGCCTCCTCGGTGAGGTGAGCGCGCACCTGGCCCACGGAGGTGCGGGGAGGGACCGTGATGATCTGGAACTCGTAGTCCTCGGGGCGTCTGCCCCGTTCCACGGGGAGGTCCGGCACCCCTCGGGGGTCGCGGACGTGGACGATGCGGCCGAGCGGCGGACGGGAGGGCGAGGGCACGGGCGGGGCCTCCGGGACGTGGGTGGTCGGCGGGCGGGCGCCGGGCCGAGGGCCCTGCAGGTCTCCCAGGATTTTCCGGTCGTCCGTGCTGTCCATTCTGCCGCCGGACGGGGTACCGTCCAAGCATGAACACGGATCCTCGCTCCGCTCTCGCCGCGCTGATCGCTGCCCTGGAACGTCACTACGAGGCGGCCGCCGCCTCCCGCGGTGACGACGATCCCGCACTGGAGGCCGCCACCGAGCAGCTCACCAGCGCGTTCGACACCTACGACGACGCCCTCTTCGAGGCCTACGACATCGCCACGCCCCTCATCGTCTTCGACGGCGACGAGGACGACGACGATGACGACTTCGACGACTTCGACGATCTGGACGACCTCGACGACGAGGACGACGATGACGACGACTTCGACGACGAGGAGGAGGGCGACGCCGACGAGCGCTGACCGGCGCTGACGAGCGCCCTCCGGCACTCCTCGCAGGACCTCCACCGACTCTTCACCGACGGTGCCCACGCGGCGCCGGGCCCCGTGCCCGGCGCCGCGTAGTCTGTCCCCGGCCGCGATGCGGCCCGACCGTCGACGCGGGCGCCCGCGCCCCGTCCCGACCCGGGTGGACCGCATCAGCGGAGCACCGAGAAGGAGCCTCCTTGTCCGTCCTCGACGCGATCATCCTGGGCATCGTCCAGGGGCTGACCGAGTTCCTGCCGATCTCCTCCAGCGCCCATCTGCGCATCATCGGCGAGCTGCTCATGCCGGGCCAGGACCCGGGCTCCGCCTTCACCGCGATCGTGCAGCTCGGCACGGAGACGGCCGTCCTCCTGTACTTCTGGAAGGACATCACGAGGATCATCGGCCGCTGGTTCCGGGCCCTCGCCGGCAAGGTCCCGCAGTCCGACCCGGATGTGCGGCTGGGCTGGTTCGTGATCCTCGGCTCGATCCCGATCGGCGTGCTCGGACTGCTCTTCGAGAACCCCATCGACCACGCGCTGCGGAACCTCTACATCACCGCGACGATGCTGATCCTCTTCGGCCTCCTGCTGGGCCTCGCGGACAGGATCGCGCCGCAGCGCAAGGAGCTCTCGGACATGACCGTGCGCGACGGCGTGCTGTTCGGCCTCGCCCAGGCGCTCGCGCTGATCCCGGGCGTCTCCCGCTCCGGCGGCACGATCACCGCCGGCCTGCTGCTCGGCTACTCCCGCAAGGCCGCCGCCCGGTACGCGTTCCTGCTGGCGATCCCTGCCGTCTTCGCCTCGGGCCTGTACAAGGCCGCGAAGGAGATCCCGACCCTGCTGAGCTCGGACGGGCAGGCCGCGGCGGTCGCCGCCGGCCAGCCCTCGCTGCTCGCGATCGTCATCGCGACGATCGTCGCCTTCGGCGTGGGCTACGTCGTCATCGTCTGGTTCATGAAGCTCATCGAGAACCGCTCGTACCTGCCGTTCGTGGTCTACCGCGTCGCCGCGGGCGTGCTCCTGCTGGTCCTGCTGCTGGCGGGGGTGCTGGACCCCCTCGCGGGCTCCTGAACCACCGGCCGGGGCGCGCCCGTATGATCGTGCGGTGCGTTCCTGGACCTCTCCTTCCCTCACCCCCCTCCCGGCGTCGGGCCGCCCGCTGCGGCTCCACGACGACCGGCTGGGCCGGATGACCACCGTGATCCCGCAGACCCCCGGCACCGCCCGGGTGTACGTCTGCGGGATCACGCCGTACGACGCGACCCACCTGGGTCATGCGGCGACCTATCACGCGGCGGACCTCATGCGGCGCGCGCTGCGTGACACCGGCCACGAGGTCGAGCTCGCGCAGAACGTCACCGACGTCGACGACCCGCTGCTCGAGCGGGCCGAGCGTGACGGCGTCGACTGGCAGGACCTCGCCGCCTCCCAGGTCGAGCTCTTCGCCGAGGACATGGAGGCGTTGCGGATCATCGCCCCGGAGACCTACCTCTCGGTGAGCGAGGCGATGGACGAGATCATCGCGACCGTCGAGGCCCTGCGCGCGCGCGGTCGCGTCTATCCCGTCGACAACGGCGACGAGGCCGCGGGCCCCGACTGGTACCAGGACCTCTCGATCGACGGCGCCCTCGGCGACGTCTCGGGCTGGGACGAGGCGGCGATGCTCGAGGTGTTCGCCGAGCGCGGCGGGGACCCCGACCGCGCCGGCAAGCGCGGCCGCTTCGACCCGCTGCTCTGGCGCGCCGAGCGCGCGGGCGAGCCCGCCTGGGACGCCGGCGAGTTGGGCCGCGGCCGCCCGGGATGGCACGTCGAGTGCCTGTCCATCGCGGAGCGCGGCCTGGGCCTGCCCTTCGACGTGCAGACCGGCGGCAGCGACCTCGTCTTCCCGCACCACGACATGAGCGCCGCGCACGCCGCCGGGCTGGGGCACCCCTTCGCCGCGCTCTACCCGCACACCGGGATGGTCGCCTACGAGGGCACGAAGATGAGCAAGTCGCTCGGCAACCTCGTGTTCGTGCACCGTCTCGTGCGCGACGGGGTCGAGCCGGCGGCGATCCGCCTCGTGCTCATGGCCCACCACTACCGCTCCGACTGGGAGTGGACGGACGCCGAGCTCGAGCGGGCCCAGGAGCGGCTGGCCGCCTATCGCGCCGCCGCGGCGGCGGGCGCCCCGCGCGCCGACGTCGTCGAGGAGCTGCGCTCCGCCCTGCGCGACGACCTCGACACCCCGCGGGCGCTCGCGGCGCTTGACGCCTGGGCCGCGGCCCCGCACGGGGACGGCGCGGTGACGTCGGAGCTCCCGGCGGGTGCCCCGTCGGACCCCGCGCAGGCCGTGGACGCGCTGTTCGGCATCTCCCTGGCGGGCTGATCACCGACGCCACGAGCGGGCGGTCGCGGGGGATCGCGACCGCCCGCTCAGGCGTGGATCATTCGCCGTCGCGCCGGCGCAGGAACTTCTCGAACTCGCGGGCGATCGCGTCCCCGCTCGCCTCGGGGAGCTCCGCGGCGTCCTGGGCGCGCTCGAGCCGGCGCACGTAGTCGGCCACGTCCTCGTCGGTGCGGGCGAGGTCGTCCACGCCGCGCTCCCAGGCCTCGGCGTCCTCGACGAGCTCCTCCATCGGGATCGGCGCGCTGATCGAGTCCTGCACGGCCCGCAGCAGCGCGAGTGTCGCCTTGGGGGAGGGGTTCTGCGCCACGTAGTGCGGCACCTGCACCCAGATGCTCGTGGTGCGCAGGCCGGCGCTCGTCGTGCGGCGGGCGAGGATCGTCGGCACCCCGACGGGTCCCTCGTACTGGCCGACCGGATCGACCTTCTCCGCCGCGCCGGGCTCGATCCCGGCGCTCACCGGGAGCGGCCGGGAGTGCGGGGCGTCGGCGAGCAGGGCGCCGAGGGAGATCACGGAGCTCACGTCGAGCACCTGGAGCTGCTCGAGCACCTCGTCGCAGAAGCGCTTCCAGTGCAGCGAGGGCTCGGGGCCCATGACGGTGACGAGCTCGGGGCCCTGCGGCGGCTGCAGGATGCGCAGCTCCGTGTCCGGCCAGTCCAGGACCCGGAGCCCCTCCTCGGTGGTGCGGATCTCGGGACGGTTCACCTGGAAGTCGATGAAGGCCTCGGCGTCCACCGCTCCGGCCGGGCGGGAGGGCCAGATCTCGAGCAGGTGCTCGAGGACTCCGGTGGCGGCCTCCCCGGCGTCGTTCCATCCGCTGAAGGCGGTGAGGGCGATGCGACTCATCCCGTCATCATAGGACCGCGCCGCTGCGCCCGGCGGTGGCGCCTGACCCGTCACCAGGGGCGGGCCAGGAAGCCCGGATACGCTCGGGCGGGGCGGCCCGACCGGCCGCCCGTCGACCTGCTGTCCCGCAGTCCCGCTGACACGGAGGAACCGGAGCCCATGCCCTCACCCTCGCTCCGGCTGCCCGGGCTCCCGCGGCTCGAGATCCGCACCAGCACCCTGCTCACGGTCGTCGTGCTCGCCGCGTTCGTGCTGCCCCTGCTCTCCGCCCCGGACCGGCCGACGGGGGTCGCGGTGCTGCTCGCCGTGCTGACGGCGCTCGCGCTGATCCTCTCCGTGCTGGGCCACGAGATCGCGCACGCCCTCGTGGCCCGAGCCTTCGGCGGCCGGGTGGACCACATCGCGCTCACCTTCGCCGGGGGCCACACGCAGTACCACGGCGAGAAGGTCGGCACGTGGGGCTCGCTGCTGGTCTCCCTCGCGGGCCCCGCCGCGAACCTCGTGCTCGCGGCTCTCGCCGCCGGGGCGGCCGCGCTGCTCCCCGTCGGCACCGCCCCCGCGCAGGTCGTGGGGCTGACGTCGACGCTCAACGTGGCCCTCGCGGTCTTCAACCTGCTGCCGGGGCTGCCCATGGACGGCGGCCGCGCCCTCGAGACGGCCCTCGGCGCGGCACTCCGCCGCCGGGCGCTCGGCACCCGGATCACGGCCGTGCTCGGGATGGCCATCGCGGTGCTCGTCGTGCTCGTCTCGCTGTACCGGATGATGCGCGCCGGGGGCGCGGGCACCGGCCTGATGCTCACCCTGCTGTGGGCCGTGATCATCGCGTCGATGCTCTGGCAGGGCGCCTCCGCGGCGCTGCGCGGGGCGAGCCTCCAGGAGCGGATCGACGTGCTCACCGCCCGGGGTCTCGCGCGCCGCGTGCCGCTGCTGCGGCCGCAGACGCTCCTCGGCGAGCTCCCGGGCGCGCTGTGGGACGACCCGGACGCGCTCGCGGGCGCCCTCGTCCTCGCCCCGGCCCCCGGGGGAGGCGCGCCGCGGGTGCTGCGGATCGACGTGGAGGCCGCCCGAGGCGTCCCCGCGGCGAGCCGCCTTTCGGTCCCGGTCACCGCGGTCGCGGCGCCGCTGGGCGAGCTCGGGGAGCTCCCGGCGGGGCTGGCCGGCGACCACCTGGTCGAGGCGATGATGGCGACGCCGCGTCCCGTGTACCTGGTCCGGGAGGACGACGGCACCGTGCTCGGTGTGATCATCGGCTCCGAGGTCGCGGCGCGCCTGCGGGGACGGTGAACGGGCCCGGACCGGGAGCGGACCTCCGCCTATGCTGGCGGGCATGACCTCGACCCCCTCCCCGGACGCCGGCGTCCCGGCCCCCGCCCCCGCCGCGGTGCCCGCCCCCCGCGCGGCCCGCCCGGGCCTGGACCGCACCGGCCCCCTCACCCTCGGCGACAAGGTGCAGCTCGCCGACGCCAAGGGGCGACTGCACACGATCACCCTCCGCGAGGGCGGGGAGTTCCACAGCCACCGCGGCGTGCTGCGCCACGAGCAGCTCATCGGCGCGGAGGACGGCGTCGTCGTCGAGGACAACCACGGCACCCCCTACCAGGCGCTGCGCCCGCTCTACGCCGACTACATGCTCTCCATGCCGCGCGGCGCCGCGATCATCTACCCCAAGGACTCCGCGCAGATCCTCATGTGGGGCGACATTTTCCCCGGCGCGCGGGTGCTCGAGGCGGGCGTCGGCTCGGGGGGCCTCACCACCGCGCTGCTGCGCGCCGTGGGCCCGGAGGGTGCCGTCCACTCGATCGAGCGACGCGAGGACTTCGCGACCGTCGCGAAGGAGAACGTCGACACCTTCTTCGGCGTCGCCGAGGGCGAGGACCATCCCTGGTGGGACCTCACGATCGGCGACTTCCAGGACGTCGCCCCGACCCTCGGGGAGTCCGCCGTGGACCGCGTCGTGCTCGATATGCTCGCCCCCTGGGAGTGCGTCGAGGCGGCCGGGGACGTGCTCGTCTCCGGCGGCGTCTTCCTCGCCTACGTCGCGACGGTCACCCAGCTCTCCCGCACCGCCGAGGCGCTGCGGGACCACGGGGAGTTCACCGAGCCGGACGCCTGGGAGTGCTTCGTGCGGCCCTGGCACCTCGAGGGCCTCGCCGTGCGCCCCGAGCACCGGATGAACGCGCACACCGGCTTCCTCATCACGGCGCGCCGCACCGCCCACGGCACGCGCGCGCTGAGCCGCGTGACCCGTCCGGCCCCGGGCTCCCGGGACGAGGAGGAGCTGAACCACCCCGACAACGAGGGCTTCGGCGGCGGCACCGGCGACTGGACCGCGCAGGACGTGGGCGAGCGCGGCGTTGCCCCGCGCAAGATCAAGCGCGCGCTGCGGGACATCCGCCAGGGCCGGGACCGCTGACCCGCCCGCACCCCCTCACCCCCTCGGAAGGAGCGCCATGAAGACCTACGCGGAGATGAGCTCCGAGCTCGAGCAGCTCGCGGAGCGCAACGACCGGCTCACCGCGGCGCTGCGCGCTGCCCGCGGGCAGATCCTCGAGCTCAAGGCGGATCTCGAGCGGATCGGCGACCCGCCGAACTCCTATGCGACCTTCCTGCGCCGCACCGACGGCACCACCGTCGACGTGCTGCACAACGGCCGGCGCCTGCGGGTCGCGACCTCCGCCGAGGTGGATCTCGAGGCTCTGCGCCCCGGCATGGAGCTCCGGCTGAACGAGTCCCTCGCCGCCGTCGAGACGATCACCCCCGGCGACGCCGGGAACGTCGTCGCCGTCGTCGAGCCGCTCGCCGACTCGCGGGTGCTCGTCGCCGTCGCCCCGGACGACACGCGCGTGCTGCGCCGCTCGGGCGAGCTCGAGGACGAGCTGCTGCACCCGGGGGACAGCGTGCTCGTCGACCTCAAGGCGCAGCTCGTGCTCGAGCGCATCGACCGCGCGGAGATCACCGATCTCGTCCTCGAGCAGGTGCCCGACGTCGCCTTCGAGTCGATCGGCGGGCTCTCCGGCCAGATCGAGACGATCCGCGACGCGGTCGAGCTGCCCTTCCTGCAGCAGGACCTGTACCGCACCTACGGCCTGCGACCGCCCAAGGGCGTGCTGCTCTACGGCCCTCCCGGGTGCGGCAAGACGATGATCGCGAAGGCGGTCGCGCACGAGCTCGTGCTCCGCTCCGCGGAGGTGCGCGGCGTGAGCGTCGCCGAGGCGCTCGAGAACTCCGCCTTCCTCAACGTCAAGGGACCGGAGCTGCTGAACAAGTACGTGGGGGAGACCGAGCGCTCCATCCGGCTCGTCTTCGAGCGGGCCCGCGAGAAGGCGAGCGCCCACCACCCGGTCGTCATCTTCTTCGACGAGATGGAGGCCCTGTTCCGCACCCGCGGCACGGGGCTGTCGAGCGACGTCGAGACCACGATCGTGCCGCAGCTGCTCGCGGAGATCGACGGTGTCGAGGGCCTGGACAACGTGATCGTCATCGGCGCCTCCAACCGCGAGGACATGATCGACCCGGCGATCCTGCGCCCGGGCCGCCTCGACGTGAAGATCCGTGTGCAGCGACCCGACGCCGCCGCGGGGCGCGAGATCCTGGGCCTCTACCTCGACGAGGACGTCCCGCTGCGCGGGGACCGCGAGGCGCTGCTCGACGCGGCCGTCGCCCGCATCTACGACGACTCCCCGGCCTCCGCCTTCGTGCGGATCGACTACTCCGACGGGAGCGAGGCGGTCCTGCACTTCCGCGACGTGGTCTCCGGGGCGACCCTGCGCAACATCGTGGACCGCGCGAAGAAGAACGCGGTCAAGGACCAGCTCACGACGGGCGTCGCCGGGGTGAGCGAGGAGCACCTGCTGGACGCCGTGGCGGACGAGTTCTCCGAGAACGAGGACATGCCCTCCGCCGCGCACCCCGAGGAATGGGCGCGGATCTCCGGGCACCGCGGGGCGCGCGTCGAGGCGATCGTGCCGCTCCGGCGCCCCGATGCGGGGAACGGTCAGGACGACGCGCGGAGTGCGGACGGGACGACCGGGCAGGAGGAGCGGCGATGAGCGGCGGCGGCCTCACCACCGAGCGCCCCATGGGCATCGAGACCGAGTTCGGCGTGCTCCACGTCGACCTCGAGGAGCGCACGCGCGCCGGTGCCGGCAGCGCGATCCTGCTCAGCCACCTCACGGTCGCGGCCTACGCGCTGCTCGCCCCCGCGGAGGGGGAGCGCGGGCGCCGGGTCCGCTGGGACTACGGGGACGAGTCCCCGCTGCGGGACGCGCGCGGCTTCGAGCTGCAGCGCGCCGCGGCCCACCCCACCCAGCTGACCGACGAGGTCAAGGACGCGCACCTGCCGAGCGTCGAGCTCGACGGACCCGTCCGAGGCTCCGACGTCGCCCCGGAGGGGACCGACGACGAGGTGCTCGCCTGGGCGGTGCACCGCTCGATCGGCAACTCCGTGCTGCGCAGCGGCGCCCGCTGGTACGTGGACCACGCCCATCCCGAGTACTCGGCCCCGGAGGTGCTGCGCGCCCGCGAGGCCGTGGTCGCGGACCGCGCCGGGGAGCTCGTCGCCCGCGAGGCGATGGCCATCGTCGAGCGCGCCGAGGGCATCCCCGACGTCGCGCTGTACAAGAACAACACCGACGGCAAGGGCGCCTCCTACGGCACCCACGAGAACTACCTGCTGGACCGCTCGGTGCCCTTCGAGGACGTCGTCGCGGTGCTGCTGCCCTTCCTCACCACGCGCCAGGTCCTCGTGGGCGCCGGCCGGGTGGGCCGCGGGGCGCGCGGCACCGAGCCCGGCTTCCAGATCTCCTCGCGGGCGGACTTCATGGAGGCGGAGGTGGGGCTCGAGACCACCCTGAACCGCCCCATCGTCAACACCCGCGACGAGCCCCACGCCGATGCGAGCCGCTTCCGCCGGCTCCACGTGATCATCGGGGACGCGAACCTCCTGGAGGAGTCGACCTTCCTCAAGCTCGGCACGACCTCCCTCGTCCTCGCGGCGCTCGAGGCGCAGCACCGCACCGGTGCGGCGATCCTGCCCGAGCTGCGCCTCGCCGACCCGGTCGCGGCGGTCCGCGCGATCAGCCACGACCCGAGCCTGCGCACCACGGTCGAGCTCGCCGACGGCCGCTCCCTCACCGCCCTGCAGATCCAGCGGGAGATCCTCGACGCGGTCGCCGCCGTCGCCGATCGAGGTGACGCGGAGACCGATCAGGTGCTCACGAGCTGGGGCGAGCTGCTCGACCTGCTCGCCGAGGACCCGATGCTCGCCGCGGACCGCGTCGAGTGGATCGCCAAGCTGCGCCTGCTCGAGCAGTACCGGCGGCGCCACGGCGACCTCGACTGGGCGGACCCCCGCCTGCTCGCGATCGACCTGCAGTTCTCCGACCTCCGCCCCGGGCGCGGGCTGTTCGAGAAGCTGCGGGCCGCCGGGCAGGTGCGCACCCTCGTCACCGAGGAGGAGGTCGCCGAAGCGGTGACCACCCCGCCCGCGAGCACCCGCGCCCACCTGCGCGGGCAGCTCATCACCCATCATCCGGGCGCCGTGCCCTCGGCCGGCTGGGACGTCATCACCCTCGCCGGCGAGGAGGAGGGCCACCGGCTGCGCCTCGCCGATCCGCGGCTGGGATCGGCGGCCTGGTGCGAGCAGCACGGCGTCGACCCCGCCGCGGACCTCGACACGCTGCTCACCGCCCTGCACCGCGCCGTCGGCGACCGCTGACCGCGCCCCGACCCCACCCATCCCTCCTGACGGAAGAAGGCCACCATGTCCCAGCAGAGCATCAACGCCCCGCGTCCCGGCGACGACGAGGAGAACGCGTCCGAGGCCGTCACCGGCGGCCAGACCTCCGCCTCCGCGCAGGGCGCCGACGACCTCCTCGACGAGATCGACGCCGTGCTCGAGGAGAACGCCGAGACCTTCGTGCGCTCCTTCGTCCAGAAGGGCGGCGAGTGAGCCGATGAGGCGCCGCGTGGGAGGGCTGGAGACCGAGTTCGGGCTCGTGTGCGTCCGTGCGGACGCCACGCGCGCCCTCGAGCCGGAGGCCGCCGCCCGGGAGCTGTTCCGACCGGTCGTGGCCCAGGGGCGCTCCTCGAACGTCTTCCTGCGCAACGCCGCCCGGCTGTACCTCGACGTGGGCTCGCACCCCGAGTACGCGACCGCCGAGTGCGACGACTGGTGGGACCTCGTGGCCCAGGACGCCGCGGGGGAGCGGATCCTCGCCGAGCTCGTCGGCTCCGCGAACACGCGCCTCGCCGAGGACGGCCAGGACGCCCGCATCCACCTGCTCAAGAACAACGTGGACTCCCAGGGCAACGCGTTCGGCTCCCACGAGAACTACCTCGTGGACCGCCGCGGGGAGTTCACGCGGCTGCCGCGCTACCTGCTGCCCTTCCTCGTGACCCGCCAGATCGTCACCGGCGCGGGCGGCGTCGTCGTCGACCGGCCGCTCGGGGAGCCCACCGCCCCCGGCACCCCGCGCTTCGTCTTCTCACGCCGCAGCGACCACATGTGGGAGGCGGTCTCCTCCGCGACCACGCGCACCCGCCCGATCATCAACACCCGCGACGAGCCGCACGGCGACCCCACACGGTTCCGGCGCCTCCACGTGATCGTCGGCGACTCCACGCGCAGCGAGGTCTCCACCCACCTGCGCTTCGCGACCACGGACCTCGTGCTGCGGCTCATCGAGTCCGGGCGCACGCTCCCCGAGCTCGCGCTCGCGGACGACATCGCCGCGATCCGGGTCGTCGCCCGCGACCTCACGGGCGCGGAGCCGCTCGCGCTCGCCGCCGGGGGCACCACGACCGCGCTCGAGGTGCAGCAGCGCTGGCTCGACCTCGCGGCGACCGTCGCCGAGCCCGCCGAGCAGGAGGTCCTCGAGACCTGGCAGAAGGCGCTCGACGCGGTGCGCACGGGGGACCGCTCCTGGGCCGCTCAGCACCTCGACTGGGCCATCAAGGAGCGTCTGGTCTCCCAGGTCGTCGAGAGGCGCGGCGTCGCGCTCGACGACCCGGTGATCGAGCGCCTCGACCTCGGCTACCACGACATCGACCCGAGCGGCTCGGTCTTCGCCTCGCTGCGCCGGCGCGGGCTCGCCCCGGCGGTGCTCGACGAGCAGCGGATCGCCGCGGCGGTCAGGACGGCGCCCGCGAGCACCCGCGCCCACCTGCGCGGACAGGTCGTGACGGCCGCGCTCGAGCACGGGGTGGACCATGTCGTGGACTGGACCACGCTGCGGCTGACCCGCTCGGGCTCCGCGCCGGTGCAGATCCTGGACCCGTTCCAGACCCGCAGCGACGAGGTGGATGCGCTCCTGGCGCGGATCCGCGGCGACGGCGCCCCGACCCCCGGCGCCGTCTGAGCCGCACCGGCCGCCGCTTCCCAGCTTGGGCGTGAAACCTCCCGGTGCGCCCCCGTACCCTGGTCCCCGTGTCCCACCCCGGGGCCCACGATCCGAAAGGTCCTCCGTGATCCGTCGCCGCACCCTGCTGTCCACCGCCCTGGCCGCGACGGCCGCCATCGGCCTCGCCGCCTGCTCGAAGGACGACAGCGGCTCGAGCGCCTCCGACGGCGGGTCCGACGGCGGCGGCGCCGCCGCGCTCTCCGGTGTGGACGTGAGCGACGACCTCGGCTCCGAGCCGACGGTCTCCTTCACCGCGCCGCTGAGCATCGACGCCGCGGACGCCCGGGTGATCGCGGCCGGCGACGGCGCGACCCTCGCCGAGGGCGACACCGTGATCATGCGCAGCATGTACGTCGACGCGAGCACGGGGGAGACCCTCCAGTCGTGGTGGCAGGGCGCTCCCGCGGGGGGCCTGCAGGTCACCTCCGACGGCCTCGGGGCGGAGGCCTTCGCCTTCTTCCAGACGGTCACGGTGGGCTCCCGCTTCGCGATGGCCGGCTGGCAGCAGGACAGCAGCGGCAACGCCGTCTCGCTCGTCCAGGTGGGCGACGTGGACCGCGTCGTCTCCCCGCTGCGCGCCGAGGGCGCCGAGCAGAAGCCCTCGGGCACCTACCCGAAGGTCACGCTCGGCAAGGACGGCGCCCCGGCGATCGACGGTCCCGGCTCGGGCGACGCCCCCGCGAAGACCGTCCGCGAGGCACTCATCGAGGGCACCGGGGACACGACCCGCAAGGGCGACTACCTCACGATGCACTACACCGGCTGGGCCTGGGAGACGGGCGAGCAGTTCGACTCCTCGTGGGAGCGCGGCGCCCCGTTCAGCTTCGTCCAGGGCCAGGGGCAGGTCATCACGGGCTGGGACGACAACCTGCTGGACCTCAAGGTCGGCAGCCAGGTCATGCTCGTGATCCCCGGCGACGAGGCCTATCCTGCCGACTCCGGGTCCGAGCTCGCGGGCCAGACCCTCATCTTCGTGGTCGACGTCCTCGACGCCGCCCACACCAACGCCTGACCACCCCCAATATCGGAGGAACGATGAACCGCAGCAAGCCCGAGATCGACGCCCCTGAGGGCCCCGCGCCCACCGAGCTCGTGATCGTCGACGAGACGATCGGCGACGGCGAGGAGGCCGGCCGCGGCGACGTCGTCGACGTGCACTACGTCGGCGTCTCGCACTCGACCGGCGAGCAGTTCGACGCCTCCTGGGACCGCGGCGAGCCGCTGCGCTTCCAGCTCGGCGTGGGCCAGGTCATCACGGGCTGGGACCAGGGCGTGCAGGGCATGAAGGTCGGCGGCCGCCGCCGCCTCGACATCCCCGCGCACCTCGCCTACGGCGACCACGGCGCGCCGCCGGTCATCGCCCCGGGCGAGACCCTCATCTTCGTGTGCGACCTGGTGGCGGTGCACAAGCGCTGAGCCCCTCCGCCCACGCGTCGGGCGGGGAGCAGCAGGGCCTGTTCGAGGCCCCTGCCCCCGCCGCGCCCGCCCCGACCGACCCGGCCCGCGACTCCGCGGGCCGGGTCGGTGGTCTGCGCACCACCGCCGGCTTCGCCCTCGCGCAGGAGCGGCCCGTCGCCTCCGTGCGGCTGATCGGGGTGCTGCCGCATCTGGACCGCCCCTTCGAGTACGCGGTCACCGCGGAGACGGCCGCCGCGGAGGCGGGCATGCGGGTACGGGTCCGCTTCTCCGGCAAGGACACCGAGGGCATCGTCCTCGAGCGGCGGGACGAACCGACGACGGACCGCGCGCTCGCCCCGCTCGTCCGGCTCGTCTCCGAGGACGTCGTCGTGCCGCCCGCGCTGATGCGCGTGTGCGAGGACGTCGCCGATCGCTGCGCGGGCACCGTCGGCGACGTGCTCCGCCTCGCGCTCCCGCCGCGCCACGCCCGCGCCGAGAAGCGCGACCGCGAGATGGCGGCCGCGGAGCGGGACGCCGCCGCCCGCGCGTCGGCCGCAGCCGCGGAAGCGGAAGCGGGTGCCTCCTCCGATGCCGACACCGACACCGACACCGACACCGACACCGACACCGACACCGACACCGACACCGACACCGACACCGACACCGAGGATGCTCCCGCAGCGGACGCCCCGCCGACGCCTCCGCGACCGGGCGACCGCTACCCGGGGCTCGCGGCGCTCCTGACCCGCGCGGGCGGCGCCGAGGGTCCCGTGCCCCGCGCGAGCCTCACCCTCGACGCGGGCGACCCCTGGACCTCCGTGACCGCCGGAGCCCTCGAGGACCTCGGCCCCGACCGCGGCGCCCTCGTCATCGCCCCGGACCAGCGCGACGTGGCCCGCCTCTCCCGCGTGCTCACCGAGCGCGGCGTCGACCACGAGGTGCTCGCCGGCACCGAGGGACCGGAGAAGCGCTACCGCACCTTCCGGCGGGTGCTGCGCGGCGCGACCCGCGTGGTGCTCGGCAACCGCTCCGCGGCCTTCGCCCCCGTCCGCGATCTCGCCCTCGTCATCTGCTACGACGCCTCCGACGACCTCCTCACCGAGCCGCGCGCCCCGTACCCGCACGTGCGCACGGTGCTGCAGGCGCGCTCCGCCGAGGAGCGCTGCGCGCTGCTCTTCCTCGCCTCGAGCGAGTCCGTGCCGCTGCGCGCCCTGGAGACCGCCGGCTACCTCCGCCGGCTCGAGCCGCTGCCCGCGCCCGTGACGGCCGTGCGGCCCCGGATCACCGCGATGGACCAGTACCTGCGCGACCGCGAGGGCGCCTCCGGCCGCTCCCGCATGCCGCGCGAGGCGCTGCGGGTGATCCGCGAGGGCCTCACCCGGGGGCCCGTTCTCGTGCAGGTGCCGCGTTCGGGGTACGTCCCCGCGATCGCCTGCACCTTCTGCGGCACCCGCTGCCACTGCCCCGAGTGCTCCGCCCCGCTCTCGCTCACGGGCCGCTCCGGCCCGCTGCACTGCCGGGTCTGCGGTCGCCGGGAGGACGGCTACCGCTGCCCCGAGTGCCATCGCACCGAGGTGCGGGCGATGGTCGTCGGCTCCACGCGGACCGCGGAGGAGCTCTCCCGCGCCTTCCCGTCCGCACGCCTCCAGGTCGCCGGCGGCGCCCACGGACCGCTCGAGGACGCCGACGTCGACCCCGCCGGGATCGTCGTCGCGACCCCCGGGGCGGAGCCCGCTCCCGAGGGCGGCTTCGCCGCGGGCCTGCTGCTGGACGCCGACGCGATGCTCGCCCGCGCCGCCTACGACGCGGACGTCGAGGCGGTGCGCCGCTGGCGCAACGCGATCGCCCTCGTGCGCACCGCCGAGCACGGCGGGGAGGTGCTCGTCGTCGGCACCTCGACGCTCCCCGCGATCCGCGACCTCGTCGCCCATCGCTCCTCGGTGTTCCTGGACCGGGTGCTCGCCGACCGCGCCGAGCTGGACCTGCCTCCCGCGAGCCGGCTCGCGGAGATCGTCGGGGACCGGGACGCCTGCCGGCGCTTCCTGGAGAACGTCGAGCTCCCGGACGGCACGGACCGCTTCGGTCCCGTGGACCTCGACGGTCCGGGCCAGGCGGGCACGGCGCGCGCGGTGGTCAGGATCACCCCCTCGCGCTCCCGGGAGCTGACGACCGCGCTGCGCTCGGGCGTCGCGGGCCGCTCCGCCCGCAAGGAGCGGGGCTCGCTGCGGGTGCGGCTCGACCCGCCCGACGTCTTCTGACCCTGCCGTCCCCGTAGAATCGAGCCATCATGCGTCTGCTCTTCGCCGGCACCCCCGAGGCCGCCCTCCCGTCCCTGCGCGCCCTGCTCGACTCCCCCCACGAGGTGGTCGGGGTCCTCACGCGCGCCGACGCCCCCCGCGGCCGCGGTCGCCGCCTCCACCCGAGCCCCGTCAAGGAGCTCGCCCTCGAGGCGGGCGTGCCCGTGCTCACGCCGCGCACCCTCCGCGACGCCGCGGTGCAGGAGGAGATCCGCGCGCTCGCCCCGGATGCGGCCCCCGTCGTCGCCTACGGCAACCTCGTCCCCGCCGCCGCGCTCTCGATCCCCGCCCACGGCTGGGTCAACCTGCACTTCTCCCTGCTGCCCGCCTGGCGCGGAGCCGCTCCCGCGCAGCGGGCCGTGCTCACGGGGCAGCGGGAGACCGGCATGAGCGTGTTCCGCCTCGAGGAGGGTCTGGACACCGGCGACGTCATCGCCTCGGCGCCCACGGCCATCGGCCCGCACGAGACGGCCGGCGAGCTGCTCGAGCGCATGTCCCACGACGGCGCGGGCCTCCTGCTGCAGGCCCTCGACGCGCTCGAGGCCGGCACGGCCTCCTTCACCGTCCAGGACCACGACGCCGCGACCCACGCCGCGAAGCTCACCACCGCGGAGGCCCGGATCGACTGGACGCGCCCCGCCGAGGAGGTCGACGCGCACGTGCGCGGCATGAGCCCGGACCCGGGCGCCTGGACCCTGCTGCGGGGGGAGCGGTTCAAGGCCCTCGGCACCGAGGAGCCCGCACCGGACCCCTCCGTCACCGCCGCTCCCGGCGAGCTCGTCGCGACCCGTCGGCAGCTGCTCGTGGGCACCGGCACCGCGCCGATCGCCCTGTCGGTCGTCGCCCCCGCCGGGAAGCGGGCCATGCGCGCGGCGGACTGGGCGCGGGGAGCGGGCCTCGAGCCCGGCACCAGCTTCGAGAACGAGGAGGACCGCGCATGAGCCGCGAGGACGGACAGCGCCGCTCCGGCGGCCCGGGCGGGGACCGCCACGGCGGTCAGGGCCGCAGCGGGAACGGCCGGGACGGACAGGGCCGTGGCGGCCAGGGCCGCGGCCGGGACCAGCACGGCCACGAGCGCTCCGGCTCCCGGGGCAGCGGCGGCCCGCGCCGCGGGTGGTCGCAGCAGCGGCCCTCCGAGCGCCGTGGTCGCACCACCGGCTCCCGGCTCGTGGCCTTCGAGGGGCTGCGCACGGTGCGCGAGGACGACGCGTACGCGAACCTCGTGCTCCCGCAGCTGCTGCGCCGACACCGCCTCCCCGGCCGGGACGCCGCCTTCACGACCGAGCTGTTCTACGGCTCCCTGCGCGCGCAGGGCCGTCTCGACGCCGTGCTCGCCGCCTGCATCGACCGCGACCTCGAGGACGTCGACCCGGATCTCCTCGACGTCATGCGGCTCGGCGCCTATCAGCTGCTGGACATGGCGGTCGCCCCGCACGCCGCGACCTCGGAGACCGTGGCGCTGGCCCGGCAGGAGGTCGGCGCGGGGGCCGCGAGCTTCGCGAACGCCGTGCTGCGACGGGTGGGTGAGCGGACCCTCGAGGAGTGGCTCGAGGAGGTGGCCCCGGATCGCGCGAGCGACGAGACGGGACATCTCGCGGTGCGGCACTCGCATCCCCGCTGGGTGGTCCGTGCGCTCTCCGACGCCCTCGCCGGCCACGGCCGCGACCGCTCCGAGATCGATGCGCTGCTCGCCGCCCAGAACACCGCCCCCGCCGTCTCTCTCGTCATGAGGCCGGGTCTCACCGACCTCGACGAGCTGATCGACGAGGGCGCCTCCCGCGGGCACCTCTCCGTGTTCGGCGCGGCCTGGCCCTCGGGGGACCCGGGCGGCATGGACGTCGTCAAGCAGGGGCGCGCCGCCGTCCAGGACGAGGGCAGCCAGCTCACGGCGCTCGCCCTCGCCCTCGGCGCCGACGACCTCGTCACCGCGGACGACGCCCACTGGCTGGACCTGTGCTCGGGCCCCGGCGGCAAGACCGCCCTGCTGGGCGGCCTCACCGTGGACCACGACGCGGACCTGCTCGCCCTCGAGCTGCAGCCCCACCGCACCGAGCTCGTCGACCGCGCCGTCGCGACGCTCCGCGAGGCGGGGTGCGAGATCGAGACGCGCACCGGCGACGGCACCGCGATCGGCGCCCAGATGCCCGGCCGCTTCTCCCGCGTCCTCGCGGACGTCCCCTGCTCGGGTCTCGGTGCGCTGCGCCGCCGCCCGGAGTCGCGGTGGCGCCGCAGCCCGGGGGACATCGGCCACCTCGGCGCGCTCCAGCGGGACCTGCTGGGCTCCGCCCTCGACGCGACCTCCCCCGGCGGCGTCGTCGCCTACGTGACCTGCTCGCCGCACCTCGCGGAGACCCGGCTCGTCGTGGCGGACGTCCTGCGTCGCCGCGACGACGTCGAGCAGCTCGACGCCCGCCCCGCCGTGCGCGCCGGCATCCTGCCCGAGGAGCAGGAGGCCGCCGAGCTCGGCGAGGGACCCTCCGTGCAGCTGTGGCCCCATGTGCACGGGACCGACGCCATGTTCATCGCCCTGCTGCGCAGGACCCCCTCCGAGGAAGGACCGAAGGCCTCATGAACTCCGCCTACGCGACCGACGGCCGCTACATCCACCCCAGCATCCTCAACGCCGACTTCATGAGCATCGGCGCGGAGCTCGACAAGATCTCCACCGCGGACAGCGTCCACGTCGACGTCATGGACAACCACTTCGTCCCGAACCTCACCTTCGGCGCGAGCATGGTCGAGCAGATCGTCGAACGCAGCCCGATCCCCGTGGACGCGCATCTGATGATCGCCGACGCGGACCGCGAGGCCCCGGTCTACGCCGAGGCGGGCGCGTCCTCGGTCACCTTCCACCTCGAGGCCGCGGCCGCGCCGGTGCGCCTCGCCCGTGAGCTGCGTCGCAAGAACGCGGCCGTCGGGGTGGCGCTCCGTCCGGCGACGCCGGTCGAGCCGCTGCTCGACGTCATCGGCGAGTTCGACATGCTGCTGCTCATGACGGTCGAGCCGGGCTTCGGCGGGCAGAGCTTCCTGGAGACCATGCTCCCGAAGATCCGCCGCGCGCGCCGCGCGATCAGCGAGGCGAACCTGCAGGTCTCCATCCAGGTGGACGGCGGCGTCTCGCGCGAGACGATCGAGCGCTGCGCCGAGGCGGGGGCGAACGTCTTCGTCGCCGGCTCCGCGATCTACAAGGCCCGCGACGCCGCCGAGGAGATCGCCGTGCTGCGGGAGCTCGCCGCCGGGCACTGATCCCCGCGAGGAGTGCCTCGTCCGACGCCCGTCCGCCCTCGGCGGACGGGCGTCGTCGTCCCCGTCGGGCTGGTCTAGAGTTCCCCTGTCACGCAACGTGACGTGCTCCGGGGTCGGTGGAAGTCCGAGCCGGCGGTGACAGTCCGCGACCCGCTTCGGCGGTGGAGCCGGTGGGATTCCGGCACCGACAGTACAGCCTGGAAGAGAGGCGCACGTCCGCACGCGGTCGGGCGCCTCCGCGCATCCGTCCTCCCGTGCCGGCACAGCTTTGTCCCCCGGAGTCACTGCATCCGACGGGAGAAAGGCACCGACATGGATCTTCTGCAGTGGCTCTTCACCGCCCGCCTCGACCTCGGGAACGGACAGTTCCTGCTCTGGCGCGAGGTGCTCGGCAACGTCTTCGGACTCCTCAGCGCCTTCGGCGGCATGCGCCGCAAGGTCTGGGCCTGGCCGATCGGCATCCTCGGCAACCTGCTCCTGCTCACGGTGTTCATGGGCACCCTCTTCGGCGATCCGCAGGCCGTGGACCTGCTGGGCCAGGCGGGTCGCCAGGTCATGTTCATCGTCACGAGCGTCTACGGCTGGGTCCGCTGGAAGCAGGCGAAGGACTCCGGCGGCACCGCCGTCGAGCCAACCTGGGCCTCCTGGGGCACCCGCGCCCTGCTGCTCGTCGCCCTCGTCGGCGGCACGGCCGCGCTCACCCCGCTGTTCCGCGCGCTCGGCTCCTACGAGCCGGTGTGGGCGGACGCCTGGATCTTCATGGGCTCCCTGCTCGCGACCTTCGGCATGGCCAAGGGCTGGGTCGAGTTCTGGCTGATCTGGGTGGCGGTCGACGTGGTCGGCGTGCCGCTGCTGATCAGCGCGGGCTACTGGGCGAGCGCCTTCATGTACGTCTTCTACGGCGCCTTCACGCTGACCGGGTTCTTCGTGTGGTGGCGCGTGCGCCGTCGCCACGACGCCGAGGGCGGGGGAGTGACGGTCGAGACCGCGCACCTGGACCCCACCGTGGGCCGCGGCGACCACGGCCGACGCCGCAGCAGCTGACGCTCCCTTCGTCCCGTCCCGTCCCGGCACCGCGTCCCGGCGCCGCGCCCCGCACCCGCGCCGCCGCCCGCTGGGCGGGCGCGGGCGCGGGCGGGCACCGGGGATCGGTACCCTGGACCCGTGAAGGATTTCGAGGCGCTGTACGCCGAGCTCATCGAGAAGGCCCGGACCCGACCGGAGGGCTCCGGCACCGTCCGCGAGCTGGACGGCGGCGTCCATCAGATCGGCAAGAAGATCGTGGAGGAGGCGGCGGAGGTCTGGATGGCCTGCGAGCACGAGACCGACGACGACGCCGCCCTGGAGATCAGCCAGCTGCTGTACCACGTCCAGGTCATGATGGTCGCGAAGGGCCTCACCCTCGAGGACGTCTACCGCAAGCTCTGAGCGATGGGCCCGCAGCTCCTGCGGGCCCCCGCCCGGACCGTCCCCCTCCGTCCCCCGACCCAGCACGCCGCCGCTCCCGGCGGCGGAGGAGCTTCCATGCTGCGCATCGCCGTGCCCAACAAGGGCGCCCTGTCCGAGCCCGCCGCCGACCTCCTGCAGGAGGCGGGGTACCGCCGTCGCGGCACCGCCAAGGAGCTCGTCGTCGTCGACCACGAGAACGACGTCGAGTTCTTCTACCTGCGCCCCCGCGACATCGCCGTGTACGTGGGCTCGGGGACCGTGGACGTGGGCATCACCGGCCAGGACATGCTCCTGGACTCCCGCACCCCGGCCCGCGAGATCCTCGACCTGGGCTTCGCCCGCTCGACCTTCCGCTTCGCCGCGCCGAGCGGCACCCGCTCGCAGGTCGCCGAGCTCGAGGGCCTGCGGATCGCGACGAGCTACGAGAACCTCGTCGAGGACCACCTCGCCGAGCACGGCGTGCACGCCGAGGTGGTCCACCTCGACGGGGCCGTCGAGTCCTCGATCCGGCTCGGCGTCGCCGACGTGATCGCGGACGTCGTCGAGACCGGCACGACCCTGCGCCAGGCGGGCCTGGAGCCCTTCGGCGACCCGATCATGACGAGCCAGGCGGTGCTCTTCTCCCGCCCGGAGCTCGAGCTCGAGGACGCCGCCGCGCGCTCCCTCGAGGTGCTCGAGCGGCGCATCCGCGGCGTGCTCGTCGCGCACCGCTATGTCATGCTCGACTATGACATCCCCACCGCGCAGCTCGAGCGGGCCGTCGCGGTCTCGCCGGGATTCCAGTCACCCACGGTCTCCCCGCTGCACGGCGGCGAGTGGTCCGCCGTCCGCGTCATGGTGGACAAGAGCGGCGCCCATCGCATGATGGACGAGCTGTACGACGTCGGCGCGCGGGCGATCCTCGCGACGGCGATCCAGTCCTGCCGCATCTGAGGAGGCCGGGCGGTCACGATGACCGATGAGGAGCTGCCGACGATCGTCCTGCGACCCCGCCTGGTGCGGGTCGCGGGCTACGCGACGGGGCTCCTCACCCTCGCCGGCGTCGTCTTCTGGGCCCTCGTCATCCCCGGCTTCACCCCGGGCGGCCGCGCCGTGCTGATGGGCGCCGGCGTGGTCGCGCTCGCCATCTGCCATCTCGAGGCGCGGGTGCGGCTGATCGCCCACCCGGACACGCTCGTCGTCGTCAACCACCTGCGCACCCGCACCGTCGACTGGGCGGAGGTGGTGGGCGTGAGCTTCCCGATGGGCGATCCCTGGGCCCACCTCGACCTCGCCGACGGCACCACGCTGGACACCATGGCGCTGCAGCGCGCGGACGGCCGTCGCGCCGTCGCCGCCGCGCACCGGCTCGCGGCGCTCGTGCGCGAGCGCGGCGAGGCCCGCCCCGGCACCCTGGGCTGATCCGGCGCGTCACCGCCGGAGACGGTGCGGCGCCGCTCACCGCAGGGCCGCGCTCAGCCGCGGGTGATCCGCTGCGCCGCGGCGCGCCCCGCGAGGGCGCCGAAGAGGAAGGCTGCGGGATCCTCGTCGAGAGACCGCCCCATCGTCGAGAGCCGCACCGGCATCCGCTCGAGCGCCGCCCGCAGCCCGTCCCCGGGCACCTCGACGCTCCGGTGCTCGACCCCGCGCTTCCGCGCCCGGTCGATGATCATCGAATCCACCTGTTCCGCGACCGACGCATGGAATGCGCTGTAGTCGGCGTTCGTCGGGGAGAGCAGCGGCAGCAGCGCCGGGGCGAGGGCCGCGCGGCCGAGGGTCGTCGACGCGTGATGGGACAGCCCGTGGTGGCGCTCGCGCGCGTCCCCCTCGGAGACCCGCAGCGCGGCGACGACCGTGCCGCCCAGCACATGGGCGGCATGCAGGGACTCCACCAGCTGGAGGCCCGAGAACCCCCACGGCGTGCCCGAGCCGAGCGTGCCCGGCCCCTGGACCGCGATCACGACGTCGGCGTCCAGCACGTGCCGCGCGCCCAGCAGCGCCGAGTGGACGGTCACCGCCTCGTGCTCGCCGCCGAAGGCCTGCCCGCAGCTGATGACCCCCTGCACGAGCTCCCGCTCCCGGAGCTCGGCGGCGGTGCGGGAGAACGCCGCGGGCAGGGCCGCGGCATCGGTGTGCACGTGCACGATCCGGGCGTCCGGGTCCGTCTCCCGGATGCCGGCGACCACGGCGGGCAGCGCGGAGTGGAGGTCCGTGACGACCACGGGCATGCCACCGAGGTCCTCGGCGTCCTGGAGCTGCGCATGGTGAGGGCTCGCGGGATCGTCGATCGCGTCGAGCACCGTCTGCATCGGGGTGTAGCGGGCCTTCACCATGTGCCCGGCCGGATCCGGCTGGGCAGCGGACCCGCCCGTCGTGGCGACGGCGTCGGGACGGGCGACGACGAAGGCCTGCCCGCCGGTGCCGAGGCCGCGCCGCAGCGCATTGGTGTTCAGGAGCACCGCCTCACCGGGGGAGGGGGCGCCCGTGAGCTCCGGATAGGCGAGTGCCTGCACCCGCTCGCCGCCCTCGAGCTCCACCTCGCAGCGCACGACCCCCGACCAGGCGGGAAGGTTCGTCACGACGGTTCCTCGTTCCCAGCGCAGCATGCGCGCCATCCTACGGAGATCCGCAGGGCGGGTGCCCGCGACCACTATCCTGGGCGGGTGGCTGCACGAGGTGTGGAAAGACTGCTCAACGTCATCATGACGATCGGCTCGCGCCGTCGGATCGACCGCGCGAAGCTGTTCGCCGTCATCCCCGAGTACAAGGAGGCTGTGAGCGACCAGGCGGCGGAGCGCATGTTCGAGCGCGACAAGGCCGCGATCCTCGAGCTCGGGCTCCCGCTCGTCACCGAGTCGGACGTCCTGGACGACAATACCGTCTACTACCGCATCGCCTCGCCGCGCGAGGACGCCGTGCTGGACCTCAGCACTGCGGAGTACACCGTGCTGCTCGCCGCGAGCCGGGCCTGGGACCAGGCCGCCGCCGGCGGCGCGGCCCGGCGGGTGCGGGCGAAGCTCCTGAGCCTCGGCCACGACGCCGATCCTGATCTGCTGCGCCGCACGCCCCGCGGCGCCGTCGAGTCCCTCCCCGTGCTGAGCCCGCTGCTCGAGGCCGTCACCGACGGCACCCGCGTGCGCTTCTCCTACCGCGCCGCGACAGGCTCCGTCGCCGAGCGCACCGTCGAGCCCTGGGTGGTGGGCGTGCACGACGGCCACTGGTACGTCTACGGCTGGGACACCGGCCGTGAGGACGTCCGCATGTTCCGCGCCTCCCGCATCGAGTCCTTCCCCCGCGCGGCCGGTGAGGCCGCCCGCCCGCGGCCGGAGCAGGTGGACCTCGAGGAGGTCCTCTCCCGCATGCACACGGGCGACGACTGCGACCGCGCCGTACTGCGCGCCGAGCCCTTCAAGGCGCTCGCCCTGCGCGATCGCGCGGGCGCGGATCTCGCCGCCCCCGAGCTCACCCTGCCCGAGCTGCCCCGCGCCGCCGCGCGCCGACTGCTGCTGGGCGAGATCCGCTGGACAGAGGTCACCGCGCCGCCGGAGTGGCGCCAGGAGATCCACGAGGTGCTCGCCCAGATCGCCGCCGCGCACGAGGGCCCGGCCGATCTCTCTCCCCTCGAGGCCGCCCCCGAGCGCACGGCCTCCCGGATCCGGGTCTCGAGCTCGAGCAACGACGACGTCTCCCGCCTCATCGCGGTGGCCTCCTACGTCATGCAGCGCGGCGAGGTGGAGCTCGTCGAGCTCGCCGAGGCGCTCGGGGTCACCGAGAAGCAGGTGACCGCCGATCTGCAGGTGCTCTTCCTGTGCGGCGACCTCGGCACGGGCTGGGAGGACCTGATCGAGGCGGAGTGGGAGCACGGGGTGGTGCGTGTGCGCAACGCGGAGCCGCTGCGTCGCGCCCTGCGCCTGAGCGCGGTCGAGGTCACGGCGCTGCTCGCCGGCCTCGCGGCGCTCGAGGCCACGGCGGGGGAGGCGGCCGAGGCGATCGCCTCCGCCCGCGCCACGCTGCTCGCCGCGGCAGGCCTGGACCGTCCCGCCGTCGCGGCGCCCACAGGGTTCGGGGCCCCGTCGGAGGACGCGGACGCCCCGGGGACCGGGGACGCGGGCACCGAGCCGCCGTCGCACGACGAGCCCCGTGAGCGCCCCGAGGAGCGGACCGCCCATCGCGCCGACGCCGTGCTCGCCGCGGTGCAGTCCGCGCTGCGGGCGGCCGACGACGACCCCGCCTCCCGGCTGATGATCCGCTACTCCGCCTCCGACCGCCCCGGGACGAGCGTGCGGCGCATCCGCCCGCTGCGGCTCGAGACGGACGGAGCCCGGTCCTACCTGCTCGCCGAGTGCGAGCTCGCGGGCGCGGAGCGGCGATTCCGCCTCGACCGGATCGTCGAGCTCCCCGCGCCGGGGACCGAGCAGCACCCCGCGCTGCCCGGCGAGGACACCGCGGATCTGCAGGGCGTGGTGGGGAGCGACCCCGAGGACGCGCTCGAGGGGACCTGGCTCCGGCTCGAGCCGCCGGCGCGCTGGATCGCGGAGTCCTTCGAGGCCACCGCGCTGCGGGACGGCGAGGGCGCCGTGGTCTACGCCCGGCTCGACGACCCGTTGCGCGCTCCGCTCGTGGACGCGGTGCTCGAGACCGCGGGCGCGGCGACGGTGCTCTCGCCCCCCTCGCTGAGAGACACGATCGTGACCGTGGCGCGCACCGCCATGGCACACCATTCCTAGGTCCAGGGACTACCCTGGGACCGCCCACCGAGCGGTGGGCGGAGCCCCTCCGGAGCCTCCCGGGCTGCACCCGGTCCGATGTGGGACCATGGCCCGAGCCGTGACGACCACGGCGATGTTGAAAGGTAACCCCCATGAGCTTCTTCAAGAGCCCGGTCGCGATCGTGGTGCTTCTGATCCTGGTCGTCCTGCTCTTCGGCGCCGGCAAGCTGCCGAGCCTCGCGCGCAACGTCGGCAAGTCGATGCGCATCTTCAAGAGCGAGGTCGAGGAGATGCGCGGCGACGACAGGCCCTCCGACGAGGACGACGAGGACGACCGCCCCGTGCGACGCAGCACGGAGCGCACCTCCGAGCGCAGCCGCGAGTACGACCCCCGCGACACCGCCGACGAGACGACCCCCGTCCGCGCCCCGCGCGACGAGGACGACTCGTACCGCCGCGACTGATCACCTCGTCGCCCGACGAGGTCAGGGGTCCGGGCCGGTGACGGCCCGGACCGCGACTGCCGGGAGGAAGCACGTCCGTGGCCAGTGACACCCAGGCCCAGGGGACCCCCAAGAAGGGTCGCCGCCCCAAGGATCCCGAGGGACGCATGTCCCTCGGCGAGCACCTCATCGAGCTGCGCAACCGGCTCGTGATCTCCGCGATCACGATCGTGCTGCTCTCGATCGTGGGCTGGCTCATCTATCCCTGGGTCTTCGACGCGCTCCAGCGTCCCTTCACGCAGGCCGCCTCCCAGGGCATGCAGGCGGACCTCAACTTCCAGGGCGTGGGCACGGGCCTGAACGTGCGGCTCCAGATGTCCGCGTACGTGGGCATCATCCTGTCGAGCCCCATGCTCATGCTGCAAATCTGGCTGTTCGTCATGCCCGGCCTGCACAAGAACGAGCGCAAGTACGCGATCGGCTTCTTCGGCAGCGCGATCCCGCTCTTCTTCCTGGGCTGCGTCGCCGGCTACTGGGCCGTGAACCAGCTGGTCCCCGTGATGCTGAGCTTCACACCCGTCAGCGACACCGTCACCCAGTACATCAAGTACGACGAGTACCTCGCCCTGCTCGTGAAGACGATGCTCGCCTTCGGCATCGCCTTCGTCATGCCGGTCGTGCTCGTGCTGCTGAACTTCCTCGGCATCCTGCGCGGGAAGACGATGCTGCGCGCCTGGCGCTGGGTGATCTTCGTCTGCTTCGCCTTCACCGCGGTCATGGTGCCCACCCCGGAGCCCATCACCCTCATCGGCATGTCCCTCGCGATCTCCTCGCTCTTCTTCGCCGCCGTCGGCATCGCGCTGCTCCACGACCGTCGACACCCCCGGGTCGAGGACGAGGAGCTGGACGACGAGACCGCGAGCCGCATCGACGGACCCTCGGACCTCGACGACGACGGTGAGGGCCGGTGAGCCGTCTCCGGGTCGGCCTGCTCGCCAATCCCGCCGCCGCCTTCGGCGCCTCCCACCGCGTCGGTCGCCAGGTGGGCCAGCTGCTCCGGCTCGCCGGCGTGTCCGTGGTGGACCTCTCCGGCCCCACGATGCACGTCGCCCGGGCCCGCGCGCTCGAGGTGCGCGACTCGCTCACCGCGCTCGTCGTCGTGGGCGGTGACGGCACCGTCGCCCTCGGGGCGGAGATCGTCGCCGGTACCCCCGTGCGCCTCGGCATCGTCCCCGCGGGCAGCGGCAACGACGTCGCCCGCGCGCTGGACCTCCCGGTGGACGATCCGGAGGCCTCGACCCGTGCGCTGCTCCACGCCCTCTCGCGCCCGGCGGTGAGCGTCGACGCGCTCGAGGTGGTCTCCGCCGGGGACCAGGTGCCCCATCACCGCTCCGTCGCCCTCGGCACGGTAAACATCGGCTTCGACGCCCAGGTGAACGCGCGGGCGAACAGCTACCGCCGGGGCCGCTCGACCCGCTACACCGCGGCCGTCCTGCGCGAGCTGCTCACGCTGCACGACCGCCCCTTCTGGATCGAGGTGGACGGCGGCCCCCGCGAGGAGATCGCGACGTCCCTGCTCTCGATCTGCTCGACCGGCTGGTACGGCGGCGGGATGCACCTCGTGCCGAGCGCCCGGATGGACGACGGCGCAGCGGATCTCGTCACGCTCACCGGCGTCGGCCGTGCGAAGCTGCTGCGCTTCTTCCCGCGGGTGTTCCGCGGCACCCACACGGGCGTGCCCGGTTTCGCCGTGCGCCCCGTCCACGAGGTGACCGTCGGGCTGCGCACGGGGGAGGCCCAGCGGGCCTTCGCCGACGGCGAGGCCGCCGCGCAGCTCCCGCTCACCGTCCGCGTGCTGCCCGGCGCCGTCCGCCTGCTCGTGGATCCCGACGCCCTGCGCCCCGCCGAGGCCGCCGCACCGGAGGGGCCCGACCGCAAGGAGCAGGCATGACCTCCCCGTCCGAGCAGTACGCGGCCTGGGCCGCGCAGCGACGTCTCGACGCCTCCGAGCTCGGGAGGTTCACCGGCCGCTTCCCCTTCGCGCTGGACCCGTTCCAGCTCGAGGGCTGCCGGGAGCTCGAGTCCGGCCGCTCCGTGCTCGTCGCCGCGCCGACGGGCGCCGGCAAGACGGTCGTGGGGGAGTTCGCCGTGCACCTCGCGCTCGCCCAGGGCCGCAAGGTCTTCTACACGGCGCCCATCAAGGCGCTCTCCAACCAGAAGCACGGCGAGCTGGCCGAATGGCTCGGCGCGGAGCGCGTGGGACTGCTGACGGGGGACACCTCCGTGCGGCCGGACGCCGAGGTGGTCGTCATGACCACCGAGGTGCTGCGCAACATGCTCTACGCGGACTCCCCGCTGCTCGAGGGCCTCGGCTTCGTGGTCATGGACGAGGTGCACTACCTCGCCGACCGCCTCCGCGGGCCGGTCTGGGAGGAGGTCATCATCCACCTCGACCGCGCCGTGCAGCTCGTGGCGCTCTCCGCGACGGTCTCCAACGCGGAGGAGTTCGGCGCCTGGCTGCAGGAGGTCCGCGGCGACACCGGGATCGTGGTCTCCGAGACGCGGCCCGTGCCGCTGTGGCAGCACGTCGTCGTCGGCGACGAGCTCCTGGACCTCTTCGTCGACGACGCGGGGGCCCCGGTCGTCTCCCACGGTCCGGGGGCGCGCAGCGACCGGCTCGTGAACCCGCAGATCCAGCAGATCGCCTCCGTCTCCCTCCCGGCCGACGGCGGCGGCCGCGGCTACGCGGGCCGTCGCGGCACGAGCGGTCGCCATCGCCCGCGCGGCAGCGGCCAGCGGCACGGCGGCGGCCACCGGGGGAGCGACCATCGCGGCGGTGACCACCGCGGCGGGGATCCTCGGGCCGGCGAGCGCCGCGGCGGCGATCGCGACAGGTACAGCAGGGAGGGCAGGGACCCTCGCGACCATCGCGGGGGTCTGCCGCGTCCCGCGCGCCGCACCGAGGTCATCTCGATGCTCGACGACGCCGCCCTGCTCCCCGCGATCGTCTTCATCTTCTCCCGCGCGGGCTGCGAGGCCGCCGTGCGGCAGTGCGCGCAGGGGCGGCTCCGCCTGACGAGCGAGGACGAGCGGCTGCGGATCCGCCGCGTGCTCGACGAGCGGCTCTCCACGATCGGCATCGAGGACGAGGAGGTGCTGGGCATCCATGCCTTCCGCCGGGCGGCCCTCGACGGCTACGCCGCCCACCACGCCGGGATCCTCCCGCTCCTGAAGACCGTCGTCGAGGAGCTCTTCGCCGCCGGTCTCGTGAAGGTCGTCTTCGCGACGGAGACCCTCGCGCTGGGCATCAACATGCCCGCCCGCTCCGTGGTGCTCGAGAAGCTCGTGAAGTTCAACGGCGTCGAGCACGCCGATCTCACCCCGGGGGAGTACACCCAGCTGACGGGGCGCGCGGGTCGCCGCGGCATCGACACCGAGGGCCATGCGGTCGTGCTCGCGGGGCCCCGCTTCGACGCCTCCGGGGTCGCCGCCCTCGCCTCCCGGCGCACCTACCCGCTGCGCTCGGCCTTCCGGCCCACCGCGAACATGGCCGTGAACCTGCTCGAGCGCTTCGACCTCTCCCGCGCCCGGGAGACCCTCGAGACGAGCTTCGCGCAGTTCCAGGCGGACCGCTCCGTCGTGGGCCTCGCCCGGCGCGCCCGCGAGCTCGAGGACACCGCCGCCTCCTACCGCGAGGCGCTCGACTGCGACCGCGGGGACCTGCTGGGCTATGCCGCCCTGCGCGACCGCATCGCGGACCGCGAGAAGGTGCTCTCCCGCCACCGCGCCGAGCGGGACCGCGACCGGACCGCGGGCATCCTGAAGGGCCTGCGCCGCGGCGAGATCCTCGCGCTGCCCGGCGGGAAGCGGCGCGGCTACGCGGTCGTGCTCGATGTCGACACCGCGGTGCTCGGCGGGCCCCAGGTGCAGCTGCTCGACACCGAGGGCCGCCGGCGCACGATCCGCCCGTCGGACCTCCCCTCCTCCCCGGCCGTCATCGACGCGATGAAGCTGCCCCGGGCGGAGACCCTCTCCGCGACGAAGGTGCGGCGGGACACGGCCGCCGCGCTGCGCCAGCACCTCTCGGGCCACGACGACGCCCGGGCGGACGTGCGCCGGAGGGCCGGCCGCGTTCCCTCGACCGCGGCGACGGACGAGACGCTGATCGCGCTGAAGGCGGAGCTCGCGGAGCACCCGTGCGCGCAGTGCCCTGATCTCGAGGCGCATCTGCGCTGGGTGCACCGTCACGAGAGCACCCGCAAGGAGCTCGCCTCCGTGCACCGCCGCATCGAGGGCCGCACGAGCTCCCTCGCCCGCGAGCTCGACCGCCTCACGGCGCTGCTCGAGGAGCTCGGCTACCTCGAGGGTCGGGACGGGCAGCTCGTCCCCACGGAGCGCGGGCTGCGCCTGCGCCGGATCTTCTCCGACCGCGACCTCATGATCGCCGAGTGCATCGAGCACGGCGCCTGGACCGGGCTGGACGCCGCCGGGCTCGCGGCCGTGGTCTCCGCGGCGGTGCACGAGTCACGGCGGGACGACGGCGGTGCCCCGGAGATCATCGTCGACGCCGCCGTGGACGCCGCCCTCGAGGCCACGGCGCGGACGGCGCAGCAGCTGCAGGCCGCGCAGACGCGCCACGGCATCGACGCGACGCCGCCGCCGGACCCGGCCGTCGCCGCGACCGTGCACCGCTGGGCGCGCGGCGTGCACCTCGCCGGCGCGCTCGAGGGCACCGGCATGCCGGCGGGCGACTTCGTGCGGCACTGCCGCCAGGTGATCGACCTGCTCGACCAGCTCACCGTCGACGAGCAGCTCGGGGCCGTGGCGCGCTCCGCGATCCTCGCCGTGCGCCGGGGACTCGTCGCCCAGGAGATCGATCGATGAGCGTTCTCCCAGGCGGGCAGGAGAGCCTACAGCCCATGTCCACCGCACCCTCAGCGCCCTCCCCGAGCACCGACGCTCCCGCGCCCCACGACGACCGCCTCCCCACCCTGTACACGGGCATGGTCCTGTACAGCACGGACGAGCCCGAGGCGACCGCGATGCTCGTCGCGGACGGCCTCATCGCCTGGGTCGGCACGGAGGACTCCGCGGCCGTCCTGCACCCGGACGCCCGGCGCGTGGACGTCACCGGATGCCTGATCACCCCCGGCTTCGTCGACGCCGCCGCGACCGCCGACGGCTCCGCGCCGGATCCTGCCGGCGACGCCGCGGCGGCCGCCGCCGGCATCGTGCTGCGGCTCCCCGGACCGACGGGCACGCGCGAGGGGGTCCGCGTCGTCGCGCCGGTCACCGAGAGCGTCCCGTACCTCGACCTCGTCGCCGACGGCACGCCGCTCGCCCTCGCCTCCGCGGGGGAGGAGGGCGCCGCGGACCCGTGGAGCTGGGTCCGGGCCGCCGCCCAGCAGGGCGAGCCCTCCCAGCGCATCAGCGACCGGGCCGCCTTCCTCGCCGCGAGCCGGGGCGGGCAGCGGGTCGCGGGGCGGCGCCATCCCGGCTCCCTGCGCACCGGCATCGAGGCGACCTTCGTGGTCTGGGAGCCGTGGGACCTCACCGTGCGGGGCCACGGGGACCTCATCGAGACCTGGTCCACGGACCCCCGCTCGAGGACCCCGCTGCTGCCCGACCTCGAGCAGGGCGCACCGCGGGCGCTGCGCACCGTGATCGACGGTGCGATCGTCCACGACGCCCTGCCGCAGAGCGGCGCATGACGGCCACCCGGAGCGGCGTGCGATCCCCGGCGCGCCGGCGCGACGCCGAGCATGCCGCCGAGCTCGTCCCGACCCCGTGGCCGATCGCGCTGCTGTGCGGCGTCGCGGGCGGTGTCGCCTGCCTCGTCGCCTTCCCGCCCTACGGCCTCTGGCCGCTGCTGCCCGTCTCCGTCGCCCTGCTCGTCGCCGGCGTGATGGTGCGCTCGGCGGCGCTCGCGGTGCTCGTGTCCCTGCTCTGGGGACTCGCCTTCTTCGTCCCGCTGACCGTCTGGGCGAACACCTATGCGGGGGCGATGCCGTGGATCGCGCTCGGGATCTTCGAGTCGCTCTCCGCGGTGCTCTTCGGGCTGCTGGCCCGCACCGTCATCGTGCGCCGGGGGCTGCGGGCCTCGAGCTGCCTCGTCGTCGCCGCGCTGTGGACGGGCGTCGAGCTGCTGCGCAGCCACGCCCCGTGGGGCGGCCTGCCGTGGGGGACGAGCGCCTACGCCCTCTCCGAGTCGCCCCTGCTGAACCTCGGCCCCTGGATCGGGACCGCCGGCCTCGCCCTCGTCGTCGGGATCCTGGGGATGCTCCTCCTGCACGGCGTGCTCGCCCTCACGGGACGCACGCGGCGCGGGCTCCGCGGTGTCGCCGGGGTGTGGCCGCTGTCGCTGGCCGTCGGCCTCGTCCTCGTCACCGTCGTGGTGCCGCTGCCGCAGAACCGCGCGCCGGAGGGCCGCTCGAGCATGACGATCGCCGGGATCCAGGGGAACATGGACCCGATCGACCCCGCGACGCTCACCATGCCCGACGGCGTCTACGAGAACCACCTCCAGGTCACGCGGGACACGATCACCACGGCCGAGGAGAAGGGCGAGCAGCTCGAGCTCGTGGTCTGGCCCGAGGACTCCACCGAGTACGACCCCCGGCAGGACCCGGTGCGCTCCGCGCAGCTCGCCCAGGCCTCCGCGGACGCCGGCGCCCCGCTCCTCGTGGGCACCCAGACCCTCGTCGGCGACCACGAGCGTCTGAACAACTCCCTGCTGTACACGGCGGACTCCGCGGACGGCGACGTGCCCTACACCTACGCCAAGCGCCATCCCGTGCCCTTCGGCGAGTACATCCCCGCACGGTCCTTCTTCCGCACCCTCACCAACAAGGTGGACCTGGTCGGCTACGACATGCTGCCCGGACAGGAGGTCGGCGTCATGGACCTCGCGAGCATCACCGGTGACGAGGACTCCGCGAAGGTCGGCGTGCTCATCTGCTTCGAGATCGCCTACGACAACCTCGTCCAGGACACGGTGCGGGACGGCGCCGAGGTGATCGTCGTGCAGTCCAACACCGCGCTCTTCGGCGACTCCGACGAGTCGATCCAGCAGCTCGCCCAGGCGAAGGTGATGGCCGTCGTCTCGGGCCGCAGCGTGGTCCACGTGGCCACGGTGGGGGAGTCGGCGATCTTCAGCCCCGAGGGCCGCCAGCTCTCCTCCGTGGGCCATTGGGAGCAGGGCGCCCTGCTCGCCGAGGTGCCCCTGCGCACCGGCATCACGCCCGCCGTCGCCGCCGGTCCCTGGATCGGCATCGGCATCTCCGCGATCGGGTTGATCGGACTGCTCGGTGCGCTCGGCACGCGCCGCCGCGCCCTGCCCACCCCTCGCCGCCGCGACCGCGACCGACCCCGCACCAGGAGCTGACGTGACCGCCTCGAACGCCCCGGCCCCGCCGACCCTCGTCGTCGTCCCCACCTACGACGAGCGGGCGGCGCTCCCGGGGACCCTCGCCCGCCTGCGGGCCGCGGTGCCTGCCGCGCACGTCCTCGTGGTCGACGACAACTCGCCCGACGGCACCGGCGCCTGGGCGGAGGAGCGGGCCGCACAGGACCCGCACGTGCACGTGCTGCACCGCGCCGGCAAGGAGGGCCTCGGCCCGGCCTATCTCGCCGGCTTCGCCTGGGGCCTCGGGGAGGGCTACGAGGTGCTCTGCGAGATGGACGCCGACGCCTCCCACCGTCCGGAGCAGCTGCCGGGGCTACTCGAGGCCGTGCGCCGCGGGGCGGACCTCGCGATCGGCTCCCGCTGGGTGCCCGGCGGGCGCGTCCACGACTGGCCGCTGCGACGACTGCTGCTCTCCAGCGGCGCGAACCTGTACGTGCGCGCCGTGCTGGGCCTGGGCGTAGCCGACGCGACCGCGGGGTTCCGGGCCTACCGCGCGGAGCTCCTGACGACGCTCGTCCGGGGGGACGTCGCCTCCCAGGGCTACTGCTTCCAGGTGGACATGACGCGCCGGGCCCGGGCGGCCGGCGCCGCGATCGCCGAGGTGCCCATCGACTTCGACGAGCGCGCCGAGGGCGTGAGCAAGATGAGCTCCGGCATCGTCCGCGAGGCGCTCGTCAAGGTGACGCTCTGGGGACTCTCGCACCGCACCCAGCAGCTCCTCGGACTGCTCCGCTAGGCTGGCGCGGGTCACGAGGACTCCCGGGAAGGACCCGCCATGAGCTCCACCCCCCATCCGACCCCGCGCTCCGGCGCCGCTCCGCGAGCCGGAGGTCAGGGCACCCCGGGCGAGCGCAGGGGACGCCTCGCCTCGCTGATCCCCGTGGGCATCGTCGTGCTCGGCGTGCTGGAGATCGCGATCCTCGTCCTCATCGGTGTGCAGACGAGCCTGTGGTGGTCCGTGCTGATCGTCGTGATCGGCTGGGTCGTGGGCGTCGCCCTGCTCGTCGCCGCCGGCCAGCAGTCCTTCGTGCGCCTCCGCTCGCTCGTGCGGGCGCTGCGGGGGAGCGGGGACGTGAAGGACCATCTCTCGCGGCCCGCGTTCACCGTCATCGCGGCGCTGCTCTTCTTCTTCCCGGGACTCATCACCGACGTGATCGGGCTCGTGCTCCTGGTGACGCCGGTGCAGAAGCGCACCGTGCGGGCGATGGGGCTCTCCGGCGGGTCGCCCACCGCGCGCCGCGTGCTCTACCGGCGCAGCGGCGCCGGGGTCGTGGACGGCGAGATCGTCATCGACGCCCGCACGCCCCCGCAGGGCGAGGAGCGCACCCCGCCCACGATCCAGCAGTGACCCCATTCCTTTCCGCATTCCTTTCCGCGCCCGGAGACCGGCGCGGCAGGACGGACCCCGTACGCGACGAGGCCCCCGCACCGTTCCCGGTGCGGGGGCCTCGTGCTGATCCGGTCGGGATCAGAGGTTGCGGCGCTGGTGCAGCTTGCCGGCGCGGAGCAGCGCGAGCCGCTGGTCCAGCAGGACCTGCAGCTCTTCCTCGCTGCGGCGCTCCAGCAGCATGTCCCAGTGGGTGCGCTGGGGCTTGCCCGGCTTCTCGTCGGGCTTCTCGTGGTCTCGGCGCACGGCGGTCGCGCCGCAGCGGCACTCCCACACGGCCGGGACGTCGGCCTCGACGGAGAAGGGCAGCACGATCGTGTGCCCGTTCGGGCAGTCGTAGACGGTCTCCTGACGCGGGGCGGCGAGCACGCCCTCGTCGGTCTCCATGGAGAGGGATCCGAGGCGGGTGCCTCGCAGGCTTCGGCTGCTCATGCGGTTCTCGCTTCCTGCCGGTGTTTCGGTGCGGGCGGCGGCACGCCCGGAGTTCTGCCCCGGGATCAACGCCCCGGAGGGCGAGGTCATTCCCGGTCACGGACGATCGGGAGGCGCGTGGTGCGCCGGGGACGTCGAGGGGGGGGGGGGGAATCCTCGGACGGATGAGGCGGATAGGACGGATGCAGCGGGATCGCCGCCGGACATCTCAGCGGTGCCGGGGCCCCGACGGGAAAGGCCTCGGTCAGTGACGACCGCGGCCGGTCTCGAGCAGTGCTGACAGCAGATCGACGCGATTGGTGATGATACCATCCACGCCCTTCGAGAGAAGATCTGCCATGGTCACAGGGTCGTCGATCGTCCACACGTGCACCTCGCACCCCGCGCGGTGGGCGGCCGCGACGTTCGCGGCGGTGACGACGGGGATCCCGTCGACGCGCTCGGGGACCTGGAGCGCGCCGTAGGGCCGCAGGATCCGTCGGATCACGGCGTCCGGCGCCTCGACGGCCCGCGCCGCGAGGAAGGCGGCGATCACCGCGCGGGACGGGCTGCGCTTCGGGAGCCGGTTGGTCGCCCTGCGCACGCCATTCGCCGCGCTGCGGGCGACGAGGCCGTCGAACCCGGCGATGCACACGCGGTCCGCACTGCGGGTGCGCGCGATCGCGGTGACGGCAGGGAGGACGGCGTCCGCGCTCTTCACGTCGATGTTCACGGGCACGTCCCGGAAGGTGTCGAGCACGTCCTCGAGCAGGGCGAGCCGCTCTCCGCCCGCGAGGCGCACGGCACCGGCCGCGGCGGCGTCGATCGCGTCGATACGGCGGGGGTCGCCCGCGATCCGCGAGAGGTCCTCGTCATGGACGGCGAGGGCGAGCCCGTCCCGCGTCGCGCGGGTGTCCGTCTCGAGCATCGTCGCGCCGGCGGCGACGGCATCGGCGAAGGCCCGCATCGTGTTCTCGGCGCCGTCCGTGGCCAGACCACGGTGCGCGATGCGCCGCGGCCGGGGTCCGGGCAGGAACCGTGCGCGGTCAGCGCTGCTGGTCGATGAGGGCATCCTCTTCCTCCTCGTCGTGGCTGCGCCGGCGGGCTCGCCGGCGGCGGTCGTGCTCCGCGGTGACCGGGCGGTGCTCCCGGCGTGAGGACGGGGGAGCGGGGGAGCCGGCCTCCCCGGCGGCCTCCGCGCTCCCGGTGCCGCCGTCGGACCCGTCCTGCGACGCCGCGGGCTCGGCACCGTCGCCGTCCTCGCCCTCGTGCGCGCCCCTGCTCCCGGCCGGGGCGGCGTCGGCGGGGACCGCCTGCTCCGACTCCGCGTCCTGGATCAGCCTGCGGGTGCGGTACACGAGCGCGGCCGGGAAGAACAGCGCGAAGATCCACCACTGGAAGGCGTAGGAGAGGTGGGGGCCGAGGGAGGTGTCCGGGGACTCGAGCGCCTGGGGCCGCGCCGCCTCCGGATCCTCCGCGGCCAGCTCGCCGTAGGCACCGGTCACGAGCGACTCCCCGACGTCGGCGGGGAGCTTCCCGGCGATCGCCTCGGGCGTGACGGTCTGGACCTGCCCGGGCGGGTCCTGCCGGTCGACGGTCCCCTCCGCGGGGCGCATGCGGACCGTCACCGTGGTCGTCCCGGTGGGGACGGCGGGCGGGTCCAGGGGCTGGGAGGCGGTCTCCTGCGCGGGCACCCAGCCGCGCACGACGAGCAGGGCGGTGCCGTCCTCGGCGGTGAAGGGGACGAGCTGCCAGAAGCCGACCTGGCTGTTCAGGGGCCGGTTGCGCACGTACAGCACGCATCCGGGATCGGTGCAGTAGCTGCCGGTCATCTCCACGACGCGCCAGCGCTCGCTCGCGGCGAGCGGCTGGGCGGGGTCCGGCAGCGCCTCGGCGAGCGGGACAGGATCAGCCGAGTAGTTCTCCGCGATCACCGCGGCCGCGTCCCGCTTGGTCTCGAAGCGGCCGTACTGCCACAGGCCGAGGCCCACGCAGATCGCCGCGCAGAGGAGCACGATCAGCAGGCCCACCAGGGTGTCGCGGCTGAGGATGATCCGGGAGCGGGGGGAACGGCCGCTCATGCCTCGCCCCCGGGGGAGCTCGCGTCCCCCAGGTTCCCGGAGGAGCTGAGCATGCCGGGCAGGTCCTCGACCGCGAAGTCGGTGAGCCGCACGAAGCCGATCGCGACGAGCGCGGCGATCACGAAGCCGAGGGCGGTGACGGTGATGTGCGCGGCGAGCCGGCGTCCGGGCCGGCGCTTCACGGGCGCTGCGGGCGGGAAGCCGTAGTCCTCGTCCTCGAGGTGGTTCTGGGACCACATCCCGGGGTTCAGCACGGAGACCGGGTAGGTCTCCACCCGCGGGCGGGGCCGGACCCCGCTCGCGGGGACGTCCTCCGAGCGCTGCAGCGGGGCGTCCTCGGCGGTCGCCTCATCCGTGCCGGCGACCCAGAGACGCCACCCCGCCGGGACCGGGCCCCATGCGGGGCCCGGCCGGAAGCCGTCCGGCGGCAGCCACCCGTCCTGGGGCGGCTCCGGCCAGCTCGGCGGAGGGTTGAAGCGGTCGGTCACGCAGGGACGTCCCAGGTGTACTGATCGGAGAAGGTGTCGTAGACGAGCTTGATGCCCTTGGCCTTCTTCGCGTCGAAGAGCACGCGGATCGTGTACGTCTCGCCCTTCGTGAACTCGTCCGGCGCCTGGTAGTCCAGGCCCGCGTCCTTGAGCTCGTAGGTCGCGGTCGCCGGCGAGATGTCACCGCCGTACGGAGTGGTGAGGTTGAAGTTGTACGAGGCCAGCATGAGCGTGCCCTCGGTGACCTCGACCTGAGCGGTGACGACGAGGTACTCGTCCCCCTGCTCGCCCGGGGTGACGGTGCCGCCGTAGCTGCTCTCGAGCTTGTCCGGGGCGATCCACTCCTGGGTGACGGTGATCTTGCCGCTGCCGTCGGAGGAGACGACGTCCTGGGACTGCGGGTCAGCCCCGAGCGTGGGCAGCACGGACGGCGTGATGGTCTCGTCGCCGCCGTCGGAGGCCTCGTCCGTGGTCTCCTCCTCGGTCGGGGTCGCCTCATCGGTGGTGGCGACCTCGGTGGTGGGGTCACCGCCGGCCTGGTCGTCGCCGTTGTTCGAGGTGATCACGACCACCGCGATGATCGCGGCGATGAGCGCGGCGACGAGGAACAGGGCGATGCAGCCGATCCACCAGAACCGCGCGACGATGCCCTTCTTCGGGGGCTCGCCGGCGCCGGTGGAGGCGGTCCAGGCGGCGCCGTCGGAGGCGGAGGAGGTCCCGAAGCCCGGGGCGGGCGAGGACTGTCCGTAGGCGGGGGAGGCCTGGCCGTATCCCTGCCCGTAGCCCTGGCCCTGATCCTGCTGGCCGTAGGCCGGTGCCGCCGAGTCCTGGCCGTAGCCGGCGGGGGACGCCTGGCCGTAGCCCTGCGCCTGATCCTGCTGACCATAGGCCGGAGCCGCCGAGTCCTGGCCGTAGCCGGCGGGGGACGCCTGGCCGTAGCCCTGCGCCTGATCCTGCTGACCATAGGCCGGAGCCGCGGAATCCTGGCCGTAGCCCGCGGCGGGGGAGGCCTGGCCGTAGCCCTGACCCTGATCCTGCTGACCGTAGGCCGGTGCGGCCGGAGCCTGATCAGCGGCGCCGCCCTGATCGGCCGCGTGCGCACCGGAGGCACCGGCAGCACCCGCACCGGCGGCCCCGGCGATCGGAGCGGAGGCGCCGAAGTCCTGATCGGTGGCGGGCTCCGCGGCGGGAGCGGCATCGGCGCCCTCCTCGTACGGAGCGCGCTCGGCAAGCCCGGCCTCACGATCGGGCCCGGTGTACTCGGCCGTCTCGGAGCCGGTGTCGTTCGCCTCGGCGCCGTCGAGGGCATCGCGCTCGGCGCTGCCGGCGACGTGGGTCGCGTCGGCGTCGAGATCGGCCGAGCGGTCCTCGCCGAGGGCGTCGCGCTGATCGCTGCTCGCGACGTGGGTGGCGTCGCTGTCGAGGTGGCTGTGGCCGGTGGCGGGCGCCTCGGAGGGCACGGCGTCATCGGAGGTCACCGCGCCATCGGAGGACGCGGCGCCATCGGCGGGCGCGGCGACGTCGGCGGGCGCGGCGACGTCGGAGGCGGAGCCGAGCACCGTCGGCTCGTCCGAGGGGACCGGTTCGTCGGCGGGAGCCTGCTGCTCGGCGGGCGCGTCCTGCGGCGCACCGAGACCGCCCTGCGAGGACACGTCAGGAGCCTGATCGGACGGCGCGGAGTCGCCGGGGACCGGAGCGGCCGGGGCGGCGTCGCCCTCGACCCAGAAGTTCCAGCCTTCGGGCGCGGGGCCCCACGAGGGATCCGGCTGCCAGCCGGGCGGAGGCGTCCAATCGGCATCCTCGACGGGCCAGTTCGGCGGCGGGTTGAAGCGGTATGCCATGAGGAGGAGCACCTTCCAGAGGTGAGTCGACGTCGAGTTTCCCCCGAGGAGCCCGACACTGTTCCGCCACGTATCGTAGTGCACCGCCACACCACGGCGCGGCGTCCGTCACAGCGGGTCGCGCCCCGATCCTCCGAGGAGCACGCATGACCGAGCCCACCACCCCCCGCAGCGTCCTCGTCACGGGCGGCAACCGCGGCATCGGCCGCGCCATCGCCGAGGAGTTCCTGCGGCGCGGCGACGCGGTCGCCGTGACCAGCCGCTCCGGTCAGGGCGGGCCCGAGGGCGCCCTCACCCTCGCCGCGGACGTCACCGACGGCGCCTCGCTCGACGCGGCGATCGCCGCCGCGGAGGAGGCGCACGGCCCGATCGAGGTGCTCGTCGCCAACGCCGGCATCACCGACGACCAGCTCCTGCTGCGCATGAGCGACGACTCCTTCGAGTCCGTGCTCGACACGAACCTCACCGGGTCCTTCCGCACCGTCAAGCGGGTCATCAAGTCGATGATGCGCAAGAAGAAGGGCCGCATCGTGCTGATCTCCTCCGTCGTGGGTCTCTACGGCTCGCCCGGCCAGGTCAACTACGCGGCCTCGAAGTCCGGCCTCATCGGCATCGCCCGTGCGCTCACCCGCGAGCTCGGCTCCCGCGGCATCACCGCGAACGTCGTCGCCCCCGGCTACATCGACACCGAGATGACCGCCGCCCTGCCCGAGGACGTCCAGGCCTCCTACCGCGCGGCGATCCCCGCCGGGCGCTTCGCGGACCCCGCCGAGGTCGCGCGTGTGGTGAGCTTCCTCGCGAGCGACGACGCGGCCTACATCTCCGGTGCCGTGATCCCCGTCGACGGCGGCCTCGGCATGGGACACTGAGGACCGACACCGGGCGATCCCGCCCACCCGCAGCCCTCGACCACGACAAGGTGTGATCGCGCCCCCATGTCAGCTTCCGACCCCGACAGTCGCCTCCTCCTCATCATGCGCCACGGCAAGGCGGAGAGCGGCGGCGGTCAGCCCGATCAGGAGCGCACCCTCGTCGAGAAGGGATGGGCGCAGGCCCGTCTCGTGGGCGAGTACCTCGAGTCGCAGGGCGTGCGGCCCACGCGGGTCCTCGTCTCCGACGCCGAGCGCACCCGGGAGACCTGGGAGGGTGTGCAGGCGTCGATGCCCGGCTTCGACGGCAAGGTCACCTTCCACGAGGAGATCTACTCCGGCGGCACCGGTGAGGTGCTCGAGCTGATCCGCGACGTCAAGGCGAAGCACGCCGTGGTGCTCGTGGTGGGCCACGAGCCGACGATGGCCCACCTGGTCACCGGCCTCGCGGACGACGACTCCGACCCCGCCTCCGCCGCGCAGGCCCGGATCGGCATGCCGACCGGCGGCACGGCCGTCCTCTCCGGCGCGCTGCCCACCTGGGCGGAGCTCGGCGAGGAGAGCCTCACGCTGCACACCATCGTCCGCCCCTGAGCGGGCGGCACCCGAACGGGCCCGGCACCTCGCGCGGCGAGGTCCCGGGCCCGTTCGTCGTGTCAGGGGCAGGCGGCGGAGCGCGTCAGGCGACCGGCGCACCCTCCAGGTACGGCCAGAGGTCCAGCAGCGAGGGCCCGTCGAGGACGACGTCGGCGACCTCCCGCAGGGCGGGCTTCGCACGGAAGGCGACGCCCGTGCCCGCGGCGCGCACCATGGCGGCGTCGTTCGCGCCGTCGCCCACGGCGACCGTGCGCGCCCGGTCCACGCCGTGGCGCTCCGCGAGCTCCTCGAGGGTCGCCCGCTTGGCCTCGCCGTCGATGATCGGGCCGGAGACCTCACCGGTCAGCTTCCCGTCCTGCACCGCGAAGCGGTTCGCGACGACGTGGTCGATGCCGACCTCCGCGGCGAGCGGGTCGATGACCTCGTGGAAGCCGCCGGAGACGAGGGCGGTGACCCAGCCCGCGTCATGGGCGCGCCGCATGAGCTCGATCGCGCCGTCGGTCGGGACGAGCACCTCGCGCACCGCGGCGAGCACGGAGGCGTCGAGCCCGGCCAACAGCGCGACCCGGGCGCGCAGGGAGCCCGCGAAGTCGAGCTCGCCGCGCATGGCGGCGGTGGTGATCTCCTCGACGCGGTCGCGGACCCCCGCGTGCTCCGCGACGAGCTCGATCACCTCCTGCGTGAGGAAGGTCGAGTCGACGTCGGAGACGAGCAGGCCACGGGCGGGAGCTGCGGCGCTCACGGCTCGATGACCGTGCCCTTGCCGATCACCGTGATGCCGGACTCGGTGACGACCCAGCCGCGGGCGAGGTCCTTCTCCCGGTCCAGGCCGATCTGCGTGCGCGGCGGGACGACGACGTCCTTGTCGATGATCGCGCGGTGGATCTGGCAGTGCCGGCCCACCGTCACGTTGTCCATCAGCACCGAGTCGGAGACGGTGGACCACGAGTTCAGACGCACCCCGGGGGAGAGCACCGAGTTGGAGACCTGCGCACCGGAGATGACGACGCCGGGGGAGATGACGGAGTCCACCGCGGTGCCCACGCGGCCGGGGCCGGCGTGCACGAACTTCGCCGGCGCCTCGTTGCGATGGCCGGTGAAGGTGGGCCAGTCGTTGTTGTAGAGGTTGAAGACGGGGTGGACCGCGATGAGGTCCATGTGCGCGTCGTAGAACGCGTCGAGCGTGCCGACGTCGCGCCAGTAGTCGCGGTCGCGGTCCGTCGAGCCGGGGACGTCGTTGCGGATGAAGTCGTAGACGGCGGCGTCGCCCTTGTCCACGAACTCCGGGACGATGTTGCCGCCCATGTCGTGCGCGGAGTCGTCGTCCTCCGCGTCGCGCGTGACGGCCTCGACGAGGGCGTCCGCATCGAAGATGTAGTTGCCCATCGAGGCGAGGATCTGCGTGGGGTCGTCGGCGAGCCCCTCGGTCTGCTTCGGCTTCTCGACGAAGGCCTGGATGGTCGTCGGGTCCGACGGGTCCGTCTCGATCACGCCGAACTGGTCGGAGAGCTCGATGGGCTGCCGGATCGCGGCGACCGTGCAGGACTTCCCGGACGCGATGTGCGCGTCGAGCATCTGGGAGAAGTCCATGCGGTAGATGTTGTCCGCGCCGACGACGAGCACGTGGTCGGGCTTCTCGTCGCGGATGAGGTTGAGGGACTGGGCGATGGCGTCCGCGGACCCGCGGAACCAGTGCTTGCCCAGGCGCTGCTGCGCCGGGACCGGCGCGACGTAGTTGCCCAGCAGCGAGCTCATCCGCCAGGTCTGCGCGATGTGCTTGTCGAGGGAGTGGGACTTGTACTGGGTCAGCACGACCACCCGCAGGTAGCCGGAGTTGACGATGTTCGACAGCGCGAAGTCGATGAGCCGGTAGATCCCCCCGAAGGGGACGGCCGGCTTGGCGCGGTCGAGCGTGAGGGGCATGAGGCGCTTCCCCTCGCCACCGGCGAGGACGATCGCGAGGACCTTCGTGGACATGCTGCGAGGATAATGCAGGAGTGGGCCCGATCACGCCGATCGGTCGTCACCCGGACGAGAATCAGAAGCGTAGGAAGCGGAAGAAGGAGGACCCCGTGCGCGTGGATCTGCTGACCAAGGAGTACCCGCCGGAGATCTACGGCGGCGCCGGTGTGCACGTCGCCGAGCTGACCCGGGTGCTCCGGCCCCAGATCGACGTGCAGGTGCGCGCCTTCGGGGAGGACCGGGACGAGCCCGGCACCCACTCCTACCGCGCCCCCGCGGAGCTCGCCCGGGCCAACGCGGCGCTCTCGACGATGGGCACGGACCTGCTGATCGCGCAGGACTGCGAGGGGGCGGACCTCGTGCACTCCCACACCTGGTACGCGAACTTCGCCGGCCACCTCGCGTCGCTGCTGCACGGCATGCCGCACGTGCTCTCCGCCCATTCGCTGGAGCCGCTGCGGCCGTGGAAGGCGGAGCAGCTCGGCGGCGGCTACCGCCTGAGCTCCTTCGCCGAGCGCACCGCCTACGAGGCGGCCGCCGGGATCATCGCGGTCTCCGGCGGGATGCGCGCCGACATCCTGCGGGCCTACCCCTCGGTCGACCCGGCCCGCGTGCACGTCGTGCACAACGGCATCGACATCGACACCTGGTCCCCGAACCCGGAGACCTCGGCGCTCACGTCGCGCGGGATCGACCCGGAGGCGCCGACGATCGTGTTCGTCGGCCGGATCACCCGGCAGAAGGGGCTGCCGTACTTCCTGCGGGCCGTGCGCGAGCTGCCCCGCGAGATCCAGCTCGTGCTGTGCGCCGGCGCCCCGGACACCCCCGAGATCGCCGCCGAGGTCTCCGGCCTCGTCGAGGAGCTCGCCGCGGAGCGCGGCAACGTGCACCTCATCAGCGAGATGCTGCCCCGCCACGAGCTCACGCAGATCCTCACGCATGCGACGACCTTCGTGTGCCCGAGCATCTACGAGCCGCTGGGCATCGTGAACCTCGAGGCGATGGCCTGCGGGATCCCCGTCGTGGCCTCCGCGACCGGCGGCATCCCCGAGGTCGTCGTGGACGGCGAGACCGGCTACCTCGTCCCGCTCGACCAGGCCGAGGACGGCACCGGCACCCCGCTGCGTCCTGAGGAGTTCGTCGCGGACCTCGCCGCCGCCCTCGAGCGGATGGTCTCCGACCCGGAGCGCGCCCGGGCGATGGGCGAGGCCTCCCGGCGCCGCGCCGCGGAGCACTTCGCGTGGACCTCGATCGCGGAGCGCACGCTGGACGTGTACCGGGCGGTCCTCGAGGGCTGAGCGAGCCCGCAGTGACGAACGGCCCCGTGGCCCGGATGACCGGGCTGCGGGGACGTCGGCGCGATCGGGGCCGTCGGGGCTGACAGGGTCGCCTGATCAGCCCATCTCGGTGTGGACGACCCGCTCGACGGTCTCGACGAGCGCGGCGCGCGCGGTCTCCTGCAGGCGGGCGAGGATCTCGCGCCGCGCGAGGGCGTCGGAGAGCTGACGCCCCCCGGGATCGGGATCGGCGAGCTCGCCCTGCGCGAGCAGCAGCGTGCGACCGGCGAGGACGAGCAGGTGCGCCTGCGACCTCTCGAGGTGCCGCGGCAGACCGGTCGCCGTCCAGCCGGCGGGGATGCGGTCCGGGGGGACGGGCTCGTCCGGCACGATGTCGAGGTCCACGGTGCTGCGTGCGGCCTCCTGGAGGGCGGTGAGCAGCTCCGTGCGGGCACTGCCCGAGCTCGCCGGCGGCGGGACCTGCGCGCCCAGGGGTGCCGCGAAGCGCTGCCAGGTCACGCGGGGCCCGCGCGGTCCCTCGGCGCGGTCCACGTCGATGCCGGGCACGAGCGTGTGGTCCGCGATCCCGGCGGCCGTGACGACGACGGCCTGCTCCGCGGCGAGCGCCGCCGCGATCGCCGGCGGCGGCCCCACGAGCCCGGCGAGACGACCCGGCACGGGCAGCACGAGCCGCAGCTGCGCGAGCGGGAGCCGTCGCAGCCCGGTGAGCCAGGCGAAGAGGTCCTCGCCGCCGGGGACGGCGGTGCCGCCGGAGGCGCCGTGGGCGAGCTCCGCGGCGTCATCGGGGCCGACGTCCCCACGCAGGTACGCCGCCGCCCAGAGCATGAGCACGGCACCGCGGGGGAGCGCGAGCAGGTCCCTGCCCGCGAGCGGGGAGTCGGTCATCCCTGCACCGCCTCGAGCACCGGGCCGTCGGCCGCATCCGCGGAGACGATCCGCACGCGCAGAGCGGAGCCCACCTCGGCCTGCGCCGGGACCCACGCGGTGACCGGCGGGTCCAGGAGCTGGACCTCGACCCGGGCGGGCGTGCCCTCGTTGCCGTCCTTCGCGGGGGAGGCCTCGCGACTGTCGATCACGGTCGCGTCGAGCTCCTCACCGATCCAGGCACGCAGGGCGGCGCTCTCGACGAGCGCGATGCCGCGCCGCTCGAGGTCCCCGGCGCGGCCGCCGGCGCTGCGCATCGCCTCGGGGATCTCGCCGAGCGCGGCGAGCAGCTCCGGGGCGGGCGCCTCGCCGCGGGCGTGGGCGTGGCACACGAGCAGCACGAAGCGGTCCACGAGGCGGCGCAGGGGCGCGGTGGTGTGTGCATAGGGCGCGGCGATCGCGGCCTGCGCCGGGTCCTCGGGGACCTCCGCGGCGCTCGTGAAGGCCGCGTAGGAGGCGCCGCGGAACAGGGCCGTCGCCTGGTTCAGCAGGGCCAGGTGCCGGCCCTCCTGCCAGTCCAGTGTGCGCAGGAAGGCCCCGTAGGTGACGCCCTCCTCCCAGGGGACGCCGAGCGCCGCCGCCTGGCGACGGAAGCGCTCCACCGCGGCCGGCTCCGCGGGCGGCATGGTGCGCAGGATCCCGGACCCGCCGCGCAGCATGAGATCGGCGGCGGCCATACCGGTCATCAGCGAGATCTGGGCGTTGGCGTCCTCGATCGGGGCGGGGCGGCGCCACACGAGCCGCACCTGGTCGCCGTCCTCGACGATCTCCTGCTCGGGGACGTTCAGGCTCGCGCCGCCGCGCTCGAGCTCCTGGCGGGCACGGAGCGCGCCGATCTCCTGGAGCAGCAGCATCTGCGGGTGCCCCGTGCCCGCGTCGAGCTGCTCCTGCACGCCCGCGTAGTCGAGCTTCTCGGTGGAGCGCACGAGTGCGCGCTCGAGGTCCACACCGGTGACGGCGCCGCTCGCGTCGAGGTCGAGGGTCCACACGAACGCGGGCGTCGTCTGCCCCGGCAGCAGGGACGCCGCTCCCTCGGAGAGCACCTCGGGGTGCAGGGGGATCCGGCGGTCCGGGAGGTAGACGGTCGCCCCGCGCCGGCGGGCCTCGTGGTCGATCGGGCCGTCGAGCTCGACGAACCAGGGGACGTCGGCGATCGCGTAGAGCACGCGGAAGCCCTCGCCCTCGCGGCTGAGGTGCATCGCCTGGTCCAGGTCCGTGGAGGACGCGGGGTCGAGCGTCACGAAGGGCACGTCGGTGCGGTCAGTGCGATCGGTGCGTTCGCCGCCGTCGGTCCGGGTCGCGGCGGCCTCTGCGGCGGCGAGGACCTCGGGCGGGAACGCGATCGGGAGATCCTCGGCGGCGTCGGCGAGCAGGGCGTCGATGCCCGCGCGGATCTCCTCGGCGGCGACGGAGCCGCGCGGGGCGCGGAGGGTGAGCGGTCGGTGCGGCACGGGGACTCCTCGGGGTCGGTTCCGGGCCGCGCCAGTCTATGGCGGGGCGGGCGGGGAGCAGGGTGAGGCGGGCATGCGGCGCGGGCGGGTCGTGGGCCGACGGCGCACGGCCGGGAGATAGGCTTGCGGCCATGGCTTTCCCCTCCGCTGACACAGCCGACACCGCCACCGCCGCCGCGTTCACGGACGTCGTCGTCCGCCGGGCGGGGCGCAACATCCTCGACGACGTGTCCTTGCAGATCTCCGAGGGGGACCGCTGGGCGGTGCTCGGGCCCAACGGCGCCGGCAAGTCCACGATGATCCGCCTGCTCTCCACGCGGCTGCACCCCACCTCCGGCACCGTCGACATCCTCGGCGAGCGCCTGGGCCGGGTCGACGTGTTCGAGCTGCGCACCCTGATCGGCCTCGCCTCCCAGGAGCTCGCGGACACGATCCCCGCCGACGAGACCGCCCTGGACGTCGTCGTCACCGCCGGCTACTCCGTGGTGGGCCGCTGGCGCGAGCAGTACGACGACCTCGACCTCGAGCGCGCCTCGACGCTGCTCGCCGCCTTCGGCGTGGGCCACCTCGAGAAGGCCCACTTCGGCACCCTCTCCACCGGCGAGCGCAAGCGCGTCCTCGCCGCCCGCGCCCTCATGACGGACCCCGAGCTGCTCCTGCTCGACGAGCCCGCCGCTGGCCTGGACCTCGGCGGCCGCGAGGCGCTCGTGCGCACCCTGGGCCGGCTCGCGAAGGACCCCGCGACCCCGGTGACCGTGCTCGTCACCCACCACGTCGAGGAGATCCCGCCGGGCTACACGCACGTGCTGATGCTGCGCAAGGGCGGCGTCGTCGCCGCCGGGCCCATCGAGCAGACCCTCACCTCCCAGAACCTCACCGCGACCTTCGGCCTGCCGCTCGTCGTGGACCGGGTGGGCGAGCGCTACTTCGCGCGCTCCCTGGCCCTGGGCTGAGCGCGTGACGCCCGACGGAGCCGCCGCGCAGCTCGTCACCATCACCGATCTCGAGGACCCCGCCCTCGAGGACTACGTGCGGATGACGGACGTGCGCCTGCGCTCCCGCGTCGAGGTCGAGCGCGGCCTGTTCATGGCCGAGAGCTTCGAGGTCATCTCCCGCGCGCTCGACGCCGGCGCCGTGCCCCGCTCCTTCCTCATGAGCGAGAAGTGGATCGAGCGCTTCGCCCCGCTGTACGCCCGCTTCCCGGAGGTCCCCGTGTTCGTGGGGGAGGAGCCGCTGATCGAGCAGCTCACCGGCTTCCACCTGCACCGCGGGGCCCTCGCCGCCATGCAGCGGCCCGTGCTGCCCGCCGCGGCGGAGCTGCTCGAGGGCGCGCGCACGGTCGCGGTGCTCGAGGACATCGTGGACCACACGAACGTGGGCGCCATGTTCCGCTCCGCCGCCGCGCTCGGCGTCGACGCCGTGCTCGTGACCCCGCGCTGCGCGGACCCCCTCTACCGCCGCTCGATCCGCGTCTCCATGGGCACCGTCTTCCAGGTCCCGTGGACCCGGCTCGAGGCCTGGCCCCACGCCCCGCACCCGCCGGGCGAGCCCGCCCCCGCGGCCGGCGTGGACCTGCTGCACGAGGCCGGCTTCGACGTGCTCGCCCTCGCGCTGACTGATCAGGCGGTGCCGCTGGACGAGGTGGATCTCGGCCCGGACCGCAAGGTCGCCTTCGTGCTCGGCACCGAGGGGCACGGCCTGCAGCCCTCGACCCTCGCCGCCGTCGACCAGCACGTCATCATCCCGATGGCCGGGGGAGTGGACTCCCTGAACGTCGCCGCGGCGAGCGCCGTGGTGCTCTGGCAGCGACGGGCGATGCTCGGCGCGGGCTGAGCGCGCGAGGCCTACGAGGCCGAGAGCAGCAACCGCAGCGCGGCCGACGAGGCGCTCCCGGGAGCAGCGGTGTGGGTGAGGATGCGCTGCCCGTTCCCCTCGGGCAGGTGCAGCACCTCGTACCCCAGCTCGAGCTCGCCCACCTCGGGGTGGCGGAACCGCTTCGTCCCGCTCGTGCACAGGCGCACGTCGTGACCGGCCCAGAGCCTTGCGAACTCGGGGCTCCGCACGCTCAGGGTGCCCACGAGCTCGGCGAGGCGGCGGTCGTGGGCCCACTGCGCCGCCACGAATCGCAAGGACGCGACGGCGCGGGCGGCCTCATCGGCCCAGTCGGCGTGGAGGTCGCGGGTGTGCGGATCGAGGAACAGCAGGGCCATCTGGTTCGGCCGGTCCTCGGGCCGGCTCGGCGCGTCCGCCGCGAGATGGCCGGCCAGCAGGAGATGGCCGGCGCGGTTCCAGGCGAGGACGTCGTTGAAGCGGCCCAGCAGCACCGCGGGCACCTCGCCCATCGCGTGCAGCAGCTGCTCCGCACCGGGCTTGGCGACCTCGGGCGGCGACGTCGGCAGCGACCGCGGCCGCGAACGTGCGCCGGCGAGGGAGGCCAGGTGCGCGCGCTCGTCGTCGTCGAGCTGCAGGGCCCGGGCGAGCGCCTCGATGATCGCCTCGGAGGCGTTCTGCGACTGTCCCTGCTCGAGCCGGGTGAGGTAGGTGACGGAGACCCCGGCCAGCTGCGCGAGCTCCTCGCGGCGCAGGCCGGGCACCCGCCGCCGTCCGTAGCTGTCCACCCCGGCCTCGTCGGGGCTGATCCGGTCGCGGCGCGAGCGGAGGAACTCGCCCAGCTCAGCGACGGGGCCGGGGGAGTCGGTGGGCTGCGGGGTCGTCATGGGATCGATTCTCCCGCGATCCGGCCTCCTCAGCCTGCCCCTGCGGGTGCCAGGCTCCGACAGACCACCCTTCCGAGGGTTCTGGCTGCCGGCGGTGCGGCTGTCGAGGCTGATCCGCATGACCGAGACCGAAGCATCGACCTCCCTCCCCACTACGAGCACGTCCTCGCACCTCGAGCGGTTCACGACCGCGCAGACGATCGCGATGGCGGTCCTCCTGACCGCGAACTTCACCCTGGCGGTGGACTTCTCCATCCTCAACGTCGCCCTGCCCCACATCGGCGACGACCTCGGGTTCGCCACCTCCTCCCTGCAGTGGATCGTCACCTCCTTCGCTCTGTGCGCGGCGGGCTTCACGCTCTTCTTCGGGCGGGTGGCCGATCTCTTCGGGCGTCGGCGACTGTTCCTGATCGGCATCGTCCTGCTCGGCGTCTCCTCCCTCGCCGGAGGCCTCGCGAGTGCACCAGTCCTGCTGCTCACCGCGCGCATCGGCCAGGGCATGGCGACCGCCATGGTCACCCCGGCCGCCCTGTCGCTGATGACCACGATGTTCCCCGAGGGGCCCGCCCGGTCCCGCGCGCTGGGGCTCAACGGTGCGCTGATGGCCGCCGGCTTCACCGCCGGGGCCATGCTCGGCGGGCTGCTGACCGGTGCGGTGTCCTGGCGATGGGCGTTCTTCATCAACGTCGTCGTGGCCGTTGCCGTCTTTGTCGTCGGCCCGTTCGTCCTGCGGGAGCCTGCCCGCGGCCCGCGGCCGCGGCTGGGCGTGCCCGGCGCCGTCACCATCACCATCGCGCTCCTCGCCCTCGTGCTCGGGATCGACGCCGCCGGCCATCGCGGCTGGACCCACGCGGGGACCTGGGGGCCGATCCTCGCCGCGGTCGTGCTCGTCGTCGTCTTCCTCCTTATCGAGAGCCGCGTCGCCGAGCCCCTCGTCGCGCCGGGCTTGCTGCGGCGGCGCAGCATCGGCAGCGGGAACGCCGCCGGTGTGCTGGCCTTCGGGACCTTCACCTCGTTGGTCTTCCTGCTGACGCTCTACCTGCAGCAGATCCTCGGCTACTCGGCCATTTCCGCCGGTCTGGCCCTCGGTGTGCTCGGCGTCGGCACCGTCCTCGGCGGTCTCCTCGCCCCGAAGATCATCGGCAGGACCAGTGCGCGGACAGCGATCATCGCCGGGCTTCTCGTCCAGGCCGCGACGACGGCACCTCTCGCCTTCGCGGGCGACAGCCGCCAGTGGCTGCTCCCACTGCTGGTACTCACCTTCGTCGGCGGGGTCGCGAACCTGGTCGCGATCGTCGGCTATGTCGTCGTCTCAACCTCGGGCGTCCCCGCCGATCAGCAGGGCCTGGCGACCGGGCTGGTGACGATGAGCCAGCAGATCGGCATCACTCTCGGCACCCTGGTCATGTCGACGATCGCGACCGGCGTCGTCGCCGCCACGCTGCTGCCGGGTCTGCAGCTCGCCATCGGCATCAATGCCGGGATCGCGCTCGGCACGGCGGTCCTGCTCGCGGTGGTCCTCCGCGACGTCACGCCGATGCCGGGCGACGCTCATCGAGCCGGGGAGTGATCCGACGGCGATAGCAGGTCGAGCAGCGCGCCGAGGGTCGGCGCCTGGAGGGTGGGCGGCTCCGCGTACGGCCAGGGGCGGCCTCGGCTCACCCATCCGGTGCGCAGTCCCGCCGCGGCGCCGCCGCGGATGTCGGCCTCGGGGTGGTCGCCGATCATCCAGGTGTCAGGGTCCGGCTGCGCCTGCGCGAGCGCGGCGGCGAAGATCGCCGGGTCCGGCTTCGCCGCGCCGACCTCCTCGGAGATCACGACCGCGTCGAGCAGCGCCGCGAGCCCGGTGCGCTCGAGCTTCGCCCGCTGCTGCCGTCCCGTCCCGTTGGTCAGCACCGTCAGCCGCGCTCCCTGCCCCCGCAGCCGCCGCAGGTGGGCGAGCACCGCGGGGGAGCAGATCACGTGCTCGACGTGCTCCATCAGGAGGCGCTCCTCGAGGTCGTCCGGTGCGGCGCGGGGGAGCAGGCGCTCCGCGATCCGCGCGGCGAGCTCACGGCGCGGGGTGAGGCCGTCGGCGTCGGCGCGGAGCAGCCAGGCGAGGTCCGCGGGGCCGCCGCCTGCCTGGGCGACCAGCCCCTCCGCCCAGCGGGCGAAGGCCTGCTCGCGGTCCACGAGGGTGTTGTCGAGGTCGAGCAGCAGGTGCACGTCAGCGGCGCCGGGCGAGCAGGCTGATCGCGTTGGGCAGCCGCCCGTCCCAGGCGGCGGCGGGCTCCTCGTCCTGCGGCGTCCAGAAGGGCTCGGGATGCTCGGCGAGGTGGAGCAGCTCGAAACCGGCCCCGGTGATCGTCATGACGAGCTCGGCGAGGGTGCGCTGGTGCTCGGTCGCGCCGAGGGCGGGGAAGCTGTCGTTGACGTGGCTGCGGGCGAAGTAGCCGCGGTCGCGCCGCACGCGGGCATCGTGGGCGTCCCACTCCCACAGCGGCACCAGCGGGTGCGCCTCGTAGACGAAGAGGTGCCCGCCGGGCCGCAGCACCCGGTGCATCTCGGCCGCCCAGGCGGCGAGGTCCTCGATCCAGATGAGCGCGCCCTTGCCGGTGTAGACGAGGTCCTGCCCGCCGTCCGCGAGCCCGGTGGCCGGCAGCTCGACCTCCTCGTAGCGGCAGGGCCGGCCCAGCTCCTCCGCCCGTCGGCGCGCCGCGGAGACCGCCGTGGGGCTGTAGTCCAGGCCCAGCACCTCCTGCGCGCCGAGCGCGACGAGGCCGTGGTCGTCGATGCCGTGGCCGCTCTGCGGGTGCAGCACGCGGGCGCCGTCCACGAGGGGCGCGAGCAGCTCCTCCTCGAGCGGGAGCAGGCGGGCGGTGCGGGCCTCGTCGAGCAGCTCCGCGTACTCCCGCACATGCTTCTGCGAGGCCTGCTCCCAGGCGCGGCGGGTGTCCTCGTAGGTGCTCATGCCCTGATCCTCGTCCATGCCGTGAGCCGGCGCGAGCGGGTTTCCGCGCCGCGGGGCCGGAGGGGCCTGGGCACCGGGACGCAGTGGGGGAAGGGGAGGCGATCGGGGTACGGTCGTCCTCCGGCCCACCCCGACGGAAGGCCTCCCGTGGACCTCTCCCGCTGCGTGTTCCATGCCCGGACTCCGGGCAACGCCGGGGCCGAGCGCCTCGAGCCGCTCAGCGCCCTCCGCACGACGTCCCCGGAGGCCTACGCCCGGGCGATCGCGAAGTACGACGACACCCCGGAGCGGCGCCGGCTGCCGAGCACCCGGATCCCGCTGCTCGACGTGCGCTGGACCGAGGCGGTCTTCCTGAGCCCGGTGCGCCCGCACGCGATCTGGACCGCATGGCGGGAGATCGGCGGGGTGGACCTCCCGGCCCAGGAGTTCTGGGCGATCCCGATCGACGAGGTCCGCGATGCCGTCGTCCTGGACCGTCGGCTCACGAGCACCGGCGATCCCCTCGACGACTCCGAGGTCTCCCGGCTCGACCCTGCCGCCTACCGCTCCGCCGCGACGACGACGCCGGGCAGCGCCGCCTGGATCCGGGAGCTCGCCGACAGCGGCCGCCGCGGGGCCTGGTTCCATCGCACCCCGCACGTGCTCACCGCGAGTCCCGTTCCGCTCGGACGGGCCGCGGTCGTCGACTGGCGCGAGGGCTAAGGCCGCTCGCCGCTGCGTGGGCGTGTGTGTGCGTGCGTGCGTGCGCAGAAAACCCGGGACATCATGTACATGATGTGCGCTGTTTTCTGAACAGCATCAGTGCTCGGCTGCCCGTCCGCCCGGCTGCCCATCCGCACGTCCGCCCGGCTGCCCATCCGCACGTCCGCCCGGCTGCCCGTCCGTCCGACGACCGGTCGGCTCCGCACCTCCTCCGCTCCGTCCGTCGCACCCTCCTGCGAAGCTTCGCACGGTTGTTCGAAGCATCACCCTGCACACCTTGAGACCCCCACCCGACGCGCGTATCGTTCGAACATCAGTTCGAGTCGCGTCGTGGTCGGCGCCGAGAGGAAGGCAGGAGACGGAGGTGGTTATGTCCCTGGTGGTCCGGCGCTCGGCGTCCGGCACGGTGTCCGGATCGGCGTCCGGCACGGAGCGCGCGGCGGAGGAGCGCGATGCCGGCACCCCGCACGAGGACCGGCTGGCCCGGGCCCGCGCGGCCCTCGGCGCGGCCGAGCGCAGCGCCGCCCGCTGGGGCGGCCGGCTGGACCGCACGGCCCTGCGCAGCATCGGCGGCGACCCCGCCGGCGCCCCGCGCATGCGGGCCGTGCCCACCGGTCCGGAGCGCACCGCGGATCCGGACCGGACCGCCCCCGCCCCGGAGCCGGCCCTCGAGCCGCTCGCCGACGGCACCCGACTCCCGGTCCCGGCCCCGCTCGCGGGCCTGTTCCCCCGCACCGGCCTGCGCGCCGGCAGCGCGGTCGCGGTGGACGGCGCGGCGACGACCTCCCTCCTGCTCTCCCTCGCGGTCGCCGCGGCCGGCCAGGACGCCTGGTGCGCGATCGCCGGCATGCCGGACCTCGGCCTGCGCGCCGCGATCGACGCCGGCCTGGACCCCGCCCGCCTCGCCCTCGCCCCGGCCCCCGGCGAGCAGGCCCCGCAGGTGCTCTCCGCCCTGGCCGACGGGGTCGGGGTGCTCGTGCTGGGCCCCGACCTCGCCCTCGCCCCGGCCCTCTGGCGGAGCCTCCTGGGCCGGGCCCGGGCGGCGGACACGCTCGTGCTCGCGGCCCGCCCGCCGGGCCGCGCCGATCTCTCCCTCACCGCCACGACGCTCGGCTGGCAGGGCCTCGGCGCCGGCACCGGGCGCCTGCGCCGGCGGCGCCTCGCCGTGACCTCCGCCGGGCGGGGCCTCGCGGGCGAGCACCGCGTCGAGGTGCTGCTGCCCGAGGTGGGCGGGATGATCGGCGTGGCCCCGCCGGCCCGCCGGGAGCAGACCGTCCGCCAGGAGCAGGACGTCCTCGGGACGGTCCCCGAGGAGGTCGCCGCCACCGCCGTGCTCGCGCCGGCGGTGCCCGCGACGGCGGCGCCCGCGCCCCGGCCGCTGCACGCCGCGCGGAGGGCCGGCTGATGGGCGCGCCCACCCGCACCGTCGCCGTCCGCGTCCCGCAGTGGCCGCTCATGGCCGCGCTGGACCGCCACCAGCGGCGCACGGAGGCCGCCGCCCGGGGAGAGGAGCCCGCCGCTCCCGTGGACCCGCTGCAGGACCCGGTGCTGCTGCTGGAGAACCACCGCGTCGTCGAGGTCACCGCCGCCGCCCTGCAGGCGGGGGCCCGGCCCGGCCAGACCCGCCGCGCGGCCCGCGCCGCCTGCCCCGAGGCGCTCGTGCTCGAGGCCGACCGCGAGAGCGAGTCCGGCCTGTTCGAGCTCGTCGCCGCCGCCGTGGACACGGTCGCCGCGGGCGTGGACGTGCTGCGCCCGGGCACGCTGCTCATGGCCGCCCGCGGACCGGCCCGCCACCACGGCGGGGAGGAGCAGCTCGCCGAGCGGATCCTCGACGCGGTCGCGGACCACACCGGCTGGGAGGCCGCCGTGGGCGTGGCCGACGGCCCCTTCGCGGCTCTGCTCGCCGCCGGGGCCGGACGGATCGTGCGCCCCGGCCGCAGCGCCGACTACCTCGCCCCGCACCCGGTCGCCGCGCTCCGCCACGCCCCCGTCGGCCCCGGCTGGGGGCACCGCGGTCAGCCCTCCGCGACCCGCCCCGAGAAGAAGCTCGACCTCGCCGAGACGGTGGACCTGCTCCAGCGCCTGGGCATCGCGACCCTCGGCGACCTCGCCGCGCTGCCCTCCGCCTCCGTGGCGGACAGGTTCGGCCCCGACGTCGCGGAGCTGCACCTGCTGGCCCGCGGCGAGGAGCCCGCGCCCCCGGCGGCGCACCATCCCACCCAGCCGGTGCTCGCCGAGACGGTGCTGGACCCGCCGCTGGTGCGCACCGACCAGGCGGCCTTCGTCGCCCGCCCGCTCGCCGAGCAGCTGCACGAGCAGCTCGTGAGCCGCGGGCTGGTGTGCACGCGCCTGCGGATCGTGGCCCGCACCGAGGGCGGCGAGGAGATGGAGCGCACCTGGCGGCACGACGGCGCGCTCAGCGTCGCGGACGTCGTGGACCGCATCCGCTGGCAGTGCGACGGCTGGATCACCCGGGCCCGCCTGGGCGGTCCCGCGACCGGCGCGATCGTGCGGATCGGCCTGCACCCCGCGCAGCTCGCCCCGGCGGGGGAGAGCGCCCCCGCGCTGTGGGGCGGCGCGGGGGAGTCCGCGCAGCGGGCGGCCCGGGCGCTGGCCCGCGCCCAGGGCCTCGCAGGGGAGGACGCGGTGCTCGTGCCGGCCCCCGTGGGCGGGCGCCTGCTGGCCCGCGAGCTGACCGCGGTGCCGTGGCGCAGCGAGCGCCCCGACCCGCAGCCCGGCCCGTGGCCCGGCGCCCTGCCGCGCCCGGTGCCGGCGACCGTGTTCCGCCACCCGCCGCCCGTGGCGCTGCTGGACGCCGACGGCGCGCCCGTCGTCGTCACCGCGCGCGGACTGCTCAGCGCCGCCCCCGCGCAGCTGCGGGTGGTCGCGCCCGGCGTGCCCGCCCTGGACCGGATGGGGCTGCGGTCGGGGACGGCGCTCACGGTGCTCGCCCACGGCGCGCCGACGGTGCTCGACGAGCGCTGGTGGGCGGCCGACGGCGACCGCGCCGCCCGCCTGCCGCTCGTGGTGCGCGGCGCGCAGGACGAGGAGACGGCCCTGCTCACCCTGTCCCGCACGGGGGAGTGGGGGGTCGAGGGCATCTACGACTAGCAGCAGGACGATCAGGGAGGAGGGCTCCGATGGCGCGATGGTTCCTGGGGCCGCCCGCATGGAAGGACCTCGAGGCGATCCTCTCGGACCGCCCCGCGGCGGTGGTGTCCCCGCCGATCACCGTGGAGCACACGGGCAGGCGCAGCACGCCGCACCGGCCGGCGACGCTCGTCCCCTACGCGGAGCTGCACGCCCACTCGCACTTCAGCTTCCTCGACGGCGCCTCCGCGCCGGAGGACATGGCGCGCCACGCCGCGGCGCTCGGCCTCGAGGCGATCGGGCTCGTGGACCACGACGGCCTCTACGGGGTGGTCCGCTTCGCGAAGGCCGCCGCGGAGGAGGGCGTCGCGACCGTGATCGGCGCGGAGCTGACCCTCGGCCTCGAGCCCGGGGCGGAGGTCGCCACGGCCACCCCCGTGCGCTCGGCGCCGCGCACCGGGGTGCCGGACCCGGACGGCGAGCACCTGCTCGTGCTCGTGCGGGATGCGGAGGGCTACGCGCAGCTCTCCGCGGCGATCGCCCGCGCCCACCTCGACTCGGGGGAGAAGGGCGTGCCCCGCTACCGCCTCGACGACCTCGCCCGCACCGCCCGGGAGGGGCACTGGCTGATCCTCACCGGCTGCCGCAAGGGCGCCGTGACGCGCGCCGTCGCCCCGCACCTCGCGGCCGGGGACCTCGAGGCGGCCGCGCACGCCGCCGCGGAGGGGATCGGCCGGCTCGTGGACCTCTTCGGCGCGGGGAACGTCGCCGTCGAGCTCGTGGCGGGCGGCGGGGGCGAGGCGGACGAGCTGCACGACGCCCTCGCCCAGGGCGCGAGGATGGTCCGCGAGTCCCACGGCCTGGACACGCTGAGCCTGCCGCTCGTGGCCACCTCGAACGCGCACTACGCGACCCCGTCGGACAAGCGCCTCGCCGACGCCCACGCCGCCCTCCGCGCCGCGGTGCCGCTGTCCCGCGCGGATCCGCACCTCCCCGGGCACCTGCGACACCTGCGCAGCGGCGAGGAGATGGCGCAGCTGCTGCCCCGCTACCCGGGCGCGATCGAGGCGGCCGCACGGATCGGCCGGGACCAGGCGCTGGACCTGCGGCTGATCGCCCCCTCGCTGCCGCCGTTCCCGGTGCCCGCGGGGCACGACGAGGCGAGCTGGCTCGTGGAGCTCGTGGAGCAGGAGGGCCGGGAGCGGTACGGGCCGCGCCCCGCCGAGGGCCGCCCCGAGCGGGTGCCCGGCGCGTGGGCGCAGATCGACCACGAGCTGACGGTCATCACCGACCTCGCCTTCCCCGGCTACTTCCTCATCGTCCACGACCTCGTCGCCTTCTGCCGCCGCGAGGGGATCCTCTGCCAGGGCCGCGGATCCGCCGCGAACAGCGCCGTCTGCTACGCGCTCGGGATCACGGCGGTCGAGCCCGTCGGCCACCACCTGCTGTTCGAGCGCTTCCTCGCGCCCGAGCGGGACGGCCCGCCGGACATCGACATCGACATCGCCTCGGACCGCCGCGAGGAGGTCATCCAGTACGTCTACGGCCGCTACGGCCGGGAGAACGCCGCCCAGGTCGCCAACGTCATCACCTACCGGGCGAAGCTCGCGGTGCGGGACGCGGCGCGGGCGCTCGGCCATGATCCCGGCGCGCAGGACGCCTTCGCGCGCCGCATCGAGCGCTCCTTCTCCTCCCTCGCGGAGGCGGAGATCCCCGAGGACATCGTCTCCCTCGCCCAGCAGCTGCGGGACGCGCCCCGCCACCTCGGCATCCACTCCGGCGGCATGGTCCTGTGCGACCGGCCCGTGATCGAGGTGTGCCCCGTGCAGTGGGCGGCGATGGCGGACCGCTCGGTGCTGCAGTGGGACAAGGACGACTGCGCCGACGCCGGGCTCGTGAAGTTCGACCTGCTGGGCCTCGGCATGCTCACCGCGATCGACCACGCCCTGCGGATCGTCGCCGAGCACCACGATCAGCGCTTCGAGCTGCGCACCCTGCCGCAGGAGGACCCGGCCGTCTACGACATGCTGTGCGCGGGGGACAGCGTGGGCGTCTTCCAGGTCGAGTCCCGCGCCCAGATCTCGACCCTGCCGCGGCTGCGGCCGCGCGAGTTCTACGACCTCGTCGTGGAGGTCGCGCTGATCCGGCCCGGGCCCATCCAGGGCGGCAGCGTCCACCCCTACCTGCGCCGCCGCACCGGGGAGGAGGAGGTCACCTTCCTGCACCCGCTGCTGGAGAAGTCGCTCGGGCGCACCCTCGGCATCCCCCTGTTCCAGGAGCAGCTCATGCAGATGGTCGTCGACGTCGCGGACTTCACCCCCGCCCAGGCGGACCAGCTGCGCCGGGCCATGGGCTCCAAGCGCTCCACGCAGAGGATGATGGAGCTCTCCGACGCCCTGTACGCCGGCATGGCCCGGCACGGCATCACGGGGGAGGACGCGGACGCCGTGCACCGCAAGCTGCTCGCCTTCGCGAACTACGGCTTCCCGGAGTCCCACGCCTACTCCTTCGCGTACCTCGTCTACGCGAGCTGCTACCTCAAGTGCCACTACCCGGCGGCGTTCACGGCGGCGCTGCTGCGCTCCCAGCCGATGGGCTTCTACTCCCCGCAGTCGCTCGTCGCCGACGCCCGCCGCCACGGCGTGCTCACGCTCGGCCCGGACGTGCAGGTCTCCGGCGCCCTCACCGACCTGGAGACGGGGGAGGGGCATCACGGCTACCGCGTCCCCTCGGACGAGGAGGTCGCCGCCGGGGCGGCCCGCCCGCAGGTGCAGGGGGAGGCCGCGGCGCAGGGTCCGGCGATCCGCCTGGGCCTGGACCAGGTGCGCACGATCTCCACCACGACGGCCGAGCGGATCGTCGAGGCGCGGGAGCAGGGCGGGCGCTTCACCTCCGTCCCGGACCTCGCCCGGCGGGTGCGGCTCACGGCCCGGCAGCTCGAGGCGCTCGCGACGGCCGGGGCGCTCGACGGCCTCGCCCCGTCCCGCCGGCAGGCGCTGTGGGCGGCGGGCGCCGCCGCCCAGGAGACGCCGGGCACGCTGCCGCACCTCGCGGTGGGCGCGGAGGCGCCGATGCTGCCGGGGATGAGCGACGCGGAGCTCGCCGCGGCGGACGCCTGGGCCACCGGCATCACGCCGGGGGAGCATCCGATGGCGCTCGTGCGCGCGGGCCTCGAGGAGGCGGGGGTGCTCACGATCCGCGGGACCCGGGACGCGGCCGACGGCAGCCGTATCCGGGTGGGCGGCGTCATCACCCACAAGCAGCGCCCGATGACCGCGAGCGGCGTCACCTTCCTCAGCCTCGAGGACGAGACCGGGATCCTCAACGTCGTCTGCTCGGTGGGGTTCTGGACCCGGCACCGGGCGCTGCTGCGCAGCTCCCGTGCGGTCGTGCTGCGTGGGATCGTCGAGAACGCGACGGGCGCCGTCAACCTCGTGGCCGACGACGCCGCGCCGCTGGAGGTCGCCGCGGCGACCGCCTCCCGCGACTTCCGCTGAGCGGGTCCGCCCTCAGGCGGGGAACGGCTCCGCGCCCACCACCTCGCGCGGGTGACGGCCGTCCGCACGGCGGGCGCCGCGCGAGGCGAGCAGGGTCACCACGAGCGACGCGGCGGTCACCACGAGGATCAGGCCGAGCGTGCCGCTCGTCGAGACGAGCGACCCGCCGAGCGCCGCGTGCACGAGGCCCTGCGCGACGATCGTCATCGGCAGAGCGCCGCTGACGGCCTGCAGCAGCGGGGGAGCGGTCTGCAGCGGCAGGATCCCCACGAGCGCGACGACCTGCAGCACGAGCAGCAGCACCGAGACGATGCGCCCCATGCGGTCCCCGAGCAGCGTCAGCAGCGCCTGGTGCAGGGCGGCGAACATGACCGCCGCGCCGAGCGCCACGAGCCCCACGGCGAGCGGGGAGACCGGGGCGATGCCGATCGCGGTGAGCACCGCGAGCACGGCGACCGCCTGGGCGACGCCGAGGGCGACGGCCGGGGCGAGGGAGCGCAGGGCCACACGCCACATGGGCATCGCCCGGTCCAGCAGGCGCTTCTGCAGCGCGGGCAGGAGCAGGAAGGTCGCGAAGGCGCCGAGCCACAGCGCGAGCGCCACGACGAAGGGGAAGATCGCGGTCTCCGCACCGTCCGCCTCGTTCCAGCGGGTCACGTCCGTGGTGACCGGCTCCGAGCCCTGGGCGCTCATCCGGTCCCGCTCCGCCTGGGTGTAGGAGGGCACGTTGTCGGCGCCCTCCTGGAGGCCGTCGGCGAGCTGCGAGGAGCCGTCCGCGAGCTGGGAGGAGCCGTCGGCGAGCTGATCGGTGCCCTCGGCGAGGTCCCCCGTGCCGTCGGCCAGCTGGGAGGAGCCGTCGGCGAGCTGGTCCGCGCCGGTCCCGAGCTCGGTCGCGCCGTCGGCGAGCTGCGAGGAGCCGTCGGCGAGCTGGTCGGCGCCGTCCGCGCTGGACCGGGTGCCGTCGGCGAGCTCGGTGAGGCCGCCGGAGAGCTGGCCGGCGCCGTCGGCGGACTGCCGGGTGCCGTCGGCCAGCTGCGAGGAGCCGTCCGCGAGCTGGGTCGCGCCGTCCGCGCTCGAGCGGGCGCCGTCGGCGAGCTGCGAGGAGCCGTCGGCCAGCTGGGTCGCGCCATCCGCGCTCGAGCGGGTGCCGTCGGCCACCTGGGAGGCGCCGTCGGCGAGATCGGAGGCGCCGTCGGCGGACTGCCGGGTGCCGTCGGCGAGGTCGGAGGCGCCGCCGGCGAGCTGGTCCACGCCGTCGGCGTAGTCGTGCAGGCCGGAGGCGAGGGAGGTGACGCCGTCCTCGAGCTGGGTGGCGCCGTCGGCGCTCGACCGGGCACCCTCGGCGAGGGAGTCGGCGCCGGCGACGAGGCCCGGGTTCTGCTGCGTCCCGTCGCCGTCGAAGGCGGTGGCGAGGCCGTCGGCGTACTGCTGGACGCCCTCGGCGCCCTGCACGAGGCCGGGCTGCTCGTCGGTGCCGGTGAGGCCGTCGGCGAGCTGCTGTGCGCCGTCGGCGAGGCCGGTGGTGCCGTCGGAGACGCCGCGGGCGCCCTCGGCGACCTGGCTCGTGCCGTCCACGAGGCCGTCCTCCCCGTCGCCGCCGTTCAGCCCCTGGTCCACGCCCTGCGCGTAGGCGAGGTTCCCCTCGGCCTGCGCGCACAGCGTCTCGTCGACCTGATCGCCCTCGCACACCGCGTCGCGGAGCGCCTGGGCGTTCTCGACCATGCCGGGCGATCCGTCGCCGCCACCGATCGCGGCGGCGAGCTGCGAGGCGCCGTCGGCGACCTGCTCGGCGCCGTCCGCGACCTGGTCGGAGCCGTCGACGAGGCCGGGCTCGTCGCCGGAGCCGGTGACGCCGTCGGCGAGGTCCTGGGCGCCCTGGCCGAGCTCCTGGGCGCCGTCGGCGACGCCCTGCGCGGTGGTGGACAGGCCCGGGTTCGCGTCGCTGCCGTCGCCGGTGAGCGCGCCCTGCGCCTGCCGGACGCCGTCCGCGTAGTCCTCGAGGCCGGTCGCGAGCTGGTCCGCGCCGGCGGCGAGACCGGGGTTCTCGGCGGTGCCGTCGCCCGTGACGCCCGCGGCGAGCTGATCGGCGCCGTCGAGCAGGCCGGGGGTCTCGTCCGTGCCGTGCATGCCGGTCTTCAGCGCGGCGGCGCCGTCGGAGAGGTCGCTGCTGCCGGTGGCGAGCTGGTCGAGGCCCGTGGCGAGGTCGGAGGTGCCGTCGGCGACCCCGTCGCTGCCGTCGGCGAGCTGGTCCAGTCCCGTCGCGAGGTCGGAGGACCCGGTCGCGACGCCGTCGCTGCCGTCGGCGAGCTGGCCGAGGCCGGTCGCGAGGTCGGAGCTGCCGTCGGCGACGCCCGCGCTGCCGGTCGCGAGCTGGTCCAGGCCCACGGCGAGATCGGATCCGCCCTGGGCGGCGCCGTCCGCGCCGGTGGCGAGCTGGTCGAGCCCGGTCGCGAGCTGCGCGTTGCCGTCGGCGGCCTGCTGGGCGCCGTCGGCGAGGCTCCACACGCCGCCCGCGAACTGCTGGGAGCCGTCCGCCGCCTGCTGGGCGCCGTCGGCGAGCTGCCCGGCGCCGTCGGCGGTCTGCTGCACGCCGTCGTCGAGCTGGGAGGCGCCGTCGGAGAGCTCGGAGGCGCCGTCGGCGGAGTCCTGGAAGCCGCTCTTGAGGTCGCCGAAGCCCACGTAGAGGCCGTCGAGGTACTGGCTCGTCATCTCGCCGCCCATCGAGCTCGCGGCGGCGGAGGAGACGGCGGTCGCGATGAGGGAGTTCAGCGCGGTGTTCGCGTCGTTGGTGGTGACCTCGACGATCGCGGGGACCGCGTCGGTGGTGCCGATCGAGGTGAGCTTCTTCGAGAAGTCCTTCGGGAGGGTGATGACCGCCGCGTACTCGCCCGAGCGCAGGCCCGCCTCGGCGTCGTCGGCGTCGGTGAGCTGCCAGTCGAAGCCGGTGGTCCCGAGCCCGGAGGCGGCCGCGTCGTCATCGGACTCTGCGGTGCCGGGCTGGGTGAGCGCGCCGGCGAGGGAGCGGCCGAGCGGCACGGTCTGGGTCTTCCCGTCGACCGTCATCTCGGCGCCCTCGTCGAGGTTGACGACGGCGGCGGGGACGGTGTCGATGCGGTCCACGCGCCCGCTGAGGGCCCAGAGGCCCACGCCCGCGACGAGCACGGGCAGCAGCAGGATCACGATGAGGGTGCGGGGGTGGCGCAGCCGGTTCATGCGAGGGCTCCTTCGGCGGCGGGGGCGGTGGTGTCGGGGCGGTGGGTGCCGGTGTCGGCGCGCCGCCCCGGGGCGGCGGCGGGGCGGACGGTGAGGGCGAGCAGGCGGCGGGGGTCGCGGAGCATGTCGTGGAGGCGGTGCTCGAGCGGCACCGCGTCCTCGCCCTCGGCGCCCACGAGGATCGTCACGCCCGCGTCGAGCAGCGCGTCGATCCGGGCCGCGACGGCATCGGGGTCACGGTCGAGGGCCCGCTCGAGGTCGGTCGCGTCCTCGAGGACCACGAGCCGCTGGTCGAGGTGCCGTCCGGAGACCTCGCCGAGGCGGGAGGCGACATCGGCGCCTGCGGCGAGGTGGTGGACGCGGGACTGGATCGCGCCGAGGTCGTCCGGGGCGAGGCGGTCGTGCACGGCGAGGACGCCGGTGCTCGGCACGGCGCGACCGGCGGCGAGCGCGAGGAAGGTGTCGCGGGCGGGGGCGCCGGCGGAGCGCACCACGAGCAGCCGGCCGGGGAGCACGGAGCCGGTGAGCGGGCCCAGCTCCCCGCGCGCACCGAGGAGCGGGGCGACGGCGTCCTGGAGGCGGAGGGCGGCCTCGCCGTGCTCCGCGGTCCAGCGGCGGTGCTCGAGGACCGCCGCGAGGCCCTCGCCCTCGACGTCGACCGTGGGCAGGATCCGGTCCAGCCACCGCGGCAGCCACCAGGCGTGGCGGCCCAGCAGGGCGAGCACGGCGGGGACGAGGGTCATGCGCACCACGAAGGCGTCCACGAGCACGCCCACGGCGAGGCCGATCGCGATGGGCTGCAGCATGAACCAGCCCGCGGTCACGAAGCCCGCGAACACGGCGGTCATGATGAGCGCCGCCGCGACGACGACGGGGGCGCTGCCGGTGAAGCCACGCTCGATCGAGCGGCGGGCATCGCCCGAGTGCACGAACTCCTCGCGCATGCGGGTCACGAGGAACATCTCGTAGTCCATGGCGAGGCCGAACAGCACGCCCATCACCATGATCGGCATGAAGGCGACGACGGGGCCGTTGACGGAGACGTTCAGCGGCCCGTTGAACCAGCCGTACTCGAAGACCATCGCGGTCACGCCGAAGGCGGCGCCCACGGAGAGCAGATAGCCCAGCGACGCCTTGATCGGGACCCACACGGAGCGGAACACGAGCGCGAGCAGGATCAGCGAGAAGCCGACGACGAAGATCGCGAAGGGGATCAGCGCCCCGGAGAGCTTCGCGGTGATGTCGATGCCGACGGCGGTCGCGCCGGTGACGATGACGTCGGAGACGCCGAGCTCGTCCTCCCAGCCGGCGGCGTGGTCGCGCAGGTCGGCGACGAGGGCCTTGGTGCTGTCGTCCGTCGGGCCGCCCTCGGGGATGACCGCGACGACGGCGAGGTCGGCGCCGCGGTTGGGGGTCGCGATCTGGATCGCCTCGACGTGGGGGAGGGCCTCGATGTCCTTCTCGAGGGAGTCGACGGCGGCGAGCGGGTCGGAAGTGTTGATGATGTCGGCGGTGACGAGCAGCGGGCCGTTGTAGCCGGGGCCGAAGGTCTCCGAGACGAGGTCGTAGGTGTCGCGGGCGTCGGTGCCGGGCTGCTCGGTGCCGAGGTCGGGGAGGGCGAGCGCGAGGTCCTTCGCGGGGATGGCGACGGCGCCGATCCCGAGCACGACGACGATGATCGTGAGGGCGGGGACGCGGGTCACCAGGCGCACCCAGGCGAGTCCGATCCCGCGCTTGGGCGCGTCGTGCCGGGCGATCTCCTCCTCGGGCAGCACGCCGCCGTTCTCCGCCATGAGGCGGCGCACGCGGCGCGGCCGGAGCCGCTCTCCGAGGATGCCCATGATCGCGGGCAGCAGGGTCAGGGCGACGACGACGCTCAGGGCGACGGTGCCGGCGGCGGCGATGCCCATGACGGTGAGGAAGGGGATCCCGGTGACGAAGAGGCCCACGAGGGCGACGATGACGGTCAGGCCCGCGAAGATGACGGCGCTGCCGGACGTCGCGATCGCGGCGCCCACGGATTCGCGCACGTCGTCGCCGCGGGAGAGCTGGTCGCGGTGGCGGGAGAGGATGAACAGGGCGTAGTCGATGCCGACGGCGAGGCCGAGCATCGCGCCGAGGGAGGTCGTGACCGAGGGGATGTCGATGCCCGCGGCGAGCGCCATGACGGCCATCATCGAGATGCCGACGCCCGTGACGGCGGTGACGATGGGGATGACGGCGGGCACGAGGGAGCGGAACACGACCGCGAGGATGATCAGCGCGATGACGAGCCCGATGATCTCCCCGGCGCCGAAGGGGATCTCCGAGCTCTGGAGGAACTGCCCGCCCACATGGGCCTCGAGCCCGGTCTCGCCGCCGTCCGCGACGATGTCGGTGATCTGCTCGACGGAGGACTCGGGGTACTCGCCGACCTGGCCCTCCATCTGGAACTGGGCCATGAGCGCGGTGTCGTCGTCGTTGCGGGTGCCGGGGGCGTCCTCGTCGAAGGGATCGGAGGAGACCTCGACCGCCTCGACGTCGCCGATCTGCTCCATGACGCGCTGGATGCGGGCCTCGTGGTCGTCGACCGTGGTGCCGTCCTCGGAGACGAAGACGACCTCCCCGGCGGTGCCGCTCATCTCGGGGAACCGGGTCGAGAGCTGGTCGATGCCGCGCTGGGCGTCGGTGCCGGGGATCTGGAACTCGGTGGAGAAGGCGCCGCCGAGGCCGACGGCGAGTCCGCCCACGGCGATGAGGAGGACGGCCCAGACGGCCGCGACCTTCCAGCGGGCGGCGGCCATGGCGCGGCCGAGGCGGTAGAGCGACGAGGACACGGGACCTCCGGGGCGGGGCAGGGCGATGGGCGCGGGCGCCTCCGGCGGGGCCGACGGCGCACTCGATGCACGAGTGTACGCACATTCGATACAGACGTGTATCGGTGGTCTAGACTGCGGAGGAACACGATCACCGGCCTCCTCGACGTCGAGGGGCCTTCCCCGCGAGGAGCCCCCACCCCCATGACCGACCTCTTCGAGCCGCTGCCCAGCTCCGCGGGCACGCGCCGGAAGGAGAACACCCGTCAGCGCCTGGTCCAGGCCTCCCTCGACGTCTTCGTCGACAAGGGCGTGGACGGCGTCACGGTCGACGACATCGTCAAGGCGGCCGGCTTCACCCGCGGGGCGTTCTACTCGAACTTCTCCTCCAAGGAGGAGGTCTTCCTCGCCCTGTTCTCCTCGGTCACGGACGAGCTCCTCACGATCCTGCGCACCGAGGTCGAGGGGGCGATCCCCGTCGCCGCCCCCGACCCGTGCCTGCGCGAGGATCCCGATGCGACCGTCCTCGTCGCCGCCTTCGAGGCGCTGCGCCCGTACTCGCGGCAGTGGTACCTCCTCTACACCGACGCGGTGACGCACTCCCTCCGTGAGGCGGAGATGCGCGCCGCGCTGTCCTCGGAGCTGGGCCGGCTCCGCGACGCCGTGGCGCACCTGCTCTCGCTCGGCATGGAGCAGAACGGTGAGCGCAGCCGGCTCCCGCTGCCGGATCTCGCCCAGCTCCTCGTGGGCATCTTCCTGGACCTCATGCTGCGGGAGCTTCTCGACGGCCGGGAGGACGTCACCGAGCTCGCCGCGACGACGATCCTCGGCACGCTGCACGCCTTCCTCGAACCCGCCTGAGGCCGGAGCGCACAGGGAGGCGGTCCCGGAGGCGGGACGGGAGCGAAGGGACGAGCCCGCCCGGTTCGCCCCGAACGTCCCGGAGATCCGGCACCGACACGCCGTGACGAGCCCCGGACGCACGCGCGACGGGGGAGCGGCCCCTAGGGTCGGCCCCAGGTGCGACGCATGTCGCATCCGCCCTTCCCCCGCGTCCCCGCTTCCCCAGGAGACACCGATGGCTCCCTACCGCCCCAAGCACCTCACCGCCCCCGCACCGCCCGCCGCCTCCTCCGGCGCCGACGCCGGCCGGCGGTCGCTCCTCCGAGGGGGCGTCGTCGGCGCCGCCGCCCTCGGGGTCGGCGCGACCGCCCTCACCGCCCCCGCCGCCCAGGCCGCCGGCATCTACGGACAGGACGTCTCCGGCTGGCAGTCCTCCGTGGACTGGGAGGCGCAGGCCTCCGCCGGCTCCCGCTTCGCCTACGTGAAGGCCTCCGAGGGCGTCACCTACCGCAGCTCGACGTTCAACGAGCAGTACACCGGGGCGGGCCGCGCCGGGCTCGTGCGCGGCGGCTACCACTTCGCGCGGCCGGACCGCAGCGGCCCGGAGAAGCAGGTCGAGAACTTCCTCGGCGCCGGCGGCGGCTGGACCGACGACGGCATCACGCTCCCCGGCATGGTGGACTTCGAGGGCTACGCCGGGCTCCCCTCGGACTACGGGCTCAGCCAGCAGGAGCTGCGTCAGTGGATCATCGGCTTCCTCAGCGCCTACAAGGACGCCGTCGGCCGCCGCCCCGTCATCTACACCAACGCCCACTGGTGGGACGACAACGTGGGCATCTGGACCCCGTCGAACACCCCGCTGTTCCTCGCCGCCTACCAGTCCTCCGAGCCGACGAACCTGCCCGGCAACTGGTGGGCGTGGGAGCTGTGGCAGTACTCCGATTCCGGCCCCTTCGCGGGCGACTCCGTGAGGTGGCACGGAGGAGAGAGCTCCTTCGAGTCGTTCGTGAGCGACGTCGACTACACGGCGCGCGGCATCTGACGTCGCGGGGGAGAGGGCTGTGTAGCCTTCCCCGGTGACCACGACAGACGCATCCACGACCACTGGACGCCCGGCCGGCGCCGTCTACGCCGACCGGGGGTCCTCCCACTTCGACATCCTCCTCGCCGCCATGGTGGCGGTGGTGATCCTCTCCGGCATCGGCGCCGCCAAGGGGGTCAGCTTCGGCACGGTCCCGGGGACCGGGCTCGAGATCATCACCGACGGCGGGTTCATCCTCTTCCCCCTCGCCTACGTGCTCGGCGACATCGTCACCGAGCTGTACGGCCCCCGCACCGCGCGCCGCGCGATCATCGTCTCCTTCGCCGCGAGCATCCTCGCCTCCCTCAGCTACTGGGCGATCATCGCCCTGCCGCCGTTCCCCGACGACTACGGCCTCGCGAAGCAGGAGGCCCTCGAGCTCGCGCTCGGCCCGGTGTGGATCGTCGTCCTCGCCGGCCTCGCCGGCTTCGCCTGCGGGCAGAGCCTGAACTCCTTCGTCGTGGGCCGCATGAAGCAGCGCCTCGGCGAGCGCGGGCTGATCGGCCGGCTCTTCACCTCCTCCGGGCTCGGCGAGCTCGTGGACACGATCATCTTCTGCACCATCGCCTCCGCGGCGATCGGCATCACGACCATCGAGCAGTGGGCCCAGTACACGGTGCTCGGCTTCCTCTACAAGGTGCTCGTCCAGTACGCGATGATCCCGGTGACCTCCGCGGTGATCCGCTGGCTCAAGCGCACCGACCCCACCTACCAGGCGCGCCTGCGCGAGGCCGCCGCGGCCTGAGACCCTCCCGCACGGCGGGGGGAGCGGGCCGACGTTCCGCCCGCCCGGCGGCGTCCCGTCCCGACGAAGGTCGGGCGACGGGGTGACCGCCGGGAGGGCGAGGCTCCTGCGCGGGAGGACGAGGCTGGGGCCATGAGCTCCTCGTCATCGCTCTCCTCGCCATCGCCCGCGCTCCCGCCCACGGGCCCTGATCACTCCGCCGTCCCGACCTCGCGCGCCTCGCGCACGGGGCCCCGCCCCGGGCATCCGTTCGGGGCGCACGTGCGCATGCGCTGGTGGGCGCCGCCGGTCCTCGTCGTCGTCACGCTCGTCGTCATGGTCGTGCTGCAGCTCGCCCTGGACGTCGTGGCGCAGTTCGTGGAAGTGGACCTGCTGGGCGCGGAGCCGTCGGGCTTCTCGCTGAGCCCGCTGCGGCTGCTGGCCGCGAACCTGTCCCTGGTGGCCACCGCGGTGGTCTCGACCGCCCTGATGGTGGTGCTCGCCCGGGTCCCCTGGCGTCATGTCCTGAGCCGCGGGCGGCCCTTCTCCTGGAGGGCGCTCGGGCGCTGGATGCTCGTCCTCGCCCCGCTGCTGCTCGTGGCCTCGGTCGTCGTGAGCCTGCTGATGCAGGGCATGCTCTCCGCCTTCGCGATCACCGCGACGACCGTGGCGCTGATCCTCGTCACGCTGCTCACCACGCCGCTCCAGGCGGCGAGCGAGGAGGTCATCTTCCGCGGGGCGATGATGCCCGCGATCGCCTCCTGGGCGAGGTCCCCGCGCGTGGCGATCGCGATCGGGCTCATCGGCTCGAGCCTCGCGTTCGGCCTGGTCCATGCCGCGACGGACCCGTGGCTGATCGCGTACTACACGCTGTTCGGGGTCAGCGCCGCGGCGATCACCCTGCTGAGCTCCGGCCTCGAGGCCGCGATCGCGTTCCACATCGCCAACAACATCATCAACATGCTGATCGCCGTCCTGTTCGCCGACGGCGGGAACGTCCTCATCGACCGCTCGGCGGGCAGCGGCGGCCCGGCGATGCTCCTCATGATCGCGGCCGACCTCCTGACCGTCCTCCTCGTGTGGCTGCTCGCCCGACGCCAACGGGCCGTCGTGCACGGGACCGCCTGAGCCGGGGCCGGAGGACCGGAACCGAGGACGACGGCGCCCCCGGCCGTGGCCGGGGGCGCCGCCCCTGCTCGCGCGGTGCCGCCGCTCGCGGCGGGCGGGAGGTCAGGAGAGCTTCGGCTCGACCTGCTTGGTGTAGATGTCCTCGAGCTTCGTCTGGAGGTCCGTCATGGCCTTCTCGACGTCACCCTCCTCGGTGAGGATCGAGCCCACCGCGGTCGCCATCTCCTGATCCGCACCGGGGAGGAACACGCGGGCGTAGTCCTGGGTGCGGGTGACCTCGAGCTGGTCGATCGCGGTCTGGATCTGCGGGGTCTTCTCGAGCAGGGCGGAGACGTCGGCGCTCTTGCGGATCGGCATGTAGCCGGTCGCGCCGGAGAACGCGACGGTGGACTCCGGGCGGCCCATGAACTCGATGAGCATCGCGCCGGCGAGCTGCTGCTCGGGCGTGATCGCGGAGGGGACGCCGAGGCCCGCACCGCCCGTCGGGCAGACGGGGCCGTCGACCGGGCCGGCAGGGAGGAAGCCGACGCCCACGTCGAAGCTCGCCGCCTCGAGCACGCCCACGAGCGAGCCGGTCGAGGCGATCGTCGTCGAGCAGACGCCCGCGGCGAAGGTGTCCGCCGAGTCGCTCGAGGCGACCTGCGCCCAGCCGGCGGAGTGGACCGTGTCCTGCACCCAGGTCATGGCCTCGATCGTCTTGGGGTCGGCGACCTTCAGGGTCCAGTCGTCGGACCACGCGGTGCCCTGGCCCCAGAGCACGTTCTGGAGGGTCCATCCGGCGTAGCCCGCGAGGTCGGGGTACATGTAGGCGACGTCGCCCTGGGTGAGCTTCGGGGCCCACTCCTCGAACTCCTGCCAGGTCTTCGGGGCGCGGTCGGGGAGGCCCGCGGCGGCGAAGTGGTCCTTGTTGTAGTAGAAGAGGGGCGTGGAGCGGCCGTAGGGGAGCGCCCACTGCTTGTCGTCGTACTGGTAGTCGGCGACGAGGGAGTCGCGGTAGTCCGCGATGTCGATGCCGAGCTTCTCGATCATCGGGTCCAGGGCGGCGATGTTGCCCTCGAGGAAGTAGCGGAACCACCACACGTCGGAGAGCACGACGACGGCGGGGAGGTCGTCCTTGGCGGCCTGGGCCGTCTGGAAGCGCTGCGCGATCTCCTCGTAGTTCGAGCCGGCGGTCACGTGCTTGACGGTGATGCCCGTCTCCTCGGTGAACGTCGTGATGAGCTCGGCCTCGACGTCCTTGGAGCCGCCGGGGTGGCTGGTCCAGAAGGCGATCTCCGTCGCGGGCTCGACGGAGGAGAAGTCGGTCTCCTCGGCGGCCGAGCCGCCGTCGCTGCCCCCGGAGCCGCCGCCCACGGAGGGCCCGCCGCAGGCGGCGAGCGCGAGGGCGCCGGCGCCGGTGGCGCCGAGCCCGATCAGGGAGCGTCGGGTCGTGGAGGCGGTGAGAGGGCGGGGGAGTCCGGTCATGGCGGGGGTCCTTTCGGGACGGGAGGTGGTGACCTGCAGGGGTGACGGCGGAGGGGGACGTGCGAGGGGTGCGCGGGGCGACCGGTCAGCCGGTGACGCTGCCCTGGGTGAGCCCCGAGACGATGTAGCGCTGGAGCGCGGCGAAGACGAGCAGCACGGGGATGATGACGACGACGGTGCCGGCCATGAGGATCCCCCAGCCGGATCCCGTGTTCCCCTCGGAGTTCTGCAGGGCCGTGAGGCCCACGGGGAGCGTCATCATCGAGGAGTCGGTGGTGATGATCAGCGGCCAGATGTAGTCGTTCCACTCGCTGACGACGGTCACGAGGGCCACCGTCGCGATCGAGGGCAGGGAGATCGGGACGACGACCCGCCAGATGCTGCCCCAGTGGCCGGCGCCGTCCAGGCTCGCGGCCTCGAGGATCGAGGGCGGGATCGTGAGGAAGTGCTGGCGCAGCAGGAAGGTCCCGAAGGCGGTGCCCAGGCCCGGGAGGATGATGCCCCAGTAGGTGTTGACCCCGCCCCAGCCGGCGATGAGCACGTAGTTGGGCAGGATCGCGACCTGCGGCGGCACCATGAGCGCCACGAGGATGCCCACGAAGATGATGCGCTTCGCCGGGAAGCGCACGAACACGAGCGCATAGGCGGTCATGATCGCGAGGGTGACCTTGAGCGTCGCCCCGATCACGGTGACGATCACGGAGTTCAGGAAGAACCGGGGGATCGGCACGGAGGTCATCGCGACCCGGTAGTTGTGGAGCGTCGGATCCGAGGGGAGCACCACGAGGTCCGTCGTGAGGATCTCCGACGGCGACTTGAACGAGCTGATCATCATCCACAGCAGCGGCAGCACCACCACGGCGGTCGCGAGGATCAGCGGGACGTAGCCGGTGAGGATCGTCGCGGCGAGGTTCTCGCGGGAGAACGGGCCGCCGCGCCGGCGGATCGGCGGTGGCGGCGTCCCGCCGGCGGGCGGGGTCACAGGGCCGGGGGAGGTGGCGACGGGGGCGCTCATGCGTAGTGCACCTTCTTCTCGACGAACCGGACCTGCACCACCGTGATGACGATGAGCATGAGGAACAGGACCACCGAGATCGCCGCGGAGTACCCGGCGCGCGAGTAGCCGCCGAAGGCCTGCAGGTAGCTCTCGAAGATGAGGGCGTTGGTGCCGCGTCCCGTGGGCGTCATGATCCGGAGGATGTCGAAGGCCTGAAGGCTGCTGAGCATCGTCGTGATGAGCAGGAAGAAGGTCGTGGGGGAGAGCAGCGGGAGGCTGATCGACCAGAACCGTCGCAGCGGGCCGGCACCGTCGAGCTGGGCGGCCTGGAGCACGTCCTGCGGGAGCGACTGCAGGCCGCCGAGGTAGACGATCGCGCAATAGCCGAGGTTCTTCCAGATGTACACGACCATGACCATGACCAGCGCCATCGTCGGATCGTTCATCCACTCGGGGCTGCTGAGGCCGAGCTGCCGGAGGAACCACGCGAGCACGCCGAAGTCGGGATCGAAGATGAACAGCCAGACCAGGCCCACGCCCACGCCGGAGAGCACGTAGGGCGCGAAGGCCGCGGAGCGGGCGATCGCGGTGCCGGGGATCCGCGCGTTGAGCGCGAGGGCCAGCAGCAGGCCGAGCACCATCGACCCGCCCACGGTGACGAGCGTGAAGACCACGGTGATGCGGATGCTCGCGTGGCCCGCCGTCGAGGTGAAGAACTCGACGTAGTTGCCCAGCCCGATGAAGGTGGCGCTCGCCGATCCGAGCGTCCAGTCCAGCATCGAGTAGTACACGTTCGTCAGCAGCGGCCGGTACGTGAACAGTGCGATGAGCACGATGTTGGGCAGGGCGAGGGCGAGGAACCAGATCGCGTCGCGACGTCCTCGGGCCGTGAGTCTCCGGCGCCGCGGGGGCGCACCCTGACCGGTGGTCGTGCTCGACATCCGCTCCTCGTTCCGTCCGGGGCCGCCCGATCGGCGGCCGTTCGCCATCACAGGTGACGGGAATGACCGGATCGGGACGGCCCGCCGACCGGGAGAGGGCCGGGGTGAGAACGTCCGATGAACCGCGCCGTCCACCTGTGAGGAGTCTGACACCATGCCCCGCTTCGAGGGCGGATGTCTGAGAAATTGCAGGTCACGGACAGGTCACGGCGGGCAGGGGGAGAGGTGGCCGAGGATCAGGGGAGGGCGATCAGCGTCTGCACGGGGGCATGGTCGGAGGGGTAGCGGCCGTCGGCGTCCCGCCACACGTTGATCCCCGTGCGCAGGGCGCGCACGTCGTCGCTCGTGCAGATCCAGTCGATGCGGTCGTTGCCCTCGACGGGATCCGCGTAGCCGGGGAACGTGCCCCAGGCCGGGGTGAGCCGCTCCTCGGCGCTGTCCCAGGTGTCCAGCAGCGGGCCGTCGGTCACGAGCGTCGTGTAGGCGCCCGAGTTCTGGGCGGGGGAGTTGAAGTCGCCCGTGAGGATCAGGGGGAGCCCGGCGAGCTCCTCGTCCTCGAGCAGCGCCGCGATCGCCTCGCCGCTGCGGATCCGGGCCTCCTCGGAGCGATGGTCGAAGTGGGTGTTGACGTGCACGAGCTCGGTGCCGCTGCGCAGATCGCGCAGGTGGGCCCAGGTGACGATGCGGTTCACGGTGTTGCCCCAGGTGGCGGAGCCGATGACGTCCGGCGTGTCGGAGAGCCAGAACTGGTCCCAGGCGAGCACCTCGAGTCGCGTGGCGTCGTAGAGGATCGCGGAGTACTCGTCGCGGCTGCCGCCCTGGCGGCCGTAGCCGATCATGCGGTGCTTCGGCAGCGCCTCCTCGAGGGCGCCGAGCTGGGCGTACTTCGCCTCCTGGACACCGAGCAGGGTGGGCTGCTCACGCTCGAGGAGCTCCACGAGCAGCGGCCGGCGCTCGGGCCAGTGGTCGGCGTCGCCCGGCTGGGTGTTCGTGGAGTTGTCCATGCGGATGTTGAAGGTCATCACGTGGAGCTGATCCTTGCGGGCCTTGCCGATCAGCGCCGTGCCGGAGGTCGACGGCGCGGCCTCGGCGGGGACGGCGACGGCGGCGAGGCCGGCGGCGGTCGCGGTGGTGAGAAGGGTGCGGCGCATGAGGGTGGTCATCCTTGGTCTCCGATGTCGTGAGGTCAGGGGTTCCGTCGGGTCGGGACGGCGAACCCGTCGACCTTGGCGAGTCGGTGTGAACGGGGCGTGCACCGATCATGTCCCACGTGGGACGACGGGACGGCGGATTCCGCAGGATCCGGCGTAAGGAGCCGGGGCATCCTGTGGGCCACCGCAGCCCACTCGCCCCTTCTCACCCTTCCGACGTAACGCCGATAATGTACGTTATGTAAAGTCAAGTGGAGGAGAGGGCTCCCCTCGCCGTGCAGCCGACGGCAGCTCGACTGATCATGCTCCGTCCCTTGACCAACCCGTGGCGCGTGACGAGGCTGGGCGCGACCGCGCAGGCTCCTGCCCGGCACGACACGAGGCGGCACCATGAGCACCATCGAGAACAGCCGCGAGTTCGCGGGCGCGACATTCCTCCGCACGAGCTTCCGCGGGGCGATCCTGCGCGGGTGCGACATCGGCGAGGTCACCGTGCGTGGCACCGAGCTGAACGGGCTCGACCTCGACAGCCACGACCTCGCCTTCGGCACGCTGCTGGTCAACGGCGTCGACGTCGTGCCCTTCGTCGAGGCGGAGCTGGACCGGCTGTTCCCCGGCCGCGCCCTGTCCCGCTCCCGCACGCCGGACGGGCTGCGCGAGGGCTGGGCCGCGGTGCAGGACGCCTGGCAGGCGACGCTCGAGGCCACTCCCCCGGAGCTCGTCGACGCACACGTCCCGGACGAATGGTCGCTCGCCCAGACCCTGCGGCACCTGATCCTCGCGACCGACGCCTGGCTGGGCGGCGGGATCCACGGCGAGCACCAGCCGTTCCACGAGATCGGTCTGCTCTTCACGGGCGCCGCGGAGATGGGCGTGGACACCTCCATGCTCCGCACCGACATCCCCTCCTTCGACGAGATCCTCACCGTGCGCGCGGAGCATCAGCAGCGCGTCACCCGCTTCCTCGAGAGCGTCTCCCCCGCCCAGCTCGACGAGGAGCGGGCCGATCCGTGGGGCTCGACCGGCTGGCGCCCCACCGTCGGCGACTGCCTGCGCACGATCCTCGAGGAGGAATGGGCGCACCTGCGCTACGCGCGCCGCGACCTCGCACTTCTGTCCTGATGCTGCGACCGGGCCTGATCCTGCGCCCGGGCCGGCGCGCCGCGTCGCGGCTCGCGCCCGATCCAACGCTCAGACCGGGGCGACGACCCGACGCATGACCGTGTTGAACCTCCCCTTGGACCGCACGAACTCAAAGCCGGCGCGCTCGTAGACGCTCTGTGTGCCGTTGTAGAGGAACGAGGCGGAGACCTTCTTCTCCCGCGGCACGTGTGGGTACCCCTCGACCACGCCTCCGCCGTCCTGGGCGATGAGGGCGAGCGCCCCGTCCAGTGCCCGGGTCACGAGTCCGTGCCGTCGGAAGCGGCGATCGACGAAGATGCAGGTCACGCGGTAGTCGGGCTCGGACTCCCCCGCGTTCTCGAGGTCGGCGAAGTACTGCTGGCGATGATGCAGGCCGGGGAGCTGCCCCGGCGTCCCGTACTCGGCCCAAGCGACGGCCTCCTCGCCGTCGGCGTCCTCTCGGATCACGAGCGCGGCGTGTGCGACGCCCTCCTCGACGAGCCTGCGCTTGAACTCCCGGTTCCCCTCGGCGCCTGGTGCACGCTCCCCGTCATCGGGATGGAAGTACGTGCACCAGCAGCCCCCGAAGATCCCGCCGTGACGCTCCACAAGGGCGTCGAACAGCCCCCAGCTCTCGACGGAGAGCGGGCGGATCGTCGTCGGGCCCGGGTCGACGGTGGCCATGCGGCCGACGCTACTCCGCGGAAGTGACCTACACCACAGGAGTCGTGCGGGACCTCCTCGCTCCATGGTGGCCTCTCGTCGCCGGGGCACCTCGTCGCCGCCTCCTGGCAGGAACGGGGCAGCTCCATCGCGGCGGCCACGCGGAAAGGATCGGACGTGGACGACAGTCACCGAGCACGTAGCGCACTGCAGGAATGGGACACCGTCGTCGGAAGGGATCCCCGGCTCGGCGAAAGGCTGCCCGGCCGTGAGCTGTGGCCCGTCCTCGCGGAGGACGGCAAGAAGTATTACCTGAAGGGGCTCGGGAAGTGGCGGAACCTTCCCCTGGCCGACGAGTGCCGTGTGCAGCACTGGCTCTCGAGGAGCGACATCGCGGTCATGGAGTACCTCCTGACCGATCGAGCCACGTCATGGGCGGGCAGCCCGGACGATCCCTTCGTCCTGATGCCGAGACTGCCCTCCGACGCGCTGGCCCCGAGCACGCTACTCGAACTCGAAGGGGCGATCGGGCAGACCGTCGCCCGGCTCCACCGTGCACTCGCCGCGTACCCGTGGTCCACGAACTCGTACACCGAGCAGCTCGCCCCGGCCGTACGCGGAGACCTGCGCCTACCCGCTGATCTCGCAGAAGCCTTCGGCCGCTGCCGGGAGAACATCGCTGACGCCGTGGACCGGCTGCAGCTCCAGCTGGTCCACGGCGACCTGACCCCGGACAACGTGCTGCTCGGCCGGTCCGGAGAACTCATCTCCCTTATCGACCTCGACCATCTGCCGCAGGCGCCGCGGGCGTGGGATCTCGCCAAATATCTCTCCCGGCGTCTCCGACGTCGGTGGCGTCGCGGCGCGCACCCCGGTGAGGATCGCGCCGCTCATCTCCGGCCGTTCCTGGAGGGCTACCACCAGGAATCCCCGCTCGATGGTCGAGAGCTGGCCGCACTCCCGGGGCTCGTCCTCGCCGCGAACGTCCTCGAGGTGAGCTACTCGCTCCGGATCACGATGGGCGAGCTCGAGCGCAGGCGGCTCCCCGACCACGACGAAGTGTGCGAGGACGCGATCTCCGCCGCGCGCTGGCACCTCGGGCACGTCGGCGAGGTGGACGCCGCGGTGCGAGCCGTCGCCGCCTGAGGCACGGCGACGGGACGTCGACCCCTGCTTCCAGGTCGTGGAAGGAAACGTCGACGTCCTGGACCGGCGCCGCGCGCCTCCGTGGCCGGTGAGGCCGACGGGTGCGGCGATCGCCGACGTCGGTCGTCGCTGCCCGGTCTCAGCAGGAGGCGACGACGCCGCTGCCGGCGTGCTCGCCGCCCCAGGTGGCGACCAGCCGCACCGCGCCGTCGAGGCCTCCCACCGTGCGCGCCACGGTGAAGGGCTCGCCGTCCTCCATGAGCGCGGTGAGGCTCGGCGCCTCCTCGCCCTCGTCGGTCTCGAGATGCAGCAGCACGGTCTGGGGCCGATGCTCGACGAGGGTCTCGCCGTCGTACACGTCGAGCTCGGCCTGCTCCTGCTCCCCGGCGAGCGCGCGGGCGAAGCAGTCGATCGCGACCTCGTCGCCGAGCCCGTCGTAGACGAACCGCTCCCCCAGCACCGAATGCTGCAGGGTGCCCACGAAGGCGTCCTCCGCGTCGTCGAGGGGCGCGCCGCGGTAGGTGAGCGGCAGGTGGAACACGGTGTCCCCGGCCTGCACGAGGTGGCACTCGACGCCCACCTCCCCCGTCGGGTCGTCGAAGCGGTAGGCGCCCAGCACGGTGATCTCGCCGCCGTCGCCCCAGCTGCGGTCGGAGAGGAAGGCGTGCAGGATCTCGGGCTTGGTGGGGCTCAGATCGGCCCGATGGATGATCGCCATGCCCCCACGGTACGGGCCGCGCGTCGCGTCGTCACCGCAGGCGCACCGTCACGGCGTCGTCGGTGACGGGAGAGTGGCGGACCACCTCGGCCCCCGGGTGGAGCCGGACGTCGGAGACGTAGAGGGCGTGGAGCTCCGCCTCCGCCTGGCCGATCCCGGCGTCGGCGGCGGCGAGCAGTGCGGCGGCACGGTCGAGCACGTCGAGCAGCGCCGGGTCCATCAACTCGCCCGGCCCGGGCACCCCGCCCCAGGAGTCCCACAGCAGCAGCTCGTCCCCGTAGCGGTGGGCGAGCTCCCAGAGGAGCTCCGCGAGCACGAAGCCCTCGCCCGCCAGCTCCGGGATCCCCGGCGCGACCCCGTGGGACGACGGGTCCAGGCGGCCCTCCCGCACCAGGCGGAAGGTCTCCCCCGCGGTCACGAAGCCCGGGCCCCCCGTTCAGGACGACCTCCGTGTCGAGGTCCAGGGGGTCCGGCAGCAGCCCCCACGCCGGGTCGACCTCGGGGTCGAAGCGTCGCCAGCGGCTGCCGTCGTGCCACTCGGCGACGACGTGGTCCGCGTGCCACCCGGGCACGAAGTAGTCGGCGAAGCCCACCCGGCAGCGCGCCGGGACGCCGTGGTGGCGCAGGATCGCGACGGCGAGCAGGGCGTGGTCACGGCAGCACCCCTGGAGCCGCTCCCCCACCGGCCGCTCCGCGCCCAGCGGCCGGCCGTCGTGGCGGCGCTGGTCGGTGGCGAGCATGTCGGCGACCCAGCGCAGGTCGACGTCGCCGCGGGTCGCGGGTGGCAGGTCGGCCTCCTGGCTCCGGTAATGGGCGCCGAGGTTCTGCACGACCCGCCCGATCTCGGCGGGTCGCGGCGGCACCGCGTCGAGCAGCGCCGCCCAGGGCCCCGGGTCGGAGGCGGGGGTGTGCCGCGCCCAGTCCGCAGGGACGGGAGGATCGCTCAGCGTCATCGCCATGGCGGCAGTATGCGCCTCGGCCCGCGGGCACGACAGGGCCCGGTGGGCGTGGGGTCTGCCCCATCGACCACCGGGCCGGTCGTGCCTGTCGCTCAGGCGTGGTGCTTGAGGCTGCCCCGGAGGTCAGGGACGTCCGCGAGCAGGCGCTTGGTGTACTCCGCCTGCGGCGCGAAGATGACCTCCTCGGTGCTGCCCCGCTCGACGACGACGCCGTGCTCCATCACCGCGACGCGGTCCGCGAGGTAGCAGGCCTGGCCGATGTCGTGGGTGATGAACAGGACCGTGAGGCCCAGCTCGTGGCGCAGGTCGTGGAGCACGTTGAGGACGTTCACACGCAGCGACGCGTCGAGCATGCTCGTCGCCTCGTCCGCGAGGAGGACCGTCGGCCGCATCATGAGCGCGCGGGCGACCATGACGCGCTGCCGCTGCCCGCCGGACATCTGGTGCGGGAACTTGTGCAGCGCCTCCTTGGGCGTGAGGCCCACGTAGCCCAGGCACTCCTCGATGAGATGGTCGCCCTCCTCCTTCTCCACGCCCGCGAGCTTGAGGCTGCGGCGCAGCAGCGAGCCCACGGTGAAGAACTGGTTGAAGGAGGCGAAGGGGTCCTGGAAAACGGCCTGGACCTCGGACCAGTAGGACCGCAGCTCCTGGCCCTTGATCTTCGTGACGTCCTGGTCGCGGAAGGTGATCGTGCCGGAGGTCGCGGGCATGAGCCGCAGCAGCATCCGCGCGAGGGTCGACTTGCCGGAGCCGGACTCCCCCACCACCGCGAGCACGCTCGAGGCGGGGAAGTCGAGGCTCACGGAGTCCACCGCCGTGATGCTGCCGCCCGCGACGCTGAACGTCTTCGTCAGGTCGCGGCAGGACAGCAGCGGGGTCCCCGCCTCGGAGCGGGTGATCATCCCGCCGGCGTCGTCGACCGGGGCCGCGGCGGGTCCGGTGGCGCTCTCGGTCATCGTGCCTCCTCCGTGCTCGGTGCCGGGGCGGGCGCCCCGCCCCGGGCGCGGTCGCGACCGCGCTCCCGGGTCTCCGCGGTCGGGTCCAGCACCGAGGAGAGCAGCTTCTTGGTGTACGGGTGCTGCGGGTCCTCGACGAGCTGGCGAGTGGGCCCCATCTCGACGATGGAGCCGGCGTTCATGATCGCGAGCTTGTCCGAGACCTGCGAGAGGACGGGGAGGTCGTGCGTCACGAAGACGACGCCGGACATGATCCGCTGCTCCACCATCGCCAGCAGCATCTCCACGAGCATGCGCTGGCTGGAGACGTCGAGGGCGGAGGTGGGTTCGTCCGCGATCAGCAGCCGGGGGTCCAGCAGCGTCGAGATCACGGTGATGACGCGCTGCTTCATGCCGCCGGAGAGCTGGTGGGCGTACGAGTCGAGCACGCGCACCGGCATCTCGAGCATCTTCAGCCGGTCCCGGGCCCGGTCCAGCGCCTCGTCCTTCGAGACACCGGTGCGGTGGGCCCTCATGACGTCGTGGACGAGGCTGCGGATCCGCACCGTCGGGCTGATCGCGTTCATCGCGCCCTGCGGAAGCATCGAGACGGTGCTGCCGCGGTAGGGGCGGTGGCGCTTGACGTCCGCCGGGGAGAGCGTCGAGAGGTCGATGACCTCGTCGTCGATCTCGAGCGTGCCGGAGAGCACGTACAGCGGCGGGGCCGCGATCATCGCGAGGGTGTTGCCGAGCGTCGTCTTGCCGCAGCCGGACTCGCCGGCGAGGCCCAGGATCTCCCCCTCGCCGAGCTCGAGGGAGACCCCGTCGACGGCGGTGAAGTCCTGCTCGCCGCCGCCGTACACGGAGCGGACGTCGGTGACCCGGGCGAGCAGGCCCGACCGGTCCTTCGTCCCTGCCGATGCGGGGGCGGGCGGGGTGGTGGCGTGGCTCATGCCGCTCCTCCTGCGCTGGTGGGGACAGGCCGGGGATCGGCGCCGGCGGCGGGGGCCTGCTCGCCGGCGGCGAGCGCGGCGGCCTCCTTCGCACGGCGGGCCGCGGCCTGCTTCATCTGCTTCTTCTTGCCGCGCCGCAGGCGGGGGTTGAAGACCTCGTCGAGGCTCGCCTGCAGCAGCAGGAAGCCGAAGGAGACGAGGGTGAGCACGATCGTGGGCGGCAGGAAGGCCCACCATGCGCCCGTGGCGACCGCCTGGAAGGCGAGCGCCCAGTGCAGCTGGGTGCCCAGTGAGTCCGTGCCCGAGGGGCCGAGGCCCAGCATCGACAGCGCCGACTCGGCGAGGATCGCGCCGGAGACCTGCAGCACGAAGGCCATCACCGCGTAGGACAGGATGTAGGGCAGCACGTCCACCAGCAGGATGCTGGGCAGCCGCGCGCCGGAGAGCCGGGCCACGTCGATGTGCTCGCGGGTGGCGACCGAGGAGGCCTGGGCACGCACGGCGCGGGCCGTCCAGGGCCACGCCGTGATCCCGATGACGACCGCGAGCGACCAGATGCTGCTCTGCGGCAGCGAGATCGAGATCAGGATCAGCACGATGATCGAGGGGATCGCGAGCACCACGTTGGTGATGCCCATGAGGACCTCCTCGAGCCAGCCGCCGACGAAGCCGGCGACCAGGCCGACGGCGACGCCGATCGCGGTCGCGATGCTCCCCGCGACGAGACCGATGATCAGCGAGGTGCGGGTGCCCGCCATGAGCACGGCGAGCACGTCGTGCCCGAAGTTGTCCGTGCCGAGCGGGAGTCCCCCGCCGGGGGCGTCGTACAGCGAGCCGACCTTCTCCCCCGACCCCGTGGGGTAGAGGAAGCCGGCCAGGCCGAGCACGACGACGGCGACGACGATCACCAGCGAGACCCAGAACCGGGTGGAGAAGTTGAAGCTGCGGAACGGGTTGCTGCGAGGTGCCGACTTCTCGTCGGTCACCGGTGCGTTCGGAGTCGACATGTCACTTCTCCCCGGACTTGGCCGCGCGGATCCGCGGGTCGACGAAGCCGTAGACGATCTCCACGGCGAAGTTGGCCAGCAGCACCGCCACCGTGATGATCAGCGTGATGGCCTGGATCACCGGGTAGTCGTTCTGCGAGATCGCGTTGAACAGCAGCGTGCCCACCCCGGGGTAGTTGAAGACGAGCTCGGTGATGAGCGCGCCGCCCACGAGGGTGCCGATCGACAGCGCGAGCCCCGTGATCTGCGGGAGCATCGCGTTGCGGAAGATGTACTTCGTGATCGTGTTGTCGCGGATGCCCATGGCCCGGGCGTAGTTCACGTAGTCGCCGCCCAGCTCGTAGATCGCCATCGAGCGCATGCCCACGGCCTGACCGCCGATGAAGACGATCACGAGGGACAGGAACGGCAGCCAGTAGTAGCTCACGGCGTCCCAGAGGAACTCCGCGCTCAGCTCCGGGGTGAGGCCCAGCGAGTACGCGCCGCCCACCGGGAACACCCCGGCGACCACGGCGAGCACGTACAGCAGCAGGATCGAGAGGCAGTAGTACGGCATGGAGGAGAGGAACAGCGAGCTGGTGAACACGCTCCGGTCCCAGTTCCCGCCGCGGAACGCCGCGATCGCGCCGACGAGGTTGCCGAGCACCCAGCCGATGAGGATCGCGGGCAGCTGGACCGCGACGGACCAGGGAAGGGCCTGGCCGACGAGGTCGTTGACGGAGGCGGGGTAGTTCGCGAAGGAGGTGCCGAGGTCGCCCGTGAACACCTTCCCGAGGTACGTGAAGAACTGCTCCCAGAGCGGCTTGTCGAGCCCGAACTCCGCCACGTAGGTCTCGTAGATCTGCTGCTGCTGCTCGCCGGTGATGGAGCCGCCGCGGGTCAGGTTCGAGACGATGACGTCCACGGGGTTGCCCGGGACGAGCCGGGGCAGCAGGAAGTTCAGACCCACTGCTGCCACCAGCGCGACCAGGTACCACCCCGTCTTCTGCAGGATGTAACGGCCGAGGTTCACGGGTGCCCTCAGCCGCCGATCTTCTTTAGCTTGAAGATCCAGCCGTTGCCGGCGCCGCGGAACATCGGCGGCGCGTAGTCGTTCTCCTCGGTCGGGAAGTTCGACCAGTTGGTGGCGTTGAACTCGAAGAACTCGTCCGGCCGGTACATGAGCGGGAAGGCCGGGACCTCCTTGCGGTACAGGTCGTCGAGCGCGCCGATGGCCTCCTTCTTGGCGGTGTCGTCGGCCGCGGCGGCCGCGGCCTGCAGCAGGTCGTTGACCTCGCCGTTCTCCCAGCGACCGTAGTTGCGGTAGGCGGTCTGGCCGAGCTCGACCATGTCGACGTTGCTCATGACGTCGCTGAAGCGCTGCCACGGCGTGGAGGGGTTCGTGCCGGCCACGTACCAGCAGGCGAGGTCGAAGTCGCCGTTCTGGATGGAGGTCGTGACCTGGGCCTGCTGCGGGAAGTTCGTCGCCGCGTCCACACCGACCGCCTGGAGGTTCTTCGCGACGATCTCGAGCGCCGCGTTCCAGTCGGTCCAGCCCTGCGGGGTGATGAGCTTCCAGGGGCCGAGCTTCACGCCGTCCTTGGCGTAGAAGCCGTCGGAGCCCTTCGCGTAGCCGGCGTCCTGGAGCAGCTGCTCGGCCTTCGCCGCGTCGAAGCTCCAGCCGTCCGCCTTCGCCTTCTCGGCGTCAAGGAAGGCGTCCTCCGCGCCGCCGGGGATGACGAGCGAGGCCTGGACCTCCGCGGAGTAGCCGGACATGGCGGTCTCGGCGATCGAGCCGTAGTCCACGGCGTGCGCGAGGGCCTTGCGCACGGCGGGGTCGTCGAGCCCGGGCTTGGTGGTGTTGATGAGCAGCATCGGCATCGAGCCGGGCGTGAAGTAGGGCTTGTCCTGGAGGTAGGTGCCCACGGGCTTGCCGCCCTCCCACATCTTCCACAGCTGCGGGACGAACTGCTGCATGACGTCGAGCTCGCCGTTCTGGAACTTGAGGTTGCCGTCCTCGTTGGACTTGAAGATCGGGTGGATGATCTTCGTCATCGGCGGGAGACCGCCGTAGAAGTCCTTGCCCCAGTAGTTGTCGTTGCGGGCGAGGATGATCTGGGTCTGGTCGGCGAGCTCGAGGGTGAACGGGCCGGTGCCGAGCAGCTCGGTGGTCTCCCAGGTGGCGAGCTTGTTGCCGGTCTCCTCGGCGGCCTTCTCGAACACGGCCTTGGGGACGATGAACTGCTGGGCGAGCTGGGTGAGGACGCTGCCCACGTTCTTGCGGTCCTTGTTGATCGCGATGTTGATCGTGGAGCCGTCCGCGGTGATCTCGTCCGCCTCGATCCAGAAGGAGGCGATTCCGAGGCTCGGGTCGATCTTGCCGAGCTCGAACGTGTAGAGGACGTCATCCGCGGTGAACTCGGTGCCGTCGCTCCAGGTGATGCCGTCCTGGAGGGTGAGGGTGACGGAGTCGGTGCCCTCGGCCTTGTACTCCTTCGCGAGGCCAGGGAGCAGCTCGCCGGTGACGATGTCGAAGCGCAGCAGGGTCTCGTAGACGTACTGGGCGACATTGCTCGAGGCGGGCCAGGCGGGGGCGCCGGCGAAGGTGTTGAAGTTGGTGGGCGGGCTCCACTGGAAGCCGGCGATGTAGAGCTGGTCCGCCGCATCGCCCTTGCGGCCGCTGCCGGCCTGGCCGTTGTTGCCGACGCCCTGGAGGTCGCCGCCGTCGTCGGAGCCGCCGCCGGCGCCGCCTCCGGTCGCGCCGCCGCAGGCCGCGAGGGCGGCCGCGCCGCCCACGGCGCCGGTGACCGCGAGGAATCCGCGCCGCGTGGAGGGCAGCTGCGGGAGGAGACGGGAAGGAGAAGGGGAACTGCCGAGCGTGCCGCGATGGGTCATGGTGGCCACTGCCTCTCTGGGTGGGCTCCGCCGTTGGAGCCGCGGATCGACCTTGATCCGTTGCAGAGAAAATAGGCCTTGGCGACGAATAAACGCCCGTGACACGGGTCACGAACCGGTCACGATCGCAACCGGTTTCGGTGACCGCTCGGTCACCCGCTCCCCCGCACCACCATCCCACCGGGGCCGATGTCCTCCGTGAGCGTTCCCTCCTCGATGTGGCGCACCAGCAGCCGCGCGAGCAGCCGGCCCGCCTCCCGCGTGTCGCGGTGCAGCGCCGTGATCGCCGGACTCGTCACCGTGCAGAGGATCGAGTCCTCGAGCGCCACGATCGCGAGGTCCTCCGGAACCCGCACCCCGTCCCTCCCGAGCTCCACCAGCAGCTGCGCGGCGAGCAGGTCGTTGTCGACGACCACCCCACGGACCCCGTGGCTCCCCGCCTCACGGTGCAGCGCGAGCACCTCCCGCGTCCACCGGGACACGTCGTGCTGCTGGTAGTCCGAGTGCAGCACCGAGGCGCCCACACCTGCCGCGCCGCAGCGCTCGCGGAACCGTCTCTCCCGTGCCATCACGTGCTGGAACTGGGGCAGCCCGCCGAGGTACAGCAGGTGCCGGCCGGCCCCGGCGGGCAGGTCGTCCACCGCCGTCATCAGCCGGTCCAGCACGAGGTCCATCCGTTCGTCCTCGTCGACCGCGAGGCGCGAGATCATCGGCGAGAGCGGGGAGCTCGCCATCGCCGCCGCGGCGAGACCGGTGTGCTCGATCACCGCGGCCCGGGGGTCCTCGAAGCGGGCGTCGAGCAGGACCACCCCGTCCACCCGCCGCTCCGCCGCCCAGCGCGCGAGCAGCTCCGACTCCGCCTCGACATCCGGCACGAGCTGGATCAGCAGGGCGCGGTCCGTGAGCGCGAGCTCCTCCTCGAGCCCCGCGACCATGGCCATGAAGAAGCTCTCCGTGCCCACGGTCTCCGAGCTGCGGGCGAGGGCGAGGCCGAACACCCCGGTCGACGCCCGCGACAGCGCCCGCGCCGCATAGGAGGGCGTCCATCCCAGCGCCGCGGCGGCCGCCGCCACCCGCTCGCGGGTCCCCGCGGAGACCCCGGTGACGCCGTTGAGCGCCTTCGAGGCGGTCCCCTTGGACACGCCGGCCTCGCGGGCGACGTCGGCGAGCGTGGGGCTGGGCACGATGGCGCTCCTCTCCGAGGCGTGATGGGTCTCCGTGGCGATGGTGGGCTCACGGTAGGCGACCGGGGCGCTCGGCGCGCGGTGTTCCCCGCCGCTCCCGGCACCGCGGAGCTCGACGCACGCCGGGCCTGGCGATCATCGCACCAGGTGGGCGCCGCTCCTGCCAGGGAACAGCGGTACCTGGATCATGGCCGCTCCCCTGCCGACGATCCCTTACTGTGCACGGGTGCCCCTCCTCGACCAGCTCGCCGACCTCGGCACCCTGACCCTCGTCCTGCTGATCGCGGCGGCCTTCATCGCGGGCTGGGTGGACGCGGTCGTGGGCGGCGGCGGCCTCGTCCAGCTGCCGGCGCTGCTGACCGGTCTCCCGGCGGACACCTCGACCGCGACGGTGCTCGGCACGAACAAGATCGCGAGCGCGGCGGGCACGGCGACCTCGGCGCTCACCTATGTGCGCCGGGTGACGCCGGTGCTCGCGACCGTGCTGCCGCTCGTGGTGTGCGCGCTCGCCGGGAGCGCCGCGGGCGCCGGTCTCGCCTCGTTCATCCCCCGGGCCTGGATGACGCCGATCGTGCTCGTCGCGATCCTCGCGGTGGGCGCCTACACCCTCCTGCGCCCGACGATGGGGCTCGTGCACCGCCCGCGGCACGAGGGGCGCGGGCACGTGCTGCGGGCCGGGGCGATCGGCGGCGGCGTGGGTCTGTACGACGGGGTGCTGGGACCCGGCACCGGGTCGTTCTTCATCATCGCGATGGTCGCGTGGCTCGGCTACGGGTTCCTCGAGGCGAGCGTGCACGCGAAGATCGCGAACCTCACCACGAACATCGGCGCCCTGCTCGTCTTCGGGCTGCAGGGTCAGGTGTGGTGGCTGCTGGGGGCCGTGCTCGCGGTCGCGAACCTCACGGGCGGCTACCTCGGCGCGCGGCTCGCGCTGCGCTTCGGGTCCCGCTTCGTGCGGATCGTGTTCCTCGTCGTGACCGGCGCGCTCGCGATCCGTCTCGGAGCGGACACCGTGGCCCTGCTCACCTGAGCACCGAGGGCGTCACAGGGGGAATACGCCGCCGTGAGGTCTCGTTGCAGGAGACGTCTTCACCTGTCCTCGAGGAGGTCATCATGGATGCCACGACCCTGTTCAGCTACGAGAGCCATGTCGACTCCCGGTCCCTGCGCGGGCGCACGCTGCTCGTGACGCTCGGGGCGTTCTCCGACGCCGGCTCCGTGCAGGACCTCGTCGACGACCACCTCCTGAACTCGCTCTCGAGCCGGGTCGTGGGCCGCCTGGACATGGACCAGGTGCACGACTACGCGGGGCGCCGCCCGGAGGTGACCCTCGAGCTCGACCACTTCGCGGACTACGAGCGCCCGGAGATCCTTCTGCACGAGGTCATCGACCCCGACGGCGAGCCCTTCTTCCTGCTCACCGGGCCCGAGCCGTCCTTCCAGTGGGAGCGCGTCGCGAGCGCGCTGCGGATCGTGGTCGATCAGCTCGGCATCGAACGCACGCTCCTGCTGCAGGGCTTCCCCGCGCCGGTCCCCCATACCCGCGAGCTCCCGGTGACCCGTTTCGCCGGCACGCCGGACTCGATCTCCGTGCGGCGCACGATGCCGGGCACCTTCCGCCTGCGCGCGCCGTTCACGGCACTGCTGACGCTGCGCCTCGCGGAGTCCGGTCACGACGTGGTGGGCCTGGTCGCGCACGTGCCGCAGTACCTCCACGACGCGACGTACCCCGATGCCGCGATCGCGCTGCTGCGCGCGGTGCGCGAGGAGCAGGGTCCGGAGCTGCCGGTCGGAGCGCTCGAGTCCCAGGCGATCCCCGTGCGCGAGGCGATCGCCTCCCAGGTCGAGGAGCAGGAGCAGCTCCAGGAGATGGTGCACGGCCTCGAGCAGCGCTACGACCGCATGATCACCGCCGGCGTCACCGCGGAGGTCCCCTCGGCGGAGGACATCGCCGCGGAGGTCGAGCAGTACCTCGCGGGGCTCGACGACAGCGCTCCGACCGACGCGGCCGACGGCGCCGACGCCCCCGACGGCCGCCAGGAGCGCCCCGGCGCCGAGGGGCACCCCGGCACCGAGGATCACCACGCTCCCGAGGACGGCGAGGGGCAGTCCCCCGCCTGACCCCGAGGGCCCGTCAGCGCAGGACGACCGGCTCGTCCCAGCGCTCGACGGGGAGCTTCGGGTCCACGACCGCGGAGACCTGCATCGCGGTGAGCTGCACGTCCCCGGTGAGCGTCGTCATGAAGGCGGTCTCCGCGGCGTCCTGGCCGCTCGCGATCGCCACCATCGAGGCGCGCGGCGCGAGGTGCGTCGCGTCGAGCACGCGCCACGAGCCCTCGACGAGCGCCTCGACCACGAGGTGGAAGTCCATCGGCGAGAGTCCCGGCGCGTAGACGGACGTGCAGCGCGCCGGGATCCCGCTCGCCCGCAGCAGCGTCGCGGTGAGATGGGCGTAGTCGCGGCACACCCCCTGGCGGGACACGTAGGTGCTGCGCGCGGAGTCGGAGATCGTGCTGGAGCCGGGCACGTAGTCGAGGTGGCCGTGGACCCAGTCCACGACGGCGCGGGCGGCGTCGAGGCCGGTCCGCTCCCCCACCACCTCCGGGGCGATGCGCCCGAACTCGTCCACCTCGCAGTAGCGGGACGGCCGCAGGTGCACCACCGCGTCGACGGGCTCGGGCTCCTGCACGGGAGCCGGCCCCACCCCCGTCGCCGCGTAGGTGATCTCGAGCGTCCCCGCGGGCAGCGGACCCAGCACGTGCAGCCGGTTCCCGGCCGGGTCGCGGCTCTCGACGACGCCCGCCGGGACGCCGCCCACGGTCACCGTGAGCTCCTCCTCGGCGATCGGCGCCCGGGAGACGGCGACCAGCAGCGCCACCTCGGTCCCCTCGACGACCTCGGCCCTCATCCATGCCCGCACGTTCCGCTCCACCGTCCCAGTGTGCGGCACGGCCTCCGCGCCATGGACCGCGCCGGGGCCCGGGCCGCCCTTGGTCCGGAGTGATCCGCGGCATAGTGTGGAGGCCCCGCCGCGACGACCTGTCGCGCCGCCCCCTCGACCCCCGCAAGGAGCAGCTCCATGCCCCTCCCCGCCGATCGTCCCCTCGGCGTCGCCCTCGTCGGCTACGCCTTCATGGGCCGAGCCCACTCCCAGGCCTGGCGCACCGTCGGCGCCGCCTTCGACGGCCCGCCCGTGGCGCGCAAGGTCCTCGTGGGCCGGGACGAGGCGGCCGTCGGCGAGGCGGCCGCGCGACTGGGCTGGGAGGAGCGCGCGACGGACTGGCGCGCCGTGCTCGAGCGGGAGGACGTGGACGTCGTCGACGTCTGCACCCCCGGCCACCTGCACGCCGAGATCGCGATCGCCGCGCTCGAGGCGGGCAAGCACGTGCTGTGCGAGAAGCCGCTCGCCAACGACACCGCCTCCGCCGAGCGCATGGTCGCCGCCGCGGAGGCCGCCCGCGCCCGCGGGCAGGTCGCGGCGCTCGGCCACACCTACCGGCGTGTCCCGGCCCTCGCCCACGCCCGCGACCTCGTGGCACAGGGGCACCTCGGCGAGATCCGCCAGGTGCGCGCCTCCTACCTGCAGGACTGGCTCGTCGACGAGCAGGCGCCGATGAGCTGGCGCCTGCGCGCGGAGACCGCGGGCTCGGGCGCCCTGGGCGACATCGGCTCCCATGCGATCGACCAGATCCAGTTCCTCACCGGGCAGCGCGTGACCGCCGTGCGCGGCCGCCTCGCGACGATGGTCCCCGAGCGGCCCGGCGCGGACGGGCCGGAGCAGGTCACGGTCGACGACGCGGCCTGGGCGACCCTCGAGCTCGACGGCGGGGCCATCGCCTCCGTCGAGGCGAGCCGCATGGCCACGGGCCGCAAGAACGCGCTCACCCTCGAGCTGTACGGGACTCGTGGGGCGCTGCGCTTCGACCTCGAGTCCCTCGACGAGCTGTGGTTCCTGGACACCACGGTGCCCGTGACCGAGCAGGGATTCTCCCGGATCCTCGTGACCGAGCCCGAGCACCCCTATCTCGAGGGCTGGTGGCCGCAGGGCCACATCCTGGGCTGGGAGAACGCCTTCACGAACCAGGCCCACGACCTGCTCGCCGCGATCGCCGGCGGCGAGGCCTACGCCCCCGACTTCGCCGACGGCCTCGCCCTCCAGCGCGTGCTGGACGCGGTCATCGCCTCCGACGCCGACGGCGGCCGCACCGTCACCCTCTGACCCGGGAGCCCGGCTCCCCGGGCGGGCCCCCTCGCCCGCCCCGTCCCACCCCTGCCCCGCCATCGACCACCCTGCGAAGGAGCACTGCACCATGGCGCACCCCCACACCCTCTTCACCGGCCAGTGGGCCGATCTCACCCTCGACGAGGTCGCGGAGCTCGCGGCCGGCTGGGGCTACGACGGCCTCGAGATCGCCGTCGCCGGCGAGCACCTGGACGCGAGCCGCTGGGACGACGAGGAGTACGTCGCCGAGCGGCTCGGGATCCTCGAGAAGCACGGGCTGAAGGTCTGGACGATCTCCAACCACCTCAAGGGCCAGGCGATCTGCGACGACCCGATCGACTTCCGGCACGAGGCGATCGTCGGCCCCGCCGTCTGGGGCGACGGCGACCCCGAGGGCGTCCGGCAGCGGGCCGCGGAGGACATGAAGAACACCGCCCGGCTCGCGCAGAAGCTCGGGGTGGACACGGTCGTCGGGTTCACGGGCTCGAGCATCTGGAAGTACGTGGCGATGTTCCCGCCGGTCCCGCAGGACGTCATCGACCAGGGCTACCAGGACTTCGCGGACCGCTGGAACCCGATCCTCGACGTCTTCGAGGAGTGCGGGGTGCGCTTCGCCCACGAGGTCCACCCCTCGGAGATCGCCTACGACTACTGGACCACGCAGCGCACCCTCGAGGCGATCGGGCACCGGGAGTCCTTCGGGCTGAACTGGGACCCCTCGCACTTCCTGTGGCAGGAGATCGACCCGGTCTCCTTCATCACGGACTTCGCGGACCGCATCTACCACGTGGACTGCAAGGACATCCGGGTGCGCATCACGGGGCGCAACACGCGCCTGAGCTCGCATCTGCCCTGGGGAGATCCGCGCCGCGGCTGGGACTTCGTCTCCTTCGGCCGCGGGGACGTGCCGTGGGACGCGGCCTTCCGCGCCCTGCGCTCGATCGGCTACGAGGGGCCGATCTCCATCGAGTGGGAGGACGCGGGCATGGACCGCCTGCACGGCGCCGCGGAGGCCATCGAGGTGCTGCGCCGCTTCGACTACCCGGCCTCGGAGACCTCCTTCGACGCGGCCTTCAGCTCGCCGGCCTGACGGCCCGCCGGGGCGGCCTGCCACGGCCGGCCGCCCCGGCGCCGTGCGCGCCCGCGCACCCTGTGCGCTCCCCGTGACCGTCCCGGCGACCCGCTCCTAGGATGCAGGCATGACGCCCTCCAGCGACCCCCGCCCCGCCGACGGCGACGCCGGCCCGGATCCCCGGTCCGAGCGCGCCCAGATCGCCGACGCCTTCGCGCGGCTGGGCCCGGCCGCGCCCACGATCCTGCCGGGATGGGGCGCGCGCGAGCTGCTCGACCACCTCCTGCTGCGCGAGCGCTTCTGGACGCTGCAGCTCGGCGGCGCGCTCCCGGGCCCCGCAGGGACGGCGCTCACGCAGCGCAGGGAGGCGGCGCTCGACCTCCCCTGGGAGCAGAAGGTCGCGCTCCTGCGCGAGGGCCCCGGGCGCCTCTCCCCCGCCGGCCGCGCCGATGCGCTCACCGGCGACCTCGAGCTGCTCATCCACCACGAGGACCTGCGCCGCGCGCAGGACGGCTGGCGCCCGCGCCGGATCACCCCCGAGGTCGAGCGTGCGGCCTGGCGCGGCATCGGCGCCTTCGCGCGGCTCTCCCTGCGTGTCGACGCCCGGGTCACGCTGGTCTCACCGCGCGGCGGCAAGCAGGTGGGGCCGCGCCGCGCGGAAGGCAGCCTGCGCGTGCACGGTGAGGTGCTCGACCTGCTCCTGTGGGTGACGGGACGCGACGAGGTCGCCCGCGTCCAGATCCAGGGGGACGAGGCCGGGCTCGCAGCGCTCCGCGAGGGTCGCCGCGGCATCTGACCCGCGCGCCCCTCAGCGTGGCGTGAGCAGGAACAGCCGCGGGTGGTGCCCTTTCTGGAAGAAGCGGTGCTCGTCCTGCAGCGCCCAGGCGGTGCCGGGCCGCTCGAGGACGGCGTGCATGCGCCGGATCTCGTGGGTGAGCACCCCGAGCCGCGCCCCGGGCGCCGCGAGTCCCGCCGCCCGGTCCAGGAGGTCGGCGAGCAGCTGCTCGTTGCTCTCGTGCTCCCCGTGCAGCGTGCCCCAGGGCGGGTTGGTGAGGATCCGGGTGAAGCCGCCCTCGATCGGCGCCTCCCGCACGTCCCCCGTGATCCACTCGACCCGGCCGCGGCGCCGTGCCGCGCGCTGGTGGGCGGTGGCCGCGGCGATCGCGGCGGGGTCGAGGTCGACGCCCACGGCCCGCGCGGGGGCGGTCTCGTGCAGCTGCTCGATGAGGAAGGTGCCGGAGCCGCAGGTCATGTCCAGGAGGGAATCCTCGGCCCGCACGTCGAGGAGGTCGAGCACGGTCGCCGCGATCGTCCCGTTGACGGCGCCGGGGTAGTTCACGGTGCGCCAGGCGCGCGTCGCGAGCGGCCGGGGCGTGGTGCGCAGGAGCACCTGCCAGCCGGCCTCGCCGCTCGGGGTGCGCCGCACCCGGGCCACGAGGTCCCCGTCGGCGTCGTCCACGGGGAGTCCGGCGGCGTCGGCGAGGGCCTCTGCGAGCCGGCGCATGTCGGTCGAGCCCGCTCCTGCCGCCTCGAGCCGGAGGCCGTGGAACACCTGTCGCGGGCGCTGGCGGGCCACGTCCTCGAGCAGGGACGCGAGGCGCTGCTGGAGCGAGGTCTCGAGCAGCTCGCGGGGACGGCGCACCGGGGCGGTGAGCGTCGTCGAGGCCGCGACCACGCGGCGCAGGGCGCGCACGCCGTCGAGGTCCGCGGTGCGCAGCGTGAGCTCGGTGGGGGTGAGCACCGCCGCGGGACCCAGCCGCCGCGCCTCGGCGAGGGCGGAGGGTGCGCAGCCCTCGAGCACCTCGAGCACGAGCTCATGCGTGATCTGCGACATCCTGCTCCGTCCTGCGGGGTCCGACGGCCGCCTGATCTGCGGTCTGTGGTGCGGCCCTCGGGAAGGCTACCGGGCCCCGGCCCGCGGATCGGTAGACTGCCCGGGTGTTCATCGTGAGTGTGTGTTCGCTGAAGGGCGGCGTCGGCAAGACGTCCGTGACCCTCGGGCTGGCCTCGGCCGCTCTCCACCAGGGGATCAACACCCTGGTGATCGACCTGGACCCGCAGGGCGACTCGACCCTCGGGCTGCTGGGCGAGCCCGCGACGGGTCTCGACATCGCGGAGGTCCTCTCCTCCCCGCGCACGGAGACGGTGGACCGCTCCATCGTGCCCGTGCCATGGTCGCAGGGCGAGTCCTCGCATCTCGACCTGATCCCGGGCACGGGGCGCTCCGCGCTCCTGGACTCCCCCGCCCCCGCCGCGAAGGACGTCCGCCGCCTGCGGGAGGCGCTGGACAAGCGCACCCACCAGTACGACCTCGTCCTCGTGGACTGCCCGCCGTCCCTCAACGGCCTCACGCAGACGGCCCTCGCCGCCTCGGACCGCGCGCTCGTGGTCTCCGAGCCCGGCTTCTTCGCGGTCACCGCCGCGGATCGTGCGCTCAAGCTCGCCACGGAGATGCGGGAGGACGGCATCGCTCCCCGGCTGATGCCGCTGGGCCTCGCCGTGAACCGCTACCGGCCGCGCTCGGTCGAGCACCAGTACCGCCTCGCGGAGCTGCGCGACCTCTTCGGCGAGCTCGTGCTCGAGCCGGTCATCGAGGAGCGCGTGGGTCTGCAGCAGGCGCAGGGCGGTGCCGTGCCGCTGCACCGCTACGAGGGCGCCTCCGGCAAGCGCCTCACCGAGGACTTCGACGCGCTGCTGCGTCGCGTGCTCGACTCGCGACAGCACTCCTGAGCCCCGCCGCCGCCCGGCGCCTCCGCGCGCCGGGCACGCCGGTCCCGAACACTGAACGGCGGGCCCCCTCCCCCGGGGGCCCGCCGTTCGTGTGCGGTCTGCGGATGCCGGCCGAGGCCGGCGGCGGTGCGCCTGGTCTCAGCCGGCGGCGCGGTTGCGGCGACGGGCGGCGAGCTCGTCGTGCAGGGCCAGCTCGGCGTCGTCGGCCGGGTTGACCCCGGGCAGCACCGAGAGCTCGCTCTCGACCTCGCGCCAGACGCGGCCCACGGCGATGCCGAAGACGCCCTGGCCGCCCTGGACGAGGTCGAACACGTCCTGCGCGGAGGTGCACTCGTAGACGGAGGCGCCGTCGCTCATGAGGGTGATCTCGGCGAGGTCGTCGATCCCGCGCTCGCGCAGGGCGCCGACGGCGACCCGGATCTGCTGCAGGGAGACGCCCGTGTCGAGGAGGCGCTTGACGACCTTCAGCACGAGGATGTCGCGGAAGCCGTAGAGGCGCTGGCTGCCGGAGCCCGAGGCGGCGCGCACGCCGGGCTCGACCAGGCCGGTGCGGGCCCAGTAGTCCAGCTGGCGGTAGGTGATGCCTGCGGCCTTGCACGCGGCAGGACCGCGGTACCCGAGCTCTCCGGGAGTGTCGACGACCTCGTCGAAGAGCACTCCCTGCTGGGGTTCCGCGGGCACAGTGGACTGCGCCTGTCGATCATCGCCGCGAGTGGCGTTCACAGCTGCCTCCGGGTTCCGGCTCCCGACGGGGAAGATGGGAGCACCGGCTCAGCGTAGCGCGAAGGGACGGCGCGCCGGAAGCAACGCGCCGCGATCGGGTCACGGACCGGTCACGGTCGTGGCCCGCGAGTGCCCCTCCTCGGGGCTCCGGGTCCTGTGGATCCCCTGGTCAGCTGCCCCGCAGCCGTGATCGGAGGAGGGAGCTGTGCAGGGTGATCATGGACTCGCCGAGATCCCGCGCGTAGTCCTCCGCCTCACCCCGCGAGGCGGGATCCGCGGGCCGCGAGCGCGGCGAGGCGACCGAGCGGATCATGTGCGCCTCCCGCTCGGCGGAGGTGCGCAGCATGACGAGGTGCCGCGGGTGCAGACCCTCCGCCGCGAGGTCGCGGGCGGCGGTCGTGATCTCGAGCTCCGTGGCCCCGTAGAAGATCTGCCCCTCGGGGAGCATCCCGTACTGCTCGAGCTCGACGAGGAAGGCGTCGTCCACCGCGGCGCGGGAGCAGAGGCCGCTGCGGTCCAGCCGCACGGCGTGCATCGTCGCCGAGGGACCGGGCCGGGAGGCGATCGAGGTGATCTCCCCGTCGCCCTCGACCCCGTGCTCGAGGAGGTGCTCCTTGATGACCTTGAGCGGCCAGAACCGGTCCCGCTGCGCGCGCAGCACGAAGCGGAGCCGATCCACGTCGGAGCGGGAGTACTTGCGGTACCCGGCCGCCGTGCGCTCGGGGGTGATGAGCCCCTCCGCCTCGAGGTAATGGAGCTTGGAGTGCGCGAGATCGGGGAACTCGTCCCGGAGCAGCTCGAGCACCTGCCCGATGCTCATCCGCGCGGACGGCGAGCTCCCCGGCCTGCGCGATGCGGAGGCCGGCATGCCTCAGTCCGTCCCGACGAAGGGATGGAAGGTGAGGCGGTACTTGCCGATCTGGACGTCCTGCCCGGCCTGGAGGACGGCCTCGTCGACCCGCTCCTTGCCGAGGTAGGTGCCGTTGAGCGACCCGAGGTCACGCACGAGGAAGGAGTCCCCGTCCCGCACGAAGGCGGCGTGGCGGCGGGAGACGGTGACGTCGTCGAGGAAGATCTCGCAGCCGGGGTGGCGGCCGGCGACCGTGGTGTCGGCGTCCAGCAGGAAGCGGGCGCCGAGGTTCGGACCCTTGCGCACGATGAGCAGCGCGCTGCCGCGCGGCAGGTTCTCGATCGCCCGGCGGTCCTGGGCGGTGAGGCCGGGCTCGGCCTCCTCGACCGGGTCGCTGGGCGAGATCGCGCTCAGCTTCGACGTGTGATCGAGATTGTCGTCGTTCCACTGGTGGTTCGTCGTGGACACCGTGCACCCCTTCCCGGACCTGCGGCGCGTCCTGTCTTCTGGTCCGACAGGATACGGCGGACACATCCTCGCACGTCGAGAGCCCGCCGAGAGCCCGCTGGGGACCATCGGCCCCAGGTCCTGTCAGGATTTGACCTTCACTTGACCACCCGCGAGTACTCGGGCTCGCGGACGGTCGCGAGCGCCTCGATCGCGACCTGCTCCTCGGAGCTCACCTCGAGGCTCCCGCCGTCCGCCGCGACCGAGTCGACCGCACCGCCGGGGATGCTCAGCGCCGGCTCCATGACGGTCGGGTCACCGATCGCGAGGACGTCGAAGGGGGCGGGCACGCGCGTCCCGTCCACGAGCAGCGAGCCGTCCTCCGCGGTCGTGAACGACGTCGAGGCGACGACCCGGACGTCGCCCACCTGGATCACCTCGGCGCCGGCGTTGCGCAGCTCCTGCACGACGCCGAGGACGGTGCGCGCCCGGACGGTCCCGGTGCTCTCCGTGACCCGCGCGGAGATCCCGCGGCCGTAGGCGGGCGAGGTCCCGGCGACGATCTCGAGGTCCTCGAGCCGCTCCTGCGCGGCGTTCTGCGCGGCGACGTCGTCCTCGTGGCCGGCCTGCAGGGTCGCGAGCGAGCCGTCGAGGTCCTCGTTCTCCTGCTCGAGCTCGCTCACGTGGCGGTCGGACTCGTCGAGCAGGCGCACGAGGTCCTCCTGGGTCGCGCCCTGCAGGGCGTCCTCGTCCTGCGCGCGCACCTGCACCACGATCGTGATGCCGAGCAGGAAGCAGAGCACGCCGACGATGACCTGCTGTGCGCTCGCATGGGGGCGCAGCGTCTCGCGCAGGCGCCGCAGCACCTCCCGCTGCTCCTGGCGGGACTCGGGGATCCGGGAGCCGTCGCTCATGACCGGAAGAGGCGGCGACGGATCGCGGCCGCGTTGGAGAAGATCCGGATGCCCAGCACCACGATCACGGCGGTGGAGAGCTGCGCGCCCACGCCGAGCTGGTCGCCGAGGAACACGAGCAGCGCCGCGATCAGGACGTTGAAGAGGAAGGAGGTGATGAAGACGTGGGCGTTGAAGACCCCGTCGAGGACGGCGCGCAGGCCGCCCGCGAGGGTGTCGAGCGCGGCGACCACGGCGATCGGGAGATAGGGCTGCAGCACGGCCGGGACGTCCGGCTGGAGGAAGAGGCCCACGGCGATGCCGATCAGCAGGCCGAGGATCGCGATCATGGGGTCTCCTTGTCGGTGGCGCCGTGATCGGCGTCGGTGTCGGTGGGCGGGGTGTCGGCATCGGTCGCGCCCGAGCCCGCGGTGTCCGTGCCGCCCGCGGAGTCGCCGGCCCCGTCCGGCGGCGTCGCGGAGGCCTCGCGCAGGGCCGCGGGGGCGCGGGCCGGCACGGAGAGGTCCTCGGAGGTCTCCCACGACAGGACGATCCCGAACCGCGAGGAGATCTCGGAGAGGTACTCCCCCGTCGCCTCACCCTGGACGGCCTGCTCGATCGCGGCGCCGTCGCCGAGCGCGACGATGCGATAGGGCGGCGAGAGCGGGCGGAGGTCCACGAGCACGGCCGATCCCGCGGTGCGGATGGCGCTCGAGGCGGAGATCCGCTGGCCGTTGACGGCGATCGCCTCGGCGCCCGCGGCCCAGAGCCCGTTGACGGCGATCTGGAGGTCCTCGTCGGTCGCGCGGTTCACGGTGCCCTCGGCGACGCCGGGCGAGGCGGGGAGCGGGGCGGAGTCCTCGACCTGCAGCACGACCCCCGATCCGCTGAGCGCGGTCGAGGCCGTCGCGGTCTCGTAGGTGGACAGGCGGGCGGCCGCGGCGGAGTCGGAGGACTGCAGCACGTCCTCCTGGAGCGCGCTGATCTCCGACTGGAGGTCCTCCTGGCGCTGCTCGAGGCCGACGGCGCGCTCGCGGGAGTCCTGCACCTCCTGCTCGAGCGCGGCGCGCGGGGAGTCCTCGGAGACGGCGTCCGCGCGGAGGTTCGTCACGGCGACGGCGACCGCGAGCCCCAGCAGGATCGCGATGACGAGGGTGACGACGCGGCTCGCGGGGGTGTCCGGGTGGGAGTCCGTCTCGGAGTCCTCCTCGGTGCCGCGCAGCTCGTCGACGTCGAGCGGGCTCGAGGTGAGGGCGCGCAGCAGCGACATCGGCGAGTACGGGGTCTCGCCGTGGGGTGTCTCGCGGGACGGCTCCGGCATGGCCGCCACGATATCGGGAGGTGAGGGAGCGGCGGATGCGTGACCGCGCGGCGCGCCGGGAGGCGCACCGGGCGGGTGCGGGACGGGGCCCGCCCGTGGTGGGCGGGCCCCGGAGGATCAGCGGGAGCCGACGAGGTTGTTGCCCACGAGGCTGCTCTCGCCGCCGCCGTCGGAGGCCCCGGACGGCGGGGTTCCGCCCTCGGGCGGGGTGCCGCCCATGCCGCCGCCCCCGTCGGACGGACCGCCGCCGGAGGGCGGGGTCCCGCCCATGTCGCCGCCGCTCACGCCCGGCTCGGTGGACGGGTCGATCGCGACCGGGAGCGTCACCGTGAAGCCGGAGGCGACGTCGCCGTCGACGGTCGCGAGCTGCAGCTCGCCGCCGTCGTCCCCGAACACGTTGTCGGAGTCGAGGGTGATGTTCGCGAGGTTCTCGGTGGAGCCGTCGTAGCCGTCCTCCGCGTAGACGGTCTCCGCCACGTCCTGCGGGATCGCGACCTGGGAGGTCGCGAGCAGGTTGTCGGTGCTCGTGATGGAGGCCTCGTCCGGGTAGACCTCGAAGTGGATGTGCGGCCAGCGGCCGGCGTAGCAGCCGGGGATGATGCTGGTGAAGGTGACCTGGCCGTTCTCGTCGGCGACCTGAACGCCCCGCAGGAAATTCTCGTTCTCGAGCCCCTCGGAGTACAGGGAGTAGAGGCCGTCGGCCGTGCAGTGCCAGACGTAGACCGCGACCCCGGCGTAGGGGGCGTTGTCCTCCTCCATGTTCGTGATCGTGAGGGTGAGCGTCATGGGGACGCCGGAGACGGCGGTCGTGGAGTCGCCGAAGCTCGCGGTGATGTCGGAGCGGACGATCCCGGACTCGGTGAGGACGTTGACGCCGTTGGTGCCGTCCGCCGGGTAGGGGCCGTTCGTCTCCTCGGGGATCTCGCCGTCGGAGGTGGTCGAGGAATCGGAGCCGCCGTCGGAGGCGGTCGAGTCGGAGTCCGAGGCGCTCGAGGTGCTGCACGCGGCGAGACCGGCGACCGCGGCGCCCGCGCCCAGGGCGCCGAGGGCCCGGCGACGGGTGACCATCGTGGCGATGTCGAAGCCGAGCCCCTGGTCCGCGAGCGGCTCGTCCTGGTGGGCGAGCCGGCGTCCCTCGTAGTGGAGGCTGCCGTCGGTGTCGCGCTGGAGGCGGGGGTCCTGGTCGGTCATGCGGTCACGTCCTTCGTCTCGGTGATGATGACAGCGACGCTACGGAGGCCGTTTATGCCGCGGCTTCGGCGTTCCTGTGCCCCTGCTGTGCGACGGCCCCCACGAGGGTGCCGCAGGTCACGTGCCTCTCGATTCGCGAGCACGGCCCCGGGCGGGGTATCGTTGCTCTCGGTCCTTCGGGGCTCACCCTCTCGGGCTGTGGCGCAGCTTGGTAGCGCACTTGACTGGGGGTCAAGGGGTCGCAGGTTCAAATCCTGTCAGCCCGACCGAGAGAAGCCGCCGGCCAGTGAATCCACTGGTCGGCGGCTTTCTTCATACCCTGCGAACCCTCTCCCGGCGCTCAGACCCCGTCGTAGAGGAGCAGGATCTGCACCGCGGTCATCCGGTCCTCGTCGCCGAAGTCCCGCCCCCTCGTGTCGAGGACGAACTCCTCCCACTGCGCGCCCTCCGCTCCGAAGATCGTCGCCCAGTGCGTGGCCTCGGCCCTCGAGCCGAACCTCATGTAGGTCCCCAGGCGCGTCTCCCACGCCTCGACGCATCCGATCTCGTTCGCACAGTAGGTGTCGGTGACGTCCGTGGCCCGACCGAGGCCCGGCTGGTGCGCGACCAGGTCCTCGACCGCGATGGTCGAGAACAGATAGGAGCGCGCGCCCAGGGCGATCGTCACCAGCGTGAGCACGACAGCCGTCGCGCCGAGGGCGATGCGCCGCCGGCCTCGGCCGCTCCCCCATCGAGTCGAGTCCGCCACCATGCGATGCCCCCTAATTCCCATGGCGGGCCGGGCGTTGCGCTCGCTCCGGGCCGTCGACCCCCTGTGGGCCTGCCAGCACCTTAGGAGCGATCGCCGTCGGGGCTCATGGCGCGGGCCGGTCCTCCACAGGATGCGCGCGACCCCTGCACACGGCCCCGTCACGCCGCCTCGCCGGGGGTGCACCGCCGTGGAGTCCCGCAGCCGTCGAACGCGTCCGTGCCGTACCGACCGGTCGTACCCGGTGACGCCCGACGACGACCTGCCTAGCATCCTCCTCCGGGAATGGGTGTTCCGCTGCACGCCCTGTGGTTCTGCCATGGCGCAGGGCGTGCAGCTCTCACCGATCGATGTGTCGCTCGCAGCAGGAAGGGCAGCAGTGGATCGTCACCGGAACGTCGGCATCGAGGTGCTGGCCGGGCTCATCGTGCTCGGCCTCGTCGCGGTCACTCCGCTCGGACTCTCGTTCGCCCTGTTCGTCGCCATCGTGGTCGGCGTGGCCGGCGCCCTGGTCACCTTGGTGCGCTCGGCGATGCGCCGCGAGGATCCCGCGGCCGCGCCTGTCGTCCACCGTCGCCGCCGGCGCTGACACCGCGCCGACCGGCACCTCCCGCCGATCACCGATCGATGCGCACCCGGGGTCCCGCAGCACTGGTCTCGGCGACGCTCGCCGTGACGACGATGTCGGGATGCGCCGCCTCGCCGACCTTCGCGGATGCCCGCGAGCTGTACGAGGTGATCAGCGCGCACGTGACCTGCGCGCCCGAGGGGACGCAGGATGTCGAGGAGTTCGCCGCCGGTGAGCTCGCCCCCAGCGCGCCGTCGCTGAACCGGCTCACGGGCGAGTGCTACGGCCCGGAGGAGGGCCTGGCCTACGACGTGGTCCCGTACGTGGCCACGGACGCCGACGACGGCGAGCAGCTCGTCGCGGCTCTCCGCGCCCAGTACTCGCGGTTCGACATGGTCGTCGGCAGCGCCTGGGTGGTCGTCGTCTGGGACGCCCCGGATGACGACATCGAGGCGATCACGAGGACGATCGCCGACGAGATCGGCGGCGAGCGGGTCCCGCCCGGTCAGTCCGACCCGCCGAATTGATCGCACTGCCACCTGCCGGGCCATGGCTCGACGGTGCCCTTTGAGACGACAACCTGCCATGCAGGCCCACCGGACACTTTCGGATCGATAGCCACTTTCCCTTCCCCTTCTGATCTTATACCGACCGTGCGGTCGGACCGGCTGAGTCATCTCCTCATGTCCTGCTCGGTGCAGGTCGGTGGTTGCTCACGAGAAAAGTTTGCAACGTCTCATTCGACTTCTTTTCCACCTCTATTGTCCCGTGTTGTCCGAATCACAACAGCGGGCGATCAGTCGGCGCGAACGCCATCACGGGACCGATGACGCCCTCGTCGTGATGCCTGGCGGAGGCCCAGGTGTCGAAGGAGAGAAGATGACCACGTCCACGCATCCCACCAGCCGCCGCTCCCTCATGAGAGGTGTCGCCTGGGCCGCCCCCACCGTCGCGATGAGCATCGGCGCCGCCCCGGCGATCGCGATCTCCCCGACCATCGAACCTGCTCTGAACACAGATTCCAGCTGCAAGGAGACCCAGGGCTCCAAGCGCTACTACCTCGCCTTCACGATCGACAACAAGGGGTCGGCGGATGCGGAGGTGCGAGCGATCCAGCTCTCGGTGACCCCGGACTCCGGCTCCACCGTCGTGTTCAGCGGAGGCCTGCCCACCCGCTGGTACCCGCTGCCCGGGAAGGACAGCATCGAGATGTCCTTCCGGTCGAGCACCAGCGGGAACATCGCCAATGGCATCGCGACGGCGACGTTCGAGGTGCGGGATCTCAGCGGGTCCACGCAGAACATCGTCACCACATTCCGTGTCGACAGCCTGCCGCCGTGTGAATGCGTTCCGGCCCCCTGCAGCCCCCGCCCCGCGAATTCTGGGGAGCGCGGTGTCCCTGCAGAGAATTCACCGTCGACTCCGTCCGACGGTGGTCAAGGCTGAGTCCCCGTCCTTCCACGGCGCAGGCCCTCGCACTGACGGGCCTGCGCCGTCCCTCTCGGCTGCCGGAGGACGACCACAGTGCACGGCGCTCCGCGGGCCCAGGGGCGCGTCACCGCGGGCCGTGCGCCTCGAGGATCCTGCGGACCGCCGCGGTGTCCGCGGCGTCGAGCGCCTCGAACGGCTCGGGCACCTGGTTGCTGCCGATCACCCCGAGGAGCTGCAGCGCCGTCTTGAACGCCCCGACGCCTGCGCCCCAGCCGTTCTGCCCCCGCGCGACGAGCGCGATCTCCATGAGGGCGGCGAGCCGGTCCTGGACGCTGCGTGCGGTCTCCCACTCCTCGGCGCGGGCGGCCCTGTCGAGGGCGACGTAGCCCGCGGGGTCGACGTTCGCGAGGCCCGGCACCGAACCGTCCGCACCGGAGAGGTACGCGCCATCGACGACGAACTCGTGGCCGGTGAGCAGGGAGAGCGGTGACCCCGCCTCGCGGTTCATGCGGACGAGCCGCCGGAAGGAGATGTCGTCCCCGGAGGAGTCCTTGACGCCGGCGATCACCCCGTCGGCCCCGAGGCGCACGAGCATCGCCGGGTCGAGCTTGGTGTGCACGCACACCGGGATGTCGTAGGCGTACACCGGCAGCGGCGAGCGGTCGCCGAGGATGCGGAAGTGGCGCTCGATCTCGGGCAGGGCGGTGATCGCGTAGTAGGGTGCGGTGGCCACGACGCCGTCCGCTCCGAGACGGGCCGCCTGCTCGATGTTCTCGAGCACGGCGGCCGTCTGCGGGGCGACCGCACCGACGAGGACGGGGACGCGCCCGTCGACCGTGTCGACGATCTCGCGGATGACCTGCTCACGGACGGCCGAGGTGTGGAAGGCGACCTCGCCGGTCGAGCCGAGCGCGAAGAGCCCGTCGACGCCCGCGTCCACGAGACGGGTGACAACCGAGCGCAGACCCTCCACGTCGAACGAGCGATCGTGGTTCAGCGGGGTGATGATCGGGGGGATCACCCCGGTGAGGCGCTGCGCCGAGGAGGTGGGGAGGGGGTCCGAGGTCATGGAGGTCGTCGCCTTTCGCGGTGGGGAGCAGGAGGGATGATCAGGAGGCGGGCTCGGCCGCGGGGCTCGCCCCGGGGACGTCGTCGGTCAGGTCGGTCTCGCGCAGCGCATCCGGATGGACGAGACGCTGCGCGAGGGCCGGGGCGTTCACGGAGAGCAGCACGATGACGACGGCGGTCAGGCCGAACGAGAGGACGGCCAGCGCCATCCCCAGCGGCATCGTCGAGGCGAGCGAGGCGCCGAGGACCGGCGCGATCGCGCCGCCGAGGGCGCCGATGTTGTAGGTGTAGCCGAGGCCGGCGACGCGCTTGTCCGTCGAGAAGTAGCCGCCGATCCACTTGGGCAGGAGCCCGGAGATGCCCTGACCGAACACCTGCTGCGCGAACAGCAGCACCCCGAGGAGCAGCAGGTTGCCCCCGCCCACGAGGAACACCGGGAAGATGAGGAGCTCGGAGACGACGAGGCTCATCCAGTAGGCGCGGCGGGTCCCGAACCGGTCACCGGTGAACCCGGCGACGATCGCACCGACGGCGCTGCCGAAGCCGGCGAAGAAGATGACGTCGGCGACGCCGCCGGCGTCGAAGCCGAGCTCGGTCTCGAGGTAAGTGGGCAGCAGCGCCTGGATCGGCCACGAGTACAGGAACGCGGCGAGCACGGTGATCATGAGGGCGACTCCCGTGGGCCAGCGACGGCCCTCGAACTGCACCATGAAGAAGACGAAGATCGCTCCCAGCAGGATCGCGAGGGGGACGATCGCGACGGGGCCGGTCACGATGCGGGCGAAGATGAGGAGCAGCGCGGCGAAGGCGGCGAGCGTGAGCAGGATGTTGAGCACGCGGCGCGGGCCGGTGTAGAGCGTCGTGAACATGTCCTGGGTGCGGCGCTCTCCCCCGACGGTCCGGCGCTCCTCCTGGAGCCGCTGGAAGTCCGCGGACTCCGGGAGCGTGCGGCGCAGCCAGAGCGCCAGGGCGATCGGCACGAGCCCGAGCGCGAACATGCCGCGCCAGCCCCAGGTGGGCTCGACGAAGCGGTAGACCTGGGCGGCGATCACGGTGCCGATGGAGAAGCCTGAGATCAGGAAGCCCGACGCCTTGTTGCGCATGTGGGTGGGCCAGGACTCGATGACGTAGGTCGAGCTCGAGGAGTACTCACCGGCCATGCCCATGCCGATGAGCAGACGTGCGAGGAACAGCATCCAGTAGCCCGGGGCGAGTGCACACAGCAGCGAACCGACCGAGAACAGGACGATCGACGTGATCATCGCGTGGGTGCGCCCGAACCGGTCCCCCAGGGCGCCCAGCAGCATGCCGCCGAACCAGCGGGAGACGAACGCCGCGGAGACGAGGGTCGCGGCGACGACGGTGGTGAGGTCGAAGTCCGCCATGACGTCCGTGAGCACGAGCGAGATGATGACGAAGTCGAAGCCGTCCAGGAGATAGCCGAGCCAGGAGGCGAAGAAGGCCTTCCACTGGGTGCGGCTGAGCTGACGGAACCAGGGGCCGGAGGCCGGGGCGGCGGGGGCGGGAGTCGTCATCGACTGCTCCTCTATCGGTTGTCTGACAAATTTCGTCGCGAGGAAGGGTAAGAACCGCCGGGCCACCGCACAACACCGCCCGTCGCGATGCTCGCGAAGCACCAGATCAGCGCGGGGACGTCCTCATCGGACCGCGTGGTCAGGGGCGGCACCACCGAGGGCGCGCAGCAGCGGCGCGTAGTGCTGCTTGACCGCCTCCCGGTACCCCTCGAGGTCACCCGCCACGGCCGTGTCGAGCATCGCGCCGTGGGCCGCGGCGGTGAGCGCGATGTCCTTCGGCGGGGACATCTCGAAGTCGCCGACGAGGGTCGTGTGGATGTCCCAGAAGGCGCTGAGCAGGTTCTCCGCGAGCAGGTTGGGGCTGGCGCCGCGCAGCAGCTCGGCGTGGAAGGCCCGGTCCTCGTCCGGGAAGTGCTCCCCGCGCCCGGCACGCTCGACCATCGAGGTGACGAGGGAGCGGAGACGATCCTGACGGGTCCCCGTCAGCGCGTCGACGACGAGCTCCGCGTGCCCCAGGTCCAGGGCGCGGCGCACCTCGACGATGTCCCGGAGTGTCTCGGCGGCGCTGCGGCGGTCGATCAGACCCCGGAACGAGACGCTCTCCACGAGCGGCTTGAGGGAGACCTCGCCGACGAAGCTCCCGCTCCCGTGCCGCACCTCGACGAAGTCGAGGGCGTCGAGCCGGCGGAGGGCCTCACGGACGCTCGAGCGTGAGACGCCCAGCTCGTCGCACAGCACCGCCTCGGTGGGGAGCGGGTCACCGGGGCCGAGCCCGACCTCGACGATGTAGTCGCGGATCCGATCGGCCACGACGGTCGCGGCGTTCGGCCGGCGGACGGGATCCATCTGCTCCTCCTCGGCGTGCTCACGGTCGTGCTCAGCCGTGGCACGACCCGCCGACGATGATACGGCGGCGTGCATGCGTGGAGGACGGGCGCGGCTCCCCCGCGGCCGGGTCACCAGCGCCGGGACGAGGACCCTCGGATCACGTCGACCGCGCGGTCCGCGGTCGACGTCACGGTGACGACCGCGGACCACACGGGTCGGGTGCCCGGCTGCTGCTCAGGGGCAGCCGATCTGGATCGGGTAGACGTACAGCTTGTCGTTGCCGACCGTCCGCGAGTTGGCCGAGGTCAGCACCGTGTCCGGCGGGGTGTTCATCGACAGCCGGACCTGCCCGGTCGCGTTCGTCGCCCGGGTGAACAGGACGTCGAGGTCGACGGTGCCGGTCTCGGTCGGCGTGTACGTGAACGAGATGGTGGTCCTCGTCGTGCTCGACAGGACGGTGCGCCCGTCGGCCCGGACCACGGCGGAGCTGCCCGTGTTGACGTCCGTGGCCGCGACGGAGTTGTCGGGGTAGTACTGGGACGCGGCGTACGGCTCGGTCCTCGTGGTCGTGCGGGCGAGGGTCGTGCCGCCGACGGAGATGTCGATGAGCTGCTCGATGCTCGTCTGGCGGTTGTTGTTGGCGAAGGCCATCGACACCGGGATGGTGAACGTCAGCGAGCAGCCCGCCGTGACCGTCAGCGGATAGGTGAGCCGGTAGCTGAGCGACGTGTGCCCGTTCGCGTATGCCGAGTTCGCCTGGTCCGACCACGAGGACCACGGCGCCTTGCCGTCCACGAGGTGCCCCGTGTCGACGTAGTCACCGCTGCCGGCGTTCGCGGTCCCACCGGCGTTGTACGAGCCGGTGTCGCCGTGCCGCCCCTCGACATCGATGATCCCGGACCAGCCGTCATCGGCGAACCCGACGGTCTGCGGAATGCAGCAGCTGGAGGCGTAGGCCGGGGCGGCGACGGCCACAGCGGCGGTGGGGATCGCCCATCCGGTGGCGAGAAGGGCGGTGCGACGGCGGATCGTCGGGTGACCAGACATCAGACGAATCTCCTCACGATGGCGATGTGTGGTGGTGAAGGGGATGGCAGGAAAATACAAACAGCGACGGAGACGGACAAGTCCGTCATTCACCATATGGGCGGACCTCAAACTTTCCTCTCGACCGAGGAGAGACAGAGGAGAGGGAGCCGACCCGCCAGAGCCCGCGCCGGGAGACGCACGACGGCCCGCAGGGATCGCGTCATGTGCGCGGCTCCTGCGGGCCGTCGTGACCCACCTGCGGTGGATCAGCCGTCCAGATGGTCGATGGCGTACTGCGCCTGCTCCTCCGTGAACTGGTCGCCGTACTCCGACGTCAGCTGGTCACGGATCGCCTCCTTCGACATCGACATCTCGCTCTGGTAGGTCTTCGCCGCCTCGAGGGCCTCGGCGTTCCAGTCGGCCTCCACGTTGTCGACCGCGTACTGCGCGGCGTCCTCAGGGAACTGGTCGCCGTACTCGGAGGTGAGCTGGTCGTAGAGACCCTTCTTCGAGAAGGCCATGATCTCGATGTAGCTCTCCGCCGAGGCGAGGGCGTTCTCCCCCTCCTCCGGGACCTCGGAGGACCCGCTCTCGGTGCTCTCCTCCGCCGCCTCCTCCGTCGTCGTCGCCTCCTCGGTGGTCTCCTCCGGCGCGGTGGATTCCGACCCGGCGGTCGACTCCACGGTCGCGACGGGCGCGTCGCTCGCGCTGTCTCCCCCGCCGCCGGCGGCGCTGAGCACGATCACGATGATGACGATGACGAAAACGATCAGCGCGCACCCTAGCCGGCGGACCGCTCGGTGACGGCGCAGGAGCAGGCAGGCCCGGGTGACCGGTCCTGCCTGCTCCTGCACCGGGGCGAAGCGCCTCAGGTGCGCACGGGTCCCACCCACACCTGCTGGGCGTTGGTGAACTCGCGGATGCCGTGCGGGCCCAGCTCGCGGCCGTAGCCGGAGCGCTTGATCCCGCCCGAGGGCAGCCGCGGATCCGACTTCACGATCCCGTTCACGGCGACCTGTCCCGCCTCGATGCGCGGCGCCATCTCCTCGCCGCGCTCGGTCGTGGTCCAGATCCCGGCGCCGAGCCCGTAGGGCGTGTCGTTCGCGATCGCGAGGGCGTCCTCGGCGTCCGCCGCGCGGATCACGACGGCGACCGGGCCGAAGGTCTCCTCGGAGCAGGCCGTCATCCCGGGCCGCACCTCGGTGAGCAGGGTGACCGGGTAGAAGAAGCCCGGTCCCTCCGGCAGCTCCCCGCCGAGCTCGCAGCGCGCGCCGGCGGCGACGGACTCGGTGACCTGTCGGTGGAGGTTCTCCCGCAGCTCCGCCCGGGCGATCGGCCCCACCTGGGTGGTCTCCTCGCGCGGATCGCCCACGACGAGCGCCGCGAGCCGCTCGCGCAGCAGCGCGACGAACTCGTCGTGCACGGAGTCCTCGACGATCACGCGCTTCGCGGCGATGCAGGACTGCCCCGCGTTGATGATCCGGGACAGCGCCGTGACGTCCGCGGCCGTCCCGAGGTCCGCGTCGGCGAGGACGATGCACGGGTCGGAGCCGCCGAGCTCGAGCACGGCCGGCTTGATCTCCGAGGCGGCGGTCGCGGCGACCACGGCCCCGGCCCGGTCCGATCCGGTGAAGGACACCGCCCTGATCCGCGGGTCGCGGATGATCAGCTCGACGTCCTCCGTCGCGGCGTGGACGGCCTGGAAGATGCCCTCGGGCGCGCCCGCCGCGCGGAACGCCTCCTCGAGCGCGGTCGCGCAGCCGGGCACGTGCGGGTCGTGCTTCATGACGCACGTGTTGCCCGCCATGAGCGCGGGGGCGCAGAAGCGGAAGGCGACCCAGAACGGGGCGTTCCACGGGAGGATCCCGAGCACCGGGCCCAGCGGCAGGTGCTGGACGTAGGAGGAGGTCGCATCGGAGTCCAGGTGCTCGGTCGCGAGGTACTCCGCGGCGTGGTCGGCGTAGTGCTCGGCCGCCCAGGCGGACTTCACCACCTCGCCGCGCGCCTCGGTGATCGGCTTGCCCATCTCCTCCGTCATGACGGGGGCGAGCTCCTCGACGTGCTCGCGCAGGTGGGCGGCGACGCCGCGCATCACCGCGGCGCGCTCCTCGAGGCTCGTGGCGGACCAGGTCGCGAACGCGGCGCGGGAGCGGTCGATCACCGCGGCGATCTGCTCCGGTGTCGCGGCCGGCACCTCCCGCACGATCCTCTCGGTGGTCGGGTCGACGACGCGCAGGACGGCTGACGGGGCCGCAGTCTCTGCTGGGGTCATGGTGCTCTCCTCTCAGCTCGCGCGAGCGATGAGGTCGGGGGTGGAGCCGTGCGGGGACCCGCCGGGGACGGCGAAGTCCTCGGAAAGGGTGAAGAGGGACTCGCAGCCGTCCTCGGTGACGACGATCGTGTCCGAGGTGCCGACGGTCTTGTCGCCGTCCACGCCCCACATCCAGGGGATGACGTGGAAGGTCATGCCGGGCTCGAGCGGGGTGGGGTCCCCCGCCATGAGCGAGAGGATGTAGCCCTCGTCCCAGCTGGGCGGGAAGGCGATGCCGATCGAGTAGCCGGCGCGCGTCACGAGCCGTGCGCCGACGTCGTTCGCCGTGATGACGGTGCGCACGATCTGATCCACCTCGGAGACGCTCATCCCGGGGCCCATGCGCGAGCGCAGCGTGTCCAGCGCCTCCTTCATGGTGTCCTGCGCGCTGCGCATCGACGGGGAGAGGGCGTCGGTGACGATCGTCCGCATGAGCGCCGCGTGGTAGCGCCGGTAGCAGCCCGCGATCTCGAGGAAGACGTGGTCGCCCTTCTCGATCGTCCGGCCCTCCCAGGTGGCATGCCCGATCATCGAGCGCGGCCCCGAGGTCACGTACGGCATCACCGCGGGGAACTCCCCGCCCGCGCGGAACATCGCCGAGGAGATCGCGGCGGCGACGTCGTTCTCGCTCGCGCCGGGGACCGCGGCCTCGATCCCCGCGCTCATCCCCGCCTCCGCCGCCACGGCGGCGCGGCGCATCACGGCGATCTCCGCGGGGGATTTGCGCAGGCGACTCTGCTCGACGATGCCGAAGCAGTCCACCAGTCCCTTCCCGTAGGCGTCGTGGAGGCGGTCCTGCTGATAGGCGGGGAAGTAGTAGCTGTTGCGCTCGAAGCCCACCCGGGCATCGCCCGGCCCCCGCTCCTCGAGCGCGGCGACGAGCTCGCGGATCGCGTCCCCGGAGTCCGGGTAGGGATGGGTGAGCTCCACCCACGTGCGGTGGACGACGTTGGACTCCTCCATCGCCCGGGTCACCATCACCGGCTCGTCCTCCCGGGGCACGATCAGCGCCTGGAAGAAGGAGTAGCCGGTGGTCTGGTAGTCCGTGAGGTACATGAGGTTCTCGGGGTCGGAGATCACGACGACGTCGAGGTCCCGCTCCGCCATCCGCCCGCGCAGCTCCGCGAGCCGGCGCTCGTACTCCTCCGGCGGGAAGGTCATGTCCTCCCGGCGGCGCATCAGGCCGCCTCCGTCGCGGTGGTGATCGCCTGCTCGAGAAGGTCGAGGCCCTCGTCGAGGTCGTCCTCGGGGATGGTCAGCGGCGGGATCAGCTTGATCACGCGTCCCTCGCTCCCGCAGGGGCCGATCAGCAGGCCCGCCTCGAAGGCCGCCTGCTGCACGCGCTTGGCGAAGGCGCCGTCCCCGGTGTCGAGGGCCTGCATCATCCCGCGACCGCGCACCTCCCAGCCGCGGTCGGGGTGCGCGGCGGCGATCGCCTCGAGGCGCTCCCGCATCGTCTCCCCCTTGCTCAGCACCCCGGCGAGGAACTCCTCGTCGGTGAAGCGGTCGAGCGCGACGGTGCCCGCGACGAAGGAGAGCCCCTGCCCGCGGAAGGTGCCGGTGTGGGCGCCGGGCGCCCAGTGCTCGTCCACCTCGGGCTTGTTGAGGTTCATGGCGATGGGGGTGCCGAAGCCGCCGAGGCCCTTCGCGAGCGTGATGATGTCCGGGTCCAGGTCCATCCCGTCGAAGGAGAAGTAGCCGCCGGTGCGTCCGACGCCGGCCTGGATGTCGTCGATGATGAACAGGGCGCCCACCTCGTGGGCGAGGTCCTGCACCTCGTGCAGCCATTCCTCCGAGGCGACGTTGACGCCGCCCTCGGCCTGGACCACCTCGACGAGGAAGGCCGCGGGCGGCAGCAGCCCGCTCGAGGGGTCACGCAGCGCGGCCGCGTACTCGGCGACGGCGGTGTCCCCGCCGGGGGCGGTCTCGAAGGGCAGGCGCAGGATGTTCTCGAGCGGCACGCCCGCCCACTGGCGGAAGGCGTCGTTCGCGGTCGCCGCGAGGGAGCCGAGGGTCATGCCGTGGAAGCCGTGGCTGAAGGCGACGAGCTCCCGCCTCCCGGTCGCGGCGCGGGCGAGCTTCATCGCCGCCTCGACCGCGTTGGAGCCGGTGGGGCCCATGAACTGCATCCGGTGGTCCATGCCGCGAGGCGCGAGGACCACCTCCTGGAAGCGTCGGACGAAGTCGCGCTTCGTGGTGGTGTAGGTGTCCAGGCCGTGGGCGACGCCGTCGGCCTGGATGAAGGCGATCAGCGCCTCCTTCATGGCCGGGTCGTTGTGCCCGAAGTTCAGCACGCCCGCGCCGGCGAAGAAGTCGAGATAGGACCTCCCGTCCTCGTCGACCTGGCGCGCGTTGGACGCCGAGGCGAACACGGTGGGGTAGTTCCGGCAGTAGCCGCGGATGGTGGACTCGTGGTCCTCGAAGACGCTGGTGTCCATGGGAGACCTCTCGTGACGGGGTGGTGGGCGATCCCGATCTCCACTCCCGGCCCTAGCGAAGATCGCCTCATCTGGCAAGGACGGGCCGGTGTGTCGACCCTCACCCCCCGTCGCGAACCCCGTCAAGCGACCCCGGCTCCCCCGTCGCCCCCGCATCTCCCCCGGCAGGTCAGGGGACCGAACGATCGGTAGGTCCACGCCGCCGCGTGAGCTGGGCCCCATTCGGGAGGTCCGCCCTGCGGCGCCCTCCGTGCCGCGCAGGCCTCCCTCCTAGACTTCCCGCCATGAGCAGTCCCACCGCCGCCGCCTCCCCCACCGTCGAGTACGTCCTCACCTTCGTGTGCGAGGACCGACCCGGCATCGTCCACGCCGTCACCGGCGCGATCGTCGAGGTGGGCGGCAACATCACGGAGAGCCGCCAGTTCGAGAGCGGCGCCACCCAGCGCTTCTACATGCGTCTCCAGCTGACCACCACGGCCTCCCCCGAGGAGATCGCCGCCGCGCTCACGCCCGTCGTGGAGCGCTTCGGGATCGAGCACCGCCTCGACGAGGTCGCCCGCCCGGTGCGCACACTGATCCTCGGCTCCACCGCGAAGCACTGCGTGAACGACCTGCTGTTCCAGATCGACGCGGGCCACCTGCCGATCGAGGTGCCGCTCATCCTCGCCAACCACCCCACGCTCGAGCCGCTCGCCTCGTTCTACGGCGTGCCCTTCGAGCACCTGCCCACCACGGGCGAGGGCGCCAAGGCCGCCTTCGAGGACCGGGTGCGGGAGGCCGTCGTCGAGCACGACGTGGAGCTCGTGGTGCTCGCGCGCTACATGCAGATCCTCTCCCCCGAGCTGTGCGAGGAGCTCGCAGGGCGCTGCATCAACATCCACCACTCGTTCCTGCCGGGCTTCAAGGGCGCGAACCCCTACCGCCAGGCGCACGCCCGCGGCGTCAAGCAGATCGGCGCGACGGCGCACTTCGTCACGAGCGATCTCGACGAGGGCCCGATCATCGAGCAGGACGTCATCCGCGTGGACCACACCCGCTCCCCGCAGGAGCTCATGGCGATCGGCCAGGACGCCGAGGTGCGCACGCTGCGCCAGGCGGTCACCTGGTTCTCGCAGTCGCGCGTGCTGCTCGACGGCACCCGGACGGTCATCTTCCGCTGAGCGATACGCCGAGGGCGGCCGGGCGGTCTCAGAACACCGGGCGACCGCCCGTCACGCCGAGCACGGTGCCGGAGACATAGCTCGCCTCCGTCGGGCTCGCGAGGAACACGAAGGCCCCCGCGACCTCCGCCGGCTGGCCCGCGCGCCCCAGCGGTGTGTTCCCGCCGAAGGCGACGTAGTCGTCGCTGACGCGCGTGGCGACGTTCAGCGGGGTCCAGATCGGTCCCGGGGCGACCGCGTTGACGCGGATCCCCTGCGGGCCGAGGTCCGCCGCGAGGTTCACGGTGACGTTGTTGATCGCGGCCTTCGTCGCCGCGTAGTCCATGAGCGGCACCGAGGGGTCGTAGGACTGGATCGAGGAGCAGTTGATCACCGAGGATCCCGCGCGCAGGTGCGGCGCGGCCTCCTGGGTGATCCAGAACAGAGCCTCGAGGTTCGTGGTCAGCGTGCGGTGCAGGCGCGCGGAGTCGATGCCCGCGAGGCCGCGGGGCTCCGCGCGGCCCCACTGGAAGGCCGCGTTGTTCACGAGCACGTCGAGCCCTCCGTGCTCCTGCACCGTGCGGGTCACGAGCGACCGCGCCGTGTCCTCCTCCCGGATGTCGCCGGGCAGCAGCAGCGCGCGACGGCCGGCATCGCGGATCCAGCGGGCCGTCTCCTCGGCGTCCTCCTGCTCCTCGGGGAGGTAGGAGATCGCGACGTCGGCGCCCTCGCGGGCGTAGGCGATCGCGACGGCGCGGCCGATCCCCGAGTCGCCGCCGGTGATGAGCGCGGAGAGCCCCTCGAGCCGGCCATGACCCACGTAGCTCTCCTCGCCGTGGTCGGGGACCGGGGTCATGGGCGCGGTGAGTCCGGGCGGCTGCTGGTCCTGCGCGGGGAACGACGGCTCGCCGTCGCGGGTGGAGAGCGCCTGTGCGCGCCGGGCGACGTGCGGGTCCAGGGTGCTGTTCTTCTCGGTCATCACGGCTCCTTCGTCGAGGGCGGGTGCATCGAGGGGTGCGGTGCCACGCTATGCCGTGCGCCCCCATCGCGTCCCGCGCCCCGGACGACCGGTCGGTGGGTCACGCGGGGTCCTCCTCAGACCAGGCCGCGCTCCCAGGCGGTGCGCACGGCGGAGGCGCGGTCGCTCGCGCCGAGCTTCTCGTAGACGTGCAGCAGGTGCGTCTTCACCGTCGCCTCGCCGATCCCGAGCCGCGAGGCGACGGCGCGGTTCGTGCAGCCCTCCGCGACGAGGCGCAGCACGTCCGTCTCCCGCGGGCTCAGCGCCGCCGACGGCGCCGCGGGGGCGGCGAGCACCGCGAGAGTGCTCGGGGTGAGCACCGCTCCCCCGGCCGCGAGGTCGTGGACGGCGCGCACGAGCTCCTCGCGGCGGGCGTCCTTGAGCAGCAGGCCGTCGGCCCCGGCCTCGAAGGCGGCACGGATGCCGTGGTCGGTGTCGTACGTGGTGAGGACGAGCACCCGCGGGCGGGGTCCCTCCTGCTCGGCGAGCGCGCGGAGGGTCGCCACCCCGTCCATGACCGGCATCCGCAGGTCCAGGAGGAGCACGTCGGGGTGGGTGGCGGCGACGGTCTCGAGGGCCTCCGCGCCGTCGGACCCGGTGCCCACCACCTCGATCCCCGGGTCGGCGCCCAGCATGGCGACCAGACCGTCCCGCACCACGGGATGGTCGTCGGCGACGACGACGCGCACGGGCCCCGTCATCGCGGCACCTCGGCGCTGACGGTGCAGCCCTCCCCCGGCGCCGACGTGACCGTCAGGGTGCCGCCGACCTCCCGCAGACGCTCGCGCATGTTCTGCAGGCCGTGGCCGGCGACCGCCGTCGACGCGGAGAAGCCCCGACCATCGTCCTGCACCCGCAGCAGCTGCCCCCGGGCCGTGGAGCCGAACGTCACCGCGACCGTCCCGGCCCCGGCGTGGCGGGCCACGTTCGCGAGCGCCTCCTGGGCGACGCGCAGCATGACCGGGCCGTGCGCGACCTCGGCGGGGGCGTCGTCCGCGTCGAAGGTGGCGACCACCCGGTGCGTGCGCGCCCAGCGAGCGACGATGCCCCCGAGGGCCTCGCTCGCGCGGGCCCCGTCCAGCTGATGCGGGGAGAGCGCCTCGACCGCGCGCCGCGCTTCCACGAGGCAGTCGCGGGCCGCCTCCTCCGCCCGACGCACCCGCTCGCCCTCCGCGGCGCCGAGCCCGTCCCCCACGGCCTCGAGCTGGCGGATGACACCCACGAGCCCCTGGGCGACGGTGTCGTGGATCTCCCGCGAGAGCCGCTCCCGCTCCGCGGAGACGCCGCGATCGTGCGCGCGGTCCACGAGCTCCTGCTGCAGGCGGGCGTTGTCCTGCGCGGTGCGGTCCCGCTCGGCGAGGGCCTCCTCGCGCTGGGCGATCGTGCGCTCCCGCTCCCAGGACAGGTAGCTCATCGCCCCGGCGATCAGCAGGTTCACCGCGACCAGCCCGCCGTAGATGAGGGGGACGCTCGCGGCGGAGGCCGGCCCGCCGACCTGGCCCAGGGCGGAGAGGAACGCGGTGGCGACGAGGACGGCGGGGACGGCGGCGCCGCTGACGAACCTCGGCCCGTCGAGATAGCCGACGAAGGCGTAGACGCTCGCGAGCGGGTTCAGCGCGGTGAGCACCACGAGGAGCAGCAGGTGCAGCACGTAGAGGACGCCCAGTGCGGGGCTGCCGGGACCCGTGCGGGCCAGGAGCGCCTCCAGCAGCGCCCGGAGCACGAGCAGCACGCCGGTGGGGACCAGCGCCCAGGTGATCTGCTCCGCGGTGAGCCAGAACCCCACGGTCATCAGGCCCAGCAGCCAGGACACGACGAGCAGGAGCGGCGGCAGCCAGACGACGAAGCGGCCGCTCGTGGTGGGTGCCGTGAACAGGCGCGCCGGGCTCGATGCAGGGACGTCGGGGGCGACGGCGCGCGGCGACGGCGGAGCGGACGGGGCGTCCATGGCCGCCAGTCTCCCCCGCGGCGACGCCCGGCGCCAGGACCCTGCCCTCCACCGATCGGTGGAGGTCCGGGCTGCCGATCGGTCGAGGCGTCGCCGTGGGGCGCGTCCCTAGGTTGGGGCCATGGCCCGCTCACCCGCCGTCGCCCCCGCCCCCTCTCCCGCTCCGACCACCCGCCTGCACCATCTCGATGCGCTGCGCGGCGGCGCCCTCCTGCTCGGCGTGCTGCTGCACGCCCTCATGCCCTTCGCCCCCGGCGATCTCTGGCTCGTGAACGACGACATCGACTCGATGCCGGCGATCCTCGTCGTCGCGGTGATCCATCTGTTCCGGATGGTGCTGTTCATGATGCTTGCCGGCTACTTCGGCAGCATGGTGCTGCATCGCCGCGGCGCCGGGGCCTACCTGCGCGACCGGCTCACCCGGATCGGGCTCCCGCTGGTCGCGTTCTGGCCCGGGCTCTTCGCGCTCATGGTCGCCGCCCTCGTGCTGAACGGAGCCGTGCGCGACCTCGGTCCCGTCGCCGCCCCGCAGCCGGCAGCGGGATCGCCCACCGGACTGCTCGCGCTGCCGACGATGCACCTGTGGTTCCTGCTGCTGCTCCTGGAGATCGTGGTCGTCGTCCTCGCGCTGCGCGCCGTCACGATCCGAGTGCTCGGCGCGGAGCGGGCCGGGCGCTGGTCCGCGCGGATCTCCTCCGTGCTCGCCTCCCCGTTCGGCGTGCTGCTCGCCGCCGTGCCCTACGCCGCGGGCCTCCTGCTGCAGGGGGACGGGCTCGCCAGCATCACCGAGCCGTACACGCTGGTGCCGGTGCCCGGTGCGAGCGTCGCCTACGCCGGGGCGTTCCTCACGGGCTGGTTCCTGCGGGCACGGCCCGAGGCGCTCCCCCGGCTCGAGGGCCGATGGATCCTCCACCTGATCGCCGCCGCCGTGCTGAGCACGGCCGCGATCCTCGTGCCCCCGGGCTCACCCGCCCTGCTCGTGGCCGTCATCGCCGCGCTCGCCGGGTGGACCTGGGTCTACGGGCTGCTGGGCCTCAGCGCCCGCCTCGTGCGCCGGGAGATCCCGGCCGTCCGCTATCTCGCGGACGCCTCGTACTGGATCTACCTCGTGCACTTCCCGCTGCTGCTGCTCGTGGAGATCCCACTCGCCGATCTGGCGCTGCCGCTGGTCGTCAAGCTGGTCGTGGCCCTCGCGGTCGTGCTCGCCGTGCTGCTGCTGAGCTACGACCTGCTGGTACGCAGCACCTGGGTGGGTGCCTGGCTGAACGGGCACCGTCGGCCGCGAGCGCTCGGGCGTCGGCGCGCGGCCCGGGAGCCGCGCGCCGACGCCGCGCTCACCCCTTGACGCCGCCGGCGGCGGCGAAGCCCTGGCCCAGGTTCCGGCCCAGGAAGAGGTACAGCACCACGACGGGCAGCGAGTAGAAGATCGAGAAGGCCGCGAGCTGTCCGTAGGCGACCTGCCCGTACTGCGAGGAGAAGGTGTACAGGGTGACGGCCGCGGGCAGCTTGTCCGGGCTCAGCAGCAGCATGAACGGCACGAAGAAGTTGCCCCACATGGAGACGAAGGTGAAGATCGTCGCGACCGCGAGCCCGGAGCGCATGAGCGGCAGCACCACGGACCACAGGGTCCGGTAGACCCCGGCGCCCTCCGTCCAGGCGGACTCCTCGATCTCGAGCGGCACCCCGTCCATGAACCCCTTGGTGAGGAAGATGGCGTACGGCAGCGAGCTCGCCCCGAGGAACAGGATCGCCCCGCCCATCGAGTCGATGAGGTTCACCTGCACGAACATCGAGTAGACGGGGATCATGATCGCCGTGATCGGCAGGCCCGTGGAGAAGATGATCGTCAGCAGCAGCGGGCGCTTGGCCTTGAAGCGGTAGCGGGAGAGCGGGTAGGCGCACAGCACCGCGGTCACCATCGTGAGGATCGTGGCCCCGCCGCACAGCACGAGCGAGTTCGCGAGCGGGCGGAACGTCGTCTCCGTGTTCCAGATGGCGGCGTAGTTGTCCAGGCTCCAGCGCTTCGGCCAGGCGACGGAGAGCGAGGCCTCCGTGTCGAAGGAGGCGAGGACCACCCACAGCAGCGGCACCAGGAACACGATCCCGATGACGACCATCGCGATGGTGCTCGCGAGGGAGGTCCCGGCGGCGCGGCTGGCCTTCCGACGGCGGGGACGGGGGTCACGCGGCGCGGCGGCGGAGGACACTCCGTCGTCGCGGACACCCGCGGCGGGAGCGGTGGCGGTCGGGTCGGCGGCGGTCATCGCTTGTCCTCCTCCGGCAGCAGGCGCAGGTAGGCGACGGAGGCCAGCGCCCCGATCAGCAGGAGCAGCAGGGCCACGGCGGTGCCGTAGCCGAGCTGCCCGTACGAGAACGCCTGCTCGTACATGTACAGGGGCAGGGTCTGGCTCTGCCGGGCGGGACCGCCGCCGGTCATGATGAAGATCAGGCCGAAGACGGAGAGGGTCTGCAGTGTGGTGAGCATGAGGTTCGTGGCGATCGCGGGCCGCAGCAGCGGGATCGTCACGGACACGAAGCGCCGCACCGGGCCGGCGCCGTCGAGCGCCGCGGACTCGTACACGTCACCGGGCACCGAGCTCAGCGCCGCGGAGTAGACGAGCATCGAGAAGGCCGCGCCGCGCCAGATGTTCGCGAAGGACACCGCGATGATCGGGGCGCTGAACAGGAGGTCCTGCCCGGGCAGGCCCACGGAGGTGAGCAGCGTGTTCAGGCTGCCGCCGTCGGCGAAGAAGGTGTAGAGCAGGTAGCCGGCGACGACCTCCGGCAGGATCCACGCCGCGATGACGATCGAAGTGACCGTGAAGGTCATGACCCGGTTCGCGCGCTCCATGAGCAGGGCCAGGAGCATGCCGAGCACGTTCTGGCCGATCACGGCGGAGATCAGCGTGAACACCAGGGTCAGCACGACGGAGTTCCAGAAGTCCGCGTCGGTGAAGGCGTCGGTGAAGTTCGTGAAGCCCACGAAGCTCGTGTCCGAGGCGCCCTCGCCGCGGATCGCGCTGTCGGTGAAGGCGAGGTACAGCGAGTACAGGATCGGGCCGAGCATGAACACGACCAGGAGGATCCCGGCCGGGAGCATGGGCACGGCACGGACGGCCGTCAGCCGGTCCCCGAGCCGGGAGCGGCGACGCGGCGTGGGGACCTGCTCGCCGGTGGTGGTGGGTGTCGCGGTGGTCATCCGTTCGCCTCCTGGACGTTCTCGGGGCCGACGATGTCCGTCACGGTGGCGTCGTACGCGGCGGCCGCGGAGGCCGGGTCGCTGCCGGTCAGCACCGCCTCCATCGCCTCCTGGATCGCGGAGGACACCTCCGGGTAGGCAGGCAGGGCGGGCCGGTAGTACGCGGTCTCGAGCAGGTTCGTGAAGTACTCGACGGCCGGCGAGTACTCGAGGTACTCCTTCACCTCGGCGACGTCGGAGCGCACGGTGATGTGGTTGTCCGCGATCGCGTACTGCACGAGCGTCTCGGTGGAGACGAGCACCTCGAGGAACGCGAAGGCGGTCTCACGGTCCGTGACGTGGTCCGGGATCGACAGGCCCCAGCCGCCGGCGAGGGTCACCGTCCCGGTGCCGCCGCCGTCCTGGGTGGGCATGTCCGCGAGTCCCACCTCGTCCGGCCACTCGGGCCAGGGACGACCGGCGGACTCGGTCCAGTTCTGGGAGATCCAGGAGCCGTCCACGAGCATGCCGAGCTTCCCGTCCGGCAGCAGCTGCGTGTAGATCTGCTCGGAGATGTTCGGGTCCAGCAGCTGACCGAGCGGGAGCGTGAGCTCCTCCTGGACGATCGTCTGCAGGAAGGTCAGCGCGTCCACGAAGCCCGCCGAGCCGAGCACCCACTTCTTGGTCTCGTCGTCGTAGAGGCCGGTGCCGTCCCCGGTGCCGTAGAGCAGCATCTCGAAGCCCTGCATCGAGGCCTTCTCGCCCTGCGGGGTGCCCGCGAAGAGGAAGAACGGGGTCGCCTCGGAGTCGGACTCCTTGATCGCGCGCGCCGCCTCGAGGATGTCCTCCCAGCTGGTGGGCTGCCAGTCAGCGGGGAGCCCGGCCTCCTCGAACACGCCGCGGTGGAACCAGATGGCGCGGGTGTCCGTCGTGATGGGGACGCCGTAGACCTCGCCGTCCTCACCGGTGACGGCGAGCTTGGAGGCGTCGGCGATGTCCTTCCAGTGGTCCCAGCCCTCGACGAGGTCCGTCATCGGCTGCAGGTAGCCGGCGCCGACGTCGGACAGGAGGATGAAGGAGTCCTCGTAGACGAGGTCGGGGCTCGTGCGGGGCGAGCTCATGAGCAGCTCGTTCTTCGTGAAGTAGTCGTTCTCCGCGGCCACGATCGGCACGAGGTCCACGACGAGATCGGGGTTCTGCGCGGAGAACTCCTTCGCGGCCCCCTGGATCCACTTCTCCTTGATCGTGTTCGAGCCGAACTGCTGGTAGGCGATGCGCAGGGTGCTGGGGTCGCGGCTGCTGCCGGAGCAGCCGGCCAGGGCCCCCAGCGGCAGCACCGTGGCCACGCCCGCGCTCCAGCGCAGGAAGCTGCGCCGCGCGGGGCGGGGGCGGATCGGGGTACCGGCGGGCACGGGTCCTCCTCGTCGACGGTGACGGCGGCCCGGGTCCGGGACCGCCCGTCGACCTTACACAGACCATGGCGCGGATCACATGATCAGGGAGGAGGCGGCGTGGCGGCGCCGCCTGCCGGGAGGCGCGAGCCGCGCGCGCAGGGCTCAGCGGCGCGCGGCCCGCCCGACGCCCTGGGCCTGCTCGGCGTCCGCGTAGCGCATGCCGGCGGGGACCTGGGCGAGCTCGAACCAGCGCTCGGCGCGCGGGAGCAGGCGCACGTCGTGCCAGGGCACCTCGAAGGAGGGGCTCTGCCAGAGGGTCAGGGCGACCTCCTCGCGGCGGCCGGTCGCGACGAGCAGGAGCCGGCGCAGCCGCGAGTAGGGGTGCGGCGAGGGCCGGGAGGCGGGCGGCACCGCGAGGTGGCCGTCGAGGGAGAGGGGCCAGATCGTCTCGCCCCAGTGCAGCTCCGCGCCGGCGCCCTTGCCGCGGATCACGGCGGGCAGGCGCAGGTCGCTCGCGCGCACGGGCCGCGGGGCGAGCGGGGTCCCCCGCTCGAGCACCTCGGGCTGCACCCAGGCGCCGGGAAGCACGAGGCGGCCCTCGCGGTGGACGTCCACGAGCAGCGCGTCCGCGAAGGGGCCGAGCGGGGCGGAGAGCACACCGTCGCGCGCGAGGTCGCGGCGCGGCGCGGCCAGCACGCGCACCTCGGCCGTGTCCCGCGGGTCCTCGGTCAGGGCGATGGCCACCTGCGTCCCGGGCAGCGGGTCCCTCATCGGCGGAACCTCGCCTCGGGGCGACCGGCGAGGGCGATGGTCAGCATCTCGGTGAACCTCTCGTTCATCGGGGGCGGGGCGTCGATCGGGAACCACCGGGCCTCGGTGTTCTCGCCGTCCGCGGGATGGGGATCCCCGTCCTCGTGCTCGCACAGGAAGCACAGGTCGAGGTACTCGGCGACGTCGCCGTTGGGGTAGGTGACGGGGCCGACGGTCCTCACGTCGATCAGGCGCAGCGCCCGGCAGCGCACGCCGGCCTCCTCGAGCACCTCCCGCTCGGCGGCGACCGCCGGCTCCTCCCCCGGGTCGATGATGCCGGTGACGGGGGTCCACGCGCCGTTGTCGGCGCGGCGCACGGCGAGCATCCGGCGGCGATCCGCGTCGAGCACGATCGCGGTGACGCCGCTCATCCACAGCGGGGCGTGGCCGATCCGCTCGCGCAGGGCGAGCACGAACTCGGGCGTGGCCATGGTGCTCCTCGGGAGGTGCCGGGGGTGGTCAGTCGGTCAGCGGGCGGCCCTGCGCATCGCGGGTGAAGGGCTCCGCCTTGGCGAGGATCATGATGCCCTCGATGAGGCCCCACAGGTGGCCGGCGCCGCAGGTGAGGATCGTGACGATGATCTGGACCACGCCGATCGCGGTGTACCCCAGCAGGAAGCGGTGCACGCCGAAGCCGCCGAGGAAGATCCCCATCAGCCCCGCGAGCAGTCTGCTCGTGCCGATCTGGCCGGGTGCCCCGTGGAGGGGCGCGGGCACGGCCCCTCCCTGCGGTGCAGCGCCGTAGGGCGGTCCGCCGTACGGGGCTCCTGCCGAGGGGACACCACCGCCGTAGGGATCCGCCGGGGCCGGGTGCCAGGAGGGCTCCGCGGGCGGTGCCGCCCACGGGTCCTGGTCGGCCGGTGCGGCCGACCCGCCGGACTGCGGGGGCGCGGCCCACGGGTCCTGGGGTCCTCCGGAGGACAGGTCACCCGACCCCGCGCCGTACGGGTCCCGGCCCCCGGGCTGCGGCGCTCCGTAGGGGTCGACGGGGTGGTCACCGGGTCGCTGCGGGTCCGTGGAGCTCATGGGCACCACAGTACCGGCGACCCGGCGCCGCTCAGCGCTTGCGCTTCTCGCGGATCCGGACGCCGATCACGACGGGCGATCCGGTGAACTCGAAGTCCTCGCGGAGGCGGCGCTCGATGAAGCGGCGGTAGCCGTGCTCGAGGAAGCCGGTCGCGAAGATGACGAAGCGCGGCGGTCGCGTCCGGGCCTGGGTCGCGAAGAGGATCCGCGACTGCTTGCCGCCGCGCAGCGGGTGCGGGTGCGCCGCGACGAGCGTGCCGAGGAAGGCGTTGAGGCGCCCGGTCGGGATGCGCTGGTCCCAGGACTCGAGCGCCTGCTCGAGAGCAGGCACGAGCTTCTCCGCGTGACGTCCCGTCTTGGCGGAGAGGTTCACGCGCGGCGCCCAGGAGACGTGGCCGAGGTCCTTCTCGATCTCGAACTCGAGCTGGTGGCGGCGCTCCTCGTCCAGGAGGTCCCACTTGTTGAAGGCGAGCACGAGCGCGCGACCGGACTCCAGGACCATGTCGATGATCTTGAGGTCCTGGGTGGAGATCGGCTCGTTCGCCTCGATGAGGACGACGGCGACCTCGGCCCGGTCCAGGGCGGAGCGGGTGCGCAGCGAGGCGTAGTAGTCCGCCCCGGAGGACTGCAGCACGCGGCGGCGGATGCCGGCCGTGTCCACGAAGGTCCACTCCTTGCCGCCGAGGGTGATCTTCTCGTCGACCGGGTCGCGCGTGGTGCCCGCGAGGTCGTCGACGACGACGCGCCGCTCCCCCGCGAGCCGGTTCAGCAGGGAGGACTTGCCGACGTTCGGCCGTCCCACGAGGGCGATGCGCCGCGGCCCGTGGTCGACGGCGTCGCCGCGGCCCTCCTCGGGGAGCACGGCGAGCACGGCGTCGAGCAGGTCACCGGAGCCGCGACCGTGGAGGGCGGAGACGGGGAACGGCTCCCCCAGCCCCAGGTTCCACAGGGCGGCGGCCTCGAGCTCGCCGCGCTGGTCGTCGACCTTGTTGGCGACGAGCACGATCGGGCGCTGCGAGCGGCGCAGCACCTTCAGCAGCTGCTCGTCGGTGGTCGTGATGCCGACGTTCGCGTCGACCACGAACATGACGACGTCCGCGAGCTCGACCGCGACCTCCGCCTGCTCGGCGACGCGGTAGGCGATGCCGTCGACCTTCTCCTCCCAGCCGCCGGTGTCGACGAGCCAGAAGTCCTTCCCGGCCCACTCGGCCTCGTAGAACACGCGGTCGCGGGTCACGCCGGGGACGTCCTCGACGACGGCCTCGCGGCGGCCGAGGATGCGGTTGACCAGGGTCGACTTGCCGACGTTGGGACGGCCGACGACGGCGACGACCGGCAGGTTCGGCGCCGGGTCCCCGTACCCGAGGTCCTCGAGATCGTCCGCGTCCAGGAGGGCGAGGTCGTCGGCGTCGAGGTCGAAGTCCTCGAGACCGGCGCGCAGGGCGGCCTCGACCGCGTCGTCGTCGCTCGTGTCGAGTCCCGCCGCGCCGGCGGCAGGGGCAGTGCCGTCGACGGCGGAGGCAGTGGCAGTGGCGGTGGCGGTGCGGGCCTGCTCGACGAGCTCGAGCACGGCGGCGACGACCTCGGCCACGCCGCGGCCCGTCGTGTCGACCTCGTGGACACCGTCGGCCGCGGTCGCGAACTCGGAGACGGTCGCGTCGTCGCGGTCACGGCGCAGCACCTGGTCCTCCATGCGCTCGCGGGACTCCTCCGAGTCGGGGAGCCCCAGCTCCTGCGCGCGGCGGCGCATGCGCTCCTCGGGGCTCGCGGTGAGCAGGACCCGCACGGCGGCGTCGGGGGCGACGACGGTCGTGATGTCACGGCCCTCGGCGACGCAGCTGCCGCGCTCGGCGGCGGTCGCGAACAGCAGCTCCCGCTGCCGGCGCTGGAGCACGGGCCGCACCAGGGTGTTGGTGGCGACGGCGCTGACCTGCTGGGAGATCCGCTCGCTGCGGATCTCCCCGGTCACGTCCTCGCCGTCGACGACGACGGTCGCCCCGGCCGGGTCGGTCCCCAGCTCGAGGTCGAGGGCCTCGGCGACGCGCGCCACGGTCTCCCGGTCGGTCAGCGCCACGTCGTTCTCGAGGCACCACCAGGTCACCGCCCGGTACATGGCGCCGGTGTCGAGCATGCCGCCGTCCAGCGCCTCCGCGACGAGGCGGGAGACGGTGGACTTGCCGGAGCCGGCGGGGCCGTCGATCGCGATGGTCACGCCGCCGGGGGCGGTCGAGGGAGCGCTGGTGTGCATCCGTCAAGGATACGGGGCGCTCAGGCGTCGGCCACCGTCCAGCCGCGCTCGGTGAGCGATCTCGTGAGCAGGTTCTCGGCGCGGACGTCCACGGCGATGTGCGCGAGGCCCACCGGCTGCCCGAGCGTGTGCTCGAGACGGAGGTCCTCGAGGTTCACGCCGATCTCGCCCATCTCGGTCAGCAGGCGGCCCAGCTCGCCGGGCCTGTCCGGGACGAGCACGACGACCGTCGCGAAGGAGTCGGTGGCCCCGCCGTGCTTGCCGGGGATGCGCCGCACCCCGCGGTTGCCGTCGGCGACGAGGTCCGCGATCGCGCGCCGGGACCCGAGCTCCGGGCGCGGATCGCCCTCGAGGGTGCCGAGCGCCGCGATGACGTCGTCGAGCCGCTCGCGCAGCCCCTGCAGCACACCGCCCACGGCGGCCGCGTTCGCGCCGAGGATCTCGACCCAGAGCCGGGCGTCGGAGTCCGCGATGCGGGTCGTGTCCCGCAGTCCCTGGCCGGCGAGACCGAGGGCCTGCTCCGTCGGCTCGAGCAAGCTCGTCGCGAGCAGGCTCGAGAGCACCTGCGGCACGTGGGACACATGGGCGACCGCGTCGTCGTGCGCCGCGGCGTCCATGACCACCGGCACGGCGCCGATCTCCGTCGCGAGGCCCCTCAGCACGCTCACGGCGCCCTCGCGGGTCGCGGGGTGCGGGACCACGACGAAGGGCCGGCCCTGGAAGAGGTCGCTGCGCGAGGAGATGACGCCGGAGACCTCGCGGCCCGCCATCGGGTGGGCGCCGATGTAGCGCGGGAGGTCGGCGGGGGCGGCGAGGGCGCGCACGCCCTCGAGCACGGTGCCCTTGACGCTCGCGACGTCGGTCACGAGCGCCGCGGGGAAGCGGGCGAGGGCGTCGGCGACGAGCGTCGCGGCGACGTCGGGCGGGGCGGCGACCACGACGAGCCGCGGGTCGGGACCGCCCTCGACGGGCCGCTCCCCCACGCCGAGCTCGACGGCCAGGGCCGTGGTCCCCGGCGAGACGTCCTCGACCTGGACCCGGGCGCCCGCACGGCCCAGCGCGAGGCCCAGGGACCCTCCGATCAGCCCGGTCCCGATGATCCGCACCGGGGACGGCACGAGGGCGTCGGCGCTCACAGCCCCAGCTCCGCCATGAGCGTGCCGAGCTCGCGGCCGGTGAGCTCGCGGGTCGCGCCGGGGGCGAGGTCGCCCAGCAGGACCGGCCCGATGCGTGTGCGCATGAGGCCGGTCAGCTCGAAGCCCTGGGAGGCGAACATGCGGCGCACGATCCGATTGCGGCCCTCGTGCAGGCTCACCTCGACGACGGCCTCGCGGCCGTCCTGGGCGAGCACCCGCGCGCGGTCGGCGCGCGCGGGGCCGTCCTCGAGCTCGACGCCGTCGCGCAGGGCCTTGACGAGCCCGCGGGGCGGGCCGCCGGGGGCGTCGAAGCGGCACACGTACGTCTTCTCCACCGCGAAGGAGGGATGGGTCAGGCGGTGCGCGAGCTCGCCGTCGTTCGTGAGCAGCAGCAGGCCCTCGGTCTCGTAGTCGAGGCGCCCCACGTGGTAGAGCCGCTGGTCGTAGCGCTCGGTGAACTCCGTGAGATCGCGGCGACCCTCGGGGTCGTGCATCGCGGAGACCACGTGCCGCGGCTTGTTGAGGACCACGGTGAGCTTGCGCTCGTCCAGCTGCAGCCGGCGCCCGTCCACGTGCACCGCCTGCGTGGCGGCGTCGATCCGCAGGCCCTGCTCGGTGACGATCTCGCCGTCCACGCTCACGCGACCCTGGGTGATGAGCGCCTCGCACGCGCGGCGCGAGCCGAAGCCGGCGCGGGCGAGCACCTTCTGGAGGCGCTCCCCGCCCTCCTGGTGAAGGTCTCCCGGCTCGGCGCCCGAGGCGGCGGGCGTCGCGCCCTTCCGGCCCTCGTCGTCACGCAGCGTGACCGTGCGCGGCGGGGTGAACGCGCTGCGCCGGCGCTGCCGCGACGCCCCGGTGCGCGCCCCGCGGTGACCGCCCCGGCGTCCCCGTCCCTCGCCGGAGGCGTCCTTCCGGCCGTCCCCGCCGGCACCCTCGCCCCGCGGGCCGGCCATCAGGCCGCGCCGCCGCGCGAGATCAGCTCGCGGGCGAGCTGGCGGTAGGCGTCCGCGCCCTTGTTCGAGGAGGCGAAGGAGATGATCGGCTCCGCAGCGACGGAGGCGTCGGGGAACTTCACCGTGCGGTTGATCGTGGTGTGGAAGACCTTGTCCGGGAATGCCTGCACGACGCGCTGGCACACCTCGCGGGCGTGCAGCGTGCGCGGGTCGAACATCGTGATGAGGATGCCGTCGATCTCGAGGCGCGGGTTGATGCGGTCCTGCACCTTCTCGATCGTCTCGACGAGCAGGGCCACGCCGCGCAGGGCGAAGTACTCCGCCTCGAGCGGGATGACCACGCCGTGGCTCGCCGCGAGGGCGTTGACGGTGAGCAGGCCCAGCGACGGCTGGCAGTCGATGATGATGACGTCGTAGTCGTCCGCGACCGGGCGCAGCACGCGGGCGAGCGCCATCTCGCGGGCGACCTCGTTGACGAGCTGGACCTCCGCCGCGGAGAGGTCGATGTTCGCGGGCAGCACGTCGAGGTTCTCGGTGCCCGTCTCCTGGATCACGTCGCGCACGTCGTGCTTGCGGTCCATGAGCAGGTTGTAGACGGTCACGTCGAGCTCGTAGGGGTTCACCCCGGTGCCGGCGCTCAGCGCGCCCTGCGGGTCGAGGTCCACGAGCAGCACTTTGCGGCCGATCTCCGCGAGGGCCGCGCCGAGGTTGATGACGGAGGTCGTCTTCCCGACCCCGCCCTTCTGGTTGACCATCGAGATGATCCGCGCCGGTCCGTGCCCGTCGAGGGGCGCGGGCTCCGGCAGCTCGGGCATCGGCCGTCCCGTGGGGCCGAGGTCGATGTCCAGCTGCTGGTTCGCGTTCACGGAGGAGTCCTGTCGTCGGCGTCGTGGTCGTGCGGGGCGCGCCGCCGTGGCGGAGGCGCCGAGGGGGCCGACGAGCGGCCCCAGCCCCGGGAGGGGCGGCTGGGGACAGCCGCCCGGCAGTGGTGTGCCCTCGCTCCCCTGCCCGGGGGCGATCCGGCCGCCCAAGTCTAAGCCCCCGCTCCGGACCGCGGATGGGCGCTCGCGTGGATCTCGCGCAGCGAGTCCACGGTCACCTGCGTGTAGAGCTGGGTCGTGGTGACCGAGGCGTGCCCGAGCAGCTCCTGCACGCTGCGGACGTCCGCCCCGCCCTGGAGCAGGTGCGTCGCATAGGAGTGGCGCAGCGTGTGCGGGCTCACCGCCTCGGCGAGGCCGGCGTCCTCCGCGGCGCGCCGCACCACCTGCCAGGCTGCCTGGCGCGTGAGCCGGGTCCCCCGCGAGCCCAGGAAGATCGCCGGGGTGCCGGGGCCGCGCGCGGCGAGGGCCGGGCGCGCACGGGTCAGGTAGGCGTCGAGGGCGTCGAGGGCGAAGGAGCCGACGGGCACCGTGCGCTGCTTGTCGCCCTTGCCGTGCAGCAGCGCCGCCCGCTGCTCGCGGTCCACGTCGTCCACGTCCAGGCCGATCGCCTCGGAGATCCGGGCGCCGAGGCCGTAGAGCACCTCGAGCAGGGCCCGGTCGCGCAGCGCGCGCTCGGCGGGCAGCGCGCCGGTGCCGGGCCGGCCGGCGGCCTCGATGAGGTCGAGCACCTGGTCCACGGGCAGCGGGTGCGGCAGCCGGGAGGACAGCGCCGGACCGGGCACGAGCCGGGTCGGGTCCCCGGTCTCCGACGCGCGCTCGGCGTCGAGGAACGCGTGGAGGCCGCGCACGGCGGCGAGGGCGCGGGCCGCGGAGGCGGCGGCGAGCGGTGTGCCGCCGTCCTCCCCGGTGCGCAGCGCGCGCACCCAGGCGGCGGCGTCCTCCGTGCTGACGGCGGTGGCCTCGGTGCCGGTGCGGTCCAGGTGTCCGAGGTAGCGCAGGAGGTCACGCCGGTAGGCGGCGAGGGTGTTCTCGGAGAGTCCGCGCTCGATGCGCAGGTGGCTCAGGTACTGCTCGAGCAGGCGGCGGTGGGCCGGGCGCAGGTCGTCCGCGCCCGGGATCACCGCCGGCCCGCTCACAGGTGCACGAAGGGATCGACCGCGAGGGCCACGAAGAGCACGGTGAGGTACGTGATCGAGCCGTGGAAGACGACCATCGGGTCGAGCTTCTTCCCGGTGAGGCCCTTCCGGGTGCGCAGCGCGTAGCGGCCCACGAGGAAGCCGAACCAGGCGCCGGACCCGAGGGCGGCGACGGTGTAGACGATGCCGGTGTGGCCCAGCGGGATGATCGCGAGGCTCGAGGCGATCATGAGCGTGGTGTGCAGGATCATCTGCCGCGCCACGGAGGAGCGCGAGGCGACGACGGGCAGCATCGGCACGCCCGCGGTCTCGTAGTCGCGGGAGAACTTCTCGGCGAGCGGCCAGTAGTGCGGCGGCGTCCAGAAGAAGATGACGAGGAAGAGCAGCACGGCGGTCCAGGACACGGTGCCGGTCACGGCGGACCAGCCGATGAGCACGGGCATGCACCCGGCGACGCCGCCCCAGACGATGTTCTGGCTCGTGCGGCGCTTGAGGATCATCGTGTAGAAGACGACGTACAGCAGGATCGCGGCGACCGCGAGCACGGCGGACATCACGTTGACCAGGGCCCCGAGCCACAGCGCGGAGACCACGGAGAGCGCGATGCCGAAGACGAGCGCGGCCCGCGGCGAGACCTCGCCGGTGACGATCGGACGATTCTTCGTCCGCTTCATCTTCGCGTCGATGTCACGGTCGAGGTACATGTTCAGCGTGTTCGCACCGCCCGCGGCGAGGTAGCCGCCGATGAGCGTCCAGGCGATCAGCCACGGGTTCGGGAAGCCGCCCGCGGCGAGGAACATGGTGGGGATCGTCGTGATGAGCAGGAGCTCGATGATCCGCGGCTTCGTCAGCGCCACGTAGGGCTTGAGCACGGCGAGCACACGGCGCCAGGGGCTCGGCGCGGGGGCCGGCGTCGACGCGGGACCCGACGGCACGGCCGCGGAGCTCTCCGTCCCCACACCCTCGTGATCGTGCCGCTGGGCGCGCTGCTCGTGCTGGTCGGTGCCCTGCAAGGGCACTCCCGGGGTGGCGGTCACCGCCCACCGTCCTTCCTGAGGTCGCGACGGTCCCGCCGCATGCAGACGGGTCCCAGTGTAGGTGCCGACGGGGCTCAGGTGGGCGGCGCGCGGGCGGTGAGTCGGGTGAGTCCGGGCACGGACGGCGCGCCGACGTCCAGGTGTCTGTCAGCTCACTCCCGGGCCCCGGCGGAGCCGCTCCGCACGCCCGCGGGCGCTCCGCCCTCGGCGAACCCGGGGCCCGTGGGACGGGACGGCTCGCCTCACCACCCCTCGTGCGCACTAAGGTGGACCCCGTCGCTCCGCGTCCCGCACCGAGCGCCGACGTCGCTTCCTGCGGGACGCAGAGCCTGTGATCCCGACGGCACAGGCCGTCACCCGGCGAAAGGAAGCACTCCCCGTGACCGACACCTTCAAGGCCCCCGAGGGCTGGACCGAGCTCGACAAGCGCGCCGTGGACACCGTGCGCGTGCTCGCCGCGGACGCCGTGCAGAAGGTGGGCAACGGCCACCCCGGCACCGCCGTGAGCCTCGCCCCCGCCGCGTACCTGCTCTACCAGGACGTCATGCGTCACGACCCGAAGGACCCGTCGTGGCTGGGCCGCGACCGCTTCGTCCTCTCCGCGGGCCACTCGAGCCTGACCCAGTACATCCAGCTGTACCTCGGCGGCTTCGGCCTCGAGCTCGAGGACATCGAGGCGCTGCGCACCTGGGGCTCCAAGACCCCGGGCCACCCCGAGAACTTCCACACCACGGGCGTGGAGATCACCACCGGCCCCCTCGGCCAGGGCATCTCCTCCGCCGTGGGCATGGCGATGGCGCAGCGCCGCGAGCGCGGCCTGCTCGATCCCGAGGCCGCCGCGGGCGAGAGCCCCTTCGACCACTTCACCTATGTCATCGCCTCCGACGGCGACCTCGAGGAGGGCGTCTCGAGTGAGGCCAGCTCCCTCGCGGGCACCCAGAAGCTCGGCAACCTCATCGTCCTGTGGGACGACAACGAGATCTCCATCGAGGGTGACACCTCGATCGCGTTCACCGAGGACACCGCCGCGCGCTACGAGGCCTACGGCTGGGACGTGCGCACCGTCGACTGGACCAACGGCGGCACCGAGTACGTCGAGGACGTCGCGGCGCTCAAGCAGGCCATCGTCGAGGCGCAGGGCGTCACCGACAAGCCGACCTTCATCCGTCTGCGCACCGTCATCGGCTGGCCCACCCCGGGCAAGGCCGGCAGCCACTCCGTCCACGGCTCCGCCCTGGGCGACGAGGCCGTCGCCGGCCTCAAGAAGGAGCTCGGCTTCGACCCGGAGAAGAGCTTCGAGGTCTCCGACGAGGTCATCGCCCACACCCGCGCCCTCTCGGACCGCGCGGCCGAGCAGAAGGCCGAGTGGGACAAGGGCTACCAGGCGTGGCGCTCCGCGAACACTGAGAAGGCGGCCCTCCTGGACCGCCTCCAGGCCCGCGAGCTCCCCGAGGGCTTCGCCGAGGCGTTCCCGACCTTCGAGGCCGACGCCAAGGGCGTCGCGACCCGCGCCGCCTCCGGCACGGTCCTCGAGAAGCTCGCCCCGGTGCTCCCCGAGCTGTGGGGCGGCTCCGCCGACCTCGCCGGCTCGAACAACACCACGATGAAGGGCGAGCCGTCCTTCATCCCCGCGGAGTACTCCTCCTCCGAGTTCGCCGGTGACGAGTACGGCCGCACGCTGCACTTCGGCATCCGCGAGCACGCGATGGGCGCGATCCTCTCCGGCATCTCGCTGCACGGTCTGACCCGTCCGTACGGCGGCACGTTCTTCCAGTTCGCGGACTACATGCGCGGTGCCGTGCGCCTCGCGTCCCTCATGAAGGTCCCCGCGACCTACGTGTGGACCCACGACTCGATCGGCCTCGGCGAGGACGGCCCGACCCACCAGCCGGTCGAGCACCTGGCCGCCTACCGCGCGATCCCGAACCTCTCGATCGTGCGCCCGGCGGACGCCAACGAGACCGCCCAGGCCTGGAAGGCGCTGCTCGAGCGCGACAACGGGCCCGTCGGCCTGATCCTGTCCCGCCAGGCGCTGCCCACGCTGGACCGCAGCGAGTACGCGGGCGCCGAGGGCCTCGCCCAGGGCGGCTACGTCCTCAAGGACGCCTCGAACGGCGCCCCCGAGGTCATCCTCATCGCCACCGGCTCCGAGGTGCAGTACGCCGTCGAGGCGCAGAAGCAGCTCGAGGCGGAGGGCACCCCCACCCGCCTGGTCTCCATGCCGTCCGTCGAGTGGTTCGACGAGCAGTCCGACGAGTACAAGGAGTCCGTGCTCCCCTCCTCGGTCACCGCCCGCGTGACCGTCGAGGCCGGCATCGCGATGCCGTGGTACCGCTTCCTGGGCACCGCCGGCCGCGCGGTCTCCCTCGAGCACTACGGCGCCTCGGCCGACGCCAAGACGCTGTTCACGGAGTTCGGCTTCACGGCGGAGGCCGTCGTCGCCGCCGCCAAGGAGTCCCTGGCCGCCGCCGGCGCCTGATCCGCACGAGGGGCGGGACCCATGGGGGTCCCGCCCCTCACCCCGCCATCCCCATCGTTCGCACGGGGCGCCACGAGCGCCCGGAAGGACATCGCCACCCATGGCACAGAACCCCCAGACCCAGGCCCTCAGCGACGCCGGCGTCTCCATCTGGCTCGACGACCTCTCCCGCGGCCGTCTCAGCTCCGGCAACCTGCAGGAGCTCGTCGACACGAAGAACATCGTCGGCGTGACCACCAACCCCTCGATCTTCCAGGCCGCGATCTCCGGCGCCGAGGACTACGACGCCGACATCGCCGCCCTGGCGAAGGACGGCAAGGACGTCGAGGCCGTCATCGAGAAGCTCACGACGGACGACGTCCGCTCCGCGGCGGACCTCTTCTCCGGCGTCTACGCCTCGAGCAAGGGCTTCGACGGCCGCGTCTCCATCGAGGTGGACCCCCGCCTCGCCCACGAGACCGAGAAGACCATCGAGCAGGCCAAGCGCCTCTTCGAGATCGTCGGCCGCGAGAACGTCATGATCAAGATCCCCGCGACCCTCGAGGGCCTCCCGGCGATCACCGCGGTCATCGCCGAGGGCATCAGCGTCAACGTGACCCTGATCTTCTCCGGCGACCGCTACCAGCAGGTCATCGACGCCTACCTCGCGGGCCTCGAGAAGGCCGCGGAGGCCGGCAAGGACCTCTCCACCATCCACTCGGTGGCGTCCTTCTTCGTCTCCCGCGTCGACACCGAGATCGACGCCCGCCTCGAGAAGATCGGCGGCGACGCGGCGGCCCTCAAGGGCAAGGCCGGCGTCGCCAACGCGCAGGCCGCCTTCGGCATCTACCTCGCCGCCTTCGGCTCCGAGCGCTTCGCCGCGCTCGAGGCCAAGGGCGCCAACGTGCAGCGCGCGCTGTGGGCGTCCACCGGTGTGAAGAACCCCGAGTACTCCGACACCATGTACGTCGACCAGCTCGTGGCCTCCCCCGTCGTGAACACCATGCCGGAGAAGACCCTCGACGCCGCGGCCGACCACTCCGCGCCGGCCCCCGCGCTCGACGCGGCCGCCGCGCAGGCCGGCCAGGCCGTGCTCGACCAGGTCGCCGCCGCCGGCGTCGACCTCGCCGACGTCTTCGCCGTCCTCGAGTCCGAGGGCGTCGAGAAGTTCGAGCAGGCCTGGGGCCAGCTGCTCGAGACCGTCTCCGCCTCGATCGACGCCGCCCGCGCCTGATCCCGCCCGTGCGCACGGTCCCTCCCCCGACCCCGGCCCGGGGAGGGGCCGTGCGCACGGTTCCGTGTCCAGTGTCCAGGAAGGGACCACAGTGACCGACTCCAGTGCGCCCACGTCAGGGCGCGACGCGCAGGACGCCCTCAACCCCCTGCGCGATACGCGTGACCGGCGGCTCCCGCTCATCGCCGGGCCCAGCTCGATGGTGATGTTCGGCGTCACCGGCGACCTCGCCCGCAAGAAGCTGCTGCCCGCCATCTACGACCTCACCCATCGCGGCCTGCTCCCGCCGAGCTTCGGGCTCGTCGGCTACGGCCGCCGCGACTGGTCCGACGACGACTTCGCCGAGTACGTGAAGAAGTCCGTCTCCGAGCACTCCCGCACGGGCTTCTCGGAGAGCGTCTTCGAGCAGCTCCGCGGCGGTCTGCGCTTCGTGACCGGCACCTTCGACGACCCGGCGGCCTTCGAGCACCTCACCGAGGTCGTCGGCGAGCTGGACCGCACCCGCGGCACCGGCGGCAACCACGCCTTCTACCTCTCGATCCCGCCGGACGCCTTCCCGCAGGTGTGCGAGCAGCTCGCGAACTCCGGGCTGAACACGCCGCGCGACGGCTCCTGGCGACGCGTCGTCATCGAGAAGCCCTTCGGGCACGACCTCGAGTCCGCCCGCGAGCTCAACGCCGTCGTCGAGAAGGTCTTCCGTCCCGAGGACGTCTTCCGCATCGACCACTACCTCGGCAAGGAGACGGTGCAGAACATCCTCGCGCTGCGCTTCGCCAACCAGCTCTTCGAGCCGGTCTGGAACGCCAGCTACGTGGACCACGTGCAGATCACGATGGCCGAGGACATCGGCATCGGCTCGCGCGCGGGCTACTACGACGGCATCGGCACCGCCCGCGACGTCATCCAGAACCACCTGCTCCAGCTGCTCGCCCTCACCGCGATGGAGGAGCCCGTCTCCTTCCGCGCCGAGGACCTCCGCGCGGAGAAGGAGAAGGTCCTCGCGGCCATCGAGCTGCCCGAGGACCTCGCCGCGCACACCGCCCGCGGGCAGTACGTGAGCGGCTGGCAGGGCGGCGAGGAGGTCAAGGCGTACCTCGAGGAGGACGGCATCCCCGCCGACTCCGCGACCGAGACCTTCGCCGCCATGCGCCTGGACATCGCGACCCGTCGCTGGGCGGGCGTGCCGTTCTACCTGCGCGCCGGCAAGCGCCTGGGCCGCCGCGTCACCGAGATCGCGGTCGTCTTCAAGCGCGCGCCGTTCCTGCCCTTCCGCTCCACGGACACCGCGGACCTCGGCCAGAACGCGATCGTCATCCGCGTCCAGCCGGACGAGGGCGTGACCCTGCGCTTCGGCTCCAAGGTCCCCGGCACCCAGATGGAGGTGCGGGACGTCTCGATGGACTTCGCCTACGGCATGAACTTCACCGAGGAGTCCCCCGAGGCCTACGAGCGGCTCATCCTCGACGCGCTGCTCGGCGATCCGCCGCTGTTCCCGCGCCAGAAGGAGGTCGAGCTGTCCTGGAAGGTCCTCGACCCCATCACCGCATACTGGGCCGAGCACCTGAGGCCCGCTCCCTACCGCCCCGGCTCCTGGGGACCGGACACCGCGCACGAGATGCTCGCCCGTGACGGACGTACCTGGAGGCGACCGTGATCACCACCCTGCAAGACACCACCGCCTCGGCCGTCGCGAAGACGATGACCGAGATGCGCGAGACCTTCGGCGCGAACACCATCGGCCGGGTCCTCACGCTGATCATCGTCGCGACCGGTGAGACGATCGACGAGCCCCTCGAGGCCGCCGTCCACGCCTCGCACGAGCACCCCGCGCGGGTCATCGTGGTCGACGTGGACCAGGAGGCGGAGACCTCCGGCCTCGACGCGGAGATCCGCGTGGGCCGCGACGCGGGCGCCGGCGAGATCATCATCCTGCGGGCCCGCGGGAACACGATGATCGCCCCGGACACGCTCGTCATGCCGCTGCTGCTGCCGGACGCCCCGATCGTCACCTGGTGGCCGGAGACCGCTCCGTCCGCCCCGGTGAACGACGTCCTCGGCTCCATGTCGCAGCGCCGCATCACCGACGCGGCCGCCTGCTCGAACCCGGTGGGCACGCTCAAGCGCCTCCGCCGCGGGTACACGAGCGGTGACTCGGACCTCGCCTGGTCGCGACTGACCACCTGGCGCGGTCTCGTGGCGAGCCTGTACGAGATCACGCCCGTCGCCGTCCCCTCGGCCGTCGAGGTCACGGGCCAGGAGGATGATCCCTCGGTCGTCCTCATGAAGGCGTGGCTCGAGAACGCGCTCGGCGTGGAGGTCACCCTCCGCGCCCCGGAGGAGGACGCCGCGGGCCAGGGCGTGCAAGGGCTCAGCCTCGAGCGTCCCGACGGCACGATCGCCCTGCGTCGCACCGGCGAGGACACCGTGGTGCTCTCGCTCCCCGGCGACGACTCCGACCAGCACGTGACGATGCCGCAGCGCTCGCTGTACGAGCTGCTCGCGGAGGAGCTGCGCCGCCTGGATCCCGACGAGGTCTACGGCGAGGTCCTCGCCCACGCCTTCACGGGCGTCGACGACGCGGCGACCTTCGCCTCCGGCAAGCCCGCGCCCACGGACGTGGTCTCGGCGGACGCCGCCGGTGTCGCGACCGAGGCGGCCACCGCCGCCGCGGCGCGTCTGGCCGAGGCGCAGACCGAGCGCGGGGTCGCGCATCTCGTCGTCACCGGGGGGACCGTCGGCGTGCGCGCCGCCGGGGCCCTGCCCGCGGCGCTCGAGGCCGCGGGCGTGGACCTCTCGACCCTCCACCTGTGGTGGGGCGACGAGCGCTTCGTCGGCCCGGACGACGACGACCGCAACGCGGTGCAGGTCCGTGAGGGCCTGCTCGAGCCGCTCGAGGCGGCGGGGCTGCCCGAGCGCAACGTGCACCTCGTGCCCTCCACGCAGGACGGCATGTCCCTCGCGGAGGCCGCCGCCTGGTACGGCCAGCAGCTGGACTCCGCGGGCGGCGACGAGCCGTTCCGCACCCGCGGCCGCGCGTTCTTCGACGTGCTGTGGCTCGGGGTCGGGCCCGACGCCCATGTGGCCTCGCTGTTCCCGGGCCACCCGGCGCAGCGGGTGACGAGCGCGAGCGCGATCCCGGTCGAGGACTCCCCCAAGCCCCCGCCGCTGCGGGTGTCGCTCTCCTGGCCCGTGCTGAACTCGGCGCGCCATGTGGCGCTGCTCGTGGCCGGTGCGGAGAAGGCGGAGGCCGTCGCGAAGGCCCATGGCGACATCGACCCGCTGCAGGTGCCGGCGTCCTCGGTGCGCGGGCTCGAGTCGACGACCTGGTTCCTCGACGAGGCCGCCGCCGGGAAGCTCTGACCGACTCCTGACACGAGAGAGCCCGTCCTCCTGCCGAGCAGGGGGACGGGCTCTTCGTCTTCGGTGCGGCGCCGCACGCGGCGGGCGCCGGCGGCCGGGTCAGAGCATGCGCTCGAGGATCCCGAGGCCCACGCAGCACGCGCCCCAGAGGATCGCCACGGTCACCGTGAGGCGGTTGAGGTTGCGCTCCGCGACGCCCGAGGCGCTCGCGGAGGAGGAGACGCCGCCGCCGAACATGTCGGAGAGACCGCCGCCGCGCCCCTTGTGCAGGAGGACGAGCAGCACCAGGAGCAGGCTCGTCACGGCGAGCAGCACCAGGAGGATGGTCTTGATGAGGCTGAGATCCACGAGGGAGTGCACCTTCCACAGGGGTCGGACGTACCGGTCAAGGATACGGCACGGTGCGCGGACGGGCCGGACCCCGCAGGGTCCGGCCCGTCACAGCGTCGAGGTCGCCGGGGCCCCGGCGACCGGGTGAGCGATCGCTCAGGCGTCCTGGTACCGGACGATCTTCGCGAACTCGTCCGCCTTCAGCGAGGCGCCGCCCACGAGGGCGCCGTCCACGTCCGGGCGCTGCATGAGCTCGGCGACGTTCGAGGACTTCACCGAGCCGCCGTAGAGCACGCGCACGGCGTCCGCCGCGGTGTCGCCGTGGACGGTGCGGACCCACTCGCGGATCGCGGCGCAGACCTCCTGCGCGTCGTCCGGGGTGGCGACCTCGCCGGTGCCGATGGCCCACACGGGCTCGTAGGCGATGACGGTCCTCGCGACCTGCTCGGCGTCGAGGCCCTCGAGGCCGCCCTCGACCTGCGCGAGGGAGAACTCGACCTGCTTGCCGGCCTTGCGCTCGTCGAGCGGCTCGCCCACGCACAGGATCGGCGTGAGGCCCGCCGCGAAGGCGGCCTTCACCTTGGCGTTCGTGACCTGCTCGGTCTCGCCGTGGTACTGGCGGCGCTCCGAGTGGCCGACGGCGACGTAGGTCGCGCCGAGGGCGGTCAGCATCGCACCGGAGATCTCGCCGGTGTAGGCGCCGGACTCGTGCTCGGAGATGTCCTGGGCGCCGTAGGCGATCGGGAGCTTCCCGGCGTCCACGGCGGTCTGCACGGTGCGCAGGTCCACCGCGGGCGGCAGCACGACGGCCTCGACGGCCGAGGTGTCCAGGCCCTTGAGCGCGTCGCCCAGGTCCTCGACGAGGGCGAGGCCCTGCTTCCAGTCGAGGTTCATCTTCCAGTTGCCCGCCATGAGCGGGGTGCGGGTGGTCATGCCTTGCCCTCCTCGAGGATCGCGATGCCCGGCAGCTCCTTGCCCTCGATGAGCTCGAGGCTCGCACCGCCGCCGGTGGAGATGTGCGAGAAACGGTCCTCGGCCACGCCGAGGGTGCGCACGGCCGCGGCGGAGTCGCCGCCGCCGACCACGGTGTAGCCCGGGGCCGAGGCGAGGGACTCCGCGACCGCCGCGGTGCCCTTCGCGAAGGACGGGAACTCGAAGACGCCCATCGGGCCGTTCCAGAACACGGTGGCGGCGTCCGCCATCTTGTCCCCGAACAGCTTCGCGGTCTCCGGGCCGATGTCCATGCCCTCCTGGTCCGCGGGGATCGAGTCCGCGGCGACGACCGTCGGCGTGGCGTCCGCGGAGAACTCGGGGGCGACGACGGTGTCCACCGGGAGGATCAGCTCGACGCCGTTCGCCGCCGCACGGTCGAGGTACTCCTTGACCACCTCGACCTTGGACTCGTCCAGCAGCGACTTCCCGACCTCGAGGCCCTGGGCCTTCTGGAAGGTGTACGCCATGCCGCCGCCGATGAGGATGCGGTCGGCCTTGCCCAGCAGGTTGTCGATCACGCCGAGCTTGTCGGCGATCTTCGCGCCGCCGAGGACGACCACGAAGGGACGCTCGGGCTCGTCGGTCACCTTGCGCAGCGCCTCGACCTCGCGGAGCACGAGCTCGCCGGCCGCGGCCGGGAGCAGCGTCGCGAGCTCGTAGACGGAGGCCTGCTTGCGGTGGACCACGCCGAAGCCGTCGGAGACGAAGGCGTCGCCGAGGGCCGCGAGCCGCTGCGCGAAGGCGAGGCGCTCGGCGTCGTCCTTCGCGGTCTCGCCCGCGTTGAAGCGCAGGTTCTCGAGGACGGCCACGCGGCCCTCCTCGAGCGCGCCGACGGTCGCGGTGGCCGCGTCGCCCACGGTGTCCTCGGCGAAGGCGACCTCCTGGCCGAGCAGCTCGCCCAGGCGGGAGACGACCGGTCGCAGGGAGTACTTCTCCTCCGGCGCGCCCTTGGGGCGGCCGAGGTGGGAGACGACGACGACCTTCGCGCCGGCCTCGACGAGGCGGGTGAGGGTCGGCAGCGCCGCACGAATGCGGCCGTCGTCGGTGATGGTGGTGCCGTCCAGCGGCACGTTGAGGTCGGCGCGCACGATGACGCGCTGGCCGCGCAGGTCACCGAGGGAATCGATGGTCTTCAGCACGAGAGCTCCTCGCAGGGTGGGGTGGACAGGGCGGAGCCCGCCCGGACGCCGGGTCGCCGGGGGCGACTCAGCTCCGGACGGGCTCCGTCGATGATCCGGGGAGGATCAGAGGGACTTGCCGACGAGCTGCGAGAGCTCGACGAGGCGGTTGGAGAAGCCCCACTCGTTGTCGTACCAGGTGAAGACCTTGACGAGGTTGCCGTTGACCTTGGTCAGCTGCGCGTCGAAGATCGACGAGTGCGGGTCGCCCTCGATGTCCTTCGAGACGATCGGATCCTCGGTGTAGCGCAGGATGCCCTTGAGGGGGCCCTCGGCGGCCTTCTTGATCGCGGCGTTGATCTCCTCGGCGGTGACCTCGCGGCTCGCCTCGAAGGTCAGGTCGGTGATCGAGCCGGTGGGGACCGGGACGCGCAGGGAGTAGCCGTCCAGCTTGCCCTTGAGCTCCGGCAGCACCAGGGCGACGGCCTTGGCCGCACCGGTGGTGGTGGGGACGATGTTCAGGGCGGCGGCGCGTGCACGGCGCGGGTCCTTGTGGGGACCGTCCTGGAGGACCTGGTCCGAGGTGTACGCGTGGATCGTCGTCATGAGGCCCTTGACGATGCCGAACTCGTCGTTGAGCACCTTCGCCACCGGCGCGAGGCTGTTGGTGGTGCAGGAGGCGTTCGAGACGATGGTGTGCGCGGCGGGGTCGTAGTCGCCCTCGTTCACGCCGATGACGAAGGTCGCGTCCTCGTTCTTCGCCGGGGCGGAGATGATGACCTTCTTGGCGCCGGCCTCGAGGTGGGCCTTGGCCTTCTCGGCGTCGGTGAAGATGCCGGTGGACTCGATGACGACGTCCGCGCCGATCTCGCCCCAGGGGATGTTCTTCGGGTCGCGCTCGGCGTACGCCTTGAACGTCAGGTCACCGACGGTGATGGAGTCCTCGTCGTGCGAGACGTCGAACGGCAGGACGCCGCCGATGGAGTCGTACTTGATGAGGTTCGCGAGGGTCGCGTTGTCGGTGAGGTCGTTGACGCCGACGATCTGGATGTCGGCCTCCTGCTTGAGAGCAGCGCGCAGGAAGTTGCGCCCGATGCGACCGAATCCGTTGATTCCGACCTTAATGGTCACGGTTCCTCCTCGTTCCGCAGGGTGTCTGCGGGTGTGGACTGATGGCGCGCACCCCGTCGTACGCTCGAGAGGACGCCGGTTGGGCCGACGACCGCGGTGATCCTATCAATGAGGAGGGTCATCCACATCACTGTCCGTCCGAGGAGCGGGACGGCGTGCACACTCCGTGGGACGGACCGGCGCCCGGGCACCCGGCGCGGGACCTCGGTCCCGGGCCGCCCCGCCTGCGACGGCGCCGCGGGCCGACGGGCTCCGGACGCTCAGCGCTCCTGGTCGGGCGAGGGCGGCAGATGCTCCTCGTCCACGCCGTCCTCGGTGCCCGGGATCCCCAGGTCCTCGGCGCGCTTGTCCGCCATCGCGAGCAGACGTCGGATGCGGCCGGCGACGGCGTCCTTCGTCATCGGCGGGTCCGCGAGCCGCCCCAGCTCCTCGAGGCTCGCCTGCCGGTGCTCCAGGCGCAGGTCCCCGGCCGTGCGCAGGTGCTCGGGGACCTCGTCGCCGAGGATCTCGAGCGCGCGCTGGACCCGCTGCCCCGCGGCGACCGCGGCCCGGGCGGAGCGCCGCAGGTTCGCGTCGTCGAAGTTCGCGAGCCGGTGAGCCGTCGCCTTCACCTCGCGGCGGGTGCGCCGCTCCTCCCAGACCACGACCGTCTGCTGGGCCCCCATCCGTGCGAGCAGCGCGGAGATCGCGTCCCCGTCGCGCAGCACCACCCGATCGGCGCCGCGCGCCTCCCGCGCCTTCGAGGCGACGCCGAGGCGGCGGGCCGCGCCGACCATCGCGAGGGCCACCTCCGGACCCGGGCAGGACAGCTCGAGCGCGGAGGACCGTCCCGGCTCGGTGAGCGTGCCGCGGGCGAGGAAGGCGCCGCGCCAGGCGGCCTCGGCATCCACCGCGGCACCGCCCACGACCGTCGGCGGCATGCCGCGCACGGGACGACCGCCGGCATCGATGAGACCCGTCTGGCGGGCCAGCTGACCGCCCTCCCGCTCGACACGGACGATGTAGCGGGTCGAGCGGCGGATGCCCGAGGGCTGCAGCACACCCAGCTCGGCGCGGTGGCCGTACATCTCCGCGATCGTGCGGTGGAGCCGGCGGGCGACCGCCGCGGAGTCCAGCTCCGCCTCGACCACCACCTGCCCCCCGACGAGGTGCAGTCCCCCGGCGAAGCGCAGCATCGCCGCGGCCTCCGCCTTGCGGGCCGAGGGCCGGGTCACCTCCAGGTGGCTCAGCTCCTCCTTGGCGTCAGCGGTCAGCGCCATGGGCGTCCTCCTCGGGTTCGGTGGGACCGGTGGGATCGGACGGCCCGTCCACGTCGCCGTAGACGTCGGCGAAGACGTCACGGTACGCGGCGGCGAGCCGGACGGGGTCGTGCTGCGGGGTGCCGTCGCCGGTCGAGACCTGCCGCAGCAGCGTGCGGATGCCCCGGGACTCGGCCACGGAGGCCAGCTCGAGGACGTCCTCGAGCGCGGTCGGGTCCGCGACGAGGGCGTCGAACCGGAGGCCCGGCGCGTGATGGAGCAGCACGTCGAGCATGTCGAGGCTCGACATGCCCTCCGACTCCTGCTGCCCCACGGAGAGGTTCGTGGTCACGCACAGCCGGGCGGAGGTGGAGCGCAGCGCCTCGGCGATCTCGGGGATCATGAGGTGCGGCAGCACCGAGGTGTACCAGGAGCCGGGGCCCACGATCACCCAGTGCGCCCGCTCGATGGCCTCGAGGACGTCCTCGGGGACGCGCGGGCGCGGCGGGTCCAGCCGCACCTGCTCCACGCGCCCCTCCGCGGTCGCGACCTGCCACTGCCCGCGGATCGTGCGCAGCTCACCGCCCGCCTCGCGGACGTCCGCCTCGATGTGGAGCGGGTCCAGGGCCATCGGCAGCACGCGACCGCGCGCGCCGAGCAGCTCCCCCATCTGGTCGAGCCCCTCGATGGGGTCCTCGAGGATCTGCCACAGGGCGACGATCAGCAGGTTCCCGAGGGCATGGCCGTCGAGCTCCCCGGTCGTCGCGAAGCGGTGCTGGATGACCTCACCCCAGATGGACCCCCACTCGGAGTCCTCGCACAGCGCCGCGAGGGCCATGCGGAGATCGCCGGGCGGCAGCACGGGCATCTCCGTGCGCAGGCGGCCCGAGGAGCCGCCGTTGTCCGCGACGGTGACCACCGCGGTGATGTCGTCGGCGAGCAGGCGCAGGGCCCGCAGGTTCGCCGCGAGGCCGTGCCCGCCGCCCAGGGCGACCACGCGCAGCGGCTCGCCCTCCCCGCGGCGGCGCCGGGCGGCGCGCGCGGAGGCGGCACGGGAGGAGACGGAGGGGCGCACGCCCCCGGAGCGGTGCGCGATGCTCATTCGCGCCCCAGGTCCCGGTGCCGGATCCGCACCGCGTGGCCGGCGCGGCGCAGCTCCTCGCCGATCCGCTCGGCGACGGCGACGGAGCGGTGCTTGCCGCCCGTGCAGCCGATCGCGAGGGTCGTGAAGTGCTTGTTCTCCGAGACGTACCCCCGCAGCGCCGGGGTGATCATCTCGAGGTACTTCTCGACGAACTCGCCCGCGTTGGCGTCCCGCAGCACGAAGTCGGAGACCTGCTGGTCGGTGCCGCGCAGGGCGCGCAGCTCGGGCACCCAGTACGGGTTGGGGATGAAGCGCACGTCGCTCACGTGGTCCGCCTCGAGCGGGATGCCGTACTTGAAGCCGAAGGACAGCATGGTCACCGTGAGCCGCGTCTCCGCGCTCGTGCCGAAGGTGGAGCGCATCTTCATCGTCAGCTGGTGGACGTTCAGCGGCGACGTGTCGATGACCAGGTCCGCCATGCGCCGATAGGCGGCGAGCATCTCCCGCTCACGGCGGATGCCCTCGAGCACGCCCTCCTCCCCCTGCAGGGGGTGGGGCCGGCGCACCGAGTCGAAGCGGCGCACGAGGGTGGCCTCGTCGGCCGTGAGGAACACCAGGCGGAGCCGGTGCTGGGACCGGCGCAGCTCGGCGACGACGTCGGAGAGCTCCGCGAAGAAGGGGCCCGAGCGGGGGTCGACGACCACGGCCACGCGGTAGTCGCGGCCCTCCGCCGAGGCCTGCAGCTCCACGAGGCGCGGGATCAGCTGCGGGACGATGTTGTAGACGACGTACCAGCCCATGTCCTCGAGGGCGTGGGCGGCCGTCTCGCGACCGGATCCGGCGAGGCCGGTGATGATGACGACGTCGCCGCGGGACGCGGGTCCCGCGGGCTCGTCGAGGGCGCCGGGCTCGGCGGTGGCGTCATCGGCGCGATCGGCACGATCAGCGGTCACCGGGGGCTCCTTCCGGGTCGGGGCGGGGCTCCTGCGCGTCCCCGCCGGGGGCGGGGTCCAGGATCTCGCCGGTGGCCATGTCGATGCTGAGGCCGATGGCCTCGGGATCAGCGGCGCCGTCGGCCTCCGCCGGCGCGCTCCCCTGATCGGATCGTAGCGCGGCGCTGATCCTGGCGGCGAGCGCGGGGCCGATGCCGTCGACCTCCTCGAGCTGCTCGGGCTCCGCCTCGCGGATCGCGGAGACGGTGACGAAGCGGTCCAGCAGCGCCCGACGGCGCGCCGCGCCGAGCCCGGCGATCCCGTCGAGGGCGCTCGCCTGCATGGCCCGGCCCCGCTTGGAGCGGTGGTAGGTGATCGCGAAGCGGTGCGCCTCGTCCCGGAGCCGCTGCACGAGGAACAGCGCCTCGCTCGTGCGCGGGAGGATCACGGGGTACTCCTCCCCCGGCAGCCAGATCTCCTCGAGGCGCTTCGCGATGCCGGCGAGGGCGACGTCCGTGATGCCGAGGTCGTCGAGGGCGCGCTGCGCGGCGGCGACCTGGGGCGGCCCGCCGTCCACGAGCAGCAGCGAGGGCGGGTAGGCGAAGCGCCGGGGAGCGCCCTGCTCGTCCACCGCCGGCTCGGGCGGGTCGAGATGGTGCCTCATGCGGCGCAGGATGACGTCGTACATCGACGCGGTGTCGTCCCGGGCTGCGGCGCCGTGGACGGAGTAGCGGCGGTACTCGCTCTTGCGGGGCAGGCCGTCCTCGAAGACGACCTGCGAGCCCACCACGTTGGTGCCCTGCGAGTGGGAGATGTCGTAGCACTCGATGCGCAGCGGCGGCTCGGCCAGGTCGAGCGCCTCGCCGAGGTCCTCGAGCGCCTTCGTGCGGGAGGTGAGGTCCCCCGTGCGCCGCAGCCGGTGCAGGCGCAGCGCCTCCTCGGCGTTCTTCGTGACCGTCCCGAGCAGGTCCTTCTTCTCCCCGCGGCGCGGGACCCGCAGGTCCACGCCGGCGCCGAGCATCCCGCGCACCTGCTCCACGTCCCGCGGGAGGACGGGGACGAGCACCTCGCGGGGCGCGGAGCCCTCCGCGTAGAGCGTCGTGAGCGCGCGCTCGATGAGGTCCTCGGGCTCGGACTCGTCGAGGATCTCCGCGGTCCATCCGCGCTGGCCGCGGATCCGCCCCCCGCGCACGTGGAACACCTGGACGGAGGCCCCGAGCTCGTCCTGGACGAGGCCCAGGAGGTCCGCGTCGGTCGCGTCGGAGAGGACCACGGAGTTCTTCTCCATGACCTTGTTCAGCGCCTGCAGGTCGTCGCGCAGGGACGCGGCGGTCTCGTAGTCCATCGCGGCGGCGGCCTCCCGCATGCGCCGCTCGATGTCCTTCGTGTAGGCGGCGGTGTTGCCGGCCATGAAGTCGCTGAAGCGCTCGGCGAGCCGGCGGTGGTCCTCCTCCGAGATGTCCCCCACGCAGGGCGCCGAGCACTTGCCGATGAAGCCGAGCAGGCAGGGCCGGCCCGAGCGCTCGGCGCGGCGGTAGACCCCGGCGCTGCAGGAGCGCACGGGGAACACCCGCAGCATGAGGTCGAGGGTCTCGCGGATCGCGCCCACCTGCGGGTAGGGGCCGAAGGTCCGGTCGCCCTTCGCGCGCGGTCTCCGCGTGATGTGCACCCGGGGGACCTTCTCCCCCATCGTCACGGCGAGGAAGGGGTAGGACTTGTCGTCGCGGAACTTGACGTTGAACCGCGGGTCGTACTCCTTGATCCAGGTGTACTCGAGGGTGAGCGCCTCGACCTCCGTGCCGACGACGGTCCACTCGACCCGCGCGGCGGTCGTGACCATGCGCCGGGTGCGCTCGTGGAGGACGGAGAGGTCCTGGAAGTAGTTGGACAGGCGCTGGCGGAGGTTCTTCGCCTTGCCCACGTAGATCACGCGCTCGTCCGCGTCGCGGAAGCGGTAGACCCCCGGCGAGGTGGGGATGGTCCCCGCCGGGGGACGGTAGGTCGACGGGTCCGCCATGCGGATCAGCCCCGTCCCGCGCGGCCCGCCCCGAGCATCGGGGCGAGGAAGTGCCCGGTCCAGGAGCCCTCGACCGTCGCGACCTGCTCGGGGGTGCCGGTCGCGACGATCCGGCCGCCGCCCGATCCGCCCTCGGGACCGAGGTCGATGATGTGGTCGGCGCTCTTGATGACGTCGAGGTTGTGCTCGATGACGATGACGGTGTTGCCCTTGTCCACGAGCCCGTTCAGCACCTCGAGCAGCTTGCGGACGTCCTCGAAGTGGAGGCCCGTCGTGGGCTCGTCGAGCACGTAGATCGAGCGGCCGTTGGAGCGCTTGTGGAGCTCCGAGGACAGCTTCACGCGCTGCGCCTCGCCGCCGGAGAGGGTCGTCGCGCTCTGGCCGAGGCGCACGTAGCCGAGGCCCACGTCCACGAGGGTCTGCATCTGGCGGCGGATCGCGGGCACCGCGTCGAAGAACTCGAGCGCCTCGGCGATCGACATCTCGAGCACCTCGGCGACGTTCTTGCCCTTGAAGTGCACCTCGAGGGTCTCGCGGTTGTAGCGCTTGCCGTGGCAGACCTCGCACTGGACGTAGACGTCCGGCAGGAAGTTCATCTCGATCTTCAGCGTGCCGTCGCCCGAGCAGGCCTCGCAGCGGCCGCCCTTGACGTTGAAGGAGAAGCGCCCGGCGGTGTAGCCGCGCACCTTCGCCTCGGCGGTCTGCGCGAAGAGGGTGCGCACCCGGTCCCAGACGCCCGTGTAGGTCGCGGGGTTCGAGCGGGGCGTGCGGCCGATCGGCGACTGGTCCACGTGCACGACCTTGTCGAGGTGCTCGAGGCCCGTGACGCGCTTGTGCTTGCCGGGCACCACGCGGGCGCGGTTGAGCTCCTTGGCGAGCACCGAGTAGAGGATGTCGTTGACGAGGGAGGACTTCCCCGAGCCGGAGACGCCCGTGACGGCCGTGAGCACACCGAGCGGGAAGGAGACGTCCTCGCCGCGCAGGTTGTTCGCCGCGGGCGCGACGACCTTGAGCATGCGCCCCTTGTCCACCCGGCGGCGGCTCTCCGGGAGCGGGATCTCGAGATCCCCGGAGAGGTAGCGCCCGGTGAGGCTGCGCGCATTGCTGCGCAGGTCCTCGACGGTGCCGGAGTGGACGACCTCGCCGCCGTGCTCGCCCGCGAGCGGGCCGATGTCGACGACCCAGTCGGCGGCGTTGAGGGTGTCCTCGTCGTGCTCGACGACGATGAGGGTGTTGCCGAGGTCGCGCAGCCGCGTGAGGGTGCCGATGAGGCGCTCGTTGTCGCGCTGGTGCAGGCCGATCGAGGGCTCGTCGAGCACGTAGAGCACGCCCACGAGGCCGGAGCCGATCTGCGTGGCGAGGCGGATGCGCTGGGCCTCGCCGCCGGAGAGGGTGCCGGCCGCGCGGGAGAGCGAGAGGTAGTCCAGGCCCACGTCGAGCAGGAAGCCGAGCCGCGAGCGGACCTCGCGGAGGACCTCGTCGGCGATGGCGGCCTCGCGCACGCCCAGCTCGAGGCCGGTCGCGTAGTCGAGGGCCTCGCGGATCGAGAGGTCGCAGACCTCGGCGATCGAGCGGCCGCCCACGGTCACGGCGAGCACCTCGGGGCGCAGGCGGGTGCCGTGGCAGGCGGGGCAGGGCACCTCGCGCATGAACTGCTCGTAGCGGTCCTTGGCCCAGTCCGACTCGGTGTCGGAGTGGCGGCGCTCGAGGAAGTGCATGACGCCCTCGAAGCCGGTGGAGTAGGTGCGCTCGCGGCCGAAGCGGTTGCGGTAGCGCACGTGGACCTCGAAGTCCTTGCCGTGCAGGAGCGCCTCGCGGGCCCGCTCGGGGAGCGCGCGCCACGGCGTGTCCAGGGAGAAGGAGAGCTCCTGGCCGAGCGCCGCCATCATCTCCTGGTGGTGGTCGCTGCTGCCCATCGCCCAGGGGGCGATCGCGCCCTCGGCGAGGGTGAGGTCCTCGTCGGGGATGACGAGCTCGGGGTCCACCTCGAGGCGGGAGCCCAGGCCCGTGCACTCGGGGCAGGCGCCGTAGGGGGCGTTGAAGGAGAAGGTGCGGGGCTCGATGTCGTCGATCTCGATCGGGTGCCCGTTGGGGCACGCGCGCTTCTCGGAGAACTTGCGGGTGCGCTGGGGATCGTCCTCGTCGCGGTCGACGAAGTCGGCGAGCAGCAGCCCCTCCGCGAGGCGCAGCGCGGTCTCCACCGAGTCGGTGAGCCGGCGGCGGGCGTCGGGCTTCGCCGCGAGGCGGTCCACGATCACCTCGATCGTGTGCTTGTACTTCTTGTCGAGGCTGAGGTCCTCGTCGAGACGGCGCACCTCGCCGTCGATCCGGGCGCGGGCATAGCCCTGCGAGCGGAGCGAGCTGAGGAGATCCGCGTGCTCGCCCTTGCGGCCCTGGACGACGGGGGCCATGAGCTGGAACCGGGTGCCGGGCTCGAGGTCGAGCAGGATGTCGACGATCTGCTCGGCGGAGGTCGAGGAGACCCGCTCCCCGCACTTCGGGCAGTGCTGCACGCCGGTGCGGGAGAACAGCAGGCGCAGGTAGTCGTAGATCTCGGTGATCGTGCCGACGGTCGAGCGGGGGTTCCGGTTCGTGGACTTCTGGTCGATCGACACCGCCGGGGAGAGGCCCTCGATGAGGTCCACGCTCGGCTTGTCCATCTGGCCCAGGAACTGGCGCGCGTAGGCGGAGAGCGACTCCACGTAGCGGCGCTGGCCCTCGGCGAAGATGGTGTCGAAGGCCAGGGAGCTCTTGCCGGAGCCGGACAGGCCGGAGAACACCACGAGCTTGTCGCGGGGGATCTCGATGTCGATGTTCTTGAGGTTGTGCTCGCGTGCACCGCGGACGACGAGGGAATCAGTCACCCGCACATCCTACGAGCGCACCCCCACGTTCGAACAACTGTTCGTCGAGAGGATCACCCGTGTCGTCGTGCGCGAGACTGGTCCCATGAGCACCCGCAGCGAGAACAGCGACCCCGCGACCCCACTCCCCCACGGCGCCGATGCGGTCCACCCGCTGGGCCCGCTCATCCTGCGCACCGCCTCGGTGGGCCCGATGGACAACAACGCCTACCTGCTCACCTGCACGGCGACCGGGGAGCAGCTCCTGATCGACGCCGCCGCCGAGCCGGACCGGCTGCGGGCGCTGCTCGCCGAGGGCGCCGGCGAGGCCGGCGGCGGCGCGGCGGGCGACGCCTGGGCCCGGCTCGACCAGGTGGTCACCACCCATCGTCATCACGACCACATCGGCGCGCTCGCGGAGGTCGTCGCCGCGACCGGTGCCCGCACGGCCGCCGGGGCGGAGGACGCCGTCGCGATCCGGGAGCAGACGGGCACGGCGATCGACGCGTCCCTCGCGCACGGCGACCGCGTGCGGGTCGGGGAGGCGGAGCTCGAGGTGATCGCGCTGCGCGGGCACACCCCCGGCTCGATCGCGCTGCTCTGGCGCGGCGGCGAGCACGGCGACCACCTGTTCACGGGCGATTCCCTGTTCCCGGGCGGCGTCGGCAACACCGATCACGACCCGGTGCGCTTCGGACAGCTCATCGACGACGTCGAGGAGCGGGTCTTCGCCGTGCTCCCCGACGCCACGCGGGTGCACCCCGGGCACGGGGACGGCACCACGCTGGGCGACGAGCGTCCTGCGCTGGCGCAGTGGCGCGAGCGCGGCTGGTGAGCCGATGCCGCCGCGCGGCGCTCAGGCGTCGCCGGCCGCTCCCGGCCCCTCGGCTCCATCGGCGTCGTCGCGGTCCTCGACCCGCTCCTCGAGCAGGGTCAGCCCCGTGACGAGGACGCCGGAGGCGGCGCCGATGATCAGTCGCGGCGCCGGGGCACCGTGACGCCGCAGCGTCTCCTCCACCCAGCGGTCCGCGCGGATGCCCGCCGCGCTCGCCGCGCCCACGAACCCGCCGAACGCGATCGGCATGAGCACCACCATCGCCAGCGGCGGGCGGGTCCACGCCTCGACCTCCTCGGCGGGATCCGGCGCGGGCACGCCCTCGACCTCGGGCCGACGGGCATCGGCGTCGCCGTCGGCCACGGCATCGACGTCGACCGGACGGGGCTCGGCGGGTCCCCGCAGCAGCGCGCGCGCCATCACCCCGGCCGTCAGCACGGCCGGTCCCCAGACCATCGCCGCGCGGAGGGGGCGCGGCGCGCGGTGGAGGGGAAGGGTGCCGAGGGAGGCCGAGGCCACGGCCTGGATCGCGAGGTCGCAGGGTCGGGAGCGGCGGGTCCGGGTCATGAGGGGTCCTTCCGAGGCAGGGGCCCGGACGGTCGGGGCGCGGACCGGGCCGGTCCCCACGACGCTAGGCGCCGCCCCTCCCCTGCGACCCCCGACCATGGTCGGCGCCCGGGCGACCCAGGTCGCCGAGGCGTCGTCGGGCCCGAGGTCACCGCCGGTCGGAGCTCAGGAGGAGCGCTGGATCGCCTTGAGCTCCTTCTTCATCCCCTGCACCTCGTCGCGGAGCTTCGCCGCGACCTCGAACTGCAGGGACTCCGCCGCCTGGTGCATCTGCGCGGTCAGCTCGTCGATCATCGCGGTCAGCGCGCCGACGGGGTCGTCGCCGAGGTCGACCGTCCGGGCCGTGACCGCGTCGACGGCCTGGGAGCGGGCCCGGTCCCGCTGCACACGCTCCTTGCCGGAGCGGTAGTCGGTCGCGAGGAGGGTGTCGGTGTCGATGTCCTCGCGGGCGAGCATGTCTGTGACGTCGGCGATCCGCTTGCGCAGCGGCGTCGGGTCGATCCCGTGCTCCTCGTTGTAGGCGATCTGCTTCGCCCGGCGGCGGTTGGTCTCGTCGATCGCCTCCTCCATGGAGTCGGTGATCCTGTCCGCGTACATGTGCACCTGGCCGGAGACGTTGCGGGCCGCACGGCCGATCGTCTGGATGAGCGAGGTGCGCGAGCGGAGGAAGCCCTCCTTGTCCGCGTCGAGGATCGCGACGAGTGAGACCTCCGGCAGGTCCAGGCCCTCGCGCAGCAGGTTGATGCCCACGAGCACGTCGAACTCGCCCGTGCGCAGCGAGCGCAGCAGCTCGACGCGGCGCAGGGTGTCGACGTCGGAGTGCAGGTACTGGACCTTCACGCCGTTCTCGAGCAGGTAGTCGGTGAGGTCCTCCGCCATCCGCTTGGTGAGGGTCGTGACGAGCACGCGCTCGTCCTTCTCGACCCGCTCGTGGATCTGCTCGAGGAGGTCGTCGATCTGCCCCTTGACGGGCTTGACGATCACCTCGGGGTCCACGAGGCCCGTGGGGCGGATGATCTGCTCGACGACGCCGTCGGACCGGTCCAGCTCGTACTGCGCCGGGGTCGCCGAGAGGTAGACCGTCTGCCCGGTGCGCTCGGTGAACTCCCCGAAGGTGAGCGGCCGGTTGTCGAGCGCGGAGGGCAGGCGGAAGCCGAAGTCCACGAGGGTGCGCTTGCGGGAGCGGTCCCCCTCGTACATCGCGCCGATCTGCGGGACCGTCACGTGCGACTCGTCGATGACGAGCAGGAAGTCCTCCGGGAAGTAGTCCATGAGCGTGTTCGGCGGGGTGCCGGGGCCGCGGCCGTCGAGATGACGCGAGTAGTTCTCCACGCCGTTGGTGGAGCCCGTCTGCCGCAGCATCTCGAGGTCGTGGCTCGTGCGCATCCGCAGCCGCTGGGCCTCGAGCAGCTTGTTCTGCCCCTCGAGCTCCTCGAGCCGCTCCTCGAGCTCGGTCTCGATCGTGCCGATCGCGCGGGAGAGCCGCTCGGGACCGGCGACGTAGTGGGAGGCGGGGAAGATGTGGATGTGGTCCTCCTCGCGGATGACCTCCCCCGTCATCGGGTGCAGCGTGTAGAGCGCGTCGATCTCGTCCCCGAAGAACTCGATGCGGATCGCGAGCTCCTCGTACATCGGGATGATCTCGACGGTGTCGCCGCGCACCCGGAAGGTGCCGCGCTCGAAGGCGACATCGTTGCGGTCGTACTGCATGTCCACGAAGCGGCGCAGCAGCTCGTCGCGGTCCACCTGGTCGCCGCGGCTCAGCTGCACCATCCGGTCCACGTACTCCTGCGGCGTGCCCAGGCCGTAGATGCAGGAGACGGAGGAGACCACGACGACGTCTCGGCGGGTGAGCAGCGAGTTGGTCGCGCTGTGCCGGAGCCGCTCGACCTCCGCGTTCACCGAGGAGTCCTTCTCGATGTAGGTGTCCGACTGCGGGACGTACGCCTCGGGCTGGTAGTAGTCGTAGTAGGAGACGAAGTACTCGACCGCGTTGTTGGGCAGCAGGTCGCGGAACTCGCTCGCGAGCTGCGCGGCGAGAGTCTTGTTGTGCGCCATCACCAGGGTGGGCCGCTGGAGCTTCTCGATCAGCCAGGCGGTCGTCGCGGACTTGCCGGTGCCGGTCGCGCCGAGCAGCACGACGTCCTGCTCGCCGCTCTCGATGCGGCGCGCGAGCTCGTCGATCGCGGCAGGCTGGTCGCCGGAGGGCGTGTACTCGGAGACGACCTCGAAGGGATGCTCGGAACGGACGAGATCGGTGACAGGACGCATGGGTCGAGCCTACGTCGCAGGGCCGACCGACGACACGCCGAGCTCCGCGAGCACCGCCTCGAGGGCGTGCAGCGCCCGCCCTCGCAGCACCTGCTCGTCCCCCGTGTTCAGCACCAGGCGGTCCGCGCGGCGAATCCGCTCGAGGTCGCTCACCTGGGCCGCCATGACCGACTCCGCGTAGCCCCGCTCCCGCCCCCGGTCGCGGACCACCCGGTCGATGCGGTCCTCGCGCCGCGCGAGCACGGCGACCACGGCGGCATAGCGGTCCCCCGCGTCGTGACGCTTCTCGAGCAGCAGCGGGCTGTCGTGCACGACGACGCCCTCCCCCGCCTCCCGCGCCTGCACCTCCTCCGCGGCGACGGCCTCGTCGACGCGGCCCAGCACGATCGCCTCGAGGTCCGCACGGGCGCCGGGGTCGGCGAAGACGAGGCGGGCGAGCGCCGCGCGGTCCACGGTCCCGGAGTCCTGCCGGTACTCCTCGCCGAAGCGGGCGATCGCCTCCTCGACCCCGGCGCCGGGCACGTCGAGCACCGCCCGGGAGTGCGCGTCGAGGTCGACCACGCGCAGGCCCCGCTCCCGCCAGATCGCGGCGACGGTGGACTTCCCGGCGCCGATGCCGCCCGTGAGCCCGAGACGGACGGGGGACCCCTCGCGGGTGGCGGTGCGCTCCATGGCCCCGATGCTACGGGGCGCGTCCCCCGCCGTCCCACCGGCGGAGTGGTGCCCGGCACCTCTCACCGACGACCACGGGCGCGCCCGCCCCCGGGCGACTACCGTCGGGCCCGTGGATCCTCTGCAGCTCCTGGTCTCCAACGACCTCCTGCGCGCCCTGGACCTGCTCGGCGTGTTCATCATGGGCGTCGCGGCGGGCGCCCTCGCGGCGCGCCTGAACTTCGACGCCGTGGGCTTCGCGATCATCGGGATCGTCGCGGCGCTCGGCGGCGGGATCGTGCGCGACCTCGTGCTGGACTACGGCACGCCCGCGGCGTTCTCCGGCGCCGGCTACCTCACGTGCGCGCTCGCGGGCTCCGCGGTCACCTTCCTGCTCTCCCCCGAGGGCGCCTGGTGGCGACACCTCGTGACGGTGCTGGACATCATGGCGATGGCGCTGTGGGCCGCGACCGGCACCGCGAAGGCCATCGGCTACGGGCTGGACCCGCTGCCGGCGATCCTGCTCGGCGTGACGAGCGCGGTGGGCGGCGGGGTGATCCGGGACGTGCTCGTGGGGCGGATCCCGGCGATCTTCGGCGGCGGCCCGCTCTACGCGACGGGCGCCCTGATCACCGCCGTGGGCACGTGGGGCGTCGTGGCTCTGCACGTGCCGGCCGCGTGGGTGCTCGTCGCGGTCGCCGCAGGTGCCCTGCTCGCCGGGCTCGCCGCCTGGCGGCGCTGGACGCTCCCCGCGCACGGCGGCTGGCAGGTGACGATGTCCGCGGCGCAGATGAAGGCGTTCGTGCGGCGGGTGCGTCGCAGCGAGCGGTCCCGCGTCGCCGCGGAGACCGGCACGGTCCCCGTGGTCGGCGTCGGCCACGACGACCTCGCGGACGACGTCACGATCGCCGACGACGACGCCGCCGCGTACGAGGACCGGGTGCTCGGCCAGGACGTCGCCCTCGACGGCATCAACCCGTTCCGGGACCCCGCCGATCCCGAGCGGCGCTGATCCCCCTGTCAGGATCCGGGGATCAGGGACGCAGCAGGGCGAGGAGGCGCGAGACGTCCTCGGCATCCAGCTGACCGGGGGCGGAGGCCTCGCCCGCGCTCGCGAAGGTCGCCGCGCTGCCGAAGGTCTCCGCGGCGACCCGGCTCACCGCGCCGAGCGACCCCATGGAGATCGCGAGGTGCGGCCCCGCGGCGTCGGCTGCGACCGTGAGGCTCGCCCCGAGCAGCGCGAGCACGTCCCGCGCATCGCGCGGGGTCACGGCGACCTTGGGGAGGTCCGCTCCGAGCGCCCGCTGACCGCGCAGGATCTCCACGATCCGCGCCTCCCCCGGGGTGCCGGTGAAGTCGTGGAAGGAGCCGACGACGGCCACCCCGCGCGCACGGGCCTCCTCGACCACGGCGCGCACGGCGCCCGCGTCCCGCGCGGTCTCCACGTCGACGAGGTCCACGAGCGGCGCGCCGTCCGGGGAGGAGGCCCGGATCGCACCGATCAGGAGGGCGGCGAGATCGTCATCGGTGATCTCCCGGTCCCCGCCCTCGGCGCTCGTGCGCAGCGTGAGCAGGAGCGCGCGCTCCGGGCCGAGCGCCTCCCGCACCCCGGGCAGCGCCGCGAGCACGGCCGCCCGGTGCTCGGCGGTGCCGGCCCCGCGGGCGAAGCGGTCGGTGCGCCATTCGACGATCCGCGCCGGCGCCCGCCGGGCGGCCGCGAGGTGCGTGAGCAGCGCGGCCTCGTCGTCCCCGGCGACGGGCACGATGATCTCGGGCCTTCCGGCGCCGAGCTCCGTGCCGCGCACGGTGAGGGTCGGGGCGGCCATGACGGTCAGTCCGCGGTGACGGCCGCGTAGGCGGCGAGCAGGAGGGCCGGGTCCGGCCCCTCGAGGCGGCTGACGGTCCCGATGCGGTCCAGGACCACGAAGCGCAGCACGCCCGCGCGGGTCTTCTTGTCCCGCTTCATGGCGTCCTCGAGCTTCGGCCACTGGCGGTCGCGGTAGGTCGTCGGCAGGCCGAGGGAGGTGAGCACCGAGCGGTGGCGGTCCACGTCCGCCTCGGAGAGCTTGCCCGCGAGGTGCGAGAGCTCCGCGGCGAACATCATCCCGACCGCGACGGCGGCGCCGTGGCGCCACTGGTAGCGCTCGTTGCGCTCGATCGCATGGCCGAGGGTGTGGCCGTAGTTGAGGATCTCGCGGTTCCCCTGCTCGGTGAGGTCCTCGGAGACCACGCGGGCCTTGATCCGGATCTTGCGCTCGACGACCTCCCGGAAGGCGTCGGAGGTGACGTCGAGGACGGCCCGGGGGTCCTCCTCGATGATCTCGAGGATCCGCTCGTCGGCGATGAAGCCCCCCTTGACCACCTCGGCGAGCCCCGCCGCGACATCGTTCCCGCCGAGGCCCGCGAGCACGTCGAGGTCCTCGACGACGGCGATCGGCGGGTGGAAGGCGCCCACGAGGTTCTTGCCCTCGGAGGTGTTGATCCCGGTCTTCCCGCCGACGGCGGCGTCGACCATCGCGGCGACCGTGGTGGGCACCTGGAGCACCGCGATGCCACGCAGCCAGGACGCGGCGACGAAGCCCGCGAGGTCCGTCGCGGCGCCGCCTCCGAGGCCGATCACGAGATCCTGGCGGCCGATCTCCGCCTGCCCGCACACGCCCCACAGGAACCCGGCGACCTGGGCGGTCTTCGCCTCCTCGCCGTCGGGGATCTCCGCGGCGAAGGCCTCCCGGCCGGAGCCGACGAGGCTCTCGCGGATCTGCTCGGCGACCTCCCGCAGCGGCGGCTGGTGCACGATCAGCACGCGACGCGTCGCCTCGGGCACGAGCGCCGGGATCTCGGCGAGGAGACCGCGGCCCACGAGCACGTCGTAGCCGCCGGTCGGTGTGGTCACGGGGATCGTGGTGGTGCTCATGCGTTCTCCTCCTCGGCGCCGGGGGCCGACAGCCCCAGCGTGCTGATGATGGTGCGGGCCACGTGCCCGGGGCTCCCGCGGCCGGCGTCGACCCGGTGCGCGGCGAGGTCGCGGTAGACGGGACCCCGCTCCTCCATGAGGCGCCGCCAGCGCTCGAGCGGGTCGTCCCCCGCGAGCATCGGCCGGCCCGCGCCGCGGCCCAGACGACGCGCCGCGGCCTGCTCGTCGATCTCGAGCAGCACCACGGGCCGGCCGCGGAGCCGCTCCCCGGACTCCGGGCGGAGCGGGGCACCGCCGCCCAGGGCGAGCACCCCGGGCTGCTCCTCGAGGGCGCGGGCGAGGACCTCCGCCTCGAGCGCGCGGAACCCCTTCTCGCCGCGGTCCTCGAAGATCGCCGGGATGCCGCGGCCGGCGGCGGCGACGATGAGCTCGTCGAGGTCGGCGAAGGGCACGCCGAGGCGCGCGGCGAGGGACCGCCCCACGCTCGTCTTCCCTGCCGCCATCGGCCCCATGAGGATGACGAGCGGCCCGGTCCCGGGCCCGTCGTTCACGAGGCCGGGTCCGGGCGCCGTGCGCTCAGGTGCTCCTGCAGCTCCGCGGTGCCCGCGAGGTGCGCGCGGATCTCCTCGATACTGTCGCCGCCGGCCTTCTCGAGGAGGGCGTCGGCGAGGGTCAGCGCGACGACGGCCTCCGCGATCACGGCGGCGGGAGCGACGGCGCACACGTCCGAGCGCTGATGGTTCGCGGTGGCCTCGCCGCCCGTGGCGACGTCGACGGTCCGCAGCGCGCGCGGGACGGTCGAGATCGGCTTGAGGGCGCCGCGCACGCGGATCACCTGGCCGTTGCTCATGCCGCCCTCGAGACCGCCGGCGCGGTTCGTGACGCGGCCGAAGCCGTCCTCCTGCGGGACGAGGATCTCGTCGTGGGCGGCGGAGCCGCGGCGGGCGGCGGTCGCGAAGCCGTCGCCGATCTCCACGCCCTTCATCGCCTGGATCGACATGACGGCCTGGGCGAGCCGACCGTCGAGCTTGCGGTCCCACTGCGTGTGCGAGCCGAGGCCGACGGGAACGCCGTAGGCGAGCACTTCGACGATGCCGCCCAGGGTGTCGCCGTCCTCCTTCGCGGCGTCGACCTCCGCGACCATCGCCGCGGAGGTCTCCGCGTGGAAGCAGCGCAGCGGATCCTCGTCCAGGCGTGCGGCGTCCTCGGGCGCGGGCAGCGGGGCGTCCTCGGGGACGCGCACGGCGCCCACGGAGAGCGTGTGGGAGACGAGGCGGATGCCCGCGGCCTGCTCGAGGAGGGCGGCGGCGACCCGGCCGGCGACCACGCGCGCGGCGGTCTCGCGGGCGCTCGCCCGCTCGAGCACCGGACGGGCGTCCTCGAAGCCGTACTTGAGCATGCCGGAGAGGTCGGCGTGGCCGGGACGGGGGCGGGTGAGCGGCCGGTTCCGGGCGATCTCCCGCTCGTCGCCGGTGCCGGCGTCCACCACGAGATCCTCGCGCGGCACCGGGTCCGCGCTCATGACCTTCTCCCACTTGGGCCACTCGGAGTTCGCGATCTCGATCGCGAGCGGGGAGCCGATCGTGAGCCCGTGGCGGAGACCGCCGTGGATCGTGAGCACGTCCTGCTCGAACTTCTGACGGCTCCCGCGGCCGTGGCCGAGGCGACGACGTGCGAGCGCCGCCCGCAGGTCGTCGCCGGTCAGCTCGATCCCGGCGGGGACGCCGTCGAGCAGGGAGATGAGGGAGGGGCCGTGGGATTCCCCGGCCGTGAGCCAGCGCAGCATGGCCCCGATTCTCTCACGTCGCCGCAGGCCCCGGCCTCCTCGTCCAGAGCGCCCCGGGCGGCCCGTCGGCCGGGTCCCGGAGCGCCGGGAGCGCCTGTCTCCCCGGCTCCGGGCCCGGACCGGGTCAGTCCTCGCCCAGCTCCTCGGAGATCCCGGGGGTGAGCTGCTCGACGAGCGGGACGACATCGGCGATGCCGTCCAGCACCACGGTGGGCCGGTAGGGGTACTGCTCGATCTGGTCGGCGCGCGTCGAGCCCGTCATCACGAGGATCGAGCGCATGCCCGCCTCGAGGCCGGACTTCACGTCGGTGTCCATCCGGTCGCCGATCATCACGGAGGTCTCCGAGTGCGCCCCGATCCGGTTCAGCGCGGTGCGCATCATGAGCGGGTTCGGCTTGCCCACGTAGTACGGGGAGATCCCGGTCGCGGCGGTGATCATCGCGGCGACGGATCCCGTGGCCGGCAGCGGCCCCTCGGCGCTCGGCCCGGTGACGTCGGGGTTCGTGGCGATGAACTTCGCGCCCTGCCCCACGAGGCGGATCGCCCGGGTGATCGCCTCGAAGGAGTAGGTGCGGGTCTCGCCGAGCACCACGAAGTCCACGTCGGTGTCGGAGAGGATGAAGCCCTCCTGGTGCATGGCGCTCGTGAGCCCGGCCTCGCCGATCACGTAGGCGCTCGCCCCGGGCTCCTGCTCCGCGAGGAAGCGGGCGGTCGCCAGCGCGCTCGTCCAGATCGACTCCTCGGGCAGCTCGATGCCCGCGCGGGAGAGCCGGGCCGCGAGATCGCGCGGGGTGAAGATCGAGTTGTTCGTCAGCACGAGGAAGGGCCGACCGCAGCGCTGGAGCTCGGCGATGAACTCTGCCGCGCCGGGGAGGGCGGACTGCTCGTGGACGAGCACGCCGTCCATGTCGGTGAGCCAGCTGTGGATCGGGGACTCGTCGAAACCGGTGTTCATGCCCCTAGTGTGCACGCCCGCGAGCACTCGCGGCGACCTGCCCCTCCCCCGGGACGCGGAACGGCCCGACCCCCTTCCGGGGATCGGGCCGTTCCTCAGGCGTGCCCGCCGGAGCGGGCGCTGATCAGGGGATCAGTTGCCGGTGAGCTTCGCGCGGAGCGCCGCCAGCGCCTCGTCGGAGGCGAGGGTGCCCTCGTCCGACGACGCCGACTGGTAGGACGCCTGCGCCGGGGCCGCAGGGGCCGAGGAGGACGAGGAGGTCGAGGCGCTCGCCGCCGGGGCGTTCGCGGACTCCTCGTCAGCCTTGATCGCCTCGGCGACCTGGGCCTTGTGCGCGGTCCAGCGCTCGTAGGCGGCCGCGTACTGGGCCTCCCACTCCTCGCGCTGGGCGTCGTAGCCCTCGAGCCACTCGTTGGTCTCCGGGTCGAAGCCGTCGGGGTACTTGTACTCCCCGTTGGCGTCGTACTCGGCGGCCATGCCGTAGAGCGCGGGATCGAAGGTCGAGTCGTCACCCTCCGGGTCCACGCCCTCGTTGGCCTGCTTGAGGGACAGCGAGATCCGGCGACGCTCGAGGTCGATGTCGATGACCTTGACGAAGACGTCCTGGTCCACGGTGACGACCTGCTCGGGCAGATCCACGTGACGCTGGGCCAGCTCGGAGATGTGCACGAGGCCCTCGATGCCGTCCTCGACGCGGACGAACGCGCCGAAGGGGACCAGCTTGGTGACCTTGCCGGGCACGACCTCGCCGATGGCGTGGGTGCGGGCGAAGAGCTGCCAGGGGTCCTCCTGGGTCGCCTTCAGCGACAGGGAGACGCGCTCGCGGTCCATGTCGACGTCCAGGACCTCGACCTTGACCTTCTGACCGACCTCGACGACCTCGGACGGGTGGTCGATGTGCTTCCAGGACAGCTCGGAGACGTGCACGAGGCCGTCCACGCCGCCCAGGTCGACGAACGCGCCGAAGTTGACGATCGAGGACACGGCGCCCTCGCGGACCTGGCCCTTCTGGAGGGTCTGCAGGAAGTCGGAGCGGACCGCGGACTGGGTCTCCTCCAGGTAGGCGCGGCGCGACAGGACCACGTTGTTGCGGTTCTTGTCGAGCTCGATGATCTTCGCCTCGATCTCCTGGCCGACGTACGGCTGGAGGTCGCGGACGCGACGCATCTCGACGAGGGAGGCGGGGAGGAAGCCGCGCAGGCCGATGTCGACGATGAGGCCGCCCTTGACGACCTCGATGACGCGACCGGTGACGACGCCCTCGTCTTCCTTGATCTGCTCGATCGTGCCCCAGGCGCGCTCGTACTGGGCGCGCTTCTTGGACAGGATCAGACGGCCTTCCTTGTCCTCCTTCTGGAGGACGAGGGCCTCGATCTCGTCGCCGACGCCGACGACCTCGCCGGGGTCGACGTCGTGCTTGATGGACAGCTCGCGCGAGGGGATGACGCCCTCGGTCTTGTAGCCGATGTCCAGGAGGACCTCGTCGTGATCGACCTTCACCACGGTGCCCTCGACGATGTCGCCATCGTTGAAGTACTTGATGGTGGCATCGATGGCGGCCATGAGCTCGTCGGCGCCGCCGATGTCGTTGATGGCGATCTGGGGGGTCGTGGTCTCGGTCATGTAGTCAGGAACTCCGTCGGGACAGGAATGAGTAGGTACGGTGGACGTGCAGTGCCCGTTCGGGACCACCCTGATCCGTGCTCGGGCTGAGCCGTGCTCGGGGGCGATCCGTGGGGGCGGATCGATGCGCGAAGGCGCACAGACCCCCGTCACCTTACCAGCCGCGCCCGCTCCGTGCGAGGACGCAGCCCTCCCCTGCGCGGATGCGGACTGTGACCTCCTGCACGCGGTCCGGTCCGCCGCCGGGATCAGTGGGCGGCGGCGAGCCAGTCCTCGCCCACGCCGATGCCCACCTCCAGCGGCACCGAGAGCGTGTACGCGGAGCCCATCCCCTCGGCGACGAGCTCGCGCAGCCGCTGCTCCTCGCCCTCGGCGACGTCGAGCACGAGCTCGTCGTGCACCTGGAGCAGCACCCGTGAGGCGAGGCCGTGCTCGCGCAGCAGCGCGTCCACCCGCAGCATGGCGAGCTTGATGATGTCCGCCGCGCTGCCCTGGATCGGCGAGTTCAGCGCGACGCGCTCGGCGTTCTCGCGGCGCTGGCGGTTGTCGCTCGTGAGGTCCGGGAGGTAGCGGCGGCGACCGAGGATCGTCTCGGTGTAGCCCGTCGCACGGGCCTTCTCGACGCTCTCGCGGAGGTAGTCGCGCACCCCGCCGAAGCGCTCGAAGTAGCCGTCGCGCAGCGCCGTCGCCTCCCCCTGGGAGATGCGCAGCTGCCGGGCGAGGCCGAAGGCGGAGAGCCCGTAGGCGAGGCCGTAGCTCACGGCCTTGGTCTTCGAGCGCATGGCGCCGTCGACCTCCTCCGGCTCCACGGAGAACACGCGCGAGGCGACGAAGCGGTGGAGGTCCTCCCCCGAGTTGAAGGCCTCGATGAGCCCCTCGTCCTCGGAGAGGTGGGCCATGATCCGCATCTCGATCTGCGAGTAGTCCGCCGTCATGAGCGCGACGTAGCCGTCGGAGCGGCGGAAGGCCGAGCGGATCCGGCGCCCCTCCTCGGTGCGGGCCGGGATGTTCTGGAGGTTCGGGTTGTTCGAGGAGAGCCGGCCGGTCGCCGCGATGTTCTGGTGGAAGGTCGTGTGGATGCGCGAGTCCGCGGCGATGAACCGCCGCAGGGTGTCGATGATCTGCCGCATCTTCGTCACGTCGCGGTGCGCGAGCAGGTCCACCAGGAAGGGGTGCTGCGTCTTGTCGAGGAGGTCCGCGAGGGTCTCCGCGTTCGTGCTGTAGCCCGTCTTCGTGCGGCGACCCTTGGGCAGGCCCAGGCGCTCGTAGAGCACCTCCTGGAGCTGCTTGGGCGAGCCGAGGTTGATGCGATCGCCGTCGAGGTGGGAGAAGGCCGACTCGGCGACCTCCGCCTGCCGGGTCTCGTGCTCGGCGTCGAGCTCCGCGAGCACCGTGTCCTCGACCGCGATCCCGGCGGCCTCCATGACCCGGATCACCTGGGACAGCGGCAGCTCGAGGTCGTCGTGCAGGGAGGTCGCCCCGCGCTCCTCGAGCTCGGCCCGCAGCAACTCCGCGAGCCGTCGGACGGCGTCCGCGGTGCGGCCGAGCTGCTCGGCATCACGGGCGGCGGCGTCCTCGTCGCCGGCCCCGAGGTCGAGCTCCTGCTGCGCCGCCGCGGTCGTCACCTGGAGGTCCTCCTGGAGGTGGCGCAGCGCGAGCGCGGCGACGTCCACGGGGCGCTGGTCGGGACGGCACAGGAACTCGGCGATCGCGAGGTCCGTCGCCCAGCCGGCGACCTCGAGCCCGCGCCCTGCCAGCTGATGGGTCGCGAGCTTCGTGTCGTGAGCGGACTTCGGGATGCCGGCGTCCGCGAGCCAGGCGGCGAGGGCCCGCTCGGCGGTGTCGTCCAGCCCGGCGAGGTCGATCACGGCGATCGACTCCTCGGTGGCGAGCGCCAGCTGGTGGGCGTCGCCCTCCCCGAGCTCCCAGCGTCCCTCCACGACGAGCGCGGCGCCGCCGGCGAGCTCGCCCTCGAGCAGGGCGGGCAGATCCTCGGAGCCGGGGCGGGAGATCGGCGGCAGCTCGCGCGCGGCCTCGGCGGCCGCGTCCTCCGCGGTGCTCGCGTCGAGCAGCACCGCCGGGAGGTCCTTGCGGATGGTCGGGCCGAAGGCGAGGTCGTCGAAGACGGCGCTCGCGGCCGCGGCGTCGCCGCGGCCCAGCAGGCAGCCCTCGAGCGGGGGGAGGTCGAGATCGGTGACGGCGGCGTTCATCCGGCGGTTGCGCTCGACGTCCTCGACGTGGTCGCGCAGGGACTGGCCCGCCTTGCCCTTGATCTCCTCGGCATGGGCGAGGATGCCCGGGAGGTCGCCGTACTGCACGATCCACTTCGCCGCGGTCTTGGGGCCCACGCCCGGCACCCCGGGGAGGTTGTCCGCCTGCTCGCCGACGAGGGCGGCGAGGTCCGGGTAGCGCTCCGGCGGGATGCCGTACTTCTCCTCGACCGCGGCCGGGGTCATGCGCTTCATCTCGGTGACGCCCTTGACGGGCTGGAGCAGGGTGACCCGCTCCCCCACGAGCTGGATCGCGTCGCGGTCGCTCGAGACGATCGAGACCTCGATGCCCTCCGCGGCGTTGCGCGTGGCGAGGGTCGCGATGATGTCGTCCGCCTCGTAGTCCGGCACGGTGTGCCAGGCGACGCCGAGCGCGTCGAGCACCTGCTGGATGAGTCCGATCTGCCCCTTGAACTCCTGCGGGGTCTCGTCGCGGCCGGCCTTGTACTGGTCGTAGATCCGGTCGCGGAAGGTGCCGCCGGGCAGGTCGAAGGCCACGACCACGTGGGTGGGCCGCTCCGACTGGACGACGTTGAAGATCATGCGCGTGAACCCGTAGACGGCGTTCGTCGCCTGCCCGCGGCCGTCGCTGAAGCCGTCCGCCGGCAGCGCGAAGAAGGCGCGGAAGGCCATCGCGTGGCCGTCGATGAGGAGGATGCGCCGCTCCCCGGGGTCGGTGGTCCCGGGGGCGTCGGTGATGTCGCTCGCGCTCATGGCGAGCATCCTCCCACGCCCGGGCGACATCCGCCCGTCCCCCGGAACCGCAACCGTCGCGGGCCCGGGCCTCGCAGGCCGGGCCGTTGTGGCACGCTCGGGGCATGGACGAACAGCTTCCCCGCCCGGCCGCCGCGGACTCCCCCGGCACCCCGCTCGCCGCGATGCCCGAGGGCCTGCGCACCCAGCTCGAGGAGTCCACGCGCGGCACGCTCGTGGAGCTCCTGGGCATGCGCCTGGTCTCGCTCGGCGCCGACGGCGGCGTCATGACGATGCCGGTCGCGGGGAACACCCAGCCCGCCGGCCTGCTCCACGGCGGGGCCACGATCGCGCTCGCGGAGTCGGTCGCGTCCTTCGCGGCGATCCTGCGGGCACGTGAGGTGCACGGCGAGGGGGCGCAGGCCGTGGGGACCTCCGTCTCCGCGCTGCACCACCGCTCGGGGAGGGCCGGCGAGGTGCGCGCCGTGTGCACCGTGCGCCATTCCGGCCGGCAGACGGCCAGCTACCTCGTGGACGTGCACGACGAGGCCGGTGCGCTCCTGAGCACCGTCACGGTGCAGACCATGCTCCTGCCGCCGCGCTGAGGCGGCCGGGACCCGCTCGACCCGGTCCGCGCTCAGGCGGGGACCTCGAAGCCCGTCGCGGAGGGCGCCTCGAGCGCCCCGGTCCCGGTGAAGGAGTACGTGCGCAGCTGCCCCGTGCGGGCGTCGCGATCGGCCCCGAGCTCGATCGCGCCCGACCGTCCCTGGTAGGAGACGGTCGTCGTGCCGCCCGCGATCAGCGCGTCGCGCAGCGCCGAGCGGCACGTCCCGTAGTCCTCGCACTCCTCGGCGCCCGTGAGCACCACCGGCACCTGCGCGGCGATCGCCGTGCCCACCACGGACAGCGCCTGGTAGGCCGCGAGGCAGAGGATCACGACCGCGTCGTAGGCCTGCTGGGAGTAGGCGTAGCTGCTCCTCTGGAGGGTCGAGTCCGCGTTGAGCATCATGTTCACGTGAACGTCGGTGAGATCGCCGCCGGGCTCGTAGCCCGTGGCGCGGGTCATCGCCTCGGCGACCAGCCCCGCCTCGGACTGGTCCACGGTGCCGCCCGGGGAGAGGCGCACGGGCAGCTGGAGGTCCGAGCGGCCGTTCTCGTCCGTCGTGGCCTCCTGGAGAGCGGAGAGCAGCGCCCCGGACTCCGGGCCGCCGTGGACCACGAGCAGGGCGGGCTTCTTCTCGATGATCTGTTCCACGAGCTTCCCCACGTCGCCGAGCTCGCCCGGCTCGTGGAAGGACTCCAGGACGATCGAGCCGGACATCGGGTCCAGGATCAGCTTCATCTCGTCGCGGAGGCTGTGGCCCTGGGCGGTGTCCTCGGAGACGATCGCGACGGTCCCGGGGCGGCCCCCGCGGTCGCTCGACCCGGACCACGCCTCCTCGGCGTAGAGCGCGGCGATCGCCCGCGTGCTCGGTGCGAGGCGGAACAGCAGGCCCGCGTCCTGCACCGCGTCCTCCCGCACGCTCATCCCCGCCGTCGCGACGTCGACGACCACCATCCCCGCCTCCGCGAACAGGGGCATCGCGGCGACGAGCGCGTCCTCGTCCAGCGAGCTGACGACGGCGGTGACGCCCTGCTCCTGCCAGTCCGCGACCACCCCGGCGAGGTCCTCGCCCGCCGCCTCCTGGACGTGGCGCTCCGGACCGGTGACCTCCTGGCCGAAGAGCCCGTCCCAGCGGGCGTCGACGTCCGTGAGCGCCTCCTGCACCGCGAGGGAGATCGGACGCTCCCACTGCGCGGTGCGGCCGTGGGAGGCGCCGATCGAGGCGATCACGAGCGGGGTCTCCGGCTCGCCGAGGGCGACGCCGGTGGGCGGCGGGGTCGTCGCCTTCCGCCGGCCCCTCCCGCGGGAGGGCAGCTGGTCGCAGGCGGAGAGCGCCCCGACCCCGAGCGCCCCGATCCCGAGCCCGCGCATGAGGCGGCGACGTGAGATGGCCATGGTCCCCCTGCTCCCCCGCTCCTCGTGGTGCGCCGCTCCCCCGCGGCGCGACGGGAGGGCCGTCCCGCCCTGAGGGCGGGGACGGCCCTCGCATCACTCCTTGGACTGACCGCCGAGCTGGTCGACGACCGCGTCGGCGACCTCGCGCATCGTGAGACGACGGTCCATGGACGTCTTCTGGATCCAGCGGAAGGCCTCGGGCTCCGAGAGGCCCATGTTGGTCTGCAGCAGGCCCTTCGCGCGGTCCACGCGCTTGCGGGTCTCGAACCGCTCGCCGAGGTCCGCGATCTCGGACTCGAGCTGCACGATCTGCTGGTAGCGGGAGATCGCGATCTCCACCGCCGGGAGCAGGTCCGCCGGGGTGAAGGGCTTGACCACGTAGGCCATGGCGCCGGCGTCACGGGCCCGCTCGACGAGCTCGGTCTGGGAGAAGGCCGTCAGCATGACGACCGGCGCGAGGTTCTCCTCGCCGATCCTCGCCGCGGCGGTGACGCCGTCGGTCTGCGGCATCTTCACGTCCATGACGACGACGTCGGGGCGCAGCTCGCGGGTCTTCTCCACGGCGCTCTCGCCGTCGCCCACGGCGGCCAGCACCTCGAAGCCCGCCTCGGTCAGGGTCTCGACGATGTCCATGCGGATGAGGCTCTCGTCCTCCGCGACCACCGCCGTGCGGCGGGCGGCCGCGTCCTCGGTGCCGGTCTGCTCCGGGGCGTCGTCGGGAAGCGTGGTGGTGTCGTCGTTCATGTCACCCTGTGTCTCGGGAAAGGGTCCCGCACCTGCCGCGGGAGCGATGCTCCGCGCTGCACGTCGGCAGCGCGCGGCCGCGCTCGGCGGTGCACGGGACGGATGGTCATCGGCGCTATCCTAGTCCAGCCCCGTTTCCGGGGTGGACGAGCCGGATTGGCGGAATGGTAGACGCGGCGCACTCAAAATGCGCTGTCCGTGAGGGCGTGCGGGTTCGAGTCCCGCATCCGGTACCGCGGCGAGGGCCGCCTGCCCCCGCCGAGGACCCGACGACGACGCCCCCGGAGGGCCCTCGCGGGCCCTCCGGGGGCGTCGTCGGTGTCAGTTGTCCAGACCGGAGGCGATGCGGTCCGCCTCGATGCGGGCGGACTCGGTGCCGTCGAGGTCACCGATGCGGTGCACGCGCAGCGTGTTCGTCGAGCCGTGGACCCCGGGGGGCGAGCCGGCGGCGACGATGACGAGATCGTTCTTCTGCAGGCCCTTCTGCTCGCGCAGCAGCTCGTCCACGACGGAGACCATCGCGTCGGTGTCCTTCTGCATCGGGACGAGGTGCGTCTCGGTGCCCCAGGACAGCTCGAGCTGACGCGCGACCTCGGGGTACGGGGTCAGCGCGATGAGGGGGATCGTCGGGCGCAGACGCGCGAGACGACGGGCCGTGTCGCCGGACTCCGTGAAGGTCACCAGGTACTGCGCGGAGAGCTGGTCGCCGATCTCCGCCGCCGCGCGGGTGATGGCGCCGCCGCGGGTGTGCGGGATGGTGCCGAGCGGGAGGATGCGGTCCGCACCGTTCTCCTCGGTGTTCGTGATGATGCGGGCCATGGTCCGCACCGCCTCGAAGGGGTACTTGCCGACGCTGGTCTCGCCGGAGAGCATGACGGCGTCCGCGCCGTCGAGGATGGCGTTGGCGCAGTCGGAGGCCTCGGCGCGGGTGGGGCGCGGGCTCTCGATCATCGACTCGAGCACCTGGGTCGCGACGATGACCGGCTTCGCGTTGCGGCGGGCCAGCTCGATCGCGCGCTTCTGCACGAGCGGGACCTGCTCGAAGGGGAGCTCGACGCCGAGGTCGCCGCGGGCGACCATGATGCCGTCGAAGGCGCCCACGATCGAGCGCAGCGCGCGCACGGCCTGCGGCTTCTCGATCTTCGCGATGACCGGGACGCGGCGCCCCTCCTCCTGCATGATCCGCAGCACGTCGTCCATGTCGTGCGCATCGCGCACGAAGGACAGCGCGATGAGGTCCGCACCGAGGTTCAGGCCCCAGCGGAGGTCGTCGATGTCCTTCTCGCTCATGGCGGGGACGGACACGGCGACGCCGGGGAGGTTGATGCCCTTGTTGTTGGACACGGGCCCGGGGACCTCGACGACGGTGGTGACGTCGGTGTCGGAGACGTCGGTGACGCGCACCGAGACCTTGCCGTCGTCGATCAGGAGCACGTCGCCGGGGCGGCAGTCGCCCGGGAGGCCCTTGAAGGTGGTCGAGACGCGGTCCTTGGTGCCGACGATGTCGTCGACCGTGATCGTGAAGGTGTCACCCACCTCGAGGAAGTGCGGGCCGTCCTCGAACTTCCCCAGACGGATCTTGGGGCCCTGCAGATCGACGAGGATCGCCACGTTCTGGCCGAGGTCCTCGGCCGCGCGCCGGATGTTCGCGTACACCTGCTCGTGGTCCGCGTGAGAGCCGTGGCTGAGGTTCATCCGGGCGACGTTCATCCCGGACTCGATCAGGGTACGGATCTGCTCATACGTGTTCGTCGCCGGACCGAGTGTGCAGACGATCTTCGCTTTTCGCATGTCAACCCATCTGTTGTTCCTGTAGGGGCCGCGGGCCAAGGCGGAGTGGGGACGCTCCGCCTCGGGGGACGCAGCATCGCGTGATCAGAGCCTAGTCTTTCACACCGTGAGCGCGGTCTCCCCGGCGTGGACAGGCGCCGGGAGGGAGCTCGCGCCCATGAGGTGGCGGTCCACCGCGGCGGCCGCGCTGCGACCCTCCGCGATGGCCCAGACGATGAGGCTCTGACCGCGCGCGCAGTCGCCCGCGGTGAAGACGCCGGGGACGCTCGTCTCCCAGCTGTCGTCGTGCTCGATGTTGCCGCGGGAGGTGGTCGCGAGACCGAGCTGCTCGACCAGCCCCTCCTGCTGCGGACCGGTGAAGCCCATGGCCACGAGGACGAGCGTCGCCGGGAGCACCTGGTCGGTGCCCGGGGTCGGGAGCCGCTTGCCGTCGCGGTACTGGGTCCGCGCCACGCGCAGGCCCGTGACGGCGCCGTCCTCGCCGACCTCGAAGCCGGTCGTGGAGGCGAGGAAGGAGCGGTCGCCGCCCTCCTCGTGCGCGGTCGTCACCTCGAAGAGCACGGGGTGCGTGGGCCACGGATGGCTCTCGTCGCGCTCGACCGGCGGCTGCGTGCCGATCGCCAGCGTGGTGACCGAGCGCGCGCCCTGGCGCAGCGCGGTGCCCAGGCAGTCGGCGCCGGTGTCGCCGCCGCCGATGATGACGACGTCCTTGCCCTCCGCGGAGATCGGCGCGTCGAGCGTGTCCCCCTCCACGAGCCGGTTGGCCTGGGTGAGGTACTCCATCGCCGGGAAGATGCCCGCGGCCTCGCGGCCGGGGACGGGCAGGTCGCGCGGCGCGGAGGAGCCCGTCGCCACGAGCACCGCGTCGAAGCGGCTGCGCAGGTCCTCGACGCTCATCGCGCCCTCGCCCTCGCCGCCCACGTCCACTCCCGTGCGGAAGCGCGTGCCCTCGGCCCGCATCTGCTTCAGCCGGCGGTCCACGTGGCGCTTCTCGAGCTTGAACTCCGGGATGCCGTAGCGCAGGAGGCCGCCGATGCGGTCGTCGCGCTCGAGCACCACGACCGAGTGGCCCGCCCGGGTCAGCTGCTGCGCGGCCGCGAGCCCCGCGGGGCCGGAGCCGATCACGGCGACCGAGCGACCCGTCTGGCGGCTCGCCTCGACGGGCTGGACCCAGCCCTCGTCGAAGGCGCGGTCGATGATCGACACCTCGACGTTCTTGATCGTCACCGCGGGCTGGTTGATGCCGAGCACGCAGCTTGACTCGCAGGGCGCGGGGCAGGCGCGACCGGTGAACTCCGGGAAGTTGTTCGTCGCGTGGAGCCGCTCGGCGGCCTCCTGCCAGTCGCCCCGGTACACGAGGTCGTTCCACTCGGGGATGAGGTTGCCCAGCGGGCAGCCCTGGTGGCAGAAGGGGATGCCGCAGTTCATGCAGCGTCCGGCCTGCCGGGACACGACGTCGAGGGTGCCCTTCTCGCGGGCCTCGTAGACCTCGCGCCAGTCCATGAGGCGCACGGGGACCGGGCGACGCTCGGGGAGCTCACGCTCGCGGTACCGCAGGAATCCGCGGGGATCAGCCATGGGTGGCCTCCATGATGGTGTTCCAGACTTCGTTCGAATCGGGGTCGATCCCGGCGGCGAGGGCGTCCTCGCGGATGCCGGTGATCTCGAGGAACGCGCGCGGCGCGATCTCGGTGAGGCGCGAGAACAGCTCGTCCTCGTCCGCGAGCAGCGAGGCCGCGCGGTCGGAGCCCGTGCGCTGGGCGTGCTCACGGATCGCGGAGACCACGAACTCCCGGTGGTCCTCGCGGACCGGGGAGATCTCGAAGGTCGCGGCGTCCGCGGGGTTCAGGTCGTTCTCGTCGAGGTCGAGCACGAAGAGCGTCCCGCCGCTCATGCCCGCGCCGAGGTTGCGGCCCGTGGGGCCGAGCACGAGCACGACGCCGCCGGTCATGTACTCGGCGCCGTGGTCGCCGATGCCCTCGACCACGAGCGTCGCGCCGGAGTTGCGCACGCCGAAGCGCTCGCCCGCGGCGCCCGCGAGGAACAGCTTCCCGCTCGTGGCGCCGTAGGCGCAGGTGTTGCCCGCGATCGCGGCGGAGGTCAGCGAGCCGGTCGTCCCGCGGCCGTGGCCCACGGCGACGATGCCGCCCGAGAGCCCCTTGCCCACGTAGTCGTTCGTGTCGCCCGTGAGCTCGAGGGTCACGCCCGCCGGGAGGAAGGCGCCGAGGCTCTGGCCGCCGGTGCCGTCGAGGTCGAGCACGATCGCGTCCTCCGCAAGGCCCGTGCCGCCCGTGCGGCGGGTGACCTCGTGGCCCAGCAGGGTGCCCGTCGTGCGCTGCACGTTGCGGATGGAGTCGGTGATGCGCACGGACTCCTGCTCCCCCTCGATGACGGGGAGCGCCTGCTCGATCCACGGGTGGTCCGCGGCGAGGTCGAGGTGGTGGTCCTGCCCGCGACGGCGGCGCGGGAAGTCGCCCTCCATGATCGTGGGGGCCGCGAGGATCGCCTCGAGGTCGAGCCCGCGGTGCTTGGCGCGGGCGAGCTCGCTGCGGGAGCGGTCGTCCTCGGCGAGGCCCAGCAGGTCGGTGCGGCCCACCGCCTCGTCGAGGGAGCGCAGGCCCAGCGCCGCGAGATGCTCGCGCACCTGCTCGGCGATGAACTGGAAGAAGGTCACGACGTGATCGGCGTGGCCGGTGAACCGGGCGCGCAGCTCGGGGTTCTGGGTCGCGACACCCACGGGGCACGTGTCGAGGTGGCACACCCGCATCATGACGCAGCCGGAGACGACGAGCGGGGCGGTCGCGAAGCCGTACTCCTCGGCGCCCAGCAGGGCGGCGATGACGACATCGCGCCCGGTCTTCATCTGACCGTCGACCTGGACGGTGATGCGGTCCCGCAGACCGTTCAGGAGCAGGGTCTGCTGGGTCTCGGCGAGGCCCAGCTCCCAGGGCGTGCCCGCGTGCTTGAGCGAGTTCATCGGGCTCGCGCCGGTGCCGCCGTCGTGCCCCGAGATGAGGACGACGTCCGCATGCGCCTTCGAGACGCCCGTCGCGACCGTGCCCACCCCGAAGCGGGAGACGAGCTTGACGTGGACGCGGGCCGCGGGGTTCGCGGACTTCGCGTCGTGGATCAGCTGGGCGAGGTCCTCGATCGAGTAGATGTCGTGGTGCGGGGGCGGGGAGATGAGCCCGATCCCGGGGGTCGAGTGACGGGTACGCGCGATCCACGGGTAGACCTTCTCCGGCGGGAGCTGGCCACCCTCGCCGGGCTTCGCGCCCTGCGCGATCTTGATCTGGATGTCCTTCGCGAAGCTCAGGTACTCGCTCGTCACGCCGAAGCGGCCGGAGGCGATCTGCTTGATCGCGCTGCTGCGCTCGGGATCGTGCAGGCGCTCCTGGTCCTCGCCGCCCTCACCGCTGTTGGACATGCCGCCGAGGCGGTTCATCGCGATCGCGAGGGTCTCGTGCGCCTCCTGCGAGATCGAGCCGTAGCTCATCGCGCCGGTCATGAAGCGCTTGGTGATCGACTCGACCGGCTCGACCTCCTCGATCGGCACGGGGTTCAGCTGGCCGGTGCGCAGGCGCAGCAGGCCGCGGATCGTCATGAGCCGCTCGTGCTGGTCGTCCACGGCGTCCGTGTACTTCCGGAACTCGTCGTAGCGGCGGCTGCGGGTCGAGTGCTGGAGGCGGAAGACGGTCTCCGGGGTGAACAGGTGCGGCTCGCCCTCGCGGCGCCACTGGTACTCGCCGCCCACGGGGAGGCGGCGGTGCGCGAGCTGGTCGCCCTCGACGGGGTACGCGAGCGCGTGGCGCGCCGCGTTCTCCTTCGCGACGACCTCGAGGTCGATGCCGCCGATCCGGGTCGTGGTGCCGGGGAACCAGGTCTCCGCGAAGTCCTCGGCGAGGCCCACGGCCTCGAAGATCTGCGCGCCGCGGTAGGAGGCGACGGTCGCGATGCCCATCTTGGACATGATCTTCAGGACGCCCTTGCCGAGCGCGTAGTTGAGGTTCGCGACCGCCTTCTCCGGGGTCACGTCGCCGAGCACCCCGCGGCGCACGAGGTCCTCGACGCTCTCCATCGCGAGGTACGGGTTCACGGCGCTCGCGCCGTAGCCGATGAGCAGGGCCGCGTGGTGCACCTCGCGCACGTCGCCCGCCTCGACCACGAGCGCGGCTCGGGTGCGCCGGCCTGTGCGCACGAGGTGGTGCTGCACGGCGGAGGTCATGAGCAGCGAGGGGATCGGGGCGAGCAGCGCGTTGGCGTCACGGTCGGTGAGCACGAGGAAGGTCGCGCCCGCGTCGATCGCGGCGACGGCCTCCTCGCAGATCTCGTGGAGCCGCTCCTCGAGCGCCCGCGCTCCCCCGGCCACGTGGTACAGCCCCTTGAGGCGCGCCGCGCGGAAGTCCGCGGTGCCCTCGAGCGTGTGGACGCCGTAGATCGTGGCGAGCTCGTCGTTGTCGATGATCGGGAAGTCGAGCGAGAGCTGGCGCGCATGCTCCGGCGTCTCGTCCAGCAGGTTGCCGGAGGCGCCGATGGTGACGCCGAGGCTCGTGACGATCTCCTCGCGCAGCGAGTCGAGCGGCGGGTTCGTCACCTGCGCGAACATCTGCGTGAAGTAGTCGAACAGGAGCCGCGGGCGGTCCGAGAGCACCGCGATCGGGGTGTCGGTGCCCATCGCGCCGAGCGGCTCGGCGCCCTTGGCGGCCATGGGGGCGAGCAGCACCCGCAGCTCCTCCTCCGTGTAGCCGAAGGTCTGCTGGCGGCGCACGACCGAGGAGCGGGAGTGGACGATGTGCTCGCGGCGCGGGAGGTCCGCGAGGCGCACCTTCTGCTCGGCGACCCACTGCCCGTAGGGCTGCGCGGTCGCGATCTCGTGCTTGACCTCGTCGCTCGGGACGACCTCGCCGCGCTCGAGGTCCACGAGGAAGATCTCGCCCGGGGCGACGCGGCCGGTGCGGGCGATCCGCTCGCGGGGCACGTCGAGCAGGCCGGTCTCGGAGCCGAGCACGACGAGGTCGTCCTCGGTGATCCAGTAGCGCAGGGGGCGCAGTCCGTTGCGGTCCAGGCGGGCGCCCACCTGGGTGCCGTCGGTGAAGACGAGCGAGGCGGGGCCGTCCCACGGCTCCTGGAGCGCCGCGTGGTACTCGTAGAAGGCGCGCAGCTCGGGGTCCATGTGGGGGTCGTTCTCCCACGGCTCCGGCACGAGCATCATGAGCGCGTGCGGGAGGGAGCGGCCCGAGAGGTGCAGCAGCTCGAGGACCTCGTCGAGGCTCGCGGAGTCGGAGGCGCCCTCGCTGTTCACGGGCAGCAGCCGCGAGAAGTCCTCCCCGAACACGTCGGTGGACATGACGCCCTCGGCCGCGCGCACGCGGTTGCGGTTGCCGATGACCGTGTTGATCTCGCCGTTGTGGGCGAGCACGCGGAAGGGGTGCGCGAGCGGCCAGGCGGGGAAGGTGTTCGTCGAGAAGCGCGAGTGGACGACCGCGAGCTCGGTGGTCATCCGCGGGTCGGCGAGGTCGGGGTAGAAGTCCGCGAGCTGCTGCGGGGTGAGCATGCCCTTGTAGACCATCACCCGGGTGGAGAGCGAGGGGAAGTACGCGCCGGTCGTGTGCTCGAACCGGCGGCGCACCGCGAAGGCGGCGCGCTCGAGGGCGAGGCCGGTGCGCTCCCCCGCCGTGTCGACGAGGAAGACCTGCTCGAAGCGGGGCTGGACGGCGGCCGCCGAGGGGCCCACGAGGCACTCGACGATCGGGACCTCGCGCCGGCCGAGGACGCTCAGGCCCTCCTCCCGGGCGATCGTGTCGAGGGCCGCGAGGGCCTCGCCGCGGGCGGCGTCCTCGCGGGGCAGGAAGCCGATGCCGGCCGCGTAGGCGCCGCGCTCGGGGAGCTCGAGGCCGGAGACCTCGCGGAGGAAGGCGTCGGGCATCTGCAGCAGGATGCCCGCGCCGTCGCCCGTGTTCTCCTCGGCGCCCACGGCGCCGCGGTGGTCGAGGTTGAGCAGGGCGGTGAGCCCGGCCTCGACGATGTCGTGCCCGGGGGTGCCGCGGAGGGTGGCGACCATGGCCACACCGCAGGAGTCGACCTCGCTCTCGGGCCGGTAGAGGCCCTGCGCGGGAGGGAGGCTGGAGAAGCGGGAGTCGAGGGGAATCATGCGGGACCCTTCAGGGTTCGGCCGACGGCCAGGGCGCGTCGGGAGGGACGGGTTCCGGACGTGGCCTGGCGCCTGCCGCGCGGTCGCGCGGGGGCCCGGTCCTACGATCCGGTGCGGGGCTCGTCCTGGTCGGAGGGCGGGGTGCCGGAGGTAGCGACAGCGGTCTCGTCGGGCCCGTTCCCCGGGTTCTGGGGGGAGAGCTCGAAGGCGCCGTCGGCGGCGACGGTCTCGCCGCCGCGGCGACGCCGGCGGACCGTCAGGACGCAGAACATACCCACTGCGACCACGACCATGACGAGGGCGACCACGGTGTGGATGCGCAGCGGTCCCACCATGAGCACGGGCTCGGTGCGGATCGCGTCGATCCAGGCGCGCCCGGCGGAGTAGATGCCGACGTAGGCCCAGAACACGCGGCCGCCGGCGAGCTGGAAGCGGCGGGAGATCGCGAGCAGGACGATCACGCCGAGGAGGTTCCAGAGCTGCTCGTAGAGGAACGTCGGGTGGTAGTCGCCCGGGGTGCAGCCGGCGATGGTCTCGCCGTTGGTGACGCAGGTGACCTGCCAGGCCCAGGGGAGGTCCGTCGCCGGGCCGTACAGCTCCTGGTTGAACCAGTTGCCGAAGCGGCCGATCGCCTGGGCGACCATGAGCGTGGGGGCGATCGTGTCCGCGAGCGCGGCGAAGGAGACCCTCTTGATCCGCGACATGACGTACACGGCGATCGCGCCGCCGGCCACGCCGCCGTAGATCGCGAGGCCGCCCTGCCAGATGTAGAGCACCGCGACGGGGTTCCCGCCGGGCCCGAAGAACGGCTCCGGGGACGTGAGGACGTGCCAGACCCGGGCGCCGACGATGCCGGCGATGATCCCCGCGAAGGCGATGTCGAAGAGGTCGTCGCCGTCCCCGCCGCGGGCCACCCAGCGCTTCGTGGCCCACCACAGCGCGACGCCCATCCCCAGCAGGATGCAGATCGCGTAGAAGTGGATCGTCAGCGGTCCGAGGTGGATCGCGGAGATCGGGGAGCTGGGGATCATGGCCGTGCCCCGGTGGCGCGCGCCCGGTCCACGCCGGCGCGGAGGTCGTCCGCGACCGCGGCGAGCGGCGCGAGGTCGCCCTCGGGGCTCTCGATCAGCGCGCGCACGAAGGCGGAGCCGACGATCACGCCGTCGGCGTAGGACCCCACCTGCGCGGCCTGGTCGCCGTCGGAGACGCCGAGGCCCACGCACACGTTGCGGGCGCCCGCGGCGCGGGTGCGCTCGACGAGGCCCTCGGTCGCGGCGGAGACGCTCGCACGGGTGCCGGTGACGCCCATCGTGGAGGCGGCGTAGACGAAGCCGCGGCTGTGCCCGGCGACGTACGCGAGGCGGTCGGCCGGGGAGCTCGGGGCGACGAGGAAGACGCGGTCCACCCCGTGCTCCTCGCTCGCGGCGATCCAGTCGGCGCCCTCGTCGGGGATGAGGTCCGGGGTGATGACCCCCGCGCCGCCGGCGCCGGCGAGGTCGCGGGCGAAGGCGTCCGGGCCGTAGGCCAGGATCGGGTTCCAGTAGGACATGACGAGGATCGCGGCGCCGCGGCCGGAGAGCGCCTCGACGGCCTCGAGCACGTGGCGGGTGCGGGTCCCGGCGGCGAGGGCCGCGCTCGCGGCCTGCTGGATGACGGCGCCGTCCATGACGGGGTCGGAGTAGGGCAGGCCCAGCTCGATCATGTCCGCGCCGTGGTCGATGAGCGTGCGGGCGGCGTCGATCGAGCCCTGCACGGACGGGAAGCCGACGGGCAGGTAGCCGATCAGGGCGGGGCGGCCCTCGGCGCGGGCGGCGTCGATCGCATGGCCGGCGCGCAGCCGGTCGGTGCCGCTCGCGGCGACGGAGCGGGGCGCGGTCATCGCGTGGCCTCCTGGGCAGGGGTGTCGAGGGTGCCGCGGGCGAGCTCGCGCAGGTGCTCGAGGTCGCCGGGGACGCCCGGGAAGGTGCCCTGCTCGGCGGGGCGGTCCTGGTCGTCGACGAGGCCGAACCAGCGCGAGGCCGTGTCGACGTCCTTGTCGCCGCGGCCGGAGAGGCTCACGAGGATCGTGGACCCCTCCCCCAGCTCGCGGCCCAGCTCGAGCGCGCCCGCGAGGGCGTGGGCGGACTCGACGGCCGGCATGATGCCCTCGGTCATGGACAGCAGGGCGAAGGCGTCCATCGCGGGGCCGTCGTCGATCGCGCGGTACTCGGCGCGGCCGGTCGCCGCGAGCCAGGCGTGCTCGGGGCCGACGCTCGGGTAGTCGAGACCCGCGGAGACCGAGTGCGAGGGGATGGTCTGGCCGTCCTCGTCCTGCATGACGAAGCTGCGCGCCCCGTGCAGCACGCCGGGCGTCCCGCCCGTGAGGGTCGCGCTGTGGCGTCCGGTCGCGATCCCGTCGCCGCCGGCCTCGCAGCCGACGAGCCGCACGAGCGGGTCGGTGTCGTCGAGGAAGGCGTGGAAGATGCCCATGGCGTTGGAGCCGCCGCCCACGCACGCGACGACCGCGTCGGGCAGGGCGCCGGTGCGCTCGAGGACCTGGGAGCGGGCCTCCTCGCCGATGATCCGGTGGAAGTCGCGGACCATCGTCGGGAAGGGGTGGGGGCCGGCGACGGTGCCCAGCAGGTAGTGGGTGGTCTCCACGTTCGCGACCCAGTCGCGGAAGGCCTCGTTGATGGCGTCCTTGAGCGTGCGGGACCCCTGGGACACGGCGACGACGTCCGCCCCGAGCAGGCGCATCCGGGCGACGTTCAGCGCCTGCCGCTCGGTGTCCTCCTCGCCCATGTAGATCGTGCACTCGAGGCCGAACAGGGCCGCGGCGGTCGCGGTCGCGACGCCGTGCTGGCCGGCACCGGTCTCCGCGATGACGCGGGTCTTGCCCATGCGCCGCGTGAGCAGCGCCTGGCCCAGCACGTTGTTGATCTTGTGGCTGCCGGTGTGGTTGAGGTCCTCGCGCTTGAGCAGGATCCGCGCGCCGCCGGCGAGGCTCGAGAACCGCGGCGCCTCGCTGAGCAGGGAGGGGCGGCCGGTGTACTCGGCGCACAGCCGGCGGTACTCGGCGAGGAACTCCGGGTCCACGAGGGCCTTCTCGTAGACCTCGGTGAGCTCGTCGAGGGCGGGCACGAGCGCCTCGGGCAGGAAGCGCCCGCCGAAGTCGCCGAAGTAGGGACCGGTCACGCCGCGCAGCGGGGTCGTGGGGCGGGTGAGCTCGGGCAGCACGGGGCCGCCCTGGGGAGCGGTGTCGGTCATTGGCTCTCTCCGTCCTGCTGGGGCCGGCCGCGGCGGGCGACCGCGCGGAAGGCGGCGGCCTCGCGGGCCGGGTCGTCGGTGGTCACGAGGGCCTCGCCCACGAGCACGGCGTCGGCGCCGGCGGCCGCGTAGGCCTCGACGTCCGTGACGCCCGCGACGGCGGACTCGCCGATCGCCAGCGGCCCGGCGGGGATCCGCCGCAGCAGCGCGGCCGCGCGGTCGAGGTCCACGTCGAGGGTGCGCAGGTTGCGGGCGTTGACGCCGACGATGTCGGCGCCGAGGGCGAGGGCGCGCTCGACCTCCTCCTCGGTGTGGGTCTCCACGAGGGCCTGCATGCCGAGGCCCGTGATCTGGTCGTGCAGGTCCCGCAGGAGCGCGTCGTCGAGCGCGGCCACGATGAGCAGCACGAGATCCGCTCCGTGGGCCCGCGCCTCGGTGACCTGGTAGGGGTCCACGACGAAGTCCTTGCGCAGCACGGGCACGTCGACCCGGGCGCGGACGGCGTCGAGGTCCGCGAGGGTGCCGCCGAAGCGGCGCTCCTCCGTGAGCACGCTGATCGCGCTCGCCCCGGCGCCCGCGTAGGCGGCCGCGAGGACGGCGGGCTCGGGGATCTCGGAGAGCGCGCCCTTGGAGGGGCTGCGGCGCTTGACCTCCGCGATCAGACCCATGGTCGTGCCGTCGCCTTCGAGGGAGGCGCGGGTGTCCCGTGCCGGGGCGGTCGCCGCGGCGCGCTCCTCGACCGCGGCGAGGGGGACCTCGGCGCGGCGGGCGGCGAGGTCCTCGCGGACGCCGACGATGATCTCGTCGAGGACGGTTCCGGTGAGGGTCACGGGTGCACTCCTGCAGGGGTCGGGCCGATCACGGCGGGGCCGGATCAGGCGCCGATCAGGGACGTCGGGGCGATGAACCAGAAGGCCGGGATGTTGCGGAGCACCGCGAACACGAGGGCCAGCACGGCGAGGAGGACGACCACGACCTGCGGCGGCGGGCCGAGGGTGCGTCCCTGCACTCGCCGTGCGGTCCAGAGTACGAGTCCCGCGGCGACGACGGGCAGGGCGACCACGATGAGGACGTTGTTGCGCAGGGCGAGCAGCGGATCGCCGTCGAGCAGCGCGTGCACGGCGCGGGTGGCGCCGCAGCCCGGGCAGTAGAGCCCGGTGAGGTGGTACACCGCGCACAGCGGGACGTCCGTGCGGAAGGGGTCGAACACCTGCTGCACGAGCAAGGCGAGACCGGCGCCGCCGAGGGCGATGCCGAGCGGGAGCAGGGCGCGGTGCGGGCCGCGGGGACGCGGGGCCTCCGGCGCGGGGAGGCCGTCCCCGGCCCGCACCGCGGAGCTCACGAGGTGGCGGCCGAGCGGGCGGGACGCTTCTTCCCGAGGCCGACGACGGACATGACGACGCCGGCGACGACGGAGAGCGCCGCGACGACGATGCCGACGACGAGCAGCGCCGGCATCCCGATGACCATGCCGAGCGCCGCGAGCGTGATGCCGATCACGACACCGAGGCTGAGCGTCCAGGCGGCGGGGGTCTTGCCCTCGTTGTGCGGCGGGGGCGGCGGCACCGTGTAGGTCTTGGTCATCGTCCAGCTCCGATCGAAGGCGTGGGGTACGGGGTCATTGTGCCACGCCAGCGGGCGGATCCTCGCGGTCCGCAGGGCGTGCGGCGGGTCCTGACGCGGCGCTGTGACGCGGGTCATCGGACGCCGCGGGGACCTGCTCGTCCGCTGCGTCGGCGTGCTCCTGGTCCGGCGCGGGCCCCTCGTCGGGATCGGGGTCGGCGTCATCCTCCGTGGGCTCCGTGGGGTCCTCGCCCCGCGTGAGGGCGTCCCAGGCGGCGGCCGGGTCCTGCTCCGGGTCCACGGCGCGGCGCGGGGCGAGCGTCGCCCGCGAGTAGCGGCTGCTCCCGCGGGGCCAGCGGCCGCCCACGACGAGCACGAGGACGCCCAGCAGGGCGAGCAGCGCACCGCCGACGATCGCGGCGACGGGCCAGGCGCTCGCGGTCGCGTGCAGCTCGACGCCGGAGATGCCCGTCGCGTCGGCGACCGCACCGGCGGAGGCCGCCGTGGGGTCGCCGAGCATGCCGGCGGCGGCCACGACGGTGCCGATGCCCGAGAGGGCCAGCACGGGACCGGTCACCCAGCGGACCCAGCGCGAGGAGAGCGAGGTCGCGGCCGCGGCCGCGAGGGCCACGAGCGACAGGGCGAGCACGGCGGGAGCGGCGTCCGCACCGGTCACGGGATAGGTCTGCACGGCTCCGGTGATGTCCGGGGCGGTCGCGGTCGCCCAGCTGGTGCGGGTGCTGCCGGCGACGAGGCCCGCGATCACGAGCCCGCCCAGGACCGCGCCCCGACGGCCCGGGCCACGCCGGCGGCCCGCCGGTCCGTCCGGGGCGCCGGTCGTGCGTGCCCCGACAGCGCTGTCAGCGCTGTCGGTGCGCTCGGACAGCGGCGCCGGGGTGGTGTCGTCGGCGCTCATGCGGGCCGCAGGGTCTCGGCGGAGGCGACGGCGCGCAGGGCGGCGGCCGCCTTGGACTGGGTCTCGCGGTGCTCCATGGTGGGGACCGAGTCCGCCACCACTCCCCCGCCGGCCTGCACGTGGGCGGTGCCGTCCTTGAGCACGGCGGTGCGGATCGCGATCGCCATGTCCATGTCCCCCGCGAAGTCGATGTAGCCGACCGTGCCGCCGTAGACGCCGCGGCGCACCGGCTCGAGCCGGTCGATGATCGCCATCGCGGAGGGCTTCGGGGCGCCGGAGAGCGTCCCCGCGGGGAAGGTCGAGCGCAGCGCGTCGTAGGCGCGGGCGTCCTCGCGGAGGCGACCCGTGACCGTGGAGACGATGTGCTGGATGTGCGAGAACCGCTCGATGTGCATGAAGTCGCGCACCACCACCGTGCCCGGCTCGCAGAAGCGCTGCAGGTCGTTGCGGGAGAGGTCCACGAGCATGAGGTGCTCGGAGCGCTCCTTGGGATCGGCGAGCAGCTCCTCAGCGAGGGCCTGGTCCTCCTCCGGGCTCGCGCCGCGGGGGCGGGAGCCGGCGATCGGGTGGGTGGTCGCGGTGCGGCCGCGCACGGTCACGAGCGACTCGGGGCTCGCGCCGACCACGTCGATCGGGGCGCCGTCGGCGTCGGTCGTGCGCAGCAGGTACATGTAGGGGCTCGGGTTCATGCGCCGCAGCACCCGGTACACGTCCAGCGGGTCCGTCGCCGTGGGCAGCGAGAACCGCTGCGAGGGCACGACCTGGAAGATCTCGCCGTCGACGATGTCGCGCACCGCCGCCTGCACCGCGGCCTCGTACTCGAGCTGGGCGGTGCGGGACTTCGGCTCGACCTCGCGCACGCCCGTGTAGGCGACCGCGCCGTCGCCGCCCGGACCGCGGAGCTTCCCGCGCAGGGCGTCGAGGCGCGCCACGGCGGCGTCGTACGCGGCATCGACGTTGTCCGGGGAGCCGTCGATGTTCAGGGCGTTCGCGACGAGCAGCACGGTCGCGTCGTGGGCGTCGTGGACGAGCACGTCCTCGGCGAGCAGCATCGAGAGGTCGGGCAGGCCGATCTCGTCCGGCGGGGAGTCGGGCAGGCGCTCCCAGTAGCGCACCGCGTCGTAGGCGAGGAAGCCGACCATGCCGCCCGTGAACGGGGGCAGGTGCGGCAGCCGCGCGGCGCGGAAGGCGGAGGTGATCTCCTGCAGCGCCTCGACGGGCGTGCCGCCCTCGGCGAGGCCCGCGGGCACGTCACCGATCCAGCGGGCGCGACCCTCGGACTCCGTGAGCACGGCGCGGGCGCGGGCGCCGATGATCGACCAGCGGGAGTCCCCGCCCTCACCGGCGGACTCCAGCAGGAACGTGCCCCGCGCGTCGGTGCCGCGGGTGATCCGGCGGTAGAGGGAGATCGGGGTGTCCTCGTCGGCGAGCAGCCGCAGGGTCACCGGGACGATCCGCTGGCGGGCGGCGAGGGCGCGGAAGGTCTCGCGGTCGGGCTGGACGACGCCGAGGGCGTCCCCCTCGATCCCGCCCACGAGCTCGGGGTAGGACTCGGTGCTCATGCGGTGCGCTCCTCCGGGGCCAGGACCACGGCCTCCAGCTCCCCGCCGTCGAAGCAGGTGTCGGTGTCGCGGTGGCAGGCCGGGCCGATCTGGTCCACCTCGAGCAGCAGCGTGTCGCCGTCGCAGTCCAGGGACGCCGAGCGCACGTACTGCACGTGCCCGCTGGTCTCCCCCTTGACCCACAGCTCCTGCCGGGAGCGGGACCAGTAGGTCGCGCGGCCCGTGGTGAGCGTGCGGTGCAGGGCCTCGTCGTCCATCCAGCCGACCATGAGCACGCGCTTGCTGCGCGCGTCCTGGACGACGGCGGTCACGAGCCCCTGCGGATCGCGCTTGAGCCGGGCGGCGAGCGCGGGGTCGAGCCCGGCGGCCGCCGGGGAGGAGGCGGTGGAGGACGCGACGTCCGCGGCGCTCACAGCGCGCGCTCCAGCTCGGCGACCCTGTCGGTGCGCTCCCAGGTGAACTCCGGCAGCTCCCGGCCGAAGTGACCGTGCACGGCGGTGCGCGCGTAGATCGGGCGCAGCAGGTCCAGGGCGTCGATGATCGCGGCGGGGCGCAGGTCGAACACCTTCTCGACGGCGCGGGCGATGAGGTGGTCGGCGACCTTGCCGGTCCCGAACGTCTCGACGTACAGGCCGACGGGGGCGGCGACGCCGATCGCGTAGGCGACCTGCACCTCGCAGCGGTCCGCGAGGCCGGCGGCGACGACGTTCTTCGCGACCCAGCGCATCGCGTAGGCGGCGGAGCGGTCGACCTTGCTCGGGTCCTTGCCGGAGAAGGCGCCGCCGCCGTGGCGCGCCATGCCGCCGTAGGTGTCGACGATGATCTTGCGGCCCGTGAGGCCCGCGTCCCCCTTGGGGCCGCCGATGACGAAGCGGCCCGAGGGGTTCACGTGGAAGGTGACGTCCTCGACGTCCAGGCCGATCCCCGAGAGCTCCTCGAGCACGGGGGCGATGACCACGCGGCGCAGACCCGGGTCGAGCTGCTCGCGCACGTCGACGTCGTCGTCGTGCTGGGAGGAGACGACGACGGCCTCGACGCTGCGGGCCACGCCGTCGGCGTCGTAGCCGATCGAGACCTGGGTCTTGCCGTCCGGGCGGAGGAAGGGCAGCACGCCGCTGCGGCGGGCCTCGGAGAGGTTCTCGGAGAGCTTGTGCGCGGCGTGCACGGGCAGCGGCATGAGCTCGGGGGTGTCGTTGCAGGCGTAGCCGAACATGAGGCCCTGGTCCCCGGCGCCGAGGTTCGCGAAGGCCTCCGTGGAGCCGCCGTCGCGGTGCTCCCAGGACTCGTCGACTCCCGCGGCGATGTCGGGGCTCTGCGCGCCGATCGAGACCTCGATGCCGCACGAATCGGCGTCGAAGCCCTTCGCGGAGGAGTCGTAGCCGATCTCCCGGATGACGTCCCGCACGATGCGGGCGACGTCGCTGTAGCCGGTGGTGCGCACCTCGCCCGCGACGTGCACGAGTCCGGTGGTCACCATCGTCTCGACGGCGACGCGGGCGCCGGGGTCCTGCGCGAGCATGTCGTCGAGGATGGCGTCGGAGATCTGGTCGCAGATCTTGTCGGGGTGCCCTTCGGTGACCGATTCGGACGTGAAGGTGCGCAGGTCGCTGGACGTCATGCGTCCCAGGGTAGGTCAGGCAGGCGCGGGACGAGCGCGTCGAGCACGGCGTGGGCGACCGTGACCTTGCTCCCGCACGCCTCGCCGCGGATCTCCCCCTGGGCGTCGAGGATCCGCACCGCGTTGTCCTCGGCCCCGAAGACGCCCGTGGAGACGTCGTTGAGGACGAGCAGGTCCGCGCCCTTGCGCCGAGCCTTCTGCGCCCCGAGCTCGAGAGCGGTGCCGCCCTCTCCCCCGGTCTCCGCGGCGAAGCCGACGATCGCCGGCCGCGCCGGGTGGGAGGCGACGGAGCGCACCTCGACGCTGTGACGCAGGATGTCGCGGGTGCGGGCGAGCGCGAGCACGGGCACGGAGTCCGGCTGCGACTCGTCCTTCTTGATCTTGTCCCCGGATCGCGAGGCCGCGGTGAAGTCCGCGACGGCGGCGGCCATGACGAGGGCGTCCACCCCGTCGAGACGGCTCTCGACCGCCTCGGCGAGCTCGGCGGCGCTGCCCACGTCCACGCGCTCGGCGCCGGGAGGGGTCTGAAGGTCGACGTTGGCCGCGAGCAGCTGCACGCGCGCGCCGCGGGCGAGGGCGGCATGGGCGAGCGCCCAGCCCTGCTTGCCCGAGGAGTGGTTGCCGAGATAGCGCACGGGGTCGAGCTCCTCGCGCGTGCCGCCGGCGGTGACGAGCACGGTGCGCCCGGCGAGGTCGCGGCGCACGGCGCCGTCGTCGGTGCGCGGTGCGGCGAGCACGGCGCGGGCGGCGGCGAGGATCGCCTCGGGCTCGGGCAGGCGTCCCGCGCCGGAGTCCGGGCCCGTCAGGCGGCCCACGGCGGGCTCGAGCACGAGCGTCCCGCGCTCGCGCAGCACGGCGACGTTCTCGCGGGTGGCGGGGTGCTCCCACATCTCGGTGTGCATCGCCGGGGCGACGACGACCGGTCCGCGGGTCACGAGCAGCGAGGCGGTGAGCATGTCGTCCGCCCGGCCGGCCCTCATCCGCGCGAGCAGATCGGCGGTGGCAGGGGCGACGATCGTCAGATCGGCCTCCTGGCCGTGACGCACGTGCGCGACCTCGTCGACCTGCTCGAAGACGCTCGTGAGCACCGGATGGTGGCTCAGCGCCTCCCAGGTGGCACGGCCCACGAACTCGAGGGACGCGGCGGTCGGGACCACCCGCACCTCGGCCCCGGCGCCGACAAGGCCGCGCACCAGGTGCGCGGCCTTGTACGCGGCGATGCCGCCGCCGATGCCGACCAGGACCCGTGCGCCGCTCAGATCGGCGGCGCGTCCCGGAGGAGTCATCTCAGAGCGTGAAGTCCGTGGACGGCGCCTCGGGGGCGTCGTCGCCGAGGACGAGCGGGGCGGGGGCGTCGGGATCCGGGGCGGCGGCCGCGGCGAGCTCCTCCTCGTCCACCTCGCGGACGGTCAGCAGGCCCTCGTCGATCTCGCGCAGCGCGATCGAGAGGGGCTTCTCCTGGTTCTCGACGTCCACCAGCGGGCCGACGAACTCGAGCAGGCCCTCGGAGAGCTGCGAGTAGTAGGCGTTGATCTGGCGGGCGCGCTGGGACGCGTAGAGCACCAGGGCGTACTTCGAGTCGACGGTCTCCAGGAGACGGTCGATCGGCGGGTTCGTGATGCCCTCGGGCTGGGCGACGGTTCCGGCCACGGAAGTCCCTTCATCGAAAGTGTGCGTGCGACGGTCCAGGATACGCCCTGGAGCAGTCCGAGCGCGAGGCGGTCTGGGACGGGGGCGGGTGAGACTGCGCACTCCCCCGCCCCGGGCCCGGCCCGGCGCTCCGTGCGGGTGGTCAGCGGCGGACGCCGAGGAGCGCGGCGAGCTCGTCCGCCGCGCGGTCCACCTCGTCGTTGACGATCGTGACGTCGAACTCGCTCTCGGCGGCGAGCTCGACCTTCGCGGTCTCGAGCCGGCGGGCCCGCTCCTCCGCGTCCTCCGTGCCGCGTCCCACGAGCCGCTCCACGAGCGTGTCCCAGTCCGGCGGGGCGAGGAAGACGAAGTGCGCCTCGGGCAGGGACTCCCGCACCTGACGCGCCCCGGCGAGGTCGATCTCGAGGAGCACGGGCCGGCCGGCCGCATGCATCTCCTCGACGGGACCGCGCGGGGTCCCGTACTTGTTGCGGCCGTGGACCACGGCCCACTCGAGCATCTGGCCCTCGTCGACGAGGCGGGAGAACTCCTCCTCGCTCACGAAGCGGTAGTGCACGCCGTCGACCTCACCGGGCCGCGGGGCCCGCGTGGTCGCGGAGACGGACAGCCAGATCTCGGGATAGCGCGCGCGGATCGCGGCGGAGACCGTGCCCTTGCCGACCGCGGTGGGGCCGGCGAGGACCGTCACGGGGGCCGGTGCCGTGGCGGCACCGGCCCCGTCGAGCGGCGTCACTCGGAGAAGTGCGAGACGAGCTTCTCCGCCTGATGGGAGCCGAGGCCCCGGATCTTGCGGGACGGGGAGATGCCGATCTCCTCCATGATCTGCTGCGCCTTGACCTTGCCGACGCCCGGGAGGGCCTCGAGCAGCGCCGCGACGCGGAGGCGACCGATCACCTCGTTGGTCTCGGCCTCCTCGAGGACCTTCTGGATCTCCTCGCTGCGACGACCGGCGCTGTCCTTGAGGCGGGCCTTGATGGCGGCGCGCTCGCGGCGGGCCTCAGCGGCCTTCTTGAGGGCCTCGGCCCGCTGCTCGGGGGTGAGGGGAGGGAGAGCCACGGTTCTTACCTCTTCTGTCGCTGGTGGTACGCAGGAACCGGAAGGCCCCCGCACGTGGGAAGAGCGTAACCCCATCGACGTGTCGGAGCACACTGATCGCGCGAGGTGTCGCAGATCAGGGGCATGTGCACTCCCCCGGAGAGGCGTCCGGGACGCCGACGGGGCGGGCCCGGGGAGCGGTGATCCGCCCCGGGCCCGCCCCGTCGCGGCGGCTCAGCTGTAGTCGGCCTGCAGGTCCTTCGCGCGCACGCGCAGGCCCTCGACCGACGGGCCCGAGGCGAGGAGCCCGCGGGACACCGAGACCAGCACGTGACCTGCGGATTCACCGAAGACCTCGGTGAGCTCCGCGGTGCCCGCGCCCTGCGCGCCGAAGCCCGGGGCGAGGAGCGGCACGCTCGGTGCGGCCGCGTCCAGGCCGAGGCGCCGGTAGGCGTCCCCCACCGTCGCGCCCACCACGAGCCCGACCGAGCCCCAGACGGATCCGTCGCCGCCGCCGCGCTCCTCGGCGTGTCGCGCCACGCCGAGAGCGACGCTCGTGCCGTCGGCCGCGATCGCGTGCTGCACGCCGTGCCCCTCGGGGTTCGAGGTCAGCGCGAGCAGGAACACGCCCTTGCCGTGCTCGAGCGCGAGGTCCACGGCGGGGTCCAGCGACCCGGCGCCGAGGTACGGGCTCGCGGTGATCGCATCGGCCTCGAGCGGGGCGCCGGGGCGCAGGTACGCCTCGGCGTACGCGCCCATGGTCGAGCCGATGTCCCCGCGCTTGACGTCGAGGATCGTGAGGATGCCGCGCTCCCGGGCGCCGGCGAGCAGCTCCTCGAGCACCGCCAGACCGCGGGAGCCGTGGCGCTCGTAGAACGCCGACTGCGGCTTGATCGCGGCGACCTGCCCGTCCACGGCGTCGAGCACCGCCCGGGAGAAGGTGGCCAGCCCGGCCGGGGAGTCCGGCAGCCCCCACTGCGCGAGCAGCCCCGCGTGGGGGTCCACGCCGGCGAGCAGCGGGCCGTGCTCCGCGACCGCGGCCTGCAGCCGCGCCCCGAAGCTCACCGCCGCCCTCGTGCCGTCCGTCCCGGTCGTCCCCGTCGTGCTCATGCCGTCACCGTCCGCGCGGCCACGAGGCGGGCGGTGTGCTCCTGGAGGCTGAGCACCGAGAACGGCTCCTCCGGGAGCGCCTCGATCGCCTGCACGGCCGCCTGGAACTCCTGCAGCGTCGTGATGATCGGGACGTCCATGCTCGTCGCCGCCGCGCGGATCGCGTAGCCGTCGGCGCGGGAGTCGGAGCCCGAGGGCGTGTTGAGCACGAGCGCGATCTGCTCGGACTCGATCATCTCGATGACGCTGTCGCCCTCGCCGGACTCGGAGGCCTTGCGGAGCACCCGGCACGGGATGCCGGAGCGGCGCAGCACACGGCCGGTGCCGGTCGTCGAGAGGATCTCGAAGCCGAGGGCCGCGAGCCGCGCGACGGGCAGCACCACACCGCGCTTGTCGCCGTCGGCCACGGAGACGAACACCGCGCCCGAGGTGGGCAGGCCCTGCCCCGAGATCGCCAGCTGCGACTTCGCGAAGGCGAGCGGGAAGGTCGTGTCCAGGCCCATCACCTCACCGGTCGAGCGCATCTCGGGACCCAGCAGGGAGTCCACCGCGCGGCCCTCGGCGGTGCGGAACCGCTTGAAGGGCAGCACGGCCTCCTTGACCGCGATCGGCGCGTCGTCCGGGAGCGAGGTGCCGTCGCCCTCCGCGGGCAGCACGCCCGCGGCCCGCAGCTGCGCGACGCTCTCCCCCGCCATGACGCGGGCGGCGGCCTGGGCGAGCTGCACGCCGGTCGCCTTGGAGACGAAGGGCACCGTGCGGGAGGCGCGCGGGTTCGCCTCGAGGACGTAGAGGATGTCCTGCGCGAGCGCGTACTGCACGTTCAGCAGGCCGCGCACGCCCACGCCGCGGGCGATCGCGAGGGTCGACTCGCGGATCCGCTCGAGCACGCCGTCGCCGAGGGTGACCGGGGGCAGGGTGCAGGCCGAGTCGCCCGAGTGGATCCCGGCCTCCTCGATGTGCTCCATGATCCCGCCCATGTAGAGGTCCTCGCCGTCGTACAGGGCGTCGACGTCGATCTCGGTCGCGGTGTCGAGGAAGCGGTCGATGAGGATCGGGGCCTCGGCGCGACCGCCCTCGGGCAGGTTGCGGCCCACGTAGTCCGTCAGCTGCGCCTCGTCGTAGACGATCTCCATGCCGCGGCCGCCCAGCACGTAGCTGGGGCGCACGAGCACGGGGTAGCCCACCTCGCGCGCCACCTCGAGCGCGTCGCCGAGGCCCCAGGCGGTGCCGTAGGGCGGGGCGGGGAGCGAGGCGTCGGCGAGGACGGCGCCGAAGTGGCCGCGGTCCTCGGCGAGGTCGATCGCCGCGGGGCTCGTGCCGATGATCGGCAGCCCCGCGGCCTCGAGCCGGCGGGCGAGGGCGAGCGGGGTCTGCCCGCCGAGCTGCACGATGACGCCGGCGACGGGTCCCACGGCCTTCTCCGCCTCGTAGACCTCGACGACGTCCTCGAAGGTGAGGGGCTCGAAGTAGAGGCGGTCGGCGACGTCGTAGTCCGTCGAGACGGTCTCGGGGTTGCAGTTGACCATGACGGTCTCGAAGCCGCCGCCGGGGAGGTCCCGGTCGCCGAGGGCGAGCACCGCGTGGACGCACGAGTAGTCGAACTCGATGCCCTGGCCGATCCGGTTCGGGCCCGAGCCGAGGATGAGCACGGCCGGCCGCTCGCGCGGCTCGATCTCCGTCTCCTGGTCGTAGCTCGAGTAGTGGTACGGCGTGCTCGAGGCGAACTCGGCGGCGCACGTGTCCACGGTCTTGAAGACGGGGTTGATGCCGAGCGCCTCGCGCACGCCCTTGACGACGTCGCCGCCCTGGCCGCGCAGCTCGCCGATCTGGTCGTCGGAGAAGCCGTGGCGCTTGGCCACCCGCAGCAGCTCCGCGTCGAGCACGGAGGCCGCGCGGACCTCCGCGGCGATCTCCGCGACGAGCAGCATCTGGTCGAGGAACCACGGATCGATCGCGGTGGCCTCGTGGACCCGCTCGAGCGTCTCGTCGGCGTCCACGACGCCCTCCGCCGCGGACCACAGCACGCGGGCGAGCGCCCCGAGGCGGCCGTCGGTCGCGATCCGGGAGGCGTCGATGAGCTCGGTGACCTCGGCAGGGCTCGGCGGCCGGCCCGCGTAGGAGACCGCGGCGCCCTTGACGTCGAGGGAGCGCTGCGCCTTGCCGAGCGCCTCGGTGAAGCTGCGGCCCAGGGCCATCGCCTCGCCGACGCTCTTCATGGTCGTGGTGAGCGTCGGGTCCGCCGCCGGGAACTTCTCGAAGGCGAAGCGGGGCACCTTGACGACGACGTAGTCGAGGGTGGGCTCGAAGCTCGCCGGGGTGGTGCCGGTGATGTCGTTGCGGATCTCGTCGAGCGTGTAGCCGATCGCGAGGCGCGCGGCGATCTTCGCGATCGGGAAGCCCGTCGCCTTGGAGGCGAGCGCCGAGGAGCGGGAGACGCGCGGGTTCATCTCGATGACGACGACGCGGCCCGTCGCGGGGTCCACCGCGAACTGCACGTTGCAGCCGCCCGTGTCGACGCCGACCTCGCGGATGATGCCGATGCCGAGGTCGCGGAGCTTCTGCAGCTCGACGTCGGTGAGGGTGAGCGCGGGGGCGACGGTCACCGAGTCGCCGGTGTGCACGCCGACGGGGTCGACGTTCTCGATCGAGCAGATGACCACGCAGTTGTCGGCGCGGTCGCGCATGAGCTCGAGCTCGAACTCCTTCCAGCCGAGGATCGACTCCTCCAGGAGCACCTCGGTGGTCGGCGAGTAGTGCAGGCCGTCGCCGCCGATGCGGCGCAGGTCCGCCTCGTCGTAGGCCATGCCGGAGCCCAGACCGCCCATGGTGAAGCTCGGGCGCACGACCATCGGGTAGCCGAGCTCGTCGGCGGCCTCGAGCAGGTCCTCGATGCTGTGGCAGATCCGGGAGCGGGCGGACTCCCCGCCCACGCGCTCGACGACGCCCTTGAACAGCTGACGGTCCTCGGCCTTCTGGATCGCGTCGAGGCTCGCGCCGATCATCTCGACGCCGAACTCCTCGAGGGTGCCGTTCTCGGCGAGGGCGACCGCGGCGTTGAGCGCGGTCTGCCCGCCGAGGGTCGGCAGGATCGCGTCGGGGCGCTCGGCGGCGATGATCGAGCGGATGACGTCGGGGTCGATCGGCTCGACGTAGGTGGCGTCGGCGATCTCCGGGTCGGTCATGATCGTCGCGGGGTTCGAGTTCACGAGGACGACCCGCAGGCCCTCCTCGCGGAGCACGCGGCAGGCCTGGGTGCCGGAGTAGTCGAACTCGGCGGCCTGGCCGATGACGATCGGGCCGGAGCCGATGACGAGGACGGACGAGATGTCGGTGCGGCGGGGCATCAGGACTCCTTGCTCTGGTCGCCGGCGCGGTGGGCGCGCACGAGGTCGACGAGGCGGTCGAAGAGGTACGAGGCGTCGTGCGGTCCCGCGGCGGCCTCGGGGTGGTACTGGACCGAGAAGGCCGTCAGGTCGAGGCAGCGCAGGCCTTCGACCACGTCGTCGTTGAGGCCGACGTGGGAGACGACGACCCTGCCGTAGCGGCCGCCGTCGTGGGGAGCGGTGTGCTCGCCCTCGAGCGGCACGTCCACCGCGAAGCCGTGGTTGTGGGCGGTGATCTCGACGGTGCCCGTCTCGCGGTCGAGCACCGGCTGGTTGATGCCGCGGTGCCCGTACTTGAGCTTGTAGGTCTCGAAGCCGAGCGCGCGGCCCAGGAGCTGGTTGCCGAAGCAGATGCCGAAGAACGGCAGCCCGGCGTCGAGCACGCCGCGCAGCAGCTCGACCTGGGCGTCGGCGGTCGCGGGATCGCCCGGGCCGTTGGAGAAGAAGACGGCGTCGGCGCCGGTGGAGCGGAGCTCCTCGAGGGTCGTCGTCGCGGGCAGGAGGTGCACGCGCAGCCCGCGCTCGAGCATCGCGCGGGGGGTCGCGCCCTTGATGCCGAGGTCCACGGCGGCGACCGTGCCGATCACCTCGCCCTCGGGCTCGAGCAGCAGCGGCTGGGCGATGGTGACCTCGTCGACGAAGCTCGCGCCCTCCATGGAGGGCTGCTCGCGGACCTGCTCGAGCAGGGCCGCCTCGCCCGCGGCGAGGGCGTCGCCGGAGAAGACGCCGCCGCGCAGGGAGCCGGTCTCCCGCAGCACGCGGGTGAGCATGCGGGTGTCGATGCCGGCGATGCCGACGACGCCCTGGCTCTCGAGGAGCTCGTCGAGGGTCTGCTCGGAGCGCCAGTTCGAGGCGACGCGGCTGGCCTCGCGCACGGCGTAGCCGCGCACCCACACCCGGGAGGACTCCATGTCCTGGGCGTTGGCGCCGGTGTTGCCGATGTGCGGAGCGGTCTGCACGACGATCTGCCCGGCGTAGGAGGGATCCGTGAGGGTCTCCTGGTAGCCGGTCATGCCGGTCGAGAAGACGACCTCGCCGAGGCGGGATCCGCGGGCGCCGTAGGCGCTGCCGCGCAGGACGGTGCCGTCCTCGAGGATCAGCAGGGCGGGCTCGGTGCGCGAGGCGCCTCGGCGCTCCCGAGCGGGGGTGGGGGCGGTCATGGGTGCTCCTTCCGGGAGAGCAGCAGGTCGTGGTCGGCGCGTGCGCCGAGGCGGAGGCCGGTGTCGAGGTCCTGGTCGCCGAGGCGCCACCGGATGACGAGGAGTCCGTCGCCGCCCACGAACTTCCCGGCCATGCCGGGGGCGGAGGCGACGTCGAGGACGGCGTCGGCGGGGATGGTCAGGGAGGGCGCCCCCTGGCGGAGGATCCGCCAGGAGCCGCCGTCGCCGCGGCTCACGCGCGCCTTGGAGCGCGCGCCGAGGCCGTGGGCGACGACCCGCTCGAGGGGACGGTCGGCGAGGACGGTGTCGACGTAGATCGCGTCGACGGGCCCCACCTCGGTCTCCTCGCCGAGGTCGGCGAGCTCGCTGCGACGGTCCGGGGCGGGCAGTCCGGACTGGCGCCGGCCGCGCAGACGCCAGCCGAGCGCCATGAGGCCGAGCGCCGCGAGGAACACCGCCGCGAGCACGAGCACGGGCAGAAGGCGGTCCATCGCGCCTCAGCCCTCGACGAGGGCGCCGTCGCGCACGGTGACGCGGCCGCGGTGGACGGTGAGGCGGTTGCGGCCCGGCAGCTCCCGGCCCGTGAAGGGGCTGTTCGTGCTGCGGGAGGCGTGCACGGCGGGGTCGACGACGGTCGTGGGGCGCGGGTCCCACACGAGCACGTTCGCGGGACTGCCGGACTCGAGGGGGCGGCCCTGATCCTCGTCGCGGCCGATCCGCGCGGGGGTCTCGGACATGACGCGGGCGACGTCGCGCCAGCTGAGCGCCTCACGGTCCACCATCGTGGACTGCACGATGGACAGCGCGGTCTCGAGGCCGGTCATGCCCATCGCCGCCTGGTCCCATTCGCGGTCCTTGGCGTCCGCGGGGTGCGGGGCGTGGTCGGTCGCGACGATGTCGATCGTGCCGTCGGCGAGGCCCTCGCGGACCGCCTCGACGTCCGCCTGGGTGCGCAGCGGCGGGTTCACCTTGTAGCGGGCGTCGAAGCCGCGCACGGACTCGTCGGTCAGCAGCAGGTGGTGCGGCGTGACCTCGGCGGTCACGGCGATGCCGCGCTGCTTGGCCCAGCGGATGATGTCGACGCTGCCCGCGGTGGACAGGTGGCACACGTGCAGGCGGGAGCCGACGTGGTGGGCGAGCAGCACGTCGCGGGCGATGACGGACTCCTCGGCGACGGCGGGCCAGCCGGCGAGGCCGAGCTGCGCGGAGACCTCGCCCTCGTGCATCTGGGCGCCCTCGGTGAGGCGCGGGTCCTGCGCGTGCTGGGCGATGACGCCGTCGAAGGACTTCACGTACTCGAGCGCGCGGCGCATGAGGACGGGGTCGTGCACGCACTTCCCGTCGTCGCTGAACACGCGCACGCGGGCCCGGGAGCTCGCCATCGCGTCGAGCTCGGCGAGCCGCTCCCCCGCGAGGCCCACGGTGACCGCGCCGACGGGCCGCACGGTGCACCATCCGGCGCTCTCGCCCGCGCGGGCGATCTGCTCGACCACGCCCGCGGTGTCCGCGGTGGGGGTCGTGTTGGCCATCGCGTGGACGGCCGTGTAGCCGCCGCGGGCGGCGGCGCGGGTGCCGGTCTCGACGGTCTCCGCCTCCTCTCCGCCCGGCTCGCGCAGGTGCGTGTGGAGGTCGACGAGGCCCGGGAGGACCACGCAGCCGTCCACGTCGATCACCTCGGCGCCCGCGGGCGCCTCGAGGTCCGTGCCGACGGCGGCGATCTCGCCGCCCTCGAGCAGGAGGTCCGCGACGGTCTCGCCGTAGAGCAGGCCCCCGCGCAGCAGGAGGGTGGGTGCGGTGGTCATCGGGCGTCCTCCCGGGAGTCGGTGGCGAGCAGGTGGTAGAGCACGGCCATCCGGACGAACACGCCGGAGGAGACCTGCTCGACGATGACGCTGCGGGGGCCGTCGGCCACGTCACCGGCGATCTCGAAGCCGCGGTTCATGGGGCCGGGGTGCATGACGCGCGTGTGCTCGGGCAGCGCCGCGGCGCGCGCGGTGGAGAGGCCGTAGCGGCGCGAGTACTCCCCCGCGGTGGGGAAGAACCCGCCGCCGACCATCCGCTCGCGCTGGACGCGGAGCATCATGACGGCGTCCGGGCCCTGGGCGAGCGCCTCGTCGAGGTCGTAGGTGATCTCGCACGGCCAGGCGCTCGCGCCGACGGGGACGAGGGCCGGCGGGGCGACGAGCGTGACGCGTGCGCCGAGCAGGGTCAGCAGGAGCACGTTGGAGCGGGCGACGCGCGAGTGCAGCACGTCGCCGACGATGACGACGTGAGCACCGTCGAGTCCGGCCTCCGGCTCCCCCGGCCGCAGGTGGCGGCGCAGGGTGAAGGCGTCGAGCAGGGCCTGCGTGGGGTGCTCGTGCGCCCCGTCGCCGGCGTTGACGATCGGCTGGTCGATCCAGCCCGCGTGGGCCAGCAGGTGCGCGGCGCCCGAGGAGCCGGAGCGGACGACGACGGCGTCCGCCCCCATCGCCTGCAGGGTGAGGGCCGTGTCCTTGAGCGACTCGCCCTTGGAGACGCTCGAGCCCTTCGCGGAGAAGTTGATGACGTCGGCGGAGAGGCGCTTCGCGGCGGCCTCGAAGCTGATCCGGGTGCGCGTGGAGTCCTCGAAGAAGAGGTTCACGACCGTGGTGCCCACGAGGGTGGGCAGCTTGCGGATCGAGCGGGACTGGGTCTGCGCCATGTGCTCGGCGGTCGCGAGGACGGCGATCGCCTCCTCGCGGGAGAGGTCCGCGATCGAGATCATGTGCTTCATCGGGCCTCCTCCTCGCCGGCGGGGCGGGCGAGGACGACCGCGTCCTCGCCGTCGGTCTCGGCGAGCTCGACGTGGACGCGCTCCCCGCGCGAGGTGGGGAGGTTCTTGCCGACGTGGTCCGCGCGGATCGGCAGCTCGCGGTGGCCGCGGTCCACGAGCACCGCGAGGCGCACCGCGGAGGGGCGGCCGATCGCGCCGAGGGCGTCGAGGGCGGCGCGCACGGTGCGGCCGGAGAAGAGGACGTCGTCGACGAGGACGACGGTGCGGCCGTCGATGCCGCCGCGCGGGATGCGGGTGGGGCTCGGTGCCCGGGTGGGATGCTGCCGCAGGTCGTCGCGGTACATCGTCACGTCGAGGGAGCCGGCGAGGTCCTCGACGGGGCGGTCGATGCCCTCGGCGGCGAGGATCTGCGCGGCGAGCCGCTCGGCGAGGGGCACGCCGCGGTGCGGGATGCCCAGCAGGACGAGGTCGTCGGCGCCGTGGCCGCTCTCGAGGATCTCGTGCGCGATGCGCACGAGGGCTCGTCGGATCTCCTCGGGTCCCAGGATCCTGACGCGGTCCGGGACGGGGGTCGTGCTCTCGGTCATGTCTCTCCCTTCCACGCCTCACGGGACGTGTCGTTAAAGGGTGGATCGGTCCGTGCGGACCGGGGCCGAGTCTACGCGAGACCCGGCCGGGGCCACGCCGGCGCCCGTCCCGTGGGACGGCGCCGGCGGGCCGTGGCGCGGAGCCGGGGCGGGCTCAGCCCAGCAGGCCCTGCACGTCGACCAGACGCTGCAGGAGCCCGTTGACGAAGCGGGGCGAGTCGTCGGTGGACAGCGCCTCCGCGATCTTCGTGTACTCGCCGATCACAGGGCCGCGGTCAGAGGCCTCGGTGTCGAAGAGCACCTCCGCGGCGCCGAGGCGCAGGATCGCGCGGTCCACGGCCGGCATGCGGTGCAGCGGCCAGTCGCGCGAGTGGGTCTCGAGCTGGTCGTCGACCTCCTCGGCGTGCTCCGCGTACCCCTCGACGAGCTCGCGGGCCCGCTCCGGGACCGGGGTCTGCGCGGCCGTCACCCGGAGGCGCTCCGCGAGCACCTCGAGGACGGGCAGGCGGCGGGCGTCGGCCTCGAAGAGCACGTCGAGCGCACGGATCCGCTGACGGGTCAGGGTGTGCAGCCGGTCCGTGCGGGCAGGGAGGGTGCGCTCGAACTCGATCTCCTCCCCCTCCCGTGCGGGCAGGGGCAGACCCGGTCCCTTGCGCGGGGCCGAGGGGGTGGAGGACGCCGAGGGATCGGTCACTTCACGCGCTCGAGGTAGCTGCCGGAGCGGGTGTCGACCTTGACCTTGTCCCCCTGGTTGAGGAACAGCGGGACCTGGATCTCGCGGCCGGTCTCGAGGGTCGCGGGCTTGGTGCCGCCGTTGGAGCGGTCGCCCTGGAGGCCCGGCTCGGTGAAGCTGATCGTGAGGACCACGGATGCCGGGAGCTCGACGAACAGCGCCTCGCCCTCGTGGAAGGCGATGATGACGTCCTGGCCCTCGAGCATGAAGTCCTTGGCGTCGCCGACGGTCTCCGCGGTGACGTTGGTCTGCTCCCAGTTGCTGGGGTCCATGAAGACGTACAGCTCGCCGTCGAGGTACGAGTACTGCATGTCGCGGCGGTCGACGGTCGCGGTCTCGACCTTGACGCCCGCGTTGAAGGTCTTGTCGACGGTCTTTCCGGACAGGACGTTCTTGAGCTTGGTGCGCACGAAGGCCGGGCCCTTGCCGGGCTTGACGTGCTGGAACTCGGTGACGGTCCAGAGGCCGTTGTCCTGCTTGAGGACCATCCCGTTCTTGAGGTCGTTCGTCGTCGCCATGTGTCTCCTCGGGTTCCCGCCGGGCACGTGGGACCCCGCGGCGATGTGCATGAGTGTCGGCGCCGCCGGGTCATCCGCGGCTCGCGCGCGGTTCAGGATAGCGTGCCGCGGCGCCGCTCCCCCGCCCACGCCGCGACGGTCAGGGCCTCGACGTGAGCTCGATCATGGACAGCAGGCGCACGACGAGCGGCACGGCGGCACTCTCCTCGCGCCAGCCGCTCGTCTTCACGGCCCGCGAGACCGTCTGCTGGGTGATGCCGAGGAGGGCGGCGAGCTCGCGCTGGGTCGCCCCCGGGTGCTCGCGCAGCGCGTGCACGGCGCGCCACTGGCCCCGGTTGCGGGTCGCGATCATCCAGCCGACGAGGCGGAGGACCGCCTCGGCGTCGGCGGCGGTCGCCTCGTGGCGGGGGTCGGAGGCGCGCACGGACAGCGGCACCTGGCCGGTCGTGCGGGAGGCGCGCAGCGCGAGGGTCGCGGCGGCGACGCCCGGCCCTCCGGCCGCGCGGGTCTCGGCGGGAATCGGCTGCTCGACGGGGCCGACGCCGAGGCCGACCTCCCAGGCGCCCGTCTCGGCGGCGATCCGCACGGCGTCCACGGCCGTCTCCGCGCGGTCCGCGAGGGCGATCGCGGCGCTGCCGACGGTCCGCTCCGGGGTACGGCGCAGCTCCAGCGGGGCGAGCGCCTGCTGGAGGGCGGGGAGCGGGTCGGGACCGCGGTGCCCGCGCGGCGGGGAGAGGGCGATGACGAGCATGGTCCGGACGCTACCAGTCGGCGGCCGCAGAACAGCGCTTATCCGCTGAACCTCGAGGGACAGCCGGGATCATCGGATCCCACCGTCGGCGAGCGCGGCCTCAGGCGAGCTGGATGAGCTCCTCGTAGGAGGCGTTCCAGAGGTCCTCCACGGCGTCGGGCATGAGCAGCACGCGCTCCGGGGACAGCGCCTGCACGGCGCCCGGGTCGTGCGAGACCAGGACGACGGCCCCCTCGAAGGCGGCGAGGGCCCCGAGGATCTCCTCGCGGCTCGCCGGGTCGAGGTTGTTCGTCGGCTCGTCGAGCAGGAGCACGTTCGCGCTCGAGACGACGAGGGTCGCGAGCGCCAGGCGGGTCTTCTCGCCGCCGGAGAGCACCTTCGCCGGCTTGTGCACGTCGTCGCCCGTGAAGAGGAACGAGCCGAGGATCTTCCGCGCCTCGACCTCGGGCAGGTCGAGGGAGGCCGTCATCATGTTCTCGAGGACCGTCCGCTCCCCGTCGAGGGTCTCGTGCTCCTGCGCGTAATAGCCCACGCGGAGCCCGTGGCCGGGGATGATGCCGCCCGTGTCCGAGGCGTCGACCCCGGCGAGGATCCGCAGCAGGGTCGTCTTGCCGGCACCGTTGAAGCCGAGGATGACCACGCGCGAGCCGCGGTCGATCGCGAGGTCCACCCCGGTGAAGATCTCGAGGCTGCCGTAGGACTTCGAGAGGTCCTCCGCCATGAGCGGCGTCTTCCCGCAGGGGGCGGGCTTGGGGAACCGCAGGGAGGCGACACGGTCCTTCTGCCGCTCCCCCTCGACCCCGTCGAGCATCCGCTCGGCGCGCTTGAGCATGTTCTGTGCGGCGACGGCCTTGGTGGCCTTCGCTCGCATCTTCTCCGCCTGGGCGGTGAGGGCGCCGGCCTTCTTCTCCGCGTTCTGGCGCTCGCGCCTGCGGCGCTTCTCGTCGTCCTCGCGCTGGCGCAGGTAGTTCTTCCAGCCCATGTTGTAGACGTCGATCTGCTGACGGTTCGCGTCGAGGTAGAACACCTTGTTGACGACCTGCTCGACGAGCTGCACGTCGTGGCTGATGACGATGAGCCCGCCGCGGTAGGTCAGCAGGTACTCCCGCAGCCAGATCACGGAGTCCGCGTCGAGGTGGTTCGTGGGCTCGTCGAGGATCATCGTGTCCGCCTGGGAGAACAGGATCCGGGCGAGCTCGACGCGGCGGCGCTGGCCGCCGGAGAGCGTGCCGAGCTCCTGCTCGAGGATCCGGCTGGGCAGGCCGAGGTTCGCCGCCATGCGCTTGGCCTCGGCCTCCGCCGCGTAGCCGCCGCGGGAGTCGAGCTCCGCCTCGAGGCGCGGGTAGCGGTCCATCGCCTTCATCCGCTTGGCCTCGCTGAGCTCCATGTCGCCCATCTCGTGCTCGGCCCTGCGCAGGCGCGAGAAGATGTCGTCGAGACCGCGGGCGGAGAGGATCCGCGCGAGCACCAGCTCCGTGTCCTCGCCCGTGTGCGTGTCCTGCGGGAGGTAGCCGAGCTCGCCGGAGATCTCGACGCTGCCCTCGGTGGGCGCGAGGGTCCCCGAGAGCACCTTGGTGAGCGTCGTCTTGCCGGCACCGTTGCGGCCCACGAGGCCCACCCGGTCCCCGGCGGTCACCTGGAAGCTGACGTCGCTCATGAGGAGGCGGGCGCCCACCCGGATGGCGAGGTCGTGCACGGTGATCACGGAAGGAGCTCCTCAGGAGGGACGGTCAGGAGGCCGGACGGCCCCGTGAAGTCTAGGTCCGCGAGCGGCGGGAGGTCCCGCGCATATCGCCCGCGGTGCCCAGCGCCACACGGCCGCGCCGCCGCCTCCCCCGGGGCGCCGGATCACAGCACGGTCTCGACGGGCGACGGGGTGCGCCGTTCCCGCCCACGACGGCCACCCTCGATGCCAAGCTGGTGCCGGTCCGGCAAGGAGGCCGGGCCACGCGACGAGCGAAGGACGAGGAGCTTCCCCATGCGCATCGGCATCCCCCGGGAGATCAAGGACAACGAGAACCGGGTGGGCCTCACGGCCGCCGGTGTCCACGAGCTCGTGGCGCGCGGCCACGAGGTGCTCGTCGAGGCAGGCGCGGGCGTCGGCGCCCGGATCACCGACGAGGAGTACACGGCCGCCGGAGCGGTCATCGTGAACGAGGCGAACGAGGTCTGGTCCCGCGCGGAGATGGTCGTCAAGGTCAAGGAGCCGCTGCCGGAGGAGTACCACCGCCTGCGGCGCGGGCTCGTGCTGTTCACCTACCTGCATCTGGCCGCGGACCGCGCGCTCACCGACGCCCTGATCGACTCGGGCGCGACCGCGATCGCCTACGAGACGGTGCAGCTCCCGGACCGCTCGCTGCCGCTGCTCGCCCCGATGAGCGCGATCGCCGGTCGCCTCGCGACCCAGGTCGCCGCCTACCACCTCATGGCGCCGCTCGGCGGTTCCGGCGTGCTCATGGGCGGCGTGCCCGGCACGGCGGAGGCGAAGGTGACCGTGCTGGGCGGCGGGGTCGTCGGCGAGCAGGCCGCGATGATGGCACTGGGCCTGCACGCGCAGGTCACCGTCATGGACGTGAACGTGCCGCGGCTCTCCCAGATCGCGACGACCCACGACGGCGGGATCCTCACCCGCTACTCGACGACCCTCGACGTCGCCGCCCAGGTCGCCGAGTCCGACGTCGTCATCGGCTCGGTGCTGATCCCCGGCAAGCGCGCCCCGAAGCTCGTGACCGACGAGATGGTCGCCTCGATGAAGCCGGGCTCCGTGCTCGTCGACGTCGCGATCGACCAGGGCGGCTGCTTCGAGAACTCCCGCCCCACCACCCATGCGGACCCGACCTTCACGGTGCACGACGCGATCTACTACTGCGTCGCGAACATGCCCGGCTCGGTGCCCGTCACGGCGACGGCGGCGCTCACCAACGCGACCCTCCCCTACGTGCTGCGCCTCGCCGGCCAGGGCTGGCAGGACGCGCTGCGCGCCGACGCCGCCCTTGCCGCGGGCCTGCACACCCACGAGGGTGTGCTCACCCACGAGGGCACCGGTGAGGCGCACGACCTGCCCGTCACTCCGCCCGCCGAGGTGCTCGGCTGAGCCGCCTGCGATCCGACCGGGGCCCGGCTCAGGAGAAGCAGTTGCAGCCCGCCGTGGTCGAGTAGCTGATCGGCGAGATCCAGACCTGCTGATAGTTGGTCGTGGACGACCCGGTATAGGCCGACGAATAGCTGAGGGTGAACGAGGTGATCCCCGACGTCGACGTGAGTCGATACCTCACGGCCCCGTTCAGCACATCGGGAGAGGTCTCCTTGTTCCCCGGGGAGTTCACGAAAGCCGTGGTGCAGGTCGCCCCGGAGCACGTGACCCAGCTCGTGTTCGAGGCGACGCCGGTGAACCCCGAGACCGTGACCCGATCTCCGTACTTCCGGTCCGTGAATGACTGCAGATCGATGTCCGTCACCCAGAACTCGACGCAGTACGCCTTCTTGGGCAGCGTGAACGTGAGGACCTGGGAGACATCCGTGCTCCTCGCCTTCTGGTTGAGCTCGAGGTACGTGCCGACCGGGAGACCGGACGTCGAGATCTGGCGGGTGTTGAAGTTGTACGTGCCCCCGTTGGCGCCGCTGCCGTTCTCCTCGGAGAGGGTGAAGAAGAGGTTCGAGGAGGACGACCGCGTCGCGTTGATCTTCGTGCCGTCCGAGAGTGTCGTCGAGGCGCTCGTCTGGGACGTGGTGCCCTTGACCATGTTGACGGTCGTCATCTCGCATCGCGAGGCCGCGAGCGCAGGTGCCGCCGAGGCGGCGGCGAGCGTGGGCACACTCCAGGCGATGCCGCGGGCGAGAGCGCGGCGGGACACGGTGCGGGGGCGCTCCGGGGCGACGGGGGTGGGCTCCATGACGGCTCCTTCGGTGGCGGCGGGAGCCGGGCTCGGAGCCCGGCGACGGCTCCACGGTAGAAGCGGCGGAGAGGCGCCTGTGAAGTTCTCAAACCTTCCGACAGCGCGGGCGGGCTCAGCGCCCGCGCTCAACCCTGAGCCTGGCACGGCGCTCGCATCCCGTCGACTGTTCACGCATCATCGCAGGCCAGGTCATGACGAACATGAAAAGTGATTCGACGCACGGTCATCGCGATCACACGTGTCCCCCTGCACAGGCCTCACTCCGGATCTCAACTTGCCACCGCTCTGCTCCGGAAGCGTGCAGGAGCCCCGCCGGGCACTCACCTGGCGCCCTGCTCGGCGAGCCCCGCGGAGGGGGCGGCACCGCCGAGGGAGGAGCCCAAGGCGGTGCCAGGGTCTCCGCGTCCCTCCCACGGGCGGACCCCCGCGCCTAGCGTGTCCCCATGGACCATCAGGAAGAGCTGCGCGGGTTCCTCATCAGCCGCCGTGCGCGTCTCACCCCGGAGGACGCGGGCATGACCCCATTCCCGGGGATCCGTCGTGTGGCGGGCATGCGCCGTGAGGAGGTCGCCTATCTCGCCGGCATCAGCGTGGACTATCACACCCGGCTCGAGCGGGGCCGGGTGCAGGGCATCTCCGAGGAGATCCTCGTCGCGGTCTCCCGCGCGCTGCGGCTGGACGACGTCGAGCACGAGCACCTCCTGCGGCTCGTGCAGGCGCTGCGCCCGCAGTCGGCACGGCGAGCCCCGGCCCGGAGACCGTCGGCCCCGGAGGGTGACGGCTTCCTGCAGCGCGTCGTCGACGAGATCGACGCGCCGGCGTTCGTGCAGAACAGCCGCCTCGACATCGTCGCGGCGAACAGGATCGGATGGAAGCTGTTCCCCCACGCCGAGCAGCACATCGCGCTCGGGGACGGCACCCGCTTCAACGCGATGCGCTTCCAGGTGCTCGATCCTCGGGCGAAGGACTTCTACGTGGACTGGGACCTGGCCGTCCGCAACGGGACGGCCGTGCTGCACGAGGCGGCGGGCCGCCAGCAGGGCGACAAGGTGCTCTTCGCCCTCATCGGCGAGCTGTCCGCCAGGAGCGAGCACTTCCGCTCCCTCTGGGCGTCCCACGACGTGCTGCGCTACCGGCGCAGCCCCAAGCGCTATCACCACCCGCTCGTGGGCGACGTGGTCGTCGACTCGCAGTCCTTCACCGTCGACAAGGACCCCGATCTCAGCCTGCTCGTCTACAAGGTCGAGCCCGACTCCCCCACCGCGGACGCGATGGCGATCCTCGGCGGCTGGGCCGCCGACTCCCCTGGCCCTGTGCCGGCCGCCGTCCCCCACGACGGGACGACCCCCTGATCCGCAACGAAGCGGATCAGGGGGTCGGCGAGCCTGAGAGGGCCTGGATCAGAGGTTGAAGCCGATGGCGCGCAGCTGCTCGCGGCCGTCCTCGGTGATCTTCTCCATGCCCCACGGGGGCATCCAGACCCAGTTGATGCGGTGGGTCTCGGTGATCGGGTCGAGCACCGCGAAGGTCTGCTCCTCGAGCAGATCGGTGAGCGGGCACGCGGCCGAGGTCAGCGTCATGTCGATGACGGCGTTGCCGTCCTCGACGGTGACCCCGTAGACAAGGCCCAGGTCGACGACGTTGATGCCGAGCTCGGGATCGATGACGTCCTTGAGCGCCTCGGTCACCTGCTCGACGGTCACGGTCGCCGTCGGGAGCTGGTCGGTCATGATGTCCTCCTGATGAGGGGCGGCGGGGTCAGTTCGCGGCCGCGAGGAAGCGGTCGTAGCCCTCGTTCTCGAGGCGCTCCGCGAGCTCCGGGCCGCCCTGCTCGGCGATCCGGCCGTTGACGAAGACGTGCACGAAGTCGGGCTTCACGTAGTTGAGGATGCGCGTGTAGTGCGTGATGAGCATGATGCCCACCTCGGTGTTCTCCTTGGCGCGGTTCACGCCCTCGGAGACGATGCGCAGGGCGTCGACGTCGAGGCCGGAGTCGGTCTCGTCGAGGATCGCGATCGAGGGCTTGAGCAGCTGCATCTGCAGGATCTCGTGACGCTTCTTCTCGCCGCCGGAGAAGCCCTCGTTGACGTTGCGCTCGGCGAAGACGGGGTCCATGCGGAGGTCGTCCATGGCGCCCTTGACGTCCTTGACCCAGGTGCGCAGCGAGGGGGCCTCGCCGTCGACCGCGGTCTTCGCGGTGCGCAGGAAGTTCGAGACGGTGACGCCGGGGACCTCGACGGGGTACTGCATCGCGAGGAACACGCCGGCGCGGGCGCGCTCGTCGACGCTCATCTCGAGGACGTCCTCGCCGTCCAGGGTCACCGAGCCCTCGGTGATCTGGTACTTCGGGTGGCCGGCCAGCGCGTAGGCGAGGGTCGACTTGCCCGAGCCGTTGGGGCCCATGATCGCGTGGGTCTCGCCGCCGCGGATCGTGAGGTCGACGCCCTTGAGGATCTCCTTGGTCCCCTCGGGGGTGTCGACGGTGGCGTGGAGGTTCGTGATCTCCAGGACAGACATGGTGGGTTTCTCCTTGACCGGTATCCCTCGCGGGACGGTGGAATGTTCAGGGGTGGGAGGCGTCGCCGGCGGGATCGACGTGGATCGTCCCGGCGGCCTCGTCGATCCGCACGGGCAGCACCCGCACGGGGCGGACGGCGGGGAGCTGGAGCGGGCGGCCGGTGTTCAGGTCGAACTGGCTCCCGTGCTTCCAGCACTCGATGGTGCATCCCTCGACGTCGCCGTCGCTCAGCGCGATCTCGTCGTGCGAGCAGCGGTCCTCGAGGGCATGGACGCCTCCGGCCTCGTCGCGCACGAGGGCGATCTCGAGCCCTCCTGCGACGACGTCGAGCGCGGTGCCCGGCGCGAGCTCCTCGAGCCGGGCGACCTGCACGAAGCGGTCGGAGACGTCCTGCATCAGTTCATGCTCCGGGTGAGCTCCGCCTCGATGGACTCGAAGAGGTGCTCGCGGATCTCCGGCACGTCGATCTTCTGGATGAGCTCCGCGAAGAAGCCGCGCACCACCAGGCGGCGGGCCTCCTTCTCGGGGATGCCGCGGGCGCGGAGGTAGAACAGCTGCTCGTCGTCGAAGCGCCCGGTGGCGGCGGCGTGGCCGGCGCCCTCGATCTCGCCCGTCTCGATCTCCAGGTTGGGGACGGAGTCGGCGCGCGCGCCCTCGGTGAGCACGAGGTTGCGGTTCAGCTCGTAGGTGCTGGTGCCCTCGGCCTCCTTGCGGATGAGGACGTCGCCCACCCACACGGACCGGGCCTTCTGCCCCTGCAGCGCGCCCTTGTAGGCGACGTCGGAGGTGCAGTTCGGGGCGGCGTGGTCCACGAAGAGACGATGCTCGAGGAACTGGTTCTCGTCGGCGAAGTAGAGCCCGGTGTTCTCGAGCTCGGCGCCGGGGGCGGAGAACTCGCCGATCGCGTTGACGCGCACGGCGCTGCCGCCGAGCGAGACCACGATGTGCTTGAGCTTCGCGTCCCGACCGAGCCGCGCGTGGTGCGTGGAGATGTGCAGCGCGTCGTCGTCCCAGTCCTGCAGGGCGATGACGGTCATCCGCGAGTTGTCGCCGACGACCATCTCGACGTTCTGCGCGTACTGCGCGGAGCCGGTGTGGTTGAGGACGAAGGTCGCGGTGGAGGACTCTTCGGTCTCGAGCACGAGGTGCCCGTTCGCGCGGCGGTCCGCCCCGCGGCCGGTGATCTCCACGCGGAAGGGATCCGCGAGCTCCGCGTTGCGGGGGGCGACGAGGTGCAGCGCCTGCTCCGAGCGGGCGGACGCGATCGCCGCGGTGAGGTCCTCGGGCACGAGCGCGGTGCCGCGGGGCGCCTCGCCGATCGCGAGGGTCGACGCCTCGGGGGCGCCCTCGGGGACGGTCACTTCGTACTCGACGGCGCCGTCCTCGGTCGCGTCGTCCTGGAACAGGGACGTGAAGCGGCGCAGCGGGGTGAAGCGCCACTCCTCGATCTTCGAGGTCGGCACCGGGTGGTCACCGAGCTCGAAGGAGCGCAGCCGTGCCGCACGGCTCGTGGCCGCGTGCTTCGCGGGGCCGTCGGAGGGCAGCGCGAGCCGCTCGTCCTCGAGCTGCGGGGCGACGGGCGCGAGACCGTCGATCGTCGCTCGGGCCGCGACCGGGGCGGCGCCGGCGGCCCCGCCGACGATCTCGCCGTCCGAGCGCTCCTGGGTGGTCTCGGTGCCCTCCGTGGTGGACGTGGTCATCAACCGACTGCTCCTTCCATCTGCAGCTCGATCAGGCGGTTCAGCTCGAGGGCGTACTCCATGGGGAGCTCGCGCGCGATGGGCTCGATGAACCCGCGCACGATCATCGCCATGGCCTCGGTCTCCTCCATGCCGCGGCTCATCAGGTAGAAGAGCTGCTCCTCGGAGACCTTCGAGACGGTCGCCTCGTGGCCCATCTGGACGTCGTCGACGCGCACGTCGACGTAGGGGTACGTGTCCGTGCGGGAGACCGTGTCCACGAGCAGCGCGTCGCACAGCACCGTGGAGGCGGAGTGCTCCGCCCCGGGCATGACCTGCACGAGACCGCGGTAGGAGGTCCGGCCGCCGGCGCGGGAGACCGACTTCGAGACGATCGAGCTCGAGGTGTGGGGCGCCATGTGCACCATCTTCGAGCCGGTGTCCTGGTGCTGGTTCTCGCCCGCGAAGGCGATCGACAGCGTCTCGCCGCGAGCGTGCTCGCCCATCAGCCACACGGCCGGGTACTTCATGGTGACCTTGGAGCCGATGTTGCCGTCGACCCACTCCATGGTGCCGCCCTGCTCCACCGTGGTGCGCTTGGTGACCAGGTTGTACACGTTGTTCGACCAGTTCTGGATCGTCGTGTAGCGGACGCGCGCGTCCTTCTTCACGACGATCTCGACGACGGCGCTGTGCAGCGAGTCCGACTTGTAGATCGGCGCCGTGCAGCCCTCGACGTAGTGCACGTAGGAGCCCTCGTCGGCGATGATCAGGGTCCGCTCGAACTGGCCCATGTTCTCGGTGTTGATGCGGAAGTAGGCCTGGAGCGGGATCTCGACGTGGACGCCCGGGGGGACGTACACGAAGGAGCCGCCGGACCACACCGCGGTGTTCAGCGCGGAGAACTTGTTGTCGCCCGAGGGGATGACCGTGCCGAAGTACTCCTCGAAGAGCTCCGGGTAGTCGCGCAGACCCGTGTCGGTGTCCACGAAGATGACGCCCTGCTCCTCGAGGTCCTCGCGGATCTGGTGGTAGACGACCTCGGACTCGTACTGGGCGGCGACGCCGGCCACGAGGCGCTGCTTCTCCGCCTCGGGGATGCCGAGGCGGTCGTAGGTCTCGCGGATGTCCGCCGGGAGCTCCTCCCAGCTGGAGGCCTGGCCCTCGGTGGAGCGGACGAAGTACTTGATGGTGTCGAAGTCGATCCCGGAGAGATCGGGGCCCCAGGTGGGCATCGGCTTCTTGTCGAAGATGCCGAGGGCCTTGAGGCGGCGCTCGAGCATCCACTCGGGCTCGTCCTTGCGGCGGGAGATGTCGCGGACGACGTCCTCGTCCAGACCGCGGCGGGCGCTCGCGCCGGCCGTGTCCTCGTCGTGCCAGCCAAAGGCGTAGTTGCCGATGGAGTCGATGATCTCGTCCTGGCTGAGCTGCTCTGGTGCGCTCGTCATGGTGTCCTTCCCTCGGTGAGCGGAATGTGGGTCGTGCACGCGTGAGCGCCCTGGGCGAGGGTCGCCAGGCGCTGGACGGGTGCTCCGATGATGCGCGCGATGATGCGGGTCTCGGCCTCGCACAGCTCCGGATGGTCCGCGGCCACGTCGAGGACGGGGCAGTGACCATGGCAGAGCTGCGCCGTGACGAGCGTACGCGTCCCCGTGCCGGATCGCGCACCGGCGGCGGGGAGGGGGACGTTCAGGGGGCGCACGGTCGTGGCGTAGCCGCGCTCGGTGAGGAGCTCGGCCAGGAGCTCGAGCTTGCGGGCGAGGGAGACGTGCTCCCCTGCCGCCTCGCGCTCGGCGGTGCGGCGGGCGACCTCGCGCTCCCAGTCCTCCACGCGGCGGTCCGCGAGGCGGGCCACCGCCTCGTCGCCGCCCAGGGCGGAGATCTCCTGGAGGGCGAGGACGGCGAGCTCGTCGTAGCCGCCCGGGAGGGCCTCGTGCGCGGACTGCGAGAGCACGAAGGCCTTGCTGGGCCGGCCGCGGCCGCGGTGGGCCACGATGATCTCGTGCTCGGCGATGACGCCGTCGGCCTCGAGGGCCGCGAGGTGCCGACGGACGGCGGCGCTCGTGAGCCCGAACCGCTCGGCGAGCTGCCGGGCGGTGATGGGTCCGTGGGCGGAGATCGTCTCGATGAGCCGCTCGCGGGTGTCGCGGTGCTCGGCGCCCCGAGCGGGTTCGCAGGGGATGTCGCCGGGAGCTCCTGCGGCGGGCGGGGCTCCGATGCCCGTGCTGTCGACGGTGCCGGCGCTCGTGCTCATGCGCCCCTCCTTCCGGTGCAATCGGGTCCCGTGATGACGGGCCTCGCGATGACGGGGACGCGCGGTCGGCGCCGCAGGTCCCGGGACCATCATCGGTCCAAGATTTTACAATGTCCAGCTTGCATATTGTCGATCCCGGACCGCCCCATGAGAAGGGTCACCCGCGGGAGGATCGTGGGGCGTCGGCACCCCTCGATCGATCGTACGCTTTTCAACTACTCTGACCGTGTCCGAGCGATGACCCTGCACCGAGGAGACCTCATGAGCACGTCCGACGAGAACGACCAGACGGGCAGCTACGTCCACGCCGGGAAGCCCTTCGACCGCGACATGACCTACATCCCCGACCGCATCACCGTCGATGCGCGCGACGGCTGGCCCGTCGAGGCCGGCCGCTACCGCCTCGCCGTCTCCCGCGCCTGCCCGTGGGCGAACCGCACCGTCATCTCGCGCCGCCTGCTGGGCCTCGAGGACGCGATCTCCCTCGCGATCGCCGGCCCCACCCATGACAGGCGCTCGTGGACCTTCGACCTCGACGAGGGCGGGGTGGACCCGGTGCTCGGCTACGAACGGCTCCAGCAGGCCTACTTCGCGCGCCACCCCGACTACCCGCGCGGCATCACCGTGCCCGCCATGGTCGACGTCCCGACCCGCGCCGTCGTCACCAACGACTTCCAGCAGATCACCCTCGACCTCGCGACCCAGTGGACCGCGCTCCAGCGCGAGGGCGCCCCGGACCTCTACCCCGAGGAGCGGCGCGGGGAGATCGACGAGCTGAACCGCTGGATGCTGCACCGTGTCAACAACGGCGTCTACAAGGTGGGCTTCGCCGGCGCGCAGGCGGACTACGAGCGCGAGTACCGCCTGCTCTGGTCGGCGCTCGACGAGCTCGAGGACCGCCTCTCCCGCAGCCGCTACCTCATGGGGCCCGCGATCACGGAGGCGGATGTGCGCCTGTTCCCGACCCTCGTGCGCTTCGACCTCGTCTACTACTCCCACTTCAAGGCCAACCGGCAGCCGCTGTTCACGATGCCGAACCTCTGGAACTACACGAAGGACCTGTTCCAGACCCCGGGCTTCGGCGACACGATCGACGTCGAGCACATCAAGGAGCACTACTACGCGGTGCAGACCGACATCAACCCCACCCGCGTGGTGCCGCTCGGCCCGGACCCGGCGCCGCTGATCGAGCCCCACGACCGCGACCGCTTCCCGACCGACACCTGGGGCCCGGGCGGCTCCGCCCCGCAGCCTCCGCTCGCCGCCGAGGTCGTCGACCCCGCGCACACGCCGCTGCTCGTGCAGGGACGCTGATCACCGGGCGGCGGGAGCGCAGGCGGCTCCCGGGGACGGGGGCCTAGCATGGGCGCCGCCATGGAAGACCACTCCCCCGCCCTCGTCGCCGAGTCCCTCGCCGTCTCCTTCGGCGAGGTCCGCGCCCTCGACGGCCTCTCGCTCTCCGCGCGGCGCGGCGCCGTCACCGCCCTCCTGGGCCCCAACGGCGCCGGGAAGACCACCGCGATCTCCTGCGCGACCGGGCTCCTCCGCCCCGGCGGCGGGAGCGTCCGCGTGCTCGGCGCGGACCCCTGGCGCGCCTCCCCGGAGCACCGTGCCCGGGTCGGGGTGATGATCCAGGACGGCGGGCTCACCTCCGGGGCGACCGCCCTGCAGCTGCTGCGCTACGGCGCCGCGCTGCACGCCCACCCGCTCGACGTCGACGAGATCGCCGAGTACCTCGGCATCACCGGGCCCGACGGATTCGCGCGGACGCTCGTGCGGCGGCTCTCGGGCGGCCAGCGCCAGCGCCTCGCCCTCGCCCTCGCGATCATCGGCCGCCCCGAGCTCGTCTTCCTCGACGAGCCCACCGCCGGCATGGACCCCGCGATCCGGCGCCGTGTGCGCACCCTCGTGCGCGGCCTCGCGCGCAAGGGCACGGCGGTCGTGCTCACCACGCACCTCATGGAGGACGTGGTGGGCCTCGCCGACGAGGTCCACGTGATCGCCCGTGGACGCACCGTCGCCTCCGGCTCCGTCGAGGAGGTCATCGCCTCGCACCGGGACCGCGCGGGCGCGCAGTCACTCAGCGCCCGCATCGACTCGGTCGACCCCGGTCGTCGGGACGCCCTCGAGGACGACCTCCGCGCCGCGGCCGAGCGCCACGGCGCCCGGCTGCGGATCACGGCGGGCGGGGCGGCCGATCTCGAGGCCGTGCTGCTGGACCTCATGGCGCAGGCCGAGCCCGAGCAGGAGACCACCCGATGAGCACGCCCGATCCCACCCTCGCCGCCGTCCCCGAGGGCCCTGGGGCGATCGCCCCGGAGCCCGCGCCGCGGAGTCGGAGGATCCTCGCCCATGCCGCGCTCGAGGCGCGCACCCTGCTCACCAACGGCGAGCAGCTCATGGTCGCCCTCGCCCTGCCCGCGATGGTGCTGATCGGCCTGCGGCTGCTGCCCGTGGGCCGCATCGACGGCGCCGCCCCGATCGACACCGCGATCGCCGCGACCCTCGCGACCGCCCTCGTCTCGACCGCCTTCACCTCGCAGGCCATCCAGACCGGCTTCGACCGCCGCAACGGCGTGCTGCGCTGGGTCGCGACGACGCCGCTGGGGCGGGACGGCTATCTCGCCGGGAAGATCCTCGCGACGCTCCTCGTGCACGTGCTCCAGGTGCTCGTGCTCGGCACGGTCGCGCTCGTCATGGGCTGGCGCCCGGGGATCGGCGGCCTGCTCGCCGCGGTGCCCGTGTGGGCCCTCGGCACGATCGCCTTCGGCGCCCTGGGGCTGCTGCTCGCGGGGCGCCTGCGCACCGAGGGGGTCCTCGCCGCCTCGAACCTCGTCTTCGTGCTGTTCGTGGTCGCCGGGATCGCCGTCCCCGTCGCCCGGTACCCGCGGTTCCTCGGAGGGATCGTCGACCTGCTGCCCTCCGGCGCGCTCGGCGAGCTGCTGCGCGCCTGCCTCGCCCACGGCCCGTTCTCGATCGGCTCGGTCGTCGTGCTCCTCGCGTGGGCCGCGGGCGGCACGGCGGCCGTCGTCCGCTGGTTCCGCTGGACCGACGCCTGAGCACCGCCGCGCGCCCGGACGCTCCTGGCGCCCCGGGCGATCCGCGGGGATGGGATTGGTCCCATCCCGGCGTCGTCGGGACCTTCTGACCCCCGTCGTGCGCGGGCCGGTCACTAGGATCGGCCGCATGCCCACCGCCGCTGCCCCCGTCGCGGGCGCCGGGACGCGACCCGAGCGCCACGGCCGCCTGACCACCCTGCCCGATCCCCGCTTCCCAGGGCTCGGTGCCGCCGCCCGCTCCCGGATCGTCGCGATCGTCCTGTGGGCGAACCTCGTGTGCCAGATGGGCATCATCCTCACCGGAGGGCTCGTGCGCCTCACCGGCAGCGGACTGGGCTGCTCCACCTGGCCCAGCTGCGAGCCCGGCCAGTTCACCCCGCGGTACACGCCGGAGTCCGGGATCCACCCGTTCATCGAGTTCGGCAACCGCACCATGACCGGCCTGCTCGGCATCGTCGCCGTGCTCGTCCTGATCGTCACCTGGCGCTGGATGCGGCACCGCGGCCGGGCGTTCCTCCTGCTCGCGGCCGTGCCCCTGATCGGCACCATCGCCCAGGCGCTCATCGGCGCCCTCGTCGTGATCCTGCACCTGCACCCGGGCCTCGTGAGCCCCCACTTCCTCATCTCGCCGCTGCTCGTCGTCGCGTCCACGGTGCTCCTCGTGCGCGCCATGGACGAGGAGGGGCCGCGCCGTCTCGCCGTGCCCCGCGCCGCGGTGTGGGTCTACGCGCCGCTCGCGGCGGCCGGCTTCGTCGTCCTCGTGCTGGGCACGATCGTCACCGGCACCGGCCCGCACTCGGGGGACAGCGGCGACATCACCCGCCTGCTCATCAACCCCGTCGAGATCGCCCGCGCCCACGCGGCCGCCGTGTGGGTCTTCTGCGCCCTGCTCGTGGCGCTGCTCGTGATCCTGCTGAAGGGCCGCGCGGACCGCGCGCCGCGCCGCGCGGCGATCGTCCTCCTGCTGCTCACCGCGCTGCAGGGCGTCATCGGCTACGTCCAGTACTTCGCGGGCCTCCCCGCGGCGGTCGTCTTCCTCCACCTCATCGGGGCCGCGCTCTTCGGCGGCGGCATCGCCTGGGTGGGTGCGGAGCTCGTCACGCGCCGTCCGGCCGCGGGCACGGACCCCGCGGAGCCGGGCGCACGTCCCGAGCCCGTCGCCCCGGAGGGCGCGCGGTGATGATCGGACGGCGCCGCCGCTCCTCGACCCAGGAGCTGCCCACGCTCGCGCAGGCGCGACCCGCGGGCGAGTTCGTCGCCTCCGTGCTCTCGCACCTGCGCACCGTGGTCGAGCCGGGCTGGAACCTGCTGGAGGTCGATGCGGAGGCGCATCGGATGATCCGTGAGGCGGGCGCGACCAGCTGCTACATCGACTACCACCCGGCCTTCGGCGCCTCGCCGTTCGGGCACGTCATCTGCACCTCGGTCAACGAGGGCGTGCTGCACGGCCGCCCCTGCGACCGCGTGCTGGCCGACGGCGACCTGCTCTCCCTCGACTTCGCGGTCGAGCTCGAGGGCTGGGTCGCGGACTCCTGCGTCACGGTCCCCGTGGGCACCCCACGGCCCGAGGACCTGCAGCTGATCCGCGACACCGAGAGCGTCATGTGGGCCGGCATCGACCAGGTCCGCGCCGGCGGAACGGTGGGCGACATCGGCCATGCGGTGATGACGGCCGCGCACGATCTCGGCTACACGATCAACGACCGCTTCGGCGGGCACGGCGTGGGCCGCACGATGCACGAGGCGCCGTTCGTGCCGAACCACGGGACCCCCGGGGAGGGCGTGCGCCTCGTGGCGGGGCAGCTCATCACGGTCGAGCCCTTCCTCGTCCCGACGACCGACCGCCTCGTGGTCGACGAGCGCGACGGCTGGACCCAGCTCTCCGCCGACGGCTCCCGCGGCGCGCACGCCGAGCACACGCTGCAGGTGACCGACGGCGCCCCGGTCGTGCTCACCGCCCGCGCGGACGATCCTGCCCCGCGCTCCTCGCTGGGCTGACCCCTCGCTGCGCAGGTCAGTCGGGCAGGCGGTACGGGGCGGGGTCCCACTCGGCCAGTGAGCGCAGGTAGCCGCCCTGGACGGGATCCGTCCAGCCGTCCTCCCCGGCGTCCTCGAGCACCCAGGTGCCCTCCTCCCACCACTGGTGGTCCAGCGCCGCGGGCCACAGCTCCCGCTCGCGGTCGGTGAGCGTGACGTGGCGCGCGTAGGCGCCGACCAGCACGTCCCACTCGGCGGGCTCGAGCATGCGCGGCGGCGCGCCGGGCGTCTCGCAGGGGAAGAGCACGAGCGCGAGGGCGAGGTCGAGGAGCCGCGGCTCGACGCCGCCGTTGTCCGGGTCCACGAGCACCGCGCCGCCGGGCCGGAACACGAGGTTCGCGGCCTTCCAGTCCGAGCTGACGCCTGTGCGCGGGAGGTCGGGGTCCGCGGCGCGCAGGGCGGGCCAGGAGCGCTCGAACCAGCGGGCGCCGAGAGCGGTGATCGAGGCGTCCGCCGCGGCGGCGCGCTCCGCGGGCAGGGCGCGGTGCAGGATCTCCCGCAGGGTCACGAGATCCGCCTCGACCTCGGCGCGCACGGTGCTGGGGTGGGCGTAGCGGCGCAGGCCCTCGAGCGGCACCTCCGCGGCATGGAGGCGGCCCAGCAGGTCACCGGCGGCGCGGAGCTGCTCCGTCGTGCCGCTGTAGCGCTCCCCCTCGATGTACGGGTAGAGCACCCACGTCGCGCCGTCGACCTCCTGCGCCTCGGCGAGGGGGACGACCACGTCGACGCCGGCGGCGTCCAGGGCGCTCAGCCAGTGGGCCATGGCGGGGGCGGCACGCGCGGTGCGCTTGAGCACCGCATCCTCCCCCGCCCGCGTGCGGCAGCGGTGGACGGCGGCGACGGGGGTCAGGCTCGCGGTCTCGAGCCCGGTCAGGGCGAAGGCCTCGCGGAGACGTGCGAGATCCGCTGGGAGGGTGCTCATGGGCTCCACCCTGTCAGACCGTCACCGACGGGAGCGAGCGAGTATCCCCGTGCACGGGGCGGCGGCGTCCACCGTCTGATCCCCCGCGGTGCTCAGCCGAGCACGCGGCGCAGGCTCCCGGCGATCCCCGCGGCGTCCAGGCCGTGCGCGGTGAGGATCGCGTCGCGCTTGGCGTGGGGCACGAACTCCTGAGCGAGGCCGAGGGTGCGCAGCACCGGCGCCGGGCGGGACAGGGTGCCGCGGGCGGCGAGGCGCACGGCGAGGGCCGCACCGATGCCGCGCTCGGCGATGCCGTCCTCGAGTGTGACGACGGCGCGGGCGGTGCTCGCGAGGTCGAGCAGCGCATCGCCGAGCGGCAGCGCCTGCACCGGGTCCAGCACGAGGACGTTCGCGCCCTCCTGCTCCGCGGCGAGAAGGCGGGCGGCCTCGACGGCGCGGCCGGCGAGGGCGCCGACGCTCACGAGGAGCACGTCGATCGGGGCGTCCGGATCCCCGGCGAGCGCGTCGCCCGCGGGGATCGTCGCCGTGGCCGGGAGATCGGGCGGGCAGGCGCCCTTGGGGAAGCGCACGATGGAGGGGCCGGAGGTCGCGAGCCCGGAGCGCACCGCTCCCGCGAGCCGCTCACCGTCCCGCGGCGCCCACAGCGACAGCCCCGGCACCTGCGCGGCGAGGCCCAGGTCCCATACCCCGTGATGGCTGGGTCCGTCGTCGCCGGTGACGCCCGCGCGGTCGAGGGTGATGAGGACGTCCTCGCCGTGCAGGGCGAGGTCGAGGAGCAGCTGGTCGTGGGCGCGACCGAGGAAGGTCGCGTAGAGGGAGACGACGGGCCGACGGCCGCCCGCGGCGAGGCCGGCGGCGGTGTCCAGCGCCAGCTGCTCGGCGATGCCGACGTCGAGCACGCGGTCCGGCATCTCCTCCTGCATCGGGGTGAGCCCCACGGGGTCGACCATCGCCGCGCTGATCGCGAGGACCTTCTCGTCCTGCTGGGCAGCGTCGAGCACGGCCGCGCCGAGCCGGCGGGTCCAGGTGTCCGCGGCGGCGGGGGCGTCGGTCTCCTCGTCGAGGGCGAAGGGTCCGGTGGCGTGCCACTGGTCCACGGCGTCGGACTCGGCGCGGGCGAAGCCGGCGCCCTTGCGGGTGAGCACGTGCACGACGACGCCGGGCCGGGCAGGGTCCTCCGCGGCGCGACGCGCCTGGCGGAGGGCGACGGCGAGGGCCTCGTGGTCGTGCCCGTCGACCGGTCCCACGTAGGTCAGCCCCAGCGCGGTGAAGACGTCGGCCCCCGCGGGGACGTCGCCGTCGCGCAGCGCCGCGAGGTGCCGGGCGAGACCGCCGACGGTCGGGGCGTAGGAGCGGGTGTTGTCGTTGAGCACGACGACGGTGCGGGACCCGCGATCCGCCGCGAGCTCGTTGAGCGCCTCGAGACCCACGCCTCCGGTGAGGGCGCCGTCGCCGATCACCGCGACGCTCGCACCGTCCTGCCCGGCGAGGCGGCGGGCGCGGTCCAGGCCGTGGGCCCAGGCGATCGAGCCGGAGGCGTGGGAGTTCTCCACGAGGTCGTGGGCGGACTCGCCGCGGTCGGGGTATCCGGAGGTGCCGCCGGCGCTGCGCAGGCCGGGGAGGTCCGCGCGCCCGGTGAGCATTTTGTGCACGTAGGCCTGGTGCCCGGTGTCGAAGACGATCGGCTCCTGCGGGGAGACGAACTCACGGTGCAGGGCGATCGTCAGCTCGACGACACCGAGGTTCGGGCCGAGGTGCCCGCCCGTGCGGGAGCAGATCTCGAGCAGGCGCCGGCGCAGGGTGCGGGCGAGTCCGGGCAGCTGCTCGGGGGTCAGGTCACGCAGCGCGGCGGGGTCCGCGGGGATCGCGACCTCCGCAGGGGCGACCTCGGCGTGGGCCGACCGCGCCGTCGGCAGGTCGCTCGGCGCGGCGGTGCGCATCAGCGAGGTGAAGGAGCGCTGCTGGGTGGTGGGCACGCGCGTTCCTCCCAAGGAGGTCGGGGACGGGACCAGCCCAGCGTACGACTCCCTGACCAGGATCGACGGGAGACATGGTCACATCTGTGCACATCTTCACCGGGGATTCACGGCGTGCGGGAGCCATCTGCAACAGGGTGCAGATCCTGTGCTCAGGGGTGCTCGTATCCCCCGCGCCGGGCCACCACCGTCGACACGACCCCGCACGACGGCGCCCCGCCCACCCGGAGGTGGACGGGGCGCCGTGGCGTGTGCAGGGCTCGTCAGGCGGCGACCAGCGAGCGGAGCACGTACTGCAGGATGCCGCCGTTGCGGAAGTAGTCCGCCTCGCCGGGGGTGTCGATGCGGAGCACCGCGTCGAACTCGACGACGGAGCCGTCCTCCTTGGTGGCCTTCACGGCGACCGTCTTCGGCGTGGTGCCCTCGTTGAGCGCGGTCACTCCGGAGATGTCGAAGGTCTCCGTGCCGTCCAGGCCCAGCGACTCGGCGTTCTGGCCCGCGGGGAACTGCAGCGGGAGCACGCCCATGCCGATGAGGTTGGAGCGGTGGATGCGCTCGTAGCTCTCGGTGATGACGGCCTTGACGCCCAGGAGCTTGGTGCCCTTGGCGGCCCAGTCGCGCGAGGAGCCGGTGCCGTACTCCTTGCCCGCGAGGACCACGAGCGGGATGCCCTGCTCGGCGTAGGCCTGCGCCGCGTCGTAGATGAACTCCTGCTCGCCGGTCAGGAAGTTCTTCGTGTACCCGCCCTCGACGCCGTCGAGGAGCTGGTTCTTGATGCGGATGTTCGCGAAGGTGCCGCGGATCATCACTTCGTGGTTGCCGCGGCGCGAGCCGTAGGAGTTGAAGTCCTTGCGCTCGACGCCATGCTCGCGCAGGTAGCGACCCGCCGGGGAGTCGGCCTTGATCGAGCCCGCGGGCGAGATGTGGTCCGTCGTCGTGGAGTCGCCGAGCTTGGCGAGCACGCGGGCGCCGGTGATGTCCTCGACCGGGTCCGGGGTGGCGCCCATGCCCTCGAAGTACGGGGGCTTGCGCACGTAGGTGGACTCCTCGTCCCACGCGAAGGTCGCGCCCTCGGGGGTGTCGAGCCCGCGCCACCGGTCGTCGCCGGCGAAGACGTCCTTGTAGTCCTCGGAGAACATCTCCTGGGTGATGTTCTCGCCGATGACCCGCTCGACCTCGGTCGGGTTGGGCCAGATGTCGCGGAGGTAGACGTCGTTGCCGTCCTTGTCCGTGCCCAGCGCGTCGTTCTCGAAGTCGAAGTCCATCGTGCCCGCGAGCGCGTAGGCGATGACCAGCGGCGGCGAGGCCAGGTAGTTCATCTTCACGTCGGGGTTGATGCGGCCCTCGAAGTTGCGGTTGCCCGAGAGCACCGCGGTGACGGCGAGGTCGTTCTCGGCGATCGCCTCGGAGATCTCCGGCGCGAGCGGGCCGGAGTTGCCGATGCAGGTGGTGCAGCCGTAGCCCACGAGGTGGAAGCCGAGCTGCTCGAGGGCGGGCCAGAGGCCGGCCTTCGTGTAGTAGTTCGTGACGACCTGCGAGCCGGGTGCCATCGAGGTCTTCACCCAGGGCTTCGCCTCGAGGCCCTTGTCCACGGCGTTCTGCGCGAGCAGGCCGGCGGCCATCATGACCGAGGGGTTCGAGGTGTTGGTGCAGGAGGTGATCGAGGCGATCGAGACGATGCCGTGGTCGATCGTGTAGTCCGCGCCCTGCACGGCGGTGGGCTGCGAGGCGCGACCCGTGACGTGCTGGTGCTCGGGGGCGGCGCCGCCGGACTCGTTGTCGGAGTCGGGGGTGGCCGGGTCGGAGGCCGGGAAGGAGCCGTCGCCGTTGCTCACGGCCGGGTGGCCGGTCGCGTAGGAGGGCAGCACCTCGCGGAAGGACTCCTTGGCCTCGGACAGCACGATGCGGTCCTGGGGGCGCTTCGGGCCGGCGATCGAGGGGACCACGGTGGAGAGGTCCAGCTCGAGCGTCACCGAGTACTGCGCCTCGGTGGACGGGTCGTGCCACAGGCCCTGGCGCTTGGCGTAGGCCTCGACGAGCGCGAGCTGCTCCTCGGAGCGGCCGGTGAGGCGCAGGTAGTCGACGGTCACGTCGTCGATCGGGAAGATCGCGCAGGTCGAGCCGAACTCGGGGCTCATGTTGCCGATGGTCGCGCGGTTCGCGAGCGGCACCTGGGCGACGCCCTCGCCGTAGAACTCGACGAACTTGCCGACGACGCCCTGCTGGCGCAGCATCTCGGTGATCGTGAGCACGACGTCGGTCGCGGTCGCGGCGGCGGGGATCTCGCCGGTGAGCTTGAAGCCCACGACCTGCGGGATGAGCATGGAGACCGGCTGGCCGAGCATCGCGGCCTCGGCCTCGATGCCGCCCACGCCCCAGCCCAGCACGCCCAGGCCGTTGACCATGGTGGTGTGGGAGTCGGTGCCGACGCACGAATCGGGGTAGGCGCGCAGCACCCCGTCCACCTCGCGGGTCATGACGGTGCGGGCCAGGTGCTCGATGTTGACCTGGTGGACGATGCCGGTGCCCGGGGGGACGACCTTGAAGTCGTCGAAGGCGGTCTGGCCCCAGCGCAGGAACTGGTAGCGCTCGCGGTTGCGCTCGTACTCGAGCTCCATGTTCTTCTCGAGCGCGTCGAGACGGCCGGCCACGTCGATCATGACGGAGTGGTCGATGACCATCTCCGCGGGGGCGAGCGGGTTGATGCGCTCGGGGTCGCCGCCGAGGTCCTGCACGGCCTCGCGCATGGTGGCGAGGTCGACGACGCAGGGCACGCCGGTGAAGTCCTGCATGATCACGCGGGCCGGGGTGAACTGGATCTCGACGGACGGATCCGCGGTGGGGTCCCATCCGGCGAGGGCGCGCACGTGCTCGGCGGTGATGTTCGCGCCGTCCTCGGTGCGCAGGAGGTTCTCGAGGAGGATCTTGAGGCTGTAGGGAAGCTTCTCGGCGCCCTCGACGGCGTCGAGGGCGTAGATCTCGTAGTCGGTCTCGCCGACGCTGAGATTCTGCTTCGCGGAGAACGAATCGACTGTGCTCACGGGGCACACTCCTTCATGTCGTGGGCGAACTCGTCCATCGTAATCGCGGTCACAGCGTCCCGGAGCGGACTGCACGGACTTCTCCGTCAGCGCCGGAATGACGCGGCGATCACGGGGCGAGGGGCCACGGACCAGTTATCTTGACGTCAAGATAACCCTAGCACGCAGGGCACTCGTCCGGCGGAGCCTCGCCGCCGTCTCGCCGCGGCGAGACCGTGAGTTCTGCCGCCAAGGGCATGCTCACCGCATTAGCGAATTCTGATGTCCCGATATTCGAGTGGGCACGCCGGAGTGCGCCTGATCAGCGCAGCGGGCGCTCCAGGACGGTCACCGACTCGACGTGATGGGTATGCGGGAAGAGATCGAAGACGCGCAGGTCCACGATGCCCCAGCCCGCCTTCTCCGCGACGGCGAGGTCCCGGGCGAGGGTCGACGGCTCGCAGGAGACGTAGACGATCCGCTCCCGCACGACCTTCGTGAGCAGCTCCATGAGCTCCGCCCCGGCGCCCGAGCGCGGCGGGTCCAGCACGACGACGTCGACGCCGCCGCGACGCGCCCGCACCCAGTCGGTGACGTCCGCGGTCGCGGTGGAGACCTGCCGGAGGTCCTCGAGGTTCTCCGCCGCGAGCTGCGAGGCCCGACGGTTGCCCTCGACGCTCACGACCGTCCCGTCCTGGCCCACCTGCTCCGCCGCGGCCGCGGCGAACAGCCCGACACCGCCGTAGAGGTCCCACACGCTGCCGCCCCTCGGCGCCGCGAGGTCACCGGAGACGACCTCCGTGAGCAGCTCCGCGGCCCGACGGTGCACCTGCCAGAAGCCCGTCGCCGCGACGGTGAACAGCCGCTCCCCCACGCGTTCGGTGACGGTGCCGTCGCCGCGCAGCGGGGTCAGCCCCTGCGCGGTGCGCACGGCGACGTCGGCGTCCCCCCACGAGTCCGGGATGCTCACCGAGGCGGGGTCCAGCTCCCGACCGATCAGGACGACCGCGGGCGGGCCCGCCGAGGGCGCGACGACGTCGATCGCCTCGACGCCCTCCGGCGCGGTCCACGATCCGAGGTCCAGGTCGCGGATCGCCTGGGCCGCGAGGGGGTTCTCGCCGACGGACCGCACCTCGTGCGAGCGCCAGCCGCGCATGCCCACCGTGCCGTCGGCGTCCACCGCGAAGCGCACGCGGGTGCGCCACCCCAGTCCGTCCATGTCATGGGTGGCCGGCTCGACCTGGACGTCCTCGATGGGATAGCTCGTCACACCGGCACGCTGGAGGAGCTCCTGCATGACCTCGGAGGCGATCCGACGCTGCGCGGGGAGGGCGATGTGCGACCACTCCGCGCCGCCCACGCCGTCCACGCCGGCCTCGGCCCAGACGGAGGGGACGCGGTCCACGCCGGCCTCGAGCACGTCGATCGCCTCGGCGCGCCAGAAGCGCGCGTCGGCCGCCTGCTCGGGGTCGTCGAGCAGGCGGGCGGTGACGGTCTCCCCGGGAGCGGTGCCGCGGACGAAGACCACACGACCCTCGTGGCGGGCGACGAAGGTGCCGCCGGCGGCGGGACGCTCGGCGGTCAGGGAGAGGAGCCGGCCCTGGGCGGCGGCGTCCTCGACCGTGCGCTCCGGCTCGGAGTCCGTGGCGTTCATGCGTCCCGCTCCCTTCCCGCGGCGGCACACGCCGCGGACTCGTTCATGTCCGGGCCAGTCTCCCACCCCGATGATCGCGATGCGGACGCACCTGGCGCCGTGGCGCCGGATCGGGATCGATTCTTTACCCGGCGCGGTGCGCCGGTCCGTCCTGCGATCGTGCCGCCCGGCGCGCGAGCAGCGACCGGTGCATGAGCCAGACGAGATAGGCCACCACGGCGAACAGCGGCAGGCCCATGGCGAGCTTGGCCACGCCCATCGCCGCGACCTGTCCCGCGAGCAGCAGCGGGACCTGCACCGCGAGCTTCGCGGCGTACAGACCGGCGAACAGCCAGGTCGCACGGGTGTAGACGCGGCGGGCGTCGGGGTCCTGCGCCCAATCCTCGACCCGCGGGTCGAGCGCGCCCACGACGAGGCCGATGAGCGGACGACGGGCGAGCACCGAGACCACGAGCAGCACGAGGGCGACGGCGTTGATCGCGATGCCCGGCGCGTAGAAGTCGGTGCCGTCGCCCGAGCGGAGCGCGAGCACCGCGCCGAGCGCCACGCCGATCAGCCCGCCGAGGACGGTCTGCGGGCTCTGCCGCTGGACGAGCCGCACCACGAGCGCGACGACCACGACCGCGACGGCGACGACCGCCGCGACGGCCACCGAGCGGGTGACGACGAAGAGCACGACGAACAGCAGCGTGGGCGTCACGGACTCGGCGATCCCGCGCGGACCGCCGACGGCGTCGCGCACCGAGAACTCCTCCTGGCGCAGCACGCCGCCCAGGCCGCGGGCGCGCCGGTCCTCGGCGCCGTCCTGGCGCGACGCGCCGCCCGGGGCGGATCCGCTCCCCTGCTCCGGGGCGCCTCCGTCGGGGGTGCTCATCCGATCTGGGTGATCTCGGGACCGCGCGCGAGCGGGTCGAGGAGCTCGTCGGGCGCAGCGGAGGTCGGCGCGACGCGCTCCCCCGGCAGGTGCAGGGGGATGAGCTCCTGCGGGGCCATCGCCTCGTGCCCGCGGACCACGACGAGCCGGGAGATCAGCGTCTCGAACTCCTTCGCCTGCGCCGCGTCACCGAGCGCCTTCCCGGTGAGGATCGCGCGCAGGAACCAGCGGGGACCGTCGACGCCCAGGAAACGGGCGGGCCGGTATCCGGTGCGGCCGTCGGAGCGCTTGACGGGCAGCCGCGTGATGAGCTCGGTGCCGAAGGGGCCGGGGCGGGTCTCCGCCGTGCCGCCCTGCCCGACCACGGAGTCGCGCAGGGAGGTGCGCACCTCGTCCCAGAGCCCGCTGGTCTTCGGCGCCGCGAAGGCCTGGACCTGGAGCGAGGAGCCGCCCAGCACGAGGTTCGCGCCGGTCACGGCGTTCGTGCGCTGGTCCACCTCCATGCGCAGCTCGAGGCCGTCGATCCCGGGGACCTGGATGCCGCCGAGGTCGATCCGCTCCTCCTCGGGGGCGTCGGAGGCGTCGTAGGGGCCGTCCTCGAGGTGCGCGGCGCGCCCCTGCTCCTTCTCGGCGTCGGCCGTGTCATCGGCGTCGACAGCGTCGGCCTTCGCGGCGCCGGCAGCGGTCCCCGCGCCGTCCGCGGTCCCGACCTGGGGCTCCTCGACGTCCTCGGCGGCCTTCCTGCCGCGGCGGGAGAACAGTCCCATCTCAGGCCACCTCCTCGTCCGTGGCGGGCCCGAAGCCGCCGCTCGACCCGAAGCCGGAGGCCGCCCGCTCGGTGTCGTCGAGCTCCTCGACGGTGCGCAGGACGGGGGCGAGGACGGGGACCACGACGAGCTGGGCGATCCGGTCGCCGCGTCGCAGCGCGAAGGGCTCGCTGAGATCGGTGTTGTGCAGCGCGACCTTGATCGGCCCGCGGTAGCCGGCGTCGACCACGCCGGGGCCGTTGAGCACGGTGACGCCGTGGCGGGAGGCGAGGCCCGAGCGCGGGCACACGAGGCCCACGGTGCCGGGCGGGAGGGCGACGGCGAGGCCCGTGTCCACGAGCGCACGGCCGCCCGGGGCGATCGTGAGGTCCTCGGCGCTCGAGAGGTCCAGGCCGGCGTCGTCCGCGTGGGCGCGGACGGGGGCGACGGCCCCCTCGGCCAGGCGGAGGCGCAGCTCGGGTGCGCCCTCCGCGGGGACGGCGCCCGCGGTGGTGGCGGTCGGGGTGGTGGAAGGCATGGGACCCAGGGTAGGCGCTCCGTGCTGAGGAGTGGTCCAGGCTCTGCGTGAGACGATGGGGGCATGTCCGACGCCGCCGAGGGGAGCTCCCCCGCCGCCCCGATCCCCCCTGATCCCGCCGTCCCGTCCTCCCCTGCGGGGACCCGGCCGGCCGCCGCTCCCGCGAGCGCCGCGGGCACGCCCCTGCACCGTGAGCGCCTGCTGCCCGGGATCGGCACCTGGATCGTCATCGTCGCCGTGGGAGCCATGTGCGGCGTGGTGCTCGTGCCGCTGGGCGCCACCCTCGCGCTGGTCGTCGGGCTCGTCGGGATCGTCGTGGCCGTCATGCTCGGGGTGCTCACCGCTCCCGTGGTCGAGGTCAGCGGCGGGCGCCTGCGCGCGGGACGCGCGCAGATCGAGGTGGGGCTGCTGGGGACCCCCGAGGAGCTCGAGGGCGAGGACTGGCAGCGCACGATGGGCGTCGGCTTCGAGCCCCTCGCCTTCCACCTCACCCGCGGCTGGATCCGTTCGGGCCTGCGCGCCGAGGTGCTCGACGAGGGCGACCCCACGACCGCCTGGGTCGTCTCCACCCGCCGTCCCGAGGATCTCGCGCTCGCTCTGCGCAGCGCCTGAGCCCCGCGAGCCCGGCCGCCGCACGGCGGCCGCTCTCCCCTGATGCGGCCTCCGATGCGCCCTCTCCCCTGATGCGCCGACGGCGCCCCTCCTCCCGGAGGGGCGCCGTCGGCTCTGTCCCCGCGCTGCGGGGGTGATGCTCTGCGGATGCGCTCAGGCGGCGCACTCGGTGCAGATGATGAGGGTCCCCTCGACGTGGTCGATCTGGCTGCGGTGCTTCACGAGGAAGCAGCTGGCGCAGGTGAACTCGTCGGCCTGCCGCGGCAGCACGCGGACGGAGAGCTCCTCACCGGAGAGATCCGCGCCGGGCAGCTCGTAGGAGTCCGCGGCCTCCGCCTCGTCCTCGTCGACCACCGGCGTCGCCGCCTTGTTCGATCGACCCTTGAGCTCCTCGATCGAGTCGTCGTTCGACTCGTCGTCGTTCTTGCGCGGTGCGTCGTAATCTGTGGCCATCTACGGTCCGTTCCTGGTGGTGGTCCGGGGGATGACGGGGGCGAGCTCCGCCGTCCTCCGGGGGTGGATCCTCGGCTGTGCGCAGGCGCCCGTCCCCTGCGGGCCGATGCGCGACACAACGCCGAATGCGGCGGCATTATTGCAGACCGCCCGGCCTGCGACAACACGGGTCCCACGCGTGCCCTCCGCCGGGCGCGGCGCAGCGTGAGTTCCCTGCACGACACGCTATGTTCGGCGTCTAGACTCGGTCCACGTTCCGACCAGGCACCGACGGAGAGGACGACGATGCGCGAGCTCGAGCTCGACGGGATCCACGACGACGGGGAGCACCTCATCCTCCTCGACTCCGATGGTGAGCGGTACACCCTGCGCATCGACGAGGCGCTCCGCGCCGCCGTCCGGCGCGACCGACCGGCGCTGGGCATGATCCAGGCGGCCGACGCCGCCCCACTCAGCCCCCGCCAGATCCAGGGCCTGCTGCGCTCGGGGCGCAGCGCCGAGGAGATCGCCGAGCTCGCGGACATCACCGTCGAGCACGTGCGCCGCTACGAGGGCCCGGTGCTCGCCGAGCGCGAGTGGACCGCGGGCCGTGCCCGCACCTTCCCCGTGGGTCGCGGCGGCCCCTCCCTCACCTCCGTGGTCTCCGAGCGGCTCGCCGCCCGTCAGGCCGCCGAGGACGTCGCCTGGGACGCCTGGCGCCGCCCGGACGGCACCTGGACCCTCGAGCTGAGCTTCAACGCCGCCGGTCGCACCCGGCAGGCGCACTGGGTCGCCGATCTCGACAACCGCTCCCTCGCCCCCGTCGACGACGAGGCGCGCTGGATCAGCGACGAGGACGCCCCCGTCGAGCCGTCCCGCGGCCGCACCCGTCTGATGGCGGTCAAGAGCTCCGTCTACGACCTCGAGGCCGACGGCTCCTTCGACGAGTCCGCCGCGGCGCGGCGCGGCGCGTCCGAGCGCTCCGCCCATCCGGCCGCCTTCGACGAGGCCGAGCTGGACGCGCTCAACGCCCGGCGCGGGCTGCGGTCGGTGCCGCCGCTCGAGGACGACGACTCCGCCGGGGTGTGGAGCACCCTGGACGAGGACGTGCCGCGGAGCGCGCCGTCGCGCGGGATCACCGGTCCGGCCGACGAGGCCGACACCGACACCGCCGCCGACATCGTGCCGTCCGCCGATCGTGACCTGGACGCCGATCCGGACCTCGACGCACAGCGGGATCATGCGGGGGAGGCCCCCGAGGAGGAGGACCCCTTCTCCGAGGACCTGACGGAGGACGACGCCACCGGCCCCACGGGCGAGGACGAGGACGGCGCCCCGGCCCCGGAGCCGCTCCAGTACCAGGACACGGTGGACCTCACCCAGGACCTCACCCCGCTCCCCGGCTTCGACGACCCTCAGGACGAGGACCGCGCCGCCGATGAGGCCCCGGGTGCCGATGGGCACGAGGACGGTCCTGCGACGCAGGAGGACACCGCGGAGAGCACCGGGAAGGCCGAGCAGAAGAGCGCCCCCGCCCCGAAGAAGGCGTCCAGGCCCCCGAAGAAGGGCCGCGCCTCGATGCCGAGCTGGGACGAGATCGTCTTCGGCGCCAAGCACGACTGAGCGGCTCGACCGCCCGCCCCGGCAGCGGCTCCGACCTCACGAGCGGGGCCGCTGTCGTCGTCCTCGGCGCCCGACGTCTCCCGTGCCCGGTCGTTCCGGAGGGCCCGGCGCTCAGGCCTCCGTGCGCAGCAGCGGGACGAGCGCCTCGCGCGGCGTGAGCGACCCGTGCACACCGACCAGCTTCCGTGCGCCCTCGGGGCGGCGGGAGAAGTCGTCGATCCCCCAGCGGCCGCGGCCGAGCACGAGGACGTCCGGCACCCGGCCGGCGGCGACGGCAGAGGGCTCGGCGCCCTGCGGGCCCAGCAGGCCCGAGCCGAGCACCTCGTCGCGCGTGAGCACGAGGGCGCGGTCCTCGAGCAGCTCCGCGAGCCCCACCGCGAGCAGCGGCGCCTCGTCCCGCTCGCGCACGGCGAGCGCGAGCGCACGGGCCTCCCCCGCGACCGTGCGCGCCAGGCGCTGCAGCGACGGATGGTCGGAGAGGTCCACGGTGTGCGCGGGGTCCGTGTCGACCATGCCGTGGTCCGCGGTGACCGTGACCCGGGTGCCCGAGGGCAGGCGCCGCAGGAGGGTGCCGAGCAGGGCGTCCGCCTCGGCGAGCGCCTCGCGCCAGGCGTCGGAGTCCGTGCCGTGCTGGTGCCCCGCGTGGTCGACGTCGTCGACGTGCAGGTGCACGAGGCCGTCCGGACCGGCGCGCCGCACGGCCACGAGGACCGCGTCCGCACGGTCGTGGCGACCGTGCCCCTGGAAGTCCCAGCCGCGATAGGCGACGCGGCTGAGGTGCGAGCCCTGATGCTTCGCGGGGGCGACCTGCACGGCGCGGCGGGGACGCTCCTCGAGCAGCCCGGGCAGCGGCATCCACCGCTGCGGGTCGATCCCGGGCTCACCGGTGATCTGGTTGACGGCGGTGCCCGTCGCGGGATCGATGGCCGTGTAGCCGAGCACCCCGTGCTCGAGCGGCGCCAGACCCGTGTGCAGGGAGACCATGGCGGTCGCCGTCGTGGAGGGGGCGACGGTGCGGACGCGCTCGGTGCTCCCGGCGAGTCGGCGCAGGGTCGGGGTCAGCGCGCGGTGCTCCTCGAGCAGCTCGGCGCCGAGGCCGTCGATCAGCACGACGACGTCGCGGCCGCGGGCCCCGGCCCGGGCCAGCGGGGCGACGACGTCGAGCAGCGCGGGACGGGCGCCCGCCGCGAAGGGCGGCGGCAGCAGGTCGGCGGGCCAGTCGGAGGGCTGCACCGGGCTCAGGAGTCGAGCGCGTCGACGGCGTCGAGCAGCAGGCCGTGGAAGGCGAGCGCCTCCTGGACGGCGGCCTCGCCGTCGGCGAGCGCGCTCACCCGCAGGGCGAGGTCCGAGGGGGCGATGGTGCCGCTGAGGCCGTGGTCCACCTGGCACGAGGGGTCGCCGCAGTCCGCGCGCTCGAGGTCGACGCGACGGGTGCCGCCCCAGGTGATGCCGAGCGTCACCTCGGCCTCGCTGCCCCGCACGCGGGTCCCCTCGGTGTCGAAGACCTGGGAGAGCCCGGTGCCGGTCACGCGGCTGAGGCGGATCCGCTCCGTGGTCGCGATGACCTGGCTGGGGTTGAGGTCGTCCGCCGGGTCGTCGTCGAGATGGCTGATGATGAGGTGGCGAGCGGTCAGCACGAGCACCGTGAGGTGGCGTCGCACCTCCGGGCCGTCGAACGTGGTCTCCGGCCGCACCAGGTGCCCCAGCACGGGGGCGCCGCGCAGGGCCAGGGCGAGCGAGCCGCCTGCCGTCTGCGGGAAGTAGCCCGCGGTCTCGAGGTCCGCGGTCAGGGAGGCGGGGAGCGCGGTCGTCATCCTCCGATTGTCCCACGCGGGAGGGGACGGCGGAGCGGCTCAGCCGGAGCGGCCGCCCAGCAGCACGCGGCGGGCGCCGTCCGTCCGGTTGGGGGCCGGGGCGAGCTCCGCCCTCGCGCCGACGACGAACGCCCCCTCCCGCGCGACGACGACCGGGTACAGCTCGAAGGAGGCGAGCTCCGGGACGTCCTCGGCGAGCAGGCCCGTGCGGACCACGACGTCCGCGAGGGCGTCCCTGTCCGCCGGCGGGAGGCCCCGCTCCCCCGAGAGCTTCACGGCGCTCGCGGGGGCGTCCACGAGCTCCCGCGCGGCGCGCTGCGAGAAGGGCGGGATCGCGTAGGCGATGTCCTCGAGGAGATCCGTCGCGTCCCCGGCCACGGAGAGCGACACCACGGGACCGAGCGAGGGGTCCTCGACGCTGCGCACGACCATCGGCACGCCCGTGGGGGCCATGGACTGCACCTCGAGCGGCGCGCTCGAGAAGGACAGGTCCTCGCGCATCCGGGCGTGGGCGTGGCGCAGCTGCACGGCGTCGGTGATGTCCAGCCGCACACCGCCGAGATCCGCGCGATGGCGCAGCACCGGGTCGGTGCTCTTGAGCGCGACGGGGTATCCCACCGTCGAGGCCGCGCGGACGGCCTCCTCGGCGTCCGCGGCGGGGAGCGAGGGCAGCAGCGGCAGTCCGTAGGCCGCGAGCAGCGCACGCGTGGTCTCGAGGTCGAGGGTGACCCGCTCCCCCACCGGCGGCAGGTGCTGCTCGACGATCCTGCGGGCGGCGGCGCGGTCCACGTCCTCCCGCACGGCGGGCTCCTCGCGGTCCGCCGCGGGCCGCTCGGCGGCGGCGAGCATGCCGGCGGCCGCGCGCACGGCGAGCGCGGGGGTCACGTGGACCGGCGGGAGGGCGAGGTCCTCCCGGACCGCCTCGTGCACCTCCTGGAACCGGCTGCGCTCGGAGACCAGGCAGACGACGAGCGCGACCTCGCTGTGCCGGGCGATGGTCGCCATCTCCCGCAGGGCGCCGAGGTGGTCCCCCACGAGCGGGTCGATCACCCCGGCGATGATGAGGTCCGCGCGATCGGGACCGGCGACGGCGGTGAGGGCGCGCTGCATGACGCGGGGGTCCGCCGCGAGAGGGACGTTCCGGTCGTCGATGACGATCTGCAGACCGGCCTCGTCGGCCGCGCCGCGCAGGCTCGCCCCGAGCGCCGCCGTGTTGGAGAGCAGGGCGACCCGCGGCCCCTTGGGGACGCCCTGGCGGGAGACCGCGTCGACCACGTCGAGCAGGTGGTCGACCGTCCGCGCCTGCACCACCCCGGAGGAGGCGAGGACCTGGTCGAGCGCGCGCCGTGGGAGGGAGGACTCGCGCACGTCGTGACCGGGAGTGCCGCTCACCCGGAGCCCCGGCGGGCGGAGCACCACCACGGGCGTGCTGCGGGTGAGGCGGCGCGCGATCCGGGTGAACTTGCGCGGGTTCCCCATCGTCTCGAGGGCGAGGCCGATGACCTCGATGCGCTCGTCGTCCTCCCAGTGCTGGAGCACGTCGTTGAGGGAGACGTCGGCCCGGTTCCCGACGGCCACGAACTCGTGCACCCCCGTGCCGCGCTCGTCGACCCCCGCGAGGAGCATCGCGCCGAGCGCGCTGGACTGGCCGGCGACGGCGGCGGTGCCCGGCCGCGGGAGGCGCGGGGAGAGCGAGACGCTGAGGGCGTCCTCCCCCGTGCGCAGGACGCCGAGCGAGCCCGGGCCCAGCAGCCGCATGCCGTGACGCCGGACCTCGGCGACGAGCTCCCGCTGCCGGCGCCGGCCCTCCGCGCTGTCGGTGTGGCCCTCGGTGGGGACGAGCACGCTGCGCACGCCGATCGCGGCGCACTCCTCGATCGCCTCGAGCCAGGACTCGGGGCGCAGGGCGATCACGGCGAGGTCCACCGGCCCGGGGACGTCCGCGATGCGGGGCCTCGCGAGGTGCCCGCGCACCTCGAAGGCGTCACGGGAGACGAGGTGCAGGTCGCCCTGCCATCCCGAGCCCTCGAGCGCGGTGAGCACGCGGCCGCCGATGGAGTCGGCCCGTGTGGAGACGCCGACCACGAGCACGGAGGAGGGGTGCAGCAGCCTTTCCATGGCCCGGGCCTCCGCGCGGTGCTCGCGCTCCGCCATGACCTCGAGCGACCGCGCCGTCGGGTCGATGCGGAAGGTGACCATGACCACGCCGTCGTCGAGCACGCGCCGCACGTCGAAGCCGGCGTCCGTGAACACCGAGAGCATGCGGGCGTTCTGCGGGAGGACCTCCGCGGTGAAGACCGAGATCCCCACCTCGCGGGCCGCGGCGGCGAGGTGCTCGAGCAGCACGGAGGCGAGCCCCGTGCCCTGGCTCGCGTCGGAGACGTTGAAGGCGACCTCCGCCTCCTCGGGCGAGGTCCGGTCGTAGCGGCCGACGGCGATGATCTCCTCTCCCCGCTGCACGACGAGCGCGACCCGGTCGTGGTGGTCCACGACGGTGAACCGCTCGAGGTCCCGCGGGGAGAGCCGCGGCATGGGGGCGAAGAAGCGCAGGTACCGGGAGCGCTCGGACTGGCGCACGTGGAAGTCCTGGAGGGCGTCGGCGTCCTCGGGGAGGATGGGGCGCAGGTGCGCGGCGGAGCCGTCCCGCAGCGCGATGTCCGCCTCCCAGTGGGCGGGGTACGCCGCCTGCGCCGGTGCGGGGGCGCCGCGGCGCCGTGAGCGTCGTCCCGCGCTCCGCTCCGAGGGGGACGGGAAGGGTCCGTGCCGGTCCGCCATGCCGGGATCCTATCGCCGCGCACGGCCCGGGAGACGGGGACCACCGTCCCGCCCCGGGCCCCGCCTCCCCGTCCCCGTGCCGGTCATGGGCAAGAATGACCCCCATGGCCCGTTCACGCACCACGAAGTCCCCGGCCGACGAGGAGCCGTTCGAGGAGACCGTCGTCGACATCGACGTCACCAGCGAGATGGAGACGTCCTTCCTCGAGTACGCCTACTCGGTGATCTACTCCCGGGCGCTGCCCGACGCTCGCGACGGGCTCAAGCCGGTGCAGCGCCGCATCCTCTACATGATGGCGGAGATGGGCCTGCGCCCGGATCGCGGGCACGTGAAGAGCCAGCGCGTGGTCGGCGAGGTCATGGGCAAGCTCCACCCCCACGGCGACACCGCGATCTACGACGCGCTCGTCCGCATGGCGCAGGACTTCTCGATGCGCCTGCCGCTCGTGGACGGCCACGGCAACTTCGGCTCCCTCGACAACGGCCCCGCCGCGCCCCGGTACACGGAGGCGCGCCTCGCCCGGGCGGCGCAGCTGGTGACGGACTCCCTCGACGAGGACGTCGTGGACCTCGTCCCGAACTACGACAACCAGCTGACCCAGCCGGAGGTGCTCCCGGCCCAGTACCCGAACCTCCTCGTCAACGGCGCCTCCGGGATCGCGGTCGGCATGGCGACGAACATGGCGCCGCACAACCTCGTCGAGACGATCGCCGCGGCCCGCCACCTCATCGCCCATCCCGACGCCTCCCTCGAGGAGCTCATGCGCCTCGTCCCCGGGCCGGACCTGCCCAGCGGCGGCCGGATCACGGGCCTCGACGGGGTCCGCGACGCCTACCGGACGGGCCGCGGCTCCTTCCGCATGCGCGCCACGACGCGCATCGAGAACGTCACGACCCGCCGCAAGGGCATCGTCGTCACCGAGCTCCCCTACCAGGTGGGCCCCGAGAAGGTCGCCGAGAAGCTGCGCGACGCGGTGCAGGCCAAGAAGGTCCAGGGCATCACCGACTACCAGGACCTCACGGACCGTCACCACGGTCTGCGCCTCGTGCTCACCGTGAAGTCCGGCTTCGAGCCCGAGGCGGTGCTCGAGCAGCTCTACCGCTACACGCCGCTCGAGGAGTCCTTCGGCATCAACAACGTGGCGCTCGTGGACGGGCAGCCGCGCACCCTGGGCCTCAAGCAGCTGCTCGAGGTGTTCGTCGACCATCGTCTGCAGGTGGTGCGCCGCCGCACCGAGCACCGTCTGCGCAAGCGCTCCGAGCGCCTCCACCTCGTGGAGGGCCTGCTGCTCGCGCTCGTCGACATCGACGAGGTCATCCAGATCATCCGCACGAGCGATGACGTGGACTCCGCGCGGACGCGGCTCATGCAGGTCTTCGACCTCTCGCAGGTCCAGTCGGAGTACATCCTCGAGCTGCGGCTGCGCCGGCTGACGAAGTTCTCCCAGATCGAGCTCGAGGGCGAGCGGGACGAGCTGCTCGCCGAGATCGCGCGCCTCGAGGAGATCCTCGGCTCGGACCAGGTGCTGCGCGCCCTGGTGTCCGACGAGCTCGCCGCGGTCGCCGCCGAGCACGGCACGCCCCGCCGCACCGTGCTGCTCGAGGCCTCCGAGCAGAGCCGTCCCACCGCCTCCGGCGCCGGGCTCGAGGTGGCCGACGAGCCCTGCACGGTCCTGCTCACCGGCACCGGGCTCGTCGCCCGCACGGCGGGCACCGAGGACCTCGTGCGCGACGGGGGCCGCGCCTCCCACGACGTCATCGTCTCGCGCGTGATCACGACGACCCGCGCGACCGCCGGCGTCGCGACGAGCCGCGGCCGGGTGCTGCAGCTCTCCGTCGTGGACCTCCCCTCCCTCGCCCCCACCGCCGGGGCGCCCTCGCTCGCGGGCGGCACGCGCCTCGCGGACCTCGTCGACCTCGAGGACGGTGAGCGGGCGCTCGCCCTCGTGCGCCTCGCACCGGCGGACCTCGAGCGCGGCGGGGCGATCGCGCTCGGCACCCGCCAGGGAGTCGTCAAGCGGGTCCAGCTGGACTTCCCGCGCTCCGACGGCTTCGAGATCATCTCGCTCAAGGAGGGCGACGAGGTCGTCGGCGTCGTGGACCTCGAGGACGACGCGGACCTCGACCTCGTGCTCATCACCTCCGACGCGCAGCTGCTGCACTTCCCCTCCTCGGGTGTGCGCCCGCAGGGGCGCTCCGCGGGCGGCGTCGCCGGGGTCAAGCTGGGCGCCGGTGCGCGGGTCCTCTCCTTCGGGGTCGTCGACGTCACCGCCCCGGCGGACGTCGTCACGGTCTCCGGCTCCTCGGCGACCCTGCCGCTGCTGCAGACGGGCTCGCTCAAGGTGTCCTCGCTCGCGGAGTTCCCCGCGAAGGGCCGTGCGACCGGCGGCGTCCGCTGCCACCGCTTCCTGCGCGGCGAGGACGTGCTGATCGGCGCCTGGGTCGTCCCGCACCCGGCGCGCGCCTGCTCCGAGGCCGGGCAGCCCATCGACCTGCCCGATCCGCTCGGCCGGCGCGACGGCTCGGGCACCCCGGTCGCGGTCCCGATCGCCGCGGTGGGCTGACCTCCCCCATGGCACCTCGCCTCGCCCTCATGGCCTCCCGCGCGACGCGGGAGGAGTCGCTGCACCTCGTGCTCGGCGGCGGCGGGGCGGTGGTGGGCCTCGCCGTGGGACTCGTGTTCCTGCGCAGCACCGCTCCGCTCGCGGGGACCGGGTCGATCGGGCAGGTCGCGGCGCTGTCGGTCTTCGGCTGCGCCGCGGCGACCGCGGCGCTCGTCCTCGCCGTCGTCACGCCGCGCTCGATGCCGTGGTTCGGCGGCACACACCGATGGCGGCGGGCGCTGGACATCGTGGGCCTCGCCCTCGTGTACGGGCTGCTGGGGCTCTTCCTCACGAGCGCGCTGTTCGGCGTGTTCCAGCAGGCGTTCCAGGGCGTGGCGCTGGACCGCATGGCGGGCACCTTCTGGGTGGTCGTGGCGAGCGCGGCAGGAGCCTATGCGACCTCCGCGGCCGCGTCCGCGCTCACCGGCCGCTCCCTCGCGACCCTGCTCGCGGTGTTCCTCACCGCCGGGGTCCTCGCAAGCGCGATGAACGCGACGGACCGGTACTGGTGGGAGCGGTACTTCTCGGAGCTCGGCGAGGGCGGGGACCTCGCGAGCGTCACCTTCAACCTCACGCTGCTCGTCACCGGCGTCGCGCTGCTCACGGTCACCGAGTTCCTCGCCCACGACCTCGACCGCTGGGCCGCCTCCGCCGGCGAGCCGGCCTGGGTGACCGCGGTGGTCCGGACCCTGCTCTCCGCCGTGGGCGTGCTCGTAGCCCTCGTCGCGCTCGTCTCCCGAGACGTGAGCGTCACCTGGCACGACGTGATCGCGCAGACCCTCGTCGTCGTGTTCGGCGCGCTCCTCGTCGTCACCCCGGTGCTGCTGCGCCGGATGCCCGGCGGGCTGCTGCCGGTCACGATCACGGCCTTCGCGCTCCTGGTCTCGATCATCGTGATGTTCGTGGAGGTGCGCTACCTCAACATGACGGCCTTCGAGATGGGCGCCGCCGCGATCGTCTACGTGTGGCTGCTGCTGTTCATCCGCATCGTCTCCGCCGCGGCCGACGGCGCCGAGGAGGCCAGGGGCGAGGACGCGCAGCAGCACCCGCCGACGAACGGCGACGACGCGCTCGCCGCCCCGGATGGGAGCATGGGGCCATGACCACAGCACCCGCAGATCTCCCCCTCCCGGCCGGCGTGCGCCGGGGCGAGGACCACGGCGCCGACGCCGTGCTCGTCGACACCCCCGCCGCCCGCGCGGTCCTGCACCTCGACGGCGCCCACCTCACCAGCTGGGCGCCCGCGGGGACCACGGACGTCCTCTGGCTCTCCCCCGACTCGGCGTTCGGGCACGGCGCGGCGATCCGCGGCGGCGTGCCGCTCGTGGGCCCCTGGTTCGGGCCGGGGCGTCAGGGCGACCAGGAGATCAAGCACGGCTGGCTGCGCAACGTCCGCTGGACGCTCGAGCGCGCCGAGGCGGCCGGTGAGGACGTGGTCCTGCACCTCGTCTCCCCCGCCGATCGCACCGAGCTCTCCGCCCGTCTCGTGGTGCGGATCGGCGCGGAGCTCTCGCTGGACCTCACGCTCACCGCGGGCACCGCTCTCGAGGTCGAGGCGGCCCTGCACACCTACCTCGCCGTGTCCGACGTGCGCCGGGTGCGGATCGAGGGACTCGGCGGCGCCGAGTACCTCGACAACACGCGCGGCCTCGCCGCCGACGTCCTCCCCGCCGGTGACCTCGTGCTCACCGGCTCCACCGACCGGGTCGTGGATCGCGCCGGAGAGGTGCGGATCGTCGACGAGGGAGCGGGCCGCACGATCGTCTCGAGCCCGCGGGGCACCGCGAAGACCGTCGTCTGGAACCCCTGGACCGAGCTCGCGGCGGGCATGGCCGACGTCCCCGACGACTCCTGGCCCGGCTTCCTGTGCGTCGAGCCGGCGGTCGCCAAGGACGCGGCCGTGGACCTCGCCGCCGGCGACAGCCTCTCGATCGGCGTCACCTACACCGTCCTCGGCTGACCCTCCGGGCCCGGCCCGCTCCGGGCCGTCTCCCCGCTCCCCTCGCCCCGTCACCGCCGCTCGTCCCGAGCTCGGTGACGGGGCGTCGTGCTGCCTGCAGGTTTATCCGCTGGACCCGGGCGGGGCGCCGTGATGGAGTACATCCCATGGAGATCACGACCCCGACCACGACCACGGCCCCCGCGGCCGGTCCGGCCGTCCCGGGCGCGACGATCCCCCGGTCCCTGCGGCAGCCCGCCGCGCGGAAGGCATTCGGACCCGGGGGTTCCCGCCCCGGCACGCCGACCGGCACCGCCGCCGTCCGCTGACGGCCACCCGCCTCTCGCCCTGACCGGGCGGAGGCCCGACGGGCCCCGGTGACGCACCGCGTCCCCGTCCCGCACCGGCGGAGCCTGCTCCGCCTGCCCTCACCCCTGCGGTCCTGCCGCGCGCCCTCCCCTGCCCGGATCCCTCCCGATCCGCGGTCAGGTGCTGTCCGCACACCGGCGAAGGATCGTGACCACCGCCTCAGGAGACCCCAGATGAGCATCCAGCTCGACGTCGACCGCCGTCATCCCCCCACCGACACCACCGATCCCTCCTTCCCCGTCACCCCGCCGCCGACGGCGCCGCTGCACCGCCCCGTGTTCGACGAGCGCAGCTTCGCCGATCGCGCGGAGGACGAGCACCGCCCCGCGCCGGGCACCGTACCGGCCCGCCCGCAGGACCCCGCGCTCCCGGGCGCCCTGCTCCTCGTGCGGAGGCTCCTGCGCGGCCGATCCCCGGAGGAGGTGCTCCGCCACGAGCAGCGCCTGCGGGAGCGGGAGCGCAGCCATCAGCGCGCACTGCTCGCCTCCGGCGTCCTGCACGTGCTGTGACCCCGGCCCCGGACGCCCCGGCCCCCGGCCCCTCGCGGGACCGGGGGCCGTCTCGTCCGTGCTGCCCTGCGCACCTCAGGGCCTGCGGAGGGTCAGCCGCTGAGGGAGGCGGCGAGATCCACGATCACCAGCTCGTGCGGATTGTTCACGCGCACCGGGAGCATGCCGTCGCCGAGGCCCCGGCTGATCACCATGGTCGTCGTCCCGCTCACGTGCGCGCCCTCGGTGAGCGCGGGGAGCCAGCCCTGGTGCGGCGCGTAGAGACCTCCGATCCCGGGCACGCGCACCTGCCCTCCGTGGGCGTGGCCGGAGAGCACGAGGTCCACGTCCTCCCGCACGTAGTGCTCCCAGAGCTCGGGGCGATGGGCGAGCAGCACGACCGGAGCGTCCGCGGGGAGGCGCAGGGAGTCGAGCACCGTGCCCGGGTCCGCGGGGACGACGCCCTCCACCGAGGCGACCCGCGGGTCGTCGATCCCGGCGACGGTCACGGTCGTGCCCCGCACCTCGATCGTGGTCGCCTCGTCGCGGAGCACCTGCACCCCCGCGCCCTCGAGGCCCGTGAGCAGCTCATCGCGCAGCGGGGAGTCCGCCTCGTGGTTGCCGAGCACCATCGTCGTCGGCGCGATCCCGGCCAGCGAGGACGCGACCGCGAGCGCCCCGGAGAGGTCCCGCGTGCGGCGGTCCACCAGATCACCGGTGATCGCGACGAGGTCCGGGTGCTGCGCGGCGACGGCCTCCACGAGCGCGGCGCGGGCGGCGCTGTCCCCGCCGCCGTGGAGATCGGAGACGTGGGCGATCCGCAGCGGCCGCTCCCCCGCGGGCCAGGTGCTCGCGGCGACGTCGACCGCGGTGACGACGAGCCGACGGTTGTCCCACACGAGCCAGGCCGCTCCGACCGCGAGGGCGAGCAGGAGGGCCAGCACGGCACGGGCCGCCAGGACGCGCCGACGACTGTGCGGCTCCAGCACGGGTGCGGCGACGTCGAGGGGTGCGAGGACGCCGCCGGAGCCGCTGTCGTCCGGCCCGCTGCCCAGCGGGATGCTCACCGCACGGAGATGCCGTCGGCCGCCATGGCGGCCTTCGCCTCGCCGATCGTCATCGTCCCGAAGTGGAAGACGCTCGCTGCGAGGACGGCATCGGCCCCGGCGTGCACGGCGGGGGCGAAGTCCTGGGGCGTGCCCGCCCCGCCGGAGGCGATGAGCGGCACCCCGGTCGCCTCACGGGCGAGCGTGATGAGCTCGAGGTCGAAGCCGTCCTTCGTGCCGTCGGCGTCCATCGAGTTCAGCAGGATCTCTCCCGCACCCCGCTCGGAGACCTCGCGGATCCAGGCGATCGCGTCGATCCCGGTGCCGCGGCGACCGCCGTGGGTGGTCACCTCGAAGCCGGATCCCGTGCGCGCGCTGCCCTCGGGGGTGTCCTCGGTGACGCGGCGGGCGTCGATCGAGAGCACGAGGACCTGGTTGCCGAAGCGCTCGGCGATCTCCCTCACGAGCGCGGGGCGGGCGATCGCGGCGGTGTTCACCCCGCACTTGTCCGCGCCGGCGCGCAGCAGCTGGTCGACGTCGTCGACGCTGCGCACGCCGCCGCCCACGGTGAGCGGGATGAAGATCTGCTCGGCGGTGCGCCGGACGACGTCGATCATGGTCGAGCGGCCGGAGGAGGAGGCGGTCACGTCGAGGAAGGTGAGCTCGTCCGCTCCCTCGAGGTCGTAGCGGGCGGCGAGCTCGACGGGGTCGCCGGCGTCCCGCAGGTCCTGGAAGTTCACGCCCTTGACGACGCGACCGGCGTCGACGTCGAGGCAGGGGATGACGCGCACGGAGACGCTCATGCGTCGATCCTCTCCCGGTCGAGCTCCTCGGCTCCTTCGATGATGAACTGCTTGCGGGGCGCCACGTCGGAGCCCATGAGCAGCTCGAACATGGAGCTCGCCGCCTCGGCGTCCTCGATGCGGACCCGCCGCAGGGTGCGGTGACGGGGGTCCATCGTGGTGTCCGCGAGCTGGTCGGCGTCCATCTCCCCGAGGCCCTTGTAGCGCTGGATCGGCTCCTTGTAGCGCTTGCCGCGCTTCTCGAGGTTCTTCAGCAGCCGCAGCAGCTCCGCCTCGGAGTAGGTGTAGACGAGCTCGTTCTTCTTGGAGCCGCCGTGGACGATCTCGACGCGGTGCAGCGGGGGCACCGCGGCGTAGACCCGCCCGGCCTCCACGAGGGGACGCATGTAGCGGTGGAAGAGCGTGAGCAGGAGCGTCCGGATGTGGGCGCCGTCGACGTCGGCGTCGGTCATCATGATGATCTTGCCGTAGCGGGCCGCGTCGAGGTCGAAGGTGCGTCCCGAGCCCGCGCCGATCACCTGGATGATCGCCGCGCACTCGGCGTTCTTGAGCATGTCCGTGATGGACGCCTTCTGGGTGTTGAGGATCTTGCCGCGGATCGGCAGCAGGGCCTGGAACTCCGAGGAGCGGGCGTGCTTCGCGGTGCCGAGCGCGCTGTCGCCCTCGACGATGAACAGCTCGGAGCGCTCGACGTCGGTCGAGCGGCAGTCGGCGAGCTTGGTGGGCATGGTCGAGGACTCCAGGGCGTTCTTGCGCCGCGAGACCTCCTTGTGCATGCGGGCGGCGATGCGGGCGCGCATCTCGGAGACGACCTTGTCGATGACGAGCGCGGCCTGCTCCTTCTCGCCCTTCGCGGTCGAGGTGAGGAAGGCCGTCAGGCGCTCCTCGACGACACGGCCGACGATCTGGCGGATCGCGGGGGTGCCGAGCACCTCCTTGGTCTGCCCCTCGAACTGCGGCTCGTCGATGCGCACGCTCACGACGGCGGTGACGCCGGCGAGGGTGTCGTCCTTCTCGATCTTCTCGTTCTTCGCGTTGAACTTCACGCGCCGCGCCTGGTTCTCGACCTGCTTGCGCATCACCTTCACGAGGGCCTGCTCGAAGCCGGCGACGTGGGTGCCGCCCTTGGGGGTCGCGACGATGTTCACGAAGGAGCGCAGGGTCGTGTCGTAGTCCGCGCCCCAGCGCAGGGCGATGTCCACCTCGCAGCTGCGGGAGACCTCCTGGGAGACCATGTGCCCCTTGCTGTCCAGCACGGGGACGGTCTCGGTGTACTCGCCGGTGCCCTGGAGCCGCACGACGTCGGTGATCCGCTGGTCCTGGGCGAGGTAGTCCACGAACTCCGCGATGCCGCCGTCGTAGCGGTAGGCGCGGGTCGCGGGCTGGTCCGGGGACGCCTCGGGGCGGTGGTCGGTGATCGCGATCTCGAGCCCGGGGACGAGGAAGGCGGTCTGGCGGGCGCGGCGGGTGAGGTCGTCGAGGGAGAAGTGGCTGCCCTTGATGAAGATCTGGGGATCCGCCCAGTAGCGCACGCGGGTGCCGGTGACGCCGCGCTTGGCCTTGCCGACGATCCGCAGCTCGGCGGGGCCGTCCGCCGGGGTGAACGGCGCGGTGGGGCTCGGGTCGCCGTCGTCCTCGAAGACGCCCGCCTGGCCGCGCTGGAAGCTCATCGCGTACGTCTTCCCGGCGCGGTCGACCTCGACGTCGAGCCGCGCGGAGAGCGCGTTGACGACGCTCGCGCCGACGCCGTGGAGGCCGCCCGAGGCGGCGTACGAGCCGCCGCCGAACTTCCCGCCCGCGTGGAGCTTCGTGTACACGACCTCGACGCCGGTCAGGCCGGTGCGGGGCTCCGTGTCGACGGGGACGCCTCGCCCGGTGTCCCGGACCTCGACGGAGCCGTCGGGGTGCAGCAGCACGCCGATGGAGTCGCCGTTGCCGCCGAGGGCCTCGTCCACGGCGTTGTCGAGGATCTCCCATAGGCAGTGCATGAGGCCGCGCGAGTCGGTGGACCCGATGTACATGCCGGGACGCTTGCGCACGGCCTCGAGACCCTCGAGGACCTGGAGGTTGCGGGCGTCGTAGGCGGAGGCCGCGGGACGGGAGGAGGTGGAGGAGCTGGACACCCTGCGATCCTACGGCCGCGAGGCCTCCCGGCCCGGTATTGCCCGCGCCCGCACGCCGTCGGCGTCGGGGGCGCGGGCCCGACGGGGACGCGCGTCACAGGCTGTTGCGCCCCTGGCGAACCGGGTCACGAGTCCCTCCCCCCCGCGCGGGCCCAGGTGCTACAAAAGGACCCATGAACCTCACTCTCGAAGCCCCCCGCCTGACGGCGAAGGACCGCTGCGATCGCTGCGGTGCCCAGGCGTACGTCAAGGTGGTGCTGCAGGCCGGCGGCGAGCTGCTCTTCTGCGCGCACCACGCCCGCGCCCACGGCGATGCCCTGAGGGACATCGCCTCCGAGGTCATCGACGAGACCGAGCGCCTCCACGCGAAGCCGGAGCCGGTCGAGGACTGATCTCCCGTCCCCTGCGGGACCCGAGCATCCGAGGGCGTCCACCTGCTGGTGGGCGCCCTCGTCCGCGTCCCGCGCCCGGAGCACTTCCTTGCGTCCTTTAATTAAGTGAGGGAAGAATGTCGGTGCCGCTCACCCGAGACGGCGCTCCCCGGACAGCGACGTCCGGGATCCTCGGAAGGACTCCCCCGTGACAGCACCTCTCCGTCGCCGCAGCCTCCTGCTCGGCACCGCCCTCGCCGGGCTGACCCTCGCCCCCGCCGGAGCCGCGCTCGCCGACGGCCCGCCCGTCCCGATCACCGTCGCGGATCCGGAGGCGACGGCCCGCACCCGCTCGCTCTTCGCGGCTCTGCGCGACCGGACCGCCCAGGGCATCCTCCTCGGCCATCAGGAGGACCTCCTGATGGGCTCGTCGTTCTCGACCCCGGACGGCACCGCCTCGGACGTCCGGGCCGCGACCGGGGACCATCCCTCCGTCATCGGCTTCGACACCCCCGAGCGCGTCGGCATGAGCCGCGAGGACCGGGAGCAGGGCGCCCTCGACCTCGCCCGCAGCATCCAGCAGGCCCATCGCGTCGGCGCGATCAGCACCATGACGCTGCACATGGAGAATCTCGCGACCGGCGGGGACTTCTACGACACCTCCGGTGACGCCCTGCGCGCCGTGCTGCCCGGAGGAGGTCGCCACGCCGCCCTCGTCGAGCACCTGGACCGCTTCGCGACCACGGCGCTCCACGCGATCGACGACACCGGCGAAGCGATCCCGATCATCGTCCGGCCCTGGCACGAGAACGCCGGCGCCTGGTTCTGGTGGGGCTCCGGGAACGGGACGCCCGGCGAGTACATCGAGCTGTTCCGCTTCACCGTCGAGCACCTCCGTGACGCCCGCGGCGTGCACAACCTGCTCTACGCCTTCTCCCCCGGCGGCGGATTCGGCGGGGACCGCGACGCCTACCTCCGCACCTACCCCGGTGACGACTTCGTCGACGTGCTCGGCTGCGACACCTACGACGCCTCCGGCCTCTCCGACACCTACGCCCGGGGCCTCGTGGCCGACCTCGCCATGATGGCCGCCGTCGCCGAGGAGAAGGGCAAGATCAGCGCCCTCACGGAGTTCGGCATCGACGGCGGCGTCCGCCCCGACGGGGAGAACGTCTCCCTCACCTGGTACACCGACCTGCTCCGCGCGATGCTCTCCGACGACGCCGCCGCCCGGACCGCCTACATGCTCACCTGGGCCAACTACGGTGGCGACGCCGCCCCGTACACGCCGGTCGACGGGGAGATGCTCGCGGACTTCCGCGCCTTCCACGACGATCCCGCGACCGTCTTCGCCGCCGATCTCCCCGACCTCACCACGACCCGCACCCGCAGCACCACCTCCGTGGTCGCCCACCTCGCGAGCCCTGCGGACGGCTCTCGCGCGGCGACGGGACCGGTCACCCTGCGCGCCGCGGTCACCGGCCTGCCGGGGCGCGGGCACCGTGTCACCGTGAGCACCGACGAGGGCCCCGCGGGCGCCACGGAGATCGCCCTCGCGCCGCCGTCCGGCGCCTCGCCGTGGTGGACGGGCACCTGGGAGCCCGTCGCCGAGGAGTTGACGAACACGACGCGCGAGCTCACCCTCCGTGTGCACCGGGGCGACCGCGAGCTTCTCGCCGTCCGCTCCGTCGTCGTCCTCGGCGAGGAGCCCGCGCTGCCGCCGGGCGTCGTCGACGACTTCGAGAGCTACGGCGACGGCACGGCCCTCGCACGCACCTGGGTCGCACAGACCGTCAACGAGCTCCGCCTGCTCCGCGCGGGAGAGGGGGAGGTCGTCGGGGACGGCGACGCCGCGATGGGGATCGGCTACTCCTTCGCCGCGCAGGACTACACCGGCGCAGGCCGCTCGCTCGAGGACGACTGGACCGGACGCTCCGCGGTCGAGGCGTGGATCGCCCCGGACGGCTCGGGCAACCGCCTGGTGCTGCAGCTCGTCGCCGGCGGGATCGCTTTCGAGGCATATCCCCCGCTCACCGGCACCGACCCGTTCCTCGCGAGCATCCCGACGGAGGACTGGCGACCGGCGCCCTGGGACACCGCGAACGCGGACCGCCGCCTCGACGCCGAGGCCCTCTCCGCCGTCTCCCGCTTCAGCGTGTTCGTCAACGCCGAGGAGGGCGGAGCCGAGTCGGGCTCGATCTCCGTGGACGCGATCCGCGCCGTGCCCTGATCACCGGCCCGCCCGTGACGCCGAACGGCGCCGGCCCCCTCCACGGGGTGCCGGCGCCGTCTCGTGCGATCCGGCCGCGAGGGCCGGGAACGCTCGTCTCAGTCGAGGTAGTCGCGCAGGACCTGCGAGCGCGAGGGGTGACGGAGCTTGCTCATCGTCTTCGACTCGATCTGGCGGATCCGCTCACGGGTCACGCCGTAGACCTTGCCGATCTCGTCGAGGGTCTTGGGCTGGCCGTCCTCGAGGCCGAAGCGCATCGAGACCACGCCCGCCTCGCGCTCGGAGAGGGTGTCGAGCACCGAGTGGAGCTGCTCCTGGAGGAGGGTGAAGCTCACGGCGTCCGCGGGGACGACCGCCTCGGAGTCCTCGATGAGGTCGCCGAACTCGCTGTCGCCGTCCTCGCCCAGCGGGGTGTGCAGGGAGATCGGCTCGCGACCGTACTTCTGGACCTCGACGACCTTCTCCGGGGTCATGTCGAGCTCCTTGGCGAGCTCCTCCGGGGTGGGCTCACGGCCCAGGTCCTGGAGCATCTGGCGCTGCACGCGGGCGAGCTTGTTGATGACCTCGACCATGTGCACCGGGATGCGGATCGTGCGGGCCTGGTCCGCCATGGCGCGCGTGATCGCCTGGCGGATCCACCAGGTGGCGTAGGTGGAGAACTTGTAGCCCTTGGCGTAGTCGAACTTCTCGACGGCGCGGATGAGGCCCAGGTTGCCCTCCTGGATGAGGTCCAGGAAGAGCATGCCGCGCCCGGTGTAGCGCTTGGCGAGGGACACGACGAGACGGAGGTTCGCCTCGAGCAGGTGGTCCTTCGCGGCGCGGCCGTCCTCGGCGATCATGCCGAGCTCGCGGCCCTGCTTGGTCTTGACGATCGACTCGTCGCGCTTGAGCTGCTGCTCGGCGAACAGGCCGGCCTCGATGCGCTCGGCGAGCTCGACCTCCTGCGCCGCGTTCAGCAGCGCGACCTTGCCGATCTGCTTGAGGTAGTCCTTGACCGGGTCCGCGGTCGCTCCGGCCGTGACGACCTGCTGCGCGGGGGCGTCGTCCTCGGAGGCGTTGAACACGAAGCCGCCGCGGTCCTCGACCTTGGCGTCGGCGGCGGTGTTCTCCGCCGTGGCCTCGTCGGCCTCCTCGGCCTCGGGCTCCTCGACCTCGGGCTCCTCGCCGGCGGCCTTCGTGGCCGCCTTCTTGGCGGTGGCCTTCTTGGCGGCGGGCTTCTTGGCGGCGGTCTTCGCCCCGGTGCGCTTCGCGGCGGTCTTCTTCGCCGCGGTGCCGGCGGCAGGGGTCTCCTCGGCCTGCACATCCACCTCGGTCGTGGTGTCAGCGGTGGTCTCAAGGGTCTTGGAGGAGGTCACAGAGTTCCTTCTTCCGGCGCTGCACCCTGCGGTGCGAGCGCGCTGTGGCGTTCGGTCTTCTCGCGCGGCTGACGGGTACCGGCGCCTCACTCCGTCCCGGTCCCCACCGGGTTCATGGCGCACGAAGGCACGGTGCCGTCAAGCCTGGAAAGTATAACGTCTCCGGGCACGGTCTATTCCCATGGTCCCCCGGGGGCGGGAACCGGTGACGCAGACCTCGCCCGGGGGGCGGAGCCGCGCTCCGACGAGGAGCGCGAGGTGCAGGGGCGGTGCGGCCGTGCGCGGAGGGTCTCAGGACGCGAGGGCGCCGGACGGGGTCTCGTCCTTCACGGCGAGCACCGGGATCTCGGCGCCGAGCACCACGCGACGGGCGGCGGCGCCGAGGTTGAGCTTCCCGATCGGCGACTTCCGGCGCAGGCCGATCACGAGGAGGCGCGCGGAGGACTCCGCGGCGGCGGAGAGCAGGAACTCCCCCACGTCCTCCTGGTCCCCGCTGCGGTGGAGCGACCAGTCCACGTCCTCGCCGCCGACCTCGGCGAGCGCGCTGCGCGTCTCCTCCTCCCCGGCGACGGCCGGGCCGTGCTCGGGGTGGTGGTACGTGTGGGAGGCGATGACGAGCGCGTCCCGGCTGCGGCGCGCCTCGCGCACGGCGGCGGCGAGCGCGGCCATGCCCTGACCGGACGGGGTGAATCCCACGACGATCGTCATGCGTGAACCTCCTGCGGGTGCGCTGCGTGCGGACCGGTCCGCGACGACTCCGCGCCGATCCGGCTCCCGCCAGCCTAGCTGGCCAGGAGGCGGGCGATCCACTCGTCCAGATCGGGGTGCGCGAGCAGGAAGGCGTCGTGCCCGACGGGCGAGGAGGCCACGTGCCAGGCGGCGTCCGGGACGTACCGCGCCGTCTCCTCGACGAGGGAGGGCGGGAAGAGCCGGTCGGAGTCGATCGCGACGACGAGTGTGCGGGCCCGCACAGCGGCGAGCGCCGCGGCGGTGCCGCCCCGGCCGCGGCCGACGTCGTGGGTGTTCATCGACTGGGCCAGCACGAGGTAGGAGTTCGCGTCGAAGCGGCGGGAGAGCTTCGCCGCATGGTGGTCGAGATAGCTCGTCACCTGGTGGCGGCCCGTGCCGCGGAAGGGGTCCTCCCCCGGCTGCGCCTGGTTCCCGAAACGCGACTCGAGCTCCGAGGCCGTGCGGTACGTGGTGTGGGCGATCCGGCGGGCGACGCCGAGCCCGCGATGCGGCCCCTCCTCCGCCGGCAGGTCGTAGTAGTCGCCGCCGTGGAAGCCGGCGTCGGCGCGGATCGCGGCGATCTGCGCGCTGTTCCAGGCGATCTGGTCCGCGCTCGCCCGGGCGGAGGAGGCGATGACGGCGAGGCGCTGCACGGCCCCGGGGTGGGTGCACGCCCACTCGATCGCCCGCATGCCGCCCATCGACCCGCCGATGACGAGGGCGAGGTCGAGGAGGCCGAGGTGGTCGCACAGCGCCCGCTCCGCGGCCACCTGGTCACGGACGGTCAGCAGGGGGAACCGCGAGCCGTAGGGCCTGCCGTCGGGCGCCGGGCTGCTGGGCCCGGTGCTGCCCTGGCAGCCGCCGAGCACGTTCGGGGCGATGACGAACCAGCGGTCAGTGTCGATCGCCTTCCCGGGGCCGATGAGGTCCTCCCACCAGCCGGGGCTCGGGTGGGACGCGTCCTGGGCGCCGATGACGTGCGAGTCGCCGGTGAGGGCGTGCAGGACGAGCACGACGTTGCCGCGGTCCTCGTCGAGCGACCCCCAGGTCTCGTAGGCCATCGTGACGTCCGCGAGGACGTCGCCGCTCTCGAGGGGGAGATCGCCGATCCCCGCGAAGCTCCGGTGCCCGGGGCCCAGCTCGGGGCGCCACGCGCCGCCGGAGAGTGCGCGGTCGTCCTGCAGGGTCACCGCGGCTGGCCTGCGCTCGCCGATCATGGTCACCGCCTCGCTCTCCTCTCGTCCGGCGCCCTCCTCAGCGCTCCGGCCACCAGGCCGGGCGGATCGGGGTGTCGATCAGGCGCGTCAGCAAGGGTGCCAGAGTGGAGGCGGGATCGTGGATCCGGAGCTCCTCCACGAGATGCCCGGCCGTCGCGCCGCGATGGTTCCACCAGGCCAGGACCGTGAGGGCGATGGTCGCCCCCTTCCACGCCGCAGCAGCGGTCCCGCGATGCTCCGCGTCCCCGGAGCCCTGCGCGGCGAGCGCGAGGAGCCGCAGCCCCTCGAGCGTCTCGTACCACCTCCCACCTGCACAGACGTCGGGGTGGGGACGGAGATCCGGGTCGCTCGCGATGGCCTGGAGGAGCTCGTCGCGCGGGACCCGCCCCTCGCGTCCCCGATCGGCGCAGATCCCGATGATCGCCCAGTGCACGCTGTCCAGGGCGAGCGCGCTGAGCAGCTCCTCGAGGTGTTCACAGTCCGTCACCGAGCCGTCGTGACCTCCCGCCGGGCCGGGGCCGCAGCGGCGCGCGATCGTGTCCCCGCTGCGCTCGAGCAGCTGCACGAGGTGCGCGTCCCCGGGGCGGCCGAAGGCGGGCATCCTCTCGCCGCCCAGGCGCAGCGACCGCCCGAGCTCCTCGAGCCCGGGACCTGCGGCCACCGGTGCGACGAGCGACTCCCCGGAGAGGACGGCCCGCACGGCGACGTCCGTCTCCTCGAAGTCCCGGAGCCGCCGGGGCGGGGAGACCAGGACCTCGACGCACGACTCGGAGCGCTCGCCGAGCATCACCTCGACCCCCGTCCCGTCGCCGACCACCCACATCGGCCCGAGGGAGAAGCACCCCTCGTCCCGGGCGGCACCCAGGAGCAGCGGACCGAGGAACAGCGCGGCGTCCTCGACGAGACCGGGGAGCAGGCTCTCCCGGCCGTCGCCGATCACGAGGACCCCCGCGGCGGCGGTGCAGCCCTGCTCCCTCAGCAGGGCCAGCTGGTGGCGCAGCTGGAGCTCGGCGTCGGGGACGAGCAGGGTCACCAGATCGGAGCGGGCGAGCACAGGGGTGCCGCCGTCGCCGGCATGGCCGACGAGCACGAGGGCGTCGGCGATCAGCTCGCCGAAGGAGAGGCGGATGCCGGCGAGGAGCTCGGCGGGGTCGTGGAGGCGCAGGGCGCGGGGGCCGTCAGGGGCAGGGACGTGGGTGGTCATGTCCCGACCCTGACCGGTGCCGGCCCGGACCGGGGAGGCACGGCCGACGGTGTGGACGCCGGGACGTTGGGGAGGAGAGGTCCCGGCGGGGCGTGGGAGGATCCAGGGACGCACCGTACGGAGGAACGCCCCGATGACTTCCGCTGGACCCACCGGCACCACGACCGCACCCCAGGCGCTGGACGCGCAGCTCGTCGCCGCGATCGAGCAGAGCCGGGAGCGCACCTTCTCCGCGCACCGCGCCCACCTCGGCGCCGTCGCCCCCGAGGCCGAGGCGCTCGTCGGCGTGGTCGAGGACTACCTCGCCGGGGGCAAGCTGCTGCGCCCGCGCTTCTGCTTCTGGGGCGGGATCGCGGCGCTCGGCCGCGCCCCCGAGGAGGACGAGGTGTCCCGTCTCGCCGCGCTCGGCACGGCGATCGAGCTCGTCCAGGCCGCCGCCCTCATGCACGACGACGTCATCGACCACTCCCCGACCCGTCGCGGGCGTCCCGCCCTCCACGTCGAGGCGGCGACCTCGCACCGTGAGCAGGGCCTGGACGGCTCCGCCGCGGACTTCGGCATCGCGACCGCGATCGTCCTCGGCGATCTCGCGCTCAGCTGGTCCGAGCAGCTCGCCGTCGAGGTCGCGTCCCCGGGGGCGGGCCCTCGTCCCGCCGCCGCCGCGGTCGAGTTCGCGCGCCTGCGCACGGAGGTCATGAGCGGCCAGTACCTCGACGTCCTCCACCAGGCGGGCGGCTTCACGTCCGCCCCCTCGGAGGAGGAGGCCGCGCTCGCCGTGATCCGGTGGAAGACGGTCCCCTACACGGTGCTGCGGCCCGTCCGCGCGGGGGCCGCGCTCATGGGGGCGGGGACGGAGGCGCTCGAGCTGCTGTCGACCTGGGCCGTCGAGATCGGCACCGCCTTCCAGCTGCGGGACGACCTGCTCAGCGTCGTGGGCGACGCCGACGAGACCGGGAAGCCGATCGGCGGCGACGTGGTCGAGGGGAAGCGCACGGTGCTCCTGGCCCGCACGGTGGCCACGGCGGACGCGGCGGGCCGCCGTCTGCTCGAGCGCACCGTCGGGAGGCCCGATGCCGCGGCCGAGGACGTCACGGCGGTGCAGGAGCTCATGGTGCGGACGGGCGCGGTGGACTCCGTCGTGCGTGATGTGCGCGCCGCCGCGGAGCGGGCCCGGTCGATCCTCTCCCGGGCGGCGGAGGGCGGCGAGCTGGGAACGCTGGGCGTCACCGGGCTGCAGTCGATCGCGGACTCCGCGACCGACGTGGAGTCGATCGGCGGCTGAGCGGGAGCCCCGGGTCCTGGCCGGCGACGGGGCGGCGGGCCGTCAGCGGACGGTCAGAAGGCGAGGGCCTGCGCGCGCCGGCGCACCTCTCCGCGCTGTCCGGCCCGGAGCTGGTCGATCGGCCGCCCCGGGAGGGTCTCGTCCGCCTGGAAGAGCCAGGCCAGCAGCTCGACGTCGGAGAAGCCGCCGTCGCGCAGCAGGGTGATCGTCCCGGCGAGGTGAGGTGCGATCTCGCCGTCGACGAGCAGCTCCTCGGGGACCGAGCGGACCACGGGGTCGCCGCGGCGGACGGCGACGAGCTTCCCCTCCTCGATGAGCCGTCGCACCTGGGAGACCTCGACATCGAGGCGCTCGGCGACGTCGGGCAGGGGGAGCCACTGGGTGATGAGGTTCTCGAGGTCGTCCACGTCCCCCAGGGTGCCACAGCGCCGCTCCCGGCGCCTGCCGCGGGCCGTGCGGCCGCACGGGGTGTTCCCGACATCACGGGGCATCCCGGTCGCTCCGCCGCCGTGTCGCACATGATTCTCCCCGGATGCCCGACCTACAGTGGGCCTCGTGAGCGCGGCGACGTCGACTTCCCCCGGCATCAGCCTGCTCCTCGATGACCGCTACCGGGTCGAGGAGCCGATCGCGCGCGGCGGCATGGCCACCGTGTATCGCGGTCATGACCAGCGCCTCGACCGCGTCGTGGCGCTCAAGATCATGCATCCCCACCTCGCGACCGACGAGAACTTCCGCCGGCGCTTCGGTCGGGAGGCGCGCGCCGCGGCCCGTCTCGCGCACCGCAACGTCGTGGGCGTCTTCGACCAGGGCGAGGACGAGGACCGCATCTACCTCGCGATGGAGCTCGTCGAGGGCGTGACCCTCCGCTCCCGCATCGCCGACCAGGGGCGCCTCACCGTGGGGGATGCGCTCGACGTCACCGCGCAGACCCTCCAGGCTCTCGTCGCCGCCCATGCCGCGGGGATCGTCCACCGCGACATCAAGCCCGAGAACATCCTCATCGACCGCGAGGGGACGGTGAAGGTCGCCGACTTCGGGCTGGCGCGCGCGATCGGCACCTCGAACTCCTCCGCGAGCGCGACCCTGCTCGGCACGGTCGCGTACATCAGCCCCGAGGTCGTCACGCGCGGGCAGATGGACGAGCGCAGCGACCTGTACTCGCTCGGGGTCGTGCTCTTCGAGATGCTCACCGGCGTGCAGCCCTTCACCGGCGACCAGCCCGTGCACATCGCCTTCCAGCACGTCCACGAGGACATCCCCGCCCCCTCGGGCCGCGTCGAGGGCGTGCCCACCGAGCTCGACTCGCTCATCACCTGGGCGAGCTCGCGCACGGTCGAGCACCGTCCCTCGAGCGCCGCCGAGCTGCTCCGCAGCGTCCAGGACCTGCGCCGGACCCTCCCGGCCGGCGTGCTCGCCACCCGCCCGCGCTCGCTGGAGAACGGACCGGACACCAGCACGGGCGAGGTGCGCCTGGCGACCGCGCGGCTCGACGAGGCGCTCGCGTCGCTGCGCACCGGGCCACGCTCCTTCGCCGCGGAGGCCCCCGACGTCGACATGTCTGAGGCCGACGCCCCCGTCGTCGTGGCCGACGATGCCGCCGACGCCGACGCCGACGCCGACGCCGATCCGGCCGCGCGTCGTGCCGTCGGCCCCGAGCCGCTCCCCGACACCGGGGAGGACGCCCCCTCCGACGGAGGCGGCGAGGGCGCGGAGGAGCCTCCGCGGACCGTCGTCATGCGCGCACCCCGCACCCGGCGAGGGCGCCATCTGCCGCTCGCGGCGCGTCGCCGCTCGCGTCCGGCCGCGATGCTCGCGATCGGATCGCTCGTCGCGGCGCTCGGCACCGGCGCCTGGAGCGGTGTCGACTGGTACGCGAACACCGGCCCCGGGGCCGACCGCACGATCCCGGTGCTCGTGGGGACCCAGCTCACCGACGCCGAGCAGGCGCTCGACTCGGCCGATCTCACGATCCGCACCGTCGAGCGCTACGACGACACGGTCCCCGCCGGCCACGTCATCTCCGCGAGCCCCAGCAGCGGAGGCGTCGTGAAGAAGGGCACCCCCGTGGAGCTCGTCGTCTCGCGCGGCGAGCAGGTCTTCGAGGTCCCCGATCTCACGGGGCTCGACGTGGACGGGGCGCGCGACGCGGTCGAGGCGCAGAACCTCGTGCTCGTCGAGGACGACCCGGAGTACTCCGAGACCGTCGCGAAGGGCGAGATCATCTCCCAGAGCCAGGAGGCCGACTCCCTCCCCGAGGGCGGGGAGGTCCACGTCGTCGTCTCCCAGGGCCGGGTGCCGATCGCGGTGAGCGACCAGACCGGCCGGGGCGCGGACGCCGCGCGCAGCGCGCTCGAGGGAGCCGGGTTCACGGTCACCACCTCGAGCGCCCACTCGAGCAGCGTGCCCAAGGGCTCGGTCGTCTCGCAGTCCCCCGCCTCCGGCACCCTCCACCGCGGGGACACGGTCAACCTCGTGATCTCGCAGGGACCCGAGATGGTCACGGTCCCGGACGTCTTCAAGAAGTCCGAGGCGGACGCCCGCTCGGCGCTCGAGGCCGCCGGGCTGAAGGTCTCCGTGGAGCATCCCAAGGGCGATCCCGCCTTCGGCCTCGTCTACCAGCAGTCCGCGACGGCCGGCGACCAGGTCGCCAAGGGCTCCACGGTCACCATCTCGGTCTTCTGACCCTCCCGCTCCCGGGACGGCGCAGGGGCGGTGCGATCCGAGGATCGCACCGCCCCTGCGTGCAGCCGGACATCGCGCCGGCTCAGCGACGGGAGAGCATCTCCGCCACGAGGAACGCGAGCTCGAGGGACTGCTGGTGGTTCAGACGGGGATCCACGAGCGTCTCGTAGCGCCGCTCGAGACCCGCCTCGTCGATGTGCCCGCTGCCGCCGAGGACCTCGGTCACGTCGTCGCCGGTGAGCTCCATGTGGAGCCCGCCCGGGACCGTCCCGAGCGACTGGTGCACCTCGAAGAAGCCCACGACCTCGTCGAGGATGTCCTCGAAGCGGCGGGTCTTGTAGCCGTTGGACGAGGTGATCGTGTTCCCGTGCATCGGGTCGGTGACCCATGCCGGACGGGCGCCCGCGTCCCGGACGCCCTCGACGAGCGCCGGGAGGGCGTCGCGGATCCTGTCGGCGCCCATCCGGGTGATGAAGGTCAGACGCCCCGGCTCGCGGTCGGGATCGAGGCGGTCGATCAGGCGCAGCGCGTCGTCGACCGAGGCGTTCGGCCCGAGCTTGACCCCGATGGGGTTGCGGAGCTTGGACATGAAGTCCACGTGGGCGCCGTCGAGCTGGCGGGTGCGCTCCCCGATCCACAGGAAGTGGCCCGAGCAGCCGTAGATCTCGCCCGTGCGCGAGTCCACACGGGAGAGCGCCTCCTCGTAGTCGAGCAGCAGCGCCTCGTGGGAGGAGAAGAACTCGACGACCTTGAGCGAGTCGAACTCCGCGCCGATCGCGTCCATGAACCGGATCGCCTTGTCGATCTGACCGGCGAGCTCCTCGTAGCGGTCGTAGCCGGGGCCCGAGGTGAAGCCGCGGTTCCACGAGTGCACCTCGCGGAGGTCCGCGAACCCGCCGCCCGTGAAGGCGCGCAGCAGGTTCAGCGTCGAGGCGCTCGTCGTGTAGGTCTCCCACAGTCGCTGCGGGTCCGGGAGGCGCGACTCCTCCGTGAACGCGTAGGCGTTCACGGCGTCACCGCGGTAGGTCGGCAGGGTGACGCCGTCACGGGTCTCGGTGTCCGAGGAACGGGGCTTGGCGAACTGGCCCGCCATGCGGCCCATCTTCACCACCGGCACGGAGGCGCCGTAGGTGAGCACCGCGGACATCTGCAGGATGGTGCGGATCTTGTTGCGGATCCTGTCCGCCGTGGAGTCCGCGAAGGTCTCGGCGCAGTCCCCGCCCTGGAGCAGGAACGCCTCGCCCTGCGCGGCGGCCGCGAGCCGCGAGCGCAGCACGTCCACCTCGCCGGCGAAGACCAGCGGCGGCGCGGCGCGCAGGCGGTCGAAGACCTGTGCGCGGGCGTCCTCCGACGGCCACATCGGCTGCTGGACCCGCGGATACTCGCGCCAGCCCCCGAGCGCGGCGAGGCCGTCATCGGCCGCCGAGAGCGTGAAGGAGTGGGCGCGGGCAGGGGCATCGGGACTGAACTGGGTCACCCCCACAGGGTACGGGCCCCGCGGAGCTCCCCCGCCCACGGTCCGGGCCTCGGAACGTCCGCGGTCCGGGCAGCGGGTCCCGGCCGCGCGGCGAGCGCGCTCAGGAGCGGCGGGCGCCCCGCGAGGCCGGGCTCGCCGCCTCGCGCAGGCGGCGCTTGACGTCCCCGGCGTACTCGTCGACCCGCTCCTGCCCGGACATCTCCGCGATCGCGTCCATGACCGCGTCGGTCACGGCGCGCAGCACGACGGCGCGCTCCGCGTCGCCGAGCGACCGGGCGATCGCGGGCGCGTCGATCGGCTCCCCCACCAGCACCCGGATCCGCGGGTGACGCCGCGGGAGGAACCGGCGGCCCCGCTGGGCCTCGAAGCTGCCGATCATCGCGACCGGCACGATCGGAGCGTCCACGGCGAGCGCGAGCCGCGCGACACCCGTCTTGCCGCGGTGCAGCCGACCGTCCGGGCTGCGCGTCCCCTCCGGATAGATGCCGAGCACACCGCCGGACCTCAGCACCGCGAGCCCGGCGCCGATCGCCGCCTCCGAGGCGCTGCCCCCGGCACGGTCCACGGGCATCACCCGGAGCTGGCGCATGATCCAGCCGCCGATCCGCCCGGCCGCCGAGCGGCTCGAGAACATGTCCGACTTGCCGAGGAAGTGGACGGTGCGCTCGATGAGCGCGGGGAGGATGACGGTGTCGGAGTAGGCGCAGTGGTTCGACGCGAGCACGACGGGGCCGGTCGCGGGGATGCGGTCGGCGCCGCGCAGGTCGGGGCGCCACACGGCGCGGATCACGGTCCGCACGGGTCCTTTGGCGATGTCGTAGAGCATCCGGTCTCCTCCTGGGGCGGCGGGGTGCTCCCGCGGGCGATCTGCCCGGGGTCGGGGACGGGGCCCGTGATGAAGCACGCGGGCGCGGGTGCGACGATGGGCACATGACGTTCAGCGAACTGTCCCGGCCGTGGCGTGCGCGGGGTCACTCTAGTCCCCGCGGCGGGCTGCTCCTGTGCCACGGGTTCACGGGATCGCCCCAGTCGCTGCGGCCCTGGGCGGAGCACCACGCGGAGCGCGGCTGGGAGGTCGAGCTGCCGCTGCTGCCCGGTCACGCCACCCGCTGGCAGGACCTCGCGGGCACCACCTGGCAGGACTGGTACGGCGCACTGCGGGACGCGGCGCTCGCACTCTCCGAGGACCACGGCCCGATCGCGATCGGCGGGCTGTCGATGGGCGGCGCGCTGACCCTCGCCCTCGGGGAGGACCCGGCGCTGCGCGGGAGGATCGCGGCGCTCGTCGCCGTGAACCCGGGGATGACCGTGCCCCCGGTCGCCCACGTCGCCGGGCTGATCGCCCCCGTCGTGCGCTCCGTCGCCCCGATCGGCTCGGACATCGCCCTGCCCGGCGCCGTGGAGGAGGCCTACGACCGCACGCCCACGCGGGCCGTCGCCCAGCTCCGCCGGCTCTTCGCCCGCACCCGGGCCGGTCTCGGCGCGGTCGAGGTCCCGCTGCTGCTCGCGACCTCGCCGCAGGACCACACCGTCCCGGCGGGCGACAGCGACATCGTCGCGGCCGGCGTGAGCGGCCCCGTCGAGCGCCTGCCGCTCCCCCGCAGCTATCACCTGGCGCCGCTGGACCACGACGCGGAGCTGCTCTTCGAGCGCTCGGCGGTGTTCCTGGACCGGCACGTCCCCGCTCCCGGGCGGCCGACGTGACCGCGCCGCGGGAGGAGCGCCCGGAGGGCCGGGACGTCGACGCAGAGTTCTCGCGGATGCTCGCCGACGAGGGGCTCGTGGTGGGCCCCGGCGAGGCGCCCCGCGAGCCGGCCGCGGAGGACCCCGCCCGTCTCGACGAGGACGAGGACCCGTGGGAGGGCGGGACGGACGACGCCCCCGCCGTGACGAGCGAGGAGTCCCGCGCCCGGGCCCGCGCCGCTCACCCCTCGGCCGGCGCGCGCCCCGCTCCCGGGGACCGGGAGGCCGAGGACGAGGAGGAGGCCGCCCTGCTCGGCGACTTCGTGCCGCCGGACCCCGACCTCGCGCCGACGTCCTCCCCCATGCTGTGGTCCTGGACGGCGCTCGTCGGCGGTCTCGTGCTGCTGCTCGTCGCGACCGTCTCCGCGACCCTGCCGGCCTGGCTCGGCGGTCTCGGCGGTCTGATCGCCGTGGGCGGGCTGATCGCGCTGCTGCTGCAGGTGCCCACCCGCCGGAAGGGGGACGACGAGGGGATCGAGCTCTGATCCCCTCGCGCGTCCGCCCGTGGGCGACTCAGCGGGCGAGGTCCGCCGCGCCGACGATCCCCGCCTCGTTGCCCATCGCGGCGATCGCCCAGGTGGGCATCGGGCGGTGCATCCGCGCGGTGACATCCTCCTCGTAGGCGGCGCGCGCCGGCTCGAGCAGCAGGTCGCCGGCCGCGGCGACACCGCCTCCCACCACGATCGCCCCCGGGTCCAGCAGCGCCGCGATCGAGGCCACGCCCCGGCCGAGCGCCGCGCCCAGGTCGTGGAGGAGATCCACCGACCCCGGGTCGCCCTGCTGCGCGAGGCGCGTGACGAGCGGGCCCGTGATCTCCTCCCGGTCCCCGCCGGCGGCGGCGACGAGCGGCTCCATGACCGGGTCGCCGATCGCCGCGCGATGCTTCGCCGCCCGCACGAGGGCGGTGCCGGAGGTGTACTGCTCGAGGCAGCCGCGGCGGCCGCAGCCGCACCACTGGCCGTCGGGCACGGCGGTCATGTGCGCGATCTCGCCGGCGAATCCGCCGTTGCCCCGCAGCATGCGCCCGTCCAGGACCACGGCGCCGCCGAGGCCCGTGCCGACCGTGACCATGAGCATGTGGGCCGCGTCGCGCGCGGCGCCGAAGCGGTACTCCGCCCAGCCGGCCGCGTTCGCGTCGTTCTCGACGACGACGGGCAGGCCGGTGGCGGTCTCGAGGTGCTCCGCGAGCGCCCGGTCGCGCCAGGCGAGGTTCGCGGCGAAGCGCACCACGCGGCGATCGGCGTCCACGAATCCCGCGGCCCCCACCCCGACGCCGACGACCTCGTGCTGCGCCCGCAGCTCCGTGACGGCGTCCGCCACGCCCGCCTCGATGAGCTCGGCATCGGTGGCCGGGGTGCGTCGGGTGGTCGAGGCGATGATGCGTCCGTCCTCGTCGACCACGCCCGCCGCGATCTTCGTGCCGCCGATGTCCACACCGATCGAGAGCATGGCTCCCCTTCCACGTCGTCCAAGTCATCCAGGTCGTCCGGCCAGCTGGCCGCCCACATCGTACGGTGCCCTGCCGTACACTCGCCTCGACCCCCCACCAGCGCATCCGGACGCCCGCGCCGCTCGCGGAGCGGGGGCACGACCCGGATCGAAGGAGATTCGATGAAGCAGTACGGCACGGCCGCCCAGCACACCAGCCGCGAGGACGAGAACATCACGGACCTCCTGCTGGGGAGGGTGGCGTCCCACCCCTCGATTCCGGTCTTCGAGCGTCGGGACGACGCCGGGGCCTTCGTGCCGATGTCGGGCCAGGAGTTCCTGGACGAGGTGCGCGCGGTGGCGAAGGGGCTCATGGCCTCGGGGATGCAGGTCGGCGACGCGGTCGCGATCCTGGCCCGGACCTCCTACGAGTGGACCCTCGTGGACTGGGCCACCTGGTGGATCGGCGGCGTGCCCGTGCCGATCTACGAGACCTCCTCCCCCAGCCAGATCCAGTGGATCGCCTCGAACTCCGGGGTGCGCTTCGCGATCGTCGAGCAGGCCCGTCACCGCGAGGACATGGAGTCCGTGCGCGGCGAGCTCCCCGCGCTCGAGCAGATCGGCGTGCTCGAGGACGGCATCCTCGACGTCCTCAAGGAGCGCGGCGCCCAGGTCGCCGACGAGGACCTCGAGGCCCGTCGCACGGCCCAGTCGCTCGCCGACGTCGCCACGATCATCTACACCTCCGGCACCACCGGCCGACCCAAGGGCGTGGAGCTCACGCACGGCAACTTCGTGGACACCACCCGCAGCGCGGTGACCCTGCTCGGGGACGTCGTCCTCCCCCCTGGGTCGCGGATGCTCATGTTCCTCCCGCTCGCGCACGTCTTCGCGCGCCTGCTCACGGTGCTCGCCGTCTCGCACCCGGCGACCACGGCGTTCACCCCGGACACCAAGAACCTGCTGCCGGACCTCGAGGCCTTCCGCCCGACCTTCCTGCTCGCCGTGCCGCGCGTGTTCGAGAAGGTCTACAACGGCGCGGAGGCGAAGGCCGTCGCCGGCGGCAAGGGGAAGATCTTCGCCATGGCCGCGGAGACCGCCATCGCCTGGTCCCGCGCGAAGATGGCCGGCTCGGTGCCCGTCACGCTCCGGCTCCGCCACGCCCTGTTCGACCGCCTCGTCTACTCGACGCTGCGCAACGCGATGGGCGGTCAGGTGAGCTGGGCCGTCTCGGGCGGCGCCCCGCTCGGCGAGCGCCTCGCGCACTTCTTCCGCGGCATCGGCGTGACGATCCTCGAGGGCTACGGCCTCACCGAGACCACCGCGCCCGTCGCCGTGAACATGCCCTGGGACGTGAAGCCGGGCACCGTCGGCCCGCCGCTGCCGGGCTCCGCCGTGGCGATCGCCGACAGCGGCGAGATCCTGGTCAAGGGCGTCATGGTGTTCAAGGGCTACCACGACAACCCCGAGGCGACGGCCGAGGCGCTCAAGGACGGCTGGTTCCACACCGGTGACCTCGGCTCCCTCGACGAGGACGGCTCCATCTCGATCACCGGGCGCACCAAGGAGCTCATCGTCACCGCGGGCGGCAAGAACGTCTCCCCCGCGCCGCTCGAGGACGTGCTGCGCTCCCACCCGCTGATCAGCCAGTGCATGGTCGTGGGCGATCAGAAGCCGTTCGTCGCGGCCGTCCTCACCCTCGACGAGGAGATGCTGCCGACCTGGCTGCGGAACAACGGGCTCCCGGAGATGACCGTCGCCGAGGCCGCGAAGGACGAGCGGATCTACGCGGAGCTGCAGACGGCCGTGGACCGCGCGAACCAGACCGTCTCGCGGGCCGAGTCGATCCGCGTGTTCGAGGTCATCGACACGGACTTCACCGAGGAGAACGGCTACCTCACGCCCTCGCTGAAGCTCAAGCGGAACATCGTCGTCAAGGACTTCTCCGAGGTCATCGAGGGCATCTACTCCCGGCCCCGCGCCTGAGCGTCCCGGTCCCGACGGGGCCCTGACGGCCGGTGGTCCCCACCCGCTCGTCAGGGCCCCGTCGTAGTCTGCCGCCATGCCCGCCCGCCGCCGACAGATGAGCTTCGAGGACCTCGGCACCCCGCTCGCGGAGGCGACGCTCGTGGTCGTCGACCTCGAGACCACCGGGACGGATCCGAGCACGGACGGCATCACCGAGATCGGCGCGGTGAAGGTGCGCGGCGGGGAGGTGCTCGGGGAGTTCCGCAGCTTCGTGGACCCGCAGCGGCCGATCCCCGCCTATGTGGCGGCGCTGACGGGGATCAGCGACGCGACGGTGCGCGACGCCCCCGTGATCGCGACGGTGCTGCCGATGTTCCTCGACTTCGTGGGGGACGCAGCGCTCGTGGCCCACAACGCCCGCTTCGACGTCGGCTTCCTCACCGCCCATGCCGCGCGGCTCGAGCTCACCTGGCCTCGCCCGACGGTCCTGGACACCCTCGCGCTCGCCCGGACGGTCTTCCGGCGCGACGAGGTGCGCGACCACAAGCTGGGCACCCTCGCGGCGCACGTCGGCGCCTCCGTCACCCCCGATCACCGCGCGCTCTCCGATGCCCGCGCGACCGTGGACGTCCTGCACGCGATCATCGCGCGGCTCGGCCCGGCGGCGGGGACCCTCGAGGACCTCGGATCCGCCCACCGGCGCACGAGCCCCGCGCAGCTGCGCAAGAAGCACCTCGCGGAGGGGATCCCGGCGGTCCCCGGGGTCTACGCCTTCGTGGACATCGCGGGGAACGCGCTCTACGTCGGCACCTCCCGCAACCTCCGCTCCCGCGTGCGCACGTACTTCACGGCAGCGGAGACGCGGCGCAAGGTGCTCGACATGCTCCCGCGGGCGGAGGGGGTGCGGATCCTCGAGTGCCGGACCCCCACGGAGGCGTCGGTCCGGGAGCTGCGGATGATCGCCGCGGAGAAGCCCCCGTCGAACCGCCAGGGCCTCACCCCCGAGAAGGCGCTCTGGCTCCGGCTCGGGCCGGGGCGCGAGGGACTGCGCGCCGCGCGGCTCGCCCGTCCCGAGGAGGGCGGCTCCGCGCAGATCGGACCGCTCGCGAGCCGCCACGACGTCGAGCCCCTCAAGGCCCTGCTCACCGATGCGGTCATGGGGCGCGGCCGCGCCCTCGAGCATCACGGGGCGTCCGGGACGCCCCTCGAGGGCGGTCATCGCGCGCGGATCCGCCGCGCCCTGCTCGAGGACCCCTCCGAGGTCCTCGACCACGTCGCCGGCCGGCTGCGGGCGCACGTCGCGGCGGGCCGCTACGAGGAGGCGGAGAGACTGCGCCGCACGACCCTCACCTATCTCGCCGCCGCGCGGAGGGCCTCCCGGCTCCGCGCGATCGGAGCGGTCGACCTGCTCGTGGCGGCGCGGCCGAGCTCGGACCCGGTGATCGGCGGCCGCGGGTGGGAGCTGCTGGCGGTGCGGAACGGCGCCTTCGCGGCCACCGCGCTCGTCCCGTGGTCGACGGACCCGGTCGCCGCCGCGCAGGAGCTCGCGGCGCGCCGCGACCCCGATCTCCCCGTCCCGGCGCCGATGTGCCAGGGCCACCATCAGGAGGCGGAGATCCTCCTGGGCTGGCTCGAGGGCGAGGGCGTGCGCACGGTGCTCGTCGAGGGCACGTGGGAGCAGCCGGCGCGGGCCCGCTTCGACGCCGAGGCCCTCGCGGAGCGGTTCGCGAGGACCGCTCCCGTTCACGACGGGAGCACGGGCGCGGATGCCCGCACCGGGACGGACGCCGGCGAGGAGCCGGACGCGGACGCCGTCGGGGCATAGGGTCGGCACTGCATGCCGTCCTCCCGCGCCCCGGGCCGGGAGCGGCCCGTCGTCCCAGGAGGAGCCCCATGATCACCGCCATCGTCTCGATCGTCGTGCAGCCCCAGCGCATCCCGGAGGTGGCCCAGGCCGTCGTCGACATCGACGGGGTCGAGCAGGTCTACTCGGTGACCGGGGACGTGGATCTCATCGCGGTGGTCCGCGTCCGGGCCCACGAGGATCTCGCCGACGTCATCGCGGACCGGCTCGGGAAGGTCGAGGGCATCGTCGACACCTCGACCAACATCGCCTTCCGCACCTACTCCAAGAAGGATCTCGACGCGGCCTTCGACCTCGGCCTCGACGGCTGACCGGAACGGCTGGCCCTCCGGGCGCCCCGGGGGATCAGCCCTCGGCCTGCGCGCGCTGGGAGGCGCGGGCCCACCGATCGACGAGGTCGGAGGCCCCGCCCGCCTCGAGCGTCGCCTCGGCCTCGGCGTAGGCGGCGGCGAAGCGCTCCTCGAAGCCGCCCTCCGCCGGGAGATCGATCCCGTCATGGGCCTGGATCCCGGCCGCCGCGTTGAGCAGCACCGCGTGACGCACGGCCTCGAGCCTCCCGCTCCTGACCCCGTCGAAGACGTCACGCGCCACCTGGGCGTTCTCCTCCGCGGTGCCGCCGCGGAGTGCGTCGTGCCCCGCACGGGGGACGTCGAGCAGCGCGACGGGGTCGAGCACGTGCTCGCGCACCTCTCCCCCGCGCACCTCCCAGACGTCCGACGGCGCGGTGACCGTGAGCTCGTCGAGCCCGTCCTGACCGCGGAACACGAGCGCCGAGGTCCCCCGGGACGCGAAGACCCCGGCGACGGTCGGGGCGATGAGCGGGTCCGCGACGCCGACGGCGCTCGCCCGGGGCCGGCCGGGGTTGGTGATCGGCCCGAGGATGTTCATGACGGTGGGGATGCCCAGGCCCTTGCGGGCCTCCGCGGCGAAGCGCATCGAGGGATGGAAGACCTGCGCGAAGAGGAAGGTCATGCCGATCTCCCCGACGAGCGCCTCCACCTGGGGCACCGGGAGGTCCAGGCGCACGCCGAGGGCCTCGAGGACGTCGGCGGAGCCCGACTTCGAGGTCGAGGCGCGGTTGCCGTGCTTGACGACCGTGCGCCCGCTCGCCGCGATGACGACCGAGGCCATCGTCGAGATGTTGACGGTGTGGGCGAGATCGCCGCCGGTGCCGACGATGTCGATCGCGCGCTCCGGCAGCGAGACCGGCCGCGCATGGGCGATCATCGCGTCCGCGAGCGCCTCGAGCTCCGTGCTCGTGACCCCCTTGGCCTGGAGGGCGACGAGGAAGCCGGCGAGCTGCACCGGGGTGGCACCGCCGGAGAAGACCTCGTCCATGGCCCAGCCGGCCTCGGCGCCGTCCAGCTCCTCGCCGCGCACGAGACGGCCGATGATCCGGGACCAGGTGAAGGGGACGGCGGGAACAGCGCTCATGGCCCGATCCTCCCACCAGGCGGGACCCGGGGGCGACGGCTCCCACGCCTCGGATCCCCCGTGTCGGACGACGAAGCGGTGGGATGCTCGTCACGACCGCGACGCCCGGGACCCCGCGCCGCCCCGCATGCGGCGGGCCCCGGACCTGCAGTGGCCGCCCACCTGGGACGTCGGGCGCGTGTCCCGGTTCGTGACAGGCCGTCAGGAGGGATATGCTGGCGGGGTCCGTCAGGGCGGTGCCCTGCAGTGGGCGCGGGAGTCGTGAGCCGCACCCACCGAATCTGACCGCACGACATAATGGTGACGTGACTACTGCGACCCTGTCTGAGCGCCCTGCCGCCGCTGCCACAGCAGCCGTCGGCCGCCCCAACCCGACGCAGATCGGCACGATCGTCTGGCTCTCGAGCGAGCTGATGTTCTTCGGCGCCCTGTTCGCGATGTTCTTCACGCTGCGATCCTCGGTGCCGGACACGTTCGCGGAGGGCCAGGCGCACTTCACCCACGGCTTCGCACTGCTGAACACCACGATCCTGGTGCTCAGCTCGGTGACCTGCCAGATGGGTGTGTTCATGGCAGAGGGTCGCCTCGGCAAGAAGGTCTTCCCGCCGCGCAAGCGCCGCACCGGCTCGATCGTCAACATCGCTGGCTGGGGTGCGATCGAATGGTTCGTCCTCACCTTCCTCATGGGCGCCTTCTTCATCTCCGGCCAGGCCTTCGAGTACACGGAGCTGATCCACAAGGGCGTGACGCTCTCGTCCTCGCCCTTCGCCTCGATCTTCTACCTCGCCACCGGCTTCCACGGGCTGCACGTCCTCGGCGGCCTCATCACCTTCCTGCTCGTGATGGTGCGCCTGTGGTCCGCGAAGAAGTTCACCCAGCACGAGCAGATCTCCGTCATCTGCCTCTCCTACTACTGGCACTTCGTGGACGTCGTGTGGATCGGCCTGTTCTTCATCGTCTACATGCTCGATCCGATGATGACCGCCATCAGCCCGGATCACGTCGTCCCGGTCAGCTTCGACTGGACCGTCTTCTGATCCGCGGCCCGGTCGCCCGCCCCACGGTCGACCCTCCCCTCGGCTCCGTCCATCCCTCCCCCGCTCGTCCCCTCCACGAATCGAGGTTCGAACCGTGAAGGCACTCGCCGCACGTCGCCATCACCCGATGGCGCTACTCGTGATCCTGCTGCTCGCGCTCGTCGCGACCGGCGGGCTGTACGCCGCCTTCCAGCCGCGCACCGCCCAGGCCGAGGCCTACACGCAGGAGGACGTGGACGCCGGCAAGTCGCTGTTCCTCGCGAACTGCGCGACCTGCCACGGCACCAACGCCGAGGGCCTCACCGACGCGGACGGCAACACGCTCGGCCCGTCGCTGATCGGCGTCGGCGCCGCCGCCGTCGACTTCCAGGTCGGCACCGGCCGCATGCCCATGGAGAACTCCGGCGCCCAGGCCATGCGCAAGCCCGCGCAGATGGACGACGAGCAGACGCGCCAGCTCGCGGCCTACGTCGCCTCCCTCGGCCCCGGCCCGTCGGTGCCGGAGGACGAGTACCTCGACACCGCGCAGGGCGACGCGACCAAGGGTGGAGAGATCTTCCGCATCAACTGCGCCATGTGCCACAACGCCGCAGGCGCCGGCGGCGCGCTGACCCGCGGCAAGTTCGCGCCGACCCTCGAGGGCGTCGAGGCGAAGCACATCTACGAGGCCATGGAGACCGGCCCGCAGAACATGCCGGTCTTCAACGACACGAACCTCTCCGCCGAGGACAAGCGTGACGTCGTCACGTACCTCCACTCCCTCGAGGAGACCGGCTCCCCCGGCGGCATCTCCCTGGGCTCGCTCGGTCCCGTCACCGAGGGCCTCTACGCCTGGACCATCATCCTCGCCCTTCTCCTCGGCACGGCCACGTGGCTGGGGGCGAAGGCCAAGTGAACGAGCACATGAACGACAATCTCGACGGCAGCTCCCCCGCCCGCGGGGTCAGCGCCATCGCCCCGAAGGAGGGCGGCGGGTTCCCCAACCCGGGCCTCGCCCCCCATGTCCACCGCCAGGCCGACTCCGACAAGCGCGCGGAGCGCCGCGCCGAGCGCGTGGTCGCGGGCCTCTTCCTCCTCTCCGTCCTCGGCACCGCCGTGTTCATCGCGGCGTACTTCCTCGTGACGCCGACCGGGACGAACATCTTCGCGGAGGAGGGCTCCACCCGCGCGGTGTGGTGGTCGAACCTCATCACGGGCCTCGGCCTCGCGATCGCGGTGTTCTTCATCGGCGCCGCCGCGGTGCACTGGGCCAAGACCCTCATGCCCGACGAGGAGATGGTCGAGGAGCGCCACACGATGCGCGGCACCGACGAGACCCGTCAGGCCGCGGCGACGATCATCACCGACGGCCTTCACGAGTCCGGCATCGGCCGCCGCCCGCTGATCGTCACGACGATGGTCGCCGCGCTCGCCGCGCTGCCGATCGCCGTGCTCGCCCCGCTCTCGACGCTGGGCCCGCTCCCGGGCAACAAGCTGCACCACACCTTCTGGAAGGCCGGCATGCGCCTGGCCCGCGACCACGACGGCACGCCGATCCGCGCCGCCGACGTCGCCATGAACTCGATCTTCCACGTCATGCCGGAGGACCTCACCGAGGAGACCGAGCACTACCTCGAGGAGCGCGCGAAGGCCGCCGCGGTGATCGTCCGCATCGACCCCGCCCTCGGCAAGAACGAGGAGAGCCTCGCCAACGGCCATGAGGGCATCCTCGTGTTCTCGAAGATCTGCACCCACGTCGGCTGCCCGGTGGCCCTCTACGAGCAGCAGACGCACCACATGCTCTGCCCGTGCCACCAGTCCACGTTCGACGTCACGGACGGCGCGAAGGTCATCTTCGGCCCGGCGCACCGCCCGCTCCCCCAGCTCCCGATCGAGGTCGACGCCGAGGGCTACCTCGTGGCCACCGGAGACTTCCCCGAGCCGATCGGTCCCAGCTTCTGGGACATCCACAAGGACAAGTGATCACGTGACGACCACGACTTCTGATTCCCGGACGCAGAGCGCCGGCGAGAAGCCCGGACGCGTGATGAAGCTCGGCGCCGTCGGTGGCGACTGGCTCGACGAGCGCGTCGGCGGCGGCGGCCTGGTGAAGTTCTTCGCGCGGAAGATCTTCCCCGACCACTGGTCCTTCATGTTCGGCGAGGTGGCGCTGTACAGCTTCGTCATCCTGCTGATCTCGGGCACGTTCCTGACCATGTTCTTCGACCCCTCCATGACCGAGGTCGAGTACGACGGGCCGTACGAGGCGCTGCAGGGCATGCACATGTCCCGCGCCTACGAGTCGACCCTCTACATCTCCTTCGAGGTCAAGGGCGGCCTGCTGTTCCGGCAGATGCACCACTGGGCCGCGCTCGTGTTCATGGTCGCGATCTTCGTGCACATGTTCCGCGTGTTCTTCACCGGCGCGTTCCGCAAGCCGCGCGAGCTCAACTGGCTCGTGGGCTTCACGCTCATGGTCCTCGGCATGGTGGCCGGCTTCACCGGCTACTCGCTCCCCGATGACGTGCTCTCCGGCAACGGCCTGCGCGTGGTCGACGGCCTCATGAAGTCGGTCCCGATCGTGGGCACCTACATCTCGATGCTGCTGTTCGGCGGCGAGTTCCCCGGCACCCACATCATCCCGCGCTTCTTCACCATGCACATCCTGCTGGTGCCGGCCATGATCCTGGGGCTCATCGCGATCCACCTCGTCATGCTGGTGGCGCACAAGCACGCGCACTACCCGGGTCCGGGCCGCACCGACCGCAACGTCGTGGGCTTCCCGCTGTTCCCGGTCTACACCGCGAAGGCCGGCGGCTTCTTCTTCCTCGTCTTCGGCATCATCACCCTGGTCTCCGCCACGACGGCGATCAACGCGATCTGGGTGTACGGGCCCTACGACCCCTCCCCCGTCTCCGCGGGATCCCAGCCCGACTGGTACATGCTCTGGACCGACGGCGGCCTCCGCCTGATCCCGGGCTGGGAGTTCACGATCTTCGGCTACACGGTGTCGCTGAACATCCTGATCCCGATCGTCATCTACGGCGGCCTGCTCGCGTTCCTCGCGCTCTACCCCTTCATCGAGGCATGGGTGACGGGTGACGACCGCGAGCACCACGTGCTCGACCTGCCGTACAACACGCCGGTCCGCACGGGCCTGGGCGTCGCCTGGATCAGCATCTACCTGATCTTCGCGATGGCCGCGACGAACGACCTCATCGCGCTCAAGCTGCACCTGTCGATCAACGACCTGACGTGGCTGTTCCGCGTCTCGATCTTCGTCGCCCCGGTGCTGCTGTTCTGGATCACGAAGCGCCTGTGCCTCTCGATCCAGCGTCAGAAGCGGAACCTCGTGCTCCACGGCGAGGAGACCTCCCGCGTGGTCCGGACGAAGACCGGCGACATGCTCGAGATCCACGAGCCGCTCGACGAGTTCGAGCGCTGGGTCCTCGTGCAGCACGACGACTTCCGTCCCCTCAAGGCCGGGAACGGCGTCTCGGCGCTGCGCGCCAAGGCCACGTCGTTCTTCTTCAAGGACCGCATCGCCCCTGTCTCCCCCGCCGAGCTGCGGGAGGCCATGGAGCACGCGCATCACGAGAAGCACGTCATCGACGAGGTCACGGACGGCGACTACCGCATCCCCGCGGAGAAGGCGATGCACTGAGCATCCGCCACCGCTGATCGCAGGAGCCCGGGAGAGCCACTCTCCCGGGCTCCTTCGTGTCCGGGGAGCGACGGCGCCTGGGGCGTGGTCGGGCGAGCGCTACCCCTGCGGTGCGGCCGGCACGGTGCGGCGCACCAGCCAGGCCCACTTCCCGAGCTGTCGGATCCGCTCGGCGCCGTGCTCCTCGAACAGCTCCACCGAGGCCGGGAACAGGAATCGCCCCGGGCTCCTTCTCGTACGCCCGACGGTGCTGCGCGAGCAGCGGCAGCTCCTCGAGCCTTCCGTCCTCGGCCCGTCCCTGGGCGACCCCGTGCGGGTCGTCCACGAGGGCGGCGTGCGCGCGCCCCGAACGGACGAGCGCCTCCTTGGTGGCCCTCTGATGCCGGGGACCTGATGGTGCGAGATGCCCTCCGTCGTGGCGTGATGCCCCATGCACCAGCAGCCGCCGAAGACGCCGCCGTTGCGCTCCACCAGCTCGGCGAAGTCGTCCCAGGTCGTCGCGTCGAGCGGGCGGACCTCCCACCCCTCGTCGGTCCGTGCACGTCCGATCGTGCTCATCTCAGGCCTCTCTGCCACTCCCCCGGAACCGTCCGGAGTGCGGTGGACCGACTGATCCATATCCTTCGATCAGTCAGGGCAGAGGAGTGATCGAACGATGTCGAGCAGTCGGTTCCCGGACTATCCCCTCGAGGAGATCCAGGTGGTCGAGGAGCCGCAGACCATCAAGGCGATCTTCGACCCCCTGCGCGGACTCCTCCTCGAGCTCCTGCTCGAGCGCGCTGCGAGCGTGCAGGAGCTCGCCGCCGCCGTCGGCCGCCCCAAGAGCAGCGTCGCGCACCACGTGAAGGTGCTGCACGAGGCCGGGGTCATGAAGGTGGTGCGCACCCGACCGGTCCGCGGCCGCGAGGAGGCGTTCTACGGCCGGACGGCACGCCTGTTCACCGTCGGCGGCACCCGACTCTCCCCCGCCGGCGTCACGCCGGGCTCCTTCGAGACGGCGTCCTGGGACGCCGCCGCAGGGGTCCGGTAGGTCGACCCGCGAGGGCTCACGCGCTACGCCTGGATCGACCAGGAGAGGGCCGCCGAGTTCTGGGATCGCGTCATGGAGCTCGTCGCGGAGTACGACCAGCTCCCCCGCACCACCTCGGGCACTCGCACCTATGCACTGCTGACGGCCATGTATCCCACGGAGCACCGTCGCCTCCCCGCACCGCCGGCGACGACGGCGCCGGAGTCCACCACCGACAGCGAGGGGTGAGCTGAACAGCGTTGATCTGGGATCATGCCATCCACAGCCTGTATCATTTGTACACAGAGACCCGTGGTGTCGGGTCTCCGCGGCAGGTCTCCTCAGCTGGCCGGGTCATCCCCGAACACGTAGAGCTCCTGCGGGCACCGGCACGCGGCGGCGATGCGCGCGGCCCACTGCTCAGCCTCCGCCCGGGTGGCGAGGCCCAGCACCGTGTAGCCGCCGTCGAGCGGAGCCCGCAGCGGATGCGACCCGTCCTCCCGCGAGCCGTCGACCCCGATCAGCACGGGCGCCACGCTCTCGTCGATCCCACCGCCGAACCGGTACACGCCGGCGGCCTTCGCGTCCTCGACGACCGCGTGCGAGGCGTCCACGACGTCCTGGAACTCCTCGACGGGGATCTGCATGGCGCGGGACGGGAAGGTGATCAGGTAGAAGGACATGGGGACCTCCGGGTGCTCGCGGCTGCCCGGACCGGGCGCCGTCGAGCGACAGCCTGCCGCGTGGCAGTCGCGCCGTCCAGCACCCCGGGGCCCGGAACGGCCCCTCTGCGTCCCGGGACACGGAACGGCCCCGCTTCGCCGGAGCGAAGCGGGGCCGTTCGGAGGATCCGCACGAGGCGGAGCCGGTGGTCAGTGCGCGTGCTGTCCGCGGGAGAACTCGAGGACCCAGCCGATCACGCCGTACATGGCGAGGATGATCCCGAAGGTCGAGAGCCACCAGCCCACGGCCACACCGAGGAACACCATTGCGGCGCCGAGGGCGGCCCAGAGCGGCCACCAGCTGTACGGGGCGAAGCTGCCCTGGACGCCGGCCTCGGCCTCGACCTCGGCGTCGTGGTCGTCATCGGGGCGGCCCGGGAAGGACTTCGCCTTGAAGCCCGTGTAGGCCGCGATCATGAACGACATGGCGAAGGCGCCGGGGAGCGCGATCGCGCCCACGGGCTCGATCCCCATCGGCTCCCCGCCGTGCGAGAGCACGCCGTACACGATGCCGACGACGAGGAAGAAGGTCCCGATGATGTAGAAGATCTTCGACGTGGTGTTCATGGATCAGTTGCTCCTCGGGTTCTGCACGGGCTCCTCGTGCAGCATGTGGTCCTGCGCGGCGACCTCGGGGTGGTGCAGGTCGAAGGCGGGGCGCTCGGACCGGATGCGCGGCAGCGAGTGGAAGTTGTGTCGCGGCGGCGGGCAGGAGGTCGCCCACTCGAGGGAGGCGCCGTAGCCCCACGGATCATCGACCTCGACCTTCTTGCCCTTGAGGTGGGTGAGCACCACGTTCAGGATGAACGGCAGCGTCGACGCGCCGAGGATGAAGGCGCCGACCGTCGAGAGCTGGTTCATCCAGCCGAAGTCGTCCTCCGCGAGGTAGTTCACGTAACGGCGGGGCGCACCCTCGACACCCAGCCAGTGCTGGACGAGGAACGTCGTGTGGAAGCCGATCATCAGCAGCCAGAAGTGCAGCTTGCCCAGGCCCTCGTGGAGCTTGTGGCCGAACATCTTGGGCCACCAGAAGTAGAAGCCCGCGAACATCTCGAAGGCCACGGTCCCGAAGATCACGTAGTGGAAGTGAGCCACGACGAAGTAGGTGTCGGAGAGATGGAAGTCGAGCACCGGCGACGAGAGGATCACGCCGGTCAGGCCGCCGAAGGTGAAGGTGGTGAGGAAGCCGAGCGTGAACAGCATCGGCGTCTCGAAGGTGATCGAGCCGCGCCACATCGTGCCCAGCCAGTTGAAGAACTTCACGCCCGTCGGCACGGCGATGAGCATCGTCATGAAGGCGAAGAAGTCCAGCATGACCGCGCCGGTCGTGTACATGTGGTGCGCCCACACGGTCACGGAGAGGGCGGCGATCGCGATGGTCGCGCCGACGAGGGTCTTGTAGCCGAACATCGGCTTGCGGCTGAAGGCCGGGATGATCTCCGAGGCGATGCCGAAGAACGGCAGGGCGAGCACGTACACCTCGGGGTGGCCGAAGAACCAGAACAGGTGCTGCCAGAGGATGGCGCCGCCGTTCTCCGGGTTGAAGATCTGTGCGTCGAACCGCCTGTCAGCACCCAGCGCCAGCAGCGCGGCGGCCAGCGGCGGGAAGGCCATCAGCACGAGCACGGCCGTGATGAGGATGTTCCAGGTGAAGATCGGCATCCGGAACATGGTCATGCCGGGCATGCGCATGCAGATGATCGTGGTGATGAAGTTGACCGAGCCCAGGATCGTTCCGAAGCCCTGCAGGCCGAGTCCGAAGACCCAGAGATCACCACCGAGGCCCGGTGTGAACGTGGTGTCCGACAGCGGCGCGTAGGCGAACCAGCCGAAGGAGGCGGCGCCCTGCGGGGTGAGGAAGCCGGCGACGGCGATGAGCGAGCCGAAGAGCGTCAGCCAGAAGGCGAACATGTTCAGGCGCGGGAACGCCATGTCGACGGCGCCGATCTGCAGCGGCACGAGGTAGTTCGCGAAGCCGTTGAACAGCGGGGTGCCGAACATGAGCAGCATGATCGTGCCGTGCATCGTGAACAGCTGGTTGTACTGGTCCTTGGAGACCACGACCTGCAGGCCGGGCTCCCAGAGCTCGGCACGGATCATGAGCGCGAGGATTCCGCCGAAGCAGAAGAAGGCGAACGCCATCCCCATGTACATGAGGCCGATCATCTTGTGATCGGTCGTGGTGAGCAGGGTGAAGAACTGCTTGCCGAGGCCGGTCTCGGGCGTCTTCCTGAACCGCGCCGGAGCCTCTGCTCCCGGGCGGGTCTCGGTCTGGGCGCTCACTTGTCCCCCTCCTGCGTGGTCGTGGTGTCGGCGGTGCGCTGCGTGCGGTCCACGCCCTCGTCGTACTTCTCGCGCATGGACCAGTCGTCCTGGTTGCGGTTGAGGTCGACGCCGAGCTCGCCGGTGTTGCCCTCGGCCTCGAGCTCGTCGAGGTGCGCCTGGAACTCGTCGGCCGGGACCACGACGACGTTGAACAGCATGTCCGAGTGGTACTCGCCGCACAGCTCCGCGCACTTGCCGCGGTAGGTGCCCGAGCGCTCGGGGGTGACCTGGAAGGTCGTGGTGTGCCCCGGGATCATGTCCTTCTTGTAGAGGAAGTCCACGACCCAGAACGAGTGGATGACGTCGCGCGACTCGAGCTGGAACTCGACGGTCTCGCCCTCGGGGAGGTACAGCACGGGCAGCGAGTCGGACGCGCCCTCCACGCCGGTCTCGAAGGACTGCACACCGGCGGGCTCGTGCACCTGCTGGCCGTCGGCGGTCTCGTAGCTGAAGTCCCAGCTCCACTGCTTGCCGACGGCGGTGACGGTGACCGCGGGGTCCTTGTCGAGGGACTCGATCTCGTGGATGTCGCGCTGGGTGAAGTAGAAGAGCGTGAGCACCATGACGACGGGCAGCAGCGTGAACATGAGCTCGAGCGGCACGTGGTAGCGCAGCTGGATCGGGAAGCCGGTGTCGTTCTTGCGGCGACGGTAGGCGACGGCGCACCAGATCGTCAGGCCCCACACGATGAGGCCGACGACGACCAGCGCGACCCACGACCCGACCCACAGGTCGGTGATGCGCTGGGTCTGGTCGGTGACCTGACCGTCGCTGTATCCGGGGAGGAACCCCCGCTGCTGCTTCTCGGTGCAGCCGGCCAGGGCCAGTGCTGCGAGAGCGATGCCGGCGGCCATGCGGCGACTGCGCCGCGCGCGCTGGGGGGCCTGGGGGATCACAAGGATGACCTTCCGCTCGTCGTCCCCGACCGGTTCCGTGGCGCGACCCGCTCGTGGAGGGCGGGACTGCTGCGGGGGCCAGGGCTGGTACTCACATGGGCGGGGACGTGCCCATGGTGCCGCGCCTCGTGGGGACGAGGGCCGTGGGGGACGATCCGCACGACGGCGGCGCGCCCTCCACGTCACGGCACCCCGTCATCATACGTGCTCTTCGCGGGCCCCGGACCACCGGCACGCTGTGGGAACGAGGCTTCGCCGAAGGACGGTGTGTCCCTTGCCACCTGCCGCGGTCGCCGGTGCACGGACGCGGCCCTCGCGGGACCGGGACCGGCCCGGATGCACGACGGCGGGCGACCCCCGAGGGGGTCGCCCGCCGTCGCGGACCGTCTCGCGGCTCAGGCGAAGGAGTCACCGCAGGCGCAGGAGCTCTGCGCGTTGGGGTTGTCGATCGTGAAGCCCTGCTTCTCGATGGTGTCGGAGAAGTCGATCACCGCACCGGTGAGGTACGGGCTGCTCATCTTGTCCACCACGACCTCGACGCCGTCGAAGTCGACCGTGAGGTCGTTGTCCATGAGGCGCTCGTCGAAGTAGAGCTGGTAGATGAGGCCGGAGCAGCCGCCGGGCTGCACAGCGATGCGCAGGCGCAGGTCGTCGCGACCCTCCTGCTCGAGCAGAGTGCTCACCTTGCCGGCCGCCTCCGGGGTGAGGGTCACCTGGTGCGCGGCGGTGGGACGCTCGGTCGTCGTGGTCATGCGGTCCTCCTCGGGTGCTGCGGATGGGTCCAGCGTACGCCTCGGGCGCCGCGGATGGTGTGTGGCACCGCACGCGCGGACGGCCCGTCCTGACGCTCGTGCAGGCGCTCCCCTTCCCGGGAGCAGCCGGTCACCACAGCAGCCCCCGGAACGCGGCGACCAGCATGATGGCGACGTAGCCGACGACGACGCCGATCGCCGCGGCCCCGGCGGCCGCGCGGCTGCGGCCGCCGAGCACCGCCGAGAGCGCGGCGATCAGCACGAGCGCCACCACGACGGCTCCCCACCACCCGAGCATGTATCCGCCGAGGAAGCCGAGCACGAGGCCCAGCCCGAGCAGCGGCACGGCCGCGGCGCTCACGGGCTCCGCGCGACGCTCCTCCTCGAGCGGGCTCATCCCTCGGCCTGCGGGAGCGAGCCCGCGCCGAGGAGCAGCAGCGCTTCGGCGAGGCACACCCGGGCGAACTCCCCCAGGTGCAGGGACTCGTCGATCCCGTGGGCGCGGGACTGCGGGTCCTCGACCCCGGTCACGAGCACGGAGGCCTGCGGGAAGACCTCGAGGAGGTCGGCGATGAACGGGATCGATCCCCCGAGCCCGGTGTCCACCGCCTCGGTCCCCCAGGCGGCGCCGAGCGCCTGCCGGGCGAGCGCCGTCGCCGGGCTCGCGAGGTCCGCGCCGTAGGGACGGCCCTGCTCGCCGGGATGCACGGTCAGCCGGGCGGTGCGCGGGGTGTGGCGCTCGAGGTGCGCCAGCAGCGCGTCCTCGGCGGCCTGCGGGTCCTGGCCCGGCGGGATGCGCAGGGAGACCTTGGCCCGGGCGACCGGGACGAGGGTGTTGGACGCCTCGCGGACGGACGGCGCGTCGATGCCGATCACCGAGAGGGCGGGCCTCGTCCACATCCGCGCCGCGATCGACCCGCGGCCGGAGAGCTCGAGACCCTCGGGGACGCCCGCGTCACGGCGGTAGTCCTCCTCGGGCATCTCGACGGCCGGGTCCGGGGCGTGGACGAGGCCCTCGATCGCGACCTGGCCCTCGTCGTCGTGCAGCGTCGCGAGCAGCCGGGCGAGCTGGGTCGGCGCGTCCAGGACGGGGCCGCCGAAGATGCCCGAGTGCACGGCGTGCTCGAGGACGCGCACCTCCACCACCGCGTCCACGAGGCCGCGCAGGGAGGCGGTGATCGCGGGGGTGCCGACGGCCCAGTTCGCAGAGTCCGCGACGATGATCAGGTCCGCGGCGAGCGCGTCGCGGTGCGCCTCGATGAAGGGGCGGAAGGTCGGCGATCCGGCCTCCTCCTCCCCCTCGACGAAGACGGTCACGCCGATCCCCTCGGCCGCGAGCCGCTCCCCCACCAGGCGCAGGGCCGTGACATGCGCCATGACGCCGGCCTTGTCGTCCGCCGCGCCGCGGCCGTAGAGCCGGTCCCCACGACGCTCGGGCGCGAAGGGCGCGCTCGACCAGGAGTCGACGTCCCCGGTGGGCTGGACGTCGTGGTGCGCGTAGAGCATGACGGTGGGGCGTCCCGGCGCGGCGGGGAGGCGGCCTATCACCGCGGGCGCACCGTCCTCGATGGCCGTGATCCGCACGTCCGGGAGCCCGGCGTCCTCGAGCAGCGCGGCGACGGCGGAGGCGCTGCGCTGCACGGGCTCGCGGTCGTAGCCCGGGAAGGCGATCGAGGGGATGCGGACGAGGTCCTCGAGGTCGGCGACGGAGCGCTCGAGCATCGGCTCCAGCCGTGCTCGGAGCTCCTGGACCAGGGCGGGATCGGGGGCCGGGACGGGATGTGCGGAGGAGGTCGTGCTCATGGCTCCCACCGTACCGGCCCCCTGGGAGGCTCCCTGGGGACGCTCCGCCTAGACTGCCGTGGTGAACTCCTCCCAGCCGCCGACCCCCGAGAGCCCTGCATCCCGCGACACGGATGCCGCGCGCACCGCCGCGAAGGGCCGCCCCACCCGCTCCCGCAAGGAGGCGGAGGCCGCCCGTCGTCGGCCTCTCGTCGTCTCCGACCGCAAGGAGGCCCGCCGCCGGGACCGCGAGCGCTCGCGGACCCGCCAGATGGAGGCCCAGCAGGCCCTCGTGACCGGTGACGAGGCGAAGATGCCGCTCCAGCACCGCGGCCCCGAGCGCCGCCGCGTCCGGGACCTGGTGGACACCCGTCACAACGTCGCCGAGTACTTCTTCCCGGTCGCGCTCGTGTTCATGATCGTCGCGCTCGTCCTGCCGCTGATCGACCAGTCGCTCTACCTCGCGATGAGCACCCTGCTCATCGCGCTGCTGTGGGGCGGCATCGCGATCTGCGTGATCGACGCGTTCTTCCTGCGCCGCCGGCTCCGTGCCGCCCTCACCGAGGAGTTCGGCGAGGTGAAGCGCGGGCTCGTGGGCTACGGCATCATGCGGGCGATCCAGATCCGCCGCTTCCGCCTGCCCAAGCCCCAGGTCAAGCACGGCGGCGCGCCGGTCGAGCCGAAGAAGCCCCGCGCGAAGCGCTGAGCTCCCGCCCCGCCCGGGCCCGGCATGCCGGGACACCGGATGCCGGGCAGGCCTACAGCACGAGCGAGGGCCCCGCACCGTACGGTGCGGGGCCCTCGCTCGTCGTGGCGTCGGCTCGGGCGCTCAGGCCCCGGCGGAGCCCTGCGCGGCGCCCTCGACGGTCGCCGACTGCTCCTTCGCGGCGGCCTTGGGCTCGGGCTTCGCGTCGACCCCGGCCTCCTTGCGCTGCTGCGGCGTGATCGCCGCCGGCGCCTGGGTGAGCGGGTCGAAGCCGCCGCCGGACTTCGGGAACGCGATGACCTCGCGGATCGAGTCGGTGCCCGCGAGCAGGGCCGCGACGCGGTCCCAGCCGAAGGCGATGCCGCCGTGCGGCGGGGCGCCGAAGGCGAAGGCGTCGAGGAGGAACCCGAACTTCTCGCGGGCCTGCTCCTCGTCGATCCCCATGACGGAGAACACGCGCTCCTGCACGTCCCGCTGGTGGATGCGGATCGAGCCGCCGCCGATCTCGTTGCCGTTGCAGACGATGTCGTAGGCGTAGGCGAGGGCCTCGCCGGGCTCCTTGTCGAAGCTGTCGAGGAACTCGGGCTTCGGGGAGGTGAAGGCGTGGTGCACGGCGGTCCAGGCGCCGGAGCCCACGGCCACGTCGCCCGCGGCGACCGCGTCACCGGCCGGCTCGAACATGGGCGCGTCCATGACCCACACGAAGGAGAACGCGTCGTGGTCGATGAGGCCGAGTCGCTCGGCGATCTCGGCGCGGGCGCCGCCGAGCAGCGCGCGGGACGGCTTGGCCTCGCCCGCGGCGAAGAACACGCAGTCGCCGGGCTTCGCCCCGACCTTCTCCGCGAGCCCGGCCTTCTCCTCCTCGGAGATGTTCTTGGAGACGGGGCCCGTGAGGCTGCCGTCCTCCTGGATCAGGACGTAGGCGAGGCCGCGCGCGCCGCGCTGCTTGGCCCACTCCTGCCAGGCGTCGAGCGTGCGGCGCGGCTGCGAGGCGCCGCCGGCCATGACGACCGCTCCCACGTACGGCGACTGGAACACGCGGAACGGCGTGTTCGCGAAGTACTCCGTCATCTCGACGATCTCGAGGTCGAAGCGCAGGTCCGGCTTGTCGGAGCCGTAGCGCCGCATCGACTCCTCGTAGGTGATCCGCGGGATCGGGGTGCTGATCTCGTGGCCGGCGGTCCGCCACACGTTCACGAGCAGCTGCTCGGCGAGCGCGATGACGTCCTCCTGGTCCACGAAGCTCATCTCGATGTCGAGCTGGGTGAACTCGGGCTGGCGGTCCGCGCGGAAGTCCTCGTCGCGGTAGCAGCGGGCGATCTGGAAGTACTTCTCCATGCCGGAGACCATCAGCAGCTGCTTGAACAGCTGGGGCGACTGCGGGAGCGCGTACCAGGAGCCCGGCGAGAGGCGCGCGGGGACCAGGAAGTCCCGGGCGCCCTCGGGGGTGGAGCGCGTGAGGGTCGGCGTCTCGATCTCGACGAAGCCGTCGTCCAGCAGCGTCTCGCGCGCCGCGCGGTTGATCTGCGAGCGCAGCCGCAGCGCGGCGGCGGGGCCCTGCCGGCGCAGGTCGAGGTAGCGGTAGCGCAGCCGCGCCTCCTCGCCGACCTCGGTGTGCTCGTCGAGCTGGAAGGGCAGCGGCGCGGAGGTGTTGAGCACCTCGACCTCGGTCGCGGTGACCTCGATCTCACCGGTGGGCAGCTGAGGGTTCTCGTTGCCGGCGGGGCGGCGGTCGACCGTGCCCACGACCTTGAGGACGTACTCGTTGCGCAGGTGCATCGCCTCGTCCTCGCGCACCACGACCTGGGCGACGCCGCTCGCGTCGCGCAGATCGAGGAAGGTCACTCCGCCGTGGTCACGGCGTCGGCCGATCCAGCCGGTCAGGGTGACGGTCTGTCCGATGTGCTCCGTGCGGAGCTCGCCGGCGTGGTGGGTGCGCAGCACGAGGTCGTCCTTCGTTCTTCGGGGCGGCGGGAGCGGGGCTCCGCCGAGAGGTCGGCGTGCCGCGGGGGCACCGGTTCAGAGTACCGCGCAAGGTGAGCGATCTCGCCACGGCGCCCCCTGTCGCGGCGCAAGGGGCGTCCGTAGACTGAACGGGTTCCGACCAGCGGCCGACCTGCGGCATCGCCGGTCCGTCACGGCCCCGAGCGGGCCCGCCTCCTGCGCTTCGACCTGGTGCGGGAAACCACCCACCTCCGTCGAAGGACACCATGACCGACGTCTCCCCTGCCCCTGATCACGAGGGCGCCGCCGCCTCTTCCGTCCCCGCCGAGCCCGGCACGGACGAGCAGCGCGACGCGCAGCCCTCGGCAGAGGCACCGGCCCCGCGCAGCGAGGGCCCCACCTTCGAGGACCTCGACCTGCCGCCGGCGCTCCGCCGCGCGGTCGCCGACCTCGGCTTCGAGCGCCCCTCCCCCATCCAGGCCAAGGCCATCCCCGTGCTGCTCCAGGGCCGCGACGTCATCGGCGTCGCCCAGACCGGCACCGGCAAGACCGCCGCCTTCGGCCTCCCGCTGCTCGCCGCGGTGGATCCGTCCCTGCGCGAGGTCCAGGCCTTCGTGCTCACCCCGACCCGCGAGCTGGCCATGCAGGTGGCCGACGCCATCACCTCCTTCGCCTCGTCGATCGGCGGCCTCGAGGTCGTCGCCGTCTACGGCGGCTCCCCCTACCCGCCCCAGGAGCGCGCGCTGGCCCGCGGCGCCCAGGTCGTCGTCGGCACCCCCGGCCGCGTCATGGACCACATGCGCCGCTCGAGCCTGCGGCTGGACACGGTGCGCTTCGCCGTCCTCGACGAGGCCGACGAGATGCTCCGCATGGGCTTCGCGGAGGACGTCGAGGAGATCCTGTCGAAGGCTCCCGCCTCCCGCCAGGTGGCGCTGTTCTCCGCCACCATGCCGCCCGCGATCCGCAAGGTCGCGGCCGATCACATGACCGACCCCGAGCGGATCAGCATCACCCCGCAGTCCTCGACGGTCTCGAGCGTCCATCAGACCTTCGCCGTCGTCCCCTTCCGTCACCGCACCGGCGCGCTCTCCCGCGTGCTCGCGACCTCCGACGCCGAGGCCGCGATCGTCTTCGTGCGCACCCGCGCCGCCGCCGAGGAGGTGGGCACCGAGCTCGTGGCCCGCGGTCACATCGCGGCGACCATCTCCGGCGACGTGCCGCAGAAGGACCGCGAGAAGATCGTGGAGCGTCTGCGCGACGGCTCCCTGAAGATCCTCGTCGCCACCGACGTCGCCGCCCGCGGCCTCGACGTCGAGAAGATCGGGCTCGTCGTGAACTTCGACGTGCCCCGCGAGCCCGAGGCCTACGTGCACCGCATCGGCCGAACCGGCCGCGCGGGCCGCTCCGGTGAGGCGCTGACCTTCATCGGCGGGCACGAGCGCCGCACGCTGCGCACCATCGAGAAGGCCACCAAGCAGACGCTCGAGGAGGCCGTGATCCCGTCCCCGCGGGACGTCTCGAAGCATCGCCTGGCCACCCTCCTCAAGGAGGTCCCCGCCCGCCAGGAGCGCGGACGCCTCGAGCTGTACCGCGAGCTGATCGGCGAGTTCGTCGAGAGCCAGGGCATCGACCCGCTCGAGCTGGCCGCCGTGCTCGGCGCGATGACCGTCGGCGACGCCGGCCCCGGCGCGCCGAACGAGGACGAGGAGTTCACCCAGCAGACCGGTCGCCACGACCGCGACGACCGCCGGGACGACCGTCACGGCGACCGTCGGGACGACCGCTCCGGCGGCTCGCGCACCGAGCACGGCTACACCCAGTACCGCATCGGCGTGGGCCACACCCACGGGGCGAAGCCGCCGTCGATCCTCGGCACGATCACCGGTGAGGGCGGCCTGAACGGCAAGGACGTCGGCAAGATCTCGATCTTCGGCAACTTCGCGCTCGTCCAGATCAAGGGCAGCCTCTCCCCGAAGCAGATCGAGGACATCAGCCGTGCGCGCATCGCCGGCCGCGAGCTGCGCATCAGCGAGGACACCGGTCCCCGCGGCGGCGCCGGCGGCGGCCGCGGCGGGCGCGACGACCGTCCCCGTCGCCGCTTCGACGACGACCGCCCGCGCCACCGCGACGGCGATCGCGGGGGCTACCGCGGCGGTGCCCGTCGTGACGACTCCTCGCGCTACGACGCGAAGCGCCACGGCGGTCGCCGGCACGACGGCTGATCCGACGGGGCGGAGGGCGACCGCCGCCCCTCCCCGGAACGCGAGAAGGGCCCGCATCCTCACGGATGCGGGCCCTTCGTCGTGCGATCGGCGCGGCCCTGCGGCCGGACGCGGATCAGGAGGGCTGCTGCGCCTCGGCGTAGGCCTTGCGGACCTCCTCCATGTCCAGGTTCTTCACCTGGCCGATGAGGTCCTCGAGCGCGGCCTGGGGCAGCGCGCCGGGCTGGGAGAACACGGGGATGCCCTCGCGGTACGCGACCAGGGTGGGGATCGAGGTGACGCCGTAGCGCATCGCGAGCTCCTGCTGGTCCTCGGTGTCGACCTTCGCGAAGGTGACGTCCTGGTGCTCCTCCGACGCCTTGTCGAAGATGGGGGCGAAGCGCTGGCACGGCACGCACCAGCCCGCCCAGAAGTCGATGAGGACGACGCCGTCCTCGACGGTCGTGTCGTGGTTCTCGGTGGTCAGGGTGACGGTAGCCATGGTTCCTCCAACGTTCTCGGTGCGGGGATCATTCCCACTGTCGCACACGGTGAGGGTGCTCACCGCCGTGTGTGACGGCGAGTACCCGGGGACGGGTCACGAGCGCGGGTGCGCGATCTCCGACGCCGGGAGGATCCGCACCGTGCGGTCCTCCTCGGGCACCTCCCAGGACCCGGCCGACGCGGCGGCCTGGTCGCCGGAGCGGATGTCCTTGACCTCGTCCTCGGCGCCGTCGGCCCCGGGGAACCAGACGAAGGGGATGCCGCGCCGGTCGGCGTAGCGGATCTGCTTGCCCAGCTTCGCGGCGGTCGGCGCCACCTCGCAGGGCACACCACGCCCGCGCAGGGTGCGGGCCACGGCCTCGCTCTCCCCGCGGGACGCCTCGTCGGAGACGGCGACGAGCACGCAGGTGGGCACCGGGCGGCTCGGCCGGGCGAGGTCCGCGGAGAGCAGCCGCGAGACGAGACGGGACAGCCCGATGGACAGGCCCACCCCCGGGTAGCTGTGACGGTTGTCCTCCGCGAGACGGTCGTAGCGGCCCCCCGAGCAGACGGAGCCGAGCGACTCGTGGCCCTCGACGAAGCTCTCGAAGACGGTGCCGGTGTAGTAGTCGAGCCCGCGGGCGATCGAGAGGTCCGCGAGGATCACCCCGGGCACCGCCGCCTCGACGCGCTCGAGCACCGCGGTCAGCTCGGCGATGCCCTCCTCGACCATCTCGCCGGTCCCGCCGAGCGCGCGGACGCGGTCGCCGAAGGACGCGTCCCGGGAGCGGATCCCCGCGAAGGCGAGCGCGGCGTCGGCCTGCTCGGCGGTGGCCCCGGCCTCGTCGACGAGGAGGGCGCGCACGGCGTCCTCGCCGATCTTGGGCAGCTTGTCCAGGCTGCGCAGCACCGCCGTGTGGTCCTCGAAGCCGAGGGAGCGGAAGAAGCCCTCGGAGAGCTTGCGGGTGTTGACATGGATGCTGAAGGCGGGCAGCGGCAGGCGGGAGAGGATCTCCGCCATGACGATCGCGACCTCGGACTCCACGTGCGCGGGGAGGACGTCCTGCCCGATCACGTCGAGATCGGCCTGGTAGAACTCCCGGAAGCGGCCGTCCTGGGGTCGCTCGCCGCGCCACACCTTCTGGATCTGGAAGCGCCGGAACGGGAAGGCGAGATCGTTCTGGTGCTCGAGCACGTAGCGGGCGAGCGGCACCGTGAGGTCGAAGTGCAGACCGAGGATCCGCGAGGCGTCGGCGGCGGGGTCCTCCTCCTCCTCCGAGGCCTGCAGACGGCGCAGGAGGTAGACCTCCTTGTCGATCTCCCCCTTGCGCAGCAGCTGGTCGAGAGGCTCGACCGCGCGCGTCTCGATGCCGGAGAACCCGTGGAGCTCAGCGACCTCGCGGAACACGTCGATCACGTGCTGCTCCACCTGACGCTCCGCGGGGAGCCATTCGGGGAAGCCGGACAGAGCGGCGATCTTCGCCATGCGGGTGCACGTCCTTCGAGGGTGAGGGGAGAGCGGGCCGGTCCATTATCCCCTCCTCGGCGGGCGGGCGTCGTCCCGTCCTCCTCGCCCGTGGCTCCGCCCGGTCGGGGCCCGGTGCGTGCGCGGGCAGGGGGCGGGGCGCACGCCTGCTCGCTGTAGAGTTCCGTGACGTGGTTCCCACCCCGCTCCGCGGGAGGGTCCCGCACCGCCCGGCCGCCCTCGTGGCGGCAGTGTCCCGCCGCGCAGCGGATCCGTTCGAAGGAGCTCCATCGTGAGCGAGTCCGAGACTCCCGTCCCCACCTCCCCCGAGCCCGAGGAGACCGCAGCGGCCGATGCCGCCGCCGATGTGGCCGCCCCCGCCGTCGAGCCTGCCGAGGCCGTCGAGGCCCCCTCCGCCCCGGCTCCGGAACCCGCCGCGGACGACGCCTCCCCGGAGGCGCCTGCGGAGGAGGCCGCCGAGCCGGCCGCCGCAGACGCTCCCGCCGCGGAGGCTCCCTCAGCGGATGCTCCCGACGCCGAGGCGTCTGCCGCCGCGGCTCCCGCACCCACCCCCTCGCCGCGACCGCGCCCCGGCCGCCCCGGGCCCACGCCGGGAGGCGCGCCCTCCCCGGCCGCGCTCGCCGGGCGCAAGCCCGCCGCCCCGCTGCTGCCGGCCGCGCCCTCGGTCACCGAGTACGACGCCGCCCTCCTCGCCGAGGCGAAGACCTTCGGCGCCGTCACCGAGGACGGCACCGTCACCGTGCAGGACGGCACCCAGGTGCGCACCCTCGGTGAGGCCGGCCAGGCCCAGGGCATCGACCCCGAGACCGCGCTGGACCCGTTCGCGCGCGCCTACCTCGATCTCGTGGCCTTCCTCGATCTCACGGAGAAGAAGCTCTCCACGACCGGGCACACCCACAACGAGCTCAACCGCCTGCTCGAGAATCTGCGCAAGAACATGAAGGAACCGCAGGTCGTGGGTGACATCCCCGCGCTGCGGGCCCGCGCCCACGAGCTCCGCGAGAAGGCGAAGGCACAGATCGCCGAGCTCGAGAGCGCGCGCACCGCCGCCCGCCAGGACGCGATCGCCCGACGCACCGCCTTCGTCGAGTCGATCGAGCAGCTCGTCGCCACGCCGCCCGAGCAGATCTCGTGGAAGAGCGCCGGGGAGACCATGCGCCAGATGGTCCCCACCTGGAAGCAGATGCAGAGCGAGGACGTGAACCTCGACCGTCCCACCGAGGACGCCCTCTGGAAGCGGCTCTCCGCGGCGCGGTCCACCTTCGACCGCCATCGCAAGCAGTTCTTCTCGCAGCTCGACGAGCGTCACGAGGAGGCCGCCGCCGTCAAGGAGCAGCTCATCGCCCGCGCCGAGGAGATGCAGGACTCCACGGACTGGGGTCCGACGGTCCGCGCCTTCAAGGACCTCATGGCCGAGTGGCGCGCCGCCCCGCGCGGCGGACGCAAGAAGGACGACGCCCAGTGGGCCCGGTTCAAGGCCGCGCAGGACACCTTCTTCGCCGCCCGGAACGCCGATCTCGAGGCCTCCGAGGCCGAGCAGCGCGAGAACCTCGTCGTCAAGGAGGCGCTGCTGGCCGAGGCCGAGCAGATCGACCCGACGAAGGATCTCGACAGGGCGAAGGACGCCCTGCGCTCCGTGCAGGAGCGCTGGGAGGCGGCCGGCAAGGTCCCGCGCGGCGACATGCGTCGGATCGACGACCGCCTGCGCAGCGTCGAGCGCGCCGTGAAGGACGCCGAGGAGGCCGAGTGGCGACGCACCGATCCGCGCACCAAGGCGCGTGTCGAGGGCGCCTCCTCGCAGCTGCACTCCGCGATCGCCGGCTACGAGGAGGACCTCGAGAAGGCGCGCGCGACCGGTGACCCGGCGAAGATCGCGAAGGCGGAGGCCGCCCTCGAGGCCCGCCGCGAGTGGCTCGCCGTCATCGAGCGCTCGGCCCGCGACCTCGGCTGACCGCGGCGATCACCGCCGATGAGGACGGCCCGGCCGTTCCTCCCCACGCCCCGCCCGTCCACAAGGACGGGCGGGGCGTTGCCGTGCGGCCTCCGTGCCCCCAGAGTCGGTGCATGCAGAACTCGCCGCCCGCGCCCTCCGGCCCGCCCCCGCCACCGCAGGACGACAGTCTCCCGCCTCCCCGCTCCCCCGGTCCTCGGATGCCGCTCCTGGGTCCCGCCTGCTTCGCCTGGTCCCGCCATGCGGCGGAGCTCGCGGTGCCCGTCTCCCGCGCCCTCGAGCGCTGGGAGGACACCCCCACCACCGCGCGGATGGTCGCCGACGGCTACCTCGTGAGGCTGCTGCCGGGTATCTACGTCCCGCCGGACGTCGTCGGCACCGCCGTGGGTCGTGCGCTCGCCGTGGGCAGTGCGCTCGGGACGTCGCTGCGGCCCCATCACGTGCTCGCCGGGGTCACGGCCGCCTGGGTCGTGCTCGGCGGGACGGCGCCCGTCCAGGTCGAGCTCATCTCGACCGCGCACCGGGGTCCGATCGCCGGGACGATCCAGCGCGGGGCCCGCGTCGCCATGGACGAGGTGGAGACCGTCGGCGGGGCGCCGCTCACGATCCCCGACCGCACCGCGATGGATCTGCTGCGCTTCTCCCCCGATGCCGAGCGGCTCGCTGCCGTGTCCCGCCTGATCGCCGCGGGACACGCCTCACCCGAGGGGATCCGCCGTCGGCTCGAGGCGATCACCCACCATCCCGGGTCGCGCTCCGCGCAGGAGGCCATGGACCGCGCGTGCGCACTGGTCCCGGCGCACGACGCAGGCCGGGGCACGCGCGCCGCGTGAGGGTGCCTCCGCACCGGCCGGCCGGGGTCTCAGCCGCGGGTGAGCGGTTCCCCCGCGCCCACGGGCTTGCCGTCCGCGGTGACGCGGTAGACGTCGTAGACGCCCTCCACACGGCGCACCTGCGCGAGCACCGCCTGCAGATGGCTCGGCTCGGCGAGCTCGAAGGAGAAGAAGGTCGCCGCGAGCCGGTCCGCATTCGACTGCGCCGAGGCGGACTGCAGGTTCACCTGCTGCTCCGAGATCACGAGCGCGAGATCGGTGAGCAGCCGCGGCCGGTCCAGCGCCTCGACCTTGATGTGCACCAGGTAGGCGGTGCTGTGACGGCCGGACCAGCTGACCTCCACCATCCGATCGCCCTGCTGCTGCGTCAGCTGGATCGCGTTCGCGCACTCGCGGTGATGCACGGAGACGCCGTTCCCGCGGGTCACGAAGCCCACGATCGGGTCACCCGGCACCGGGGCGCAGCATTTCGCGAGCTTCACCCAGAGGTCCGCATGGCCCTCGACGATGACCCCCTGGTCCGTCTCCGAGGTGTGCCGCTCCGTGCGGGTGCTCGGCTTGGGCCGCACCCAGGTCGGGATCGTCGCCTCCGCGACGTCCTCCTCCGCACCGTCGGAGCCGCCGAAGGTCGCCCGGAGCTTGTCCACGACGTTCTGCGCCCCGGTGTGCCCCTCGCCGATCGACGTGTAGAGCGCGTCGACGCTCTGCAGGTTGAGGTCCCCGGCGACGGCGGCGAGCGTCTCGTGGGTGAGCAGGCGCCGCATCGGCAGGTCCTGCCGGCGCAGCGCCTTGGCGAGCTCCTCCCGACCGCGCTCGAGCGCCTCCTCGCGCCGCTCCTTCGTGAACCACTGGCGGATCTTCGAACGGGCGCGGGGCGAGGTGACGAAACCGAGCCAGTCGCGGCTGGGCCCCGCCTCGGAGGACTTCGAGGTGAACACCTCGACCACGTCGCCCGTGCTCAGCGTCGAGTCCAGGGAGACGAGCCGCCCGTTCACGCGGGCCCCGATCGTCCGGTGCCCCACCTCGGTGTGCACCGCGTACGCGAAGTCCACGGGCGTGGACCCCTGCGGGAGCGCGAGCACGTCCCCCTTCGGGGTGAAGACGTACACCTCCTGGGAGGCGATCTCGAAGCGCAGGGAGTCGAGGAACTCGCCGGAGTCGGTGGTCTCCTTCTGCCAGTCCATGAGCTGTCGCAGCCAGGCGCTCTCGCTCGCGACGGGCTTCGCGGCCGCCGCGGCGCCGCCCGCCATCGCCTTGTACTTCCAGTGCGCCGCGACGCCGTACTCGGCGCGGCGGTGCATCTCCCAGGTCCGGATCTGGATCTCCACCGGCTTCCCGGTGGGCCCGATGACCGTGGTGTGCAGCGACTGGTAGAGGTTGAACTTCGGCAGCGCGATGTAGTCCTTGAAACGGCCGGGCACCGGTGACCAGCGCGCGTGCAGCGTGCCGAGCACTGCGTAGCAGTCCCGCACCGAGTCCACGAGCACGCGCACGCCCACCAGGTCGTAGATGTCCGCGAAGTCCCGGCCCCGCACGATCATCTTCTGGTAGATCGAGTAGTAGTGCTTCGGGCGGCCCGTCACCTCCGCCTTGATGCGCGCCTTGCGCAGGTCCTCGTGGATCTGCGTGGACACGGTGCGCAGGTACTGCTCGCGGGCGGGGGCGTGCTGCGCAACGAGCGCCACGATCTCCTCGTACACCTTGGGATAGAGCACCTGGAAGGAGCGGTCCTCGAGCTCCCACTTGATGGTGTTCAGGCCCAGCCGGTGCGCGAGCGGCGCATAGATCTCGAGCGTCTCCTTGGCCTTGCGCTCCGCGGAGGCGGCCGGGACGTACTTCCAGGTGCGGGCGTTGTGGAGGCGGTCCGCGAGCTTGATGAGGAGCACGCGCACGTCGCGGCTCATCGCCACGATCATCTTGCGCACGGTCTCCGCCTGCGCGGCCTCGCCGTAGGTCACCTTGTCGAGCTTGGTGACGCCGTCCACGAGCACCGCGATGACGTCGCCGAAGTCGGAGCGCAGCCGGTCCAGGGAGTAGTCGGTGTCCTCCACCGTGTCGTGCAGCAGCGCCGCGGCGACGACCTCGGAGGGCGAGCCGAGCTCCGCGAGGATCGTCGCGACGGAGACCGGATGCGTGATGTACGGGTCGCCGCTCTTGCGCATCTGACCGCGGTGGGCGGCCTCGGCGACGGTGAAGGCGCGCTGGACGAGCGCGGTGTCCTCCTTGGGACTCACGGAGGCCATCGTGTCGAGCAGGGGCGCGAGCAGCGGATCGACGCTCGGACCGCCGCGACCGCCGAAGAACGACAGCCGGGAGCGGGAGCGCCGCGGGACGGAGGAGGTGCTCCGCCCGGACGGCGACGGGCTCGACGGGGAGGAGGCCGCGCTCGTCCCCGGCCCTCCCGAGCGGGTCGCGCTGGCGCCGCCGTCGACCTCGGGGGGCACGGACGTCCCGTCCTGCGGTGATCTGTCCTGCATCGCGCTCCTCCTGACCGTGGCCTGTCAGTCTACGCGCGGGTCATCGTGCCGATGACCGTCGTCCGCCCCGGTCGCCGGGCCGGCCCGCCGCGGGTGCCCGGCCGGGCCTTCCAGGGGCACTCGGCCAGGGCCGACCGGGAGCGGTCAGTCGGGGATCGACCAGACGGTCGTGACGGGGACGTCGGCAGGCAGCTTCTCGCGACCGCCGAGGCCCTCGAGCTCGATCAGGAAGGACGCCCCCACGAGCTCGACGCCGAAGCTCCGGGTGAGCTCGATCGTGGCCGCCGCCGTGCCGCCGGTGGCGAGCAGGTCGTCGACCACCAGCGTGCGGGCGCCGGCCGGGAGCGACCCCTCGGGGATCTGCACCTCGGCGCTGCCGTACTCGAGGTCGTAGCGGAGGCTCGCCGGGGAACCGGGGAGCTTGCCGGCCTTGCGCACAGGGATGAAGCCCGCGCCCAGCTCGAAGGCGAGGGGGGCGCCGAGCACGAAGCCTCGCGCCTCGGTGCCCACGACGTACTCCACGCCCTCCGGGATCATCGCCCGCCAGTGCGCGATGATCTCGCGGAAGGCGCCGGCGTCCCGCAGGAGCGGGGTGATGTCGCGGAACAGGACCCCCGGCGCCGGGAAGTCGGGGTACTCGTCGATGCGGGTCGCGAGGATCTCCGCGAGCCGCGCGGATCCGGGGGCGTCCTGGTGGGTGCTCATCGCTGTCCTCGTCGGGAGTGGGATCGGCCGCTGCGGGTGCTGCGGCGGGGCTGCACCCGGCGGGCGGGGGCGGCGCTCGGGGACGACCCGTCGTCCTCGGAGACCGACGTGACGTCGCCCTGCGAGGCAGGGTCCTCGGCCGTGAGCTCCTCGACAGCGCCCTCGCCGTCGGCGGGCTCGTCGTCGAGGGCCTCGTCGGTCCCCTCCTCGCGGACGGGGCCGGTCCCGGCCCCGTCGGCCGTCGCCCGCTGCTCGGCGGCGCGGCGCTCGGCGAGCGTCGTGCGGCGCGCCGGGGCGACGGGCTCGCGCGGCGAGCGGGAGGTGAGCCGGTGGAGGTCCACGAGCAGCCCCGGGGCGAGGAAGACGGAGGAGTAGGTGCCCACGAGGATGCCCACGAACAGGGCGAGCGAGATGTCCTTGAGGGTGCCGGCGCCCAGCACGAAGGCGCCGATCACGAGGATCGAGCCGACGGGCAGCAGCGCGACGACGGACGTGTTCAGCGAGCGCACGAGGGTCTGGTTCGCGGCGAGCTCCACCCGGTCGGCGTAGTCGGGCCCGTTGAGCACCCGCATCCCCGCGGTGTTCTCGCGCACCTTGTCGAAGACGACGATCGTGTCGTAGAGCGAGTAGCCGAGGATCGTCAGGAAGCCGATCACCGTGCTCGGCGTGATCTCGAAGCCCACCACCCCGTACACGGCCGCGGTGAGCAGCATGTCGTGGATCAGGGCGATCATCGCGGCGCCGGAGGCCCGCAGGTCCCGGAAGTACAGGGCCATGCCGATCGCGACGAGGACCAGGAACACGAGGATGCCGCGGAGCATCTTCTGCGTGATGTCCTGGCTCCAGACCGGGCCGATGTACGAGGTCGAGACCGCGGAGGACTCCACGTCGTAGCCCGCGGCGAGGTCGGCGGCGAGAGAGGAGGTCTGCGACGAGTCCAGCTGCTCGGTCTGCACGCGCACCGTGCTCCCGCCGAGCACCGTCACCTTCGGCTCGGAGTCCGGCACGTGCTCGCGCACGATGTCGCGGGCGGCGGTCTGGGAGGTGTCCTGGACCCCCGAGATCTGGAACTCGGAGCCGCCGGTGAACTCGATCCCGAGGTTGGGGCCGCGCAGCACGGCGAGTGTGCCGAGCAGGAGCACCGCGGCGACGCTGATCAGGTACCACAGGCGTCGGCGCCGGACGATGGGCACGGAGCGGCTGCCGTCGTGGAGGGAGTTGCCCAGCTGGGCCAGGGTCGCGCTCATCGCTCGTCCTCCTGCTCGGTCGCGCCGGACTCCTCGGCGGACTCGCGGGCGAGCCGCGCCTTCCGCTCGGCGATGGTCTCGCGACGCCCCTCGGCGTCCCGGAGGCGGCCGCGGCCCGCGTAGGCGGGCACGGAGCGTCCCAGCACCGCGGGGTCCAGCCCGCTCATCGGGTGCCCCTTGCCGAAGAAGCGCGTGCGGGCGAGGGCCTGCAGCATCGGATGGGTGAAGAGGAAGACGACCACGAGGTCCAGCACGGTCGTCACACCCAGCACGAAGGCGAAGCCGCGCACGCCGCCCGTGGAGAGCACGTACAGCACCACGGCCGCCACGAGGTTGACGGCGTCGGAGGCGAGGATGGTGCGCCGGGCTCGGTCCCAGCCGTGGTCGACGGCCGCGACGATGCCGCGGCCCTCGCGGATCTCGTCACGGACGCGCTCGAAGTAGACGATGAACGAGTCCGCGGTGAAGGCGATCGCGACGATCAGGCCGGCGACGCCCGCGAGGGAGAGGCGGTACCCGATCTCCGGGAGGTTCGAGAGCACGGTGAGCACCGCGTACGTCAGCACCGCCATGATCGCGAGGCTCGAGGTGGTGACGATGGCGAGCACGCGGTACTGCAGGAAGGCGTAGAGCACCACGAGAGCGAGACCGATCAGGCCGGCGATGAGGCCCATCGTCAGCTGGTCGGCGCCGAGCGTCGCGGAGATCTGCTGCTCCGAGGCGACGTCGAGCTGGATCGGGAGCGCGCCGAACTTCAGCTGGTCGGCGAGCTGGGACGCCTGGTCCTGGGTGAAGTTGCCCGAGATCGAGGCCTCGCCGCCCGGGGACGGCTCCTCGACCGTGGGCGCGGAGATCACGAGGCCGTCGAGCACGATCGCGAAGGCGCTCGTCGCGCCCTGGCCGTTGTACAGCGCGGAGGTCATGTCCGCGAAGTCCTGGCCGACGGCGTCCGTGAAGCGCATGTTCACGAGGTAGTAGCCGGTCGCCTGGCCGGTCGAGCTGGTCTCGGCGCCGACGCTCGCGTCCTCGACCGCCGAGCCGGGGACGACCTCGGGGCCCAGCAGGTACTTCGCGGAGCCGTCGGGCGCGCACGCCACGATCGGCTCGTCGGACTTCGCCTGGGCGATCCGCTCCTGCTGCGCGGAGGGATCGGTGCAGTCGACGGCGCCGAGCTCGGCCTGGACGTCCGCATCGAGCTGGTCGAGGGACCAGGCGTCGGGCTCACCGGAATCGGTGCCGGCCTGGTCCGCGAGGGTCTGGTCCGAGGAGAGCGCCCCGGTGAACTGCCCCTGCGCGGGATCGGCGGGCGCGCTCGAGGTCTCGCCCGTGCCGCTGTCGCCTCCGGCGTCGGAGGCACCGCCGCCGTCGGAGGGCAGGGCGCTGCCGTCCCCCTCGGGGGCGACCGCGCCGAGCACCGGCCGGAAGGACATCGCGGCCGTCTGCCGCAGGGCGTCGGACGTCGCCTGGTCCAGCGTGCCCGGCACGTCGATGACGATGTTCGTGCCGCCCTGCACGGAGATCTCGGTCTCCGCGACGCCCATGGCGTTCACGCGCTGGCTGATGATCTGCCGCGCCTGCTCCATGGCGTCGCGGTCGATCGTCGAGCCGTCGGTGGTCTGGGCCTGCAGGATGATCTGCGTGCCGCCCTCGAGGTCGAGGGCGAGCTTGGGGGCGGCGTTCCAGCCGCCCCACTGCACCCCGGCGCCGATCCCGCCGCCGAGCAGCAGGATCAGCACCGCGAGCGCCGTGAGGGCTATGCGACGAACGGGCATGGAGCGGGGTTCCTCGGTGTGCGGCGGGAGCCGGGGCGCAGGGGCGCCTCAGGCGTCGCGACGGCCGTCGGTGGTGGTGTCGGTGTCCCGGGCGGTGACGCCGGGGACGGTGCCCTCCTCGACGTGCTCGACGGGCGCATCGGAGGCGGTGTCCGCGTCGGTCGCGGTCCCCTCGACGACGGCGCCGTCCTCGGTGACGGAGTCCTCGGCGGCGTCCTCGGTCGGCGCGACGGCGCCGGCGATCGCCTGGCGGGCCCACTTGGTCTGGGCGCCGTTCTCGGACTCGAGGATCACGACGTCGTCGAACTCCTCGACGATCAGACCGTAGAAGCCGGAGTGGGTGCGGACCTCATCGCCGACGCCGAGCTGGGCGACCTTCGCCTGCTGCTCGCGCTGGGCCTTGCGCTGACGGCTGGACATGAACATCAGCGGCACGAGCATGACGGCGAAGATGAGCAGGAGGGGCAGGAGATCCACGAAGTTCCTCTCGACGGACCGGGCAGCCCGCGCACGTGACGCGGCTCCACCGGCCGCGGACGGCTGACCGGACCACTGTACCCGCCGCTCCCTCCGAGTCCGGTGGGAGTCCCGCCGGCAGGTCCCCCGCTCCCGTGCCGCGAGGCGGGCGCGGCTCAGAACCTGCCGAGCATGGGGGCGGCGCCGGAGCCGCCCTGCGGCGCCTCGAGCCCGAGGTGCTCCCAGGCGGCCGTCGCCGCGGCCCGCCCCCGCGGGGTCCGCACGAGGAACCCCTCCCGCACGAGGTACGGCTCGACCATGGTCTCCACGGTCTCCGTCTCCTCGCCCACCGCGACAGCGAGGGTGGACAGCCCCACCGGTCCCCCGGCGAAGCGCTGGCACAGGGCGCTGAGCACCGCGCGGTCCAGGCGGTCCAGGCCCCGCTCGTCCACCTCGTACATGGCGAGCGCGGCGCGGGCGGCCCCCAGGTCCAGGTCCCCCGTGCCGCGCACCTGCGCCCAGTCGCGCACCCGGCGCAGGAGCCGGTTCGCGATGCGGGGCGTGCCGCGGGAGCGGGAGGCGATCTCCGCGGCGGCGCCGCCCTCGATGTCCACGCCGAGCTCGCCCGCGCTGCGGAGCACCACGCGGTGCAGCTCCTCGGCGCGGTAGTAGTCCAGGTGCCCGACGACGCCGAAGCGGTCCCGCAGCGGTGCCGGCAGCAGCCCCGCGCGGGTCGTCGCCCCGACCACCGTGAACGGCGGCAGCTCGAGCGGGATCGAGGTCGCCCCGACGCCCTTGCCGACCATCACGTCGACACGGAAGTCCTCCATCGCGATGTAGAGCATCTCCTCGGCGGGGCGTGCGAGGCGGTGGATCTCGTCGATGAACAGCACCTCACCCTCCTCGAGGGAGGAGAGGATCGCGGCGAGGTCCCCCGCGTGCTGGACGGCCGGCCCCGAGGTGATCCGCAGCGGGGCGCCGAGCTCCGCGGCGATGATCATCGCGAGGGTGGTCTTGCCGAGGCCGGGAGGGCCCGAGAGGAGCATGTGCTCCGGGGCGCGACCGCGCGCCTGTGCCGCGTCCAGGACGAGCGAGAGCTGCTCCCGCACGACCTCCTGCCCCACGAAGTCCGCGAGCCGGCGCGGCCGGAGGGCCGCCTCGGCCGCCCGCTCGAGGGCGCCGGAGGTCGCGCTCGTGAGCGCGACGCCGTCCTCCTCGGGGACGTCGGCGGTCGCGTCGATCCCGTCCGCTCCCTCCACCGTCACCGGGCACCGCCGAGTGACTGGAGAGCGGTGCGCAGCAGGGACGCGGGCTCGATCTCCGTCTCCTCACCGGCCTCGGCACGCAGGCGCTCCACGGCCCCGGCGGCGGACCTCTCCGGCCACCCCAGCCCCACGAGCGCCTCGACGACCTGGGCGTCCACGGCGGCGGACGCGGCGGGGGCCGGTGCACCGACGGGTGCGCCGCCCTCGGGCTCCGCGGGGAGGGCGAGCTTGCCGCCGAGCTCGAGGATCATGCGGCTGGCGACCTTGGGGCCGATGCCCGGGGTGCGGGTGATGCTCTTGACGTCCTGCTCCGCGACGGCGCGGGCGAGGTCCTCCGGGGAGAGCACGGCGAGCACCGACAGCGCGAGACGGGGGCCGATGCCGCTCACGGACTGCACGACGCGGAAGGCGTCGGCGTCCTGCGCGGACGGGAAGCCGAAGAGCGTCATCGAGTCTTCGCGGACCACGAGCTCGGTGTGCAGCGTGAGCTCGGCGCCGTGGCGGGTCTGCGCGAGGGCGGCGGGGGTGGTGCGGACGAGGTAGCCCACACCGTGGACGTCGAGCACGAGGGATTCCAGGCCGATCGAGGCCACGGTCCCGGTCAGGGTTGCGATCACGCGACCACCTTAGAACAGCTGTTCGATCAGAAGCGGGAGGTCGAGGTGTCCCGGGCGCGCCGCGCGGCTCGCTCCGCCTCCGCCCACACGGCCTGGGCGCTCGTGCGCGCCCCGCCGCTCGCGTCGCGGCGCACCGGTCCCGGCCCGCGCCACAGCTGGGTGAGCGCGATCGCGACGGCGTCCGCGGCGTCCGCCGGCTGCGGCGCGGCGTCCAGCCGCAGCAGCTTCACGAGCATGGCCTGGATCTGCTTCTTGTCCGCCCGCCCGCTGCCGGTGACGGCGGCCTTCACCTCGGAGGGCGTGTGCAGGGCGATGCGGATGCCGCGCTGGGCGGCGAGCACGATCGCGACCCCCGTGACCTGCGCGGTGCTCATCACCGTCGGGGTGTTCGCCTGGGCGAAGACCCGCTCGATGGCGACGACGTCCGGGGCGTGCTCCTCGATCTTGGCCTCGAGCCCGCGGGAGATCGCGAGCAGGCGCACGTCGATCGTGTCCTCCGGGGAGGTGCGCACGACCCCCACGTCCACGAGGGAGGCGCTGCGGCCGGAGCCCGCGTCGATCACTCCGTAGCCGCAGCGCGTGAGCCCGGGGTCCACGCCGAGGACGCGCAGGCTCATCTCGCGATCAGTCCTCCGCGTCGAGCTGCGCGGCGACGTCCTCGGGGATGTCGACGTTGGAGTAGACGTTCTGGACGTCGTCGCTGTCCTCGAGCGCGTCGATGAGGCGGAACACCTTCTGCGCCCCCTCGAGGTCCACGGGGGTGCGGAGGTTCGGCACGAACTGCGCCTCGGCGCTGTCGTAGTCGACGCCGGCCTCCTGGAGCGCCGTGCGCACCGCGACCACGTCGCTCGCCTCCGAGAGGATCTCGAAGGTCTCGCCCTCGTCGGTGATCTCCTCGGCGCCCGCGTCCAGGACGATCTCGAGCAGGGAGTCCTCCGTGTTGCCCTCCTTGGGCACCGTGACGACGCCCTTGCGGTTGAACATGTAGGACACCGAGCCGGAGTCCGCCATGTTGCCGCCGTTGCGGGTGAAGGCGAGGCGCACCTCGGAGACCGCACGGTTCTTGTTGTCCGTGAGGCACTCGACGAGCAGGGCGACGCCGCCGGGGGCGTAGCCCTCGTACATGAGCGTCTGGTAGTCGACGCCGCCGCCGTCGAGCCCGCCGCCGCGCTTGACGGCGCGGTCGATGTTGTCGTTGGGGACGGAGGACTTCTTCGCCTTCTGGACGGCGTCGAAGAGCGTGGGGTTGCCGGCCAGGTCGGGACCGCCCACACGCGCGGCGACCTCGATGTTCTTGATCAGCTTGGCGAAGAGCTTGCCGCGCTTCGCATCGATGGCAGCCTTCTTGTGCTTCGTGGTCGCCCACTTGGAGTGCCCGGACATCGGTCCCCTCTCGAAGGAATCAGCGAGTTCCCGCGCACGGTGAGCCGAGCGCGTGCGGACCCGCGGGAGGTGCGGACCGCCGCACCATCATACGGGCACGGCAGCGGAGGTCCCCGCGCCGCGCACCACCGGCCGCTCGAGGGCGGAGACCTGGCGGCGGTCCACGGTGATCCGCTCGAGCAGCTCGCGCTCGCGCCGGCGCGTGCGCTCGGTGGGCCGGCCCTGGAGCACACCGTGGCGCTCCATGCCCAGCTCGACGGAGGCGAGGATGAGGTCGTGCATCGCCATCCGGGCGACGGCGCCGTGGCGCGCGGCCCAGCGCTCGGCGCGGGCACGGCCCCGCATGGAGATGAGCACCTCGACCTCCGCCGGGGAGAACCAGCCGGCGCGGCCGTACTCGGAGAGCTGGCGGCGCAGGATCCGCTTCTCCCGCAGCCGCAGGAAGAGCACGATCGCGACGAGCAGCAGGAAGATCGGGACCTGGACGGTCAGGTAGTAGCGCAGGAAGCCGGCGAGCGGGTGCTCGGGATCCGGCTCGAGGAAGAAGCTCGAGCCGTTCCAGAGCGCGTGCAGGGACATGCCCAGGGAGAGGCCGCCCAGGCCGAGCCCGAAGTACAGCATGAGCGAGCGGCGCTCGGCCGCGATGCCGAGCCCCAGCCCGCACAGCGCCGTGAAGGAGGCGTGGGCGAAGGGGGAGAGCAGTCCGCGCAGGAGGAAGGTCTGCCAGAAGACGTCGACGGTCCCGGCGGCCTGCGCCTCGTGGAAGGAGCGGCCGAAGTAGAGGATGTTCTCGGTGAAGGCGAAGCCCGCGGCGATCAGCACGGCGTAGACGACGCCGTCGATCGGGCCGCCCAGGAAGCGCCGCCCCCAGATCAGGAGCGCCGCGAGGCCCAGCGCCTTCATCGACTCCTCGACGAGCGGGGCCTGCACGGCGGCGCCGAGGAAGCTCTCGGTCGCGGATCCCGCCTCCGCCTCCGGCAGGGCCAGCTCCGTGAAGACGCCGCCGATGACGAAGGTCAGCGCCACCGAGCCCGCGGCGCCCCAGACGAAGGCGTACACGAGCGTGATCCGTGGCTGCGGCGTGTACCGGTCCACCCACCACACGGCGGTGAGCACGATCGTGACGGGCACGAGCGCCGAGGTGAAGGCGACCAGGGAGGTCCCGAGCCCCAGCGGGCGGATGACGAAGAACCAGACGGCCGCCCCGGTGGCGGCGAGCCCCAGGAGGGAGAGGATCCAGTAGAGGCGCTGCACCCAGGCGCGGCGCGGTCGGCGCTCCTGGCCGCGGGGCTCGGCGAGGCGGCCCGGCCCCTGGGGGTCGACCCGCTGGACGTCGTACCCGTACCCGTCCGACGGCCCCGCCGTCGCGGGGCCGGGCCCGACGGGGCCCGGCTGCGGTCCGCGCGGCGGCGCAGGGATCGTGCTCATCGCTCCGGTCTCCTCCCGCCGCGGTGGTGCGGCGCGCCTCCCCCGGCGCGCCCGTCGACCTGTCGCATCGTAGCCCAGCGCCCCGTCCCGCCCGGCGAACGCCCGGCCCTCAGGCGGGCCAGGCCTCGGCGTACATCGCGCGGGTGTCCGCGAGCAGGATCGGCAGCGCCTTGGTGCGGCCCACGACGGGGAGGAAGTTCGCGTCCCCCATCCAGCGCGGCACGACATGCTGGTGCAGGTGCGCGGCGATGCCCGCCCCGGCGACCTCGCCCTGGTTCATGCCGAGGTTGAACCCGGCGGGCGAGGACACCTCGCGCACCACGCGCATCGCGGTCCGCGTGAGGGCGGCGACCTCCGCGACCTCCGCCTCGGTGAGATCCGTGTAGTCCGCGACGTGGCGGTACGGGCACACGAGGAGGTGGCCGGTGTTGTACGGGTACAGGTTGAGGATCACGTACGCCACCTCGCCGCGATGGACGATCAGCGCGTCCTCGTCGCCGCGGCCCGGTGCGGAGCAGAACGGGCACTGCTCGGCGTCGTCCGGGTCCTCGGGCTTGTCCTGGCCGCCGATGTACGCCATCCGGTGCGGGGTCCACAGGCGCTGCGTGGTGTCGGGGACGCCCGCGAAGCCGCGGGCGTCCTCGACGGCGGGCTCGGGGGCCTCGCTCACACCTGCGCCTTGTCGCGGATCGCGGCGACGATCCGCTCGACGGCCTCGTCGACGGGGATGCCGTTGTCCTGGCTGCCGTCGCGCAGGCGGAAGGAGACCGCACCCTTCTCCTGGTCCTCGCCGCCGGCGATGAGCAGGTAGGGGACCTTCTCCTTGGTGTGCGTGCGGATCTTCTTCTGCATGCGGTCGTCGGAGTCGTCGACGACGACGCGCACGCCGCGCTCGCGGAGCTTGGTCGCGATCTCCTCGAGGTAGGGCGCGTACTCGGCGGCGACGGGCACGCCGACCACCTGCACCGGGGACAGCCACACGGGGAACGCGCCCGCGTAGTGCTCCAGGAGCACGCCGAAGAAGCGCTCGATCGACCCGAACAGCGCACGGTGGATCATCACGGGCCGCTGGCGGGAGCCGTCGGTCGCCGTGTACTCGAGCTCGAACAGCTCGGGCTCGAAGAAGTCGAGCTGGATCGTGGAGAGCTGCCAGGTGCGACCGATCGCGTCCTTCGCCTGGACGGAGATCTTGGGGCCGTAGAAGGCGGCGCCGCCCGGATCGGGGACCAGCTCGAGGCCCGACGCGGTGGCGACCTCCTCGAGGGTGCGGGTCGCCTCCTCCCAGGTGGCGTCGTCGCCCACGGACTTCTCGGGGTCGCGGGTGGAGAGCTCGAGGTAGAAGTCGTCGAGCCCGTAGTCGCGCAGGAGATCGAGGACGAAGCCGAGCAGGCTCGTCAGCTCCTCCTTCATCTGCTCCCGGGTGGTGTAGATGTGCGCGTCGTCCTGGGTGAAGCCGCGCGCGCGGGTGAGGCCGTGCACGACGCCGGACTTCTCGTAGCGGTAGACGCTGCCGAACTCGAACAGCCGCAGCGGGAGCTCGCGGTAGGACCGGCCCCGGGAGCGGTAGACGAGGTTGTGCATCGGGCAGTTCATGGGCTTGAGGTAGTAGTCCTGGCCCTGCTTGGTGACGTTGCCGTCGGCGTCCACCTCCTCGTCCACGTGCATCGGGGGGTACATGCCCTCGGCGTACCACTCGAGGTGGCGGGAGGTCTCGAAGAGGTTCTTCTTCGTGATGTGCGGGGTCGAGACGAAGGAGTAGCCGGCCTCGACGTGGCGACGGCGCGAGTAGTCCTCCATCTCCATCTTGATCATGGCGCCCTTGGGGTGGAACACGGGCAGGCCCGAGCCGATCTCGTCCGGGAAGGAGAAGAGGTCCAGCTCGCTGCCCAGGCGACGATGGTCGCGGCGCTCGGCCTCGGCGATCCGCTGCTGGTGCGCCTTGAGCTCGTCCTTGGTGGGCCAGGCGGTGCCGTAGACGCGCTGCAGCATCGGGTTCTTCTCGCTGCCGCGCCAGTAGGCGGCGGCGGAGCGGGTGAGCGCGAAGCCGTTGCCGATGAGCTTGGTGGTGGGCAGGTGGGGGCCGCGGCAGAGGTCCGTCCAGACGACCTCGTCGCGCCGGTTGACGTTGTCGTACATGGTCAGGCCACCGGCGCCCACCTCGACGCTCGCGCCCTCGCCGGCGTCGTCGGCGGTGGACTTCAGGCCGATCAGCTCGAGCTTGTAGGGCTCGGCGGCCTCCTCGGCGCGGGCGGCGTCGTCGCTGATCTCGCGGCGGACGAAGCGCTGGCCCTCCTTGACGATGCGGCCCATCTCCTTCTCGAGCGCCTTGAGCGACTCGGGGGTGAAGGGCTCGGCGACGTCGAAGTCGTAGTAGAAGCCGTCGGTGATGGGCGGTCCGATGCCGAGCTTCGCCTCGGGGTTGACCTTCTGCACGGCCTGCGCGAGCACGTGGGCGGTGCTGTGGCGCAGGATCGAGAGGCCGTCGGGGCTCGAGATGTCGACGCCCTCGACGGTCTGGCCCTCGACGGGCGCCGTGGCGAGGTCGCGCAGCTCGTCGTCGATGCGCAGCGCGACGATCGAGGCGGCGCCCTCGAAGAGCGTCGTGCCCGTGGTCCCCTCCTCGATCCGCTGGGGTGAACCGTCGAGGGTGATGGCGATCTGGGCCACGGGATGCTCCTTGGTGTGCGGGTCGAGCCGGCCGACGATGCCGGCTCCGCGGCCGATGGTATCGGGGAACCGTCTCCGACCACGACCCCGATCCGGGCCGACGGGGCCCTCACCACGCCCGGGACGATGAGACCGGCATCACTCCCCCGGGGTGAATCGGTGCACGTCAGACATGCCCCGGACCGGACCGACCTCCCTTTTCGCCGCTTCTGACCGTTTCGGCCGCCGCTATGGTGGCCAGGAACGACATCCCCGACCCCAGGAAGGAGTCGTCCCTCCTCCGGCCGATCCCCGATCGCGGCCGCCCGAGGCGACGTTCCCCATGAGTCAGAACACACAGACGACCAAGGAGCTCCTCGACGATCTCCGCGACGCGAAGCCACGGCGCAGACGGAAGCACACCCAGGGCACCGACCGCATCGTGTTCGGCGTCGCCGCCGTCCTCGCGATCGCCTTCGTGATCTGGGGACTCGTCTCCCCCGCCGGCCTCGGCGCGGTCGCGGACAGCGCCCTCGCGGGGGTCATCGGCAACTTCGGCTGGCTGTACGTCATCGCCGCCTCCGTCTTCACGATCTTCGTGCTCGTCGTCGCGTTCTCGCGCTTCGGCCGCATCCCGCTGGGCCGTGACGGCGAGGAGCCGCAGTTCAAGACCGCCTCGTGGATCTCCATGATGTTCGCGACCGGCATGGGCATCGGCCTCATCTTCTACGGTGTGGGCGAGCCGCTGTTCTTCTACATGTCCCCGCCGCCGGGCACCGTCGAGGCGCAGACCCCCGAGGCGATGACCACCGCCATGGGCACGACGCTCTTCCACTGGACCCTGTACCCGTGGGCCATGTACGCGATCGTGGGCCTCGGCATGGCCTACGGCACCTACCGCCTGGGCCGCGCCCAGCTGTTCTCCGCGATGTTCGCCTCGATCTTCGGCGAGCGGGTCTCCGAGGGCGTGGGCGGCCGCATCATCAACATCCTCGCGATCCTCGCGACGCTGTTCGGCTCCGCCTGCTCGCTGGGCCTCGGCGCCCTCCAGATCGGCGGCGGCATCACCTCCACCGGCCTGATGGAGAAGGTGACCTCCCCGGTCCTCGTCCTCATCATCGCGGTCCTCACCGCGTGCTTCGTGGCCTCCGCGGTCTCCGGCATCGAGAAGGGCATCCAGCTCCTCTCCAACACCAACATGGTGCTCGCCGTGGTCCTCGCGGTCATCGTCTTCATCGGCGGCCCGACCCTCTTCATCCTCAACGTCATCCCGAACGCCGTGGGCGGCTTCATCGACCAGCTCCCGCAGATGGCCTCGCGCACCGCGGCCGCCGGAGACGAGTCGCTCGCCGAGTGGATGAGCAGCTGGACCGTCTTCTACTGGGCCTGGTGGGTCTCCTGGTGCCCCTTCGTGGGCCTGTTCATCGGCCGCATCTCCCGCGGCCGCACGATCCGCCAGTTCGTGGTCGGCGTGCTGCTGGTCCCGTCGGTCGTCTCCCTGCTGTGGTTCTCGATCTTCGGCGGCGGTGCGATCGGCATCCAGGAGCGCGCCGAGCGCGCCCAGGACGAGGGCTCGATGCTCTCGAAGGTCGTGGACGGCGTGCCGGACATCAACTTCGACACGATCCTGTTCTCGACCCTCGACGCGCTGCCCGTCCCCGGCGTCGTGACCATCATCCTCATGGTCCTGGCCGTGGTGCTCGTGGCGATCTTCTTCATCACCGGCGCGGACTCCGCCTCCATCGTCATGGGCGGCCTCTCCGAGCACGGCGCGGAGGAGCCCACCCGCAAGGCGGTCGTCTTCTGGGGCGTCGCGACCGGCGCCGTCGCGGCGATCATGCTGCTGGCCGGCGGTGACGAGCCGGCTGAGGCCCTCAACGGCCTGAAGAACATCACGATCGTGTCCTCGCTGCCGTTCGTCCTGGTCATGCTGCTGCTGTGCGTGGCGATCTGGAAGGACCTCTCGAAGGACCCGCTCATGATCCGCAACCGCCTCGCGCGGCACGTGCTCGAGGACGCGGTCGAGTCCGCGATCGACGAGCACGACGGCGAGCCCTTCGCCCTGCACACGGTCGAGGCCGTGGTCGAGGTGACGCCGGAGGACGCGAAGCGTCTGGCCGACGGTCGCTCGGCGACGCCGGCCTCCTCCTCCGCGGAGGCGGCGTCGTCCGCGGCCGCGGAGCCGATCGCCGACGCGGACCCGTCCGCCGAGGACGGCCCCGCGCGGGCCTGACCGCCCCCGCTCCGCCGCGAGCCCCGGACCTCCTCGAGGTCCGGGGCTCGTCCCGTCCCGGGCCCCGGCCTAGGGTCGTGTCGTGGACGACGGGCGGAGAACGGACAGCGCACCGCTGCGAGCGGTCATCAACCTCGGCAACGCCGTGCTCGCGCACGGCGACCCGGAGGACCCGCGCGGCGTGAGCGTCGACCTCGCGCGGGAGCTCGGCCGCCGGGCCGGCCGCACGGTGGAGCTGCGGGCGGTGACCGCCGCCCGTGACGCCGTGGAGGCCCTTGAGGCGGGCGCGGCGGATCTCGGCTTCCTCGCCCACGACCCCGACCGGTCCCGGACGCTCGCCTTCACGGATCCCTACGTGATGATCGAGGGATGCTTCGCCGTCCCGGGGGCCGCACCGGCGACGGTCGCCGACGAGGCCGACCGCCCGGGGCTCCGCATCGGCACCAAGCGGGGCTCCGCGCTGCACCTGCATCTCGCGCGCACGGTCGGCAACGCCGAGCTGGTCCCCCTCCCCGAGCACCCGCTGCCGGGCGAGGATCCGGCGCTCGACGTGATCACGGGGATCCGGGAGCCGCTCACGGCCGCGCTCCGGGACGCCCCCGGCTGGCGCCTGCTCGAGCCCGCTTTCCTGCGGATCCCGCAGTGCGTGGCCGTCCCTGCGGCGACGCCCGCGGCGGACCTGGACGCGCTGTCGGGCACCGTGCGCGAGCTGCTCGACTCCGGCTTCGTGGCGCGGTCCCTCGTCGCCGACGGCCGACCGCCGGAGCTCGCGGCGACTCCCGCCCGCTGACCCCGGACGCGGACGAGCCCCCGGCCGGGATGACTCCCGGCCGGGGGCTCGTGTCGGTGGGCGATACTGGGATCGAACCAGTGACCTCTTCCGTGTCAGGGAAGCGCGCTACCGCTGCGCCAATCGCCCGCTCCGCGTCCCAGGGGACGCGGTGGAGGTGGGTACGGGATTCGAACCCGTGTACACGGCTTTGCAGGCCGTTGCCTCGCCTCTCGGCCAACCCACCGCGGGGTGCGGTGCACCCGCGATACGGAGACGGCGCGTCCGACGATTCGTCGGGCGCGCCGTCCCTGTGGAGCGGACGACGGGACTCGAACCCGCGACCCTCACCTTGGCAAGGTGATGCTCTACCAACTGAGCCACGTCCGCAGTGCGGGATCCACAGGGATCCTGCGTGGGCGATACTGGGATCGAACCAGTGACCTCTTCCGTGTGAAGGAAGCGCGCTACCCCTGCGCCAATCGCCCTCGGGGGCCTGCTCTCTCGAGCGGACCTGGAACAGCCTACACGCTCCTCGACGAGGTCCGGACCAGATCCGATGTGACCTACGTCGTCACGACGCCCCTCCCGCTCGCCGCTCCCGTCGGTCCCGGGGCGCATCCGGTGGCGAGCCCGCCGGCTCCGCGGGGACAGCGTGGGCGCGGCGCAGGCGGGGCGACGGCGCGGGACGGTGACCTCGGCCACGACCGGGCCCCTCGGTTTGCCTCGACCCGCAGGTCGGTCTAATGTTGCTCTTCGTCGGCCTGGCCGATGTGCGGACGTGGCTCAGTTGGTAGAGCATCACCTTGCCAAGGTGAGGGTCGCGGGTTCGAGTCCCGTCGTCCGCTCCATCCCTCCCCCGCGCCCCAGGGCGCACCGGGCGATTGGCGCAGCGGTAGCGCGCTTCCCTGACACGGAAGAGGTCACTGGTTCGATCCCAGTATCGCCCACCACCCGAAGGCCCCGGCTCATGCCGGGGCCTTCGTCGTCCCCGGCCTTCCCCGCGCCGCCTCCGGTCACGACTCGGCGGCGGAACCGACCAGGAGTGCGGCTCACGGGAGTTCCCCGGTCGCGTGCCGCTAGCCTGTGCCCATGCAGATCTGGCCCGGTCAGTCGTATCCCCTGGGAGCCACGTTCGACGGCTCCGGCACCAACTTCGCCCTGTTCTCGGAGGCCGCCGAGCGCGTGGAGCTGTGCCTGCTCGACGACGCGGGCACCGAGACGCGCATCGAGCTCACCGAGGTCGACGCCTTCGTCTGGCACGTCTACCTGCCCGCGGTGCAGCCCGGGCAGCGCTACGGCTACCGCGTGCACGGCCCCTTCGACCCGGCCGCCGGCCTGCGCTGCGATCCCAGCAAGCTCCTGCTGGACCCGTACGCGAAGGCGATCTCGGGGATGGCCAGCAACCATCCCTCGCTGTACAGCTACGACTTCGAGGACCCCGAGGCGCGCAACACGGAGGACTCCGCGGCGCACACGATGCACTCGGTCGTCGTCTCCCCCTACTTCGACTGGGGCAGCGACCACTCCCCCGCCCACGAGTACCACGACACCGTGATCTACGAGGCGCACGTCAAGGGCCTGACGATGCTCCACCCCGACGTCGACGAGTCCATCCGCGGCACCTACGTCGCCATGGGGCACCCCGCGATCATCGAGCACCTCACCGAGCTCGGGGTCACCGCCGTCGAGCTCATGCCCGTGCACCAGTTCGTGCAGGACGGCCACCTCGTCGAGAAGGGGATGCGCAACTACTGGGGCTACAACACCATCGGCTTCTTCGCGCCCCACAACGAGTACGCCTACGCCGGGGACCGGGGCCAGCAGGTCCAGGAGTTCAAGACCATGGTCAAGAACCTCCACGCGGCCGGCATCGAGGTCATCCTCGACGTGGTCTACAACCACACCGCCGAGGGCAACCACATGGGCCCCACCCTGTCCTTCCGCGGCATCGACAACGCGTCCTACTACCGCCTCGTGGAGGAGGACAGGGCGCACTACTACGACACCACGGGCACCGGGAACTCCCTGCTCATGCGCACCCCGCACGTGCTGCAGCTGATCATGGACTCGCTGCGCTACTGGGTCACCGAGATGCACGTGGACGGCTTCCGCTTCGACCTCGCCTCGACGCTCGCCCGCGAGCTGCACGAGGTGGACCGGCTCTCCGCGTTCTTCGACATCATCCAGCAGGACCCGATCATCTCCCAGGTCAAGCTCATCGCGGAGCCCTGGGACCTCGGCGAGGGCGGCTACCAGGTGGGCGGCTTCCCGCCGCTGTGGTCGGAGTGGAACGGTCGCTTCCGCGACACGGTGCGCGACTTCCACCGCTCCGAGGCCGGGATGATCGGCGAGTTCTCCTCCCGCCTGGCCGGCAGCTCGGACCTCTACCAGCACACCGGGCGCACCCCCATCGCCTCGATCAACTTCGTCACCGCCCACGACGGCTTCACGCTGCGCGACCTCGTCTCCTACAACGAGCGCCACAACGAGGCCAACGGCGAGGGCGGCAACGACGGCGAGTCCCACAACCGCTCCTGGAACTCGGGCGCGGAGGGGCCGACGGACGACCGCTCGGTGCTCGACCTCCGCCTGCGCCGCGCGAAGAACCTCATGGCGACGCTGCTCGTCAGCCAGGGGGTCCCGATGATCCTGCACGGTGACGAGATGGGCCGCACCCAGGGCGGCAACAACAACACCTACTGCCAGGACGACGAGATCTCCTGGATGCACTGGGAGCTCGAGCCGGACCAGATGGACATGCTCTGGTTCACGCAGCGGACGATCGCCCTGCGCCGCGAGCACCCGATCTTCCGCCGTCGCCGGTTCCTGCAGGGCGTGGTGCGCGAGGGCTCCGCCTCGAGCCTCCCCGACGTGCAGTGGATCGGCACCGACGGCGCGCCCATGACGGACGAGGACTGGAACGCCGCGGAGAACAAGTGCCTCACGGTGTTCCTCAACGGCTCCGCGATCCCGGAGCCCGACGCACGCGGCGCCCAGATCGTCGACGACTCCGCCCTGCTGCTGTTCAACGCCTCCGGGAACGGGGTCGAGTTCACGCTCCCGGGCGAGGACCACGGCCCCGTGTGGACCACCGTCCTCGGCACCGACGGCGAGGACGAGGTGGACGCCGAGCTGGCCGCGGGGACCACGATCACGCGCCCCGCGCACTCGATGCTGCTGCTCATGCGGCCGGCGATCGAGGGCCCCGCCGGCACGGACCAGGGCTGAGACCGCCCGCACGGCTGAGGAGCGCTCCCCGGCACCGGGCCGGGGAGCCGCCGGACCATCGATCCCCGGGAGGCACATCGTGACCACCGCCCATCGCACCGGAGCCGTCCCCGCCGTGGACCGTCCGGCACCGCCCACCTCGACCTACCGCCTGCAGCTGCACGCGGGGTTCACGGCCGACGACGCCGCCGCGCTCGTGCCCTATCTCGCGCGGCTCGGGGTGGGCCACGTGTTCTGCTCCCCCGTGCTGCAGGCCGCCCCCGGGTCGATGCACGGCTACGACGTCGTCGACCACCGTCGCGTCTCGGAGGAGATCGGCGGGGAGGAGGCGCTGCGCCGGCTCGCGGCCGCCGCCCACGACCACGGGATGGGGCTGATCGTCGACGTGGTCCCGAACCACATGGCGATCCCGACGCCGATCTGGCACAACCACGCCCTGTGGTCCGTGCTGCGGGACGGCCCCGCCTCCCCCTTCGCCGACTGGTTCGACCTCGACCCCGCCGGGCAGGGGATCCTCGTGCCCGTGCTCGGGCGGCCCATCGGCTCCGTGCTCGCCGACGGCGAGCTCTCCGTCGGGACCGCGATGATCCCCCAGGGCGACGGCAGCGCCCGCGAGGAGCAGGTGCTGCGCTACGTCGACCACGTCCTGCCGCTCGCGGCGGGCACCGAGCACCTGGGCCTCGCCGATCTCCTCGAGCGCCAGTGGTACCGCCTCGCGTACTGGAAGGTCGCGGACGACGAGCTGAACTACCGCCGCTTCTTCGACGTGGACACCCTCGCAGCGATCCGGGTCGAGCTGCCCGAGGTCTTCGAGGCCACGCACGCGACGCTGCTGCGGCTGCAGGGCGAGGGCGTGATCGACGGCTACCGCATCGACCACCCCGACGGCCTCGCGGACCCCCGTGGGTACCTGCGGGACCTCGAGGCGGCGAGCGGGGCCGCCTGGACCGTCGTGGAGAAGATCCTCGAGGGCGAGGAGACCCTGCCCGGGGACATGCCGTGCGACGGGACGACGGGCTACGACGCCCTGCGGCGGGTGGGCGGGCTGTTCCACGACCCGCGCGGCGCGCTCGGGCTCACCCAGCTCTGGCAGCGGATGACCGGCGACCAGCGCAGCTTCGACCAGGTCGCGGAGGAGTCGACCCGGCTCGTCGTGTCCACGAGCCTGTGGGCGGAGATCGAGCGGCTCACCTCCCTCATCCACCGGATCTGCCAGGAGGACATCCGCCTGCGCGACACGACCCGGCGCAACCTCCAGAAGGTCGTCGTCGCGCTGCTGGGCTCGATGGACCGCTACCGCGCGTACATCGTGCCCGGGGAGCCCGCGCCGGGCGCCGAGCGGGCCGTGATCGAGCACGCCGCCGCGCGCGCCCGGATCGCGCTCGGGGAGGACGAGGACGTCGTCGCGGCGCTCGAGCTGGTCGTCGCCCTGGTGTGCGGCGACGAGGTGGGCAGCGCAGGACGCACGGCGAGCGCCGACCGCGCCGAGGTGGTGGTGCGCTTCGCGCAGACCTGCGGGCCCGTCCACGCGAAGGCCCACGAGGACACCGCCTTCTACCGCTATCCGCGCTTCCTGCCCGTCACGGAGGTCGGTGCGGACCCGGACCGAATCGGGGTGGAGCCGGACGACCTCCACGACCACGCCCTGATGATGGTCCGCACCCGCCCGGACTCCATGACCACGCTGTCCACCCATGACACGAAGCGCAGCGAGGACGTCCGCGCCCGGCTCGCGGTGCTCACGGAGGCGCCGCTCGACTGGGCGGTGACGGTGCAGGCGCTCGAGCAGGCGACCGCCGGATCCCGCGGCGACCGGGTGGACGGCGCGATCGCGCTGCTGCTGTGGCAGGTGCTCGCGGCGTGCTGGGACCTGCCCGGGGCGGATGCCCCGCGGATCACCGAGGAGCGCCTCGCCGGCTATCTCGAGAAGGCGATGCGCGAGGCGAAGACCCGCACCAGCTGGACCGAGCCGGATCCGGCCTACGAGCAGGAGGTCCAGGACCTCGCGCGGGCGGCGCTCGCCTCCCCCGAGGTGGACGCGATCCTCTCCGACTGGACCCGCCGGACCCTCCCCGCCCAGCGGGCCGCGATCCTGGGCCAGAAGCTCGTCCAGCTCACGATGCCGGGCGTGCCGGACGTCTACCAGGGCAACGAGACCGTGGACCTGTCCCTCGTGGATCCCGACAACCGCCGTCCCGTCGACCACGCGGCCCATGCGGCGCGGCTCGAGCGGATGATCGAGGGCGCCGGCGCCGACGGCGTGGGTGACGAGAAGCTCTGGCTCACGCACCGCGCGCTGGGCCTGCGCCGGGAGCGGCCGGAGCTCTTCGCCGGCCGCCATGCCGCCTACCGTCCGCTGCCGACCACCACCTCCCACGCCGTCGCCTTCGGCCGGGGCGTCGACGAGGGGCCCCTCGAGGCGGTCACGGTCGCCACCCGTCTCGCGCACGGTCTCGCCCAGCGCGGCGGCTGGGGCGATGCGCGGCTCTCCCTGCCCGAGGGCCGCTGGCGGGATCTGCTCAGCGGGCGGTCGATGGACGGCGGACTCGTGCCGCTGCGGGAGCTGCTCGAGGAGCTGCCCGTCGCCCTGCTGGTCCGCGAGGCGGAGGGGGCGGGACGATGACCCGCACGCCGCCGCCCGTCTCCCACGATCTCGCCGGGGGGCACGCGATCTGGGCGCCGTCGGCCGAGCACGTCGAGATCCGCCGCGACGGCGAGGTCTGCTCCCTGCGACGGGACGAGCGGGGCTGGCACACGCTGCCGGACTCCCCCGCCCGCCCCGGCGAGCGCTACGCCTTCCGGCTGGACGGGGACGGACCCTGGATCCCCGATCCGCGCTCGCTGTCCCAGCCCGACGGCGTCCACGGCGAGAGCGAGGTCGTCGACCTCGCCGCGCTCGGCACCCTCGCCGCGGAGGGCTCCCCCTGGGAGGGTCGCCCGCTGCGGGGACGCGTCCTGTACGAGCTGCACGTGGGGACCTTCACCCCCGGACCGGACGGCCGCGGCGGCACCCTGGACTCCGCGATCGACCGTCTGGACGAGCTCGTGGAGCTCGGGGTGGACGCGGTCGAGCTCATGCCGCTCGCGGCCTTCCCCGGGGACCGCGGCTGGGGCTACGACGGCGTGGGGCTCTACGCCGTGCACGCCGCGTACGGGGGTCCCGAGGCCCTCGCCCGCTTCGTCGCCGCCGCGCACCGGCGCGGGATCGCCGTGCTGCTCGACGTGGTGTTCAACCACCTGGGGCCCGCCGGCAACTACCTCGGCCTGCAGGGCCCCTACTTCACCGACCGCCACCACACGCCCTGGGGCGAGGCCGTGAACCTCGACCAGCCGGGGTCGCCGGAGGTCCGGGCGTTCCTGATCGGCGCCGCCCACCAGTGGCTCGTGGGGATGGGCCTGGACGGACTGCGGCTGGACGCCGTGCACGAGCTGCACGACGACTCCGCGCTCCCCTTCCTCGCCGAGCTCGCGCGCGCCGTGGAGGGCTGGGAGCGCGAGGTCGGCCGTCCCCTGCTCCTGGTCGCCGAGTCCGACCGCAACGACCCGGCGACCGTGAGCCCGGTCGCGCGCGGCGGCCTCGGCATGGACATGCAGTGGGCGGACGACGTCCACCACGGCGTCCACGCCTGGATCACCGGGGAGCGGGAGGGCTACTACGGGGACTTCGGCTCCGCCGAGGTGCTCGCGACGGTCCTGACGCGGGTGTTCCTCCATGCCGGCGGCTACTCGAGCTTCCGCGGGCAGGACTGGGGCGCCCCCGTCGACCCGGCCTCGGCGGACTACGACGCCCGCTCCTTCGTCACCTTCCTCCAGGACCACGACCAGGTGGGCAACCGCGCCGCCGGGGACCGCATCCACCACGGCCTGGACCCGCGGCGGCATGCCGCGGCGGCCGCGCTGATCCTCCTGGGACCGGGCACCCCGATGCTGTTCCAGGGTGAGGAGTGGGCCGCCTCGACCCCCTTCGCCTACGTCACCGACCACGACGAGGAGCTGGGCCGCCTCGTCACCGCGGGCCGCACCGAGGAGTTCTCGCGGATGGGCTGGGCGGAGGAGGTCCCCGACCCGCAGGACCGCGCCACCTTCACCGCCTCGATCCTGCGCTGGGAGGAGCGCTCCCGGGACGAGCACGCGCGGATGCTCGCGTGGTACCGCACGCTGATCGGCCTGCGCCGCGACCTGCCCGCCCTGCGCGACCCCGATCTGCGGGCGACGAGCGTCGAGGTGCTCGCCGAGGAGACCGTGCTCCTGCGCCGCGGCGACGTCGCCGTGCTCGCCCACCGGGGTGAGGGCCGCGCGGCCCTCCCGGTCCCCGGTGAGGTGCTCGCCCGCTTCGGCGAGCCGCTCCGTGAGGCCGACGGGGCCGACGCCGGAGGGGCCGACGGCACCGAGGGGACGGGGCTCGACGGCCCGGGCGTCCTCGTGGTGCGCACCGCCTGAACCGCCGGCACCCCGGGGCCCTGGCCCGGCTCAGCGCGCCGCGGGCTCCTCGGCGAGGGCGAGCCCGTCGTGGGCGAGCGAGGCGAGCCGCGAGAGCGAGCGGTAGTACTTCTTGCGGTAGCCGCTGCGCAGCAGCTCCTCGGTGAACAGGGTCGGCACCACGCCGGCGTCGTCCTCCGCGGAGAGCAGCATCGGCACCTCCCGGTCGTAGAGCCGGTCCACGAGGACGACGAAGCGCAGCGCATGGTGGTGATGGCTGAGCACGTGCAGCCCGGTCACGTGCGCCGCGGTCACCTCGTCGATGAGGGCGCCGTAGCGGGAGGGGTGCAGGGTCGCGAGGTGGTCGAGCAGGTCGTCGAAGGAGTCGAGGGTCGCGCCCTCCCGGGCCGCGGCGTGCTCGCGCACCCGATCGGCCGGGAGCGCCGCGATCTCGCGGATCCCGTCCCGGCGCCGGTAGTCCTCGCCGTCGATGCGCAGGACGTCGAAGCGCTCGGACATGGAGCGGATCTCGCGCAGGAAGTCCTGGGCCGCGAAGCGTCCCTCGCCGAGCGCCTCCGGCAGGGTGTTCGAGGTCGCCGCGACCGCGACGCCCCGGTCGGAGAGCTCACGGATCAGGCGGGTCATGAGCAGCGTGTCGCCGGGGTCGTCGAGCTCGAACTCGTCGATGCACACGAGGACGCTCTCGCCCAGCAGGTCCACGGCCCGCTGGAAGCCGAGCGCCCCCACGAGATCCGTGTACTCCACGAAGGTCCCGTAGACCCGCTCGCCGGGCACCGCGTGGAAGAGGGACGTCAGCAGGTGGGTCTTGCCCACGCCGAAGCCGCCGTCGAGGTAGATGCCGCGCGCCTCGGCGCTCTGGCGGCGCAGCCGAGAGAGCAGGCCGGCCTTCCGCGGGCGGGAGAGCGCCGCGGCGAACGCCGTGATCCGCTCCTTGGCCTGCTGCTGGGAGGGGTGCTCGGGGTCCGGGCGATAGGTCTCCAGACGCGCCTGCGCGAACCGGGGCGGCGGCACCAGGTCCGCGAGGAGGCGGTCCAGGGTGGGCTCGGGGCGGCGGTCGGCGAGGGCAGCGGTCACGCGGGCCAGTGTAGGGGCGCGCGGGACCTGTCCCGGTCCACGGCGAGGTGCGGGATGATCGGGGCATGAGCTCCCTGCAGCTGGTCCGGCGCGACGGCGCCCTCCTCCCCCGCCCCCTCCGGATCGACGACGACGCCGCCGGGGCGCGCGCGCTCGCCGAGCTGTACGCGCCGCCAACCGGCCGCACGAGCATGCGCGCCATGATGAACACGACGATCGACGGCTCCGTGACCGGGGCCGACGGCACGAGCGGCCCGCTGCGCAATCCCGACGACTCGCTCGTCTTCGGCGTGCTGCGCGCCCTCGCGGACGTCGTGCTCGTGGGCGCGGGAACCGTGCGGGCCGAGGACTACACGCACCCGGCCGAGGACGCGCACCTCACCGGCGGGGGTCATCGACCGGGCGGTGCGCGCACCCCCGTGCTCGCCGTGCTCTCCACGACCGGTGAGCTGCCGGACGGTCTGGACGAGCACTGGCCGCTGCTGCTCCTCACCCCGCCGACGGGCCTCGACGCCGCCCGGGAGAGGTCGGGGCTGCCGGCCGAGCAGGTGCTCCCCGCCGCCGGCGCGGTCGAGGCGCTCGACGTCCTCGCCGGGCGCGGGCTCCTCGCGATCCAGGCGGAGGGCGGCCCCGGCACCCTGGGCACGCTCGCCGCCGCGGGACGGCTCGACGAGCTGTGCTTCTCGGTCACGGCGCGCACGGTGGGAGGGAGCTCGCCGCACGTGATCGACGGGGCGCCCCGCGATCAGCGCTGGACGCTGGACTCGCTGCTGCTCGGCGAGGAGGCGATGATCCCGCGCTGGCGGCGACGGGATTGAGCGCTCCCCGGTCTCCCGGGTCCGCTCAGACCCGCGTGCCGACCGACTGCGGCAGCGGCGGCGAGGCGGGGTCCCGCAGCGGGAGCTCGAGCGCGCCGACGTCGACCCCGAGATCGAGCGTGTCCACGAGGAACTCGGCGAGGATCCGCTCCCAGCGGCCGGGGTCCCGGTTCCACTCGCGGGTGTGGGACGCGCCCTCGAAGGGCTCGAAGCGCACGAGGTCCGGGAGCAGCGCGGCGAGCCGGCGGCTGGGGGCGGGCGGCACCGTCGCGTCGTCCAGCGCGTGGAAGAGCAGCGTGGGATGGCGCAGGGTGCGGCCGTAGAAGTCGGGGGTCATCTCGGCGAGCGCGAGCGGCTCGTGGAGACGCACGATGCGCGCGCCCCGGTTCGAGGTCATCATCCACAGCGCGAGCCTGCGCATGGGCCGCGGGGCCTTGAGCGCCGTCGCGTGGTAGATGAGGATGTCCTGCCAGTCCACGGCCGGGGAGTCGAGCACGAGCGCCGCGATCGCCTCGCGGTGCGCGGAGCGCACGGAGGTGCGCAGGACGATGCCGCCGCCCATCGAGAAGCCCATGAGCACGATGCGCCGGGCACCGTTCGCGAGCGCGTACTCGATCGCCGCCTCGGTGTCCTCCCACTCGTCCGAGCCGAGGTGGTACATGCTGTCGGCGGAGGCCGGGCCGCCGGCGTCGTTGCGGTAGGTGATCGCGAGCGTCGTGAGCCCCAGGCGGTGCAGGAGCGGGATGCTGCGCAGCGACTCGCCGCGGGTCGAGCCGTGGCCGTGCACGAAGATCGCCCAGGTGTCGGCGTTGCCCGGGGCGGAGCCCGCCGCCTCGTCCGGCCGCACCAGCCACGCCGGCATGTACCCCACCGGCGAGTCGACCTGGACGTCCTCGGTGGGCAGGCCGTGGGCCGTCCACGGGGTGCCCGCCCAGAAGAAGCCGTTGACGTTGGTGCGCGCGACCTGGAGCGGGGCGTCCGTGTCCCGCGCGAGCACGGGACGGGCGACGGTGCGCGGCGTCGGGCGTCCCTCCACGGGGCCCAGCCGGAGGTGCACGCCGCCCCCGCCCTGGCGCAGGGCGAGGTACCCGGCCCGGCGCGACTCCGAGGACTCGTCGAGGTGGACGCGGTCCGGGAAGACGGCGCGGACCGCGAGATCGGGCCGCTGGCGGATCCCCATCTGGGGCACGAGCGGGAGCCGCGCCATGACCCGCGCGCCGAGGGCGAGCAGCCCGGCGCTGAGGGCGAAGGCCCCGGCGGCGCCGATCCCTCCGACGACCGCGGCGTCCGCCCAGCGGATGTGCGGGAGCAGGGAGGTGCGGTGCTCCTGGGGGGCCTGCTCACGGTGGCGGAGGGTGGTCCCGGAGGTGTCGCGGCTCATGCCCAGCAGTCTAGACATCGGCCTAGGATCGAGTCAGGGCGCCCGCTGGGAGCGATCGGCCCCGACCTGCACGTCCTCGACCTCGTGCGCACGGCCGGTCCCGCTCCCCCGGAGCCGCCCCACGGCGCTCCCACCGCCCGCCGCGACCGCTCCCGCAGATCGGAGGACCCCGTGTCCCATCAGCCCATCGGATCCCGTCCCTATCCCGTGGCCATCAGCCAGGAGGAGTGGCGCGAGCGCCTCGACCCCGCCGCGTACCAGGTGCTGCGCGAGGGCGCCACGGAGCGCCCCTTCACGGGCGAGTACGAGGAGGTCCGCGAGGCCGGCACCTACGCCTGCCGCGCCTGCGGCGCCGAGCTGTTCACCGCCGAGACCCAGTTCGACGCGCACTGCGGATGGCCCGCCTTCTACGCCCCCGCGGACTCCGACGCCGTCGAGCTCCTCGAGGACACGTCGCTGGGCATGCGACGCGTCGAGGTCCGCTGCGCCCGCTGCGGCTCGCACCTGGGCCACGTCTTCGAGGGCGAGGGCTTCCCCACCCCGACGGACGAGCGGTACTGCATCAACTCGGTGAGCCTCGTCCACTCCGACGACGCCGCCGGCGCCTGAGCCGGATCGGTGCCGGGACCTCGCCTCCGCGGCCGGGCCCGGCGCCGCTCCCGTGACCGCGAGCAGGACCGCGGGAGCCGGTTCCCCGGCGGGCGGCGCGCCTGCGCCGTGCGCCCGGTGCGTCCGGATACGCTCCCACGCGTGTCCGTGCATCGATTCCGTCCCGGCGACGACGCCTTCCGCTCCGCCGTCGCGGCGATGACCGCCACCGCGCTGCGCCCCGAGCTGGAATGGCGGGAGATCCCCGCCCCCTCCCGCATGGCGCCCTCCGCGTGGGCGGCGACCGCGGAGATCGTGGTCCACGACGAGGAGCTCGCGAGCGGGCGCCTGGTCATCCTCCACGACCCCGAGGGCCAGGAGGCCTGGGACGGCACAGTGCGCATGGTCGCGCTGGTGCAGGCGCAGCTCGAGCCCGAGTTCGCGATCGAGTCGATGCTCGGCGACGTCGCCTGGTCCTGGGTCACCGAGTCCCTCGAGCTGCACGAGGCCGAGTCCCGCGAGCTGGGCTGCACGGCGACCCGCGTGGTCTCGCAGTCCTACGGCTCCCTCGCCTCGCGCCCCTCGACGGTCGACGTCGAGATGCGTGTCTCGTGGACCCCGGCCGGCGAGGACCTCGCCCCGCACTTCGACGCCTGGACCGCGATGCTCGCCGCCGCGGGGGGCCTGCCGCCCGCCCCGGCGCGCGTCGCCCCGATCGCCCCGAGCCACCGGGCGCGCGCACCCCGCTCCCCGGGCTCCCCCAGCACTGCCCCCTCCCCAGGAGAATGATGACCGGTCCCGTCCGCGACCAGACCACCCCGGACCCCGCGGCCGAGGACGCCGAGCGCCCCGCCCCGACCCCGCTCACCGCGCCGCGGGACGGCCTCGTGCCCGTCATCGACCGGATCCAGCCGCTCCTCGCCTGGTGCGAGGCCGCGGCGAGCGCCCCCGACGAGCCCGTCGCGGTGGACGCCGAGCGCGCCTCGAGCTACCGCTACAGCTCGCGCGCCTATCTCGTCCAGCTGCGCACCGAGGCCGCGGGCACCGCGCTCATCGACCCGCTCGCCTTCACGATGCCCTCGACACTCCCCATGCTCCTCGCGGAGCGCGAATGGGTCCTCCACGCGGCGGGCCAGGACCTCCCGAGCCTCGCCGAGCTGGGCCTGCGTCCCGGCTCCCTCTTCGACACCGAGCTCGCCGCCCGCCTGCTGGGCATGGAGCGTGTGGGCCTCGGCGCGGTCGTCGAGGACACCCTCGGTCTCTCGCTGGCCAAGGAGCACTCCGCCGCGGACTGGTCCAAGCGTCCGCTCCCGGAGAGCTGGCTCGTCTACGCGGCGCTCGACGTCGAGGTCCTCGTCGAGGTGCGGGACGTGCTCGCGGCGCGCCTGCGCGAGGCGGGCAAGGAGCAGTGGGCCCGCGAGGAGTTCGCCCACGAGGCGACCCGGGAGCAGGGCCCCACCCGCTCCTCGAGCTGGCGGGGACTGCACGGCATCGGCGGGCTGCGATCGACCAGGCAGCTCGCGGCAGCGCGCGCGATGTGGGAGCGTCGCGACGAGATCGCCTCCCGCGAGGACCTCTCCCCGCACCGGGTCATCAAGGACCGCGACATCGTCGCGGCGGCCAAGGAGTCCCCACGCGGCCGTGAGGCCTTCGACCGCTCGCTGCCCGCGCCGCTGCGCAAGAAGGACACCTGGTGGAAGGCGGCCCGCTCGGGCCTCGACCTCCCCGCCGCGCACCTGCCCGACCGCTCCGAGGCGTCCTACCCCCCGCCCCACAAGCTGTGGTCGAAGAAGTACCCCGAGGTCTGGGAGCGGTACCAGCTGCTGCGCACGGCCGTCGGCGAGCGGGCGGAGGAGCTGCAGGTGCCCACCGAGAACCTCCTCCAGCCGGGCGTGCTGCGCACCTGGACCTGGGAGCACGATACCCCGGGCGACGTCGCCCAGGTCCAGGAGGAGCTGCTCGCCCTCGGGGCGAGGCCGTGGCAGGTCGAGCTGGCCGCGCCGGTGATCCGAGGGGCGCTCGTCGAGCAGGCCTGAGCCCGCCCGGGCTCACCGCCCGGGGCGCTCCATGAAGGGGGCGTCGGCCGGGCGGAGGGCGGTGCCCGTCGTCCGGGCCGCCTGCAGCGCGAGCAGCGCCGAGACGGTCGTGCCGTTCGTGATGCGGCCCTCGAGCACGGCGGTGACCGCCTCCGCGAGCGGCACCCAGCGCGTGACGATCTCCGCCTCCTCGTGGGTGCGCTCGTACTCCTGCTCGCTCGACCGGACGCCGTCGGCGAGGTAGACCCGGATGACCTCGTCGTTCCCGCCGGGGCTGGGACGCAGGTCCACCAGGGTGGAGAGGGACAGCGGCTCGGTGCCGGTCTCCTCGGCGAGCTCGCGGGCGGCCGCCAGATGCGGTGCCTCGCCGTCGAGGTCGAGCAGACCGGCCGGGATCTCCCAGAGCTCGTGGCCCACGGGGTGGCGGTACTGGCGGATCATGAGCACCCGGTCGGCGTCGTCCACCGCGAGCACGGCGACGGCACCGGTGTGCCACACGTACTCGCGGTCGAAGCGGACGCCCGGTGCGAAGTCGATCGTGTCGCGCACCAGGTCCCAGACCATGCCGTGGTGCACCAGAGTGCGCTCGGCGACGGGTCGGGGAGCGGGCAGGTCCCGCAGCTCCTGCGGGACCTGCCCCTCGTGCTGGTCAGGCATCCTCGGCGTCCGCCGCGGCGTCGTCGATCCCGACGACCGGGTCCGCCTCGACCGGGTCGACCTCGAGCAGACGGGTGGCCTTCTGGGCGTCGATCGCCGCGCCGACGAGACCCGCGAACAGCGGGTGCGCCGTGGTGGGACGGGACTTCAGCTCCGGGTGGGCCTGGGTGCCGATGTAGTACGGGTGCTCCTCGACGGGCAGCTCCACGAACTCCACGAGCGAGCGGTCCGCGGAGACGCCGGAGATCCGCAGGCCGGCCTTCTCGATCTCCTCGCGGAAGCCGTTGTTGACCTCGTAGCGGTGGCGGTGGCGCTCGGCGACCCGGGTGGACCCGTAGACGGTCGCCGCGAGCGAGCCCTCGGTGAGCTGGTGGTCATAGGAGCCCAGGCGCATCGTGCCGCCCAGGTCGCCCTCGCCGGAGACGATGTCCTGCTGCTCCGCCATCGTCGCGATGACCGGGTGGGCGGTCGTCGGGTCGAACTCGGAGGAGTGGGCGTCGGCCCAGCCGAGCTCCGTGCGGGCGTACTCGATGACCATGCACTGCATGCCCAGGCACAGGCCCAGTGCGGGGATGCCGTGGGTGCGGGCGTGGCGCAGGGCGCCGACCTTCCCGTCGACGCCGCGCACGCCGAACCCGCCGGGGACGACGATCGCGTCGACGCCCTTGAGCGCCGCGGCGGCGCCCTCGGCGGTCGCGCAGGAGTCGGACTCGACCCAGCGGATCGCGACCTTGGCGCTGTGGTGGAAGCCGCCCGCGCGGACGGCCTCGGTCACCGAGAGGTAGGCGTCGGGGAGGTCGACGTACTTCCCCACGAGCGCCACCTCGACGGTGTGCAGGGGGTGGTGGACGCGCTGGAGCAGGGAGTCCCACTGCGACCAGTCCACGTCGTGGCTGAGCAGGTCGAGACGGCGGATCGCGTAGGCGTCCAGGCCCTCGTCGTGGATGACGTGGGGGATGTCGTAGATCGAGGGGGCGTCCGCGCAGGTGACGACCGCGTCGATGTCGACGTCGCACATGGAGGAGATCTTCGCCTTGACCGAGGTCGGCAGCTGGCGGTCCGCGCGCAGCACGATCGCGTCGGGCTGGATGCCGATCGAGCGCAGCGCGGCGACCGAGTGCTGGGTGGGCTTGGTCTTCAGCTCCTGGGAGGGGCCGATGAACGGCACGAGCGAGACGTGCACGAAGAACACGTTCTCGCGGCCCAGGTCCTGGCGCACCTGGCGGGCGGCCTCGAGGAACGGCTGGGACTCGATGTCGCCGACGGTGCCGCCGATCTCGGTGATGATGACGTCCACGCCCTCACCGGCCTGCGCGCGCATCGACTCCTTGATCGCATTGGTGATGTGCGGGATGACCTGGACGGTGTCGCCGAGGTACTCGCCGCGCCGCTCCTTGGCGATGACGTTCGAGTAGACCTGGCCCGTGGTCACGTTCGCGTTCGCGCCGAGGTTCTCGTCGAGGAAGCGCTCGTAGTGGCCGATGTCGAGATCGGTCTCGGCGCCGTCCTCGGTCACGAAGACCTCGCCGTGCTGGAACGGGTTCATGGTGCCCGGGTCCACGTTGAGGTACGGGTCGAGCTTCTGCATCTTCACCGCGAGGCCGCGGGAGCGCAGGAGCATGCCGAGCGAGGAGGCCGTCAGGCCCTTCCCGAGGCTGGAGACGACACCCCCGGTCACGAAGATGTGCTTGGAGGTGCCGGGATTCCGGAACGGCTTCGTCGAGGCGCTCTGGCCGATCCTGGGGATCGGTCCGGTACCGGTTCGGGGGGTGTTCACGCTGGTATCTGCCACGGACTGTCAACCTACCATCGGGGATCGCGGGGGGCCAGGACGTCGAGGAGCTGGTCGGTCATGTCACGTGCTCCGGGGAGGGAGCGGGCCCGCTGCCGCGAGGCCTGCTCCCGGTGGCGGCGGACCGCCGGGTCGAGATGCTCCAGGATCGCAGATGCGAGGGCCGGAGCGTCGCGCACGGGCACGAGTGTCGCGGCCTCCTGCGTCACCCAGCGGGTCCCGCCCGCATCCGTCGCGATGATCGCGCGGCCGGCGCGGAGGGCCTCCTGGAGCGCGACCGGCTGCCCCTCCCAGCGCGCCGCGGAGACCACGAGGTCCGCACGGGCGAGCAGCGCGGGGACGTCGTCCCGGCGTCCCAGCAGCTCGACCGGCAGGCGCTCCGCGGCGATCCGCTCGGCGAGCGCCTGCCGCAGCGGCCCGTCGCCGGCGATCCCGACGCGCACCCGGCCCCGGGTGCCGGGGTCCCGCTCGATGGCTGCGACGGCGTCCAGGAGGTCCGGGAGCCCCTTCTGCGGGGCGAGGCGGGCGATGACGAGCACGTCGAGCGGCCGGTCGGCGCCGGCGGGATCATCAGGACCGGCCCGATCGACGGGATCGGTGGAACCCGACGTGCCTGCGGGAACGGCGGGAGCCGGGACGACGGCGTGCAGCACCTTCCGCGCCCCGGCGCGGGCGGCCTGCTCGGCGAGATCCGGGGAGACCGCCAGGACGACGTCGGCGCGGCTCGTGAGGATCCGCAGCAGCACCGCCCCCATGGCGCGGACGGCCGTGCCGCCGACGGTGCGGTTGTGCAGGGTCACGACGAGCCGCACCGGTGCCGCACCGCGAGCAGGTCCCAGGGTCCGCACGGCGAGCGCCGCGAGGGCGCCGGCCCGCAGTCCGTGCGCGTGCACGGCGAACGGTCCTGCCGCGCGCAGTGCGGTCATCTCGCGGCGCAGCACGCGCAGCGCAGCGCCGTCGGCGCGCGGGGAGGGGCGCTCGCCGATCACCGCCGCCGAGGCGTGGGCCTCGGCGCCGGCCTCCTCGAGCGCAGCGTGCTCCTGGTCCACGTGCGCGGCGAGCCCGCCGCTCGCCCGTGGGCGCACGAGCAGCACCCGGAGGCTCATGCGGAGGTGTCCTCGTCGGTGCGCTCCCCCGGCCCTGCCCCCGTGGCCGACGTCCCGGCCTCGCGCGCGCCGTCGCCGCGACGTCGCAGGCGGCGCATCACGGAACGGGCGAGCAGCGGATCCCCCAGGGCGAGCAGCGGGGCCGCGATCAGGGCGGAGACCAGCGCGGCGAGAACCCCCGACGCGACCGCGCCGAGCGTCCCGGTGCTCGCGGTCACGAGCACCTTGGCGACGAGGAGGCCCGGCACCGAGGCGACGACCATCGCGAGCGGCGCCACGATCGCCATGCGGCGCAGCTGCGGGATCTGGCCGCCGGGGGCGACGAGGTCGCTCACCCGCCCCAGCCCCACGAGGGCGGAGAGCGCCATGCCGCCGGCGATCGCGAGGCCGAAGGCCGTGGCGGCCATGGCGCTCGTGCGCCCCGGGGAGGGCAGCACGAGGATCACGATGAGGAGCGCCGCGACCACCCAGCCCGCGGAGCCCACGAGGAGCGCGTCGCGGGCGCGCAGCGCGGCCGAGAGCACGCGGGTGCACTGGGTCGCCACGGCGAAGCCGGGCAGTCCCAGGGCGAGGGCGGCCGTCGCGGAGCCGACGCCGCCCGCGCCGGCGCGGTCCACGAGCCGGAAGAACTGCTCGAGCGCGGGTGCGGCGGCGATGAGGGCCGCCGCGCCGAGCACCGAGGCCGCGATGACGGAGCGGAGCCCGGCGGTCGTGGCGCGGGCGAAGCCGATCGTGTCCCCCACCAGGCGCAGCTCGGACAGCTGCGGGAACCCGGCGGTGACCAGCGGCACCACGAGGATCGCGAAGGGCAGCAGGTACAGCGCCTGGGCGTACTGGAAGACCGGCAGCGTGCCTGTGCCGCCGGCGCGCATCGCCAGCACCATCACGAGTGCGATGACGGCCTGCTGGGCGCCCACGGCCCCGAGACCGGCGGCCCCGAGCCGCAGGGCGCGACGACCGGTCCCCTCGGGCATGCGCAGCGTGGGGCGCAGTCGCAGGCCCGAGCGGCGGGCGGCCACGGCGACGGGGACGGCCATCGCGGCGACGCCGGCCGTCGTCCCCCAGCCGAGCCAGGCGGCGGCGCCCGAGGAGATCGTGGTGGAGGTCGCCACGGCGGGGACCAGCAGCGCGTAGACCCGGTAGGCGCCCATCACCACGAGCGAGGAGATGAGCGGCATCATCGCCGGCCAGAAGAACCGCCGGCGCGCCTGCAGGTAGGCGCCGAGCACCACGGCGACGGCGTACAGCGGGAGCTGCACCGAGAAGATCCGCAGCAGGCGTGCCCCGAGCGCCACCCCGGAGGCGCCGGTGCCGTCGGCCGCGAGCAGGTACCCCGCGATCGGGGTCGCCAGCAGGGAGACGACGACGGCGACCGGGACGGTCAGCAGCAGCGCCCATCCCAGCAGCGCGGAGATGATGGCGTCCGCGCGGCGGGCGCCGTCGGCCCGCTCCGCGGCGACGGTGCCGACCTCCGCGGCGGCCGGACGGTCGCGCTCGGGGACCAGCCCCGCGACGAGCGGCACGACGACGGCGGCGAGCGCGCCGCCCGCGACGACCTCGAAGAGCACATTGGGCAGGAGGTTCGCGGTCGAGTACGCGGTGCCCACGTCCCCGGCGCCGACGCTCGCCCCGAAGACGAGGTAGCGCACGAATCCGGCGACGCGCGCGGCGAGGGTGACCACGAGGATGATCCCCGCGCCGCGCAGCACGGTCCGGCCGAGGGACGCTGCACCGGGCCCGACGTCCCTCGCGGGCTCGGCCGCGTGCGGCGCAGGGGCGGCGCTCATCGGGTCCCCTCGTCGCCGGGCAGCGGGCGGCGCCCCCAGCGGTCGATCCGGCGCAGCGTCGCCGTGCGATCGATGACCGCGCTGAAGCTGACCTTCTCGCTCGCCGCGGTGAGGGCCACGATGCCGGCGAGCAGGGCCACGCGCGCGGGCGCGGGCAGGCGGCGGGCGGCGGCGGCCCCCGTGGCGGCGCCGAGGGCGTTGGCCCCGGCGTCGCCGAGCATGCCGCGCTCCCCCAGGTCCGCCGGCAGCGCGGTGAGCCCCGGCAGCAGCGCGGCGAGGGCCAGCGCGGCGCCGCTGCGCTCGCGGTCATCCCGCTCCGCGCCGTCGCGAGCGGGCACGGCCGCCAGCAGCGCGGCGGCGGGGAGCACCACCTTGAGCGCCCGCCCCGGGCGGAGGTCGAGCAGGTTGACGAGGTTCGCGGATCCCGCGGCGATGCCCGCGTCGACGATCAGCCCCACCGGCCGGCGAGGCCCCGGTGCGAGCAGCGCCCCGATGCCGGCGACCACGGGGATGCCGATCGCCTTCGCGGCGCCCGTGGTGAGGCGCCCGCGGCGCAGCGCCCCGAGATGGCCGCGCAGGCCCTTCTCGACGGACAGCCCGGCGCGGCGACGTCGCGGCTCGATGAGGTCGTCGGCGAGGCCGAGCGCCCCGATGGCGCCGATCACGAGGGCGTCCGCGCGGCCGGCGCGGAGGGAGAGCAGGGTCGTCGCACCGACGACGGCCGCGCCCTCGGCGAGGGTCACGGTGCGGCCCGCGTAGTTCGTGCGCTCGAGCTCCGCGCGGAGCGGTCCCCCGGTCATCCCTCACCCCCGCCGTCGGAGGCGCCGGTGTCCGTGCCGATCCCCTGCGTCTCCGGGAGCTGCGGGAGGCGGGCGTCCGCGTCTGTCGTGGTGCCGTAGGCGCCGGATCCGCCGCGGGTCTGCTCGACGAGCGCGAGGACGGCGAGGACGGGACCGTCGGCCTCCTGGAGCCGGTCGGTCGTCGAGAGCGTCGTGAAGCGGGAGTCACCGCGCACGGTGCGGAGGATGCCGGTGGAGGCATCGTTCGCGGGGGTGACGGCGGCGACGACTGCCGGGACGCCGTCCTCGACCAGCCGGGCGAGCAGGGCCGACTGCGCGGCGAGCTGCCCCTGGGCGCGCTCGGTCGCGGTGGTCTCGTCGTCCGCCTCGACGGTGAACTCGGCCGGGTCCGCGCTCGCGTAGACGACGGCGTCGACCGTGCCGGGGACGCCGTCGGCGAGGGTCACCAGCTGGTGGTCCTGGAGCACCTGCCAGAGCTGCTCGCGCTGCGAGTCGGTGAGCCCCGCGGGGTCGTCGGCGGAGAGCAGGGTGACCACGAGGGTCGCGAGCTGCTCCGAGGAGGTCGGCGCGGTGGCGTCGTCCGTCCCCTGGCTGATCAGCGCTCCGGGGGCGATCTCCTCGACGTCCGCGACGGCCTCGTCCCGGGCGTCGCCCTCGGCGGGGTCCCAGAGCGTCGCGCCGAGAGCGACCGGGGAGGTGGTCCCGGCGCCCGCGTCCTCGAGCAGCGTGCCGAGCGCCGAGACGGAGCTGCGGGTGGAGTCGTCGTCGGTGATGACGGCGACGTCCTGGCCGGCGAGGGCGCCGGAGACGATCTGGGGTCCCACGCCGCTGATGAACGAGGCGAGCTGGTCGTTGCTCGCCTCGAGCTCGTCGACCTGGCCGCGCAGGGTGTCCTGCTCGGTGCGGAGCTGCTCGACCTGCCCGGAGAGCTGGTCCCCGAGGGTGTCGCGCAGCGGCCCCGCTCCCAGCACGATCCCCACCGCGAGGGCGAGGAACACGGAGATCAGCGAGACGAGGTGATAACGGAAGTCGATCACGGGATCGGTTCCCTCCTACGGCCCGGCGGGCCGGGGCTCGAACAGCAGGGTGAAGGCGGACAGCAGCCCGTCCAGGCGGGCGCCGACGATCTGGAACAGCGCCTGGCCCCCCTCGGTGGACCAGAGGGCGGCGCCCAGGGCGACGAGGCCCGCGAGGGCGAGCAGCACGAGCTGCAGGGTGGAGATGCGCTGGCGGTACAGCCGGGAGACGCCCTTCGCGTCGACCAGCTTGGACCCGATCCGCAGCCGCGTGAGGAAGGTGGAGCTCATCCCGGCGCGTCCCTTGTCCAGGAACTCCTCGAGGGTGCCGTGGGTGCCGACGGCGACGATCACGCTCGCGCCCTTCTCGTCGGCCATGAGCATGGCGATGTCCTCGCTCGTGCCGGAGGCGGCGAACACGACCGCGCGGTCCTCGAGGCCGAGCTCGCTCAGCCGCTCGAGGCCGGGTGCGCGGCCGTCGCGGTAGGCGTGGACGACGAGCTCCGCCCCGGAACGCAGGGCCCGATCGGAGACGGAGTCCATGTCGCCGATGATCATGTCGGGGCGCAGGCCGCTGTCGAGGACCGCGTCCGCACCGCCGTCGACGCCGATGAGCACGGGCCGGTTCTCGCGGATGAAGGGCCGGAGGGTCGCGAGGTCCTCCTTGTAGTGGTAGCCGCGCACGACGATCAGCACCGAGCGGCCGTGCAGGGGGGTGCGCACGTCGGGGGCGCCCACGCCGTCCAGCAGCAGGTCCCGCTCGCGGAGCATGTACTCCATCGTGTTCTCCGCGAACAGCTCGAGCTGCTCGGAGAGCCCCTCGCGGGCCGCCTCCTGGGCGGCGGCGACGGTCGCGTCGTCCTGGGCGGCACCGTGGAGGACCACCTCGCCGTCCCGGTGCACGGCGCCGTTCTCGATCGTGATCGCATCGCCGTCCCGGAGGGTCTCGAAGAGGCCGGGGCCGACGGCGTCGACGAGCACGATCCCCGCCTCGACGAGGATCCGGGGACCGGCGTTGGGGTAACGCCCCGAGGTGGACGCGGCGGCGTTGATCACCGCGGCGGGACGACGCTCGACGAGGGCCTCGGCGGCGACGCGGTCGATGTCCTCGTGGTCGATGACGGCGATGTCGCCGGCCTCGAGCCGCTGGGTGAGGTCCTTGGTGCGGCGGCCGAGCCTCGCGGTGCCGGAGACGGCCGGGCTCATCGGGCGCCCGCCCGGGCATCGTCGAGGAGCTCCTCGGCGTGGGCGAGCGCGAGGTCGGAGTGGTCGTCGCCCGCGAGCATGCGGGCGAGCTCGCGGATCCGCTCGCCGCGGTCGAGGACCTCGACGGTCGAGCTGGTGGAGCCCTCCGCCGAGGACTTCACGATCTGCAGGTGGGTGCTCGCGTGCGCCGCGACCTGCGGGAGGTGGGTGACGACGATGACCTGGGCGTGGCGGGCGAGCTGCTGGAGGCGCTGGCCGACGGCGAGCGCGGCCCGGCCGCCGATCCCGGCATCGATCTCGTCGAAGACGAAGACGGGGGCGGCGGTGCGGTCCTCGCGCGAGGAGGCGAGCGCCACCTCGAGGGCGAGCATGACGCGGGAGAGCTCGCCGCCGGAGGCCGCGCTGCCCACGGGGCGGGGCGTCGCCCCGGGGTGCGGGGCGAGCAGGATCGCGACGGCGTCGCGCCCGTGCGAGCGATGGGCCTGCTCCGTGACCTCGACCGTGAGGGCGGCGTCCGGCATCTCGAGCAGCCGCAGCTCCTCCTGGACGGCGGCGGAGAGCTCCGCCGCGGCGGCCGTGCGCGCCGCGGTCAGATCGGTCGCGGCGTCGTCGAGCTCGCTCTCGAGCCGGGTGAGCCGCTCGGAGAGCGAGGCGCGCTCGGCCTCGGCCCCCTCGAAGCGGTCGAGGTCCACGGCGGCGGTGCGGGAGGTCGCCAGCAGGGCGGTGACGTCCTCGGCGGGGCCGTCGGGGCCCGGCAGGAGGGCGCCGAGGTCCCGCACGAGGGCGGTGAGCTCGGCGAGCCGCTCGTTCGCGGCGTCGACCCGCCCGGGGGATGCGTCGATCCCCTCCGCGTACAGGGACAGCTCCGAGGCGAGGTCGGAGATCTCGATGCGGAGCGCGTCGAGGCGCTCGAGCATCGGCTCGAGCGTGCGGTCGGTGCGGGCCGCGCGGCCCACGGCCTCCGCGGCGATGTCGACGAGAGCGCCGGCGGAGGGGCCGTCGTCGCCGACGAGGGCCTCGGCGGCGGTCGCGCCGGCCCCGCGCAGCTCCTCGGCGCTCCCGAGCCGCTCGAGCTCAGCGCGCAGCTCGTCGTCCTCCCCCGGCTGCGGGTCGGTCGCCTCGATGCGCTCGAGGGCCTCCTGGAGGCGGGCGCCGCGGCGCTCGCGGTCGGCGAGCAGCTCGTCGAGCTCGATGAGGCGGGCACGGGCGGCGGAGCGCTCGGCCCAGGCGGCGCGGTGACGCTCGAGCAGCGGCCCGAGCGTGCTGGACGCGAAGCGGTCCAGCGCCTCGCGCTGCGCATCGGGGTCGCGGAGTCGCTGCTGGTCGGACTGGCCGTGGACGGTCACGGCGCTGCCCACGAGGTCGGCGAGGGTGCCGATGGGAACGGGGACCCCGCCGAGCTGCGCGCGCGAGCGGCCGTCGCGGGTCACGCGGCGCACCACGAGCACCTCGCCGTCCTCGTCCTCGGCGCCGAGCTCGTCGAGCGCCGCGGCGAGACGCTCATGGCCGGCGAGGGCGAGGGTGCCGTCGACGGTCGAGGCGACCTCGGTGCGTCCGCGGTCGAGCCGGGCGCCGAGCAGCATGGTCAGACCGGTGACGATCATCGTCTTGCCGGCGCCGGTCTCGCCGGTCAGGGCGGTGAAGCCGGGACCGAACTCGAGGGTGGCGTCGTCGATCACGCCGATGTGGCGGATGCGGAGGGTGGACAGCACGCGGCGACCCCGGTCAGACCTGCCGGCCCACGCGGCCGCGCCAGCCCACGACGGGGAGCTGGAACTTCTCCACGAGGCGATCGGCGAAGGGGGTGTTCTTCAGGCGCACCAGACGCACGGAGCGCGGGGAGAGCCTGCCCTCGATGCGCATCCCCGCGTGGATGTCGACCACGCGGCGGCCGTCGAGGGTGAGCACGCCCTCGTCGCGGTTGTCGATCGTCATCTCGATCGCGGCCTCGGAGGAGCGGCCCAGCACGAGCGGGCGCGCGAACAGGGCGTGGGCGGCGAGCGGGACGAGCAGGAAGGCGTCCACCTCGGGCCAGACGATCGGCCCGCCGGCGCTGAAGCCGTAGGCGGTGGAGCCGGTGGGGCTGGACAGGAGCACGCCGTCGCAGCCGAAGGAGGAGACGGGGCGGCCGTCGATCTCGATGACCACGTAGATCATCTTCTGGCGGTCCGCCTTCTCGAGGCTCGCGTCGTTCAGCGCCCAGTCGGTGTGCAGGACGTGGTCGGCGGAGTCCCGCACGACGATGTCGAGGGTCGCGCGCTCCTCGATCTCGTAGTCGACGTCGAGGAGCCGGCGCACGGTCGTGGAGAGCTCGGCGACCTCGCTCTCGGCGAGGAAGCCGACGTGCCCGAGGTTCACGCCGTGCACGGGGACCCCCGCCTCGCGCACCACCTCGAGGGCGCGCAGGATGGTCCCGTCGCCGCCGAGGACGATCCCGAGCTCGACCATGTCCGCCGCGGTGACGGCGTCGACGACGTCGACCTCCTCGGAGTCGAGGATGTCGAGCAGGGTCGGGGGCAGCGCGCTCGCGGGCGCGGAGCGGATCTCGTCGTACTGCTCGTCGATGATCACGGCGCGGACCCCGCGGTTGCCGAGCTCGGCGAGGACGGTGAGCATCGCGGTGAGCGCGGAGGCGCGCCCGGAGTGCACGTAGAGGAGGAACCGTCTCATGCTCGTGGGTCCTCCTGGATGTGCTGCGGGGGGCTGGTGGCCGGCCGCGCGCCGGGGACCACGGCTCCTCGCGGAGCGGTCCTCACCGTGCACGGCGTCCCCGATCATGTCATAGGCCTCGGCGTCGAGCCCGCAGGTCGCGCCGGTGCGGCGCAGGTGCAGGAAGTACTCGCGGTTGCCGTCCTGCCCGGGGAGGGCGCTCGTGCGGGCGGCGAGCGGCCGCAGCCCCGCGAGCGCGGCCTCACGGGCCACACCGAGCACGGCCTGCTCGCGCGCGGCGGGATCGGTGACCACGCCCGTGCGCGGGAGCGCCTCCCGTCCCACCTCGAACTGCGGCTTGACCATGAGCAGCAGGTCCCCGCCCTCGCGGACCGCCCCGGCGAGGGCGGCGACGACGGTGCGCAGGGAGATGAAGGAGAGATCGGCGACCACGAGGTCGACCTCCCCACCGATCAGCTGCGGGGTGAGGTCGCGGACGCTCGTCCCGTCCATGACGATCACGCGGTCGTCCGCGCGGACGTGGTCGGCGAGCTGGTCGTGACCGATGTCCACGGCGACCACGGTCGCGGCACCGCGGCGCAGCAGCACGTCGCTGAAGCCGCCCGTGGAGGCACCGGCGTCGAGGCAGCGCAGACCCGCAGGGTCCACCCCGGACTCCTCGAGCGCATGGAGCAGCTTGTGGGCGGCGCGGGAGGCGTACTCGACGCCGTCGGGGACGTCGACGACGGCCAGCGCCGCACCGGCGTGCACCTGCTGGGAGACCTTGCTCGCGGGCGTCCCGTCGATCCGCGCGCGCCCCTCCTCGACGATGCGCCGGGCGTGGGTGCGGGAGCGGGCGAGGCCGGCCGCGAGGAGCGCCCGGTCCAGCCGCTCCCCGCTCACCGCGGGATCGGGCCGAGGGCGGTCCCCCGCGCGTCGAGGAGGCGACCCGTCCACGCCTGCTCGGCGGAGTGCACGGCGAGCAGGGCGAGCACGGCCCGCTGCAGGCGGTCGTCGGCGATGTCGCCGTGGTCCAGGCGGATGTCCCCCTGGTCCGTCCAGGTCGCGCCGACGGCGCCGCAGCGCGCGCGGTCCCCCTCGACGACGGGCAGGGCGAACGGGGCGCCGAGGCGCTCGAGGTCCGGCAGCACGTGGGTGGGCCGGCGCACCGGATCGGCACGGAGTGCGTCCTCGAGGCCGTCGACGCCGGTGAGCACGAGCAGCGCGTCGATGCCGGCCCGGTTCGCGCCCTCGATGTCGGTGTCCAGGCGGTCACCGATCACGAGCGGCCGACGCGCGCCGACCTGCTGCGCGGCGACGGTGAACATGCCCGGCTCGGGCTTGCCGGCGACGAGCGGCTCCGCCCCGGTCGCATGGCGGAGCGCCGCGACGAGGGAGCCGTTGCCGGGAGCGAGGCCGCGCTCGGTGGGGAGCGTCGCGTCGACGTTGGTGGCCATCCAGACGGCTCCGCGGCGGATCGCGTAGGCACCCTCGGCGAGGCGGGACCAGCCGAGGTCCGGGCTCCAGCCCTGGATGACGGCGGCGACGTCCTCACGGTCCTCCTCCACGGGGACCATGCCGGCGGCCTCGACCTCGGCCGCGAGGCTCGGACCGCCGACGACCAGGACCGTCGCGCCGGCGGGGACACGATCGGCGAGCAGCCGCGCGGCCACCTGGGGGGAGGTCACGAACTCCTCGGCCCGGGCGGGGATGCCGACCACGCCGAGGTGATCCGCGGCCTGCCGGGGGGTGCGGGAGGCGTTGTTCGTCGCGAAGACGACGTGGTGCCCCGCGGCGCGCACGGCCTCCACGGCGTCCCCGGCGTGGGGAATCTGGCGGGCACCGTGCATGAGGGTGCCGTCGAGGTCGAAGAGGAAGGCGTCGTACTGCTCGAGCAGGGAGAGGTCCGGCCTGCGGATCACCGGGCCCCCTCAGCCTGCTCGGCCTGCTCCGCCTCGTCCTCGGGGCACGAGTCCGACTCGGCGTCAGGCGACGTCGCGTCATCACCGTCGACGGACACCGCGGTCCCCGGGTCGGTCCCGTCCTCCGGGTCCTCGTCGGCCTCCGGCTCATCGGTCACGTCGGCACCCGCGTCGGCAGCATCAGCGCCGTCCGAGTCGTCGACAGCGCCAGCACCGTCGGACCCGGCGTCATCGACGCCCTCGAGCTCGACGGCATCAGTCTCGGCGTCGGCCTCGGCCTCGGCGGTCGCCTCGTCCCCCTCCTCGGCGCGCTCCCGCTCCTCGGCCTCGGCACGCTCGCGCTCCTCGGCCTCCGCGTCGAAGGCGTCGAGGACGGAGATCTGCTCGTCGTCCTCCCAGGAGGGCTCGGGTGCGACCTCCGGGGCCGGACGTCCCAGGCGCTCCCCCGCATCGGTCAGACCCTCGGTGTCCGCATCGGCGGCGAGGACGAGCCAGCGGTGGGCCTCGTCCCCGCGGCCCGCGAGCTCGAGGAGATCCGCGTAGGCGACCCAGAGCCGCACCTGCCAGCGGCCGTTGACCTTGTGGCGCAGCGCCGGGATGTCGAGCGTGCGCAGAGCCGTCTCGACGTCGCCGGTGTCCGCGTAGGCTCCGGCCACGACGATCATCAGCTCGATGGACGCATCGACGCCCAGACCCGCGGCCTCGTCGGAGGCGGCGATGTCGAGGGCTCGCTCGGGGCGGCCCTGGCCGCGCTCGGCGTCCGCGATCATCGGGAGCACATCGGTGCGGCCGGTGATGCGGAGCGAGGTGCGGAGCTCGCGCACGGCCGTGCTGTAGTCGCCGGCCCGGTAGGCCAGGATGCCGTTCATCTCGCGGACGACGCCGACGCGACCGCCCAGACGGGCGGCGAAGCGGGCGTGCTCCTGCGAGATCTCCGGGGCGACCTCCTCGAGCGCGAAGGCGGCGACGAGGTGCTGGGAGACGCGCTCCGCGGTCTCCTTGCTCAGGCCGCGGAGCTCGCCGCGGATCTCCTTGTCGAGCTCCGCGCCGGTGATGCCCTCGGGGATCTCCGGCTCCACGGGGCGCTGCGCACGCGCCTCCTGCCCCGGGCGGGACGAGCGGGAGCCGCCGGACCACGATCCACGGTCCTCCCGCGAGCCGTGCCCGTCGCGGGACGGGCGCCGGCCGCGATCGTCGTCACGGCGACCGCCGCGGTCCTCCCAGGACCCTCGGCGATCGTCGCCGCGGCGCGACGAACGCTCCTCGCGGTACTGACGGCCACCGTTCTCCCGCCACGGTCCACGTTCTCCGCGTGCCTGCTGCCCGCGACGGTCGTCGCCCCGGAACGGACGATCGCCGTCACGACGGGGACGGTCATCGCTGCGGAAGGGACGATCGCCATCGCGACGGGGACGATCGTTGCTGCGGAAGGGACGATCACCGTCACGACGCGGCCGATCGTTCCCGCGGAAGGATCCCTCGCCCTCACGGCGGGGACGGTCGTTGCTGCGGAAGGAACGGTCACCCTCACGGCGCGGTCGATCGTCGCCGCGGTACGGCCGATCGCCATCGCGACGCGGACGGTCATTGCTGCGGTACGGCCGATCACCATTGCGACGCGGGCGGTCACTGCCGCGGAAGGAGCCCTCACCCTCGCGACGCGGTCGATCGTTGCTGCGGAACGGGCGGTCCCCATCACGGCGCTGGCGGTCGTCGCCGCGGAACGGGCGGTCCCCGTCCTTGCGCTGGCGGTCGTCGCCGCGAAACGGACGATCTCCGTCGCGGCGCGGTCGATCGGAGCCTCGGTACCCACGGTCGGAGTCGCGGCGGTCCTGGCCCCCGGGACGACGTCCGCGATCCCCGTCGCGGCGCTGCTGGTCCCGGGCTCCCTGCGACGAACCGCGGGCCTCCCGGCGCTGCTGGCCGTCCCCGCGGTCGCCTTCATTCCTGCTGTGCTCAGCCACGCGACCGTCCCTCTTCAGTTGATGATTCCGCGCCCCCACTGTAGGGGACCCCGCAGACCCGACGCGTGGGTAACCCCGCCTCCCGTGACTGCTCTCACCAGGGTGTGACGGGCCGTGACGACGCCGGTCACAGCCCCTCGTCACAGCGCGGGCACGGCGCCCGCGCGGCATGGTCAGCGGTCGCCACGGCTCTGCGACCGAGGTCCGCAGCACCCCGGCAGCCCACGTCCTCGCTGTCGGGGACGTGCCCGCAGGAGGTGACCGAGCCGCGCGGCGCGACCGGCGCGCTCGAGGACAAGGACACCTATCGGGCGCTCAGTACGGCGCCTCCGATCTGTCGGTGGCACCACCTGTGAGGCGCCGGCCCACGCCGCAGCGCCGCCCTGGGGCACGCCTTCACCCTGCCGTGGGACTCCGACACGAATGCAGCGCCGGGAAGTGGGCATGAAAAAAGGGAAGGGCGGGGGACGGCGAGACACTCGAACGAGCATCCCAGCGACGTCCTCCACCCTTCCCGATGAAGATGTCCGGCGGCGACCTACTCTCCCACACCCTCCCGAGTGCAGTACCATCGGCGCAATCGAGCTTAGCTTCCGGGTTCGGAATGGAACCGGGCGTTTCCTCGATGCTATGACCGCCGTAACACGGCGAGACCAACCAGCCCTGACCAACCACACCCCCACACGGGGACGCGATGGCAGGAGTTGCTTCTCCAGAACCACACAGTGGACGCGAACACCAGCAAACAAAAACTTTGATGTTGATAAGTCATCGGCCATTAGTACCAGTCAGCTCCACACATTGCTGTGCTTCCACATCTGGCCTATCAACCCAGTCATCTACTGGGGGCCTCTCACCCACAAGGGGCACGGATATCTCATCTTGAAGCAGGCTTCCCGCTTAGATGCTTTCAGCGGTTATCCCTTCCCGACGTAGCCAACCAGCCATGCCCTTGGCAGAACAACTGGCACACCAGAGGTCAGTCCATCCCGGTCCTCTCGTACTAGGGACAGGTCTTCTCAAATATCCAACGCGCGCAGCGGATAGGGACCGAACTGTCTCACGACGTTCTAAACCCAGCTCGCGTACCGCTTTAATAGGCGAACAGCCTAACCCTTGGGACCAACTCCAGCCCCAGGATGCGACGAGCCGACATCGAGGTGCCAAACCATGCCGTCGATATGAGCTCTTGGGCAAGATCAGCCTGTTATCCCCGGGGTACCTTTTATCCGTTGAGCGACACCCATTCCACAATGAGGTGCCGGATCACTAGTTCCTGCTTTCGCACCTGCCCGACATGTCTGTCTCGCAGTCAAGCTCCCTTGTGCACTTACACTCAACACCTGATTGCCAACCAGGCTGAGGGAACCTTTGAGCGCCTCCGTTACTTTTTGGGAGGCAACCGCCCCAGTTAAACTACCCATCAGGCACTGTCCCTGATCCGGATCACGGACCGAGGTTAGGAATCCAGAACGACCAGAGTGGTATTTCAACAATGACTCCACACTCACTAGCGTGAATGCTTCCCAGTCTCCCACCTATCCTACACAAGCCGTTCCGAACACCAATACCAAACTATAGTAAAGGTCCCGGGGTCTTTCCGTCCTGCTGCGCGTAACGAGCATCTTTACTCGTAATGCAATTTCGCCGAGTTCGCGGTTGAGACAGTGGAGAAGTCGTTACGCCATTCGTGCAGGTCGGAACTTACCCGACAAGGAATTTCGCTACCTTAGGATGGTTATAGTTACCACCGCCGTTTACTGGGGCTTAAATTCTCAGCTTCGCTCCAAAGAGCTAACCGGTCCTCTTAACCTTCCAGCACCGGGCAGGCGTCAGTCCGTATACTGCGTCTTACGACTTCGCACGGACCTGTGTTTTTAGTAAACAGTCGCTTCTCCCTGGTCTCTGCGGCCCTCAGGGCTCTCACCCTTCAGGCCCCCCTTCTCCCGAAGTTACGGGGGCATTTTGCCGAGTTCCTTAACCACGATTCTCTCGAACGCCTTGGTATTCTCTACCTGATCACCTGAGTCGGTTTAGGGTACGGGCGACCGTATTCGTCACGCCGGAACTTTTCTTGGCAGTACAGGATCACTCACCTACGCCCATACGGGATCCCCTTCACGTCTGACCCTTGATGACCCCAGCATTACCCGGGGTCGGGCTGCACGCTTAGACGGACTATTCCATTAAGTCCGCGGAAGCTACCTCTCTGCGTCATCCCTCGCGCTGACCTACTACAACCTTGGTTCCCAGCCTCACAGCATCCCTCACCCCGAAGGGCAAGAGGACTGATCGGGTGGTTAGCATCGACTGCCTCGGTATGGGTCCTCCTACGATCGGTTCGGGAATATCAACCCGATGTCCATCGACTACGCCTGTCGGCCTCGCCTTAGGTCCCGACTAACCCAGGGCGGATTAACCTAGCCCTGGAACCCTTGATCAATCGGCGGACGGGTTTCTCACCCGTCTTTCGCTACTCATGCCTGCATTCTCACTCGAACAGCCTCCACCACTGGGTTCCCCCGCGGCTTCGCTGGCTGCTCGACGCTCCCCTACCCATCCCGGCAGAACCGGAATGACACAGCTTCGGCGGTGTACTTGAGCCCCGCTACATTGTCGGCGCAAAATCACTTGACCAGTGAGCTATTACGCACTCTTTCAAGGGTGGCTGCTTCTAAGCCAACCTCCTGGTTGTCTCAGCAACTTCACATCCTTTTCCACTTAGCACACGCTTAGGGGCCTTAGCTGATGTTCTGGGCTGTTTCCCTCTCGACTATGAAGCTTATCCCCCACAGTCTCACTGCTGCGCTCTCACGTACCGGCATTCGGAGTTTGGCTAAGGTCAGTAACCCGGTGGGGCCCATCGCCTATCCAGTGCTCTACCTCCGGCACGAAACACGCAACGCTGCACCTAAATGCATTTCGGGGAGAACCAGCTATCACGAAGTTTGATTGGCCTTTCACCCCTATCCACAGGTCATCCCCTCCATTTTCAACTGAAGTGGGTTCGCGCCTCCACGCGGTCTTACCCGCGCTTCACACTGCCCATGGATAGATCACTTCGCTTCGGGTCTAGAGCCGGCGACTGAACGCCCCGTTCAGACTCGCTTTCGCTACGGCTACCCCACACGGGTTAACCTCGCCACCGACCACTAACTCGCAGGCTCATTCTTCAAAAGGCACGCCGTCACCCCGTAAGGCTCCGACGGATTGTAAGCACACGGTTTCAGGTACTATTTCACTCCCCTCCCGGGGTACTTTTCACCTTTCCCTCACGGTACTTGTCCGCTATCGGTCAAGAGGTAGTATTCAGGCTTACCAGGTGGTCCTGGCAGATTCACACCGGATTTCACGGGTCCGGTGCTACTCGGGAACAGCGCCCAACGCCATGCAACAGTTTCGTCTACGGGGGTCACACCCTCTACGCCGTCGCACTCAACACGACTTCGACTACCATCACACATTCACGTCGACCGTCCGGCAGAACAGTCCAGCACGTCCCACAACCCCCAACCTGCAACCCCTGCCGGGTATCACACAGGCTCGGTTTAGCCTCATCCGCTTTCGCTCGCCACTACTCACGGAATCACTATTTGTTTTCTCTTCCTGCGGGTACTGAGATGTTTCACTTCCCCGCGTTCCCTCCACACCACCTATACATTCAGTGGCGGGTACCAGGGCATGACCCCTGGTGGGTTTCCCCATTCGGACATCCTCGGATCACAGGTCGGTTGTCACCTTCCCGAGGCTTTTCGCAGACTCCCACGTCCTTCATCGGCTCCTCTTGCCAAGGCATTCACCGTGTGCCCTTTAAGACTTGGCAACACAAAGACACTAAAATTGCTTACAAGATGCTCGCGTCCACTATGTAGTTCTCAAGAAACAACCCCACACCCACACCACCAACGCAACCGCGCCGACCATGCAGGGGAGGACCAGCCACACACCCCACACCGACCCGAAGACCAGTGCCAGGGCTGCGTGCAGCCTCACAACTCAATAGCGTGCCTCCACCTCAAACCAACGACTCCCCCGCTCGTTCCAGACCCACTCGGGGTCGTACTAGAGCCGGTCACCGCCGGCGAAGTGCCTCTTCGTTGATGTTCCACCCTTGAGCAACCATCCTCACCACACGCGGGTGAGCAGACAGCCACCAATCATTGGTGTAGCTCCTTAGAAAGGAGGTGATCCAGCCGCACCTTCCGGTACGGCTACCTTGTTACGACTTAGTCCCAATCACCGATCCCACCTTCGACAGCTCCCTCACGAGGATGGGCCACTGGCTTCGGGTGTTACCGACTTTCGTGACTTGACGGGCGGTGTGTACAAGGCCCGGGAACGTATTCACCGCAGCGTTGCTGATCTGCGATTACTAGCGACTCCGACTTCATGGGGTCGAGTTGCAGACCCCAATCCGAACTGAGACCGGCTTTTTGGGATTCGCTCCACCTCACAGTTTCGCAACCCTTTGTACCGGCCATTGTAGCATGCGTGAAGCCCAAGACATAAGGGGCATGATGATTTGACGTCGTCCCCACCTTCCTCCGAGTTGACCCCGGCAGTCTCCCATGAGTCCCCGCCATTACGCGCTGGCAACATGGAACGAGGGTTGCGCTCGTTGCGGGACTTAACCCAACATCTCACGACACGAGCTGACGACAACCATGCACCACCTGTGCACCAGTCCGAAGAAAACCCCATCTCTGGAGTCGTCCGGTGCATGTCAAGCCTTGGTAAGGTTCTTCGCGTTGCATCGAATTAATCCGCATGCTCCGCCGCTTGTGCGGGCCCCCGTCAATTCCTTTGAGTTTTAGCCTTGCGGCCGTACTCCCCAGGCGGGGCACTTAATGCGTTAGCTACGACGCGGAAAACGTGGAATGTTCCCCACATCTAGTGCCCAACGTTTACGGCATGGACTACCAGGGTATCTAATCCTGTTCGCTCCCCATGCTTTCGCTTCTCAGTGTCAGTAATGGCCCAGAGACCTGCCTTCGCCATCGGTGTTCTTCCTGATATCTGCGCATTTCACCGCTACACCAGGAGTTCCAGTCTCCCCTACCACACTCTAGCCTGCCCGTACCCACCGCACGCCCGAGGTTGAGCCTCGGGTTTTCACGGCAGACGCGACAAGCCACCTACAAGCTCTTTACGCCCAATAATTCCGGACAACGCTTGCGCCCTACGTATTACCGCGGCTGCTGGCACGTAGTTAGCCGGCGCTTCTTCTGCAGGTACCGTCACTTTCGCTTCTTCCCTGCTGAAAGAGGTTTACAACCCGAAGGCCGTCATCCCTCACGCGGCGTCGCTGCATCAGGCTTTCGCCCATTGTGCAATATTCCCCACTGCTGCCTCCCGTAGGAGTCTGGGCCGTGTCTCAGTCCCAGTGTGGCCGGTCGCCCTCTCAGGCCGGCTACCCGTCATCGCCTTGGTGAGCCACTACCTCACCAACAAACTGATAGGCCGCGAGCCCATCCTTCACCGAAAAACTTTCCAACACCCGCCATGCGACAGGAGCTCATATCCGGTATTAGCCCCGATTTCCCGAGGTTATCCCAGAGTGAAGGGCAGGTTGCTCACGTGTTACTCACCCGTTCGCCACTAATCAGACCGAGCAAGCTCGGCCGTCATCGTTCGACTTGCATGTGTTAAGCACGCCGCCAGCGTTCGTCCTGAGCCAGGATCAAACTCTCCATGAAAAAACATGAAAAACTATAAACCTGACAAAAAAACAAACAACCAGCATGTAACTGCTAATCATCCGTATATTCTGCCAATCAAATATTGGCATCAACAAATAGACACGCTATTGAGATATCAAGCAGCACGCGCACTCAGTATCAGAACCCTTCCGAGTTCCTCGCTCCGAGGCAACCCCTATAACTTAGGGGATCCGGTTCTCCATGTCAATTCGGTGCGGTGTGAACCGCGCCTCATCAGTTCTGAAGTTATCCGAAGCGCCTGGTGGGAGTCGATTTCGCGTTCCGCCACTTCTGGCCTTCCCGCTGTCCCGATCTCCCGGGCACAAGGAAGAACATTACGTGGATCCCCGGGCCCGGTCAACTTGAGAGGCCCCTTTTCGGAGTGGCCTCGGCCACTTTCCTCTCGCTCCCGGCATCACTGCAGGTCAGAGGGGGACCTGAGCCGTGAACCGGCCCGGCCGGGCGGGCGTTCCGTGTCCCCGCCCTCGACAGGGGTGCCGCCCCGGGGATCCACCGTCGCCGCAGCCGGTGTGCGTACCCCTGCGTGCCGGCACGTGCGGACCGGCCGGCAGCTCCTCAGAGTGCCTTCGGTGCCCCGACGGCCGAGGAGCCCGTCGGCCCCTCCCCCGCTGCGGGGACGTACCCGCGGTGCAGCGCGACGATCCCCCCGGTGAGGTTCCGGTAGCGGACGTGCTCGAGGCCGGCCTCCTGGAACCAGCCGCGCAGCTCCTGCTGATCCGGCCAGTCGAGGATCGACTCGGCGAGGTAGTCGTAGGCGTCCGAGGTCGTGGCGAAACGGGAGGCGACCACAGGGAGCGCACGCAGCAGGTAGCGCTCGTAGACCGTGCGCAGGACGCGCGCCGTGGGCGTGGAGAACTCGCAGACCACGACCCGGCCCCCGGGTCGCACCACGCGGGTCATCTCCGCGATCCCGCGGCGGGGGTCCTGGACGTTGCGCAGGCCGAAGGAGATGACGGCCGCGTCGAAGGAGTCGTCCGCGAAGGGGAGGTGGTGCGCATCCGCCCCGACGAAGGGGACCGGCGCCCCGCGTCGCCTGCCCTCGGTCATCATGCCGAGGGAGAAGTCGGCGGCCACCACGCGGGCGCCCGCTCGCGCGATCGCGGTCGAGGAGGTCCCGGTGCCCGCGGCGAGGTCGAGCACGGCGTCGTCCCCGTCGAGCTCGAGGGCATCCACCATCAGCTCGCGCCACATGCGGACCTGCCCGAGCGCCGCCAGGTCGTTCATGAGGTCGTACCGACCGGCGATGCTGTCGAACATCCCGGCGACGTCGTAGGGCTTCTTGTCCAGATCGGCACGGCTCATGCCCCGATCATGCCAGGGAAACCTCCATGGCGATGCAGGGAGCGCCGGAGCCCGGAGCCCGGACCGGGCACGCCCCGGGAGCGGCGCGCTGGCAGGATGGGCCTCGACCTCGGCCCGCCCCGAAGAGCATCCGGGCCGACGAGACGGAGGAGCACATCCATGACCGATCCCCGCACCGCCCGCGCCGAGGCGATCCGCGCGCTGAGCATCCCGACCTCGCTGCTGCCCGCCGACGGCCGGTTCGGCTCCGGTCCGTCGCGACTGCGCGACGAGCAGGTCGACGCGCTCGGCACCACCTACCGCGGCGTCCTCGGGACGTCCCACCGCCAGAAGCCCGTCAAGGAGCTGGTCGCCCGCACGCGTCGCGGCCTCGCGGAGCTCTTCTCGCTCCCGGAGGGCTACGAGGTCGTCCTCGGCAACGGCGGCTCGACCGCCTTCTGGGACGTGGCGGCGATCGCCCTCGTCGAGCGGCGTTCCGAGCACCTCGTGCTCGGCGAGTTCTCGCAGAAGTTCGCGACCGAGACCACCACCGCTCCCCATCTCCTGGACCCGCTCGTGATCTCCGCGGAGCCGGGGAGCCTTCCCCGCCCCGTCGTCGACGAGGACGTGGACGCCTACGCGTGGCCGCACAACGAGACCTCGACCGGGGTGATGGTCCCCGTGGAGCGTCCCGCCGGTGCCCGCGAGGACCAGCTCGTGCTCGTCGACGCGACGTCGGTGGCCGGCGCCGCGCAGGTGGACGTCTCCCGGACGGACGCGTACTACTTCGCGCCCCAGAAGGCCTTCGCCTCCGACGGCGGGCTCTGGCTGTCGCTCCTCTCCCCCGCCGCGATCGAGCGCGCGGGCCGGCTCGAGGCGCAGTCCGACCGCTGGGTCCCCGGGTTCCTCTCCCTGCAGGCCGCGATCGACAACTCCCGCAAGGACCAGACGCTCAACACTCCCGCCGTGGCGACGCTGGCCCTGCTCGCCGACCAGGTCGAGTGGCTGCTCGAGCAGGGCGGTCTCGCCTGGTCCGACGCCCGCACCCGGGCGACCTCCGGACTCCTGCACCAGTGGGCGGACCGTCGGCCCGAGGTGACGGCCTTCGTGACCGATCCGGCCGCCCGCTCCCAGGTGGTGACGACGCTCGACATCGACGAGTCGATCGACGCCACCGCGATCACCTCCGTGCTGCGTGCGCACGGCGTCGTCGACGTCGAGCCGTACCGGAAGCTGGGGCGCAACCAGCTCCGCATCGCCACCTTCCCCGCGGTGCCCGAGTCCGACGTCGAGGCGCTCGTCGCGGTGCTCGACCACGTGCTCGACGCGACCGCCTGAGACATCCGGGCTTCGCGCCCTCCCCGCACGACGAACGGCCGGCCCCCTGAGGGGCCGGCCGTTCGTGCATCCGGTGGCGGGACGGGTCCCGGGAGGAGGCTGCTCCTCAGCGGGGGCCGACGAGGGTGCGGCGCAGGATCGCGACCGCCTCGCCGAGCGTGCGCCGCTCCTCGTCGGTGATCTCCCCGATCCGGCCGCGCAGCCACTCGTCCCGCTCCTCGCGGCCGCGCCGGACGAGCTCCTCCCCGGTCGTCGTGAGCGAGACGAGGACCTGCCGGCCGTCCTGGGGATGGGCGGTGCGGGCCACCAGGCCGGCCTCCTCGAGCCGCGCGAGGATGCGTGTCATCACCGGCGGGGAGACGTGCTCGAAGCTCGCGAGCGCGCCGGGGGTGGACTCCCCCGAGCGCTCGAGGTAGGCGAGGACCGAGTACTGCGAGGCGGAGACCTCGTCCGAGGCCGTGTGCGAGCGCAGCACGCGGGAGGAGACCAGCAGCACGCGGCGCAGCTCCGCCGCGAGCTGCTCGTCGCCGACCTCCCCGGTCCCCGCCTCCGTGCTCACAGCAGCAGGCCCTCGATCGCGCCGCGCAGGAAGTACACGACGAACATCGCGGCGATGACGTACATGAGCCAGTGCACCTCGCGGACCTTGCCGCGGACGAGACGGATGATCACGTACATGACGAACCCGGCGCCCATGCCGACGGTGATCGAGTAGGCGAAAGGCATGAAGATGATCGTCAGGAAGGCCGGGATCGCGATCTCCGGGTCCGTGAAGTCGATCGAGGTCACGTTGGTCATCATGAGGAAGCCGACCATGACCAGCGCCGGGGTCGCCGCCTCGTAGGGCACGGCCGCGACGAGCGGGGACAGGAAGGTCGCGAGCAGGAACGCGAGACCCGTGACGATCGAGGCGAGGCCCGTGCGGGCGCCGTCGGCCACGCCGGAGGTGGACTCGACGAAGCTCGTGTTCGAGGAGACCCCGCCGACGCCGCCGCCGAGGGCCGCGAGGGAGTCGACGACGAGGATGCGCTGGGAATGGGGGATGTCGCCCTTCTCGTCGAGCAGGTCGCCCTCGCCGGCGACGGCGACCATGGTGCCCATCGTGTCGAAGAAGTCGGCGAGCAGCAGGGAGAAGACGATGACGGAGGCGCCGACGACGCCCGCCGCCTGGATCCCGCCCCACGGGTCGACCTGGAAGAGCGTCGCGAAGTCGGGCAGGGCGATCGGGGAGCCCTGGAGCGCCGGGACGTTCATGCTCCACCCCTCGGGGTTGGCCGCGCTGAGCGTGCCGTCGGAGTACGCCCCGATGCCGGTGACGGCCTCGATGATCGTCGCGAGCACGGTCGCCGTGACGATCGAGATGAGGATCGCGCCGGGCACCTTGCGCACCCACAGCACGAGCATGAGCACGAGGCCCACGACGAAGACGAGCGTGGGCCAGCCGGTGAGGGAGCCGTCGTTGCCCAGCTGCACCGGCGTGCCGGCGGCGTGGGTGATGAAGCGGGCGTTGTACAGGCCGATGAAGGCGATGAACAGTCCGATGCCCACGCTGATCGCGGTCTTCATGAAGGCCGGCACGGCGTCGAAGACGGCCTTGCGGAAACCGGTGAGCACGAGGACGAGCACCAGCACGCCCTCGATCGCGACGAGGCCCATCGCCCCGGCCCAGGTCATGCCCGGCAGGGAGACCACGGAGTAGGCGAGGTAGGCGTTCAGGCCCAGGCCCGCCGCGAGCGCGAGCGGGAACTTCGCCCAGGCGCCCATGAGGAGGGTCAGCACGCCGGCCACGAGAGCGGTGCCGGCCGCAACCGCCGCGAGGTTGGGCTCGGTGCCGCCGCCCAGGTAGTGCCCCGTCGAATCGGGCACGGTGCCGATGATGAGCGGGTTCAGCACCACGATGTAGCACATCGAGAAGAAGGTGACGAGGCCGCCGCGCACCTCGCGCGCGACGGTCGACCCGCGCTCGCTCAGGTGGAAGTAGCGGTCCAGGGGGGATCGGGTCGCGACGCTCGCTGCGCCGCCGGAGGAGGGATCAGCCTGCATGCGGGAATCGTATCGGCCGCGTCCTCCGCGCTCCCTCTCGGGATCGCCCGGGGCCCCGAACTGTGACCAGCCTCCGCCCGCGCCCGCGACGACGGCCGTCCCGGGGCGCAGGCCCGCCGATCAGCGGGCGGTGCGGTAGTCCTCGGCGAGCACGAGCCGGGACGCGGCCGCCTCGTCCACGACGACCGTCACGTGCGGGTGCAGCTGGAGCACGGTCGCCGGCCAGCGGGCGCTCACCGCGCCCTCGACGAGCTGGGCGATCGCGGCCGCCTTCTGCTCCCCGGTCGCGGTGAGCACGATCCGGCGCGCCTCACGGATGGTGCCGAGGCCCTGGCTGAGGGCATGGCGCGGGACGTCCTCGGCGCGGTCGAAGAAGCGCGCGTTCGCCTCGATGGTCGAGCGCGTGAGGGCGACGACGCGGGTGCGCGAGGCGAGCGAGCTGCCGGGCTCGTTGAAGGCGATGTGGCCGTTGACGCCGATCCCGAGGATCTGGAGGTCCACTCCCCCGGCGGCGGCGATCGCGGCGTCGTAGCGCACGGCCTCCTCGGCCGGGTCCGCCGCGGCGCCGTCCGGCGAGAGGACGGCGTCGCTCTCGAGGTCCACGTGGTCCACGAGCTGCTCGCGGATGAACCGGTGGTAGCTCTGCGGGTGGCCCGCGGGCAGGCCCACGTACTCGTCCAGGAGGAAGGCGCGGGCACCCGCGAAGGAGAGCCCCTCCTCCCGGTGGCGGCGGATCAGCTCCGCATAGGCGGCGACCGGCGAGGAGCCGGTCGCGAGGCCCAGCACCGGGGCGTCCTCGGCCCGGAGGACCTGCTCGAACTCGTCGGCCACGGCGCGCGCCCCGGCGGCCGCGTCCTGCGCGATGACGATCTCCATGGCCGTTCTCCCTCTCCCCACCCAGGATGACTGTTCATGCTCGGGTGCTGCATTCGCTGATCACATTCGGTCACAGCATAGCGTGTCACCTCGCCGTCGGCCGACGGAGGTGACCGACGGGACGCCGGCATGCGGAAGGGCCCCGGACACGAGGTCCGGGGCCCTTCACGAGCGGTGCCGACGAGGTCGGCGGGGTGGGCGGCGCTGCCGCCCGGCGGTCACTTCTTCTTGGGACCGGAGTTCGCGGCGAGCTCGAAGGCGGCGCGGGGATCGGCCGACTGCGGGATGCCGATGATGTCGCGGCGCGAGACCAGGTTCGAGGCCCAGCCCGCGAGCACGGCGGCCTTGCGACCCAGGGTCGGCATCGCGTACACGTGGTACGCACGGGCCATGGCCCACGCCGGGAGACCGCGCACGTCGATCTCCTTGTCGCCCAGCATGAGCCGGCCGACGCCCTTGTACATGCCCAGCGTCGCCATGACGCCGAGGTTCTTGTGGTAGTAGTCCACGAGCGGGCGGCCCTGGACGGAGCGCGCGACGTTGTCCGCGATCCGCTTGCCCTGACGCGTCGCGTGCTGGGCGTTGGGCGGGCAGAACTTGCCCTCGCCCGAGGCGAGATCCGGCACCGCGGCGCAGTCGCCCCCGGCGAAGACGTTGTCGATCGGGCCCTCGGCGCCGTTCACGCGGAGATCCGCGAGGGTGTCGAGCTTGCCCATGAGCGGCCCGCGCTCCGTGACGACGGGGAGGTCCGAGGACTCCTCGTCCATGAGGATCGGGTTGGGCTTGACGCCGGCGTTCCACACGAGGAGGTCGGTCTCGAACTCGTCGCCGTCGGACGTCTTGATGACGCCGTTCTCGGCGGAGTTCAGGAAGGTCTCGAGCTTGACCTCGATGCCGCGCTCGCGCAGCTGGTTCAGCACGTAGGCGCGCTGGTCCTCGGTGAGCTCGGGGAACACGAACGGCGCCGCGTCGATGAGCACGAAGCGGATGTCCGAGGCGTGCAGGTCGGGGTAGTAGCGCAGCGCGTCGCGGACCATGTCCTCGGCCTCGGTCACGGCCTCGCCGCCGGCGAACCCGCCGCCGATGTAGGTGAAGGTGAGCAGGCGCTTGCGGACCTTCGGGTCCTTCGTCGAGGCGGCCTCGGCGAGGTTCGCGAGGATCTTGTCGCGGACCGTGATGGCCTCCTCGACCTGCTTGAAGCCGATCGCGTTCTCGGCCAGGCCGGGGATCGGGAGGAGGCGCGGCACGGCGCCGAGGCCCACGACGAGGTAGTCGTAGGCGATCTCGAGCTGCGCGCCGTCCTCGGTCGTGACGACGACGGTGTTGTCCGCGCTGCGGATCGCCGAGACGCCGCCGGTGACGACCTTGGTGCCGGGGAGGATCTTGCGCAGGGGCGCGAGCACGTTGCGGGGATCGATGCTGCCCGCGCCGACCTCGGGGAGGAAGGGCGCGTAGGTCATGTAGGGGCGCGGGTCGACGATCGTGATCGCCACCTCCGTGCCGAGGGTCTTGCGCAGCTCGGACGCGGTCGTCAGACCGACGGATCCGCCGCCGAGGATCAGGACATGGGGCTTGCCGCCGAAGGTGGTGTTCATGTCGCCCAGCCTAGAACCGTCGGGCCCCGGTTCCAAAACGGGTGCACTCCTCGGACGTCTGCTCAGCGATCCCGGGCCTCGACGCGGTCCAGGACGTCGAGCGCGATCCCGTCGAGGATGTCGTGCTCGCTCGTCACCGTCGTCGTCACCGCGGAGACCCCGGCGACCCGTCGGAGGATCCGCGCCCAGATGAGCGCGCCGGCGCCGATGACGTCGATGCGACCGGGATGGATGATCCCGAGCTCGCCGCGCTCCTCGCGCGTCATGGCGAGCAGGCGCTCGCACACGGCGACCGCGTCCTCGATCGACCGCGTGGCCCCGTGGACCACGTCCGGCCGGTACTCGGTGAGCCCCTCGGCGACCGCCGTGACCGTCGTGACGGTGCCGGCCGTGCCCACGAGGGACGTCGCCTCCTGCAGCGGCAGGCGCTCCGCGGCCGTGTCGAGCAGCGCGTCGACGTCCGCGGCCGCGGCCGCGATCTCCTCCGCCATGGGCGGGTCCGAGCGCAGGTGGCGCTCCGTGAGCCGCACGGAGCCGATGTCCAGGCTGATCCGCGCCTCCGGCTCCTCGGTGCCGAGGACGAGCTCCGTGGACCCGCCGCCGATGTCGACGACGACGCGCGGACCGGCGGGGAGCTGCGGCAGCGTGCTCACGGCGCCGCGGAAGGACAGCGCCGCCTCCTCCTCGCCGCTGATCACCTCGACCTGGACGCCGAGGATCTCGCGGATGCCGTCGATGAACACGTCGCGGTTCGCGGCGTCGCGGGTCGCCGAGGTCGCCACGAAGCGCAGCTCCCGGGCCCCGTGCTGCGCGATGAGCGCGGCATAGCCGCGGGCCGCCTCGAGCGTGCGCTCCACGGCCGCGGGGTCGAAGCGACCGGTGCGGTCCACGCCGTACCCCAGGCGGACCATCTCCAGGCGGCGCTCGAGGTCCACCATGGCGCCGGTGGACGGGTCGCGCCGCGCGATGAGCAGGCGGATCGAGTTGGTGCCGCAGTCGATCGCGGCGACGGGGGCGCTCATGCGGGGGTCCCCTGAGCACCGGCGGCGTCGGAGGCGTCCTCCTCGGAGGCGCAGCGGCAGACCAGCTCCGGGGTCACCCCGGGGATCCCCGCGAGGACCTCGTCCGCGACAGGATTCACCCCGGGCCCCTCGGCGAGGGCCTGGCCCGCGAGCGCGTGCAGGCACTTCACGCGGGTGGGCATGCCGCCCGCGCTCACGCTCGCGACCTCCTCGGCGCGGCCGAGCTCGTCGCGGCGCGCGATGTAGCGCTCATGGGCGCGGGCGTAGCCGGCGGCGAGCTCGGCGTCCTCGCCGAGCCGCTCGGTGAGCTCGGCCATGCGCCCGGTCGCCTCGATCCGCGAGATGTCCAGGGTCAGCCACGGGAGCGTGAGGTACAGCGAGGTGGGGAACGGCGTGCCGTCCTCGAGACGGGGCCGGGTGCGGACCACCGCGGGACGGCCGCAGCCGCAGCGCCGGGCGATCGAGACGACGCCACGCATGTCGCGGCCGAGCTGCTCGCGCATCGCGGCGAGGTCCTCGGCGGTCGCGGGCGACTCGAAGGGGAGCGGCGGCAGGGCCGCGGCGTCGGGGGCGGGGGCGGTGGTCACGGGGTGGCGTCCTCGGTGCTGCTGGGGGTCGGGGTGTCGGCGGGATCGGTGGTCTCGGCGTCCTCCGGGGAGTCCGATCCGGTCTCGTCGGGGATGTCCTCCGCGGTCAGGCGGCTCGCGCCCTCGAGGCTGTCCCAGAGGGTCGAGAACCACTCACCGCTCGCGGAGGCCTCGACGGCCTGCTCGTCCTCGGTGAGGGGGACGTCCCGGCCGGAGGTGTCGGTGAGGCGGTACTGGGTCTCCCCCGGCATCGCGAACAGGAGCCGCTCACGGGCCTGGGCGGCGACGAAGGCCGGGTCCTGCCAGCGGTCGACCTCGGACTGCAGCTCGTCGACCTCGTCCTGCTGCTGCGAGACCTGGTCGTGCAGGGCCGCGAGCTGCTGGCGCTGCGCGACGTAGGAGTTGATCGTCGGCACGAGCGCGGCGAGGGCGACCACGACGAGGGTCACCAGCACGAGCGTGCGACGGGTGATGGTGATGCCCGGACCGTCCTCCGCCGCGGCGGAGGAGGAGGTGGTGCGGGGTCGGGAGGCCGCGGCGGGGCCGCGATGGCGGTCGCTGGTGGTCCCCGCGGAGGAGGAGCGGCCCGACGCCCGGGAGCCCCGGGCGGACGGGCCGGCGCCGGGCGCGCCGCCGGCGCGTCGGCCCCCGGACGCAGGGACCGGGCGCCTCGCTGATCGCGGGGCGCCCGGTCGCTTCGAGGTCATGCCCGAAGGCTACCGCCTCGACCTGAGGGTTCAGCCCTTCGCGGGCGTGAAACGCGGGAAGGCGGCGGCACCGGCGTAGGTGCCCGCCTCGTCCAGCTCCTCCTCGATGCGGAGCAGCTGGTTGTACTTGTTGACGCGCTCGCCGCGGGCGGGCGCACCGGACTTGATCTGGCCGCAGTTGGTGGCGACGGCGAGGTCCGCGATCGTCGTGTCCTCGGTCTCGCCGGAGCGGTGGGACATCATCGCCTTGAAGCCCGCGCGGTGCGCGAGCTCGACGGCGTCGAAGGTCTCCGTGAGCGAGCCGATCTGGTTGACCTTCACGAGGAGGGCGTTGGCGGCGCGCTCGTCGATGCCGCGGCCCAGGCGCTCCGGGTTGGTGACGAAGAGGTCGTCGCCCACGAGCTGGACCGTGTCGCCGAGCTGGGCGGTGATGGTCTTCCAGCCCTCCCAGTCCTCCTCGTCCAGCGGGTCCTCGATCGAGACCAGCGGGTAGGAGGCGACGAGCTCGGCGTAGTACGCGGCCATCTCCTCGGAGGACTTCTTCGCGCCCTCGAAGGTGTAGGCGCCGTCGGAGAAGAACTCCGAGGCGGCGACGTCGAGCGCGAGCGCGACGTCCTTGCCCGGCACGAAGCCGGCCTTCTCGATGGCCTCGACGATGAGGTCGAGCGCCGCACGGTTGGACTCGAGGTTCGGCGCGAAGCCGCCCTCGTCGCCCAGGCCCGTGGACAGGCCGCGCTCCTTGAGCACGGACTTCAGCTGGTGGTAGACCTCGGCGCCGGTGCGCAGGGCCTCGCTGTAGGTCTCCGCGCCGATCGGCGCGATCATGAACTCCTGGATGTCGACGTTGGAGTCCGCGTGGGACCCGCCGTTGAGGATGTTCATCATCGGGACGGGCAGGACGTGGGCGTTCGGGCCGCCCAGGTACTGGTAGAGCGGGACGCCAGCGGAGTCCGCGGCGGCCTTCGCGACGGCGAGCGAGACGCCGAGGATCGCGTTGGCGCCGATCTTGCCCTTGTTGGCGGTGCCGTCGAGCTCGAGCATCGCCTGGTCGATCGCGCGCTGCTCCTGCACGTCGAAGCCGACGACGGCCGGGCCGAGCTCGTCGATGACGGCCGCGACGGCCTGCTCGACGCCCTTGCCCAGGTATCGGCCCTTGTCGCCGTCACGACGCTCGACGGCCTCGAAGGCGCCGGTCGAGGCGCCGGAGGGGACCTCGGCGCGGGCGAAGGTGCCGTCGTCGAGGAGGACCTCCACCTCGACGGTGGGGTTGCCGCGGGAGTCCAGGATCTCGCGGGCGTGGACGGCATCGATCAGAGCTGCCATGTGCTGTTCCTTCCATCGGATGAAGTTCCGTCATGGCCGGTCGACGCTGACCCACCGCCGGACAGTCTAGGCGGTCCCGTCCGCGAGCGCCCCGCGTGCCCGGGCGACCCGCGCATCGGCGCGGGCGAGCAGCGAGCGCAGCGCCGTCTCCGGGTCGGTGTCCCGCTCCTCCGCGGCGACGACGAGGTCGAGCAGGGCCCGCGCGAGCTCGTCGTCCTCGGCCTCGGTCCCGGAGCCGCCGGGACCATGCACCCCTGCCGCCACCTCGGCATCCGCGGCGGCGAGCAGCGCGTCGAGGGCCCCGGCGGAGCGGGCGCGGTGCACCATCTTGGCGCCGCGCTGGAGGGCCGGGAGCGCGGCCGGGATCCCCTCGGACCAGGCGCGCCGGGGGTCGGGGCCGTCCGCGCTCCCCGAGGCGGCGGCCTTCTCCTGCGCCTTCACCGCATGCCACTGCGCGATGATCGCCTCGACGTCCGCCGGGTCCTCGAGCGCGGCGTCCCGCCGCGGGCCGAACACGTGGGGGTTGCGGCGCTCCATCTTCGCGACGAAGGAGCGGGCCACGTCGTCGACGTCCCAGGCGGGCTCCTCCTCCTGCCCGATCCGGGCGTGGAAGAGGATCTGGAAGAGCAGGTCGCCGAGCTCGTCGCGCAGCGCCCCCGGGCCGTGCGCCGCGGGGTCGTCGATCACCTCGAGCACCTCGTGGGTCTCCTCGAGCAGGTAGCGCGCGAGCGAGGCATGGGTCTGCGTGTGGGACCAGGCGTCGCCGTCCGGGGCGCGCAGCGCCTCCATGACCTCCACCGCCCGCAGCAGGGCCTCCCCTCTCCGAGCACCGTCCCGCGGGACGACGGCCCCGGCGGGGGCCTCGGGGGTCGGTGCGGCCAGGGTCCGGTCTCGGTGCTCGCTCACGTCCCCGAGGCTACCCGCGGCGGATCACTCGCCGTCGGACCGCGAGATCTGCTCGGCGGCGGCCGGCACGAGGGTGCGCATGACCTCGCGCGCCCAGTCCAGCAGCGCATGGTCGCGCAGCTCGGTGCCGCCGAAGCGCGCGGTCGTCGGCCGCGGCACGAGCACCTGCCGCACGGCCGGCTTGAGCATCGTCCCGGGGAACAGCCGCTTCATGCGCATCGCGACCGAGTCCGCGGGCTCGACGTGCGCGAAGCGGATCATCTTGCCCTGGGCCTGCACCTCGTCGATGCCGGCCGCGCGGGCGTCGATCCGGAACCTCGCGACGTCCAGGAGCAGGGACACCGGCTCCGGCAGCGGGCCGTAGCGGTCCACGAGCTCCGCCGCGACCTGCTCGATCTCGGCGACCTCGCGCACGGCCGAGAGCTTCGAGTAGGCCTCGAGCCGCAGCCGCTCCGAGGGGATGTAGTCGTGCGGGAGGTGCGCGTCCACGGGGAGCTCGACGCGGATCTCCTTCTCCGGCGCGGTCGACTCGCCGCGGAAGGCCGCGACGGCCTCCCCCACCATCCGCACGTAGAGGTCGAAGCCCACCCCGGCGATGTGGCCGGACTGCTCGCCGCCCAGCAGGTTGCCCGCGCCGCGGATCTCGAGGTCCTTCATCGCGACCCGCATGCCCGCGCCGAGGTCGGTGTTCGTCGCGAGGGTCGTGAGCCGGTCGTGGGCCGTCTCGGTGAGCGGCTTCGTGGCGTTGTAGAGGAAGTAGGCGTAGGCGCGCTCGCTCGAGCGGCCCACGCGGCCCCGCAGCTGGTGCAGCTGCGAGAGGCCGAAGCGGTCCGCGTTCTCCACGATGAGCGTGTTCGCGTTCGCGATGTCCAGGCCCGTCTCCACGATCGTGGTGCAGACGAGGACGTCGAACTCCCGCTCCCAGAAGTCGAGGATGACCCGCTCGAGCTGGTGCTCGTTCATCTTGCCGTGGGCGACCTGGACCCGGGCGTCGGGGACCAGCTCGCGCAGGTGCGCGGCGACGCGGTCGATGTCCTCGACCCGGTTGTGCACGTAGAACACCTGGCCCTCGCGCAGCAGCTCGCGCCGGATCGCGGCGGTGACCTGCTTGTCCTCCTGGGCGCCGACGTAGGTGAGCACCGGGTGGCGCTCCTCCGGCGGCGTCGCGAGGGTCGACATCTCGCGGATGCCCGTGACGGCCATCTCGAGCGTGCGCGGGATCGGTGTGGCCGACATGGCGAGCACGTCGACGTCGGTCCGCAGCGCCTTGAGCGTCTCCTTGTGCTCGACGCCGAAGCGCTGCTCCTCGTCGATGATGAGCAGCCCGAGGTCCTTGAAGCGCACCTGCCCGGTGAGCAGGCGATGGGTGCCGATGACGACGTCGACGGAGCCGTCGAGCAGACCGTCGATCGTCGCCTGCGAGTCCGCCGCGGACTGGAAGCGGCTGAGGCCCTTCACGGTCACGGGGAAGCCCGTGTACCGCTCGGTGAAGGTGTCGAGGTGCTGCTGGGCGAGCAGGGTCGTGGGCGCGAGCACGGCGACCTGCTTGCCGTCCTGCACGGCCTTGAAGGCCGCGCGCACGGCGATCTCCGTCTTCCCGTAGCCGACGTCGCCGAGGATGAGCCGGTCCATCGGCACCGACTTCTCCATGTCCCCCTTGACGTCGTCGAGGGCGGAGAGCTGGTCCGGGGTCTCGATGAACTCGAAGGCGTCCTCGAGCTCCCGCTGCCAGGGCGTGTCCGGGGCGAAGGCGTGGCCGGGCGCGGACTGCCGCGCCGAGTACAGGCGCACGAGCTCGTCCGCGATCTCCCGGATCGCCTTGCGGGCGCGGGACTTCGTCTTGGCCCAGTCCGCGCCGCCCATGCGGTTGACGCTCGGCTCCTCCCCGCCGACGTACTTCGTGACCTGGTCGAGCTGGTCGCTCGGGACGTAGAGGCGGTCGCCGGGCTGGCCCTTCTTCGAGGCCGAGTACTCGATGACGAGGTACTCGCGGGTCGTGGCCTTCGCCCCGGCGCCCACGGTGCGGCTCGTCATCTCGACGAACCGGCCCACGCCGTGATGGGAGTGCACGACGAAGTCGCCGGGCCGCAGCTGCAGCGGGTCCACCACGTTGCGGCGGCGCGAGGGCATGCGCCGCTCCTCGCCGCGGCGGGCGCCGGACTTGCCCGTGAGGTCGCGCTCGGAGGCGAGCAGGACCTTCGCGTCCTCGTCGACGAGCCCCTCGGGGAACGGGCCGACGGTGACCACGGCCTCGCCCTCGGCGACCGGGCCCTCGAGGTGGTCCGCGTAGACGGCGGGGAGGCCCTCCGCGCGCAGGTTCTCGCTCGCGTGGCGGGCGGAGCCCTGGCCGGCGAGCGTCGCGATGATGCGCCAGCCGTCCTGGCGGCGGCGCTCGAGGTCCTGGGCGGCGTCCCCGGGCTTCCCCGAGTAGCCGGGGTGCGTGGCCGCGGTCGTGGCCGTGAGGTCGACGTCCGTCTCGAGCCCGAAGGCGGCGAGCGTGAACCAGGGCCGGCCGCCCGCACGGGCGTGGCCCTTCGCCTCGGAGAGCGGGACGAAGCTCGCGGCGCCCACGTCGATCGGCAGCCCGCCGCCGGCGGCGGCGCTCGACCAGGCCGCCGCGAGGAACTCGTCCGTCGTCGCGACGAGCTCCGCGGCACGGGCGCGGATCTTCTCGGGGTCCATGAGCAGGAAGCGCGCGCCGGCGGGGAGGACATCCGCCACCTGCTGCATCTCCTCGACGAGCACGGCGCTGAGGGACTCCATGCCGTCCACGGCGATGCCCGCGGCGATGCGCTGGAGCATCTCGGCGACGCCGGGGAGGTCCTCCGCCATCACCCGGGCGCGCTCGCGCACGGCCGGGGTCAGCAGGATCTCCCGGCAGGGCGGGGCGTCGAGGCCGTGCGGGGCCGGGTCCAGGGAGCGCTGGTCGGCGACGGAGAAGTAGCGGACGTCCTCCACCTCGTCGCCGAAGAGGTCCACGCGCACCGGGTGCGGCTCGGTGGGCGGGAAGACGTCGAGGATGCCGCCGCGCACGGCGAACTCCCCCCGCTTCTCCACCATGTCCACGCGCGCATAGGCGGCGTCGACGAGGTCCTGCTCGAGGTCCTCGAGGGCATAGGTGTCCCCCACCGCGGCGCGGACCGGCCGGAGGTCGCCGAGGCCCGCGGCGATCGGCTGGAGCAGCGAGCGCACGGGCATGAGCAGCACGTGCACGGGACGCTCGGTCTCGGGGTGCGCGATCCGCCGCAGCGTCGCGAGACGCCGGGCGACGGTGTCCGCGCGCGGGGAGAGCCGCTCATGGGGAAGGGTCTCCCAGGCGGGGAGCTCGGCGAGGTGCTCGGTGCCCACGAGGGCGCCGAGCGCAGAGCGGAGGTCCTCGGCGGCGCGCGTCGTCGGGGTGACGACGACGAGCGGGCTCTCGGCGCTGGAGGCGCGCGCGAGGTCCGCGACCGCGAAGGGGAACAGCCCGGTCGCCGCGACCATGTCGCCGCCGCTGCCGTCGGCCGTCCCGGAGGCGACGAGCTCGCGGATCGCGGTGAGGTCGCGCCCGTCGGCGATCAGGTCGAGCAGCGGGGCGAGCGGGGCGGTGGGGGTCATCGGGCCTCCGGGGAGTGGAATCGCTGCTGGGCGGCGGTGAGGCCCTGCAGCACGAGCGCCTCGACAGCGTCCGCCGCGTCGGAGACGAGCAGGTCCAGGCTCTTCCGCTCCGTCGAGCTGAACGGGGAGAGCACGAAGTCCGCGGTGTCCTTGCTGCCCGGGGGCCGGCCCACGCCGACCCGCACGCGCAGGTAGTCCTTCGTCCCGAGGGCCTTGGTGATGTCGCGCAGACCGTTGTGGCCGCCCTCGCCGCCGCCGCGCTTGAGGCGCACGGAGTCGAAGGGGATGTCGACCTCGTCGTGGACCACGATGACGCGCTCGGGCGGCACGTCGTAGTAGCTCGCGAGCGCCTTGACGGGACCGCCCGAGGTGTTCATGTAGGTGGAGGGCTTCGCGAGCACGACCCGCTCGTCCGCACCGGGGAGGCCCAGCCTGCCCTCGACGACGACGGCCTGGGCACGGCGGGCGGCGGAGAACCGCGACCTCGTCGCGGCCGCGATGTGGTCCAGCACCATCTGGCCCACGTTGTGGCGGGTCGCGGCGTAGCGGTCCCCGGGGTTGCCGAGGCCGATCACCAGATACGTGCCCGCGCTGCGGTCGGACGTGCTCACGTGCTCCTCCTGAACATGACGAGAGGGGCCTCCGGCATACCGGGGCCCCGGGAGAAACCTACCGGGGCGCCGCGCTGCTGCGCGACGCCCCGGCGGGTCGGTGTGATCCGAGGATCGTCACTCCTGCTCGGAGGACTCCTCCTCGGCAGCCTCGGAGTCGGTGCCCTCGGCGCCCTCGGCGTCCTCGGCCTCCGGCTCCTCCTGGACGCGCGGGATCTGGATCGCGACGACGAGCAGCTCGGCGTCGGTGACCAGCTCGGCGCCGGCGGGGAGGGTGACGTCGCCGGCGAAGACCTGGTCGCCGTCGACCTTCTCGTCGACGGAGATCTCGACGTGCTCGGGCACGTGGAGGGCGTCGACGGAGAGGGTGAGGGCCTGGAGGTCCACGACCGAGATCGCCGGGGCGACGGGCTCGCCGGTGACGGTCACGGGGATGTCGACCTCGACCTTCTCGCCGCGCTTGACGATGATGAGGTCGAGGTGGGTGAGGGTCCGGTGCAGCGGGTGGCGCTGGATCTCCTTGATGAGCGCCAGGTGCGAGGTGCCGTCGGCCAGCTGGAGGTCCAGCAGGGCGTTGGAGTTGCGGGCGGCCAGCGCGGTCTCGTGGCCCGGGAGCACCAGGTGCAGGGGGGCCTCGCCGTGGCCGTAGAGGACGGCGGGGATCTTGTGCTCGGCGCGGATGCGGCGGGCGGCGCCCTTGCCGAACTCGTCGCGCAGCTCGACGTTCAGGGTCTCAGCCATGGGGGTTCTCCTCGTGATCGGGGGTCGTGCATCGCGGGGCGAGGACACGACGGACCCGATCCGGCGCCGAGCGCCGGAGGGACCGCACCGCGTCGATCACGGGACGCCCGGGGCGTCCCCTCGCCGAAGTGACCTCGAGAAGATAGCACGCACCGGCGCCCGGTCCGCACGGGAGGTGACGACGATCGCTGCTCGGGTGCCCGGCGCACGCGCTCCGGGCAGGGACGCTGGTCCCGTCCTGCGACCTGCAGGGCTCCCTAGTCTCGATCACGTCAGCGACAGCCGACGGAGCGAGCCTCCGTCCCGACACCGGGAAGATCATGACCACCGCCGTCCCCTCCTCCTCCGCCGCCACCTCCGCCCGCGGCACCGCCGCCCCCGCCCGCGCGGGTCTCACGCTGCTCGGCGTGGTCCGCATCCTGCTGGGCCTCACCTTCCTGTGGGCATTCCTCGACAAGACCGTCGGCCTCGGCTTCGCGACGCCCGCGGACCGCGCCTGGATCCGCGGCGGCTCCCCGACCGCCGGCTTCCTCGGCGGGGCGATCGAGGCGGGCAACCCGTTCGCGGGCCTGTGGCGGTTCTGGCTGTCCCTGAACCCCGTCACCGACGTGCTGTTCATGGCGGGCCTGCTCGGGATCGGGATGGCGCTCGTGCTCGGGATCGGCATGCGCATCGCCGCCGTCTCCGGCGCCGCGATGTACGCGCTCATGTACCTCGCCTCGTTCCCGCTCACCACGAACCCGGTGATCGACGAGCACCTCGTGCACGGCGTGCTCGTCGTCGCGCTCGCCGCCGTCGGCGCGGGCGACCACCTGGGCCTCGGCGCCGCGTGGCGCCGGCTCGTCGGCGACCGCGCGGCCTGGCTGATCTGAGCCGCGCTCCTGCCGGGCCGGGCACGGCCCGGACGACGGAAGGGCCCGCATCCCCGGTCTGGGATGCGGGCCCTTGCGCGCGACGGCTGTCCCGGGCGGGGCCTCAGACCTCGCCGTCGAAGAGGCTCGTCACCGAGCCGTCGTCGAAGACCGCGCGGATCGCCCGGGCGATGAGCGGCGCGATCGAGAGCTGCGTGAGCTCCTCGAACTGCTTCTCCTCGGGGATCGGGAGGGTGTTGGTGCAGACCACCTCGCGCACACCGGAGTCGCGCAGGCGCTGCGCGGCCGGATCGGAGAGGATCGGGTGCGTGGTCGCGATGACGACCGAGGAGGCGCCGTTCTTCGTGAGCGCCTCGACGGCCTGCACGATCGTGCCGGCGGTGTCGATCATGTCGTCCACGAGGATGCAGGTCTTGCCGGAGATGTCGCCGATCACGCGCTTCGCGACCGCCTGGTTGGGCCGCTTCGGGTCCCGGGACTTGTGGATGAACGCGAGGTTCACGCCGCCCAGGCGCTTGGCCCACTGCTCCGCGACGCGGATGCGCCCGGCGTCCGGGGAGACGACGGCGATGTCCTCGGAGCCGTACTTCCGGCTCACGTAGTCCGCGAGGATCGGGAGCGCCATGAGGTGGTCCACCGGCCGGCTGAAGTAGCCCTGCACCTGCGGGGCGTGGAGGTCCACGGACATCATGCGGTCGATGCCGGCGGTCTCGTAGAGATCCGCCATGAGGCGGGCGGAGATCGGCTCGCGGCCGCGGTGCTTCTTGTCCTGGCGCGCGTAGGGGAAGCTCGGGGAGATCGCGGTGATGCGCTTGGCGGAGGCCCGCTTGAGCGCGTCGATCATGATCAGGTGCTCCATCACCCAGGTGTTGATGGGCGCCGGGTGGGACTGCAGGACGAAGGCGTCGCTGCCGCGCACGGACTCGCCGTAGCGCACGTAGATCTCGCCGTTGGCGAAGTCCCAGGCGTCCATCGGGAGGACCTCGACGCCGAGCTCCTGGGAGACCTCCTGCGCGAGGACCGGGTGGGCCCTGCCGGAGGCGAGCACGAGCCGCTTCTCCCCCGTGGTGACGATTCCGCTCATCGCTGCCCCTGCTCCTTGCTGTCGTCGCTGTGGCCCTCGGCCGTTCCGGACGCGGCGTCGGCGGCGGAGGGATCCGTCCCGTCGAGGGCGGCACGAGCCGCGGCCTCGGCCTCGGTCCCCGCACGGCGTCGCAGGGTCCATCCTTCCACGTTCCGCTGCGAGCCCGCGTTCACGGCGAGCGCCCCCGGCGGCACGTCCTTGCGCACCGTGGTGCCGGCGCCGGTCGCGGCGCCGTCGCCGATGGTGACGGGGGCCACGAGCACGCTGTCCGAGCCGACCCGGACGTGGCGGCCGACGGTGGTGCGGTGCTTCTCGACGCCGTCGTAGTTCGCGAAGATCGTCGCGGCGCCGATGTTGGTGCCCTCGCCGATCTCCGCGTCCCCGACGTAGCTGAGGTGCGGGACCTTCGCGCCCTCGCCGATCCGCGCGTTCTTCGTCTCGACGAAGCCGCCGATCTTTCCCTTCGCGCCGAGCGAGGTGCCCGCGCGCAGGTAGGAGAACGGGCCGACGGTCGCGCCCGGGCCGATCTCCGCGAGCACCGCGTGGGAGCGCAGCACGCTCGCCCCGGCGCCGACCTCGGTGTCCCGCAGGGTCGTGTCCGGGCCGATCTCGGCGTCCTCGCCGATGTCCGTCGCTCCGTGGAGCTGGACGCCGGGGCGGATGATCGCGTCCTGGCCGATGGTGACGTCGGCGTCGATCCAGGTTGTGGCCGGGTCCACGATCGTCACACCGGCCCGCATGTGGCGCTCGAGGATGCGGCGGTTCATCTCCGCGCCGAGCTGCGCGAGCTGCACGCGGTCGTTGACGCCCTCGACCATCATGAGATCGGAGGTGACGAGCGCGCGCACCGAGCCGCCGTCCTCGCGGGCGATCGCGAGGACGTCCGTGAGGTACATCTCGCCCTGGGCGTTGTCCGTCGTGATGCGGCCCAGCGCGTCGCGGAGCACGGCGAGATCGAAGGCGTAGATGCCGGAGTTGATCTCGTCGATCCCCCGCTGCTCCTCCGTGGCGTCCTTGTGCTCGACGATCCCGAGCACCTCGGCGCCGTCCTGGCTGCGGAGGATGCGGCCGTAGCCGGTGGGGTCGGGGACCTTCGCGGTGAGCACGGTGACCGCGGCGCCGGCCTGCTCGTGGGCGGCGACGAGCTCGCGCAGCGTGCCGGGCTCGAGGAGCGGGACGTCACCGTAGGTGACGAGCACGGTCCCGGTCGCGGCGGCGACCTTCTCAAGGCCGCACTGCACGGCGCGGCCGGTGCCGGGGACCTCGTCCTGGTCGGCGACGGTGACCTCGGGGGCGTGGTCGGCGAGGTGGGCGGCGACGCGGTCGCGCTCGTGGCGGAGCACGACGACGAGCTCACCGGGCCCGGTGCCCTCGGCGGCGGTCACGGCGTGGACCAGGAGCGAGCGGCCCCCGATCTCGTGCAGGACCTTGGGGGTCCGGGACCGCATGCGGGTTCCGGCCCCGGCGGCCAGGACCACCACGGCGGCGGGTGCGGGGTTTTCCACGGGGGCTGCTCCTCGGGATCGACGACATCTCCATCCCCGGACGGGGAGGCGGAGGGCGTTCCGCCATCAGGATTCGAACCTGAAACATCAGAACCAAAATCTGAGGTGTTGCCGATTACACCATGGCGGAAGGACGCGCACCGGACGGTCCGCGGGCGGGCTGCAGGGGACTCCCTGCGGGGCCGACGGCGACCGGCGCGAGGCCGCACCGATCCTATCCGCCGCGGATCCCGACCGCCGCCGGGAGCGCGCGGCCTGTGCCAGACTCGCCCCATGGCGAACGACCAGGCCCCGCGCCCGCGCTCCGTCCGGATGACCGGCCGGGAGCGTCGCGAGCAGCTCGTGGCCGTGGGTCGCCGCCTCTTCGCGGAGAAGGGGTACGACGCCGCGAGCGTCGAGGAGATCGCCGCCCGCGCGAAGGTCTCCAAGCCCGTCGTCTATGAGCACTTCGGCGGCAAGGAGGGCCTGTACGCCGTCATCGTGGACCGCGAGGTGGGAGCCCTGCTCGCGGCCCTCGAGCGGTCCCTCCAGGACCAGCGCTCGCACCCGCGGGTGCTCATGGAGCGCGCGGCGCTCGCCTTCCTCTCCTACATCGACGACAACGAGGACGGCTTCCGCATGCTCGTGCGGGACTCCCCCGTGAGCCAGAGCGGCGGCACCTTCTCCTCGCTGCTGAGCGACGTCGCCCGCCGCGTCGAGGGGATCCTGGCCGCCCAGCTCAAGCTGCGCGGCTATCCCACGAAGGACGCCCCGGTGTACGCGCAGATGCTCGTGGGCATGGTCGCGTACACGGGCCAGTGGTGGCTGGAGACGCACAAGCCCTCCAAGGAGGTCCTGGCCGCGCGGCTCGTGAACCTCTCCTGGTTCGGGCTCGCGGCGATGGAGAAGAAGCCCGTGCTCCGTGGCGGCGCCGACGCCTGATCGGTCCCGGCACGGGTCGCCCTCTAGACTCACGCCCATGTCCTCCGCCTCCACCGAGCACTCCGAGACGCCCGGAGCGGCCGCGCCGACCGCCCCGACCGACGAGGTGGAGCGGATCGTGCGCGGGTGGGCGAGCGCCCGACCGGATCTCGACACCCGACCGCTCGAGGTGTACTCGCGCATCTCGCGCCTCGCCCGTCATCTCGAGAGCGCGCGCCGCGAGGCGTTCGCCGGGGCCGGGCTCGAGGGCTGGGAGTTCGACATGCTCTCCGCCCTGCGCCGCAGCGGGGACGACGCGCTCTCCGCGGGGGCGCTCATGCAGCAGACCCTCGTGACCTCCGGCACCATGACCGCCCGGCTCGACAAGCTCGTCGCCAAGGGCCTCGTCACCCGGGCCCGCTCGCCCCGTGACGGGCGCGCGGTCGAGGTGCGGCTGCATCCTGAGGGCGCCGCGCGCGTCGACGCCGCGATGGAGAGCCTGCTCGCGGCGGAGCGGGAGCTCCTGGCCCCGCTCGGTGACGGCGAGGAGGACCTGCTGATCCGTCTGCTGCGCGAGCTGCTGCTCACCTTCGAGGCGGACGCCCGCCCCGGGGACTGACCTCCCCGGCCCCGCGGCTCCGCTCGTCACCACCCCGTCATCACCCCGTCACTTCGTCCCTGAGGACCCTCCTGCATGGCCCACCTGCTCGGCACCCAGTCGCTCCACCTCGCCCTCCCCGACCGCGTCCTGCTGGACGACGTGACCCTCGGCATCGACGAGGGCGACCGCATCGGCGTCGTGGGCCGCAACGGCGACGGCAAGTCCACCCTGCTGCGCCTGCTCTCGCGCGAGCGCACCCCCGATTCCGGTCGCGTCACCGTGCGCGGCGGGGTGCGCGTCGGCGTGCTCGACCAGCAGGACGACGCCGCACCCGGGGTGAGCGTCCGCGACCGCGTCGTGGGCGACCGTCCCGAGCACGAGTGGGCCTCGGACCCGCGGATCCGGGACGTGCTGGCGGGGCTCCTCGGCGGCATCGACCTGGACCTGCAGCTCACCGCCCTCTCCGGCGGCCAGCTGCGGCGCGTCCACCTCGCCGAGCTGCTCGTGGGCGACTGGGACGTGCTGCTGCTGGACGAGCCCACCAACCACCTCGACGTCGAGGGCATCGCCTGGCTCGCCGAGCACCTGCGCCGGCGCTGGTCCGTGCGCGACGGCGGGCTCGTGGTCATCACCCACGACCGCTGGTTCCTCGACGCCGTGTGCACCCGCATGTGGGAGGTGCACGACGGCGTCGTCGACCCCTTCGAGGGCGGCTACGCGGCGTACGTGCTCCAGCGCGTCGAGCGCGACCGGCAGGCGGCGGCGATCGAGTCCAAGCGCCAGAACCTCATGCGCAAGGAGCTCGCCTGGCTGCGCCGCGGCGCCCCCGCGCGCACCTCGAAGCCGAAGTTCCGCATCGACGCGGCGAACGAGCTCATCGCCGGGGAGCCGCCCGTGCGCGACACCGTCGAGCTCACGCAGCTCGCGACCTCCCGGCTGGGCCGGGACGTCATCGACGTGCTCGACGTGACCGCCGGCTACGACGGCACGCCGGTGATCGAGGACGTGACGCTGCACATCGGCCCGGCGGACAGGATCGGGATCCTCGGCCCCAACGGCGCCGGGAAGTCCACGCTGCTGGGCCTCGTGCGCGGCACCGTGACCCCGATGAGCGGGCGGGTGAAGCGCGGGAAGACCGTCACGGTGCGCCAGGTGTCCCAGCGGCTCGAAGGGCTCGCGGACCTCGGCGAGGAGCGCATCAGCGACGTCGTCGGCCGCTACCGCACGACCTTCCGTGCCGGGAAGGACGAGGTCTCCCCCGGCCAGCTGCTCGAGCGACTCGGTTTCACCACAGCCCATCAGAAGGTGCAGGTCAAGGCCCTCTCCGGAGGGCAGCAGCGACGGCTGGACCTGCTGCTGACCCTGCTCGAGGAGCCCAACGTGCTCGTGCTCGACGAGCCTACCAACGACATGGACACCGACATGCTCGCGGCGATGGAGGACCTGCTGGACACCTGGCCGGGCCCGCTGCTCGTCGTCTCGCACGACCGCTACCTGCTCGAGCGCGTCACCGATCAGCAGTACGCCGTGCTCGACGGGCACGTGCGCCACCTCCCCGGCGGCGTGGAGCAGTACCTCTCCCTGCGCGAGCAGCAGGAGCGGGCGGCCGACGTGGCGCCCGACGCACCGGCCGCCTCCGGGAGCCCCGACCCCGCCGGGGCCCCGGCCTCCCCCGTCCTCAGCGGCAAGGAGCAGCGGGACGCCCAGAAGGAGCTCTCCGCGCTCGAGCGGCGGATGGGGAAGCTCGCCGCGCAGCGGGAGGCGCTCGTGGCGCGGATGGCCGAGCACGACCAGTCCGACTACACCGGGCTCGCCGCGCTCACCGCGGAGATGACCGCGCTGCAGGACGAGAACGACCGCGCGGAGGAGCGCTGGCTCGAGCTCTCGGAGCAGCTGGGCTGATCCCTCCGGCCGGGGCGGGCCCCTCCCCCGGCCGCGGTCAGTCCTGCTCGAGCACCCGGGCGCCGGGCGCGCCGCCGCGGGCGAGGAGGCACTGCTCGACGGCGCCCGCCCTGCGCACGCGCTCCGCGATCGCGCGGGCCTGCGCCTCGTCCCGGGCGAGGGCGGCGAGCGTCGGCCCCGAGCCGGAGACCAGGGCGCCCGGGGCGCCCGCGTCCCGCAGCGCGGCGAGGACCGGGGCGAGACCCGGGTGCAGGCTCAGCGCCGCCTCCTGCAGGTCGTTGGAGAGGGTCGCGGCGAGCAGCGTCGTGTCCCCCGCCGCGAGCGCGTCGAGCTGGCGGGCATCGACCTCGGGGCGCGCGGGCAGGGTGCGTCCCGAGGCGTCGGCGATCTCGTCGGCGCGCCGGTACACCGCCGGGGTGGAGAGGTGACCGCCGGGGACGGCGAGCACCCACCGGGGATCGCCGCCCGTCCGCAGCGGGGTGAGGTCCCCGCCCGTCCCGCGGCCCAGGGCGGTGCCGCCGAGGAGGGCGAAGGGGACGTCCGCCCCGAGCTCCCCGGCGAGCTCCGTGAGAGCGGCGGCACCGAGGTCCAGCCCCCACAGCGCGTCGAGGGCGACGAGCGCCGCGGCGGCGTCGGCCGAGCCCCCGCCCATGCCGCCGGCGACCGGGACGCGCTTGTCGACGTGCAGCGCCGCGCCGCGCCGGGTGCCCGTGCGCTCGCGCAGCAGGGTCGCCGCGCGCAGGGCGAGGTTGGTGCCGTCCAGCGGGACGTCCCCGGGGACGTCCGAGTCGACGGCCAGGGTGAGCTCCTCGCCGTCGACCGCGCGGGCGGTCACCGTCTCCAGAAGGTCCACGGCGTGGAACACCGTCGCGAGCTCGTGGTAGCCGCGGCCGTCGACGGCCCCCACGGCGAGGGAGAGGTTGATCTTGCCGGGGGCCTGCACGACCACGCGGCGCGGCAGGGCCGCCGGGACCGTCATCGGTCGACCACCGCATCGGCGCGGGCGATCGCGCGGAAGCCGTCCACGTCGAGCGTCTCACCGCGGGCGCCGGGGTCGATCCCGGCCTCCCGCAGCACGGCCTCGGCCCGGGCAGGGCTGCCCGCCCAGGTGCCGAGCGCCGCGCGGAGCGTCTTGCGGCGCTGGGCGAAGGCGGCGTCGACGACGGCGAAGACGGCGATCCGCTCCGCGTCGTCGCCCAGCGGCACCTCGTGCCGGACCAGCCGCACGAGCGCGGAGTCGACGTTGGGGACGGGCCAGAAGATCTGCCGGGAGATGCGGCCCGCGAGCTCCGCCCGCCCGTACCAGGCGGCCTTCACGCTGGGCGCCCCGTAGATGCGGGACCCGGGGCCGGCGGAGAGCCGCTCGACGACCTCGGTCTGCACCATCACGAGGGCCGTGCGCAGGGAGGCGAAGCGCTCGAGCGCGGTGAGCAGGATCGGGGTCGCGACGTTGTAGGGCAGGTTCGCGACGAGCGCCGTGGGCACGCCCGCCCGCGGCAGCACGGGCAGCTCGGTGACCTGCAGCGCGTCGGCGTGGAGCAGCCGGAAGCGCTCCTCGTCGATGCCCCGGGCGGCGAGCGTCGCGGGCAGCAGCTCCGCGAGCCCGCGGTCCAGCTCGATCGCGGCGACATCGGCCCCCGCCTCGAACAGGCCCAGGGTCAGCGAGCCGAGCCCCGGCCCCACCTCGAGCACCGCCTGCCCGGGTTCGAGACCCGCGCGCTCGACGATCGTGCGGACGGTGTTCGGGTCCATGACGAAGTTCTGACCGCGCTGCTTCGAGGGCCGGATGCCGGCCGCCGCGGCCAGCTCCCGGATGTCGCGGGCGCTGAGCAGGGGCCCCGGGCCCTCCGCCGCGCTCATGCCGCCGCCCCGATCGGGCCGTAGACCTGCCGGGTGGTCGCGCTCACCGCGGTGCAGGCCTCCTCGAGGGTCGCCCCGGTCACCTCGGCGATCGTCGCCATGGTGAGCGGGATCAGGTAGGAGGAGTTGGGGCGGCCCCGATAGGGCACGGGGGTGAGGAAGGGGGCGTCGGTCTCGACCATCACCTGGCCGAGGCCCACCTCCGCGAGCGCCTCCCGCAGGCCGGTCGAGTTCTTGAAGGTGACGGTGCCGGCGAAGGAGAGGAGGTAGCCGCGGTCGGCGCAGGCGCGGGCGAACGCCGCGTCCCCGGAGAAGCAGTGCAGGACCGTGCGCTCGGGGGCGCCGTCCGCGTCGAGCACGTCGAGCACGTCCTGGTGGGCGTCGCGGTCGTGGATCTGCATCGGGAGATCCAGCTCCTTGGCCATCGCGATGTGCGCGCGGAAGGAGTCGATCTGGGCCCGGCGCGCCGCGTCGTCGTCCCGGGAGGTGCGGAACCAGTCGAGCCCGGTCTCCCCCACGACGACCATGCCGGGACCGCGCAGGAGGTCCGCGGTCTCCGCGAGCGCCTCGTCGAGGGAGGACAGGGCGCGCCCCTCGTGGTCGTGGCCGCGCGCGTGCAGCGGTGCCTCGTTCGGGTGCACGGCGACGCCGCCGCGCAGGGACGGCGGGCAGTGCGGGGAGGCGAGCAGCTCCGCGGTCCAGCGGGCGGCGAGCATGTCCGAGCCGATGGTGATCTGCCCCTCGATGCCGGCCTCGCGGGCGAGTCGCACGTGCTCGTGGACGTCGCGCTGCTCGTCGCCGTCGGAGAAGTCGAGGTGGCAGTGGTTGTCGACCACGGGCACGGGCAGCGGCGCGGGGGCCGGGGGCCAGGAGCGGTCGCGGGACCTGCCGCGGGGGTCGATGTCCTCGCGGGCGCGCACGGGAGCGGGCAGGGGGTTCTCGGCTGGCGGCATGCGCTCATCGTAGGATCTCCGGGGCGCGCGCCCCGCCGGTCCGGTCCGACCTGCGGCATACGCGACCAGGTGGGCCACCTCACCTCCTGCGAGGGGGCGCCGACCTCGGCGCTGTGGCACAATGATTCCTCGTTGCGTGTCCTCACCGGCACCCGAGCGCCCCTCTCGTGATACGGGTCCGGGTCGCTGCTCGGGGCGGACACCTTCGCTCGTTCATCCTCCGGACCGTCAAGGAGCGTTCCCATGGCAGTGCCCAAGTTCAAGATGTCCCGGGCTCGCACCCGGTCCCGCCGCTCGCAGTGGAAGGCGAACAACGCCGACCTCGTGCAGGTCACCGTCCGCGGCCGCAGCGCCGCCGTGCCGCGTCGTCTGGCCAAGGCCTACCAGCGCGGTCTGCTCTCGATCGACGACTGATCGCGGCGGGCCGAGCCCGCAGCGCAGCATCCACGGAGCCCCCGGTCATCGACCGGGGGCTCCGTCGTGCTCCCCTGCTCCGCGCGCGGATCAGGCGCGCGCGGCGAGGGCGAGGTCGTAGAGCTCGCGGGAGCTGACGCCCTCCGCCCCGGCGGCGACCGCCTTCGCCGCCTCCTTGAGCCGCTCCCCCGCGGCCGCCCGCTCGAGCACGACCGGGAGGAGCTCCTCGGCGCTCGCCGCCCGCGGCTCGGCGCCCGCGACGACGATGACGATCTCGCCGAGCACCTCCGTGCTCTCCGCCCAGGCGACGAGCTCGGCGAGGGTCCCCCGGACCACCTCCTCGTAGGTCTTCGTGAGCTCGCGCGCGGCCGCCGCGCGCCGCTGCGGCCCGAAGTCCTCCGCCATCGCGGCGAGCGTCGCCGCCGTGCGCCGCGGCGACTCGAAGAACACCATCGTGCGCCGCTCCTCCGCGAGCGGGGCGAAGGTCGCGTGGCGCTTCCCGTCCCGGCGGGGCGGGAATCCCTCGAAGCTGAAGCGGTCCGGCGCGATCCCGGAGGCCGCGAGCGCGGTGAGCACGGCGGAGGGCCCCGGGATCACCGTGACCCGGTGCCCGGCCTCGACCGCCGCCTGCACGGCGCGGAACCCGGGATCGGAGACGACGGGCATGCCCGCATCGGTGACCACGAGCACCGAGCGGCCCGCCCCGAGCGCCTCGAGCAGCACGTCCGTGCGCTCGGCCTCGTTGTGCTCGTGATAGCTGAGCACCTTCCCCGTGAGGGTCACCTCGAGGGTGTCGGCGAGCCGGTGGAGGCGACGGGTGTCCTCCGCGGCGATCAGCTCCGCCTGCTCGAGGGCCCGCAGGAGCCGCACGCTCGCGTCGAGCGGGTTGCCGATCGGGGTGGCGGCGAGGGTGAGGACTCCGGGTTCGAGCATGGGGTCCATGCTAGGGCCGGTCCGCAGGTCCCCAGGGGCGATGACCTAGCATGTCCGGGTGCAGACGGCCCCCGACGCGCGCCACCGCGCCGACATCGACGACGAGCCCGCCGCCGTGCTCGACTCGTACCGCCGGCGCCTGGGCGCCCCGTCGCTGCCCTTCTCCCGCTGGGCCTGGGCCGCCGCCTTCGCGGTGTTCGGGCTCGCGCTCGTGCTCCGCCTGTGGGGTCTCGGCTCGATCGGCGAGCTGATCTTCGACGAGACCTACTACGTCAAGGACGGCTACACGATCACCCAGCAGGGTGTCGAGATGGACTGGCCGGACGAGCCCGACGCCGCCTGGGAGCGCGGGGAGGTCGACACCTACGAGGACACCGGCGCCTACGTGGTGCATCCGCCCGTCGGCAAATGGGTGATCGGCCTGGGCATGGAGCTGCTCGGGGCCGACAACCCGTGGGGCTGGCGGATCTCCGTGGCCCTGCTCGGCGCGATCAGCGTGCTCATGGTCGCGAGGATCGGCCGGCGCCTGTTCCGCTCGACGACCGTGGGGCTCATCGCGGCGCTCCTGCTCGCCGTGGACGGGGTGCACCTGGTCGAGTCCCGCACGAGCCTGCTGGACCTCGTGCTCATGTTCTTCGCGCTCGCGGGCTTCGGCGCGCTGCTCATCGACCGCGACCTGCACCGGGAGCGGATGGCGCAGCTCGCCGCCCGCCTCCACGTGGCCGCGGAGGCCTCCCCCGCGCTCGGCCTGCCGGGCGGCGTGCGCCCCTGGCGGATCGTGGGCGGCGTCATGCTCGGCCTCTCGTGCGGCGTGAAGTGGTCCGGCCTCTACTTCCTCGCGGCCTTCGGGATCATGATCGTGCTGTGGGACTGGTGGACACGGCGCGCGATCGGCGAGCGGCGCTGGTTCACGGGCGGCCTCGTGCTCGACGCGGTCCCGGCCTTCCTCTCGACCGTCGGCGTGGCACTGCTGACCTACCTGCTCTCGTGGTCCGGGTGGTTCGCGAGCACCAAGGGCTACGACCGGCAGTGGGCGGCCGAGCAGCCCGGCGGCGGCAGCGGCAACGCCGTGATGGACGCCCTGTGGTCCCTGTGGCACTACCACGCCCAGGCGTACGACTTCCACGTCCACCTCGACACCCCGCACCCGTACCAGGCGAACCCGCTGGGCTGGCTGCTGATGATCCGGCCCACGAACTTCTACTACCGCGGCTACGACTACGGGGAGCACGGCTGCGAGGTGGCACGCTGCGCGTCCCACATCCTCTCCGTCGGCAACCCGCTGATCTGGTGGCTCGGCACCCTCGCGATCCTCGCGTGCGTCGTCCTCGCGATCCGCCACCGCGACGGCCGCGCGGCCGCGGCGCTCGCGGGCATCGTGGGCGGCTACCTGCCGTGGCTGATGTACATGGACCGCACGATCTTCACCTTCTACACGGTCGCCTTCGAGCCGTGGGTGGTGCTGTGCCTCGCCTACGTGCTGGGGCTGCTGCTGGGCCCGCCGGGCGCGGAGCGGGAGAGGCGTCTGGCCGGCGGGCTCTTCGTCGGCTCCCTGCTGACGCTGATCGTCATGGTCTCCGCGTTCTTCTGGCCGATCTGGACCGGCCAGGTGATCGACCTCGAGCAGTGGCAGTGGCGCATGTGGCTGCCCTCGTGGACGTGATCCGCGCCGCTACGATGTGCGCATGGCACTGACCTCCTCCGCACTGCGGGAACTCGCCCGTGACCTCGGCGTCGGCACGGACTACTGGGGATGGGACGGCGTGCGCCGCGACGTCGCCGACGACACCCTCGTCGCCGTGCTCGCCGGGCTCGGCCACCACGTCGCCGACGATGCCGACCTCGCCGCCGTGCGCACCGCCCGCGAGGACGCCCCGTGGGCGCGCACGCTGCCGCCGGCGACCGTGCTGCGGGCCGGCGAGGGATCCTCGCTCCCCGTGCACGTGGACCACGGCGAGGCGGTCACGGTGCGCCTCGAGCTCGAGGACGGCGGCCTCCGCGACCTCGAGCAGACCGAGGACAACACCCCACCGCGCGAGATCGGCGGACGCCTGCGGGGGCGCGCCCGCTTCGCCGTGCCGGGCGACCTGCCGCTGGGCTGGCACCGCGTCGTCGCGCAGACCCCGCAGGGACGCGAGGAGGCGGATCTCGTCGTCACCCCGCCGCGCGTCACGACGGCGGACGCCCTCGGCCCGCGCCGCGCCGTCGGCGTGCAGGCGCAGCTGTACTCCGTGCGCTCGGCCCGCTCCTGGGGCGTGGGCGACCTCGCGGACCTCCGCGACCTCGCCGCGATCACCGGGGCACGCCACGGCATGGACTTCCTGCTCGTGAACCCGCTGCACGCCTCCTACCCCACCCCGCCCGTCGAGCCCTCCCCGTACCTCCCGGTGACCCGGCGCTTCACGAGCCCGCTGTACCTGCGCATCGAGGACGTCCCCGAGTACCGGGACCTGCCCGAGCACGCCCGCCAGCGGATCGCGCTGCTGCGGGAGCCCGTCGCCGCCTGGAACGACCGCGTCGACCACCTCGAGCGGGACGAGGTGCTGAGCGCGAAGCTCGCCGCCCTCGAGGAGCTCTTCGCCGCTCCCCGCACCGCGGGACGGCAGGCGCTGCTGGACGCCTACACCGCCCGCGAGGGGCAGGGCCTCGCCGACTTCGCCCTGTGGTCCGCGCTCGCGCAGAGCCTGCGCGGCACCCCCGAGGAGGCGCGCCTGCAGGACCTCGACGAGGAGACGGTGGAACGGGCGCGCACCGAGCTCGCCGACTCCGTCGCCTTCCACACCTGGGTGCAGTGGCTGCTGGACGAGCAGCTCGCCGCCGCCCAGGCCGCCGCGCGGGAGGCCGGCATGCGGATCGGCGTCATGCACGACCTCGCCGTGGGCGTGGAGCAGGTCGGCGCGGACTCCTGGCGGCTGCGGGACGTGCTCTCGAGCGGCCTGTCCGTCGGCGCACCCGCGGACCAGTACAACCAGCAGGGCCAGAACTGGCACCAGCCGCCCTGGCACCCCGAGCACCTCCGCGAGGCCGGCTACCGGCCCTGGCGGGACATGCTCCGCTCCCTCATGCGCCATGCCGGCGCGCTCCGGATCGACCACGTGCTGGGGCTGTTCCGCCTGTGGTGCATCCCCGAGGGGAACGAGGCGGCCGACGGCGCGTACGTGTTCTTCGACCACGAGGCGATGATCGGGATCCTCGCGCTCGAGGCGGAGCGCTCGGGGACCCTCGTGATCGGCGAGGACCTCGGCACCTTCGAGCCGTGGGTGCGCGAGTACCTCGCCGGCCGCGGGATCCTGGGCACCTCGATCCTGTGGTTCGAGCACGAGGACGGCGCTCCCCTGCCGCCCGAGCGGTACCGACAGCTGTGCATGGCCTCGGTGAACACGCACGACCTCCCGCCGACGGCCGGCTACCTCGCCGGGGACCACGTGGCGCTGCGACACGAGCTGGGGCTCCTCGAGCGGCCGCTGGAGGAGGAGCGGCGGATCGACGCCGAGGCCCGTGACCGGGTGCTCGACGTGCTCCGTGCGGAGGGCCTGCTCGCCCCCGGCGCGAGCACCGAGGAGACGGTGATCGCCCTGCACCGCCATCTCGCGCGGACGCCCTCGCTGCTGCTCGGCGTCTCCCTCGTGGACTGCGTGGGCGAGCGGCGCATCCAGAACCAGCCGGGCACCGACGAGGAGTACCCCAACTGGCGGATCCCGCTCGCCGATCCGTCGCTGCGGCCCGTGACCGTGGACGACCTGGCGGAGGATCCGCGCACGGCCCGCCTGCTGCAGGCCGTGCGGGAGGAGATCAGCCGGCGGTGACGGTGCCCCACTCGGCGCGACGGTCGAGGAACGCCCGCGCCGCCTGCTGCGCGCCCTCGAGCGTGTGGTGGGCGCCCCAGCCGCACTGGACCTCGTTCGCGGCGGGCACCTCGGTCGCCGCGAGCACGTCCTCGAGGGTCGCCGCGAGCACGGGGGCGAGGTCCTCGGCGGTGTGGTCGCCGGAGAGCAGCGCGTAGAAGCCGGTGCGGCAGCCCATCGGGGACACGTCAATGACGTCGCGGGTGTGGTCGCGCATGTGCTCGGCCATGAGGTGCTCGAGCGAGTGGACCGTCTCGGAGTCGAGGTGGTCGACGTTGGGCTGCGTGAAGCGGAGGTCGAACTTCGTCAGCACGTCCCCGCCGGGGAGCACCTTGCGGTCGGCGATGCGCACGTAGGGCGCGGCCACGGTGCGGTGGTCGAGGTTGAAGCTCTCGACGTTCATGCGGGACTGCTCGTCGTGCGTGGTCTGCTCGGTCATGTCGGGTCCTCTCCGGGCCTTCTCGGGGTCGGTTCTGCGGGGCTCAGCGGCTGGAGCGGGAGGTGCGCCCGCGGACGACCCCCACGAACTCCTGGCGCAGCTCGTCGTCGGCGGCGCGCGGCCACACCAGGGCGATGCGGGTGGGCTCGGCATCCACGAGCGGGATCTGCCGCGTGTCCTTGCGATGGTGCAGGCGGGCGAGGGAGAGCGGCAGGCGCGTGAAGCCGACGCCGGTGGCGACGACGGCGACGCGGTCCGCGGCGTCGTCCTCGTGGGCGGCGGGGATCTCGGTCTCCCCCTCGAGATCCGCGAGGGAGATCTCCTCGTGCAGGCTGAGGACGTTCTCGTCGCCCACGACGATCGCCGGTCGCTCCTCCCACAGGGCGACGACGTGGAGATCCTCCGCCGCGTCGAGCGGGAGCCGCACGAAGCACATGTCCACCTCGCCCTCGGCGAGCGCGCGGCGCTGCCCGGAGAGCGGCACCGGCACCACCTCGAGATAGGCGGCACGGCGCCCGGTCCTCCAGCGGCGCACGAAGCGGTCGGGTTCGACGCCGGGCACGAAGCCGACGCGCAGCACGGGGCGGGTCATGTCCCCAGGGTACGGCGCGGCGCGGCGGGCCGGGGCGAGGGTCAGAGGGCGGCGGGGTCCGGGAGCGCGGCCGCCAGCAGCGCCTCGAGGCCGCTCGCCCCGAGCTCGCGCACCTCGACACGCTCCCCGGCGTCCTGCGGGGTGTCCATGGCGAGCACGGCGTCGGTCGTCGCGACGACGGTCAGCTGGGAGCTGGTCCCGCCGTCGGCCGAGGTGACGACGGTCAGCGCGCGGGCGTCCTGCAGCCGCCGCGAGATCTCCGTGGTCCCTGCGTCGAGCTCGGCGGCGGTCGCGGTCGTGGTCGCGCCGTCGGCCTCGGCGGCGACCTGGTCGGCGTCGACGTACCGGGCGAGCCGCGCCGGGACGGCCTCCCGGGTGGGGAGGCTGAAGTGGTGGAAGCCGTCGGCGGTGATGAGCTCCTCGAGGACGCCGCCGTGGGGATGGAGCGAGAGCAGCAGCGAGGTGGTCTGGTCCGCGACGCGCCGCGTGAGGTGCACGAGGGCGAGCGGGGAGGTGCGCAGGGTGAGGAGTCCGGCGAGGGTGCGGTCCAGCTGCGCGGTGCGCCGGGGCTCCGCTCCGGTCGCGAGGTCCTCGCCCTCGGTCTCGCGGCCCTCGTCGGTCAGCTGCACCAGGCCGCGGGCCACCAGGGAGCGCAGGGCGATCGCGGCGGCGGCGCCGCGCTCGAGCTCGGACTCGTCGAGGAAGGGGGTGCCGGCGAGCGCCGCGGCCTCGGCTCCGGCGAGGGCGGTGAGCTCCTCGTCCGTGAGGACGGCGAGGACGGCGGGGTCCTCGCTCGCGGTCGAGAGCAGCTCGTAGGCGGCGGCGGCATCGCGCTCGGTGCGCAGGGACTGCTGGGGCATGGCTCGATCCTAGGGTCAGGGGGCGGTGCGGGGACAGGGGACGGTGATCGGAGCGGCGTCAGAACCCGAAGGCGTCGCCGACCTTGCCGATCCCGTCGCTGACAGCGGATCCGACGTCGCTGACGGTGTCCTTCACGGACTCCGCCGCGTTGCCGACGGCATCGCTCACGGTGCTCGCCGCATCGCTCACGGCACCGGTCGTGGCGTTCCACGCGTCGCCCACCGCCCCGGTGATCCCGTCCCAGTTCTCGTACACGAGCTTGCCGACGTCCATGCCGATCGAGACGACGCCGAGTCCCGCGCCGATCGCGCCGACGATCGGCGCGGCGGGTCCGGTGAACGGGGCGATCGCGAGCAGGGTGCCGCCTGCGGCGCCGATGCCGCCGCTCCAGCGGTCGTAGGCGTTGTCCGCGGTGAAGGCCTGGTGGAGGCCGAAGCCGATGTCGACGAAGGGCAGCGCCTTGCCGAGCAGCTTGCCGCCGGTCTTGAGGAACGGGGCGACGTCGTCGAGCTTGTTCAGCCACTTCGCCGGTTCGAACCTGCCGATCGAGGAGGGCAGGCCGAGCTTGCCGAGGAGGTTCTCCGCGGCCTTCTGCCAGCCCTTGCCGCCGTTGAAGAGCTCGTCGAGGTACGAGGCCCTCCACAGCTTCTGCAGACCCGCCTCGGCGAGATGCGCGAACTCGTCCGCCGCGGTGGGGATCCGCTTGAGGAAGTCGAGCAGCTGGGCGCCCTTCTTGTAGAGGGACTGCCCCTTGCGCAGGAGGTCCTTGAGGAACGAGAACGGGCCGGAGCCCTCCTCGCCGTTCCCGCCGCCGTCTCCCCCGGTCCCGGAGCCGGCGTCCTGTCCGGAGGCGATGTCCTGCTCCTCCGCCTGCGCGTCGAGGTCCGCGCCGCGTCGGCTCAGCTCCTCGCCCCGCTGCGAGAGCTGCGCGGCAGTGCTCCCCGTCCACTGCGCGCGGAATGCATCGGCGTCCGGGCCCTGCCACGCCGACTCGTCCATGACCAGCGGCTCGAGCGACTCGCGCAGCTCCATGAGCCGCTGCGCCCGCTCGCGCAGCACGCCCGCGTGCTCCCGCAGCCGATCGGTGTCCGCACCGAAGAACCCGCTCATCCCGCTCCCCTTCCGAACCGCTCGGCCCGAGGGCGTGGAGCGGCGTGTCCGTGTCGAGGTCGACCGTAGCGATCCTCCGGCCGTCCGCCCATGGGGAGGACTCCCCATGGGCGCCCGACTCCTCGCCCCTCCTACGATGGACGGCATGGCCTCGACCCCCGCCTCCCTGTCCTATGCCACCGCCCTGGTGAGGAACGAGCTGTTCGCCTCGCCCGGTCTCCAGCGCGACGTGCCGAAGGTCCTCGACCCCGAGGAGCAGGTGCTGCTCGCCCTCCCGGGCGTCGCCGGGGACTTCCCCGACGTGCTCGTCGTGACCGCGCGCCGGGTGCTCGTGGTGAAGGTGACCGGGGGCCTGAAGGGCGCGAAGGTCAAGCGCGAGGTGCCTGCGCCCGCGGTCACGGGGGTGAGCTACCGGGCGGGGGCGTTCTCCCGGGTGAAGCTCGCCGTGGAGGGGCGGCGCGACCTCGCGTTCATGCCGCACCGCAAAGCGGACGCCGAGCGCTTCGCCGGCGAGTTCGCGCATCTCCTGCGCACGGGCGAGCTGCCTGCCTGACGCTCGCGCGGGCACGCTCCGCGCTCGGGAGGGTCTCAGCCCTCGCGGGCGAGCCGCGACTCCGCCCCGGCGGCCGCGGCGCGCCGCAGCACCTTCGCGAAGCGCTTGGGACGCGACAGGTTCGCGATGTGACCGGCGTCGTCGAGGACGACGAGCCGCCCGTCCCGCGCCGCCTCGACGAACAGCGCCTCGTGCCGGCGGAACGGGTCGTGCTCGCCGTTGACGAAGGTGACGGGGACGTCGATCGCGGCGACGTCCGTGAGGAGCTCGAGCGAGCCGATGGTCCGCACCACGGTCCGCACCACGCCGTGGGCGCGACCGCCGCCGTAGTAGCGGCGGGCGGCCTTGTCGCTGTGGCGGCGGGCGAAGGCCCGGGCGACGCGGGCGTCGGAGTCCCCCGGCAGCCAGTCCTTCATCGTGATCCAGAGGCCGTAGAGCCGGGCGAGCGCCGGCCCGGGGACGATCGTGCAGTCCGCGGCGACGACGCCGGCGAGCCGCCCGGGACGGGTGCCCGCCCAGTGCAGGGTGAGGAAGCCGCCGAGCGACAGCCCCACCAGCAGCGGCGGCTCCTCGCACGCGGCGACGGCCTCGTCGATCGTGGCGAGCGCGGCCTCGAGCGTGAAGGGCTCCCCGCGCCGGCGTCCGTGACCGGGGAGGTCCGGGGCGATCACGGTGTACCCGCGCTCGCGGAGGCGGCGGGTCTGCCCCTTCCACATGGTGCGCGAGGAGCGCACGGCATGGATCAGGACGATGCTCCGCGTCATGGTGACCTTCCCGGGGGCCGACGGCGGGGCGGCGCTCCCGCCCGAGGTGGAGGGTACCGGCCGCGCCTCGACATCGGCCCGGAGCCGGGCCGCCGGCGGCGGGGCGGACTCCGCTGCACCACCGCGCCCCTAGGCTGGCCGCATGCCCAGCTATCGCCTCCACGTCCCGCTCGGCGCGCTGCGGCCGGGGGTGCATCCCCCGGATCTGCTGGACCAGGCGGCGCTCGCGCTCGGCAGCCGCCACGTCGTCGAGCGCACCGACGTCGAGGCCCCGCTGGTGCACGGCCGGCGCGTGGGGCGGATCGTGCTGCGCTTCCTCGTCGAGGACGGCTCCCGCGAGGAGCAGGACGAGCAGGCGCGCACCGCGCTCGCCGCCGTGATCGAGCACCTCGAGGTGAGCGGCGCCGAGGTCGCCCCGCTCGATGCGCTGCTGCTCACGCGCGGGGCGCACGGGCGCTTCACCCCGATCCCGATCTGAGGTGCGCGCATCGGGCCCCGGCAGCTGTCACCATGTGCGGGTGAGCTCGCTGCGCCGGACGGTCCTCCTGGTCGCCGCCCTGAACCTCGCCTATGTGGGGGTCGAGGCGGTCGTCGCCCTGTCCATCGGCTCGGTGTCGCTCCTCGCGGACAGCGTGGACTTCCTCGAGGACACGGCGATCAACCTGCTCATCGCGATCGCGCTGGGCTGGAGCGCGGCACGCCGACGTCGGGTGGGATCCCTCCTGGCGGTCGTGATCCTGCTGCCGGCGATCGCCACCATCGTCATGGCGATCACGAAGATCCTCGATCCCGTCCCACCGGGAGGGGTGCCGCTGACGGTGACCGCGCTGGGGGCGCTGCTGGTGAACCTCGGCTGCGCCGCCCTGCTGGTCCGCCACCGACGGGGCGGGGGCGGCCTGACCCGGGCCGCCTGGCTCTCCGCGCGCAACGACGCCGTCGCGAACCTCGCGTTGATCGCGGCCGGCATCGCGACCCTGTGGTGGGCCACGGGGTGGATCGACATCGTGGTGGGGCTGGGGATCGGGCTGATGAACGCCGACGCCGCACGGGACGTGTGGCAGGCCGCCCGGCGGGAGCCGGGGGCCGTCGGAGCACCGCTGCACGAGGAGGCACGGGCATGACCGCACACGGAAGAGGACGGCGCCAGGACGATGCCGAGGAGCGCTCCCGGCTCGGCGACTCCGACGAGCCGGTCGAGGACGAGCTCGTCGCCGAGTTCCGCTCGACCGTCTCCGAGGGCGCCGAGCGTCTGCACCGCACCTGGCGGGCGCTGATCATCACCGGCCTGTTCGGCGGGATCGACGTGGCGCTCGGCCTCATGGCGATGCTCGCGGTGCTCGACGCGACGGGATCGAAGCTGCTGGGCGGTGCCGCCTTCGGGATCGGCCTGTTCGCCCTCCGCCTCGCGCACTCGGAGCTGTTCACCGAGGACTTCCTGCTGCCGATCAACGCGGTCCTGGCCCGCCACGGCACCTGGGCCCAGCTGCTGCGGCTGTGGGCCGTCACGCTCGTGACGAACCTGGCCGGCGGCTGGCTGTTCACCTGGATCCTGGTCGCCGCGTTCCCCCGCTTCGAGGACGTGCTCGCGAGCACGGCGGCCGGCTACCTCGAGAAGGGGCCCACCGCGGAGACGGTCGCGCTCGCCCTGCTCGCGGGGTTCACGATCACGCTCGTCACCCGGATGGGCCAGGGCTCCTCGGAGGGCATCGTGACGCTCGCCAACGCCCTGCTCTCGGGCTTCCTCGTCGTGGGGCTCGGCATGCTGCACGGCGCCCTGAACTCGGTCGTGATCTTCGCGGCGATGCACGCGGGCGCCCCGATCCCGTACACGCAGTGGCTGGTCTGGATGTGCTGGGTGATCCCCCTGAACATCCTGGGCGGTCTCGCGATCATCACGCTGCCCCGGCTCGTGCGCACCGCGGAGCTGCTGCGCCGCGAGCGCGCCGTGCACGGCGCGGACGGCGACGGGCACGGCTGCCTGGTCCGCACCGCGGAGGAGTGATCCCCGCGGCGCGGACCGCGCCGCGCCCGGGTCAGCCCGCCTCGGACTCCCTGGACGGGGACGGGGACGGGGCGAGCTTGAGCCCGATCACCGCACCGATGATTCCGAGGAGGAAGAGGATCTTCAGCGGGGAGACATCCTCGCCGCCGGTCGCCATGGCGACGCCGACGGTGAGCGCGGCCCCGGTCCCGGTCCACACGGCGTAGGCGGTGCCGAGCGGGATCTCGCGCGTCGCCCGACCCAGACCCGCCATGCTCAGCGCGAGGGCGACGAGGAAGACGAGCGTGGGCACGAGGCGGGTGAAGCCGTGCGACTCCCCGAGGGCCGTCGCCCAGACCGCCTCGAGGACGGCGCTCGCGAGCAGGATCGTCCACGCCATGTCAGCTCACCGCCTTCAGGCCCACCACGGAGCCCACGAGCAGCACGAGCAGCGACACGCGCAGCACGGTGGGCCGCTCCTGGTGGGTGAGGTACCCCCAGATCACGGTGAGGGTGGCGCCGATGCCCACCCAGACGGCGTAGGCGGTGCCGGTGGGCAGGTCGCGCATGGCGACGGCGAGCCCGGCCATGCTCAGCACGAGACCGGCCACGAACAGGGCGGTGGGCACGCGGCGGGTGAAGCCGTGGGAGGCGGCGAGCGCGGCGGCCCAGACGGCCTCCATCACCCCCGCCGCGACGAGCAGGATCCAGGACATGACAGGTCACCTCCGTGGCCGTCTTGTCGTGGTGCGGGTACAGCTCCCTCGTCCGCAGGCCCGTCCGGGGCCTCGATCCCCACGGTAGCCATCCCGGCGCGGCGGCGGAAGGGGTGGTGACCGGCCTGACCGGCCCGCCCCTCGCCGGGGCCTCCCGGTGACCTCGGCCGCGAGCCCTCAGGCCGGCGGGGCGAGCATGACCGCGAAGGTCTCCAGGGTGCTGCGCAGGGCGATCGAGGGCTCGAGCAGCCACTGGATCTGGAGACCGTCGGAGGCGGCGATGAGCAGCGCGGCGACGTGCCCCGGGTCGACGTCGGCCCGCACGGTGCCCGCCTCCTGCTCCGCGCGCAGTCCCTGCTCGAGCTCCTCCCTCAGGTTCTCGAAGCGGGGGGCGAAGTACTCCTTCGCGGGACCGGTCGCGGTCTCGAGCGAGGCCGCGACGAGGGTCGAGTAGAGCTGGACGAGACCGGGGACCTCGACGTTGACCTCCGCCGCGCGGATCATCGCGTCGAGCGCGGCGCTCACGCCGCTGCGGTACTCCGACCCCTCCTCGCGGCGCGTCTCGGCGTGCTGGTAGACGGCGACGAGGAGCTGCTCGCGCGAGTCGAAGTAGTGCAGCAGCGCGGCGTGGGAGACGCCGATGGCGGTCGCGATGCGGCGCAGGGAGGTGCCGTCGGCCCCGCGCTCGCGGAACACCTCGATCGCGCGGTCGAGGATCTCCTGGCGGCGGGCGACGCCCTTGGAGTACGCGCCCGGCCGGCCGATCGGCTCGGGGGCGCGCTCGGCGGCCGCGTCCGCCGGCTCCGTCGCATCGGGGGCGGGGGCCGGTGCGTCGGGATCGGGGCCCGCGGGGAGGGAGTGCTTCGCTGCCATGGACCGCACTGTACCCAAAGAAAACCTCCACATGGAGGCTTTTGCGTGCTAGCGTTCCACCAGCACGCCTCCCCGGCGTGGTTCTCGCCCGATGATGACGCGTGAAAGCAGGTTCCCCGTGGCACTTCCCGTTGCCTCCGTTCAGCTGTACACCCTGGCCGCAGAGTTCACTGCGGACATGGACGGCTCCCTCGACAAGCTCGCGAAGATCGGGCTGAAGAACGTCGAGGCGTTCGACTTCGTCCGCCGCCCCGCGGAGATCCGCGCGGCCCTCGACAAGAGCGGCCTCGCCTCCCCCACCGGGCACGCCCCGCTGCTCTCCGACGAGCTGTGGACCCCGGACGGCTCCATCCCCACCCCCTCCAACGAGGTCGTCTTCGAGGCCGCCGCCGAGATCGGCATCTCGACCGTCATCGACCCGATGGTCCCCACCGAGCGCTGGATCACCGAGGACGGCGTGAAGGACATCGCCGAGCGCCTCAACGCCGCCTCGGAGAAGGCCAAGGAGTTCGGCCTCAAGGTCGGCTACCACAACCACGCCCAGGAGTTCCTCGCGAGCTTCGACGGCCAGACCGCCTACCAGCGCTTCCTCTCCCTCGTGGACCCGTCGGTCGAGATCGAGCTGGACCTGTTCTGGGCCCTCGTCGGCGGCCAGGACGTCGTCGCGCTCGTCGAGGAGCTCGGCGACCGTCTCGTGGCCGTGCACGTGAAGGACGGCGTGGCCCCGGCCTCGAACCCCTTCGCACCCGACGCCCCGAAGTTCAACTCCTCGGACCTCGACCAGCGCCACGCCGGCGAGGGCGACGTGCCCACCGTCGAGGCGCTCAAGGCCGCGACGAACGTCAAGTACGCCGTCATCGAGTACGACAACGTCCCCGGCGACGTCTTCGAGGACGTCGAGAACAGCTACCGCTTCCTCGTGGACGGGGGCTTCGTCGCATGAGCAGCCCCATCGGCGTCGGCTTCATCGGCGTGGGCGTCATCTCCGACACCTACCTCGAGAACCTGAACTCCTTCCCCGACGTCGAGGTCCTCATCCTCGGCGACCTCGACACCGACCGCGCCCGCGCCCAGGCGGAGAAGCACGCCGTCCCCGCGCACGGCACGGCCCAGGACGTCCTGGACCACCCGGACGTACAGGTCGTCGTGAACCTGACGATCCCCGCCGTCCACGCCGAGGTCTCCTCCTCCGCGATCGCGGCCGGCAAGCACGTGTGGACCGAGAAGCCGCTGGGCCTGGACCGCGAGTCCACCGCCGCCCTGCTGCAGCAGGCCGAGGCCGCGGGCCTGCGCGTCGGCTGCGCACCGGACACGGTGCTCGGCCCGGGCGTGCAGACCGCCAAGCGCGAGATCGCCAAGGGCACCATCGGCCGCCCGCTCTTCGCGCAGACCTCGATGCAGTACCAGGGCCCCGAGGTCTTCCACCCGAACCCCGGCTTCCTCTTCGCCAAGGGCGCGGGCCCGCTGCTCGACATGGGCCCGTACTACTTCACGACCCTCGTGAGCCTGTTCGGCTCGGTCGAGAAGGTCGCCGCCGTGGGCCTGCGCGCCTCCGAGGAGCGCGCGATCAAGGTGGGCCCGAACGCGGGGCAGACCTTCCCCGTCGAGGTCCCCTCGACGATCTCGGTGCTCACCCAGTTCGAGGCCGGCCAGACCGGCACCTCCCTGGTCAGCTTCGACTCGCCGCTCGCCCGCCAGGGCATCGTCGAGATCCACGGCACCGAGGGCTCCCTCGTGGTCCCCGACCCCAACCAGTTCGAGGGTCGGATCGCCTACGTGAAGCCGTTCGACGCCCTCGGCGAGAAGCCGCCGGAGCAGGAGTGGATCGAGGTCCCGCAGGAGGGCGTGGTCGTGGGCCGCGGCCTGGGCCTGCTGGACATGGTCCGCGCGATCCGCGAGGGCCGTCCCCATGTGGCGAGCGGCGAGCTCGGCTACCACGTGCTCGACATCATGCTCTCGGCCGAGGAGTCCGCGGCCTCGGGCGAGTTCGTCACGGTCGCGAGCTCGGTCGGCGCGGTCCCGCCGGTCCCGGCGGACTTCGACCCCTTCGCCAGCACCCTCTGAGACCCGGCGGGCCCTGCCCGCCGCCTCGACACCGGACCCCCGGGGAGCCCCGCTCCTCGGGGGTCCGGTGCATCCGGGCCGCCCGCAGGCCCGCAGCGGCCGGCCGGCCGACGTCTCACTCCTCACCCCAATGCATCCCTTGATGCATGCATCATCTAGGGTCGGGGGCGTGAACATCGCCTACGCCCTCCCCTGGAGGAACCCCGACCGGGGCACCCTCGCCCGCCGCGCCGCCGCCGAGGCCGCCCGCCGCATCGTCGAGGGCGATCTGCCCGCCGGCGAGCTGCTGCGCGAGAGCGACCTCGCCGAGGCCACCGGCATCAGCCGCACCCCCGCCCGCGAGGCCATGCTGCAGCTCGAGCGCTGGGGCCTCGTGCGCCTGCTCCCCAAGAAGGGCGCCCTGGTCACCACCGTCACGCCGCGGGAGCGCCGGGAGCTGATCGCCGTGCGCACCATGCTCGAGGCCTCCGCCGGCGCCGCCCTCCTCTCGAGGCCCGACGCCATCCCCGCCCTCGCCGAGGAGCTCGCGGAGCTGCTCTCCCAGCAGCGCGCCGCCGCGACCGCCCAGGACCCGCTCGCCTTCGCCGCCGCGGACCTCGACTTCCACCTCGCCCTCATCGCCGCCGCGGACAACAGCGTCGTCGCCGGGATCTGCGAGGACCTCGGCCCCCGCTTCGCCCGCCTCACCGCGGCCGTCCTCGACGAGCGCAGCGGCACCATGCCCGCCCTCCTCGCCGAGCACGAGGAGCTCGCCGCGCTCCTCACCGCGGGAGACCCGGCGGCCTTCGCCGAGCGCCTGCGCGCGCACGTCGAGGACGCCTACGAGCTCGACGGGGGCGCACGATGAGCCGCACCGCGATCCGCGCCCCCTGGAGGCTCGTGGTCCCCGCGACCTTCCTGCTCGCCTGGGGCGGCAACCACTTCACCCCGCTCCTGCACGTCTACGAGTCCGTGGGCCACTACGCCGCCTGGCAGGCGAACCTCCTGCTGGGCACCTACGTCGCCGGGCTCGCCCCCGGCCTGCTCGTCGCCGCCGCGCTCTCCGACCGTCACGGCCGCCGCCCCGTGATGCTCGTGGGCATGGCCGCGACCGTGCTCGGCAGCGCGCTGCTCGCCGCGAGCCCCCATGTCTTCGCGCTGCTGTGCCTGGGCCGGGTGCTCGCCGGTCTCGGGGTGGGCGCCGCCATGTCCGTCGGCACGGCCTGGATGAAGGAGCTCTCCTCGCCGCCGTACGAGATCGGCGCCCCGGCCGTCGCGGGCGCCCGCCGCCCCTCCCTCACCCTCACGCTCGGCTTCGCGCTCGGCGCCGGGGTGAGCGGGCTGCTCGCCCAGTTCGCCCCGCTCCCCGAGGTCCTCCCCTATCTCGTGCACGGCGGTCTCGCGCTGCTCGCGACCCCGCTGCTCCTGCTCGCCCCGGAGACCCGTCATGCCGACGCGCCCGCCGCCGGCCACTGGTGGCAGGACCTCCGCGTGCCCGCCGCCGGGCACCGCCGCTTCACCCGCGCCGTGGTCCCCGCGGCGCCGTGGATCTTCGGCGCGGCCGGCGTCGCCTACGCGGTCATCCCCGCGAGCGTGCAGCACCACCTCGGCGAGAGCGCGACGCTCTACGCGACGGCGCTGACGGTGCTCACCCTCGGCACCGGCGCCGTCGTGCAGTCCTTCGTGCCGCGGCTGGACCGCCTCACCGGCGGCCGCTCCCTGCCCGTGGGCCAGGCGGCCATGTGCGCGGGCCTGCTGCTCGCGGTGCTCGCGACGGCCATCGGCAGCCCGGTCCTCGGCATCCTCGTGGCGATGGTGCTCGGCGCCGCCTACGGCACGCTCGTCGTCGCCGGACTGCTGCAGGTGCAGAGCATCGCGACGGCAGAGGACCTCGCCGGGCTCACCGGCGTCTACTACGCCCTCGCCTACCTCGGGTTCCTGCTGCCGACGATCCTCGCCGCACTGCTGCCGCTGCTCGCCTACCCCGCCTCGCTCTCGATGCTCGTGGTGCTCTGCGCCCTCTGCCTGCTCCTCGTGCGGCGCGGCCTGCGCACCGCCTGAGGCGCTCCCCTCCGGGGGCGACGTCGGCCGCCCGGCCACGGACGCCGCCCCCGCGCGGGCGCCGATCACGTACGGTGGCCTGCAGTGACACGGGGTGCCCGAGGACCGGGCTGAGATGACACCCGTCGAACCTGATCTAGCTCGGACTAGCGAAGGGATGTCGCCATGACACTCGCGCACGCCTCTGCCCCCACCGACCCGGCGGTCCTCGCGGCCGCCCTCGAGGAGGTCCGCACGCGGGTCCCCCTCGTGCAGTGCCTGACCAACGTGGTCACCACGAACCTCGTCGCGAACGCACTGCTCGCCGTGGGCGGCTCCCCCGCCATGGTCGCGGTGCCCGAGGAGGCCGGCATCTTCGCGGGGATCGCCGACGGCGTCCTCGTGAACCTCGGCACCGCCGGCGCCGAGCAGCGGGAGGCGATGGTCGAGGCCGTCGCCGCCGCGCGCACCGCCGGCACCCCCTGGGTGCTGGACCCCGTCGCCGTCGGGACCCTGCCCGTGCGCACGGCCCTCGCCGCGCGGCTCGTGACCGAGCAGCCCGCGATCATCCGCGGCAACGCCTCCGAGATCCGCGCCCTCGCCGGGCTCTCCGCCGGCGGCCGCGGCGCGGACTCGATCGACTCCGCCGACGACTCCCACGAGGCCGCCACGTCCCTCGCCCGCAGCACCGGCGCCGTCGTCGCCGTCTCCGGTGCGGTGGACCTCGTGACCGACGGGGAGAGCGTGGTGCGCGTCGCCACCGGCAGCCCGCTGCTCACGAAGGTCACGGGCGCCGGCTGCGCGCTCGGCGGGATCACCGCGGCCTTCGCCGCCGTGGTCGAGGACCACCTCGTCGCCGCGGTCGCCGCGACGACCGTGCTGACCCTCGCCGCCGAGCGCTCCGCCCGCACCGCCGAGCACCCGGGCTCCTTCGCCGTCGGGCTCCTCGACGGGCTCCACGCGCTGACCGCCCAGGACGTCCGTGACCAGGCGAAGGTGCGATGACCACGATGAGCACCCCTCCTGAGATCGACCTCTCCCTCTACCTCGTCGTGGACCGCCCGCAGCTCGAGCGGGCCGGCCACGACCCCGTCACCGCCGTGCGGGACGCCGTCGCCGGCGGTGTCACGGCCGTCCAGGTGCGTGACAAGCAGCTCCCCACCCGGGACACGCTCGCCTTCTGCGCGGCCCTCGCGGAGACCCTGCCCCCGTCGGTCGCGATCATCGTCGACGACCGCGTCGACGTGGTCCTCGCCGCCCGCGCGAACGGGGTGCGGCTCGCCGGGGTGCACGTCGGCCAGTCCGACCTCCCCGCGCACCTCGTGCGCCGGCTCCTCGGGCCGGACGCCGTCATCGGGGTCTCCGCGCAGACCGCCGCCATGGCCCGCGAGGCCGAGGCCGCCGGTGCGGACCACCTCGGCATCGGTGCCGTCCACGGCACCACCACCAAGGCGGACGCCCCCGCCGTGATCGGGGTCGAGGGCGTCGCCGCCGTCGCCGCCGCGACCGCTCTCCCCGCCGTCGCGATCGGCGGGATCAGCGCCGCGGACCTCCCCGACCTGCGCCGCGCGGGCCTCGACGGCGCGGCCGTCGTCTCCGCGATCTGCTCCTCCCCCTCCCCCTTCGACGCGGCGGCGGAGCTGCGCCGCGCCTGGGAGGGCGCCCGATGAGCCGTCCCGTCCCCCGCGTCCTCAGCATCGCCGGCACCGACCCCACCGGCGGCGCCGGCATCCAGGCGGACCTCAAGTCGATCGCCGCGAACGGCGGCTACGGCATGGCGGCGACGACCGTGCTGGTCGCCCAGAACACCCGCGGCGTGCGCGAGGTGCACGTGCCGCCGCCCGCCTTCCTCGACGCGCAGCTCCGGGCGGTGAGCGAGGACGTCACGATCGACGCCGTGAAGATCGGCATGCTCTTCGACGGCACGATCATCGACACGGTCACCGCCTGGCTGGGCGCGGTGCGCCCTCCGGTGGTGGTGCTCGACCCGGTCATGGTCGCCGCGAGCGGCGACCGCCTGCTCGACGACTCCGCCGAGCAGGCGCTGAGGGACATGCTCCGCCACGCGCACCTCGTGACCCCGAACCTCCCCGAGCTCGCCGTGCTCGCCGAGCAGCCCGAGGCGAGCACCTGGGAGCAGGCCCTCGCCCAGGCGCAGGCGCTCGCCGCCCGCCACGAGGTCCTCGTGCTCGCCAAGGGCGGGCACCTGAGCGGCCCGGATTCCCCCGACGCCCTCGTCGGCCCCGAGGGCGTGCTCGCCGCACTGCCCGGCGCGCGGATCGCGACGCGGAACACGCACGGCACCGGCTGCTCCCTCTCCTCCGCGATCGCGACCCTCCGCGGCCGCGGGGAGGACTGGGCCGGCGCCGTGCGCGGGGCGAAGGTCTGGCTCGCGGGCGCGATCGCCGCGGCGGACTCCCTCGAGGTGGGGCGGGGCAGCGGCCCGGTCTCCCACTTCGCGGCGCTGTGGGAGGCGGCCGGCACCCATGCCCCGGCCGCGGCGACGATCGCCGAGGAGTGGTGGGAGGCGGCCGCCGAGCTGCGCACGCAGATCGACGCGCTGCCCGTGGTGCGCGGCCTCGCCGACGGCACCCTCCCCCGCCCCGCGTTCCACCGCTACCTCGCCCAGGACGCGCTCTACCTCCAGGAGTACTCGCGGGCCCTCGCCGCCGCGTCGACCCTCGCACCCTCCGCCGAGGAGCAGGCCTTCTGGGCCGGGGCCGCCCAGGGCGCGATCGCCGCGGAGACCGAGCTGCACGCGGGACGCCTGGGCCCCGAGGAGCTCTTCGCGGCCCAACCCGATCCGACCACCCGCGCCTACGTGGACCACCTCCTGGCCCTCGCGGCGCGCGGCCGCTACGAGGAGCTCGCCGCCGCGCTGCTCCCCTGCTTCTGGATCTACGACGACGTGGGCGCCCGGCTCTCCCGGGCCGGGACGGCGGGGCATCCCTACGGGGACTGGCTGGCGACCTACGGGGATCCGGACTTCCATGCCGAGACGCTGCGCGCGATCGAGCTGGTCACGGCCTGCGCGGCACGGGCGAGCAGCGAGGTGCGCGCCGCGATGCGCACCGCCTTCCTGGTCTCGGTGCGGCACGAGCGGGACTTCTTCGCGGCGCCGCTCGGCGGGGGCCGGTGAGCGGATGCACGGGTCCGACCTCACCCCCGAGCCGACGCAGCTCCTCGGCGCCTGGGACCTGAGCCGGCGCATCGAGGACCGGGCCGCCGGCGAGCGGATGAGCGTGCGGGGCACGGCGCTGCTGGAGCGGTGCGGACCCGGCGAGGTGCGCTGGTCGGAGAGCGGCGAGCTGCGGCGCGGGGACGGCCGCCGCAGCCCCGTCTCCCGCACCCTGCGGATCCTGCGCGGGGACGACGGCTGGACGGTGCACCTGCCGGACGGATCGCCCTTCCACCGCTGGCAGGCGCGCTCGCCGCTCGTGCACCTGTGCGGGGCGGACGTCTACCGGGGTCGGCTCGACCTGCCGGGCGAGGACCGCTGGACCCTCACCTGGCAGGTGACGGGGCCGCACAAGGACCTGCTGCTCGTGAGCGAGCTCGAGCGGCGCGCGGCGTCGCGCGGCGCGGGGACGGGGAGCCCCCGCGCCGGCGAGGATCAGTCGCGGGCGCCGAAGAGCGGCTTGTAGGCGAGACCCGCGATCGCCGCGCCGATCAGCGGCGCGAGCACGAACAGCCACACCTGGCCGAGGGCGGCCGGGTTGAACAGGGCCACGCCGATCGAGCGCGCCGGGTTCACGGAGGTGTTGTCGATCGGGATCGAGACGAGGTGGATGATCGTCAGCGTGAGCCCGATCGCGAGCGGGGCCAGGCCCTGCGGGGCGCGCTCGTCCGTCGCGCCGAGGATCACGAACAGGAAGATCGCGGTGAGCACGATCTCCGCGAGCAGCGCCGAGACGAGCGAGTAGCCGTTCGGGGAGAGGTCCCCGTAGCCGTTGGTCGCGAAGGAGCCCGCGGCGGAGGTGTCGATCGCGAAGTCGCTCTGCCCGGAGGCGATCGCGAACAGCGCGGTCGCGGCGACCGCCGCCGCCACCACCTGGGTCGCGATGTAGGGCCCGACGAATCGGCCCTCGATGCGCCCGGCGAGGAAGGCGCCGAGGGTGACCGCGGGGTTGAAGTGGCCGCCGGAGATGTGGCCGACGGCGTAGGCGCCCGTGACCACGGTGAGCCCGAAGGCGAGGGCCACGCCGAGGAAGCCGATCCCCAGCTGGACCTGGTCCTCGCTGAGGACCTTCGCGGCGAACAGCGCGGAGCCCGCGCCGCCGAACACGAGCCAGAAGGTGCCGAGGGCCTCGGCGGCGAGTCGGGAGAGGAGGGTGGGGGTGCTCGGTGCGGACATGGGGGACCTCCAGGGCGGAGTCGTCGGGGAGAGGGGGTCGCAGGGCCGACGGGGTGCCGCCGGTGGGTGAGGGGCCCGCTTCGAACCTAGGGCGGCCCGGGGCGCAGGACAAGGGGGGCACCGCTTCGTGACCGTCCGTGACCTCACCGTTCATCCCCCCGATCCCGTCCGTCCCTCCCCCGGACTGTTCCCGCCGTGATGGGATGGCTCCCGGACGGGAGGCGGAGGGCACGGGCGGCGTCGCCCGTCGGACCGCCGTCCGGGGACAGGACGAGGAGGGGACCAGCCATGCTGCCGATGCTCGAGATCGACCGGGACCGCCCGCGGATCAGCGCCGTGACGGGCACCAACGGGAAGACCAGCGTCGCGAGCGCCACGGTGCAGCTGATGCGCGCCGCCGGGTGGGCGGCGGCCGGCGTGGACTCGCTCGGCGTCGCCCACGTCGACGGCACGCGCGCGCCCACCCGCTTCCGGAGGTCGCCCGACCACCTGCCCGGGATCATCGCGGAGGAGGCCCGCGGCGGGGCGGAGGCGGTGTCCCTCGAGGCGTTCGTCGGGATCCTCAAGGACGGCCTGCTGGATCGCGTCACGGTCGATGTCGCCGTGAGCACCGGGATCGAGAGCGATCACCTCGACACCCTCGGCTCGCTCGAGGCGTACCGCGCCGCGAAGCTGCGCCTGTTCACGGAGCACCTGCGCCCGGACGGTCTCGCCGTCGTCGCGACGGACAGCGCCCACGGGGACCTCGTCGCGGAGGCCGTCGCGCACCGCGGGGCGCAGCTGGTGACCGTCGGCTGCGGCGGTGACGTGGAGCTGCTCGACGCCGTCGAGGCGGAGGGCACGCTGCGGGGACGGCTGCGGATCGGGGACGGGACGTGGCAGGCCGTGCTGCCCACGGTGCACGCGGTCGCGGTGACGAACCTGCTGCTCGCGGCCACCGCCGTGATCGGCCTCGGCGGGGATCCGGGTGCGGTCGTGGAGGGCCTCGCCCGGGTGTCGCCGCCGCCGGGGCGTCTGGAGGTGATCGGCGAGCGCGAGGGCGTGCGCACGATGGTCGACACCGCGCACAACCCCGGCGCACTGCGGGCGGCCCTGCGCAGCGTGCGCGAGCGCACTGCTGGGCGGGTGCTGCTCGTGGTCGGCGCGGGCGGCGAGCGGGACCGCTCCAAGCGACCGGAGATGGGCGCGATCGCGGCGGAGCTCGCGGACCTCGTGGTGCTCACGGACGACAACCCGCGCCGCGAGCCGCCCGCGCGGATCCGCGCCGAGGTGCGCGCCGGCTGCCCGGAGTGCATCGAGGTGCCCTTCCGGGCCGATGCGATCCGGGCGGCGCTCGCGATGGCCCGCCCCGGGGACACGGTGCTCGTGGCCGGCAAGGGCGACGAGACCGAGCAGCTCGTGGGCACGCGCCGGTTGCCGCACGACGACCGCGCGCTGTTGAGGGCCTGGGTCGACGGAGCCTGAACGACCGGCGGCGCCCGCCGGGAGGGCGGGCGCCGCACGTCAACGGGGTCGAGCAGGGTCAGACGAGGCCGATGCCGCCGTCCGGGTCATAGCCGCCGTCGGGGTCGTAGCCCCCATCGGGGTCGTACCCGCCATCAGGGTCGTAGCCGCCATCGGGGTCGTATCCCCCGTCCGGGTCATAGCCGCCGTCCGGGTCGTACCCGCCATCAGGGTCGTATCCCCCGTCCGGGTCATAGCCGCCGTCCGGGTCGTACCCGCCATCAGGGTCGTACCCGCCATCCGGGTCATAGCCCCCGTCCGGGTCGTAACCGCCGTCGGGGTCGTAGCCCCCATCGGGGTCGTATCCACCGTCCGGGTCGTACGGGGAGGTCAGATCGGCGTCGGTCATGGGGTCTCCTTGCTCTCGTCGGGGTGGTGCGCCTGTGATCCAACGCTCTCCGCGACCGACACGCCAGGGGATCCGCGAACTTTTCCGGACAGGTGCCGATCACGGACGCGGTCCGTGCGGCGATGAGGAGAAGGCACGACGAAGTGCCCCGGCGAACCGGGGCCCTTCGAGTGATCAAAATATGTGGGCCTCCTGCAGGCCTACTGCAATACAAACGAGACAGACCGTCAAGTACATGACCAGCTCACAGAAGCTCGCGCTCAACAGGGGTCGGGACGGTCTGTCCGTCCGCCCCGCCCTCCGCGTGCCTCCGTGGCAGGCAAGCGCCTCTCACGCGACACAGCCGAAGCTATCGCTGACGCCTACCGCGCCGGGCAGACCATGAAGCAGATCGCTCAAGACCTCCAGCTGCACCGCACCACCATCAGTGAAACTCTCCGCCGAGAGGGTGTGCCCAAGCGACAAAAGGGCCTCACCCTGGGCCAGGCCAAACAAGCCGAACACCTTTACGCCACCGGCGACTCACTCGCCACCATCGGTCGACGCCTCAACGTCGACGCCACCACCATCCGCAATGTCTTGCTCAGACGGGGCATCAGCCTCCGTGATCCCATGGACGTCCGCGCTGATAACTGCTCCCCTGAGGGAACGCTCTAGTTGAATGCGAACCCCCGGTACGAGCGGCCCACCTGGAACCATCGACCATCCTTGCGTCGCTGGAGGTATCCGCAGATTGTGTCCACATCATTCGGCGACAGCCCAAGTGCCCGAGCCCTATCCCGCACCTGTTCCACCGTGACGACCCTCCACCGGTCGGGTCGGTGCATCATGTCGGCCTTGAGCTTCTGCTCTTCATGCCACTCCATGTCGGTGCCGAACTCCGCCGCTGTCATGGCCAGGTACTGCAGCACGTCTTCCACGCCTGCAGGAAGTGGCTCTCCGGCATCGTTCGCACCAACCGGCTCAGCGGGCTCCACGACACGGTCGGCGTACAGCTGCACCGGATTGGCAGCTTCAATCCATTCCTTCGTCTCCGGCTCGCCCCACTCGATGACCACAAGCGCGTCTGCCTCGACTCCCCACAGATCGTTCAGATGCTGACGATCCGGCCAGGCGACGATTGCACGGTGTCCCCCGAGCGACCCCATCGTGGAGCCGCGCCAGCTCACGTGCGTCACGCCGGGCTTCGCCACCAGCCTCGCGAGGCTCTCACTTGGGATCCCCGCTCGCGGCGTCACCACGACCACCGATCCTCCGGACTGCTGCAGGAGCCATCTGATGGCACGCAGATTCTGTGGCTCACGAGAGTCTTCGCCCTCTGTGAAGCGAGCGACCGCGACCGGGTACGGGTAGGAATTCGACGACATGGATGTCTCCTCACTCTGGGGGCTCACTTGAAGCTACTCGTAACCACCGACAGCCCAACCAATCACCCTCGCCCCCGACCGCACCGCCCCGAAGCCCTCGTTGTAAATAGTACGACGTGACACCACTCGAAAGTATGCGACACATTGCGCATAGTGGTATGCATTATGTATACGCTTAAATCTCCACTACGTGCACGACCAAAAAGGGGTCAGAGGGGGCGCCCCAAATAGAAGACAAGAAGCCCACGACTTCACCATCGTCGAACTGCTAATCGTCATCGTCATCATCGCACTCCTGGCCGCAATTAGCATGGTCGCCTACACCGACATCCAAGCTAGCGCCCGCGATTCACAAAGACAGTAGGACATAAACACAATCGCTAAGGCGCTCGAACTATACTATGTTGACAATGGGAAGTATCCCAGTTCAGTAGGTGGGCAAACCACGATAAACACCAGTTGGGCCACTATAGCCGATGCAAGTTGGGCTACATTAGAGTCACAGCTCGTCCCGAGATATATTTCGGAACTACCAAAGGATCCAATTAGTACACCCGGAGCTAACGCGATAAGCGCGGGCGTGGAGGGCTATAACTACGCTTAATTCACGGTCCGAAAACCGGGATACTGTGGCGTCACTAATGAGCAGATGTGCCTATTGATCTATCGGAACGAATCGAGGAAGGTCAACAATTCCACGATTGGCGACTGCTCGACAAATCCCATCGGCTACTACGCCCCTTCAGTTAATAGCAATATCCGAGTCGTGAAATAACTCACGCTCGTGAGGAACTCATGATGCGCATCATTTGACAATAATGGCCGACCCTGCATCCTCCCTGGCGGAGAATTCCTTCCATGGCCAGTCGCGCCATATAAGCCACCCTTAGGCCGAGGCCGTTCGAGACGGAGGCAACCCGCTGTCTAGCCAGATCTCCCGTGGCATAAACCCGGCCTGGCTTGGCGTTCTCTCGAACATGACCTCGCGCGCCATGATTCCGAGGTGCATTGATACAGCTCGTAACGCAATCTCTACATCTTTAGCCTTCTGGAACAGTCCGCTAGCCGCAAGCGGGCTCTGATCACCTTCAAGTTCAAGATCTTCAATAAGCTTCTGCGCCAAGCGACTAGGCTCCCAGTTGTAGACGGCGTCGCGCTTTCTCGCCAGGATATGTGGGCGATGAATTACCGCCACGTTTCCAATCTCGCCGAGAATACGGTCACGCTCCATCCACGCCGCATGTCGCTCTGTTTGCAGATCCTGCTGACCCGTGCCACCAGACCCGCCAATGATCCACGCTCTTTCCTTCTCCTGAAGTTCACGGTCAGCATCCAGATAGTCCCCCTTCAGGCGCACGAACGACTCGTGCTGGGTCACCGGCCAGCTCATTCGCAAGAGCTCGAAGGTCTGCCAAGCTTCTTCAAGCGGCTCACGTCCGATCTGCAACGTCACTTCGAGTAGTGGCGCGAGCTTGCGGTGCAGCCGAGTGGCGCTGTCCTCGAGGTTCTCGTACGAGGCCAAGGAATCGACCGTTGCCGCCAGCGTCTCGAACTGACCGTTCAGGCGGTTGGGGCGCCGCGCTCCAAAGAGCCGGCCGAGGAGGTCGTACCGCTGCGCCGCGACGGCAGCGATCCCTGCCGCGTAGAACAGCATGCTGCCGGACACGACACGCAGATTCAGAAGCCTGACGGCACCACTCCCATCAACTCCAGTAGCAAGGCGCGGGATCTCGCCGAGCCACCAGCGATCAGTCTCGGGTCTCCCCCAGTATGCCAAGGTTGCCAGCAGGGCGGCAGGGAGCAGGGTCGCCTCTTCGGCACGCTCAACAAGCTCCTCGTAGGGGTCGGCGTCCCTCTGGTTCCGAACGTAGAACTCCGGTCGGCTATGTAGGCGGTCAAGCTCCTGGCGCATTCTGTCGTGCAGCCCGATTGCCACCGGACGACCCGCCAGCTCGCGCTTGGCCGTCTCGACTGCGACCGGGACGGTAAGGGGATGCCTGGACTGCCGGGCCTCGAGCGCAGCAACTCCATCGGCGAGGTGCCCGAAGGCGGTGTCGGCGTCGGCGATGACGGCCATGCCCTTCTTCAACATTCGGAGCTGGGAAGCCTCCTCGCTCGATGTGCTCCGCTCGATCCACGTCATCGTGAATCTTGGCGAGTAGTTCTCGGCGATAGCCTCGCGGAGTGCCGGGTCGTAGCGAGCGGACCACCCTGCAACGATCAGACCGTAGTCCTGGAGGATCCGCTCGAGCAATCCTTGACTCTGCTCGTCGTAGCCGACGAGCTCCTCGACGGTATTACGCATCGACGTCGGGTGTAGGTAGTCCCCGTGCAGGTGGACCACGCAGGCGTCCATGGTGTGGAGCGGAGCCATACCCGCGATGTCTCCGGGGCTGGCGATGACAGTCGGCTCCACCCCTTCCTCCCGTATCGCCTGCTCGATGAGGTGGTCGAAGTTGAGTGTCAAGATGACGCGGACGGCACCAGCCCGCACCAGCCTGGCGATGGCTCGATGTGCCGGCGTTGGCAGCTTCGTCTCCGCGGCGACGTCCTCTTCGCTCCGCGTGAAGAAACCCTGCAAGAGCTTCTGACGCTCGTGCGGACTGGGGGCGAGCTTCTCGAGCACCGCTTCGTAGGTCGGCTCAACGCCGAAGCGTTCGGTATACCACCCGTCGGGCTCCTCGGGCTCAGCACCTTCGAGAGCAGCGATCCTGCCTACTAGCTCCATCAGCAGAGGCCACGCCGTCGGGATCCCGCTGGATGCCGAAACTCCAGCTCCGATCAGCAGCGCGTAGGCACCGGGGTTCGAGTAGAGGGAGAAGGCGGCCGAGAGGAGGGCGTCATCCCGACTTGTTGAGTGCTCAGCCATAGTCCGAGAGTAGCCAAGGGCGGCGACAACAGAGGCGAGGCCGACGCATAGCGAGAGCGACTCGGCGTGTCGGTGCTCCGAGATACCCTGGCCAACAGACCGCCTCGCCCTAAGGAGTTTCGCCTTGACCGTACCTTCCATCTTCCGAGAACTTGGCACCAAGCGGGTGAAGATCATCCGCCACGAAGGTACTGCCGAGGAGACACGTCTCGATGTCGAGGCCCAGATCCAGTCAAAGAGCGGGTTCTTCGCCGTTTCCACCGCGATCTACGAGGGCGACGTGGTTGAGTTGCCTGATCCCCGCGGTGGAACCTCTCGTAGGGTCGCCGCGGAAGTGCATGTTAATGACTTTGGACCAGACGAGATGCACCATATCAAGGTGGTGTGGGGGCAGGCTCCGCCTGAGCGGATCGCGCCAATTCGCCGACTCTCGTTCGAGGGTCTACACCCGGAAGTCGTCCGGGCCTCAAGTGACTTATTCGCCGATGGCCACTACTCATCGGCTATCGGGGATGCCTTCAAGTCGCTCGAGGTGCGCCTGCGCACCATGACAGGTGCCGACAAGTCAGGCGTCGCGCTAGTAGGAGAAGCGCTCGGAGGACGATCACCGAAGATCGACCTCGCGACCTCGACCGGTCGCAGCGGCGAAGACGAGCGCGAAGGATTCCAGGCCATCTTCCGGGGAGCGATGCAGGCCATTCGCAACCCGAAGGCCCATGAGCTCGCCACCGACGAGGATCCTCAGCATGCGCTCGAGTACCTGGCGCTGGCGAGTCTGCTGCACCGTCGGCTCGATGGGGCAGAGAACGCCTGAGCTCGACTCAGGGTGGGCTCTACGCCTCGTTCCCGCGCTTTAGCTTGTCATTTTCGCGTGTATCGGACGGTGGCTGACCAACGGATGCCGAGCGCAAGTTCTTCAGCTTTTATGCCTTAACTTGCCTTGGCCGCCTGCTGGCAGGGATTACTAACCCTCGTCGAATTCGACTAAGACCCAGAATGCGAGCCCACTCTCCCCGATCCTCGATTAGCTGAATAGCGTCAATCATCATCTCGATTGATGGCTCGGTCTTTTCGGGAGCCAGGCGCTGCCAAGACTCCTTCCTCAGGTCGTAATATTCGAGCAACCGCTTCGGCCCAAGCGGCGACCTTCGTCCACGTTTGCCGAGCCTGCCATAACGCTCAGCATAGGGGCCTCCAATGACCGCCTTGAGGATCAGAGTTTCGCGATCACGTCGAGACATACTTGGCGCGTGCTTGTCGAAGAACTCCAGATGGCGCTTAAGCTCTTCATCGTGAAACATGACGAAGAGACGCCTCTCCGCAGGACTTCGGTTCGAATACCTCTCAAAGAGGCCGACATTCTTCCATGCCGCCCGTTTAGCATCCCTTCGGATTCGCTTCAGGTCTGGCGAGCAGGGATAGTACTCAAGATCCAGAAGGGTGGCCGCAAGGCTGACGGTCGGGTTCATGATGGTCTCGTACTCGATGGGGGTCAATCGGCCCAGACGAGCCTGTCGGCGACGACGGTGGTAGGTACGTTCGATCCAGGTGATGATCGCGATCCGCAGCTCTTCTCGAGTTCGCCAGCGCTTGCGGTCGAGCACGTTCTTCTGGAGCAGGGCGAAGAAGGACTCCATCGCGGCGTTGTCCCCGGCAGCACCGACTTTCCCCATCGATCTGATGAGGTGATGACGGTTCAGGGCGTGCACGTAGCTCCGCGCTCGAAATTGGGATCCTCGGTCCGAGTGCATGATGCAACCAGCCACATCGCCACGTCGCGAAGCTGCGTTGTTCAGGGCGTTCACCGCGAGGCGGGCCTTCATCCGGTCGCTGATGGAGTCGCCCACGATCCGGCCGGAGAACACGTCCTTGATCGCACAGAGGTAGAGCTTCCCCTCGTCGGTGGGATGCTCGGTGATGTCGGTCAGCCATAGCTCGTTGACGTCATCGGCGGTGAAGTCGCGCTTGACCAGGTCGTCGTGCACGGGCGGGCCCGGGCGCTTGCCGTTCTTGCCGCGCTTCTTCCCGAACACCGACCACCACTGATTGTTCCGGCAGATCCGCCACGCGGCCCGCTCACACATCGACTCACCAGCGGCTTCCGCTTCCCCGGCGAGGAACCGGTAGCCGAACTTGGGATCGTCACGGTGCGCGTCGAACAGCGCGTTCGCCCGATACGCCTCGACCAGCTCGGACTCGGTGACCTGCTGTTTCCGCCATCGGTAGTAGGGCTGGCGGGAGAGCTTCAACACCCGCAAGGACACCGCGACAGGGATCCCATCGGCGGCGAGCTCGCTCACGAGCGGGTAGAGCCTTTTCCCGGCAGGTTCGCCTGCGAGAGATAGGCGGCCGCGCGACGCAGGACCTCATTCTCCTGCTCCAGCAGGCGATTCCGGCGACGCAGATCCCGCAGCTCTGCCGAGTCCTCGCGGGTCTTTCCAGGACGGGCACCGTCTTCGACATCGGCCTGACGCATCCAGTTCGTCAGGCACGACTCGGAGATCCCGAAGTCCTTCGCGATCACCGAGAGCTTCTGGCCAGGTTCGCGGCTCCTGGCGACGCGGACGACGTCGTCACGGAACTCCTGGGGATAGGGAGCAGGCATAGTCCACATGCTTCCCTGCAACGCTCTCCAGCGCCACAGATCATGTGACACCTACCCGCGCATCAGTCCCGTTGACTCGTCTCTCGACCAAGGAGGAGGGACTGCTCGACCTGGCCGGTGACGACACCATGCCCCAGCAGCGGATCCGCGATATCGCACGCGAACGAGAGAAGCTGACAGAACAACTCAACAAGGTCGACGCCGACCTCTCACGGGGCCGAACGTACCTCGAGGCCTACCTCGAGCTGCTGAAGAGCCCTTACGAGCTCTACCGCAACGCAAGGAATCCATTCCGGCGCAAGCTCAACCAGACCTTCTTCGCTCACCTCTACATCGCCTTTGACGAGGTCACCGGCGACGACATCCGCATGCCGATCCGCGAGATGCTCGCTGCCGAGCAAGGCTGGCAGGCCCGTAGGGCGGGCCGAACTGAGGCGGAGGCGCGACAGGCCGCTCTGGCCGAGATCGCCCGCCGTAGCGGCCCTGAGACGCCAAAAGCCGCCCCGAAGGGCGGCCTGGCTGACTTGCAAAAACTCTGGCTTGACCTAGGCAACGGCGTTTACGAGGACGCCGATTGCAGTAAGCCTTACCTGGTGGAGCTAGGGGGTGTCCGGTCTCAGGACATCGTTCGCACCTGTCTCGAGTCATCGTTCGCAGCGTGGGGAGGGTGATGTCTCGGGACATCGTTCGCACCTGTCTCGAGTCATCGTTCGCAGCGTGGGGAGGGTGATGTCTCGGGACATCGTTCGCACACTGAGTGATGGTGAAGAACCGGGTGATCGTGCTGTCCGTCATCGAGGGTGGGCTTCGTCCCGCCGACGCCGCGCGCCGCTACGGCGTCTCCCGGCGCTGGGTGGAGATCCTCCTGGCCCGGCATCGCGACGGCGGCCTCGAGGCCCTCGAACCGGGGTCTCGGCGCCCGCACTCCAGCCCCACCGCCACCGATGCTGGCGTCGTCTCACGGATCATCGAGCTGCGCCGTCAGCTCGAGCAGGACGGCAGCGACGCCGGCGCCGAGACGATCTCGATGCACCTCGAACGCGAAGGACAACCTGCTCCTTCCCGCGCGACGATCCACCGGATCCTCCGTGCGAACAACCTGGTCATCCCGCAGCCCCAGAAGCGCCCCCGCTCCGCATGGCACCGTTTCGAAGCCAACCAGCCCAACGAGATGTGGCAGTCCGACTTCACCCACTGGCAACTCGCCACCGGCGCCGACGTCGAGATCCTCGACTTCCTCGACGACCACGCGCGGTTCCTTCTCGCCCTGCGCGTGTTCACCCCGGTCACCGGGCCCGACGTGACCGCCACGTTCCTGGACCTGACCGGCATCTACGGGCCGCCCGCCGCGATGCTCACCGACAACGGCATGGTCTTCACCACCCGCTTCGCCCAGGGACGCCGCGTGCTGAAGACGCTGAACTCCTTCGAGAGCACCCTGGCCGACCTCCACGTCCGCCAGCTCAACGGCGCACCGAACCACCCCCAAGACGCAGGGCAAGATCGAACGCTTCCACCAGACCCTCAAACGCTGGCTCTCCGCCCGCCCCCACCAGCCCGACACCGCGGCACTGCAGGACCAGCTGGACACCTTCCGGACCTGGTACAACACCCAGCGGCCGCACCGCGCTCTGCGCCAACGCACGCCCGCAGAGACCTACGAGGCGACCCCGAAAGCCCGCCCCGCGCCTCGATCCCATCCCGCCTCGAGCACCATCCGTACCGACCGCGTCGACGGCGACGGCAAGGTCTCCCTCCGCCACGCCGGACGCATGCGACATCTGGGCCTCGGCCGCGCGAACAAGGGAACCCGCGTGCGGCTGCTGATCCACGGGGACGACGTCCTCGTCGCCTCCCTCGACAGCGGGGAGATCCTCGGCGAGTTCACCATCGACCCCACCCGCGGCTACCAGGCAAAGAAGAAGGGCCCTGGCGAAAACCAGGGCCCTTCTTCGTGAAGCATGTCCCGAGACATCTGCGAACGATGTCCCGAGACTTCACATTGTGGAGCTAGGGGGATTCGAACCCCCGACCTTCTCATTGCGAACGAGACGCGCTACCAACTGCGCCATAGCCCCATGTCAACGAGCGACCTGGAAAGGTTAGCACTGCCGGGAGGGTGCTCGCACACCAGGTCAGCCGCCGTTGACGAGGATCACACGTGCGCGCTCGGTGCGCCGGCGGCCCGTGCCTCGCGCGCCGCCTGCAGCTCGTCCTGCAGGCGGTCGAAGACCTCGATCCGCTCCTGGCCGGTGCAGGCCACGTACGCGGGCTGGTGGTGCGCGGGGAGCCGGGCGTCGCCCAGCGCGGGCCAGGTGCGCAGGGACCCGCCGGCGCGCTCGAGGATGTGGAAGCCGGCGGCGACGTCCCAGGCGTTGATGGAGCCGAGGCCGGTGGCGTCCGCCCAGCCGGCGGCGACGTAGGCGAGCTCGATCGCGGCGGAGCCCAGATGGCGCACGGCGGAGACTCCCACGTGCAGATCGGTCGCGGCGCGGGCGGCGACCTCCGGCTCCTCCTCGATGATGCGCTGGCTCGGGAACCCGGTGACGAGCAGGGCGTCCGCCGCGGCGTGGGTGGCCCGCGGCGTGATCTCGCGGCCGTTGAGCGCGGCGGGGCCGTCGGCCGCGGTGAAGACCTGCTCGAGGATCGGCACGTCGATCACCCCGGCGACGAGGCGCTCCTGCTCCCCCGCGCCGACGGCCACGCCGATCGAGACGCAGAACAGCGGCAGCCCCGCGGCGAAGTTGCTCGTGCCGTCGATCGGGTCGACGTAGAAGCTGACCTGCTCCGGGCCGGCCTGGGCGGCGGTGCGCTCGCCGCCCTCCTCCCCCACGATCCGGCAGCTCGGCAGCGCCGCGCGCAGGGAGGCGACGATGATCTCCTCGCTGCGCTTGTCGTGCTCGGTGACGATGTCGTGGCTGGACGTCTTGTACTCGCGGGCGAGGTGGTCGCGGTCCAGGGAGCGGATGTACTCGGCGGCCTCGTGGGCGGCGGCGACGGCGATCGCGAGCAGCTCCTGCGGGGCGGGCACGGCGGGGACGGTGGGCGCGGGGGCGGGGGTCTCGGCGTTCATCACCGCCAGCCTACGAGTCCAGCTCAGGGACGGGAACCGGCTCCCAGCAGGTGGCGCAGGTAGGGGGTGAGGAGCAGGCCCTGCGGGTCCGCCGCGGCGCGCACGGCGGTGAAGTCCGCGAGGCGCGGGTGGAGGGCGCGAAGCTCCCGCGCGCCGAGCCAGTGCATCTTGCCCCAGTGCGGCCGGGCGGCGAAGGGGGCGAGGGTGCGCTGGACGAGCAGGAGGTAGGGGCCGGGGTCCTCGCGGTGGTAGCGGTGCGCGGCGAGGTAGACGGTGTCGCGGCCGTGGGCGGTGGAGAGCCAGACGTCGTCCGCGGCGGCGCGGCGGATCTCGAGCGGGAAGGTGACCCGCACGCGCTCCTGCTCGAAGCGGCGGCGCAGCGCCGTGAAGGCCTCCTCAAAGCGCTCCGCGGGGATCGCCCACTCCGACTCGTGGAAGCGCACGCGGCGCGGGGCGGCGTAGACGGCGGCTGAGTCGTCGGTCATCGGGGACCCGGCGAAGACCCGGGAGGCGATCTCGCCGACGGGCCTGCTGAGCACCGGGACCGTGCTCGCCGCGCGGCACAGCAGCTCCCAGGCGCCGTTGCCGAGCACCTCCCGCTGCAGGAGGTCCGCGGCACGGCCGGGCCGGTGCACGGGGGCGTCGGCGGGCAGGCGCGTGCTGCTGCGCACGGTCGCGCGGTCGGTGCGCGGGAACCAGAAGAACTCGTGGTGGTCGACGGCGGAGGACTGCTCGAGGAACCCGCCGACGGTCTCCGCGAGCGGGCGCGTCGCCTCGGTGAGCGCGAGCCGGTAGCGGGGCACGCATTGCAGCGTCACCTCGAGCACCACCCCGATCGCGCCGAGGCCCAGGCGAGCGGCGTGGAACAGGTCCGGGTCGCGCTGCGGGGAGGTCTCGACGACGGAGCCGTCGGCGAGGGCGAGGCGGAGCGCGCGCACGGTGCCGGAGAAGCCGGTGAAGGCGGCGCCGGTGCCGTGGGTGCCGGTCTGTATCGCGCCGGCGATCGACTGCCGGTCGATGTCGCCCATGATCTCGAGGGCGAGGCCGTGGGGTGCGAGGAGGCCGGCGACCTCCCACAGCCGGGTGCCGCCGCGCAGGGTCACGAGGCCCGTCGTGGGATCCGCGGCGACGAGGCCCCGGTGCCGGTCCAGGGAGACGAGCACGCCGTCGGTCGCGGCGAGCGGCGTGAAGGAGTGCCCGCCGCCCACGACCCGCAGCGTGGTGCCGAGCGTGCGGGCGAGGGTGATCGCGTCGAAGACCTCCTCCTCGCTGCCGGGCGTGAGCACCTGCTGCGGGGCCCAGCGGTGGGCGCCGCTCCAGGTGCGGTGCGGGACGGGCGGCATGCGCATGCGGGGCTCCTTCGCTCCGGGACGGTCGGGAGGTCAGCGGCTCACAGGAACGCGGCGCCCTCGCCGCGGTAGGTGGGCAGCCACCCCTGGACGCGGATCGGGTCCGCGTCGGTGCCCGCCCCCGCCACGAGCACGTAGCCGCTGATGTGCTCGGCGGGCTCGCCGGCCTTCGCATGGCGCAGCCACACGGTGTCCCCCACCCGGAGCCGCTCGGCGGCGGGGCCGAGGACGGGCGTCTGCACCTCGCCCGCGGCCTCCTGCGGGGCGAAGCGCAACCCCTCGGGGTGCGCGATGGTGGGCAGGCGGTCCTCTCCGGGCGGCCCGCTCGCCACCCACCCGCCGCCCAGCAGCGTCGCGACCTCCCGCGCGGGCCGACGGACCACGGAGAGCCCGAGGTGGAGGGCGGGGCGCGGGGTGAAGTCGCGGTAGCGATCGAACAGGCCGGGGCCGATGAGCCCGGACCCGGCGGCGACCTCCGTGACGGCGGGCTCCGCGGCGGTGGACTCGAGCGAGCCGGTGCCGCCGCCGTTGACGAGCTCGAGCTCGGCCACCTCGCGCACCGCCGCGACCGCCTCGGCGCGCCGACGGGCGACATCGGGCCTCGACAGCCGCTTCATCGTGCGGACGGCGGCGCCGTAGGGGCCGCGGGCCGTGTCGGTGACCCCGGCGATCTGCCCCTCGTAGGCCATCATCCCCACGAGCCGAAGCGCGGGCCGGGCGGCGATCTCCCGGGCGAGGGCCGCGGCCTGTGCGGCGGTGCGCACCGGGGAGCGGTGGGCGCCGAAGCGCAGCCCGGGCGCGGGCGCGTAGGAGACGTCGAGCTCGATCGCGACGCGCAGCGGCGGCCGGTCGCGCCCGGGGCGGAGGTCCCTCGTCGCGGCGACGAGCAGGTCCAGCTGGGCGGTCTCGTCGACCATGAGGGTCACGGCTTCGAGGGCGCCGGGGTGGGCGCACAGGCGCCGGATCCCCTCGATCTCCGCCGTGGGGTACGCGAGCAGCACGTCGTCGAATCCGCGCTGCACGAGCCAGAGGGCTTCGGGGAGGGTGAAGGCGAGCACGCCGCGCGTCGCCGGATGGGCGAGGGCCCGCTCGAGCAGGCCACGCACGCGCAGGGACTTCGAGGCGACACGGATCGGGGTGCCGCCCGCGCGGCGGGCGAGGTCCTCGAGGTTCGTGTCGAAGGCGTCGAGGTCGAGGACGGCGATCGGCCGCTCGCGGAACCCCTCCTCGTCGAGGGCGCGGGCGATCGCGGCGATCCGCGGGCCGGCGGTGGTCATCGGGTGACCCGGGCGGTGGGGCGGGCTCAGGCCCGACGGCGGGCGAGGACCTCGTCGAGGCCCAGGTCCATCGCGGGGGCGGTGGTGACCTCGTCCGCCGCCTCGATCGCCTCGACGCCGTCGCGCTCGAGCGGCACGGCCGAGGCCCGTAGGGACTCGCGGTGCGCGGCGTGGCGGCTCGCGAGGTCCTCGACCTCGCCGCGCAGGGCGTAGGTGGGGCGGGGAACGGGCCGCGGCGTCCACTCACCGGGGGCGGAGACGTGCTCCTGGGCGCGCTCGGCGGTGTCCTCGAGGGCCGTGCGCGCGGGGAGCTCCGGGGCGGGGCGCGGCGCGGCGGGCGCGGGCCGCTGGGCACGGGCGGCGGCCTCGGCGCGATCGGACTCCTCGAGGCGGGCGAGCGCGGCGGCGCGACGGGCGCGGGTGCGGCGCTCGAGCTCGGCCCGGCGCAGTCCCACCAGGTACCCGCCGAGCACGACGGCCGCGAGCAGCGGGAGCACCCAGTGGACGGCGCCGAGCACGGCGCCGGCGGTGAGGCCCAGCACGGCGAGGCCGAGCACCACGAGCGCGGCCTTCATGGCGCCGCGGCGGCGGGTGCCCTCGACGAGCGGATCCACCCGCTCCCCCGGCGTCGCGTCGAAGCGGGGGCGGCTGGTGGGATCGGCGGGACGCAGCAGCAGACGGTCCTGGCTCATGGGGGGACTCACCTCACGGGACGTACGGCGGGAGTGGACGGCCGCGGAGAGGTCACGGGACTTCGCGTCGACGGGAGCGGACTCGGTCCGGCGGGCTCGGCCCATCACGTCGCGGCGGCCGGCGGTGCGCGGCAGGGCGTACAGCACCCACAGCAGCAGCAGGAGGGCGAACAGCACGGCGCCGAGGTTGATGGACTCCACGAGGACCAGCGTAATGACACTCTTGTGATTCAGCTGGTCACGCGCTGGGCGTGTCGGGCATCGAATCGACCGGACGGGCCGTCGGCCGCCCGCTCCCGCGCCGCCGGCGCGCTGCGGGCCCGCTCAGGCGAGGCGCCGCGCGTGCGGCGGGTGCTCGCGGTGCAGGCGCGCGAGGATGCCCTTCCCACCGCGGGGATCGTGCTCCTCGCCGATCGCCCCGGCCTCCTCCGCGGTCATCGCGAAGACGAGGTGGTCGCGCCAGGCGCCGTCGACGTGGATCGCGCCGCGCCGCAGTCCCTCCTCGCGCAGGTGGAGCTTCTCGACCACGCGCAGGCTGGCCGTGTTCTCCGGGCGCACGGTCATCTCGACCCGGTGCATGGCCATCTCGACGAACAGGTGGTCCATGAGCAGCGCGGCGGCGCGCGGCACGTAGCCGCGGCCCGCGGCGCCCTGGTCGATCCAGTAGCCCAGCACGGCGGTGCGCAGCGCCCCGTACTGGAGCGGACCCGCGGTGATCTGCCCGAGCAGGCGACCGTCGACGGTGATGACGAGCGGCACGGCGAGCCCCTGCCGGGCCTGCGACTCGCTCCATCGGCGCAGCGCCGTGAAGCCCGGCGGGCGGCCGGGCCGGGTGGGGTCGGTCGCGTCCCAGGGACGGAGCCACTCGTGGTTGCGGGCGCGCAGGCCCTCGTGGACGAAGCGGTCCCGACGGCGCAGCGGACGCAGGACGAGCTCCTCGTCGCGCAGGGTCAGCGGCCACACGTGCACCATCGCGCCATCGTAGACGCGATCTGTGTCACCCTGGCGCGATGGTGGACGACAGCGGCACGGGCGAGCCCAGGCACGGCGCGGAGGGCGGCGAGGACGCACCGCAGGAGGCCAAGCGGCGACTGCGCCGTGCCGTGCGCGCCGCACGCCGCGCACGCTATGCCGGGGAGGAGGGAGCCCGGCGGCGCGAGGAGGAGGCCTCACGGATCCTCGCGGGCGCCTCCGGCATCATCGCCGAGGTCACGGCGGCCGTCGCGCGCGCGGACCGGGAGCCCGTCCTCGTCGCCTGCTTCCGCCCGCTCCCCACCGAGGCGGACGTCATGCCGCTCGCCCTCGCTCTCGCGGAGGCGGGCGCGGGGGTCCTCTTCCCCGTCGCGACCGGAGGGGAGGAGCTCGACTGGGTCCGGTGGGACGGGGACGAGACGGCCTTCACCCCCTCCCCTGCGGGGGGATTCGGGGCGGAGCCCACCGGGGACCGTCTCGGCCCGGGCGCGCTCGCCACGACGCACCTCGTGCTCGCCCCTGCGCTCGCGGTGGACCGCTCGGGGACGCGGCTCGGGCACGGCGGCGGGTACTACGACCGGGCGCTCGCCCCGGCGGCGCGGGTCCGCGTGGTCGCCGTCGTGCATCCGGCCGAGCTCCTCGCCGCGGGATCGCTGCCCCGGGAGAGCTTCGACCGGCCGGTCGCCGAGGTGCTCACGGCGGAGGGTCTCGAGCGCGTGGGGGACGGCACAGGGGAGTGAGCACGTCGCGGTCGTAGAATCGACCCGGCCCCGAGGCCGGGGCCCCAGCTCATCCCGGAGGATCCCGCGTGCCCACCTATGTCTACGCCTGCAAGAACTGCGGTCACCGCTTCGAGAAGTACCAGTCCTTCTCCGAGGACTCCCTCGTGACGTGCCCCGAGTGCGCGCAGGACGCGCTGCGCAAGGTCTTCGACTCCGTGGGCGTGGTCTTCAAGGGCTCCGGCTTCTACTCGACCGACGCGAAGTCCGCTGGCGCGAGCACCGGTCCCGCGAGCTCCTCGGAGAGCGGCTCCACCTCGAGCGCCCCGGCGCCGGCCACACCCGCCCCGAGCATCTCCGCGCCGGCCGCCGCGAGCTCGAGCAGCTCCTCGTCCTCCTCGCAGGCCGCCTCCTCCTGATCCGCAGGAGCCCGGGCGCGGCCCATCGGCGCCGAGGGGCGTGAGGGTCTCTCCTCCCCATCACCGCCCCGTCCACAGCGGGCCGACGGGCGGCCGTCGCGCGCCCCGCGCCGCCCTACGGTGCGGGCATGCTCCCGAGGATCCGTGCCCGTCTCCCGCTCTGGCGCCGCGCCCTGCGCCGCCGGCGTCGCCTGCTCCTGCTGCTGCTCGCCGCGGCGCTCACCGCGACCGCGCTGCCCGGCATCGCCGCGGCCGTGGTCCCGCCGGGCGCGCGCGGCACGGAGGTCGTGGTCGCCGCCCGGGATCTCGACCCGGCGCAGCCCCTGACCTCGGCGGATCTCACCACCGTGCGCGTCGCGGATCAGCTCGTGCCGCCGGGAGCCGTCTCCGACCCGGCCGCGCTGCTGGGGAGCCGCACCGCCCTCGCGGTCCCCGCGGGCACCGCGCTCCAGCCCGCCCTGATGCGCGGGGGCGCGGTTAGCGGCCCCGCGAGCGGCGAGGCGCTCATGGTCGTCGACGCGCCGGCCGCGCTGGCCGCGCACCTGGCGACCGGCACGACGCTCGAGATCCTCGCACCGGATCCCGAGAGCGGGCTCGCCCGGCGTGTCCCCGCGCGGGTGGTCGAAGTGACCGACGGGTCATCGACGGGTGCACCGATCGCCGGCACCGGGGGCGCCGGCACGGTCGAGCTGCTCGTGGCGGTGGGACGGGAGGAGTCCGACGACCTCGCCGCCGCGCAGCGTGGCGGATGGTTGACGGTCTCGGTCGTCGGCTAGAGTCCCCACCGATACCCCCGTCCCCTCCCCCAGCAAAGGATGAGACCCATGAAGGGCTTCAAGGACTTCGTGATGCAGGGCAACGTCATCGATCTCGCCGTCGGCGTGGTCATCGGCGGCGCCTTCACCGCGCTCGTGACCGGCTTCGTCGACTACATCATCAACCCGGTCGTCGCCGCGGCCGGCGGCTCCGGCAGCATCGGCCTGGGCTACCAGATCATCGACGGCAACGAGAACACGTTCATCAACGTCGGCGCGCTGATCTCCGCGATCATCACCTTCCTCATCACGGCCGCGGTCGTGTACTTCGTCTTCGTGCTGCCCATCAACCGGGCCCGCGAGTTCGCGAACCGCAACAAGCCGGCCGAGGTCGAGTCGGCTCCCGAGGACATCGTCCTCCTCACCGAGATCCGTGACGCCCTGCGCACGAACTCGACCCCCCAGGCCTGATCGACGCGATCGGCCCGGTCCGCTCCGCGGACCGACCCCCACGGCGGGGCGGGACCTCCGGGTCCCGCCCCGCCGTCGTGCGTGCAGGGGCCGCAGCGGTGTACGGTCCCGAGGTGCCCGTGACCCCCGCCCCGCTCACGACCGGTGCGGTCGACGCCGTCCTCGCCTGGTACGAGCAGTCCGCACGGGAGCTCCCGTGGCGCCTCCCGGAGGCCGGCGCCTGGGGAATCCTCGTCTCCGAGATCATGCTCCAGCAGACCCCGGTCGTGCGGGTCCTCCCCCGCTGGATCGACTGGATGGCCCGCTGGCCCACCCCGGCGGACCTCGCCGCCGCGCCGACCGCCGACGTGCTGCGGGCGTGGGACAGGCTCGGCTATCCCCGCCGCGCGCTGCGCCTCCAGGACTGCGCCCGTGCGATCGTCCGCGAGCACGGCGGCGTGGTGCCCCGCGGGGAGGACGCCCTGCGCGCCCTGCCCGGGATCGGCGAGTACACCGCGGCGGCCGTCACCGCCTTCGCCCATCGCGACCGCGCCGTCGTCGCGGACACCAACGTGCGCCGGGTGATCGCCCGCGCCGTCCAGGGCGACCCGCTCCCCGCGCGCTCCTACACCGCCGCCGAGCGTGCCCGGATCACCGCCTCGGTGCCCGAGGACGTCCCCCGCTCCGTGCGCTGGAACCAGGCCGTCATGGAGCTCGGGGCGCTCGTGTGCACCGCCCGCTCCCCGCGCTGCGAGCAGTGCCCGCTCGCCGCGCACTCCTGCGCCTGGGTCGCGGCGGGGAGGCCCGAGCCCGAGCCCGGGGCCCGCCGCACCCAGGCCTTCGCCGGCACCGACCGCGAGATGCGCGGACTGATCATGGCGCAGCTGCGGGAGCACGGCGCCGTCGCCGTCACCGCGCTCGACGCGCTCGATACCGCCGACCCGGCCCGCGTCGCACGCTGCCTGGCCTCGCTGCTCGCGGACGGCCTCGCCGTGCGCGAGGGCGATCAGGCACGCCTCCCCTGAGGCTCCGCCCCCGCCGCGCTGCGGCACGCCCTCACCCTGCTCCCCGGCCCCGGCGAGTACCGCGACCTGCGCCGCACCTGGAGGGGCGACCTCCTCGCCGGCGTGACCGTCGGCATCGTCGCGCTCCCCCTCGCCCTCGGCTTCGGCGTCAGCTCCGGGCTCACCGCCGAGCAGGGCCTCGTCACCGCGATCGTCGCCGGCGTGCTCGCCGCGGTGCTCGGCGGATCGAACGTGCAGGTCTCCGGTCCCACCGGCGCGATGGTCGTCGTGCTCGTCCCGATCGTCGCGGAGCGGGGACCCGGAGCGGTCGCCGCCGTCACCCTCCTCGCCGGGCTGATCGTGCTGCTCGCCGGGGTGCTGCGTCTGGGCCGTGTCATCGGCATCATCCCCTGGCCGGTCATCGAGGGCTTCACCCTCGGCATCGCGGTGACGATCTTCCTCCAGCAGCTGCCGCTGCTGACCTCCGCTCAGCGCGCCGGGCCGGGGGAGCTCTCCTCCCAGGCGATCATCGCCACCGGTCAGACCCTCGCCGCCGCCGATCCCCGGTACCTGCTGTGGGCCCTCGGCGCGGTCGCCGTGGTCGTCACCTGCATGGTCCTCGCACCGCGGCTGCACCCCTCGATCCCGGGCTCCCTCCTCGGCATCGCCGTCGTCGCCGTCCTGGCGGCGCTGCTGCCCTCGCCGCTCGCCCTCATCGGGACCATCCCCTCGACGCTCCCCTCGCCGTCGCTGCCGACTCTCGACCTCACGACCGCGCGCGCCCTGCTGCCCGCCGCGGCGACCGTCGCCGCGCTCGCCGCGATCGAGTCGCTGCTGAGCGCGCGCGTCGCCGCCGGCCTCGCCGACACCGGCGACGACGACCCGGACCGCGAGCTCGTGGGCCAGGGGGTCGCCTCCCTCGGCGCGAGCCTCGTGGGCGGCATGCCGGCGACCGGCGCGATCGCCCGCACCTCGGTGAACATCCGCTCGGGAGCCCGCAGCCGGCTCGCCGCGATCGTGCATGCGCTCGTGCTGCTCGCCGTGGTGCTCGTCGCCGCCGGACCCGTGGGGCGGATCCCGCTCGCGGCCCTCGCCGGGGTGCTCATGCTGACGGCGGTGCGGATGGTGCACCTGGCCACCGTGCGCACCCTCCTGCGCTCCACCCGGTCCGACGGCCTCACCTTCGTGATCACGACGCTGATCACCATCTCCTTCGACCTCATCGCCGCGGTGCTGATCGGGGTGGTGCTCGCGGCGGTCCTCGCGCTGCGCTCGCTCTCGCGCACCACCGAGGTGACGATCGAGCCGATCAGCACCGAGCGGGCGCTGCCCGGCGACGAGGAGATCATCCAGGTGCGGCTGCGCGGGCCGCTGTTCTTCGTCTCCGCGGATCGCGTCCACGCGAAGGTCATGGGGATGGGGCACACGACGGTGGTCATCCTGCGCATGTCCGGTCTCGAGCTCGTCGACGCCTCGGGCGCGCGGATCCTCTCCGATCTCGTCACCGGTCTCGAGCGGCGCGGCATCACCGTGCTCGTCAAGGGCGTGCGCCCCGAGCACACGGCGCTGCTGCGGCAGGTGGGGGTGCTCTCCGCGCTGCGGCACCGCCGGCACCTGTTCGCCGAGCTGGACCCGGCGATCGACCATGCCCGCTCGCACGTGGAGCGGGCCCGCGCGGCCCGGTGAGGCCGCGGGCGACGACTCCGCCGTCGCCGTGGCCGGCGGTCAGAGGTGGACGATCATCCGGGTGTTGCCGAGGGTGTTGGGCTTGACGCGGGCGAGGTCGAGGAACTCGGCGATGCCCTCGTCCGGGGAGCGCAGCAGCTGGCTGTACAGCTCCGGGTCCACGACCTCCTCCATCTCCTCGAAGCCGTGGCGGGAGAAGAACTCCGTCTCGAAGGTCAGGCAGAACACGCGGGACAGGCCCAGGTCCCGGGCGCGCTGCAGCAGCGCCTCGAGCATCCGGTGGCCGGTGCCGGTGCCGCGCAGGGCGTCGCTCACGGCGAGGGTGCGCACCTCGGCGAGGTCCTCCCACATGACGTGCAGCGCCCCGCAGCCGACGACCGTCCCGTCCTCGTCGACGGCGACCAGGAACTCCTGGACCGCCTCGTAGAAGGAGACGAGGTCCTTGCCCAGCAGGATCCCGCCGTGAGCGAGCGGCTCCACGAGCGCGTTGATGCCGCGGACGTCGGCCGGCAGGGCGAGACGGATCGAGATGGTCACGGACGGGTCTCCTCGGGGGACGAGCTGGGGTCGGCGCCGGGGGCGACGAGGTGCCCGGTGCGGTCGGCATCGATCCCGGCATCGGTGCCGGCACCGGCGGCGTCCTCGGACGGGGTGCCGGCGGCGTCGTCGGCCCCGGGGGCGCCCTCCTCGGCGGCACGACGGTCGGCGCGCCGGTCGAGCACCCGGTGGACGGCATTGATGACGCGCTCGACGACGAGCGCGAGGACCACCGCGGCGATGAGCGCGACGGTGATCGCGAGCAGGTGGTTGTCCTCGAACCAGGCGCCCGCGAGGGAGCCGATCGCGCACGAGTACACGGCCCACACGAAGGTCGAGAGCAGCGAGCGCGGCCAGAACTCGCGGTGCGGGTAGCGCACTGCCCCGGCCACGAGGTTCACGGCGGTGCGGCCGAAGGGGATGTAGCGCGCCGTCATGAGGAAGATCAGCGCGCGCCGCTGCAGGCCGCGATCGGCGGCCTCGACCGCCCGGCGGCCCTTGCCCTCGCGCAGGAAGCGGAAGCGCTGCCAGCCGATGGTCCGCCCCAGCAGGTAGCCGAGGTTGTCACCGGTCCAGGCACCGAGCCAGGCGGCCAGGCCCACGAGGATGATCGACGGGCGGCCCGAGGAGGCCCACAGCGAGGAGAGCGTGACGATCGTCGACTCGCTGGGCACGGACGGGAAGAAGCCGTCGAACGCGGCGAAGAGGTACACCATCAGGTGCACCCACCAGGCGTCGGCGACGCCGAGGATCCACTCCTCGAGGATTCCCGAGAGGTGGAGCACCTGGTCCAGGAAGTGCTGCACGGGCTGCCGCTCGCTTCCCCGGGCGCGTGCCCGGATTGAGGACGGGCCGGCCCCCGCCCCGGAGGGTGGGGACCGGCCCGCGGCGATCAGGAGGCGTTGGCCTCCGCGCTGTCGGAGGAGTCCGCGTCCGTGCGCCCGTCGGCGTCCGGATGCGCGACCTCGTCCGACCGCGCCTCGGTCATCCGCTCCACGTCGATGGTGTCGCTGATCGGCTCGAGGGAGCCGTCCTCACCGCGACGGGAGAAGGTGAGCTCCCCGAGCAGTCCCTCGCCCTGCGCGTCGACGACGATCTCGTCGCCCACCCGCACCTGGCCGAAGAGGATCTTCTCGGACAGCACGTCCTCGATGTCCCGCTGGATGGTGCGGCGCAGCGGCCGGGCGCCCAGCACCGGGTCGTAGCCCTTCTCCGCGAGGAGGGCCTTCGCCGGGGCGGTGAGCGCGAGGCTCATCTCCTTCTCCTCGAGGCGGGTCTCGAGCTTCGCGACCATGAGGTCCACGATCTCGACGATCTCCGACTGCGAGAGCTGCGGGAACACGACCACGTCGTCGACGCGGTTGAGGAACTCGGGCTTGAAGTGCTGCTTGAGCTCCTCGTGGACCTTCGACTTCATCCGCTCGTAGTCCGTGGACAGGTCGCCGCCGGCCTGGAAGCCCATCGACACGCCCTTGGCGATGTCGCGGGTGCCCAGGTTGGTGGTCATGATGATGACGGTGTTCTTGAAGTCGACCACCCGGCCCTGCGAGTCGGTGAGGCGACCGTCCTCGAGGATCTGCAGGAGCGAGTTGAAGATGTCCACGTGGGCCTTCTCCACCTCGTCGAACAGCACGACGCTGAACGGCTTGCGGCGCACCTTCTCGGTGAGCTGGCCGCCCTCGTCGTAGCCGACGTACCCGGGGGGCGAGCCGAACAGGCGCGAGGCCGTGTGCTTCTCGCCGAACTCGGACATGTCCAGCTGGATGAGGGAGTCCTCGTCGCCGAAGAGGAACTCGGCGAGGGCCTTGGCCAGCTCGGTCTTGCCGACGCCCGTGGGGCCGGCGAAGATGAACGAGCCGCCGGGGCGCTTGGGATCCTTCAGACCCGCACGCGTGCGGCGGATCGCCTGGGACAGCGCCTTGATGGCCTCGTCCTGGCCGATGACGCGCTTGTGCAGCTCGTCCTCCATGTGGAGCAGCCGCGAGGACTCCTCCTCGGTGAGCTTGACGATCGGGATGCCCGTCGAGGCCGCGAGGACCTCGGCGATGACCTCCTCGGAGACGGTCGTGACGGCGTCGGACTCGCCGTGGCGCCAGGCCTTCTCCTTCTCGTCGCGCTCGGTCTTGAGCTTCTGCTCCTCGTCGCGGAGGCTCGCGGCGAGCTCGAAGTCCTGCCCGTCGATCGCCTCCTCCTTCTTCTTCCGCGTCTCCTCGATGCGGGTGTCGAAGGCCTTGAGCTCCGGCGGGGCGGTGAGGCGGCGGATGCGCAGGCGCGCGCCGGCCTCGTCGATCAGGTCGATCGCCTTGTCCGGGAGGAAGCGGTCGTTGACGTAGCGGTCCGCGAGGTTCGCGGCGGCGACGAGTGCGCTGTCGGTGATGGTCACCTTGTGGTGCGCCTCGTAGCGGTCCCGCAGGCCCTTGAGGATCTCGATGGTGTGGACGATCGAGGGCTCGTCCACCGTGATCGGCTGGAAGCGGCGCTCGAGGGCCGCGTCCTTCTCGATGTGCTTGCGGTACTCCTCGAGCGTGGTCGCACCGATGGTCTGCAGCTCGCCGCGGGCGAGCATCGGCTTGAGGATGCTGGCCGCGTCGATCGCGCCCTCGGCGGCACCGGCCCCGACGAGGGTGTGGATCTCGTCGATGAACAGGATGATGTCGCCGCGGGTGCGGATCTCCTTGAGCACCTTCTTCAGGCGCTCCTCGAAGTCGCCGCGGTAGCGGGAGCCCGCCACGAGGGAGCCGAGGTCGAGCGTGTAGAGCTGCTTGTCCTTGAGCGTCTCGGGGACGTCCCCGGCGACGATGGACTGGGCGAGGCCCTCGACGACGGCGCTCTTGCCGACGCCCGGCTCACCGATCAGCACCGGGTTGTTCTTGGTGCGGCGGCTGAGCACCTGCATGACGCGCTCGGCCTCGTGCTCGCGCCCGATCACGGGGTCGAGGTTGCCCTCGCGCGCGGCCTGGGTGAGGTTGCGGCCGAACTGATCCAGCACGAGCGATCCGGCGGGCTGGCCCTCGGCGGGGCCGCCGGCGGCGGCCGGCTCCTTGCCCTGGTAGCCGGAGAGGCGCTCGATGACCTCCTGGCGCACGGCGGCGGGCTCGGCCTTCAGGCGGGACAGGACCTTGACGGCCGTCCCCTCGCCCTCGCGCAGCAGACCCAGCAGGATGTGCTCGGTGCCGATGTAGTTGTGGCCCAGCTGCAGCGCCTCGCGCAGGGACAGCTCGAGCACCTTCTTCGCCCGGGGCGTGAAGGGGATGTGCCCGCTCGGCGTCTGGTTGCCCTCGCCGATGATGTCGCGCACCTGCTCGCGGACGGCGTCGAGCGTGACACCGAGGGCCTCGAGGGCCTTCGCGCCCACGCCCTCGTTCTCGTGGATCAGGCCGAGCAGGATGTGCTCGGTGCCGATGTAGTTGTGGTTGAGCAGGCGAGCCTCGTCCTGTGCCAGGACGACGACGCGGCGGGCCCGGTCGGTGAACCGTTCGAACATGGTCCTCCCCCATTCGTGGTGGTGATGGATCGAGACTACGCGCGAATCCCGGAGGGGTCAGTGCTGTTCGCCGCGGGCGTGACGACGCCGTCGCGCCTGTGCCCCGCCTGTGTGCGTCGAGCTCCCGGCACTAGGATCCGAGGGGTCGGCCCTCCCCCGCCCCCGACCCCAGGAGAGACCCTGATGACGGCAGCGCTCGCGGTGACCGATCGTGCGATCGAGGCGATCCGCCGGATGATCCAGTCCGGGGAGCTCGCCCCCGGTGACCGCCTCCCCCCGGAGAAGGAGCTCGCCGAGGGGATCGGCGTGAGCCGCAATTCGCTGCGCGAGGCGGTCAAGGCGCTGTCCGTGATCCGCGTGCTCGACGTGCGCCAGGGCGACGGCACCTATGTCACGTCCCTCGCCCCGGACCTCCTCGTGGAGTCCCTCGCCTTCATGCTGGACCTCCATCAGGGCTCGGCCGAGGGGCAGATCCTCGAGGTGCGCCGCCTCCTCGAGCCGACGGCCGTGGAGCAGGCCTGCCCGGCCCTGACGGCGGAGGACCTCGCGGAGCTCGAGCGGCTCACGGTGGGACTCGGCGGGGCGTCCGACGTCGAGGAGCTCGTCGCCTCGGACATCGCCTTCCACCGGCTGATCGTCTCCCGCTGCCCGAACGCGTATCTCCGCTCGATGCTCGACGGTCTCGCGAGCGCCACCTCCCGGGCCCGGGTCTGGCGCGGCATCACGGAGGACGACGCCGTCGAGCGGACGGTCGCCGAGCACCGTCGGATCCTCGACGCGCTGCACAGCGGACGCGGTGACCTCGCCCGCGTGCACGCGGCCGCGCACATCGCCGGGGTCGAGAGCTGGGTGCACCGCACGGCGACCGGCGCGGTCCCGGGGCCCGGCACCGCCGTGTCCGACACTGCCGTGTCCGACACTGACGCGTCCGACACCGCCGCGTCCGACGCCACCGGCTCCGATGCCACGGGGTCCGACAGCGCCGACTGAGCACGACCGCCCTCGCCCCCGGGGCACGGCGGCTGCTCCCTCCCCTGCTCAGCCCTCCCCGCGGCGCCGGTACACGCGCGTCGCCGTCCCGTGCAGCACCTGCTCCGCCACGTCGGCGCCGCGCGAGCGCACGAGGTCGATCAGGGGCGCGAACGCGCTCCCGGTCGTGAAGGGCTCCGGGGCGATCGGCCAGTCGCTGCCGATCATCAGGCGCTCCGGGCCGAACAGCTCGAGGGCGAGGTCCAGCACCCGCTCGAGCTGGCCCGCGCGCGGACCTGAACCGCTGGTGCGGAGCCCGGAGACCTTGGCGACGGTGCCGGGCGCCGCAGCGAAGGCGCGCAGCCGCCGCTCCCACTCCTCCAGGGGGCCGCCCTCCCCCGCATCCCCGAGCGGGGGCTTGCCGAGGTGGTCGAGCACGACGGTGAGGCCCGGGACCTCGTGGGCGAGGGTCGTCGCCTGCCCGAGATGGCGGGGGAAGGCGTCGGGCACGTCGAGCGCGAGGCCCGCCTCGGCGACGAGCGCGAGGCTGCGGCGCACCGCGGGCCGATCCAGCATTCCCGGGTCGGGGTCGTCGTGGACGAGCGCCCGCACGCCGACGGTGCGCGGCAGGGCGCGGGGGTCCTCGAGGATCCGGGCGACGGCGGCGGGGTCCTCGAGCGGGAGCCAGGCGACGACGTCCGCCCGTCGGACGGCCGAGGGATCCGCCTCGATCGCGGCGGCGGCCGTCTCGAGCTCGCGGGTCTGGGCGAGGGAGTCCTCCGCCTGGACGAGCACCACGCGCGTGACGCCGAGACCGACGAGCCCGGCCGCGGCCTGCGACCAGCGGGCGTCGCGGCGCAGCGCCGGCGGGGCGTGCTCGAGCCAGCCGAAGCGACCGGGCGCGCGCTCCCAGAGGTGCAGGTGGCCGTCGGCGATCGGCCCCTCGGCCGAGGACGGGTCGTCGTCCGGGGGCGGGCCGACGGGAGGGGCGGCGTCGGGGTCAGGCACCGATCTGCTCCCAGAGCTCCTCGGGGACCCGCGCCGCGGCGCGGGCGAGGTTCTCACGCACCTGGCGCGCGGTGCGCATGCCGAGCACCACGGTGGTGATCGCCGGGTGCCGCAGCGGGTGCTGGATCGCGAGGTCCGGCAGCTCGATCCCGTGGAGCTCGGCGGCCGCGGCGAGGGTGCGGGCCCGCTCGAGCATCTCCCGGGGGGCGGCGCCGTACTCGTAGGTGGCGTCGTCGGGCACGGTGGGCCGGGCCAGGATCCCGGAGTTGAAGACCGAGACCGCGACGACCTCGACCCCGCGCGCGAGGCAGGCGGGGAGCAGCGCCGCGGCGGCCGGCTGCTCGAGCAGCGTGTATCTCCCCGAGAGCATGACCTGGTCGACGAGCCCGGTGCCGACGGCGCGCAGCAGCACGTCGACGTCCTTGGAGCCGACGCCCACCCGGCTGACGAGCCCCTCCTCGCGCATCGCCGCGAGGGCGGGGAGCGCCTCGGCGAGCGCCTGCTCGGTGGGGCCCTCCTCGGGGTCGTGGAGGTAGAGCGTGTCGACGCGGTCGGTGCCGAGCCGCTCGAGGGACTCCTCGTGGCTGCGCCGCACGCCCTGCTCGCTCATGTCCCAGACGCGCTCGAGGTCGTCGGGCACGGCGAAGCCGTTCTCGAGGTCGTCCCCTCCCCCGCGGCCGGGGCGCAGCAGCCGCCCCACCTTGGTGGAGAGGAGCAGCTCGTCGCGCGGGAGGCCGGCCAGCAGCGCCCCGAGCCGGCGCTCGCTCGTGCCGAGACCGTAGTGGGGTGCGGTGTCGAACAGGCGGATGCCGCCCTCCCAGGCGGCCTCGACGGCGCCGCGGGCCTCCGCGTCGGTGGTGCGGCGGTAGAGGTTGCCGAGCTGGGCCGCGCCGAAGCCCATCGTGGGCATCGCAGGCATCGCTGGCCCTGTCGGCCCTGTCGGCCCTGTCGGCCCCGTCGGCCCCGTCGGCCGCAGCGTCCCGCTCATGCCTGCTCCGTCGGGGGTGTGGCGGGCAGGGACCAGACGTGCTCGATGCCGTCGTCCTCGGCGTCGTAGGAGTCCGCGACCTCGAGGAAGCGGTTGATGTGCTCCTGCCAGCGCTGGTTCGCGGGATCCGCGGCGAGCGTGCGGCGCATGGCCGTGTAGTCCTCGACCTCGACGAGGTGGAAGAGGTCGCGGCCGTCGCGCCAGATCCGCCAGCCGTGCACGCCCGCGCGGCGCAGCGCGGCGTCGAGCTCCGGGGGCACGACCGCGTGCTCCCGCACGTAGTCGGCCTCCGCTCCCTCGGCGATCCGGGTGTGCAGGGCGATGGTGCGCGTCATGCGCGGGCCTCGGGCTCGAGGCGGATCTCGAGCACGGGCAGGAGCACCTCCGGCCGGCGGATCGGCAGCGTGAAGGTCACCGTGCCGGGGGCGAGACCGTCGATGGCCATGTTGTCGTGCACCGAGTGCTCGGGCTGCTCCGTCACGCGGAAGGCGACCTCGGAGCCGTCGTGCAGCAGCCGCGCCGCCCGCACGCCGCCCGGCAGGCCGGTCAGATGCAGGTTCTGCATCGGCCACGCGGTGAGGTGCACGTAGAGCCGGTCACCGCGCCGGGTGAGGATCGTGCCCTGCGGGGCCTCGATCCCGCGGGCCGGCCCCGCCCCGTGCACCGCGTCCCCGTGCAGGTGCATCCAGTCGCCGATCTCCCCGAGCAGCGCCAGGTCCTCGCGACGCAGCCCGCCGCGGCCGTCGGGGCCGACGTTCAGCAGCATCGACCCGTTCTTGCCGACGGAGTCCACGAGCATGCGCAGCACGAGGTCCGCGCTCTTGAAGTCGTGGTTGTCGCGGTCGTAGCCCCACGAGCCGTTCGTGGTCTGGCAGGACTCCCAGCGCACCTCCTGGCCGTCCGGCCCCACCATCGGGCCGACGGGCTGGTACTGCTCGGGGGTGACGAGGTCGCCGGGCAGCCCGAGGCGGTCGTTGACGATGATGCCCGGCTGGAGCTCGCGCACGAGGGCGAGCAGCCGCTCGCTGTCCCAGTCCTCGGGGCCCTTGCCGCCCTCACCGGGGTAGGTGAAGTCGAAGAACAGGTAGTCGACCGTGCCGTAGCCGGTCAGCAGCTCGCGCACCTGCCCGTGGAGGTACTCGCGGTAGCGGGCCATGTCGCGGCCCGCGTCGAGCGCCGCACGGTCGGGGTGCTCGCGCAGCGGGTGGACGCGGTCGATCGTGAAGTCCTCGTGGTGCCAGTCGATGAGCGAGTGGTAGAAGCCGACCTTCAGCCCCTCCTCCCGCAGCGCGGCGACGAACTCCGCGACGAGGTCGCGGCCGCAGGCCCGGACGGAGGTGTAGTCGGTGAGCGCGCTGTCCCACAGGCAGAAGCCCTCGTGGTGCTTCGTGGTGAGGACGGCGTACCGCATCCCCGCCGCGCGGGCCGCCCGGGCGATCGCCCGGGCGTCGAAGCGGTCGGGGTCGAACAGCTCGGCGTAGCGCTCGTAGTCCTCGGGGGTGCGCTGCTCGCGGGACATCACCCACTCGTGGCGGGCGGGGATCGCGTAGAGGCCGAAGTGGATGAACAGGCCGAAGCGGCCGAGGTCGAACCAGGCCCGCGGATCGGCGTGCTCGTCCTGCGGGGTCGGGGCGGGGGCGGTGGTGCTCATCGGAGGAGTCCTCTCCAGACGGGGCCGTCGGGGAATCGGTGGGTGCTGAGGGAGTCGGGGAGCATGCGGGCGCCGGCGCCCGGGAGGAGCGGGGCGCGGTAGCGGCCCGCCTCGATGATCGCGGGTTCGACGAAGTGCTCGTGGAGGTGGTCCACGTACTCGATGCGCCGGTCCTGCATCGTGCCGCTGATGGCGACGTAGTCGAGCATCGCGAGGTGCTGGACCATCTCGCAGAGGCCGACGCCGCCGGCGTGGGGGCAGACCGGCACGTCGAACCTCGCGGCGAGCAGCAGGATCGCGAGGTTCTCGTGCACGCCGCCCACGCGGGTCGCGTCGATCTGGACGACGTCCACCGCCCCGGCCTGCAGGAGCTGCTTGAACATCACGCGGTTGTGGACGTGCTCCCCGGTCGCGACCCGGATCGGGGCGATGCGTCGCCGGATCTCGGCGTGGGCGAGCACGTCGTCCGGGCTCGTGGGCTCCTCGATCCAGTAGGGCGAGGCGGGGGCGAGCGCCTCCATCGCCGCGACGGCCTCGGCGACGCCCCAGCGCTGGTTCGCGTCGGCCGCGATCGGGAAGTCCTCGCCGAGGACCCGCCGGGCGATGCCGAAGCGGCGGAGGTCGTCCGCGGGGTCCCCGCCGACCTTGAGCTTGACCATGTCGAAGCCCTCGTCGCGGGCCTCGCGCAGCAAGCGCTCCATCTTCTCGTCGGTGTAGCCGAGCCAACCGGGGGTGGTCGTGTAGGCCGGATACCCCTCCGCGCGGAGCCGCGCGATCCGCTCCGCGCGGCCGGGCGCGGAGCGCTCGAGGATCTCGAGCGCCTCCTCGCGGGTCATCGCGTCCTCGAGGTAGCGGAGGTCGACGAGGTCCACGAGCTCCTCCGGGGACAGCTCGGCGAGCAGGAGCCAGAGCGGCTTGCCCTCACGCATGCAGCGGAGGTCCCAGAGCGCGTTGACGACGGCCCCGATCGCCATCTGCATGACGCCCTTCTCGGGGCCGAGCCATCGCAGCTGCGAGTCCTCGATCATCGCGGCGCCGGCCCGGCCGATGCCGTCGAGCACCTCGTCGACGTCCCGCCCGACCAGGTGGTGGGAGAGCGCCCGGATCGCCTCGCCCTGCACGTCGTTGCCGCGCCCGATCGTGAACACGAGGCTCGCGCCGCTCTCGCCGGAGGAGGTCCTCAGCTCGAGGTAGGCGGCGGAGTAGTCCGGGTCCTGGTTCATCGCGTCGGATCCGTCGAGGGACTGCGAGGTCGGGAAGCGGACGTCGGTGACGTCGAGGGACGTGAAGGTGGGCATCGACAGGCTTCCTGGCAGGAGTGGCGGTCTCGCCGGGTCGCGGTCGACACCGATCCGCAGACCTCGGATGTCTCAGGACACTACTGGACAGGCGTGGACCGGGCAAGGGTCTCGGCACCCCCTCCGGACATTCCTGTCGTCACCCTTGTCGTGCGAGGCCATCGGCGGATCCCGGCTCACCTCGGAAGGCACACCGCCATCACTCCTCCGATGAATGCTTGCCCCAGTGGTCGGGTGTATGTCATATTCCGTGAGTCGTCGATCACACCCTGCTCCCCGCTGACGAAGGAGTCCCGCCATGAGCAGAACCGACCCTCGCCCCACCCCGCCCGGAGCCCCGGAGGCCCCCGACTGCCCCGCGTGCGATGCCGCGCCGCCCGCGTCCCCCCTGCGCCGCCGCGCGTTCCTGAGCCGCTCCGCGCTGCTCGGCGCCGCCGTGGCCGGCGCGCCGGCGGTCCTCGCCGGATGCGGCGGCGGGAGCGGCGGCGGGACCGGGACCGCCGAGGACGACTACGTCCCGGGCAGCGCGGAGCTCGCGGTCGAGATCGCGCCCGAGACCCCGGGCGTCCTCTACCCCGAGGGCTACGTGGGGCCGAAGGCGCGGGACCTCGAGCCGTTCGGGGACGGGACCACCGAGTTCACGATCCTCTCGCAGGTCGACCCGGACATGGACATGGCCACCAACGCCTACTCGGAGCTGCTCGAGGAGACGACCGGCGTGAAGGTCTCCTACGTGACGGTCCCCGCGGGCGAGGACGGCCGGACCAAGGTCAACGCGATCGTCGCCGGCGGCGACCTGCCCCATGCGCTGATGGTCGGCCAGGACATCTTCACCCCGTCGGAGATCAGCATCTACGGGCAGCAGGGCATGTTCCTGCCGCTGGACCGGCTGATCGACGAGAACGCCCCGCACGTGCTCGACATGTTCGCCTCCTTCCCGGACGTGCGGAAGCAGTACACCTCCCCGGACGGCCGGATGTACGCCGTGCCCTCGATGAACGACTGCTACCACTGCAAGGCCGCGAACGTGCGCACGTGGATCAACAGCCGATGGCTGGACGGGGTCGGCGCGACCGCCCCGGAGTCCCTCGAGGAGTTCGAGACCCTCATGGACGAGTTCCGCGGCTACTCGGGGAAGCCCGAGGGGTCCGCGCTCGTCACCACCTCCGCGGAGACGATGCCGAACCTGCTGCAGTTCTTCCTCGGCTCGTTCCTGGAGATGCCCGAGCTGTGGGTGCGACGCCGCGGGGAGAAGCTCGAGTGGATCCACCAGGACCCCGCCTTCCGCGAGGGGATCATCTGGCTCCAGGGGCAGTTCGCCGCCGGCAACCTCGACGCCGGGATGTTCGCGAACACGCCCGAGCAGTACCAGAAGCTGGGCGACGCGAAGGACGGCCCGCGGTTCGGCATCGCCTACGGCTACTCGACCTTCCACTTCGCGGCGAGCGTCGACTACGCCGACCCGGACAACGTCGGCCGGATCATGACGCCCATGGCACCGATGTCCGGCCCCTCCGGCGTGCGGACCCTCCAGTGGGACCACTTCTCCTACGGCTACCCGAACTTCGTGATCACCCCGGACTGCCCGGACCCCGTGCAGCTGATCCGCTGGGCGGACCACCAGTTCGAGCTCACGCTCACCAACTCCCTGCGGGGGCGCCGGGGCGTCGGCTGGGACTGGGCGACCGAGGGCCAGAAGGGCATCGACGGCCGGCAGGCCGTCTACCAGATGCTCCCCACCCCGGAGGACGCCACCAATCAGGGCTGGCGCGAGTGGGGACCGCTCTACAAGTCCACGGACCAGCGGCACGGCGAGGCGATCCTCGACGAGACCCCCTCCGGGGAGCCGATCCTCTACGCGGGCACGCAGCTCGTCGAGCCCTTCGCGACGGCGAAGGAGAGCGGCGTCCCCCCGCTCGTCTACGACCTCGACCAGTCGGCGCAGATCGGCGAGATCGAGACGAACCTCGAGAACCACTTCACGCAGTCCATGGCGGACTTCGGGACGGGGAGGAAGGACGCGGCCGACGACGCCGACTGGGACGCGTACATCACGACCGCGACCTCGATCGGCGTGGAGACCTACGTGCAGATCAAGCAGGCCGCCTACGACGCCCTGAACCCGTGATCGCCCCGCCCACCGTCCCCCGCAGGAAGGACCGCTCCATGGCAGCCCCCGCGATCACGTCGCCGCCCGCGACGTCCCGCCCGGCGACGACCCGTCACATCAGGGAGCCGCGGTCCGACCGCGCGCTGAACGTGGTCCTGATCGTCCTGCTGGCCCTGTTCACGCTCACGATCCTCTACCCCTTCGTGTACATCGTCAGCGCCTCCCTCTCCGACCCCGCCGCGGTCTCCTCCGGCGAGATGTGGCTGTGGCCCGTCGGCTTCGGCTTCGACGCCTACCAGGCCGTCCTCGACTACCCCGCGATCACCCGCGGCTTCCTCAACTCGCTGCTGTACTCGGGCTCGGCGATGCTCATCGGCACCGCGGTGACCGTGACCGGCGGGTACGCCCTCTCCCGCTCCGACCTCGTGGGGCGCAACCTCTTCACCCTCGTCTTCGTGCTCACGATGCTCTTCTCCGGCGGCATGATCCCCACCTATCTGGTGGTCCAGCAGCTCGGGATGCTCAACACGATCTGGGCGATGATCCTGCCCGGCGCCGTGAGCGTCTGGCAGCTCATCGTCACCCGCACCTTCTTCCAGACGACGATCCCCCACGAGCTCCTCGAGTGCTCCCGCATCGACGGCGCGAGCGACATGCGCTTCTTCCTCCGGATCGTGCTGCCGCTGTCCAAGCCGATCCTCGCCGTGAACCTCCTGCTCTACGGCGTCGCGACCTGGAACGCCTACTTCAACGGCCTCATCTACCTCACCGACGAGAGCCTCTACCCGCTCCAGCTGGTGATGCGGAACATCCTGCTCGAGAACACCTTCGACCCCTCCAAGATGGCCAACGCGGACCCCGAGCGCATCGCCGAGATGCAGCAGCTCGCGGACAAGCTCAAGTACGCCCTGATCATCATCGCCTCGATCCCCCCGCTCATCGCCTACCCGTTCGTGCAGAAGCACTTCGTCAAGGGCATGATGATCGGCTCCCTGAAGGGTTGACCCGCCATGAGCACCGACCAGGAGACCTTCGTCGACCAGCTGCGCGTCGACGACACCCCTCGCAAGGAGCGGCGCCGACGCCGGGCCCAGGGCCCCGAGCTCGAGAACCGCCGCACCGTGCCCCTCTCGCGCCGGATCCGGCACTCGTGGCAGCTGTACCTGCTGCTGCTCCCCGCCCTCGTCTGGGTGGCGCTGTTCGCCTACTGGCCGATGTACGGCATCCAGATCGCCTTCCGCGACTTCACCCCCGTCGGCGGCATCACCGGCTCCGATTTCGTGGGCTGGAAGCACATCGAGAAGTTCCTCCACAGCTACAACTTCTGGCCGCTGCTGCGCAACACCCTCGTGCTCGCGCTCTACGAGCTGGTCGCCGGGTTCCCGATCCCGATCATCCTCGCGCTCGCCCTGAACGCGGTGCGCCAGAAGTACTTCTCCCGCATCGTCCAGCTGATCACCTATGCGCCGAACTTCATCTCGGTCGTCGTGGTCGTCGGCATCCTCGTGATGCTGCTGGACCCGCAGACCGGGATCGTCCCCCACACCTTCGAGCTGCTGGGGATCGCTCCCCCGGCGTTCCTCACCGATCCCGGCTGGTTCCGGCACACCTACGTGTGGTCGGGCATCTGGCAGACCGCAGGGTTCAGCGCGATCATCTACCTCGCCGCGCTGTCCTCGGTCCCGCCGGAGCTGCACGAGGCGGCGAAGGTCGACGGTGCCTCGCACCTGCGCCGCATGTGGCACATCGACGTGCCCGCGATCCTGCCGATCGCGATCGTGCTCATGATCCTCAACGTCGGCTCGATCATGAGCGTCGGCTTCGAGAAGGTCCTGCTCATGCAGAACCCGCTGAATCTCACGACCTCCCAGGTCATCGACACCTACGTGTACGAGGTGGGTCTGAAGAGCCCGATCCCGCAGTACAGCTACGCGACCGCGATCGGCCTGTTCCGCAGCGTCGTGGGGCTCGTGCTCCTGGTCGCCGTGAACGCCCTGTCCCGGCGCATCACCAAGGCAGGCCTCTTCTGAGGCCGTGCCCCGGACCTGTTCCCCTCCCCCTCCACGATCCGTCAGGAGCAGCCCCATGACCGCATCCCCCGCCCCGCACCGCCCCGACTGCCCGGACTGCGCCGGGAACGGCGCCGCCGATCCCGCACCGCGCCTCGCGCGCCGCAGCCTCCTCGCCGCCCTCGGCGCCGCTCCCGCGACCGCGCTCCTCGCCGGCTGCGGGGGCGGATCCTCCGACGGCGGCGCCGGCGAGGTCGCGACGGTCGACTACGAGCAGGGCTCCGCCGCCCTCGAGGTCGAGCTGGGGCCGGAGATCGACGGCGTGCCCTATCCCGAGGGGTACGTGGGCCCCCGGGCCCGCGAGTCCGAGCCCTTCGGGGACGGCAGCACGACCTTCACGATCACGACCCGCGCGCTCGAGAACTTCGATCCCGCCACGAACACCTTCTCCGCGTACCTCGAGGAGCGCACCGGGGTGAAGGTCGCCTACAGCACCGTCCCCCGCGGGGACGAGGGCGCCCCGAAGGTCAACGCGATCCTCGCCGGAGGCGACCTGCCCGACGCCCTCATGCTGGGTCCGGAATGGATGGGAGGGTTCACGCGCTCGGAGCTGTTCGTCTACGGCCAGCAGGGGCTGTTCCGCCCGCTCGACGAGCTCATCGACCGGCTCGCCCCGCAGCTCGCGGAGGTCTTCGAGCAGAACCCGGACTTCCGCGCCGCCTGGACCGCCCCGGACGGCGCCATGTACGCCTTCCCCTCGGTCAACCAGTGCTACCACTGCCGCTCCTCCGCCTCCCGCACGTGGGTGCATCAGCCCTCCCTCGAGGCGGCCGGCCTCTCCGAGCAGCCGGCGACGATCGAGGAGTTCGAGCAGATGCTGCGCGGCATGAAGCAGGCCGTGCCCGGCATCGCGCCGCTCTCCGGGCACAAGGACGACCTCCCGCTCGCGCTCGTCACCGCCGCCCACCTCGACGCGGGCGTGGAGAAGCTGCGCCGGGACGGGGACACGATCGTCTACACCCCGCTGGACGAGGGGATGCGCGAGGTCTACTCGACGATGGCGCGCTGGGCGAAGGACGGCCTCGTGGACCCCAACGCCTTCACGCAGACGAACGACCAGCTGATCCGGATGGCGATGGACACCGCCGGGAGCCGGGTCGGCGTCGTCCAGGGCGTCTCGCCGGGCAGCTTCTCGACCGTCGAGTACGAGAAGCCCGACGCGCGCTTCCGCGAGTTCACCCCGCTGCGGCCGTTCACGGGACCGGGAGGCACCGCGGTCATCCCGTGGAACGACGCCCCCGGGGCCGGCTCGGTGGGCCTCGTCATCCCGGCGAGCACGGAGGATCCCGAGACGCTGGTGCGCTGGGCGGACTTCCAGCTCTCGCTGCTGTCGACGCTGAGCATGCGCCTGGGCCCGCAGGACGAGGCCTGGACCTGGGCGGGGAAGGGTGACACGGGCATCGACGAGCGTCCCGCCCTCTACAAGAAGGTGGAGCGGGAGGGGGAGGCCCCGGACAACGAGACCTGGGAGGAGCACGGCGTGTTCAACCTCGGGATGGACGTCCGCCACGGCGAGGCCGTGAACGAGGCGAACTCGATCGAGCCGGGCATCTACCGGGCCGGCGTCACCTACGAGGAGTTCCGCTCCCCGGCGGAGTCCCTGTTCGTCATGCCGTACTTCGACCAGTCCCAGGCGGCGGAGGTCGGCGAGCTGCGCACCAACCTCGACGCGGCCTACGTCCAGGGGGCCGTGGCCATGTGCCTGGGCACCACGGACGCCGGATCGGACGCGGACTGGGACGCGTACGTCTCGACGCTGAACGCGGCCGGGGCCGAGCGCTATCTGGAGGTCCTCGCGGAGGCCGACGCCGCTCGCGCCTGAGCCGACGCTCCTCGACGGATCAGGGGCCCGGGACGAACGGGCCGGGCACGCTCCCGTCGAGCGGCCCGGTCTGACCGTCGCCGGAGACCGACAGCTCCCAGCCGTCGGCCGCCGTGGTCGTGCGGGACGCGAAGGCCGCGTGCAGGCGCTCGGCGAGCGCCGCGCGGACGTCCGCGTGGCCGGGGTCGGCGGAGAGGTCGTGCTGCTCGCCGGGATCGGAGCTCAGGTCGTACAGCTCGGTGGGGCCGCGCCGGCGCAGCACGAGCTTCCAGCGCTCGGTGCGGAGCATGCGGTTGTCGCCGTACTCGTCCAGGATCAGCACCTCGGTGCCGGGCACCGGCGCGGGCCCGTCGGCCGTCCCGTCCTCCCGCAGCAGCGCGGCGACGCTCCTCCCGCCGCGCAGCGGGTCCGGGGGTGCGGGGATGCCGGCGAGCTCGAGCAGGGTCTCGAGCAGGCTCGTGGCGCTCACGAGGTCCTCCCGGACCCGGCCGGCGGCGATGCGCCCCGGGCCCCAGGCGAGGAAGGGCACACGGATCGAGTCCTCCCAGAAGTTCAGCGGCCAGGTGCCGTTGCCCTTCCCCCAGATGCCGTGGTGCCCGCAGGAGAAGCCGTTGTCGGAGAGGAACAGGACGATCGTGGAGTCCAGGAGGCCCAGTTCGCCCAGCTCCTCGAGCACCCCGCCCAGCATGCGGTCCACACCGGAGACCGCCGCCGCGTAGCCCGCGAGGTGCGCGCGGCGGTCCGCGAGCGGACCGGCCCAGGCGTCGCGGCGCAGCCACGGATGCGGCTCCGGGTCGGGGACGGAGGGGAAGTCGGTGTCCCCGTAGAGCGCGAGGAGCTCCTCGGGGTGGTTCCCGCCGGTCCACGGGTCGTGCGGGGCGGTCGTCGCGATCTGCAGGAGGAACGGCCGGGCGTCCCCCGCGGCGACGTGGCCGCGCAGGAAGGAGACGGCCTCGTCCCCGAGGGCGTCGGTGAAGTAGCGCGGCTCGACGGTCTCGCGTGCAGGGGCCTCGGGGCGCCCCGTCGCCGCGTCCATCGCCCAGATCGGCGCATCCCGGTACGGGCCCCCGCCGAGGCGGTGCGCGTACCAGTGCTCGAACCCCGGCGCGGGCGCCGCGGAGCTCCCCACGTGCCACTTCCCGACGTGGGCGCAGCGGTAGCCGGCCCCGGCGAGCAGCTCCGGGTAGGTGGGGACCCCGGCGAGGAGGTCGCCCTGCGGGCCGGGCGCGACGGCCCCGGGCCGCAGCCAGTCGTGGATCCCGTGCGCGGAGGGCAGTCGCCCGGTGAGCAGCGAGGCGCGCGCCGGGGAGCACACGGGGGATGCGCAGAAGAAGCGGTCCAGGACCGTCCCCTCCGCCGCGAGGCGGTCCAGGACGGGCGTGCGGAACTCCGGGGTGACGGCGCCGCGGGCCCACGCGCCCTGGTCGTCGGTGAGGACGACCAGGAGGTTCGGCGGCTCCGCGGTGGGGTCCGGCGGCGCCGGTGCGCTCACCGCGGCTCCTCGGTGCTCGCCCTCCCCGCGCCCGTGAGGTCCGGGACGGGAGCGCCGGTGGCGTCGTGCACGAGGACCGCCTCGAGCACGGCGCCCTCCCCCTCGAGCACGATGGTCAGCTCGTCCGCGTCGACCGCGCGATCGAGCCGGTGGATCCGACGCACGCCCACCGTGCCGCCCTCGGCGAGGAGGGCGCCGTCCGCGCCGCGCACCCGGTGCGCCCGCACCCGCTGGCCCTCGACGAGGCGCTCGCGGATCTCGACGTGATCGAACCTCGTGCCCGCGGGAAGGTGCGCCCGCACGGTGCCGGCCTGCTGCTCGAGGGTCTCCGCGGCGACGGGGCGACCGAACCGGGCCTCGAGCGCCGCGGCGAGCTCGGCGACGCGCGCGGCGTCCGCCGGGTCGATCCGGCCGCGACGGTCCGGGGGGATGTTCAGCAGCAGGTTCGCGCCGAGACCGATCGAGCGGTCGTGGATCGCGAGCAGGTGCGGCAGCGACTTGGGCTCCTCCCCCTCCTGCCAGAACCATCCCCTGCGCAGGGACACGTCGCACTCGGGCGGCAGGTAGCGGGGCGCGGCGGTCTCGATCGTGTCCGCGTCGTAGTTGTTGAGGTCCGCGCTCGTGGTCACGTACTCGACGGGGTCGGAGGCGAGGCCGTCCTCGTTGCCGACCCAGCGGATCGTCGCCGGTCCCATGTTGAAGATCATCGCGCCGGGCTGGAGCTCCGCGGCGAGCGCCCCGATCGCCTCCCAGTCGTACTCCCTGCCGGCGGATCCGGCGCCGTCGAACCACAGCTCGTGGAGCTCGCCGTAGCCGGTGCACAGCTCGCGCAGCTGGGCGAGGTAGAGGGCGTCGTAGGCGGCGGGGTCCGCGTACTCGGGGGCGTGGCGGTCCCACGGGGAGAGGTAGAGCCCGAGCTTCAGACCGTGCCGCGCGCACGCATCGGCCACCTCCCGGACCACGTCCCCGCCCCCGTCCTTCCAGGGCGAGGAGGCGACGGAGTAGTCGGTGGTCGCGGTGGGCCAGAGGCAGAAGCCGTCGTGGTGCTTCGCGGTGAGCACCACGTACCGGGCGCCGAGGGAGGCCGCGGTGCCCACCCAGTCGTCGGCGTCGAGGTCGGTGGGGTCGAAGATCGCCGGGTCGAGGGTGCCGTCGCTCCATTCGAGGCCGGCGAAGGTGTTCACGCCGACGTGGAAGAAGACGCCGAGGCCGTCCTCCTGCCAGGCGAGCTGCGCGGGAGTGGGGACCAGGGGGACCAAGGGGGCCGGGGCCGGATCGGGCGACGGCGACGTGGGAGCAGGCATGCCACCATCCCAGCAGAGATCGGTCCTCTGCACCAGAGCTCCTGCAGGACTCCCCGGACGGATGTGCTCGCCCCACAGAATCCCGCATCAGACATCGGGTCTCTCGTGGGGATGTGGGAGGGGCCGGCCCCGCGGCGGGCGCGGACGCGTCCGGCCCCCGCACCCCACTACCCTGAGCCGCATGGACGACTCCCGCCGCCCCTCCGGACCCTCCGAGATCCCCTCCTGGGCGATGCGCATGAACGAGGCGATCGAGCGGGTGGCCGTCCTCGTCCTCATGAGCCTCACCTGGCTCGTGCTCACCGTCGCCGGCCTGGTCCTGCTCGGCATCGGTCCCGCCACCATCGCCGCCGCCGAGGTCGTCCTGGCCCTGCGCGAGGGCGAGCGGGCCCGGGTGCTGCCCCGCATGTGGCGCAGCTTCCGGGAGGAGCTCGTGCGCGCGAACCTGCGGATGCTGCCGCTGCTGCTCGTGCAGGGCGGTGCGCTCATGCTGCTGTGGATCGCGACCGCGGGGCTCGCCGGCGGCCCGGGCGCCACGCTCGCGCTCGGCGTGGTCGCCGCGATCGCGGGCGCCTGGACCACCATCGCGCTCGCAGCGATCGCCGTCTCCCCGCGGGTGCGGCGTCAGGACCCCCTCGTGTGCTGGCGCCTCGTGCTGCTGCTCCCGGGCGCCCTCCCGCTGCGCGCCGTCGCGCTCGTGCTCCTCGTGCTGCTGTGGTCCCTCGCCTGCTCGCTGCTGTGGCCGCTGGCCCTGCTGCTGGGACCGGCGGTCGCGGTCGAGCTCGCGGTCGCGCTCCTGTCCCGCCGCATCACGGAGCTGCTCGCGCAGATCGACGCGTCGACCGCCGCGGCCTGAGTCCCCCGTGCGGGGAGCGATCTCCCCCGCACGGGGGACACGTGCCGCGGGGGCGCCGGGAAGGCTCGACGCATGGACACCAGACCGGACCTCATCCGCCCCCACCTCGTCACCGGCGTCGCGCTCAGCGCGGCGGCGATCCTCGCGGTGCTCACCCTCGTCCTGTTCCCGGACGGCCCCCTGCCCCGGCCCACCCCGCAGACCTCCTTCCTGATCGCCCTCACCTCCCCGGCCCTCACCGCGGGCGCCGTGCTCCTCACGGCGGCGCTCGGCGTGCTGAGCGGTGGCCTCGCCCTCGCCGGGCGCGTTCCCCGCGCGCTGCTCGCGGCGGTCGCCGCCCTGCACGTCCTCGTGATCGGCGTGGGCACCGCCTCGATGTCCACGCTCATGGTCGCCGGCTATCTCACCGCGCTCGCGGTGCCCGTCGCCGTGGTGATCCTCATCGTGCAGGGGCTGCGTCGGAGGGGACCGGGCCGGATCGTCGCCGCGATCGCCGGCCTCGCCCTGGTCGCCGGTCTCGTCCTCCGCGGCGGGGTGATCCTCACCCTCGCCGGGGACCTCGGACCGAAGATGCTCGCCGGGATCCCGGACATGGTGCTCGCGCTGCTCCCCGTCCTGATCGGGGCGAGCTGGGCGGTCACGCTCGTCCTCGTCGCGCGGGGCACCCGCGCCGCGCGCCGGGCGACCACCTGGGTCACCGACCACCGCGTGCCGCTGACCGTGCTCGCCGCCGCCGGCCCGCTGCCCTACGCCGCCGCGCGCGCCACCTGGCTCACCCCGTGGCCGATGTTCGCCCCCGACGGGGTGGAGCTCGCCGCCGACATGCGCCTGTGGGGGATCCTGCTCGGTGCGGGCGGCCTGCTCGGCTCGCTGCTCACCCTGCTGCTGATCACCCCCTGGGCGCAGGTCTTCCCGCGCTGGATGCCCGGGGTCGCCGGGCGCCCCGTGCCGCTCGCCGCGGCCGTCGTCCCCGGTGGCCTCGTCGCCTCCCTGCTGTGCTTCGCGGCGGTCCCGACGCTGCACGGCGCGGCGATGATGGACCCGGCGCTCGTGCTCGAGTTCGCGCTGATCTTCCCGCTGTGGCTCTGGGGCCCGTCCCTCGCGCTCGCGGTGTGGGGCTTCGCCGGTGAGCGGCTCGGCGCCGGGAGCACCTCCCGCGAGGCCCGCGCCCGGATCGCCCTCCCCTCGACCCCGGGACAGGACAGGATGGGGGCGTGAGCTCCCTGCGACGCCTCGGGCGACGGACGGCGTGGCTGATGGCCGGTGCGGCCATCGGCCTCGCCGTCGTCCTGCTCGTCGCCGCGCTCGCCGTGGTCCTCGTGGGGATCGTCGCCGGGCCCCGCGCCGTGCTGGGCACGCCGCCCCCGGCCGCCTTCGCGCTGTGCGCGATCGCGGCCGTGCTGATCGGCTCCCTGCTCGGGCTCGTGCCCGGGGTCCGCGAGCTCGAGGTGACCGGCGCCCGCGCCATGCTCGGCGCGCGCGGCGAGCTGATCGTCCCGGAGGCGCCCCGCGCCGGGCACCGGGTGCGCACCGTCGCCTTCGTGGTCCTGCACCAGCTGCTGGGGCTCGCGGTCGTGTCCCTGCTCGGCATGGTCCTCCCCGGCGGCGTCGCGGCCCTCGTCGAGGCGGCCACGGGCAGCGCGACCGGGGTCGGCCCGGCGCTCCCCCTCGACGGGGCCGGGCGCGCCCTGCGGGTCCCGCTCGGCCTCGTCGAGGTCGCCCTGGGCCTGGGCGGCGCATGGCCGCTGGGGCTCCTCGGCGCCCTCCTCGCTCCGCGGCTGCTGGGTCCCACCCCGGCCGACCGCCTCGCCGCCGCCCAGGCCCGGGCGGACCGCGAGGAGGAGCACCGGCGGATCGCGCGCGACCTCCACGACGGGATCGGCCACGCGCTCACCGCGATCGGCATCCAGGCCGCCGCCGCACGGCGCGTGGGCGAGCGGGACCCGGCGCTCGCGGCGAGCGCCCTCGAGGCCGTCGAGAGCACGGCCCGGGAGGCGACCGCGGAGCTCGACGCCGTGCTGGCCGTGCTGCGCGAGGAGCGCGAGGCGGCCCCGCCCACGAGCCCGCCGCCCGCGCGCTCCCTCGACGCCCTCCTGGACCGGCACCGCCGCACCGGCATGGCGCTGCGCGCGCACATGGATCTCCCCGCCGACGTCGCCCCGCTCGTCTCCCGCCATCTCGAGCGGATCCTCGCCGAGCTCCTCGCCAACGCCGCCCGTCACGGCGGCCCGGGCCCCGTGGAGGTGCACGTCGGGCACACGGAGGACGAGCTGCGCCTCGAGGTCGTCAATCCTCTGCCGGAGACGCGTCCCTCGACCCCCGGCCGGCGACGCGGCCACGGGCTGGACGGCCTCCGCGAGCGGGCGGGCCTGCTGGGCGGGAGCCTCGAGGCCGGCCCGGCCGACGACCCCGGCGCGCCCGTCTGGCGCGCCGTCGCCCACCTCCCCCTGCTGACCCGACCCGAGCATCGGAGCTCCTCATGACACCCGACCCGAGCACCACGGGCGCGCGCACGGACGGGCCCCCTCCCCTGCGGGTCCTCGTCGTGGACGACGAGCCGCTCGTCCGGCAGGGGCTGCGGCTGATCCTCGACGCGGAGGAGGACATCGACGTCGTCGGCGAGGCGGCGGACGGCGCCGAGGTCCCCGCGCTCGTGCGCTCCCTGCGACCCGACCTCGTCTGCATGGACGTCCGCATGCCGGGGATCGACGGGATCCGCGCGACGGAGCTCGTGCTGCGCGAGCCGGACCCTCCCACGGTGCTCGTGGTGACGACCTTCGCTCACGACGACCACGTGGCCGACGCGCTCCTCGCGGGCGCCTCCGGCTTCCTGCTCAAGCGGGCCACGGCCGAGGAGATGGTGCAGGCGGTGCGCACCGTCGGCCGGGGCACGAGCCTCCTGTTCCCGGGGACGGTGCGGGATCTGCTGCGGCCGCGGGCCCGGGGCGCGCGCCGCGAGGGCCCCGCCCTGACCCCGCGGGAGCAGGAGGTGCTCGAGCTGCTCGCGCTCGGCATGAGCAATCCCGAGATCGCCGGGCACCTCGTGCTCGGCCTCGAGACGGTCCGCACTCACGTGGCCGCCGTGCTCGCCAAGCTCGGCGCCCGCGACCGCACCCAGGCCGTCGTCACCGCCTACCGCAGCGGGCTCGTGGACCCCGGGCCGGGGTGAGCGCGCGGAGCATGCACAGGCCAGGGGGGATACGCTGGGACGCGGCCGCCCGGCAGGCGCGCCCGCACCCCCGCGGCGATGCGGGGGCCGTGCGTCGCCGGGAGCACACGAACCAGCTGGAACGGAGAGACATGGCTGACCTCAGGGTGGACGTGACCCGCGCGGACGCGGTGCTGATCGGCGGGGGCATCGCGAGCGCGACCCTCGCGGCGATGATCAGCGAGCTCGAGCCCGACTGGGACGTGCAGGTGATCGAGAAGCTCGACGACATCGGCCTCGAGTCGAGCGACGGCTGGAACAACGCCGGCACCGGCCACAGCGCGCTGTGCGAGCTCAACTACACGCCGCAGGACGTCGACGGCTCGGTGAGCCCCGCCAAGGCCATCACGATCAACGAGCAGTTCCAGGTGAGCCGCCAGTTCTGGGCGCACCTCGTGGAGAACGACCGCATCGGGGACCCCGGCGCGTTCATCCACTCCGTGCCCCACATGAGCTTCGTCCACGGGATCGAGAGCGTGGACTACCTGCGCCGCCGCCACGAGGCGCTCACGGCGAACCCCCTGTTCGACCGGATGCGCTTCACGACCGAGCACGCGCAGCTCTCCGAGTGGGCGCCGCTCGTCGCGCAGGAGCGCCCCGTCACCGAGACGATCGCCGCGACCTGGTCCCCGGACGGCACCGACGTCGACTTCGGCGCGCTGACCGGCCTGCTGCTCGAGCACGCGCGCCGCGTCGGCACGACCGTCAGCACCGGCTGGGAGGTCGTGGACCTGCGCCGCATGGGCACGGACTGGGGCGTCATGTCCCGCTCCACGAGCACCGGCGAGACCCGGGTCGTGCGCACCCCGTTCGTGTTCGTCGGCGCGGGCGGCGCCGCCCTGCCGCTGCTGCAGAAGGCCGGGATCCCCGAGATCGACGGCTTCGGCGGCTTCCCGATCTCCGGGCAGTGGCTGCGCTGCACGAACCCCGAGGTGATCGCCCGTCACGACGCGAAGGTCTACGGCAAGGCCGCCGTCGGCGCGCCGCCGATGAGCGTCCCCCACCTCGACACCCGGTACATCGACGGCGAGCGCTCGCTCATGTTCGGCCCGTACGCCGGCTGGTCCCCGAAGTTCCTCAAGACCGGCAGCTACACCGACCTCTTCACCTCGATCACGCCGAAGAACGTCACCCGCATGATGGCCGTGGCGCCGCCGAACCTCGACCTCATGACGTACCTCGCCTCCCAGCTCGCCGCGACGTCGAAGCAGCGCTTCGCGGCGCTCGAGGAGTACATGCCCTCGGCGCGGCCGGAGGACTGGGAGCAGATCACCGCCGGCCAGCGGGTCCAGGTCATCGCCCCGGACAAGGACAAGCACGGCGTGCTGCAGTTCGGCACGCAGGTGATCACCGCGGCGGACGGCTCGATCGGCGGCATGCTGGGGGCCTCCCCCGGCGCCTCGACCGCGACGGACATCATGATCCGCCTGCTGACGCGCATGTTCCCCGAGCGCCAGGACGCCTGGCGCCCGATCATCGCGCGCATGGTGCCCAGCTGGGGCACCCCGCTCTCCTCGGACGCCGACGCCGCGCACGCCTCCCTCGAGCGCACCGCCGCGGCCCTCGGCCTCACCCACGACTGACCACCAGGCGGCCCTCCCGGGGCCGCGGACCCGGGAGGGATCCCCATGCGCATCTCGCTGATGACCACCTGTCTGGTGGACGTGATGGCGCCCGACGTCGCCGCGTCGACGGTGCGTCTGCTCGAGCGGCTCGGCCACGAGGTGGTCTTCGACCGCCGACAGACCTGCTGCGGGCAGATGCACACGAACACCGGCTACTACACCGAGGCCGCTCCCGTGGTGCGGCAGTTCGTGGACACCTTCGAGCCCGCGCTCGACGAGGTCGACGCGATCGTCATGCCCTCGGGCTCGTGCGCCGGCTGCGTCCGCGACCAGCACGCGCTCGTCGCACGGCACGAGGGGGACAGCGAGCTCGAGGAGCGCGCCGGCCGCGTGGCCGCGAAGACCTACGAGCTCTCCGAGCTGCTCGTGGACGTGCTCAAGGTGACCGACGTCGGCGCCTACTTCCCGCACACCGTCACCTACCACCCCACGTGCCACTCGATGCGCGTGCTCAAGGTGGGACCGCGCCCGCTGAAGCTCCTGCGGGCCGTCGAGGGCATCGAGGTCGTGAACCTCCCGGAGTCGGACACCTGCTGCGGGTTCGGCGGGACGTTCTCGGTGAAGAACGACGCGACCTCCGACGCGATGGTCACCGACAAGGCCGCGAACGTGGTGCGCACGGGCGCGGACTTCGTCGTCGCCGGCGACGCCTCGTGCCTGATGAACATCGGCGGGAAGCTGCACCGCACGGGCGCGGCGCCCAGGCCCGTGCACCTCGCGCAGATCCTCGCCTCGACCCGCGAGGAGCCGTTCGTGCCCTCGGAGACGATCCTCGGGAGGGCCTCATGAGCGCGACCGTGAACCTGGGCATGCCGGCGGTGCGCCCGCAGCACGCCTCCCCCTCCTCGACGCTGCGCGGGACCCGCGGGTTCCCCGCCGCCGCCCGCGAGGAGCTGACCGACGAGGTCCTGCGCGGCAACCTCCGCCACGCGACGACCACGATCCAGGCCAAGCGCGCCGGCGTGGTGCGCGAGGTGCGCGACTGGCAGAAGCTCCGCAACGCCGGCAGCGCCCTGAAGTGGCAGGTCACCGATCACCTCCCGGAGCTGCTCGAGCAGCTCGAGGCGTCCGTGACCGCGGCCGGCGGCACCGTGCACTGGGCACGGGACGCCGAGGAGGCCGGCGAGATCGTCACCTCCCTCGCGATCGAGCGCGGTGCCCGCGAGATCCTCAAGGTCAAGTCGATGGCCACGCAGGAGATCGCGCTGAACGAGACCCTCGAGCACGCGGGCATCCGCGCGATCGAGACGGACCTCGCCGAGCTCATCGTCCAGCTCGCCGGGGACACGCCGAGCCACATCCTGGTCCCCGCGATCCATCGCAACCGCGCGCAGATCCGCGAGATCTTCCTCGAGTCGATGCCGGACCTCGACCCCTCGATCACCGACGACCCCGCCGAGCTCGCGGGCGCCGCCCGCCGCTACCTGCGCGAGAAGTTCCTGGACTCCCCCGGCTCCGTCGCGGTCTCGGGCGCGAACTTCGCCGTAGCGGACACCGGCACCCTCGTGGTCGTCGAGTCCGAGGGCAACGGCCGCATGTGCCTGACCCTCCCGCGCACCCTCATCTCCGTCGTGGGGATCGAGAAGGTCGTGCCGAGCTTCCAGGACCTCGAGGTCTTCCTCCAGCTCCTGCCGCGCTCCTCCACCGGGGAGCGCATGAACCCGTACACGACCCTCTTCACGGGCGTGCGCGAGGGCGACGGCCCGCAGGAGTTCCACCTGGTGCTGCTGGACAACGGCCGCTCCGCGGTGCTCGAGGACCCGGACGGCCGCTCGGCGCTGCACTGCATCCGCTGCTCCGCCTGCCTGAACGTGTGCCCCGTGTACGCGCGCGCCGGCGGCCACGCGTACGGCTCGACCTACCCCGGCCCGATCGGGGCGATCCTCTCCCCGCAGATGACCGGTGTGCAGGACGCGGAGGACCCCTCGGCGACCCTGCCGTACGCCTCGAGCCTGTGCGGCGCGTGCTACGACGTGTGCCCGGTGAAGATCGACATCCCCGCGATCCTCGTGCACCTGCGCGCGAAGGACGTCGACCGTCGTCGCGGCACCCGCGGCGAGTTCCACGGCGCCTGGGACGTGTCGATGAAGGGCGCGAGCCGCCTCATGTCCTCCCCCCGCGCCTACGACATCGCCGTCCGCTCGGCGGGCACGCTCGCGAAGGTGATGCCGGGGAAGAACATCGGCACGCTGCCCCATGCGCTGCCGATCGTCCCGGGCTGGACCGACCACCGCGACCTGCCCAAGCCCGGGCCGTCCTTCCGCTCCTGGTGGGACCAGCACGAGAAGCAGCGCGCCGCGGGGTCGACGTCGGGGGCGGGCGACGCACCCGCGACCGGCGGCGACGAGCAGCAGGAGGACCAGGCATGAGCACGAGGCCCGCTCCCAGGCCCGTCCGCACCCCGGGGCTGAGCGCCAAGGAGGAGATCATGGCGCGGCTCCGCGCCGCCCTCGACGTGCCCCGTCGCGACGCGGTCACCGAGGCGGACGACGTCCCCCGCGACTACCAGCGGGCCGACGACCGCCAGGAGGTCTCCACGGACCCCGCCAAGGTGCGCGACGTGCTCGCCCAGCGCATCGCGGACTACCGCGCGACCGTGCACCGCACGACGCCCTCCCAGCTCCCGGCCGCGATCGCCGAGGCGCTCGACGGCGCCGGATCGGTGATCGTCCCGCCCGGCGTCCCCGAGGGGTGGACCGCGCAGGTCGCCGCGACCGTGCAGGTCGACGACGGCACCCCCGGTCCCCGTGAGCTCGACGTGATCGACGCGGTCCTCACCGGCTGCCACACAGCGATCGCGGTGACCGGCACCCTCGTGCTGCGCTCCGACGACCTCTCCGGGCGCCGGGCGCTGACCCTCGTCCCGGACCGCCACGTGGTCGTGGTGCAGGCCGACCAGGTGGTGCTCGGCGTGCCCAAGGGCATCGAGCGCATGGGCGAGGACCCCGCCTCCCCCTGGACCCTGATCTCCGGGCCGAGCGCCACGAGCGACATCGAGCTCGAGCGCGTCGAGGGTGTCCATGGTCCCCGGCAGCTGCACGTCGTCCTCGTCGACCCCGAGCCGGAACCGGAGCCGGAACCCGGCTCCGCCGCACCGGACGGCGCCGCCCCCTCCGCCCCGACCTCCCAGGAGACCTCCCGATGACCGTCCCCTCCCCCGCCTCCCGCGACCGCGGCGCGCTGCTCGCCCTCGCCGCCGGGCCGTACCGCGCCGAGGTCTCGACCGTGGGCGCGACCCTCGAGTCGCTCACCGTCGGCGGCCGCGACCTGCTGGTCCGCAGCCCCGAGCAGGGCCCCATGGCCCACTACCGCGGCGCGATCGTCGCCCCGTGGCCGAACCGCATCGGGGACGGCGCCTACACCTGGGACGGCCAGGAGCTGCAGACCCCGATCACCGAGGTCGAGCGGGGCAACGCCCTCCACGGCCTGGTCTCCTTCCAGGAGTTCGCGGTCGCCGAGGCCGGGGAGGACGAGCTCGTGCTGCGCACCGAGCTGTTCCCCACCACCGGCTACCCCTTCCACCTGCTGCTCACGGTGCGCTACGCGCTGCACGAGGGCACGGGCCTGACGACCACCGTCACCGCCCGGAACCTCGGCGCGGCCGACGCCCCCTACGGCGTGTGCCCCCATCCCTACCTCGTCGCGGGGCCGGAGCCGCTGGACACGTGGACCCTGCAGGTCGCCGCGGCGACCGTGCTCACGGTGACCGAGGACCGCCTGCTGCCCACCGGCACCGCCCCGGTCGCCCCCGGCTCCGACTTCGACTTCTCGTCGCCGCGCGTGATCGGCGACCTCTTCATCGACCACGCGTTCACGGATCTCGCACGGGACGAGGACGGCCGGCTGACCGTGACGGTCACCGCCCCGGGCGGCACGGGCGTCGAGCTGAGCGCGGGCGAGGAGTGCCCGTGGCTCCAGCTGCACACCGGGGACCGCCCCGAGCCGGAGAACCACCGCCTGGGTCTCGCGACCGAGCCGATGACCTGCCCGCCGGACGCCTTCCGCTCCGGCACCGACGTGGTGCGGCTGCGTCCGGCGGCCGAGCACTCCGCGGCCTGGACGATCCGCGGCTGGTGACCGCCCGCCGCTGAGCGGCGCACCGCAGGACGAGCTCGGGCCCGTCACCCTCTGGAGGGTGACGGGCCCGAGCTCTCGGAGCACCGCGGGTCAGTCGCGGTGGGCCTCCTCGTAGGCGGAGCGCAGCGAGGCGGCGACGCGGCCGCGGTCGGGGACCTCGTAGCCGTTCTCGCGGGCCCACTCGCGGATGCGGGCGGAGTCGCCGGAGGAGGCGGCGCGGCCGGCGCGGGTGGTCGAGCGGCGACCGCCCACGCGGCGGGCCTTCGCGGTCCACTCGCCGATGTCCTCGCGCAGCTTCGCGGCGTTCTCCTCGGAGAGGTCGATCTCGTAGGAGACGCCGTCGAGCGAGAAGCTCACCGTCTGCTCCGCCGTCGAGCCGTCGATGTCGTCGACGAGCTCCACATAGGTCTTCCGGGCCATGTCGGTACCTCCTAGGTACACAGTGTTCTCCGACTTCGTGAGAAGTGGAGGTCGATGGGCGTGCACCATTATGTGCGCGGTGGCCGGATATTCACAACCGCCGCGCCGAATTCAGGAGGAATTCCGTGCCGTTCCGGTTCCGTCGGCCGCATCCGGATCGTCGATTCCGTGGCGGAGACGGTATTCCTTCTCCGCCGCCTTCTCGGCGTCGCGCTCATTCCTGTCCGAGCGCAGCAGCGCGCGCATCACGAACCAGAACACGAGCCCCACGGCGACCGGCGGGAGCAGGGAGCCCGCCTCGTACCAGAATCCGCTGTCCATCTCAGGCCCCCGGCTTCACGAGCGGGAAGAGGATCGTCTCGCGGATGCCGAGCCCGGTGATCGCCATGAGCAGGCGGTCGATGCCCATGCCCATACCGCCCGTGGGCGGCAGGGCGTACTCCATCGCCTCGAGGAAGTCCTCGTCCAGGAGCATCGCCTCGTCGTCGCCCTGCGCGGCGAGCCGCGCCTGCTGCTCGAAGCGCTCACGCTGGATGACGGGGTCCACGAGCTCGGAGTAGCCGGTGCCGAGCTCGAAGCCGCGCACGTAGAGGTCCCACTTCTCGACGACCCCGGGGGTGTCGCGGTGGGCGCGCACGAGCGGGCTCGTCTCGACCGGGAAGTCCCGGACGAAGGTCGGGGCGTGGAGGTGGTCGCCCACGCGGTGCTCGAAGAGCTCCTCGACGAGCTTCCCGTGACCGAACTTCGGGTGGTCGAGATCGAGATCGAGGGAGCGGGCGATCGCGCGCAGCTCCTCGACGGTGGTCTCGGGGGTGATCTCCTGACCGAGGGATTCCGAGAGGGAGCCGTAGACGGTGATCTTCTCCCATTCGCCGGAGAGGTCGTATTCGGTGCCATCGGCGAGCGTGACGACCTGGGATCCGGTGACCGCCTCCGCGGCCTCCTGCACGAGCTGCTGCGTCAGCTCGCCGATCGTGTTGTAGTCCCCGTACGCCTGATATGCCTCGAGCATCGAGAACTCCGGGGAATGCGTGGAATCCGCGCCCTCGTTGCGGAAGTTCCGGTTGATCTCGAAGACGCGGTCGAGGCCGCCCACGGCCGCGCGCTTGAGGAAGAGCTCCGGCGCGATCCGCAGGTAGAGGTCGAGGTCGAAGGCGTTCATGTGGGTCACGAACGGGCGTGCCGCGGCGCCCGAGGGGATCACCTGCAGCATCGGCGTCTCGACCTCGACGAACTCGCGGCGGTCGAAGGAGCTGCGCAGCGAGCGCATGAGGCCCGCGCGCTGGCGCACCGTGTCCCGCGCCTGCTGGCGCACGATGAGGTCCACGTACCGGTGGCGCACGCGGGACTCCTCGGAGAGGTCCGCGTGGAGCACCGGGAGCGGGCGCACGGCCTTCGCGGCCATCTGCCAGGCATCGGCGAAGATGCTCAGCTCGCCGCGGCGGGAGGCACCCACGCGGCCGTGGAAGAACACGTGGTCTCCGAGGTCGACGTCCGCCTTGTACTGGGTCAGGCGCTCCTCGCCCACCTCGGCGAGGCTCAGCATGATCTGGATGCGCTCGCCCGTGCCGTCCTGGACGGTCGCGAAGCACAGCTTGCCGGTGTTGCGCTGGAAGACGATGCGGCCGGCGATACCCACCTCGACCTGCGTCTCCTGCCCGGCCTCGAGCTCGCCGTGCTCGGCGCGGACCGCCGCGATCGTGGTGGTGACCGGCACGGAGACCGGGTAGGCCTCCTCGCCGCGGTCGAGCAGTCGCTCCCGCTTGGAGCGGCGGACCGCCATCTGGTCGGAGGTGTCCGGCTGCTCGGCGGCGGGGGTCTCGTTGCTCATGGACGCGATTGTCCCACGACCACCCCGGACGGGGCCCGTGAGCTCAGGGTGCTGTCAGCGACACCACGGCCGCGTCGAGCAGGCGCGTGCCCTCGACCCGGGCGGCGAGGACGACGAGGGCCTCCCCGCGGTGCTCCGGGGTGATCGGGTCGAGGGTCGCGGGGTCCACGACGAGCGCATAGGCCCACTCCGCCTCGTCCGACCGGAGCGCCTCGGCGAGCGCCCCGAGGACGGCGCCGACGGAGGGCGCGGCCTCCTGGGCCGCGGTGATCGTGCGGGAAAGCACGAGGGCGCGCTCGCGGCCGGCGTCAGAGAGATAGGTGTTGCGGCTCGAGCGTGCGAGGCCCGTGGGCTCCCGCTGGATCTCCACGGGCTCGATCCGCACGGGGAGGTCGAGGTCGGCGACGACGCGGGTGAGGATCGCGAGCTGCTGGGCGTCCTTCCGCCCGAACACGGCGACGTCGGGTGCGGCGAGGGTCAGCAGCTTCGTGACGACCGTGACGACCCCGTCGAAGTGCCCGGGACGGGCGGCGCCCTCGAGGAGCGTCCCGGCGCGGCCGGCGCTCACCGAGACGGTCGGCGGGAGCACGGGGTACATCTCCTCCGCCGAGGGCGCGAAGACGAGGTCCACGAGCCCGTCGACGGCGGCGAGGTCCGCGTCGAGGTCCCGCGGGTACGCCTCATAGTCCTCCCCCGGGCCGAACTGGAGGGGGTTGACGAAGTCGCTGAGGATCACGTGGTCCGCGACCTCGCGGGCGCGGGCGACGAGCGCGAGGTGGCCGTCGTGGAGGGCGCCCATCGTGGGGACCAGCGCGACGGTCCCCGGCAGGGCCGCGCGGGCCTCGCGGAGGGCGGCCTTCGTGGTGACGAGGGCGGTGGTGCGATCGGTGCCGGGGCGGGTCATGCGTCCTCCGTGTCGGGGTCCTCGAGCAGGGCGCGGATCCGCTGCTCCGTGAGGGAGGGTAGTCCCGAGCGGTCGAGGGCCGCGCGCGCGAGGGCGCGGTAGGTGGCGGAGGTGTCCGCGGCGTCACCGGGCAGTGCGGTCGCGTCGAGGTCGTCGAGCGCGCCGAGGTGGGAGGCGACGGTGCCGGCGTCCCCGCGCACCACCGGTCCCGTGAGCGCGGCGGAGCCGTGCCGCAGGGCGTTGTCCAGGGCGGCCTCGAGCAGGGGCCGGAGCAGGTGGCCGGGCTCCTCGATCCCGATCCTCGCGAGCGCCTCGCGGGCCTGGTCCACGAGCACCACGAGGTGGTTCGCGCCGTGGGCGAGGGCCGCGTGGTAGAGCGCGCGGTCCCCCTCGGGCAGCACGAACCCCTCCCCTCCGAGCTCGACCACGAGCGCCGCGGCGATCGGGGCGAAGAGCTCGCTCGCCGTGATCGCCATGGGGCAGCCGAGCAGTCGCGGGAGGTCGTCGCGGGTGCCGGTGAAGGTCATGGCGGGGTGGATCGCGAGCGTCGCGCAGCCGGCCTCGGCGAGCGGGGCGAGCACCTCGGTCCCGTAGCGGCCGGAGGTGTGCACGACCAGCTGACCGCCGGGCACGAGCCCCGTCGCGGCGATGCCCGCGGCGAGCGGGCCCAGCTGGTCGTCGGGCACGGCGAGGAGCAGCAGCTCGCTGCGCTCGACGATCGCGGGCACGTCGAGGAGCGGCACCCCGGGCAGGAGCTCCGCCGCCCGCTCGCGGGAGGCGTCGGAGACGGCGTAGGCGCCGGTGATCGCATGGCCCTCCGCGCGCAGCGCCGCCCCGAGCACGGCGCCCACGCGGCCCGCGCCGATGATGCCGATGCCGAGTCGGGGCGCGTCGGCGCTCATCGCCCCTCCCCCGCTCCGGTCGCGGCGGCGGGCTCGGACGTCCCGCGGGATGCCGGTGCGGCCGCGGCGAGCGGCGGGACGGGCCAGCCCTCGCGCTCGGTGTAGCGGCGCGCGGTCGCGGCGTCGAGGGCGAGGACGGCGTGCAGCGCGAGGGCGTCGGCCCGCGGCAGGGCGTCGAGCTCGACCGTGTGACCGGCGACGGCGACGGAGAGGTCGAGGCTCCCGAGCCGGCGGGCGAGCGGGCCGTCCCCCACGGTGATCTCCTGGACGCGATCACGGGGGACGATCTGCACGCGGCGGGCGAGGAGACCGCTGCGGCGCACCACGGCGCCGGGGAGCAGGACGGTGACGACGGTGCGCCGGGCGTACCACTGCAGGGGGTGCGGCGCGCGCAGGCCGGGCAGCTCCCGGGCGGGCGCGGTGAGCAGCCGCTCGAGCGCGGCGAGGTCGTCGCCGGTCCCCAGCGGCGGGGCGAGGTGGCCGATGGTCGACGCGAGCTCGTCCGGGGTGCCCACGGGGAGCACGCTGCGTGCGCCGCCGTCCTCGTCCTCGTCGATGCCCGCGACGGTGACGGTCACGGCGGTCCAGCGCGGAGCGCGCCACAGCAGCGGCCGGCGCAGCTCGAGGCGCTGGATGCGGCCCGGGGCGATCGTGTCCGCACGGGTGTTCGCGAGGCCGCGGCGCATCCGCAGCCCGGAGTCGGAGACGCGGGAGACGAAGCCCCAGCCGCTCTCGATGCGGCCGAACACGTAGCGCGGGACCGCGATCACGGCGGGGAGCAGCGGCACGAGGATGGCGATCGAGAGCCCCTCCTGCCAGATCGCGAGCGCGATCGTCACGCCCAGGCCGATGACGCTCGCGGCGAGGCCCAGCAGGAAGGAGCTGTCGCGCAGCAGGGAGCGGACCAGGCGCTCGGTGGGGATCTCGGCGATCAGCTCGCCGTCGGTGACGCCGTCGTGCAGGATCGCCCGGGCCCGCGCGGCGAGGTCCCGCTCCCCCGCAGGGCGGTCCTCGGGTCCGGTCGCGGCCGTCGAGGACGCCGACGTCGCCGCGGCCGCGGGTCCGGCCGTGGTCGCGGGCTCGCCGTCGGCCGACGGCCCGACCCCGGCGGCGGGCGCGGTCCCGGCCGCCGGCGCGGTCCCGGTGGACGCCTCGCCCCCGGTCGCCGGCTCGCCCCCGGTCCCCGGCGCGTCCGCCGCCGGAGGCACGGTCCCCGGCGCGTCCGCCGCCGGAGGCACGGTCCCGGCGGCGACCTCGAGGATCCTCCGGCGCAGGTCCTCCGCCTCCGCGGAGCGCACGTAGGCGATGTCGAGGTAGGACTCGCCGCCGCCGGCGACCTCGATCCGCACCTTCGCGAGGCCCAGCAGGCGTGCGAGGAGGGGACGCTCGAGGGAGACCGACTCGATGCGGGCGCGCGGGGCGAACTGCCGGGTGCGGCTGAGCAGACCGCTGCGGCGCACCACGCCGTCCGCGTCCACGCCGTAGCTCGTGGCCCACCACGACAGGGCCGAGACCACGACGCCGATGACCACCGCGACCGCGAGGATCCCCAGGCCGATCAGCAGCCGCCGCACGGTGAAGTCCCCCACGAGGGCGGCGAGGTTCTGCGCGGTGAGCACGGCGACCGCGCCGACCACGATCCGCCATCCGGTGACGAGCGGGGTCAGCGGGTGGGTGCGACGGTGCCCGGGAGGGAGCGCGGAGCTCACAGCGCCGCCATCCGGTCCACGCCGCGCTCGGCGAGGAGGCCGCGCAGGCGCTCCGCCTCGTCCCGCGGGAGGCCGGGCAGCGAGGGCGCCTCGCCGGAGGCGCCGGTCGTGAGCTTGAGGGTCGCGAGGCCGTAGCGCCGCTCGATCGGGCCCTCGTCGATCGTCACGGACTGCACCCGGCCGTAGGGCACGGTCGAGATCGTGCGGAACATGATGCCGCGGGCGATCACGAGCTCCTGCTCGCCGTCGAGGTAGCCGATCGCCCGCACCCGGCGCGGGGTGAGCAGCAGGGACTGGACGATCACGGCGAGCGGCACGACGGCGACCGCGGCGATCCACCACCAGGAGGTGATCGCGGCGAGCACGACGGCGCCGACGGCCAGGGCGAGCGCGATCACGTACCCCGGGATCGCGGCGAGGTAGCGGGCGGGGACGAGCGACGGCGAGACCGGGCGCAGCCCGTCGACGCCGAGCAGCCGCCCGTCGTGGATCGTCGGGGCGGGCTCGTGCCCGGCGGCCGTCCCGTGCGGCGTGCTGGGCTCGCCCGGTGCGGTGGGCTCGCCCGGTGTGGTGGGCTCGTGCGGCGCGGTGGGCTCGTCGGGCGAGGAGGTCATGGGGACATCGTGTCACCCCCGCCGCGGCGCAGGGCTCCCCGGAGGTCGAGGGACGGGCCGACGGACGTCGCCCCTCGCCCGGGCGCGCGGCTCAGGACCCGACCTGTGCCCGCTCCCCGCCCTCGCCGTCCTGCGGGGGCAGCGTGCCCCAGCGCTCCACGATCACGCCCAGCACGCCCAGGGCGGTGCCGGCGAGGGCCGCGGCGGTGCTCGGCACCACCGCGCCCCACAGATCGCCGGTGCCGGTGATCAGGAGGAACAGCGCCTGCCCGGAGAACAGCCCGCCGACGATCGCGCCCGTGTAGGCGCAGGCCCGGGCGATCAGCACGGTGCGGTAGGCGGTGGGCAGGTCGATCTGATGACGGCGCGGGGCGATCGTGGGGTGCTCGTCGCGGTCCCGGCTCTCCGCCATGTAGCGCCGCAGCGGGAGGCCGTGCACGAGGAGCACGCCGATGAGCGCGAGCTCGACGACCGTGGTGAGCCAGCCCGTGACGGGGACGCTGCGACCGCGGGCAGCCATGACGTCGAGGACCTGCGCGCCGAGGCCGGTGCCGATCAGCCAGATCAGCACCAGCAGCGGGATGCTCAGCGGCTTCACGAGCGCGCGTATCCCGGGATCGCGGGACCGGGGCGCAGGCCGTCCCGGTCGGGGGCGGCCGCGGCGAGCGCGGCGACCTCGCCGTGCCCGGGCAGCAGGGCCCCGGGGCGGGCGAGCCGCCACGGCTCCAGCACGAAGGCGCGCTCGTGGGCACGGGGATGCGGGAGGGTGAGCTCCTCGTCCTCGCTCGTGTGCGCTCCGTAGGCGATGACGTCGACGTCGAGGGTGCGCGGGCCCCAGCGCACGAGGCGCTCGCGGCGGGCGTCCTGCTCGAGGCGCTGGCACTGCGCGAGCAGCGCGAAGGGCGAGAGCGCGGTGCGCACGCCGATCACGGCGTTGAGGAAGGCGTCCTGCTCGACCCCGCCCACCGGGTCGGTCTCGACCACCGGGGAGGTCCAGTCCACCTCGATGCCGGGCGTGCGCTCCAGGAGCTCCAGCGCCCGCGCGAGGTGGCTCTCGCGGTCCCCGAGGTTGGTGCCCACGGCGAGCACCGCGTCGACGGGCTCGGCGTCGCGGACGATCCGCAGCCGCACGTCGTCCACGGGCAGGCCGACGGGCGCCGCGGGCTTGTGCACGGCCACCTCGATGCGACGCACGAGGGGGTCGCCGATCGTCCGCAGCACCCGGGCGGCGAGGCGCTCGGCGAGGGTCTCGACGAGCGCGACGGGCTCGCCCTCGATCTCCTCGCGGGCGATCCGCGCGACCTCGGCGTAGTTCACGGTCCGCTCGAGACGGTCGCTGCGGCCGGCGGCGGCGGTGTCCACGTGCAGGGCGACGTCCACGACGAACTGCTGGCCGAGGGTCGTCTCCTCGGCGAGCACGCCGTGGCGGCCCCAGGCGCGGATCCCGGCGACCTCGATGCGGTCGCGGGCGGGCTCGGTCGCGGCGAGGCTCATGCGCGCTCCTCCTGTCGGGTCCCCCAGGCGTGGCGCAGGCGGTCGCCGACCCGCACCGCGGCGAGGTTCGCGGGCACCTCGTGCACGCGCACGGCCCAGGCGCCGCGCTCCGCGCTGTAGGCGCTGATCGCGGCCGTCGCCGCGTCCCGGTCCACGTCGAGCGCCCCCACGAAGCGCTTGCGGGAGGCGCCGATGAGCACGGGCAGGCCGTGGGAGGCGATCGACCCCCAGTGCGCGAGCAGCTCCCAGTTCTGGGCGCCGGTCTTGGAGAAGCCGAGCCCGGGGTCCGCGACGAGGAAGTCGTCCTCGAGCCCCGCGGCGCGGAGCGCCTCGAGGCGGGCGTCGAGCTCGGCGGCGCTCTGCGCGGCGACGTCCTCGTAGACGGCGAGGTCGTTCATGACGTCGCTGTGGCCTCGCCAGTGCATCGCGATGAACACCGGCGGGGTGCCGAGGCGCGTGCGGAGGCCCGCGGCGATGGTGCCCATGTCGCGGTCCGCGGAGCCCGCGGAGACGTCGTTGACGATGAGCGCCCCGGCCTCGACGGAGGCCGCGGCGACGGAGGAGCGCATGGTGTCCACGCTGAGGGCGACGCCCTCGGCGGCGAGGGCGGCGACCACGGGGACCACGCGCCGCAGCTCCTCCTGCTCGTCGACGCGGGGAGCGCCCGGGCGGGTGGACTCGCCGCCCACGTCGATGATGTCCGCGCCCTGCTCGAGCAGGAGCCGGGCGTGGGCGACGGCCTCCTCGTAGCGGTCGTGGTGACCGCCGTCGGAGAAGGAGTCGGGGGTGACGTTGAGGACGCCCATGACGAGCGTGCGGTCCTCCCCCAGGGACGCGGGCAGCCCCCGGGGTCGGCGCACCGGCGTGCCCACGGCTCAGCCCCGCTGGATGAGGCTCATGGCCTCGGCGCGCGTGGCGCCGTCGCGCAGCTGACCGCGCACGGCGCTGGTCACGGTGCGGGCGCCCTCGGCGCGCACGCCGCGCATGGACATGCACTGGTGCTCGGCCTCGAGGACGACGATCGCGCCGGCCGCGCCGAGCTCCTCCATGAGGGCCTCAGCGATCTGGGTCGTGATCCGCTCCTGGACCTGCGGGCGCCGCGCGTACACGTGGACGAGGCGGGCGAGCTTGCTCAGCCCCGTCACGCGGCCGTTCCCCGGGATGTAGCCCACGTGGGCGACGCCGTGGAAGGGCAGCAGGTGGTGCTCGCACAGGGAGTGGAAGCGGATGTCCCGCACCAGCACGAGCTCCTGGTGGTCGATCTCGAAGGTCGTGGACAGCGGCTCGTGCGCGTCCTTGTCGAGGCCCTCGAAGACCTCGGCGTACATGCGCGCCACCCGCGCCGGGGTGTCGCGCAGCCCGTCGCGGTCGGGGTCCTCCCCGATGCCCGCGAGGATCTCGCGGACACCGGCGGCGACACGGTCCAGGTCGACCGGCATCTCAGTACCCCGTCCCATCGCTCTGACCGGGGGCGCCCGGGATCCCGGGGCCGTCGCCGCCCGGATGGGGCAGCTCGGGGGCGCCCGGCTGCAGCGGCTCGCCGGCGTCGTGGGACTCGGTGCCCGTGCCGGTCGTGCTCACGCCGACGCTCGGCGGGGCGAGGGCGGGGCGGTCGGTGTCCGACTGCCACACCTCGCGCCGCGGGTGCTTGCGGACGTCCGCGAAGATCGCGGCGAGGTCGTGCTCGTTCAGGGTCTCCTTCTCCAGGAGCTCCTCGACGAGCCGGTCCAGCACGTCGCGGTTCTCGGAGATGACGGCCCAGGCCTCGTCGAGGGCGTTGTCGAGCAGCGCGCGGACCTCCTGGTCCACGATGCTCGCCGTCTCCGCGCTGTAGGCGGGGCCCTGGCCCTGCTGCATGCCCACGAAGACCTCGTCCTGGTCGCCGGAGAGGGCGACCTGGCCGATCCTCCCGCTCATGCCGAGCTGCGTGACCATCGTGCGCGCGATCTTCGTCGCGTTCTGCAGGTCCGAGCTGGGACCGGTGGTGACGTCGTGGAAGATGCTCTCCTCGACGGCGTAGCCGCCCATGGCGTAGGCCAGGCGGTCCAGCAGCTCGTTGCGGGACTGGTAGTTGCGGTCCTGGGTGGGGACCACCATCGTGTAGCCGCCCGCGCGGCCGCGCGGCAGGATCGTCACCTTGGTGACCGGGGCGGAGTTGTTCATGGCCGCCGCCACGAGCGCGTGGCCGCCCTCGTGGTACGCGGTCATCTGACGCTCGCGCTCGGACATGACCTTGGAGTACCGCTGCGGACCCATGGAGACGCGGTCGATCGCCTCGTCCAGCGCCCGGTTGTCGATGATCTGGTTGCCGGAGCGGGCGGTGAGCAGCGCGGCCTCGTTGAGCACGTTCGCGAGATCCGCACCGGACATGCCGATCGTGCGGCGGGCGACGGCCTCGAGGTCGACGTCGTGCGCGAGGGGCTTGCCCTTCGCGTGCACGGTGAGGATGTGCAGGCGGCCCTTGAGATCGGGCGCCTCGACGGCGATCTGGCGGTCGAAGCGGCCCGGGCGCAGCAGCGCCGGGTCGAGGATGTCCACGCGGTTGGTGGCGGCGATGAGGATGACGTTCTGGTTCTCGTCGAAGCCGTCCATCTCGACGAGCATCTGGTTCAGCGTCTGCTCGCGCTCGTCGTGGCCGCCGCCCATGCCGGCGCCGCGATGGCGGCCCACGGCGTCGATCTCGTCGATGAAGATGATCGCCGGGGCGTTCTCCTTCGCCGTCGAGAAGAGATCGCGCACACGGCTCGCGCCGACGCCCACGAACATCTCCACGAAGTCGGAGCCGGAGATCGAGTAGAAGGGCACGTTCGCCTCGCCGGCCACGGCCCGCGCGAGGAGCGTCTTGCCGGTGCCGGGAGGGCCGTACAGCAGCACGCCCTTGGGGATCTTGGCGCCCACGGCCTGGTACTTGCCCGGGTCCACGAGGAACTGCTTGATCTCGTCGAGCTCCTCGACGGCCTCCTCGGCGCCCGCGACGTCCGCGAAGGTGACCTTCGGCGACTCCTTGTTGAACAGCTTCGCCTTGGACTTGCCGAACTGCATCGCCCGGCCGCCGCCGCCCTGGGCGTTCATGATGAGGAACCAGAACAGGCCGATGAAGATCAGCAGCGGCAGGAAGGACACTAGGAGCGTCGACCACCAGGAGCTGGTGGCGATCTCGTCGGTGTAGCCCTTCTCGGGATCCGCGGCGGTGACGGCGGAGACGACGTCGTCCGCGCGGGCGGTGACGTAGGAGAACTGGACCTTCTTGCCCTTGTCCTCGTCGCCGTCCTTGTAGTTCTCGGTGAGCACGAGGTCGACGCGCTGCTGGTTGCCGTCGATGATCTTGGCCTGCTCGACGGTGCCGCCCTTGAGCAGCTCGAGCCCCTGCTCGGTGTCGATCTGCTGGTAGCCGTCCCGACCGAGGAAGGTGAACAGGACCATGCCGGCCAGCAGCGCCACCACCACCCAGATCGCGATGGAGGTGAACGGGCGCTTGCGCCGCCCGGACCGGGAGGTGGTGGGGTCGTTCGCCATGTCAGCCCTCGTAGACCGAGCGCTTGAGGACGCCCACGTAGGGGAGGTTCCGGTAGGTCTCCGCGTAGTCGAGCCCGTAGCCGATGACGAACTCGTTGGGGATGTCGAAGCCGAGGTAGCGCACGTCGATCTCGACCTTCGCGGCGTCCGGCTTGCGCAGCAGGGTCGCGATCTCGACGGACTTCGGGCCGCGCGAGCGCAGGTTCGCGAGGAGCCACTTCAGCGTGAGCCCCGAGTCGATGATGTCCTCGACGATGAGCACGTGGCGGTTCGAGATGTCCGCGCCGAGGTCCTTGAGGATGCGGACGACGCCGGAGGACTTGGTGCCCGATCCGTACGAGGAGACGGCCATCCAGTCCATCTCGACGCTGAGGTCCGTCGCGCGGGCGAGGTCGGCCATGACCATGACGGCGCCCTTGAGCACGCCCACCATGATCGGGGGCTCGTCCGCGTAGTCCTCGGCGATCTGCCGGCCGAGCTCGGCGAGCCGATCGGCGATCTGCTGCTCGGTCAGCAGCACGCGATCGACGTCGGGGTGGATGTGCGTCTGGGGCACGCGGGTCTCCTCCGTGGGTGCGTGGGTGCGGTCGCCGCGGCTCGAGGTCCTCAGGGGTCACCCCTTCGCCATACCAGCATTCCGTCGCGACGAGCGACCTCGATCCTACCCGGAAGGGGCACCGCTGCCTGACCGTGCCATGTGACGGTCAGGGAGTCCGCGGCGAGCACCTGCCGGCGCAGCAGGGACTTCCCCGAGGAGGTGCCCGCGGCGGCCGCCGCCCGGCGCGAGGCGTCGCGCAGCACCCGGGTGCGCAGCGGGGCCGGGGCGGCGGCGAGGGCGTGCACGTCCAGCAGCAGCAGGTCCCGCTCCTCCCGGAGCTCTCCGCCGTCGCGGGTGAGGGCCGCGAGCAGCTCCTCGGCCTCGGCGTCGAGATGATCGGCGTCGGGCCGCACGAGCTCGGCGGTGCGGGCGAGGTTCTCGTCGATCTGCTCGCCGAGCAGCTCGCGCAGCAGCGGGAGCGCCCGGTGGCGCACGCGGGCGCGGAGCAGGGACTCGTCCGCGTTCATCGGGTCCTCCCACCACTCGAGCTCGTGCACGCGGCAGATCTCCTCGGTGTCCTCGCGGCGCAGCCAGGTGCTCTCGTCACGGCCGCTGCCGAGGAACGGTCGCAGGATCGCGCCGCGGCGGCGCGGGATCCCGGCGAGGGCGCGGGGCCCGGCCCCGCGGGCGAGGCCCATGAGCACCTGCTCGGCCTGGTCGTCGAGGGTGTGACCGAGCAGCAGCGCGAGCGCGCCCCGCTCCTCGACGAGGTGGTCCAGGGCCTCGTGGCGGGCGGTGCGCGCGGCGGCCTCGACGCCGCCGCCGGTCGTGAGGTCCACGGCGACGTGGAGCACGATCGCCTCCGCGCCGAGGTCCTCGGCCTGGACCCGGGCGCGCTCGGCGACGCCCGCGGAGCCGTCCTGGAGACCGTGGTCGACGATCGCGGCGAGGGTGGAGAGGCCCATGCGGCGTCCCACCCACACCGTGGTGGCGAGCAGGGCGAGGGAGTCCGCTCCCCCGCTGAGCCCCACGACGAGGGTCGGGGTGTAGCGGGCGGCGTCGGTGTCGTCGGCGAGCTGCTCGATCCGCTCGGTGAGGGCGAGCCGCACGGCCGTGCGGGCGCGGGCGACGACGGGGGGAGGCCCGGCCATCACTCCGCCCGGACCAGCTCGGCGGCGACGGCGTCCGCCGCGGCGCGGGCCTCCGCGGCGCGCGAGCCGTCGAAGCCGTGGACGACGATCGAGTAGCCGACGGTCCGTCCGTCGGGCAGGACGGCGGTCCCCGCGAGCGTCGAGGAGCCGCCGAGGTAGCCCGTCTTGCCGCGCACGAGGCCGCGGGCGGTGCTCGCGTCCCCGTCGGAGAACCGCTCGGCGAGGGTGCCGGAGAGCCCCGCGATCGGCACGTCGTAGAGGATCGGGGTGAGGGCCGGGACGCCGCCCGAGGCGACCTCGCCGAGCACGGCCGCGAGCAGGGCCGGCGGGACCCGGTTCTGGGTCGAGAGACCCGAGGCGTCGCGGATCACGAGGTCGTCGAGGTCGCTCGAGGGCACGCCGACCTCGGCGGCCAGCTCGCGCACCCCGTCGGTGAGGGCGGCCGCGGCCCCCTCGGGGGTGGTCGGCTCGCCGCGGGCGGCGGCGAGCAGGTGCCCGAGCAGCTCGGCGGTGGTGTTGTCGGAGATCTGCAGGGTGTGGCGGACGATCTCGGAGAGCGGGGCGGACTCGACCTCGACCGCGGCGGCGCCTTCCGGGGCGGTCCCCTCGGAGACGGATCCCTCCACCTCCACGCCCTGCTCGCCGAGCAGCTCGGCGAAGCGCTCCGCGACGTCCCCCACGGGATCGCTGGACTTCGGGCCGTACTCCTCCCCGTCGAGCCAGCCCTCGTCCAGTGCCATCGCGGCGGTCGGGGTGACCCAGCCGCCCGCGGTGCCGTTGCTGCCCCACGCGGGGTTCTCCCCGCCCTGGATCGCGGAGGTGTCCACGGCGAGGTGGACCGTGCCGCTCCCCTGTTCGCGGGCGAGCTCCGCGGCGCCCTCGGCGAGGGTACGGAGGTCGCCCTCGTCGAGCGTCATGTCCCCCTCGCCCTGCAGCACGACCGTGCCGTCGCTCACGAGGGCCCGTGTGGTCAGGGTCTCCCCGGGGTCCACCTCGCTCAGCAGCGCGGCCGCGGTGAGCAGCTTGAGGGTCGAGGCGGGGACCCGGGCCGTCCCGGCGTCGCGCTCGGCGATCACCTCGCCGGTCCCGGCATCCACGACGCTGTACGCGAGGTTCCCGTCCACCACGGGGTCGGAGGCGTGCTCCTCCATGCGGGAGGCCAGGTCGGCGGCGGTTTCCGGGTCGACGCTCGGCGCGACCTCACCGCTCGGGGCGGGCACGGTGACGCGCTCGTCGTCCTCGGCGGCGGCGCGCGGGCCGGCCTCCTGCCCACTCTCGGAGGAGACGGCCGTGAGGACCCCCGGGAAGGCGTCGGCGAGGTCGCCCACCACGTAGAAGCTCAGCGGGACGGCCGCGCACAGCGCGATCGCCGTGTTCCGCCATATGCGCTCGGAGACCATGACCCCACGATAGGGTGTCGAGGTCAGTACGAGAGCCCGCTGGGCCAGGAGCAATGGAGCGGCAGTCGTGGAATTCGACGTGACCATCGAGATCCCCCGGGGGAACCGCAACAAGTACGAGGTGGATCACCACAACGGGCGCATCCGCCTGGATCGGATGCTGTTCACCGCCACCCGCTATCCGGATGACTACGGCTTCATCGAGGGCACCCTCGGCGAGGACGGCGACCCGCTGGACTGCCTGGTCCTGCTCGAGGAGCCGACCTTCCCGGGCTGCCTGATCCGCTGCCGTGCGCTGGGCATGTTCCGCATGCGCGACGAGGCCGGCGGCGACGACAAGATCGTGGCCGTGCCCGTCGGCGACCGCCGTCAGGTGCGTCGTCAGGAGCTCACGGACGTCTCCGAGTTCCACCGCCTGGAGATCCAGCACTTCTTCGAGGTCTACAAGGACCTCGAGCCGGGCAAGAGCGTCGAGGGCGCCCACTGGGAGGGTCGCTCGGACGCCGAGGCCGAGATCCGTCGCTCCTACGAGCGCGCCGTCGGCACCGAGCACGAGAACGAGTTCACGCGCGTCGACTGAGCGCGGCGCGTCCGGGGCACGGCCCCGACCGAGCGGAAGGGCCCCGGATCCTGTGATCCGGGGCCCTTCGCCGTCGGGTGCGAGCTCCGCCCGAGGAGCCTCAGAGCCGGCGGGCGTCGACCTCGTCCGGCGCGGTCCCCTCGACGGTCTCGCCCTGGACGGTGACGGCCTGGGCGAAGATGTCCTCGAGGGCGGAGACGACGCTGCGGGAGACGGCGCGGGCGCCCACCCCGCCGATCACGGCGCCGATCCCGAAGGGGAGCAGCCGGCCCAGCCAGAGGCTGCCGCTGCGGGAGAGCACGCGGCGGCGCACGTACTTCGAGACCTGCTTCGTCACGAGCGAGGGGACGACGCCGCCGCCGGCGAGCACGCTCCCCCACTGGTGACCGGAGCGGCCCATCGCACGGGCGATGATCTGCTCGCCGCGCTCCCCGCTGAGGACGGCCATGAGCACGAGCCGGCGCGTGTCGCGGTCCCGCATGTCGATCTCGTGGATCTCCGCCGTCGCGAGCATCGCGAAGGCCGCGGCCTCGCCGAAGCTGAGGCCCTCGCCGACGGTCAGGCCCATCGCCGCGATCGTGCCGATGCCGGGGAGGGCTGCGGCGCCGCCGATCCCGGCGCCGCTCGCGGTCGCGAGCAGCGTGAAGCGGCGGGAGATCATGCGCAGCAGCTCGGCGCGGTCCGCCTCGGGGTGCGCGGTGCGCAGGTGCGCGACGTAGCGGCGCGCGAGCGGCGCCTGCGCGGCGACCGCGGAGTCGAGCACGGCGATCCAGCGCTCGTCGAGCGCGCTGTCGCCCTCCTCCGCGGGGATCTGGGCGGGGGTGTTGTCGGTCGAGGTCACCGGGTGCTCCGTTCCGTCGGTGGTGGGACGGGGACAACCTACCCGGAGAGCCCGGGACCGCCCTGCGCGGCGCGGTCCGGGGCGCGCCCAGGTCCTCAGCCGCGGGCGGTGTCGACGACGACCTCGCCGTCGCCGAGGCGCTCGATGTCCCCGGTCAGGCCCAGGCGCCGCACGGCCTCGGGCAGCTCGGCGAGGTGGGGGACGTAGGCGTTGTCCGCGAAGGAGCGCGGGACCGATCGGTCGTGGCAGAGGACGCCGTGCAGGTGGTCGGTCTCGTGCTGGAGGATGCGGGCGGTCCAGCCGCGGTGCTCCTCGTCGACCTCGCGGAGCTCGCCGGTGGGCAGCAGCTCCGTCGCGCGCAGGCGCACGCGGCGGGAGCGGGGGACGATCGAGCTGAAGCCGTCCACGGAGAGGCAGCCCTCCCAGGCGTAGACCTGCTCGGTGCCGAGCAGCTCGATCGCCGGGTCGAGCAGGGCGCGCAGGGCGAGCGGACTGCGCTCGAGGAGGTCGCCCTCCTCGTTCTCCCCCTTGTCACCGGCGTAGCGGTCCTCGACGACGACCATCTGCAGCGGCAGGCCGATCTGCGGCGCGGCGAGCCCGACCCCGGGCGCCTCGCGCATGGTCAGGGTCATCGCGTCGGCGAGCTCGGGGAGGAGCTCGGCGAGACCGGCGTCGAGACGCGCGACGGCGCCCGCGGCGCGGCGGCGCAGCGCGGGGTGCCCCGTCTGGACGATGCGCAGGGGCGCGTCCGCGCTGTCGCGGCGGTCGAGGAGGCGGCGGGCGAGATCGGAGATGTCCACGTGACAAGTATGCGGTCCCGCCCCGCTCCCCACCTCGACGAACGGTGGTCCCTGTCACAGGAGAGATGGGCTACACTCGCCCTGCCGGTGCAGGGAAGCACCACGCGATCCTGCGGAGTACCGGTGAGCACTGAGCAGTACTACTTCACAACGGATCGTCCGGCACGTACCTGCCGGTGAAGGGAATCACCATGGCTACCGTCACGTTCGACAACGCCTCGCGCGTCTACCCGGGCCAGGAGCGCCCGGCCGTGGACAACCTCAACATCGAGATCGGCGACGGCGAGTTCCTCGTCCTCGTCGGCCCCTCGGGTTGCGGCAAGTCCACCTCGCTGCGCATGCTCGCCGGTCTCGAGGAGATCGACGCGGGTCGCATCCTCATCGGCGACCGCGACGTCACCGACGTCCCCCCGAAGGATCGCGACATCGCGATGGTCTTCCAGAACTACGCCCTGTACCCGCACATGACCGTCGCGGACAACATGGGCTTCGCGCTGAAGATCGCGGGCACCCCGAAGGCGGAGATCCGCAAGCGCGTCGAGGACGCGGCCGCGATCCTCGACCTCACCGAGTACCTCGACCGCAAGCCGAAGGCGCTCTCCGGCGGTCAGCGCCAGCGTGTCGCCATGGGCCGTGCGATCGTCCGCTCGCCCCAGGTGTTCCTCATGGACGAGCCGCTCTCGAACCTCGACGCGAAGCTGCGCGTGTCCACCCGCACCCAGATCGCCTCGCTGCAGCGTCGTCTCGGCGTCACCACCGTGTACGTCACCCACGACCAGACCGAGGCCATGACGATGGGCGACCGCGTGGCCGTCCTCAACGCGGGCGTGCTCCAGCAGATCGACACCCCCCGCCGCATGTACGACCACCCGGACAACGTGTTCGTGGCCGGCTTCATCGGCTCCCCCGCGATGAACCTCATCGAGGAGAAGCTGACGGACCAGGGCGTGCAGTTCGGCGGCGCGACCCTCCCCGTGGACCGCACCACCCTCTCGGACACCAACGAGTCCTCCGTGACCGTGGGTGTGCGCCCCGAGGACCTCGAGCTCGTCGGTGACGGCCAGGGCCTCGCGGTCGAGGTCGACGTGGTCGAGGAGCTCGGCGCGGACGCCTACGTCTACGGCCGCCTCGCCGGCGCCGACGAGACCGCCAAGCCGGTCATCGCCCGCGTCGACGGCCGCCGCCCCCCGATGAAGGGCGAGACGGTGCACTTCCGCCCCAAGGAGGGCCACCTGCACCTGTTCGACGTGAAGTCCGGCCAGCGCCTCGGCGACTGACCTCCCAGGACTCGTCCACGACGGGCGTCCGGCCACCGGCCGGGCGCCCGTCGTCCGTCCCCGGGGCCTTCCTTCCTCGCATCTCCCGTGCGAGGTGACCCCGACCTGGGGGACAATGGGGCCATGGCACCCCTGGAGATCACCGCGTCCCGTGCGGATCCGGCCCTGCTGGACCTGCCCTGGGAGCAGCCGCTGGAGGACTGGCCGGACGAGATCCTGGCCGCCCTCCCCCGCGGCATCTCCCGTCACGTGGTCCGCTTCGCCCGGGTCTCGGGCCGTGTGCTCGCCCTCAAGGAGATCGACCACGCGCTCGCCCGTCGCGAGTACGACATGCTCAAGGTCCTCGGGCGCATCGGCATCCCCGCGGTGGTGCCCTTCGCGGTGATCTCCGGCCGCACCACGCCGCAGGGCGACCCGCTGGACGCCGTGCTCATCACACGGCACCTCCAGTTCTCGCTCCCCTACCGCGCCGTGTTCAGCCAGGTCTCCCGGCAGGACACCGCGCACCGGCTCCTCGACGCGCTCGCGGTGCTCCTCGTGCGCCTGCACCTCGAGGGCTTCTACTGGGGCGACGTGTCGCTGTCCAACACGCTCTTCCGCCGTGACGCGGGCGCCTTCGCCGCGTACATCGTGGACGTCGAGACGGGCAGCCTGCACGAGCAGCTCTCCGACGGCCAGCGCAGCTACGACCTCGACCTGGCCCGCACGAACATCATCGGCGAGCTCATGGACCTCCAGGCCGGGGACATGATCGACCCGGAGTCGGACCCGGTCGAGGTGGGCGACGACCTCGTGCGCCGCTACAACGACCTCTGGGACGCGCTCACCGCACGGGAGCAGTTCTCCACGGACGACCGCTGGCGGGTCTCCGCCCGCATCGAGAAGCTCAACAAGCTCGGCTTCGACGTGGGCGAGCTCGAGATCACCACGGACCTCGACGGGACCTCGCTCTCGATCCGCCCCAAGGTCGTCGACGCGGGCCACCATGCTCGCCGGCTCATGCGGCTGACGGGCATCGACGCGCAGGAGAACCAGGCCCGCCGACTGCTCAACGACCTCGACCACTACCGAGCGGCGACCGAGCAGCAGGCCGAGGAGGAGGAGTTCGTCGCCCACGAGTGGCTGCAGCGGCAGTACGAGCCGGTGGTGCGGGCGATCCCGCGCGGCATGCGCTCCAAGCTCGAGCCGCCGGAGTTCTTCCACGAGGTGCTCGAGCACAAGTGGTTCCTCTCCGAGGAGCGCGGCGCGGACGTCAGCCTGGACGACACGGTGCGGGACTACATCCTCACCGTGCTCGTCCACCGTCCCGACGAGAAGTCCCTCGTCACGACGGAGACCTCGGCGCTGCCGATCATCGAGTCCTGAGCCCGCCGGGGCCGCTCTCGGTCCCGGGCACACGCGAGGGGCGGTACCCTCCGGTGCCGCCCCTCTCGTGATGATGGAGCGAGGTCAGGCGCGACCCTGCGCGGCGCGCACCCCGGCGATCTCGTAGAGGGAGATCGCGGCGGCGACGGAGGCGTTGAGGGACTCCGTGCGGCCGGCCATCGGGATCGAGACGACCTGGTCCGCGGTCTCGCGGGCGAGCCGGGACAGGCCCTTGCCCTCGGCGCCGACGACCAGCACGACCGGCTGCGTGCCGAGCTCGAGCTCGCGGCTGGTGACGTCACCGTCCGCGTCCAGGCCCAGCACGAACACGCCCTGGGACTTGAGCGAGGAGAGCGTGCGGTTGAGGTTCGTGACCTGGGCGACTCGCACCCGGCCGGCGGCGCCCGCCGCGACCTTCCAGACGCTCGCGGTCATCGACACGCTGCGACGCTCGGGAAGGATCACGCCGTGCGCGCCGAAGGCGTCGGCGCTGCGGAGGATCGCGCCGAGGTTGCGGGGATCGGTGATCCCGTCCAGGGCGATCAGCAGCGGCGCCTCGAAGGCGTCGGAGGCGATCTGCAGGAGCTCGTCGACCTCCGCGTACCGGTACGGAGGGATCGTCAGCGAGACGCCCTGGTGCACCGCGTGGTCGGTGCGGCGGTCCAGGTCGGAGCGGGGCACCTCGGTGACGGGCAGGTTGCGCGCGGCGGCGAGGCGCATGATCTCGCGCACCCGCTCGTCGACCTCGATGCGGGTCATGAGCGTGAGCTGGGTCGCGGGGACCTCCTCGCGCAGCGCCTCGAGCACGGAGTTGCGCCCGGCGACCTGGTCGCTGCCGGGGCTCGCCTTCGCGCCGGAGCTCTTCTTCGCGCCGCCCGCGTACGCCTTGTGGCCGGGACGGTCCTGGGCCTTGGGCGTGGGGCCCTTGCCCTCGAGGGCGCGACGGCGCACGCCGCCGGAGCCGACGGTCGCGCCCTTCTTCGAATGGCGCATGGCGCCTCGCCGTGAGCTGTTGCCTGCCATGGGGTTCCTTCTTCCTCAGCTGCGCGGTGCGAGCGTCCAGCGGGCGCCGTCGGCCCCGTCCTCGACGCGGATGCCGGCAGCGGTCAGGGCATCGCGGATCTCGTCCGCGCGCGCCCAGTCCTTGTCCGCACGGGCGGCCGCCCGTGCGCTCAGCTGTGCCTGGACGAGCGCGTCCAGGGCGTGGTGCTCGGTCTCGTCCCCGGCGCCGGCGTCCTGCCACTGCGCGCCGAGGGGGTCGAGGCCGAGGACGTCGAGCATCGCGCGCAGCCGCGCGAGCCCGGCCGCGACGGCCGACGCCTCGCCGCCGGCGGCGAGCAGGGCGTTGAGCGCGGAGAGCTCGCGGTGCACGACGGCGAGCGCCTCGGGGACGGCGAGGTCGTCGTCCATCGCGGCGGTGAACTCCGCCGGCAGCTCCACGGCGCCGTGATCGACGTCGGGTGCGGCGGCGGGGGCGTGCTCGGTGCCCGCGAGCTGCTCGGCGGCACGGCGGGCGGCGGCGCCGAAGCGCTCCCAGACCGTCGTCGCCTCGCGCAGCGAGCTCGCGTTGTACTCGACGTTGGCGCGGTAGTGGCCGGAGACGAGGGCGAGCCGCACCACCGGCACGGGGCTCTCGGCGAGGGCCTGCGCGGCGGTGACGAAGTTGTCCAGGCTCTTGCCCATCTTCAGCCCGTCCACGGTGAGCATGCCCGAGTGCATCCAGCGCTGCGCGAAGCCGTAGCCCGCAGCGTGGGACTGGGCCTGCTCGTTCTCGTGGTGGGGGAAGCGCAGGTCCAGGCCGCCGCCATGGATGTCGAAGGTCTCGCCCAGGTACTTCAGGCTCATCGCGGAGCACTCGAGGTGCCAGCCGGGACGGCCGCGTCCCCAGGGCGTGTCCCACGAGGCGGTCGCGGGCTCGGACTCCTTCGCGGCCTTCCAGAGGGCGAAGTCGCGGCGGTCCCGCTTGCCGGGCTCGGTCTCCTCGCCGGAGTCCTGCATGTCCTCGGGGCTCTGGCGGGTGAGCGCCCCGTACTCGGGGAGCGACGCGACGGAGAAGTACACGGAGCCCCGGCCGTCCGGGTAGGCGTGGCCCCGCTCGATCAGCCGCTCCATGAACGCGATCATCTCGGGGACGTGGCCCGTGGCGCGCGGCTCGTAGTCGGGTCGGCGGTTGCCGACGGCGTCGAGCAGGGCGTGGAAGTCACGCTCGAAGCGCAGCGACCAGGCCCACCACTCGGCGTCGTTCTCCGCGGCCTTCGCGAGGATCTTGTCGTCGATGTCGGTGACGTTGCGGACATGGGTGACCGCGTACCCGCTGCGCTCGAGCCAGCGCACGAGCACATCGAAGGCGAGGAAGGTGCGCAGGTGCCCGAGGTGCGGGCCGCCCTGCGTGGTGGGGCCGCACACGTACAGCGACACCGCCCCCTCGCGCACCGGCGTGAGCGCGGTGGTGGTGCGGGTGGCGGTGTCGTGCAGGTGGAGAGTCACGCCGACCAGGGTACCGGGCGCGCGGCCCGGGATCGCCCTGGTGGGGCGCGGGTCTCAGGAGGAGCTGGAGGAGGTGGCGGTCGTGGCCGCCGGCTTCCCGTAGAGCTCCTCGAAGGTGTCGTCGTAGGAGACCGTGTTGCTGCGGCGCTTGCCCTGGACCGCGCCGACGGCGGACTGCGCCGTCTCGATCGTGGTCTCGGGGGCCTTGAGCTTCTTGGAGACGAGGAAGGCGATCAGGCCGGCGATCGCGCCGAGCAGGATGAACACGCCCGCCACGATGAGGAAGGAGGCCCAGGCCGGCAGCCCCAGGGCCTGCAGCCCGGCGGCCGCGGCGAACAGCAGCATCACCCAGGCGGAGAGCAGGAGGAAGAGCAGCACCGCGGCGCAGGCGGCGATGATGCCCACCTTGATGCCGAGGGCGGTGAGCTCCTTCTTGGCGATGTCGATCTCGTGATGGACGACGCCGAGGATCTCGTCCTTGATGGACTGGACGAGCTCACCGATGGACCGCTGGGTCGGCGGCGTGCTCGGATCGTTCGTGGTGTTGATCATGGTCGGAGCCTATCGCAGGGTTCGCAGGGTCAGGAAAGGGTGACGCGGGGCCGGCGGTCAGTCGACCGAGATCCGCTTGCGCTTGGGCGACTCGGCCCGAGGGCCGGCGGAGCTCGAGCGGCGCACGACGACCGTCGGGGCGACGGCGACGTCCCGGGCCTCGACCTCGTGGCCGGAGACGCGCTCCACGAGGAACTGCGCGGCGAGCGCCCCGAGGCGATCGGAGTTCGGGTCCACGCTCGTGAGCTGGGCGATGCCGGAGGAGGCGAGCGAGGTGTTGCCGTAGCCGGCGACGGCGAGCTGGTCCGGCACGGAGAAGCCGGCCTCGCGCGCGGCGGAGAGCACGCCCACGGCGGTCACGTCGTTCGCGCAGGTGACGGCGGTGGGCACGTGGCTGCCGCGCAGGAGCATGTTGCCGGCGGTCTGCCCCACCTGCTCGGTGAAGTCGCCGGGCTCGATGCGTGCGTGGTCCTCGAGTCCGTGGCGCGCCATGGCGCGGCGGAAGGCGTCCGCGCGCTCACGGGCCACGGCCGCGCCGACCCCGCCGACGTGCGCGATGTCCTGGTGACCGAGGCCGACCAGGTGGTCGACGAGCAGGCCCTGGCCCACCTCGTCGTCGATGCGGACGGTGTCGATGCGGCCCACGTACTCCTGCGAGCAGCCGATGCCCACGAAGGGACGGTCGCCGGTCGCCGCGATGACGCTGTCCATGTCCGCGAGGTCGGAGACCATGAGGAAGCCGTCCACGCCGAGGCGCACGAGCGACTCGATCGCGTCGGTGTCCGCGGCGACGGGGTACTCGGGGACGCGGCGACGGGTCGGGACCACGACGGCGGTGCGACCGGTCGCGGTGAGCTCGATGCGGATCGAGCGCACGAGGTCGGAGATCCAGGTGTTGCGCATCGTGTTGACGAGCACGGCGACGACGCCGCGGTGGTCGGTCTCGCCCGCGAGCTCCTCCAGCGGGAAGCGGAGGCGCTCGGCCTCCTCCTGCACGCGGCGGCGGAGGGCGGGTCGGATGTCGTCCATGCCGCGCAGGGCGCGCAGGGCGACCGCGCTCGAGATGCCCAGGGAGTTGGCCACGTCCCGCAGCGAGCCCTGGGGCGAGCTCGAGGACGATGCCGCCCCGTCGCGCTCGGTGGGGGCGGAGTCGTCGGCCGGGGTCTTCGCGTCACTGCTCATGGACCCATTGAACCGCATCGGCGGGCGGGGTCGGGCCTTCCCGGGCGAGTCCCGCGCCACGTCGGGGCGGGGGCTATCCCCCGCGGGATCCGTCGGAGTCCCCGGTGGGGCCGGGCTCCGGCCGCCGCATAGTGTCCTGTCCATGGACGACACCTCCGCCCCGCCGGCCCCCGGCCGCACCCGATCGGCCCCGCGCCGCGCCCGGGTGACCCCCGCCTCGCTGGCCTCCGTGGTCATCGGCGGGATGCTCCTGCTCACCTGGTTCTGGATCTCGCTGACCCTCCTGCTCACGGGCCTCGGCGGTCTCGCCGCGCTGGGCAGCGGTCTGCTGCTGCTCGTGCCGTGGGTGCTCGCCATGCGGGTCGCCGTGCTCGTCGAGCGCCGCCGCGCCGTCGCGGTGCACGGCCTCGAGGTGATCGTGCCGTCCCGCCGCCGCTCCACCCGCGGCGGCGTCGCCGGGTGGCTGCACGACCTGTGGCTGGACGTGTGCTCGGGCTGGTTCTGGAAGGGCGTGCTGCATCATCACCTCGCGATGCTCGTCGCCGGGGTCTTCGCCCTGCTCTCGCTCGTGGCCCTGTTCGTCTCCTGGCTCGCGGTCGACGTCGCCGTGCGCCACGGGGCGCTCACCCTCGGCACCGTCGAGCTCCCCCGCTGGGGTCTCGCGGGGATCGGCGCGGCCGCGCTCGTGGTCTCCCTGCTGATGCTCGTGCTGGGGGCGCTCTCGGACCGCGGGCTCGCCCGCGCGATGATCTCCGGCTCCGAGGAGGACCTGCGCGGCCAGGTCGCCGAGCTCGCCGTGCGCCGCCAGGGCGCGGTCGACGCCGCCACCCAGGAGCGGCTGCGGATCGAGCGGGACCTCCACGACGGCGTGCAGCCGCGACTGGTGGCGCTCGGCATGACGCTCGGCATGGCGCGGCAGAGCATCCGCACGGACCCGGACCGCGCGGAGGAGCTCGTCACCCGGGCGCACTCGGAGACCAAGGCGGTCATCACCGATCTCCGCCAGCTCGCCCGGGGCATCCACCCGGCGGTGCTCACCGACCGCGGCCTGGACGCGGCGCTCTCGGCGCTCGCCGCCCGCTCCGCGGTGCCCGTCGACCTCCAGGTGGACCTGCCCCGCCCGCTGGACCGGGAGCGGGAGGCCGTGGCGTACTTCGTCGTCGCCGAGGCGCTCACGAACATCGCCAAGCATGCCGACGCCCGGCACGCGTCGGTCGCCCTCGCCCAGTCCGAGGACGCCCTGCGCGTGCGCATCGAGGACGACGGCCGCGGAGGCGCCCGCGTGCACCGCGACGGCCGCTCGACCGGTCTCGCCGGTCTCACCGACCGGGTCCGCGCGACCGGCGGCCGGCTCGAGGTCGCGAGCCCCGAGGGCGGCGGCACCGTGCTGCTCGCCGTGATCCCCCTTCCCGACACCGCTCCGCCCCGCTCCCCCGCGACGCCCGCCCGCGTCGCCGTCCCCGCCCCTGAGGAGGCCACCCGATGAGGATCGTCATCGCCGACGACGCCGTGCTGCTGAGGGCGGGGCTCGAGCGCCTGCTCACCGACGCCGGTCATGAGGTCGTCGCCGCCGTGGGCGAGGCGACCCCGCTGCTCCACGCCGTCACCGAGCACTCCCCCGATCTCGCCGTGATCGACGTGCGCATGCCCCCCAGCTTCACCGACGAGGGGGTGCGGGCGGCGACCCTCATCCGGGCGCAGGACCCGGACGTCGCCCTCCTCGTGCTCTCCCAGTACGTCGAGGAGCGCTACGCCTCCGAGCTCATCGCGGACTCCCCGCGGGGCCTGGGCTACGTGCTCAAGGACCGCGTCGCCGACGTCGAGGACTTCCTCGGCGTGGTCGACGAGGTGGGCCGGGGCGGCACCTGGCTCGACCCCGAGGTGGTCCAGCAGATCTTCGTCCGCTCCCGGCGCCGGCGGGTGCTCGAGCAGCTCACGCCGCGGGAGCGGGAGGTGCTCTCGCTCATGGCGCAGGGCCGCTCCAACCAGGCGATCGCCGATGCCCTGTTCGTCTCCGCGGGGAGCGTGGAGAAGCACATCTCCTCGCTCCTGACCAAGCTCGACCTCCCGCCCGTGGACGGCGAGAACCGCCGTGTCATGGCCGTGCTGCGCTACCTGGAATCCGAGGACCGCTCATGACCGCCCTGCCTCCCGCCCCCGCCCCCGCCGTCGCGCCGGCCCCGGAGCCCCGCCACCGGCTCGACCCGCCCCGGCACCTCACGCCGGATCCTCGCCGCGACCGCCCGTGGCGCACGGCGAGCGTGCTCCTGGGGTCGCTGATCGTCGTGCTGGTCCTGGTCCTGCTCGCGGCGAGCGTGCTCATCCCCTGGTACCTCGACCGGAACATGACCACCGTCGCCTCGACGCAGGAGCTCGGCAGCCCGACCGCGCTCTCCCTCGAGGCCGACGTGGGCGACGTGACCGTCGTCCGGGAGGCGGACGCGCAGCAGGTCACGCTCTCCCTCGTGGAGTCCGGCGCGACGACGCCGCCGCCGTCCGGGGAGACCGTGCTCGCACGGTTCACGGACTCCGGCACCGCCCAGCACCCGGCGATCTCGGTGCGCCAGCCCTCCGGCGGGAACCCCGTGCCGTGGCTCGACGACACCCGGGACCTCCTGCTCGTGGTCCCCGAGGACCTCGACCTCGACCTGGACATCCAGCTGGACTACGGCGAGGTCGAGGCCCAGGGCTCCTTCACCGCCCTGGACGTGGCGGCCGACACCGGCGCCGTGGACCTGCAGGACCTCACGGTGGCCGGCCCGCTCACGGTCGCGACGGACTTCGGCGACGTCTCCATCGACCTCGCCTCCCCCGTCACCTCGGGCGTCGACATCACGAGCGACACCGGTGAGGTCGACCTGGGGCTCGCCCCCGATGCCGCCGGGGACGTCCGGATCGCCGCGGACCTCGGCAGCGTCACCGTCCGTGCGCCGGGCACGGCGCGCCGCACCGTCGACGCGGTCACCGACCTCGGCGAGACGCGCGTCGACCCGCTCGTGACGGGGGCCGACGGCGACATCGTCGGCCACATCGCGGTGGAGTCCTCCGCGGGGGACGTGATCGTGACCCGCTGACCGTGCACGACGAGGACGCCGGCCGCGACGGGATCCCGTCGCGGCCGGCGTCCTCGCTGCCGGTCCGGTCCGCGCCTCGGGCACGGACCGCTCGTCCCGGTCAGCCCTTGCCGGTGAGGCCCTTCTGGATGAGATCCATGACCGAGGAGTCGGCGAGGGTCTGGGTGTCCCCCACCTGACGGTTCTCGGCGACGTCGCGCAGCAGGCGGCGCATGATCTTGCCCGAGCGGGTCTTGGGCAGCTCCGTGACCAGGAGGACCCGCTTGGGCTTCGCGATCGGGCCGATCTCCTTGCCCACGTGCTGGCGCAGGATCTCCACAGCCTTGTCCTCGCCGCCGGCCTCCGCGACCGCGTCCTCGGTGCCCGAGCGCAGGATGACGAAGGCGACCACGGCCTGGCCGGTGGTCTCGTCGGCCGCGCCGACCACGGCCGACTCCGCGACCCACTCGTGGCTGACGAGGGCGGACTCGATCTCGGTGGTCGAGAGGCGGTGCCCGGAGACGTTCATGACGTCGTCCACGCGGCCCAGCAGCCAGATGTCGCCGTCCTCGTCCTTGCGGGCGCCGTCGCCGGCGAAGTACTTGCCGGGGAAGCGGGACCAGTAGGTCTCCTCGAAGCGCTCCGGGTCGCCCCAGATGCCGCGGAGCATCGACGGCCACGGCTCGGTGAGCACGAGGTAGCCGCCCTGGCCGTTCTCCACGGGCTCGCCCGCGTCGTTGAGGACCTCGGCGCTGATGCCCGGGAGCGGGACCTGCGCGCTGCCCGGCTTGGTCTCGGTGACGCCCGGGAGCGGCGAGATCATGAGGGCGCCGGTCTCGGTCTGCCACCAGGTGTCGACGATCGGGCAGCGGTCCCCGCCGATCACGCGGCGGTACCACATCCATGCCTCGGGGTTGATGGCCTCGCCGACGCTGCCCAGCAGACGCAGGGAGGAGAGGTCGAACTTCCCCGGGATCTCCTCGCCCCACTTCATCGCGGTGCGGATCGCGGTGGGCGAGGAGTACAGCTGGGTGACCTTGTACTTCTCGACGATCTCCCACCAGCGGCCCTGATGCGGGGTGTCCGGGGTGCCCTCGTAGATGACCTGGGTGGTGCGGTTGACCATCGGGCCGTAGACGACGTAGCTGTGCCCGGTCACCCAGCCGACGTCGGCCGTGCACCAGTAGACGTCCGTGGAGGGCTTGATGTCGAAGGCCGCGCGGTGCGTGTACGCGGTCTGCGTGAGGTAGCCGCCGGTGGTGTGGACGATCCCCTTGGGCTTCCCGGTGGTGCCGGAGGTGTAGAGGATGAACAGCGGGTGCTCGGCCTCGACCCACACGGGCTCGTGCTCGGCGGAGGCGGTCTCGCGCGCCTCGTGCCACCACACGTCGCGGCCCTCGGTCCACTCGACGTCCCCGCCGGTGCGGCGCACCACGAGCACCTTCTGGACCGACTCGCCGCCGCCGGCGAGCGCCTCGTCGACCGCGGGCTTGAGCGCCATCGCCTTGCCGCGGCGGAACTGGCCGTCCGCCGTGATCACCACGCGGGCCTCGGCGTCCTCGATGCGGGAGCGCAGGGCGTCGGCGCTGAAGCCGCCGAAGACCACCGAGTGAGGGGCCCCGAGGCGGGCGCACGCAAGCATCGCGAAGACGGCCTCGGGGATCATCGGGAGGTAGATCGCGACCCGGTCGCCGGTGCGCACACCGAGATCGGTGAGCACGTTCGCCATCCTCGAGATCTCGTCCTTCACCTGGGCGTAGGTGTAGGTGCCGTCGGAGCCGTCCTCGTACTCCGCGAGCAGCGCGACCTGGTCGCCGTGGCCGGACTCGACGTGGCGGTCCACGGCGTTGTAGGCGGCGTTCAGGGTGCCGTCGGCGAACCACTTCGCGAACGGCGGGTTCGACCAGTCCAGCGTCTGCGTGAACGGCGTCTTCCAGCTCAGCAGCTGCGCGCGCGAGCGCCAGAAGCCGAGGCGGTCGCGCGCGGCCTCCTCGTAGAGCGAGGGGCGCGCCACGGCGTTCTGGACGAACTCGGTGGGCGGCGGGAAGGTGCGGCTCCCGGAGCCGAGGTGGTCGATCCCGGTGACGGCGTCGTCGGACATCAGCGCTCCTGTTCCTGGGCCCCGCGAGGGCCCTGGGCGTTCGGTTCGGCACCCACCATAGCGCCTGAGACCCAGGCCACAGGTCGCGGTCCGAGGTTCCGGGCGACGCCCTCCGCGACCCCGAGCCCGGCGCGCTCAGCCGTCCTGCCGGGGATGGATCTCGAGCGCGATCCCGTCAGGATCGGTGACGTGCACGGCGCTCACGCCCTCGCCCTGGACCACGCGCGCCTCGTGCCCGGCCGCGGTGAGCCGGGCGGCCAGCGACGGGAGATCCTCCGTCGTGGAGAAGCCGAGGCGCACCTGCAGGGCGTCGCCGTACTCGGAGGAGGTGGCGCGGGTGCGGGGCGCTCCCGGCAGGGGGGCGTGCAGACCGATCGATCCCGCCCGGCCCGGCCCGCGCAGCTCCTGCCAGCCGGGGGCGGCGGGGCCGACGGGCAGGAGGCCGAGGTGGGCGAGATGGGCAGCGTCGCGCTCGGGGTCCTCGCTCGAGAGCACCGCGACGACGGCGAGGCGGGCATCCGCCCCGGAGGCGTCGTGCCCCTGGTAGCCGTACAGGTCCTGCTGGTCCTCGTTCAGGGAGATGCCCTCCCCCGCCGGCCCGTCGATCCTGCCCTGGCGGCCGAAGCTCTCGTCCCACACGGAGACCTCCACGCCGGCCTCCTCGAGGTGGGCCGCGGCGGCGTCCGCATCCGGCACGGCGAGACACAGGTCGGTGTCCCCGGGGCGGGCGCCGCTCGCCGCACCGGCGACGGAGTGGAGCATGACCCGCCCGGCGCCGGCGGCGAGGTCGCCGAAGGCGTCGTCACCGGCGGTCACGAGCCGCTCGAGGCCGAGCGTGCGGAGGAACGCGATCATCGCGGGGACGTCATCGGTGAAGCGGAGGGGGAAGACGGTGAACATGGCGGTGTCGGAGGCGGGGTCGATGGTGGTCACGGGATCTCCTGTGGTGGGGCGGGACTGCCGACGTCAGGCGGGGGTGTCGTCGAGGTAGCGGCGGAGCGCCTCCTCGACGAGCGCGCTGAGGCTGAGGGACTCGTCGATCGCACGATGCTTGACCTCGCGGACGAGATCCGGCGGCAGGTACACGTTGAACTGCACCTTCGGGGGGCGTGACCTCGAGCTGTTCTCTACCATGCGAGGATGCTAGCAACCTCGATCGAGGGCGACAAGGGGTCGGCGGTGCGAGCCGGCGAAGGGCCCGGGGGCACGGAGCGGACGCGCACGTCCCCGCCCCACCGACACGCGGCCCGGAGGACGGGCGCACCTGCGGCGACGGCGCGCCCCGACTACCGTGGTGCCCATGGCACTCCCCTCCCCCGACGGCCCGCTCCGCGGCGCCGCCGGTCCGCATCTCCCCGCCCGCACCGGGGAGAGCGCGCCGCGCCCGCGCGCAGGGGTGCGGTGACCATGGCGCTGCACCGCCCCGGCCGGCTCTCCCACGCCCGCACCGCCCTGCGGCTGCGGGCCGCGACGCGACCTCGGTCCGTCGTGCTCATCGACGTGCACGGCGAGCTCACGGCCGGGGACCTGCAGGGTCATCTCCAGCTGCTCGAGCGGCGCGGGGCGGAGCGCCCGCGGCTCGGCGAGCTCCCTCCCTGGGCGCCGCTGCGCCAGGTGCTCGTCACGGCGCTCGCCGGCCACGGCCACCTCGACCTGCGCTCGAGCGGTACCACCGGCGCCCCCCGGGTGCTCGAGCGCGGGCCGCTCACCGCGCCGCAGCTGCGCACGCTCACCGACCTCGCCCGCCGGATCGGCGTGCGCAAGGGCGCCCGTGTGGCGACCGCGATCCCCGGGGTCCACGCGCACGGGCTCCTGCTCGCCCTCGCCGCGCTGAGCGCCGGTTCCCCGCTCGTGGACGTGAGCCATCTGCGGGTCGTGGACCGGGTCGCCCTGCTGCACCGCACCTCGCCGCGGATGCTCGTGGGCACCCCGGTGCACCTCGCGGACATCCTCGCCGCGGACCGCGAGCTCAGCGGGCACGTGCCGCTGCGGATCGACCGGATCGTCTCGACGACCGACGTCCTGCCCGACGAGCTCCGCGCGGACCTCGCCCGCCACTGGCACGCCCGGGTCCACGACGTCTACGGGAGCGTCGAGACCGGCACCCTCACCGTGGACGGCAGGCCCCTCCACGGCGTGGAGATCCGGGTGCGGGACGGCGTGCTGCGCACCCGCACCACCTTCACCCGCCGGCGCTGGCTCGTCACCGACCACGGCGAGATCGACGAGCAGGGCGCCGTGCACGTGACCGCGCGGGCCGACGCCCCGGACGCGAGCCCCGGCATGCTCCGCGACCCCCGCGGCGTGGTGCGCCTGCTGCAGTCGCAGGACGGCATCCGCTCGGTGCACCTGCGCTTCGTGCCCGACGAGGAGCTCGGCCGGCGCACCGTCGCCCACGTGGTGCTCGAGGAGGAGGAGCGAGAGGAGGGTCGCGTCATCACGCCGCACGGGGTGCGGGCGCTGGTCCGGGACCGGCTCGGCGCCTCCTCCGTCCCGCGCGAGGTGCGGATCAGCAGTCGGGGACGCTGACCGGGACCCCCTGGCCCATCGTCACGGCGAGCCCGCCCATGGCGGTCTCCTTGTAGCGCTCGGACATGTCCTTGCCGGTCTGCCGCATGGTCTCGATGACCGCGTCGAGGGACACGAAGTGCTCGCCCGTGCCGCGCAGCGCGAACCGCGCCGCGGTGATCGCCTTGACCGCCGCCATCGCATTGCGCTCGATGCACGGCACCTGCACGAGCCCGCCCACGGGATCGCAGGTGAGCCCGAGGTTGTGCTCCATCGCGATCTCCGCCGCGTTCTCGACCTGGGCGGGCTTGCCGCCCATGGCCTCGCACAGCGCCGCGGCGGCCATCGAGCACGCCGAGCCGACCTCGCCCTGGCAGCCCACCTCGGCGCCGGAGATCGACGCGTGCTCCTTGTACAGCGAGCCGATCGCCCCGGCGGTCAGCAGGAAGCGCACCGCGATCTCGTCCGGGTCCACGCCCTCGATGTACCGGGTCGCGAAGTGGAGTACGGCGGGGATGATCCCGGCGGCCCCGTTCGTGGGCGCGGTGACGACGCGACCGCCCGCCGCGTTCTCCTCGTTGACGGCGAGCGCGGCGAGGGAGACCCACTCGAAGGCGTTCATCGGCAGGCGCACCGGGTCCTCGGCGCTCAGCGAGTCGAACCAGGAGGCGGCGCGCCGCTTCACCTCGAGGCCGCCCGGCAGCACCCCCTGGGTGCGGACGCCCCGATCGATGCACTCGCTCATGACCTGCCAGATCGCGAGCGCCCCGGACCGGATCTCCTCGTCGCTGCGCCACTGCCGCTCCCGCAGCAGCATCGCCTCGGAGACCGAGATCCCGCGCTCCTCGCAGACCCGCAGCAGCTGCGCTCCGGTCGTGAAGATCGCCCGGCCGTCGTCCTCCGCGGCGAGCTCCGCGAGGGGGCGGTCCATGTCCGCCTCGTCGACGACGAAGCCGCCGCCCACGGAGAACATGGGCCGGCGGGCGATCTCCTCGCCCGCCGCGTCGAGGGCGATGAACGTCATCCCGTTGGAGTGCTGGGGCAGGAAGGTCAGCGGGTGCAGGACGATCGTGGAGGGCCGCAGGGAGACGGGCACGGCGCCGCCCAGCAGCAGCCCGCCCTCCGCCTCGATGTGCGCGACCCGCTCCCGGGCGGCGACCGGGTCCACGGTCTCGGGATCCGCGCCCTCGAGCCCCATGACGACGGCGTCGAGGGTGCCGTGGCCCGCCCCGGTGGCCGCGAGGGAGCCGTAGAGGTGGACGGCGACGTCCGCCACGCGCGGGGCGAGCGCGGGATCGGCGAGGAGCTCACGGGCGAACAGCGCGGCCGCCCGCATCGGTCCGACGGTGTGCGAGCTCGAGGGGCCGATCCCGATCTTGAACATGTCGAACAGGCTGATGCTCATCGCGAGCCGCGGCCCTTCCCGCCTGCGCCGGGGCCGCGCCCGCGACCGGACCCGCGACCCGTGCCGCGGCCGGCATCGGGGCCGCCGGACCGACCGCGACCGGTGCCACCGCGCCGCCCGCTGCCGGTATCGGCTGCGCCGCTGCGACCGCGGCCGCCCTGTTCGGCATCCTCCCCGCGGCCGCGGCCGGAGGCTCCGCCGCGCGGGGCGCGGGTGGGGGCGCCGGAGCGTCCCCGGGACCCCGCACCTCCCGCACGTCCGGCACCGCCCGGGCGACCGCCGCCGGAGCGATCGCCGCCGCGGCGTCCGGAGCCGCTCTCCGGCTCCTCCTCCCAGGAGGCGCGCCGCTCCTCGTTCGCACGGCGCTCCTCCGCCTTGCGCGCGCTCGCCCCGCCCCTGCGGCTGAGGTCGAGCTTGCGCGGGGCGCCCTTGTACTTCACCGCGGCGGGGTCCTCGGCCGGCTCGCCCAGCGGCGTGCGACCGCCCAGCGCCGCGATCGCCTCGACCGAGGCGTCGGGGGCGTCGGCCCAGGTCCCCTCGATCTTCGCGCCCTCGAGCACGGAGCGGGTGACCTTGACCTGGTGCGGGAGCGCGAGGGTGACGACGGTGCCGGCGGCGCCCGCGCGCGCGGTGCGTCCCGAGCGGTGCACGTACTCCTTGACGTCGTCGGCCGGGTCGACGTGGATCACCATCGTGACGTCGTCGATGTGCAGGCCGCGCGCGGCGACGTCGGTCGCCACGAGCACCGGGTAGGCGCCCTGCCGGAACCCGGCGAGCACGTTCGTGCGCAGGCCCTGCTGCTTGTTGCCGTGCAGCGCCGCGGCGGGGACCCCGACCTCGATGAGTTCCTGGGCGACGCGCTCCGCGCCCAGCTGCGTGCGCGTGAACACGAGCGTGCGGCCCTCGCGGTTGGCGAGCTGGGCGGTCACCTCGCGCTTGGCGGAGGGGGCGATCGCGAGCACGTGGTGGGCCATCGTCTCGACGGCCGCGGCGACCGGGGTGGTCTCGTGGGTGACCGGATCCACGAGGAAGGTGTCGACGATCTCCTCGACCTGCCCGTCCAGCGTCGCCGAGAAGAGCATCTTCTGGGTGCCCATCTCCGTCGCGGCGAGGATGTCGCGCACCTGGGGCAGGAAGCCCAGATCGGCCATGTGGTCGGCCTCGTCGATGACCGTGGTCTCGACGCGGTCCAGGAAGATCCCGCCGCGCTCGGCGAGGTCGATGAGGCGGCCGGGCGTGGCCACGACGATCTCGACGCCGCGGTTCAGGGCCTCGGCCTGCTTGTCGATGTTCATGCCGCCGGAGACGAGCTGGGCGCGCACGCCGATGGCGCGAGCGAAGGGGTGGATCGTGTCCACGACCTGCACGGCGAGCTCACGGGTGGGGACCAGCACGATGCCGAGCGGCCGGCGACGGTGCACCTTGCGGTGCCGGAAGCGAGCGGTCATCGCGAGCGTGAACGCGAGGGTCTTGCCGGAGCCGGTCTCCGCGCGGGCGAGGACGTCGCGACCCGCGAGGGCGTCCGGGAGGATCGCCTCCTGGATCTCGAAGGCGCGGTCGAGTCCCTGCTCGGCGAGCACGCCGAGCAGCTCCTCGGGCAGGGCCATGTCCTCGAACCGGCTGGATCGGTGGGTGGAACGGCGGCGAGCCTTGGGCATCGTGATCCTCCTGACGGATGCGGGCGCCCCCATCATCGCGCATGGGAGACTGGTGCACGTGCTGCGCACTCTCATGACCTCGAAGATCCACCGTGCCACGGTCACCCAGGCGGACCTGCACTACGTGGGATCGGTGACGATCGACGCCGATCTCGTGGATGCCGCCGGCCTGGTCGAGAACGAGCAGGTGACGATCGCCGACATCACCAACGGCGCCCGTCTGACCACCTATGTGATCCGCGGCGACGCCGGGACCGGTGTGATCGGCATCAACGGCGCGGCCGCCCATCTGGTCGCCCCCGGGGACCTCGTCATCATCATGGGCTACGGCCAGATGGACGAGCGCGAGGTCGCCGAGCACGAGCCGAAGGTCGTCCACGTCGACGACCTCAACCGGATCGTGGCCCTCGGGCACGACGGCGCCGAGCCCGTCCCGGGCACGGCCGACCAGATCAGCGGCCGCCACAGCGTCGGGGCCCGCTGACCGCTCCCCCGTCCCGGCGCCGTCCCGCGCGCTGGACCCCAGCAGCGGGCGTCGGCCCACCCCTATAGGATCGGGACCGTGCTGACCCCTGTGCCCTCCCCCGCCCGATGAGCGGGGTCCTGGCCGGGTTCTTCATCGTCTGGACGCTCATCGCGATCGGATGGATCGCCGGGCGCACCGGGATCCTCGGCCCCCAGGGCCGCTACGTCCTGAACCGCGCGACCTTCTTCCTCGCCTCCCCCGCCCTGGTGCTCGTGGGCCTGCTCGGCTCCGACCCCCGCGAGGTGTTCTCGGTGCCGATGGCGGTGGCCGGCATCTCTGGGCTCCTCATGGGCGTGCTGCTGTGGGTGGGCCTGCGGCTGTTCACGAAGCGTCGCGGCACCGAGCTCACGATCGCCGCGATCAGCGGCTCCGTCGTCAACGGCGCGAACATGGGCTTCCCGATCGCCGCCTACGTGCTCGGCGACATCTCGCACGCCCTGCCGGTGATCCTCTTCCAGCAGGCCGTCTACACGCCCCTGTACCTCTTCGTCCTGCACGCGCAGACACAGGAATCGAAGCTCGGGCTCGCCGGCATCGCGCGCAGCATCGGCGCGAACCCGACGATCATCGCGGCCGCCGTGGGCGGGGTGCTCGCCGGCGCCGGCGTGCGGCTGCCCGAGGTGGTCCTCGAGCCGTTCTCCTCCCTCGGGGACATGGCGATCCCCGCGATGCTCCTCGCCTACGGGCTCTCCCTGCACGGGTCGAGGCCGCTCGCGAAGGACGACGGCTACCGGGGCCTCATCGCGATCTCCTCGATCGCGAAGATCGTTCTCATGCCGCTGCTCGCGCTCGGTATCGGGCTGCTGTTCGGGCTCAGCGGCCACGGGCTGTACGAGGTCGTCGTCATGGCGGCGCTCCCGACGGCGCAGAACGTCTACGTCGCCGCCGCCCGCTACCAGGCCGCGGAGAACCTCGCCCGGGACACGGTCCTCATCACGACGATCGGCACGGTCCTCGCGCTGCTCGCGGTCTCCGCGCTGCTCGGCGTGTGACTCCCGACCGGCTCCCCCGGGCAGGCAGGACCGTCCCGCACGACGCGCGGTAGCATGGACGGGTGACTCGACGGCTCCTGCTTCCGTAGCCGCGTCGGACAATCCCGCCTCCCCCGCACCACGGTGCCGGGCGCGGAGCACGGGACCGGCGCGGCTCCCCTCGCCTGTGCGGGGGTTTCTTCATGTCAGGACCGTCGTGCGGAGGCTCCGCACCATCCGAGGAAGGCGAGACATCCATGAGCGAGGCACCCCACCGGTACACGGCAGAGGTGGCGGATCAGATCGAGCTGCGCTGGCAGCGGCGCTGGGACGAGGAGGGCACCTTCCGTGCCGCGAACCCCGTCGGCGCGCTCTCCGACGGGCGCACCGCCGCGGAGCTCGGCGAGAAGATGTACATCATGGACATGTTCCCGTACCCCTCGGGGGCGGGGCTGCACGTGGGCCACCCGCTGGGCTACATCGCGACCGACGTCATCGCGCGCCATCAGCGCATGCTCGGCAAGAACGTGCTCTACACGATGGGCTACGACGCCTTCGGCCTGCCCGCGGAGCAGTACGCCGTCCAGACCGGCACGCATCCCCGCGTGACCACCGAGTCGAACGTCGCGAACATGCGCCGCCAACTGCACCGTCTGGGGCTGTCCCACGACTCCCGCCGCTCCCTCGCGACCACCGACCGCGAGTTCGTGCAGTGGACGCAGTGGATCTTCCTGCGCATCTTCGACTCCTGGTACGACCCGACCGCCGAGAACGCCGACGGCATCGTCGGCCGCGCACGGCCGATCGCCGAGCTGCGCGAGGAGCTGCGCGCCGGGACCGTCGACCCGTTCGTGCTCGCCCAGCGGCAGTCGATCACGCTGCCCGAGGCCTGGGCCGGCCGCACCGCCGCCGAGGTCCCCACCGCCTCCGACGCCGAGATCGCGCAGCTGGCCGATGCCTTCCGCCTGGCCTACATCTCGGAGACCCCGGTGAACTGGTGCCCGGGCCTGGGCACCGTGCTGGCCAACGAGGAGGTCACCAACGACGGCCGCTCGGAGCGCGGCAACTTCCCCGTCTTCACGCGGCGCCTGCGCCAGTGGAACATGCGCATCACCGCGTACTCCGACCGCCTCATCGACGACCTGGACCGCGTGGACTGGCCCGAGTCCGTGCGCTCCATGCAGCGCAACTGGATCGGCCGCAGCCACGGCGCCGAGGTCACCTTCCCGCTGGCCGGCGTCGAGGGCGCGACCTTCGACGTGTTCACGACCCGAGCGGACACCCTCTTCGGGGCGACCTTCACGGTCCTCTCCCCCGAGCACCCGCTGCTCGAGGACGCCTCCGCCCTGCCCGCCGCCTGGCCCGCCGGCACGAAGGACGCCTGGACCGGCGGCGCGGCGAGCCCGCGCGAGGCGGTCACCGCCTACCAGGAGCGCGCCGCGTCCCTCGGCGCGGAGGAGCGCACCGCGGACGACCGCGAGAAGACCGGCGTGTTCACCGGCTGGTTCGCCGTGAACCCGATGGACGGCCGCGAGATCCCCGTGTTCACCGCGGACTACGTCCTCACCGGCTACGGGACCGGCGCGATCATGGCCGTCCCCGCCGAGGACGAGCGCGACTTCGCCTTCGCCGACCGCTTCGAGCTGCCCGTGATCCGCACCGTGCGCCCTCCGGAGGACTTCACCGGCGGCGCCTGGACCGGCGAGGGCGAGAAGATCAACTCCGCCTCCGCCGAGCTGGACCTCGACGGCCTGGACAAGGACGAGGCGAAGGCCCGCGCCACCGCCTTCGCCGAGGAGAAGGGGTTCGGCCGCGCCCGCACCACCTACCGCCTGCGCGACTGGCTGTTCTCGCGCCAGCGGTACTGGGGCGAGCCGTTCCCGGTCGTCTACGACCCCGCGGACCCGGAGACCCCGATCCCGCTGCCCGCCTCGATGCTGCCCGTGGACCTGCCGGAGGTCGAGGACTTCTCCCCGAAGACCTTCGACCCCTTCGACAAGGACACCGAGCCGCAGACCCCGCTCTCCCGCGCGACGGACTGGGTCGAGGTCGAGCTGGACCTGGGCGAGGGCCCCAAGCGCTACCTGCGCGAGACGAACACGATGCCGCAGTGGGCCGGCTCCTCCTGGTACCAGATGCGCTACATCGACCCCACGGACACCGAGCACCTGGTGCGCCCGGAGAACGAGGAGTACTGGCTGGGCCCCCGCGAGGCGGGCGGCACGGGCGGCGTGGACCTGTACGTGGGCGGTGTGGAGCACGCGGTGCTGCACCTGCTGTACGCGCGGTTCTGGCACAAGGTGCTCTTCGACCGCGGCGACGTCACGAGCCAGGAGCCCTTCCACCGCCTGTTCAACCAGGGCTACATCCAGGCCTTCGCGTACACCGACTCCCGGGGCGTGCACGTCCCCGCGGAGGAGGTCGTCGCCGAGGCCGACGGCACCTTCACGTACCAGGGCGAGCAGGTCACCCAGGAGTACGGGAAGATGGGCAAGTCGCTCAAGAACGCCGTCGCCCCCGACGACATGTACGAGGAGTACGGCGCGGACACCCTGCGCGTGTACGAGATGTCGATGGGCCCGCTGGACCTGTCCCGCCCCTGGGAGACCCGCGCCGTCGTGGGCTCGCAGCGCTTCCTCCAGCGCCTCTGGCGCCTGGCGGTCTCCGAGGAGACCGGTGAGCTGATCGCCTCCGACGCCGAGCCGGAGCAGGCGACCCTGAAGACCGTGCACCGCACGATCGAGGGCGTCACCCGGGACATGGCGCAGATGCAGTTCAACACGGCGATCGCGAAGCTCATCGAGCTCGTGAACCACCTGACCAAGACCTCCGGCGAGAACGGCGCCCCGCGCGCCGCGCTCGAACCGCTCGTGCTCATGGTCTCGCCCTTCGCCCCGCACCTCGCGGAGGAGCTGTGGCAGCGACTGGGCCACGAGGAGTCCCTCGTGCGGGCGCCCTACCCGGTCGCCGACCCGGAGCTCGCCAAGGCCGAGGCGGTCACCTGCGTCGTCCAGATCAAGGGCAAGGTGCGCCACAAGGTCGAGGTCGATCCCGAGATCGGCGAGGCCGAGCTCGAGGCGCTGGTCATGGCCGAGGGCCGGGTCCAGCAGCTGCTCGAGGGGCAGACGGTGCGCAAGGTGATCGTGAAGGCGCCGCGCGTGGTGAACATCGTCGTCTGAGGTCTCTGTCGCCGACGCGGACGGGCCGCGGGGAGCACTGCTCCCCGCGGCCCGTCGCTCCTCCGGCGCCCCGTGGACGCCGGCGCCGGCCTCTCAGGCCGTGGTGCTCGCCGCGGCGCCGACGGGCTCGGTGAGGTCCTTCCCCTTGGTCTCGCGCAGCGTGAGGATCGTGGCGGACGAGATCGCGATGAGCGCGATCGCATAGATGCCGAAGAGGTGCTGATCGCCGATCGCGGTGTTGAGGTACGGGGCGGTGCCGCCGAACAGGGCGATCGCGACCGCGTAGGGGATGCCGAAACCGCTCGTGCGGCGCGAGGTCGGGAACATCTCGGCGTACATCGCCGGGGCGTGGGAGAGGAAGCCGGCGATGAGCCCGAGCTGCACGCTGATCGCGACGACGAGCTGCCACATCTGCCCGCCCTCGACGAGCGAGACCATCGGCAGGTAGCAGATGCCGCTGCCCACGAGGGCGATGAGCGCGCAGGTCCTCCGGCCGATCCGGTCCGAGAGCGCTCCCCAGAGCGGCAGCACGAGCACGAGCACGACGTTGCCGATCACCGAGGCGCCGAAGGCCTGCTGGGCGCTGTACCCCAGGTTCTGGGAGGCGAGGGACGCCATCGAGACGGACCAGATGTAGAAGACGACGGTGAGCCCCGCGGTCATGAGGATCACCTGGAGGCTCGTGCGCCAGTGCACGAACAGGCCCACGAGGACGTTCTCCCGGGGACCCGCGGTGCCGTCCTCCGCGCGGGAGGCCTCGAACACCTCGGACTCCTCCATCGAGCGGCGGATCCACAGGGCGACGAGGCCCAGCACGGCGCCGATCGCGAAGGGCACGCGCCATCCCCAGGCCGCCATCTGCTCCTCGGTGAGGGCGGTGCTGAGCGCGAGGCCCAGCACGAGGCTCGCGAGGAGGCCGAGGGTGCCGGTCACGTAGATCGAGCTGGCCCAGAAGCCGCGGTGCTCGCGCGGGGCGTGCTCGGCGAGATAGGTCTGCGCGGAGGGGAGCTCGCCGCCGTGCGCGAGCCCCTGGATCAGACGGGCCAGGAGCAGCAGGAACGACGCGAGAACGCCGACCGTGCCGTAGGTCGGCAGCACGGCGATGAGCAGGGACCCGATCGAGGCGGCGAGCACGGCGAGGGAGAGCGCGTGCTTGCGGCCCACACGGTCGCCGATCCAGCCGAAGACGACGCCGCCGAAGGGGCGAGCGACGAAGCCGACGGCGAAGATCGCCATCGTGGAGAGGAAGGCGGAGGTGCGGTCGCTGCTGTCGAAGGCCTGCGCGGAGAAGTAGACGGCGAAGGACGCGTAGACGTTCCAGTCGTACCACTCCAGCGCGTTGCCGATCCCGGTGCCCAGCAGGGTCTTCGCCCGTGACTGGCGGGCGGGGGTCGGCGCGGGAGCGGGGTGGTCGGGGGTGTGGGGGAAGGACATGCGCGCCACTGTAGGACCGCGGGGAGGCGCCCCGCAGAAATGGTTCCTCCCCAGGACACCGTCGTCCACAGCCCGGGCGGCCGCCCGGCGCGCGCCGCTCCGTCGCGCCTAGGTTCGCCGCATGGACACCTTCTGGGGATGCGACCCCCTCGACATGGACGAGTACATCGAGAGCATCGATGAGCGGATCGAGCTCCTGCGGGACCTCGTCGAGCTGCTCCGCAGCACCTCCGCCTCCGTCGACTGGACCGGGCCGGACGCCGCGGCGCACCGCTCGCGCACCAGCGCGGTCACCGATGAGCTGGGCGGCGCGTGCGACCTGCTCGCCGCGCGCCGGGCCCTGCTCGAGGGCCACCGCGACGCCCAGGAGCGCGCCTCCTCCGCCGAGGGCGGCGGGGACCCCTACGCGATGGTGCGGATGGACGCCTTCGACGGGGTCCGGGACCTCGGCGGGCGCCTGCGGCCGTCCACCGGAGCCGGGCTGCCCGATCCCGGTGACCTCGGCCCGTGGATCGGCGGCCCCCTCGGACATCCGATCGGCCCCTCCGGTCCCGAGGAGCCCTTCGACACCCACGAGACGCTCGACCGCTGGCGCGAGCGAGCCGGGGAGACCTTCGAGAAGATCCGCCCGCTGCTCGGCGGCCCCCTCGCCGCCCCGATCGACCCGACGCTCCCCCCGCTGCCCCACGACCCCACCGACGGACTGCCCGACCCGGTGCCCGCCCCGGTGCCGGAACGGGGCACGGTGCAGGACGACACCCCGTTCGCCCTGGACCAGGACCGGGTCACCGAGGCGTCCACGAACCGGAAGATCCTGTTCGGCCAGGTCCCCGGGCTGGGCGGTCTGCAGACGGCCGCGACGCTCACCGAGAGCAGCGGCGAGTTCCTCGACGGGGTCGAGTCCCGGATGGAGTCCGCGGGACTGGGCGCCGCGACGCCGATCGTCGGCCTCGCCCGGATCCCCCATGACCTCGCCGGCGTCGCCCTGGGCGAGGGGTCCGTCTACGACACCGTCACGGGCGCCGTGGACCAGCAGTTCGCGAACGTCTCCCAGACCTCCGCGGAGATCTCCGAGTCCGTGGGCGAGGGCGACTGGGCCGGGGCGGCCCGTGCCGGCGAGCGCGGCATGCTGCGTCACCTCGGAGCGAGCGCGGATGCGCTGACCGCGACCCCGGTGCCCGCGCTCAGCGAGGCGATCGGCACCGTCGCCGGGCGCGGGGCCGATGTCATGGACATGGCCTCCCCCGGCAGCGGCGATGCGCTGCGGGAGGCGGGAGAGGCGATGCGCGGTGCGGGTGAGGCCTGGCAGGCGAAGGTCGACGAGATCACCGACACCGAGAAGATCTACCGCTACCGGCTCGAGAACGCACCGTTCCCGTGGGAGCGGCGCAGCGCCTGAGACGGCGGGAGGGCCGGACGGGGCTCACCCGTCCGGCCCTCCCGCGCGGGCAGGAACTCAGCGCCGTGCGGGGTCCCCGGAGGCGTCCGCGGATCCGGGGGCGGGCGCCCCGTCGGAGGTTCCCGCGTCGACGAGATCCGGGTCCCCGGCGTCGACGCGCTCCTCCTGGTGACCGCCCTCGAGGACGGACAGGACGAGACCGTCGCCGCCCGGAGCCACGCGCACGGCGACCGTGGCGTCGTCGAGCACCTCGCCGCGCAGGATCAGCCGTGCGAGCGCGTCGCCGATTTCCTTCTGCACCAGCCGCTTGAGCGGGCGCGCGCCGTAGAGCGGGTCGAAGCCCGCGTCGGCCAGCCAGTGCGTCGCCGCCTCGTCGACGTCGAGCCGGATCCGACGGTCCGCGAGCCGCGCGCCGACCGCCTCGATCTGGAGGGAGACGATCCGCGAGAGCTCCTCACGCTGCAGCGCGTCGAACATGACGACGTCGTCGAGGCGGTTGAGGAACTCCGGCTTGAAGGACGCCCGGACCACCTGCATGACCCGCTCGTGCTTCTCGGCCTCCGGCAGCGACGTGTCCTGCAGCACGTGGGCGCCGAGGTTCGAGGTGAGGATGAGGATCGTGGAGCGGAAGTCCACCGTGCGACCCTGGCCGTCGGTGAGCCGGCCGTCGTCGAGCACCTGCAGCAGGATGTCGAAGACGTCGGGGTGGGCCTTCTCGATCTCGTCGAGCAGGACCACCGAGTACGGCCGGCGCCGCACGGCCTCCGTGAGCTGACCGCCCTCGTCGTAGCCGACGTACCCCGGAGGGGCGCCGACGAGACGGGAGACGGTGTGCTTCTCCCCGTACTCCGACATGTCGATGCGGATCATGGCCCGCTCGTCGTCGAAGAGGAACTCGGCGAGCGCCTTCGCGAGCTCGGTCTTGCCGACGCCCGTCGGCCCCAGGAACAGGAACGAGCCGGTGGGGCGGTTCGGGTCGGCGATGCCCGCGCGGGCACGACGCACCGCGTCGGAGACCTCGGCCACGGCGCGCCGCTGACCGATCAGCCGCTCGCCGATGATGTCCTCCATCTCGAGCAGCTTCTGCGTCTCGGACTGCAGCAGGCGGCCGGCCGGGATGCCCGTCCACGTGCCCACCACCTCGGCGATGTCGTCGGGTCCCACGTGATCGGCCACGAGCGGGCGCTCGTCGCCCACCTCCCCCGCGGCCTCGGACTCCTCCGCCTCGCGCAGCTGGGTCTTCAGCGCGGGGATGTCGCCGTAGAGGATCTTCGAGGCGGCGGTGAGGTCGCCCTCGCGCTGGGCGCGATCGGCCTGCATGCGCAGCTGCTCGAGCTGGGCCTTGAGCTCGCCGACCTGGTTCAGTCCGGCCTTCTCCCGCTCCCAGCGGGCGGAGAGCGCGGTCATCCGCTCGGTGCGGTCCGCGAGCTGCCCGCGCACGGAGTCGAGGCGGGCGATGCTGCCCGGGTCCTCGCTGCCCTGGAGGGCCATCTCCTCCATCCGCAGGCGGTCGACCTGACGGCGCAGGATGTCCAGCTCCTCCGGGGAGGAGTCGAGCTCCATGCGCTGGCGGGACGCGGCCTCGTCGACGAGGTCGATGGCCTTGTCGGGGAGCTGGCGCCCGGAGATGTAGCGGTCCGAGAGCGTCGCGGCGGCGACCAGCGCGGCGTCGGTGATCGAGACCTTGTGGTGCGCCTCGTACTTGTCCTTGAGGCCGCGCAGGATCGTGATGGTGTCCTCGACGCTGGGCTCGCCCACGAACACCTGCTGGAAGCGGCGCTCGAGGGCCGGGTCCTTCTCGATGTTCTCGCGGTACTCGTCCAGGGTGGTCGCGCCGACCATCCGCAGCTCGCCGCGGGCGAGCATGGGCTTGAGCATGTTGCCGGCGTCCATCGCCCCGTCGCCGGTGCCGCCCGCGCCCACGACGGTGTGCAGCTCGTCGATGAAGGTGATGATCTGGCCGTTGCTCGTGCGGATCTCGTCGAGGACGGCCTTCATGCGCTCCTCGAACTCGCCGCGGTACTTCGACCCGGCGACCATCGAGGAGAGGTCCAGGGAGATCAGGCGCTTGCCGCGCAGCGAGTCCGGGACGTCGCCCGCGACGATGCGCTGCGCGAGGCCCTCGACCACGGCGGTCTTGCCGACGCCGGGCTCGCCGATGAGCACCGGGTTGTTCTTGGTGCGGCGGCTGAGCACCTGGACGACGCGGCGGATCTCGGTGTCCCGGCCGATGACGGGGTCGAGCCTGCCCTCGCGGGCCTGCTCGGTGAGGTCGAGGCCGAACTTCTCGAGGCTCTGGAAGGTGCCCTCGGGGTTCTGGGAATCCATGGTGCTCATACGGTCCTCTCCGGAGGTGAGTCGGGTGACGGCATCGCGCAGGGCGGCGGGGCCCGCGCCGGCCGCCTGGAGGAGGCGGGCGGCGGCGTCCTTGCCGAGCGCGATGCCGATCAGGAGGTGCTCGGTGGACAGGTAGGTGCGGCCGGCGGCGTCGGCCTCGTGGCGGGCGGCCTCGAGGGCGTCGTAGCCGGTGCCGACGAAGGTCGGATGGCCGGCGCCGCCCCCGCTGACCTGGGGCAGCTGCCCGATCGCGGTCGCGACCTGCTCGAGGACGGCGGCGGGCTCGGCACCGGCCTCGACGAGGGCGGCGCGGCCGATGCCGTCCGCCTGGCCGAGCAACGACTGCAGCAGGTGCAAGGAGCTGACCTGGGGGTTGCCGAGCTCTGCGGCGTGCTGGGCGGCGGTGGTGATCGCTTCCTGCGATCGGGTGGTGAACTGGAACTCCACGGCGCTCCTTCCATGCTGTGCGCGGGGACATGAGGTGCAACGGGTACAGAGTTGAGTCTATTCCGCTCAAGGTGCGGGAGCGAGGGGTCAGGGCCTCCCTCCGCCCCGTCCACAGCCGGTGCGGACCCCCTCGCCGTGGCGAGCATCACCGGTAGCATCGCATCCAGATCGATCCGTCCCCGGGGGAGGGGACCATGCGGTCCGCTCCCCTCCTCCCCCGCACCGCCCCGGGCGACGCGCTCCGCCGTCGTCCCTCCCCGATCCCGAAGGCGCTCCTCCCATGACCCAGCCGCCGTCCGCCCACCCGGGGCCCCCGTCCCCGGGTCGCCCCCAGCAGCCGGGACAGCAGCCCACCGGCCGGCCCCGCCCCGGCGCGGGCTCCCCCGCCGCGGGCGCGCCGGGGTTCCAGGCGCAGCCCCAGTACGTCGACTACGGCATCCCCCGCTCCTACGACACCTCCGTGCGACCCGCCTCGGGCCTCACCGCCGCGCGCTACGCCCCCGCGCAGATCCAGCGGCCCGTGCAGCCGCAGCCGCAGTCGGCCTGGGCGACCCAGACCCGACGGGTGCAGGAGGTCGGGCGTGAGGCGGAGCCGGTCCCCCGCGTCACGGTCCTCACCTGGATCGCCCTGGCCGTCCTCGGCATCGGGCTGCTCCTCGTGCTCGGCTTCTTCTTCGTCTACCTCACGCTGTCGTACTCCTCGAGCCCCGTCTGGTGGCCCGTCATGGGCTTCCTCGCGTTCCTGTCCCTCGTCGTGATCGTCGGGATCATCCTGCTCGCGGACCGCTGGGACCCGCAGCCGATCCCGCTGCTGCTCATCGCGGTCATGTGGGGCGCCGCCATCGCGAGCTTCGTGAGCTTCTGGGTGAACACCCTGGGCTCGGTCCTCGTCTGGCGGATCACGGGCAGCGAGGCGGTCACGAGCTTCTTCGGCCCCGTCATCAGCGCCCCGATCGTCGAGGAGACCACGAAGGGGCTCGGGCTGCTGGTCCTCATGCTGCTCGCCCGCCGCTACTTCAACGGGCCGCTGGACGGCCTCATCTACGGCGCGCTGATCGGCGGCGGCTTCGCCTTCACCGAGAACATCCTGTACTACGCGAACGGCTTCGATCAGATGGGCCTGGGCGGCGTGGCCGTGCTGGTCGTCATGCGCGGAGCGCTGAACATCTTCGGCCACGCCATCTACACGTCGCTGACGGGCATGATTATGGGCTTCGTCGCCCGCAAATGGGGCACGATCTCGGGCCTGCTCGTGTTCGTGGTCGCCGTGATCCCCGGGATGCTGCTGCACGCCGGATGGAACCTCACCGCGAGCCTCGCCGGCGGCTGGACCGTCACGATCATCATGTTCGCGCTCGAGGCGCTGCTGTCCCTGCTGTGGCTGTGCCTGATCGGCGTGCTGGTCTGGGACGAGGCCCGGCTCACGCGCGTGCGCCTGGGCGACTACGCGAACACCGGCTGGCTCACCCACGAGGAGGTCACGATGCTCGCCACCTGGAAGGGGCGCCGTGAGGGCCGCGCCTGGGCGAAGCAGATCGGCGCGAAGCCGCTCATGAAGCGCTTCATCCGCGAGAGCGCCGATCTCGCCTCCGTGCGCCAGCGGCTCCTGGCCGACGGCGCGAATCCCAAGGTCGTCGCCCTCGAGGCGGGCCTGCTGGGTCGCCTCTCGACCAACCGCCAGCAGCTGTTCGCGGCGAGCGGCCAGCCGCGCTGAGCCGCTCCGCCCGGCCGGGAGGCGACTCCCGGCCGGGCGACGCCGACGCGACGTGGCGTGAGCCCCGTCGTTCCCGGGTTCAGCGCCCGGCGCGGTCCTCGGGCAGGTCCTCGTCGTGCTCGACGCCGGGCAGGTCCCGGCCGCGCAGCCGGTCCAGCGCGCGCCGCTCCCGCTTGGTGGGGCGCCCCGCCCCGCGGTCCCGTCGCGGTGGGGCGCCGAAGAGCTGCGGCGGCTCCGGGCTGTGGTCCTCGTAGGCGGTGCGCGCGACGGGCGCGCCCACCCGCTTCCCGAGCAGCTGCGTGACCACGACGATGCGCTCGCGCCCCGGGGAGCGCAGGCGCAGCTCGTCCCCCACCGCGATCCTCTGGCTCGCCTTGGTGGGCTCGCCGTTGCGTCGCACGTGGCCCGCGCGGCAGGCGGCGGTGGCCGCGGAGCGGGTGGGGTACAGCCGCACGCTCCACAGCCAGGTGTCCAGGCGCACCGCGGCGACGGTCGGAGCGGGGCGCGCGGGCGCCGGTGTCGCCTCCCCGGGGCCCTCCGATGCCTCCGTGTTCGCCGCAGCGGCCTCCTCGGCCCCGCTCATGCGCCCGTCCCGCCCCGGGAGGCGTCCGCGGCGCGCAGCGGCCACGGGTCGTGCTGCTCGATCTGGGCGGCGACCTGCAGCAGCAGGGCCTCGGCGCCGGGGCCGGTGCCGCCCAGCTGGACGCCGAAGGGCAGCAGCACACCGTCGACCACCTCGCGGTGCGCGGGAACGGCGATCGCGGCGGCGCCGGTCATGTTCCAGGTGCTCGTCCACGGGGTGAAGGCGCACTGGGCGTCGAAGTCCGCGGCGCCGTCGTCGAGCTGGAGGGTCTCCGGGCGGGCGGGCGGGCCCGAGAGCCCCGGGGTGAGGACGAGGTCCAGCTCCGCGAAGGCCTCCCCCGTGCGCCGTGCGAGCGCCTGCACGCCGGAGATCGCCGTGAGCAGATCCGTCCCGCTGTACCCGCGTCCCTGCTCACGCAGCCAGCGGGTGAGGGTCAGCAGCTCGCCCTCACGCTCCGGGGGCACGGGGATCATCGCGGCGCCCACCGTCCACAGGGGCATGAAGCTGCGCCACTCCTGCGGGGTGAAGGGGGCGGAGACCGGCACGGGGTGGTGGCCGAGGTCGCGCAGCAGCGCGACCGTGCGCTCCACGGCGCGCAGGGCGGCGGGATGCACGTCGACCTCGGCCGCGAGCGGCGTCGTGAGCACGCCGATCCGCAGCCCCTCGGGTGCCGATTCCTCGCAGGCGGAGAGGTAGCCGCCGGGCACGAGCGGTGCCGGCTGGGCGTCGCCGGGGCGGGGTCCGGCGATGAGGTCGAGGCCGGCCGCCGCGTCGCGCACGGTCGTGGCGAGCATGCCGTCGGCGACGAGCCCGGCGCCCTCGGTGCCGAAGGGCCCCGTCGAGACGAGGCCGCGGGAGGGTTTGATCCCGACGAGGCCGCAGCACGCCGCGGGGATCCGCACGGACCCGCCGCCGTCGGAGCCGTGGGCGAGGTCGACGACCCCGCTCGCGACCGCCGCCCCGGCCCCGCCGCTCGAGCCGCCGGCCGTGCGCCGCACGTCCCAGGGGGTGCGGGCCGGCGCACCGGTCGCGGGCTCCGTGTAGGCGGGCATGCCGAACTCGGGCGTCGTGGTCTTGCCGATCGTCACCGTGCCGGCGTCGAGGATCCGTGCGGCGACGCCGTCGGTGACCTCCGCGATCGTGCCGCGCAGCACGGTGCTCCCTGCCTCGAAGGGCTGGCCGGCGATGCGGGTGAGGTCCTTCACGGGCAGCGGCACGCCGAGCAGGGGCCGGCGGCGGGCGAGGTCCTCGAGGCGTCCGGCGCGACGGGCGTCCTCGAGCTCCCCCTGGGCCCGTTCGGCCTGCTCCCGGCTGAGCTCCTCGAGGACGTGGGCGAAGGCGCCGACAGCGGCTCCGCGGGTCGCGGCCGCGGCGAGGGTCTGCTCGGTGAGCTCCCGGGCGTCGAGGTCCCCGGCACGCAGCGCGGCGGCGGTCCCGAGGGCGCTCATGAGGCGGTGCCGTGCCCGCCCGCGGCGAGGGCGCCGCGCACGTGCTCCACGAGCCCCGGGAGGGCGGCGTCCACCTGGGTGTAGGTGGTCTCGAAGTCCTCGTCGCCGCCGTACCAGGGATCGCGGATGCCGAGGTCCTCCCCCGCCTGCGGGTCGAAGGAGCGCAGCATGCGGATCCGCTCCCCCAGCCTCTCGCCGGAGAGCCGCTCGAGGGGCCGGACGTGGTCGTGGTCAAGGGCGAGGACGAGGTCCGCCCGGGACAGCTCCTCGCGGGTCACGGCGCGGGCGCGGTGCGCGGAGGGGTCCATGCCGTGCTCGCGCAGGAGGGCCCCGGCGCGGGGGTCCACAGGATTACCCTCCTCGTAGGAGGTGGTGCCGGCGCTCGCGACGTCGACGCGGTCGCCGAGGCCGGCCTCCTCGAGGGCGGCGCGCAGCTGGAACTCGGCCATCGGCGACCGACAGATGTTGCCGGTGCAGACGGTGAGGATGCGATAGGTCACCGGGGGTCCTTCCCCTCCTCGGGGACGTCGGCGAGGAGATCGTGGTGCTCAGGATGCCGCTCGAGCCAGGCGCGGGCGAACCAGCAGGTGGCGGTGAGACGCAGGCCGCGCTCGCGGGAGTCCTGGACGGCGGCGCGGACGAGCGCGGAGCCGATCCCCTGCCCGCCGTGCTCCGCGGAGACCACCGTGGAGCGCAGGTCGCGGACGCCATCGCGGAGCGGGTCCGGCCCGTAGGCGAGCACCCCCACGACGCCGTCGCCGGCGAGCGCCTCGAAGCGATCGCGATCCTCATCGTGGACCAGCCGCACGTGCGGGGGTCCGCCGGGCTTCTCGTGCATGCACGGAACGCTACACTGCCCCTCATGCCCCCGCCCCTGATCTGGCACATCACCGAGCTGGCCGCCTGGGAGGCGGCCGTCCGGGAGGGTACCTACACCTGCTCGACCCGCGGCCGCGATCTCGCCGAGGTGGGGTTCCTGCACGCCTGCTGGCCCGAGCAGGTGTCGATGGTCGCCAAGCGCGTGTACCCGGACCGCCCCGCCGATCTCGTGATCCTCGAGATCGACGTCGCCCGTGTCGAGGCCACCGGCGTCGCCGTGGACATCGAGGCGGATCGCGACGGCCGCGGCCGCGGCTATCCGCACATCAACGGCCCGCTCCCGATCGGCGCGGTGCAGCGGCTGCGCCGCACGAAGTGGATCGGCCGCGAGTTCGTCGTCGTCGCCTGATCGACGTGCTGCGAGGAACGAGCGGCAGGAGATCAGGCCACCGAGCACCGCCTGATCGACGTGCTGCGAGGAACGAGCGGCAGGAGATCAGTCCATCGAGCACCGCCTGATCGACGTGCGGTTGCCGCCGTCGCGGCGCCCGCGGACGTAGCATCGAGCATGGCTCCCTCGGCTCGCTACCTCGACATCCATCCCGTGGACCCCCAGGCGCGGAACATCGACCAGGCCGTGCGCGTGCTGCGCGACGGCGGTCTCATCGCCTATCCCACGGACTCCTGCTACGCGCTGGGCTGCACGCTCGACTCCCCGGAGGGGCTCGAGCGGATCCGCCGCATCCGCCAGGTGGGCAAGGACCACCACTTCACGCTCGTGTGCGCGGACTTCGCGCAGCTGGGGCAGTTCGTCATCGTCTCGAACCCGGTGTTCCGCCTGGTGAAGAACGCGACGCCCGGCCCGTACACCTTCATCCTGCCGGCCACCAAGGAGGTGCCGCGCAGGATGTCCCACCCCAAGAAGCACACGGTGGGCGTGCGCATCCCCGATCACCGCGTGGCCCACGCCCTGGTGGAGGCGCTCGGCGAGCCGATCGTCTCCTCGACCCTGCTGCTGCCGGGCCAGGAGGACCCGCCGGCGGAGGGCTGGGTCGTGCAGGACCTGCTGGACAACCAGGTCGACGTGATCATCGACTCGGGCGAGGTGGGCATCGAGCCGACGACCGTCGTGGACCTCTCCTCCGGGGAGCTCGTGATCGCCCGTGAGGGCGCGGGGGACGTCAGCCGGTTCTGACGCTCCCCTCCTCGACGCCGCGGTCCCGTCCCGCGAGCGCGCCGGAGACCACGAGGATCCCGAGGGCGTAGAGCGGCACGAGCCACAGGGCGTGGCGCAGGGTCAGCGCGTCGGCGAGCGCGCCGATGATCGGCGGGGAGACGAAGAACCCGAGCCGGGCGAGCCAGCCGGCGACGGTCATGCCCACCCCGTGGGGGACGCCGGGGACCTCGTCGGCCGCGCGGTACACGGCGGGGAACAGCGTCGCGACGCCCCAGCCCGCGAACGCGAAGCCGATCACGGCGGTCACGGGGCTCGGCACGAGCAGCGCGAAGGACATGCCGGCGGCGGAGACGAGCGCGCCGATCCGGGCGGTCGTCCGGTCGCCGAGGCGGTCCACGACCGCGTCCCCGGTGAAGCGGCCGATGGTCTGCGCCCCCTGGAGGGCCACGAAGGCCATGCCCGCGACGAAGGGGCCGACGGCGTAGGTCGAGGTCATGAACAGGGCGCCCCAGGTGTTGCCGGCGTCCTCCGTGGAGCCCGCGAAGACGAGCAGCATGCCGAGGGCGAGCACGAGCCCGAGCGCCCGCGGCGCCATGCCCGCGATCCGCAGCCCGGAGGGGGCCGGGTCCGCGGGGACCTCGGCGGCGGAGGCGGCCGACGGCGCCGCCTGGGCGGTGGTCCCGCCCGGGGCACCCTGCTCCCGCTCGAGGGTGTCGTGGCCGGGGAGCATGCCGCGCAGGGCGAGCAGGGCCAGGGCGCCGAAGACCACGAGCCCGAGCACGCCCTGGCCCCAGGTGGGCAGGGCGATCTGGGCGGCGAGGGAGCCGAGCAGCCCGCCGGTGACCGCGCCGAGGGACCACCAGCCGTGGTAGCTGTTCATGATCGAGCGGCGGTAGCGGCGCTCGACGCGCATGCCGTGGGAGTTCATGGCGACGTCGGTGACGGCGTCGGCCGCGGCGGCGAGGAACAGCGAGACGGCGAGCCACAGCCAGGACCCGGAGACGTAGACGGCCAGGTGCACGGTCGAGGCGACCACCTGGGCGGCGACGCTCACCCGCGCGGAGCCGAACCGGGTCATCAGCGCGGCGACGGTGAGGCCCGCGGTGAGCCCTCCGAGGGGTCCGAGGCCCACGGCGAGCCCGAAGGCGGCGTTGCTGAGCCCGATGTGCTCGACCAGCTCGGGGTAGCGGGGCAGGATCGCGCAGAACGAGGCGCCGTTGAGGAAGAAGAGCAGCGAGACCGCCCAGCGGGCGCGGCGGGCGTCCGCGGCGACACCGGTCGAGGACGCGGCGGGCCGGGCATCGCCGGGCTGCGGGGAGTGAGCGTTCACGGGGCACCATTGTGCTGCCCTCGTGCGCCGGGCGACAGCGCGCCGCGCCGCCGGGGCGCCGCGCGACCGTACGCTGGCGGCATGTCGACCCATATCGGAGCCGCTCCGGACCAGATCGCCCCTGCCGTGCTCATGCCCGGCGACCCCTACCGCGCGCGGTGGATCGCCGAGACCTTCCTCGAGGACCCCGTCCAGTACAACGACGTCCGCGGCATGCTCGGGTACACCGGCACCTACGCCGGGGTCCGCGTCTCCGCGCAGGGCTCCGGCATGGGCCAGCCCTCGCTCGCCATCTACGCCCACGAGCTGTTCAGCGAGTACGACGTCGAGACGATCATCCGGGTGGGCACCTGCGGGGGCCTCTCGGAGCGGGTCGGCGTGCGGGACGTGGTGCTCGGCGTCGCGGCCTCCACGGACTCCGCCATGAACCGGGCGCGCTTCGGGGACGTCACCTTCGCCCCGGCCGCGGACTTCGAGCTGGCGCGGATCGCGGCCGCCGTCGGCGAGGAGCGGCTGCTGCCGGTCGTCGCGGGCGGGCTGTTCTCGGCGGACCAGTTCTACTCCCCCGCCCCCGAGGTCACGCGCACGCTCGCGGGCTACGGCGTGCTCGGCATCGAGATGGAGGCTGCCGCCCTGTACACGCTCGCGGCGCAGTTCGGCCGGCGTGCGCTCGCCCTGTGCACGGTCTCCGACCACCTCGTCACGGGGGAGGAGACGAGCGCCCAGGAGCGCCAGGAGACCTTCGAGGACATGGTCGTGATGGCGCTCGAGACGATCGTCCGGGTGGACGGGCGGTCCTCCTGACCCGGTGATCCCGGGGGCGCGCGCACGCCCCCGGGACGCGGGCGGGCCCGGCACCTCGCGGTGCCGGGCCCGGTTCGTCGCGGGGCGTCCTCGTCAGGCGAGGAAGCGCGGGACCGTGTCGAAGGTGAGGTACAGCGAGAGCAGCACCATCGCGAGACCCACGATGAAGGTCACGGGGGTGAACAGGCTCAGCACGTACAGCCCGCCCGCGAAGAGGACGAACAGCAGCGCGAACAGCACGACGGACAGGACGGTGCTGTTGCCCTCCGACGTGGTGGCCGGTTCGACGGTCTCGACGTGATCGCCCTTGGCGACGACAGCGCCGGTGGCCTGCTCAGCGCTCATGCTCTGGCTCATGCTCTGCTTCCTCCGCTCCTCCCGGGCGCGCCGGCCGTCCCGGGTTCGGGACGGGGCGCAGACGGTCGTGCCCCATCCTAGACCAGCGCCGACGGTGCCGCGGACCGGCCCGCCGTGCGCACGGCCGTGACGAGCGCCGCGAACAGGCCCTCCCCCGGGGCGTGCCCGCTCTCGAGCTCGGGGTGCCACTGCACGGCGATGACGGGGCTGCCGGCGACGGCCTCGACGGCGAGCGGCAGGCCGCTCGCGTGGCGGGCCACGACGCGCAGCGAGGAGGGCACCTCTCGCACGCCCTGGTGGTGGAAGGCGGTGACCTCGGCGCGGGTGCCGACGGCGAGCGCGGTGTCGCTGTCCGCGTCGACCTCCGCGGTCACGGGCGTCGGGACGATGCCCGTGAGGGGATGCGCAGGGAGGTCCACGGGGAGGTGGCGGTGGAGGTCGCCGCCCTCGGCGACGACGACGAGCTGCAGGCCCCGGCAGACGCCGAGCACGGGCACCCCGGTGCGGCGCGCCGCACGGTACAGCGCGGTCTCGAAGGCGTCGCGCGCCGGGTCCGCCGCCATGTCCGTCTCCCGCGGGGCCTCGCCCAGGAGCGCGGGGTCGAGGTCGGTGCCGCCGGTGAGGACGAGGCCGTCGAGGTCCTGGACCTCCTCGTCCGTCCACTCGTCCTGCGGGGCGATGATCACGGCACGGGCGCCGGCCTCGCGGATCGCGCGGACGTAGTGCGCGGTGAGGGTCACGGCCTCGTGCCCCTCCCACGCGCCGGACATCATGCGGCCGGTCCCTGCGGTCACGCCGATGAGCGGGCGACGGGTGGTGGAGCGCTGCGCCATGAGTGGTCCTTTCCGCGGGCAGGGTGGCCGCCGTGCGGCGACAGGACCATGTCACCCCATCGCGCGCACCCGCGGCGACCTCTATGGCCGAATGTGACGACGACCGGAGGTGACGGCGCGCCCCCGGCTCAGCGGAGGGTGCGCTGGTGCACGTCCGCGTGCCGGGCGATCGCCGTCGCGTAGTGGCCGCGCAGCTGCTCGGCGAGGACCGGCCAGGTGCGCTTGCGCACCGCGTCCAGCGCCGCCCTCCCGAACGCGAGCCGCTTCGCGTCGTCGAAGAGGAGATCGGCGGCGTGATCGCGGAGCTCGTCGAGCATCCCCGGCGTGTAGAGCCAGCCGGTGCGGCTCGGCGTCACGAGGTCGACCGGTCCTCCGCGGCGCGGGGCGATGACCGGCAGACCCGAGGCCATGGCCTCCTGGATGGTCTGCCCGAAGGTCTCGAGCTCCCCGGGGTGGATGAAGAGGTCCGCGCTCGCGAGGTGCGCGGCGAGGTCCGTGCCGGAGCGGAACCCCGCGAAGCGCGCCCGCGGCATGGCCCGGCGCAGCGCGTCCCGCTCGGGCCCGTCGCCCACCACGAGCAGCCGCACACCCGGCATGTCATGGATGACCTGGAGATCCGCGACCTGCTTCTCCGGCGCGAGGCGGCCCACGTAGACCACGAGCTTCTCGTCGGCCTCCGCGTAGCGGGCCCGCAGCCGGGCGCTGCGCAGCGACGGGGAGAAGAGGGAGGTGTCCACGCCGCGGCGCCACAGCGCGAGCCGCTCCACCCCGTGGGCCGCGAGCTGGTCACGGGTCGCGGTCGAGGGCGCGAGGTTCACCGTCGCGCGGTTGTGGACGTCCTTGAGCAGCTGCCAGGACGCGGCCTCGAGGAAGGGCATCCCGTACTTGGCGGTGTAGCCGGGGATGTCGGTCTGGTAGACGGCGACGGTGGGGACGCCGGCCTTCTGCGCGGCGACCACGGCGCGGCCGCCGAGGATCGTGGGCGAGGCGAGGTGGATGACGTCCGGGGCGAACTCGGCGATCCGGCGGCGCAGGCCGGTCGCGCTCGCCGCCGCGATCCGCACGTCGGTGTAGCCGGCCAGCGGCACCGAGGCCACGCGGTGCACGCGGACCCTGCGGCCGCCCGAGGTGCGCCAGAAGCGGTCGGCGTGCGGCCACTGGGGGGCGATGATCTCGAGGTCGTCACCCTGGCCCGCGAAGTGGTCCACGACGCGGAGCACGGAGTTGGTGACGCCGTTCATGTGCGGAAGGAACGATTCGGTGATGACGAGGATCCTCACGCCTGCGATGATCCGCCCCCGCCGTTTCCACGGCCCCACCGACGCGTGACGCGTCGGGGACGCCCGGGTGAACTCTTCGCTCCCCGGGCGCCCCGGCGCTCAGAGGCGGGAGGAGGCGATCCGCGCGCCCGCGACGAGCGACTCGAGCTTCGCCCACGCGATGTCGGGGTGGATGCGCCCGCCGAGGCCGCAGTCCGTCGAGGCGATCACGCGCTCGGGGCCGACGATCCGCGCGAAGCGCTCGATGCGCTGGGCGACGAGCTCGGGGTGCTCGACGACGTTGGTGGCGTGGGAGACGACGCCGGGGACGATGACCTTGCCCTCGGGCAGCTCGACGTCCTGCCACACGGTCCACTCGTGCTCGTGGCGCACGTTGCCCGCCTCGAAGGAGTAGTACGTCGCGTCGATCTCGAGCAGGAGGCCCACGATGTGGCGCAGCTCGATGTCGGTCGTGTGGGGGCCGTGCCACGAGCCCCAGCACAGGTGGAAGCGGGTCTGCTCGGTGGGCACGTTCGCGAGCGCGCGGTTCACGGCCTCGACCCGCTTGCGGGTGAAGGCGACGTAGTCCTCGACGCTCGGCTCGGGGTTGATCTGGTCCCAGTTCTCCGCGATCGAGGGGTCGTCGACCTGCACGATGAGGCCCGCCGCGGCGATCGCCTCGTACTCGGGGGCCATGACCTCGACCCAGGCGTCGAGGAAGGCGTCGACGGTCCCGTAGTGCGCGTCGACGATGCGGCTGCCGGATCCCGGGGAGAGGGAGGGCAGGAAGCCGGTCGCGTAGCCCGAGGCGTCGAGCGCGGCGCGGAGGTTCGCGGTGTCCTGGGCGACGAGCTCCCGGCCCGTGGCCGAGTAGGAGACGGGGCCGGTCGCGGCCGGGAACGTCGTCTGCGCGCCGACGGTGATCCCGGAGGTGGGGTCCTGGTACGCGCGCTGGAAGATCGTCCAGTCGCGGCGGTCCGGGAAGACGGTCAGGCGCACGTCGCCGGGGGACGAGCGCACCGGCTCGGAGGAGAAGTGGTCCTCCCCCGTGAGCTCGAGGCCGTCGACGCGGTCGAAGATGTAGGACCACCAGGCGCCGTAGTTCACGGCGGAGGTCATGAGGTGGCCGTACTCGCCGTCGTTCGGGATCGAGATGCCGATCTCGCGCTGCTTCGCGACGACGTCCGCCACCGCCTGTCGCAGCACGCCGCGGAACTCGTCCGTGGGCTGCGGGGTCAGTCCGTCCTCGCCCACCTGGCGGGCGGAGTTGGCGGCGATGAGCTCGGGACTGCGGGGCAGGGAGCCGGCGTGCGTGGTGAGGATCTCGGTCATACGTGCAGGCTAGCGGCCTGATCGTCCGCTCGTCATCTGCTCGTCACGACCGTTCACATGCCGCCGGCCCGTCGGAGCGGTGCTCCGACGGGCCGGCGGCGGGCGGGGCGCACGCTCAGGCTTCACGCCCTGGGCGCGTCCCCGACGTCCGCCCCCGGGGCTCAGTCCCGGGGCCAGGTCGCCACGAGGTTGCGGTCCCCGTGGGCCTGGTCGATGCGGCGCACGGCCGGCCAGTACTTCGACTGGATCCGCATCTGGACGCTGTCGTGCACCGAGAGGTCCTCCGGCGTGGCCCAAGTGCCCGGGTACACGGCCACCTCACGGGAGTAGGGGTGGGTCCACTCCCCCGCGACGACCGACGCAGCGGTGTGCGGGGCACCCACGAGCGGGTTGTCATCGGCCGGCCAGACGCCCGCGGCGACCTGCTCGGCCTCCTTCGCGATCATGAGCATCGCGTCGACGAAGCGGTCCAGCTCGACGAGGTCCTCGGACTCGGTGGGCTCGACCATGAGCGTGCCCGCCACCGGGAAGGACATGGTGGGCGCGTGGAAGCCGTAGTCCACGAGGCGCTTGGCGACGTCGTCCACGGTGATCCCGGTGCGGGCGGTGAAGGGGCGCAGGTCCACGATGCACTCGTGGGCGACGAGCCCGTTCTCCCCCGTGTAGAGGATCTCGTAGGCCTCGGAGAGCCGGGCGGCGAGGTAGTTCGCGGCGAGCACCGCGGAGGCGGTCGCATGGCGCAGCCCCTCCGCGCCCATGAGCCGGATGTAGGTCCAGGAGATCGGGAGGATCGAGGCGGAGCCGTAGGGCGCCTGGGACACCGGGGCGCCGCCGTGGACCTGCGCGCCGGCCCCGGTCACGGGGTGCTCGGCCTGCTGGATCGCGGGATGGCCGGGCAGGAACGGGGCGAGGTGCGCCTTCGCGGCGACCGGACCCACGCCCGGCCCGCCGCCGCCGTGGGGGATGCAGAACGTCTTGTGGAGGTTCAGGTGCGAGACGTCGCCGCCGAACTCGCCGGGCCGCGCGACCTGCAGCAGCGCGTTGAGGTTCGCGCCGTCCACGTAGACCTGGCCGCCCGCGTCGTGCACGAGCTGGCAGACCGTCCGCACCTGCTCCTCGTAGACGCCGTGCGTGGAGGGATAGGTGATCATGATCGCGGCGAGCTCCTCGCCGTGGTCCTTGATCTTCTGCTGGAGGTCGTCGATGTCGATGTTGCCGCGCTCGTCGGAGGCGACGACCACGACCCGCAGGCCGGCGTTCACGGCGGAGGCCGCGTTCGTGCCGTGGGCGGAGCTCGGCACGAGGCACACGTCCCGCGAGCCCTCGCCGCGGGAGGCGTGGTAGGCGCGGATCGCGAGCAGGCCCGCGAACTCGCCCTGGGAACCGGCGTTGGGCTGCAGGGAGACGGTGTCGTAGCCGGTGAGGTCCGCGAGCCACTGCTCGAGCTGGGTGACCAGGTCGAGGTAGCCCTCCACGTCCTCGCGCGGCGCGAGCGGGTGGACGGCGTTGAAGCCGGACCAGGTGATGCCCGCCATCTCGGTCGCCGCGTTGAGCTTCATCGTGCAGGAGCCGAGCGGGATCATCCCGCGGTCCAGCGCGAAGTCGCGGTCCGCGAGGCGGCGCAGGTAGCGCATCATCGCGGTCTCCGAGCGGAAGGAGGAGAAGACGGGGTGGCGCAGGTAGTCGACCTCGCGCACGAGCTCCCCCCAGCCCTCGCCGGCCTCCACGGGCGCGAGCTCGGCGCCCGGGGTCTCCGCGAACGGGGCGAGCACCGCGGCGATCCCGGCGAGATCCGCCTCCGTGACCGTCTCGTCGAGGGAGAGGTGGACGACGTCCGCGTCCACGGCGCGCAGCAGCCATCCGGACTCCGCGGCGGCCGCGACGATCTCCTGCGCGCGGGCGGCGGTGCGGATCTCGAGGGTGTCGAAGAAGGAGTCGTGGACGAGCGCGAAGCCGCTCGCGCGCAGCTGCGCGGCGAGGGTCGCGGTGCGGTCCGCGACCTGCCCGCCGATCGCGGCGAGCCCCTCGGGCCCGTGGTAGACGGCGTACATGGCGGCCATGACGGCGAGCAGGACCTGCGCGGTCGTGATCGAGCTGGTCGCCTTCTCGCGGCGGATGTGCTGCTCGCGGGTCTGCAGCGAGAGGCGGAAGGCGGGGTTGCCGTCGGCGTCCACGGAGATGCCGACGAGCCGGCCGGGCAGCTGCCGCTCGAGGCCCTTGCGCACGGCGACGAAGCCCGCATGGGGGCCGCCGAACCCGAGCGGGATGCCGAAGCGCTGCGAGGAGCCGATGACGACATCCGCGCCGAGCGAACCCGGAGAGGCGAGGCGCGTGAGGGCGAGGAGGTCCGCGGCGACGATCGCGACGGCCTTGCTCGCGGTGACGGCGGCGAGCACCTCGCTCGGGTCCCACACGCGGCCGGAGGCGCCGGGGTACTGGACGAGGGCGCCGAGGTAGTCCTCCCCCTCGGGGGCGCCGTCGACCGCGAAGTCCACCTCGCGCAGCTCGATGCCGAGCCCCGCGGCCCGGCCCGCGAGCACGTCCTTCGTGGCGGGCAGCGCGTCCGCGTCGACGAGGAACACGGGCGCCTTCCGCTTCGCGGTGCGGCGGGCGAGCATGAGCGCCTCCGCGGCGGAGGTCGCCTCGTCGAGGGTCGAGGCGTTGGAGACGTCCATCCCGGTGAGGTCGCAGATCATCGTCTGGAAGGTCAGGAGCGCCTCGAGGCGGCCCTGGGAGATCTCGGGCTGGTAGGGCGTGTAGGCCGTGTACCAGGCGGGGTTCTCGAGCACGTTGCGCTGGATGACCGCGGGGGTGTGGGTGCCGAAGTAGCCGGTGCCGAGGAGCGAGCGCCGCACGGTGTTGCGGTCGGCGAGGGCGCGCAGCTCGGCGAGCGCGATCGGCTCGGCGACGCCGGAGGGGACGGAGGTGGCCTCGCGGGTCTCCTCGTCGAGCAGGATCGTCGAGGGGACGGCGGCCTGCAGCATCTCGTCGAGCGAGGCATAGCCGAGCGCGGCGAGCATGCGCTCCTGGGCGGCGGGGTCGGTGCCCACGTGCCGCGGCACGAAGGACTCGTGGGAGGGGACGGGCTGGGCGGTCATCGAGCTGAGGCTCCCGGGGGTGAGGGGCGGGCGGCGGTGCACGGCGGGGGTGGGCCGTGCCGGCGGCGGGACGACCGACGGCCCCGCGGCGGGTGCCGCGAGGCCGTCGGCTCCGCTCAGGACTGGGTGAGCTGGCGGTACTCGTCCGCGGAGAGCAGATCCTCCGGGAGCTCCTCGAAGCTCGCCCTGAGGAGCCATCCCTGCTCGAAGGGCGAGGAGTTCACGAGCTCGGGCGCGTCGACGACCTCCTGGTTCTGCTCGAGGACGGTGCCGTCGATCGGTGAGAACAGGTCCGAGACGGACTTCGTCGACTCGATCTCGCCCATCTCGGTGCCGGCGGTGAGCTCGTCGCCCACGGCGGGCAGGTCGACGTAGACGACGTCGCCCAGCTGGCCGGCGGCGAAGTCGGTGACGCCGATGACGGCGTGGCCATCGGCGTCGATGCGGACCCACTCGTGGTCCTTGCTGTAGCGGATCTCGTCGGACATGGGGTGGTCCTTCCTCGGGGTGCGGAGGTCGTGCCGGACGGCGTCAGGCGCGGGAGTAGAAGGGGAGCTCGACGACGGCGACCGGGAGGTCCTTGCCGCGCACGTCGATCACGAGCGGGGTGCCGACGGCGGCGAGGTCGGGCCGCACGAGCGCGAGCGCGATCGGGTGACCGAGGGTCGGCGAGAGCGCCCCGGAGGTCACCCGGCCGATCTCCTCGCCCTCGGGGGTCCGCACGGCGGCCTCGGCGCGGCCGGCGCGGCGGCCCTCGCCGGCGAGGCCGACGAGCACGGGCAGGGCGGAGGGATCCGCGGCCTCGTAGGCGGCGCGGCCCACGAAGTCCTCCTTGGAGCGCAGCACGACGACGGGGCCGAGGTTCGCCTGGCGGGGATCGAGGTCGAGGGAGAGCTCGTGCCCGTACAGCGGCATGCCCGCCTCGAGGCGGAGGGTGTCGCGGCAGGCGAGGCCGCACGGCGTGAGGCGGTCCCCGCCGGCGGCGGCGAGCTGCTCCCACAGCTGCTCGGCGAGGCCGTTCGGCACGTAGAGCTCGAAGCCGTCCTCGCCGGTGTACCCGGTGCGCGCGACCAGCAGCTCCTCACCGCGGTAGGTGCCCGCGAGCGCCCGGTAGTAGCGCAGCGCCGCGAGGTCCTCCGCGCCGAACCCGTCCACGCCGCCGTCGGCCCCGAGCAGCGCCGCCACGAGGATCTCCTCGCTCGCGGGCCCCTGCACGGCGATCAGCGCGGTCTCGAGGGAGGCGTCGCGCACCTCGGCATCGAAGCCGGCGGCGCGCTCCTGCAGCGCGGCGAGGTCCGCCGCGGCGTTCGAGGCGTTGGGGACCGTGAGGAAGTGGTCCTCGGCGAGGCGGTAGGTGATGAGGTCGTCGATGACGCCGCCGTCCTCGGCGAGCAGCAGCGAGTACTTCGCCCGGCCCACGCTCATCGAGGAGAGCTTCCCGGCGAGCGCATGGTCGAGCAGCTCCCCCGCCTGCGGACCGCGCACGTGGATCTCCCCCATGTGCGAGAGGTCGAAGAGCCCCGCGGAGGTGCGCACGGCGGCGTGCTCGGCGAGGTCGGAGCCGTAGCGGACGGGCATCCTCCAGCCGGCGAAGTCGGTGAACGTCGCACCGAGGCGCTCGTGCACCTGCTCGAGGGGGGTGCTGCGGAGGTCCGACGTGGACATGGGTCTCCTTCGAGGTGCTGGCCCTGACGCGCCCGGCACGGCCGGACGCAGGGTCACCCTACCGCCAGCCCGCGGTGGTCACGGCGAGTTCGGCGGAGCCCGCCGCCCCGCCACCGCCGACCGGTACGGTGGGGGCGTGACGACGACGGGCGCAGGGGAATGGCCGGTGCGGATGCAGAGCGACAGGCTCTCGATCCGCGAGGCCCGCGAAGCCGACCGTCCCGCCCATATCCGCCTCATGACGGACCCCGTGACGCGGGAGTACCTGGGCGGCAGCGTCGACTACGCCTCGCGCCAGGCGCTCGAGCTCTCCCCCCTCGGCCTCAGCTGGGGCCAGTGGGCGCTCGCGCTGCGCGAGGACGACGCGATGATCGGCTCGATCAGCCTGGACCGCGACCGCGGGGAGCTCTCGCTCAGCTACGCGCTGCTGCCCGAGCGCACCGGCCAGGGCTACGCCGCGGAGGCGTGCCTCACCGTGCTCGCCTGGGCACAGGCGCATCTCGAGGACCGCCACGTCATCGCCGTCACCCAGACCCGGAACAAGCGGAGCGTGGCCCTGCTGCGTCGGCTCGGCTTCACCGTGCGCCAGGGGCTCGAGGAGTTCGGGGCCCAGCAGCTGCTCATGGAGCGCTCGCTGCTCGAGGCCCTGCCCACGCTCCCCGCCGCGCTGCAGACCTCCGCCGACCCGCCGCCGCCCACGCGCCGCCGGGCCTGAGCGGTCCCCCGGAACGCCCCCTCAGCCGCGGGAGACGGGGCAGCTCATGCAGCGCGGTCCGCCGCGGCCGCGCCCCAGCTCGTCCCCGTCGAGCTCGAGCACCTCGATGCCGAGCGAACGCAGGTGGTCGTTGGTCGCGCTCGCGCGGGCGTAGGCGACGACGCGGCCGGGGGCGACCGCGAGCACGTTGCAGCCGTCGTCCCACTGCTCCCGCGCCGCGGCCGTCGGATCGAGCGGGGGCGTGATCACCCGCAGCGCCCCGACCCCCATCCCGCGGGCGAGCACCGCATCCATCTCCGCCGCCGGGTGCGCCCGGGTGACGAGCCCTCCGGGACCGTGCTCGATCTCGATGGTCTCCAGCGGGCCGAGCGGTCCGTAGCGCAGCATCGACTCGTGGTCCACGACGGTGGTGACCGTGTCCAGGTGCATCATCGAGCGCCGGTGCGGGAGGGCGATCGCGACGACCCTCTCGACGGTGCCCTCCCCGCGGGCGGCGTCCTCGAGCAGGGCCGCGGCGAGGTGCTCGACCCCCACCGCGCTCGTGCGCTCGGAGAGCCCCACCGCGACGGTCCGCGGCGAGAGCACCATGACGTCGCCGCCCTCGAGGGTCGCGCGGCCGCCGCCGTGGCCCGGTGCGTGCACACGTCGCAGTCCCGTCGATCCGGCCCCGGCGCCCTCGCCCGTGCCGACGAAGCGCGGGTGGTGACGGTAGACCGCCTCGAGGTGGAGGGACTCGCGCCGACGCGCACCCCGGCGCATGGGGCTCAGCACCGCGGTGTCCCCGATCCAGGCCGAGGGGTCCCGGGTGAACAGGTGGTTCGGCAGCGGGTCGAGCACCATGTCGTCCTCGGCCGCGAGCTGCAGGGCGAGGGAGCGGGGGGCGACGCCCAGCGCCCGCAGCTCGCCCACCGTGATCCCGCCGAGGAGGATCGTGAGCAGACGCTCGGGGTCGAGTGTCCGGAAGGCGGCGCGGAGGTCGGCGGCGGCCATGTCGCCGAGCACCCACGGGTCCAGGGTGCCGTCCAGCAGCTCCTCGCGGGCCGTGGGATCGGCGAGCACGTCCCGGAGGAGGTCCGCGAGGCGCAGCACCTCCGCCCCCTCCCCCTCGAGCAGGGTGATGAAGTCCTCGTGCTGGGCGCGGGCGCGGTCGCCCCACAGGACCTCGTCGAAGAGGAAGCGCTCGCGGGTGTCCGGGGTGAGCCGGTCGATCTCCGGCCCGGGCGTGTGGACGATCACCGAGCGCAGGGGCGAGATCTCGTCGAGGACCCCGAGGACCGGACGGGCGGGACGGGCGGGCGGCGCGGCGGTCATGGCTCTCCTTCACCTCGCGGTGCGTGCACGCTACCAGCGGCCCTCCCCGGTGCACCCGGACCTCGCCGTTCGGACTAGCCTGGTGGCGTCCGTGACCCGCTCCCCGGAGGAGAACCCATGTCCGAGACCACCGGCCTCACCATCCCCACCACGACCCTCGCCGACGGCACGCCCTTCCCGCTGATCGGTCTCGGCACCGGTCAGCCCAAGGGTCCCGCGGGCGCCGAGGTCGTCGCGGCCGCGCTGCGCGAGGGCTACCGCCTCGTCGACACCGCCGCCCAGTACGGCAACGAGACGGCCGTGGGCGAGGGCGTGCGCCGCTCCGGCGTCGACCTCGACGAGGTGCTCGTCGCGACCAAGATCGCGGGCGGCGACCAGGGCCGTGCGGAGGCCCGCGTCGGCTTCCAGGAGTCCCTGCGCCGGCTGGGCCTGGACCGCGTGGCGCTGCTGCTCATCCACTGGCCGAACCCCTCTCGCGGTCTCGCCCTGGACACCTGGCGCACGCTCATCGACCTCAAGGAGGAGGGACTCGCCCAGCACATCGGCGTCTCCAACTTCCGTCCCGAGCAGCTCCAGGAGCTCTTCGACGCGACCGGCGTGTGGCCCGAGGTCAACCAGATCCAGCTCTCCCCCGCCCTGCCCCGCCAGGAGTCGCTCGCCTTCCACGCCGAGCACGGCATCGTCACCGAGGCCTGGGGCCCGCTCGGCGGCCGTGAGGGTCTGGGCGAGCAGTTCGCGCTGCGCAAGGTCGCCGAGAAGCACGGCGTGAGCACCTCCCGCGTCATCCTGCGCTGGACGATCGACCAGGGCGTCGTCGTGATCCCCCGCTCCTCGAACCCGGAGCGCCGCCGGGAGAACGCGACCCTCGACCAGCTGGTCCTGGACGACGCGGACCGCGCGCTGCTCGCCTCCCTCGACCTCGGCGAGGAGACCGCCTGGGACTCCCGCGAGCACGAGGAGTGGTGACCTCCCCCCGTCGCGGCGCGTTCGTCCCCGGCCCTGAGCACCACCGCATCGTGGTGCTCACCGGGGCGGGGCTGAGCGCCCGGACGGGGCTGGGCACGTTCCGGGGGCCGGGCGGCGTGTGGGACCTCGAGCCCGAGCTCGAGGCGGCCATGCACGCCGGCCGGCTCCCCGGCTCGATCCCGCAGCTGTGGAGCGTGTGGGGCCGCATGGCGGGGATCGCCGCGGCCCACGGCCCCACCCCCGGTCATCGTGCGCTCGCCCGGATGGGCGCGCACGTGATCACGCAGAACATCGACGGGCTGCACCAGGCGGCGGGGAGCGAGGGCGTCGCGGAGCTGCACGGCAGCGCACTGCGGGCCACCTGTCTGGACTTGCGCTGCGACTGGCGCGCCCCCGCGGCCCCCGGGCCGGGTGAGCGCGCGGAGGACCACGGCGTGCCCGCGGCGTGCCCCGTGTGCGGGGCTCCGACCCGTCCGGACGTGGTGCTCTTCGACGAGCAGCTGCCCGCGGCGGATCTCGACCTCGCCCTCGAGCTGGCCCGCTCGGCGGATCTCTTCGCCGCGGTCGGCACGAGCGGCGTCGTCTTCCCGGCGGCGCAGCTCGCGCCGCTCGCGCGGGAGGCGGGCGCGCTGACCGTGCTCGTCGACCTCGACCCGCCGTCGCAGGCCGGGCCGCGCACGGGCTTCGACCTCGTGATCGAGGGCGACGCCCATGAGGTGCTCCCCGCGTGGGAGCGCGCCGTCAACGGCGTCGCCCAGCGCAGCTTCCTGGACCCCTTCGGCTCCTAATCCCGCGGCGCGGGCTCAGATGTAGATCGCGGGATCCATCTGCTCCTGCGGATGGGCGGCACCGCGCCGCACGGTCGCCGGGACACCCACGGCGGTGGCGCCGTCGGGCACGTCCTTGACGACGACGGCGTTGGCGCCGATCTGCGCGCCCGCGCCGACCAGCACGGGGCCGATGATGCGGGCACCTGCGCCGATGACCGCGCCGTCCCCCACGGTGGGGTGGCGCTTGACCCGCTGCATGGAGCGGCCGCCCAGCGTGACCCCGTGGTAGAGCATGACGTCGTCGCCCACCTCCGCCGTCTCCCCGATCACGACACCCATGCCGTGGTCGATGAAGAAGCGTCGGCCGAGGGTCGCGCCGGGGTGGATCTCCACGCCGGTGATCGAGCGGGCGCCCTGCGCGAGCACCACCGCGGCGGTGCGCGAGGCGCGGTCGCCGCGCGCCCACAGGCGGTGGGCCGCGCGGTGCACCCAGATCGCGTGCAGCCCCGGCGAGCTCAGGAGCATCGTGAGGTCGTCGGTCGAGGCGGGGTCACGTCGACGCGCCGCCGCGAGGTCCTCGCGGACGCTCGCGACGGCGTCGAGGACGCGGTCGAGGGGACGGGGCACCCGTCAGTCCATGTACTCGGCGTACAGCGGGGTGGAGAGGTACCGCTCGCCGAAGGACGGGACGATCACGACGATCGTCCTGCCGGCGAGCTCCTCGCGGGAGCCCACGCGCACGGCGGCCTCGATCGCGGCGCCGGAGGAGATGCCCACGAGCAGGCCCTCGCTGCGGGCGACGGCGCGGGCACGCTCCATGGCGGTCTCGGCGTCGATGTCGAGGACCTCGTCGTAGACCTCGGTGTCCAGGAGGGCGGGCACGAAGTTCGCGCCGATGCCCTGGATCTTGTGGGGGCCGGGCTGGCCGCCGTTGAGGATCGCGGACTCCTCGGGCTCGACCGCGAAGACCTTCACACCGGGCTTGCGCTCCTTGAGCACCTGACCCACGCCGGTGATGGTGCCGCCGGTGCCGATGCCGGCGACGATCGCGTCGACCTCGCCCTCGGTGTCGGACCAGATCTCCTCCGCGGTGGTGTCGCGGTGGATCTGGGCGTTCGCCTCGTTCTCGAACTGCTTGACCTGGACGGCGCCGGTCTCCGCGGCGATCTCCTGGGCCTTCTCGACGGCGCCCTTCATGCCCTTGGGGGCCTCGGTGAGCACGAGCTCCGCACCGAAGGCGCGCAGCAGCGCGCGGCGCTCCTTGGACATCGACTCGGGCATCGTGAGGACGACCTTGTAGCCGCGCGAGCTGCCGATCATGGCGAGCGCGATGCCGGTGTTGCCGGAGGTCGCCTCGACGATGGTGCCGCCGGGCTGCAGCTGGCCGGACTTCTCCGCGGCGTCGATCATGGCCACGCCGATGCGGTCCTTGACGGAGTTGGCGGGGTTGTAGAACTCGAGCTTCGCGAGCACGGTCGCCTTGACGTCCTCGCCCAGATGGTTCAGGCGGACGAGCGGGGTGCGGCCGACGAGCTCGGAGACGTTCTCATAGATGGGCATGCGGGTTCTCTCCTGTCCTGGGGCGGCCGCCACGGCGGTCCGCGGAGTCCGTGCAAAGTTCTGCTTCTGGGGAGTATAGGTGGGACCAGCTGGACATCGGGCAGCCCCGTCCACCCTGCGTCATGCGGCGACGACCGGTGTCGGACGGAGCTCCCGACGATCGTCGGCCCGTCGGCGACGAGGGTCTGCCTACGGTGGGGTCATGAGCGCATCACCCGTCCCCGTCATCGCCGACGCCCTGCCGCCGGGCACCGGAGGCCGCCCGCGCGAGCGGAGCCACCGCCTGCTGCTGCTCGCCCTCGCGCTGCTGGCCCTCCTCGCCCCGCTCGCGGCGGTCCCCGCCGCGCACGCGACGCCGCCCGCGGTCGAGGTCCTCGACGAGGCCGGGGTGCTCGACGATGCGCAGGCGCTCGAGGACCGCATCACCGAGGTCACCTTCCGCGAGGAGGTGCAGCTCGAGGTGCTCACCCTCGACTCCGCGACCCAGGACGTGGACACCTCGGACGACCGTGTCCTCAACGACGCCGTCCTCGCCTACGCCCGTGCGGAGCACCCGGAGTGGATCGACGGGGACACCTGGGCGGACGGCGTCGTGATCGTCGCGCTCGACCCGGTCCAGCGCAAGCTCGGCACCTATGCCGGCGACGACGTCACGCTCTCCGACGGCGGCTTCGAGGACGTCCAGGACGCGATGCGCGAGGACGCGGCCGACGGCGCCTGGGAGGACGCGCTCGAGGCCGGGGCGCAGGAGTACGCGGACCTCCTGGGACGGCCCTGGTGGCGGAGCCCCGGGGGGATCCTCGGCGCGGCCGTCGCCCTCGTCCTCGCCGCGATCGGCGCGATCTCCGCCCTCTGGCGCGGCGCGGGCGTCCGTCACCGCGTCGCCGAGGCCCGGGCGCGGCACGAGGACGTCCGCGCCCGCCGCCGGGAGACGGAGGACGCGGCCGCGCGGATCCCCCGCGACTCCGCCTACGGCGCCGCGGTCCTCGCGGACGTCGAGGACCATCGCCGCTCGGCCGACGAGGCGGAGCGCCTGGTCCAGCGGCTCCCGGAGCGCCCGGGGCCGCTCTGGGGCATCTCCACCGCCACCTCCCGGCTCGGGAAGGAGTACGAGGAGGCGGTGGGCATCGCCGACGACGCGGACGACACCATCATCGCCGCGGCCCATCTGCTGGGCCGCACGGGCGATCACCGCGCGGCCTGGCAGGAGGAGCGGCGCCCGCTCGACGAGTCCCTCGCCGCGGTCGAGGAGACGATCCGCGAGGCCGAGGTCGAGGAGAAGGGACGCAGCGCGGCCGCGGATGCCCTGCGCGCGACCGCCCGCGAGGTCGCCCCGGAGCTCGAGCAGGTCTCGCGCGACTACCTCGAGGGCGCCCGGACCCCGGACGAGTGCCTGGAACGGCTCGACGAGCTGACCACGCGCCTGGCGACGGCGAGCGCCCGGCTGCGGGAGGAGGTCATCGGCGCCCGCGCGGAGGACCGGGACGAGATCGAGCTGATGCGGGAGGCCGAGCCGGAGAAGGGCTTCGTGAGCGAGTTCCCCAGCTCGGTGCGGGGCCGTCGCCGGGCCCGGCACCCGGAGGCCTACGCCACGGACTACTCGCTGAGCCCCGTGCTGTGGACGGGCGCCTGGTACGGCGGGGCGACGTCGGCCCTGGACACCCACCGCCACCCGCCGGCCACCTCGAGCGGCAGCACGAGCGGCTACTCGAGCGGCGGCTTCTCCGGCGCGGGCAGCTCGAGCAGCTTCTGAGCCCGTCCCCGTCGCGCGGGGATCGAGAGGCGGCCCGGACCCCGTGACGGGGTCCGGGCCGCCTCGGCATCCGGTGGCTCAGCGGATCAGTAGACCATCCCCATGACCTCGCGCACGTGCGCGAGGGTCTCCTCGGCCACGGCGTTCGCGCGCTCGTTGCCCGCACGGAGCACGGAGAAGAGGTGGCCGGGATCCCTCTCGAGCTCCGCACGGCGGGCGCGCAGCGGGGCGAGGTGCTCGTTGAGCAGCTCCGCGGTCATGATCTTGAGGGTGCCCGCGCCCTTGTCGCCGATCTCCTCCGCGATCTCCTGCGGCGTGCGATCGGAGCAGAGGGAGGAGAGCATGAGCAGGTTCGCGACCTCGGGGCGGTTCTCGGGGTCGTAGGTGATCAGCCGCTCCGAGTCCGTCTTGGCCTTCTTGATCTTCTTGAGCGTCTCCTCGGGGCTCATGCGCAGCATGACGGTGTTGCCGAGGGACTTGCTCATCTTCGCGGAGCCGTCGAGGCCCAGGATCGTGGGCGCCTCGGAGAGCAGGGCGTCGGGCTCGGGGAAGTACGCCTCGCCGCCCGCGTAGCGCTCGTTGAACCGGCGGGCGATGACGCGGGTCTGCTCGATGTGCGGCAGCTGGTCCTTGCCCACGGGGACGAGGTTGCCGTGGCAGAAGAGGATGTCCGCCGCCTGGTGCACGGGGTAGGTGAGCATGAGGCCGCCCATGGCCGTCTTGCCCGCGGCCTGCAGCTCCGCCTTCACGGTGGGGTTGCGCTCGAGCTCGGGCTGGGTGACCAGGGACAGGAACGGCAGCATGAGCTGGTTCAGGGCCGGGACCGCGGAGTGCGTGAAGATCGTGGAGCGCTCCGGGTCGATCCCGGCGGCGAGGTAGTCGGTGAGCAGCTCGCGCACGGAGCCCTGGATGTCGCCGAGGATCTCGCGGTCGGTGATGACCTGGTAGTCCGCGACGATGACCCAGCTCTCCACCCCGGCGTCCTGGAGCCGCACCCGGTTGCGCAGCGAGCCGAAGTAGTGGCCGATGTGCAGGGCGCCGGTGGGGCGGTCGCCGGTGAGCATCCGCAGCCCGGAGGGATCGGTGCGGATCTTCTCCCAGAGGGCGTCGCTGCGCTGCTGGGAGGTGGAGTAGCTGTCGGTGCGGTCTGTCTCGGTCACCGCCCCATGCTAGCGGCCGCGCCGGTCGAGCCGCGGGCCACGAGCTGGGGCCGGACCACGACCTCGGTGCGGGCGGGCCGGCGGGACTGCTCCCCGCCGCCGAGGGCCGCGCGCACGGCGGCGCGCGCGAGCGCCGGCACGGCCTGTCGCACGGTGGTCAGCGGCGGGTTCGTCAGCGCCGCCCAGAAGACGTCGTCGTAGCCGACGACGGAGACGTCGCCGGGCACGCTCAGGCCCATGGCGCGGATCGCCTCGAGGGCGCCGGCCGCCATGACGTCGGAGCCGCAGACGATCGCGGTCGCGCCGCGGTCCACGAGATCGCGCGCCGCCTCGTACCCGCCCGCGTAGGAGAAGTCCGTGAAGGCGACGGGACGGTCCTCGGGCGCGGCGGCGGCCATGCCCTCGTCGAAGGCGCGGAGCTTCTCGCGCACGGGCCAGGTGTGCTCGTCGCCCATCGCGAGGCCGATCCGGCGATGGCCGAGGTCCTGGAGGTGGCTGAGGGCGGAGCGCACGGCGTGCTCGTCGTCCGTGGAGAGGTAGGAGGCGTCGAGGTCGTCGCGCACGCCGTTGACGAGCACGAGCGGGGTCCCTGCGGCGATCACCTCGCGGTAGTGGTCCATGGGGCCGACCTCCTGGGCGTGGTGGCCGGAGACGACGATGATCGCCTCCGCCCCGCTCGAGAGGAAGCGCTGGAGGATCTCCCGCTCGCGGTCCACGGTCCGCGCGCGCATCCCGACCAGCAGCGAGGCGCCGCGCTCGAAGAGCTCCGCCTCGATCCGCTCCGCCCAGGCGGTGAAGACCTGGTTCTCGAGGTCCGGGACGAGCAGGCCCACGAGCGGGCCGCTGCGGACGGCGTCGAGGCCCACGTCGCGGCCGAGCCGCCGGGCGACGTCGATCACGACCCGCCGGGTCTCCTCGTTGACGCCGCTGCGGCCGTTGAGCACCCGCGAGACGGTCGCCTCGCTGACGCCGGCCTCCTGGGCGATGTCGATGAGTCGTGCCATGCCGCCCATCCTCTCCGATCGTGGCGCCATCGCCCGTGACCGATTCGTTGCCTGCAAGATCTTGCGCATTCTTGCACATCTTCCATCCGTGGATCTACAGTGCTCACATCATTCGCCGGCCCAAGGGTGGACCGGCATGACACGATTCGAAGGAGAAGACGTGCTGATCCGTCGCAAGAACTTCCTGGCCCTCAGCGGTGCCGCCACCGCCACTGCCCTGCTCGCCGCCTGCGGCGGTGGCTCCTCCGACGACGCGGGCACCACCGGCGGCGCCTCCGACGCCGGCGGGGCCTCGGGCGCCTCCGACGCGGGCGGCGCCGTCACCCGCGCCGACGCCGACCTCGTCATCTGGACCGACGAGGAGAAGGCCGTCTCCCTCGAGGAGCCGGCGAAGGCCTGGGGCGAGGCCAACGGCCTCACCGTCGCGGTGCAGACCGTCGCCGAGGACCTCCAGCCCAACTTCATCACCGCCAACCAGGCCGGCAACGGCCCGGACATGATCGTCGCGGCCCACGACTGGATCGGGAACCTGGTCCAGAACGGCTCCATCCAGCCCGTGCAGCTCCCGGCCGCCGCGACGGAGGCCATCGCACCGATCGGCCTCGAGGCCGTGACCTACGACGGCCAGACCTACGGCGCCCCCTACGCGGTCGAGACCCTCGTGCTCTTCGCGAACAAGGCGCTCACCGACGTCCCCGAGCCGAAGACCGTCGAGGAGCTCGTCGAGGCCGCGAAGGCCGGCGGCGCCGAGAACGTCCTCGCGCTCCCGGTCGGCGAGCAGGGCGACGCCTACCACATGGAGCCCTTCTACACCTCGGCCGGCGGGTACCTCTTCGGCAAGGACGGCGAGGGCAACCTCGACCCCTCCGACGTCGGCGTCGGCAAGGAGGGCTCGATCACGGCCGCCGAGAAGATCGGCGAGCTCGGCAAGGACGGCGTGCTGAAGACCTCGATCTCCGGTGACAACGCGATCTCCCTGTTCACCGACGGCAAGGCGGCCTACCTGGTCTCCGGCCCGTGGGCGCTCGAGGACATCCGCACCGCGAAGATCGACTTCGCCATGAGCGCCGTCCCCGGCTTCGAGGGCATGGACCCCGCGGTGCCCTTCGCCGGCGTCAACGCCTTCTACGTCGCGACCAACGGCAAGAACCCCGCCTTCGCGCAGCAGTTCGCGACCGCCGTCGCCTCCTCCGCGGACATCGCCGAGCAGATGTTCCCCAAGAACGAGCTGCCCCCGATCAACCTCGAGCTGCAGGAGAAGCTCTCCGGCGACTACCCCGAGATCGTGAAGATCGCGGAGCTCGCCGGCAGCGCGGAGCCGATGCCCGCGATCCCCGAGATGGCCGCGATCTGGGGCCCGCTCGGCCAGGCCGACGCCAACATCGTCGGCGGCGCCGACCCGGAGTCGACCATGACCTCCGCCGGTGAGGAGATCACCAAGCAGATCGGCGGCTGACCGCCCCCGGGTGACCCCGAGCGGGGTGCGGCGCGATCACGCCGCACCCCGCTCCCCCTCCGCCGGCACCCCGCCGGCCCTCCGCCGTGACCGAAAGGCAACGCCGCCATGTCCTCCGCCCAGGCGCCCGCGCACCGCGAGCGCACCACGACCATCCCCGCCGTGATCGCCCGCGTGGTGCTGCTCGGCGCCGTCCTCGCGGTGGTCGCCTTCACCGTCCCGATCGCCGTCGCCCAGCAGCAGTGGATGTGGCTCGTGGTCATGCTGCTCGCCGCGGTCGCGATCTTCGTCGTCTACTCGACCAAGCGCTTCATCCCGGGGAAGTACCTGCTCCCGGGCACGCTCTTCCTCGCCGTCTTCCTCATCACCCCGATCGTCCTCACGATCGGCTACTCGTTCACGAACTTCGGCGACGGCACCCGCGGCACGAAGGAGCAGGCGATCGAGCAGATCGTCGCGAACTCCGTGCAGCAGACGGACGACTCGACCTGGTACAACATGTCCGTCGCCGTCGACCCGGGCGGCGACCCCGCCGCCGGTCCCTTCACCCTCCTGCTCGTGGACCCCGCGAGCGGCGAGGTGCTCGCGGGCGACGCCGAGACCTCCCTCGAGCCGGTCCCCGCCTCCGACGTCACCGTCGCCTCGGGCTTCGTCACCGCCGCGAAGGACTACGAGGTGCTCGACGCCCGCCAGGTCAACACCGCCTACAAGGCGCTCCAGGAGCTCGCGGTCCCCGTCGACGACACCTCCGCGGTGCGCGTCCAGGGCGCGAACCAGGCCTTCGTCGGCACCACCGCCCTCTCCTACGACGAGGCGAGCGACACCATCACGAACGCGGCCACCGGCGAGACCTACACGGTCGGCAAGGTCGGCGACTCCGAGTACTTCGTGGGCGCGGACGGCAAGCGCGCCTTCAGCCAGTCCTGGCTGCAGGGCGTGGGCGGCGAGAACTACCTGCGCCTGTTCACCAACGGCGCGATCGCCAAGCAGTTCGGCGCCGCCTTCGTGTGGACCCTCGTCTTCGCGCTCGGCTCCGTGCTGCTGACCTTCGTGGTCGGCTTCGCCCTCGCGCTCGTGCTCAACGACGAGCGGATGAAGGGCCGGCGCCTGTACCGCTCCGTGCTGCTGCTGCCCTACGCGGTGCCCGGCTTCATCTCGCTGCTCGTGTGGTCGAGCTTCTACAACAAGGACTTCGGCCTCATCAACGAGACCCTGGGCCTGTCGCTGAACTGGATGGGCGACCCGACCCTCGCCAAGGCGGCGGTGCTGCTGACGAACCTGTGGATGGGCTTCCCCTACATGTTCATCGTCTCCACCGGCGCGCTGCAGGCGATCCCGAACGACGTCATGGAGGCCGCGCGGATGGACGGGGCGAACCGCCTCCAGACCACCGTCAAGGTCGTCACGCCGCTGCTGCTGGTCGCGGTCTCCCCGCTGCTCGTGGCGAGCTTCGCCTTCAACTTCAACAACTTCAACGCGATCCAGCTGCTCACCGAGGGCGGACCGTTCCTCCCCGGCGAGTACACGCGCGGCGGCACGGACATCCTCATCTCGATGATCTACCGCATCGCCTTCGGCGGCTCGGGGGCCGACTTCGGCTTCGCCTCCGCCGTCTCCGTCGCCCTGTTCGCCCTCACCGGCATCCTCGCGGCGATCCAGTTCCGGTTCACGAACGTCCTCGAAGACGTCAACTGAGAGGCGGCCACCATGAGCACTCCCCCCACCTCCGTCACCCGGCAGCGGCGCCTCCCCCTCGGCCGCTGGTTCGCCGAGATCGGCTGGCGCCACGTCGTCGGCATCATCGCCGTCCTCTTCGCGGTCTTCCCGATCCTCTTCGTGGTCTCCGCCTCGCTGAACCCGCTCGGCACGGTCTCCTCGACCGGGATCATCCCGAAGTCCTTCAGCCTCGTGCACTACCGCGAGCTCCTCTCCGGCGCGCGCGGGCCGTTCCTCACCTGGTACCTCAACACGATCATCGTGTGCGTCGTCGTCGCCGTGGTCCAGGTGTTCCTCTCGACCCTCGCCGCCTACGCGTTCAGCCGCTTCCGCTTCGCGGGCCGCCGGATCGGCCTGCTCTCGCTGCTGCTGATCATGATGTTCCCCTCGGTGCTCGCGATGATCGCCGTGTACACGATGATCTCGGGCCTCGGCCAGATCTTCCCGGGCCTGGGCCTGAACTCGCTTCCCGGCTACATCGTGGTCCTGCTCGGCGGGTCCCTGGGCCAGGTGTGGCTCATCAAGGGCTTCTTCGACACCGTGCCGAAGGAGCTCGACGAGGCCGCGATCATCGACGGCGCGAGCCACTGGCAGGTCTTCTCCCGGATCCTGCTGCCCACGCTCACCCCGATCCTCGCCACGACCGTGCTGCTCGCCCTCGTGGGCGTCCTCAGCGAGTTCCTGCTGGGCTCGATCTTCCTCACGGCGAACGACAAGAAGACCCTCGCGGTGGGCCTGTACGGCCTGCTCTCGGGGGACCGCTCGAACAACCTCGGCGTCTTCGCCGCGGGCTCCGTGATGATCATGATCCCGGTGATCGTGCTGTACCAGTTCCTCCAGCGCTACATCGTCGGCGGCTCGACCGCCGGCGCCGTGAAGGGCTGATCCCCGTGACCGATCTCCCCGTCGGCCCCGTCGGCCCCGTCGGCCTCCTGCCCGTCGACGACTCGGGCGTGCCGCTCGCGGAGCAGCCGCACCACGACGGCGGCCCCCGCCACGTGCGGCACGAGGGCGCGCTGCGCCTCGGAGACCCCGCCGTCCTGCGCGTGTGGGTGCCCGCCGCGTACCCGGCGCGCACCCTCGCGCTGCGGGCCATGGTCGACGGGGAGATCCTCACCGCCACGCTCGAGGAGGAGCCGGTCTCCCCCGGCGAGCGCGGCCGCTGGTTCACGACGACCCTCGTCGCCGCGAACCCCGTGGTGGGCTACCGCTTCTGCGTGCTCGCCGATCCCGGCGCGGTGACCGCCTCCGGCGCCCCCGTGCCCGCCTACGCCTGGCTCACCGCCGCGGGCCTGGTCCCCTGGGACGTGGCCGACGCGACCGACTTCCGCCTCGTGGCCCACGACGGCGCGCCGGAGTGGGTCGACGACGCGGTCGTCTATCAGGTCTTCCCGGACCGCTTCTCCCGCAGCGCCCGCGTGCCCGTCGACGCCGGGGGCCGCCCCGCCCCCGCCGAGCTGCCGGGCTGGGCGGTGCCCATGGCCTGGGACGAGGAGCCCGCCGTGCGCGGCGATCTCACGGGCCGCCAGTACTACGGCGGCGACCTCGACGGGGTCATCGACCGGCTCGACCACATCGCCTCCCTCGGTGCGGACACCCTCTACCTCACGCCCGTCTTCCCCGCCGGCTCCGTGCACCGCTACGACGCCTCGACCTTCGACCGCGTGGACCCGCTGCTGGGCGGAGACGAGGCGCTCGCCCGGCTCTCCGCGGCGCTGCACGAGCGCGGCATGCGCCTGCTGCTGGACCTCACCACGAACCACACGGGCGCCACCCACGAATGGTTCCGCGCCGCCCAGGCGGACCCTGCCTCCGAGGAGGCCGGCTTCTACCTCTTCACCGATCACCCGGACGGCTACGTCAGCTGGCTCGACGTCGCCTCGCTGCCCAAGCTCGACCTGCGCTCCGAGGCGCTCCGGGACCGCCTCACCCGCGGCCCCGGATCGGTGGTGGGCCGCTACCTCGACGCGCCGATCGAGGCCGACGGCTGGCGCATCGACGTCGCCAACATGACCGGCCGCCACCGCGACGTGGACGTGACCCACGAGGTCGCGCGCGAGATCCGCGGCACCCTGCGGGAGGCGCAGGAGCGCACCGGCCGGGAGACCTGGCTGATCGCCGAGCACGGCCACGACGCCTCGGGGGACCTCGCCGGCGACGGCTGGCACGGCACCATGAACTACGCGGGCTTCACCCGCCCGCTCTGGGCCTGGCTCGCCGATCCCGCCTCGACCCTCAACTGGCTCGGACTGCCGATGACCCTGCCGTCCCTGCCGGGCACCGCCGTGCGCCGCACCCTCGCCGGCTACGGCGCCCACCTGCCCTGGCCCTCCCGCCTGCACTCCCAGAACCAGCTCTCGAGCCACGACACCCCGCGCACGCGCTCGGTCGTCGGGACCCGGGAGCGGCAGCTCGTCGCCGTCGCCGCCCTCGCGACCCTCCCCGGCGTGCCGACCCTCTTCGCCGGGGACGAGATCGGCGCCGAGGGCCTCACCGGGGAGCACTCCCGCACCCCGATGCCCTGGGACGCGATCGCCGCCGAGGACGCGACGGCCGTGGACACCGAGGTGCTCGCCGCGACCCGCGCACTGCTGGGCCTGCGCCGCGAGCAGGTCGCGCTGCGCCGCGGCGGCCTGCGCTGGCTCCATGCCGGGGCCGACTCCCTCACCTTCGTGCGCACGCACCCGGACGGCGACGTGCTCGTGCACCTCGCGCGCGACGCCCATCCGCCGGTCCTGCTGGACCCGCAGGGCCCCGGGCCGGTGGGGACCCCCACCGTGCGGGAGTCCGTCGGCGCGGTCACCGCCGACGTCGACGGGCCCGTGCTCCGCCTCGCGGCCACCGCCCCCGGCGCGATCGTGCTCTCCCTCTCCTGAGCGGCGTCCGCGCCGCTCCCGATCTGCCTCACCCGCTCCCCACTCCTGAGAAGCTGTCCCGAGACTCAGGCCCACCCCGGAAGGACCCCATGACCCTCGCCCCCGCGCCCCTCGAGCAGTCCGCATCGTCCGAGCAGGCCGCCCGCGCCGAATGGTGGCGCGACGCCGTCGTGTACCAGGTGTACCCGCGCTCCTTCGCCGACAGCGACGGCGACGGCATGGGCGACCTCCCCGGCGTGACCGCCCGCCTGCCCTACCTCCGCGATCTCGGGGTCGACGCCCTCTGGCTGTCCCCCTTCTACACCTCGCCCCAGAACGACGCCGGCTACGACGTCGCCGACTACACGGACGTCGACCCCCGCTTCGGCACCCTCGCCGACGCCGACGCCCTGATCGAGCAGGCGCACGCCCTGGGCCTCAAGGTGATCGTGGACCTCGTCCCGAACCACTCCTCGAGCGACCACGTGCTCTTCCAGCAGGCGCTCGCCGCCGCCCCCGGCTCCCCCGAGCGGGACATGTACGTGTTCCGCGAGGGACGCGGCGAGCACGGCGAGCTGCCGCCGAACAACTGGACCTCGATCTTCCACGGACCCGCCTGGACCCGCGTGACGGAGGCCGACGGCACCCCCGGCCAGTGGTACCTGCACATCTTCGACACCACCCAGCCGGACTGGAACTGGGAGAACCCCGCCGTCCACGAGATGTTCCAGGGCGTGCTGCGCTTCTGGCTGGACCGCGGGGCCGACGGCTTCCGGGTCGACGTCGCGCACGGCATGGTCAAGCCCGAGGGGCTGCCGGACGCGACCGTCAACGCCGAGGGGCTCATCGACATCCCCGAGGGCGAGGTCCCCGTCTACTTCGACAACGACGGCGTGCTGGACATCTACCGCGAGTGGCGGCCGATCGTCGACTCCTACGAGGGCGATCGCATGATGGTGCTCGAGGCCTGGATCCCCGAGCACCGCCTGCCGCTCTACATCGGCCGGGAGGAGGCGCACCAGTCCTTCAACTTCGGCTTCCTCCAGGCGCGCTGGGGCGTGGAGACGATGCGCGCCGCGATCGAGAAGCCGCTCGCCCTCGCCGACGCCGTCGACGCCCCCACCACCTGGGTGCTCTCCAACCACGACGTCATCCGCCACGCCTCCCGCTACGGCTTCGCCCCCGACCACGCCTTCGGCGAGGGCCTCGCCCGCGACGAGGAGCCCGACGCCGCGTTGGGCCTCGCCCGCGCCCGCGCCGCGACGCTGCTCATGCTGGCCCTGCCGGGCGCCGCCTACCTGTACCAGGGGGAGGAGCTGGGCCTGCCGGAGGTGCGCGACATCCCCGACGAGCTGCGCGAGGACCCCTCCCACCACCGCGCGGGCGTCCCCGGCCGCGACGGCTGCCGGGTGCCGCTGCCCTGGGAGCAGCACGCCCCCGCCTTCGGCTTCTCCGCGACCGGGGAGTCCTGGCTCCCCCAGCCCGCCGAGTTCGGACCGCTCGCGGCGGACGCCCAGTCCGGCCGCGAGGGCTCGACGCTGGAGATGTACCGCCGCGCCCTCGCGCTGCGCTCGGAGCTCGGACTGGGGCGTCCCGAGGCGGGCGTCGCCTTCCTCGACGGCCTGCCCGCGGGCGTGCTCGGCGTGCGCCGCGGCGAGGTCACGGTGCTCGTGAACACCTCGGAGGAGACCGTCGCCCTGCCCTCCGCGCTCGCGGGCGCCGAGGTGCTCGTCGGCTCCGGGGAGCACCCGGCTCCCGCCGGCGAGCTCCCCGCGGACACCGCCGTCTGGCTGCGCACGGCCTGACACCGGCTCCCGGCGTGACCTGGGCCGCGCAGCCGTGTGGCTGCGCGGCCCGGGCCCGCGCCCTCGTTAGGATCGCCCCTATGCGCACGCCCTCCACGCCGACCGATCCCGGCTTCGACGTCGTCGTCCTCGGGGCGGGACTGAACTCCCTGAACCTCACGATCGCCTTCCACCAGCAGTACGGGATGCGATGCACCACCGTGGTGCGGATCCCCGTGGAGATGAACGCCCGCACCGTCTCCACCGACCTCGTCGCGCTCGGCGCCGACGCGACCGACGAGGACATGCGCGACGCGCTCCTCGACCTCGCCGCGCAGCGCCCCGAGGGCCGCCCCGCCCTGCTGCTGACGAACGCCGACTCGCTGATCGCCTTCATCAACCGCTTCCGCGACGACCTCGAGCCGCACTACCTGCTCGCGCAGGTGCCCGCGGAGCTCCTCGAGCGCCTCGCCGACAAGGCGGAGTTCGCCGAGCTGTGCGAGGAGCTCGGCATCGGCACCGTCCCCACCGTCGTCGTCGACTTCTCCCGCCAGGAGGAGGACGGCTGGAACGGCACCGCGGAGCTGCCCTGGTCCTACCCGGTCGTCGGCAAGGCCGCCAACACGGCGGAGTACCACGACGTGCACTTCCCCGGGAAGCGCAAGGTCTTCTTCCTCGAGACCGCCGCGCAGCAGCAGGAGCTCGTCGCGGATCTCCGGGCCGCCGGCTTCACCGGGCGCTTCCTGTTCCAGGAGCTCATCCCCGGGGACGACACCGCCGAGCGCTCGATCACCGCCTACCGCAGCAGCCGGGGGAAGGTCACCCTGCTGTGCGCCGCGCAGGTGCTGCTCGGCGAGCACACCCCCGAGGCGCTGGGCCGTCCGGCCGCGATGGTCACCGGCGACTTCCCGACCCTCACCGACGCCGCCGCCCGCTTCCTCGACGCCGTGGACTACGTGGGCTTCGCGAACTTCGACGTGAAGGTCGACCCCCGCACCGGCCGCGAGTGCTTCTTCGAGATCAACCCGCGGATCGGCCGCAACAACTACTACGTCACCGCGACCGGCGAGTCCGTCGCCCGTCACGTCGTCGAGGACCGCGTCCACGGGCGGGACATCACGCCCGTGCGGGTGACCGAGCCCGTGCTCTACTCGATCCTCCCCGTGCCGCTCGTGCTGCGCTACCTGCGCGACCCCGTGCTCCGCTCGCGCGTGAAGCGCCTGGCCCGCACGCGCCTGGCGAACCCCTTCCGCTACGGCCCCGAGGGCCTGTGGATGCGCGCCTACGCGACCGTCTCCGGGCTGAACTTCGTGCGCAAGTACCGCGCCGTCTACCCGCGGCCCACCGACTCCGGCTTCTGAGCAAAGGACCCCTCCCCCATGACCGGCACCCCGAGCACCCCCGGCGTCGACCTCGTCCTGCTGGGCGGCGACATCGGCGTCTACGCCCTCGCCCGCGCCTTCCACGAGCGCTACGGCACCGTCGCGACCGTCGTCACCCGCACCGTCTCCGGCCCCGTCGCGGACTCGCGCCTCCTCACCACCCGTGAGCTCGGCGCGGACGCCTCCGAGGACGCGATGGTCCAGGCGCTGCTCGCCGTGGGCCGCGAGAAGAAGGCCGCCGGTCTGCGCCCGATCCTGCTCGCCAACGCCGACTTCCTCGTGCTGCTCCTCGCGAATCACCGGGAGGCCCTCGGCGAGTTCTTCCACCTGCCGCTGCTCGGGGACGACGTCCTCGCCGCGGTCGCCGACAAGGCGACCTTCTCCCTCACCTGCGAGGAGATCGGCGTGCCCACCCCGGGCACGATCGTCCTGGACTTCGCGGGCGGCGCGCTGCCGGAGATCCCGGAGATCCCCTGGGACTTCCCGGTCGTCGCGAAGGCCTCCCGCTCCTCGGCGTACTCCGCGGTGAGCTTCCCCGGCAAGCGGAAGGTCTTCGAGATCGCGGACCGCGCCGAGCTCGAGGACCTCGCCGGCCGGCTCCAGAGGGCCGGCTACACCGACCGCTTCGTCGTCCAGGAGCTCATCCCCGGTGACGACACCGCCATGCTCTCGGTGACCGCGTACGTCGACACCCGCGGCGAGGTGACCCTGCTCGGCGGCGCCCACGTGCTGCTCGAGGAGCACACCCCCGGGGCGCTCGGGAACCCCGCCGCGATGTTCACGACCGACCTCGGCGACGTGCTCGTGCAGTCCGAGCGGTTCCTGCGCCGCACCGGCTACCGCGGCTTCGCGAACTTCGACGTGAAGGTGGACCCCCGCGACGGAGTCGCGAAGTTCTTCGAGGTGAACCCGCGGATCGGCCGCAACAACTACTACATGACCGCCGCCGGGGCGAACGTCGCGATCCCCGTCGTCGCGGACATGGTCGAGGACCGCGCGATCGAGCGCATGGTCCCCACCGCGGAGATCCTCTACTCGATCGTCCCGTGGGCCCTGCTGCGGCGCTACATCGTCGACCCGGCGCTGCGGGCCCGGGTGCGCGCGATCGGCCGCCGCCGCACCGTGCACCCGCTCGCCTCGCCCGTCGAGGGGCCGCGCCGCCGCGGCTACGTCGCGGTCGCGAAGGCCAACCAGGTGCGCAAGTTCCTGCGCCACTACCCCCGGCCCACGGCGCTCGGGTTCTGAGCACCCCGCTCCCGCGCTCCCGCGCCCCGGTCCCCGGACGGCCCCCGCCTCGACAGGCGGGGGCCGTCTTCCTAGGGTGGCGCCATGACCGACGCCGACGCCTTCACCCTCGTCTCCCGCGCCCTCCCGGACGGCTCCGTCGTGGGGCCGCCGCAGCTGGTGGCCTCGCAGGGCGGGCAGAACCTGTCCCCGGACCTCGCCTGGAGCGGCGCCCCCGAGGGCACCCGCTCCTTCGCGGTGACCTGTTACGACCCCGACGCGCCGACGGGCTCCGGCTTCTGGCACTGGATCGCCTGGGACGTGCCCGCCGCGACCACCTCGCTCCCCGCGGGCCTCGAGCGCGAGCATCCCAGGATCCGCCAGGCCGTCAACGACTTCGGCAACCCCGGCTACGACGGGCCCGAGCCCCCGGCCGGTCCCCCGCACCGCTACGTGTTCACCGTGCACGCGCTGCCCGTGGAGCACCTCGAGGCGGATCCGGCGGCGCCCCACGTGGCCGCGCGCTTCGCGATCTTCACCCAGCAGCTCGCCTCCACCTCGTTCACAGCCACCTATCAGGTGTCCGAGGAGCACACAAGGGGGTAACACTCCGCAACGTCACGGGCGTGCCCCGTCGTCGCTCCCCGAACCCCGCCCTACGCTCGACGTATGAGCATGCACCGGTCCGGGATCACCCGGCAGCACCGAGGATCAGACCGTGGTCGGACGAAGTTCCACCGCGCGGAGGATGTCCCCGGCGTTCCCAGGTGCGAGGCTCGGGGGGTGCACGTGATGAGGAAGCGACATGCGGAACGGACGACCGGCTCGGGCCGGCCGCTGCGGGTCCTGCTGACCACCGACTGGTGGGAGCCCGTGGTCAACGGCGTGGTGGCCTCGGTCGCCACCCTGCGCCGCGAGCTGATCGCCCTGGGCTGCGACGTGCGGGTGCTGACCCTCGCCTCCGGCCTGCGCACCCGCAACGAGGACGGCGTGTACCGGATCGGCTCCGTCTCCGCCGGCATGGTCTACGACAGCGCCCGGATCGGCATGCCCGCCTCCAAGCGCGTGCTCCGCGAGATCCTCCGCTGGCACCCTGACGTCATCCACTCGCACTGCGAGTTCTCCTCCCACATGTGGGCCCGCAAGATCGCCCGTGCGCTCGACGTGCCGATCGTGCACACGTACCACACGATCTACGAGGACTACACGCACTACTACTCCCCGAGCCGCACCGTGGGCCGGAAGGTCGTCGCGACCTTCTCCCGCCGCGTGCTCGACGGCACCGACGCGGTCGTCGTGCCCACCGAGAAGGTCGCCCGACTGCTCGCCGGCTACGGCGTGACCCGCCCGCAGTACGTCATCCCCACGGGGCTGGACCTCGACCGCTTCCGCCCGGCCCGCACCGAGGCCGAGCTGCACGACGCGGCCGAGCTCCGCGCGGGCCTCGGCATCCGGCCCGACCAGCGGGTGCTGCTCTCCGTGGCGCGCCTGGCGAAGGAGAAGAACCTCGACGAGGTGATCGACCTGGTCGCCGGCGCGGGCCGCGAGGACAGCGTGCTCGTGCTCGTGGGAGACGGCCCCTACCGCGAGGAGCTCGTCGCCCATGCCGCCGCGCGCGGCGTGAGCGACCGGGTCGTCTTCGCCGGCGTCGTGGACCCCTCCGAGGTGCAGCGCTGGTACCGGATCGGCGACCTCTTCGTCTCCGCCTCGCTCTCCGAGACCCAGGGCCTCACCTTCATCGAGGCGATGGCCTGCGGCCTGCCGCTGCTGTGCCGCCGCGACCCGTCCCTGGCCCGCGTCGTCGTCGACGGCCGCACCGGCTGGCAGTACGACGGCGCGGCGGACTTCGCCGCCCACCTCGACCAGATGCTCGGCGACGACCTGCTGCGCGCGGCCATGTCCCACGAGGGCGTCGCCCACGTCCACGCGACCTTCGGCTCGCGGGCCTTCGGCTCCTCGGTGCTGTCGGTGTACCGCTCGGCGATCGAGCGGCGCTCCCCGCTGCGGGTCCTCGCGCTCGAGCCCCTCGCCGCATGAGCGGCCCCGCCCCCGTCCCCGCGCAGGACCCTGCACCGCGGCTGCGGGTGCTCGTCCCCCGCGGCATGGACCAGCTGGCCCGCGAGTCCGGGATCGGCGCGGCGATCCGGCACCAGGAGAAGGTGATCCGGTCGCTCGGCCACGAGGTCGTCCGCAGTCCGCTGGACGACTTCGACGTGGTGCACCTGAACACGCCCTTCCCGGACACCCCGCTGCTCGCCCGCTGGGCGCGGCTGCGGCGCCGGCCCGTGCTCATGTGGGCGCACTCCACGGAGGACGACTTCCGCGACTCCTTCACGGGGGCGAACGCGGTCGCGCCGCTGTTCCGGCGCTGGATCGCCCACCTGTACCGCCGCGGCGACGCGGTCGTCACCCCGAGCGGCTACGCGCGCGAGCTCATCTCCGCGCCGAAGTACGGCCTGCGGGCGCCGATCCACGTACTCTCCAACGGCGTGGACACGTCGTTCTTCCGCCCGGACCCGTCGGCCCGCGGTCGGCTCCGCGAGAGCCTGGGCCTCGCCCCGGAGGCGGAGGTCGTCGTGAGCGTCGGCATGCAGCTCGTGCGCAAGGGCATCGTCGACTGGGTGGAGCTCGCCCGGTCCATGCCCGGCACCACCTTCGTCTGGTACGGCCGCACGGACCCGCGGATGCTCACCGCCGCCGTGCGCCGGGCCCTCGCGGGCGCTCCCCCGAACGCCCTCTTCCCGGGCTACGTGCAGGCCGCCGAGCTCCGCGACGCCTACTGCGGGGCGGACGCCTTCTGCTTCCTCACCACGGAGGAGACCGAGGGGATCGTGCTGCTCGAGGCGCTCGCATGCGGCGCTCCCGTGCTCGTGCGCGGCATCCCCCTGTACCGCGACCAGTTCCCGGACGGCGAGGTCACCCACCAGGTGACCGGCGAGGGACCCGCCTTCGTCGCGGCGACCGCGCGGAAGCTGCGGGCGCTCCTGGACGGGGAGCTCGCGGATCTCCGCGCGGAGGGCCGCGCGGCCGCGGAGGACGTCGACCTCGACCGGGTCGCGGAGCACCTCGCGGCGATCTACGACGCCGCGGGCGTCACGCCCCGCCGCCGCGCCGGGGCGGGCGCCACAGCACGAGCGCGCCGGACTGCCGGCGCCCCGGGCGCTCCCCGCGCCGCAGCGCGCTGACCTCACCGGTCCGGTCGGCGGAGAACACGCGCCGACGGTCGCTCGGCGTCATCGCGGCGAGCGCCTCGCTCACGCGTTCCAGCTGCTCCTGGAGGGCGCCGACCTCCTCCTGCAGCTCGAGGATGCGCTTGATGCCGGCGAGGTTGATGCCCTCCTCCTGGGAGAGCCGCTGGACCTCGCGCAGGTTCGCCACGTCCCGCGCGCTGTAGCGGCGACCGCGCCCGCTCGTGCGCTGCGGGGAGACGAGCCCCAGGCGGTCGTACTGGCGCAGGGTCTGCGGGTGCATGCCGGAGAGCTCCGCCGCGACGGAGATGACGAAGACGGGGGCCCGCTCGTCGAAACGCTGCTGCGGTGCCATGCGCCGCTCCTTCCCTGGATGATCCGACGGGCCTCGCCGCGTGGGCGAGGCCCGCCAGGATGTCAGCGCGCGGCGGCCTCGGCCAGACCGGCGCGCGGGTCCTCGTCGCCGAGGGCCGCACGGAGGTCCTCGACGGCCTGCTTCGCCGCGCCCTCGACGTGCGAGGGGACGGCGACCTCGAGGGTCACCAGCAGGTCGCCGGTGCCCTTGGACGTCGCGAGGCCCTTGCCCCGGGCGCGCAGCACGCGCCCCGAGGGGGTGCCCGCGGGGACCTTCATGCGCACGCTGCCGCCATCGAGCAGCGGCACCTCGAGGGTCGTGCCGAGCACGGCCTCGTCGAAGGCGACGGGGACCGTGAGGCGCAGGTTCTTCCCGTCCATGGTCCACACCGGGTGGGGGTCCACCTGGAGCAGGAGCAGGAGGTCGCCCGCGGGGCCGCCGCCCTGACCGGGGCGGCCCTTGCCGCGCAGGCGGATCTTCTGGCCGTCGTGGACCCCCGCGGGGATACGGGCGGTGACCGACCGGCCCTCGACGCTCGCCGTCACCTCGGTGCCGAGCGCCGCCTGGCGGAAGGTGATGCGGGTGCGCGCGGTGACGTCCTCGCCGCCGCGGGGGCCGGCCGAGAAGCCCGCGGGCCCGCCCGGGCCGCCGCCCTGTTTGAACATCCGCAGGATGTCGTCGAGGTCGGGGTTCGCGCCGCCGCCACCGGTGCCGGGGAAGCCGCCGGCGCGGCCGCCCGCTCCGCCGAACATGGCGGAGAAGACGTCGTCGAAGCCGGCACCGGAGGCGCCGCCCTGCCCGGCGGAGAACCGGGCGCCGCCCGAGCCCATCGCGCGGATCGCGTCGTACTGCTGACGCTGCTCGGGGTCGTTGAGCACCGAGTAGGCCTCGCCGACCGCCTTGAAACGGTCCTCGGCCGTGGGGTCGTCGGGGTGGCGGTCCGGGTGCAGCTCCTTGGCCTTCTTCCGGTACGCCTTCTTGATCGCCGCGGCATCGGCGTCCTTCGAGACGCCGAGGACCGCGTAGAAGTCCTTGTCGATCCAGTCCTGTCCGGACATGTGCCGCGTCTCCTTCCGGGGAGCGTCGATGGGGGGGGTCGTGGCACGGGGTCACGACGGGAAGGGCCCGGCCGCGGGGCCCGTCGGAGCGGGTCCGACGGACCCCGCGGCCGGGGAGGGGGCGAGGGTCAGGCGGGGCCCTGGGTGGCCACGCGGGCCGGCCGCACGACGCGACCGCCCACCGTGTACCCGGGCTGCATGACCATCGTCACCGTGGTGGAGGTGGCCTCCTCGGAGTCCTGGTGCATCAGGGCCTCGTGGAGGGACGGGTCGAACTCGTCGCCCACCGCGCCGAAGCTCTCGAGGCCCTGCGAGCGCAGCGTCTCCAGGAGCTTCCCGGTGATCGAGTGGAACGGGGTGCCCTCGGCGATGTCGCCGTGCTGCCGTCCCAGCTCGATGTCGTCGAGCACGCCGATGAGCGAGGCGAGGACGCGGCTCGCGGCCGCCTCCTTCGCCGTCTCCGCGGCCTGCTCGATGCGACGGCGGGAGTTGACGTACTCCGCCTGCTCACGCTTGAGCTGGTCGGTGAGGGACGCGACCTGCGCCTCGAGCTCGGCGACCCGCCCGTCGGCCTCGGAGGCGGCGGCCTCCTCGAAGAGCTGCGCGGCCTCGGCGTCGATCGGGTCGACGGCCTCGTCCTGCGGCTCCTGCGGAGCGGGGGTCTCCCCCGCAGGACGGACGCTGCCGTCCTGCGGGTCGACCTTGCGCTTGTCGGTGAAGGAGAACCTCGGCTCACCCTCGGGCCGCTGCGCGTCGTCGGGGGTGCTCCGGTCCTCGGTCATCACTTCTTCTCCTCGTCCTCGTCCACGATCTCCGCGTCCACGACGTCCTCGTCCGAGGAGGAGGCGTCGTCGGCGGTGCCCTCGGCGCCCTCGGCGCCCGCGGCGTCGCCCTGCTGGGCGTAGATCGCGGTGCCCACGGCCTGCAGGGCCTCGTTGAGCGCGTCGCGCTTGGCCTCGAGGTCCTCGGTGGAGGCGTCCTCGGTGGCCAGCAGCTCCTTGCCCGCCTTGATGGCGTCCTCGGCCTGCGTGCGGTCCGCGTCGGAGATCTTGTCGGCGTTGTCGGCCAGGAGCTTGTCGCCCTGGTAGGTCAGCTGCTCGAGCGTGTTGCGGGCGTCGGCGTTCTTGCGGCGCTCCTCGTCCTCCGCGGCGTGGGCCTCGGCGTCCTTCACCATGCGGTCGATGTCGTCCTTGGAGAGGGCGGAGCCGCCGGTGATCTGGATGGACTGCTCGTTGCCGGTGCCGCGGTCCTTGGCGGTGACGTGCACGATGCCGTTGGAGTCGATGTCGAAGGTGACCTCGACCTGCGGGATCCCGCGCGGGGCCGGCGCGATGCCGGTCAGCTCGAAGGTCCCGAGCAGCTTGTTGTCACGGGTGAACTGACGCTCGCCCTGGAACACCTGGATCGCGACGGAGGGCTGGTTGTCCTCCGCGGTGGAGAACACCTCGGAGGTCTTCGTCGGGATGGCCGCGTTGCGCTCGATGAGCTTGGTCATCACGCCGCCCTTGGTCTCGATGCCGAGGGAGAGCGGGGTGACGTCCATGAGCAGGACGTCCTTGCGCTCGCCCTTGATGACGGCGGCCTGGAGAGCGGCGCCGACGGCGACGACCTCGTCCGGGTTGACGCCCTTGTTGGGCTCCTTGCCGGTGAGCTCCTTGACGACCTCGGAGACCGCGGGCATGCGGGTCGAGCCGCCCACGAGGACCACGTGGTCGATGTCGGAGATCTTCACGCCGGCGTCCTTGATCACCTGGTGGAAGGGCGCCTTGGTGCGCTCGAGGAGGTCCTTGGTCATGTCCTCGAACTGCGCGCGGGTGAGCTTCTCGTCCAGGTGCAGCGGGCCGTTCTCCGACATGGAGAGGTACTGCAGCGAGATGGACGTGGAGGTCGAGGAGGAGAGCTCCTTCTTCGCCTGCTCGGCGGCCTCCTTGAGGCGCTGCAGGGCGATGCGGTCCTTCGAGAGGTCCACGCCGTCCTTCGACTTCACCTGGGAGATCAGCCAGTCGACGATCTTCTGGTCCCAGTCGTCGCCGCCGAGGCGGTTGTCGCCCGCGGTCGCCTGGACCTGGATGGCGGAGCCGTCCTCGTCCTTGCTCACCTCGAGGAGGGACACGTCGAAGGTGCCGCCGCCGAGGTCGAAGACGAGGATCTGCTCGTCGTCCTGGCCCTTCTCGAGGCCGTAGGCGAGGGCCGCCGCGGTGGGCTCGTTGATGATGCGCAGGACGTTGAGGCCGGCGATCGTGCCGGCGTCCTTCGTGGCCTGGCGCTCGGAGTCGCTGAAGTACGCGGGCACCGTGATGACGGCGTCGGTGACGGTCTCGCCGAGGTAGGACTCGGCGTCCTTCTTCAGCTTGCCGAGGGTGCGGGCGCTGATCTCCTGCGGGGTGTACTTCTTGTCGTCGATCTCCACGGTCCAGTCGGTGCCCATGTGGCGCTTGACCGAGGCGATCGTGCGGTCGACGTTGGTGACGGCCTGGCGCTTGGCGACCTCGCCGACGAGCACCTCGCCCTGCTTGGAGAAGGCGACGACGGACGGGGTGGTGCGCGCGCCCTCGGCGTTCGCGATGACCGTCGGCTGCCCGCCCTCGAGGACGGAGACGACGGAGTTGGTGGTGCCGAGATCGATTCCGACGACACGGGACATGTGTGCCTGCCCTTCTGCGGCGCTGGCGCCGCGGTGATTCGACTGGCCGCGGGGTCCGCGGCTCCGCCGGCCGCCTGGCCGGCGGCACGATTGAGTGACTACGGCTCAAGTACAGGACCACCGATCACGGTTGTCAATCTGCGGCTCACCGAACCTGAGTACACCAGGCTCAACTACGCAGGGATCGGCATCATTCCCGTCGACCCCGAGTGTGCTGCAGAGCACATCTCGACCCTTGCGCGACGACGAGGGGAACGCCCCCTTGCGTGACACCACGAATGGTGTCACCATGACGCCATGGACCTCTCCCGCTACGTCGACCACCTCCAGCACCAGCTCACCGCCGCGGCCGCCGCGGGCGGCGAGGAGGCGTCCGCGCTCGCCGACCGGCTCACCCCCGCCCTCGACGCCGCCGCCCGCCTGATGCTGCTCGAGGCGCTCTCCGACGCGACCGCGGAGATCTCGACCCGGCTCGCCCCGACCGCCGTCGACGTGCGCCTGCGCGGCGGCAGCCCCGAGCTCGTCATCACGCCCGGCCCGGAGGCCCCCTCCGAGGCCACGACCAGCACGCCTCCCGCCCCCGAGCACAGCGCTCCGGCGGCGGAGCCCGAGGGCGGCGCCACCTCCCGCACCACCCTGCGCCTGCCCGACCACCTCAAGTCCCGGACCGAGGCCGCCGCCGCCCGCGACGGCGTCTCCGTGAACACCTGGCTCGTCCGCGCGGTGGCCGCCGCGCTCGAGCAGCCCGTCGGCGCACCGACCCCGCCCGCGACGCACGGCCGGCGCATCACCGGCTGGGTGAGCTGAGCCCACCTCCCGGCACACGGCCCCACGCACGACACCACGACGACACCACCCCTGGAGCACCCCATGCCCACCTTCGCCGCCACCGCCCCGCTCGACCTCGTCCTCGACGTCCCCACCGCCGTCGTCCACCTCATCGCCTCCGACCGCGAGGACGCCGTCGTGACGGTGCTCCCCTCGGACCCCGACCGCAGCGGCAGCGTCCGCGCCGCCGAGGAGATCCGGGTCGAGCACCGTGACGACACCCTCACCGTCACCTCCCCCGGCGCATGGAAGCAGTACGTGCGGCCGTTCTCCGCCGGCACGGCACAGGTCACGGTCGAGCTCCCCACCGGATCCTCCGTGCGCGGCAGGGCCGGGTCCCTGCTCACCGAGGGCACCCTCGGCGCCGTCGACGCGACGCTCGCGAGCGGCGACGCCCGTCTCGCCGAGGTCACGCGCCTCGCCCTGACGGTGAGCGCCGGCTCCGCCGTGGTCGACCGCATCGAGGGCGACGTGAACGTCGAGGTGGGCGCCGGCTCCGTGCGCATCGGCGCGCTCAGGGGCGAGGGCGGCGTCCGCGCCGCGAACGGCACCACCATCGTCGACCGGGTCGAGGGGACCCTCGAGATCACCGGGGCCCACGCCGACCTCACCGTCGGCACCCTCCACGGCGACCTCACGGCGCGGACCGCGCACGGGAGCCTGCGCGTGGACCGGATCGACGCCGGCAGCGCGTCCCTCACGACGTCCTTCGGGTCGATCGAGGTGGGGGTCCCCGAGGGCACCGCCGCCCATCTCGACCTCGCGACCGAGCACGGGACCGCCCGGAACCTCCTCACCCCCGCCGACGGCCCCCTCGAGGGCTGGCCCACCGCCCGCATCCGGGCCGTGACCCGCTTCGGCGACGTGCTCGTGCGCCGCCCCTGACCCTGCCCATCCGAAGGAGACACGACATGAGTCCCGCACCGGCGACCGCCACCACCCCTGCTCGCCCGCCCGCGGCCGAGCCTGCCCTGCGGATCCGCGGCATCGAGAAGTCCTTCGGCGACCTCGCCGTGCTGCGCGGGGTCGACCTCGACATCCCGCGCGGCACCGTCCTCGCGCTGCTCGGCTCCAACGGGGCCGGCAAGACGACGCTCGTGCGGATCCTGTCCACCCTGATCACGCCCGACGCCGGCACCGCCCTCGTCGACGGGCACGACCTGGGCTCCGATCCCGCCGCCGTGCGCGGAGCACTGAGCCTCACCGGCCAGTTCGCCGCGGTCGACGGCGTCCTCACCGGCCGCGAGAACCTGGTCCTGGTCGCCCGGCTCCGCCATCTGAGCAGGCCCGGTCGCGTCGCCGACGAGCTCCTCGAGCGCTTCTCCCTGACCGAGGCGGGGCGCCGGCCCGCGGCGACCTACTCGGGCGGCATGCGACGCCGCCTCGACATCGCCATGAGCCTCGTCGGCGACCCGCCGATCATCGTCCTCGACGAGCCGACGACCGGGCTCGACCCCACCTCCCGCCTCGAGACCTGGAGGACGATCAGCGCCCTCGCCGCGGCCGGCACCACCGTCCTGCTGACCACGCAGCACCTCGAGGAGGCCGAGCGGCTCGCCGACTCCATCGCCGTCCTGCACGGGGGCCGGATCATCCAGCACGGCACCCTCGAGGACCTCCGCCGGCTGCTCCCGCCCGCCGAGATCGAGCACGTCGAGAAGCGCCCCTCCCTCGAGGACGTGTTCCTCACCCTCGTCGGCGAGCCCACCACCCAGCGGACGAACGAGGACCTCCGATGACCACCGCGCACATGATCAGCGATACCCGGGTGCTCACCGCGCGCTCCCTGCGGCACATCCTCCGCAGCCCCGACACCATCATCACCACCGCCCTCACCCCGGTCGCGATCCTGCTGCTGTTCGTGTTCGTGCTCGGCGGCGCCATCGAGACCGGCTCCGGCGGCTCCTACGTCGACTACCTGCTGCCGGGGATCCTGCTCATCACGATCGCCTCCGGTGTCGCGTACACCTCGTACCGGCTGTTCCAGGACATGCAGGGCGGGATGGTCGAGCGGCTCCAGTCGATGCCGATCGCGCGGTCGAGCATCCTGTGGGCGCACGTGCTCACCTCCCTCGTCGCGAACCTCGTCTCCGCCGGCCTGGTGATCGGCATCGCGCTGCTGCTCGGCTTCCGCAGCGGGGCCTCCCTCGGGGCGTGGCTCGCCGTGATCGGCATCCTCGCCCTGTTCACCCTCACGCTCACCTGGATCGCGGTGATCGCCGGGCTCGCAGCGAGGACGGTCGACGGGGCGAGCGCCTTCAGCTACCCGCTCATCTTCCTGCCCTTCATCAGCTCCGCCTTCGTCCCCACGGACTCCATGCCGGCCCCGGTGGCCTGGTTCGCCCGGCACCAGCCCGTGACCTCGATCGTGGACACGCTGCGCGCCCTGCTCGCCCAGGAGCCCGTCGGCGGGGAGATCGTGACGGCGCTCGGCTGGCTGCTCGGGATCCTCGTCCTCGCCGGCATCGCCGCCGCGGCCGTCTACCGACGCCGCCTCCGCTGATCGACGGACGGCCCGCCCGCTCGCATGGGGGAAGGGGAGTGCCCCATCCCTCACGCGGGCGCGCCCGGCCGCCGGGAACGGCGTGGGATCATGGCCGTCGCGACCAGCACCCCGAGGAGGTCCCCGTGAGCAGCACCGGCCTGATCCTCCTCGCGAGCGCCTTCATCCTGCTGCTCATCACGATCCTCACGCTCTACTCGACGACGATGACGTTCCGTCGGAGCCGGCTCTCGCCGTGGACCGTGCTGCTCGGGCTCGCGACCCTCACCACCGGGATCGTCGGCGTCGTCCTGCTCTGACCGGGCGGGAGACGTCGTCGCCGTCCGACAGGGGCTCCGCGCTCCCGGTGCGCCGATCCCGGCTCCCGAGGGCTACCGTCGGACCATGACCCCGACCCCGCTGCTGCCCTCCCTCGGCGTCGACCTCCCCCTCGTGGGAGCACCGATGGCCGGCGGCCCCAGCTCCCCCGCGCTCGTCGCCGCCCTCGCCTCCGCCGGCGCGCTGCCGATGGTCGCCGGGGGCTACCTCTCCCCCGAGGACCTCGCCGAGCGGATCTCCGCGGCGCGCGCCACCGGCCGCCCCTTCGGCGTGAACCTCTTCGTGCCCGGTCCACAGGACCTCGACCGGGCCGCCTTCGCCCGCTATGCGGAGCGCCTCGCCCCCGAGGCGGAGCAGCTGGGCCTGACCCTCGACCCCGCGCCGCGCGCGGACGACGACGCCTACCCCGCGAAGCTCGCGCTGCTCCTCGACGATCCCGTCCCGCTCGTGACCTTCACCTTCGCCCCGCCCACGGCGGCCGACGTCGCCGCCCTGCAGCGCGCCGGCTCCCGGGTGCTCGTCACCGTGACGACGCCCGAGGAGGCCCGCGAGGCGGAGGCGCGCGGGGCCGACGGCCTCGTCGCGCAGGGTCCGCGAGCGGGCGGCCACTCCGGCACCTGGGACCCGGGGCGGCGGATCGGCGAGGAGGACACCGCGGCCGTGGTGCGCGCCGTCCGTGCACGGAGCACGCTCCCGATCGTCGCCGCCGGCGGCGTGGACGGCACGGCCGCCGTGACCGCGCTCCGGGAGTCCGGGGCCGAGGCGGTCGCCGTCGGCACCCTGCTGCTGCGCGCCGAGGAGGCCGGGACCTCCGCGACGCACCGCGAGGCCCTCGCCGACCCGCGCTTCACCGCCACCGCCGTCACCCGCGCCTTCACCGGACGGCCCGCCCGCGCGCTGCGCACCCCGTTCCTCGAGCGGCACGACGCCGAGGCGCCCACCGCCTACCCCGCCGTGCACCACCTGACCCGCGCCCTGCGGGCCGAGGCGAGCCGCCGCGGCCTGGCCGAGCTCGTGCACCTCTGGGCCGGCACCGGGTTCCGTGCGGCACGCGCGGTCCCCGCCCGCACCGTGATCGACGACCTCGCCCGCGGCCTCTGATGGCGCGCACCGTCACCGCCCCCGACCCCCGGGACGACGATCTCCCCCGCCCCGGAGGCCCGGCCCGACCGCGCACCGTGCACCTGACCGAGAGCGACCTGCCCGCCGTGGTCGAGCGCTCCGACTGGGACGAGGGGTGGGTGCTGAGGATCGGAGGGATCGAGCAGTCGCACGTGGACCTCGAGGACCCCTCGCGGATCGCCCACGAGTACCTCCGCCGCATCGCCGCCGCGGTGGACACCGTGCGGCCCCGCGGCGAGCCGATCACGATCGCCCACCTCGGCGGCGGCGCCCTCACCCTCGTGCGGTACGTGCAGGCCACGCGGCCCGACTCCGAGCAGCTCGTGATCGAGCTCGAGCGGGAGCTCGTCAGCTTCGTCATCGGCGCGCTGCCGCTGCCCGAGGGCACGCGGCTCGAGGTGGTGGTGGGCGATGCCCGCGACCGGCTGCGCGAGATGCCCGGCCGCCTCTTCGACGCCGTGGTGCTGGACGTCTTCTCCGGCGAGGCGTCTCCCCCGCACCTCGCCGCCGAGGAGTTCTACGTCGAGGCGCTCGAGCACCTCGAGACGGACGGCATGCTGCTGGTCAACGTCGGCGACGACGCGGGCCAGCACTTCATCGCGGCCCAGGCCGCGGCGCTCGAGGCGGCGAGCGCCTCCCTCGGCCTGCCCGGCGTGCGGATGCTGACGGCGGCCGCCCTCGTGGAGCGCGGCGACTTCGGCAACTACGTGCTCCTCGCCGGCGGCGCCCTCGCCGCGGCGGACATCGACGACCAGGCGCAGCGCTGGTGGGCGGCGGGCCCCCATCCCGCGGCGGTGCTCGATCCGGAGGAGACCGCCCGCTTCGTCTGGAAGCACGGCCGCTGACCCCGGCGGTCCGTCGTGCCGGCGCCCTGGTGCAGTCAGCCATGCCGCGCTGACGCCCGCGCAAGCGACGTCTCCTTCCACTGAGTGGAAGGAGACGTCGCTTGCTCGCCGTTCATCGGCCGGGGGGGAGGAGAGAAGGAAGGACAGGGAGACCTGCGCCCCGCCCGCGGAAGTCGCTCGTCCGTCGGCCCCCTTCCCTAGCGTGAGCATCACGCCACGGAAGGAGGCAGCCGATGTCCCCGACGATCCTCGACCGGTCCTCCGGTCGCAGCCCTGCCGAGGTCGAGCGCGACCGGATCCTGGAGGGCCTCCTGGAGGCGCGCCCGGCGCTCGCCGCACGCATCTCCCGCGGGCCGAGCGGCGCGCTGACGATCCCGCTCACGGGCGGGCGTCACGTGGAGATCGGCCGCCTGCCGTGCCGGGGCCGCGCCCGCTGGGTGGTCGTCTCCCCCGCGGGCGAGGGGGCGATGGTGCAGGAGCCGCGCGGCACCGCGGCGCTCGTGCGCGCGGTGCTCCGCGCCCTCGACGGCGCCGCGGCCGGCACCACGGGCGGCGCCGGGGTCCCCGTGCACCGGGCCTGCTAGCGTCGATCGCATGAGCGCGACGAGCAGCAGCGACAGCCGGCACCTCAGCGTGGTCGTGGAGCGTCCCTGGAAGGACGTCTACGCCTTCGCCGCCGATCCGCGGAACCTGCCGCGCTGGGCCGCGGGCCTCGCGGGCAGCGACCCGCAGCGGGAGATCGAGCAGTGGTCGATGAGCTCCCCGATGGGCAGGGTGCTCGTGAGCTTCGCGCCGGAGAACCCGTACGGGGTGCTCGACCACACCGTCACCCTCGAGAGCGGCGAGTCCACGCTGAACCCGATGCGCGTGCTGCCGCTGGGCGAGGACCGCAGCGAGGTGGTCTTCACCCTGCGCCGCGGCACGATGGGCGAGGACGAGCTCGCGGCCGACGAGGCCGCGGTCAGCGCGGACCTCGCGACCCTGAAGGGCCTGCTCGAGGAGCGCTGAGCCGCGGCTCGTCCCCGCCGGCCGGCGCTCGGTCAGTCCCAGGAGGCGGTGTCCGGGTCCACGCCGTGGGCGCGGGCGTCCTCCTCGATGACCTCGCGGAGCCAGGCGGCGAGGCCGGGCGCGTGGGCGTCGTAGGTCGCGGTGAACCGGGGATCCTCCGTGTACATCCGGGCGAGGATCACCTGCCGGCCGTGGCCGCAGGGGTAGTGCACGCCGATCCAGTCACGGTGCCGGGCGGCGAGCGCGGACGCCTCGTCGTCACCGGGGCGCACCCCGGCCGTCATGGCGGCGGCGAGGTCCCGGTGCAGCTGATCGGTCGCGGCGGCGAGCTCCTCCCATTCGGCCGTGCTGCGGCGGCGGGAGCGCTCGGCGGTCTCCGTCGCGGCGGGGGTGCCGCCCCAGCGGTCCTGGGCCTCCTGCATCCACTCGGGGTCCCAGGCGGGGCCGAAGAGTCGGGCCTGCTGCTCGGCGTCGAGGGCGGGGAGGGCGGTGCTCTCGTCCATGGGGGTGATCCTCTCGATCATGGCGTCCACGGTGCGGGCCGTGGCGGTGAGGTGGGTGATGCGCTCCGCGAGGAGCGTGCGCTGCCGGCGCAGGTGCGCGAGCGGGTCCGCGTCCGGGTCGTCCAGGAGCGGGGCGATCCGGGCGAGCGGGATCCCGATCTCGCGGTAGACGAGCACCTGCTGGAGCCGGGCGATGTCGCCCGCGCCGTAGAGGCGGTAGCCCGCGGGGCTGCGCCCTCCCGGGACCACCAGGCCGATCTCGTCGAAGTGGTGGAGCGTGCGCACGCTGACGCCCACCAGCTCGGCGGTGCGGCCCACGGTGAGGTCCTCGTCCTGTGTCATGACCCCAGCGAACACCCTCCCGTCGCGTGAGGGTCAAGCCCCTTCCCTCCCCGTCCCCCGTCGCCCTCCCCTAGGCTCGCCGGCATGAGAGTCGACGCCTCGACCCCCGCCCTGCACGCCCGTGTCCTCGGCGCCGGGGTCGCGGGCCTCGCCGCCGCCCATGCCCTCGCCGCTCGCGGCCATCGGGTGGAGCTGATCGACGAGTCCTTCTCGGTCCCGGAGGTGGGGACCTCGCTCGGGCTGTTCGGGCCGGCCCGGCGGGCGCTCGACCGGCTCGGACTGCTCGAGGCGGTCACCGCCCGCTCCGCCCGGCCCCGGGAGGGCGTGCTCGTGGGCCGGGAGGGTCGTGTGCTCGCCCGCGTCCCCGCCGGGGACACGCTGCTGGTGCCGCGCAGCGATCTCGTGCGGATCCTCCGCGACACGCTCCCGGACGCGGTCGAGCGTCGGACGGCCCGGATCGAGGAGGTCGAGGAGCTGCGCGCGGGAGCGGACCTGCTCGTGGGAGCCGACGGGGTCCGCTCCGCCGTCCGGAGGCGGTTCTGGCCCGGCGACCAGCGCCCGCGGTCGCTCGGCATGACGGTGCTCCGCGGCACGGCGGAGATCGCCCCGCCGGAGATCTCGGAGACCTGGGGCGGGGGCTGGCTGTTCGGGATCACGCCGCTGCCCGGGGACCGCGCGAACTGGTTCGCGTGCCTGCCGGAGCACCGCACGCCGAGCCGGGAGGAGGATCTCGCGCACCTGCGCGGCATGGTCGGCGGGCACCGACCGGGGATCGACGCCGTCCTCGACGCGGCGACGCCGGGGGCGACCCTCGTGCACGGGATCCATGTCGCGCCGCCGCTGCGCAGCCCTGTGCGGGGACCGGTGGTGCTGATCGGCGACGCGGCGCATGCGATGGCGCCGAACCTGGGCCACGGGGCGAACACGGCGCTCGTCGACGCCCTGGACCTCGCGGAGCGCCTCGGCGCCGTCGGGCACCGGGACGGGAGCGGGCGGGAGGGCGGTGGGGCCGACGTCGCCGCGGCCCTGCGCGCGCACGCGCGACGCCGAGGGCCCGCCGGTCAGGCGTGGCGGCTCGGCTCGTCCCTCATGGCGCGCACGGCGATGGCGGGCGGCGCGCCTGCACGGCTCCGCGACGGGGCGCTCGGCGCGCTGGGGACCGTGACGGGGGTCAGGCGGTCTTCCGCGCGAGCGTCGTGATGACGTGCCAGTGCTTCTTGTCCGCCTGGAAGCGGCCGTCCTCGTCGCGGATCGAGCGGTCCAGGACCTGGAAGCCGCGGAACATCGCGTCGATCTGCGGGGCGTCGAGGGCGGCGATGTCGTCCCGCCCGACCCACGAGTCGTTCCGGCCGATGACGTCGACGGCCATCACGCCGCCGCGGGGCAGCGCGGAGACCAGGCGGGGCCAGGTCCGGGCGAGGCCCTCCTCGCCGAGCAGGGAGAGCGTGTAGGTCGAGTAGACGATCCGCGCGGGCGGGAACTCGAGCACCGAGGTGACGTCGGTGTGGTGGAAGCGCACGGTGCCGCTCATCCGCTGGTTCTCGACGAGCCGCGCGGCGAGGGTGTCGTCCGCGTCGTAGGCGTGCACGGTCCAGCCGCGGCGGGCGAACTGGAGGGAGTCGGCGCCGGCGCCGGCGCCGATGTCCAGCACGGTGCCGGGGCGGCGCGCGCCCCCGGCGGCGGTGATCGCCCGGTCCACCAGGCGGCGCGCGGGTCGCCCGGCGGCGCTCGCGTTCAGCGCTCCCCAATCCACCGTCTGGGCTGTGTCCATGCCCACGACTCTGGACCCTTGTCGATGCGTGTTCAACTTCTCGTGACCCAGGCCGCGCCCGTTTTCGTCACGGGCGAACACGGGTGGCGGCCGGGAATAGACGGGACCCCCGGGGAGTATGGGTTCGGGGCATCGGACCGGAGACGCGGATGCGGCGGACGCCGCGGTCGCCGCACGCCGCCCCGGAGCGCACCGGGAGCGGCCCTCCGCGCGGGCCGGGGCCGCGGGCCAGCGCGGCGCCGAGCCTGCTCCCGCCTAGGATGGCTCCCATGCCGGAGACCACCTCGCGAAGCGGCGCTCCCCTGAGGATCGCCGCGATCTCGCTGCACACCTCCCCGCTCGAGGACCCGGGCGGGGACGACGCCGGCGGCATGAACGTCGTGGTGCTCGAGCTGTCCCTCGCCCTCGCCCGGGCGGGCCACACCGTCGAGCTCATCACGCGCCGCGCCGCGCCGGACGCCCCGGACGTGGTCGACGTCGCCCCCGGGGTGCGCCTGCACCACCTCGACGCGGGCCCGCCCGCGACGCTCGCGAAGAGCGCGATGGAGCAGGCCATCGACCCGTTCCGCGAGCACCTCGGCGCTCTCCTCGCCGCGCTCGACGTGGACCTCGTCCACTCCCACCACTGGTTCAGCGGCGTCGCCGCCCTGCCGGTGGCGCGCGAGCTCGGGATCCCGCACCTGCAGTCCTTCCACTCGGTCGCGGCCCCGGAGGGCTCCGGCTCGCTCGACGCGGGCGAGCCCGCGGAGTCGCCCGGCCGGATCCCCGGCGAGGCGGCCGTCGCGGAGGGCTCCGACCTCGTGGTCGCGGTCTCCGAGGCGGAGGCGCGCACCGTCGCCGAGCGCTACGGCGTGCCCGGGGAGCGCATCGCGATCGTCCGCCCCGGGGTGGACGTCGAGCGCTTCCGCCCCTCGCCGGAGGATCCCGAGGAGCGCCGGCAGCGCCCCACGCTCCTGTTCACCGCGCGCCTGCAGCCGCTCAAGGCCCCCGATCTGGCCCTCGAGGTGCTCGCCCACCTCGACCCGGAGATCGGGGCCCGGCTCGTGCTCGCCGGCGGCGTCTCCCAGGACTTCGCCCCGTACCTCCAGCAGCTCCGCGACCGGGCCCGTGAGCTCGGTGTCGAGGACCGGGTGGAGTTCGCCGGATCGATGGGCCGGGAGCAGCTCGCCGCGGCCATGCGCGGGGCCGGCGTGCTGCTGCTGACGAGCTGGTCGGAGACCTTCGGCCTCGTCGCGCTCGAGGCACAGGCGAGCGGCACCCCCGTCGTGGCCTGGCGCTGCGCGGGCGGCGTGAAGGAGGCGGTGGGGCCGGGAGGCGTGGTGCTCGGCAGCCGTGACCCTGACGTGTGGGCGGAGGCCGTGGAGGCGATGCTCGGCGATCCTGCACGCTTCGCGGAGGCCGTCGCCGCCTCCCGCGAGTTCGCGACGACCCGCACCTGGGAGGCCTCCGGCGAGGCGCTCGCCGCGCTGTACCGCGAGCAGCTCACGCGCACGGAGGCCCGGCGATGACCCCCTCCCCTCAGGACCCGCAGGACCCGTGGGCGCTGCTCGACGGCGCCCGCCGGGTGCTCGTCGTCCACGCCCATCCGGACGACGAGACCCTCTCCACCGGCCCGCTCGTCGCGGATCTCACCGCGCGCGGCGTGCACGTCGAGCTCGTCACCGCGACCCGCGGCGAGGAGGGCGAGGTGGTCCCCGGCGCGATCGCGGAGGACGACGACCGCCCGCTCGACGAGGTCCGCTCCGCGGAGATCGACGGTGCGTCGCGCGCGCTCGGCCTCGCGGCCCGGCACCTCCTGGGGACGGCGCCGGCCCTCGCCGCGGGCGCCGGCCCTCGCCGCTATCGCGACTCGGGCATGCAGTGGATCCGCGAGGGGCTCGCCGGCCCCTCGGACACCGCCGGGGAGGACAGCCTCACCCGTCGGCCCCTCGAGACGGAGGTCGCGGACCTCCTCGCGCTGATCGCCGCCACCGGACCGGACGTGATCGTCAGCTACGACGACGAGGGCACCTACGGCCATCCCGACCACGTGCGCACCCACCACCTGGCGCGCGCGGCGAGCGCGGAGAGCTCCGTCCCGATGCTCGAGATCTCCGAGCACGGCGCGGTGCGGGAGCTGCCGGGCACCGCCGCGGCGGTGACGGCGGCGCTGCGCTGCTACCGCACCCAGCTCACGGTCGTCTCCGCCGACGACGCGGGGGTGCTCGTGCGCCACGTGGGCGGCCAGGACCAGCTCGTGCCCTTCGCCGCCGGGCTCCGCACCTCGGCACACGTCGCGCGCTCCTGAGCCCGGGGCAGGGTCGGGGCGGCGACGCTCAGAGGGTGACGTCGAGCAGGGTCGGCAGGTGGTCGGAGGCCCCGGCCAGGCGCTCCCGGCTCACCCGCTCCGTGGCGTGCACCGACCGCGCCGCCCGGACCCGCACCCCCGGCGAGGCGAGGACCGCGTCGATCCGGCGCTGCGGCCGTCGCGCCGGGAAGGTCCACTCGCCCTGGTCGGCGGGATCGTCGCACAGCGGCGCGAGCAGCGTGCGGGCGGTGCCGTCGGCCGTCTCGTTGAGGTCCCCACCGAGGATCACCGGGGACCCGGCGCGGCGCACGAGCGCGGCGAGGTGCTCGGCATGGGCACGACGGTTGCCCTCCTGCAGCGCGAGGTGCGTCGCGGCGACGACGACGGAGCGGCCGTCCCCCGCCGGGACGGAGAGCCGCACCGCGGCGACGCCCCGCGGGTAGGTCGAGTTCAGGTCCGAGACCCTCTGGGAGACCCCGTGCGCACCGCGACGGACCACCTGCGCGGCGACCGCGTCGGTCGCGAGCACGGCGAGGCCGCGGCCGCGGACCCCGCCGCCCACGAGCACGCGCCGGTCCAGCCGCCGGGACAGCCAGCCGAGCCGTGCGCGCGGCAGCACGAAGCGCGGCGCCTCCTGGACGAGCAGGACGTCCGGGGCGAGGTCCTCGACGGTGTCGATGATCGCGGGGAGGTCGCCGCGCAGCTCCCACAGGTTCCAGGAGAGGATCCGCAGGTCCCAGCCGGCGCCGCTCATGCGGACCGCTCCCGCCCCTCGCCGGCGCTCCCGACCGGACCGATCACGCGGTCGGTGAGGCTGACCAGCTCGTCGAGCTCGTAGCCGGGCCAGCCGAAGAGCATGCGCCGCCACTCGGGCGGCACGGACTTCACGCCGAGGGCGGCGCCGGCGAGGGCGCCCGCGATGCACGCGACGGTGTCGGTGTCGTAGCCGGCGCGCGCCGCGGCGTCGAGCACGCGGCGCAGCATGTCGCGGCGGGCGAAGCGGTCCTCGGGGATCGGGCCGGCGCCGTGGACGGCGGCGAGCGCCGCCTGGAAGGCGTGGACGACCCAGCCGTTGCGCCGGAAGTCCTCCGGCGCGGCGCCCTCCGCCTCGTCGATGCGGCTGCTCCACAGGGCGCGACGGTCCTCGTCGAGCCGCTCGAGGCCGCGCCGCACGTCGATCTCCCCGGTCAGCACCGCATGGCGCACGGCGAGGCCCCAGAGCATGCAGGCCTCGACCGTGTCGGGGTGGACGTGGGTGAGCGTGCACACGGCCTCGATGCCGGAGACGGCGTCGTCCTCGGAGGTGAGGAGGTACGGGAGCACGGCGGCGTGGGTGCGCATGAGCGAGCCGTTGCCGGCGTTGCGGGGCGTCGCCTCGTGGGCGGCCTCCGCGGCGCGGCGGAGGTCCGCGGCGCGCGGCGCGAAGTGACCGTCCTCACGGGCGTTGTCCGCGGCGCGGCGCATGACGGAGGAGGTGAGGGTGCCGATGTCCGGGGTGCCGAGGGACCACGAGTACCACTCGCGGGCGATCTGGTCCTGCGCGGAGTCGACGCGGAGGTCGTGCAGACCCGGGGACGTCGCCGCCGCCTCGAGCACCACGATCGCCATCGAGGTGTCGTCGGTCCACTCGCCGGGCTGCCAGTCGAGGATGCCGCCGCCCACCATGTCGACGTCGTCGGAGGCGGCCACCGGCGCCTGGAACTCGTAGGGCGCGCCGAGGGCGTCCCCCGTCGCCGCGGCGACCACGGCACCGAGCGCTCGCTGCCTCTGCGCAGGCGTCAGCCCCATGCCCTCGACCTTCCTGCCGTCCGACGTCACAGGGGGCATCGTCGCACATCGGATCGGGGCCACCCTGATCCCGGTACCCTGGTGGGGACCAGAAGGAGCTCCATGACCGAGACCCCGGGGACCTCCCCCCGCGTGGAGGGCACCGCCGACTCCTGCGCCGCGACGCCGCAGGATCCGCACACCGCCCACGACCCGCACGACCACTCCGACCACGACCATCCGCCGACGGGCGCGGACCTCGTCCGGGACCTCGTGCGCGGGCTCTCGATCGTCGCGCTGCTGATCCCCGTCGTGATCGTCGTCCTGCTGCTCGCGATCCTGCCGATGGCACCCTCGACCCCGCTGCCGCTCGTGCTGGGCCTCGGGCTCGGCGCCGCGCACCTGCTCTCCCTCGTGGTGACGAGCCTGTTCGTGAGCCGCACGCGCCGCCAGCTGGCCGTGAACCCGGGGCTGCTCGCCGTGCGCAGCGCGGTCGAGGAGCTCCTGCGCGTGGCCGCCGTGCTGCTGGGCCTGCTGCTGTGGCCCGGGGAGCTGCGCGGAGAGCTCGGCGTGTGGATCGGTGCGGGCGCCGCGATCGTGTGGCTCGTGCTGGCCACCGCGCAGACCGTCTCCACCCGGCGCCGGATCGCGAGCCCCTCGCAGTGGGCGGAGGACGCCGTGGCGACGCTCCTGCACCATCGGGTGGGCGCCCGCTCCACGGTGGTCATGCGCCTGCTCGACGTCATCGGCACCGCGTGCTTCCAGGTGGGGGCGACGGTGCTCGTCATCCTCTCCCCCGTGCTCGTGATCGGCACGGCCGTGCTCTCGATCGGCTCGGGCCTCTCGACCCTCGTGCTCCAGCGCCGCCCGCCGGCGGAGCGCGCCGGCTCGGCCTGGGCGTACGTGCCGCTCGGCGTGGGCGTGCTCACCGTGCTGCTCGCCGTCCTCGGCCTCGCCACCGCCTGACCCTCGCCCGACCACCGTCCTCGCCCGCTGACCGTCAGAAAGGTCGCCCTCATGACGACACCCCGCCCCTCCGGCCTCGACCTCAGCACCCGGGACGAGGCGGTGAGGATCCAGGACGACCTCTTCGGCCACGTCAACGGCACGTGGCTGCGCGAGCACACGATCCCCGCCGACCGCTCGACCGACGGCGCCTTCCACGCCCTGCGCGACCTCTCCGAGGAGCAGGTCCGCGAGATCGTCGAGGACGCCGCGGGCGCGGAGGAGCCGGGACGGATCGGCCGCCTGTACCGCATGTTCATGGACACCGAGGCGATCGAGGCGGCGGGCACCGCGCCGCTCGAGCCGCTGCTGGGCGGGATCGGCGAGGCGGCCTCCCTCGAGGACCTCGTGCGGCTCATGGCCTCCCCGGACTCGGGCACCTCCGCCGTCCTCGCCTACGTGTGGACCGACGACCACGACTCCAGCCGCTACCAGGTGAAGATCCACCAGGGCGGTCTGGGCCTGCCGGACGAGTCCTACTACCGCGAGGAGTCCTACGCGGCGATCCGCGAGGCCTACGTCGCGCACCTCGCCGAGCTCGCGCGCCTCGCCGGCCTCCCCGGCCGCCCCGGCCTCCCGGAGGGCGACGCCGAGGCGCTCGCCGCGGCCGTCATGGATCTCGAGACGCGCCTCGCCGCGTGCCACGTCGACGTCGTCCGCGTGCGCGACCGCGAGAAGTCCGACAACCCGATGACCGCCGCGCAGCGCGCGGAGCTCGCCCCCGCCTTCCCGTGGGACGCCTTCGTCGAGGGGACCGGCGCCCCCGCGGGGACCTTCGACGTGGTCTCCGTGGGACAGCCCGAGTTCGTCTCCGCGGCCGCGGAGCTGCTCGCGGCCGAGGACCTCGCGGTGCTGCGCGCCTGGATGTCCGTGCACACCGTCTCCGCCTATGCCCCCTATCTCCCCGCGGCGCTCGTCGACGCGAACTTCGCCTTCTTCGGCACCGTGCTCTCCGGCGCGGAGGAGCTGCGCGAGCGCTGGAAGCGCGGCGTCGGCTTCGTCGAGGGCGCCGTCGGCTTCGAGGTGGGGCGCGAGTACGTCTCCCGCCACTTCCCGCCGGAGCACAAGGCGCACATGGAGCGTCTGGTCGCGGCGCTGCTCGAGGCGTACCGCGTCTCGATCGAGGGCCTGGACTGGATGACCGAGGAGACGCGCGCGAAGGCGCTCGAGAAGCTCTCCCTGTTCGTGCCGAAGATCGGCTACCCGGAGACCTGGCGGGACTACGAGGGCCTCGAGATCGTCGAGGGCGACCTCGTCGCGACCGTGCGCGCCTCGCGCCGCTTCGACGCGGAGTTCGAGTACGCGAAGGTGGGCGGCGAGGTCGACGAGACCGAGTGGCACATGACCCCGCAGACGGTCAACGCCTACTACAACCCCGGCCGCAACGAGATCGTCTTCCCCGCCGCGATCCTGCAGCCCCCGTTCTTCGACGCGGAGGCCGACGACGCCGTGAACTTCGGCGGGATCGGCGCCGTGATCGGCCACGAGATCGGCCACGGCTTCGACGACCAGGGCTCGAAGTTCGACGGCCACGGCAACCTCGTCACCTGGTGGACCGAGGAGGACCGCGCCGCCTTCGACGAGCGCACCGCGGCCCTCATCGAGCAGTACTCGGCGCTCTCGCCCCGGGACCTCGACGACGCCCACCACGTCAACGGCGCCCTCACGGTCGGCGAAAACATCGGCGACCTGGGCGGCCTCACGATCGCGGTGAAGGCCTACCTCGCGACCGCGGGCGAGGACTCCCCCGAGCTCGACGGTCTCACCGGCCTGCAGCGCGTGTTCTGGTCCTGGGCGACCGTGTGGCGGGGCCTGACCCGGCCGCAGGAGGCGATCCGCCGCCTCGCGATCGACCCCCATGCGCCGATGGAGTTCCGCTGCAACACGGTGGTGAGCCATCTCGACGCCTTCCACGAGGCGTTCGACGTGCGCGAGGGCGACGGCATGTACCGGGCGCCCGCCGAGCGCGTCCGCATCTGGTGAGCGCGCACGCGGGGCGGGCATGAGGCCCGAGGCGCCGTCGTACACCGACTCGACCCGGCCGTCGGCCGTGGGCTGGACCCGGATCGGCCTGACCGCCGCCTCGGGGGTGGTGCTCGTGCTGCTGTCGCTCGCCCGCGGCGGCGTCCCGGTCCCGCTGCTGGTCGCCGTCGCCGTGCTCTTCGCGCTGCTCGCCGTGTGGACGTGGTCGCACCATGCGACGCGCGTCCTGGTCGACGGTCGCGGCGTGACCGTGAGCCTCGGCGGGTTCTGGCCGCAGGCCACCTGGCCCGTCGAGGACTTCCGCACCGTGCAGCTGCGCGAGCTGGAGAGCTCGGTGGTGGGCGTCACCGTGGGCGGCTACGGCTGGCGGCGCGGCCGGGTCCTCACCCCGACGTCCGAGCAGCTCACCGCCGTCGGCTCGCGCCGCACCCACACGCTCCCGGACCCGCAGGCCACCTACCGGCTGCTCGTGACCCGGCCGGGCACCCAGGTCGAGATCATCGGCCGCGGCGGCACGCACTACCTCCTCTCCCCCGTGGACCCGCGGTCCACCGCGGAGGCGATCGACCAGGCGATCCGCGCGCGACGGTAGACTGGCGCGCGGTCATCCACTGACAGGGGAGCACCGCACGGTGCTGAGAGTGCGCGCATGCGCAGACCCTCGAACCTGAACCGGGTCATTCCGGCGGAGGGAGTCGGGATATCCGTCGCGGCGCCCCAGGCGCCGGACGCCCCTTTCCACGAGGAGAGGAGTCGGAATGACACGCATGAGGACGATCGACCTGCTGGTCAGCGTCGCGATCGGAGCGGCCTTCGGGGTCGCGTTCCTGGGATACGGGGCCCTGTACTCGCTGATCGGGCCGCTCACCGCGGCCTTCAAGCCCGCCGAGGGCATCCTCGCCGGCATCTGGTTCCTGCCCGCCGTGCTCGCCGCGCTCATCGTGCGCAAGCCCGGGGCTGCCCTGCTCGCGGAGCTCGTCGCCGCGACCCTCGAGATGATCCTCGGCGGCCAGTGGGGCTGGGGCACCGTCGTCTCGGGCCTGCTGCAGGGCGGCGGCGTCGAGATCGGCTTCCTGATCTTCGCCTACCGCCGCTTCACGCTGCCCGTCGCGATGCTCGGCGGCGTGATCGCGGCGGCGCTCGAATGGGTGTGGGAGCGCTTCTCCTACTACCCGGAGATGAGCTGGACCTTCGCCCTGCTCCTGCTCGCCTTCTTCCTGGTCTCCGGCGCGCTGCTGTGCGGCGCCCTCGGCTGGGCGGCCGTGCGGGCGCTCGGCGCGACGGGAGCGCTCGACGCGCTGCCCGCGGGCCGGGACCGGGACCGCGAGCGCCGCGCCGCCGCCACGACCGCCGCGTGAGGGCGGCTGCGTGACGGAGCTGCTCCTGGACGGGGTGCGCTGGCGCCCCACGGGCCGGGACGAGCTCGCTCTGGACGGCCTGCAGCTGCGCGTGCCCGCCGGGCAGAGGGTGCTGCTCACGGGGGTGAGCGGGAGCGGGAAGTCCACCGTGCTGCGCGCCCTGGCGGGCCTGCTCGACCCCGAGGCCGGGGACCTCGAGCAGGCCCCCGCCGGGCCCTCCCGCCCCGGGGAGCGGGGGCTGCTGCTGCAGAACCCCGCGCATGCGGTGGTGGGCGCGACCGTCGCGCGCGACGCGGCGATCGGCCCGGAGAACGCGGCCCTCCCCCGCCCCGAGATCCACGAGCGGGTGCGGCGCGCCCTGGAGGCCGCGGCGGTCGACGTCGACGGCTCCCGGGACCCGCTCGCCGTCTCCGGCGGGCAGCAGCAGCGGGTGGCCCTCGCGGGCGCCCTCGCCCTGCGCCCCGAGGCGATGCTGCTCGACGAGCCCACGAGCATGCTCGATGCCGAGGCGGCCGCGACGGTGCGCCGCGCCGTGCTCGCCGCCTCCGCCGGGCGGACCCTCGTCATCGCCGACCACCACGTGGAGCCGTGGCGGGAGCACCTCGACCGGATCGTCGTCCTGGGCCCCGGCGCGCAGGTACTCGCCGACGGCCCGCCCGAGGAGGTCCTCGACCGGCGGCCCGAGCTGCAGGAGCCGGAGCCCGCCGCGGGACCGTCCCCGGAGCCGGAGCTGCGGATCGAGCCGGGGCTGCTCACCGTCGTCACCGGGGCGAGCGGCGCGGGGAAGACGACCCTGCTGCGCTCCCTCGCCGCGGAGCCCGGCCGGCGACCCGGCTCGCTGCTGCTCGTCCCCCAGGACCCCGCGCACTTCTTCCTCGCCTCGACCGTGCGCGGGGAGCTCGGCGACGCGGCGGATCCCGCGGCCGCGGCGGATGCGCAGTCGCTGCTGGACCGCGCCGGCCTCGCCCACCTCGCCGAGGCGAATCCGCACCGGCTCTCCGGCGGGGAGCAGCGGCGGCTCGCGATCATCGCCGCCCTCGCCGCTCGACCGGACGTGCTGCTGCTCGACGAGCCGACCGTGGGCCTGGACGGCGAGCGGCGGGCGGCGGTGCTCGCCCTGCTCGAGGAGGCCCGGGATCGTGGCACCGCCGTCGTCGCCGCCTCCCACGACCCGGTGCTCGTCGCCTCCGCAGGGTCCCGGCACCACCTGGGCGGCGACCCCTCCCCCGCCCGGACGGCCGCGAGCACGGCGGAGGGACCGGCGGCCACCGACCCCGGGGCGTCCGACGAGCCCGATCGGCGGATCCTGCCCGTCCCCCGCCCCGCAACCCGGCCCGCGGACGCGCTGAACCCGCTGACGCTCTGCCTGATCGGCATCCTCGCGGCGGTCGGCTCCTACGCCGTCTCCACCTGGCAGGGCGGGCTGCTCGCCCTGCTGCCCACCGTGCTGCTCGCCCCGCTCGTGCTCCGCTCCGTGCGCGGCGCGGCGTGGCGGCTCGCCCCGGTGCTGCTCTCCGCCGTGAGCCTCGCCTGGACGACGGCGCTGCTGGGCGAGGCGCCGGCCCTCAGCGGCGAGGCCTGGCTGCTGGGCCTCAAGGAGGCCTGCCGGATCACCGCCTTCGTCGCCCCCGGCGTCATCGCGCTCACGAGCCTGGACGTCACGGCCCTCGGCGACGCGCTCGGCGGGCGGCTGCGCTGGCCGGCGCGGCCCGTCGTCGCGGTCGTCGCGGCGCTCGTGCGGGCCGGGCACACGGGCCGGCAGTGGGAGATCATCACCTCGACCCGGGTGCTGCGCGGCCGCGGCGGCCGCCGCTCCCCGCGGATGCTCGCCGGCGCGACCCTCGCCCTGCTCGTGGACTCCCTGCGCGGCGCGGAGCAGCAGGCCCTCGCCCTCGACGCGCGCGGCTTCGCGACCGCGACCCGGCGCACCTGGGCGCTGCCCAGCCGCTTCACGCGGGCGGACCTCGTGGGCGGCGCGGTCGCGGCCCTGCTGCTGGTCTGGCCCGCCCTCGCGCAGCTGCTCTGGGCTAGCCTGCCCGGATGAACGACCAGACCGATCCTGCCGACGAGCAGGTCGTGGCCCTCGCCCAGCAGATCATGGACCTCGCCCGCGGCGGCGACCTCGCCCTGCTGCCCGTCATCGACCAGGGCGTCCCGGTGGACATGCAGGACGCCGCGGGCAACACCCCGATCATGCTCGCCGCCTACCACGGGCACGCGGAGCTCGTGCGGGGTCTCGCCGCGCGCGGGGCCGACGTGGACCTCGCGAACGACCGCCGGCAGACCCCGCTCGCGGGCGCCGCCTTCAAGGGCGACACGGCCGTGGTGCAGGCGCTGCTCGACGCGGGCGCCGATCCGGCGGCCGGGACGCCGAATGCCCGCGACACCGCCGCGTACTTCGGGCGTCAGGAGATCGTCGACCTGCTGGGGTGACGGAACACCATGGGCACGTGCTCGATCCCGGCCTCGAGGAACATCGGGCCCACGGTCTCGTAGCCCATGCCCTGGTACCACTTCTCGAGGTAGGCCTGGGCGTCGATGTGCACCTCGGCCTCCGGGGCGAGGCGCTCGGTGAGGTCGAGGGCGGCGCGCATGATCCGGCCGCCGAACCCGTCGCGGCGGTGCGCGGCGGCGACCGCGAGACGGCCGATCCGCAGGGTGCCGTCGGCCTCCGTGAGCACGCGGATGTGGGCGGCGGGCACGCCGCCCGCCTCGATCCACAGGATGGTCGTGCCGTCCTCGAGGTCCCGGCCGTCGAGGTCGGGATCGGTGGCCTTCTGCTCCATCGTGAAGACGTCCTGACGCAGCTTCGCCAGGAGGTACACGGTGGTGGGATCGATGTCGCGCAGGTGCGCGGAGTGCAGGTCGGACATGGTCCCACGGTACGACACCGGGGATGCCGATCCGGTCTCGGCGCGGGACGCCGCGACCCGGCGGGCGGGCGCGTCGTATCCTGCCGGGCGGCTCCGCGGAGCCCCTCCCTCCCCTCGCCCGAAGGACCACCATGACCTGGACGCCCACCGCTGACGACGACCGCCGCTTCCTCGACCTCGCGATCGCGCAGGCGCGGGAGAGCTGGGAGGAGGGCGGGGTGCCGATCGGCGCCGTCCTCGTCCACGAGGGCGAGGTGATCGGCGCGGGCCACAACCAGCGCGTGCAGCGCGGCTCCGCGATCCTGCACGGCGAGACCGATGCGATCGAGCGGGCCGGCCGGCGCAGCGCCTCGGTGTACCGCGGGAGTGTGCTCTACACGACGCTCTCTCCGTGCATCATGTGCGCGGGCACGGCCCTGCTGTACGAGATCCCGCGGATCGTGGTGGGCGAGAACCGGACCTTCGAGATGTCCGAGGCGCTGCTGCGCGAGCGGGGCGTCCAGGTCGACGTCCTCGACGACGCGGACTGCGTGGCCCTCATGGAGCGCATGATCGCCGAGCGCCCCGAGATCTGGAGCGAGGACATCGGTGTGGAGACCGCGGAGCTGGAGCGGTGAGCCCCGACTCCCCGCTCAGCGCCCCCGGCGCGGAGACGACCGTCACGGCCGACGGGGCGAGCGGCACTGTCGACCCCGACTACCCGCTCACCCCGGTCCCCGCCGCGGCCCGCCGCGGCCTGCTGTCCATCAGCGTGGTCCTCGTGGGCTTCACCGTCTTCGCCCCGACCCTCATGGCCGGCGCCTCCGTGGGAGCCGCCTTCCCCTTCACGGAGTTCCTCGCCGTGCTCGCCGTGGGCTCCCTCGTGCTGGGCAGCTATGTCGCGGCGATCGGCTTCCTCGGCGCCCGCACGGGGCTCACCACCGTCGTCATGTCCCGCTACGCCTTCGGGACCGTCGGCTCCAAGCTGGTCTCGCTGCTGCTGGGCGGCACCCAGGTGGGCTGGTACGGCGTGGCCGTCGGCTCGATCGGCCAGATGACGGCGCTCGCCCTGGGCTGGGAGAGCGCCTGGGCGCCGGCGCTCGTGATGATCGTGGTCTCCGCGCTCATGATGCTCACCGCGCTCTACGGCTACGAGGGCATGTTCTGGGTCTCGCTCGTCTCGACCCCGCTGATCCTGATCCTCGCCTTCTGGCTCACCGGGCGCGGGTTCGCGGAGGTCGGCGGGCTGGGCGGCATGCTCGCCCTGCGCCCCAGCACGGAGATGAGCTGGGCGCTCGCCGTGACCACGGTCGTCGGGACCTTCGCCTCCGCCGGCACGCAGGCCGCGAACTGGACCCGCTTCGCCCGCCGCGGCCGGCACGCCGTGATCGCGTGCGTGCTCGGCTTCGTCGTGGGCAACGGGCTCATGGTGTTCTTCGGCGCGGTCGCCGCGCTCGCCTTCGGGGAGGGCGACTTCACGACGCTCCTGGTGAGCATGGGGATGATCGGCTGGGGCCTGTTCTTCCTGTTCGGGAACCTCTGGAAGTCCAACGCCGACGCCGCCTACGCCTTCGGGGTGGCCGGGGCGGAGATCGCGAGCTCCCGCCGCAAGGGCCCGTTCGTCATCGGCGGCGTCGTCATCGGCACGGTGCTCGCGCTGACCGGCGTCGAGGCGCACATCGTGGGCTACCTGAGCCTGCTCGGCGTGTTCGTGCCGCCGCTCGGCGGGGTGCTGATCGGCGACTGGATCGCGCGCTGGCGCGGCGGCCAGCCGGCCCTCGCCACGCTCACCGAGCGGGTGCGCTGGCAGGCGCTCGTCGCCTATGCGGCGGGCGCGGTCGTCGCCTGGGTCTCGAACGCCCTCGCGCTCGGCATCGCCCCGCTGAACGGGATCCTCGTGGCGCTCGTGCTCGCGTGGCTGCTGGGCCGCGTGACCGGGAGCCGGACGGAGGCGGAGCCCGTCACCGTGTGAGGCGGTCCATCGCCTCCCGCCAGGCGCCGGCCATGATCGGGCCGCCGTGGCCCTCCTCCTCGACCACCACGAGCTCGCTCGCGGGCCAGGCCCGGTGCAGCTCCCAGGCGGTGAGCACGGGACCGGAGACGTCGCGGCGGCCGTGGATCAGCATCGCGGGGACATGGGCGATGCGGTGCATGCCGCCCAGCAGGCCGCTGCCGGGGTCCGCGCCCCAGGGTACGGCCCAGTCCGCGACGAAGCCGTCCCGCGCCCAGTAGTGGGTGACGAGGCGGGCGAAGCCGCGGGCGTGCTCCGTCACGGGCTCGTCCTCGGGCACCGCGTGGGAGCGTGCCGCCTGCCCGGTGCCGATGCGGATGTGCTCGTCCTCCCAGACGTTCCAGGCGCGGGCGGCGGCGTCCACGAGCTCGGGGTTTTCCGCCGCGAGCATCCGCCGGTAGGCCTCGACGAGCGGCAGGTCCCCGCCGCGACGGTAGTCGGTGCGCTCCTCGGCGAGCGCGGCGAGCTCGTCCCATGCCTCCGGGAAGAGCGCGCCGACGCCCTCGCTGATCCACTCCACCTCCCGGCGGGAGGTCGAGGTGACGGCCATGAGCACCACGCCGCGCACCCGTTCGGGATGCGACTGCGCGTAGGCGATCGCGAGGGTCGATCCCCAGGAGACGCCCTGGAGGATCCAGGCGTCGATCCCGAGGTGCTCGCGCAGCGCCTCGATGTCCGCGACGAGGTGGGCGGTCGTGTTCGCGGAGAGGTCCACGGGCCCGGGCGCCCCGGCGCTCGGCGTGCTCTCCCCCGCGCCGCGCTGGGAGAGGCCCACGAGATAGGTGCGGCCCGCGGGGACGTTGCGCCGGTAGCCGGGACTCAGCCGCCCGCCCGGACCACCGTGGAGGTACAGAGCGGGCACGCCGACCGGGTCGCCGGAGGTCTCGTAGGCGATCTCGTGCCCGTCGCCGACGGCGAGGCGGCCGGTCCCGAGCAGCGGGGCGAGGGGCGGGAGGTCGGGGGCGGGGCGGGGCGGAGTGGTCACGGCGCGAGCCTAAGCCGTGCGCGCACGAGCGAGGCAGGGCGGCCCGGCGGAGCGTGCCGGGCCGGCCGCCGTCAGGCGCTCGCCAGGGAGCTCATGTCCAGGACGAAGCGGTAGCGCACGTCGTTGAGCTCGAGACGCTCGAGCGCCGTGGCGACCTCGGTCGCGGGCAGGACCTCGACGTCCGCGGTGATCCCGTGCGCTCCGCAGAAGTCGAGGAGGTCCTGGGTCCAGCGGTGGCCGCCGCTCCCGGCGGAGGCGAGACGCTTCCGTCCGACGAGCAGGTCCAGGGTCTCGACCTCGACGGGTCCGAGGTGCCCGAGGCTGAACAGGGTGCCGTCGAGGTCGAGCGCGTGGAGGTACGGGGCGAGATCGTGGGCGGCGGAGACGGTGTCGATGATGACGTCCATGCTGCCGCGCACGGTCTCCATCTGCGCCTCGTCCGTGGAGACGACGGCGCGGGAGGCGCCGAGCGCGAGGGCGTCCTCCGCCTTCCCCGGGGAACGGGTGAGCACGGTGACCTCCGCGCCGAGCGCGGACCCGAGCCGGACCGCCAGATGGCCCAGCCCTCCGAGGCCGACGACGCCCAGCCGGGTCCCCGACGTGACGCCCGCGGAGCGCAGCGGCTCCCAGACGGTGATCCCGGCGCACATGAGCGGCGCGACGGCCGCGGGGTCCAGGCCGGGCGGCCGGTGGAAGACGAAGCGATCGCGGGCGACGTAGCGGGTCGCATAGGCGCCGAGGGTCGGGGCCCCGTCGATCCGATCGGTGCCGCCGTAGGTGAGCGTCGGGAAGTCCTCGCAGAAGTTCTCCTGCCCGACGGTGCACATGCGGCAGGTGCCGCACGAGTCGACGATGTTGCCCACGGCGACGGGATCGCCGACGGCGAAGCCCGTCACGCCCTCGCCGACGCCGATCACCTCGCCGACGAACTCGTGACCGGGGACGAGCGGGGTCCCCGCGGCGGCGGGGCCGGCGTGCAGCGAGTGGAGGTCGGTGTGGCAGACGCCGCAGTGGGTGACACGGATATCGACGTCGTCGGGGCGGAGGGGGCGGCGGTCGATCCGTGTGGGCAGGAGCGGCTGGTCGGGGGCGTGGGACGCGAGCGCGATGGTGTGCATGAGGAGATACTACCTACTAGTTGGTAGATGATGGCGATGCCGATAGGCTTGATCCCATGTCCTCCGCCGAGCAGACGCGCCTGCGCATCCTGGACTCCGCGACGACGGAGTTCGCCCGGCACGGCATCGCCGGAGCCCGCGTGGACCGCGTCGCCCTCGGCGCCGGGGTCAGCAAGCCGATGATCTACACCTACTTCGGCAGCAAGAGCGGGCTGTTCGACGCCGTCTTCGAGGCGCACGTCATCGCGAACGGGGACCGTGTGCCGTTCACCCCCGAGGACCTCCCCGGCTATGCGGTGAGGCTCTACGAGGATTACGTCGCGGATCCCTCGCTCGTGCGCCTGCTCATGTGGAAGCGGCTCGAGCGGGAGCCTGACGGGTACCTGTACCCCGGGATGGAGGACCTCGACGACGCGCACGTGCGCGACATCGAGGATCGGCAGCGCGCGGGCGAGCTGCGTGCCGATCTCACCCCCGAGGACGTCTGGGCACTGCTCATCTCGATGGCGTCCACCTGGGCCCAGAGCTCGCTCACGGCCGTCGCGACGGCGACGGACCCGCAGTCCGTGCACGACCGCCGATCCCGCGCGCTCGCGCACGCGGTGGGCGCCATGCTCCTTCCCTGAGTACCCCGGCCGCCGGCCCCGTGGGACTGTGCCGTCCCGCTCCGTCTACGCCCACTCCGCCGCGGGATGCTCGCGCACCCACGGCGAGCGGCGCGTGCGCACGCCCTGGCAGCGCGGGCACCAGTAGACGGTGCGCCCCGCCATCGCGGCGCTGCGCACGCTCGTGCCGCACACGCGGCAGGGAAGGGTCTGGCGGTGATAGACGTAGAAGGACTCCTCGCGCGGGACCACGCCCTCACGCTCGTCCCCGTTCTGGCGGGTCGCGCGGCGCGGCTCCACGATCCGCGCCTCGATCGCCCGGTGCTCGGGCTGTGTGGTGACGATCCGGCCCGTGCGCGCCCCGTAGCCGATCAGCGGCACGAGGTCCTCCCAGATCCCGGTCACGAGCCCGCGCGACAGGTCCCGGCCCGGCACCCACGGGTCCAGGCGCGCCCGCCACAGCAGCTCGGCGCGGTAGATGTTGCCGATGCCCGCCACGACGGACTGGTCCATCAGCTGCGTGCCGATCGCCGTGCGGGAGCGCAGCACGCGGTCCACGAAGCGGCCCGGATCAGCATCCGCGCGCAGCGGGTCCGGTCCCAGCCGCTCGAGCAGGGCGGTGCGCTGGGACGGGTCGTAGAGCTCGCAGGCGGTGGGACCGGTGAGGTCCGCGAGGCCCTTCTCCCCCACGATCCGCAGGCGCACCGTCTCGCGCGGGACGATCTCCCGCCAGGACACGGTCGCGTCCCCGTCGGCCCCGCCGCCGCCCGAGGGGAGGGCCTCCTCCCGCTCGCCGACCCGCAGCCGCGGGGCGCCGATCGCGTGGGCGCTCGCGAAGCCCGACTCGCCCGCGAAGGTCCACGAGCCGTACAGGCCCAGGTGCACGTGCACCATGCGGGTCCCGGGCGCGCCGGGGTCCAGCCCCTCCTCCGGGCCGAGGTGCAGCAGCAGGTGCTTGCCCGCCGCCTCCGCCTCGAGCAGGACCATGCCCGAGAGCGCCGCCGCCTCCGGGAAGCGGCCCTGCGGGCTCGACGTGCGGACCCGCTGCCCGCCGAAGCCGCGGCGCAGGGCCGCGGCGAGCCGGTGGACGGTGTGCCCCTCCGGCATCAGGAGGCGGCGTCGGCGGAGCCCGCCCCCTGGTCGTAGGAGCCGGTGGTCTCGTAGCGGGCCACGAGGTCGATCCGGCGCTGGTGGCGCTCCTCGCCGCTGAAGGGCTCCGCGAGGAAGAGGTCGATGAGGTGCTCGAGCTCCTCCTCGGAGTGCTGGCGGGCACCCACGGAGATGACGTTCGCGTCGTTGTGCTCGCGGGCGAGGCGCGCGGTGTCCTCGTTCCACACGAGCGCGGCGCGCACGCCCGCCACCTTGTTCGCGGCGATCTGCTCGCCGTTGCCGGAGCCGCCGATCACGACGCCGAGCGAGCCCGGGTCCGCGACGACGGCCTCGCCGGCATCGGTGCAGAAGGAGGGGTAGTCGTCCAGCGGGTCGTAGCTGAACGCCCCGTGGTCGACCACGTCGTGGCCCTTCGCGGTGAGGGAGGCGATGAGCCGGTTCTTCAGCTCGAAGCCGGCGTGGTCGGTGCCGATGTGGACGCGCATGGGGGTGAGGGTGCCTTTCGCGGGGTGGGGAGGATCAGTCGAAGATGGGGCCGACGGTGCGGGTGCGCTTGAGCTCGAAGAAGCCCTCGGTGCGGGTCATCAGCTCGAGGCCGTCGAAGAGCGTGCCGGCCTCCTCGCCCTTGGGGGCGGGCGAGATGACGGGGCCGAAGTAGGCGCGGCCGGGGCCGAAGGAGATGACGGGGGTGCCGACCTCGTCGCCCACGAGCTCGATGACGGCCTTCTGGCGGGTGCGGAGCTCGGGATCGAGGGACTCGTCGTCGTAGGCGGAGATCAGATCGGCGCCCAGCGAGGTCGCGGCGAGGCCGGCGACGGCGGCGGCGCGGCGGTCGCCGTTCCCGCCCACGTGGTACTCGGTGCCGAAGGCGGTGTAGAAGGCGGCGAGGTCCTCCTGCGAGCCCTGCTGCGCCACGGCGAGCGCGGTGCGGGCCGGGCCCCAGGCGTCGTCCATGGAGCGGCGGTAGCCCTCGGGGAGATCGCGGCCCTCGTTCAGCGCGGCCAGCGACATGATCGAGAAGGTGATCTCCACCTCCCTGACCTGCGACGCCTCGAGCAGCCAGCGGCTGGTCATCCAGGCCCAGGGGCAGATCGGATCGAAGAACAGCTCGACGGGACGCGCGCTCATGGAGGGCTCCTTCTCTCGCGGTGGTGAGCCCCCATTCTGTCACCCCGCAAAAGGCGTTGCGCAGGGGCGTCCGCCGGTGTTGGATTCCCTGGTGCCCCGCCGTGATCGTTCCCCCGCGCCCTCCCGCTCCACCGCTCCTTCGGTGATGCGGTCGATCGTGCGCGGCCACCGCCGCCGGATCCCCTGGATCATGGCGCTCTCCTTCGTCGTCGAGGGCGTGGACATGCTCGTCCCCGTGCTCGTCGGCCTCATCATCGACGCCGGCATCGTGCGCGGCGACCTCGTCCTCACGATCGCGGGCGCCGCCGGCATCTTCGCGATGCGCCTGGTGAGCACGTGGGCGTGGACCGTCATGTTCGCCGCCTCGCAGCGCGCCCGCATGTTCGAGCGGCACCGGCTGCGCGTCGCCGTCACCGGTGCCGTGCTCGACCCGCGCTCCACGCCCGTCCAGCGGCCCTCCGGCGAGGTGCTCTCGATCGCGACCTCCGACGCGGACAAGGCCTCCGACGTCATGGACATGCTGCCCTGGGCGTTCCCGGCCTCCGCCGTGGTGCTCGTCGCCTGCGGCTGGCTCGCCTGGCTCGACGCGTGGCTCGGCGTCGCGACGCTCATCGGCATCGTCGTCATGATCATCGTGATCCGGGTGATCTCCCCGATCCTCTCCGCGCGCTACGACGCCCAGCAGTCCAAGGCGGCCGACGCCGCCGCGACCGCGACGGACCTCGTGCACGGCCTGCGCGTGCTGCAGGGCCTCGGCGTGCAGTCCCGCGCCCGCGCCCAGTACCGCCGCCGCTCGCGCACCGCGCTCGACGCGGCGCTCGTCAACGCCCGCTTCTCCGGCGTCGCCGGCGGCCTGACCACCCTCGTCACCGCCGGCATGATGGCGGCCGTCGTCATCATCGCCTCGCAGCGCACGATCACCGGCGAGATGACCATCGGCACGCTCATCGCCGTCGTCGGCGTGGCCCGCTCGAACATGGGCATGCTGCAGGGCCTCTCGGGCCTGCCCGTGTGGTGGGCCTCGATGTCCACCTCGGGGCGGCGCGTCCGCGACCTGCTCGCGGACCTCGGCCGCACGATCGACGACCCCGAGCTCACGCTCACCGCGCTGCGCGACGCCCATGACGACCGCGGGGAGCAGCGCCGCGGCGAGCGCCGCCCCGGCGTGGGCGGCCTGCGCCTGGACGGCGTGGACACAGGCACCCTGCAGGGGCTCGACCTCGTCGTGCCCGACGGCCGCGTGATCGCCCTCGCGTGCGCCGACGCCCGTGACGCCGAGGCCGTCGTGGCCGCCGTGAGCGGACGCGGCGGCGCCACCGGCGTGCACCTCGGCGACATGGAGGTCACCGCGGAGGACCGTTTCCGGACCCGCGCGGACCTCCTCGTGGAGCCGCACGTCGTGGACCTCTTCGACGGCACGCTGCGCGAGCAGCTCGCGACCCGGGTGCCGGACGGCTCCGGTCCCGGCTGGGAGGACCGCGCGCTGCACGCGGCGGGCGCCGACGACCTCCTGCGGATCCTGCCCGACGGCTACGACACCCGCATCCTCGACCGCGGCGCGAACCTCTCCGGCGGCCAGCGCCAGCGGATCGCGCTCGCCCGCGCCGTCGCGGCGGACGCCCCCGTGCTCGTCCTCCACGACCCGACGACCGCGGTCGACGCGGTCACCGAGCAGCACATCGCCGAGGCGCTCGTCGCGGCCCGCCACCTCGAGGACCGGGCGACCCTGCTCGTGACCCGTGCGCCAGCGCTCCTGCGCGCGGCGGACGAGGTCGTCTACCTCCGCGGCGGCCGCGTGACCGCCGCCGGCGACCACCAGGACCTCATGGACCGCGACGACTACCGGGAGATGGTGCAGCGATGACCGCTCAGCGCACGGCCCCCACGGGCCCCACCGGTCTGGCCGACCTCCGCCTCGTGGACTGGGACGCGTCGACCGACGACGTCCTCTCGGCGGACGCCACCGCCCGCCGCCAGCTCGACGAGCACGCCCAGATCCTCCCGATCGCGGACGTCCCCACCGCGCTGCGCCATGTGGGCGGTCGCCTCTGGCGCTACCGCTGGATGACGCTCGCGACGCTGCTCGTGGTCACCGCGGGCGCGGTCGCCGCCGCCTGGATGCCGCGCCTGATCGGCGGGGCGGTGGACGTCGTGCAGTCCGGCGAGGGCTCCGCGGCGCTCTGGCGACAGGGCGGCCTGATCATGCTCGCGGGCGTGCTGCAGGCGGTCCTGGCCGCGCTCGGCTGGTCGCTCGTGAGCGCGCTCGGCCAGCGGATCCTCGCGGGCATGCGCGAGGACGTCATCGACCGCGCCCTGGACCTGCCCGCGCAGACCATGGAGATCACGGGGATCGGCGACGCGCTGTCCCGCGTCGCCGACGACGTCGACGTCACCGCCCGTGCGGTGAACAACGTCGTCCCGAACCTCATCCAGATGGGCTTCTACGTCGTCGTGACCCTCGTCGGCATGGTGGTGCTCTCGCCGTGGCTGCTGATCCTCGTCGTGGTCGTCGTGCCGATGTACGTCGGTTCCGCGGTCTGGTACCTGCGCCGCACGGCGCCGATCTACCGCCGGGAGCGGGTCGCCATGGGCGCCCGCGCCCAGGGCCTGCTCTCCGCGATCCACGGCATCCCCACGGTGCACGCGTACGGCATCGAGAAGCGGGAGACCCGCCACGTCGCGGTGCTCTCCGAGACCGCCGTCGTGCTCGGCATGCGCGTGATGACCCTCGTGACGAAGCTCGTCAAGGTCATGGTGTGGCCGGAGAACATCGCGATCGCGCTCGTGCTGATTCTCGGCTACGTCATGGTCAACGTCTCCGGGGCGCCGGTGGGCCTCGTGACCGCGGCGGCGCTGTACCTCATCAGCCTGCTGTGGCCGATGATGAACCTCATCTTCAGCCTCGACGACGTGCAGTCCGCGGCCGCCTCGCTCACCCGCATGGTGGGCGTGATCGACGCGATCGACCCCGCCTCCTCCCCCGGCGACGAGGTCCCGGCCGGGGCGGGCATCCGCCTCGAGGGCGTCTCCCACGCCTACGGGACCGATGCCGAGGGCGAGGAACGCGTGGTGCTGCGCGAGATGGATCTCGACATCGCCGCGGGAGAGACGATCGCGCTCGTGGGCGCCTCCGGCGCGGGCAAGTCGACGCTCGCCTCGATCATCGCGGGCACCCTCGAGCCGCGCCACGGCCGGGTGCTCCACGGCGGGGCGGATCTCGCCCATGCCGACCTCGAGTCGGTGCGCGGCCACGCGAGCATCGTCAGCCAGGACGTGCACGTCTTCCGCGGGACCCTCGCGGAGGATCTCCGCCTCGCGAGCCCCGAGGCGAGCGACGAGGAGCTGCGGGAGGCGCTGCGGATCGTCGACGCGGAGGCGTGGGCGCTCGCGCTCCCGAAGGGCCTGGAGACCGAGGTGGGCGAGAAGGGCGAACGGCTCACGGCCGAGCAGTCCCAGCAGCTGGCGCTCGCGCGCATCGCCCTGCAGGACCCGGCGGTGCTCGTCCTCGACGAGGCCACGGCCGACGAGGGCTCCTCGGGCGCCCGGGTGCTCGAGCGCGCCGCGCTCGAGGTGGCCCGTGGCCGCACCACCGTGATCGTCGCCCACCGCCTCTCCCAGGCGGAGCACGCGGACCGGATCCTCGTCATGGCCGACGGCGCCGTCGTCGAGCAGGGCCCCCACCGGGAGCTCGTGGACCGCGGCGGCGTGTACGCCCGGCTCTGGGCCGCCTGGAGCGGCGAGGACTGAGCGCCCCGGTCCGCGTCACGAGCGCTGGGCGTCCCCACCCGGGGGCGCTCAGCGCTTCCGCGTCACCAGCACGAGGATCCCGCCGATCCCGCTCAGGATCCCGAGCAGCGCGAGACCCACGGCGACCACGAGCACGGCGATCCTGCCCGCTCCCCATGAGGAGCCGGACCCCGTCTCCCCCATCTCGAGCCCGGTCCCGGAGACGGCGTCCTCGGCGCTCTCCCCCTCGACCTCGAGGGTGAGGATCATCCGCACCGGATCATCGCCGGCCGGCTGCTCCGCACGATCGGCGGCGCTGCGCTCGAGACGATGGAGGACCACGGTGTGCTCGCCCGGCAGCCAGGAGGAGGCGATCGGGCCCACGGCGGAGCTGCGGTTCCCGAGATCCACCGGCGCCGCCATGCCGCCGCCGGTCACCGCGCCGACCGCCCCGATCTGCTGGGTCCCGCCGCCCGTGCTCGCCTGCCCGCGGATCGCGTCGTGCACGCGCAGGGAGAACGACCCGGCGTCCTCCGGGGCGGAGACCACCTCGGTGCGCCAGCGCAGCCGCTGCCCCTCCTCCACGGGCAGGGCGAGCACGGCGGTCTCCCCGGGGACGAGCTCGACCACCACCGAGCCGGGATCCACCGCGAGCGGATCGACGAAGGAGCGGCCGGGGGTCACCGGATCGGTCGACGACGGCGCCGCCGGGGTGGCGCCGTCGTCGTCGATCGGCTCCTCGAGCACGGGCGCCCCGCCGCCGAGGCCCGCGGGCTGGAGGGCGACCTGGACCTCCACCGGCAGCGGCAGGTCCGCGAGGCGGGGGCCGGTGCGCGCGACCCGCAGGTAGAGGGTGTCGCCCGAGCAGTCGTCTGGGCCGACCGCGCCGGAGACGGCGGTCGAGGTGATCGCGCCCTCCCCGACCCCGTCGGTCGAGGAGTCGTCGCAGGTCTGCCCGTCCGCGGTCACGAAGCCGACGGTCGCGGCGACGGACTCGTTCTCCTCGGGGAGGCCGTCGCCGTAGGGCGGCGCCGCGATCGTCGCCGAGGCGTGCACCCGTTCACCGTCCTCGACCGCGACCCGGTAGTAGAGCACGGACCCCTCCGTGTACGGGTCCTCCGATCCCGTCGCGAGCGAGTCCCGGAAGGCGCCGGGCCCGATCTCCGCCGCCTCGGCGATCGAGGTCCCGCCGGTGACGGCGGTGCCCGCCGCGTGATACGCGCGCTCGGGGACCTCCGGCTCCCCCGCCGCCGGGCCGGCGCTCGCCGCCGGGGCGAGGGCCAGCAGCAGCACGCCGGCGAGGACCGTCGAGACCGGGGCCCGCCACCGGGACGGCGCCGAGGGACGGCGGAGCAGAGGCAGGGAGGTGCGCCTCTCGCGGAACCGCAGGTGCCCTAGCATGTGCCCCATCATGTCCGATGTCATCGCCGGTCGCATCGCCCTCGTGGATCCCCTCGCCCGGGGAGCCTCCGGGTCCCTGTGGCGTGCGGTGGACCGTCGGCACGGTGCGATCTGCGCCGCGAAGGTCATGCGCCAGCGCGACGGCGCCGAGGTGCTGCGCTTCGTCCGGGAGCAGGCGGTGGGCGGTGCCCAGGGTCTCGGCGCCCATCCGCATCTGCTGCCGCCCTACACCTGGGCTGCGGAGGACGACACGATCGTGCTGGTCATGCCGCTGGTGCACGGCGGCACGCTGGCCGACGCCGTGCGCGAGCACGGCCCGCTCCCGGTCCCGCTGGTGGCCGCGCTGCTGCGGCAGCTGCTGGACGCCCTCGCGGCCGTGCACGCGGCCGGCTGGGTGCATCGGGACGTCAAGCCCGCGAACCTGCTGCTGGACGCGACCGGCTCGGGAGCCCCTCACCTGCTGCTCGCGGACTTCGGGATCGCCCTGCACGAGACCGACATCCGGCTCACCGAGACCGGCATGGTCGCGGGGACGCCCGGGTTCCTCCCGCCGGAGGCGATGACCGGAACGGGCGGCGCCGCCCAGGACGTCTGGGCCGCGGCGGCGTGCGCGCTCGAGGCGCTGGACCCCACGCCGCCCCGCGAGCGGCCCGATCCTGCGGGCCGCGCGGAGCAGGCCCGGCGTGCGCTCGACGGCGCCCCGACGCCCGGTCCTGCCCTGCGCTGGCTGCTCGCGGCCATGCTCGACCCGGATCCGCTGCGCCGTCCGAGCGCGGCGGAGGCGCGGGACCTCCTCCCCTCCGCCCCTCCCGCGCCCTCGGACCGGATCGTGCTGGAGGACAGGATCCCCTCGCTGCCGGACGACGCCGTCGGCGCCGGGCTGCCGGAGGTCCCGCTCGGCGGTCCGACGGGCATGAGCACCACGCTGCCCGGGCTCCATGCCCGCATCTCCTCCGCGGCGTCGGTGTCCACCGCGGCGTCCGTGCCCTCGCCGCCGTCGGCATCGGCCTTGCCCTCCGCGGACCCGGCGGACGATCCGACGATCCCCCGGGGACCGCGTCCGGGAGCGGGCTCCCCCGGCACGCCGGCGCTCCCGGGGACCCCGGCGACGGAGGAGATCACCGGTGACGGCGCCGCGACGCGCGGGCGGAGGGGGCGCCTGGCCGGGGCCCTGCTCCTCTCGTCCGCCGTCTGCCTCGCCGCCGCGGGGACGCTCGGCGCGCTGGCGCTGCACGGCTGGTGAGCTCCGGCGCCTCGACGCGGTATGGTCGGCCCATACTCCTTCCCCTTCGCGGGCAGTGAAGCCCCGGCCCCGCGGCCGGACGGAACGGGGCGCCCGTGGAGGCCGAGCCGGCCGGGAACCCCACCATGTCCACCACACCACGGTGGTCGCCTGGAGACCAGGTGACCTGGACCTACTACACCCCTCAGCACCCCACACGGACCGTCCGACCGGGCACCGTCGTGCTCGACGACGAGCGCGGCATCGTCGTCTGGATCGCGCCCGGCACCGAGGTGCTCCTGCCCGTCCTCGAATCCGGTGCGGCGCTGCGCCGCGCGGGCGACGAGGGCATGTTCACCGCGCCCCGCATCCAGTCCAAGCAGCTGTGGACCGGCAACGGGATCCTCATGATCGGCCTGCCGGACTCGCCCTACTCGGTCTGGCTGTTCTACAAGGACGACGGCTCGCTCGGCTGCTACTACGTGAACCTCGAGACGCCTTACGAGCGCACCGAGGAGGGCGTGCGCACGCGCGACCTCGTCCTGGACCTCGTGGTGCTGCCGCGCCGCGACTGGCACTACAAGGACGAGGACGAGCTCGAGGGCGCCGAGCGCACCGGCTACTTCTCCCCCGAGGAGGTCGAGGAGATCCGGGCGGCGGGACGGCAGGCGGAGGAGCACATCGAGCGCTGGGCGTACCCGTTCTCCGCGGGCTACGAGTACTTCTTCCCGGACCCGCGCTGGCCCGTGCCGACCCTGCCCGCGCACTACACCTGGGACGTGGACCTCACGCGGCGCTGAGCGGCGGGGCCCAGCGGTGGCAGGATGGCACCCATGACCTCTGAGAACCTCACCCGCGAGGAGGCGCGCCACCGCGCCTCCTTCCTCTCCACCGCGACGTACGACATCCGCCTGGACCTCACCACCGGGCCGGAGACCTTCCGCACGGAGACCACGATCGCCTTCACCGCGAGCGCCGCGGAGGAGACCTTCCTCGACCTCATCGCCCGCACCGTCCACGAGATCGAGCTCAACGGAGAGCTGCTCGAGGACCCCGCCTCCCGCTTCGACGGCGCACGCGTGAAGCTCCCCGCCGTGCGCGAGGGCGAGAACACCGTGCGGGTCCTCGCCGACGGCGTCTACATGAACACGGGCGAGGGCCTGCACCGCTTCGTGGACCCGGTCGACGACGAGGTCTACCTGTACACGCAGTTCGAGGTCTCCGACGCGCGCCGCATGTTCGCCTGCTTCGAGCAGCCGGACCTCAAGGCCGCCTTCCGCCTCACCGTCACCGCCCCGGACCACTGGCGCGTCATCTCCAACTCCCCCACCCCGGAGCCGGTCCCGCTCTCCCACCGAGAGAACGTCGCGACCTGGGCCTTCGAGCCCACCGAGACGATCTCCACGTACCTCGTCGCGCTCATCGCGGGCGACTACCGCGGCGGCGAGGGCACCGTGACCTCGCGCGACGGCCGCACCATCCCGATGGGCGTCTACGCCCGCGCCTCGCTCGCCGAGCACGTCGACGCCGAGTACATCATCGACATGACCCGCCGCGGCCTCGAGTTCTACGAGGAGGCCTTCGACCAGGACTTCCCGTTCCGCAAGTACGACCAGATCTTCGTGCCGGAGTACAACATGGGCGCGATGGAGAACCCGGGCGCCGTCACCTTCGTGGAGTCCTACGTGTTCCGCTCCGAGGTCTCCGACGCGATCCGTGAGCGCCGCGACCTCACGATCCTCCACGAGCTCGCCCACATGTGGTTCGGCGACCTCGTGACGATGCGCTGGTGGGACGACCTCTGGCTGAACGAGTCCTTCGCCGAGTACGCCTCGACCCTCGCGAGCGCCGAGGCGACCCGCTGGACGGACTCCTGGACCACCTTCGCGAGCTCCGAGAAGGCCTGGGCCTACCGGCAGGACCAGCTGCCCTCGACCCACCCGATCGTCGCGGACATGGTGGACCTCGAGGCGGTCGAGACGAACTTCGACGGCATCACCTACGCCAAGGGCGCCTCCGTGCTGCGCCAGCTCGTCGCCTACGTCGGCAAGGACTCCTTCTTCGAGGGGCTGCGCGCCTACTTCGCGAAGCACGCCTGGGGCAACACCGAGCTGAAGGACCTGCTCGTCGAGCTCGAGGCGACGAGCGGCCGCGACCTCGGCGCCTGGACCCGGCAGTGGCTGCAGACCGCCGGGGTCAACACGCTGCGCCCTGTCGTCGAGCGCGACGCCGAGGGCGCCGTGACCCGCTTCGCGATCGCCCAGGAGGCCGCGGAGGAGCATCCGACGCTGCGCGCGCACCGCCTGCGCGTGGGCGGCTTCTCCCTGCAGGACGGGCGCCTCGTGCGCACCGAGCAGGTCGAGCTCGACGTGGACGGCCCGCTCACCGAGGTGCCGCAGCTGGTCGGGAGGCGCGCGGACCTCTGGCTGGTCAACGACGACGACCTCGCCTACGCGAAGATCCGTCTCGATCCCGCCTCCCTCGCCCTCGCGACCGAGCACCTGCGCGACCTCGAGGACCCCCTCGCCCGCACGCTGCTGTGGTCCGCCGCGTGGGACATGGTGCGCGACGCCGAGCTGCCGAGCCGCCGCTTCCAGGAGCTCGTGCTCGCGAACCTGACCGGGGAGGACTCCTCGAGCGTGGTGCGCACCCTGCTCCAGCAGCTCGAGTCCGTGGCCGGCCCCTTCGCCGCGGAGTCCGAGCGGGCCGCCCGCACCGCGGGCGCCGCGAGCGCCGTGTGGGGGCTCGCCGAGGCCGCCGAGGCCGGCTCCGACACCCAGCTGCAGCTCGTGGAGACCTTCGCCCGCCTCGCCTCGACCGAGGAGCACCGCGCGGTGCTCGCGGGCCTGCTCGACGGCTCCCGCACGCTCCCCGGCCGCACGATCGACACCGACCTGCGCTGGAAGCTCGTCATCGGCCTCGCGGCGCTCGGCGGGATCGACGCCGCCGGGATCGACGCGGTGCTCGCGGACGACGACACGCAGTCCGGCCGGAAGTCCGCCCTCACGGCGCACGCCGCGCTGCCGACCGCCGAGGCCAAGGCCGACGCCTGGCGGCGCACCGTCGAGCGCGACGAGCTCGCCAACGAGTCCGTCACCGCGGTCGTCATGGGCCTGCGCCGCGTCGTCGACCCGGCCCTGCTCGCCCCCTACGAGCGCGCGTACTTCTCGATGATCGACGGGGTCTGGGCCGGCCGGTCGAGCGAGATCGCCAACCGTCTCGTCCAGGGCTACTTCCCCTCGACCTTCGGCGGGCAGTCCGTGCTCGACGACGCCGACGCCTGGCTCGCGGACCACGAGGACGCCCCCTTCGGGCTGCGCCGCGTGATCATCGAGGGCCGGGACACGGTGGCCCGCCAGCTGCGGGTGCGCGAGGCGGATCACGCCTGAGGACGCCCTGGACGACGGTCGGCGCGGGCATGGCTAGAGTCGCGGCATGGACGATCGCGCGCTCCCGGACCTGTCCGCGCCGACCTCCCCGGACGACGCGCTGACCCTTCTGGACTCCGCCTGGGGCTGGCTCCTGAGCTCGGGCCTGACCATCGTCGTCATCCTCGTGGCGGCGACGGTGATCAGCGCCGTCACGGGCTGGCTCATCCGGCGCTTCTTCCGCACGATGAGCCAGTCCTCCGCGCGGCTGTCCACCGTCGCCGGGTCGATGACGAAGCGGGACTCCCGGCAGGCGAAGGCCGCCCGCTCCCGCCGGGAGCAGCGCACGGAGACGCTCTCGAGCGTCGCCCGGAACGTCTCGCGGCTCGTCATCTGGGCGATCGCCTCGGTGATGATCCTCAGCGAGATCGGCGTGAACGTCGCGCCCGTCATCGCCTCCCTCGGCGTCGTGGGCCTCGCCGCCGGCATCGGCGCGCAGACCCTCATCAAGGACGTCGTCGCCGGGATCGTCATGCTCTTCGAGGACCTCGTCGCCGTGGGCGACACCGTGGACCTCGAGTACGCGACCGGCACCGTCGAGGGCATCAACCTGCGGGTCACCCAGGTGCGCTCCCTCGACGGCACCCTGTGGACCGTGCGCAACGGCGAGATCATCCGGATCGGCAACTTCACCCAGGGCTACTCCAACGCCGTCGCCCTGTTCGACATCGACGCCGAGGCGGACCACGCGACCGTGACCGACCTGCTGCAGGGCGTGACCGACGAGTTCGTCGCGGATCCGGCCTGGTCGGACCGCGTCACCGGCGAGCCCACCGTGAGCGGCATCCTCGGCGTGGACGGCTCGCGCGTGCAGCGGCGGGTCGTCGTGCCCGTCGAGGCAGGCGCGCAGTGGGATGCCGAGCAGGAGCTGCGCCGACGCGTGCGCGCCGCCTTCCACGAGGCGGGGGTCGCCTTCGCGCAGCCCCGCTTCTCCGACACCCTCCCGAAGTGAGAGCATCCCGGTCATGACCGATCCCCGCCCCAGCCTCCCCGTCGGCCCCGCCGGTCCCGCAGAGCCTGCAGCGCCCGCCCCGAGCTTCTTCGAGGCCGTGGGCGGGCACGCGACCTTCACCGCGCTCGTGGACCGCTTCTACGAGGGCGTCGCGGAGGACGAGCTGCTGCGTCCCATGTACCCCGAGGAGGACCTGGGCCCCGCGAAGGTGCGCCTGCAGACCTTCCTCGAGCAGTACTGGGGCGGCCCCAAGACCTACGGCGAGCAGCGCGGCCACCCGCGGCTTCGCATGCGCCACGCACCCTTCCCGGTCTCCCCCGCCGCCCGGGACGCGTGGCTCGCGCACATGCGCGCGGCCGTGGACTCGCTCGAGCTCTCGCCGCTGCACGAGGCGACCCTGTGGGACTACCTCGAGCGCGCCGCGCACTCGATGGTCAACACGGTCGACGGCGGCGCCGCGCCGATGGCCGGCCAGCAGATCCCCGACCGCCTCTCCTGAGCGCCGGCGGCGACCCGCCCCGCGCGGAGCGTCAGTCGCGGAAGACGAGCCCCTCGCCCGCGAACGGCGCGAGCGCCTCGCGGGCCGCGGCGTCGAGCCGCACCGGGCGGCCGCTCACGGCGTCCACCATGACGACCACGGTGCGCGCCCGCGCGTACGGCGCGGCGCCGTCGGGGTCGTCGGCGGTGAGCACGAGGTAGTCCACGGTGAGGCTCGCCCCGCCGATCCGCGAGATCCACAGCCGCACCACGGCGCCGTCGCGGCGGTGGCCGAGCTGGCGGGCGTACTCCACCCGCTGGGAGGCGATGACCGTGCTCACCGGTGCGCCGGCGCCGGAGACGGGCAGCGCGGCCGGGGGCGCCTCGGCGCCGAGGGCGATCTGGTCCTCCGGCACCTGCCAGAAGGCCGCGATACGGGCCTCCTCGAGCAGCCGCAGCATCGCGGCGTTGTTCACGTGCCCGTAGGCGTCGAGGTCGGTCCAGCGCACGGGGATGGTGAGGTCGAGATGCATGGGATCCATCGTAGGCGGCTGCGACCAGTACGATTCCCCGCATGAGCACCCCGGATCCGTCCCCCGCCGCGATCGCCCAGGGACTCCTGGACCTCCTGGACCTGCGCCCCGCGGAGCTCGACGAGCGCACCGCGACCCCGTCGACCGTCGCCGCCTTCGAGGGCGGCTCGAACCCGCAGCCGGGCGGGCACGTGTTCGGCGGGCAGGTCATGGGCCAGGCGGTCACGGCGGTGGGCCGCACGGTCCCCGAGGGGCGCCGCATCCACTCGATGTACTCCTACTTCCTCGCCCCGGGCGACCCCGAGCACGCGATCCGCTTCCAGGTCGAGAACCTCCGCGACGGCGGCTCCTTCTCCGTGCGGCGCGTGCTCGCCACCCAGCCCGGGCGGAGGGACGGCGAGGAGGAGCGGACGATCCTCGCGATGACCGCCTCCTTCCAGGAGGACCAGGACGGCCTCGAGCACTCCGAGCGCGCCCCCGAGGCGCCCTCCCCCGAGGGTCTGCCCACCACGGCCGAGGTGCTCGCGGGCATCGACCACCCCGTCGCCCGCTACTGGGCGACCCAGCGCCCCATCGACATCCGCCACGTCACGGACCCGATCTACCTGGGCCCGGACCCGCGCGGCGCGGGCGACCCGCACACGACGGGCACGCAGATGGTGTGGATGCGCACCCTCGCCCCGGTGCCGGCGACCCCGCTGCTGCACGACGCGATCCTCGCCTTCGCGAGCGACTACACGCCCTTCGAGCCGATCCTGCGCCGGCAGGGCCTGAGCTGGGTGACGCCGGGCCTGCGGATGGCGACGATCAACCATGCGATCTGGTGGCACCGCCACGTGCGGGCCGACGAGTGGCTGCTGTACGTGCAGCGCTCGCCGAGCGCCTCGGGCGGCCGCGGGCTCACCCACGGGCAGGTGTTCGACCGCGAGGGCGATCTCGTGGCGACCGTGACCCAGGAGGGCATGATCCGGGTCAAGCAGCGGCCCTGACCGGGCCCGACCCGACCGGCCCCGGCCGGACCGCCATGCGCGCGCTCAGCCTTGGCCGACGGCCTCCGTTGCGGCCTTCTGCGCCTTCGGGAGCGCCTCCGCGGCGGTCGCCTTGCCGGTGAAGATCGTCGCGATGATCTCGAGCGCGGCGCCGGTCCCCTCCGCCGAGCGCACGCCGACCTCCGGGGTCGCGATCGCGTCGGGGAGCTCCGCGATCTCGGAGACGTCGACCTTCAGCTCGGCCCAGGCGTCGGACCAGACCGAGCGCAGGTCGCGGTGCGCGGGCACCCCGAGGCGGGCCTCGACGAGGGGCCGCTGGGCGTCCGCTCCCCCGAGGAACCGCAGCAGCTTCGCGATCGCGGCGGTGCGGTCGTCGTCCTTCGTGACCGCGCCGACCGCCGCGACCGTGTGCACGAGGGGCCGGGCGCCGTCGGTGCCGGCGACGACCTCGTGCACCGTCCACCCGAAGGTGCCCTGGACGCCGTCGCTCACGGCCGCGAGGTCGTAGGTGCCCGTCTGCAGCAGGGCCAGGCGGCCCTGGGTGAAGAGGTCGCGGCAGTAGGCCGTGTCCGTCGTCGTCTCCGCGCCCGCGGGGGCGAGTCCGTCGGCGGCCATGTCGGCGAGGTACTGCACGACGGCGACGCCCTCGTCGGAGGCGAAGTCGAAGGCCTCGTCCTCGTCCTGCCAGGTGCCGCCGGCGCCCGCGAGGAACGGTCCGAGCACGCCGCTGCGGTCCGGCTGGGCGCTGAAGCCGATCCGTCCGGAGCCGCCGCCGTCGTCGCTCGCCCCGCCCCCGGCGACGGCCCGGGCGGCGTCGCGCAGCGAGTCGCTCTTCGCCCCGGGGTCCGCCTCGAGGTCGGCGGGGTCCGCGCCCGTCGGGTCCAGGAGATCGCGGTTGGCGATCAGGACGCTGCGGTCGTAGAGCTGCGGGACGCCCCACAGGGTGTCCGCGCGCCGGTACTGGTCCGTCGCGGCGGTCTCCCAGGCGGAGACGTCCTTCCCGACGACCTCGCCGACGTCCACGAGCGACTCGGCGTCGACGAGCTGGGCGAGGTTCGCGGTGTTCATCCACAGCACGTCGGGCAGGGAGCCGGCGGCGGCGTCGAGCGGCACCTGCTTCCAGTACTCGTCCCAGGCGAGCACCTCGACCTCCACCTCGAGGCCCGTGTCCTCCGTGAAGGCGGCGAGCGCCGTGCGATAGGCGGAGGCGGCGGCGTCGTCCCAGACCCGCATGCGCAGGGCGTCGCCGTCGGCGAGCTCCGCGGACTCCTCGGGCTTCGAGCAGGCGGAGAGGACGCCCGCCCCGGCCACCCCCGTCGCAGCGGCGGCGGTGTGCAGGAGCTGGCGGCGGGTGAGCACGGGGCGGGGTCCTTCCGTCGGGGTGCTGCGGCGGCTCAGGCGGTGGCGACCAGCCCGAGCTCGGCCCGGGAGGCGAGCACCGGATGCTGCGGCGTGGCGCGCACGGTGCACCCGATCTCCCCGGGGACCGTGAGCGCGAAGCGGGCGGCCCAGCGGCCGTCCTCCCCACGCCGCAGCGGGATGAGCTGTCCGCCGATGATCTCACCCTTCTCGTCCACCGGGCCCAGCACGGCCTCGACGAGCAGGTCCTGCTCCTCGAGCCCGCCGCGCAGCACCTCCGCGGAGAGCCTCACCTCGCCGCCGGTCGCGACCCGGCCGCCCTCGACGCCCTCGAGCCGCACGTCCTGCACCGCGACCTGCGACCACGCGGCGCCCACACGCTCCTTCCAGGCGGTGAAGGCGGGGGCCGTCGAGGGGTCCTGCGCGAAGCGCGCGGCGGCCCGGGCCGCCGGCGTGTAGAGATCGGTCACGTAGTCGCGCACCATGCGCGCCGCGGTGATCTGCGGCGCGATCCGCACGAGCGAGGTGCGCACCGTCTCCATCCAGCCGTGCTGGAGTCCGCGCTCGTCCCGCTCGTGGAACAGCGGGACGATCCGGTTCTCGAGGATCTCGTAGAGCGCGTTCGCCTCGAGGCGGTTCCGCTCGTGCTGATCGGCGACCTGGGCGGTGGGGATGGTCCAGCCGGCCTCGTCGTCCTTCATCTCGTCCCACCAACCGTCGGAGACGGAGAAGGTGAGCCCGCCGTTGAGGACGGCCTTCATGCCGGAGGTGCCGGAGGCCTCCTCGGGGCGGATCGGGTTGTTGAGCCAGACGTCGGCGCCCGCGATGAGCACGGAGGCCATGCGGATGTCGTAGTCGGGCAGGAACACGATCCGGTGGCGCACGCCGGCCTCGTCGGCGAAGCGCACGAGCTGCTGGAGGAACTCCTTGCCGGGGCGGTCCGCCGGGTGGGACTTCCCGGCGATGACGAACTGCACGGGCCGCTCGGGGTCCAGCAGGATGCGGCGCAGGCGCTCGGGGTCCGAGAGCATGAGCGTCAGGCGCTTGTAGGTGGACACCCGGCGGGCGAAGCCGATGGTGAGCGCCTGCGGGTCGAGGATGTGCTCGGTCCAGTCGAGCTCCGCCTCGTCCGCGCCGCGGCGCAGCCAGGCCCGCTTCACGTGCTTGCGGGCCATGTCCACGAGGTCGCCGCGGAGGCGGTCGCGGGCGCCGGTGAGCTCGTGGTCGGTGAGGGCGGCGAGCGCGCTCCAGTCGGAGAGCGCGGAGACGTCCACGTCGCCGAGGGCCTTCTTGTAGAGGTCGTCCATCACCGGGGAGGTCCAGGTGCGGCGGTGCACGCCGTTGGTGACCGAGGTGATCGGCACCTCGGGGACGTCGAAGCCGGGGTAGAGCTCCTGGAACATCGCCCGGGAGACGGCGCCGTGGAGCTTCGCGACGCCGTTCGCGCGCTGCGCGATGCGGAAGCCGAGGTGCGCCATGTTGAACACCTCGCCGCCCTCCTCGGTGCCGAGCGCGAGCGCGGCCTCGACGGGCAGCGCGGGGATCAGCCGGGAGAGGCCGGACTCGTCGGCGTCGAGGTAGCGGCGCAGCTCGTCCGTGTCGAAGCGGTCGATGCCGGCGGGCACGGGGGTGTGGGTGGTGAAGACCGTGCCGGCGCGCACCTCGGCGTGGGCCTCGGCGAAGGAGGCGCCGCGCTGCATGAGCGTGCCCACGCGCTCGAGGCCGGAGAAGCCGGCGTGGCCCTCGTTGAGGTGGAAGACGGTGGGCGCGGGGGCGCCGGTGAGGCGCGAGTAGGCCTCGACGGCGCGCACGCCGCCGATCCCGAGCACGATCTCCTGCACGATCCGGTGCTCGTGGTCGCCGCCGTAGAGGCGGTCGGTGATGGCCCGCAGGTCCTCGTCGTTCGCCGCGACGTTCGTGTCCAGGAGCAGCAGCGGCACCCGGCCCACCTGAGCCACCCACACGGCGATGGCGACCTCGCGGCCGCCGGGGAGGGTGACGGAGACGGTGAGCTGCTCGCCGTCCTCGCCGCGCACCTCCTGCACGGGCAGGGAGGCAGGGTCGTTGAGCTTGTACTCCTCCTGCTGCCAGCCCTCGCGGTCCAGCGACTGCGAGAAGTAGCCCCACTGGTAGAGCAGGCCGATCGCGGTGAGCGGCACGCCGAGGTCCGAGGCGGACTTCAGGTGGTCACCGGCGAGGATGCCGAGACCACCGGAGTAGATCGGCAGGGTCGGGGTGATGCCGAACTCCATGGAGAAGTAGGCGACGGAGGTCGGCGCGCCGGCGCCGCCGCCCGTGCTGCCCGCGGTGCGCTGGAACCAGCGACCCGAGTCGAGGTAGGTGCGCAGGTCGCCGATCTCGCCGCGCATGCGGGAGAGGAAGGACTCGTCCCGGGCGGCCTCGGCGAGGCGCGAGGCGGGCACGGTGGGGAGCATGGCGATCGGGTTGCCGTCGCTCGCGGCGAAGGCCGCCGGGTCGAGCGTGCGGAAGAGGTCCGCGGTCTGGCGGCGCCAGGTCCAGCGGAGGTTCAGGGCGAGCTCCCGCAGCGGCGAGAGGGCGGCGGGCAGGTCCGAGGACACCGTGATCGTCGAGATCGGCTTCATGGCACCACGATACCCGAGCAGCCGCCGATTCTTGCGTCTCCCCCGCAAGCCCCTGACCTGGCACTTCATCCCGAAGCTCGGAGGATCCCCTCGGTTTCCGCAAGTTCTTTCACGCCGTGGGCGCGGCCGACGGCGACGGCCCCGCCGCTGCCGGCCGGAGCCGGTCGCGACGGGGCCGCGTCAGTCGGGAGGATCGCCGGGGCGGTCATGCCCCGGCGACCCGCTCAGTCGCGGGTGAGGCGACGGTGCGTCACGCGGTGGGGACGCGCCGCGTCCTCGCCCAGGCGCTCGACCTTGTTCTTCTCGTACGCCTCGAAGTTGCCCTCGAACCAGTACCAGTTCGACGGGTTCTCCTCGGTGCCCTCGTAGGCCAGGATGTGCGTCGCGACCCGGTCCAGGAACCAGCGGTCGTGGGAGACGACGACGGCGCAGCCGGGGAACTCGAGCAGCGCGTTCTCGAGCGAGCCGAGAGTCTGCACGTCGAGGTCGTTCGTCGGCTCGTCGAGCAGGAGGACGTTGCCGCCCTGCTTGAGGGTGAGCGCGAGGTTCAGGCGGTTGCGCTCGCCGCCGGAGAGCACGCCGGCCTTCTTCTGCTGGTCCGGGCCCTTGAAGCCGAACTGGCTGACGTAGGCGCGCGAGGGGATCTCGACCTTGCCGACCTGGATGAAGTCGAGCCCGTCGGAGACGACCTCCCAGAGGTTCTTCTCCGGGTCGATGTTCTCGCGGTTCTGGTCGACGTAGCTGATCTGGACGCTCTGGCCGACCTTCAGGTCGCCGCCGTCGAGCTCCTCGAGCCCCACGATCGTCTTGAACAGCGTCGTCTTGCCGACGCCGTTCGGGCCGATGACGCCGACGATGCCGTTGGGCGGCAGGGAGAACGAGAGGCCGTCGATGAGGACGCGGTCCCCGAAGCCCTTCTTGAGGTCCTTGCCGTCGATGACCTGGTTGCCGAGCCGCGGCCCCGGCGGGATGGTGATCTCCTCGAAGTCGAGCTTGCGGGTGCGCTCGGCCTCCGCGGCCATCTCCTCGTAGCGGGCCAGTCGCGCCTTGGACTTCGCCTGGCGGCCCTTGGCCGAGGAGCGCACCCACTCGAGCTCCTCCTTGAGGCGCTTGGCGAGCTTCGCGTCCTTCTTGCCCTGGACGGCGAGGCGCTCCTCCTTCTTCTCCAGGTAGGTGGAGTAGTTGCCCTCGTAGGGGTAGAGGTGGCCGCGGTCGACCTCGGCGATCCACTGGGCCACGTGGTCCAGGAAGTACCGGTCGTGGGTCACGGCGATGACGGCGCCCTCGTACTGCTGGAGGTGCTGCTCGAGCCAGAGCACGCTCTCCGCGTCGAGGTGGTTGGTGGGCTCGTCGAGGAGGAGCAGGTCCGGCTTCTCCAGGAGGAGCTTGCACAGCGCCACGCGGCGGCGCTCACCGCCGGAGAGGTGGGTGACCTGCTCGTCGCCGGGCGGGCAGCGCAGGGCGTCCATCGCCTGCTCGAGCTGGGAGTCGAGGTCCCAGCCGTTCGCCGCGTCGATCTCGGTCTGGAGCTTCCCCATCTCCTCCATGAGCGCGTCGAAGTCCGCGTCCGGCAGGGCCATCTCCTCGCCGATGGCGTTGAAGCGCTGCACCTTGCGGTAGAGGTCGCCCATGCCCTCCTGGACGTTCTCCAGGACGGTCTTGGTCTCGTCCAGCGGCGGCTCCTGGAGCAGGATGCCGACGCTGTAGCCGGGGCTGAGGCGGGCCTCGCCGTTGGAGGGCTGGTCGAGGCCGGCCATGATCTTGAGGATCGTCGACTTGCCGGCGCCGTTGGGGCCCACCATGCCGATCTTGGCGCCGGGGTAGAAGCTCATGGTGACGTCATCGAGGATGACCTTGTCTCCCACGGCCTTCCGGGCCTTGTACATCGTGTAGATGAACTCTGCCACCTGAGGTTCCTTCTCGAAGAGGGGTCGGGGGTCCGCACCGGCGCGCCACAGCGGGGCGCCGCACGGGACGGGCGATCCCCGACTCTACCCGGAGCCCGTCCCCGGCTCACCCAGGCGGCCCGGCGCGTGAGGGGGCGTCAGTCCAGCGGGATGCCGCGCTCGGCGAGCACGCGCCGCGCCTGGACCGCGCCGTGCTCGACGCCCTCGGGGCGGGGATCACCGTTGCGCGGCCACAGGTGCGCGTCGATGCCGAGCGCGCGGGCGGCCTCGACGTTGTCCTCGCGGTCGTCGAAGAACACGACGTCCCCGGGCCGCGCCACCCCGCCGTTCTCGTGCGCGAGCACCTCGAGCAGGATCTCGTAGATCTCGCGCTCGGGCTTGACGACCTTCTCCTCCCCGGAGATCACGGCGAAGGAGAAGGCCTCGAACCAGTCGGTGCGGCGCACGGCCTCGCCGAAGCCCACCGAGGCGTTGGAGAGCAGCACGAGCCGCACCTCGTTGCGGGCCAGGTCGTGCAGGAGCGCGCGGGACTCGGGGTCCAGGCGCAGGAAGTAGCGGTCGTCGGCCGCCTGCAGCTCGGCGACCTCCTCGGCGCTCAGGGTTCCGATCCCGCTCGCGGCGGCGACGCTGCCCCAGTAGGTCGCGGCGTCGACGGTGCCGCGGTCGTAGTCGGGGCGGTGGGACCAGAGGGACTCGCCGAGGGTCGCGGCGTCGCCGCCGAGCAGCTCGTGCAGGTCCGGCACGGGGTCGTGCCCCGCGCTCAGCACGCCGCCGAAGTCGAGCACGACGGTGGGGCGGGCGGGGGTGCGGCGCTTGCGGGCCATGGGTGTCCTCCTCAGGAGCTGCAGGTGGGCAGGTCGTCGGTGCTGCCGGTGGAGCCGATCGTCTCGACCGCGTGCCGGGCCTCCTCGAAGGTGGCGACCTTGACGACGGCGAGGCCGTCGGGGACGTGCCCCGTGACCTCGTCGCAGTTCTCCGCGGGGGCGAGGAAGTAGTCGGCGCCGGCGTCGCGGGCGCCGACCATCTTCTGGCGGATCCCGCCGATCGCGCCGACGGCGCCCTCCGCGTCGATCGTGCCGGTGCCGGCGATGTCCTTGCCGCCGGTGAGCGCGCCGGGGGTGAGCTCGTCGTACACGGAGAGCGCGAACATGGTGCCGGCGCTGGGACCGCCGACGTCGCCGACGGAGATGCCGACGTCGATCGGGAAGTCGTGGCCGGCGCCGAGCACGATCCCCATGCGGGGCTTCCCGTCGGCCTGCTCGGTGGGCACCTGGAGCGTCTGCTCCTCCCCCTCGCGCTCGACGGTCATCTCGACGTCCTGGCCGGCGGGCGTCGCGGCGGCGAGCGCCTGGAAGCCCGCGGTGTCCGAGGCGGACTCCCCGTTGATGCGGAGCACGCGGTCGCCGGGCTGGAGGACGCCGTCCGCGGGGGCGCCCGTCTCGACGCCGGCGACGATGACCGTGTCCTCGTAGGGGATGTCGAGCTCGTCGAGGGCCACGGCGACGGCGTCCTGCTGGGAGGTGCTCATCTGCACGGAGGTCTCGAGGCTGCTCTCCTCGGCGCTCTGGTCCTCGGGGTAGAGCAGCTCGCGCGGCAGCACCGAGCGGGTGCCGTCGAACCAGGCGACGAGGACCTCCGCGGCGGTGACCCGGTAGCCGGGGCCGCCGTCCACGGAGACCGTGGTCATCATGAGCTCGCCGTCGGTGGGATAGGTGGGGTGCTCCGCGCCGCCGTCGATCGTGAGGATCTTCTCGTCCTCGTAGTCGCCGAGGACGTCGATCGCCGGGCCCGGGCTCTCGATGACGTACGGCACCGGCAGCAGCGAGGCGCCCAGGATCATCACGCACAGCGAGGCGAGGCTCACCCCGGCCAGGACCGGGCGGTGCAGGGTGGAGGGGGCGGGAGAGCTCACCGGGACATTGTGCCGCACCGCGCGCACGCCACCCCCAGGCTGTGCTCGGTACGCTGGGCGACGACGAACCTCTGGAGGTGGCGATGAGCCAGAACCCGATGCCGGGAGGGTCCGGCGACATGGACGAGGAAGCCCTGAAGCGCCTGCTGAAGGAGACCTTCGGCGACGCGCTGCCGGAGGGCGCGCTGGACGGCCTCGACCTCGGCGCGATCGCGGCGCAGGCGAACCTGCCGCAGGACCCGGCGCAGCTGCGCGCCGCCGCGGCGCAGATGCAGCAGATGTTCATGGGCTCCGGCGAGGGCCCCGTGAACTGGACGATGGCGGAGGACCTCGCGCGCCGCGCCGCGGTCGGCGCCCTGCAGGTGCCGGGTGCCCCCGCGCCCTCCGGCTCCCCGGGCGACCCGGATCCCACCCCCGCCCAGGTGCAGGAGCTGCGGGAGGCCGCGCAGGTGGCGCGGCTGTGGCTGGACCCCGTGCTCGCGATCGACGTGCCCGCGGCGGAGCTCGCCGCGTTCAGCCGCGGCACCTGGCTGCACCGCACGCTCCCCCGCTGGCGCTCCCTCGTGGAGCCCGTCGCGGCCTACATGGCCGGGGCGATCGGCGAGGCGATCGCCGCGCAGACCGCCCAGTTGGGCGAGGCGGAGCTGCCGGGCGGCGCGGATCCCGCCGGGATGATGGAGCGGATCGGCGGGACGCTCTTCGCCGTCCAGTACGGCCAGGCGATCGGCACCCTCGCCCGTGAGGCGATGGGCACCACGGACCTCTCGCTGCCGCTGGGCCGCGACGGCGAGCCGGCCCTCGTGGCGGCGAACGTCGCCGATCTCGTGGGCGAGAACTCGCTGGACGCCCCGGCGGCGCGGATCTTCCTCGCCGCCCGGGAGATCGCGCACACGGCCCTGTTCGCGGCCGCGCCCTGGCTCGGGAGGGCGCTGTTCTCCGCGATCGACGACTACGCCCGCGGGATCACCCTGGACCTCGACGCGCTCGACGAGGCGGTGCGGGAGCTCGACCTCTCCGACCCCGAGTCGCTGCAGTCCCGGCGCCCCGAGGACCTCTTCGTCTTCACCCGCCGGGCCGCCCAGGAGCGGGCGCTCGAGGAGCTCGCGACGACCCTCGCGCTCGTCGAGGCGTGGGTCGACCACGTGACCTCCCGCGCGCTCGAGGGCAAGCTGCCCCAGCTGGACGCGCTGCGCGAGGTCCTGCGGCGCCGCCGCGCCTCCGGCTCCCCGGCCGAGCAGATGCTCGCGAGCACCGTCGGCATCGAGCTGCGTCCCCGCCGCGTGCGCGAGGCGCTCAGCTGGTGGGAGAGCGTGCTCGCGACGGAGGGCATCGAGGGCCGCGAGGCGAAGTGGGCGCATCCGGACCTGCTGCCGGGCTCCGAGGTGCTCTCCGGGACGCCGCAGGCGCCGCGACCGACCCCCGAGGCCGCCGGCGAGGATGCGGAGGCCGTGGAGCTGCCCGCGGACTTCGACGCGGAGCTCGAGAAGCTGCTGCGCGAGGAGGAGGGCGGCACCGACGCCTCCGGCGATGGGCGCTGAGCAGACTCCGGCCGCCGACGGGAGCACCGGCGGCCTGCGGGACCGGGCGCTCCTCGAGCTCGCGGCGGCCCGTGACGCGGGCATCGACGGCGCGGCCGACTATCTGGCCGTGCTCCGCGCCGAGCCCGGGGCGCTGTGGCGCGACGGCGGCCCGCGGCACCTGACCGCGAGCGCCGTGGTGATCGACGCCCCGGCGGAGCACGTGGCGCTCGTCTGGCATCGCAAGGGCCGCTTCTGGGTGCAGCCCGGCGGTCACCTCGAGGCGGCCGACCTCTCCCTCGAGGCCGCCGCGCGGCGCGAGGTCTCCGAGGAGATCGGCCTGGACGATCTCGAGCGCGTAGGCCCCGGGCCCGCGGTGCTGCACCGCCATGCGCTCTCGGCCGCCTTCGGGAGCTGCCGGGAGCACTGGGACGTGCAGCACCTGTTCCGTGCCGGCGCCCCCGCGGCGGAGCTGACCCTGCGTCCGAGCGACGAGTCGCCGGAGGTGCGCTGGGTGCCCTGGCCTCTGCTCGGCACCGGCCCCGAGCGCTCGGTGGCGGAGCTCCCCGAGGGGACCGTCGAGGACATGCCGGAGAAGCTCGCGGCGATCGCGCGCTACCTCTCGACGTCGTCCTGATCGGGGTCCCCGAGACCCTGCTCCCCACCGGCCTCGTCGAGAGCCCAGGCGTAGCCGCGCAGGAAGCCGTCCGCCCGCTCGGCGAGCGGGTAGCGGTGCAGGAGCGCCTGGAAGGCGGGGCCGTGCCCCGGCTCCAGGAGATGCACGAGCTCGTGCATGACCACGGCCCGCACCACCCAGTCCGGCATGCCCTGGAGACGGTCGGAGAGGCGGATCGTCCCCGTGGAGGGGGTGCAGGATCCCCAGCGCTGGTTCTGCCGCGAGGTCCACGTGATCGAGCGCGGACGGGCGCGCCCTTCCAGGTGGTCGGCCGAGATCTCCCGCGCGAGCGCGACGAGGTCCTCGTCACTGCGGGCGCTGGGGGCATGGGCCTCCATCTTCGCCCCGTACCGCGCCAGCAGACCCTCGACCGCCTCCCGCTCCTGGGCCGCGCTGTAGGTGGACGGGATCGCGACGACGAGGCGACCCTCACGCAGGCGGATCTCCACGCTGCGCCGGCGCTGCGCCGAGCGGCGCACCCAGACCTCCTCCCCGCGCGGCCCGCGGGCGTCGACGCGGTACGGGGCAGGGACGGCGGAGGCGCGACGGGGCATGGCGCACAGCCTGTCACGTGGGGGACGGATGAATCTTCCATCCACAGGTGTGCGCTCGAGACCTGCAGGTCACAGACCTTTCCCGGAGATATCCCGGTTCTCCTCCACAGCGGGCGCACCACCGCCCACGTGTCGTCCACAGCCTGTGGGCGCTTGTCCACAATCCGTCCCCGACCCACCTTTGACCGACGGCGCCCGGTGGGGATACGTTCAGCAGGACGTGGGACCCCGGGATAACTAGCAGGACGCACACGGGGAAGGTGCGCGTGGTGCTGAGCGCCCCCGGGGCCCCACGGCCCGAAGGGCCGATGTCGGCCTCCTTTGGACCCGACGCGGGCCCGTCGCACGCACTTCCTCCGCTCCTCCGGGAGCCCCTTGAACCCGAAGCGTGCGACGGGCCGCCCCGCGGAGCGTTACAGTGAACGGCCGGCGATCCCCATGAGCGGATCGCCTTCACCGAATCACCGATTTCAAGGAGCGGGTATGGCCGACGAGACCTACGCCGGAGAGTTCTACTGCGTCAAGTGCCGGGAGAAGCGAGAGGCCGAGGGCAACGTCGTCGTCTCCAACGGTCGGCGCATGGCGAAGGCCGTGTGCCCCGAGTGCGGCACCAAGCTGAACCGGATCCTCGGCAAGGCCTGATCGCGACCACGACGCCGGACGGGGCGGGACACCAGCTGGTGTCCCGCCCCGTCGGTGCTCCCGGGCGGCGTGCCGCGACGTCCGGGACGTCGGGTATCGGTGCTCGCGCCCGGTCGGTGCGCCGCGCGCATCGGCTCAGGCGGCGTTCTTGCGGGGACGTCCACGGCCGCGCTTGACGGCGATGATGCGGCCCGCGTCGAAGATGGCCCCGCCCCAGACGCCCCAGGGCTCGGAGCGCTCGAGAGCGCCGCGACGGCACTCCTCGAGGAGCGGGCAACCGGTGCACAGGACCTTCGCCTGCTCGAGATCGGCGGGCCGCTCCGAGAAGAAGAGGTCGGCCGCCTCCGGCTCATGGCAGGGCAGGAGATCCGCCGCGAGGGCGGTCGGGAACGGGAATGCGGTGGTGAAGGTGGAGGAGGTCATCGTCTCGCTGCTTCAGGAATCGTCGTGGGGAGCCGGTGGGCTCCGAGGGGCGGCGGTAGTGGCGGCCCCGGCAGCGAGAGAGCGTTCTCGTCAGCTGCGCGTGGGCACCACGGGGGAGAGCGTGCGCAGGCGGGCAGTGCCGCCGGTGGGCACGGAGCTTCCTCCGATGAGATCTGCATAATCGATCACGACGACACCTCCTTCTTCTCTCTGCGCGCGGCCCGGTCTCCCGGTTCACGACGATCAACGATGGACGAGTGCGAGTCTACACACCCCGCAGGACGGGGCCAATCTTTTTTTGACCTGGGTTTTCGCCCCTCAGCGCAGGTCGTCGAGGACGGCCAGGATGGCCTCCCCGTGGCGCTGGATCGCCGTCCCCCCGAGCCCCGGCACGGCCAGCAGCTCGCGGGGGGTGCGCGGGTTCCGCTCGGCGATCGCCTCGAGCGCGGCGTCGGTGAGCACCGCGAAGGGCGGGCTGCCCTGCTCCCGTGCCCGCTGCGCGCGCCACGTGCGGAGCGCGTCGCGCACCTTCTCCCCCGCGCCGGCGGGGCAGCCGCCGTGGCGGCCCACCCGCTGCTCGCGCGCGGACACCAGCGCCTCGCCGCACACCGTGCACTCGCTGTACACGGTCGCGCCGCAGCGCCCCGTGCGGCGCGCGGTCACCCCTCCCCCGCCCGCGGACGCGGACTCCGCGGGGGCGGCGATGATGCCGTCGAGGAAGCGTGAGGGCTTGCGGGACCCGCGGGCCCCCGGCGTGCGCGCGGCCGCCCAGCTGATCGTCAGCAGGTCGCGGGCGCGGGTGAGCGCCACGTAGAAGAGCCGCCGCTCCTCCTCGATCTCCATCGCCGTGCGGGCCATGGAGATCGGCAGCAGGCCGTCGCTCGCGCCGACCAGGTGCACGACCGGCCACTCCAGGCCCTTCGCGGCATGCACAGAGGCGAGGGTGACGCCGTCGACCACCGGCGCCGACTGCGCCTCCGCCCTCTCCTCGAGCTCGCGGACCACCTCGGGCAGCCCGGCGCCGGGCCGGGCGAGGACGGTGTCCGCGAGACCGACGAGCGCCTGCAGGGAGTCCCAGCGCTCGCGGAGCGCCCCCGTCCCCTCGGGCGGGTTCGGGGACCAGCCCAGCTGGGTGAGCACGTCCCGCACCGCGCGGTCCGGCTCGAGCTGCTCGACGCGGGTCGCGGCCCGCAGGGTGACCATCGCGCGCCGCACCTCCTGCCGGTCGAAGAACCGGTCGCCGCCGCGCACGAGGTAGCCGATGCCGCGGGCGGTGAGCGCCTGCTCGAGCGCCTCGGACTGGCTGTTGGTGCGGAAGAGCACCGCCATGTCGGAGGCGCTGCGCCCCTCCTCGATCAGCTCCGCGATGCGCGCCGCCGTGCCCTGCGCCTCGGCGTCGTCGTCCGCGAAGTGCTCGACCACCGGCGGGGGGCCGTCGGGCCGCTGCGCGACGAGGGTCAGCCGGGAGGCGCGGGTGCGCCCGCGCGCCCCGTCGAGCACCGTGTTCGCGACCCGCACGATCTGCGGGGTCGAGCGGTAGTTGCGCTCGAGGCGGATGGTGCGGGCGCGCGGGAACTCCTTGCCGAAGTCCAGCAGGAACGAGGCGCGCGCCCCGGCGAACGTGTAGATCGTCTGCGCGGCGTCGCCCACCACGCAGAGGTCGTCGGAGCTGCCGAGCCACAGCCGCAGCAGCGCGTGCTGGAGCGTCGAGACGTCCTGGTACTCGTCGACGACGAGATGGCGGTACTGGGAGCGCACCTCGCGGGCGACGTCGGCTCTCTCGGTGAGGAAGCCGACCATGTGCAGCAGGACGTCCTCGAAGTCGAGCACGCCGCGCTCCTTCTTCACCTCCTCGTACTGGGTGAGGATGCGGGAGATCGAGCGGGAGTCGAAGCCGGCGACCCCGGGCCGCTGGGCGGCCTCCGCGGCGGCCGGGTAGGACTCGGGGGTCAGCATCGACACACGGGACCACTCGACCTCGGCGACGATGTCGCGCAGGGCCGCGCGGTCCACGCTCATGTGCAGGCGCTGGCAGGCCTCGCCGATGCCCGCGTACTTCTGCGGCATGAGCTCCGGCATGGGGCCGCCCACCACGCGCGGCCAGAAGTGGCGCAGCTGGCGCAGCGCCGCCGAGTGGAAGGTGCGGGCCTGCACCGCGGGGACGCCGAGGTCCCGCAGCCGCGAGCGCATCTCCGCGGCGGCCTTCGCGGTGAAGGTCACGGCGAGCACGTGCTTGGGGTCCATGCGGCCGGTCGCGACGCCGTGGGCGATGCGGTGCGTGATCGCGCGGGTCTTGCCCGTGCCGGCGCCGGCGAGCACGCACAGCGGCGCGCCGAAGCTCGTGGCGACCTCTCGCTGCTCGGGGTCCAGCGCCTCCAGGAGCTGCTCCGCGGTGGGAGGGGTGGTCTCGTCCATCAGGCGCGCGGGTCCTCCGCCTCGTCCAGCCAGTCGTCGATCAGGGCGCGGCCCAGGGACGCCGTGCCCGGGATGCCCACGGAGCCGTACTCGACCGCGGCGCGCAGCTCCTCGCGGGTGAACCAGCGGGCCTCGGCGATCTCGCCGTCGGCCAGGGTGAGGGCGTCGGTGCCGCGGATCCAGGCGCGGTAGCCGAGCATGAGCGAGCGCGGGAAGGGCCAGGGCTGGCTGCCCACGTACTGCACCTCGGCGACGTCCAGCCCGACCTCCTCGGCGACCTCGCGCGCGACCGCGCCCTCGAGCGTCTCCCCCGGCTCGACGAAGCCGGCGAGCACGGAGTGGAAGCCCGTGGGGAAGTGGGCGTTGCGGGCGAGCAGCAGGCGGCCGGCGCCGTCGCGGACGGACATGATCACGGCGGGATCGGTGCGCGGGAAGTGCTCGCTGCCGTCCTCCGTGCAGCGCAGCACCCAGCCGCCCATCTCCGCGGCGAGCAGCGCCCCGCACAGCGAGCAGTGGCGCATGGAGCGGTGCCAGGCGCCCATCGAGGTCGCGGCGAGGGCCAGATCGGCGTCCTCCTCGGCGAGCTCGGAGGCGACGTGGCGGAGGTCGCGGAGGTCACGGCCGGGGTCGTCGAGCTCGGGGCTCGGCTCGGCGATCTCGACGCCCAGCACGCGCCGGCCCTCACGGCGACCCAGCAGCACGAGCGGCTGGACGGTGCCGCCGCGGGGGTCGTCGGTCTCGAGCACGAGGTGCAGCAGGCCGTCCTCGTCCTCGCTCATCGCGGCCGCTCCGGCACGGGTCACGACGTAGCGCGCGTCCTCCCCCGGCTCCAGGATCGAGGGGTCCGAGCGCTCGAGCGCGCTGCGGTCGGGGTCCAGGAGGGTGAGGGGTGTGCGCAGGTGCGGTCCACGGAGCGTCGGCATGGCCTCGAGCCTACGCGGACCACGGAGGTCGGGCGGGTACGGTGGACGAGTGCATCGCAACTCCTACTCCCTGGCCGCCCTCGCCGCCGCTGCGGTCCCGGGCCTGGTGCCCGCGCAGACCACGCCGATCGCCACGCCCGTCGAGGACCTCGACGTCGCGGGCGTCGTCGGTGAGGACTCCCAGCGCGTGGTGGTCCGCTCCCCGGCGTCGACCGCCGCAGGGGTGCGACTGGACCGCGATCTCACCGTCGCGGACGCCCTGACCGGCACCCCTCTGCGCGGCGTCGTGCCGCCCGTGCTCGGCTTCGTCAAGCTCGCCGAGGGCGGTCGCGCCGCGGTGAGCGCCGCCCCCGCCGGGCACCCGCTCATGCTCGACGAGCTGCAGGACTCCCCCGACCTCGCCCGCTCCCTGGGCCAGGTGCTCGCCCGCATCCACACCGTGCCCCGCTACGCGGCGGAGGCGGCCGGGGTCGAGAGCTTCACCGCCGCCGCCCTGCTCGCGGAGCACGCGGACCGCGTGCGCCGCGCCCGCGAGGGCGGCCACCTCCCCGCCGCGGTCTCCCAGCGCTGGGAGTCCCTGCTGGCCGACGCCGACCTGTGGGACTTCTCGCCACAGTTCATCCACGCGGACCTCTCCGAGGAGTCCCTGTTCGCCGCGGAGGACCGCATCAGCGCCGTGCTCTCGTGGCACGGGGCGAAGGTCGCCGATCCCGCCACGGATCTCGCCTGGCTCATCTCCTCGCTCGACACGGCGCGCTTCGACGAGCTGTACGCCGCCTACCGCGAGGAGCTCCCCACCGAGGTGCACCCGCGCCTGGTCGAGCGCGCGCAGGCGATCGGCGAGTTCGCCGTGTGCGAGTGGCTCCTGCACGGGCTGGACACCGAGGACCAGGAGATCGTCCAGGACGCCCGGGTCATGATCTCCGACCTCGACCACGATCTCGCGCAGCTCGCGCGCGAGGAGGCGGAGCGCACCTACGAGGAGCTCCACGCCGATCGGCGCGAGCCCGTCGCCGCGGACCAGGATCCCGCTCCCGAGCAGCGGTCCGACGCCCCCGAGGACGTCGAGCAGCCCGACCGCACCGAGCGCTAGAGCACCGAGCACCTCGACCACATCGAGGGCTTCGACCACACCGGGCGCCCGGGCATCGACCCGGTGACGGGTCCCGTCCTCAGTCGCCGCGGAGCCTGCTCTGGACCGCCGAACGGGAGGGATGCCGCGTCACCTCGTGCGTGACGCCCGCGGCCACGTAGTGGAAGGCGGTGCGGATCCGCGACAGCGGCGTGCCCGTCGCCTCGTGCCAGGCCAGGCGGTACAGCGTGAGCTGCAGCGAGAGCGCCCGCAGCCGCGCCGGGGGCGGCACCTGCCCCGTCTTCCAGTCCACGATCATCACGCCGTCCCCGCCGTCCGGATCGGGGAAGACGGCGTCGATCACGCCGCGCACCGCCACCTCGCCGATCCGCGTGGTCACGGGGTGCTCCACGGCGATCGGCGTGCGATCGGCCCACTCCGAGGCCGCGAAGGCGTCCCGCAGCGCCGCGGCGGACCCGGCGGGCCCCTCGTCGTCGTGGTCCGCGAGATCGGCGAGGTCCTCGAGGTCCAGGAGCGCCCCCGCGTCGAAGCGGTGCTCGAGCCAGGCGTGGAAGGCGGTGCCCCGTGAGGCGGCGGCGGAGGGCCGCCGCGGGAGCGGGCGCAGCAGGTCCAGCGCGGCGCCCGTCGGGTCCTGCGCCTGGGCGACGACCTGGGAGGCGGAGAGCCGGGCCGGGGAGTGCACCTCGGGGCGCGCGCGATGCTCGGCGAGGTCGGCGAGGGCCCGCTCCACGAGGGTCGCGAGCGCCGGGTCCGCGATCTCCCGATCGGCGGCGCCCGCCTCCGCGACGAGCCGGGCCGCACGGTCGCGGGCGGCCTCCTCGGGACCCGGGTCGGCGGGGAACAGCGCGGTGCGCCGGGAGGAGACCAGCGGGTTCTCCTCGGGGACCTCCTCGACCCGGCGGAAGGCCGGCGGCACGAGGTCCGCGATCTCGGCGAGATAGCGGGAGCGGGGCCGGGGCCGGCTCGCGTCCTGCCGCCAGGCGGCGGAGGTCAGCAGCAGCCGGCGCCGCGCACGGGTCACCGCGACGTACATGAGCCGGCGGTCCTCCCGCAGCGACTCCTCCCCCTGGGCGAGCTGGTACTCGTCCACGAGCTCCTCGGCGTCGACCTGGGTGTCGGCCTCGGCCCAGCGCAGCTCGGGGAGGGTGTCGGCGTCGCCGCGCAGGGCGGTGGGGACGGCGGCGTCGGCGAGCGGGCCCAGCCAGCCGCTCGCGGGCACGCGCACCCGCCCCTCCTCGTCGGTGCGCGCACGGCGCAGGTCGTAGGAGGGCACGGACCCCTCGGTGAGTCCGGCGACCGCGACGAGGTCCCATTCGAGGCCCTTCGCGGAGTGCATGGTCACGACCGTGACCGCCCCGGGCGGCGGCTCGGTCAGTGCGGCGGCGGAGACGGACAGCCCCGCCTCCTCGTCCTCGCTGATCTCGAGGAGGTCGAGGTAGGCGCCGAGTCCGCCCTGCTGCGCCCCGGACTCGAAGGCGGCGGCGTGGTCGCGCAGGGCCTCGAGGTCGCGCAGCACGGCCGGGTCGGCGTCCCGCTCGAGCAGCGCGAGGTCCACGTCGAGCGCGCGGACGGCCGCGGTGACGAGGTCCGGCAGCGGCAGCGGGAGCAGCCGGCGCACGGCGCGCAGCACGGACTGCAGGCGCACCAGCCGGGCCCGGCCCTCCTCCCCCAGCTCCCGGCCCTGGGGGTCCTCCCAGCCGCGGGGCGGGAGGTCGTCGAGGGCGTCCACGAGGGACACCTGGACGGCCTCGTCGGCGGCGCCCGGGCCGCCGCCCGAGCGCCGCGCGAGGCGGTCGCGCCAGCGGCCCAGGACCGCGAGGTCACGGGCGCCCAGGCTCACGCGCGGTCCGGTGAGCAGGCGCATCAGCGCGTCCCCGCGCGAGGGGTCGTGGGCGCACGTGAGCAGGGCGCGGACGTCCGCGACCTCGGGACGGTGCAGGAGCCCGCCGAGCCCCACGACCGCCGCCTCGAGACCTGCGGCCTCGAGGCCCGCGACGAGCGCGGGGATCTGCCGACGGGCCCGCACGAGCACCGCGGCGCTCGGCACGTCCTCGTCCGGGCCGGCCTCGGCGCGCCGCTCGAGCATCCAGGCGGCGATCGCGGCCGCCTCGGTGGACTCGTCGGCCGCCTCGTGCACCTCGACCGCGCCCTCCCCGGCGCCGGGGCGCGAGCGCAGCTCGGGGATGTCGACCCCGGCGCCGGCCGCGCGCAGCGGTCCGGCGAGCCGGTTGGCGACGGCGAGCGGGGCCTCGTCGTTGCGCCAGGAGGTGGACAGGGAGCGCTGGAGCACGGGGGTGCCGGGCGCCGCGAAGGAGCGGGCGAAGCCGGCGAGCGAGGCGGCGGAGGCTCCGCGCCAGCCGTAGATCGCCTGCTGCGGATCGCCCACCGCGCAGGCGGCGTGCCCGGGGCCGAAGAGGTCGGTGAGCATGCGCAGCTGCGCCACGGAGGTGTCCTGGAACTCGTCGAGCAGGACCACGCGGTGGCGGCGTCGGGCGTCCTCCGCCGCGGCGGGGACCTCCGCCGCGATCCTCGCCGCGATCCCGATCTGGTCGGCGAAGTCGAGGGCGGCGCGCTCGTGGCGGACCTCGGCGAAGCGCTCGAGCAGGGGGATCAGGGCGAGGCGCTGCTCGAGCGCGTCGAGCACGCCGGCGACCTTCCTCGGCGTCACCCGGCGCCGCCCCTCGACCTGGAGCGGGATCCCCGCGAGGTGGTCCCGGATGCGGGCGAGGTGCTCCCGCAGCTGCTCGGGCGTCACGAGATGGTCGGAGAGGGAGGAGGTCAGCGAGATGAGCGCGGCGGTGAGCGTCGCCGGGGAGGCATCGAGGTCGAGGGAGTCGTCCGCGGACTCGACGAGGGTGTGCGCGAGCTGCCAGGACGCGGAGGCGGACATCATCGTCAGCTCGGGGTCGAGGCCGACGGCGAGCGCGTGCTCGCGCACGAGGTCGAGGGCGAAGCCGTTGTAGGTCGCGACCGTCGGCTGCTGGCCCACGAGCTCGTCCGCCCCCCGCTCGAGCCCCGGCGGGAGGGCGAGCCCCTCGGCGCGCAGCGCGGCGGCGAGCGCGGAGAGCCGCGCCCCGATCCGGTGGGAGAGCTCCCCGGCGGCCTTGCGGGTGAAGGTCAGCCCGAGCACGTGCCGGGGCTCGACGATCCCGTTGGCGATGAGCCAGACGACGCGGGAGGCCATGGTCTCGGTCTTCCCGGATCCGGCGCCGGCGACGACGAGCATCGGCGCGAGCGGCGCCTCGATCACGGCGCGCTGCTCCTCGGTGGGCGGCGGCTGGTCGAGCAGGGCGGCGAGCTCGAGCGCGGGCAGGCGCACGGCGGGCGTGGCGGTCACAGCTGCTCCCCCTCGGGCTGGAGCGGGCACGAGGCGCGCACCGCGCAGTGCGTGCAGTGCGGGTTGCGGCGGGCGACGACCCGGGTCCCGGAGACCTCCTCGGCGACGAGCGCGACGGCGCGCGCGAACCACTCCGGGTCCTCGGAGGCGGCGAGCGCGCCCTGGCCGCGGACGGCGGCCCGGCGCCCCCCGCCGCCGAGATAGACGAGCTCCGCCCCGCCCAGGCGCTCGCCCGCGTCCTCCCCGAGCGCCTCGGCGAAGGCGCCCTCCTGCACGGCCGTCTGGTAGGCGGCGAGCTGGAGGTCCTCCGCGGCCGCCGCCTTCGTCTTGGGGGCGCCGGTCTTGAGGTCGACGACGCGCACCCCGGTCGCGTCCCCCTCGATGCGGTCGACGGTGCCGCGCAGGCGCACGGGGTGCTCGCCCGCGAGCTCGACCTCGAAGGGCGCCTCGATCGCGAGCGGGGGCGCGGCGGCGGTGCGCAGGTGCTCGGCGAGGAGCCGGGCGGCGTCCTCGGCCCGGCGCACGCGGCGTCGGCCGGACCAGGTGTCGAGCCCGGGGACGCCGCGCAGCAGCGTGTGCAGGCGGGCGAGGAGGTCCTCCTCCCCCGCCTCGCCGCGCGGGTCCTCCTGGGCGAGGCGGTGCACGGCGGTGCCGAGGACCTGGGCGGGGCCGGAGGCGCGGGAGCCGCCGGCCCGTTCGAGCAGCCAGGCGCGGGGGCAGGCGTGGGCGCGCTCGAGGGCGGAGGGGGACAGCGGCACGGCGGTCCCGGGCTCCTGCAGCGCCTCCTCGCTCGAGGGGCGCTGGTGGTACCAGTCGGCGGGGTCCGCGCCGGGCGCCCCGGCCTCGCCGAGGGCGCGCAGCGCGACCGCGGCGTCCAGGTCGGGACCCGAGGCGTCGTCGGCCTCCCGCAGGCGCCGTCGCAGGGTCGCGACGAGGGTGCGCGCATCGGGGGCGGGTCCGGGGTCCTGCCGGAGGGTCTCCGCGTCCGTCCAGGCGGGGAGGCCGAGCGCCTCGAGCGCCTCGAGCAGCGCCGAGGGGCTCGTCTCCCCGTCCTCGACGGCGGTGACGAGCACGCGGGCCCGGGCCCGGGAGAGGGCGCTCACCGCGAGGCGGACCTCGTCGGCGACGACCTGCGCGCGCTGGGCGGCGTGCAGCGTGTCCGGGTCCGGGGGCGGCTCCTGCCCGGGCCGGGCGGCGCCGACGAGGGAGAGCTCGGCCGCGCCGAACAGCGTCGAGCGCAGGCGCAGGTTCGGCCAGGCCCCCTCCTGGAGCCGCGCGAGGACGATCGTGTCGCGGTCCTCCCCGGCGAGCTGCGCCGGTGTGAGCACGGCGAGGCGGCCGCGGGGCGTCGCGGAGGCGGCGAGGGTGTCCTCGACCACGGCCTGGCCGCGGATCTGCTCGACGAGGTCGAGGGCCCCGGCGCCCGGTCGGCGGTCCGCGAGGCGCTCGGCGGCGGCGAACAGCTCGAGCAGGGCGTCGAGGCGCCCGGAGGCGAGGCGGGCCCGGGCGCCGTCGGCGTCCTCCGCCGCGCCGAGGGCCGCACGCCGCCAGCCGCCGGCGAGCGCGGAGGCGTCCCACGCGGCCCACAGCACCTCCTGGGCACCCTCCTCGGCCTGCGCGCGGACGGCCGCGATCATGGCGCGCACACGGTGCACCGGCGCCGCGGCGCGGTCGCGCGCCTCGGCGGCCGGCAGCCCGGGGACCTCCTCGGCGACGAGCGCCCGCGCGAGCAGCTGCTCGCTCGGGGCCTCGTCCCCCTCGGGCCGGGCGGCGAGCAGGAGCCGACGGATGCGGCGCAGGCGCAGCTGGTCCGCATCGCCGAAGGGCCCGCGCAGCAGCTCGAGCGCCTCGAGCGGATCGGGCTCGCGGCACAGCTCGTCCAGCCCCAGCTCGACGATCCGCAGGAGGTCCGCGACCACGGCCTCCTCGCGCAGCGGCCGCGGCCGGCGGGGCGTGCGCACCGGGAGGCCGCTGCGGGCGAGCAGATCGGCGACGTCCGCGACGGCGCTCCCCGAGCGGCACACGACCGCCATGTCGTCGTAGGGGATCTCCTCGCGGTGGTGGAGGTCGCGCAGGGCCGAGGCGAGCAGACGGGCCTCGTCGAGCGGGGAGCGCGCCCGCAGCACGGCGAGGCCGTCGCGCGGGCCCGCGAGCTCCCGCGGGCGACGGAGCGCACCCGGGGCCCCGGCGAGCGGGAGCCGGGACCGCAGGGAGTCCACGGCGAGCGCCGGCCCGGCGGGGACGACGTCGTCCGTGCCTCCCCCGTCGAGGACCACCTCCGTGAAGGGCCGGCCGAGGGCCTCGGCGAGGCGGGCGGCGGCGTCGGGCAGCGCGCCGCGGAAGGTGTCGACCGCCTCGTCGGCGCACGCGGTGACGAGCACCCGCGCTCCGGCGCCGGCGAGCGCGAGGACCAGCGCGATGCCCGCGCTCGTGAGGTCCTGGGCGTCGTCGACGACGACCCTCGGGGCGGGGAGCTCGACGGCCCCGGCGGCCACGAGCCGCGCGGCGCGGCGCACGAGGCCGCCGCTGTCCAGCCGCGGCCCCGCGTCCAGCGCGGTCGCCGCCTCCAGGTCGAGGACGCCGAGGTAGTCGCGAAGGAGGGCGGCCGCGTCGCGCCAGGCGGGCCGTCCGCGCCGCCGCCCGAGCTCCTCGAGGTCATCGGGTCCCAGCCCCAGCTCCGTGGCCCGCGTGACGAGGTCACGCAGCTCGGTCCGGAATCCGGGCAGGGTGCGGGCGGCGGGATCGACCTCGAGATGCCAGTCGGTGCGCTGGGCGATCAGCTCGGCGAGCAGCGCGTCCTGGTCCGCGCCCGTGACGAGGGTCGGCTCCCCGAGCCCGCGGCGGGTGGCGTCCGAGCGCACGAGGGCGAAGCCGAGCGCGGCGGGGGTCATGACCCGCGCCTCCCGCGCCCCGTGCACGGCGAGCGCGTCCCGCAGCCGCGCGGCGGCCGCGCGGCGCGGCGCGAGCAGCAGGACCGGCTCCCCCGTCGCCGCGGCGGCGAGCGCGAGCGCGGTGCGACCCGCACGGGGTGCCCCGTGGACGAGGACGTCGGTGCCCGCCCCGAACCGCTCGAGCGCCTCCCGCTGAGGTGCCCGGAGCGTGGCCGGGGTGTGCAGGGCGGGCAGCGCGTCGAGATCGGGGCCGAGGAGGCGGAGGGCGGGGGCGGTGCTGGTCATGGCTCCCCCATTCCACCCCATGAGGCGGACGAACGGGACACGGGGCTAGAGTGTGGCGGATCATCTCTCCCCGGTCCTGGAGGACAGCCATGGCGCCCACCGTCCGCATGCCCCGTCGGGAGCGGCGCGCCCAGCTGCTGGGGATCGCGACCGAGGTGTTCCGCGCCCGCGGCTACCAAGGCACCTCGATGGACGACATCGCCGCCGCGGCCGGGGTCACGAAGCCCGTGCTCTACCAGCACTTCACCTCCAAGGAGACCCTCTACACCGAGGTCATCGACGTGCTCGGCGCGTCGCTCCTCGAGGTCGCCCGCTCGCTGCGGGACGTCCCCGGCCCGCCGCAGGCCCGGGTCGAGGAGGGGCTGCGACGCTTCACCGAGATGGTCGAGGTCGAGAACACGCTGCGGCTGTTCACGGGGCGCGGCGACGTCTCCGAGGAGATCGAGCAGCAGGTCGCCGGCCTCCTGGACGCGCTCGCGCTCGAGGTGGCCGGGGTGCTCATCGCCTACCGCGACGTCACCCCCGCGCACGCCCGGGTCATCGGCCGCACGATGATCGCGATCGCCCAGTCCACCGCGCGCCTCGCCCATGAGGCGGGGGACGAGGCGAGCCGCGAGGACCTGCTCCGCACCACGACCGCCCTCGTCGTGGACGGCCTGACCGGATTCGCCCTGCGCGAAGACGCGCCCGCTCCCGCCGAGTGAGCCGATAGAGTGACGGCGCATCCGTCGGACACAGAAAGGCGCAGGTCATGGAGATCCGCATCGGCATCCAGCATTCCCCGCGAGAGATCGTCATCGAGTCCGAGGAGTCCTCGGAGGACGTCCTGAGCTCGCTCGCCTCCGCCGTCCAGGACGGCTCCCCCGTCACGCTGCGCGACACCAAGGGCCGCCTCGTGCTGGTCCCCGGCGCGAAGCTCGCCTACGCGGAGGTCTCCACCGAGGAGCCCCGCCGCGTGGGCTTCCTCGGCTGACGTCCCCCCTTCAGCGTGCCCGCACCGGCCCGCCTCGTCGTGGCCGTGCTCGGCGCCGTGATCGGGGTGCTGCTCGTCCCCGCCACGACCACCCAGGTGGGGCCGCTCACCGCGTCCGTGCACCTGATCCCCTCCCTCGCCTCCGACACCGTGATCCTGCTGCCGCCGGTCGGCGAGGTCCACTTCGACACCCACACGGCGCCCGTGCGCATCGAGGCGCGCGTGCAGGGGGTCGACGTGGCCGCGGCCGAGCAGCTGGTCTCCTCCGCGAGCGGGCTGAGCGACCTCGCCCGCACGGCGCCCGAGGACCTCACCCGGGCCGCCGCGATCAACGCGCTGCTGAACGCCCTCCTCGCCGCGGGCGGTGCGGCGCTCGCCGTCGCCCTGACGTTCCGGCAGGCGCGTCGGTCCCTGGTCGCCGGGGGCTCCGCGGCGGGGCTCGTCGCGCTGTCCGTCGCGGCGACCGCGGTGACCTTCCGACCGCAGGCGCTGTACCAGCCCACCTTCGAGGGGCTGCTCTCCGAGGCCGCGAACGTCGCGGACATCGGCGCGGGCACCCTCGCCGACTACGAGGACTACCGGGCGACGCTCGCGGAGTTCGTGGGGCAGGTCTCCGCGCTGTACATCGCCGCGGACTCGCTGCCCTCGGCCGGGGCCGACGCCGACCTCGTGACCGTCCTGCACGTCTCCGACATCCACGACAACCCGCAGGCGTTCGACGTCATCGCCCAGCTCGACGACCAGTTCGACCTCGACCTCGTGATCGACACCGGCGACATCATCTCCTGGGGCACGCCGTGGGAGAACGACATGGTCGCCCGGATCGGCACCCTCGACGTGCCCTACGTGTTCGTCTCCGGCAACCACGACGGCGCCGCGACCTCCGCGGTGATCGCCGCCCAGCCGAACGCGACCGTGCTCGACAACCAGGTCACGGAGGTGGCCGGCCTGACGATCGCGGGGATCGGCGACCCGCGCTTCGCGGCGGACGACGACTCCGACAAGGGCGGCTGGACCGCGGGCAAGGACGCCGTCTCCGGCGCCGCCTTCCAGCTGGGCGACACCGTCGAGGACTGGGACGCGGCGCATCCCGAGGACCCGGTGGACCTCGCCCTGCTCCACGACCCCACCCAGCCCGCGGGCCTCGAGGGCCGGGTGCCGCTCGTGCTCTCCGGGCACATGCACACCTCGAAGGTCGAGCTGGACCGCGACGGCTCCGGCACCGACTGGCTGACGGTCGGCTCCACGGGCGGCGCGCTCGCCTCGGGCGGGGTGCGCCCCGTCCTCGAGGGCGGGGAGCCGCTCGACCTCACGGCGCGGCTGCTGCGCTTCGACGCGGCCACGGGCCGGCTGGTCTCCTACGACGACGTGACGATGGGCGGCCTGGGGATGGTCTCCGTCGCGATCCACCGCACGCGGATGCCCGCCGAGACCCCGGAGCTCGAGGTCCCCGCGGATGCGGAGACCCCGGCCGCACCCGTCCCCACGGAGCAGGAGGTCGCCCCCGGCGAGGGGCTCCCGGACGAGGAGCGCGTCACGCCGACGGACCCGTCCAGCCCGCTCCCCGGCCCGAGCGATTCCGGCGAAGGATAGGATGGCCGGGCACATCCGTATATCAGAGAGTCCAACGGTGCCCGAAACCACACTGACCACCGACGAGGCCGTGTCGGCCTCCCCCGCCGTCGAGCAGAGCTCCGGCGAACCCGCACAGACCTTCGCCGACTTCGACGTCCGCAGCGACATCGTCGAGGCGCTCGCCGCGAAGGGGATCATCCACCCCTTCCCGATCCAGTCCCTGACCCTGCCGGTCGCGCTCAAGGGCCGCGACATCATCGGCCAGGCGAAGACCGGCACGGGCAAGACCCTCGGCTTCGGCCTGCCGCTGCTGCAGCGCACCGTCGCCCCCGGCGAGCCCAACCCCGACGACCGCCCGATCGGCAAGCCGCAGGCCCTCGTGGTCCTGCCCACCCGTGAGCTCGCCGTGCAGGTGGCGGAGGATCTCATCGCCGCCTCCGCGAAGCGCCCGGTGCGCATCCTCACCGTCTACGGCGGCCGCGCGTACGAGCCGCAGATCGAGGCCCTCGAGAAGGGCGTCGAGGTCGTCGTCGGCACCCCGGGTCGTCTCATCGACCTCATGCGCCAGAAGTACCTCGACCTCTCGCACGTGCGCACCGCGGTGCTCGACGAGGCGGACGAGATGCTCGACCTGGGCTTCCTCGAGGACATCGAGAAGCTGCTGCGCGCCGTGCCCGAGCAGCGCCAGACGATGCTGTTCTCCGCGACGATGCCGGGGCCGATCATGGCCCTCGCGCGCCGCTTCATGAGCCGGCCCACGCACATCCGCGCCCACGACCCGGGCGACGTCTCCCGCACCAAGGCGGACATCAAGCAGGTCGTCTACCGCGCGCACCAGCTCGACAAGATCGAGGTCATGGCGCGGATCCTGCAGGCCCGCGGCCGCGGCCTCTCGATCATCTTCATGCGCACCAAGCGCCAGGCCGACAAGGTCGCCGGCGACCTCGCGGACCGCGGCTTCGCGGCCGCCCCGCTGCACGGCGACCTGGGCCAGGGCGCGCGCGAGCAGGCCCTGCGCGCCTTCCGCAACGGCAAGGTGGACGTGCTCGTCGCGACCGACGTCGCCGCCCGCGGCATCGACGTGGACGACGTCACGCACGTCATCAACTGGAACTGCCCCGACGACGACAAGACCTACCTGCACCGCACCGGCCGCACCGGCCGCGCGGGCAAGAAGGGCACCGCCGTCACCTTCGTGGACTGGGAGGACCTCGCGCGCTGGGCCCTCATCGCGCGCCAGCTGGGGCTCGAGTCCACCGAGGCCGTGGAGACCTACTCGACCTCGGACCACCTCTTCAGCGATCTCGACATCCCCGCGGGCACGAAGGGCACCCTGCCCAAGGAGGCCCGCACCCGCGCGGGCCTCGAGGCGGAGCAGATCGAGGACCTCGGCGGCCCCGAGGGCCCGCGCGACCGTGATCGTGATCGCGGCGGCCGGGGTCGGGACCGTGACGGCGGCCGCGGCGAGCGCCGGGGGCGCGGTGGCGATCGTCGTCCGCGCACCGAGAAGGTCGAGCGGGCCGAGGGCTCCGCGCCGGCCGAGGGCGGCGAGCGTCCTCGTCGTGAGCGCAGCCGCACCCGCACTCGCCGCGTGAACGGCGAGGTCGTCGAGGGCGGCGCCGCGAGCACCGAGGGCGGCTCCGGCGGGCAGGGCGATCGTCCCCGCCGTCGTCGCTCGCGCGGCGGCCGCGGTCGCGGTCGCGGCGGCAACGGCGGCGCGAGCGCCGGCGGCGAGCAGGGCCAGGCTCCCGCCGAGGGCTGAGCCCCGGCACCGGACAGCGAGGGAGGGCCCGGATCGCGCGCGAGCGTGGTCCGGGCCCTCCTCCGTCCGGTCGCGGGCGCTCAGGCGCCGAGCACGCCCCAGCTCTCGATGAACGAGTGCACGGCGTCGAAGATCATCTGCGTGGAGATCGCCGCGAGCAGCACCCCGGAGATGCGGGTGACGAGGGTGACGCCGCCCTTGCCGAGCATGCGGGCGATGATCCCGGAGAAGCGCATCACCGAGTACATGACCACGGCCATGAGGGCGAGCGCGATGACGAGCGCCGCGATGCGGGGGCCCTCGCCGCCGGTCTGGTCCACGAAGAGCATCATCGCGACGATCGCGCCCGGACCGCCCAGCAGGGGGGTGCCCAGCGGCACGAGGGCCACGTTCACACCCTCGCTCGCGGCCATCTCCCCCTCCTTCCCGGCGAGGAGCTGCAGCGCGATGATCAGCAGCAGCAGGCCTCCGGAGAACTGCAGGGCCGGCAGCGAGATGTGCATGTAGTCGAGGATGAACCGGCCGAACAGGGCGAAGGTGCTGATGATGAGCATCGCGACGCCCACGGCGACGAGCGCGGCGCGGGACCGCTGCTTCGCGGTCATGCTGCTCGTCAGCGACAGGAAGATCGGGATCGTGCCCGGGGGGTCGATGATGACGAAGAGGGTGACGAAGACTCCCGTGAGAAAGCTCAGGTCGACCAGGTCCATGGACGGATGACCTCGGTGGTGCTCGTGGCGCGACGGGTGATCGCGGCCAGGACGTCCGGCTGCGTGAGGTTCTCCCCGAGCCGGTTGGGTTTGCCCGCGCCATGGTAGTCGCTGCCGCCCGTCACCAGGATCCCGTGGGAGCGGGCCAGCGCCAGCAGCGACGCGCGCTCGGCCTCGTCGTGCTCGCGGTGGTCCACCTCGATGCCGTCCAGCCCCGCCGCGATCATGTCCTCGAGCAGCTCGCGCGGCAGTCCCCCGTCGCGGCTCGACGACCCGGGGTGCGCGATCACCGCGACGCCGCCCGCGGCGTGGATGAGCTCCACGACGGCCGTCGGCGACGGGGCGTAGTAGGGCACGTAATAGGGGCCGGAGGGGGCGAGCAGCTCCGTGAAGGCGGAGGAGCGGTCCGGGACGACACCGGCGGAGACGAGGGCGTCGGCGATGTGGGGCCGGCCGATCACCGTGGTCTCGTCGGCCACCTGCTCCTGGACCAGGTCCCAGCTGATGGGCACGTCGCGGCCCAGCAGCTCGACCATGGAGCGGGCCCGCTCCTCGCGGGACCGGCAGGCGCGCTCCATCTCCCCGGCCAGCCGGGACCCCGGGTCGGGGTCGACGAGCAGGGCCAGCACGTGCACGCTGAGCCCCTCGTGCTCCGCGGAGACCTCGATCCCGGGCACGGCGGCGACGCCCGTCGACCTCACGGCGTCGGGCAGCTCCGCCCAGCCCGCCGTGGTGTCGTGGTCGGTCAGCGCCAGTGCGGACAGCCCTGCAGCCCTCGCGTCCTCGAACAGCTCCGCGACGTCGCGGGTGCCGTCGGACCAGGTCGAGTGGGCATGCAGATCGATGCGATCACTCATGGGCCCAGCGTAGTGGGGCGTGTGGGACGATCCTGGGGTGAACACCCAGAACCCTGAGATCAAGTCCGGCCCCGCGACGGGACCCTCCTCCGACGATCTGGCCTCGCGCGGCGACTCGCGCTCGCAGCGCCCCACCAACGACGTGTTCCGACGCTTCATCGCCTCCGGCTGGGACGAGACCGTGCCGGACGCGGAGCCGCTGCCGTCGGCCGCCTTCACCCCGGCCCGCCGCGACGCGCTCGTCGCCGCCGTGCCCGCGACCCGTCTGGTGCTGCCCGCCGGCGTGCTGAAGGTGCGCTCGAACGACACCGACTACCCGTTCCGCCCGGACACCGCCTTCGCGTACTACTCGGGGCTCGGCACGGACGAGGAGCCCGACAGCGTGCTCGTCGTCGAGCCCGACCCCCAGGACCCGCAGCGCTCCGTGGCGACCTACTTCTTCCGCCCCCGCGCGGGCTTCGACTCCGCCGAGTTCTTCTCGGACTCCCGCTACGGCGAGATGTGGGTGGGGCGCCGGCTCACGATCGCCGAGGCCGGCCAGCGCCTGGGCGTGGAGGTGCGGCACATCGACGAGCTGCGCGACCACCTCGCCAAGGACGTCGGCGCCCAGCTGTCCCTCGCCGTCATGCCCGGCGTCGACGCGGGCGTGGAGTCGATGGTCGCCGAGATCCGCTCCCAGAACGGCCTGCCCGGCGGCACCGAGCTCGAGGCGGAGAACGACCGCCTCCGCGAGGCCGCGAGCGAGCAGCGCCTCGTCAAGGACGCCTTCGAGATCGAGCGGATGCGCGAGGCGGTCGACGCGACCCTCCGCGGCTTCGAGGACGTCGTGCGCCACCTCCCCGAGACGGTGGGCCACCCCCGCGGCGAGCGGATCATCGAGGGCGTGTTCGCGGCGAACGCGCGCGCCGAGGGCAACGGGGTCGGCTACGACACGATCGCCGCCGCCGGCGACCACGCGTGCACCCTGCACTGGATCCGCAACGACGGCGCCGTGCGCGGGGACGAGCTCGTGCTCGTCGACGCCGGCGTCGAGGTCGACTCGCTCTACACGGCCGACGTCACCCGCACCCTGCCGGTCTCCGGCACCTTCTCCCCCGCCCAGCGGAAGGTGTACGAGGCCGTCCTCGAGGCCTCCGACGCGGTCTTCGCGATCGCCCGCCCCGGCATCCGCTTCCGGGACCTGCACGCGCGGGCCATGGAGGTCGTCGCCGCGACGCTCGAGGAGTGGGGCCTGCTGCCCGGCACCGCCGAGGAGTCCCTCTCCCCCGAGGGCCAGTGGCACCGCCGCTGGATGGTGCACGGCACGAGCCACCACCTCGGCATGGACGTCCACGACTGCGCGCAGGCGCGGCGCGAGATGTACCTCGACGCGGAGCTCGTGCCCGGCATGGTCTTCACGATCGAGCCGGGGCTGTACTTCAAGGAGAACGACCTGCTCGTCCCCGAGGAGCTGCGCGGCATCGGCGTGCGCATCGAGGACGACGTCCTCGTCACCGAGGACGGAGTGGAGAACCTCTCCATCAACGCGCCCCGCGGAGCCGACCAGGTCGAGGCCTGGATCGCTAGTCTGAGGGCGTGAGCACCAACCTCCAGCGCTTCTACGCGGCCCGCCTCGCCGGCACCACCGTCTTCGACCCCATCGGGGACTCGGTGGCGAAGGTGCGCGACGTCGTGGTGATGCCGCAGTCGCGCGGGGAGGCGCGGGCCGTCGGCTTCGTCGTCGAGGTGCCCGGGAAGCGGCGCGTGTTCCTGCCCGCCACCCGGGTCACCTCGATCTCGCCGGGGCAGGTCATCTCCTCCGGCGTCATCAACGTGCGCCGCTTCGAGAAGCGCTCCGGCGAGCTGCTGGTCATCGGCGACATGCTGGACCGCGAGGTCACGATGGTCGACGGCTCGGGCACCGGGACCGTCGAGGACGTCGCGCTGGACCGCAATCGCCACCAGGACTGGGAGCTCTCCCGCCTGCACGTGCGCCGCCGCCGCGGCGGGTCCCTCTCGCGGTTCGTCTCTCGCGGCGAGTCGGTGACCGTGCGCCCCTCCGAGGTGACGGGCCTGTACGGCACCCAGGCGGAGCAGTCCGCCCACCTGCTCGCGGCCTCCTACCAGGACCTCAACCCCGCGGACCTCGCCGAGATCCTCCAGGAGATGGACTCCAAGCGCCGCGTCGAGCTCGCGGACGAGCTGCCCGACGAGCGCCTCGCGGACGTCCTCGAGGAGCTGCCCGAGGACACCCGCGTCGAGGTCGTCACCGGTCTCGACGCGAAGCGCGCCGCGGACGTCCTGGACGTCATGGACCCCGACGACGCCGCGGACCTCGTCCAGGAGCTCCCCGAGTCCGTCGCCTCGCAGCTGCTGAGCCTCATGGAGCCCGAGGAGGCGGAGGACGTGCGCCGCCTGCTCGCGTACGACGAGTACACCGCGGGCGGCATGATGACCACCGAGCCGCTGATCGTCTCCCCCGAGACCCCGGTCGCCCACTGCCTGGCGATGATCAGCCGCGAGGAGCTGCACCCCGCGCTCGCCTCGACCGTGCACGTGTGCCGCTCCCCGCTCGAGACGCCGACCGGCCGCCTGCTGGGCATCGTGCACTTCCAGCTGCTGCTGCGAGAACCCCCCGACCGTCTCGTGGGCGACCTCATCGCGCAGGACACCGTCACGGTGCCGCCCACCATGCAGCTGTCACAGGTCACCCGCGAGATGGCGACCTACAACCTCGTCTCGATCCCGGTGGTCGACGCCGACGCCCGCCTGCTGGGCGCGGTCACCGTGGACGACGTGCTGGACCACGTCCTCCCGGACGACTGGCGCGAGCAGGACGAGCCGATGACCACCACGGGACAGATCGACCTCAGCGAGATCGCCCGCGCCACCAGGAAGGGGTGAGCCATGGCGGAGAAGAACGCTCCCGCCCTCGACGACCCGGCACCCCGGAACCGTCGTCTCCTGCCGCGCAGCCCCTTCTCCGGGGACACCTTCGGCCGCATGGCCGAGACCTTCGCCCGCGCGATGGGCACCCCCGCCTTCCTGGTCGGGATGACCGTCATCTGCGCCGTCTGGCTGACCTGGAACTCCGTCATGCCGGAGTCCGCGCAGTTCGACCCGCGGGCCATGAACTTCACCCTGCTCACGCTCATCCTGTCGCTGCAGGCGTCCTACGCGGCGCCGCTGCTGCTGCTCGCGCAGAACCGTCAGGACGACCGCGACCGGGTGCAGGCGGAGCAGGACCGCCAGTCCAACGAGCGCAACCATGCGACGACGGACTTCATCACCCGGGAGATCGCGGGCCTGCGCCTCGCCCTGAACGACGTCGCGACCCGCGACTTCGTGCGCGGCGAGCTGCGGGACCTGCTCGAGGAGCTCGAGGAGGACTCCCGGGAGGACGAGCTGGAGCGCATGCGCGGGATCGTCCGCGAGGAGATCGCCGCGGCGCTCGGCACCACGGACGGACCGGGCACGGGCCGAGGGGCCGGAGAGCCCGCGACGGAGGAGGAGCAGCGATGAGCACCACCGACACCACGGGCGGTGACGAGCGCGTCGCCCTCATCCACGAGGCCCTCGCGCACGTCATCGACCCGGAGATCCACCGGCCCATCACGGAGCTCGGCATGGTCGAGGACGTGCAGGTCGACGCCGACGGCGCGGCGACCGTGAAGGTCCTCGTGACCATCGAGGGCTGCCCCATGCGGGACCGCATCGAGCGGGACGCCGCCGAGGCGACCGCGACCGTGCCGGGCCTGACCCGGGTGGAGGTCTCGACCTCCGGGATGACGGAGGAGCAGCGCCGCGAGCTCACGGCCCGCCTGCGCCAGGGCCGCCGTCAGATCCCCTTCAACCAGCCCGGCTCGCTCACGCGGATCCTCGCGATCTCCTCGGGCAAGGGCGGGGTCGGCAAGTCGACGGTCACCGCGAACCTCGCCGCCGCGATGGCGGCGGACGGCCTGCGGGTGGGCGTCATCGACGCGGACATCCACGGCTTCTCGATGCCCGGCATGTTCGGCATCACCGAGCAGCCGACGAAGGTCTCCGACCTCCTCATGCCGCCGCAGGCGCACGGCGTCGCCGTCATGAGCATCGGCATGTTCGTCCCCGAGGGGCAGGCCGTGGTGTGGCGCGGCCCGAAGATGCACCGGGCGATCGAGCAGTTCGCCTCCGACGTCTTCTGGGGCGACCTCGACGTGCTCCTGCTGGACCTCCCGCCGGGGACGGGCGACGTCGCGATCTCCGTGGCGCAGCTCCTGCCGAGCGCGCAGATGGTCGTCGTGACGACGCCGCAGCAGTCCGCGGCCGCGGTCGCGGAGCGGGTGGGCTCGCTCGCCACCTCCACGGAGCAGGAGATCGCCGGGGTCGTCGAGAACATGGCGGGGCTGACCCTGCCCGACGGCACGGTCATGGACGTCTTCGGCTCCGGGGGCGGGGACCGCGTCGCCGCGACTCTCGCGGGCGCCGTGGAGCATCCGGTGCCGGTGCTGGGCCGGATCCCGCTCGAGCCGGCGCTGCGGCACGGCGCGGACACGGGCCTGCCGCTCGTGGTCTCCGATCCCGGGAACCCGGCGGCGATCGCGCTGCGGGACGTCGCGCGCTCGCTCACGCACCGGCCGCGCGGCCTGACGGGGATGAAGCTGCCGCTGTCGGTCTCGCGGCGCTGACGCTCCCGCCCCGAGGGGCGGGCTCAGGCGCGGATCAGGTGGCCTCGGGGTCCCAGGGGGTGCCCTGCGGGGCCGCGTCCTTGGCGGACTTCTTGGCGCTGCCGGAGGGCTTGCGCTTGGCGCCCGCACCGGCGGCGGCCGCCCCGGTGCCGATCGCGAGCGCCTCCTTGGACGGGAGCAGGTCCTCGGGGCTCGTGTCGCCCCAGGCCTCGCGGATGATGCGACGGGGATCGTACTGGCGCGGGTCGTACTTGCGGAGGTCGTCGATGGCGATGCCCATCTCGTCCTCGACCGTCGCCCGCGAGTCCTCGACCCAGCGGCGGGCCTGGCGCACCCAGCGCACGACGTTGCGCGTGTACTCGGGCAGGCGCTGCGGACCGACGATCAGCACGAAGATGAGCAGGATGACGATGAACTCCCAGCCGCCGATCCCGAAGAACGTCACGTCGTCACCTGTCCTGGTCCTCGCGCGCACGGTCGTGCACGCGTCCTGCCGGCCCATTATGGCAGAGGGAGAGGGGGCGGAGGCTGGGTGCGAGCCGTGCCTGTCGTACCCTTAGGCGACTGTCCGGACACGGGGAAGGAAGCGCGATGGCGTCGGGAAAGGTGGCCAGCTGGGCCCACGGCGAGGAGTTCGTCGACGAGGCGGGGCTGTTCGCCGATGCCGGGGTCCTCGAGCGGGCCCGCGAGCGCGGTGCGGAGCTCGGGGCGACGCCCGTCCTGCCGGGGGCCGGCGCGCTGATGCGCGTGCTCGCGGCCGCGGTGCAGGCGCGCTCCGCGGTGGAGATCGGCACCGGGGCCGGCGTCGGTTCCCTCTACCTCCTCGCGGGGATGCACCCGGACGGGGTGCTCACCACGATCGATCCCGAGGTCGAGAACCAGCGCGCCGCGCGAGAGTCCTTCGCGGAGGCGCGGATCCGCGGGCCGCGCGTGCGCACGATCGCCGGCGCCCCCCGGGACGTCGTCGGCCGTCTCACCGACCACGCCTACGACCTCGTCTCGTTCCCCGCGCACGCCCCGCACGCCCTGGACCTGCTCGAGCACGCCCGCCGGCTGCTGCGCCCGGGCGGCGTGCTCGTCATCCCCCACGCGCTGTTCCACGACCGCGTCGCGGATCCCGCGGCGCGCGACGCGAGCACCCGCGCGGTGCGCGAGCTGCTGAAGGCCGTCACCGAGGCGGAGGATCTCGTCACCGCGCTCACCGGCAGCGGCGACGGCGTGCTCGCCGCGGTGCTGCGCCCCTGAGCCGCCTCACCGCCCGCCGCCGGGCATGACGAAGGGGCCCCGCACCGGATGGTGCGGGGCCCCTTCGTCACGGATCACTCCTTGATGACGCCCTCGAGCGCATCACGCAGCTCGACCGCCTCGGACGCGGCGATCTCGACGACCAGGCGACCGCCCCCCTCGAGCGGAACGCGCATGATGATGCTGCGGCTCTCCTCGACGACCTCGAGCGGACCGTCACCGGTGCGCGGCTTCATAGCAGCCATGGCGTGCCTCCTTGTGCTGTCGCTGCCTCTCGTACGATCCCCCGGACGGGACCTCGGGCAGCGCGGGTACGGTGGCTATTATCTCAGGTCCTGACCACTGGTCGTGCGCCGCGCCCGTCGGGAGCGTCGCGGGGGCCTCGGCGGGAGGGCGATCCCGCCCCCGAACCGGCCGGTCGCGATGCCCACGAAGGCCACCGCGACGCCGATCGCGACGAGCAGCAGCAGGATCACCATCGGGCTCGCGGCGGTCATCGGCCGGCCGCCTCCTCGGCGTCCGCGGGCCCGCCGGCGCCGGTGGCGTCGGGGGCCGGCACCTCGACGCGGCCCGACCCCTCCTCGCGGCGGGAGGCCTCCCGCAGCACGGCGAGCGCCTCCTCCGCCGTGTCCACGACCCGCAGCAGGTCAGGGTCGGTCGGGGCGATCATGCCGCGCTCCACGAGCGTCGTGGAGATCCAGTCGATGAGGCCCTGCCAGTAGGCGCGGCCCACGAGCACCACGGGGAACATCGAGATCTTGTGGGTCTGCATGAGGCAGAGGGCCTCGAACAGCTCGTCGAGGGTGCCCAGCCCGCCGGGCATGACCACGAAGCCGCTCGAGTACTTCACGAACATCGTCTTGCGGGCGAAGAAGTAGCGGAAGTCGACGCCGAGGTCGACATAGGCGTTCATCCCCTGCTCGTGGGGAAGCTCGATGCCGAGCCCCACGCTCACCCCGCCGGCCTCGCGGGCACCGCGGTTGCCGGCCTCCATGATCCCGGGGCCGCCGCCGGTGATCACGGCGTAGCCCATCTCCACCAGGCCGCGCGCGATCTCCTCGGTGCAGCGGTAGTCCGGATGGTCCGGCGCGACGCGCGCGGAGCCGAAGATCGAGACCGCGGGGCCGAGCTCGGCGAGCGCGCCGAACCCCTCGACGAACTCGGACTGGATGCGCAGCACCCGCCAGGGGTCGCCGTGCACCCAATCGCCGGGGCCCGAGTCCTCGAGCAGGCGCTGGTCGGTGGTGCGGTCGGGACGCTGTCGCCCGCGCAGCGTGATGGGGCCCTTGCGGTGGGCGTTCTCGTCGGATGCGCTCATGGGCCGAGGGTAGCGGCTGGGCCCTAGAGACCGGGGCGGGCGGGGTCCAGGATCGCGCCGGCGTCGAGCACTGGATCGAGAACGTGCTCCTCCCCCGCCGCCGTGGCCCGCAGCCGGATGCCGTCGATGTTCATCCGCGCCTGGCGCAGGTACTCGCCGTGGCGCTGCTGCCAGGCGAGGGTGGAGCCGTCGACGGTGAAGAAGTAGGAGAAGCCGTGGTCGCGCAGGCGCCGGTAGCGGACGTCGCCCTCCTCGTACTGCTCGGGGCCGGCGATGTCGGCGCCGAACGGGTAGATGAGCAGGTCGGTGTCCCCCACGAGGGTGCCCACCTCCTCGTCCCAGCGCTGCAGGTCCGCGTCGACCTTCTCGAGCGGCTTCTCCCCCATGTCGATGTGGCCCCAGGTGTGGCTCGCGATCTCCCAGCCGGAGTCGGTGAGCGCGCCCGCGACCTCCGCGGCGGAGTCCCGCGCCGCGGAGAGCGCGTCGGGGTCCTCGCCGTACTCGCGGGGCGAGGAGCGGTAGCCGAGGATCCCGTTGTAGCCGGTGAGCGCGATGATGCCCTTGCGGCCGCGGTAGGAGAAGCCGGGATTCTCCTCGAGGTAGTCGTCGAGCAGCGGGACCATGTCGTACGCGCCCTCGTGCTCGGTCCCGTCGGCGTCGACGTACCGGTTGCGGACGGCGCCGTCGGCGTCGAGGTGGAGGTCCGCCGCGAAGCCGTCGCCGTCCATGTACTCGTAATAGGAGACGTCGTCCTGCGAGAGCACGAGCGGGGTGCGCCCCTCGGGGAGCAGCAGCTCGCGCGGCCGCATGGTGCCGTCCTCGGCGGGCTCGGCGAGGTCGTGGGGGCTGATGAGGAGGTAGCCGTCCTCGTGCATCCGCTCGATGACGGCGGTGAACTCGGGGATCGTGCACATGTAGTCGTCGTAGCCCTGCTGCTTGTCGTCGCCGTCGAAGGCGCGGGAGGGGTCCACGATCAGGCTGTGGAAGAAGAGGTGGCTGACGGGCTCGTCCTCGGGCCACGGGACGAGGGCGTCCTTCTCCTCGTGGCAGCGGGTGCGGAGGTCCTCGGCGTCCTTCCCGTCGACCCCCTCCACGGTGTCCAGGGCGGCGTCGTAGTCGAACTGGTCGGCCTGGCGGGTCGCGGTCGCGAGCTTCGCCGCGGGATCGGGGGCCGCGCCGCCCGCGGCGGGCGCCGCCGTGGAGTCCGAGGCCCCGCCGGCGTCGGACCCGGAGCCGGGATCCGATCCGGAGCCGTCGGTGCAGCCGGCGAGCGCGGCCACCATCAGAGAGGTCGTCAGCGTGCGGCGGGTCAGCGCTCTCATGCCCGTCACGCTACGCGGTGGGCACCTCCGTGCCGAGGAATCGCGCGAGCCCGGCGAGGGCGTGTCGGAGGTCCGCAGTGGGCACGTGCTCGTCGTCGGTGTGGGCGAGCAGCGGGTCCCCCGGACCGAAGTTCACGGCGGGCGTGCCGAGCGCCGAGAAGCGGGCGACGTCGGTCCAGCCCTGCTTCGCGGCGACGCTCGTCCCCTCCCCGATCGCGGCGAGGAAGTCGCGGGCGGCGGGGGTGTCCAGGCCCGGCAGCGCGCCGGCGGCGGCATCGGTCACCTCGATGGTGACGTCGAGCCCGGAGAGCACCTCGCGCACGTGGGCCTCCGCCTGCGCGACGCTCGTGTCCGGCGCGAAGCGGTAGTTGAGGGTCGCGCTCGCGCGGTCGGGGATGACGTTCCCGGCGATGCCGCCGGAGATCGCGACGACGTTGAGGCACTCGCGGTACTCGAGGCCGTCGATCACCGCGCGGCGGGCCTCGTAGTCGGCGAGCCGGCCGAGCACGGGGGCGAGGTGGTGGATGGCGTTGTCGCCCACCCAGTCGCGCGCGGAGTGGGCGGCGATGCCGCGGGCCGTGACCTCGAGCTTCATCGTGCCCTTGCAGCCGCCCTCGACGCCCGCGGAGGTGGGCTCGCCGAGGATCGCGAAGTCCGCCTGCAGCAGCTCGGGGCGCTCGGCGGCGAGGCGGGTGAGGGAGTTGTCCGCCGCGGCGACCTCCTCGTGGTCATAGAAGACCCAGGTGAGGTCGACGGGGGCGGCGTCGGCGCGCACGGCGAGGGCGAGCAGAACGGCGACCCCGCCCTTCATGTCGCAGCTGCCGCGGCCCACGAGCTCCTCGCGGCCGTCCCGCTCCCGTCGGTGCGAGGGGAGGTTGTCCGCGATCGGGACGGTGTCGAGGTGACCGGCGAGCAGCACCCGGCGGTCGAGGCCCCGGTCGGTGCGGGCGATGACCGTGTCGCCGTCGCGGATCACCTCGAGGTGCGGGGCGTGGGTGCGCAGCGCCTGCTCGACGGCGTCGGCGAGGGCCCTCTCGTCGCCGGAGACGCTGGGGACGTCGACGATCGCGGCCGTGAGGTCGACGATGTCGGCGAAGGGGTCGAGGGCGGGGGCGGAGCCGGTGGGAGGTGTGGCGGCAGAGGTGGCGGGCATGCCCGTCATCGTGCCACGAGCGGCTCCTCGAGTGCGCCGCCGTGCGCGGCGAGGCGCAGGGCGACCGCCTCGGCGTGCTGCAGCAGCTGCGGGGAGGTGCCGGGCTCGGCGGTGATCGCGGACCCCGGCTGCGCGGTGGAGACGGGGACCCCGGTGAGCAGGCGCCGCTCGTGGACGGTGCCGTCCACGGCGATCGGGCAGTACAGGCCGTCCACCTCGATCGAGCCGGTGAGCACGCGGGTGCCGCTGCCGCGCGAGGCCCAGGAGTCCTTGCGCACCTCGCCGCGCTCGCGCCACGCGCCCAGGAGCGGGCTGCGGTAGGCGGGCAGGTCCACGGGCGGCAGGTGCGCCTCGAACACGCCGTCGCACAGCACGGGCGGGTTCTCGCCGCCGCGCACCGCGAAGCGCCCGGCCTCCTCGTCGATGTCGACGTGCATGCGGGGACCGAGGAAGCGCACGAGCCCGGCCTCCTCGAGGGCGACGAGCTGGCGCACGCGCAGCACGGGCGGGCCGGAGGCCCAGGAGGCGAAGGCGTTGCGCAGGTGGCCGTCGATGTCGCGGCGCAGGCTCACGGTCGTATACGCGCCGAGGTCGATGAGCCGGTTGACCTGCACCCGCATGGCGACGAGCACACGGAACACGAGCAGCCACACGGGGTCGGGGCCGGCGGCCGCGGCGAGCGCCTCGCGGAGCGCCTCCCGGGTGCGCCGGTGCGCGTCGTCGGTGACCCCGCCGCGGCGGCCGAAGGGGAACAGCAGGTGGATGAGGGCCTCGTCGGTCGCGAGCTCGTCCTCCCCGATGCCCTGGAGGGCGCGGCGCAGCTCGGCGAGGATGAGCGGCATGACGTCGCGCTCGTGGTCCACGCCCGCGCTGCGGACGGCGAGCTCGAGGACGCGCTCGGAGGTGAGCACCTGCGGGGTGTACGGCTCGGGCAGCGCGGGGCGGAGGTCGGGCTTGGGCCGGTAGACCATGCCGGAGCGGGAGCCGACGACGAGCAGCGGCTCACCGCCGCCGCGCTCGTAGCGGAGGCCGGCCGCGGAGCCCGCATCGGGCACGAAGCGCCCGCCCGCGGTCTCGGTGAGCATGCCGATCATGTCGTAGAAGTTCAGGCCCATGCCGGCGACGGCGATCGCCTCGCGGCCCAGCAGCCGCTGGTAGTCCACCTCGAGCGGGTTCGCGGGGCCCACGTGCACGAGCCCGTGGCGGTCGGCGGCGTCGGCGTACTGCTGGGCGCGGGGGCCGAGCGCCGTGGAGAGGTGGCCGAGCGAAAGGGCGACGGCGTCGGCGGCGAGCACGCGGCCGTCGTCGAGGCGCACCCGCTGGGGGCCGTCGGGCGCGCCGGTCACGTCGACGACCTCCGCCGCATGGCGCACGATCCGCAGCCGGTCGGGGTCGGCGTCGGCCTGGGCGGTGTCGAGCACGTGGGCGAGATAGCGGCCGTGCGCGGCGCGGGAGGCGATGTCCGCGGGGGCGAGCCCCTCGCCGGCGAGTTGGTCGGCGAGCGTCTCGGTGCGCGTCACGGGCAGCCGCGGGTGGCAGGACGGATCCGGGTACATCGTGGTCTGGCAGGTCGCGGTGTTCATCAGGAGCACCTCGGACTGGTCGTGGCGCCAGACCGCCCCGCCGAGGCCCACGTACGGGTCGATGAGGTGGACGGTGAGGCGGCCCTGCCAGTCGGGCAGCGTCGAGGCGGCGACGAGGCGCTCGACGATCGCCGTGCCCCGGGGCCCGGCGCCGACGACGGCCACCGTCCGGAGAGGGGCGGGGGTATCGGAGCTCGCGGTCATCCGCCCAGTATCGCGCGGATCGGCGAATGGTCTGCGACGATGTGACGCATGAGCGGGACGACGGGGTCGACGCATCCGACGGGGCCGACGGGATCGGCCCGGCACCTCCGGCACGCGGCCGGCGGGCCGGAGCTGGGAGCGGCGATGCGCCGACAGGCGGCGCGGCTGCGCGCGGAGGCGGCCTCGGACGCCCAGCCGCGGGACCGTGCGGCGGCGGACGCGACCGTGCTCGCCGCGTGGCTCTCCGCCGCGCAGCGCGAGCGGTACGCCCCGAGCCTGCGGGCCGTCGGCGACCTCGACGCGTTCGTGGCGCGACTCGCCGAGGAGCGGCGGGTGGTGCTCGAGGAGGGCGCGGAGCCCGTCGGCGACGAGATCGACGCGGCCGCGCATGCGGAGGACGCCGCGCGGCAGACGGGCCTGCGGGTCCTCGAGGGTGTGGCCGTCGCCGCCCTGCTGCTGCTCGTGGTGCTCGCGGCGGTGATGACCCTGCGGGACCCGGCGCCGCCCGCGGAGCTCGCCGTGCGGATCGGACCGCTGCTCGCGGGCGCCGCCCTCGCCCTCGTGGTCGCGGCGGTCGCGGCCTCGCTCGCCGTGCACCGCCGCTCGAGGGCGATGCTCGACTGGGCGGTCGCCCGGCCCGGGCAGCTGGGACGGGGCGTGCCCGTGCGCCACCCCCTGCAGCGTGCCTCCGCGCCGACCGAGCTCGCGATCTCGCTGGGTGTCGGCGCGCTCCTGGTCGCCTCGGTGCTCTCGGTGTTCGTGGGCGCCGCGCTGCTGCTCGTGGACCTGCTGCTGCGCGAGGGCCTGCTGGGCCTCGCCCCGGCGCTCACCCTGCTCGTCTCCGGGGCGGTGGGCCTGGTCGTGGTGGTCGCCCTGGGCGCCCTCCGCTCCCGGCGCACCGAGCTGCTGCTGCGCCGGGGCCAGGCGATCGAGTGGCGGGCCGAGGGCTGGGTCGACGAGGATCCCGCCGCCGGGGAGCCGGGCGGGGACGAGGCGGTCTGAACGGACCCGCTCAGGCGGGCTCCGGTCGGCGGCCGACGCCCCGCACGAGCAGGATCACGAGCCCGATCACCGCCCACAGGCCGCCGACGATCAGCGCGATCGCGGAGGCGCTCACGAGCACGGCGAGCAGCACGAGCGCCCCGAGCACGGGGATCACGAGGTGGCGCAGCGGGTCGACTCCCCCACCGCGGCGCCGCACCGCGAAGTAGCCGATCACCGAGACGTGGAGGACCACGAAGCCGGTGAGCGCGCCGACGTCGACCACGGAGACGACGTGGTCGAGGCCGTCGGCCCGGGTCGCCGCCCACAGGGCCACGGCGACGTTGCCGCCCGCGGCGACGAGCGTGCCCACGAGCGGCGCGCCGGTGCGCGGCGAGACCCGCGCGAGGCCCGTCGGGAGCGAGCCGGAACGACCCATGTCCATGAGCACGCGGGAGGCGGCGGCCTGCCCCACGAGGGCGGAGAACGCCGCACCCACGGCCTTCGCGACGGCGAGCGCGCCGTGGAGCGCGGAGCCGAGCGCGGAGTCGACCATCGCGTAGTAGGCGTCGCCCTGCAGCTCGGGGTGCGCGGCGAGCTCCTCGGCGCTCGCGGGGCTGAGCAGCGCGCCCACGTAGGTCTGCGCCATGAACAGCACGCCGATGATCACGAGGCACACGAGGGTCGCGCGGCCGATCGCGCGGGAGTCCCCGCGGGTCTCCTCGGCGAAGGTCGCGAGCGCGTCGAAGCCCAGGAAGGACAGCACCGCGATCGAGACGGCGCCGAGCACCGCGGCGACGGAGATCCCGGCCGCGCCGCCCGTGAACGGCTCGAGCCAGCCGCGCACGGGGCCGGTGGTGGCGAGCACCCCGGCCGCAGCGGCCAGGACGATCAGCAGGACGACCACCTCGACGATCACGACGGCCATCGAGACGCGGGCGGTGACCTTCACGCCGGAGAGGTTCAGCGCGGTCGTGAGGACCACCGCGGCGAGCACGAACACCCAGATCGGCACGGCGGGGATCAGCGAGTTCAGCGCGATCCCCGAGAAGAGATACGCGACGGAGGGGATGAGCAGGTAGTCCAGCAGCATCATCCAGCCCGCCATGTGCCCCGCGCGCTGGCCGATCCCCTCGCTCGCGTAGGCGAAGACGGATCCCGCCCGCGGCACGGCACGGGACATGACGACGTAGCTCGAGGCGGTCAGCGCCATCGCGAGCGTCGCGACGAGGTAGACGACGGGGACGACGCCGCCGGAGCGGGCGTCGAGGGTCCCGAAGACCCCCACCGCCGCGGCGGGGCCGATGAAGACGAGACCGTAGGCGACGAGCTGGCCGAAGCCGATCTCGCGGCGCAGGGCCGGCTGCCCGGCATCGGGGGCGGAGGGTGCGGGGGTGGGGTCGGCAGTCATGGTGCGGCCATTCTGCTCCGCGCCGACGACCCGTCGCGAGCCCCGCCCGTTCTCCCCCGGCTCGCCCCGCGCTCAGCGCAGGTGGTGCAGTCCGGTGCGCAGCAGGCGCTCCGTCTGCTCGGCCGCCTGGCGCTCGCGGTGCGCACGCCGGCGGCGGGGGGCGGCGTCCCCGAGGTCGCCGCGCAGGGCCGTCAGCACGATGCCGAGCGCCGTGCGCGGCGGTGCCTGATCGGGTGCGGGAGACGACGTCCCGCCCTCGACGGCGGGCGGGAGTCCGGGCACCGGAGCCATGAGGTCGGCGCCAGGTCCCGGGATCGGGGTCCGCAGGGTCCGTTCCATGGTCCGCTCCTTCCGTGATGCGGCGCGGCGGTCGCCCGCTCCTCCGGACCATAGTCCCGCACCATTCTTTGCGCAATAGTTCTTGCGCAACAGATGGTGAGTAGAGTGCGGGCATCGGACGCTCCTGTCCCGACCACCCCACGGAGGTGCCCATGAGCTCCACGGACCCGTCGGCCTCGACCGGCGCACCCCACGCCCCGGTCCCGCCCGTCGCCCCGGATCCCCCCGCCCCGCCGGAGCCCCCGGCGGCACCCGAGCACGCGACCCGCGATCAGCTGCGGGCCATGGCCCACCCGCTCCGCATCTCCCTCACCGAGGCCCTCGGACGACGAGGCACCGCGCGCGCCGCGGACCTCGCCGCGGACCTCGGCATCCCGCCGAACTCCGTGAGCTACCACCTGCGCACCCTCGCCCGCGGCGGGGTCGTCGTCGAGGCGCCGGAGGCGGCACGGGACCGCCGCGACCGCGTCTGGAAGCTCGCGACGGACGACTTCCGCACGGCTCCGGCGAACGACCCCGCTGCGACCAATCCGGCCTACCTCGACGCCTCCCGCGCCACGAGCCTCGCCATGTTCGACTGGATGCGCTCGGCGTGGATCGCAGAGATGGCCCACCACCAGGAGAACCCGCTCACCCGACCCGGGGACGGCTCGCTGTTCGGCACGACCGTCCGCCTGACGCGGGCCCAGGTCCGGGAGCTCGTCGGCACCGTCGACGAGGCCATCGTCCGGTTCAAGGACATGAACCGGGACGCCGAGGGCGTCGACCTCGAGACCGGCCAGGACCCGGACGATCCCCTCGAGACCTTCCAGCTGCTCTTCGCGCTCGCCCGCGCCCCCCGCCCGTCGGAGAGCTGACCCGTTCGCGGACACCTCCTGTCCTCGCCACGGCGAACACTGGGGCCATGGACATCATCCTCGTTCCCGGCTTCTGGCTCGACGGCGACTCCTGGGCGGAGGTGACCGGTCCGCTCGAGGCCGCCGGTCACCGGACGCATGCGCTGACCCTCCCCGGGAAGGAGTCCGCAGACGCGGACCGCTCCGGCATCGGACTGCGGGACCACGTCCGCGCCGTCGTCGAGCGGATCGACGCCCTGGACGAGCCGGTCGTGCTCGTCGGCCACTCCGGCGGCGGCGCCATCATCCACGCCGCCGTCGACGCCCGGCCCGACCGGGTGCGGCGCGCGGTCTACGTCGACTCCGGGCCGCTCGCCGCAGGGACCGCCGTCAACCCGCATCTGCCCACCCGGGGATCGGACCTCCCCCTCCCCGCGTGGGACGACTTCGAGGAGGCGGACCTCGTGGACATGACCGCGCGGATCCGCGCCGACTTCCGCGCCCGTGCCGTGCCGGAGCCGGCCGCCGTGGCCCGCGACCCCCAGGAGCTGCAGGACCCGGCGCGGTACGAGGTACCGGTGACGGTCATCGCCTGCGAGGTCGACGCCGCGACGATGCAGGAATGGATCACCCAAGGGCACCCGTACGTCAGCGAGCTGGCGCGGATCCGGGACCGGGAGATCGTGGACCTGCCCACGGGGCACTGGCCGCAGCTCACCCGTCCCGCCGATCTCGCCGCGACGATCATCACCGCCCTGCAGACCTCACAGCCCGCAGGCGACGTCGCTCCGTAGAATCGCCCGCATGACTTCCACGACGACGCCCGAGCCCGCCACCCACGCCTGGGGCATCGGCCTCGCGACCCTCGCCGCCGACGGCTCCACCCTCGACACCTGGTACCCCGCCCCGCAGCTGGGCGAGGCCCCCGCGGACCCGACCGCGGAGCCGCTGCACGCCCAGCTCGCCGCCGCCGCCGCCGTGGACGGCGTGCGCGGCACGACCCAGGAGGTCGTGGTCCGCGCGATCGAGCTCGCCGCCGCCCCGGCCGACGCCTCCGACGCCTACCTGCGCCTCCACCTGCTCTCGCACCGCCTCGTCGAGCCGAACGCCCAGAACCTCGACGGGCTGTTCGGCGCGCTGACCAACGTCGTGTGGACCACCGAGGGCCCCTGCGCCGTCGCCGGCTTCGAGGAGACCCGCCTGCGCCTGCGCGCCGCCGGCCGCACCCCCACCGTGCTCAGCGTCGACAAGTTCCCCCGCATGGTCGACTACGTGCTCCCCACCGGCGTGCGCATCGGCGACGCGGACCGCGTGCGCCTGGGCGCCCACCTCGCCGAGGGCACGACCGTCATGCACGAGGGCTTCGTGAACTACAACGCGGGCACCCTCGGCACCTCCATGGTCGAGGGCCGCATCTCCCAGGGCGTCATCGTCGAGGACGGCTCCGACGTGGGCGGCGGCGCCTCCACGATGGGCACCCTCTCCGGCGGCGGCACCGAGCGCGTGCGCATCGGGAAGCGGTCGCTCGTGGGCGCGGAGGCCGGCGTGGGCATCGCCCTCGGCGACGACTGCGTCGTCGAGGCGGGCCTCTACATCACCGCCGGCACCAAGGTCACCCTCGTGGGCGAGAAGGACGCGGACACCCCGCACGTGCTCAAGGCGCGCGAGCTCTCCGGCGTGAGCAACCTGCTCTTCCGCCGCAACTCGCTCACCGGCGCCGTCGAGGCCGTCGCCCGCGCCGGGCAGACGGTCTCCCTCAACGCCGCCCTGCACGCGAACTGACATGGCACGAGGCCGCTCCCCGCGCCGCTCGCCGTGGCGCGGCCTCGTGGTCCCGCTGGTGATGCTGCTGCTGTTCGGCGGCATCGCCGGCGGCTCCTACGTCGCGCTGCAGCGCTACGGCTCCCCCGCGCATGCGGGCACGTGCGTCGCCTCGGGCCTCGGCACGAGCCACCGCTACTCCACCGAGAGGGTCGCCAACGCGGCCCTGATCAGCGCGATCGCCGTGGACCGCGGCATGCCGCCGCGCGCCGCGTCGATCGCCCTCGCGACGGCCTACCAGGAGTCGCAGCTGCGGAACATCGAGCACGGCGACCGGGACTCGCTGGGGCTCTTCCAGCAGCGTCCCTCCCAGGGCTGGGGCACCGAGGCGGAGATCCTCGACCCGATCCACTCCACGAACGCCTTCTACGACGCGCTCGAGAAGGTCACGGACTACGAGAGCGGCGACATCAACGACGTCGCCCAGAAGGTGCAGCGCAGCGGGCACCCCGAGGCCTACCGCGACCACGAGACCGAGGGGCGGATCTACGCCTCCGCCCTCACCGGCCGCTCGCAGGCGAACCTCGTGTGCACCCTCGACGCGGCGACCGGCACCGTCTCCCCGGACGGCGTGCGCTCCGAGCTCGCCCGCCAGTTCCCGCGGCTCACCGAGGCCGGCTCCCTCCGCACCACCCTCGAATCCGCCTCCTCCGTGAGCGCCGGGACCCCGGACGGTGCGGGGGCGACCGCTCTCGTCGTCGACACCGGGGACGACGAGGCCCTCGGCTGGGCCGTCGCCAACTGGGCCGTGGCCCGCGCGGCGGAGGACTCCGTCGTCCAGGTCGAGCACGCCGGGCGGGTCTGGGACCGCTCCGCCCGCGGCGAGGACGCGAGCACCTGGGGCACCGCCGAGGACGCCGCCGACGGCCGCGTCGTCATCCTGGTCTCCGGAGGCTGAAGGAGCTGACATGACAGGACCCGCAGGAGCCCCGACGGCGACGCCGGCGCCGCCTCGTCCGCCCGAGGTGATCGCCCACCGCGGCGATCCCGTCACCGAGGTCGAGAACACGCTCGCCTCCGTGCGCCGGGCCGTCGCCGACGGCGCGAGCACCGTCGAGATCGACGTGCGGGTCACGGCCGACGGCGCCGTCGTCCTGCTCCACGACGCGACGACCGAGCGGATCTGGGGCGACCCCCGCCCGATCACCGACCTCACCCTCGCCGAGGTCTCCGCGCTGCGCACGGAGGCCGGGCACCGGATCCCGACCCTCGCCGAGTCGCTGCGGGCGGCGGCGCCGGCGCGGCTGCTCGTGGACCTGCCGGACGCCGCCACGGCACGTGCGGCGGTCGCGGCGGTGCGGGCGACGCCCGGCGTCCCCGCACCGGCGTGGTGCGGCGAGACCGAGGCCCTGCTCGCCGTGCGCGCCCTCGACGCCGATCACCCCGTGGCCCCGGCCGCGGAGATCTGGCTGACCTGGAAGCAGGACGGCGCTCCCCCGCGCGGCCTCGTCGATGCCCTCGCCCCGCGCACCTGGAACCCCGAGCACGCGCGGGTCACCGCCGCCTCGGTCCGTGCGGCCGCGGATCTGGGCATGGAGACCACCTGCTGGACTGTCGACGATCCCGCGCGGGCCGCGGAGCTCGCCGACCTCGGCGTCGCCGGCATCATCTCCAACCGCTCGGCGGCGATCCGCGCCCACCTCGAGGCAGGACACGACGGGCCCGACCGCTGAGCCGTGCCGCCGGCGCCTCACGTCCGGGCACGCGAGAGGGGCCGGGGACATGTCCCCGGCCCCTCTCGCAGCGGCGCTCAGCGGGCGCGGCGCGATGCCGCCGCCCACCCGGCCTCAGTGGTCGAAGCGGCGCTCCTTGGCGAGCTTCTCCTGGTGCTCGCGGTGCTGCGCGGCGAGCTCCTCGTGGAGCTGCTCGAGGCGCAGCTCGGTGGTGCCGGTGCGGGCGGCCATGTCGACGTACTCGCGGCGCGGCTCACCGGTGTAGATCTGGCGCGGGCGGCCGATCTTCGTGTCCGGGTCGTGCACCATCTCCTGCCACTGGGCGATCCAGCCGGGCAGGCGGCCGATCGCGAAGAGCACCGTGAACATCTCGGTCGGGAAGCCGATCGCCTTGTAGATGATGCCCGTGTAGAAGTCGACGTTCGGGTAGAGCTTGCGCTCGATGAAGTAGTCGTCCTTGAGGGCGATCTCCTCGAGCTTCATGGCGAGCTCGAGGCGCTCGTCCTGCACGCCGAGGCGCTCGAGCACGTCGTCCGCGATGGTCTTCACGAACTTCGCGCGCGGGTCGTAGTTCTTGTAGACGCGGTGACCGAAGCCCATGAGGCGGATGCCGTCCTCGCGCTTCTTCACCTTCTCCATGAACACCTTGGGGTCCATGCCCTCGGCGCTGATGGTGTCGAGCATGTCCATCACCGCGGCGTTCGCGCCGCCGTGGGCGGGGCCGGAGAGCGCGCCGATGCCCGCGGAGATCGAGGTGAACAGGTTCGCCTGCGCGGAGCCGACGAGGCGCACGGCCGACGTCGAGCAGTTCTGCTCGTGGTCGGCGTGGAGGATCAGCAGCTGCTCCATCGCCCGCGCGACGACCGGGTCCGCGACGTACTCCTCGACCGGGAAGCCGAAGGTCAGGCGGAGGAAGTTCTCGATCAGCGAGAGGCGGTTGTCCGGGTAGAGCAGCGCGTGGCCCTGCGCGATGCGGTGCGCGTAGGCGGCCATGGTCGGCACCTTCGCGAGCAGCCGCACCGAGGACAGGCGCACCTGCTCCTCGTCGAACGGGTCCAGCGAGTCCTGGTAGAAGGTGGACAGCGCGGAGACGCCGGCCTGCAGCACCGCCATCGGGTGCGCATCGCGCGGGTACGCCTCGAACATGCGCTTGAAGCGCTCGTCGAGCATGGAGCGGCGCTCCACCTGGGTGGTCCAGTTCTCCAGCTGTCCCTGCGTGGGCAGCTCGCCGTTGATGAGCAGGTAGGCAACCTCGAGGAAGGTCGACTTCTCCGCGAGCTGCTCGATCGGGTAGCCGCGGTAGCGCAGCACGCCCTCGTCGCCGTCGATGTAGGTGATCGCCGAGGTGGTGTTGGCGGTGTTCATGAAGCCGGGGTCGTAGGTGACGGCCCCCGTCTCCTTGCGCAGCGGACCGATCGCGATGCCCGGGTTCCCCTCGACGGCGTCGACGACGGGGAGGTCGAGGGTGTGGTCGCCGTAGGCGAGGCGTGAGGTCGGCGTCGCGTGATCCATGGGCTCTCCGTTGTGCGTTGTCGGATCCTTCAGGGGCGCTCGAGGTGCTCGAGGCGCCCGGCGGCGGCGGCGATCCGCTCGTCCGTCGCGGTGAGCGCGACGCGCACGGTGGAGCCGCCCCCCTCACCATAGAACATCCCCGGAGCGACCAGCACACCGGCATCCGCCAGACGCTCGACCGTGACCATCGCGTCCTCCCCGAAGGAGGTCCACAGGTACAGACCGGCCTGGGAGCCGCTGATCTCGCCCCCCGCGGCGCGCAGGGCCGGCGCGAGGATCTCGCGCCGTGCGCGGTAGATCTCACGCTGGGCCGCCACCGCTTCGTCGTCGCCGAGCGCCGTGGCCATCGCCGCCTGCACGGGACCGGGGATCATCATCCCGGCCTGCTTGCGGATCGCCAGCAGCTCCCCCACGAGCGCGGGGTCGCCGGCGACGAAGGCCGCGCGGTAGCCCGCGAGGTTGGACTGCTTGGACAGCGAGTAGACGCACAGCACGCCCTCGAGCGAGCCGCCGTTCACCCGCGGGTCCAGCACGGAGGGGACCTCGTCGACGGTCCACGGCAGCAGGGCGTAGCACTCGTCGGAGGCGACGACGATCCCCCGCTCCCGGGCCCAGGTGACGAGCGAGGCCATCTGCGGGACCGTCAGCACGTCGCCCGTAGGGTTCGAGGGCGAGTTCAGCCAGAGCAGCCGGATCCGCGACACGGCGGCCGGGTCCGGCAGCGCGGCGTCGCCGTGCTCGGCGAGGGCGACGAGGTCCAGCGGCAGGGACTGCGCCCCCACGAACCGGGCGCCCATGTCATAGGTGGGGTAGGCGATCGCGGGGAAGGCGACGATCTCCTCGGGCCCGATGCCCAGCTGGAAGGGCAGGTGCGCCACGAGCTCCTTGGAGCCGACGGTGGGCAGCACCCCGTCCACGTCGATCGTCCCCGGGGCGCCGCGGTGCCGGCGCACGAAGTCCACGAGCGCCTCACGCAGCGCGGGCGTGCCGACGGTCGTCGGGTAGCCGTGGCTGTCCGCGGCGGCGGCGAGCGCCTGCTGCACGGAGGCGGGGGTCGGGTCCACGGGCGTGCCCACCGAGAGGTCGACGATGCCGTCCTCATGGGCGGCGGCGCGCTCCTTGGCCCCGGCGATCGCGTCCCACGGGAAAGCGGGGAGGCGGGCGGCGAGGGGGCGACGCGGGGAGTGCATCAGCCCTCGGCGCCGGACTGCGGCGGGAGCGCCTCGATGATCGCGTGGTCCTTGTCGATCACGCCCATCTTGGCGGCGCCGCCGGGGGCGCCGAGCTCGTCGAAGAACTCGACGTTGGCCTTGTAGAACTCCGCCCACTGGTCGGGGAGGTCGTCCTCGTAGTAGATCGCCTCGACGGGGCACACGGGCTCGCAGGCGCCGCAGTCCACGCATTCGTCGGGCTGGATGTACAGCGAGCGGGTCCCCTCGTAGATGCAGTCCACGGGGCACTCGTCCACGCAGGCACGGTCCTTGACGTCGACGCAGGGCAGGGCGATGACGTACGTCATGAGGGCGGCTTCCTTCCACGGGGGTGACCGCACCATCATCGCACCGACGGGGCGCGCGGCGGGGCCCCGACCGCCGGATGCCGCGCAGACGTGACCTGTCGAACACCGCGGCCGCCGCGGGGCGGGCACTATGTTCGGGGGATGACCAGCGAGACCCGCCCCGGATGGGCACCGTTCCTCGAGGTGGGACGGCGTGTCACACTTCGCCACGCGATCGATCCGGCGACCGCTCCCCGCGGCGAGCGGATGAGCGACGCGCTCGGCACGATCACCGCGACGGACGAGCGCGCGGTGACCGTCATGACCCGGCGCGGCGAGATGCGGGTGCCGCGCCCCCTGGTCATCGCCGCGAAGGAGGTCCCGCCTCCGCCGGAGCGCCGTGACGGGAGCGGCGGGCGCTGAGCACGTAGCCGGCCCCGCTCACCACGTGCACCACGACGCCGGCCCACAGCAGCACCTGCACGGCACCCACGAGCCCCGGGGCCCAGGCGGCGGCCGCGGCCAGCAGGAACACGGAGGTCATGAGCAGCGCCGTGCGGATCTTCCCGAGCCAGGAGACGCGGATCCGACCGCCGAGCGCGGCGCCCGAGGCGAGCGCCGTGACGGCGAGGTCGACGAGCAGGATCACGACGAGCGCCGCCCACGGGAGCAGACCGGCGAGGGCGAGGGTCAGCACGATCGCGACCAGCCCGATCCGGTCCGCGATCGGGTCGATGATCTCCCCCACCCGGCTGGTCTGCCCGAGCGTGCGGGCGAGCAGGCCGTCGACCCAGTCGGTGCTCGCCCACACCAGCAGCAGGACCACGGCGAGGGTGTCCGGGCCGCGCGCGAGCAGCACGCACACGGGGGCGAGCAGGACGAGCCGCAGCAGGGTCACGGCGTTGGGCAGCGTGGCCCAGCCGCGATCCGCCGCGTCCGTGCTCACGACCGCTGCGCCTCCTCCGCGCGTGCCCGCGCCTCCCGGGCCCGGGTGCGCGCCTGCTCGAGACGGCGCACCGCGGGAAGGCTCAGCAAACCCGCCGCGAGGAACGGGATCCCCATGCCGAGGCCCTGCACGATCCAGCCGGAGTACTGCGCCTGGTCACCGATCACCCCGGGCAGGAGCACTCCCCCGCCGGCCCCGTTGCCGAGGAACGGCGTGGCGAGGATGCCCCACAGCGCCCCGGAGACCGCGAGCGGCAGCCGGGACCCGGTGACGGCCCAGAGGAACGCGCAGGTCATCACCTGGTACACCGTGCACAGCAGCAGGCCGGCCGGGATCGTGATCCCGAGCAGGTCGAGCGTCAGGCGGTGCACGGTGACCAGGACGAGCACCGACAGCACCGTGGGCAGCACGGCGAAGGCCGCGTGCCCGACGGTGCGACGGATGTTCACTTCTTCGCGCGCGAACGGGAGCGGGCCCGCTCCCCGGCGTTGAGGATCACCTTGCGGATCCGCACGATCTCCGGGGTGACCTCGACGCACTCGTCCTCGCCCGTGAACTCGAGGGACTCCTCGAGCGTGAGCTTGCGCGGCGGCACGAGATTCTCGAAGGAGTCGGCGCTGGCGGCGCGCATGTTCGTCAGCTTCTTCTCCTTCGTGATGTTGACGTCCATGTCCTCGTTGCGGGAGTTCTCGCCGACGACCTGGCCCTCGTAGACCTCACTCGTGGGCTCCACGAAGAAGGAGCCGCGCTCCTGGAGGTTGATCATCGCGTAGGGGGTGACGACGCCCGGGCGGTCCGCGACGAGCGAGCCGGTGGCCCGGAACTCGATCGCACCCATCCACGGCTCGTAGCCGTCGGCGTAGGAGGAGGCGATGCCGTTGCCGCGGGTCTCCGTCATGAAGCGGGTGCGGAAGCCGATGAGACCGCGCGAGGGCACCACGAACTCCATGCGCACCCAGCCGGAGCCGTGGTTGCTCATGGTCTCCATGCGGCCCTTGCGGCTCGCCATGAGCTGCGTGACGGTGCCGAGGAACTCGTCGGGGACATCGATCGTCATCCGCTCGACGGGCTCGTGGGTCTTGCCGTCGATCTCGCGGGTCAGCACGGTCGGCTTGCCGACGGTGAGCTCGAAGCCCTCACGGCGCATCTGCTCGACGAGGATCGCGAGCGCGAGCTCGCCGCGGCCCTGGACCTCCCAGGAGTCCGGGCGGTCCGTGGGGACGACGCGCAGGGACACGTTGCCCACGAGCTCCTGGTCCAGGCGGTCCTTCACCTGGCGGGCGGTGAGCTTGTGGCCCTTGCCGTTCTTGCCGGCGAGCGGGGAGGTGTTGATGCCGATGGTCATCGAGATCGCCGGCTCGTCGACCGTGATCAGCGGCAGCGGCTGCGGGTCCTCGACGTCCGCGAGCGTCTCGCCGATCATGATCTCGGGGATGCCGGCGACGGCGACGATGTCACCGGGGCGGGCGGTGCGGGTCATCTGCTCGCGGGCGAGGCCCTTGGTCTCGAGCAGCTCGGTGATCTTCACGGTCTTGGTGGTGCCGTGCTGGGTGCACCAGGCGACCTGCTGGCCCTTGGTGAGCTCGCCGTTCTTCACGCGCAGCAGCGCGAGGCGACCCAGGAACGGGGAGGCGTCGAGATTGGTGACGTGGGCCTGCAGCGGCATCTCGTCGTCGTAGCTCGGGGCGGGGATCGACTCGAGGATCGTCTTGAACAGCGGCTCGACGTTCTCGGAGTCGGGCAGCTCGCCGTCGGCCGGCTTCGTGAGGCTCGCGCGGCCGGCCTTGCCGGAGGCGTACACGACGGGCACGTCCAGGAGCGCGTCCAGGTCGAGGTCGGGGACCTCGTCGGAGAGGTCCTCGGCGAGGCCGAGGAGGAGGTCGGTGGCCTCACCGACGACCTCGTCGATGCGGGCGTCGGGGCGGTCCACCTTGTTGACCACGAGGATCACGGGGAGCTTCGCGGCGAGCGCCTTGCGGAGCACGAAGCGGGTCTGCGGGAGCGGGCCCTCGGAGGCGTCCACGAGGAGCACCACGCCGTCCACCATCGACAGGCCGCGCTCGACCTCGCCGCCGAAGTCGGCGTGGCCGGGCGTGTCGATGACGTTGATGATGATGCCCTCGGGCTCACCGATCGCCTCGGCCGAGGGGCCGGTGTAGCGGATGGCGGTGTTCTTCGCGAGGATCGTGATGCCCTTCTCGCGCTCGAGCTCGCCGGAGTCCATCGCCCGCTCGTCGTGCTTGTCGTGGTCGCCGAAGGCGCCGCCCTGGGTGAGCATGGCGTCGACCAGGGTGGTCTTGCCGTGGTCGACGTGGGCGACGATGGCGACGTTTCGCAGGTCGTTGCGGTGCTGGAGGGTCATGCGCGGGAGCTCGTCTCTGACGGAGGTGCGGGGCACGGTCCAGCTGCTCACATCGCGGGTCCCCCGCACGACATGCTCCTGGGCCGGACCGATTCTAACGGTCCGGCCCAGGATTCCTCAGGGGTCAGGGATGAGAGCTTCGACGCCCTCCGCGCTCACGGCTCAGACGTGACCGGCCTGCGAGAAGGGATCGATGATGTCCTTCGGACCCTCGCCGTGCTCCGTGACGGTCTCGTCGGCCCGCCCGGCGGGCACCTCGACGTCGATCGTCTCCGCTCCCGCGAGCGGGATGGAGCCGCCGGGGATCGCGGCGAGCAGGCGCCGGGTGTAGTCCTGCTGCGGCGAGTGGAAGACCTCGTCGGTCGAGCCCTGCTCCACGAGCTTCCCCTTCTCCATGACCAGGGTGCGGTCCGCGATCTGGCGGACCACGGCGAGGTCATGGGTGATGAAGAGGTAGGACAGCCCGAGCTCGGCCTGGAGGTCGTTGAGCAGGTGCAGCACCTGGTCCTGGACCAGCACGTCGAGGGCGGAGACCGCCTCGTCGCACACGACGACCTCGGGGTCCAGCGCGAGGGCGCGGGCGATCGCCACGCGCTGGCGCTGGCCGCCCGAGAGCTCGTTGGGGAAGCGGCGCATCATCGCCGCCGGCAGCGCGACCTTGTCGAGCAGGTCGCGGACCTTCGCCTCGCGGCTCTTCGCGTCGCCGATGCCGTGCAGGCGCATCGGCTCCTCGATCGTGCTGAAGATCGAGTACATCGGGTCGAGCGTCCCGTAGGGGTTCTGGAAGATCGGCTGCACACGGCGGCGCAGCGTCTTCAGCGCGGACCCCTTGTAGGTGGTGACGTCCTTGCCCTCGAAGAGCACCTGCCCCGAGGTGGGCTGGAGGAGCTTCAGCACCATCTGCGCGACGGTCGACTTGCCCGAGCCGGACTCGCCGACGATCGCGGTGGTCGTGCCGCGCTCGAGGGAGAAGGAGATGTCGTCCACGGCGGTGAACGGCGTGGTGCGCCACGGGACGCTGCCGCGGATCGGGAACACCTTGGTCAGGTTGCGGGCCTCGATGATGGGGCCGTTCGCCTGCTCCGAGGACTGACCGGCGGCGTGCTCCTGCGCCTGCTCGCGCACCTCCTCGCGCTCGGCCACGGAGACCAGGCGGCGCGAGGCGAGGCTCGGCGCGGCCGCGATGAGGCGCTTGGTGTACGGATGCTGCGGGGACTGCAGGATCTCGAGCGCGGGACCGGACTCGACGACCTGCCCCTTGTACATCACCACGAGATGCTGGGCGCGCTCGGCGGCGAGGCCCAGGTCGTGGGTGATCAGCAGCACCGCGACGCCCAGCTCGCCCGTGAGGGTGTCGAGGTGGTCGAGGATCTGCTGCTGCACGGTGACGTCGAGCGCGGAGGTCGGCTCGTCGGCGATGAGCAGCTTGGGGCGGGCGGCGAGGCCCATGGCAATGAGCGCGCGCTGCTTCATGCCGCCGGAGTACTCGTGGGGGTACTGGCCGGCGCGGCGCTTCGCGTCCGGCAGACCCGCCTCCTCGAGCAGCTCGACCGACCGCTTCTTCGCTGCAGCGCCCGTGGCGACGCCGTTCGCGGCGAGCGCCTCGGTGATCTGCGAGCCCACCTTCCACATGGGGTTGAGGTTGCTCATCGGGTCCTGCGGGACCAGGCCCAGCTGGTCGCCGCGCAGGGCCCGGATCTGCTTCTCCGAGACATGCGTGATGTCGCGACCCTCGAAGAGGACCTGGCCGCGGGTGATGCTCCCGTTCTTGGGCAGCAGGTGCGCGATGCTCATCGCGGTCGTCGACTTGCCGGAGCCGGACTCGCCGACGATCGCGACGGTCTCCCCGGGGTACACCTCGAGATTCGCGGTGCGCACACCTCGGACCGGCCCGGTCGAGGTCGTGAACGTGATCTCGAGATCCCTGATCTCGAGCAGCGGCTGCTTCGTGGCGCTGTCAGGTGCGGCGCTCATCGCTTCCTCGCCTTCGGGTCCAGGGCGTCGCGGACGGCGTCACCGAGCATGATGAAGCTCAGCACGGTGGTCGCGAGCGCCACAGAGGGGTAGAACAGCATCATCGGCTGGTTGCGCAGGGCATCCCTCGCACGGGAGATGTCGCCGCCCCAGGAGACGGCCGACGTGGGGAGCCCGACCCCCAGGAACGACAGGGTCGCCTCCGCGACGATGAAGACGCCGAGGTTGACCGTGGCCGTGACGATCACGGGGGCGATCGCGTTGGGGATCACGTGCTTCAGGAGGTTCGTGAGGCTCCCGGCGCCGAGCGCCGTCGATGCGGTGACGAAGTCCTGGCTCTTCGTCGAGATCACCGCGCCGCGCATGATGCGGGCGACGTTGGTCCATCCGAAGATGCTCAGGACCATGATGACGGTCCACATGTTCATCTCGCCGAGTCGGGTCGCGATGACGATCGCCCCGAGGATCATCGGGACGGCGAAGAAGATGTCCGTGATGCGGGAGACGATCTCGTCGATCCAGCCGCCGACGTAGCCGGCGAGGGCTCCGATCGCGCCACCGAGGATCGTCGAGCAGATCATCGTGAAGAAGCCGATGATCACCGAGGTGCGGGTTCCCCACACCGTGCGGGCCAGCGTGTCGTAGCCCTGCCTCGTCGTGCCGAAGGGGTGCTCCGCACTCGCCGGCTTGTTGGCCGAGGAGAGGTTGCCGTACGTGGGGTCCTGACTCGTGAAGACACCGGGGAACGCGGCGACGAAGAGCACGAGCAGGATCAGCAGCGCGGAGATGATGAACACCGGGTTGCGCACCAGATTGTGCACGGCCTCGGCCCAGAGCGAGCGAGGCGTCGATGAGGTGTCCGCAGCATCGACCTCCTGCAGCGGGGTCTCGTCGAGCGGGGCGACCCAGTGCTGGGCCTTCGGGCGCTGAGGGGCGCGGTTATCACTTCGCATAGCGGATCCTCGGGTCGAGCACGGCGTAGAGCAGGTCCACGATGAGGTTGGACAGCAGGAAGATGATCACGAGCAGGGTCACGAGGGACACGATCATCGGGGCTTCGCCGGCATTGATGGAGCGGAACAGCAGGGTCCCGACTCCGGGGATGTTGAAGATGCTCTCGGTGACGATCGCACCGCCCATCAGCGCGCCCAGGTCCGCACCGATGAAGGTGACCACGGGGATCAGGGAGTTGCGCAGGATGTGCTTGGTGACGACTCCGCCCCGGGAGAGGCCCTTGGCCGTCGCCGTCCGCACGTGATCCGCTCCGACCGTCTCTGCGATCGAGGTGCGCGTCAGCCGGAGGACGTAGGCGAAGGAGACCGCTCCGAGCACGAACCCGGGGACGAGCAGGTTCTGCCAGCTGGGGTCGCGACCCACGTTGATCGGGGCGATGCCGAGCTTCACACCGAGGATGAACTGGGCGACGAAGCCGAGCACGAAGGTCGGGACGGCGATCACGAGCAGCGAGAGGATGAGGAGCGTCGTGTCGATGAGCTTGCCCTTGCGCAGGCCGGAGATCACTCCAGCGATGACGCCGAACACCGTCTCCACGATCACGGCGATGATCGCGAGACGGATCGTCACCGGGAATGCGGCGGCGATCTGATCGGCGATCGGCCGGCCGTTGAAGCCCACGCCGAAGTCCAGCCGCACCACGTTGCCGAGGTAGATGAGCCACTGGATGATGACGGGCTTGTCCAGGTTGTACTGGGCGCGCAGCTGCTGCTCGACGGCCGGGGAGATCGGCTTGTCCCCCGCGAGGGTGAGGATCGGATCGCCGGAGGCGGCGAACGCGAGCAGGTAGACGATGAGCGTGGCGCCGAGGAAGACGGGGATCATCTGCAGCAGTCGCCGCACGATGTACCAGATCACGTCGTTCTCTTTCGAAGTCGGGCGGGGCGCGAGGACCCCCGGGCGTGCGACAGCGGGAACCGGAGCGATCCGGTTCCCGCTGTCGGGTGGTTCAGCAGGTCACTCGTGGAAAGCGGCGATCACTTCGTGATCTCGTAGTACAGCGGGACGGTGTCCCAGCCGTACTCGACGTTCGACACGAGCGACGAGTAGCCGCCGAAGGTGTTCTGGTACCAGAGCGGGACCACGGGCAGGTCGCGCATGATCAGCGCCTCGGCCTGCTTCCAGATCTTGATGGCCTCGTCCTCGCTCGCGGCAGCGAGACCGTCCGAGAGGAGCTGGTCGAACTCGGGGTTCTTGTAGTCGCCGTCGTTCGAGCCGTTGCCGTCCGCCGCGCCGGAGCCGTAGAGCGGGCCCAGGAAGTTGTACATGGACGGGTAGTCCGCCTGCCAGCCCGAGCGCCAGGTGCCCATGAGCTTCCGCGCGCGGATCTGCTCACGCATCTCGCCGAAGGCCGGGAACGGGGTCGGGTTCGCCTCGATGCCGAGGGTGTTCTTGAGCGAGTTGCAGACAGCCTCGACCCAGTCGGCGTGGGGGCCGTCCGCGTTGTAGGCGAGGGTGAGCGGTCCCTTGAAGGGGCTCTTCGCCTCCGCCTGCGCCCACAGGTCCTTGGCCTTGGCCTCGTCGAACTCGAGGACGTCAGCACCCTCGATGTCGGTCGCACCGCCACCGGGGATCACCGGCGCGACGAAGTCCGTCGCCGGGGTGCGGGTGCCGAAGAACAGGCTGTCGCAGATGCTCTTGCGGTCGATCGCGCGCGAGATCGCCTCGCGACGCAGCGCACCGGCCTCGCCCTCGAAGTTCGGGTCGTAGCCCGGGAGGGTGAAGGACTGGAAGACGGCGCCCGGATCGTTGACCGCGCGGTCGCCGAGGTCGCTCTCGAAGTTCTGCAGCTGCGACGTGGGGATCTGGTCGATGACGTCCACGTTGTCCGCGAGGAGATCGTTGTACATGGTCTCGTCGCTGTCGTACACGACGAAGGTGATGCCCGAGTTCTTGGCCTTGCGAGGGCCGTCGTAGTTCGGGTTCGGGACGAGGACGATCTCCTTGTCATGGGTCCAGGAGTCGACCATGTAGGGGCCGTTCGAGACCGGCTTCTCGCCGAACGCCTCGATGTCGCCGAAGGCGCTCGCGGGGAGCGGCATGTAGGCCGAGTAGCCGAGGCGGTTCGGGAAGTCGGACTGCGCGGAGACGAGCTGCACGGTGAACGTGGTGTCGTCGACGACCTCGAGCCCGGGGAGCTTCGCGTCGGCGGCGACGTCCTCCTTGGAGAGATCCGCGTAGCCCTCGATCGGCTCGAAGAAGTACTGGCCCAGCTGGGCGTTCGCGGCGTTCGCACCGAAGTTCCAGGCGTCGACGAAGGACTGCGCGGTGAGGTCGGAGTCGTCGGAGAACTTCAGGCCGGACTTGATCTTGATCGTCCAGTGCTGGTTGTCCTCGGACTCGATCGACTCCGCAAGGTCGTTCTCGGCCTTGCCGTCCGCCGTGTAGTACACGAGGCCGGCGAAGATGGAGGTGACGACGCGACCGCCGCCGACCTCTCCGGTGTTCGTCGGGATGAGCGGGTTCTCGGGCTCGGTGGTGTTCGCAAAGATCATCTCGCCGGAGCCGGATCCGCCGTCGGATCCGCCGGAACCGCCGGAGGAGCCACCGGTGCAGGCGGCGAGCGTGGCTGCGGCGACGCCGGTGGCAGCGGTGCCGAGCATCATGGAGCGGCGCGAAAGGGCCATGTGGATCTCCTGGGAGTGCTGTGTGTGGCGCCGACTACACCGGGCGCCGTGACGTCAAGTGTGCACCAGGGGTTGTCAACCTTTGTCCACCGGGCGGTAACGCTTCGGTCTCGGATACCCCAGGACGGTTCCCAGGGACACAGGGCACGCGCGCACCCGCCCGCGCGCTCCGGGTGGAGAATGGGGCCATGACTTCTCCTGATGCCCCTGTCAGCGGCGCCACCGCGCCGGTCGATCCCACCACCACCCCCGCGTGGGAGGCCCTCGAGGCGCACGATGCCGAGATCAGCGGCTCCCTGCGCGAGTGGTTCGCGGAGGACCCGCAGCGCGCCGAGCGCTTCACCCACGACGCGGCCGATCTCCACGTCGACCTCTCCAAGAACCTCGTCACCGCCGAGACCGTGGACCTCCTCCTCCAGCTCGCCGAGCAGACCGGCGTGCTCGCGCGCCGCGACGCGATGTACGCGGGCGCCCACATCAACACCACCGAGGACCGCGCCGTGCTGCACACGGCGCTGCGCCGCCCCGCCGGGGCCTCCCCCGCCCTCGAGGTCGACGGCCAGGACGTCGACCACGACGTGCACGAGGTGCTGGGCCGCATCGCGGACTTCGCGACCAAGGTCCGCTCCGGCGAGTGGACCGGTGTGACCGGCAAGCGCATCGAGACGGTCGTGAACATCGGCATCGGCGGCTCGGACCTCGGCCCCGTCATGGTCTACGAGGCGCTGAAGCCCTACGCGCAGGAGGGCCTCGCCGCCCGCTTCATCTCGAACATCGACCCGACGGACGCCTACGAGACCACCGCGGACCTCGACCCCGAGACCACCCTCGTCATCGTCGCCTCGAAGACCTTCACGACCCTCGAGACGATCACCAACGCGCGCCTCGTGCGCACCTGGCTGCTCGACGGCCTCCGCGCGAAGGGCCTCACCGCGGAGCAGGAGCAGGAGGCCGTCGCGAAGCACTTCGTGGCCGTCTCCACGGCGCTCGACAAGGTCGCCGAGTTCGGCATCGACCCGGAGAACGCCTTCGGGTTCTGGAGCTGGGTGGGCGGCCGCTACTCCGTGGACTCCGCGATCGGCACCGTGCTCTCGACGGTGCTGGGTCCGGAGGTCTTCGAGGAGCTCCTCGCCGGCTTCCACGCGATGGACGAGCACTTCGCGACCGCCCCGGCGGAGCAGAACGTGCCGCTGCTCATGGGCCTGCTGAACGTGTGGAACGTGAACTTCCTCGAGGCGGAGACCCACGCGGTCCTCCCCTACTCCCAGTACCTGCACCGCTTCCCCGCCTACCTCCAGCAGCTGACGATGGAGTCCAACGGCAAGTCGGTGCGCTGGGACGGCTCGACCGTCGCCACCGAGACCGGCGAGGTCTTCTGGGGCGAGCCCGGCACCAACGGGCAGCACGCCTTCTACCAGCTGATCCACCAGGGCACCCGGATCATCCCGGCGGACTTCATCGCCTTCGCGACCCCGGCCCGCCCGCTCAAGGACGGCGAGCAGGACGTGCACGAGCTGTTCCTCGCGAACTTCTTCGCGCAGACCAAGGCCCTCGCCTTCGGCAAGACGGCCGACGAGGTCCGCGCGGAGGGCACCGAGGGTGCGCTCGTCGCGGCCCGCGAGTTCTCCGGCGACCGTCCGACGACGTCGATCATGGCGCCCGCGCTGACCCCGTCCGTGCTGGGCCAGCTCATCGCACTGTACGAGCACATCACCTTCGTCCAGGGCGCCGTGTGGGGCATCAACTCCTTCGACCAGTGGGGCGTGGAGCTCGGCAAGCAGCTCGCCAAGGGCCTCGCCCCCGCGGTCGCGGGTGACGAGTCCGCGATCGCCGCGGAGGACGCCTCCACCGCGGCGCTCATCCGCTACTACCGCGAGCACCGCGCCTGATCGGAGCGCTCACAGCGGCAGAGCGGCACAGCTGCGCTGCATGACGACGGGGCGCCGTCGCCGGGAGCATCCCGGTGACGGCGCCCCGTCGGCGTCGGTGGCGGAGGGCCCTCACTGGAGGAAGTCGACGTCCTTGGTCTCCTTGCCGATCGTGATGGAGATCAGCGTGATGAGCGCGGCGAGGGTGAGGTAGCCGCCCACGAGCCACAGCTTCCCGTCCCCGGCACCCCACAGGGCGATGAGCGCGTACGGCGCGGGCGCCGCACCGATCACGGAGGCCATGTTGTAGCTGATGGCGCTGCCCGTGTAGCGGACGTCGGCCTTGAACATCTCCGGCAGGAAGGACGCCATGGGCCCGAAGGTCAGGCCCATGAGCGAGAAGCCGATGATGAGGGTCGCCATGACGCCGACGCCGCCCGCGTGCAGCAGCGGCTGCACGAGGAAGCCGTAGACGCCGATCGCGATCGTCACGCCGATGAGGTGGCGACGGCGGCCCAGGCGGTCCGCCATCGGGCCGGAGACCAGGGTGAAAATCCCGAAGAACACGACGCCGATGATGAGCCGGGTGAGGAAGCCCGCCCGCTCGTAGCCGAGGCCCGGCACCGCGGCGTCGGCCGGGGTGGTGCCGACGACGGTGAGGAAGGCCGTCATCATGTAGAAGAGGACGTAGGTCGCGACCATCGCGAGGGTCGCCGCGATGAGCGGTCGCCATGCGGTGGTGAAGACGCGCGCGAGCGGCACGGTCGCCACGCGCTGCTCGTCGAGGACCTTCTGGAAGGCCGGGGTCTCCATGAGCTTCAGGCGCACCCAGAGGCCCACGACCACCAGCACCGCGGAGAGCAGGAACGGGATCCGCCAGCCCCAGGAGGAGAACTGCGCCTCGTCGAGCGTGAGGCTGAGGATCACGAACAGCACGTTCGAGAGGATGAACCCGATCGGGGCACCCAGCTGGGGGAAGGTGCCGTAGAGGGCGCGCTTGCCCTCGGGGGCGTTCTCGGTCGCGAGCAGCGCGGCGCCGGACCACTCGCCGCCCAGGCCGATGCCCTGGCAGAAGCGCAGCAGCACGAGGATCGTCGGGGCGACGACGGCGAAGCCGGGCGTCGAGGCGGAGGGCAGCAGGCCGATGAGGAAGGTCGCGATGCCCATGACGAGCAGGCTCGCCACGAGGGTCTTCTTGCGGCCGATCCGGTCGCCGAAGTGCCCGAAGATGATCGAGCCGATGGGCCGGGCGAAGAAGGCGACGCCGAAGATCGCGAAGGAGCTCAGCAGCTGCGTGGTGGCGTCCTGCCGGGGGAAGAACAGGGCCGGGAACACGAGCGAGGCGGCGGTCGCGTAGGCGTAGAAGTCGAAGAACTCGATGGTCGTGCCGATCATCGAGGCCCCGATCACCCGCCCTCGGGTGTTCGCGGGCGCCGCTGCCGGCGCGGAGGAGGTGCTTGTCGTACTCACCCGCGCGACGATACGCCCGGGTCTCACCATCCGGGACATGCCATCCGTATCCTGGACCCGGGTCACGGCTGGGTCCCGACCTCGGACAGCGCTCGCCGCTCCCCTCCCCCACCTGGGAGGATGACCGGGACCGACAGCGCGTGCCCGGGGCCGCGCTGTGCCATCGCTGGAGGGGGACCCCATGGAAGCATTGGTGCCGATCATCGGCATCGCAGCCGTCGTGATCGTCGTGCTGCTCATCCTGCTGCTCGTGCTGCTGCGCAGCTACCGCATCGCCGCGCCGAACGAGGCTCTCATCATCACCGGTCGCAGCGGGAAGGCGAGCCCCACCGGGGACATCGACCTCGAGTCCGGCGGCGCCCGCGTGGTCATCGGCGGCCGCGCGATCGTGCGCCCCATCGTCGACCGCGCCTTCGTGCTGAGCCTCAGCTCGCGCCAGATCCCCGTCGAGGTCGAGGGCTACTCGATGAACGGCATCTTCCTGCGCCTGCGCGGCGTCGCGCAGGTCAAGGTGGGCGGCAACGTGGACGACGTCCGCAAGGCCTCGCAGCGCTTCCTTGATCAGCAGCAGCAGATCGACCACTACACCCAGGAGATCCTCTCCGGCACCCTGCGCGCCGTCGTCGGCACGCTGACGGTCGAGCAGATCATCCGCGACCGCGCCTCCTTCGCGAGCCAGGTGCAGGCCGAGGCCGAGCACTCCATGAACAACCAGGGTCTGGTCATCGACACCTTCCAGATCTCCGCGGTCGAGGACGACGGCTCCTACCTCCGCGACTGGGGCCGGCCCGAGGCCGCGCTCGTCGCCAAGCGCGCCGCGATCGCCGAGTCCGACGCGAACCGTGAGTCCACCCAGGCCAAGAACCTCAACCTCCAGCAGGAGGCGGAGTCCAAGCAGGCCTTCGACCTCCGCCAGGCCGAGATCAAGGAGCAGACCGACGCCCGCCAGGCCGTCGCCGACGCCGCCGGCCCGCTCGCCCGCGCCGCCCAGCAGCAGCGCATCATCGAGCAGGAGGAGCTCATCGCGGTCCGCAACAACGACCTGCGCGAGAAGCAGCTCGTCGCCGAGGTCCACAAGCCGGCCGAGGCCAAGCGCTACGCCGAGCAGCAGGACGCGGACTCGAAGAAGTACGCGCGCATCGCCGACTCCGAGGCGCAGCTGACGGACGAGCGCAACCGCGCCGAGTCCCGCAAGGTCTCCGCCGACGCGGAGGCCCACGCGATCGAGGCCCGCGGCCGCGCCGAGGCCGAGGTCGAGCTGCAGCGCCGCTCGAAGGACGCCGAGGCCGTGCGCCTCGAGGGTCAGGCGACCGCCGACTCCCTGCGCGCGCAGGGCGAGGCCGAGGGCGCGTCCATCCGCGCCAAGGGCGACGCGGAGGCGGAGACCACCCGCGCCCGCGCCGAGGCGTACAAGCAGTTCAACGACGCCGCCGTGCTCGCGCAGGTGCTCGAGGTGCTGCCGACGGTCGCCGGCGAGCTCGCGAAGCCCTACTCGAACATCGACAAGCTCTCCGTGTTCTCCACCGACGGCGAGGCGAAGATCGGGCAGAACATCTCCGTGGGCCTCGCGCAGGTGCTCGACATGGTCAGCTCCACCACCGGGATCGACTTCGGCGAGACCCTCCAGCGGGCCTCCGAGGGCGGCCGCGCGGTGCGCGCCGAGGCGGAGAGCTCCTCCGCCCCGGCTCCTGCCGTGTCGGCCCCGTCGGCCCCGATCGAGGAGGACGCCTCCTCGGAGGACTGACCTCCCCACCGCACGGCGCGCCCCGGTCCCTTTTACGAGGGGCCGGGGCGCGCCGTCGTCGGGGCCTCCCGATCAGGAGCGATCGGCTCCCGGCCGCTCCGCGTCGCCGATCTCGCCGAGCAGCGCCTTCGCGTAGGAGGACTGCACTGACTCCTCGTCGGAGGGGTGGTACATGCCCGCGCGGACATCGCGGGAGAGCCGCTCGAGCTCGCTGCGCCGGAAGAAGTGCGCGCCGCCGCTCGCACGCAGCACCTCGTCCACGGCCGCGATCGCGGCCTCGGTGGAACGGGACTTCACGCCGGAGAACTGCAGGAACCAGCGCGGGCCGTGGTCCGTGGTGCCCGCGCCCCGCTCCCCCGTGCCGAGCGCGTCGAGATCCCCGGCGAGCTTCTCGATCTGGAGCACGGAGCCGTCCAGGGCGATCGCCGCGCGGGCGAGGCGCCGGCGCACGTCCGGGTCGTCGGCGTGGAGGATCCCCCGGGTCACGCTGCGGCGGGTCGTGGCGATCCCGGCGCCGAGCTCGACGGCCCGCTCCGCGAGGCCCGTGTACACCGCGGCCAGCAGCAGCTCGAAGGCGCCGAAGACGCCCATGACGAAGGGGTCACCGTGAGGGCCGACGGGCGTCTGCGTGAGCACGCGGGCGGCGCTCAGCGGCGCCTCGTGGAGCCGCGTGGTACGGGACTGGGAGGCCCGCATGCCGTGGGTGTCCCAGTCCTCGAGCACCTCGACGGCGTCCGTGCGCTCGAGGACGCCGAGCACGAGCCGCGGGTCGTTCTCCGAGGTCGAGGCGATCCGCCCGTGGACGACGAGCCGGTCCCACACGGGGGCGAGGGACGTGAAGATCTTGGTGCCGGTGAGGCGGAAGCCGCCCTCGCCGTCCGGCACGGCATGGGTCGAGGAGTCGAAGAGCATCGCCTCGTTGCCGGCCTCGGAGATCCCGAAGGCGTGCAGCTCCCCCGCCGCGGCCTCCTCGAGCACCGTGCGCACCTCGGCGACGCCGAGCCGGTGCGCGTGCAGCGCGGCGCCGGTGACGACGAGGTGCATGTTCATGGCGAGGGCGGTGGCCGGGGCGGCCTGCGCGAGCCGGCGCTGCACGCGGGTCGCCTCGAGCAGGCTCGCGCCGAGCCCGCCGAGCTCCTCCGGCACGAGCAGGCGCAGGTAGCCGCGCTCGCGGAGATCCGCGAGGTCCTGCTCGGGGAAGGTGTTCTCCCGGTCGTGCACGACGGCACGCTCGCGGATCGTGGCCAGCAGGTCGACAGGCAGCAGATCGGTCTCGAGGCTCATGGTCCTACCGTAGGCCGACGCGCCCCTTGACGTCGCGCAACACAGCTGACCTTCCTGCAGGTCACTGCCCCTGTCCTTGGCCCCGCGCAGGTCGGTCGAGCTCGAGGCGGGCGACGAGGAGGCGGTGGTCGGTCGCCGCGGTCCTCACCACGCGCAGCTCCCGGGCGCGGACGGGCCCGCGCAGCCAGATCGCGTCGAGGCGGCGCAGCGGGACGCGCACCGGCCAGGTCGCGCGCACGGGCCCGTGCGGGACCACCGCGCGCGCGAGGGACAGGACCCGCGCCGCGCGCGACAGGGCACGGCCCGGCGCCGTCCCGCCCGGGGCGCGAGCGACCGTCCCCCGCCGGCGCTCCCGCGCCACCTCGATCGCGGCGTCGCGGAAGCCGCGCAGCCGCAGGCCCGCGAGCTCGGGGGCGGAGGGGTCGGCATTGAGGTCCCCGAGGAGCACGACGGGGCCCGCGTCCTCCGCGACGAGGCGCAGGATCTCCCGCACCTGGACGTCACGATGGGACCGGTGGTCGTGGTCGAGATGGGTGACGAGCACCCGCACCGTCCCCTCCCCCGGCAGCTCGACCTGCGCGTCGAGCAGCCCGCGGGGCTCCCGAAGCGGCCGCGGCCCGGACGCCCCGGGCAGCGGGTGCATGACCGCCTCCCCGATCGGGGCGCGGCTCAGGAGGGCGAGGCCGTAGCCGTCCCCCTCCCCGCGGGGGATCGCGGCGCCGAAGCGCACGTGCATGCCGAGCGCCTCGCCCAGCAGCGCCGCCTGGTCCTCGTGCAGCGAGCGCTCACCGAAGCGGACGTCGACCTCCTGGAGGGCGACGAGGTCCGCGCCCGTCGCGGCGATCGCCGCCGCCGTGCGGGCCAGGTCGAGGCGGCCGCGGGCGTCGGCCCCGTGATGGATGTTGACGCTCGCGACGCGCACGGCGCTCACCCGGTCACATCAGGCAGCCGGGACCCAGCAGCGCCTTCAGCGAGGCGTAGAGCGCAGGCGAGGGCGTCACCGAGAGCCGCTTGTCCAGCTGCATGAGCGTCGTGCGGCCCGGCTCCTGGAGCCGCAGGTGCACCTCGCTCGAGCCCGGGTTGTCCTCGAGCACCCCGCGGATGCCCTCGGCGACCTTCGAGGTCGCGCGCATCGCCGGGAGGACGAGCGTGACGGGGCCGTCCGGGCCGGAGCCCACCTCGGGGATCGTCATCTCCATGACGCGCAGCTCGGGCATGCCCTTGGAGGTGTCCACACGTCCCTTCATCGAGACGACGAGGTCCTCGGCGAGCTCGGAGGCGACGGTCATGTATGTCGAGGGGAACATGAGGCAGTCGATCGCGCCCTCGAGGTCCTCGACGGTGGCGATCGCCCACATGTCGCCCTTCTTGGTGGTCTTGCGCTGCAGGGTCGTGATGAGCCCCGCGATCGTGACCATCGTGCCGTCCTCGACCGCGCCGTCGTCCGCGAGGGCGCTGATCGCGATCGAGGAGTTCTGCGCGATCACGTGCTCGAGGCCGTACAGCGGGTGGTCGGAGACGTACAGGCCCAGCATGTTCCGCTCGAAGGCGAGCTTCTCCTTGCGGTCCCACTCGGGCAGCTCGGGGATCGTGAGGGTCGCGGCGGAGCCGGTGGCCATGCCGTCGTCGGCCCCGCCCCCGCCGAGCATGTCCGCGAAGAGGTCGTACTGGCCCTGGGCCTCCTTGCGCTTGACGTCGACCACGGAGTCCACGGCGTCCTCGTGGATGAGCACGAGGGAGCGGCGGTTGTGGCCCAGCGAGTCGAAGGCCCCGCCCTTGATGAGCGACTCGATCGTGCGCTTGTTGCACACGCTGAGCGGCACCTTGTCGAGGAAGTCCGTGAAGGAGGTGAAGGCGCCCTTCTCCTCGCGCGCCTTGATGATCTCCTCGACGACGTTCGCGCCCACGTTGCGGATCGCGGAGAGGCCGAAGCGGATGTCGTCGCCGACGGCGGAGAAGTACAGGTCCGACTCGTTGACGTCGGGCGGCAGCACCGTGATCCCGCGGTGGCGGCAGTCGCCCAGGTACAGGCCGAGCCGGTCGCGGTTCTCCTGCGTGGAGGTGAGCAGCGCGGCCATGTACTCGGTCGGGTAGTTCGCCTTGAGGTAGCCGGTCCAGTAGGAGACCACGCCGTAGGCGGCGGAGTGTGACTTGTTGAACGCGTAGTCCGCGAAGGGCAGCAGGGTCTCCCAGAGCGCGGCGACGGCGGCGTCGGAGTAGCCGTGCTCCTTCATGCCGGCCTCGAAGGAGACGTACTGCTTGTCCAGCTCCGCCTTCTTCTTCTTGCCCATGGCGCGGCGGAGGATGTCCGCCTCGCCGAGGCTGTAGCCCGCGACCTTCTGCGCGGTCTGCATGACCTGCTCCTGGTAGACGAGCACGCCGTAGGTCTCGCCGAGGATCTCCGCGAGCGGCTCCTCGAGCTCCGGGTGGATCGGCGTGATCGGCTGCAGGCCGTTCTTGCGCAGCGCGTAGTTCGTGTGCGAGCCCATGCCCATCGGGCCCGGGCGGTAGAGCGCCGAGACGGCGGTGATGTCGCCGAACTTGTCGGGCTTCATCTGCCGCAGCAGGGTGCGCATGCCGCTGCCGTCCAGCTGGAACACGCCGAGCGTGTCGCCGCGCTGGAGCAGCTCGTAGGTGGCGGGGTCGTCGAAGGGCAGCTGCTCGAGGTCGACGGGCTCCTTGCCGTTGCGCTCGATGTTCTGCACCGCGTCGGAGAGCACCGTGAGGTTGCGCAGCCCCAGGAAGTCCATCTTCAGCAGGCCGAGCGTCTCGCAGGTCGGGTACTCGAACTGAGTGATGATCTGGCCGTCGGAGGGGCGGCGCATCATCGGGATGATGTCGGTGAGGGTGTGGCTGGACATGATGACCGCGCAGGCGTGGACGCCCCAGCCGCGGGTCAGGCCCTCGACGCCCTTCGCGATCCCGACGACCTTCTGGACGTCCGGGTCCTCGTCGTGGAGACGGCGGAACTCGGTCGCCTCCGCATAGCGCTTGTGCTCGGGGTCGAAGATCCCCTTGATCGGGATGTCCTTGCCCATCACGGCCGGCGGCAGCGCCTTCGTGATCCGGTCGCCGACGGCGAAGGGGTAGTCCAGGACGCGGGCGGCGTCCTTGAGGGAGTTCTTCGTCTTCATGACGCCGTAGGTGACGACCTGGGCGACCTTGTCGTCGCCGTACTTCTGCTCGACGTAGTCGATGACCTCGCCGCGGCGGCGATCATCGAAGTCGACGTCGAAGTCGGGCATGGAGACGCGGTCGGGGTTGAGGAACCGCTCGAAGAGCAGGCCGTGCTCGATCGGGTCGAGGTCGGTGATGCGCATGGCGTAGGCGACCATCGAGCCGGCGCCCGAGCCTCGGCCCGGTCCCACGCGGATCCCCTGCTCCTTGGCCCACTTGATGTAGTCGGAGACGACGAGGAAGTAGCCCGGGAAGCCCATCTGGAGGATGATCCCGACCTCGTAGTCCGCGCGCTGCTGGACGTTGTCGGGGATGCCGGCGGGGTAGCGGTACTCGAGGCCGTCCTGGACCTGCTTGACGAACCAGGAGTCCTCGTCCTCGCCGCCGGGGGTCGGGAAGTGCGGCATGTAGTTCGCGCCCTCGGCGGTCGTCGTGAAGGCGACGTCGCACATCTCGGCGATCCGCAGCGTGTTGTCGCACGCCTCGGGGAACTCGCGGAACAGCTCGCGCATCTGCTGGGCGGACTTCAGGAAGTAGCCGGAGCCGTCGAACTTGAAGCGGTCCGGGTCGGTGAGCTTGGACCCGGAGTTGATGCACAGCAGCACGTCCTGGATGGTCGCGTCCTGCTCGGTGACGTAGTGGAGGTCGTTGGTCGCGACGAGCGGGGCACCCACGGCCTTCGACACCTCGAGCAGGCCCTTCGTGACCCGCCGCTCGATGTCGAGCCCGTGGTCCATGAGCTCGATGAAGTAGTTCTCCTTGCCGAACATGTCCTGGAACTCGCCGGCGGCCTTGATGGCCTCGTCGACCTGTCCCAGGCGGAGCCGGGTCTGCACCTCGCCGGAGGGGCAGCCGGAGGTCGCGATGAGGCCCGGCGCGTACTTCGCGAGGATCTCGCGGTCCATGCGCGGCCACTTGCCCATCTGGCCGTCGAGGGAGGCGGCGGAGCCCAGGCGGAAGAGGTTGTGCATGCCCTCGGTCGACTTCGACAGCAGGGTCATGTGCGTGTAGGCGCCGCGCGCGGAGACGTCGTCGCCGGCGAGCTGCTGCTCCTTGGTCCCCCACTGCACGCGCGTGCGGTCGTGCCGGCTGGTCCCCGGGGTCACGTACGCCTCGACGCCGATGATCGGCTTCACCCCGGCGTTCGTCGCCGCGCGGTAGAACTCGTAGGCGCCGAAGAGGTACCCGTGATCGGTGATCGCGACCGCGCTCTGCCCCTGGTGGGCGGCCTCGGCGACGAGCTTGTCGATCTTCGCCGCCCCGTCCAGGAGGGAGTAGTCGGTGTGGACGTGGAGATGGACGAAGTCGTCGTTACCCGCGGAAGCCATGCGCTCCAGCGTAGTCATCCCGCGGCCCCGACGTGCCGCGCGACGGGGGTCACGGAGGTCACCCCGGCGGGTCGGCCCGCAGGGGAATCCTCGGGGCCCGCGGGGCGTTCGGCGGCGGCTCCGGGGGGGCGGCGTCCGACGGGCCGGGACAGGGCTCAGGCCGGGCGCTCGCCCGGGCCGTCCCCTGGGCCGTCGCCCTCGGCCTCGCGCTCGCGCAGGCTGTCCGTGAGCAGGGAGTCGACGTACTCGGCGGCCTCCTCGAAGGTGAGGGCGCGACCGTCGCGGCGGGGCGGCATGCCCTCGACGAAGGCGCCGCCGTGCCAGGCCATGGAGTCGTCCGGGAGGGCGGGGTCGTCATCCCGCCACAGGTCCAGGGGCACGGCGTGCGCGGCGAGGTCCTGGGCGAGGGCGTCCGCCCGGTCGGGGCTGCCGGCGCGGGTGAACACGTCCACGAGCAGCGACTGCGCCGCCCAGGCGACGGCGTCGTCCTCCGGGGGCCGGGCGAACTCGGCCACCATCGCCGCGAAGCTCGCGGCGAGCTCCTCGTCGCCGTCCTCGTGGTGGTCCTTCGCGACGCGCAGGGCGATCTGCGGCACGAGGTCCGTGACCTCCCACAGCACGCCGGCGCCGATGAGGCTCATGCCCATCCCGGTCGGGAAGTCCGGATGGGCGGCGATGGCGGTGTCCGGCACGCGGCCCGCCCGGCGGTCGTCGTCCGCGGCGAGGTGGGCCCGGCTCGCGGCGAGCACCGCCTCGCGCGTGCGGTCCTCGTCGCGGAGCGCGAGCTCCGCCTCCTCCGGGTCCAGGCCGAGCACGCCGGCCACCCGGGACCAGGGGAACGCCGCCCGCTCGAGGGCGCGGTCGCGGGAGGGGCGCTGCGGGTTCTCGCTCGCGGGGCTCATGGGTCGACCGTATCCGGCCGGGCGGCTCAAGCGTCGCGCAGGGCGTCGAGCGCGTGCTGGAGATCGCTCGGGTACTGCGAGGAGAAGGTGACCTGCTCCTGGGAGACGGGGTGCACGAAGGTCAGCTCCATGGCGTGCAGCCACTGGCGCCGCAGGCCCACCCGCTCCGCGAGCGTGGGATCGGCGCCGTAGAGCGGGTCCCCCACGAGCGGGTGGTGCAGGGCGGCCATGTGCACGCGGATCTGGTGCGTGCGCCCGGTCTCGAGCTTCACCCGCAGCAGCGTCGCGCCGGAGAGCTCCTCGAGCGTCGAGTAGTGGGTGACCGAGTGCTTGCCGTCCTGGCGCACCGCGAACTTGTAGTCGTGGTGCGGGGAGCGCCCGATCGGCGCCTCGATCGTGCCCGCGCCGCGATCCGGGCGACCCTGGCAGACCGCATGGTAGACCTTGCCGACCTCACGAGCCCGGAAGGCGTCCTTGAGCGTCGTGTAGGCGCGCTCGGTGCGGGCGACGACCATGAGGCCGCTCGTGCCCACGTCGAGGCGGCTGACGATCCCCTGGCGCTCCGCGTCGCCGCTCGTGCGGATGGAGACGCCGGCGGCGGCGAGGTGCCCCAGCACGGTCGGGCCGGACCAGCCGGTGCTCGGGTGCGCGGCGACGCCCACGGGCTTGTCGACCACGACGAGGTCCTCGTCCTGGTGGACGAGGCTCATGCCGGGGGCGATCTGCGGGCGCACCGCGACGGCGGGCGCCTCGTCCGGCAGGTGCACGAAGAGCATCATGCCGGGCTCGAGGCGCACGGAGCGCGAGGCGACGGCGCTGCCGTCGATCTCCACGTGGCCGGCGTCGATGAGATCCGCGGCGCGGGTGCGGGAGAGCCCCAGCATCCGGGAGAGCCCCGCGTCCACGCGGTCGCCGACGAGACCGTCCGGGACCATGAGCGTGCGCTCGCTGCTCACGCCTCGCCCTCCTCGGGCGCGGGGGCCTCGGTCGTGTGGTCCTCGCGGTCCGTGGCGCCGGGGTCGGTCGCGACGCCGAGGACGCCGAGCAGCACGACGAGCACCGCGCCGCCCACCACGCCCATGTCGGCGACGTTGAAGACGGGCCAGTGGGGCAGCTCGAGGAAGTCGACGACGCCGCCGTGGAAGGGGCCGGGCTCGCGCAGCAGGCGGTCGTGGATGTTGCCGAGGGCCCCGCCGAGGATCAGGGCGAGGGCGATCGCGTACCAGGGCGAGCGCACCGCCTTCACGGCGAAGACCACGACGCCGGCGGCGATGCCCATCTGCAGGACGGTGACCACGGGGGTGATCTCCGCGCCCATGCCCCAGGCGGCGCCGGTGTTGTACAGCAGCGTCAGCTGGAGGAGCTCACCGAGGAACGGCTGCGGCTCCAGGAGCGGCAGGTTCGCGACGGCCCAATTCTTCGAGAGCTGGTCGAGCACGAGGATCACGGCGCCGAACAGCACGACGATCGCGAGCACCGCGGGCAGCGGGAGGCCCGCACGGCGACGAGCGCCGGACCCCACGGGTCCGGCGCTCGTCGAGGAGGAGGCGGGCTGGCTCACAGGCCGAAGTTCGCCTGCTTGTCCTGCGTCTCGTCGGTGTCGAGGTCGCGGAGCTGGTTCTCGAGGTAGTTCCGCAGGCGGTTGCGGTAGTCGCGCTCGAAGGTGCGCAGACCCTCGATCGACTTCTCCAGATCCGCCTTGGACTTCTCGAGCGCCGCGAGGGTGCTCGCCGACTTCTCCTCGGCCTCGCCGACGATGCGCTTGTGCTCGTCGTTGGCCTCGGCGATGAGGCGGTCGCGCTCGTCCTCACCGTTCTTGACGTACTCGTCGTGCAGGCGGTTCGCGAGGGCGATGATGCCCGCGGCGTCGGTCGGCGCCGGGGCGGCGGCGCCGGCGGCGGGAGCCTCGGCGGCCGGGGCCTCCGCGGGCTGCTCGACCACGGGGGCGGGCTGCTCGGCGGCGACGGTCTCGGTGGTCGAGGGGGCCTCGTCCACGACCGTCTGCGGGGCGGTCTCGTCGACCTCGGGGGTCTCCGCGACGGCTGCGACGGGGGCGGCGGTCTCCTCGGCCTGCTCGGCCGGGACCTCGGTGGAGGCTGCCTGGGCGGACTCGAGCTCGGCGACGCGGTTGTGCGCCTCCTCGAGCTCCTTGGTCAGCCGGCTGTTCTCGTCGATGAGCTCCTGCAGGCGCGGCAGGATGTCATTGTCGAGGAAGTTGTCCACCTCGTCCATGTCGTAGCCCTCGGAGAACCGCACCGGGGTGAACCGCTTGTTCAGCAGGTCATCGGGCATCAGAGCCATGGGTCACCTTCTCGTTGCAGTCTGGGTCCGAACGCGCTTGCGCGCTGCTGGACAGAGTAGCGGATCGTGCAGGGCGTCGCGGTCAGACGGCGACGCGTCCCAGGACTCCCAGCAGGATCCAGCCCACGAGGAGCACGATCATGAGGCTGAGGTCCAGGGAGACCGCCCCGAGCCGGATGGGCGGGATGAGGCGGCGAAGACCCTTCACGGGAGGGTCGGTCAGCGTGTACACCACCTCGAACAGCACCAGCACGAGGCCGGTCGGCCGGAAGTCGCGCGAGTACGCCTGGATCCATTCCAGGACCAGACGCGCCACGAGCACGATCATGTAGAGCAGGAGTGCGATGTACAGCACTCCTGCGATCACGGCCATCGAGGGTCAGCTCTGGTTGTAGAAGCTGCCCTCGTCGGGCGTGGTGTCGCCGTCGACCTCCACGAACTCCGGGGAGAGCAGGAAGACCTTGGACGTCACGCGCTCGATGGTGCCGCGCAGGCCGAACACGAGGCCGGCGGAGAAGTCGACCATGCGCTTCGCGTCGCCGTCCTGCATGTCGGAGAGGTTCACGATGACGGGGACGCCGTCGCGGAAGGACTCGCCGATGGCCTTCGCGTCGTTGTAGGAACGCGGGTGGATCGTGGTGATGCGGTGCATCGACTCCTCCACGGAAGGCGCCACGGTCACGATGGACCGCTGACGGATCGGGGTGACCTGGGCCTCCCGGGCGGGGGCAGGCTCGGGGGTGCGCTCGGTGCGGCGGGGCTGTGCGGCCTCGTCGCGGGCGTCCCGCTCGTCCTCGTAGTACTCGTCGTCGACCTCGTTGGCGAGGCCGAGTGCGACCATGGCGTTGCGCCAGGTTCCCATGGCTGTTCTCCCACTTCGTTGTTCACGCTGACCTGGACCCCGGGGAAGCACGGGGAGTGCGCGGGGGCCCTGTGCGACGAACGTACCGCAGGGCCCTCCCGGCACGGCGCACCTGCTCGGCGTGTCGCCGCGCGCCGCGACATGCGCTCGTGCTCACACCCGTGTGCTCACGCCCGGGCGATGACACCGGCGAGGCGCCCGGTCCGGGCGCTGCGCCGGTAGGAGAAGAAGTCCTCGTCCTCGAGCGTGCAGGGGTGGCGGTCCTCGACGGCGTCGGCGGGGACGCCGGCGCCCACCAGCGCGGCGACCGCGCCGGCCGTGAGGTCGAGGGACGGCGTGCCCCAGGACGTCGTCGCGGCGAGCACGGGGAGCTGCGCCGCGGACTCCTCGCGCATGGCGGCGGGGACCTCGTAGCAGGCCCCGCAGATCGACGGGCCGATCGCCGCCCCGATCCGGGCGGGCACGGCCCCGAGCGAGGCCATCGCGCGGACGGTCTCCTGCAGGACGCCGTCCAGGAGGCCGCGTCTCCCCGCGTGGGCGGCGCCGATCACCCCGGCCTCGGGATCGACGAGCAGCACCGGGAGGCAGTCCGCCACCATGATCGCGAGCGCCACGTCGCGGCGGTCGGTCACGAGGGCGTCGGCCGTGACGAGGGGCACCGGGCCGGATTCGGGCAGGACGTGGACATCCGGTGAGTGCACCTGGTCGACGAAGGCGAGCGGCAGTCCCACCTCGGTCGCGAGCAGCGCGCGGTTGCGCTCGACGTCCGCCTCCTCGTCCCCCACGTGCCGGGCGAGGTTGAGGCCGGCGAAGTCGCCGCCGCTCACCCCGCCCGCGCGCCCCGTGAACAGGGAACGGGCCCCGCGAAGTCGCGGGGCCCGTGCCGTGAGTGGTGTCGTCACTTCAGGAAGGACGGGAGGTCGAGGTCGTCGTCGTCCGCCGGCGGCTCCTCGATGCGCGGCGGGCGCGCGGGCTGCGGTGCGACCGGCTGCGCGGGCGAGGGCTCGCTGCTCTGCACGGCGTCCTGCTCCTCGACCTCGGCCGGGTCGAACTGCTCCGTCTCGGGCTCCGAGGCGGAGCGGGCCGACGGCGTGAAGGTCTGCTGCGGGGCGTTCCACGCTCCGGTGCCGGTGCCGCCGGCAGCCGGGGCCGCGCTGCGGCTCTCGGTGACCGCGGGGCGCGGCGCGGGGGCCTTCTCCTGACGGGGTGCGGGGCGCGCGACCACGGGAGCGGACTCCTGGCGGGGGCGCGGGCCGCCGCTCTCGAAGCCGGCGGCGATGACGGTCACGCGGACCTCGTCGCCCAGGGCGTCGTCGATGACGGAGCCGAAGATGATGTTGGCGTCCGGGTGGGCGGCCTCCTGCACCAGGCGGGCGGCCTCGGAGACCTCGTAGAGGCCGAGGTCGCTGCCGCCCTGGATGGAGAGCAGCACGCCGTAGGCGCCGTCGATCGAGGCCTCGAGCAGGGGGCTCGAGACCGCGAGCTCGGCGGCCTGCAGCGCGCGGTCCTCGCCGCGGGCGGAGCCGATGCCCATGAGGGCGCTGCCGGCGCCCTGCATGACGGACTTGACGTCCGCGAAGTCGAGGTTGATCAGACCCGGCGTGGTGATGAGGTCCGTGATGCCCTGGACACCGGAGAGCAGGACCTGGTCCGCGCTCTTGAAGGCGTCGAGCATCGAGACGGCCTTGTCGGCGATCGACAGCAGGCGGTCGTTGGGGATCACGATGAGCGTGTCGACCTCGGCCTGGAGGGCCGCGATGCCCGACTCGGCCTGGGTCGCGCGGCGGCGGCCCTCGAAGGTGAAGGGGCGGGTGACCACGCCGATGGTCAGCGCGCCGAGGCTGCGGGCGATGCTCGCGACGACGGGGGCGCCGCCGGTGCCGGTGCCGCCGCCCTCGCCGGCCGTCACGAAGACCATGTCGGCCCCGCGGAGGACCTCCTCGATCTCCTCGGCATGGTCCTCGGCGGCCTTCTTGCCGACCTCCGGGTCCGCGCCGGCGCCGAGGCCGCGCGTGATCTCCTTGCCGACGTCGAGCTTGACGTCGGCATCGGACATGAGGAGGGCCTGCGCATCGGTGTTGATGGCGATGAACTCGACGCCCTTGAGGCCGGATTCGATCATGCGGTTGACGGCGTTCACGCCGCCGCCGCCGACACCGACGACCTTGATGACTGCGAGGGAGATCTGGGTTCCGGCCACGTTTGGTCCTTGCTCTTTGTCGTTCGCCTGCCGAGAGGGCCGAACCCTCAACCCTCAACCTCCACCTGAGGTTCGAGGATCGGGGCGCCTCTCCGTCCCTTCGACGCTAGGGACCCTCCCGTCCCGGCGCAACGACCGCACCCGCGTGTCGTGCGCGGGAACGGACGAGTCTCACGTCAGCGGGTCACCGGGGCGACCGGCGAGGACACGTCGATCTCGGATCCGGGCTCGGCCAGCAGCGCCCGGACGACCTCCGCCTTGAGATCGGCGTCCGCCGCATCGCCCCACACGATCGTCTTCGTGCCGCCGTCCTCGAGCTCGAGCGTGAAGGAGACGTCGCTCGGGGAGGAGGCCGTCATCCCGGTCATGCCCGTGCGCAGCGAGCCCGGCATCTGGGCGAGGACGTCGATCATCGCCGCCTGCGCGCCGTCGGGATCGGCGGCGTCGGCCGCGACCGTGAGCGGGACGGGAGAGGCGCCCTCCCCCGCCCCCTCGGGCAGCTCGGTCCCCTCGGCGTCGAGCAGCACGGTCGCGCCGTCCTGCTGGGTTACGCTCGCGATCGCCGTGCGCTCGGTGACGGTGATGCTCATGCCGTCCGGCCAGGAGCGGTGCACCTCGGCGGTCGCGACCCCGGGCACCTCCTCCACCGCGGACTCCACGGCGCCGGTGCCGAGCAGCAGCACGCTGTCACCCCGGAAGGGCTCGACCGCCTCGTCGACGGCCGACTCCTGCACGTAGCCGAGGCCCTCGACCTGCACCTGCCGCACGGAGAGCACCGGCAGCGTCACGGCCGCGACGAGGGCGACCACGAGCAGCGCCATGACGACGGCGGCGGTCACGAGGATCGCGCGACGCCGGCGGCGCCAGGGCCGCGCGCGGACGAGGTCGCGGAAGCGGTCCGCCGCCTGGATCACGCCGCCGCGCCCCGGCTGCCGGGCGGCCTGCTCCGACGTCGCGGTGCGGTCCTCCGCGCGGGCGCGGCCGACGGCCCGTCCCCCTCCGCGGGGTGCAGGAGCGGCGACGTGATCGGACCCGGCGGCGCGAGCCGCGGGCCGTGTCGAGGAGGGACCGCCCGAGGGCCGCCGGCCCGCGCCGGACGGCGAACGCCGGGCACGCCCGGGCCGGGAGACCCCGGTCGTGGAGCGTGCGTCGCCCGCAGTCCTCACGACCGGACGGTCCGTGCCCGCGGGCTCCGCGGGCGAGGTCGCCGACGAGGCGGACGTGCGCGATGCCGACGGGGACGGGGCCGACGGCGCCGTCGAGGACGAGGGTCGCGGCGTCTCGGGACGCGGTGTCGCAGGACGCGGGGCCGCTGACCGCGGGGCCGCGGGTCGCGAGGCCGGGGTGCGCGGCGCGACGGGCCGCGGCGCCGTGGGACGTCGGGCCATCAGCGCTCCTGCGCGCTCTGCTCGAGGGCGGCGAGCACGCCGGGGGTCAGCTCGACCACGTCGCCCGCGCCGAGCATGAGGACGAGATCGCCCGCGCGGGCCGCGCCGGCGACCTGCCCGGCGGCCTCCTCGCCGACCTCCAGCGGCGTGAGCGTCCCGGCCGGGGCGAGGTCGGTGATCGTGCGCTGGTCGACCCCGGGGACGGGATCCTCGCGGGCGCCGTACACGGGCAGCACCCAGGCGAGGTCCGCGGCGCCGAGGGCGGCGGCGAAGTCCCCCGCGAAGCTGCGGGTGCGGGAGTACAGGTGCGGCTGGAAGACGGCGAGCACCCGGCCCCCGCGCCCGGCGCCCTCGACGATGCCGCGGGCGGCGGCGAGCGTCGCGGCGACCTCGCGGGGATGGTGGGCGTAGTCGTCGACGACGGTCACGCCGGCGACGGTCCCGGCGACGTCGAAGCGGCGGGACGCGCCGCTGAAGGTGCCGAGCCCGGCGGCGAGCTGCGGGAGCGGCGACTCCGGGTCCGCCTCGGCGGCGGCCGCGAGGGCGCCCACGGCGTTGAGCACGTTGTGGTGCCCGGCGACGGCGAGGTCCAGCAGCAGCGGGCCCCGCGGGCTCTCCACCTCGGCGCGTGCCCCGCGCTCCCCCGGCGTCTCCGTGACGATGCGCCAGTCCGCACCCGGCGCCGTGCCGTAGGTGAGCACCCGCGTGCCGCGGGCCGCGGCGCGCTGCCCGAGCGCGCGGGCGCCGGGATCGTCACCGCACACCACGAGCGCGCCGCCGTCGACGATCTGCGTCGTCAGGGCGTCGAAGGCGGCGGTCAGGGTCTCCTCGTCGCCGTGGAAGTCGAGGTGGTCGGCCTCGAGGTTCGTCACGACGAGCGCGCGAGGACGGAAGGCCAGGAAGGAGCCGTCGGACTCGTCGGCCTCGACGACCGCGAGGGACTCGCCCGCGCTCGCGCCGGTCGCCGGATCCGCCGCGAAGCCCGCGTTGCGGCCCAGGTCCGGCACCGCCGCGCCGAGCGCCCAGGCGGGGTCATGGCCCGCGCCGCGCAGGGCGCTGACGGCGAGCCCCGTGGTCGAGGTCTTCCCGTGGGTGCCGGCGATCGCGACGACGTCCCGGGAGGCGAGCAGACCCGCGAGGCCCGCCGCACGGTGGATCACGGGGATGCCGCGCTCGTGGGCGGCGATGATCTCGGGGTTGTCCGCCCGCACGGCGGTGGAGACGATGAGAAGGTCGCAGTCCGGTGCGATGAGCTCGGCGTCGAAGCCGATGCCGATGCGCGCCCCGGCCTCGCGCAGCGGCGCGATGAACTGGCCGTCCTGGGAGTCGGATCCGCTCACCGCGAGCCCCGCCTCGAGGGCGAGCCGGGCGACGGCGGACATCCCCGCCCCGCCGATCCTCACGACGTGCACGGAGCGGACCTCACCCTCCGGCCATGCCGGCTGGGTGATCACCGCCCCGGGGCGCAGGACGGTGCGAGGGGAAGGGGCCGCGGAGGTCATGGACCCACCGTAATCCGCGCCGCGCGGGCCGCCGCTCAGGCGCGGCGTGCGGCGCTGATCACGATCTCCGCGAGCACCTCGGCGGCGTCGGTGATGCCGAAGCCGCGCGCGGCATCCGCCATTCTCGAGAGCCGCTCGCGGTCCAGGAGCAGGGGCAGCACCTGCTCGCGCAGGTACGCCGCGTCGAGCTGCGCGTCGGGGACCATGAGCGCGCCGCCGGCGGCGACGACGTCCTCGCCGTTGAGCGCCTGCTCCCCGTTGCCGATCGGCAGCGGGACGAGCACGGAGGGCAGGCCGACGGCCGTGAGCTCGCTGACGGTGCCCGCCCCGGAGCGGGTGAGGGCGAGGTCCACGGCGGCGTAGGCGTCCTCCATCGCGGAGACGTACTCGAGCACGCGGTACCCGGGCCGCTCCTGGACGCCGGCGGTCTTGCCCCTGCCGGTCACGTGGAGGATCTGCCCACCGGCGTCGAGCACGTCCTGCGCGGCGGCGGAGACCTGCTCGTTCAGCCGCTGGGCGCCGAGGGACCCTCCCGTGACGAGCAGGGCGGGGCGCTCGGGGTCCAGGCCCAGACGCTCGCGCGCCCCGGCGCGGTGCGCGGCGCGGTCCAGGTGGGCGATGCCCTCGCGCATGGGCATGCCGATGCGGCGGGCGCCGGGCAGGGTCGATCCGGGGAAGGCGGTGAGCACGGCGGCGGCACGACGCGCGCCCAGGCGGTTCGCGAGGCCCGGGCGGCGGTTCGCCTCGTGCACGACGAGCGGGACCCGCGAGCGGGCGGCGGCGAGATAGGCGGGCGGGCAGACGTAGCCGCCGAACCCGACGACGACGTCCGTCCCCCGCTCCTCCATGAGCGCGCGGACGCGCCGGAGGGTGCCGGAGAAGCGGCCGGGGAAGCGCAGCGCGGCGCCGTTCGGGCGGCGCGGGAAGGGCACCTTCTCGATCGTGGCGAGCTCGAGGCCCGCGGCGGGCACGAGATCCGCCTCGAGGCCGTCGGCCGTGCCGAGGACGAGGATCTCCGCCTCCGGGCTCTGCTCGGCGATCTGCGCGGCGGTCGCGAGCAGCGGGGAGACGTGGCCGGCGCTGCCGCCGCCGGCGAGGAGCACGCGGGGTGCGCGGGTCATCGGGAGCCCTTCCGGGTTCGGGGACGGGAGCCCGCATCGGAGCGGGAGGTGCGGGCGGACCCGCCGCGGCCCGTGCCGCGGCGGCCGCGGCGCGAGGTGCCCGCGCTCGCATCACGCGGGGCGGGGAGCACGCTCGTGGAGCGGCGCACCACACCGATGCGTGCGCTGATCGCCTCGGCCGCCCCGGTCTCGCGGCGGGCGAAGGAGATCAGCACGCCGAGCGCGGCCATGGAGGCGATGAGGGCGGAGCCGCCCGAGGAGATGAACGGCAGCGGCACGCCGAGCACGGGCAGCAGGCCGGTCACCACCATCATGTTGACGAAGGCCTGGCCCAGCAGCCAGCAGCTGATGCCGGCCACGGTGATCTGCTGGAAGCGGTCGTCGATGCGGGTGATCATGCGGAACATGAACAGGGCGAGCGCGGTGAACAGCGCGAGCACGCCGAGCGTCCCGATCAGGCCCAGCTCCTCGCCGATGATCGCGAAGATGTAGTCGTCCTGCGCGGCGGGGAGCAGGCCCCACTTCTGGCGGGACTCGCCGATGCCCACGCCCCACCAGCCGCCTCCCGCGAGGGCGGCGAGGCCCTGGTCGGACTGGTAGCAGCTGTCGTTCTCGCAGGTGCCGGTGAGCCAGTTGCCGATGCGGTGCATGCGGTTCGCGCTCGTGAACGTCAGCGCGAGCACGCCGACGAGGCCCAGGCCCGCGGCGAGGGCGAACCAGCGCCGCGGCGCCCCGGAGACCCAGACGGCGCCGGCGACGAGCATCGCCATGACCAGGGCGGTGCCCAGGTCGTGGCCGGAGAGCACCAGCCCCAGGGCGGCGATCACGCCGGGCACCATCGGGATCGCGAGGTGGAAGGGCTGGTTCAGCAGCTTCTGCTTGGTCGAGAGCACTGCGCCGAGCCACACGGCGAGGGCGAGCTTGAGGAACTCCGAGGGCTGGAGGGTCTGCCCGCCGATGAGGATCCAGTTCGTGTTGCCGTCCTTGCCAATGCCGAGCGGCGTGTGCACGAGCGACTGCAGCACGAGCCCCAGGAACAGCAGCGGCCAGGCCGCCCGCCGGAAGAAGGAGGGCGGGAGCAGCGCGGCGACGACGAGCACCACGAGTCCGAGGATCGCGAAGGTGCCCTGGCGGAACAGGCCCGCGTAGCCGGACAGCCCCTTGGAGATGTTGATGACGGCGGAGGAGGACAGCACCATCACGAGGCCCACCCCGATGAGCAGCGCGCCCACCACGATCAGGCCGTAGAAGTCGAGGGCCGGGGACTTCAGCCAGCTGCCCACGCCCTCCTTGACGCGGGAGCCGATGCTGCCGAGCGGCTGCTCCTCGTCGGGACGCACGACCCGCGTGGAGCGACGTGACTCCTGCATGGTCATCGGTGCTCTCCTGGCAGTCGGGACACGGCCGCCGCGAAGAGATCCCCCCGCTCCGCGTAGTCACGGAACTGGTCGATGGAGGCGGCGGCGGGCGCCAGCAGCACGACGTCCCCGGCGGAGGCGAGGCGATGGGCGTGCCCCACCGCCTCCTCCATGAGGCGCTCGCGAGCGGCGACGGCTCCAGTGTCACCCGCCTCGACGCGGACCACGGGGACCTCGGGCGCGTGTCGGGCGAGGGCCTCGAGGAAGGGGCTCGCGTCACGGCCCAGCAGCACCGCGCCGACGAGCCGCGGGGCGGCGCGGGACACGAGCGCGTCGACGTCGGCCCCCTTGGTGTCGCCGCCGGCGATCCAGACGATCCGCTCGGCGGCGGCGAGGGAGGCCTGGGCGGCGGCCGGGTTCGTCGCCTTCGTGTCGTCGACGTAGACCACGTCGTCGACGCGGGCGATCGTCTCCGCCCGGTGGCGGCCCAGGCGGTAGGCGCGCAGGCCGTCGCGCACGGCGTGGGCGGGCACCCCGTGGGCGCGGGCGAGGGCCGCGGCGTGCAGGGCGTCGAGCACCACGTGCGGCGGTGCGCCGTGCGCGCCCAGGTGGGCGAGGTCCTCGAGGGAGGTGAGCTCCGCGGCGTGGGTGCGTCGGTTCTCCACGAAGGCGCGGTCCACGAGCAGCCCGTCGACGACACCGAGCTCCGAGGGCCCGGGGGCACCGAGGGTCACGCCGATCGCACGGGCGCCGTCGACGACGTCCGCGTCCTCCACGAGCTGCAGCGTCACGGGATCGGCGACGGAGTACACGCAGGCGGTGCGCACCTGGTCGTAGATACGGCCCTTGGCGCGGGCGTAGCCCTCCGCGCCGCCGTGCCAGTCGAGGTGGTCGTCGCTCACGTTGAGGATCGTCGCGGCCTCGCAGCGGAGGTGCTCCGTCCAGTGCAGCTGGAAGCTCGAGAGCTCGAGGGCGAGCACGTCGAAGCCCTCGGGGTCCAGCGCCGCCTCGATGACCGGGAGGCCCACGTTCCCGCAGGCGACCGCGCGCAGCCCGGCCGCCCGGAGGATCGACTCGAGCATCGTGACCGTGGTGGTCTTGCCGTTGGTGCCGGTGATGCCGAGCCAGGCGGGGCCGTCCTCCGCCTGCATGCGACGCGCCAGCTCGATCTCGCTCCACACGGGGATGCCCGCCGCCGCGGCCGCGGCGAGCAGCGGCTGCTCGGGGCGCCAGCCGGGAGAGGTGACGACGAGGTCGATCTCGCGATCGGCGGGAAGCGCCGTGGTGTGCTCCGCGCCGAGGCGCACCTCGACACCGAGCACCTCGAGGATGCGGGCGCGCTCGCGCACCTCCTCGGTGTCCTTCCCGTCCACGACGAGCACCTGGGCGCCGCGCTGCATGGTCTGGTCCGCGACCGCGTAGCCGGAGACCCCGAAGCCGGCGACGAGCACGCGCACGCCGCTGACGTCGAGTCCGGGCCAGGGGCGGTCCTCGACGGCAGGGAGGCCGGTCACGAGGCGAGCCCCGGCAGCGCGTCGAGGTAGAAGATCCCGAGGCCCACGCCCGCGAGGATGCCGGCCACGATCCAGAAGCGGACCACGATGGTGACCTCGTTCCAGCCCTTGAGCTCGAAGTGGTGCTGCAGCGGTGCCATGCGGAACACGCGCTTGCCGGTGAGCTTGAAGGTCGTGACCTGGATGATCACGGACAGCGCGATGATGACGAAGAGGCCGCCGATGATCGCGCCGAGGATCTCGGTGCGGGTGACGATCGTCAGGCCGGCGAGGGCGCCGCCCAGCGCGAGGGAGCCGGTGTCGCCCATGAAGATCTTCGCGGGAGAGGTGTTCCACCACAGGAAGCCGACGAGGGCGCCGATGATCGCCGCGCACAGCACCGCCGTGTCCAGCGGGTCGCGGGCGCCGTAGCAGTGCACGAGGCCGCCGGCCTCGAGGTCGACGTTGCACACCTGGCGCCACTGCCAGAACGAGATGATGAGGTACGCAGCGGTGAACAGGATCGTCGCGCCGCTCGCGAGGCCGTCGAGGCCGTCGGTGAGGTTCACCCCGTTGGACCAGGCGGCGACAAGGAAGTTCGCCCAGATCGCGAAGAGGATGAAGCCGACGACGGTGCCGCCGAAGGCGAGGTCCAGCCAGGGGATGTCCCGGACGAAGGAGATCGCCGAGGAGGCGGGGGCGTTGCCGTCGGAGTCCGCGAACAGCAGTGCGAGCACCGCGAAGCCGGTCGCGACGACGAACTGGCCGATGAGCTTCGCGCGGGCGGTGAGGCCCAGGCTCCGCTGGCGGGAGATCTTGATGTAGTCGTCGAGGAAGCCGACGATCCCGAGTCCCACCATGAGCAGCAGCACGAGGCCGACGGTGATGGAGGGGCTGGTCCACAGCACGAGGTGGGTGATCCCGTAGGCGAGCAGCGTCGCGAGGATGATCGCCACGCCGCCCATCGTGGGGGTGCCGCGCTTCGTGGCGTGCGAGGTGGGGCCGTCGTCACGGATGAACTGGCCGTAGCCGCGCTTGACGAGCACCTTGATGTACAGCGGGGTGCCGAGGCCGGAGAGCGCCAGACCGAGGGCCCCCGCGATGATGATCGCGATCATTCCTGGACTCCTCCGTGGACGGGCTGCGCGAGGTGATCGAGCAGGGGCGGGGTGATCCGGCGCAGGCCGGCGTCCCGGGACGACTTCAGCAGCACCACGTCACCGGGCGCCACCTCCCGTTCTAGCACAGCGATGGCCTCCTCGACCGTGTCCAGGTACTCGGACTCCCCGCCGAAGCTGCCCTCGAGGCTCGCGCCGTGATGGATCGCGGCGGCGCCGTCCCCGACCACGTACAGCTGGCTGATGTTCAGGCGCACCACGAGCCGGCCGATCTCGTCGTGCAGGCGCACGCCGTCCGGGCCGAGCTCGAGCATCTCGCCGAGGACGGCGATCGTGCGGTGCCCCCGACCGAGGTGCGCGAGCGTCTTGAGCGCCTGCCGCATGGAGTCGGGGTTCGCGTTGTAGGCGTCGTCGATGATCATCGCCCCGCCGGCGCGATGGACCTCCATGCGCTGTCCGGAGTCCAGGCGCGCGTCCTCGAGGGCGGCGGTCGCCGCGGCCGGGTCGGCGCCGGCGACGAGCGCGCCGGTGAGCGCGGCGAGCACGTTCGCGGCCTGGTGCTCGCCGAGGAGGTCGGGCCGCACCGGGAAGGAGCCGGCGGGGACGGTCGAGCCGTCCAGGCGCGTGAGCCCCTCCGGGACCTCGAGGGTGAAGCTGATGCGGGCGTCCTCGTCGAGGCCGAGCGCGGCGCCGCGCACGTCACCGGAGGCGAAGCCCCAGGTGGTCACGGGTGCCTGGCTGCGGGCGGCCATGGCGGCGACGCGCGGGTCCTCGGTGTTCAGCACGGCGCGCCCCTCGGGCGCGAGGGCCTCGACGAGCTCGCCCTTGGCGACGGCGATGTTCTCGACCCCGCCGAACTCGCCGAGATGGGCGCTGCCCACGTTGAGCACGAGGGAGACGTCGGGCCGGGCGATCCCGGTGAGGTGCGTGAGGTGGCCGATGCCGCGCGCGCCCATCTCGAGCACGAGGAAGCGCGTGGTCGGGGTGAGTCGGAGCACCGTGAGCGGCAGGCCCAGCTCGTTGTTGAGGCTCGCGTGGGTCGCGACGACCTCACCGGCGGTCCCGAGCACCCGGCGCAGGAGGTCCTTGGTGCTGGTCTTGCCGGCGCTGCCGGTGACCGCGAGCACCACGAGGTCCTCGCGCTCGGCGCGGGCGCGCTCGAGCTGGGCGCGGGCGAGGGCCGAGAGCGCCTCGCCGACGTCCGGGACGAGCACGGCGGGCACGGACTGCTCGCCGTCGGTCTCCCGGGAGACGAGGGAGAGCGCGGCGCCGGCGGCGTGCGCGCGGGAGAGGAAGCCGTGGCCGTCGACGTGCTCGCCGTCGAAGGCGGCGAAGAGGTCGCCGGCGGCGATCTCTCGGGAGTCGATCCGGGCCTCGCCGGTGACCGTCTCCTCGCCGGTGGCCCCGCCCACGAGGCGGCCCCCGGTGATGCCCGCGATGTCGCGGGAGGTGGTCTCGAGCATGCTCAGCCTTCTCCGTCCTGGTCCGTCCGCGTCGACGCGCCTCGAGCGGCGAGGGCGTCGCGCAGCACGGCACGATCGTCGAACGGATGGACGATACCGCCGATCGTCTGACCGGTCTCCGCCCCCTTGCCGGCCACGAGGATGGTGTCGCCCACGTCCGCGAGACGCGCCGCGAGGGCGATCGCCTCACCGCGGCCGTCCACCTCGTGGACCTGCGCACTCGTCGAGGCGGGCACGCCGCCGGCGACCTCGCCGCGGATCGCCGCGGGGTCCTCCGAGCGGGGGTTGTCGTCGGTGATGATCACCACGTCGGCCAGTCGGGCGGCGACCTCGCCCATGAGCGGGCGCTTGCCGCGGTCGCGGTCCCCGCCGGCGCCCATCACGGCGATCAGGCGCCGCGTGCCGGGGACGGTGCGGAGGGTCGCGAGGGCCTTCTCGAGCGCGTCGGGGGTGTGCGAGTAGTCGACGACCCCGCGCACGGGGTGCTCGGCGACGAGCTCCATGCGGCCGGGGACGGTGCCGGCCTCCGCGAGGGCGGCGTCGGCCTCCGGGCCGGCGATCCCGACGGCCTCGAGCAGCAGGGAGGCGGCGAGCGTGTTGGCGACGTAGTGCACACCGGGCAGGGCCGCGCGGAGCGTGCGCTCCCCCGCCGCGGAGACCACGGTGAACTCGCTGCCGAAGCCCTCGGCGCGGATGTCCCGCACCTGGTGGTCCGCCGGCCGGCCCGTCGCCGAGTAGGTCGTCACCGGGATCGGGGCCGAGTCCGCGAGGCGGCGGCCCCAGTCGTCGTCCACGCACACCACGCCGAGGCGGGCGTGCTCGGGGGTGAACAGCATCGCCTTCGCGGCGAAGTAGTCCTCCATCGTGGGATGGAAGTCCAGGTGGTCCTGGCTGAGGTTCGTGAAGCAGGCCGCGTCGAGCACCACGCCGTCCGCGCGGTGCAGCACCATCGCGTGGGAGGAGATCTCCATCGCGGCCACCTCGACGCCGTCCTCGACCATCCGGGCGAGGAGTCCGTGGAGCTCGGGGGCCTCGGGCGTCGTGCGGACGGTGCCGATCGCGTGGTCCCCGCCGCGGGCGTCGCGGTAGCTCGTGCCCGACGTGCCGACGACCCCGGCGCTGCGGCCCAGGTGGCGCAGCGCGCCGGTGAGGATCGTGGTGACGGAGGTCTTGCCGTTCGTGCCGGTCACGCCGATGGTGCCGAGCTGCTCGGCAGGGTCGCCGAGCACGAGCGCGGCGGCGCGGGCCGTGTCGCGGCGGGGGTCGTCGACCACGAGCGCGGGCAGGCCGGCCCGCGCGCAGTCCTCGGCGCCGGAGTCGTCGGTGAGGGCGAGCAGCGCGCCGGCGGCCGCGGCCTGGGCGGCGAAGCGCGCCCCGTGGGTCACGGCACCGGGCAGGGCGCAGTAGAGGTCACCGGGCTGCACGGAGCGGGAGTCGAGGGTGACGCCGGTGAGGACGCTCCCCTCGGCCTCCGCGGGCAGCGCGGCGTGGAGGGTGCGGGCGAGCTCCGGGGCGCCGAGTCCGCGCGGGCTGCGGGGGCGGGCGGGCTCGGGGACGGCGGCGCTCACCACTCGTTCTCCAGCTCGCGGCCGGGCTTGCCCGTCGGCGCGATCCCCTGGTTCTGCAGCGTGTAGGCCATGATCTGCGAGAAGGCGGGGGCGGCCGCCGTGGTGCCGGAGATGAAGGAGTTCAGCCCGAACAGGGTCACGCCGATGACGATGTCGGGATCGTCGGCGGGGGCGGTGCCGATGAAGGAGGCGGTGTAGGTGATCCCGCCGTTCTCCCCGGGCACCTGGGCGGTGCCGGACTTCGCGGCGACGGCGTAGCCGGGCACGTCCCCGTTGGTCTTGCCGTCGTCCACGACGTTGTTGTCCATGAGCTCGAGGATCTTCTGCGAGGTCTCCGAGGAGACGACGCGGGTCTGCGTGGGCTCGCCGAGGGAGCGCACGCTGCCGTCCTCCTCCTTGACGCCCTTGACGATCTGCGGCTGCACGCGCACGCCGTCGTTGGCGAAGGTGCTGATCGCGGAGACCATCTGGAGCGCGGTCACGGCGTAGCCCTGGCCGAAGGCGGTCGTGTACTTGGTGCGGCCGGTCCAGTCCGACGGGTCGTGGACGATGCCCTTGGACTCGCCGGGCAGCCCGACGCCCGTCGTCTCCCCCAGCCCGAAGGCCTTGAGGTAGTCGTAGCGGGTCTGGTCGGAGAGCGTCTCGGAGATCTGCACGGTGCCCACGTTCGAGCTGTTCTTGAGCACGCCCGCGAGCGTCAGCTTCTGGGTGGGATGGGAGTGGGAGTCCTTGATGCGCTCCCCGTTGAAGGACATCGTGTAGGGCACGGTGTACTGGCTGTCCATGTCGACCGTGCCCTCCTCGAGGGCGGCGGCGAGGGTGAACAGCTTGCCGGTGGAGCCCGGCTCGTAGACGTCCGAGACCGTGCGGTTGCCCAGGTAGGAGTCCGCCTCGGGGCTGTTGGGATCGTAGGTGGGCGCCTCGGCGAGGGTCAGCACCTCGCCGGTGTGGGCGTCGAGGATGACGATGCTGCCGGCGGTCGCGCCCCACTGGTCCACGGCGGAGGCGATGATCTCCTGCGCCTTCCACTGGAGGTCGCGGTCCAGGGTGAGCACGAGGTCGGAGCCGTCCACGGCCGCGGTGGTGGACTGCGTCGCGGTGGGGATGATCTGGCCGCCCGCGCCGCGCTCGTAGGTCGTCTTGCCGTTGGTGCCGGCGAGCAGGTCGTCGTAGGAGAGCTCCGCACCGGCGAGCGGGGCGCCGTCCGCGCCGACGAAGCCGAGCACGTTGCCGCCCACGGAGCCCGCCGGGTAGAGGCGGTCCGCGACGCGGTCCGCGCCGAGGCCCGGGATCTTGAGCGCGATGACGGCGTTGCGCACGGCCGGCTCGACGTTCTTCTGGAGGTACTTGAATCCCTTGTCCCCCGTGAGCGCCTTCTGCGTGTCCTCGACGGTCCAGCCGAGCACCGGGGCGAGCGCCTCGGCGGCGGCCTTCACGCCGGTGTCGCCGGCGGCCACGGCCTCCTTGTCGTCCTGCTGGTAGGTGCTCACCTGACGCTGGTTGACCCAGAGGTCGAAGCGCTCCACCGAGCTCGCGAGGACGGTGCCGTCGCGGTCGGTGATGTCACCGCGCAGGGCGGGGATGGTGCGGGTCGTGGTGCGGGCGTCGATGGCCTCCTGGGCCCGCGCGCTCGCGTCCAGGCCCTGCACCCACAGCAGGCGGCCGGACAGCGCCAGCACCGCCACCATGATCATGCTGAGCACGAGGCGGTGCCGGACGGCCGGTGTGCCCACCTGGGCCGCGGGAAGGCGCGGTCGGGACGTCCGCGTGCGTCGATCGGTCCGACGGGACGTGGCCACGATCAGTCCCCCTCGTTGCCCATGCCGTGATAGCTGCTGGGCTGATCGTAGATCTCGGCGGGGGGCACCGCGGAGGAGGCGGACGGCGTGTCGGCGACGGCCGCGTCACCCGCGGTCGGGGTGCTCTCCCCGAGCACCTTCCCCGTGGAGAGGTCGATGTAGGCGGGCTCGCTCACGGGGACCATGCCGAGCTCGCGGGCCTGCCGCTCGAGCTCCTGCGGGGTGCCCAGACGCTCGTTCGTCTCGGCGAGCGCCTGCTTCTCCTGCGTGAGGCTCTGCGACTGCGACTGCAGGCGGGTGATCTCGTAGCTCGTGTCCGACATCTGGATGTTGAGGTAGAGCAGCGTCGCGAGGGTCGCCACGACGATGAGCGTGCACAGCGCCGTGAACGGCAGGGGGCTGCCGGCGGTGCGCGGCCGCGAGAGGATCGTCAGCCGCGGGCGCGGGGCGGGCGCGGGGCGGGGTGCGGTGCGGGCGGGTCGGACCGCGGCGGCGCGGACGGCGGTGGTGCTTGCCATGTCAGTGTGCTCCGTGGTCGGGACGGGTGCGGGTGAGGGCGCGCAGCCGGACGCTGGCGGCGCGGGAGTTGTGCTCCCGCTCGGTCTCGTCGGCCTGGAGGGCGCCGCGGACCAGCGGGGAGAAGGTGGGCTTGTGCTCGTCGAGCTCGACCGGGAACCCGGGGGGAGCGCTCGAGCGGATCCGACGGCCGAACGCCGTCTTCACGAGGCGGTCCTCCCCGGAGTGGTAGGACTCCACGACGATCCGGCCGCCTACGGCGAGGGAGTCGAGGGCCCCGTCGATCGCGCGGGTGAGGATCTCGAGCTCCTCGTTCACGGCGATCCGCAGCGCCTGGAAGGTGCGCTTGGCGGGATGGCCTCCGCTCGCCTTCGATGCGGCCGGGATCGCCTTCTCGAGCAGGGCCACGAGCTCGCCGCTGCGGGTGATCGGCGCGGTCTCCCGCTGCTCGACGATCCGGCGGGCGATCCGACGGCCGAACCGCTCGTCGCCCAGCTCGTGGAGGATCCGGGCGATCTCCGCCTCGGGCAGCTCCGCGAGGAGGTCCGCGGCGGTGGGGCCGTCGGAGGAGGTGTCCATCCGCATGTCCAGCGGCGCGTCCGCCGCGTAGGAGAAGCCGCGCTCGGCGGTGTCGATCTGGAAGCTCGAGAGCCCGAGGTCCATGATCACGCCCTGCACCGCGGGGATGCCGAGATCGGCGAGGACCGCCGGGATCTCGTCGTAGGTCGCGTGGACGAGGGTCGCCCGATCGGCGTGCCCGGCCCGGGCGATCCGCTCGCGGGCCAGCTCGAGCGCCTGCGGGTCGCGGTCGATGCCGACGAGCCGCGCGCCGGGCGCCGCGTCGAGGACGGCGATCGCATGGCCGGCCATGCCGAGGGTCGCGTCGACGTGCACGGCGCCCTCCGCGGCGAGCGCGGGGGCGAGGAGGTCGACGCAGGTGTCCAGGAGGACGGGGACGTGGCGGTCGTCGGCCGGCGCGCTCTGGCTGTCCATGGCTGCCCTCCCCTTCGTGCTCTCGTGTCTCTCGTGCTGACTGCCGGCTGATGCGTGGGCCCGGAGGCCGTCCGGCCAGATGCCCCGTCGTTCCCGACCCGCCACCGGGGAAGTTGTTTCGGGGCGGGAACGACGAGAGGTCTCGCAGGACGGAGGTCCGTGGGGGCCACCTCAGAACAGGCCGGGAACCACCTCTTCCGCGGTCTGCGCGAAGCCCTCCTCCTTCTGCTCGAGGTAGGTCTCCCACGCCGGGAGGGACCAGATCTCGAGCCGGTCGAGCGCGCCGATCACCGCGCATTCCCGATCCAGCTCCGCGTAGGTGCGCAGATGGCCCGGGATGGTGATGCGGCCCTGCTTGTCCGGGATGACGTCCTCCGCTCCGGACAGCAGCACTCGCAGGTAGTCGCGGGTGCGCCGATCGGTGGTGGGCGCCCGACGGGCCTCCTCGAGCTTCTGGCGGAACTCCCCGATCGGGTACACGGCGATGCAGTGCTCCTGACCGCGAGTCATGACCAGTCCTCCGGCGAGGTCGTCACGGAACTTCGCGGGGAAGATCAAGCGGCCCTTCTCATCGAGCTTGGGCGTGAAGGTCCCGAGGAACATCTCGGACCTCCTTCAGCTGCCTGGACTCGTGAGCCGAACCGTTCTCCTCCCTACGCCCTCCACTTTACCCCACTACCCCCCACCCTCCGCCAGCGAACAGCCCTTTTCGCCCCCGATCCGACCCATCAGTGCAGGTCACAGGGTGGGGTGTGAAGTGGAGGGAAAACGCGCCGCGCGCGCCGCCCGGACGGTCAGGACGCCGCTCCCGGCAGCACTCCCCCACGGTCGCCGCAGTGTTGATGCAGGTCATCGGCACGCGCGGGGTCCGAGGGCAGCAGGTGGAGGGATGTGGAGGGCTCCGGTGGAGCGAAGTGGGGACCTGGGAGGAGCCTGATCGACGCCGGGCATGACGACGCCCCGGCTCGTGGGAGCCGGGGCGTCAGCAGCGGGTGGGTCAGGAGGCCGGGCGGGTCACCGCCGGGCGTGGGCCGGCGGCGGTCGACCGGGGCCGCGCGGGGCGCCGTCCCGGGAGGGCCGGCGCAGGTGGGGCTCAGCGGCGGGGGTCGTCCCCGGAGCGCTTCTCCCAGCGCTGCTCCATGCGGTTCATGAAGCGGCCGTTGCGGTCCCCCGGGGAGGGAGGCGAGGCCGGTGTCGCGCCGTCGCCGGACTCGTCCCCGCCGCGGCGCGCGGGGGTCGTCACCGCGTACACCGCTCCGGCGAGCATGATCAGGAAGGCGAGGACCCCGAGCCAGACCGCGGGAAGGGCCACCGCGAGGACCAGGACCACGAGGCCCACGACCACACCGGCCAGGCCGACGGCGATCCGCCGGCCGCTCCGGCGCCGAGCGCGTCCCGATGAGAAGGCCCGCGCGAGGCGCGGGTCATCGGCGAAGAGCTGGCGCTCCATCTCCTCGAGCATCTTCTGCTCGTGCTCCGACAGCGGCATGGTCCCGCTCCTTCGTCCCCGTCCTGTCACGCCCTGGGGCGTCCCCGCCGTCCCGGAGAACGTCCTCGTCCCGGCCGGATGGCCGGTCCCGTGCGCCTCCGTCGGCGGTCGTCCCATTCTAGGACGGGCATGCGCCTTATGGGAACTCGAGGGCGTTCGGGCTCTCATCGGGCACGGGCGGCGGGGGCGTCGGCGCCGGCGCCGCACCGGGCAGCGTCGATCCGCGGGAGAGCGAGCCGCTGCCGAACCGGTCCCGCGCCCGGTCCATCGCGGCCTCCAGATCCGTCCATCCCGTGGTGCGGCCGACGAGCTCGGCCTGTCTCCCGGCGGTTCCCGCGGGCTCCAGGTGGGAGGCCCGCACACCGGCCAGTCGGACCCTCGGCATGCCGGCGCGCTCCCGCTCCCACAGGGCGACGACGTGCTCCCGCAGCCGCTCGCCGCTCGAGGTGGGCTGGGAGAGGGTGGAGGAGCGGGTGAGGGTCGTGCCGTCCGGCCCGCGGAGCTTGAGCGTCACCGTGCGGGCGACGAAGCCGCCGGAGCGGAGCTGGCGGGCGACCTCGTCCGCCATGACGGTGATCCGACGACGGATGTCGACGGGGTCCACGAGGTCCTCGTCCCAGGTGCGCTCGGTGCCGAGCGACCTGTCGCGCACACGGCGCCCCAGACCGGTGCGGTCGGTGCCGTCCGCGAGCCGGGCGACGTGCGGGGCCTGCGGACCGAGCACCCGGGAGAGCGCCGCGGGCGGCAGCTCCCGCAGCTGACCGATCGTGCGGACGCCGAGGCGCTCGAGCCCCTGCACCGCCCGCGGACCGACCCCCGAGATGACGGAGACGGGCAGCGGGGCGAGGAACTCCGCCGTCCGGGCCGCGGGGACGATGAGCATGCCGTCCGGCTTCGCCCGCGCGGAGGCGATCTTCGCGACGGCGCGGGAGACGGAGCCGCCCACGGAGCTGGGCAGGCCGAGCTCCGAGCGGATCCGCTCCCGCAGCAGGGCGCCGATCCGCTCCGGCGGCCCGAAGAGCCGTCGCGCGGGCCGGACGTCGAGGAAGGCCTCGTCGACACTGATCTGCTCGACGTCCGCGACGACGTCGCCGAGGATTCCCATCACCTGGGCGGAGATCTCGCGGTACACGCCGATCCGCGGCGGCACGATCACGAGGTCCGGCGCCAGGCGCCGGGCGGTCGCCATCGGCATCGCGGAGCGGATCCCCCGCTCGCGCGCCGGGTAGCTCGCCGCCGCGACCACGCCGCGACGTCCCTCGCCGCCCACGACCACCGGAAGCCCGGCCAGCTCCGGGGCGTCGCGCACCTCGACCGAGGCGAAGAACGCATCCATGTCGAGGTGGAGGATCCCGGGCTGCTCGAGGGGCTCGGGCGCCTCGGACCGCTCGGACTCGCGGGCGCCCCCGGGCGTGACCTCGCCGTGCTGCGCGCCCATCACCGCTCCTTGCTCATGTGCTCGATCCCGCCCGCGCACTGTAGCGCGCAGGACCGCTCAGCCGGCGAGCGCCGTGAGGGAGCCCGGGAGATCCTCGAGGAGGATCTCCCCCACCGCCTCGAGATGCGCGGCGGTGTCCTGGAGGTGCCTCGCGAGGAGCTCGGGCTCCGGCATCGCCCGGGGGTCGCGGTCCAGCCGCATCCTCTCCGCGACGAGAGGCACCAGCGCGAGCGCGCGGTCGCGCTCGGCGGGCCCCATCCGCTCGAGCGCCGCCCACACGTTCAGCGGCAGCTTGCGGCGGCGCTCGCGGTTGGCCCGGGCCACGAGGATCCCGGCGCCGCGCAGTGCGGCACGGTGGACGAGCTCGAAGGCGCCGCGAGGGTCGGTGTCCTCGCGCTCCCGCGCCGCGGTGAGCAGCTGGCGCGCGCGCTCGAGATCCGCCTGGTCCTCATCGAAGCGGTGGAGGGGGCCGCGCCGTGCGCCGCCCCGCGGGGTCGTGATGCTGCCGGTCATCCGCTCCTCCTGCCATCGGTCCTCCCGGGGCGCTCCCGGGATGTCCCCCACGCTACGAAGGGGGTGCGACGGACGAGCCGCCTGCCGTCGGCATGGGGACGACGGGACGTTGGGGAGGAACGATCCGACCGCCGCCTCCTAGAGTGGGGTGATGCCCCCACGTGCCCGACGCCGCTCCGGCGCCTCCTCCGCCGGCTCGAGCCCCTTCCCGCACCTCGGCCCCCTCGGCGAGGTCGTCCCCGTCTCCACCGGCGTCGTGCGGCTCGAGCAGGAGAGCGACGGCTCCGTGCTCCTCGAGGTCAACGGCGTTCCCTCCTCCCATCTGCATCCTGACCCGCGGCACCTCGTCTTCGAGTACATGCGGTGGATGCTCCTCGCGATCGACCTCCACCTCGGCGACTCCGGTGACGACGCCGCGCAGCTCGCGCACCTCGGCGGCGGGGGCTGCTCCCTGCCCCGGGCCGTCGCGGCCTCCCGGCCGCGGTCCCGGCAGATCGTCGTCGAGCTCGACGCCCTGCTCGCCGAGCACGTGCGCACCTGGTTCGACCTCCCCCGCTCCCCGCAGCTGCGCATCCGGGTCGACGACGCGGCCGTCGCGCTCGCGGACTGGCGCGAGGACCGCTTCGACGTGCTCGTGCGCGACGTCTTCGCCGGGGACCGCACCCCGGACTCCCTCGTGTCCCGCGGGGCCGCCGAACACGCCGCCCGCGTGCTCCGCGAGGGCGGGCTCTACCTCGCGAACTGCGCGGCCGCCCCGGGGACCGGGCTCCTGGCGGACGAGGTCGCGACGCTCTCCGCCGTGTTCGAGCACGTGGGCGTCATCGCCGAGCCCGCCCACCTCAGCGGGAAGCGCCGAGGCAACGCCGTGCTCCTCGCGAGCGCGCACCCGCTCCCCGACGGCCTGGACCGGGCGCTCCGCTCCGATGCCGTCTCGGTGCGCCTCGCGCGACCCGAGCAGGTCACCGCCCTGCGCCGCTCCGGCCGCGTCCTCGAGCACTGAGCGCCGAGGGCAGCGCCCCGAGCACCCGCCTCAGCGGGGTCCGGTCCGGGACGCGACGAGGGCCGGCCCGGAGCGATGCTCCGTGCCGGCCCTCGCGGGCGTCCGGCGACGCGCGGGATCAGAGCGGACGGACCTGCTCGGCCTGCGGGCCCTTGTCGCCCTGGGCGACCTCGAACTCGACACGCTGACCCTCGTCCAGCGAGCGGTAGCCGTCCATGTCGATCTGGCTGTGATGCACGAAGACGTCGGCGCCGCCGCCGTCGATCTCGATGAACCCGTAGCCCTTCTCGGCGTTGAACCACTTGACCGAGCCCTGTGCCATACCTGTCCTTCTCCTCGTGTGCGTCCTGCGGCGGCCGCCCGTGCGACCCCGTTGCTGCGGAGCGACCATTCTGGCACGGAGGTGGCGCTGTTCACATGCGGTCCCGACCCCGAGGGGCCGGGGTGATCACAGCGACGGCGGGGACTCCCGTCCGTCGCCGTCACGATCCGCGAGGAAACGCTCGAAGTGGTCACCGATCTCGTCCGCGGTCGGCATGTCGACCGTCGTCGCGAGCGGGGACCCCTCCTCGTCACGGTCCGCGTCGTACTGCTCCTCCAGGGCGCTGACGACCTGCCCCACCTCGGCGTTGCGCTCGAGAGTGCTCTCGAGGGCCGCACCGGCGGCGTCCGTGAGGTCCCCCAGCGCCACGAGCGGCAGGTCCAGCCCCGCTCCTCCGGAGACCCGGCGCAGCAGCGCGAGCGCGCCCGCGGGGAAGTCCGTGCGGGCCAGGTAGTGCGGCACCTGGGCCGCGTAGCCCATCGCCGGATGACCGGCGCGGCCCAGCTCGACCTCGAGGAGCGCACCGAAGCCGGCGGGAATCACGATCTCCGCGCCCTCCTCGGGCCGCAGCGACCCCTCGGGCGGGCGACGGTCCCGGCCGCCGAGCAGCTCGGGATCGTTCGCGTGCGCGAACAGACCGATCGGGCGGGTGTGCGGAACGGCCATGGGGACGGCCTGCATCCCCACCACCCGGCGCACGCCGAAGAACTCCACGAGGTCCACGATCGCCTGGGCGAGCCGCTTCCACTGGAGATCGGGCTCCGGCCCGTCCAGGAGCAGGAACGGCCGGTCCGAGTCGTCGTACATGAGCGAGAGCGTGAGCTCGGGGATCTCGACCCTCTGGAAGGAGACCCCGTCGAAGACCGCCTGCGGGCGGGAGCCGCGATAGTCCAGCAGCTCATCGACGTCGAAGCTCACGAGCCGGACGTGGCGCAGCTCGTCGCGGAGATAGGTCGCCGCGATGCGGCAGGCGTTCCCGGCGTCGACCATGCCGGGCAGCGCGTGGACGAGCGTGAGACCCTCCCGGGGCACCGCCTCGAGCAGCTCCGAGGCCTCGAACGAATACAGATCCCGAGGATCCCGCATCTGTCCCCTCCTCCCGGGCCGACGGGTGGCGCGCGCACCCAGGCGCGTCCACCATAATGGACCACCGCGCTCCGCCGGCCCGATGTCCTCGGTCGGCGGCCGGCAGGAGTGGAACCGTCAGGGGGAGCAGGTCCGTGGACGACGCCGAGGAGCAGATCCGTCGCGAGATCGCGCGTGAGCAGACGCACGCCGATCGACTCTACGCACGGCTCGACGAGCTCATCATCCAGGTCGAGGGGAACCTCGAGAGCATCCAGGCGTCCCAGCACGCCTCCACCCATCAGAACCGCTCCGAGCGGGACTCCTTCATGGCGCTGTACGAGGACCGCCTCGCGCTGCTGCGCTCGGTGTCCCACGGCGTGGTCTTCGGGCGGCTCGACACCGAGGAGGACGCCCGGCGGTACATCGGCCGCATCGGCCTGTTCACCGCGGAGCGCGAGCAGATGCTCGTGGACTGGCGGGCGCCCGCCGCCGCCCCCTTCTACCAGGCCACCAGCGCCGACCGGCAGGGGGTGCGCCTGCGGCGCCACCTCATCAGCCGCGGCCGCACAATCACCGGCCTGGAGGACGACGTCCTGGACCCAACGGTGCTCGCCGAGGGGGACGACGTGGTCCTCCAGGGCGAGGGCGCCCTGCTCGCCGCGGTCTCCGAGCGCCGCACCGGACGCATGGGCGACATCGTCGCGACCATCCAGGCCGAGCAGGACCGCATCATCCGCTCCGAGAACCGTGGCGTGCTCGTGGTCCAGGGCGGGCCGGGCACCGGCAAGACCGCCGTGGCGCTCCACCGCGCGGCCTACCTGCTCTACACCCACCGCCGCCGTCTCGAGCACACGGGCGTGCTGATCATGGCCCCCACCCAGGGGTTCCTCCGCTACATCGAGCGCGTGCTGCCGAGCCTCGGCGAGTCCGGCGTCGTGATGACCACGCCGGGGACCCTGTACCCCGGCGTCGAGACGACGCTGCACGATCCGGACCCCGTCGCCCGCATCAAGGGCCACGCCGACATGGCCGAGCTGCTCTCCCGTGCGGTCAAGCAGCGCCAGCGCATCCCCGCGGAGGACGTGCGCCTGCGCATCGACGGGACCGAGCTCGTGCTCAGCCGGGACGACGTGCGCGGCGCCCGGCGCGAGGCACGCTCGGGGCACAAGCCCCACAACGCCGCGCGCGCGGTCTTCGTGCGCGCCGCGCTCAACCGGCTCGTCACCCGCTACGAGAAGGCGCTCGCCGCCGAGGGGCGCACCGTGGTCCCCGAGGACCGCGGCGACCTCCTCTCCGATCTGCGGAGCGATCCCGACGTGCGCCGGGCGCTGAACCTGGCCTGGCTCCCCTACTCGCCGCAGGGCTTCCTGCGGATCCTGCTCTCGCGGCCCGACCGCCTGCAGGAGGCCGCCCCGCGCTCTCTCGCCGACCACGTGCATCTCCTCGTGCGCGGCAAGGACGAGCCCTGGACCGTCGAGGACGTGCCGCTGCTCGACGAGGTCGCCGAGCTCCTCGGGGAGGACTCCGCGCCCGACGAGGCCCGCGCCCAGGAGGCCGCCTCCCGGCGTGCGGCGGACGTCGAGTACGCCCGGCGCGTGCTCGAGAACGTGGACAGCTCGGGGATCGTGCGCGCTGAGGACCTCGCCGACCAGGTCACGCGGGTCCGCGACGGGCGCTCCCTCGCCGAGCGCGCCTCCTCCGAGCGCTCGTGGACCTACGGCCACGTCGTGGTCGACGAGGCGCAGGAGCACTCCCCCATGAGCTGGCGCGCCCTCATGCGCCGCTGCCCGACGAAGTCGTTCACCGTCGTGGGCGACGTCGCGCAGACCTCCTCCGCGGGCGGGACCTCCTCGTGGTCCGCCGCGCTCTCCCCGTACGTGCAGGACCGTCTCCAGGTCGAGAACCTCACGGTCAACTACCGCACGCCGGCCCGGATCATGGAGCGGGCCCTCGCCATGGCGGCCGCGCACGATCTGCCGGTCACGACGGTGAGCTCGGTGCGCGAGGGCGCGAGCGACCCGGAGATCCTCAGGGTGGGAACGGACGAGCTCGCCGCGGGCGCCGCCCGGGCGGTCCTGTCCTGGCGCGACGGCCGGACCGGCCGGACCGCGGTGATCACGGCCCCGGAGCGGATCGGCGAGGTGGCCCGCGCGCTCCAGGAGCACGGCGCGGTGTCCGGACAGGGACGGATCGGGCTGGGATCCTCCGGTGTCGACGACGAGATCGCGGTGATGAGCGCTCAGGACGCGAAGGGCCTCGAGTTCGACGCGGTCGTCGTCGTGGAGCCGGCGGAGCTCGTGGAGCAGCACGGCGCCGGGGACCTCTATGTCGCGATGACCCGGCCCACGACCCATCTGGGCGTGGTGCACGCCCGGGACCTGCCGGAGGGCGTCGGCGGCTGAGCCTCCTGCGCCCTGTGCCCCCACGGTGCCCGGCGTCCCGCGGCCCGGGGCGGGCGGGAGGCTCCGCTCGGGGCGGGTCCACGGACAGAGATCGGCGGCCGTGGCTTCCCCTCCACGACCGCCGATCAGATGTGCGCCGCGCGAGCGCACGGGGGCTATCTTACGCACACCCTGGGAGTCTCCTGACCACTATCCACCACCTGGTGGACGAGTCTCAGGACGAGGCCGGACCTTCGTCGCGAAGCCGACGGATCGCCGCCTCGAAGTCGTCGAGGGACTCGAACCCCTGGTACACGCTCGCGAAGCGGAGGTAGGCCACGAGGTCCAGCTCCTGGAGCGGCTGCAGGATCGCGAGCCCGACGCCGTGGGCGTCGATCTCCGCCTGGCCCGATCCGCGGATGTCCTCCTCGACGCGTTGCGCGAGGACGGCGAGCTGATCGTCGGAGACGGGACGGCCCTGGCAGGCCTTGCGCACGCCGGAGATGACCTTCGCGCGGCTGAAGGGCTCGCTCACCCCGGATCGCTTGAGCACGGAGAGCGAGGCCGTCTCCGTGGTGGAGAACCGGCGGGAGCACTGGGGGCACTGGCGCCGGCGCCGGATCGTGCCGCCGTCGTCGGACGTGCGCGAGTCGACGACCCTCGAATCGGGATGGCGGCAGTACGGGCAGTGCATCGGGCCAGGGTACCTGGCCCGGGGGATCAGCGCCCGGCGGGATCCGCGGCCGGCAGCACGATCTCCTGGCCCTGCGTGAGGCGCGGGGTGGGGAGCTCGTTGAGCGCGCGGACCTCGGTGACGAAGTCGGCGTCGCTCATGCCCTCGGGGGCGTAGAGATCGGCGTAGGACCAGAGGTCGTCGCCGGCGGCGACGGTGACCGTCCGCTCGCCGTCGGCCCCGTCACCCGCGAGGGCGGAGGGGACGTCGAGGACGAGCAGGGCGAGGGCGGCGACGGCCAGCCCGAGGAGGAAGGCGATCGCGGTGACGAGCATGCGGCCCCGACGGGTGACCTCCAGTCGAACACCTGCACGAGCAGGGCGGGCGACGGCGGAGGCGTCACGCAGGGGAAGGGCGGTGACGGTGGCCTGACGAGTGTGCATCTTACGAACTCCTGTTCGATCGAATCTCTGTGCGACTCTAGGGCAGAGCTTCGCGACACGCAAGAGAAAACTCGAACACATGTTTGGAGTTCGCTCCCGGCCGACCTACCCTGGGTGACACGACCACCGAACCGCGAGGGTCAGACAGACGAAGCCAGGAGGACCGCCCGATGTCGCCGAGCATCCCGTCCCGACCCGCGCCGCTCCGCCGCCTGCGCGAGGAGTCGCCGTCCGAGTCCACGGCCGCGCTCTCCCGTCGCCAGCGGCTCGTGCTGGAGACCATCACCGCGTCGCTGCGCTCGCGCGGCTACCCGCCCACCATCCGGGAGATCGGCGACGCCGTGGGACTCACCTCGTCCTCCTCGGTCTCCCACCAGCTCCAGGTGCTCGAGCGCAAGGGATTCCTGCGCCGCGACCCGCGCAGCCCGCGCGCGATGGAGGTCGTCATGCCCGGGGAGGACGGCGCCCCCGAGCAGGAGGCAGATCCCTCCGAGGTCATGGCCGGCCCCTCCGTGCCCGTTCCGCTCGTGGGACGGATCGCCGCAGGCGTCCCCATCACCGCGCAGGAGCAGGTCGAGGACGTCTTCACGCTGCCCGAGCGGCTCGTCGGCGACGGCGACCTCTTCCTGCTGCAGGTGGTCGGCGAGTCGATGATCGACGCGGCGATCTGCGACGGCGACTGGGTCGTCGTCCGCTCGCAGCCCACGGCGGAGAAGGGCGAGATCGTCGCCGCGATGATCGACGGCGAGGCGACCGTCAAGACGTTCGCCCAGCGGGACGGCCACATCTGGCTCATGCCGCACAACCCGGCCTTCACGCCGATCCTCGGCGACGCCGCCGAGATCCTCGGCAAGGTCGTCGCCGTCCTCCGCGCGGTCTGAGGTCCTGCCAGGCCGGGTCGTTCCGGGCCCATGTCCTGCCGGGGCTCGGGCTCGGGCTCGGGCTCGTCCCGGCCCAGGGCCTGACGCCCCCGGGCCCTGGGACCGCCCGGCTCAGGAGGCGCTGAGCCGCCGGAGCGCGTCGACGGCGACGCGCGGGTCCTGGGTGGGCCACAGCGGAGGCATCGCCGCCCGCAGCACCTGCCCGTAGCGGGCCGTCGCCAGCCGCGGGTCGAGCACCGCGACCATGCCGCGATCCTCCTGCGTGCGGATGAGCCGGCCCGCGCCCTGCGCCATGAGCAGCGCCGCATGCTGCACGGAGACCGCCATGAAGCCGCTGCTCCCCCGCTGGTCCACGCGCTCCTGGCGCGCCGCCGTCAGCGGATCGTCCGGCCGCGGGAACGGGATGCGGTCGATCGTCACCAGGCGGCAGGCCTGCCCGGGGACGTCCACGCCCTGCCACAGGGTGAGCGTGCCGAAGAGGCTCGTGTCCGGGTCCTCACGGAAGTCCCGCACGAGATTGCCCATCGAGTCCTCCCCCTGCACACCGATGGGGAGGTCGAGCCGGGCGCGCACGTGCTCCGCGGCGAGCTCCGCGCCCCGGCGGGAGGAGAACAGGCACAGCGCACCGCCGTGCGAGGCCTCCACGAGCTCCGTCAGATGGTCGAGCATCTCGATGCTCGGCCCCTCGCGGCCCGGCCGCGGCAGATGCGCGGCCGTGTAGAGGATGCCCTGGCGGCGGTAGGCGAACGGGCTTCCGACGTCGAGACCCGCCCAGGCGCCGTGGTCCTCGCGGGAGGGGACCTCGTCCACCGCGGTGCGGGCCGCGCGCGCGAGCCCCACCTCCCCCGCGGGCGGCTCGAAGCGGCCGCCCAGGGCGAGGGTCGCGGAGGCGAGCACGGCCGTGCGGTGCTCGAGGATCGCCCCGCGCATGGCGAGCGCGACGCTCAGCGGCGCCACCTGCACGCTCGAGCGCCCGGTGACGGGCGAGTGGGAGACGGAGACGACGTCGTCCTCCGCCGGGTCCAGGAGACGCTCGCAGACGTCGATGATCTCCTGCAGGCTCGAGCGGACGGCCTTGCGCGCGCCGGCCGTGCCGACCACACCCTCGTCCCCCGCGTCCTTGGCGTCGGTGTGGGCGGTGCGGGCCTGGACCCGCAGCTGCTCGATCGCATCGGCGAGGCGCTCCGGGAGGTCCCCGATCACCCGCCCGTCGGGGACGAGCGCGAGGGCCTCGCGCAGCTCGTCGCCGGCGTCGTCGAGCGCGGTCGCGGCCATGCCCAGGCCCCGGAGGTCGCGCACGGTCCCCCGCACCATGCCGGGCACGAGCACCTCGGTGACGGCGCCGGTGACGCGGGAGGTGAGGTCGTGGGCCTCGTCGAAGACGACCACGTCGTGCTCGGGGATGATCCCGTGGCCGTCGAAGGCGTCGATCGCGAGCAGCGCATGGTTCGTGACGATGACGTCGACCTCCTTCGCGATCTCGCGGCTGCGCTCGGCGAAGCAGGAGCCGACCATCGGACAGGTCTGGCCGAGGCACTGGTTGCCCAGCACGGAGACCTGCCGCCAGGCGCGGTCGGAGACCGGGTCCTCGAGGCTGTCGCGGTCACCCGTGTCCGTCTCCTCCGCCCAGGCGCGCAGTCGCCGCACCTGGTCCCCGAGCCGTTCGCTCGCGCCGGAGGCGGGGTCCACCGCGGCCTCGGAGAAGAGGGAGCCGGGATCCTCGACGGGGTAGCCGCCGTCCATCTTGTGCCGGCACAGGTAGTTCCCGCGCCCCTTGAGCAGGGCGAAGGTGGGCGTGCGCGGGAGGTGCGGGGCGAGCGCGTCGACGATCCGCGGGAGGTCCTTGCGGATCAGCTGGGTCTGCAGCGCGATCGTCGCCGTGGAGACGACGACCGGGCGCCCCGAGGTCACCGCGTGCCGCAGGGCGGGGACGAGGTAGGCGAGGGACTTGCCGGTGCCGGTGCCCGCCTGGACGAGCAGATGGCGCTGACCCCGCATGGCCGTGTCGACGGCCTCCGCCATCGCGGACTGCCCCTCGCGGGGGCTGCCGCCGATGGCCCCGACGGCCGCCTCCATCAGGGTGGACAGGGAGGCGACGGACGCCTCGGAGGCGGGGGCTGCGGTCATCGGATCAGGGTATCCGCGCGCCCCCGCGCTCCGGCTCAGGCCGCGCCGCGCAGCTCCGCGGCGAGCGCCTCGTCGACACGGGCGTGCAGGTGGGTGCCCTCGGCGAGATGCTCCTCACCCAGCACCTCGCCCGTGTCGTGCGCCCGCGAGATCAGGTCGCCCCGCGAGTAGGGCACCACGAGGTCCACCTCGACGGCGGGACGGGGCAGGTGCTCCGCGATGAGCTCGCGCAGCTCCTCGATGCCGGCTCCCGTGCGGGCGGAGACCACCGCGGAGAGCCCCACCTGGGATCGGATCCGGGCGAGGGTCTCCGGGGCGGCGATGTCGGCCTTGTTCAGCACGACGATCTCGGGCACGTCGAAGCCCTCGATCTCGCCGAGCACGGTGCGCACGGCGCGGATCTGGCCCTCCGGGTCCGGGTGGGAGGCGTCGACGACGTGGAGCAGGAGGTCCGCGTCGCCGACCTCCTCGAGCGTCGAGCGGAAGGCCTCGATGAGCTGCGTGGGCAGGTGCCGCACGAAGCCCACCGTGTCCGCGTAGGTGTACTCGCGGCCGTCCGGGGTCCGCGTGCGCCGGACCGTCGGGTCCAGCGTCGCGAACAGCGCGTTCTCGACGAGCACGCCCGCCCCGGTGAGGCGGTTGAGCAGGGAGGACTTCCCGGCGTTGGTGTAGCCGGCGATCGCGACGGAGGGCACCTGGTTGCGGTGGCGGTCCGCGCGCTGCGCCTCGCGCCCCGGGGCCATGGCCTTGATCTCGCGGCGCAGCTTGGACATGCGGTCGCGGATGCGCCGGCGGTCCAGCTCGATCTTCGTCTCGCCGGGGCCGCGGGAGCCCATGCCCGCGCCGCCCGCGGCGACGCGCCCGCCGGCCTGACGCGACATGGAGTCGCCCCAGCCGCGCAGTCGCGGCAGCAGGTACTCGAGCTGCGCGAGCTCCACCTGCGCCTTGCCCTCGCGAGACTTGGCGTGCTGGGCGAAGATGTCGAGGATCAGCGCGGTGCGGTCCACGACCTTCACCTTGACGATGTCCTCGAGGGCACGGCGCTGGCTGGGGGCCAGCTCGCCGTCGGCGATGACCGTGTCCGCGCCGACCTCGGTGACGACCTCGGCGAGCTCGGCGGCCTTGCCGCGACCCAGGAAGGTCGCGGGATCGGGATGGGCACGGCGCTGCATGACGCCCTCGAGCACCTCGGAGCCCGCCGTCTCGGCGAGCGCGGCGAGCTCGCGCAGGCTGTTCTCCGCCTCCGCCACGTCGCCGGAGGTGTAGAGGCCCGCGAGGACCACGCGCTCGAGCCGCAGCTGGCGGTACTCGACCTCGGTGACGTCCTCGATGTCGGTGCGCAGCCCGGCGACGCGGCGCAGGGCATGGCGGTCGGCGAGGTCGAGCTGGTCCCCGTCGGTCGTGGAGTCGTAGGTGACCGACGAGACGGAGGCGTCGCCGCGGGCGAGGATGCGCTCGGTCAGCGGGTCACGGGTGCGGGAGCCCGGGATCGTGCTCTCGGCGGCTTCTGCTCCCGGGGCGCTGCTCGGCACGACGTCGGTGTCGGGCTCGGAATCGGGATGGAAGGCGATGGGCACGTTCAGGGATCTCCTCATGGGGGACGACAGGGGCCCGGCGGCACCGGGTCGTCCCAGAATCCCACGCCCCCGCGCCGGGGTCGAGGGATTTTGCCCACGGCGCACCCGCCCCGGCGCCGAGCTCGCCGCACGCCGGCGCAGGCCTCCGTATCCTGCCGGGGTGGACGAGCACTACTTCTCCCCCTCCCCCTCGACCGAGGACACCCGCTTCCCGCTGCGGGTGAGCCTCGCCGGCGAGGAGCGGCACCTGGTCTCGAGCTCTTCCGTGTTCAGCGGGCACGGCCTGGACAAGGCCACGGCGGTGATGCTCGCGCGGCTCGACGAGATCTCCCCCGTGCCGCCCGGCGCCCGGCTGCTGGACCTCGGCTGCGGATGGGGCCCGATCGCGCTCACGGCGGCGCTGCTGCACCCGGACGCCGAGGTCTGGGCGGTCGACGTCTCGGAGCGCGCCCGCGACCTCACGGCGGAGAACGCCGCGACCCTCGGGCTGGGGAACGTCCACGTCATCGCGCCCGAGGAGGTCCCTGACGACCTCACCCTCGACGCGATCTGGTCGAACCCGCCGATCAGGATCGGCAAGGAGGCCCTCCACGCGCTGCTGCTGACGTGGATCGGCCGCCTCACCCCCGAGGGCACCGCGGCGATGGTCGTGGGCAAGAACCTCGGTGCGGACCCGCTGGCCCGGTGGCTCGGCGAGCAGCTGCCGGGCCGCGAGGTCGCCAAGGTCGCGAGCGCCAAGGGCTTCCGGGTCCTCGAGGTGGGGCCCGCCCGCTGAGGCGGAGCGAGGGGACCCGGTCACCCCGGGCCGGCGGGGCTCAGAGGAGCAGGGTGCCGTCGGCGACGATCTCGGCGGCGCCGGCGAGCGTGACCTCGCCCTGATCGGTCCAGCCCACCTCGAGGGTGCCGCCGAGGACGTCGACCCGCCAGGGCAGGCGGGTGTCGTCCCCCGCGCGCAGGGCGGCCGCGACCGCCGTGGCGGCGACGCCCGTGCCGCAGGACTCGGTCTCCCCCACCCCGCGCTCGTGGACGCGCATCGCCACGTGCCGCTCACCGCGCGTGACCACGAGCTCGATGTTCGCGCCGTGCTCCGGCTCCGGGGAGAGCCCCGGGCGGCGGGTGAGGTCGAGGTCCTCGAGCGCCACGCCCTCGGGGAGGAACGCGACGGCATGCGGATTGCCCATGTCGACGTCGGTGACCTCGAGGTCGTGGCCCTCGACGTGGACCGTGCGGCCCGTCCGGGAGATCCCCGCCTCGCCCATGCCGACGCGCACGCGCCAGGCGGGATCCTCCGCCGTCGGGTCGGCGAGCATCTCGACGGTGCGCACGCCCGCGCGGGTCCAGAGCGGGAAGCGGTCCTCGCGCACGTGCCCCTCGCGGCGCAGGAAGGCCGCGACCACGCGCACCCCGTTACCGCACATCTCGGCGATCGAGCCGTCGGCGTTGCGGTAGTCCATGAACCACTCGGGGGCGTCCGCCGGGGCGTCGATCCCGGCCGCACGCGTGCGCACCGCGCGGATCACGCCGTCGCCGCCCACCCCGGAGCGACGGTCGGCGAGGGCCGTGACCGCGGCCGCGTCCAGGTCGATCGCGCCGTCGGGGTCGTCCAGCAGCACGAAGTCGTTGCGGGTGCCGTGGCCCTTGGAGAAGCGGAGCCCCTCGGGGAAGCGCGGACCCGCGGGGGTCGACCGTCCGTACGGCGCAGGAGTGCTCATGGTCCGAGCCTAGGCCAGCGCGGCGAGGGCGTCCTCGAGCACGTGATCCAGCGCTCGCCCCGCCGCCGGGTCGGCACCGTCGATCCAGCGCACCCGTGCGTCGCGGTGGAACCAGGTGTCCTGCTTGCGCACGAGCCGCCGGGTGCCGACCACCGTGGACTCCCGCGCCTGCTCGGTCGTCATCGTCCCGTCGAGCACGGCGAGTCCCTGCTCGTAGCCGATCGCGCGCCGCGCCGTGACCCCGCGGTCCAGACCGCGCTCGCGCAGCGCGGCGACCTCCTCGAGCAGCCCCGCCGCGAGCATGCCGTCCACCCTCCGCGCGATCCGCTCGTGCAGCGCGCCGCGGTCCTGCCGCAGCCCGATCTGCACCGTCGAGGGGTCGCGGTGCAGGGGCCGCGGGAGGAACGCCGCGAAGAGGCGGCCGGTGAGCTCGCCGACCTCGAGGGCCCGCACGATCCTCCGCACGTCCCCGGGACCGATGCTGCTCGCCGCCCCGGGGTCCCGTCGGGCGAGCTCCTCGTGGAGGGCCGGGGCGCCGATCTCCTCCGCGCGGCGCTCCCAGCGGGCGCGGACCTCCGGATCGGTGGGCGGGAACTCGAGGTCGTCGAGGACGGCGCGCACGTAGAGACCGGAGCCGCCCACGAGGATCGGCACCCGCCCTCGGTCACGGATCGCCGCGAGGTCCGCCCGGGCGGCGGCCTGGTACGCGGAGACGCTCGCCTCCTCCGTCACGTCGAGCACGTCGAGCTGGTGATGGGGCACGCCGAGCCGCTCCGCCGGGGGGACCTTCGCGGTGCCGATGTCCATGCCGCGGTACAGCTGCAGGGCGTCCGCGTTGACGACCTCGCCGTCCAGGTGCCGGGCGAGCGCGATCGCGAGGTCGGACTTGCCCGTCGCGGTCGCGCCGACGATCGCGATCAGCGGGGCGTTCTCCATGGCGAGCACCCTATCCGCCGGGTCCGAGGGCGAGCTCGTCGAGGGGTCAGCGGGATCACGTCGGGCGGCCGGGCCTTCTTGCAGGGGACGGGGTAGGGTGAGGCCCGCCCCGGCACCGGGGCTCCACCGTTCCCGAGCGAGACCACCGAGGTGCACGTGACTACCGCGAACGAGGACCGCCTGCTGGCGGACTCGGCCGAGGGCCTGACGCCGATGTCCCTGCAGCGGGTGCAGCAGGCGCTGACCCGCCACGGCTACGCCTATGTGGAGGACGAGGCGCATCCCGAGATCCTCCGGGCGCGCTTCGACGACTACCGATTCCAGTTCATGCTCAGCGGCGAGGACCACGGCGTCCTGCAGACCCGCGGGCGCTGGAACCACAGCGTGGACATGTCCCGCAAGGTGCAGATGATCAAGCTCTGCAACGAGTGGAACATGAACCGCGTGTGGCCCAAGGTCTACGTGCGGCGTGAGTCCGAGGGCCTGCTCGGCGTCTACGGCGAGCTCGCCGCGGACTTCCGCGCCGGCGCCCTCGACGCCCAGGTCGACAGCGCGCTCACCTGCGGGCTGAGCACCGTCATCGCGTTCTTCCACAGCCTCGAGGACCGCCTCGGCGCCGAGCTCGACGACCTCGACGGCTGATCCCGCACCACGCATGAGGACGGCCGGCACCCCGCGGGGTGCCGGCCGTCCTCACGTCCGGGGCGGCGTCAGCCGCGGCGCAGGGAGGGCATGCCCAGGGTGACCGGCCCGCCCGCTCCCCCGCCGCCGTGGCCCGTGCCGCAGGTCGCGTCGAGCCCCAGGGCACCCTGCTCCCAGAGGTCCCCCGAGCGCGTGCGGCGCACCGAGAACTGCTCCGGGGTCAGCCGTGCGAGCGGGGCCTCGAGGGCGGAGTCCGCGAGCAGGTAGAAGGGCGCCGCGCGGGTGATCGTCGTCGTGACCATGTCGCCGGGGCGCGGGCGCTGCGCCTCGGGGAGGTCCGACGGCAGCGCGAGGTGCACGAGGCGATGGTCGCGGGAGCGGCCGGAGACGCGATGGGTCTCCGCGTCGCGGTCCCCCTCCCCCTCGGCGACGAGCACCTCGACGACCTTCCCCTCGCGGGTCCGGTTCTCCTCGAAGGTGATGCGGTCCTGGAGGGCGACGAGACGCTCGTAGCGCTCCTGGACGACCTCCTTGGGGACCTGGTCCTCCATGGTCGCGGCGGGCGTCCCCGGGCGGATCGAGTACTGGAAGGTGAAGGCGCTCGCGAAGCGGCTCTCCTCGACGACCTCGAGGGTGCGCGCGAAGTCCTCCTCCGTCTCCCCGGGGAAGCCGACGATGATGTCCGTCGTGATGGCGGCCTCCGGGATGCGGTCCCGGACCCGCTCGAGGATCCCGAGGAACTTCCGGCTGCGGTAGGAGCGGCGCATGCGGCGCAGGACGTCGTCGGAGCCGGACTGCAGCGGCATGTGCAGCTGCGGCATGACGTTGGGGGTCTCCGCCATCGCGTCGATGACGTCGTCGGTGAACATCGCGGGATGGGGCGAGGTGAAGCGGACCCGCTCGAGGCCCTCGACGTCCCCGCACGCGCGCAGGAGCTTCGCGAAGGCGCCGCGGTCCCCGAACTCGACGCCGTAGGAGTTCACGTTCTGGCCCAGGAGGGTCACCTCGAGGGCGCCCGCCTCGGCGACGTCGCGCACCTCGGCGAGCACGTCCCCGGGCCGGCGGTCCTTCTCGGTGCCGCGCAGCGAGGGGACGATGCAGAAGGTGCAGGTGTTGTTGCAGCCCACGGAGATCGAGACCCAGGCCGCGTAGGAGGACTCCCGGCGCGTGGGCAGGGTCGAGGGGAAGACGTCGAGGGACTCGAGGATCTCCACCTGCGCCTCGCGGCGGTGCGCGGCCCGGTCCAGGAGCGTGGGCAGCGCGCCGATGTTGTGCGTGCCGAAGACGACGTCCACCCAGGGGGCACGGTCCACGATGCTCGAGCGGTCCTTCTGCGCGAGGCAGCCGCCCACGGCGATCCGCATGCGGGGGTTCGCGCGCTTCGCGGGGCGCAGCGCGCCGAGGTTGCCGTAGAGCTTGTTGTCCGCGTTCTCGCGGACCGCGCAGGTGTTGAAGACGACGACGTCGACCTCTCCGCGCTTGGCGTCGGCGTCGGCGGGCGCGGCGGCGTAGCCGGCCTCCTCGAGGAGTCCGGTCAGGCGCTCGGAGTCGTGGACGTTCATCTGGCAGCCGAAGGTGCGCACCTGATAGGTGCCGCGCGGCGCCGGGTCGATCTGCTGCGTGCTCATGGTGGTCCCAGGGTACGGCGGGCAGGGCTCCCGGTGCGGGTCGACGGCGCCCCGACGGGCGGGTTCGGAGGGAGATCACGCCCGCGCCCCCGGCCGACGCAGGTCACGATGGGGTGACGGTCCCCCGACCCGCCCGGCGGCCCTCCGCGGCGGGGTCTACGGTGCAGGACATGACCCAGACCACATCCGCGCTCCCGCCTGCCGGGAGCCCGGGCGCACGCCCCCTCGTCGCGATGGAGGGGGTCCAGAAGCACTTCGGCGACCTCCACGTGCTGAAGGACGTCGACCTGAGCGTCGCCGCGGGCGAGGTCGTCGTGGTGCTCGGCCCCTCCGGCTCGGGCAAGTCCACGCTGTGCCGCACCATCAACCGGCTCGAGACGATCGACGAGGGCGAGATCCGCATCGACGGCGAGCCGCTCCCCACCTCCGGCCCCGGCCTCGCGCGCCTGCGCTCCGAGGTCGGCATGGTGTTCCAGTCCTTCAACCTCTTCGCCCACAAGACGGTCCTCGACAACGTCACCGTCGCCCCGATCAAGGTGAAGAAGGTGCCGCGCAAGGAGGCGGAGGCCCGCGCCATGGAGCTGCTCGAGCGGGTCGGCGTCGCCGACCAGGCCCGGAAGCTCCCCGCCCAGCTCTCCGGCGGGCAGCAGCAGCGCGTCGCGATCGCCCGCTCCCTCGCCATGGCCCCCAAGGTCATGCTCTTCGACGAGCCCACCTCCGCCCTGGACCCCGAGATGATCAACGAGGTCATCGAGGTCATGACGGGGCTCGCGAAGGACGGCATGACCATGATCGTCGTGACCCACGAGATGGGCTTCGCCCGCCGCACCGCGGATCGCGTCGTCTTCATGGATGACGGGCGGATCCTCGAGGTCGCCCCGCCGGAGGAGTTCTTCGCCCAGCCCCGCACCGAGCGCGCCCAGGACTTCCTCGCGAAGATCCTGCAGCACTGACCCCGTCCCGACCGCCAAGGAGCATGCCATGACCACCAGCCGACGACTCCTCCTCACCAGCGGCGCCGGACTCGCCGCCGCGATCGTCCTCGCCGCCTGCGGCGGCTCCTCGTCCTCCGACGAGCCCGAGGTCGCCGAGGACGCGACCTTCGCCGACGGCTCGACCATGAAGAAGCTCGCCGACGCCGGCAAGATCACCATCGGCACCAAGTTCGACCAGCCGCTGTTCGGGCAGGCCGGGCCGGACGGCACACCCGCCGGCTTCGACGTCGAGATCGGCACGCTGATCGCCGCCGCCCTCGGCATCGAGAAGAAGTCCATCGAATGGGTCGAGACGGTCTCCGCGAACCGCGAGCCCTTCATCGAGAACGGCAAGGTCGACCTCGTCGTCGCGACCTACACGATCAACGACACCCGCAAGGAGGTCGTGGACTTCGCGGGCCCCTACTACGTGGCCGGACAGGCGCTCATGGTCACGAAGGACAACGAGGACATCACCGGCGAGGACACCCTCGAGGGCAAGAAGGTCGCCTCCGTGGAGGGCTCGACACCCGCGCAGTACATGACCGACAACCACCCCGAGGCGGAGCTCTCGACCTTCGACACCTACTCCAACTGCGTCACGGCGCTCACCAACGGCCAGGTCGACGCCGTCACCACGGACAACGTGATCCTCGCGGGCTTCGTCGCCGCGAACAAGGAGGAGCTCAAGCTCGTGGGCGACGGCGCGACCTTCACCGAGGAGCCGTACGGGATCGGCCTGAAGAAGGGCGACGACGACTTCCGCGCCTTCGTCAACGACACCCTCCAGGCCGCCTACGACGACGGCAGCTGGGCCAAGGCCTGGGAGGCGACCGCGGGCGCGGTGCTGCCCACCCCGGACCCGCCGGAGATCGACCGCTACTGAGGCCGCCCGGACGGGACCCGCGCGCCCGCCCGGCGCCGGCGACCGCCCGCGTCACCCCGTCCTCACCGCCATCGTCCCGGGCGCCGGCCCGGTCCTCGCGACCTGACCGGCGCCCCTTCCCGCCCCGAGGAGCCCTCGCATGCGCAGCCTCCTGCTCGAGCACGACCTGCTGTGGCAGGCGTTCAGCACCACGCTGATGCTCGCCGCCGTCTCCGGCGCGATCGCGCTCGTCGTCGGCACGGTGGTCGCGGGCCTCCGCGTCTCCCCCTACCTGCCCCTGCGCACCGTCGCCACGCTCTACACGGAGTTCCTGCGCAACACCCCGCTCACGATCGTCTTCTTCTTCTACGTCTTCGTGACCCCGTCGATGGGCTTCACGCTCGAGTACAAGGCCGCGGCGATCATCGCGCTGAGCTCCTACACCTCCGCCTTCGTCGCGGAGGCGGTGCGCTCGGGCATCAACTCCGTGGGGGTCGGCCAGGCGGAGGCGGCCCGCTCGCTCGGCATGTCCTTCGGCCAGAACCTCGCGATCGTCGTGCTCCCGCAGGCGTTCCGCACCGCGATCCCGCCGCTCATCAACGTGCTCATCGCCCTCGTGAAGAACACCTCCGTCGCGGGCGCCTTCAGCGTGCTCGAGCTGTTCGCCATGTCCCGGCGCCTGACCAACGTCCACTCCGGTGACGTGCTGGGCATCCTCGCGGGCGTCGCCCTGTGCTACCTGATCATCTGCATCCCCCTGGGGCGTCTCGCCGCGGGCATCGAGCGGAAGGTGGCGTTCGCCCGATGAGCAGCGGACCCGTCCTGTACGACGTCGCCGGCCCCGCTGAGCGCCGGCGCAGCCGCATCATCTCGGTGGTGCTCACCGTGGTGGTCCTCGGCGCGGCCGCGGTCGCCGTCTCCCGTCTCGCCGCGAACGGTGTGTTCGACGAGCGCTGGCGCGTGCTGTGGGACGTGCCGATGAACTTCGCCGGCTACGAGACGAAGCACGTGTGGCAGGCGGTGTTCCGCGGCCTCGGCGCGACCCTGCTCGCCGCGGTCATCGCGCTCCCGCTCGCCGCCGTGCTCGCCGTGGTGCTCGTGTCCCTGCGCACCTCACGCCTGCTCCCGGTGCGCTGGCTCGCGATCGGCGTCATCGAGGTGTGCCGCGGACTGCCCGTGGTGCTCATGATGTTCTTCGCGATCCTCGTGATCCCCGGCTCGACCCCGCTCATGGCGGTCGTCTTCGGCCTGGTCATGTACAACGCGGCCGTGTTCGCCGAGATCCTGCGCGCCGGCATCGCCGCCCTCCCCCGGGGGCAGACGGAGGCCGCGGAGTCCCTCGGCATGGGGCCCGCGCTCACCTACCGGGACGTGCAGCTGCCGCAGGCGGTGAGGATGATGCTGCCCTCCCTCATCGCGCAGGGCGTGGTGCTCGTCAAGGACTCCTCGCTGGGCTACATCGTCTCCTACGCGGAGCTGCTGCGATCGATCAGCCGGGTGGCCGATGCCCTCACGAACGCCTCGTACCTGCTGCCCCTGCTCACCGTGGGCGCGGCGGTGTACGTGACCCTGAACGTGCTGCTCTCGCGGCTCGCGGTGTGGGCGCAGCGACGCAGCGGCCGACGGCGCCGGGCGCCCGTCGTGGTGGGCACGCCGACCGTCGAGGTCTGAGCCGACGGCGTCCGAGCCTCCAGTACCCGCTCCGCAGGATCGGCGGGCCCCGCGGGTCCAGTGTTCCGCGGGTTCAGCAGCCGGAGCGCCCCGCGGGCCCGGCGGGCTCAGCGGCCGGAGGCGCGGCGCAGCTCGCTCGAGATGACCTGCACGGCGAGGTCCCCCGGGTAGCCCTTGCGGGTGAGCAGGGCATCGAGCCGGCGGGACAGGCGTCGCCGCTGGCTGCCGTCGCGATCGGCGGCGAGCCGCTCGAGATCCCGCTCCCCGAGCCGGGATCGCACGAGCTCCCGGCAGCGATCCTCCTCGCCGCTCACCGGGTCCCCCTCGGGCCCCTGGCCCGCACCACCGGCGCGGAGCGCCTCCTCGATGAGCTCCCCGTCGACGTGGCGCCGCTCGAGCTCGCGGCGCAGGGCCCGGTCCCCCAGGCTGCGCAGCTCCCGGCGCTGTCGCACCCATTCGTGGGCGAAGGCGCGGTCGTCCACGAGATCCGCCCGCTCGATGCGGGCCATCACCTCGTGCGCGACGGACCCGGGGACCTCGCGGCGCTCGAGGCGCTCGAGCATCTCCCCGCGCGAGCGGCGGCGCGTGGCCAGCAGACGCATGAGGTAGCGGCACTCGCGCATGACCGCCTTCTCGCGCTCGGCGCGGTCGGGATCCTTCTCGGGCCGGGGGCGCTCGAGGATCTCCTGCGTGCGGCGCGCCAGCCGTTCCTGGACCGCCGAGCGCTCGCGCCCCTGCGCGCCGGCCGGGGACACCGCGACGGGCACGGCGCCCGGAGCGGATCCGCGCGGATTCTGCTGCTCCGGGGCGCCGTGCCCGTCGTGCTCGGTGGACAGAGCCATCGATCAGATGGCGGCGGGGACGTCCTCGTCGAGGAAGTCGCCCTCGCCGGGGAGCTCCGCGTCCAGATCCTCCGCGGGAGCCTGCTCCGTCGCGTACTTGCCCACGCCCAGCGTGCGCAGGATCTTTTCCTCGATCTCCGCGGCGAGGTCCGTGTTGTCCTTGAGGAACTGGCGCGCGTTCTCCTTGCCCTGACCCAGCTGGTCACCTTCGTAGGTGAACCAGGCGCCGGACTTGCGGACCACACCGTGCTCCACGCCGAGGTCGATGAGCCCGCCCTCGCGGGAGATGCCCTCGCCGTAGAGGATGTCGAACTCGGCCTGCTTGAAGGGCGGGGCCATCTTGTTCTTGACGACCTTGACACGCGTGCGGTTGCCGACCGCGTCCTGGCCCTGCTTGAGGGTCTCGATGCGGCGGATGTCCATGCGCACCGAGGCGTAGAACTTCAGCGCCTTGCCGCCCGTGGTGGTCTCCGGGCTGCCGAAGAACACGCCGATCTTCTCGCGGAGCTGGTTGATGAAGATCGCGGTGGTGCCGGAGGCGGCGAGCGCACCGGTGAGCTTGCGCAGCGCCTGGGACATGAGCCGGGCCTGCAGGCCGACGTGCGAGTCGCCCATCTCGCCCTCGATCTCCGCCTTCGGCACGAGCGCCGCGACGGAGTCGATGACCACGATGTCGAGGGCGCCGGAGCGGATCAGCATGTCCGTGATCTCGAGGGCCTGCTCACCCGTGTCCGGCTGGGAGACGAGCAGGGCGTCGGTGTCCACGCCGAGCTTCTTCGCGTACTCCGGGTCCAGGGCGTGCTCGGCGTCGATGAAGGCGGCGATGCCGCCGTTGCGCTGGGCGTTCGCGACCGCATGGAGCGCCACGGTCGTCTTGCCCGAGGACTCCGGGCCGTAGATCTCCACGATGCGCCCACGGGGCAGGCCGCCGATGCCGAGGGCGGCGTCCAGCGCGACCGCGCCGGTCGGGATGACCTCGACCGGGGGGCGGGTGTCGTCACCGAGACGCATGATCGAGCCCTTGCCGAACTGGCGGTCGATCTGCGCGAGGGCGTTGTCGAGGGAGGTGCCGCGATCCTTGGATGCGGACTTCGGTGCGGACTTCTGAACTGCCATGGGGGCTTTCCTTCCGAGTGGCCGGGGGCCGGCGGCGTGACCGTTGCGGCCACAGTAGGCGGGCCGCCGGACAAACGCCGTGCCCCTCGTGGCGACCTGTGGACCGAGGCGCCATGGGGAGGAACGACGACGGTGGCGGGAACCGTCGGGCATCACGATACCCGAACACTCGTTCGAAGCGAACAGCAGCGGCGGCGTGTCGCCGGGGAGGTCCCCCGCGCTCACGGCGGGACCCGGCCGCTCCCCCCGTGCCGGGGGGCGTCGAGGAGCGGGAGGACCGTGCCGCGCCGCTCCTGCCGCTCCTGGCGATCAGCGCCGGCGGACCGCCGGCGGCACCTCCCAGCGGGAGCCCTCGGGCACGTCCATCGCGTCGCACAGCGCGGTCCAGACCGCGCGCACGGGACGCCCCGCCTCGAGGGCCTGCTCGGCGGTCAGCCCGCCGACCTCCTCGAGCACGAGGTCCCGCGTGTAGGTGCGTGCGAGCGTCGGGCCGAACACGTGCTCGGCCAGCTCGGTGAACTCGCTGCGCCGCACCTCAGTGGGCGCCGACCAGCGGCTCGTCGGTGAGCTCGGCGGGGACCGTGTCCGGTACCGCGACCCCCTCGGCCACGGCGATGCGGTCGGAGACCTCGCGCAGCACGAAGGACAGCGGGAGGCCGAGCGCGTCGGTCACCGAGTGCAGCAGCTCGCTCGAGGCCTCCTTCTGCCCGCGCTCGATCTCGCTGAGGTAGCCCAGCGAGACCCGGGCATCGGAGGACACCTGTCGCAGGGTGCGACCCTGGGAGCGGCGGGCGTCGCGCAGGACGTCCCCGAGCTCCTGGCGGAACAGGACCATGGCCTTGCCTCCCTTCTTCGCGTCATGCACGGTCAGCACTCCCGGAGCCGGCTTCGCGGAAGCGGTCCGGGCGATCGGGGTCATCGGTGTCATGGAAGTCATCACGATCTCCACAACGTCGCTGCCCCGTCGAGTGTTCCCCAGAGTGTAGTGGGCGAGCTCCCATGCCCCCTGGGAATACCCGGGCATGTGGACGATCGTGACATCGGCGCCCGCGGAGCGGTCGTGCCGGATCTGAGGTCGGACGGGCGCGCGGCGGGTCCGGACGGACGGTCAGCCCAGGCCGAGCGCCCCGGCGAGAGCCGCGATCGCGGCGTCCACCGCCGCGGCGCGCACCGTCGGCCGATCGCCGTCGAGCATCACCAGCTCCGCCACCGGTGCGGAGCCGCGACGCGCCAGACCGATCCACACGGTCCCCGCCTCGACCCCGCGCTCGTCCGCGCCCGGTCCGGCCACACCGGTGGTCGCGACGGCGAGATCAGCGGCGAAGAGCTCGAGCGCTCCCGCCGCCATCTCCCGCGCGACCTCCGCGCTGACGGCGCCGCGGGCGGAGAGCTCCGCGGGGTCCACCGCGAGCACCCGCGACTTCGCCGCGTAGGAGTACGTGGCCGCTCCCCCGGCGACGACCGCGCTCGCACCCGGCACGTCCACCAGCCGGGCGACGACCGCCCCCGCGGTGAGCGACTCGGCCGTGGCGAGCTGCACGCCCTGGGCGCGCGCCGCAGCGATGACCGCGGCGACGTCCGCTCCGTGGCCCGTCCCGGCGTCCGTGCGGGGCGTCGTCATGGGATCAGGCCCCGCTCGCGAGCGCCTCGCGGCGCAGGCGCAGGCCGTCCTTGAGGTTCACCAGACCCGACCAGATCGTCAGCACGAAGGCGATCGTCACGAGCGCGAGCCCGATCCAGCGGGCGGGCGACCACAGCAGCTCGAAGGGCAGCAGGCAGAAGGTGATCGCGATGGACTGCATCATCGTCTTCGCCTTGCCCGCCATGTTCGCCGGGAGCGCCCCGTACTTCAGGATCGTGAAGCGCATGATCGTGATGCCGAACTCGCGCACCAGGATCAGGATCGTCATCCACCACGGGACGTAGTCCCAGACCGAGAGCATGACGAAGGCGGCACCGGTCATCGCCTTGTCCGCGATCGGGTCCACGATCTTGCCGAAGTCCGTGATGAGGTTCCGGCTCCGGGCGAGGTACCCGTCCAGGAAGTCGGTGATCATCGCGACCACGAAGATCGCCGCCGCGAGCGAGCGGCCGCCCACCGACTCGGGGTAGAGCGCGGCGACCACGACGAAGACGGGCACCATCACGCACCGCACCATCGTGAGGATGTTGGCGATGTTCCACAGCGGGACGGGCGCGGCGGGGGTGGTCATGGCTGCTCCGGGAGGTCGGGGTGCGGGCGGGTGGGGTCGGGCAGGAGGGGCGGGAGGATGCTCAGCGGCCGGTCAGCTGCCAGGCGTCCTCGGTCTCGGAATCGTCCGCGTCGTCGTAGTAGTCGGTCGCGACGTCCGCGTCCTCGTGGGAGAGCGGGTCCGAGCCGTAGCGGTCCGCACCGCCCGCGCCGGGGTGACCCGGCTCCTCGGTCCCGACCTCGGCGGCGCCGTCGTCGTAGGGCTCGGAGCCCTGGCCGGCCGCGGAGGGCTCGTCCTCGCCGCGGATGCGGGCGAGCGCACCGGCGAGGTCGTCCGGGTGCACGAGCACGTCACGCGCCTTGGAGCCCTCCGAGGGGCCCACGATCTCGCGGGACTCGAGCAGGTCCATGAGCCGGCCGGCCTTCGCGAAGCCCACGCGCATCTTGCGCTGCAGCATGGAGGTCGAGCCGAACTGCGTGGTGACCACGAGCTCCGCCGCCTGCAGCAGCACCTCGAGATCGTCGCCGATGTCGTCGTCGACCTTCTTCTTGGTCGTCGCGACGACCACGTCCTCGCGGTACGTCGGCTTCATCTGGTTCTTGACGTGGTCGACGACCTTGTGGATCTCCGACTCGTTGACCCACGCGCCCTGGACGCGCATCGGCTTGGACTTGCCCATCGGATGGAACAGGGCGTCGCCCTGGCCGATGAGCTTCTCCGCGCCCGGGGAGTCCAGGATGACGCGGGAGTCCTGCAGGGACGAGGTCGCGAAGGCGAGGCGGCTGGGCACGTTCGCCTTGATGATGCCGGTGACGACGTCCACCGACGGGCGCTGGGTCGCGAGGATCAGATGGATGCCGGCCGCGCGCGCGAGCTGCGTGATCCGCTGGATCGACGCCTCGACGTCCCGCGGGGCGACCATCATGAGGTCCGCGAGCTCGTCGACCACGACCAGCAGGTACGGGTACGGCGCGATCTTGCGCTCGCTGCCCGGGGGCACGGTGAGCTCCCCGGAGCGGACGGCCTTGTTGAAGTCGTCGATGTGCTTGTACCCGAACGCCGCGAGGTCGTCGTAGCGTGCGTCCATCTCCCGCACGACCCACTCGAGGGCTTCCGCGGCCTTCTTGGGGTTCGTGATGATCGGGGTGATGAGGTGCGGGATGCCCTCGTAGATCGTGAGCTCCACGCGCTTGGGGTCCACGAGCACCATGCGGACCTCCTCCGGCGTGGCGCGCATGAGGATCGAGGTGATCATGGAGTTCACGAAGCTCGACTTGCCGGCGCCGGTGGCGCCCGCGACGAGCAGGTGGGGCATCTTCGCGAGGTTCGCGACCACGTAGCCGCCCTCGACGTCCTTGCCGACGCCCATCACGAGCGGGTGCTCGTTGCGGTGGGCTACCTGGCTGCGCAGCACGTCGCCGAGCGCGACCGTCTCGCGGTCCGCGTTGGGGATCTCGATGCCGATGGCCTTCTTTCCGGGGATCGGCGAGAGGATGCGGACGTCGGCGCTCGCGACGGCGTAGGAGATGTTCTTGTCGAGGGCCGTGACCTTCTCGACCTTGGTGCCCGGGGCGAGCTCCACCTCGTAGCGCGTGACCGTCGGCCCGCGGGTGAAGCCCACGACCTCGGCGTTGACGTTGAACTGCTCGAAGACCTCGCCGAGCGCGGCGACGACGTGGTCGTTCGCCTCGGAGCGCGTCTTGTGGGGCGGACCCTCGAGCAGGAAGGTCGACTCCGGGAGCGTGTAGACGATGTCGCCGGCGAGCTCGAGCTGCTCCCCCGCCCGGGGCAGATCGCCCATCGGCGGGTGGACGAGGTCGGGCTCCTGAGGCTCCGGGGCCGCCTCCGCCGTGGACGAGCGCGCCGGGGCGACCGGCGCGGCGGCCGCGGCGGCGACCTTCTCCGCAGCGCTCGTGGGGACCTTGCGACCGGACTGCCCGGCCGGGGAGGCACCGTCGTCGGCGCCGCCGCTCGGGAACGACTTCGTGCGCTGGTTCTCCTCCTCGACCACGTCGAAGACCTCGGTGGAGTCCTTCGGGGCCTTGCCCCCGCGCCGCTTGCGCCTGCTGCCGGCGGCGGCCTTCTCCTCGGCGACGCCCTGCTCGAAGGCCTCGTCACCCGCATAGCCGAAGCCGTCGTGGTCGCGCTCGGCCTCGATCCGCGCCTGCTCGTCGGCGTCCTTCTCCTTGCGGGAGCGGCGGCGCGTGCGGCCCGCGGCCTGCGCGGTCGTGGGCTGCTCGTGCACCTCCGGATCGACGCGGCGGGGACGCAGGCCGAAGGCGGCGCGCTCCTCGTCCTCCTCGGCGCTGCGGCCGACGAGCACGTCGTAGACGCCTCGCAGGCGGGAGGGGATCGCCTCGACCGGGGTCGCCGTGAGGACGAGCACGCCGAAGAAGATGAGCACGGAGTACAGGACGACGACCGCGACCGGCGGCAGCAGCGCGATGAGCGGCGCCGCGGCCAGGTAGCCGAGCACGCCGCCGCCGCGGGCGAGGGCGTCGACGCCGTCCGCCGGGGCGGGCAGCCGCGCCGAGACCGCGGAGATCGCGGCGATCGCCGTGAGCAGCAGGGCGACGCCGAGCACGATGCGCGTGTTCGCCCGGACGTGGTCCGGGCGGCGGAACATGCGCAGCGACCAGCCGAGCGCCAGCAGCGGGATCACCATCGAGGCGATGCCGAAGGTGCCCGCGACGACCGTGTGGACCGCGCCGAGGACGGGGCCCTCGGCGCTCCACCACTCGACGACGGCGACGAGCACCGCGATGAGCAGGAGCACCAGGGCGTAGCCGTCACGGCGGAGCTCCGGGGGCACCTCCCAGCGGGCCACGCCGATCGAGCGGACCACGCCGCCGACCATCCGGGCCGTGCCGAGGTAGCCGGAGCGCACTGCGCGCACCGGCAGGGGAAGCGTCGAGGGGTCGGAGGCCGCGGCGCCGGACGTCCGGGACGTGCCGGCGGATGCGGTCCGCGAGGAGCCTTTCGACGCACGTGCGGGGGAAGACGTACGTGTCGCCATGCCCCACAGACTACCGCCCCGCCCTCCCGGGACCCGGGAGGGCGGGGCGGTGACATCACCGACGGGCCCGCAGGAGAGCGGACCCGTCGACCTCTTACGCTTCGACGACGATCGGGATGATCATCGGCTTGCGGCGCAGGCGCTGGGAGACGTAGCGCCCCACGACGCGGCGCATGACCTGCTGCAGCTGATGCGTGTCGCGACGGTTGGTCTGGTCCGCGACGGCCTGCTCGAGAGCCTTGACGATCTCCGGGCGGATCCGCTCGAAGACCTCGTCGTCCTCCGCCACGCCGCGCGCATGGATCTCCGGGCCCGCGATGAGCGCGCCCGTCTCGGAGTTGACGACCGCGAACAGGGAGATGAAGCCCTCGTCGCCGAGGATGCGGCGATCCTTGAGATCGGCCTCGGAGATCTCGCCCACGCTCGACCCGTCGACGTAGACGTAGCCGTTGGGCACCTCGCCCACGACCTTCGCGACGCCGTCCTTGAGGTCGACGACGTGGCCGTCCTTCGCGAGGATCACGCGCTCGGGGGCGACGCCCGTCGACTCGGCGATCCGCCCGTTCGCGATGAGGTGGCGCACCTCGCCGTGGACCGGCATGACGTTCTTCGGTCGCACGATGTTGTAGCAGTACAGCAGCTCGCCCGCGCTCGCGTGGCCCGAGGTGTGGACCTTCGCGTTGCTCTTGTGCACGACCTCGGCACCGAGCGCCATGAGGCCGTTGATGATGCGGAAGACCGCGTTCTCGTTGCCCGGGATGAGCGAGGAGGCGAGGACGACGACGTCGCCCGGGCCCACGCTCACGCGGTGGTCGCGGTTCGCGATCCGGCCGAGCGCCGCCATCGGCTCGCCCTGGGAGCCGGTGCACATGAGCACGACCTTGTCGTCGGGCAGGTTGTCGATCTTGCGGACGTCCACCAGCGTGTTGTCCGGGACGTCGAGGTAGCCCATGTCCGCGGCGATGCCCATGTTGCGCACCATCGAGCGGCCCACGAAGGCGACCTTGCGGCCGTGCGCGGCGGCGGCGTCGAGCACCTGCTGCACACGGTGGACGTGGCTCGAGAAGGAGGCGACGACGATCTTCTGCCGCGCGCGCCCGAAGATCTGGTTCAGGACCGGGCCGATCTCCTGCTCGCCGAGCGTGAACCCGGGGACCTCCGCGTTCGTGGAGTCCGTCATGAACAGGTCCACCCCGGCCTCGCCGAGCCGCGCGAAGGCGCGCAGGTCGGTGATGCGGCCGTCGAGCGGCAGCTGGTCCATCTTGAAGTCGCCCGTATGGAGCACGGTGCCGGCGCCGGTCGCGATGTGCACCGCGAGCGCGTCCGGGATCGAGTGGTTCACGGCCACGAACTCGCAGTCGAAGGGTCCGAAGGACTCCTTCTGCCCCTCCTTCACCGCGAAGGTGTAGGGCGTGATGCGGTGCTCCTTGAGCTTCGCCTCGATGAAGGCGAGCGTGAGCTGGCTGCCCACGAGGGGGATGTCCGGCTTCTGGCGCAGGAGGTAGGGCACCGCGCCGATGTGGTCCTCGTGCCCGTGGGTGAGGATGATCGCGGCGATGTCGTCGAGACGGTCGGAGATGACGTCGAAGTCCGGGAGGATCAGGTCCACGCCGGGCTGGGCGTCCTCGGGGAAGAGGACGCCGCAGTCGACCACGAGCAGACGCCCCTGGTACTCGAAGACGGTCATGTTGCGGCCGACGTCGCCCAGGCCACCGAGCGGGATGACCCGCATGGTGTCCTTCTTCAGCTTGGGCGGCTGGTTCAGCCGGTGGGAGTAGGCAGTGCTCATTCGGGCCTCCGAGAGGGATCCAGTGGGGGGATGCCGACGGCGGCGTCGAGGGCAGCGGCCAGGGCGCGCACCTGGTCGTCGTCGGCGGGGACATGGGGGCCGCGCAGCGCGGCATGGGGCAGGACGCCCTGCAGGTGCAGGGCATGCTTCGCGGCGACGACGCCCGGCATGCGGGTCATGATCGCCTCGACCAGCGGGGCGAGGGACGTGCTCGCCGCCCGGGCCGCGACGAGGTCGCCGCGGTCCACGGCGTCGATCATCGCCCGCTCGAGGTCACCGGCCACCTGGCCGACGACGGAGACGATGCCCGCGGCGCCGATGGCGAGCCACGGGAGGTTCAGCGCGTCCTCGCCCGAGTAGTAGGCGAGGCCGGTCTGCGCCATCACCAGGGACGCCTCGAGCAGATCGCCCTTGGCGTCCTTGACCGCGACGATCCGCTCGTGCTCGCCGAGGGCGAGGAGGGTGTCGCGGGAGAAGGGGACCCCGGTGCGACCGGGGATGTCGTACAGCATGACCGGCAGGTCCGTCGCGTCCGCGACGGCGCGCACGTGCGCGAGGATGCCGGCCTGGGAGGGCTTGGAGTAGTACGGGGAGACCACGAGCAGCCCGTCGAGGCCGAGGTCCGCATGGGCGCGGGCGAGCTCGATCGAGTGGACGGTGTCGTTGCTGCCGACCCCGGCGACGATGCTGACCTCCGGGCCAACGGCCGCGCGGACGGCCTTCGCCAGCTCGATCTTCTCCTGGTCGGAGACGGTCGGCGACTCGCCCGTGGTGCCGGAGACGACGATCTGGTCGTGGCCGTGCTCGACGAGGTGCGCGGCGAGGGCGGACGCGGCGTCGAGGTCCAGGGCGCGGCCGTCCGCGCTGAAGGGGGTCACCATCGCGGTGCCCACGGCGCCGAAGGGGCGGGCGGGGCGCGTGTCGGAGGTGGTCATGGTCTCCTCCCGGGAGGGGCGGCCGGCAGGGCCGGTCAGAGGTGGCGGTGGGCGCCGGGCGTGCGGCCGGCGCGGGGATCGATCGGTGCGGCGCGGGCGCTCCTGCCCGAGCCTAGTCCAGCGGCGGGCGCTCAGCCCCTCGGCGCGGCGGGAGCGGGCGCGGTCCCATCGCCGGGCTGCACTCCCCGGTCCACGAGGATCGCCATCGGGGTGCGCTGTCGGCCCTGGCCCAGCGGGTTGTCCGCGAAGGTCGCCTCGAGGTCCGCCTTCGGCGTGGACACGTCGCTGCCCAGCACGTTGCGGCCGATGTCGTTGGCGTCCATCACGACCGTGCCGCGGAAGCTCTCGCGCAGGGACGCGGGGATGTCCGCGGCCCGGATCGCCGCGGAGAGCCGCGCCGCGACCACGTCGGGGTCCTTCGGCGGGAGCTTCGCGGAGACGTTCGAGGGGAAGGCGGAGTACGGCGTGGGGCCGTCGATGGCCCGCACGTTGTCACCGACGACCTCGTAGAACACGCCGCGGCGGCGCAGCAGCTTGCCGGCGGCGCCCGCCGCGGAGGCCATGAGCACCCGCGGGAGACCGACCTCGCGGATCGCGAGCTCCATCGTGGTCGGGTCCCCGAGGCCGATGCCGGCCGGGGTGCGCGTCACGAAGCGGCTGAGCACCTTCGCCGAGGGGCGCGGGTGGATCTCCCAGGTGTACCAGGAGCGGCCCTGGGTGATCGCGACGATCTTCTCGCTGATCACGTAGTACCAGGGGGCGCCCTCGGGGACCGTGCCGGCGGGCACCGACGCGGCGAAGCGCTCCACCCGCTCGCGCACGATCGCGTCGAGGTCGTCGCCGCGGCCGACGAGCTCCGTCTGCAGGGGCAGGCGGCGCCAGGTGCGGCCGTCGGTCTCGGAGACGAGGTCGAGGCGCTTGCCGGGGTTCGGCTCGTGATCGGCCTTGGCGGCCTCGATCGCGTCGGGGTCGAGCTCCTCCCCCGCGGTCCCGTGGGCGGCCTGCTCCTCCGTCCCCGCCGCGGTGCGCGGGTCGATGACGGCGCGCAGCCACAGCTCGAGGGAGAGGAGCCGCCAGATCTGCTCGCTGCGGTGGTGCTCGGGGTGGGCGGCGACATCCTCGAAGAAGGCGAGCACGCTGCGCGCGTCCACGTAGGGTCGTGCGGCGAAGGACTCGGAGGCGAGGATCGCGCGCACGTCGTCGGCGTGGCGGACGATCCAGGCGTGCTCGTCCAGGACGGCGGCCTCGGGCCGGGCGGGGAGATCGGCCCCGGGGGCGAGCCCCGAGAGCACCGAGCGCAGCAGGGAGCCGTCCCGCGCGGCGCGCAGCAGGGACGCGTCGTCGAGGGAGGCGAGCAGCCGCAGCAGCCCGGCGTCGACGAGCGGGGAGGCGCTGCGCAGGCCTTCGTGGTCCGCGGCTGCGCGCGAGGCGCGCAGGGCCACCGGGAGGTCGCCGTGCAGCACCTCCTCGACGAGGGCCGCGCGGAGGCTCGCGGGAGCGGCGCGCCGCTCGCTGCGGTGGGAGGCGACGAAGGCGTTCGCGAGGAGCGCCTCGGTGGGCACCTCGGCTCGCGGGGCGAGGGCGCCCCGGGCGGCGCCGAGGAGCGCGCCGCGGGAGGCGAGGGCGCCCTGGGCGAGGTCACCGATCCGTCGAGCGGCGCGGAGCCGGCGCAGGCCGGACACCTGGTGGGCGGCGCTCGAGGGGAGCAGCTGCTCGGCGCCGACGCCGTCCACGAGCACACCGGCGCCGGCTTCGCGGGCGGAGCGGGCGAGGGTGAGGGCGGTGTGCGAGCGGGCGGAGGGCACCGGCTCGCCGAGGGCCGTCGAGAGCTCGTCGAGGTCCGCGAGAAGGTCGCCCTGGGAGTCCCGGGCGGTGATCAGCTCCATGTCCCGGCCGCGGGCGGCGTGCAGCGCGGTGACGGCGGAGGGCACGGAGCCGCTCGGGCGCGTCGCGGCGACGGCGCGGACGCCCTCGGGGGCGGCGGCCGCGACGGCGAGCGAGCCGAGGTCCCCGGTCAGGGCGATCGCATCCCCGGTGGTCGCGGCGCGACGCACGGAGGCGGCGAGCAGGCTCGTCGCCTCGGCGACGGCCGCATCGTCCAGCGGTCGGCCCGGGGCGGCGGCGATCCCCTGCAGCTCCTCGGCGAGCGGGGCGGACTGGGAGAGCGAGAGCCCGTCCGGCCCGTGACGCAGCACCTGCCCCGGCAGCAGGCGGCGGATCCCCTCGACGAAGGTGCGCTCGTCGGTGTCCGCGACGCCGTCGAGGAGGAAGCGGTGGATCGTGCGCTCGTCGGGGCGCGCGGGCACGGGCCCGGCGTCCAGCAGCGCGTCGATCCGGGAGGCGAACAGCAGGTGCTTCTGTGCGGCGTCCGTCCACCAGTACAGCGGTGCGCGTCCCAGCCCGTCGCGCGCGAGCAGGAGCGTGCCGGTGGCCTCGTCGTGGAGCGCGAGGGCGAAGGGCTGCTCGATCGCGGTGAGGTCGAGGCCGGCGAGGTCGTCGCCCAGCGAGTCCAGCAGCGCGGCCGCGGCGGCGTCCGTGAGTCCGTCGGCCAGCAGCACGCGGCCGATCGCCTCGCTCCGCGCGCCGCCGATGCCGGGCCCCACGAGGGTCAGCGCGCCGCCGGGCACGGAGCGGTCGACGACCTCTCTCCCGGCAGGTGCCGCGAGCGCCGCGCCGAGGCGTGCGGCGATCGCGTCGTGGTCGGCGCCGGATCCGTGGCTGCCGGAGATTCCGCTCATGGACGAGTCCTTCCGTGGGGGACGACCGGAGCGCGGAGGCACCGCGATCGGCCGCTCGAGCTTATCAACGACGGACCCTCAGGCCCCGCGCCGCCCGAGGCGCAGCGTGCCCTCGACGACGGTGACCTCGAGGTCGTCGAGGGAGGTCACGAGGGCATCGGCGAGCGGGGAGAGGGAATCCGCCGGGGTCGTGGTGGTCAGCGCCACCGTCCGCGCACCTGCCGCGCGGCCCGCGGTGAGGCCACCGGCGGAGTCCTCCACGACGATCGTCCGCTCCCCCGGGACGCCGAGCCGGCGGGCGCCGAGCAGGAACGGCTCCGGATCCGGCTTGCCCCGGGTGACCTGGTCGGCCGTGACGAGGTGGCCGGGGACGGGCAGGCCGGTGCGCGCCCAGCGCGCCTCGAACAGCGGGCGCGTGCAGGAGGTGACGATCGTCCAGGTGGTCCGGCCGAGCTGCTCCGCGGCGGCCTCGAGCTCCTCGAGCACGCGGCGGGTGCCGGGGAGGGTGACGATCCCGGCGACGTCGGCGATCTCGAGCTCCTCGATGCGGCGGTGCGCGTCGTCGATCTGCTCCGCGTCCAGCTCCGGGAGCAGCTCGGCGAGGATCTGCCGCGCCGGACGCCCGTGCATCGTGTGGTCGAAGGGGCGCGGCGCGTCGAGCTCCTCCAGCAGGGTCCCCCACGCGCGCTCCACGGAGGGGCCCGAGTCGATGAGGGTGCCGTCCATGTCGAGCAGGAGAGCATCCGAGACCAGCGGCAGCGCATCCTCCCGGGAGGACGGTTCCGAGGCGGCGGGGCCCGGGGCGGAGGAGGGGGAGATCATGCCTCCACGGTCTCACGGAGCGGCGCCCGGCCGCGGACGCCGCGCCCGCATCGGTGCAGGTGATCGTACAGTGGGATGCATCATGCGCCCCGATCCGTCCCCGCTCGATCCCGCGTCCGGCGACGCCGCGCGCGGCCCCGGTCCCGAGGGCGGTCCGGAGGTCGCCGACGAGGCCGCGGAGGTCGCGAGGGCGCGCCGCACCGGGCTCTCGATCGGCGTGGCGACCGGGCTCTACGGGCTCTCCTTCGGCGCGCTCGCGACCGCCTCCGGTCTGGACCTGTGGCAGGCGATGGTGCTCTCGGCGGTCATGTTCACGGGCGGCAGCCAGTTCGCCTTCGTGGGCGTCGTCGGCGGCGGCGGTTCGGCGATCGGGGCCGCGCTCGCCGCGCTCCTGCTCGGCGTGCGCAACACGCTCTACGGCCTGGTCCTCACCCGTGACCTCCCCCGCGGCGGGCTGCGGGGCCTCGCCCGGGCGCAGCTGACGATCGACGAGTCCGCGGCGGCCGCGGCGACCGGGCGCACCCCCGCGGGCGTCCGCGCGGGCTTCTGGGCCGCGGGCATCGCGGTCTACGTGTTCTGGAACCTGTTCACGCTCGTGGGGGCCTTCGCCGGTCAGCACATCGCCGATCCCGGGGCCTGGGGGCTGGACGCGGCGGCGGCCGCGGCCTTCCTCGCGCTGCTGTGGCCGCGCCTGCGGCGGCGCGAGGCCGTGGCGATCGCCGTCGCCGCCGCCTTCGTCGCCCTGCTCACCACGCCGGTGCTGCCCGCCGGGCTGCCCGTGCTCGCCGCGGCCCTCGTCGCGGTCGCCGCCGGGATGCGGGTGCGGACACGGCCCCGGGGCACCGAGCAGCAGCACCTCGAGGAGGGGACCTGATGAGCATGCTCTGGATCGGCGTGATCGCCGCCTCGATCGGCGCCTTCGTGCAGAAGTGGATCGGCTACCAGGTGCCGCCCGAGCTCCTCGAGCGGCCGCGGATCGCCCGGATCACGACCCTGCTGCCGATCGCGCTGCTCGGAGCGCTCGTCGCCGTGCAGGTCGCGACCTCCGGCACCGCGATCGTGCTCGACGCGCGTCTCGCCGGGCTCGCCGCGGCGGTGGTGCTGCTGATCCTGCGCGCCCCGTTCCTCGCGGTGGTGATCGGCGCGGCGGCCGTCACCGCCCTGCTCCGTGCCGTCGGGATCGGCTGAGCCCCCTGGGTCGGGGATCGTCCGATCAGGACCGGGCGCCCGCCCGCTCCTCGCGCGCCAGCTGGATCGCGCGGCGGGTGGCGGCGCGGGCCTGCTTGCGGTCGCGGAGGGCGTCGTAGGCGAGCGCCAGGCGGAACCATCCCCGCCAGTCCTCCTCCGCGGCGGTGTCGGACTCGAGGTGGGCGCGCGCGGCCTCGAACTCCTCACGCGGCTCCTCGTGCTCGACGGCGGTGCCGGCGTAGCGCCGCGCGAGGCCCCCGGCCTCGAGGCCGAACAGCACCTCCCTCCAGGTCACCCACACGGTGAGCACGAGCAGCACGAGCACCGCGAGGGCGAGACCGATCCCGATCCCGCCGCCCGCCCTCCAGAACCCCCAGGCGATCCAGCCGAGGCCCCAGGCGTACGCGGCGGTGATGAGGACGAGCGCCGCCACCATCAGCTTCTGACGCATCGCTGCGCTCCCCCTCGCCCTCAGCCCAGGTCCAGGTAGCCGTCCAGGCCGACCGTGAGACCGGGCCGCGACCCGACCTCGCGGACGCCCAGCAGCACCCCGGACATGAAGCTGACCCGGTCGAAGGAGTCGTGGCGCAGCACCAGCTGCTCGCCCACCCCGCCGAACTGGACGACCTCGTGCGCGACGAGCCCGCGCTGGCGCACCGCGTGCACGTGGACGCCGTCGACGACCGCGCCGCGCGCACCCTGCGGATCCTTCTCGGTCGCGTCCGGCACGGGGCCGAGTCCCGCGGCGGCGCGGCCGCGGGCGATCGCCGCGGCCGTGTGCACCGCGGTGCCCGACGGCGCGTCGAGCTTGTCCGGGTGGTGCATCTCGATGATCTCCGCGCTCTCGTAGTAGCGGGCGGCGATCTCGGCGAAGCGCGCGGTGAGGACCGCGCCGATCGCGAAGTTCGGGGCGATGAGCACGCCCACCCCGGGCGCCCCCTCGAGGCGGCGACGCAGGGCGTCGCGGGAGTCGTCGTCCCAGCCGGTCGTGCCGACGACCGCGTGGATCCCGTGCTCGACGAGGAAGTCGACGTTCTGCGCGGTCACGGCGGGGACCGTGAGGTCCACGGCGACCTGCGCACCGGCGTCGACGACGGCGGAGAGGTCGTCCCCGCGGCCGATCCGGGCGACGAGCTCGAGGTCCTCGGCGCCGTCGACGGCGCGGCAGGCCTCCGAGCCCATGCGGCCGGAGGCGCCGAGGACGGCGACGCGGAGGGGACGGGAGGCGGGGGTACCGGGCATGAGGGCTCCTTCGTGCGGAAGCGGGGCGGTCGACAGGGGGCGGGGTGGGGTCAGGCGGCGGGGCCGACGTCGACCCGCGTGGAGAACGAGGCGGAGAGACGGGCGGCGAGCTCCTGGACCTCCGCCGCGGTCACCCGGCCGATCCGGGCGAGCGTCTCGTCGACGCCCGAGTAGCGGCCGTGCACGAGCTCGATCGTGCCGAGCCGGCCCATGCGGCTGCTCGTGTCCTCGAGGCCGAGCGCGAAGGACCCGGTGATCTGCCCGAGCGCGCGGCGCATCTCGTCCTCGTCCACACCCCGCTCCCCCATCATGGCGAGCTCGGCCGCGAGCAGCTCGACCACCTGCGCGGTGCGCGCGGGGCGGCATGCGGCGTACAGGCCGAACAGGCCCGCGTCGCGGTACCCGGCGCTGAAGGAGTAGACGGAGTAGGCGAGGCCCCGCTGCTCCCGGATGTTCTGGAAGAGCCGCGAGGACATGCCGCCTCCGAGGACGGACATGAGCACGGACAGCGCATGGCGGTCCTCGTCGACCGCGCTGATCCCGGTGCCGCCGAGGTAGATGTGGTTCTGCTCGGCGGGGCGGTCCAGGCGATGCGGGGCGAGCGCGGCGACCTCCCCCGCACCGAGCGCGGGACCGCCCGCGAGGACGGCGTCCCGGAGCGGGCGCCGGCGGGGCAGCGCGCCCTCGGCGAGGTCCCAGCCGCCGCGGCGCAGACCCTGGGTGATCCATGCGGCGAGCTCGTGGTGGTCGAGGTCGCCGACGGCGGTGACGACGAGGTTCTCGGGGCGGTAGTGCTCGCGGAAGTGGGTGCGCACCTGCTCGATGCCGAGCGCGGTGACGGTCTCCGCGGTGCCGCCGACGGGGCGCCCGATCGGGGTGTCGGGGCCGAGGACGTCGGCGAGGAAGGTCTCGTAGCCGACGTCCTGCGGGTCGTCCTCCGCCATCGCGAGCTCCTCGAGGATCACCTCGCGCTCGGTCGCGAGCGCCTCCTCCTCGAGCAGGCTCGAGGTGATCATGTCGGTGAGGACGTCGACGGCCATGGGGAGGTCCGCGGAGCGCACGCGACCGTAGTAGAGGGTGTGCTCCTTCGCGGTGACGGCGTTGGAGTCGCCGCCCACCTCGTCGAAGGCGGCGGCGATGTCGAGGGCGCTGCGGCGGGAGGTGCCCTTGAACAGCAGGTGCTCGAGGACATGCGTGGAGCCGGCGTGCTCGGGTCGCTCGTCGCGGGAGCCGACGGGCAGCCAGAGGCCCACGGTCGCGCTGCGCACGGAGCGGTCGGTCTGGGTCAGCAGCCGCACACCGCCGGGGAGGACGCTGCGGCGCACCCCGGCGGCGGGGTCGAGCAGGACGTCGGACGCGGGGTCGTCGAAGGCGAGGTCGAGAGGCATCGATCGATTGTTCCACGACCGCAGCGGGTCACGTCCGAGTCCTCGCTCACAGCGGACGCGCCGAGGGCGGCCGCGGACGCACCGAGGGCGGCACCCCGTGCGGGGTGCCGCCCTCGGCGGCGGAGGGGCGGTGGCCGGATCGCTCCGGGTCACCGCTCCCCCGAAGGGATCACTCGGCGGGGGTCTCCGCCGGCGCCTCGGAGGACTCCGGGGCGTCGTCCTCGACCACGGCGAGGCTGATCTTGCCGCGCGCGTCGATCTCGCGGATCTCGACCTCGATCTTCTGGCCGACCTTGACGACGTCCTCGACGCTGTCCACGCGCTTGCCGTCGTTCAGCTTGCGCAGCTGGGTGACGTGCAGCAGGCCGTCCTTGCCCGGGGTGAGGGACACGAAGGCGCCGAAGTCCACCACACGCACCACGGTGCCGAGGTAGCGCTCGCCGACCTCGGGGACCTGCGGGTTCGCGATGGCGTTGACCGCGGAGCGGGCCGCCTCGGCCGAGGGGCCGTCGGTCGCGCCGATGTAGACGGTGCCGTCGTCCTCGATCGTGATGTCCGCGCCCGTGTCGTCCTGGATCTGGTTGATCATCTGGCCCTTCGGGCCGATGACCGCGCCGATCTTGTCCACCGGGATGGTGACGGCGAGCACGCGCGGGGCGTGCGGCGACATCTCGTCCGGGGTGTCGATCGCCTCGGCGAGGACGCCGAGGATGTGCAGGCGCGCCTCGCGGGCCTGGGACAGCGCGGCGGCGAGCACGGAGGCCGGGATGCCGTCGAGCTTGGTGTCCAGCTGGATCGCGGTGACGAACTCGGAGGTGCCGGCGACCTTGAAGTCCATGTCGCCGAAGGCATCCTCCGCACCGAGGATGTCGGTGAGGGCGGCGTACTTGGTCTCGCCCGCGACCTGGTCGGAGACCAGGCCCATGGCGATGCCGGCGACGGGGGCCTTGAGCGGCACACCGGCGTTGAGCAGCGCGAGCGTCGAGGCGCACACGGAGCCCATCGAGGTGGAGCCGTTGGAGCCGAGCGCCTCGGACACCTGGCGGATCGCGTAGGGGAACTCCTCGCGGCCCGGGAGCACCGGCACCAGGGCGCGCTCGGCGAGCATGCCGTGGCCGATCTCGCGGCGCTTCGGGGAGCCGACGCGGCCGGTCTCGCCGGTGGAGTACGGCGGGAAGTTGTAGTGGTGGATGTAGCGCTTGCGGTCGACCGGCCCGAGGGAGTCGATCTGCTGCTCCATCTTGAGCATGTTCAGCGTGGTGACGCCCAGGATCTGGGTCTCGCCGCGCTGGAACAGGGCGGAGCCGTGCACGCGCGGGAGCACCTCGACCTCGGCGGAGAGCTGGCGGATGTCCCGCAGCCCACGGCCGTCGATGCGCACACCGTCGGTGAGGATCTTCTGGCGCACGAGCTTCTTGGTCAGGGCGCGGTACGCGCCGGAGACCTCCTTCTCGCGGCCGGCGAGCGGCTTGCCCTCGCCGGCGAGCTCCTCGAGGGCCGCGGCGAGCAGCTCCTCGGTCTTCTCCTCGCGCTCGGTCTTCGCGGCGATCTGCATGACCGCGGCGAGACGCTCGGAGACGGCGCCCTCGACGATGCCGTAGGCGTCCTCCTGGTAGTCCAGGAAGAGGGGGAACTCGCGGACCGGCTTGGCGGCGGTGCGGGCGAGCTCGATCTGCGCCTCGCAGAGGCTGCGGATGAAGACCTTGGAGGCCTCGAGGCCCTCGGCCACGACCTCCTCGGTGGGGGCGATCGCGCCCTGCTCCTTGATGAGGCTCCAGGAGTTGTCGGTGGCCTCGGCCTCGACCATCATGATCGCGACGTCGTCGCCGACGATGCGACCGGCGACGACCATCGAGAAGACGGCCTCGTCGAGCTGGGCGAAGGTCGGGAACGCGACCCACTGGCCGCCCTGGGCGGTCGGCATGAGCGCGATGCGCACGGCGCCGATCGGGCCGGAGAAGGGCAGGCCGGAGATCTGGGTGGAGGCGGAGGCGCCGTTGATGCCCACCACGTCGTACGCGTCGTCGGGGGCGCAGGCCATGACCGTGAGGACGACCTGGACCTCGTTGCGCAGGCCCTTGACGAAGGCGGGGCGCAGCGGGCGGTCCGTGAGGCGCGCGGCGAGGATCGCGTCAGTGCCGGGGCGGCCCTCACGACGGAAGAAGGAGCCGGGGATGCGGCCCGCGGCGTACATCCGCTCCTCGACGTCGACGGTGAGGGGGAAGAAGTCGAACTGGTCCTTGGGCTTGTTCGACACGGCGGTGGCCGAGAAGACCATCGTGTCGTCGTCGAGGTAGACGGCGACGGCGCCGGCGGCCTGCTGGGCGAGGCGGCCGGTCTCGAAGCGCACCTCGCGACGGCCGAACGAGCCGTTGTCGATGACCGCGGTGGTCGCGGTGATGTCAGGGCCTTCCATGGCCATGAGGTATCTCCTTGTGTTCGGTGGTGCCCCTGCCGGTGCGGCCATCGTCAGTCACGCGCGGGATCGGATCGCGGGGATCCGCTCCGCAGGTCACTGCCGAGGACCGAACCTGGTCGGGGGCGGGGTTCCGGTGCCCGCCGAAGGGGCGGGCACATCGAACCGCCGCCCGCCCCGGAGGGCGAGCGGCGGTGAGGATCAGCGGCGGATGCCGAGGCGCTGGATCAGCGCGCGGTACCGCTCGATGTCGACGCCCTGGAGGTACTTCAGGAGTCGCTTGCGCTGACCGACGAGCAGCATCAGGCCACGACGCGTGTGGTGGTCGTGCTTGTGCGACTTGAGGTGCTCGGTCAGGTAGGTGATGCGGTGGGTGAGCAGCGCGATCTGGACCTCGGGCGAGCCGGTGTCACCCTCCGAGGTGCCGTACTCCGCGATGATCTGCTGCTTGGTGGCGGTGTCGAATGCCATAGCTCTCCCTGGTCGTTGCGCGGCGCCGCGGGTCCTGCTGACCCGGGCTCTCTGTGCGAGCGTCCTGCCCGCGCGCGGCTCTCCCGCGAGGGGTGCTGCGAGGGGGTGCGAACTGCTCTCCGCGGCCGATGTCACGGCATGGCCAGGGTATCAGCCGGCGCTCTCCGGCCGGGAGGCGTCGACCTCGAGAGTGCGGCGGGTCACCTCGACGTCCTCGTGCATCTGCACCACGAGCGCGTCCACCGACTCGAAGCGCAGCGTGGGCCGCTGGTAGTCCACGAACTCGAGGCGCACGGTGTCCCCGTAGAGGTCCAGCGAGTGGTCGCCGTGCACGTAGGCCTCGACGACACGCTGGGGCGCCCCGTCCACGGTGAACGTCGGGTTCGTGCCGATCGAGATCGTCGCGGGCGCGCCCGCGAGCGGCGGGCAGCCCTCGTGGCCGGGATCCTGCTCGAGGACGGTCAGCCGGCCCGCGTAGACGCCGTCGGCCGGGACGAGCCCCGCGGGGTGCGGGCCGAGGTTGGCGGTCGGGAAGCCGAGCTCCCGGCCGCGCTGGAAGCCGTGGTGGACCGTGTCGGTCACCGTGTGGCGGCGGCCGAGCATCTCCGAGGCGGCGGCGACGTCGCCCCGCAGGAGGTCCGCGCGGATCGCGGAGGAGGAGATGCGGCCGCTCCCCTCCCCCTCGGGGCCGACGTCCGCGACGGTGACGACCTCGAAGCCGAGCTCCTCGCCGAGCTCGCGCATCGTGTGGATGGTCCCCGAGTTCCCCTTGCCGAAGAGGGCGTCCTCGCCGAGCACGACGCAGCGGGCGCCGAGCCCCTCGACGAGGAAGGTGCGCACGAAGTCCTCGGGGCTGTGCTGGGCGAACTCGAGGGTGTACTCGAGGTCCAGGACTCCCGCGACCCCGGCGAGCAGGAGCAGGCGGTCGCGGTCGGCGTGCCCCGTGAGCAGGGGCGGCTCCGCGACGCCGGTCATGACGTGGCGGGGGTGGGGCCAGAAGGTGAGGGCCACGGGGGCGAGGTCGCGCGCCTCGGCATGGCGCACGAGCTGGTCGAGCACGGCGCGGTGGCCGCGGTGGACGCCGTCGTAGTTGCCGATCGAGACCGCCGTCGGGCCGAGGTCCGCGGGCACCTCCGCCGGGGAGTGCCAGATGGGCGTGGGGGTCACGGGGCAGCGGATCCTTCCGGGCAGGGCGCGCGGCCCACGGCGGTGGCGCGGGGGCTCCCGGACGCCGTGGGCCACTGTAACCCCGGTGCTCCCGGCCCGCGGGCGGCCGCCCGGCCGCGATGTGACCTCCCTGTGACGAACATCGGAGAGTCCTGCACGACCCCGGGGGACCGGGCTCGGCTATCGTGGATCGGAAAGGGTGGTATGGGACTCTCCCCGTCGCCTCCGCGCGAGCGCGTGGTGCGGCATCGACGCCGCCCGGGAACGGAACGATGACCATGACGAACGTGACCGACACGGCCACGGGCCGCCACGGCCGCCGGCGCGTGGCCCTCGTGCTGCTCGCGATCATCGCGGTGCTCGCGGTGATCCTCGCGGGCGGCGCGCTGGCGTACGCCAAGCAGTTCGACGGCAAGGCGCTGCCCGGCACCACGGTGCTCGGCCAGGACGTCTCCGGCAAGAGCGCCGAGGAGATCGCCGCCCTCGTGGCGGGGAAGGCCGACGACGTCACCGTCACGATCGACGCCGGCGAGAACAGCAAGGACGTCGCCCTCGCCGATCTCGGCGTGAGCGTGGACGCCGACGCCACCGCCGCCGCCGCGCTCGACCGCGACCGGGCCCTTCCGGACGTCGTCGCCTCGACCTGGTCCGGCGAGCACGCCGTGCAGCCGGTCGTGGACGTCGACCAGAAGAAGGCCGCCGAGGTCGCGAAGGGGCTCGTCCCCGCGGACCGCACCCAGCCCGTCGACGCGAAGGTCGAGTACGACGCGGACGCCGGCACCTGGAACGCGGTGCCCGGCACCGCCGGCCAGGGAGTCGACCCGACGGCCCTCGTCGACACCGTCACCGAGAAGGCCGCCTCCCTCGAGTCCTTCACCGTCGAGCAGCCCATCGAGGAGATCGCCCCCGCGATCACCACCGACGAGGCGGAGAAGACGGTCGGCGAGATCGCCTCGCTCCTGGACCAGTCGATGGTCATCAAGGACGCCGACGGCGAGGTCCTCGAGATCTCGAAGGAGCGCCGGAGCAGCTGGCTCTCCGTCGCCGCCGACGAGGCCGGATCCGCCCTCGAGGTCTCCGTCGACGAGGACGCCGTGCGCGACTGGGTCGCCGAGCGCGCCGAGAAGCGGACCAAGGAGAAGAAGGACGGCATCGAGCAGGTCGACGAGTCCGGCAAGACCGTGAAGGTCGTCGCGGAGAAGCAGGACGGCGTCGAGATCACCAACACCGACGCCGTCGCGGACCAGCTCATCTCCTCCCTCCAGGGCACGAGCCCCTTCGAGGGCACCTTCGAGACGAAGTCCGTCGCCGCCGAGATCCAGAAGGTCGACGCCCCCGCCGACGAGGACGAGGACGAGGACGCCGCGACCGACGACGAGAAGGACGCGGACAAGGCCAAGGACGACAAGGAGAAGGCCACCTCCGAGGACTCCGAGGAGAAGGAGGAGGAGAACGCGACGCCGACCGGCGAGAAGTGGATCGACGTGAACCTCGCCGACAAGACCGTGACCGCCTACGTCGGCGACACCCCCGTGTGGGGCCCGCGCTCGATGGTCGACGGCAAGTCCGGCTACGAGACCGTCGAGGGCTCGTTCGAGGTCTACCTGACCTACGAGAAGCAGGACATGACCAACGCCTCCCGCTACCCGGTGGGCCACGAGAAGTACTACTACACCGAGGACGTCCCCTGGGTGCAGTACTTCCACGGCGGCTACGCCTTCCACGGCGCGCCCTGGCGCTCGTCCTTCGGCTACTCCGGCTCGCACGGCTGCATCAACCTGCCGGTCTCCGACGCGAAGTGGCTCTACGACTGGGGCGGCATGGGCACCCGGGTCGAGGTCCATCGCTGACCATCCCCTCCCCCGCATGCGCAGCGCCCCCGTCCGGTGATCCGGGCGGGGGCGCTGTGCGTGCGGAGGGTGCGGGACGGGGCGGACGCGGGCGACGGTGGCTCCGGCGCCGGGCGCCGCTCAGCTCCGGGCGTCGAGGGGGACGACGAGAAGCGGCTTCCAGCTGCCCTTCTCGGCTCGGACCACGGCGCACAGGGCGCCGTCGGCGTCGAGGGCCGCGACGGGCTGCTCGGAGCTGCCCTCCGCCCCGGGGAGCGGACGGCCGACGGCGAGGTCCGACGCGCCCGCCTCGTCGACCGTGATCGTCGGGAGGACCGCCCCGGCGACCGCCCCGAGCCCCCGCAGCGGGAGCTCCACGTCGTCGCCCTCGCCGCGGGCGGGGACGTGCAGGCCCTCGTCCACACCGAAGGGCCCGACCGCGGTGCGCCGCAGCGCCGTGAGGTGACCGCCGACGCCGAGGGCGGCGCCGAGGTCCCGGGCGAGGGCGCGCACGTACGTGCCCGAGGAGCAGCTGACCACGACGTCGAGGTCGAGGTGCGGGCCGTCCTCACGCCGCCCGAGCACCTCGAAGCGGGAGATGCGGACGCCGCGCGCGGCGAGCTGCACATCCTCCCCCGCGCGGGCGCGGGCATAGGCGCGCTTCCCGTCGACCTTGATCGCGGAGACGGTCGAGGGCACCTGCTGGATCTCCCCGCGCAGCGGGACCAGCGCCGCCTCGACCTGGGCCTCGGTGAGGTGGGCGGCGGGGACGACCTCGCCGATCTCCTCGCCCTCGCGGTCGTCGGTGGTCGTCGCGCGGCCCAGCCGGATCGTCGCGGTGTAGGTCTTGTCCAGCCCCACGAGGTAGGTCAGCAGGCGGGTGCCCTGGCCGACGCCGAGCACGAGCACGCCCGTGGCCATCGGGTCGAGCGTGCCGGCGTGGCCGACCTTCTTCGTGCCGAGCAGCCAGCGGACGCGCGCCACGACGTCATGGCTCGTGCGGTCCGGTGCCTTGTCGACCAGGAGGATGCCGTGGGGACCGCTCACGCGGTGGTGCCCCCGCGCACGTCGTCGGCGTCGGCGTCGGTGCCCTCGTCCTCGAGGTCGTCGTCGACGTCCTCACGGGGGACCCGGTAGGGGTCCTCCTCGCCGGCGAAGGCGGCGCCCTCCTTCGTGCGGGCGAGGTCCTCGTCCCGGGTGCGGGCGGTCACGAGGAGGTCCTCGATGGAGCGGGCGTTCTCCGGGATCGCGTCGAGGATGAACTCGAGGGTCGGGGTGAGGCGCACCCCGGTCTCGCGACCCACCTCGCGGCGCAGCATGCCCTTCGCGCTCTCGAGGGCGGCGGCGGTGCCCTCGCGCTCCTCGTCGGTCCCGTACACGGTGTAGAAGACCGTCGCGTGCTGGAGGTCCCCGGTCACGCGGACGTCGGTGACGGTCACGGTCCCCAGGCGCGGGTCCTTGACCTTCGTGTCGAGCTGGGTGGCGACGATCTGCTGGATGCGGTGGGCGAGGCGCCGCACGCGGGGGTTCTCGGTCATGAGGGGTCCTCCTGGGGACGGGTATCCGTCGCGGCGCCGAGGGCGGTGAGCTCCTCGAGCCGCGGGTGGGTCGTGGGCACCGCGAGCAGGACGTCGCGGTCGATGGACTGGTCCACGCGGTGGCGGAACGCTCCGTCGTGGCTGATCAGGCGCAGGCCGGCCGCCTCGAGCGCGCGGGAGGCGCCGGCGTGGTCCAGCGTATGCCGGTTCACCGCGAGCGCCACCCCGGCGCCGTCGCGCAGCAGGGCGCGCCAGCGCGGGGCCACCTCCTCGAGCACGGTGAGCGGGGAGCGGTCCCAGCCGCCGGCGGAGCGGGAGCCGTGCTGGACGCCGTAGGGCAGATCGGCGACGAGGGCGTCGACCGAGGCGTCCGGCAGCAGCTCGCCGAGGCGGCGGGTGTCGCAGCCCAGCAGGGTGAGGCGCTGGCCGCCGGTCTCGCGCTGGACGCGCTTGTCCTCCGCGAGCTCGACGTCCACGCGGGTGCCGAGCTGCTCGCCGCGCACGCTGAGCCGGCTCGCGGCGACCGTGTGCTTGTAGCGGTGGGTGCGCAGGTAGGTGGAGAGGAACGCCCGGTAGGCGTCGACGTCCTTGCGGTCGATCTCCGCGCCGACGGGGCTGAGCCCGAGCCGCAGCGCACGGTTCAGGGTGGTGCCGCGACCGGCCATCGGGTCGAGCAGCCGCAGGCTGCCGTCGCGCAGTCCGGCGCGACGCGTGGAGAGCGCGGCGGCGAGGTTCACGAGCAGGGCGGTGAACTGCTCGTTGGTCTTGCCGGGGTACTTCAGGATGGTCTCGAGGTCGTCCCCGTGGCGCAGGGTCGAGGGCACCGCGAGCGGCCGGAGCAGCGGCTCCTCCGCAACCTCCGCGCCATCCCCCACGAGCTCGAACAGCCCGTAGGTCGCGGAGAGCGTGGAGAGCAGGGCGGGGAGCGCGCACTCGGCGTCCGGATCACCGCCGGGCAGGGACACCTCGAGGGCGGGGATCCCGCCCACCGGGCGCTCGCTCACGGCGACGCCGGACCCCAGGTGCGCACCGAGGACCCAGCGGGCCTCGGCGAGCACGAGGGGCCCGGCGGCGGAGGTGTAGACGCGGTTCGCGGAGGGGGCGCGCAGCGCCAGGAGGGATCGGGTCATCTCGGGTCACCTCCTGATCGGGAGGTCCGGGTGCCGCAGATGCGGCACCCGGACCCTCGGCGATCAGCTGCGGGGCTTCTCCTGCATCTCGTAGGTCGTGATGACGTCCTCGAGCTGCAGATCGTTGTACGAGCCCAGGTTGATACCGCACTCGTACCCGTCGCGCACCTCGGTGACGTCGTCCTTGAAACGACGCAGACCGGCGATCTCGATGTTCTCCGAGACGACCACACCACCGCGGGTGATGCGGGCCTTCGCGCCGCGGCGGATGATGCCGCTGCGGACGATCGAGCCGGCGATGTTGCCGAACTTCGAGGAGCGGAAGATCTCGCGGATCTCCGCCGAGCCGAGCTCGACCTCCTCGTACTCCGGCTTGAGCATGCCCTTGAGGGCCTGCTCGATCTCGTCGATGGCGTTGTAGATGACCGAGTAGTACTTGATCTCCACGCCCTCGCGGTCGGCGTACTCCGCGTTCTGGCCCTCGGCGCGCACGTTGTAGCCGATGATGACGGCATCCGAGGCGACGGCCAGGTTGATGTTGTTCATCGTGATGGCGCCGACGCCGCGATCGATGATGCGCAGCTGCACCTCCTCGCCCACGTCGATGCCCAGCAGCGACTCCTCGAGCGCCTCGACCGCACCCGCGGCGTCACCCTTGAGGATGAGGTTGAGGGTCTCGATCTTGCCGTCGGCCATGTGCTGCGTGATGTCCTCGAGGCTGATGCGCTTGCGCACCTTGGACAGCGACGCGGCGCGCTTGGCCGCCTCACGCTTCTCGGCGATCTGGCGAGCGGTGCGCTCGTCGGCCGCGACCAGGAAGTTGTCACCGGCGCCGGGGACCGAGGTCAGACCGAGCACCTGGACGGGACGGGACGGACCCGCCTCCTCGACCGGGGTGCCGTCCTCGTCGAGCATTGCGCGCACACGGCCGTGGCCGATGCCGCAGACGATCGCATCGCCCACGCGCAGGGTGCCCTGCCGCACCAGCACCGTCGCGACCGGGCCGCGACCGCGGTCCAGGTTCGCCTCGATCGACACGCCGCGGGCGTCCTTGTCGGGGTTCGCCCGCAGGTCGAGGGACGCGTCCGCGGTGAGCAGGACGGCCTCGAGCAGCTTGTCGATGTTGAGGTTCTCGCGAGCGGAGACGTCGACGAACATCGTGTCGCCGCCGTACTCCTCGGCGATCAGGTTGTACTCGGTCAGCTGCTGGCGGATCTTGTCCGGGTTGGAGTCCGGCTTGTCGATCTTGTTGACCGCGACCACGATCGGCACGTTCGCCGCCTGGGCGTGGTTGAGCGCCTCGATGGTCTGGGGCATCACGCCGTCATCCGCGGCGACCACGAGGATCGCGATGTCGGTGACCTCGGCACCGCGGGCACGCATGGCGGTGAACGCCTCGTGGCCCGGGGTGTCGATGAACGTGATCGCGCGCTCGGCGCCCTCGTGCTCGACCGCGACCTGGTACGCACCGATGTGCTGGGTGATGCCGCCGGCCTCGCCCGCGGCCACCTTCGAGGACCGGATCGTGTCCAGCAGTCGGGTCTTGCCGTGGTCGACGTGGCCCATGACGGTGACGACCGGGGGCCGCGGGAGGCGGTCCTCGTCGTCCTCGTCCGCGAGCTCCGCGTCGAGATCGATGTCGAACTGCTCGAGCAGCTCGCGCTCCTCGTCCTCCGGGGAGACGATCTCGATCTTGTAGCCGAGCTCCTCGCCCAGCAGGCCGAAGGTGTCCTCGTCGAGGGACTGGGTGGCCGTGGCCATCTCGCCCATCGCGAAGAGCACGGTGATCAGCGATGCGGGGTTGACGTCGATGCGGTCCGCGAAATCGGACAGCGAGGCGCCGCGGCGCAGCCGGATGGTCGCGCCGTTGCCGCGGGGCAGCGAGACGCCGCCCGGGGCGGGAGCCTGCTGCTGCTCCCATTCCTGGCGCTTCGCGCGCTTCGACTTGCGCGAGCGGGCGGGCTTGCCGCCGCGCCCGAAGGCGCCCTGGGTGCTGCCGCGACCGCCGCGGCCGCCGCGGGGACCGCCGCCACCGCCGCCGGGACCGCCGCCGGGACGGGCACCGGGGCCGCCGCCGGGACGTGCGCCGCGGGGGCCGCGACCGTCGGCGCCCTTCGCGGCGTCCTGGAGACCGCCGTGGGCGTGCTGGTTCATGACGCCGGGCGTGGGCATGCCCGGACGCGCGCCGGCGGGGCGGGGACCGCCCGGACGGGGACCGCCGGGACGCTGCGCGCCCTGGCCCTGACCCTGGCCGTCACGCTGCGCGGGACGCGGGCCGCCCGGACGGGGCATGCCCTGCGAGCTCGCGAAGGGGTTGTTGCCCGGACGCGCGCTGCCACCCTCGCGAGGGCCGCGGCCGCCGGCACCGGCACCGCCCGGCTTGCGACCGGGACGGGGCATGCCCTGCGAGCTGGCGAACGGGTTGTTGCCGGGACGGGCACCGCCCGGACGCGGCGCGGGACGCTCGCCGCCGGGCTTCGGGGCGCCCGAGGGACGCTCCTCCTTCGCGGCGGGGCGCTCGTCCTTCGGCGCGGGGCGCGGGGCGCCCGGCTTCGGGGCGCCGGCGGGCTTCGCGGCGGGGCGCTCGGCACCGGCGGAGGGGGCCGACGCGACAGGGGCCTCGGCGGCGGGGGCCGACTGCTCGGCCGGGGCCGGGGCGGCCTCGGCGGCGGGCTTCTGCTCGGCGGCGGGCGCCGGGGCGGCACCCGGCTTCGGGGCGCTCTTGGCGCCGGGCTTGGGGGCGCCGCCGGGCTTGGGGGCACCGGCGGGCTTGGCGGACGGCGCCGGGGCCGACGCGCCGGAGTCGCCGGAGCCGGCGGGGAACTCCCCGCGCAGACGACGGGCGACGGGTGCCTCGATGGTCGACGAGGCGGAACGGACGAATTCGCCCATGTCCTGCAGCTTCTGCAGGACGACCTTGCTGGGCTGTCCGAGCTCCTTGGCGAGCTCGTGGACGCGGACCTTAGCCACTTTTCTCCTGTCTCGGTCCGGCCGACAGAAGGGCTCGGACCATTAATTCCAGAGGGTGCTCATGAGTGAGTACTCATCGGATGTCCATGGGTTCTTCTACTTCCACTGGATGGTGGGCTCGAAAGCCTCGAGATCCCCGAGCAGCTGATCGGTGCGCACCGCGCCGCGGAAGGACCGGGCGAGGCCGCCCCGTCGCAGGGCGAGGTCGAGGCACGACGCGTCGGGATGGAGCCAGGCCCCGCGGCCCGGGGCGACCTTGCGGGGGTCGAGCCGGATGAGCGGTGCCGTCCCATCGGGAGCGGGCTCCCGGACCAGACGCATCAGCTGATCGCGCGGGGCCGTCTCACGACAGCCGATGCACGTGCGCTCGGGGCGGTGGGGCGAAGGGCCAGCCATCGGTCCCTCTCTCTCCGTTCCGAGCGCCCTCCCCGGTGACGATCCGCCTCCCCGAAGGGCACGGACCAGCCAGGAATCCTGGAAGGACAGCTGGTCCAGTGTAGCGGACACGCCCGGGGCGCCGGGCACCGGGGAGTCGTGCGACACACCACCCCGCGCGCGGGCCCGCCCGGCCCGCGGCGCCGGTCAGGCGCCCGCGTCCTCCGCGGGGGCCGGGCCGTCGGGGTGGATGTCGATCTTCCAGCCGGTCAGCTTCGCCGCGAGGCGCGCGTTCTGTCCGTCCTTGCCGATCGCGAGCGAGAACTGGGTCGCGGGGACCGTCGCGCGGACCGCCCGACCGACCTCGTCGACCACGACAACGCTCGTGACCTTCGAGGGCGAGAGCGCGTTGGCGACGTAGGTGGTCGGGTCCTCCGAGTAGTCGACGATGTCGATCTTCTCGCCGCTGAGCTCGCTCATCACCGCGCGCACGCGGGCGCCCATCGGGCCGATGCAGGCGCCCTTGGCGTTCAGACCCGGCACGGTCGCGCGGACCGCCATCTTGGTGCGGTGCCCCGCCTCGCGGGCGATCCCGGCGATCTCGACGGAGCCGTCGGCCACCTCGGGGACCTCGAGGGCGAACAGCCGCCGCACGAGGTTCGGGTGCGAGCGCGAGAGCGTGATCTGGGGGCCCTTGGGGCCGCGACGGGCCTCGGTGACGTAGGCGCGCAGGCGCTTGCCGTGGGAGTAGTCCTCCCCGGGGACGCGCTCGTGCGGCGGCAGCACCGCCTCGACCTCGCCGAGGTCCACGAGCACCATCCGCGGGTCGCGGCCCTGCTGGATGATGCCGGAGACGATGTCGTCCTCGCGATCGGCGTACGTGCCGAGCACGGCGTCGTCCTCGAGATCGCGGATGCGCTGGAAGATCACCTGGCGCGCGGTGGAGGCGGCGACGCGGCCGAAGTTCTCCGGGGTGTCGTCCCACTCCTCGAGGACGTTGCCCTCGGCGTCGCGCTCGCGGGCGATGACGGCGACCTCACCGGTGCGCTCGTCGATCAGCACCTCGGAGTCCCGCACCGGGTGGTCGGTGTGGAGGTACGCGGCGTGGAGCGCGGAGCGGATGGCGTCCAGCAGCACGGGCAGGCTGATCTCGCGCTCGCGCTCGAGCGCGCGCAGCGCCCCCATGTCGATGTCCATCTCAACTCTCCTTCGGTGCGGTGTGGCCGGCCTCGGCGAGCAGCTGCTCGAGATCGGCGGGCGGGTCGAACTCGATCTGCACCCGTGCCGACTCGACCTCGGACACGGGGATCTCGAGGCGGTCGGGGGTGCCGGCGGGCAGCTTGCGCGGCCGGCCGCGGTCGTCGCGGCCCGCCTCCGGGCGCAGGAGCACCGCCTCGGCCTCGGTCACGGCGAGGATCCGGGCACGGTGCTCCTCGCCCTGCGCGGTGCGCAGCTCGACGAGGCGGCCGCGGGCGCGACGGAAGTGGCGGGCGGCGGTGAGCGGGCGGTCCACGCCGGGGGTGGTCACCTCGAGCAGCGCGGGATCGGGGCCCAGCAGCGCATCGTCCTCGTCGACCATGTCGTTCAGCGCACGGGAGACGAGGGCGACGGTGTCGAGGTCCACGCTGCCCGAGCGGTCCTCGGGGAGGTCGACGACGACGCGGATCTCCGGCATCCCGGAGCGGGGCCGCACCTGGATGTCCTCGAGCACGAGATCGTGGTCCGCGAGCAGGCGCTCCGCGGCCTCCCGCAGGGCCGGATACGGGTCGAGGGTGCTCATCGGCGCTCTTCTCCTCCTGCGTATGGCGCCCGCGCGGGGCGGGGCGTGGGGTCCGTGCGCCGGGGTGCCGGCAGGGACCGCTCCAGGATAGTGGTCCACCGCCCTGAACGCGCCCCGGGAGGCCTCCGGTGCGACAATCCTCCCGTGCTCCGCATGCTCCCCGATCCCTCAGACCCCGGCCGTCCGGCTCCCGGCCGCCGGGAGACTTCCGTCCGTCGGGCGCCGGCGTCGCGGCCGGGGCGCCGCGCCGTGCTCCTGGCCGGGGCGTCGACCGGTCTGCTCGCGCTCACGGGCTGCGGCACGGTGCGCCTGGGCGGGCCGGCCCCCTACACCCCTCCCCCGCCCGGCATCGACGACCTCTACCGCAAGGACCTGCTGGCCTCCCTCGAGGCCTGCCTCGCCGGGGCCCGAGTCGTCGCGGAGGCGACGGATCCGGGGACGGACACGGCGACCGCCGAGGTGCTCTCCGAGCTCGTGGGCGTCCTGCCAGCGCAGCGTGACGCCCTGCGCACCGGCGCGGAGCTCGAGGACGCCGCGAGCGCCGAGGCCGCCGGCTCCCCGACGGCGACGGTCTCCCCCTCCGCCTCCCCCGCCGCCGACGCCGCCGCCCTCGTCGCGGCGCTGTCCGATCTGCGGGTGCTGTGCACCTCTGCCGCGCGCCAGGTCTCCGGCTCCCTCGCCCGGCCCGTCGCCGCCGTCGGAGCGCACGTGCACTGGGCGGCGCTGCGGCTCGCCGCGGCGAGCGGATCGGGCGAGCTCGCCGCACTGCCCGCGGCGGAGGAGATCGTCCCCACCCGGACCGTGCCCGAGACCGACCCGCCGTCCATCGGCGCCGAGTCCGACTACCACCTCACGATCGAGGCGGCGCAGGACCAGGAGTGGTACGCCGGATACGTGCACGAGGTCCTCGCGGCGCGCACCGCGGACGAGGAGCGCACCGCGCACGAGCAGGCGAGCACGCTGCACCGGGACCGGGCGGCGGCCCTCGCGGCGGCCGCGCAGGAGGACGGCGCCCCCGTGGTGGAGCGGAAGGCGGTGTACGCCCTGCCGGTCGAGCCCCTCGACGAGGACACCGCGGCGAAGCTCCCCGCACAGGTCTCCACGGCGCTGCTCGACGCGCATCTCGCCCTCACCGGTGCGGCGCCCTTCGCGCGGCGCCCGCTCGGGATCGCGGCCGCGCTCGCGGAGGCGGGCGTGCTCGCCCCGCTCACGAGCGCGATGGATCCGCTGCCCTCCCTGGACATCTCGCAGCGGGGCGCCGACGGCTGAGCCGTCGGCGCCCCGTGCGTCGTCCCGTCCGCGGGATCAGGCGTCGGCGAGACCGCGCACCGTCGCGACGACGGCCTCGGGCGCGACCTCCTGGACGGATCCGGCGACGCGGTCGCGGACCTCGACGATGCCCTCCGCCAGCCCGCGGCCCACGACCACGGTCGCGGGGATGCCGATGAGCTCGGCGTCCTTGAACTTCACGCCCGGGGAGACCTTGGGACGGTCGTCGTAGAGCACGTCGTACCCGGCGGCCTCGAGCTGCTCCGCGAGCTCCGCGGCCTTCGCGAAGATCGCCTCGTCCTTGCCGGTCGCGAGCACGTGCACGTCCATCGGCGCGACGGAGCGCGGCCACGCGAGGCCCTTGTCGTCGTGGTGCAGCTCGGCGATCGCGGCGACCGCACGGGTCACGCCGATCCCGTAGGAGCCCATCGTGACCGTGACGGCCTTGCCGTTCACGTCCAGGACCTTCACGTCGAGCGCCTCGGCGTACTTGCGGCCCAGCTGGAAGATGTGGCCCATCTCCATGCCGCGGGTCAGGCGCAGCGGCCCGGAGCCGTCGGGCGCGGGGTCGCCGTCGCGCACCTCCGCCGCCTCGATCGTGCCGTCGGCCGTGAAGTCGCGGCCGAAGACGAGGTCGTAGACGTGCTTGCCGGCCTCGCCCGCGCCGGCGACCCAGCGCGTGCCCTCGGAGACCCGCGGGTCCACGACGTAGCGGATCTTCGACGCCGACTCCAGGCCCAGGCCCGCCGGTCCGATGTACCCCTTGGCGAGCACGGGGTGGCGGGCGAAGTCCTCCTCCGTGAAGGGCGCGGCGACCGCCGGGGCGACCGCGACCTCGAGGCGCTTCTCGTCGATCTCGCGATCGCCGGGCAGCGCGATGACGAGCGGCTCGGTGCTGCCGTCGGGGTGCGTGAGCAGGTAGACGAGGTGCTTGAGCATCTCGTAGCGGGTCCAGCTGCCGTCCTCCGCGACGTAGCCGCCGCCGGGGTAGGTCGCGTTGGAGAAGTCCGTGAGCGCGGCGATGGTCGAGGCACCGGGGGTCTGCTCGACATGGGCGGCGGGCAGCGCGGCGATCTCCTCCGCGGACAGCGGCGCCGGGGCCACGGTCGTCACGGCCTCGACGTTCGCGGCGTAGCCGCCGTCGGTCACCACGAAGGTGTCCTCGCCGACGGGCGTCGGGTGGAGGAACTCCTCGGAGCGGGAGCCGCCCATGGCGCCCGCATCCGCCTGGCAGATCACGACGGGCAGGCCGAGGCGGGAGAAGGTCCGCTGGTACGCCTGACGCTGACGGTCGTAGGAGGCGTCGAGACCGGCGTCGTCGACGTCGAAGGAGTAGGCGTCCTTCATGACGAACTCGCGCACGCGCAGCAGACCGGCGCGGGGGCGCGCCTCGTCGCGGTACTTGTGCTGGACCTGGTAGAGCATGACCGGGAGGTCCTTGTAGGAGCTGAACAGGTCCTTCACCGCGAGGGCGAACATCTCCTCGTGGGTGGGGGCGAGGAGGTAGTCCGCGCCCTTGCGGTCCTGGAGACGGAACAGCGTGGGCCCGTACTCCTCCCAGCGGCCGGTCGCCTCGTAGGGCTCGCGGGGCTGCAGCGCGGAGAACAGCAGCTCCTGGCCGCCGATCGCGTCCTGCTCCTCGCGCACGATCTGCTCGACCTTGCGCATCACCTTCAGGCCCAGCGGCAGCCAGGTGTACACACCCGGGGCGGAGCGGCGGATGTACCCGGCGCGCACCAGCAGCTTGTGGCTCGCGACCTCGGCATCCGACGGGTCCTCGCGCAGCGTGCGGACGAACGAGGAGGACATGCGGATCATGGAGGGGCCTTTCGGACGTGAGGGGGCGGCCGGCTCTCGCGCGGGCACCGGGACCATGGTAAGGGCGCGCACGTACGCTGGTGCGCACGCGCGACGAGCAGGGAGGTGCATGCCATGGAGGTGGCCTCCTCCCGCCCTGCCCGCCGGTCGCTGCTCCTGGGCGGCGGGCTGCTCGGGGCGGGCGCGCTCGGCGCCGGGGCCCTCGCCCTGCGCGAGGATCCCCGCACCGAGGCACCGCTGCTCTCGGCGAGCGTCGCGATCGCGGCCGACGGTCGACGCCACCTGGTGGGCGGCGACTCCTCGATCCCCGCCTCCCGGCTGCGACCGGGCACCCGGCTGCTCGCCTCCGTCCCCGAGGACGCCGCCCCCGCCCGCCGCGCCGCCGCGTTCATGGCGACGGCCCGGCCCTGGCTGGACACGGTGCCCGCGGCGCACTCCGAGCTCGCGGCCTCCGCTCTCGCGGACCTCTGGGTGCTGGGCGACGACGCCCCCGCCCCGGTCGCCGGATGGTCGCGTAACTGGCGCTACCTGTGGCCGCGCGACGGCGCCTTCTGCGCGGTCGCGCTCGCCCGCGCCGGGCTGTACGACGAGGCGCTCGGTATCCTCTCCCACCTGCAGTCCCTGCAGCGGGAGGGGAGCTGGTTCGAGGCCCGCTACGACCTCGCCACGGGCCGCGCCCCGGACGACCGGCCCCCGCAGTTCGACGGGACCGGGCTCGTCTTCTGGGCGGTGGCGGAGGTCCTGGCGGCGCTGCCCACCCCCGAGCGGCGCGCGACCGCCGCCGGCGGGCTCGAGCGCCTCGTGACCCGCTCGCGGGACCTGCTGCGCTCGGGCACCGGCCACGGCGAGCAGCTGCCGCCCGTCTCCCCCGACTACTGGGAGCTGCGCGAGCGCTCGGTGACGCTCGCCCTGATGGCGACGACCCTCGCCGGCTGGAAGGCCGCCGCGACCGTGAGCGGCGAGAGCGGGGACGCCGAGGCCGCGGAGGCCTTCGCCGCGCTGCTGCGCGAGGAGTTCGGGCCGGCCGGGTACCAGCGCTACGCCCGGCGCGGGGGCGCCGACTCCGCGCTCGCCCTGCTGGCGGCGCTCGGCGCCGCGGACGTCGTCCCCGCCGCGGACCTCACCCGCCTCGGGGACACGCTCCGCCGTCCCGCCGGCGGCATCGCCCCCGGGGCGCGCTGGAAGCGGGACGGCATCAGCTGGACCCCGTCCACGAGCCTGCTCGCCCTGGGCCTCGCCCGCACCGGCGCTGATGACGAGGCGGGCTCGCTCCTGACCTGGCTCGCGGAGCATCGCACCGCCGCCGGCTCGCTCAGCGAGAAGGTGCTCTTCGACGGGCGCCCCGCGGCCGTCGCCCCGCTCGCCTGGACGGCCGCGAACACAATCCTCACGATCGACGCGCTGCGCGAGGGCTGACCACCGCGCGATGCCCGGCCCGCAGGGGGGCCGACGGCTGGGCTCAGCGGTCGAGGATCGCGTCCACGGCCTGGTCCGGGGACACCGTCCCGGTGTCCAGCACCAGCGCGTCCTCCGGGGCGGGGAGCAGGGGGAGCGCGAGGATCTCCCGCAGCGCGCCGGGGTCGGTGAGCTTGCCCCGCTCGGCCCGGTCAGGATCGTCCACCCGCGCCAGCAGAGTCTCCGTGCCGGCCTGCAGCCACACGGGCACGAACCGCACGCCGCGACGTCCGGCGAGGGCGCGCAGCCGCTCCACGTGGGCGGCGCTCCCGGGAGCATCGGCCAGCCAGACCGTGAACACATGGCTGAGCCGGGCGGGCGCGGCCTCGGTCGCCTCGATCACCACGTCCCACACCCGTGCGCGCAGGGCATCGGTCGCCTCGAGGCGCACCTCGGGCGAGCGGTTCAGACCGATCGGCACGAAGACCGCGTTGTTGACCAGGTGGTTGTCCACGACGATCGCTCCCGTGCGCCGCTCGAGCTCTCGATTGATCGTGAGCTTGCCCGCGGCGGGCGGACCGACGAGCAGGACCAGCGACGGGCCCTGCCCGACATCGTTCCCGGAGGGTCGGTCAGGGGATGCGGACATGCGGGGAACATACCGGCCGACGCACGCCCGCGCACGGGGAATCCGGCGCGACCGCGCGGTCGGTGGCCGTGCCGTGTGGTCGAGGAGCGTGTGGTCGAGGAGCCGTGCCGACCGGTCCCGGGCGGGGCTCGGCACCCGGTGACGGGCCGCAGACCGCTCAGAACAGGATGGTGGAGAGCTCCCCCGCCTCGTGGAACCCGGCCGCCGCATAGGCGCGGCGCGCGGGCTCGTTGAAGTCGTTCACGTAGAGGGAGACCTGCGGGGCGAGGTCCGCGCGCACCTGCGAGACGAGCTGCGCCATCGCCGCCCGCCCGAGGCCGCGGCTGCGGTGCCCCGGTCGCACCCACACGCCGTGCACCTGGGCGACCGGGCCGAAGATCGCGCCGACGTCGGCCTTGAACAGCACGAGCCCGTCGTGCATGACGACGTAGGTGCGGCCCGCGCGGATGAGCTCGGTGACCCGGTTCCCGTAGGAGCGGCCGCCGTCGCCGCGCGTGGGATCGGCCCCCACCTCCTCACGGAACATCGCGACCGCGGCGGGGAACACGGCGGACTCCTCCCCCGGGCGTGCTCGGCGCAGGCCGACGTCCGCGAGGGCCGCGGGCGTCTCGTCCGCGACGAGCAGCGGCTGGCTCCAGCGGTACTCCCGCACCTGGCCCGCCCAGGTGGGCGCCATCGGTGCCCACATCGCCTCGACCGCCTGCCGCGGCCCCACCACGGAGCTCGAGCGGCGGGAGCGGCCCGCGAGGTGGCGGCCGAACTCCTCGAGCACCTCGGGACCCGCCCCGAGCGGCGACAGGTTCACCCCGTGCCAGAGCAGACCCTCGGGGGCGTCGTCCTCACCCAGCACGGAGAACTCGGCGGCGGTGCTGCCGGCACGGGCGAGCTCCGCGAGGCGCGCACCGCCCAGGGTGTTGAGCACGGGCTCCTCGAGCGCGAGGGAGAGGGCGGGCTCGACCGCCGCGCCCCGCAGCGGGCGCACGCGGCCCCCGCGGCGGAACACCGGTGGCCTCAGCTCACGGAGACGGACGGCGCGCCCTCGGCGCCCTCGCCCATCTCGGCGGCGATGCGGTTCGCCTCCGCGAGCAGCGTCTCGACGATCTCCGCCTCCGGCACGGTCTTGATGACCTCGCCCTTGACGAAGATCTGGCCCTTGCCGTTGCCGGAGGCGACGCCGAGATCCGCCTCGCGCGCCTCGCCCGGCCCGTTGACGACGCAGCCCATGACGGCGACGCGCAGCGGGACCTCGAGGTGCTTGAGGCCCTCGGTGACCTCCTCGGCGAGCGTGTACACGTCGACCTGGGCGCGGCCGCACGAGGGGCAGGAGACGATGTCGAGCTTGCGCGGCTTGAGGTTCAGCGACTGCAGGATCTGGTTGCCGACCTTGACCTCCTCCACCGGCGGGGCGGAGAGGGACACGCGGATCGTGTCGCCGATGCCCTCGCCGAGCAGGATGCCGAAGGCGACGGAGGACTTGATGGTGCCCTGGAAGGCGGGGCCGGCCTCGGTGACGCCGAGGTGGAGCGGCCAGTCGCCCTCCGCGGAGAGCTGCCGGTAGGCCTCGACCATGATCACCGGGTCGTTGTGCTTCACGGAGATGCCGAAGTCGTGGAAGTCGTGCTCCTCGAACAGCGAGGCCTCCCACTTCGCGGACGCCACGAGCGCCTCCGGGGTGACCCGGTCGCCCTTCATCATGCGGGGGTCGATCGAGCCGGCGTTCACGCCGATCCGCAGGGCCGTGCCGTGGTCCTTCGCGGCCTTCGCGATGTCCTTGATCTGGTCGTCGAAGCGACGGATGTTGCCGGGGTTCACGCGGACCCCCGCGCAGCCCGCCTCGATCGCGGCGAAGACGTACTTGGGCTGGAAGTGGATGTCCGCGATCACGGGGATCGGGGACTTCGCGGCGATCGCGACGAGCGCGTCGGCGTCCTCCTGCCGGGGGCACGCGACGCGGACGATGTCGCAGCCCGCGGCGGTCAGCTCCGCGATCTGCTGGAGCGTCGCGTTGATGTCGTGGGTGGGGGTCGTCGTCATCGACTGCACCGTGATCGGCGCGTCGCCGCCCACGAAGATGTCGCCCAGCTTGACCTTGCGGGTCCTCCGCCGGGGGGCGAGGACCGGCGGGGGCGTCTTGACGGAGGGGATGCCGAGGCTCACGGAAGTCACCGCTCCATTATCGCCCCCTCGCGCCCCGAGGGGGAGCGAGGTGCGACACCTCCACCACTCCCCCACGCCCCGCGTGGCCCCGGGCACAGGCGCGGCCGCTCCGGCCCCGCCTCAGAACAGCGTGATCGGGTTGACGACGTCCGCGTAGATCAGCAGCACCGTCATGCCGATGAACAGCAGGGCGACCGCGTTGGTCAGCGGCAGCATCCGCGACATGTCCACGGGGCCCGGGTCCGGGCGCCCGCGCAGCCGGGCGAAGGCACGGCGCACGCCCTCGATGAGCGCGCCCAGCACGTGCCCGCCGTCCAGGGGCAGCAGCGGCACCAGGTTGAACACGAACAGCGCCATGTTCAGCGAGGCCAGCATCGAGATCAGCGAGGCGACCTTCTGCTGGAGGGCGAAGCCCGGCTCGTCGGCCGCGACGATCTCCCCGGCGAGGCGGGAGACGCCCACGACGCCGACGGGGCCGTTCGGGTCCCGCTCCCCGGAGCCGAAGGCCGCGACGGCGACGTCGTAGAGGCGCACCGGGAGGGTCACGACGACCTTCGCGGTGCCGACGAAGGCGCTGCCCACCATGCCGGGCACCTCGAGCGGGGACTGGCGCACGAGCGCCGGGGTGCCGGAGACCCCGAGGAAGCCGACCTCCTCGGTGACGTAGGCGCCGTTCTCGTCGGTCTCCGCGCTGCCGTCCGCCGCATAGACGGGGCGGTCGTCGAGGATCGGCGTCGCCGTGAGGTCCAGGCGCTCGCCGTCCCGCTCGACGACCACGTCGATCTCGCGGCCGCCCGCGGCGCGCACCGCGGCGGTGACGTCGTCCCAGGTGGAGATCTCGGCACCGTCGATCCGGAGGATCTCGTCCCCGGGGCGGATGCCCGCGGCCATCGCCGGGGCCTCCTGCTCACCGGCGCAGGAGGCGTCGGCCGCGGCGTCCGCCGGCAGCACGCACTGCGAGACCGACTGCACCCGGGGCGTCACCTCCGGCATGCCGATCCCGCAGGCGAGCACCGTCATGAGCACGGTCGCGATGAGCAGGTTCATGACCGGACCGCCGAGCATCACCACGAGCTTGCGGGGCACGCTGAGGGCGACGAAGGTGCGGTGCGCGTCCTCGGGGCCGTACTGGGAGGACTCGTACTCCTTGGCCTCGTCCGCGAGCTGCTGGAACATGCCGGTGGAGTCCTCGCGGACGGTGCCCTCGGGCTCCCCCTTGTGCGGCGGGTACATGCCGATCATGCGGATGTAGCCGCCGAGCGGGATCGCCTTGAGGCCGTACTCGGTCTCCCCGCGGCGCCAGGAGCGGACCGTGGGCCCGAACCCGATCATGTACTGCGTGACCTTGACGCTGAAGCGCTTGGCGGGCAGGAGGTGCCCGAGCTCGTGGAGCGCGATCGACACCCCGAGGCCGAGGGCCACCAGCACGATGCCCAGCACGAAGAGCAGGACGCTCACGAAGCGCTCTCCGCGAGTGTGATCTGCTCCTGCGCGGCGCGGCGGGCCCAGGCCTCGACCTCGAGCAGCGCGGCGGCGCCGCCGTCGAGATCGGCACGGGGACGGTCGGGGCGGGAGAGGACCTCCGCCACCAGGTCGACGATGCCGAGGAAGCCCAGGCGGCCCTCGAAGAAGGCGTCGACGGCCTCCTCGTTGGCGGCGTTCAGCACGGCCATCGCACCGCCGCCCTCACGGTGGGCGCCGCGGGCGAGGCGGATCGCCGGGAAGGTCTCCTCATCCACCGGCTCGAAGGTCCAGGACTGCGCCGCCGTGAAGTCGAGCGGCGCCGCGAGGCCGGGCAGCTTCTCGGGATGCGCGAGGGCCCAGCCGATCGCGTGGCGCATGTCCGGCGGGCTCGCCTGCGCGATCGTCGAGCCGTCCACGAGCGTCGCCATGGAGTGCACGATCGACTGCGGGTGCACGACGACGTCGACGCGGTCCTCGGGCAGGTCGAAGAGGAAGCAGGCCTCGATCACCTCGAGCGCCTTGTTCACGAGCGTCGCGGAGTTCGTGGTGATCACACGCCCCATCGCCCAGGTGGGATGGGCGAGCGCCTGATCGGGGGTGACGTCGGCGAGCTCGGCCCGCGTGCGGCCGCGGAAGGGGCCGCCGGAGGCGGTGACGACGAGCCGGCCCACCTGATCGGGGCGCACACCCGCGAGGGCCTGCGCGATCGCGGTGTGCTCGGAGTCCACGGGGAGGATCTGCCCGGGCACCGCGGCCCGTGTGACGAGGGGGCCGCCCACGACGAGCGACTCCTTGTTCGCGAGGGCGAGCCGCGCGCCGGATTCGAGCGCGGCGAGGGTGGGCAGCAGGCCCACGGAGCCGGTGACGGCGTTGAGGACCACGTCCCCCGCGCCGAGCGCGCCCGCGAGGGCGGTGATCCGCTCCTGCCCGGCGTCCAGGTGCGGAGCAGTGATCCCCTCCGCGGTGCACGCCGCGGTCACGGCCGCGGCGACCGCGTCGAGCCGGTCGGGATCGGCGACGACGACCCGCTCGGGGCGGTGCACGAGGACATGCTCGGCCACGAGCTCCGGGCGGGAGCCGCCGACGGCGAGGCCGTGGACGCGGACCGTGCCCGGGTAGCGGGAGACGACGTCGAGGGTCTGCGTGCCGATCGAGCCGGTCGAGCCGAGCAGGACGAGCCGGCGTGACGGGGCGGAGGTCACGGCACGGAGGCCATCACGTCCGCGACGTGGTCGAGGTACACGTCGACGACGGCCTCACGGTAGCCGTCACCGCCGCGGCGGCGACGGAAGGCGGCGCGGCGCACGTCGTCCACGCTCATCGGGTGCCCCTCGGTGAAGTACGCGACGAGCTGGTCGCAGAGCGCGTCGACGTCGGCGCGGTCGTACGCGGCCTCGCCGTCGGCCCCCGGGGCGAAGCGCTCCCCGGCGGGACGCTCGAGGCGCTCCTTGAGGACCTCCGCGCGCTCGGTGAGCTCCGCGATCCAGGACTCCTCGCCCTTCTCCGCGATCGCATCGTCACGGGCCTGCAGGGCGAAGGCGTCGGAGAGACGGTCCAGCGCCTCGTCGACGACGCGCATGTCGTAGCCGCCGCGCTCGGTGCCGAAGCTCGCGGAGGTGATGTCCGCCCCGTCGAAGCCGGCCTCGCGGCCCTCGTAGGCGGTGCGGGCACGGGCCAGGAACTCGTCGACCTCGTGCATGTCGTACCCGACGCTGAACCGCGAGACGCGCTCGAACGATGTGCTCACCAGATGGGTCCTTCCTCGGTGCTGTCGGTGCCCCACTGTAGCGGCGGGGCCGGGGGCCGCCTGGGAGGCGGCGCGGCGGTCACTCCGCCAGGGAGGCGACGGCCTCGACGCGGGCGACGCGGGCCTCGCGGTCCGCACGGTGCTCGTCGGTCTCGATGACCTCGGCGGCGAGCTGGCCGCAGGCGCCGTCGATGTCGCTGCCGCGCGTGTCGCGGATCGTCGCCGAGATCCCGTTCTCCCGCAGGATCTCCACGAAGCGCTTCTCGTCCCGCGGGTCCGAGGCCGTCCACTTCGACCCCTTCACGGGGTTCAGCGGGATCGGGTTCACGTGGATCCAGTGGGCGCCGCCGTGCGCGATCAGACGGTCCGCGAGCAGCTGGGCCCGATGCGCCTGGTCGTTGATGTCCCGGATGAGGGCGTACTCGATGCTCACCCGCCGGCCCGTCGCCTCGAAGTACTCGAAGGCCGCGTCGAGGATCTCGTCGACGTCGAAGCGCGTGTTGATCGGGACGAGCTCGTTGCGCAGCTCGTCGTCCGGGGCGTGGAGGGACACGGCGAGGGTCACCGGGATCTCCTCCTTGATCAGCTTCCGCACGGCCGGCGCGAGGCCGACGGTGGAGACCGTGATGTGGCGGGCGCCGATGCCGAAGCCCTCCGGCGCGGGGGCGTTCAGCCGCTTGCAGGTCGTGGCGACGGGGCGGTAGTTCGCGAGCGGCTCCCCCATGCCCATGAAGACGATGTTCGAGACGCGGCCCGTGCCGCCCGGCAGCTCGCCGCTCGCGAGCAGCCTGTTCGCCACCCGGACCTGCTCGAGGATCTCCGCGGCGGAGAGGTTGCGGGTCAGGCCCATCTGCCCCGTCGCGCAGAAGGGGCAGTTCATGCCACAGCCGGCCTCGGAGGAGATGCACAGCGTGACCCGGTCGCTGTAGCGCATGAGCACGGACTCCACGAGGGAGCCGTCGAACAGCTTCCACAGGAACTTCTGGGTCGCGCCGTGGTCCGCGGACTGCCGGGAGACCGGCTCCAGCAGCGTCGGGAAGAAGCGCTCCACGAGGCGTTCGCGGAGATCCTTGGGGATGTCCGTGAGGTCCTCGGGATCGGTCGTGAAGTGCTCGAAGTAGTGCACGGAGAGCTGCTTCGCCCGGAAGCCCGGGAGACCCATCTCCTTCACCGCCTCGACGCGCTCGGCGAGGGTGAGGTCCGCGAGGTGGGCCGGCGGCTTGCCGCGGCGCGTGGGGCGCAGCTGCAGCTGCCCCGGCGCGAGCGCGATCGCCTGGCCGGGGACGGCCTCGCGGGAGAGGTCCGGGTTGCCGCCGGGGGCGGCGGAGGACGGACTGGTCATGGCAGGAGGACCTCCAGCAGGATGAACGTGGTGGGAGCGGCGAGGAGGATCGAGTCGATGCGGTCCAGCACGCCGCCGTGGCCGGGGAGCAGGTGGCCCATGTCCTTGATGCCCAGGTCGCGCTTGAGCAGGGACTCGGCGAGGTCGCCGCAGGTGGAGATGACGACGAGGACCACGCCGAGCACGGCGCCGATCCACCAGTCGAGGTCCAGGGCGAGGACGGAGATGCCGATCGCGATGCCGGTGCCGAGCACGAGGGATCCCGCGAACCCCTCCCAGCTCTTCTTGGGGCTGATGCTCGGCGCCATGGGGTGCGAGCCGAAGAGCACGCCGGAGATGTAGCCGCCCACGTCGTTGCCGACGGGGACGAAGATCGCGAGCAGGACGAGGACAGCCCCTCCCTCGCGGTCGTGGAGCAGGAGGATGAAGGAGCCGAGGAAGGCGACCCAGGCGAGGGCGAACACCCCGCCGGTGACGTCCCGCAGCGCGGAGAGCCCCATGGACTCGGTGACGCGCCACAGGATGATCACGCAGACCGCCGCGGCCGTCGCGATGAGCAGACCCTCCGGTCCGAGCACCACCGTCGAGACGACGATCCCGGCGATCCCCACGAGCAGGGGCACCGGCGGGACCCGCAGGCCGCCCTCGCCGAGCGCGCGCACGAGCTCGAGCCCCGCGAGGACCATCGCGATCCCGACGAGAACCGGGAAGGCCTGCGGGACGACGAAGAGGCTCACGAGCACGACGGCGACGAGCACGAGGCCGACGGCGATCGCGGCCGGGAGGTTGCGTCCCGGTCCGCGCCGCTTCGGCGCCTCCTCGCTCACCGCTCCCCCGCCGCTCCCCTCGCCGGGCACGGCGACGGCCGCCCCGAGGGTCATCGGGGCGGCCGGTCGGCCCGCGGGCTCAGCGGTCGCAGTCATCGCAGGAGGACGGTCAGACCGTCGCGAGCTCCGTCTCCTTGGCGGCGAGCGCCTCGTCGATCTGCTCGATGTGCTTCTTGGTGAGGGCCTCGAGCTCCTTCTCGGCGCGCGTGCCCTCGTCCTCGCCGATCTCCTTGTCCTTGACCAGCTTCTCGATGGCCTTCTTCGCGTTGCCGCGCGAGCCACGGATGGCGACGCGGCCGTCCTCCGCCTTGTTCTTCGCGAGCTTGATGTAGTCGCGGCGGCGCTCCTCGGTGAGGGCGGGCAGGACGACGCGGAGGTTGTCACCGTTGTTCGTGGGGTTAACACCGAGATCGGACTCGCGCAGCGCGGTCTCCACCGCGGTCGTGGCGGTCTTGTCGTACGGGGTGACGATGACGGTGCGCGCCTCGGGGAACTGCAGGGAGGCGAGCTGGTTCAGCGGCGTCGGCGCGCCGTAGTACTCCACGTCGATGCCCTGGAACATGGCGGCCGTCGCCCGCCCGGTGCGGATCGCGGTGAACTCGTCCTTGGTCACCTCGATGGACTTGCTCATCTTGGACTCGGCGTCCTTGAGGATGCCGGGGATGTCGTCGCTCATGTCGTTGTGTCCTCGTTCTGCTCAGAATCTGCTCGTGGATCAGGTCCATTGTCCCGCATGCGCCGGTGCGCGCGGGGACGACCCGGCGGGATGCCGGGAACGCGGGGTCAATCGCCGGTGACGACCGTGCCGATGCGCTCGCCGAGCATGGCCCGGGTGATGTTGCCGGGGGCGTCCAGGCCGAACACCATCATCGGCTGGCTGTTGTCCATGCACAGGCTGAAGGCGGTGGCGTCGACGACCTTGAGACCCTTCTGCAGGGCCTCGCTGTAGGTGATGGCGGAGAGCTTCGTCGCGCTCGGATCGGTGCGCGGATCCGCGGTGTAGACGCCGTCGACGCCGTTCTTCGCCATCAGCACCTCCTGGCAGCCGATCTCGAGCGCACGCTGCACGGCGACGGTGTCGGTGGAGAAGTAGGGCATGCCGGCCCCGGCGCCGAAGATGACGACGCGACCCTTCTCGAGGTGGCGCACGGCGCGCAGCGGCAGGTAGGGCTCCGCGACCTGGCCCATCGTGATGGCGGTCTGGACGCGCGTGGTGACGCCCTTCTGCTCGAGGAAGTCCTGGAGCGCGAGGCAGTTCATGACGGTGCCGAGCATGCCCATGTAGTCGGCGCGCTGGCGGTCCATGCCGCGCTGGGAGAGCTCGGCGCCGCGGAAGAAGTTCCCGCCGCCGACGACGATCGCGCACTCGACGCCCTGGGCGACGCCCTCGGCGATCTCTGCAGCGATCCTGGAGATGACGTCGGGATCGACGCCGACCTTCCCGCCGCCGAACGCCTCGCCGGAGAGCTTGAGGAGGACGCGGCGTCCCCCCTGCTTCCTCGGGAGGACAGGGAGGGTGGAGGTGATGGTCTGGGTCATGACGATCCTTCCGCGCGCACTGGGTCCTGGGCGAGGATACCGGAGCGGCCCCGCACCGATGGTGCGGGGCCGCTCGTGGGTGGGCACGCTCACGCGCGCCGGGTGATGCGGGGTGTCAGCTGCCGACGCGGAAGCGGACGAAACCGGTGACGGTGCCGCCGACGGCCTCGACGACCTTGCCGACCGTCTGCTTCGGGTCCTTGGCGAACGCCTGGTCGAGCAGGACGTTCTCCTTGTAGTAGCCGTTGAGGCGACCCTCGACGATCTTGGGGATCGCCTTCTCGGGCTTGCCCTCGTTCTCGGCGGTCTCCTGGGCGATGCGACGCTCGTTCTCGACGACGTCCGCGGGGACCTCGTCGCGCGTGAGGTAGGTCGGGGAGTACGCGGCGATGTGCATCGCCACGTCGCGCGCCACCTCGGCGCCGGCCTTGTCGGTCGCGACGAGGACGCCGACCTGCGGGGGCAGGTCCTTGTTCGTGCGGTGCATGTACGAGGAGACGGCCTCGCCGGAGACGCGGCCGATGCGGCGCACCTCGATCTTCTCGCCCATCGTGGCGCCGGCGTTGGTGAGCGCCTCGCCGAAGGGGGTCTCCGCCAGCTCGGCCGGCTCGGAGGCGCCGGACTCGACGGCGGCGGCCACGGCCTCGTCGCCGAGGGCGACGAACTTGTCGTTCTTGGCCACGAAGTCGGTCTCGGAGTTGATCTCGACGAGGGTGCCGGTCTGGCCGCCCTCGGTGTCGCGCACGTCGACGGCGATGAGGCCCTCGGAGGCGGTGCGACCCTCGCGCTTGGCGATGCCCTTGAGACCCTTGATGCGGATGAGCTCGACGGCCTTGGCCTTGTCGCCATCGGCCTCGTCCAGAGCCTTCTTGACGTCGAGCATGCCCGCGCCGGTGGACTCGCGGATCTCCTTGATGTCGGCTGCCGTGTAGTTAGCCATGGTCCTCTTCCTGGTGGGAGGTGCGTGATGAGGGGAGGGGCCGGGCGGAGCGCCCGGAGGGGGACGGGGGTGCCGATCGGCGCCCCCGTCCCCGCCGGATCACTCGGCGGCGGGAGCCTCGGTGGACTCGGCGGCCTCCGCGGTCTCGGCGGCGGGCGCCTCGGCCTCGACCGACTTCTCGGCCGGGGCATCCTGCTGCTGGACCTCGGACTGGGCCAGGAGCTCGCGCTCCCACTCGGCCAGCGGCTCGGCGTCGACGGCGGAGACGTTCTTCTCGCCGCCGGTGGACTTCGCGTGACGCTCCTGCAGGCCGGCGGCCACGGCATCGGCGATGACGCGGGTCAGCAGGGTGACGGAGCGGATCGCGTCGTCGTTGCCCGGGATCGGGTACGCGACCTCGTCGGGATCGCAGTTGGTGTCCAGGATCGCGACGACGGGGATGTTGAGCTTCTGCGCCTCGTCGACGGCCAGGTGCTCCTTGTTGGTGTCCACGACCCACACGGCGCTCGGCGCCTTGCCCATGTCGCGGATGCCGCCGAGGGTCTTCTCGAGCTTCTCCTTCTCGCGGCGCATCATCAGCAGCTCCTTCTTGGTGCGGCCGGAGGAGGCCACATCGTCGAAGTCGATCTGCTCGAGCTCCTTGAGGCGGTTGACCCGCTGGGAGACGGTCTGCAGGTTGGTGAGCATGCCGCCCAGCCAGCGCTGGTTCACGTAGGGCATGCCCACGCGGGTGGCCTGCTCCTGGATGGACTCCTGGGCCTGCTTCTTGGTGCCGACGAACAGCACGGTGCCGCCGTGGGCGACGGTCTGGCGCACGAACTCGTAGGCCTTGTCGATGTACGACAGGGTCTGCATGAGGTCGACGATGTAGATGCCGTTGCGCTCCGTGAAGATGAAGCGGCGCATCTTGGGGTTCCAACGACGGGTCTGGTGCCCGAAGTGCACGCCGCTCTCCAGGAGCTGGCGCATGGTGACGACTGCCATGATCGGTGTCCTCTTCTGGCCCTGGGCTCGCACGGCGTACCTGTCGGGGCATCCGTGGTCCTCGCGCAGGACCTGCATTCTCGGTTGTTCCCCACGACCGGGTGGTGCGGGGCCTGGTGCCCGGGTCACCGGCCGCCTCGTCCCGTCCCGGACGCCGATCCGGGGATCAGCTGCTCCGAGGACGATCGAGGACCGTCGGCCGGCGGGCCCTGGTGGGCACGCGAAGTCATCCGGACGGACCGGATGCTGGGAGCAGTCTATCCGACGCCGGGGCACCGCACGGCGCGTCCTGCGTCACGTGGCGGCGGTGGATGCGCATGCCTCGGGGAGGGACGGCCGGCCTCTCCTCCCCCGGCGCGCACCGTCCACCGCCGGGCTCCCCGGGGACCGCGACGCGGCCCAGCCCGCTTCGATGGCGGCATGCTCCCGTCACGCCTGCGCTCCCCGCACCCGCCGATCCCGCCTCTCCGGCCTCTCTCCCGCCCGGCGCCCCCTCCTGTGCTGCGGCGGCTCCTCGTGGTGGTCGCACTCGTCGCGCTCGCCCTCCTCGCGCTCCCCCAGCCCGGGGCCGGCGCGGAGGGGTCGGGCCGATGGCACTGGCCCGTCGCCCCTCCGCACCCCGTGCTGCGCGCCTTCGAGGCCCCGGAGCACCGCTACGGCAGCGGCCACCGCGGCATCGACGTCGGCGTCCCGGCAGGGGCCGAGGTCCGTGCCGTGGAGGCGGGCACCGTGCACTTCGCGGGGAGGGTGGCCGGCCGGGGCGTGGTCTCGGTGCACCATGCCGACGGGCTGCTGTCCACCTACGAGCCCGTGACGGCGACGGTCTCCGCCGGGGACCAGGTGGCGACGGGGTCGACGCTCGGGACGATCGAGGCGATCGAGGGGTCGCTGTCGCACTGCGTCCCGGCGACCTGTCTGCACCTCGGGGCGCGGCGCGGGGAGGACTACCTCGACCCGCTGCTGCTGCTCGGGATGCGCGGGCCGAGCGTGCTGGTCCGCTGGGACGGGGGCGGCTCGGGCGGCGCCGGGGCGGGGCCCGCTCCCCTGCTCGACCGGGATGCGCCCGCCGCGGCCGGGCCCTCGTCGTCACGGGTGTCCGCTGTCCCGGGAGGGTCGTCGGTGCGCGCCGGTGGCCGCGCGGCGACCGTGGACTGACACGGCCCGACGGCCGACGCCCTCCCCACGTGCGGCCGGCGCCCACTCTGCTCGGGGCACGAAATCGGCCCCGGATCACGCCCGGGGGTGAGCCTGCTCGACGGTACGCCGGAGCCGCTCGGCGCTGACGTGCGTATAGATCTGTGTGGTCTGCAGGGAGGAGTGGCCCAGGAAGTCCTGGACGCTGCGCAGGTCCGCACCGCCCTCCACGAGATGGGTCGCGGCGCTGTGGCGGAGCGTGTGCGGGCTGATCCGCTTGTCGATCCCGGCAGCCCTCGCGGAGCGGTCCACGATCGTGCGCACGGCGCGGTCCCCGAGCCTTCCACCCCGGGCACCGAGGAAGAGCGCCTCCCCCGATCGGCCCGGTCCGGCCGCGAGCACTGGGCGGCCCTCCTGCTCCCACAGGGCGATCGCCGCGAGCGCGGGCCGCCCGACGGGCACCACCCGCTCCTTGTCCCCCTTGCCGCGGACGCGCACCGTGCCGCGGTCCCGGTCGATGCCGCGCCGGTCCAGTGCCACGAGCTCCGAGACGCGCAGCCCGGAGGAGTAGAGGAGCTCGAGCACCGCGGCGTCGCGCAGCGCGAGCGCCTGCTCCGTCGGGTCCGGGGCCTCCGGGGAACCCTCGGGCACGGTGCTCTCGGAACACCCCGGATGCTCGTGAGCATCGGAGCTCCTGGCGTGCTCCGGATCCTCGGCGTCCTCGAGCAGGTGCCCGGCCTGCTGGGCGGAGAGCACCGTCGGCAGGTGCCGACCCCGCTGCGGGGCGCGGAGTCGGGATCCGACGTCGTGCGGGGTCCGCCCCGAGGCGGCGAGCCAGGTGCAGAAGGTGCGTGCGGCGGCGGCGGAGCGGGCGAGCGTCGAGGGGCTCGCACCGGTCTCCGCACGGGCGGAGAGCCACGAGCGCAGCGCCATGATGTCGATGCCCGCGACGTCGATCCGCTCGACCTCCCGCAGATGGGCGAGGAGATCCGCCGCCTCGCGCCGGTACGCGCGCACGGTGTGCTCGGAACGGCCTCGCTCGAGCTGGAGGTGGTCGACGAAGGCCTCGAGGACGCGGAGGTCCTCGGGATGCTCCTCGCGGGTGGCGGACATGGCCCCAGTGTCCCTCACGTGCCGCGCCGGGGCCGGCGCCCCGGGCCTCGCGCCGTCCCCGGCGTCTCATCCTTCCCGTGCCGCGGCCGGCGCCCCGGCGCCGCCCCGGCTCTGCCTGCATCCTGGGACAGAGGCGGCGCCGGGCCTCACCCTCTGCCCTGTCGTGCCGGCCGGGGACGCCGGATCCGCTCCCCGGCGTGCTCCACGTGGCCCATCAGCTCGAGCCTCGCGATCGCCCCGACCACCTGCGGCTCGGGGAGCGCGACCTCGCGGACGATGCCGGCCAGGTCGAGGGAGGAGCGGGGAGGCACCGCGTCGAGGACCCGGCGGTCCGCGGGTTCGAGCAGGTCCAGCGCGTCCTGCTCGGCGAAGCCGCCGTCCCCCGCGGGGTCCCCGCCGGGCAGCAGCTCGAGGACGTCCTGCACCTCGGTCACGAGGACCGCGTCGCTCTCCCGCAGCAGCCGGTGGCAGCCGGCGCTCGCCGCTGAGGTGACCGGGCCGGGCACGGCCGCGACCACGCGGCGCAGGGATTCGGCCCGGCGGGCGGTGGAGAGCGCCCCGGAGCGCCAGGATGCCTCGACCACCACGGTCGCGTCCGCGAGCGCTGCGATGAGGCGGTTGCGGGCGAGGAACCGCCAGCGCGTGGGGGCCGTGCCCGGCGGCGCCTCGGAGATCAGCACGTGGCGCGCGGCGATCCGCTCGAGCAGATCGCTGTTGCCCCGCGGGTACAGGCGGTCCAGCCCGCCCGCGAGCACCGCCGCCGTCGCGCCCTCGGTCGCATGGAGCGCTCCGCGGTGCGCGGCGGCGTCGATCCCGTAGGCGCCGCCGGAGAGGACGGCCGCGCCCCTCGCCGCGAGACCGGCGGCGAACGACGTCGCGACGTCCTCCCCGTAGCGGGTCGAGGCGCGGGAGCCGACGACCGCCGCGACGGGGCGTCCCAGCAGCTCGCCGAGGTCTCCGTCCCCGCGCAGCCACAGGCAGGACGGCTGCTCGTGCTCGAGGTCCGCGAGCCGCTGCCCGGGCCAGTCGGGAGCCTCGGGGGTGAGCACCCGCAGACGCCGCCGGCCGGCGTCGGCGAGCACCGCGCCGACGTCGAGGGAGCTCAGCCGGTGCCGCCAGCGGGAGAGCGCCTCGGTCGCCGCACGCTCAGCCGCAGGTATCGGCTCCGTCCCGGTGCGGCGCAGGAGCTCCCTGGCGGTCCCGGTGCGGGCCAGGGCGAGGGCGTCGACAGGCCCGCAGTGCCGGCGCAGCGCGAGGGCGACCTCGTCGAGGGGCTCGGCGATGAGGGACCAGGTGACGCGGGCCAGGAGGTCCGGGGAGGGGGCGCTCATCGTCGGTCCTCGTCACGCAGGGTGAGGGCGGTGCCCACGTGCTCGGCCTCGGGTCGCTCGGCGCCGGCGAGGTCCGCAAGGGTCCAGGCGAGGCGCAGCACGCGGTCGTGGCCGCGCAGGGAGAGCCGTCCCTGGGCGAGGGCGTGGTCGAGCAGTCGGGACTGGGAGGGCTCGGGGGCGAGGTCCCGACGCAGGTCCGGCCCGGGGATCTGGCAGTTCAGGTGCCAGGGTCGGCCGGCGAAGCGCCGTCGCTGGCGCTCGCGGGCCGCGGCGACCCGGAGCGCGATCTCGGCGGAGGACTCCCCTGCCGCGCCGTCCAGGCGGTGCACGTCCACGGGTGGGACGTCGAGGCGCATGTCGATGCGATCCATGATCGGGCCCGAGAGGCGGTGGAGGTAGCGGCGGCGCTGGAGCGGCGAGCAGCTGCAGGCCTCCCCGTGGCCGTATGACATCCCGCAGGGGCACGGGTTCGCGGCGAGCACGAGCTGGAAGCGTGCGGGATAGCGGGCGGTGCCGCCTGAGCGGTGGAGCGTGATGTCGCCGGTCTCGAGCGGCTCCCGCAGCGCCTCGAGCACCCGTGCGGGGAACTCCGGTGCCTCGTCGAGCAGGAGCACGCCGGCGTGGGCGCGGGAGATCGCACCGGGCAGCGCGATCCCCGATCCACCGCCCACCACGGCGGCGGCCGTGGCGGTGTGGTGGGGGCTCTCGAACGGCGGGCGCCGTCGCAGCCCCAGGCGCGCGTCGAACCGCCCGCAGACGGAGTGGATGGCGGAGACCGCGAGGGAGTCCTCGGTGTCGAGGTCGGGGAGGATCCCGGGGATCCGGGCGGCGATCATCGTCTTCCCCGCGCCGGGCGGCCCGGTGAGCAGCAGGTGATGGCCGCCCGCGGCGGCGACCTCGGCGGCGAAGCGGGCCTGCTCCTGCCCGAGCACGTCGCGGAAGTCCAGGGTGGAGCGGGGGCCGGTGCCGTCGGCGTCCGTCCCGTCCCCGTCATCGGGGCCGGCGTCGTCTCCCCCGCGCGCGCCCGGACGGTCCGCGGGGTCGGGGCCCGGGGAGACCCGGGCGCCCCACCGGTGCAGGACCGTCGCGAGGTCCCCGGCGGCGTCCACCGAGATGCCGTCCACGAGCCGGGCCTCCGCGAGGTTCTCCAGCGGCACCACGGCACGGTCGATCCCGAGGCCGCGGGCGGCGACGAGCGCGGGGAGCACACCGGGGACGGGCCGCAGCCGGCCGTCGAGACCCAGCTCGCCGAGGTGGACGGTGCGCTCGATGCCCTGGGAGGGCAGGTCGCCCTGCGCGGCGACGAGGGCGATCGCGATCGCGAGGTCGAAGCCCGATCCGTGCTTGGGGATCCAGGCGGGGGTCATGTTGACGGTCAGCCGGCGCTGGGCGAGGTGGATCCCGCTGCGCGCGGAGGCGGCCCGCACCCGCTCACGGGCCTGCAGGGTCGAGGGCCCGGGCAGTCCCACGAGGGAGAAGGCGGGGAGTCCCGGGGAGACGTCGGCCTCGATCTCGACGAGCGTCCCCTCGAGCCCCGTGAGCGCGACCGAGAGCGTGCGCGCCTGGCCCATCTCAGCCGACCGCCCGCAGGTGCTCGACGAGCACCGTGCCGTCGAGGTGCACGTGCACGGCGATCACGTCGATGCGCACGTCGCGGTGCGGGGTCGAGCGCTCCATGAGATAGGTGCCGACCAGGCGGCGCAGCCGGGCGAGCTTGTCCGGGGTGACCGCGGCCTGCGGGACACCGGTGACGAAGCTGCGGCGCGTCTTCACCTCGACGAAGACGAGGGTGTCCCCGTCCAGGGCGATGATGTCGAGCTCGCCGCGCCGGCCGAGGCGCAGGTTCCGCTCCACGACGAGCCATCCCTCGGCCTCGAGACGCTCAGCGGCGATGTCCTCCCCGCGGCGGCCGAGCTCCGCCGTGGAGAGGGAGCGCAGGGGGCGGGGAGGGCGCGGCGGCAGGGGCGGCGGGACGGGGGCGGGAGCGGGTCCCTGCGCGGCGGTGGGTGGTCGCCCCGTGGGGCGGGAGGGGGCCTCGGTCCGGGGTCCGCCGGCGGCGGTGGCGCTGTTCATGCGGGACAGCCTGGGCGGTGCCCGGCTCGCGCGCCCGCTCCGGTCCCGGACTGGGGACGGAGGGCCGTTGGGGAGGAACGATCGACTGCCGCGTCAGGGCAGCGAGATGTCCGGCTTGGACAGCTCCTCGATGTTCACGTCCTTGAAGGTCACCACGCGCACGGACCGCACGAAGCGGTGGGAGCGGTAGATGTCCCACACCCAGACGTCCGCGAGGCGCAGCTCGTAGAAAACCTCGCCGCCCGCGGAGCGCACCTGCAGGTCCACCTGGTTGGCGAGGTAGAACCGGCGCTCCGTCTCGACCACGTAGGTGAAGAGGCTGACGACGTCGCGGTACTCCCGGAAGAGCTGAAGCTCGAGATCCGACTCGTAGTTCTCGAGGTCCTGACTGTTCACTCTCGCTCCTCCACGCCGGTCCCGGGATCAGGGTCGTCCCACAGTACGCCAGTGAGAGGGGCCTGCCTCACCGGAGCCTGGATGCGCGTCGACGCCCGGACCGGAGCGGGGGCGGGTGCCCCGGTGGGCGCCGGTGAGGAGCCCAGGCGCCAGCTGCGGCGGTGGTGGTCGCTCGCGCCGAGGGCATCGATCGCCTCCCGGTGGGCGGCGGAGCCGTAGCCCTTGTTCCCCGCCCAGCCGTAGGCGGGCAGCTCCTCGTCCAGCGCGACCATGTGGGCGTCCCGCGCGACCTTCGCGACGACGCTCGCCGCGGCGACGCTCGCGCAGTCGCGGTCGGCGCTCACCTGCAGCGCGACCCGCGGGACGTGCCCGCCGCGGGAGGCGAGCGCGGGGGTGAGCACGTCGGCGTCGCCGTCGAGCAGGATCGCGTCGATCCGTGCCCCGTCCGGGAGCTCGAGGGCGTCCAGCGCCCGCAGCGCCGCCCGGGTGAGGGCCGTCATGATGCCCGCCTCGTCGATCTCCGCGGCGCTCGCCCAGCCGGTCGCGACGGCGAGGGCGCTCTCGCGGATCGGCTCCACGAGCGCCTCGCGGCGGCGCGCGGAGAGGCGCTTGGAGTCTCGGACCCCCGCGGGCAGCGGGGCGATCTCGCCGTCCACCGCGCGCACGGCGCAGGCGCCGAGGGTCACGGGGCCCGCGAGGGCGCCGCGGCCCACCTCGTCGATGCCGACGACGATCCGCTCCCCCGGGCCGCAGGCGGCGGCGAGGGCGCTCTCGACCTCGAGGGTGGGGACGACGGCCGGTCCGGCCGGGCTCACGGCTGGTCGGGGACGTCGGCGAAGGCGTCGTGGCCGTCGTTCAGGCCCGTCCAGCGGCTCGCGGGCCAGAAGACGACCTCGGCGGTGCCGGTGACGTCGTCGAGGGGGACGAAGCCGTCCTCGCCCTGGATCTCGTGGTACGCCGAATCGGCGGAGGCGTGCCGGTTGTCCCCCATGACCCAGACCTTGCCCTCGGGGACGGTGACGTCGAAGGCGCCCTGGCAGGCGCTCGTCGCCGGGTTGATGTACGGCTCGTCGAGGGCGACGCCGTTCACCTCGAGCTGCGAGTCCGCGGACTCGCAGACGACATGATCACCCGGGAGGCCGATGAGGCGCTTCACGAGGTGGTCCTGGGAGGGATCCGGCGCGAGGCCCACGAGGCTCAGCAGCATCATCAGGCGCACCCGCGGGGTGGGATCCTCCGTCGCATCACCCTCGACCCAGTTGCCCGGGTCCGCGAAGACCACGACGTCGCCGCGCTGCAGGTCGAAGACCCCCGGGGTGAGCTTGGAGACGAGGATCTTGTCGTTCGTCTCGAGCGTGGGGCTCATCGACTCGGACGGGATGTAGAACGGCTGGATCAGGAAGGTCTTCACGAGCACCGCGATGACCAGCGCGACCGCCATGGTGACGACCATGTCGAGCCAGAGCGGCAGCCGTCGCCGCTCGCGGGCCGCCCGCGGGGCGCCGGCGCGGTGGGAGTGCTCGGCGTCGCCGTGCGCCTCCGGGGAGGTCACGTCGCTGCGGGGTTCATCGGGCTCGTTCATCACCGCGATCCTAGCCGCGGTTCCTGCATGGCCCCGCCGCGCCACGACGAGGGGCCTCGCCGAGCCTGGTCGCCCCGGTCAGAGCGCGCCGCGGCGCGAGAGCGGCCACGCGATCGCGTCGACGCTCCCCACGACCCGCGAGACCGGGATCATCCCGCCGCCGGGCGCGCCGAGCAGGTTCCGTGAATCCGTGGAATCGCCCCGGTTGTCTCCGAGCACGAACATGCGCCCCTCCGGCACCTCGAGGTCGAAGGGGATCTCGCTCGGGACGGTGCCCTCGGGGAGGTAGGGCTCCTCGAGCGCCTCCCCGTTCACCGTGATCGCCCCGGCGTCCGTGCAGCAGGTGACGCGATCGCCGCCCACGGCGATCACCCGCTTCACCCAGAAGCGGCCGCTCGCCCCGGCGCCGTCGGTCCCGAAGTAGCCGGAGCCGTCGAACACCACGACCTGGCCGCGCTCGGCGGTGCCGCGGTCGGAGCGGTCCGTGAGGATCAGGTCGCCGGGCTGCAGGGCGGGCTCCATCGAGGCCGAGGGCACCGTGAACGGCTGGGCCACGAACTGACGCACCAGCAGGGCGCCGAGCAGGAGCAGAACGACGAGGACGGCGGCGACCGCCACCGTGAGGTGGGATCGCCGCCGTCCGTCGTGGACCTGATCGGTCACCGGGAGAGCCGTGGCTCAGGAGTGCTCGCGCTTCTCCTTGATGCGGGCCTTCTTGCCGGTGAGCTTGCGCAGGTAGTACAGCTTCGCGCGGCGCACGTCGCCACGGGTGACGACCTCGATCTTCTCGATGGTCGGGGCGTGCACGGGGAACACGCGCTCCACGCCCACGCCGAAGGAGATCTTGCGGACCCGGAAGGTCTCGCCCACGCCGTGGCCCTGGCGGCCGATGACGTAGCCCTGGAAGACCTGGACACGGGAGCGGTTGCCCTCGATGACCTTCACGTGGACCTTGACGTTGTCACCGGCGCGGAACGCGGGGATGTCCTCGCGCAGGGACGCCTTGTCGAGCTCGTCGAGCTTCTGCATCGTTCTTCTCCAGCCCTCCGCCTCAGGTCGGACAGCATGTTCGCGGGTCTCCCGGGACGGGGGACCGTGATGAACCGTCGATCCGGCGAGGGCAGACCCTCGTGCCGGTGTGCTGGGCCTCTGGCGGCGACTCCCATCGCCACGGACCTGCCCGGCCGCTTCCTGCGCCCCTCCCCTGAGGCAGGGGGGCGCGCGACGCGCACGAGGACCCATTGTGCCAGCGCACACGGGACGCGGCAAGCGTCGGGCCCGCCAATCACGCTGGTCAGCGGTCGGTCACCGTGTCGGCTTGGTCACGGCCCCGGCGTCACCGCGCCGCTCGGACGCCTCGAGCAGGTCCGGCCGGCGCTGCGCGGTGCGGGCGAGGGACTGCTCGCGCCGCCAGGCGGCGATGCGGCCGTGGTCCCCCGAGAGCAGGATCTCCGGCGCCTCACGCACGGTGCCGTCGGGATCCGTCCAGGACGCCGGGCGGGTGTACAGCGGGTACTCGAGCAGGCCCTCCGAGTGGGACTCCTCGACGAGGCTCTCCGCGTTGCCGACGACGCCCGGCACCAGGCGCACGATCGCCTCGGTGATCGCGAGCACGGCGACCTCGCCGCCGTTGAGGACGTAGTCGCCGAGGCTCGCCAGTGCCACCTCGACACCGGCGTCCGCGAGATGCTCGTAGACGCGCTCGTCGATGCCCTCGTAGCGCCCGCAGGCGAAGACGATCCAGTCCCGTCCCGACCACTCCTGGGCGGTGGCCTGCGCGAAGGGCGCACCGGCCGGGTTCGGGAAGACGACCAGGGGGCATGCCTGCTCGCCCAGCTCCGCGCGGCCCGCGGCGTGCACGGCCGCGAAGGCCTCCGCCCACGGCTCGGGCTTCATGACCATGCCGGCGCCGCCGCCGAGCGGCGTGTCGTCCACGGTGCGGTGGCGGTCGTGGGTGAAGTCCCGCAGCTGGTGGACATGGAGGTCCACGATCCCCTCGCGGCGGGCCTTGCCGATCAGCGAGAGCTCGAGCGGGGCGAGGTACTCCGGGAAGAGCGTGAGGACGTCGATGCGCACGGCTCAGCCCCGACCGGCGTCGTCGTCGGCGTCGGCGGGCAGCTCCTCGAAGAGGCCGCCCGGGGGGTCGGCGATCACCACGCCGGCCTCGAGGTCCACCTCCGGCACGAGCTCCTCGACGAGCGGCAGCTGCACGCGGGTGCGCTGAGGGGTGCGCACCACGAGCAGGTCCTGGGCCGGGTAGTGCTGGACGTCGACCACGGTGCCGAGCTCGCGACCGTCCACGTGGCGCACCGCGAGGCCCGTCAGCTGATCGGGGTACCAGGCGTCGGGGTCCTCCTCCGCCTCGACCTCCTCGTCCACGGTCATCGGGAGCTCGACGCCGCGCAGGGACTCGGCGTCGGTGCGGTCGGCGACCTCGTCGAAGCGCACGTACCAGCGGTCCTGCTGGCTGCGCACCGAGGCCACGGTGAGCGTGCGCTCCCCTCCCGCGGTCGCCGCGGTGAAGACGGCGCCGGGGACGATGCGCTCCTCGGGCACGTCGGTGCGCAGGATCAGCCCCACCTCCCCGCGCAGTCCGTGCGCGCGGGCGATGGTCGCGACGATGACCTCTCGGGTGCTCATGCGGTTCCTCCGTCGGAAGGGTCGGTGTCCGTGCCCGCGAGCGGGTCGGGGACGTCGTAGCCGGCTGCGGTGCAGGCCGCGCCGAGCTCGGTGAGGGGGTCGTGGAGGCCGGGCGAGTCGAGGTCGCCCTGCAGCGCGTCCTGGAACGGGGTGCGCACCTCGCGCAGCGCGGCGGCGACCGCGGGATCGTCCACGGCGACGCTCTGCGCGGTGAGCAGGTCGGAGGCCTCGGCGACCTCGGTCGCCGCGCTCGCGGGGACGGTCTGCGGGGAGGCGCCGGCGATCGCCGTCAGGTGCGGGACGACCTGGTCGCGGTCTGCGAAGACGCTCAGCGTGCTGGGGGCCGTGAAGGTCTCCGCGCAGACGAGCGCCGCGGGCTTGGCGCCCTGCTGGCCGTGACCGGCGGTCCAGGTGGCCGCCGTGGAGTCAGGGGTGCAGGACTCGGCGAGGCCCTGCCAGGCGACCGCGAAGGTGTCGAGGTCGGCGTGCTGCCCCGAGGCGGGAGCGGTGCGCAGCCAGGTCGCGACGTCGCTCGCGGCCTCACGGGTGTCCTCCGGGGCATCGGCGAAGGAGGTCTCGACCTCGCTCGCGACAGCGGTCGCGGGACTGCCGTCGGACGGGCCGCCGTCGGAGGGGCCGGTGCCCGCGGTCCCGGCGATCACGGCGGCGCCCTCGAGGACGCGCCAGGCCGGGACCTCGTGGTAGTCGGCGTCCCCGAAGAATCGCGTGCACGCGGTGGTGCGGGACGGGTCCGCGGAGGGTCCGGTGCTCCCGACCCCCGCGTCGGAGCCGCCGGTCGCGCCGACGGGGTCGCAGCCGGTGACCAGCGCGGCCGCGGTGAGGACGGCGAGCGTCCCCGTCACGGCCCGGGAGACCGAGGCCCCCCGGCCGGGCAACGCACGAGAGCGGCATCGCCGGGCGAACCCGACCATGCCGCTCTCGTGAGAGGGGTGAGGCACCTCAGCGCCGGTCGACGTCGACGATGTCCACACGCACGTCATCGTCCGACAGCGCCGCCGTGACGGTGCGCAGGGCCCGGGCGGTGCGGCCCGAGCGCCCGATCACGCGACCGAGGTCGGCGGGACCGACCCGCACCTCGAGCAGCGGACCGCGACGGGTCGACTTCTCGGTCACCTGGACCTCGTCGGGGCTGTCGACGATCCCGCGGACCAGATGGTCGAGGGCTTCGGCGCGAGAGCTCATCTCAGGCCTCGTCGGCGGCGGCCGCGGCGTCCTCGGTGGACTCACCCTCGGCGGGGGCCTCCTCGGAGCCGGCCTCGACCTCGTCGGCGGCCGCGGGGGCCTCCGCCTCGGCCTTGGCCTTCTTCGCGCCCTCACGGGACGTGGAGGCGGCCTTGTCGGCCTCGGCGATGAGCTCCTCGGCGGACTTCTTCGCCTCGGCGGTCTTCAGGGTGCCGGCGGCGTCGCCCTCACCCTTGAACTTCTGCCAGTCGCCGGTGATCTTCAGCAGCGCGGCGACCTGCTCGGTGGGCTGCGCGCCCACGCCGAGCCAGTAGAGCGCACGCTCGGACTGGATCTCGATGAACGAGGGGTTCTCGGTGGGGTGGTACTTGCCGATCTCCTCGATCACGGCGCCGTCGCGCTTCTTGCGCGAATCGGCCACCACGACGCGGTAGAACGGTGCACGGATCTTGCCCATGCGCTTCAGACGGATCTTGACAGCCACGTGTGTGGACTCTCCTTCAGGATGTTCGGGTGAGTCCCGCCGCTGCCTGTGGGGTATGCGGGCGCTGACGGTGCTCGGGGTGCTGTGCCGCGACGGGTAGAGGGCCGGCCGCGGCGCATACAGGGAGTGATTATGCCAGCTCGCCCCCGACCGGTTCCACCCGGGAGGGATGTGCGGCGGGGCACAGCGCTCCGCCGCTCCCCCCGCGGCCGGTCAGCCGGCGATCGCATCGACGAGCTGGTTGACGCCGAGCACCACGAACAGCAGCGTCACGACGCCGAGGACGATGTTGCCCACCGGGCGGTTGCGCCAGGCCGCGGGCATGTGCCGGGAGTTCATGAGCACGAGCAGCGTGATCGCGAGGAAGGGCATGAAGAACGAGCCCAGCACGCCGTAGGCGATGATCACCTGCACCGGCTTGCCGAGCAGCAGCAGGAGCATCGGCGGGAAGGTGAGCCAGAGGATGTAGAAGCGGTAGCAGCGCCCGCCGATCTGCCGGTCCGGGTGGCCCTCCTCCTTGCCGCGCACGTGGCCCCAGAAGTCCGCGAACATGATCGAGACGCCGTTCCAGACGCCGAGCACGGAGGAGAACGACGAGGCCCAGAAGCCCAGCAGGAACACCCAGCTGAAGACGGTGCCGTAGCGCGCGGCGAGCACGTCGGAGAGGTCGAGCAGGCCGCGGTCGCCCTCGTCGATCGCGACGCCGGAGGAGTACAGCAGCTCAGCGCCCACGATCAGCATGGCGACGACGAAGATGCCGGAGATGACGTAGGCCATGGCGTTGTCGATCCGCATGACCTTCATCCAGCGGGGCGTGGACCAGCCCTTCTCGGAGAGCCAGTAGCCGTAGGCGGCGAGCGTGATCGTGCCACCCACGCCGCCCGCGATGGAGAGCGTGTAGAGCAGTCCGCCGTCGGGGATGCGCGGGACGAGGCCGCCGATGATCTGCGGGATGTTCGGCAGGGTCACGACGGCGGCGCCGACGACGGTGAGGAACATGATGCCGACGAGCACCGCGACGAGCTTCTCGAGCCGGTGGTAGCGGCCCATCCAGACGAGCGCCGCGCCGATCAGGCCCGAGAGGATCGCATAGACGATGAAGGGCATGTCCGCGATCCATCCGACGTCCCCGAGACCCGGCAGCTGCGGGACCAGCGCCGCGAGCGGCAGGGCGGAGGCGCTCATGGCGGTCGCCCCGTACACGAAGCCCCAGATCATGATGTAGGGCCCGAAGTACCAGGAGGTCCAGCGGCCCACGCGGCGCCAGCCCTCGAAGATCGTGTGCCCGGTGGCGAGCGTCCAGCGGCCCGCGCCCTCGACGAGCACGATCTTGATGATCACGCCCGCGACGGCCGCCCACAGCAGGGCGTACCCGTAGCGGGAGCCCGCGACGAGGGTCGCGACGAGGTCGCCCGCGCCGATCCCGGTCGCGGCGACCACGAGACCGGGGCCGATGAGCTTCCAGCGGGGCGGGGGCGCGGTGTCGGTCCCGCCGCCGGGCGGGCTGGGGTGCGCTGCGTCGTCGGAGTGCATCCCTGCACGCTACCGTGCCGCGGGCTCAGGCCACGACGCGACCTGCGAGGACGACGTGGCGGCGCTCGCGCAGCACCCGGTGGTCGGTGCGCGGGTCGCCGGGCAGGACGAGCAGGTCCGCGGGGGCGCCGTCCTCGAGGCCGGGCACGCCCAGGTAGGCGCGGGGCGCCCAGGTGGCCGCCTCGAGGATCGCGGTGGCGTCCAGCCCGCAGGCGGCGAGCGCGTCGAGCTCGTCGTGGATGATGCCGTGGCCGAGCACTCCCCCGGCGTCGGTGCCGGTCAGCAGCTGCACGCCGGCGTCGTGCGCGTCGCGGGTGCGCTCGTGGCGGGCCGCGCGCAGGCGTCGCATGTGCGCGGCGTAGGCGGGGAACTTCCGCTCGCCCTGGCTCGCGTAGGTCTCGAACTCGTCGACGTTCACGAGCGTGGTGACGACCGGGACGCCGGCCGCGGCGGCGCGAGAGATCGTCTCCGCCGTGAGGCCGGTGGCGTGCTCGAGGCAGTCGAAGCCGGCGTCGAGGACGAGCGGGAGCGTCTCCTCGTCGAAGGTGTGGGTGGTGATGCGGGCGCCGTGGGCGTGCGCGGCCTCGGCGGCGGCCCGGAAGTCCTCCCCGGACCAGGTGGGCGTCAGGTCCCCGGCACTGCGGTCGATCCAGTCCCCCACGAGCTTCACCCAGCCGTCGCCGCGCTCCGCCTCCGCGGCGACGGTCGCGGGCAGGTCCGCGGGGTCCACCTCGTGGGCATAGCCGATGAGGTAGCGGCGGGTGCGGGCCACGTGCCGGCCGGCGCGGATGATCCGCGGGAGGTCGCCCTCGCCCTGGAGGGGGGCGGTGTCGGTGATCGACCCGGCGTCGCGGATCAGCAGCACCCCGGTGTCGCGGTCGGTGCGGGCCTGCGCACGGGCCGCGTCGAGGCTCGTCGCGGTGCCCTCGTCGCTGATGCCGATGTGGCAGTGGAGATCCGCGAGGCCGGGCACGACGACGCCGTCGATCTCCCGGATCGCCGTCCCCGCGGGGAGCTCGGGCCGCTCGTGGTGGATCCTGCCGCCGACCACCCAGGCGCCGCTGATCTCCTGCTCGGGGCCGGTCAGGACCGGTCCGGTGAGGTGCAGGACCTCGTGGTCCGCGGCCTGCCGGGCATAGGACGGGCTCTCCGTGCCGGGGCGGAGCCCGGCGGAGAAGGCCTCACGGGCGGCGTGGGCGGAGCGTGCTTCGGTGCGCATGCCCCGAGGCTATCGACTCCCGCCGCCCGGAGGCGCCGACGGGCTCAGCGGCCGCCGAGCAGCTTCTGCATCTCCGGCGGGAGCTGGCTGGGATCGAAGTCCGCCACGTCCTGACCGCTCGGTGCGCCGCCGCCGAAGGCGGATCCGCCCTGGCCCTCGCCGGACTTCGCCTTCTTCGCGGCCTCGGCCTGCTCGCGGGCCGCCTTCGCCGGGTTCTTCGACTTGGCCTTCTTGCCCTGCTTGGGCGCCTGCTGCTTGCCGCGGGACTTCTTGCCCATGCCCATGCCGGGACCGCCGGGCATCCCCGGCATGCCGCCGCCGGCCATGCCCTTGCCCATTGTGCGCATCATCTGCTGGGCCTGCTTGAACCGCTCGAGGAGCTGGTTGACGGCCTGCACGGTGGTGCCGGAGCCCTTGGCGATGCGGTTGCGGCGCGAGCCGTTGATGATCTTGGGGTCGTTGCGCTCCGCCGGGGTCATCGAGCGGATCATCGCCTCGATGCGGTCCACCTCGCGCTCGTCGAAGCTGTCCAGCGCCTCGCGGTACTGGCCCATGTTCGGCAGCATGCCCAGCATCTTCTTGATGCTGCCCATGTTCTTGATCTGCTGCATCTGGGACAGGAAGTCGTCGAGGGTGAAGTCCTCGCCGCTCGCGAGCTTCTTCGCGGCCTTCTCGGCCTCCGCCTGGTCGAAGCTCTTCTCCGCCTGCTCGATGAGGGTGAGCACGTCACCCATGTCGAGGATGCGGTTCGCCATGCGGTCCGGGTGGAAGCGCTCGAAGTCCTCGAGGCCCTCACCGGTGGAGGCGAAGAGGATCGGCCGCTCGGTGACCCCGGTGATCGAGAGCGCCGCACCGCCGCGGGCGTCGCCGTCGAGCTTGGAGAGGACCACACCGGAGAAGCCGACGCCGTCGCGGAACGCCTCGGCCACGCGGGCAGCATCCTGGCCGATCATCGCGTCGACGACGAAGAGGGTCTCGTGCGGGTTGACGGCGTCGCGGATGTCCCGCGCCTGTTGCATCATCTCCTCGTCGATGCCGAGGCGGCCCGCGGTGTCGACGATGACGACGTCGTGCTGCTGGAACTGGGCGGTGGAGACGCCGTTCATGGCGACGAGCACGGGGTTGCCCACGCCGTTGCCGGGCTCCGGCGCGAAGACCGGCACGCCGGCCCGCTCGCCGACGATCTGCAGCTGGTTGACGGCGTTGGGTCGCTGGAGGTCCGCCGCGACGAGCATCGGCGTGTGGCCCTCGGACTTCATCCAGTGCGCGAGCTTGCCCGCGAGGGTCGTCTTGCCGGCGCCCTGGAGGCCCGCGAGCATGATCACGGTGGGCGGGTTCTTGGCGAAGTGGAGCTCACCGGTGGCGCCGCCGAGGATCTGCACCAGCTCGTCGTTGACGATCTTGACGACCTGCTGCGCCGGGTTGAGGGCCTTGGAGACCTCCTCGCCCAGCGCGCGCTCGCGCACCCGGGCGGTGAACTCGCGCACCACCGGGACGGCGACGTCGGCGTCCAGCAGGGCGCGGCGGATCTCGCGGACGGTCTTGTCGACGTCGGCCTCGGTGAGACGGCCGTGACCGCGCAGCCCCTTGAGGCTGGCGGTGATGCGATCGGAGAGGTTGTTGAACACGAAGAGCTTCCCCTAGGTCGTGTGGACCGCCCCAGTGTAGTGGCCATGCCCGGGGAGACCGAGGCGCACGGTGCTCGCGGAGTCGAGGGACACAGGAGCACCCTCGCGCCGGGCCGCGCCGGGCGCACCGGATCCTAGGATCGTGCGCATGACGATGGGGACGCAGGACCTCGAGCACTTCGAACGGGCCCGGTCCCACCTGGGCGCCGTCGCGTACCGGCTGCTGGGCACCGCGGGCGAGGCGGAGGACGCCGTCCAGGAGACCTTCCTGCGATGGGACGCGGCGGAGCGCACCACGATCGAGCGCCCCGCCGCATGGCTCACCCGCGTCGTCGTCAACCTGTGCCTGCACCAGCTGGACTCCGCGCGCGTTCGCCGCAAGTCGTACGTGGGCCAGTGGCTCCCCGAGCCGCTCCCGCCGGGCGACCCCCTGCTCGGACCGGAGGCGCTCGCCGAGCAGCGGGACGCGGTCTCCTACGCGGTCCTCGACCTCCTCGAGTACCTGCCCCCGCAGGAGCGGGCGGTCCTCGTGCTGCGCGAGGCCTTCGGGTACTCCCATGCCGAGGTCGCCGAAACCCTCGGCACGAGCGAGGCCGGCAGCCAGCAGGCGCTCGCGCGGGCCCGGGGGCACCTGCGGTCGCGGCGCGCCCGCGGCACCTCGGACCCCGCCCTCGCCCGCCGGGTGGTCGAGTCCTTCCTGCGGGCGGCGGTGAGCGGGGACGTGGAGCGGCTCCTCGCCCTGCTCGCCGAGGACCCGGTCAGCCGGGCGGACGGCGGCGGCGAGCGCTCCGCGGCCCGCCGCCCGGTCCTCGGCCGGGAGGCGGTGGCCGCCTACCTGTGCGGGATCTTCCGTCCGAGCGCCGCGAAGTCGCGCCTCGTGCCCGACGGCGCGGACGTGCACCTCGCCCGGATCGACGGCGACCCCGGGCTGGTGGTCGTCACCGACGGTCTCGTGTGGGGCGTGATCGCCCTGGAGCTGGAGGGTGACGCCGTGCGCGAGGTGCGCATCCAGGTGGCGCCGGGCAAGCTCGAGCGGTTCTCCCGCGGTTGGTCCGACCGCGCGCCCGAGGATCCCCTGCTGCACCTGTGGTGAGCGGGATCACGTCAGGAAAGCGCGCCCTGTCCGGTCGAAGAGGTGACCCCGACACCAGGAGATGACCATGACGCACCGCATCCTCGTCCTCGGAGCCGGCTATGCCGGCGCCATCGCCGCCGGCTCCCTCGCCCGGTGCCTCCGCCCCTCGGAGGCCCGGATCACGCTCGTCAACGCCGCCCCGGACTTCGTCGAGCGGGTGCGCCTGCACGAGCGCGCCGTCGGCCGCGAGCTGCGCCATCGCCCCCTCGACGCGATGTTCGCGGGCACGCCGCTGGACCTGCGGATCGCCCGGGTGGACGGTCTGGACGTCGGGGCGCGGCAGGTCTCGCTCGACGACGGCACGGACCTGCCTTACGACTCCCTCGTGCTCGGACTCGGCAGCTCCTCCGCCACGGTCCCGGGCGGCGCGGGCGCCCTCGCGCACACCGTCGGCGACACGGCCTCGGCGCTGCGGCTGCGCGACGACCTCTCCGCGCTGCCGGCCGGAGGGCGGGTGAGCGTCGTCGGGGCGGGGCTGACCGGCCTCGAGCTCGCCACCGAGATCGCCGAGTCCCGTCCCGACCTGCGCCTCACGCTCCACACGGCCCGTCCCCTCGGCACGGGGCTCTCGACCCCGGCGGTCCGCCATCTGCACCGGGCCCTGGCTCGCCTCGGCATCGCGCTGCGTGAGGACGAGCGGGTCGAGGGCATGGACGAGGAGAGCGTGCACCTGGAGGGCGGGGGTCGCCGCCCGGCGGATCTCGTGGCGTGGTCGGGCGGCTTCGTCCCGAGCCCGCTGGCGGCGGCGAGCGCCCTCGACACCCATGCCGACGGCCGGGTCCTCGTGGACCGCTCCCTGCGCTCCCTCTCCCATCCCGAGGTGCTCGCCGTGGGGGACGTGGCCCGCGCCGAGGGGAACGGCGGGGCGCCGCTGCGCATGTCCTGCGCCTCGGGGATGCCGATGGGGTGGCAGGCGGCCGAGACGCTCGTGGCGGAGCTGCGGGGGCGCCGGGCACGCCGGATGACCTTCGCCTATGTCACGCAGTGCATCAGCCTGGGCCGCCGCGACGGCGTGATCCAGCCGGTGCACGCCGACGACTCGCCGCGGCGCACTGCGCTGACGGGACGTGCGGCGGCCCTCACGAAGGAGTCCGTGTGCCGCAGCGCCGCGTGGGGCGCCGCCCATCCGACCTTCGGGTACTCGGTGCCCACGGGATCCTCCCGCTGAACGGCCGCCGGCCTGAGGCGATCAGGGATGCTCGGCCGGCTCGTCTCCCTCGTCTGACGCCGACGGGGTGAGCGTGATCGTCCCGCTGTCCAGGAACGACGGATCCGCCGACGGGCCGAGGTGCTCCGTCGCCCCGGACTCGTGGGCGATCTCGATGCCGTCGGCTCGCTCGTTCTGCCCCGGGAACACCTCGGGCAGCGACGGCGCGCGCCGCAGCCGTGGCCTCCGGCTCTCCTGCTCCTGCATGGTGCCCCCTCCCCCGGCCCGCTCGGTGCCGTGCCCTGCGGCGCCGCCCCGGTCCCCGGGGCGGCGCCGCCCGTATGGCCGGCACCCTACCCCCGGGGACGGGAGCCCGATCAGGTCGCGGCGGCGTCCATGAGGCCGGCGATGATGCGGCCGACGGTCGGCGCGTCCAGCGCGCGCCCCCGCTCGTCGGTCAGGTAGAGCACGTCGATCGCGCGCTGACCGAGCGTCATCACGTGCGCGCTGCGCAGCTGCAGGCGGTGCACCGTGATCGTCTCCGCGACGTCCGCGAGCAGGCTCGGACGGTTGCGGGCGTTGACCTGCACGACGGTCGCCTCGCTCGAGGCGCCCGGCAGCAGGGTGACGACGGGCGTGTCGTCCGTGGTGCGGGGCGGCGGGGCGGGCGGCAGCTCGAGCACGCGGGCGTCCGCCCGGTCGCGGTGCTTGAGCTCCCGGTCCAGCGCCTGGCGCAGCACGGTCGGGTGCGGGAGGTCCTCCTGGGTGCCGGAGACCCACCAGGTGTTCACCGCGATCCCGTCCATCGTGACGACGACGGCGCTGCGCACGTCGATCCGCTGGCGGGCGAGCACGCGTGCCATGGCCGCGAACACGCCGGCGCCGTCGGGCGCGCCCAGGCAGATCTGCGAGATCGGCTCGTCCTCGGTGGGCGCCGGGTACAGCACCTGCGCGCTGCCGCTGCGCTCCACGGAGGCGCGCACGGCCTCCTGCACCGATCGCTGCGGCGTGAGCAGCAGGCGCGGGGCGGGAGAGCTGCCCGTGAGGGCGTCCCGGGCGAGGTCCGTGAGGTGGTCGACGAGGGTCGAGCGCCAGGTGGACCAGGCGGCGGGGCCGGCCGCGATGGCGTCCGCCTCGGTGAGCGCGCGGAGCAGCTCGAGGATCGTCGGGTCGAAGCGGATCTTCGTCAGCAGGTCCTGGAGCGTCGCCGGGTCGGCGAGGTCGCGGCCCGTCGCGAGCGCCACGAGGGTCAGGTGCTCGCGCACGAGGGTCGTGATGGTGCGCGTGTCCGTCTCGTCGAAGCCGAGGTGACGGGCGGCGGCCTCCGCGAGCGGAGCGCCCTCGGCGGCGTGGTCGCGGGCGTCGGCCCGCTTGCCGAGGTCGTGGACGAGCGCGGTGATGAGCAGGAGGTCCGGTCGGGCGACCTTCGGCAGGAAGCGCTGGACCTCCTTGACCGTCTCGATCTGGTGGCGGTCCACGGTGAAGCGGTGCACCGCGGAGCGCTGCGGGCGGTTGCGCACGTCGTGCCAGCCCGGCACCCAGCGCTCGAAGATGCCCTTGACGTCGAGGGCCTCGTAGACGTCGGCGATGTGCTCCCCCGCGAGGGCGTCGACGAACACGTCCCGCTGGGCGGCGGAGAGCGGACGCTCCGGGCTCTGGGCGATGCGGTCCAGGGTCGCGTCCGCGAGCGGCAGGCCCGTGGTCGCGGCGTGACGGACCGCGGCGAGGTCCCGCAGCGGGTCGGTGCCGCGCGGGTCCACGGAGATCTCCCCCGCCTGCACGATCACCCCGTTGCCGACGCGGGTGATCGCGGGCCGGCGCTCGGAGCCCTGGCCGCGGGTCGAGGAACCGCCGGGGGCGACGGCCGCCTCCGCGGCGCGGATCGTGCGGTGCAGCTCCCAGCTCACCGCGCGGGCGGCCTCGGCGAGCACCGCGAGGTGGTCGTCCGCGGTGGCGTGGCCGGTGAGCGCGGCGACCGCGTCCTGGTCCGCGCGGCCCAGCCGCGTCCCGGACTTCCCGGTGACGGCCTGCAGCGCGTCCCGCGCGTCGAGCAGGACCCGGGCGGCGGAGTCGACCACCGCGTGGTCGTGGTCCGCGAGCCAGCTCTCCGCGATCGCGCGGATCACGGTCACGTCCCGCAGGCCGCCGCGATCGGACTTGAGGTTCGGCTCGGTGGAGTGGGCGAGGGGGCCGTACCGGTCGGAGCGGTCGTGGGCGAGGTCCACGAGCTCACCGATGCGGCGTCGCGCACCGCGCCGCCACTGCCCGCGCACGCGGTGCGCGGCGTCGTCCACGAGATCGGCCTGCCCCGCGACGAGCCGCAGGTCCAGCAGGGAGATCGCGGCGCGGAGGTCCTCACGGGCCACCTGCTCGCACTCGAGCGGACTGCGCATCGCATGGTCGAGGGAGGTGCCGGAGTCCCAGATCGGGTACCACAGGGCGCTCGCGAGCCGGGCGGACTCCTCGGCGCTCATCACCTCGGTGTCCACGAGGAGCACGAGGTCCAGGTCGCTGCCGGGGCCCAGGTCGCGCCGACCCAGCGAGCCGATCGCCGCGAGCGCCGCGCCGGACGCGGGGGCGCCGGCCCCCTGCCAGAGCTCGATCAGCCAGGAGTCGACGAGCGACGCCTGATCGAGCCTGCGCTGGGGGCCGGCGGTGGGATCCGCGAAGCCGGCGTGGAGGACCTGGGTCAGCCGGCGGCCGGGGAGCTCCTCAGAGGGCATCCGCGTCCCGCTCACCGGTGCGGACACGGACGACGGTGCCGACCTCGGTGGTCCACACCTTCCCGTCGCCGATGCGGCCGGTGCGGGAGGAGGCGACGACGAGGTCGATGATGTCCTTCTCGTCGGCGGGATCGGCGAGCACCTCGACCTTCACCTTCGGGATGGTGTCGATCGTGTACTCCGCGCCGCGGTAGACCTCGGTGTGACCGCCCTGGCGGCCCCATCCGGCGACCTCCGTGATGGTCAGACCGCTGACCCCGTACTCGCGCAGGGAGTCCGTGACCGCCTGCAGGGCGTGCGGCTGGATGATGGCGGTGATGAGCTTCATCGGGCGTCTCCTGCGGTGGCGGGCTGCGGGTCCTCGGTGGTCGACGAGGTGGGCGCCGAGCTGGTCGGCGCGGCGGGGGCCGCCGGCGCCGGGACGACGCGGTCACGCCGGGTGATCAGCGAGCTGCCCAGATCGTATCCGGACTCCGCATGGTGGGTGATGTCGATGCCGGCGGCCTCGTCGGCCTCGGAGATCCTCCAGCCCATCGTGTACTTCAGGGCCAGGGCGATCACAAGGGTGAGCACGCCGGAGAAGACGAGCGCGGAGGCCGCGACGAGGATCTGCACCAGCAGCAGGCTCACGCCGCCGCCGAAGATCAGGCCGCCGTCGGAGGCGAGGACACCGATGAGCACGGTGCCCACGAGGCCGCCCACGAGGTGGACGCCCACGACGTCGAGCGAGTCGTCGATGCCGAAGCGGTACTTCAGGCCCACGGCGAGGGCGCAGGCGATGCCGGCGACGAGGCCCAGGACGATCGAGGTGACCGGGTTCAGCGCGGCGGCCGCCGGGGTGATCGCGACCAGGCCGGCGACGACGCCCGAGGCCATGCCGAGGCTCGTCACGTGGCGGTCGCGGATCTTCTCGATGAGCGCCCAGCCGAGCATGGCGCCCGCGGTCGCGACGGTCGTGTTGACCCAGGCGAGGCCCGCGGTGGCGTCGGCCGTGCCGGCGGAGCCGGCGTTGAAGCCGAACCAGCCGAACCACAGCAGCGCGGCGCCGAGCATGACCAGCGGCAGGTTGTGGGGCTTCATCGGCTCCTTGCCGAAGCCCTTGCGGGCGCCGACGACGATCGCGAGGACGAGGCCCGCCATGCCGGCGTTGATGTGGACCACGGTGCCGCCGGCGAAGTCGACGGGCTCCGCGATCGAGGCGAAGATGCCGTCGGCGCCGAGCAGGCCGCCGCCCCACACCATGTGCGCGAGGGGTGCGTACACGACGAGCACCCACACGAGCGCGAAGACCATCCAGGTGCCGAACTTGACGCGGTCGGCGATCGCGCCGGAGATCAGCGCGGTGGAGATGATCGCGAAGGTCATCTGGAACCCGGCGGCGACGAGGAAGGGCACGCCGCTCCCGGCGAGGATCGACTGCTCGTCGGTGCCGGAGAGGCCGAGGAACTCGAGCGGGTTGCCGAGGAGCCCGCCGATGTCGCTGCCGAAGGCGATCGAGTAGCCGCCGAGGACCCAGGCGATCGCGACGACGGCCATCGCCCCGAAGGACATCAGCATCATGTTGAGGACGGTGCGCGCACGCACCATGCCTCCGTAGAACAGGGAGAGACCGGGGGTCATCAGCAGCACCAGGGCGGCACTGACGAGGATCCACGCGGTCGCCCCCGTGTCGAGGGTGAAGGGCTCCATGTCGGCTCCAGAGTGTTCAGTGGGCGGTGCCGGCGCGCCTGCGCACGGCCCCGTCCGACCGGATCGGTCGTGTGTCTCATGGTGTGAGCACTGCCGAGATTCGCCTATGCCGAGAGGGCGCCGTGATCATTCCGTGATCCGGCGATCCGCTCCGTGGGACCGCGCGGGAGCGGCCTCCGACGGCTCCCTAGCGTCGAGGAGCCCCGCCGGGACCGGCGGGGCGACCCGTCATGAGGAGAGCAGACCGTGGAGACGAGCACCCGCCTGGACACGAGCATCCCGGGGCGCCACGCCGCCGAGGTCGTCGAGCGAGGGGTCGGCCGACGACGCCTCATGGCGATCAGCGCGCTCATCGGAGGCAGCTCGGCGCTGCTCGGCGCGTGCGCCCCCTCCACCGGGACCCCGACGCCGACGGCCACGGCCTCGGGGACGGGCGCCGGGTCGATCCTCCAGCCCGGCTCCGGGGAGATCGCGGGCGACCACTACCTGCCCTCCGAGCCCGACTCCGTGCTCTGGGGCTACGTGCCCACCACCTCGACCGCGCCCGTGCTGCAGATGGCCTCGGGCACGACCGTGACGATCGACGCCGTCTCCCACGAGGGCATCCTCGAGGACCAGGGCCGCGACCCGCTGGCGTACTTCGGCGGCCACGGCGTGGAGCGCAGCTCGGTGCTCGAGGACGCCGTCGCGATCGCCGCGGACTACGACCGCACCCCGCGCGACTTCGTGCTCGACGGGCCCCACGTCGTCACCGGCCCCGTCTTCGTCGAGGGCGCCGAGCCGGGCGACGTGCTGAAGATCGAGACGCTCGAGGCGACGCCGCGCGTGCCCTACGGCGTGGTCTCGAGCCGCCACGGCAAGGGGGCGCTCGGCTCCACGAAGGACGGCGGCGCCCCCGAGGGCATCACCACGGAGCAGGTCATGCCGCCGCTGGGCACCGATGCCCGGGACCGGCCCGATCCCGCCGACTGGGGTGACGTCTCGACCTTCACCCGCATCGAGGACGGCCGCGGTGTCATGGACTTCGACGGCGGCTCCGCCCGGTTCCCGCTGCGCCCCTTCATGGGGATGATGGGCGTCGCCTATTCCGACGCCTCCTCCCCCACCGATCCCACGGCGAACTCGATCCCGCCCACCCTGGGCGGCGGGAACATCGACATCCGCCTGCTCGGCGAGGGCTCCACCTTCTACCTCCCGGTGCACACGGAGGGGGCCCTGTTCTACGTGGGCGACCCGCACCATGCGATGGGCGACGGCGAGGTCGCCCTCACGGCCATGGAGGGCTCCCTGCGGGGCACCTTCCGCCTGACCGTCTGCAAGGAGGGAGCCGGGGACGCGCCCTCGGTCGCGCACCGCTACCCCTTCGCGGAGACCGCGGACGCCTGGATCCCGATCGGGCTCTCCGACCCCGACGGGAGCACCGACGGCCAGGGCAGCGACCTGGACGTGGCCATGCGCACCGCCGTCGTCAACGCCCTGGACTTCCTCGAGCAGGATCGCGGCATGGACCGGGCGACCGCCTACGCGTACCTCTCCGCCGCCGCGGACTTCACGCTCTCGCAGGTCGTGGACCGCACCGTGGGCGTGCACGGCGTGATCCCCAAGGCGCACTTCTCCTGAACGGCCGCGAGGGCCGGTGCACACCCTGCGGTGCGCACCGGCCCTCGCCGGATCCGTGGCTCAGTCGCCCAGCAGGGCGTCCACGAAGGAGTAGGTGTCGAAGGGGGTGAGGTCGTCCATCCCCTCGCCCAGGCCCACCATCTTCACGGGCACGCCGAGCTCGCGCTGCACGTTGACGACGATGCCGCCCTTCGCGGTGCCGTCGAGCTTGGTGAGGACGATGCCGGTGATGTTCACGGCCTCGGAGAACACGCGCGCCTGCTGCATGCCGTTCTGGCCGGTGGTGGCGTCGATGACGAGCAGGACCTCGGCGACCTGGTCGCCGTGCAGGCCCTTCTCCGCGACCCGGCGCACCTTGCCGAGCTCGTCCATGAGGCCCTTCTTGTTCTGCAGGCGCCCCGCGGTGTCGATGATGACGACGTCGACGCCCTGGTCGATGCCCTGCTTCACGGCGTCGAAGGCGACGGCGGCGGGATCGGCGCCGTCCTTGTCCGAGCGCACCGTGTCCACGCCCACGCGGGAGCCCCAGGTGGCGAGCTGGTCCGCGGCGGCGGCGCGGAAGGTGTCCGCCGCGCCGAGGACGACGCTGCGCTCCGCGGCCACGAGCACGCGGGCGAGCTTGCCGACGGTCGTGGTCTTGCCGGTGCCGTTGACGCCCACCATGAGGATGACGGAGGGGACCGTCTCCCCGTCCGGCGCGGTGCGCACGGTCGCGGCGATCCGGCGGTCCAGCTGGGGGTCCACGAGGCCCACGAGCTCCTCGCGGAGCACCTCGCGCACGGCGGCCGGGTCCTCGGTGCCGAGCACCTGGATACGGCGGCGGAGGTTCGCGAGCAGCTCGTCGGTCGCGTCGGGGCCGAGGTCCGCGAGCAGCAGCGTCTCCTCGATCTCGTCCCAGGTGGACTCGTCGACGGTGGAGCGGGTGAGCAGCCCGAGGATGCCGCGGCCGATCGATCCGGAGCGGGAGAGCCGGTCGCGGAGGCGGACCATGCGGTCCTGCGGGGCCTCGGGGGTCTCGATGACCGCGACCGACGGGCGCTCGGTGGTGGGGGTGCCGGCGACGTCCTCGACCGGGGCGGCCTCCTCGGCGGTCCCGTCTGCCGGCTCCTGCTCGGCGGGCTCCGCGGCATCGGGCTCGGCGGCGGTCGTCGCGGGCTCCGCGGCGGTGGGCTCGTCGGCGCGGGTCGTCTCGTCGCCCGCCGGAGCGGCGGCCTGCTCGGGCGACTCGGCGGTCGGGGCGTCCTCGGCGGGGGCGGCGGGGGGCGCCGCGGGCTCGGCCGGCGCGGAGAGCGTGTCCGCCCAGGTGGGCGCCGCGGGGCGCTCCTTCGTGGCGGTCGGCGCACCGGTCGAGGAGGAGGTGCCCTCGGGGCCCTGCTGGTCGTCCGTGCCGGCGTCGCGGCCTCGGCCGCCGCGGCCGCGCAGCACGGCCCAGGCGCCGGCGCCGATCACCAGGAAGGCGCCACCGCCTCCGGCGATCAGGGCGAGGATGTCGTTCGGATCCACGGGTCACCTCCGAGGTCGGGGAAGCCGGTCGAAGCGGCGGGCCAGCGGCCAGTCTAGGCGGCGGTCCCCGGGAGACGTCCCGGACCCGGGATCAGGAATCCGCGGTCCCCGAGCGCTCGGAGACGTCCGTGCGGGAGGTGCGCGAGCTGTGTCGCGCGGCGGAGCGGCGCTCCGCGCTCGCCTGGAAATAGGCGGCAGGATCCCCGTCGCGGTCACCGCGCAGGTTGGGCAGCGCGACGACGGCGAGGATCACCAGGGCCACCACCAGGGCGACCAGGAGGAAGACGACGGTCACCAGCGTCATGGTCATTCCCACATTGTGCACGCCGAACCCGCCCATGACCGGGAGATCCGGGCGGGCGCGGCGCAGTGCGACGGAGTTCTCATCGCGCGGAGGGCGCGGGTGCGCCCGGGACGGTTCGGATCAGCCCAGCTCGGGGAACCAGATGCCGATCTCGCGGGCGGCGGACTCCTCGGAGTCGGAGCCGTGCACGAGGTTCTGGATGACGGGGAGGTCCTGCTCGCGGGCGAGGTCGCCGCGGATGGTCCCCGGGGCGGCGGCGGTGGGGTTGGTCGCCCCGGCGAGGGAGCGGAAGCCCGCGATGACCTCGACGCCCTCGACGACGAGGGCGACGAGCGGGGCGGCGCCCATGTACTCCACGAGGCCGGGGTAGAAGGGCTTGCCCTCGTGCTCGGCGTAGTGGGCGGCGAGCTCCTCGGCGGTGGCGGTGCGCTGGGCGAGGGCGACGATGTCGTAGCCCTTCGCCTCGATGCGGCGGATGATCTCCCCGCGCAGGCTGCGCTGGACGGCGTCGGGCTTGAGCAGGACGAGGGTGCGCTGTGCGGTCATGGCACCAGGGTACCGGCGACGCGGACCGGGACGGCCGACGCCCCTCCCCCGACGCCGGGCGCCGGGGCGACGGAGCTCAGCGGTCGGCGTCCTCGGCGCCGTCGGCCCCGCGCTCGGCGAGGACCCGGGCGTCCACGGCGTCCTTCTCCGCGTCGAAGCGGTGCCCCGCGACGAGGCCGTAGACGTAGAGCAGGGCGAAGAAGGTGCCGACCACCCACATCAGCCCCACCTGGAGCCCCAGCAGGATGACGGGCACCTGCAGCACGACGCCCAGCAGGTAGGGCCACGCGCCGCGTCGCAGCAGACCGCCGCACGCGACGAGCGCGAGCACGGTGAGCAGGCCCCAGGTCCAGGTGAGGGCGCGCTCGTCCGGCACCAGCTGGTGCGCGACGAGGACGGCGAAGAAGACGACGACCGCCTCGACGGTGAGCGTCGTCGCGGCGAACATGCGCTGGGCGCCGTGCGCGCGCCCCGAGGGCGCGAGCGCGGCGAGCGGGGAGCGGCGCGGCGCCCCGGCGGTGCGGTCGGCCATGGTCACTCCCCCTCCGCGCCGAGCAGCTCGCGGACCTCGGCGGCGAGGGTCACCGACCCGGCGACGACGATGCCGCCGAACTGGTCGCCCTCCTGCTCGGCGAGATCCACCGCGAGCTGGATCGCGTCGGGCAGGCTCGCGGTCTCGACGACCCGGTCCTCGTCGTCGAACACGTCCCGGGCGAGGTCGGCGAGGACGTCGGCCGGGATGGCGCGCGGGGAGGAGGACGCCGTCACGACGACCTGGTCCAGGAGCGGCTCGAGCACGGCGAGGATCTGCTCGGCGTCCTTCTCCTGGAGGATGCCGACGATGCCGACGGTGCGGGTGAAGCGGAAGTTCTCGCGGACTGTCGCGACGAGGGTCTCCGCGCCCGCGGGATTGTGGGCGGCGTCGACGATCGTGGTGGGCGACTGCCGCACGACCTCGGCGCGTCCCGGCGAGGTCACCGTCGAGAGCGCGGCGGAGAGCATCTCGCCGTCCAGCGGGATCGTCCCCCCGCCCAGCAGCGCCTCCGCGGCGGCGACCGCGAGCAGCGCGTTGCTCGCCTGGTGCTCGCCGAGCAGCGACAGGAACACCTCCTCGTAGCGACCGGCGATGCCCTGGATCGTGAGCATCTGGCCGCCCACGCCCGGGGTGCGGGCGATGACGCCGATCTGCTCGTCCTGCACCGCGGCCTCCGCGCCGAGCTCCGTGACCCGCTCGCGCAGCACGTCCATGGCCTCGGGCTCGACCTGCGCACCGAGCACGGCGATGGCGCGCTCGGTGAGGATCCCGGCCTTCTCCCCCGCGATCAGCTCGATCGTGTCCCCCAGGTACTCCTGGTGGTCCAGGCCGATCGGGGTGATCACGGCGACGTCCGGGTCCGCGACACCGGTCGCGTCCCAGGTCCCGCCGAGGCCCGTCTCGACGACGGCCACGTCCACGGGGGCGGAGGCGAAGGCCTGGAACGCCATGGCGGTGAGGTACTCGAAGAAGGTCAGCGGGGGGCCGCCCGCCGCGGCGGACTCCTCGTCCACGATCAGCGCGAAGGGCAGGACGTCCTCGTAGGCCTGGACGAAGCCCTCGTCGTCGATCGCCTCGCCGTCGATCGCGATCCGCTCCGCCGGGGAGTGCAGGTGCGGGCTCGTGGTGCGGCCCGTGCGCAGCCCCGCCTCGCGGAGGATCCGCTCGAGGATCCGCGCGGTCGTGGTCTTGCCGTTCGTGCCGGCGATGCGCACGGTGCGGTAGGAGCGCTGCGGGTCCCCCATGAGCTCCATGACCCTCCGGATGCGGGAGAGGTCCGGCTCGATGCGGTTCTCGGGGGCACGCCGGAGGAGCGCCGCGTAGACCTCGCGCAGCTCGGGAGAGAGGACCCGATGGGACTTCGGGGGCACGGAGGGGCTCCTTCGACGGCTGAGCGGGACGCCCGCCAGTCTACGAGGGCGGCCCCGGCCGCCGGCGGTGCGGGACCGGCCGTGTGACGAGGCGGACCCCGCGGCCGTTCCTCCCCATCGCCCCTGTGTCCACACGGGGAGTTCTCCCCATGGGTCGACGGCGGGCGCGACCGTAGCCTCGGCCGGGAGCACAGCACCCGGGACCGCCCGGGTCGGGAGCGAGGAGGCGCACGATGAGCCAGCTGCAGGTCACGCTCGAGGAGGCCGCCGCCCGGGCGGTCGCCGGCGGCGTCCCTCCGGAGCATCTCCACCCCGTGTACCGGGCCCTGCTGGACCGTCGCGGCGACCCTGCCCCGGCGTCCCCGTCCCCGGGCACGGCACCGACCGGGGCGAGCGCCGGCGCCGGCTCGCCCGGGGAGCTCGCGCTGATCACCGCGCAGCTGACCGCACGGGCCCTGCTCGTGCTCGCCGTGACGGACCATGAGGGCACGCGTCGACTGCGGGTCGCGCTCGCCCCGCAGCGGATCACGCTCGAGACGTCGCACGGGGCGGGGCCCGCGCTCCTGGAGCAAGCGGCGCTCGAGGTGCTCCCCGAGAGGATCACCGCCCTGCTCACCCGGGCGGGGATCGCCCCGTCCGTGCCCCGGCAGGAGGTGGGACGCGAGGAGGAGGCGCTGCGCCTGACCGATGAGCAGGTCGCGAGCGCCCGGGAGTCCCTCGCCCGCGGCGTGGCCCCGGAGGTGGCCTTCGGCTCCCTCGATGATCTCCCCGTCCCGCTGCGGGACGCGCTCACCGCGCGGGGCCCTCGGCTCGCGGCCTCCCTCACGCTGCACGACCCGCGCCACCGCGCCCTCGCGGGGCCGGTCAGCTGGTCGCGGCTGTGGGTGCGCGGTGAGCACGGCCTGTACCGCACCGACGCGAGCGACGCTCCTCTCGGCCCGGTCCTCCCCGTGGGCGACGGGGACGTGGCGGGCAGTCTACTGGCCGTCATCGAGGAGGGCGTGCGCTTCGCCGCCGCAGCGACGGCCGGACCGACCTCGGGTGAACGGCGATGAGCGCGTTCTGCGGCATGGACACCGCGCAGGTGCGCGACCATGCCCGGCACCTGCAGGACTCCTCGGCCCAGGTCGAGCAGATCCGACTCCGGCTCGACGCCGCCGTGCACGCCGTCGCCTGGGAGGGCGAGGACGCCCACGCCTTCCGGGAGCGCTGGGAGCACGTGGCCACGACGCGCCTGCGCGACCTCGGCGAGGAGCTCTCGGCGCGGTCGCTCCGCTCGCTCGCGGAGGCCGACGCCCAGGACGCCGCCTCCCGCGGCGACGCCGGGCTGCCCGGCGAGGACGCGCCCCGGTCACCGGGCGCGCCTGGTCCCGGGACGGACGGTCCGGGCGCGGGCACGGGTGAGGGCGACGGCCTCCTCCCGGACCTCGCCGGCGCCGCCTCCGAGGCCCTGGGGCACGGGTGGGATGCCGGCATCGACCTGCTCGAGGGCGGGCTCGACATGCTCGGGGTGCGCACCGAGGGCATCGCGCAGTTCCAGCGGGACGCCGACCACCTGGGCGGGATCCTCGAGGACTGGGTGACCGGCGAGCGCGTGCCCACCCTCGCCGAGCTGGGCGCCGCCTCCCTGCTCACCGCGGGATCCGCCGGGGTCGGCCTCTACGAGGCGGCGACCGGGCAGGACACCCCGTTCCTCGACGACCGCCCCGGCGGCATCGTCACGGACGTCCGCACCGAGCCGCTGCCCGACGAGGGACCGCGGACCCTGCAGGACCTCGTGGTCGCGAACGACGCCCTGCGACCGGGGGGCGCGGCCGCCGTCGAGGCCGGGCAGATCGGGATCCAGCGGATCCGGCCGGCCGACGGCGGCGAGAGCGTCTACCTCGTGCAGGTCCCGCCCACCGAGGGATCCGGGATCACCGAGGTCCCCGGCGCCTACGGCGGCCAGGGCAACTCCCGCGACTGGGGATCGAACCTGCGCCTCGTCGCGGGGCAGGACCCGGCCGCGATGGACGACGTGCGCGCCGCGCTCACCGCGGTGCAGGTGCCGGACGGCGCCGAGGTCATGATCGTCGGCCACTCCCAGGGTGGGATCATCGCCAGCCATCTGGCCGCCGATCCCACGTTCAACAGCGCGAGCGGGGCGCCCGGCACCTACGACGTCACGCACACCTTCTCCGTCGGCTCCCCGATCCAGACCGTCGTCCCCGCCCAGGCCGGCACGCAGAGCGTGAACGTGGGCCATGAGGCCTCGCTCGGCGCGGGCGGGTTCGGCGGCGACCTCATCGCGGAGACGGACCTCGGCGGGCTGCAGGTCGACGGTGGGCACCTCACGGCGCCGAACCGGCACGAGGTGACGCTGGACCCGTACCCGGGCACGAGCTGGAACCCGGTGCCGGTGCTCGAGCGGAACCACGACACGGTGGGGCCGGGGCGGGACCCCGATCTGGGCTACGCCGGCAGCGTGGGCCGGGCGACCGCGGGCGATCCCACGCTCTCGGCGCTGCAGCGGGACCTCACCGGCACGTACCTCGGCGAGGGGACGGAGGTGCTCTCCTCCCAGGTCGTGACGGTGGGACGCGGGGAGCCGTGACAACGGGCGGCACGTGGCGCGTGCCCGGGAGCCGTGCACGGCGCCGGGGCACAGTCCGTGCGCAGGGGGGACGCGGGCGCTCAGCCCTCGAAGTCGGACAGGAGCACCCCGTCGAGGCGCCCGCGCTCGGCCTCGAGCTCCGGGCGCAGGTCCCACATGTCGTACTCGGCGCCCGAGGCGTCGAGCAAGGTGATCTCCCCCGCCTGCCGGTCGCGCTGCTCCTCGCGACCGCTGTGCTCGTAGGCCGCGGCGACGATCGCCGCCATCACCGCGCCGTAGACCTCGAGCGCCTCCTCCGAGGACGCGGCGGAGGTCTCGACGCTCCCGCGCACGTACCGGCGGAACTCGGCCTCGAAGCCGACCTCGAGGCCGGCGGAGGTCACGCCGTCGACGTCCTCGGCGGCGCGGTTCAGCGCCTTCTCGAGCGAGCCCTTCCCCAGGCCGCATCCGCTCAGCAGCAGCGCCGCCGCCGTGGCGGCGCCGCCCAGGAGTCCGCGTCGTGCCACCATCATCGCCTCCTCGTCCGGTCCTGGTCCGAGCATCGCATCCCCCGGCCCGCCGCGCGCGCGGCCGGTCCGAGGTTGTGGACGACCGCGCTGCCCGCCGGGTCCGCCGCGCACGAGGTCTCCGCTCGGCGGCCCGCGACGGACGGGAGGGCGCCGAGCGGAGAGCCCCCGAACGGGAGAGCCCCGCGCCCCACCCCATCCGGGGTGCGGCGCGGGGCTCTCGGGGACCGTCGCTCAGGACAGGAGCGCCACCGACACGGTCACCGTGCCGCCCGCGACCTTCTCGGTCGCGGCATGGGCGCCCGCGGCGGGATCGGCGGGCACCTCGAGCTGCGTCGCGAGCACCTCGCCGGCCACCAGGTCGCGGTGCGCGGAGACCGCGGCGACGACCGCCTCGTCCCCGGCGACCGTGAGGGCGATGCGGTCGGAGACGTCGAGCCCGGCCTCGCGGCGCGCCTGCTGGATCGCACGGACCACGTCGCGCGCGGTGCCCTCCGCCTCGAGCTCCGGAGTGACCTCGGTGTCGAGCACGAGGAAGTCGCCGCCGCGGAGCACACCGATCGCCCGGCCCTGCGTCGCGGAGCCGGAGCCGGCGACGAGGTCCAGGGTGTACTCGCCCTCGACCAGGTCGATGCCGCCGGAGGTGACGGTGCCGTCCTCCGCCTGGGACCAGTCCCCGCTCTTCGCGCCCTTGATGACGACCTGCACCTGCTTGCCGAGACGCGGCCCGGCCGCACGGGCATTGACGCTCAGCCGCTGCTCCACGCCCATCTCGCGGGCCTCGTCGCCGGAGGCGTCGAGCAGCCGCACGGCCTTGACGTTGAGCTCGTCGGCGAGGATCTCGGCGAACGCCTCGAGGGACGCAGGATCCTGGTAAACCACCGTGAGCTCCGCGAGCGGGAGACGGGCGCGCAGGCCCTCCTTCTTGCGCACCGCGTTGCCGGCGCTCGCGATCGCGCGGACGTCGTCCATCTGCGCCACGAGCGCCTCGTCCCGCGGGAAGAGGGCGTCGTCCGGCCAGTCCGTGAGATGCACGGAGCGGCCGCCCGTGAGCTGCTTCCAGATCTCCTCGGTGACCATCGGCAGCAGCGGGGCGGCGACCCGGAGCAGGGTCTCCAGGCAGGTCGAGAGCACGTCGATCGCCTGCTCGTCGCCCTCCCAGAACCGGTCGCGCGAGCGGCGCACGTACCAGTTGGTGAGCATGTCCAGGTGGTCCTGGATCTGCTCGGCGGCGTCCGCGATCGCGAGCTCCCGCAGGGACGTGCGCACGCCCCGCACGAGGTCCCCGGTGCGGGAGAGCAGGTAGCGGTCCATGACGTCGTCGGACTCGTACCGCTCCCGGCCGGTGTACCCGGTGGGCCGGCCCTCGGCGTCCTTCTCCCCCGCCGCGTTCGCGTAGAGCGCGAGGAAGTACCAGACGTTCCACAGCGGGAGCACCACCTGGCGGGTCGCCTCACGGATCTTCGGCTCGTCGACCACGAGGTTCCCGCCGCGCAGGATCGGCGAGGACATGAGGAACCAGCGCATGGCGTCGGCCCCGTACGTCGAGAACATCTCGCGCACGTCGGGGTAGTTGCGCAGGGACTTGGACATCTTCTGCCCGTCCTCGCCCAGCACGATGCCGTGGCAGATCACCGAGGTGAACGCCGGGCGGTCGAACAGCGCCGTGGAGAGCACGTGCATCATGTAGAACCAGCCGCGGGTCTGCCCGATGTACTCGACGATGAAGTCCGCCGGGTTGTGGGACTCGAACCACTCGGTGTTCTCGAAGGGGTAGTGCACCTGCGCGAAGGGCATCGACCCGGAGTCGAACCAGACGTCGAACACCTCGGGGATGCGGCGCATGGTGGAGCGGCCCGTCGGGTCGTCCGGGTTCGGGCGGGTGAGCTCGTCGATGTAGGGACGGTGGAGGTTCACCTCGCCGTGCTCGTCGCGCGGCAGGGTCCCGAAGGCCTCCTCCAGCTCCGCGAGGGAGCCGTACACCTCGACGCGCGGGTGGTTCGGGTCATCGCTCTTCCACACCGGGATCGGCGAGCCGAAGTAGCGGTTGCGGGAGATCGCCCAGTCGCGGGCGCCCTCGAGCCACTTGCCGAACTGGCCGTGCTTGACGTTGCCGGGCACCCAGTCGATCTGCTCGTTGAGCTCGAGCATGCGCTCGCGCTGGTCGGCGACCTTCACGTACCAGGAGCTGACGGCCTTGTAGATCAGAGGCTTCCGGCAGCGCCAGCAGTGCGGGTAGGAGTGCACGTAGGACTGCTCGCGCAGCAGTCGCCCCTGCCGCTGCAGGATGCGGATGATCGGGCGGTTCGCCTCGAACACCTGCAGCCCGGCGATCTCGTCGAGGGCCGTGCCGCGGAAGTAGTCCAGGAACTGGGCGCCGTCGTCCACGGAGACGATGACGGGGATGCCGTACTCGGCGTTGACCTGCTGGTCGACCTCACCGTAGGCGGTGGCCTGGTGGACCACGCCGGTGCCGTCGTCGGTGGAGACGTAGTCCGCGACGGTGACGATCCACGCGTTCTGCGTGCCCCACTGCTCACGGTCCTCGGAGTAGACGGTCCACAGCGGCTCGTAGGCCATGTGCTCGAGCTCGGCTCCGCGGTAGGTGCGCGGCTCGATCGCGGCGACGGCCTCCTCGGCGTCGGCGTAGCCGAGCTCCTTGGCGTGCGCGCCGACGAGCGCCGCGGCGAGCAGGTAGCGGCCCTCGCCCGCGGCGGTGCCGTCGGCCGCGCCGAGCGGGCCGGCGGGCAGGACCGCGTAGTCGAGCTCGGGACCCACGGCGAGGGAGAAGTTCGTGGGCAGGGTCCACGGGGTCGTCGTCCACGCGAGGGCCTTGACGCCTGCGAGACCGAGCTCCTCCGCCTTCTGGCCGACGAACGGGAAGGTGACGGTGACGGTCTGGTCCTGGCGGTCCTGGTAGACGTCGTCGTCCATGCGCAGCTCGTGGGAGCTCAGCGGCGTCTGGTCGTTCCAGCAGTAGGGCAGCACGTAATAGCCCTCGTAGGCACGGCCCTTGTCGTGGAGGGTCTTGAAGGCCCACAGCACGGACTCCATGAAGGAGACGTCGAGGGTCTTGTAGTCGTTCTCGAAGTCGACCCAGCGGGCCTGGCGGGTGACGTAGTCCTCCCACTCCTTCGTGTACTTCAGGACGGAGGAGCGCGCCGCGTTGTTGAACGCCTGGACGCCCATCTCCTCGATCTCCGCCTTCTCCGTCATGCCCAGCTCGCGCATGGCCTCGAGCTCGGCGGGGAGCCCGTGGGTGTCCCAGCCGAAGCGGCGGTCGACCTTGAGGCCGTCCATGGTACGGAAGCGCGGGATGACGTCCTTGACGAAGCCCGTGAGCAGGTGCCCGTAGTGCGGGAGGCCGTTGGCGAAGGGCGGGCCGTCGTAGAAGACGAACTCCTCGGCGCCCTCGCGGCGCGCGATCGAGGCGCGGAAGGTGTCGTCGGTGCGCCAGAACTCCTGGATCGTGTTCTCCAGGGCGGGCAGGTTCGGCGAGGGGACGAGCGGGTCGCCGGAGACCGGGTAGACCATGGGGGGACCTCCGAGGAAGCACAGGGGGCGGCGGCGGGACTTCTGCTGCCCGAGGACGCTCCCGGCGCGGGGCCGGTGGCGCGGTACCACCTCGGTTGGCGTCCCTCGCCGGTCGTGCCGGTGCGGGGCGCCCCCTTGTTCCTCAGCTGTGACGGGCTGGTCCCGGCGGGTTCTACTGGGCGCGCGGCACGGGGCCGGTGCACTGTTCTTCCCGCGGCTCTCCGGTGATGGCCGGGTCGGTGCCGATGCGCGCCAGTGTACGCGCGGCGCCGTGCCCGGTCATCCCGCGCCGAGGGGAAGAGACAGGGTGAACACGGTGCGGCCGGGCCGGGAGGCGACCTCGACGGTGCCCCCGTGCGCCTCGGCGATCGCGCGGACGATCGACAGCCCCAGGCCCGTCGTGTTCTCGCTCCCGGAGCGGGCGCGGTCGGCGCGGGTGAAGCGGGAGAAGACGTCGGGCAGGATCTCGGGGTCGATGCCGGGGCCGTCGTCCGCGACCTCGAGCACCGCCCGCTCCCCCTCGACCCGCAGTCGCACGGAGACGTGGGAGCCGGCGGGGGTGTGCTTGCGGGCGTTGGAGAGCAGGTTGACGATCACCTGCGTGAGCTGGCGGGCATCGCCCCGGACGGTGACGGGGGCGTCGGGCACGTGGACGTCGACGCGGTGCTCGCGGGCCGTCGCGCGGGCGTCCATGACGCTCTCGAGCGCGATCTCGCCGAGGTCGACCTCCTCGTGCTGGCGCGGGGCGTCCTCCTCGAGCCGGGCGAGCAGCAGGAGGTCCTCGACGAGCGAGGTCATGCGCGCGGACTGCGCGTCGAGGCGGTCCACGGAGCGCCCGCCCTGCTCGGTGAGGTCCTCCGTGAGCCGCAGCATCTGCGTGTAGCCGCGGATCGCGGTGAGCGGGGTGCGCAGCTCGTGGGAGGCGTCCGCGACGAAGCGGCGCATGCGCTCCTCGCTGCGGTGGCGGGTGTCGATCGCGCCATCGACGTTGTCCAGCAGGTGGTTCAGGGCGCGGCCCACCTCCCCCACCTCGGTGCCGGGGACGGCGTAGCGCTCGGGGACCCGCTCGGTGAGGGTCACGCTGCCGCGGTCCAGCGGGGTGCGGGCGACGTCCCCCGCGAGCCGGGCCACGCCGTCGAGCGGGCGCAGGGTGCGGCGCACGAGGGCGGAGCCGCCGATCCCCGCGGCGGCGAGCGCGGCGAGGGTGGCGATCAGGAGGGTGAGGTCCAGGCGCAGCAGGGTCTCGCGGACGGGGTCCACGGGCAGCCCGGTCGCGATCGCGGTGGCGTCCGCGCCGGCGTCGGAGCCTCCCGTTCCGGCGCCGCCGTCGTCGGAGCCTCCGGACCCGGAGCCGCCGTCGGTCAGCAGGACCCGGTAGGTCCCGATGCTCAGGGACACGGTGGTGCGTCCGTCGTGACCGGTCGAGCCGATCGGGGCGGGCTCGAGGTCCGCGAGGGCCGTGCGCAGCGTGGAGAGGTCCTCCGCGCCCAGGTCCTTCAGGTCCCCGGACTGGTCGCGCCAGGTGGCGGAGGTGACCTCGCCGTCCTCGAGGGCGACGGTCAGCTCGTACTCACCGCTGCCGGGGTCACCGCCCGTCGGCGCGGAGGGCAGGCCGGAGGGGTCCGGTCCCTCCTGCGGGGTGGTGACCACGCCCTCCCGGACCAGCGCCCGGGAGGCGGCCCGCTCGAGCTGGCCGTCGAGCTCGTCGTAGAGCTGGCCGCGCACGGAGACGTGGGCGATCACCCCGATCGCGAGGCACACCACGGCGACGGTCGCGGCGAGCAGGGCGAGGAGCCGCGTGCGGAGGGTCAGCGGGCGGCGCCTCATCCGGCGGGCTTGAGGACGTACCCGGCGCCGCGCACCGTGTGGATCATCGGATCCCGGCCCGCGTCGATCCGCTTGCGCAGGTAGGAGATGTACAGCTCGACGATGTTCGCCTGCCCGCCGAAGTCGTAGTTCCACACCGCCTCGAGAATCTGTGCCTTGGAGAGCACGCGCTGCGGGTTCTCCATGAGGTACTGCAGCAGCTGGTACTGGGTCGCGGTCAGCGGGACGACCTCCCCGCCGCGGGTCACCTCGTGGGTGTCGACGTTCATGACGAGGTCGCCGACGACGAGCTCCTCCGCCCCCTGGGCGACGACGCCGGAGCGCTGCACGAGGCGGTGCAGACGCAGCAGCACCTCCTCGATCGTGAAGGGCTTGGTGACGTAGTCGTCCGCCCCGGCGGCGAGGCCCTCGATGCGGTCCGTGGGGGCGTCCATCGCGGTGAGCATGAGGGCGGGGATGTCGGGGTGCAGGGCGCGCACGCGGCGCAGCACCTCGACCCCGTCGATCCCGGGGAGCATGCGGTCCAGGACGAGGACGTCGGGTCGCAGCTCACGGGCCTGGCGCACGGCGTCGAGGCCGTCCCCGGAGAGGTGCACGTCCCATCCGGTCATCTGCAGCGGGAAGCGCAGGAGATCGGCGATCGTGGGCTCGTCCTCGACGACGAGCACGCGGACGGGGCTGCCGTCGGGGTGCTCGAGGCGCGGGAGCGCGGCGAGGGCGGCGAGGGCGTTGTCGGGCACGGGGGACCTCCTGGCGGGATGCTGCTCCGAGACTACTGGGCGATCGCGACCGGGGCACCGGCGATCCTCCAGGTCACAGGGACCGCTGGCGCTCCCCACAGCGCGCGCACAGGCCTCAGCTCCGCTCGACCCGCTCCCAGCCGTCGGCGCTGACGGCGGCGGCGTCCGCCTCGCGGTCGGTGTCCAGCAGGGTCTCCCCTCCGCGCGTGATCGCGATCCGGCCGACGAGCGCGCCGAGACCGCGGACGGCCTTGTCGGTCGTGACGGCGGCGCGCACCTGCACCTCCCCGGCGAGCGCGGTCCCGCCCGCGTCGACGAGGTCGAAGCCGCCGCGCCAGGTGAGGCGGCCGCCCCAGCCGGTGACGACGCCGTCCGGGAGCTCGATCCGCTCCTCGACGAGGTCCTCCACGGGCCGTCCCGTGTCGCGGTCGCGACGCTCGAGGACTCCGGGAAGGGGCGTCCAGGAGCCGCCGCCGTCGGCGCTGGCCTCGATGCGCAGGGTGTCGTAGGCGGTCTCGAGGTGGGCGAAGAGCTCGACCTCGAGCCGCGCGGGCTCCGCCGCCGCCGGGAGGTCGGCGGAGGCGGTGAGCGTCGCGGTGCGGGCGTCCTCCTGGCCGGCGAGCCATCCGGCCTCCGCGGGCAGGATGCCGTGGGCGCGGGCGACGGCGGTCGAGACCTCGCGCCGCACGGCGTTGGTGCTGGACCACTCGCGGGTGGGGTGCACGGCGTTGGTGAGGAGCACGATCACCGTGTCGGTGAGCGGGTCGATCACGAGCGAGGTGCCGGTGAAGCCGGTGTGGGCGCCGCTGAAGGGGCTCGTGAGCCCGGAGTGGTAGGACCAGGTGGCGAGCTCCGGGCCGAGGCCGCGCCGCGCCCCGCCCTCCCCGGTGATCCCCGCGATGCGGTCGGTGAACATGTCCTGGACGGTGCCCCGCTCGAGCACGCGGGCGCCGCGGTGCTTCCCGCCGCCCAGCAGCATGCTCGCGAAGACCGCGACGTCCCGCGCGGTGGAGAAGACGCCCGCGTGGCCCGCGATCCCGCCCAGGGCGAAGGCGTTCTCGTCGTGGACGCGGCCGTGCACGAGCTCGCCGTAGAACTCCTCGTACTCGGTCGCGGCGATGCGGGGGCGCAGGGTGGCGTCCGGGGTGTACATCGTGTCCGTCATGCCGAGCGGCGCGGTGATGTGGTCGTGCACATAGGCGTCCAGGCGCTGACCGCTGAGCTCCTCCACCATCCGGCCGAGCGCGATGAGGCCCAGGTCGCTGTAGAGATAGCCCTCCTCCGGGGGCGCGGTCGGGGTCGCGGTGAGCGCCGCGTCCCAGCGCGAGGCCTCGTCGGGCCAGTCGCTGTACAGCGGCAGGAAGGCGGGCAGCCCGCCGGTGTGGGTGAGGAGGTGGCGCACGAGGATCTGCTGCTTGCCGTTCTCGCCGAAGCGGGGCACGTGCCGGGCCACCGGGTCCTCGAGGGAGACGCGGCCCTGCTCGACGAGCTGGAGCACGGCGGTCGCGGTGAACAGCTTCGAGAGGGAGGCGAGGTCGAAGATCGTGTCCGTGCGGGCGGGGATCCGCTCGGTCTCCGGGAGCGGGGTGCTGGCGTCCGCCCAGCGCAGGGCGTCGCCCTCCGCGTGCTCGAGGACGATGCCGCCGCCGACGGCCACCAGCACGCTCGCCCCGGCGAAGCGCGGCGGATCCTGGGCGATCGCGGCCCGCAGGATCTCCGGCACCTTCTCGATCCATGCCTCGTCGAGGCCGGCGGCGTGCGGTGAGGAGGGGTGCAGGGAGTGCCCCGGTCGGCGGTCCCACGGGTGGCGGCCGGCAGGGCGCCGTCCGCGATCCCAGGCGGGCACGGCGGCCGCGGCGGCGGCGCGCGGGCTCGGCTTGGGCGGCGAGGGGTCACCTATCGCGAGGGCGGGGACGGGCGAGGCGAGCCCTGCGGCGAGGGCGGCGGCCATGAGGCCCGTGCGACGGGGGAAGGAGGAGGTCATGCCCGCCCACCGTAGGGCGGAGCCTGCCATGTGGCAACCGTCACACCCGCAGCCCCGCCCGGTGCGGCCCGTTCTCAGGGAACCGGCCCTCCTCGCACAGCGCCCCCACAGGTAGCGACGGTCCGATGGTCCTCGTCGACGGGGCAGCCGCCTCGTCCCCCGATCACCGGAGGTCCCGATGAGCAGTCCGCGCGAGCCCGACCCCCCGCTCCGCCCCTCTCCCGCCCACATGCCCGCGAGCTCCCGCGCGCTCACCCGCGCGGCGGGTGCGCACTCCGGCGGCGCGCACGTGCAGCCCGTGGCCGACGCCGTCGAGGCCCCGCTCACCGAGGTCGTGCAGCCGGGGGGACGGTCGATGTCGACCCTCGCCCGCGCCGCCCTCGGCGCCGGCGCCGCCTCTCTGGGCGCGGCCGCGCTGCTCGTGATGACCTTCGGGCCGGCAGCCCTGGCCCTCGAGCCGAGCACGCTCGCCACCTCGCCGCCCTCGGCCTCGGCGGAGGCCCCCCATCCCGTGCGCGCGGCCGCCTGGGTCGATGCCGCTCCCGAGGTCGCCGTGACGCAGCGCGAGCAGGAGCTCGAGGCCTGATCCGGTGCTGCGCGGCGCCGCGGGTGAGGTGATCCTCACCTGCGACGCAGGGGCGGTGCGTGGGATGCTGGTGCAACGGCGCCCGGCATCGGCCGGGGCCCGGATCGACCATCAAGGAGCGAGGATGTCGCTGTTCGGAGAGCCCTTCACCGCCAAGTGCCTGAAGTCGGGGGTCACTGTCGAGGTCGCCGAGGGCCAATCCCTGCTCCAGGCGCTCCTCGACGCCGGCATCTCGATGGACTACTCGTGCGAGGGCGGCGTGTGCGGCACCTGCGTCGTGCCGCTGGTCTCCGGCGAGGTCGAGCACCTCGACGAGTTCCTCATGGACGACGAGCACGACACCCAGATGACCACGTGCGTCTCCCGTGGTGTGGGCGAGATCGAGATCGACGTCTGATCCACCGCTGATCCCCGCCGGCCCTCCGGCGGGGGTGCGATCAGCGGGCCTCGCCCACCGAACGTGCGGCGAGCTCGGCCGCGAGCCGGAGAGCCCCATGGACGGGTTCCGCTCCCGTCACCGCCCTCAGCCCCCGGGCCTCGAGCCCGGCCCGGACGCCTGAGCGGACCGACGCGCTGCGCTCGAGCACGGATCCCGTCATGACGACGGCCCCTCCGTCGTCCGCCCCGCGCTCCCGCACCGCGTCGAGCGTGCCGAGCAGGCTCTCCGCGGCCGCCTCGAGGATCCTCGCCGCGACGGAGTCACCGGCGGCCGCCGCACCGCTCGCGAGCGGTGCGAAGCGCCCCCAGGCGGCCGGGGCGAGCGGGTCGACGGCCGCGATCATCGCCTGGCGCACGTCCCCCGCCCCCGGCTCCCCCGGCTCGGGGAGGCCGAGCTCCCCGAGCACCGCCGTCATCAGCGCCGTGGTGGGGCCGCGACGGTCGAGATCCGCGGCCGCCGCGCGCAGCACCTCCCGGCCGATCCACACCGCGGAGCCCGCGTCCCCGAGCAGCCAGCCCATCCCGTCGGACCGCTCCACGGGGAGGTGGCCCGCGAAGCGCACCGCCGCGGCGCCCGTGCCGGCGAGCAGGAGCAGACCGTCCCCGCCGGTCCCGCCCGCCGCGAAGGCCGTGACCATGTCGTCCACGACCTGCACGTCCGCAGGGTCCAGCAGGTCCCGATCACGCTGCGCCGGCGAGCGGGCGGCGAGCCGCTGCCCGAGCCCCTCCCGCACGGCGCGCTCGACCCGCTCGTGCCGGGCCGGCCCGGCCCCGGCGATGCCGAGCACGACCACCGCGCGCACCGCACGCCCTGCACCCTCGGCCCGCGACGACCCGGCGAGGAGGTCAGCACCCTCGACGAGCGCGGCGGCGGCGAGGTCCAGCAGCGCCTCGAGCGCACCGGGGGCCGTGGAGCCGGGGTTCGCCCCGGACCCCGCGCGGCGCAGGAGCTCCTCCCCCGCCTCCCCGGTGCGGGGATCGAGGAGGTGGAGTCGCAGGCGGGCGTGGGTCCCGCCGACGTCCGCCCCGAGCAGCAGCGTGCTCCCCCGGCTCGTCCCGCCGCCCATCGCGCCTCCTCGTCCATGGCCGGGGGTGTCTCCTGGAGATCCCCGATCCCGCATGCTATTTTCCTGCGAAGTCTTTCATCCGAAAGTTCTTTCCGCACGGTGGCGGTCCCGTCGCCGGCCACGCGTGCGCGCCGCACCCCGTCCCGGAGGTGACCATCATGAAGGATCGTCCGCCCCGGGGAGCCGCGCCGGCGACCGTCGTGCCTCCCCACCCGGAGGCACACGCACCATCCCGTGGACAGCACGCGCCCCGCACGGCCGGCACGCGATGATGTGCGGCACGACCATGCAGCGGCGCCCCGTCCCGGTGCGTGCGACGGAAGGAGACCTGCGATGAGCTCATGGCAGTCGCTGCTGGACCTCGCCTCCCCCACCGAGGAGCGCAATCCGGCGACCGAGGACCTCGACACGCTGCCGGCCGCCGAGCTCACCGCGAGGATCCTCGCGGCGGACGCCGCCGTGATCACCGCCGTGCAGGCGCTCTCCGCGCCCCTCGCCGCGCTCGTCGAGGACTGCGTGGCCGCGATCGCCGCCGGCGGCACGGTGCACTATGTGGGCGCGGGCACCTCGGGGCGCCTGGCCGTGCTCGACGCCGCCGAGCTCCCGCCCACGTTCAACGTGGGCCCCGACCACTTCACCGCGCACCTCGCGGGAGGTCCGCGCGCGATGGTCGTCGCCGGCGAGGGCGCCGAGGACTCCGCCGAGGACGGCGCCGCGCTCGTGCGCGAGCAGTGCGGCCCCCGCGACGTCGTGATCGGGCTCGCCGCCTCCGGCCGCACGCCCTACGTAGGCGGAGCGCTCACCGCCGCCCGGGAGACGGGCCTGGTCACCGCCCTGATCGCCGCGAACCCGCGGGCCCCGCTCGCCGATCTCGCCGATCACACCCTGCTCGCCGACGTCGGCCCCGAGGTCGTCACCGGCTCCACCCGCATGAAGGCCGGGACCGCGCAGAAGCTGCTGCTGAACGCCCTCTCCACCGCGACGATGGTCCGGCTCGGGAAGACCTACTCGAACCTCATGATCGACATGCGGGCGAGCAATCAGAAGCTGCGCGCCCGCAGCGTCCGCATGCTCGTGCAGGCGAGCGGCGCGGCGCCCGAGCACGCCGCCGAGGTGCTCGAGGAGGCGGAGGGCTCGATCCGGGTGGCCCTCGTCGCCCTGCTCGCGGGGGCCGAGGTCCCCGCCGCCCGGGACGCCGCCGCCGCGCGGCCCCCCGATCCCTCGCGGGCGGGCGACCCGGCCGGGATCCGCGCCGCCGTCGCGCTGCTGACGGAGGCGCGCCGATGACCGCCGCCGGGCACGAGCAGGTGCTCACGACGCTGCGCGCGATCGCCCCCGGGATGCAGGGGGCGCTGCGCCGCATCGCCGACGTCATGCTCACCGATCCCGCGGCCGCCGCGGAGCTGTCCATCGACCGTCTCGCCGAGGCCGCGGACTCCTCCCCCGCCTCCGTCGTGCGCCTCGCCCGGGACCTCGGCTTCTCCGGCTACCGGGAGCTGCGCTTCGCCCTGCGGGCGGACCTCGCCTACGCCTCCGGCCGCGACGCCTCGAACGGGGGGTCCGCGGATCTCCACCGCGACATCGACCCCTCCGACTCCCTGGACCAGGTGATCGCTAAGATCGCCTTCGCGGACTCCCGCGCCGTGACCGAGACCTGCGAGCGCGTGGACACCGGCGAGCTCGCCGCGATCACGGAGCAGCTCTCCTCCGCCCGCCGGGTCGCGACCTTCGGGGTGGGGGCCTCCGCCTTCGCCGCCACGGACCTCCAGCAGAAGCTCTCCCGGATCGGTCTGTGGGCGGCCGCCTACAGCGACGCCCACGAAGGCCTGCCCGCCGCCTCGCTGCTCGGCGAGGGGGACGTCGCCGTGGGCATCTCGCACGGCGGCGACACGATCGACGTCGTCGACGCGCTGCGGATCGCGCAGGAGGCGGGGGCGCGGACGGTCGCGCTGAGCAACACCGCCGGTTCCCCGCTCGTCTCGCTCGCGGACCATGCGCTGCTCACCGCGGCCCAGGAGTCGCCCTTCCGCTCCGGCGCGACGGCCTCCCGCCTCGCGCAGCTGACCCTCGTGGACATCATCTTCGTGACGGTCGCGCAGCGGCATCACGAGGAGGCGGGCAGGGCGCTCGAGCGCACCCGCGAGGCGATCGCGGCGCGGCGCCTGGACCGGGGCGGCCGCCGCCGCTGAGCCGGACCCCGACTGCGCTCCCGACACACGGGCCACGGCTCGACTCACGGCCTCGGGCCTCGGGCCACGGGCCGCAGGCCACAGGCCACAGCCCAGTATTGGCACGACAGGGAGCATGATCGTCCCGGCATGCTCCCTGAGGTGCCAATTGCCGCTGGGGTGCCAACTGTTTCTGTGGTGCCCATAGCCTCTGCTGTGCCAACGACCCCTGGGCTCCGATGGCGAGGCGGGCTCGGCTCGGCTCGGCTCGGCTCAGGAGCAGAGCGCGTCGCGCCAGAGCTCCTCGTGCCGCTCGAGGTGCGCGGCCACGCCCGCCCAGTGCGCGCCGTGGCCCTCGAGGAACATCGAGCCCCACGGCTCCCAGCCGCTGCGGTGGGCGCGCTCGAGGTGGTCGTGCATCGCCTGCGCCCGGCGCGGGAGCAGGGCCGCGAGCTCGGCCCGCAGCGCGGCGTCGGCGTCGTAGCCCCGGCCGGTCCTCCCGTCGGTGCCATCGGCCCCGTCTGCACCGTCCCCGATGCCGAGCACGAAGGCGCGGAGGTCCTCGGCGGCGTGGTGCGGATCGGCGGTGACGTCGTTGAGCGTGAAGGCCTGCGCGGAGTAGGCGAGGTCCCAGGCGCGGGTGCTCGACGCCGCGCCGTCCCAGTCGATGAAGACCCACCGCGGACCGAGCACGAGGTTCCAGGGGGTGAGGTCCCCGTGGCAGACGAGGTCCGCGTCGGGGACGGGGATCAGGGCCGGCCCGAGGCCCAGCTCCTGTGCGCTCAGGCCCGCGCAGGCATCGTGGATGCCGCGCACCATGGCCCCGACCTCGGCGAGCTGCGCGCGGGTGAGCGCCGGGGAGTCCATCGCGAGGGCGCCGGGCACGTACTCGGTCACCATGCGGCCCTGCTCGTCCTGCCCGAGCGGTGCCGGCAGGTCCACGCCGCGGTCCCGCAGCGTGCCCATGAGCGCGAGCACCCCTGGCGAGTGCGACGTCCAGGGCTTGCGGACGGTGTCCCCCACCCGCACGACGCCCGCGCTGGCGTTCCCGCCCGCGAGCGGGATCTCCGGTTCCATACCGGGAGCGTAGCGGCGGCCCGGCACGCCCCGACGTGGTGGTGTCGGGGGCGACGTCGCCGGCGGCTGAGCGTTCGACGGCTGCGTCGTCGACGTCGCCGACGGCAGGGTCGTCAGAGGCTGCGTCGTCAGAGGCGGGGTCCGGCGAGCGCCCAGGCGAGGATCACGAGCACCGCGGCGCCGCCGGCGACGGGCATCGCGGCCGCGAGCGGCAGGGCCGGCCCGGCGACGAGCAGCCCGAGCACGACGAGCGAGGCGACGCTGAGCAGGACGGCGAAGAGCAGCGGACGGCCCATGGCGCGGCGGCCCCCGCGGGCGAGCGTCTCCCCCTCGCGGAGGTCCGGGTCCTGGTGGTGCGTGAGCGTGGTCATGGTGTCCTCGTCGACAGCAGGGTTCCTCGGGCCGGGAGGCTCGGGGACGGGCGACATGACCCGATCCTCCTCGCCCCCGCCGCCCCGGTCATCCCCTCGCCGGAGGAGACGCCGTCATCCTTTCGTCGTACGTCCGGCACGGGAGCGGCCGCCGCGGGCACGCTCCCGCCGGATCATCGCACCGCGCCCTCAGCGCTCCGCGGGGTCCGTGTCCCGCGCGGCGAGCTCCGCGAAGGAGCCGCCCGCGGCGAGCAGCTCGGCGTAGGTGCCGCGCTCGACGATCCGGCCGTGGGAGAGGACGACGATCTGGTCCGCGTCGCGGATGGTGGAGAGCCGGTGGGCGATCGAGATGACGGTGCGGCCGCGGGAGACGGCGTCGAGCGCCCCGGACATGGCGCGCTCGGTCGCGGTGTCCAGCGCGGAGGTCGCCTCGTCCAGGAGCAGCACGGGCGGGTCCCGCAGGATCGTGCGGGCCAGGGCGAGGCGCTGCTTCTCGCCGCCGGAGAAGCGGTAGCCGCGCTCCCCCACCACGGTCGCGTAGCCGTCCGGGAGGGAGGAGATGTGCTCGTGGATCTGGGCAATCTCGCACGCGGCGACGAGCTCGGCGTCGCTCGCGCCGGGGCGGGCGAAGCGCAGGTTCTCCGCGATGCTCGCGTGCAGCAGGTAGGTCTCCTGGGTGACGACGCCGAGGCTCGCGGCGAGCGACTCGCGGGTCAGCTCCCGCAGGTCGTGGCCGTCCAGGGTGATCCGCCCGCCGCTCGGGTCGTAGAGCCGGGCGAGCAGGTAGCCGGTGGAGGTCTTCCCGGAGCCGGTGGTGCCCACGAGCGCCGTGTGCCGGCCCGCGGGGATCGTGAGGTCGATGTCGTGCAGGGACGGGGACTCCGCACCGGGGTAGGTGAAGTCGACGTGCTCGAGGCGGATCTCGCCGCGCACCTGCGCGGGGTCCAGGGCGACCGCGCCGGGGGCGTCGACCACGGTGAGCGGCGCGTCGAGGTACTCGAAGACCCGGGTGAACAGGGCGAGCGAGGAGTTCACCTGCGCCGCGACCCGGAGCATGCCGTTCACCTGGGGGAACAGACTCGACTGGAGGGCGATGAAGGCGACGAGGGTGCCGATCGTGACGCCGCCGCCGGCGAGCAGCAGGTGCCCGCCGAGGAGATAGGTGAGCGCGGGGAACAGGGCCATGAGGGTCGTGAAGACGGCCATGTGCCAGCGGCCCGCCATCTCGGAGCGCACCTCGAGGTCCGCGAGGCCGCGGGAGTCGGCGGTGAAGGCGTCCACGAGCGCCCGGGTGCGGCCCATGGTGAGCCCCAGCAGGATGCCGGAGACGGAGAGGGACTCCTGGATCCCGGCGGAGAGGTCCGCGGCCTTCTCCTGGCGCTGCTTGACGATCACGCGGCGGCGCGAGCCCACGCGGCGGTTCATCCACACGGCGAAGGGCAGCGCGATGAGCGAGAAGAGCGTGAGCCGCCAGTCCAGGGCGAGCATCGCGACGACCGCCATGAGGATCCCGGCGCCGCTCGAGACGATCTGGGTCATGACGTTCGTGACGACGGCCTGCATGGAGCCGATGTCGGAGAAGATCCGGGACTGGATCTCGCCGGTGCGGGTGCGGGTGAAGAAGCCGAGGCCCATCCGCTGGAGGTGCCCGTAGACGGCGACGCGGAGGTCGTGCATGACGGACTGCCCGACGCGGGTGGAGAGCATCGCCTGGGTGACGCCGAGGGCGCTCGAGACGATCGTGACGGCGATCAGCCCGCCGACGGCGTACAGCAGGAGGTCCTCGCGACGATCGGGCAGGGCGACGTCGACGATCTCCCGCACGAGGAACGGGGAGACCACGCCGGCGGCGGCGCCGAGGGCGATGAGCGCGAGCACCGCGAGCAGGGTCCGACGGTAGGGCCGGAACAGCGCGAGCACCCGTCGGACGTCCGCCTTCTGCCCGGGGGCGAGGCGCAGCTCGGGGCCCCCGCGACCGCCTCCGCCGCCGCCCATGCCGGGCCCGCCCATGCCGGGATGGACCGTCACAGCCCCTGGTGCCGGGCCACGCGGTGGGCGGCCGCCTGGGCGAGGGGGCGCACGGTCACGAGGTCGAGGTTCACGTGGTGCGGGGCGTTCAGCGCGTAGGAGAGGACGTCCGCGCAGTCCTCGGCGGTGAGCGGGTTCTCGACCCCGTCGTAGACGGCGTCGGCCTTCCCCTGGTCGCCGAGGCGCACGAGGGAGAACTCCTCGGTGCGGACCATGCCGGGGGCGATCTCGATGATGCGGATCGGCTCCCCGTTCAGCTCGAGCCGGAGGGCGGCGGCGAGCATGTGCTCTCCGGCCTTCGCGGCGTTGTAGCCGGACCCGCCGGGGTAGGCCTCGTGGCCGGCGACGGAGGTGAGGAAGAGGAGGTCGCCGCGGCCGCTGCGGCGCACGGCGGGCAGCAGGGCGCGGGTCACGCGCACGGCGCCGAGCACGTTGGTCTCGTACATGCCCTGCCACTTGTCGAGGTCCGCCTCCGCCGCGGGCTCGACGCCGAGGGCGCCGCCGGCGACGTGGACGACGGCGTTGAGCGTGCCGCCGAAGAGCTCCTCGACGCGGTCGGTGAGGGCGGCGACGGACTCGTCGGAGGTGACGTCGACGGCGAGCACCTCGCAGCCGGTCTCCTCGGCGAGGGCGGCGAGGCGCTCCTCGCGGCGGGCGATCGCGAGCACGCGCCAGCCGTCGGCGACGAGGCGGGCGGCGGTCGCGCGGCCGATGCCGGAGGAGGCGCCGGTGACGACGGCGGTCAGGGGCGCGGAGGACGGGGCGGGGCGGTCTGCGGCAGCGGCGGAGGTCATGGCGCCGAGCCTACGTCGCAGGGGCGGCGCGCGGCGCCGGTGTCCCGGCGGCGCGGGGCCGCGCGGGCGGGACGGCGGGCGCGCGGGTCACCACGCGGACTCCTCGTCCGTGCGGTGGGCCTCGGGCTCGATCTGGAGCGTGCAGTGCTCGAGACCGTGGCGGGTGCGGAGCAGCTCCTGGGCGGCGTCGAGCACGCCGTGGGCGTCGGCCCGCTCCTCGACACGGAGGTGGGCGGTCGCGACGTCCATGCCCGAGGTGAGGGTCCACAGGTGCAGGTCGTGCACCTCGGTGACGCCGTCCAGGGCGGCGAGATCCGTCTGCACCGTCGCGGGGTCGAGGTGGCGGGGCGTCTCCTGGGCGAGCACGCCGAGCACCTCACGGCCCAGCATCACGGCGCGCACGGCGACGAAGGCGCCGATCGCGAGGGCGACGACCGTGTCCGCGAGGGCGCTGCCGGTGAGCGCGACGAGCACCCCGGCGACGACGACGCCGATCGAGCCGACGGTGTCCGCGAGGACCTCGAGATAGGCGCCCTTCACGGCGAGGCTCTCCCGCGCGCCGCCGGAGAGGATCCGCATGACCACGAGGTTCACGGCGAGTCCGAGCGCGCCGACGACGAGCATGCCGGTGGTGCCGATCTCCGGTGCGGTCCCGAGCCGCCCGATCGCCTCGATGAGCACCCAGGCGGCGACGGCGAGCATGACGAGCACGGCGAAGAGGGAGGCGAAGACCTCGATCCGGTAGAGGCCGAAGCTGCGGCGCCCGCTGCGGTCCCCGCGGCCGGCGACGGTCGCGGCGCCGAGCGCGGCGGCGAGGGTGAGGACGTCCGCGGCCATGTGCCCGGCGTCGGAGAGCAGCGAGAGCGATCCGGTGAGCAGGGCGGTGACGAGCTCGACGACGAAGAAGCCACCGATCAGCACCAGGGCGATCGCGAGGCGGGAGCGATGGCGGCCGCCGGCGCTGAGCGCCTCCGCACCTCCGCCGTGGGTGTGGCTGTGGCCGTGGCCGTGGCTGTGTCCCATCAGGCTCCCTCCCCGCGCTCGGGATGGCGCAGCGGCGAGTGCGCCGTGTGGGTGAGGGCGAGGTCCAGCAGCTCGAGGACGTGCGGGTCCTCGAGCCGGTAGTACATGCGGCGCCCCTCGCGGCGAGGGGTCACGACGCGGTGGGCGCGCAGCAGCTTCAGCGCGTGCGAGGTCGCGGACTCGGACTGGCCGGCCGTGAGGGCGAGGTCGTGGACGCACAGCTCCCCGCCGCGCAGGGCGAGCAGGAGAGTGAGACGGTGCGGCTCGCCGAGGAGGGAGAGGACGTCCGCGACGTCCGCGACCGCGGCGGGCGCCGGCAGGTGCGCGCGGGCGTGCTCGACGGCGGCGGGGTCCACGGAATCTGCGACCGCTGCGTCAGCGACCGCTGAGCCGGGGCCGACGGGGGAGCCGGGGCCGACCCCTGCCACCTGATCACCTGACGAGATGTTCATACGTCAAGGGTAGGAGCAGCCCTCCCACGAGGGCAAGGGGGCTCCGCTCACACGGGAGCGGGCTCCCGGTCGCGGGAGGCGTCCAGCAGCTCCTGGATCCGGGAGCGGCAGGTGCCGCAGCCGGTGCCCGCGCGCGTGGCCCGCGAGACCTCCGCCGTGCTCCCGCAGCCGCCCGCGACCGCCGCGCACACGCTCCCCTTGGTGACCCCGTTGCACTGGCACAGCACGTCCTCCTCCGCCATGTCCGCCACGGAGGCCGCCGGGGCCGCGGCCCGCGCGGCGAGCGGACGGGCGAGCAGGTGCACCGGGTCCCGCGGGACCGGGGTGCGCAGGGTGAACGCGGCGCTGAGCTCCGCCGCGGCGTCCTCGTCCCCCACGATCGTCGCCGCGACGAGACGCCCCTCGTGCACGACCACCTCGGTGAAGCGACCGCCGGAGGGATCGGCGAGCCGCACGGACCGCGGGGCGTGCAGGCCGGGCCCCGGCCGCTCGATGCGGCCCATGGTCACGAGCGCGAGGCCCACCGCCTTGACCCGCACCAGGTCCCCGCCCGTCCCGCGCGCCGGCACGGGCACCGATGCCTCCTGCGCCCGCGGGCGCCAGGACTCGACGAGCCGGCGCGCCTGCTCCCAGCCCTGGGCGACGAGCCCGCTCGCCCCCTCGGGCGGCTGGGCGCAGTCGCCGATCGCGAAGACGTCCGGGTCCCCCGGGCAGGCGAGGTCCTCCCCCACCAGGACCCCCGTCCCGCACTCGAGGCCCGCCGCCGCGGCGAGCGCCGTCTGCGGCACGGTGCCCGTGCACAGCACGAGGAGGCCCGCGGGCCGCGCCGAGCCGTCGGAGAGGTGCACCGTCTCGAGACGACCCTCCGGCGCGTCGACGCGCGTCGCGCTCGCCGAGGTGACCACGGTGATGCCGAGCGTCTCGAGCGCGCCGTGCACGATCTCCGAGGCGTCGCGGTCCAGCTGCCGCTCCATGAGCCGCTCGCGGTGATGGACGAGGGTCACCCGCGCCCCGCGGCCGGCGAGTCCCGTGGCGACCTCGATGCCGAGCACGCCCGCACCGAGGACGACGACCTCGCCGCCGCCCTCGCAGCGGCGGAGGATCCGCTCCGCGTCGTCGAGGTCCTTCAATGGGCTCACGCCGTCCACCAGCGTCGACTCCTCCGCCACGCCCCCGGGTGCGCGCAGCCCGGGGACGTCGGGGATCCGGGCCGCGGAGCCCGTCGCGAGCACCAGGCGGTCGTAGGGGTGCGCCTCGCCGAGCTCGTCATGGACCAGGTGCGAGGCCCGGTCGATGCGCACGGCCCGCACGCCGCGCAGCACACGCGCCCGCTCCGGCCCCACCTGCTCGAGGGCGAGCGCGGCGGGATCCGCCTTCCCGGCGACCACCGAGGAGAGCTGGACCCGGTTGTAGGGGTCGTGGTCCTCCTGGCCGAGCACCGTCAGGCGGGCCTGCGGATCCGCCGCCGCGAGATCCGCGGCGACCCGGGAGCCGACCATGCCGTGGCCGATCACGACGATCCTCATACGGCGCTCCTCTGCTGGACGGTGACCACATCGGGGGTGGGGACGGGCCGGGGCGCGGGGAGCACCTCGAGCGCCGTCACCTTGAAGCCGGGCATGCCGGAGAGCGGATCGGTCGCGCCGCCCGTGAGCAGGTTCGCGCTCCCCTCCCCGGGGTAGTGGAAGGGCATGAAGACGGTGTCCGGCCGGATCTCCTCGGTGACCTCCGCCGGCACCCGCAGCTCGCCGCTGCGGGTGCGCAGCAGCACCTCCTCGCCGTCCTCGATGCCGAGGAGGTCCGCGAGCAGGGGGTGCATCTGGGCGAAGGCCGCGGGTCGCGCGGCGAGCAGGGAGGGCACCCGGCGGGTCTGCGCCCCGGACTGGTACTGCTCGAGAAGGCGCCCCGTGACCAGGTGCAGCGGGGCGTCCGCCCGGAGCGGATCGGCCGGGTCCTCGTGCGTCACCGGGATCAGGCGGGCACGGCCGTCGGCCGTCGGGAAGCCGTCGAGCAGCGCGTGCGGCGTCCCCGGATGGTCCGGAGCGGGGACGGGCCAGTGCATCGATCCCTCGCGGTCCAGCCGCTCGTGGCTGAGGCCGGAGTAGTCGGCGCGGCCGCCCGCGGAGGCCCGGGCGAGCTCGTCGAACACGACGGAGGCCTCGGCCGGGAAGCCGCGGGGCACGCCGAGCCGCGCGGCGAGCTCGCGGAGGATCCACAGCTCGCTGCGCGCCCCGCCCGGGGCCTCCCGCGCCCGGCGGCGGCGGATCACGCGGCCCTCGAGGTTCGTCATCGTGCCCTCCTCCTCCGCCCACTGGGTGACGGGGAGGAGGACGTCGGCCAGCAGCGCCGTCTCCGAGGGGACGGTGTCCAGGACGACGAGCAGGTCGAGCGCGGCGAGCCGCTCCCGCACCCGGGAGACGTCCGGCGCCGAGACGACGGGGTTCGCCCCGCACACGATCAGCGCGGAGGGGCCGCCCGCCGTGCCGAGCATGTCGAGCAGCTCGACCGCGGGGACGCCCGGGCCGGGCAGGGACTCCGGGTCCACGCCCCAGACGGCCGCGACGTGCGCGCGCTCCTCCGGATCGGTGATCTTCCGGTAGCCGGGCAGCTGATCCGCCTTGAGCCCGTGCTCACGGCCGCCCTGCCCGTTGCCCTGGCCGGTGAGCGGCCCGTAGCCGGAGCCGCGACGGCCCACGAGGCCCAGCAGCAGGGCGAGGTCGATCGCGGCGGTGACGGTCGCGGTGCCCTGGGTGGACTGCTCGACCCCGCGACCGGTGAGCACGTAGGCGCCGCGGCCGCCGCGGGACGGGGAGGCGTCGGCGAGCATCCGCGCGACCTGCCGCAGTCGCCGGGCGGGGACCCCGCACACGGCCTCCGCGCGCTCGGGCCACCAGGCGGCGGCGCTCGCCCGGAGCGACGCGAGGCCCGTGGTGCGCGCGGCGACGTACTCGTGGTCCACGAGGTCCTCCGCGAGCACCACGTGGAGGAGGGCCAGCAGCACCACGAGGTCCGTGCCGGGCACCGGGGCGAGATACACGCCGGCGCCCTCCGCGGTCAGGGCGGCCGTCGCCGATCCGCGCGGGTCCGTGACGACGAGGCCGCCGCGGGAGCGCACGCCCTCGAGGTGCTGGACGAAGGGAGGCATGGTCGCGGCGAGGTTCGAGCCGAGCAGCAGCACGCAGTCCGCGCCGGCGAGGTCCGGCAGCGGGAAGGGCAGGCCGCGGTCCAGGCCCAGGGAGCGGTTGGAGGCGGTCGCCGCGGCGGACATGCAGAAGCGGCCGTTGTAGTCGATGAGCCGCGAGCCGAGCACGACCCGCGTGAACTTGCCGAGCGCGTAGGCCTTCTCGTTGGTGAGCCCGCCGCCGCCGAACACGGCGACGGCATCCGCCCCGCGGCGCTCCCGCTGCTCGCGCAGATGGGTCGCGACGTGGTCGAGGGCCGCGTCCCAGCTCACCTCGCGCAGCACCCCGTCCGCGCCGCGCAGCTGCGGGACGGTGAGCCGGTCCGGGGCGGTGAGGACCTCCGCGGAGGTCCATCCCTTGCGGCACAGCCCGCCCTGGTTCGTGGGGAAGTCCCGGCCCTCGACGGTGAGCACGGGGGCGCCGTCGGCCCCGCCTCCCTCGACGGGGGTGAGCGTCTGCGCGCACTGGAGCGCGCAGTAGGGGCAGTGCGTCGCCGTCCCCGACGAGGCACTGCCCGCAGGAGTGGTGCCCGCGGGGACGGAGCCCGCAGGGGCGCTCGGAGTGCTCGGCATGGGCCGAGCGTGCGCGGCAGGGCGGGGTGGCGTCGGCCCCGGGTCACCGCCCGGGACGCCGGGTCACGATCCGGTCACGGAGGCCCTGCGATCTCGCCGCCCGGGCCGCCGCCGCTGCGCTCAGACGCCCTGGACGTGCGGGGCCTCGTCGACCGAGAGGTCCCCCGAGACGCGGCCCCGGGACAGGCGCCCCATGACCGCGGCGATCGCACCGTCGCCGGTCACGTTCGTCGCGGTGCCGAAGGAGTCGATCGCGATGTAGCTCGCGATCATGAGACCCACCGCGGCCTCCCCGAAGCCCAGCATCGAGGAGAGGATCCCGGCGGCGGCCATGATCGCCCCGCCCGGCACGCCCGGCGCCGCGATCATGACGACGCCCAGCATGAACACGAAGCCGATCAGCACGGGCAGGTTCAGGTCCATGCCGGTGATGATCATGATCGCCACCGAGAAGGTGGTGATCTTCAGGGTGGAGCCGGCGAGGTGGATCGTCGCGCACAGCGGCACCACGAAGTCCGCGATCGCCGCGGGCACGCCGTTGCGCTTCGTGCACTCGAGGGTCACGGGGATCGTCGCCGCGGAGGAGCTCGTGCCGAGCGCGGTCGCGTACGCGGGCGCCATCCGGCCGAGCATGCGCAGCGGGTTCTGGCCGGTCGCGAGGCCCGCGACGCCGTACTGGGCCAGCAGCACGACGATCGTCATCGCGAACACGAGCACGATGACCGCGAGGAAGGTGCCGATGACGATCCAGATCTGGCCGTTCATCGTCAGACCCAGGAACATGCCGAAGATGTAGATCGGCAGCAGCGGGATCAGCGCCACCTCGATGATCCTCACGACGATGTCCCGCAGCTGCACGAAGGACTCCTGCAGCGCGCCGGGGCGCACGACCGTGAGACCGATGCCGAGGCAGAAGCTCAGCACGAGCGCGGTCATGACGTCGAACACCGGCGGGATCTCGATCGCGAAGTACGGGGCGATCGCGGAGTCCTCGGGGTTGTCGAGGGAGCCGACGCTGACCCCGTCGAGCATGCGTGGCAGCACGAGCAGCGCGACGGTGAGCGCGAAGCCTCCTGCGAGGATCGTGGAGAGGTAGGCGATGCCGGTGGTCGCGGCGAGCATCTTCCCGGCGCCGCGGCCGAGCTCCGCGATCGCCGGGGTCACGAGGCCCACGATGATCAGCGGGATGAGGAAGCCCAGGAAGTTCGAGAAGATCCCGTTGAAGGTCGTGAAGACCCGGGCGATCGCCTCGGGCATGACGAGGCCCAGGAGCACGCCCAGGACGATCGCGACGAGGATGCGCGGGAGCAGGCCGAACCGGCTGCGGCGGGTGGGGCCGGCGGGGTCGCCGGCGGCGTCGGGCGCGCCGAAGGGTGCGGGCGCGGGGACGGAGGAGGTCATACGGGGATCCGGTTCCGTGCGGGGGCGGGGACCGGGTCAGGGTAGGCGGGGGCGGGAGCCGCCCGCAGGGGAATCCGCGGATTCCCTCCCGCACCCCCTTGTGACCGGCGCCACGACTGCGTACTATGCCGCGAGTGTCTGCCTACTGGAGTGTCGCCCGCGCCTCCTTCCGGCAGTACTCCACCTACCGCATGGCGACGGCCGCGGGAGTGTTCACCAACTCGATCTTCGGGCTGATCCGCGCCTCGATCCTGCTCGCCGCGATCCATGCCGCCGGCGGGGAGCTGCGCGGCTACGACGCCCTCCAGGCCGCGACCTATGTGTGGCTCGGGCAGGCGCTGCTCGCCCCCATCGAGGCCTTCGGCACCCGCGAGATCTCCCAGCGCGTGCACCAGGGCGACGTGGCCGTGGACCTCCTGCGCCCCACCCACCTGCTCGGCATGTTCTACGCGCAGAAGCTGGGCCGCGCCGGGTTCCTGCTGCTCGCCCGCGGCGTGCCTCCGATGCTCGTGGGCGCCCTGCTCACCGGGCTCGCCCTGCCGAGCGACCCGCTCTCCTACCTCGTGGGCGCCGCCTGCCTGCTGCTCGCGATCACCGTCGCCTTCCTCGGGGACGCGATGATCAATCTCGCCTCCTTCTGGCTCGTCGAGACGCGCGGGCTGAGCGTCGTCTACATGGCGGTGATGAACCTGCTCTCCGGCTTCCTCATCCCGATCGCCTGGTTCCCGGACTGGCTCGCCGCGATCGCCCGCGCGACCCCCTTCCCCTCGATGGTGCAGACCCCGATCGATGCGCTCTCCGGCCGGATCCCGCCGATCGAGGCGCTCGCGCTGCTGGGCGAGCAGGCGGCCTGGGCGGTCGTGCTCACGGTCGCCGCCGTGCTCATGCTGCGCATCGGCGTGCGCTCCCTGGAGGTGCAGGGTGGCTGATCACGCCCGCAGCGCTCCCGCCGCCGCGTCCCCGCGCGGCGAGCGACCGCTCTCCCTGCCCCGCGTCATGGGCCTGCTCTACGCGTCCCGGATCCGCTCGCAGGCCTCGTTCCGCACGAGCTTCGTCGCGGACGTCCTCGGCCAGATGCTCGTGGTGGGCACCGAGTTCCTCGAGCTCTGGGTGATCCTCTCGCAGGTCGGGGTGCTCGGCGGGATGACCCTCACCCAGGTGGCGGTCGTGTACGGCCTCGGTGCCCTCGCCTTCGGCCTCGCGGACCTCTTCTTCGGGGAGATCGACGGGCTCTCCACGATGGTGCGCTCCGGGAAGCTCGAGACGCTGCTGATCCGGCCGCTTCCCGTGCTGCTGCAGATCTCGAGCATGGACCTCTCTCTGCGGCGCCTGGGCCGGATCCTGGTGGGGCTGTCCACCTACGTGATCGCGCTCGTGGTCGCCGGGTTCTCGCCCACGCCGCTCACCCTCCTGCTCGCCGTCACCGCGCCGCTCGCCGGCGCGGCCGTGTTCGCGGCGCTGCTGACGATGGCGGGGGCGATGCAGTTCTGGCTCGTCGACGGCCGCGAGTTCGCGAACGCCTTCACCTACGGCGGCAACTACGTCGCGACGAACCCGGGCGCCGTCTTCCCGCTGCCGCTGCGGGCCTTCTTCACCTTCGTCGTCCCCGCGACCCTCATCGCCTACGCCCCCACCCTGACCCTGCTGGACCTGCCGGGCCCCGCCCTCATCCCGGCGTGGTCGGGATGGCTCGGGGTGCCGGCGGCGATCCTCACCTGGACCCTCGCGTCGCTGCTCTGGCGCGCCGGGGTGCGCCGCTACACCGGAGCCGGAGGCTGACCATGACCACGTCCCCCACCTCGATCACCGACTCCCCCGCCGCGGCCGACGACGCCCCGGCCATCGTCCTGGACGCCCTGCGCCGCGACTTCGCCGTGCGCAGCCGTCGCCCCGGCTCCCTGCGCCGAGAGCGGCGCACCGTCCGCGCCGTGGACGACCTCACCCTCACCGTGCGCCGCGGGGAGGCCGTCGGCTTCGTCGGCGCGAACGGCGCGGGCAAGTCGACGACGATCAAGATGATGACCGGCATCCTGCGCCCCACCTCCGGGACCGTGAGCGTGCTGGGCCGCGAGCCGGTCCCCGAGCGGCGGCACCTGGCGCGGGAGATCGGCGTCGTCTTCGGCCAGCGCTCGCAGCTGTGGTGGGACCTGCCGCTGCGCGAGTCCTACCGGATCCTCGCCGCGATGCACCGCCTCACCGACTCCGCCCGGGAGCGGCGGCTCGAGCGGCTCGTCGAGGGCCTGGGCCTCGAGGAGTTCCTGGACCGGCCCGTGCGCCAGCTGTCGCTGGGCCAGCGGATGCGCGGCGAGGTCGCCGCCGCGCTGCTGCACTCCCCCGCGCTCGTGGTGCTCGACGAGCCGACGATCGGGCTGGACATGGTCTCCAAGGAGGGGCTGCGCCGCTTCCTCCAGGAGGACCGCGCCGAGCGCGGCACCACGCTCTTCCTCACCACCCACGACATGGGCGACGTGGAGCGGCTGTGCGAGCGGATCGCGGTCGTCAACCACGGCAGCGTCGCCTTCGACGGCACGATCACCGCGTTCCGCGAGCACCTCGACTCCCCGCGCGAGCTGATCGTGGACCTCGCCGAGCCGCGCGAGGCCCTGACCCTGCCCGCCGGGGCCGCGACCGACGCCGTCGAGGCCGAGGGGATCCGCCACCGCATCCGCTTCTCCGGCACCTCGCTGACCGTGCCCGCCCTGCTCGAGGCGATCGGCACGCAGGCGACCATCCGGGACCTCGCGCTGACCGAGCCCGCGATCGAGGACCTCGTGCGTCAGGTGTACGCGCGGGGGAAGGGACCGGCTCGCGGGGCGGGCGACGGGCCCGACCAGGGGCCGGACCGGGCATAGGGGACACCCCGGGTGGTGCGATGATGGACGACTCCCCGCCCGCGCCCCTGAAGGAGGACCATGGCCCGCTCGTATGCGACCGTCGGCCAGATGACGACCTATGCCGTGGACAAGGCCGTCTCCTCCCCGGACCTCGCCTCCCACCGTGACCACACCGCGCATGTGGAGCTCATGCTGAGCCACATGCTCGAGTTCGTGCTCATGGCGCCGCGCAGCCGTGAGGCGTTCCTGCGCACGATCGCGCGCAGCGAGCGCGGGACCGGCGCGATCGTCGCCGACCCCCGACCCCGCCGCTCCTCCCCCGATCTCGTCGCGGACCTCCTGCCCGAGGACGGCGCCGCGGAGGACGCGGCCCGCCTCGGCGTCGCCGTGCGCGTGCAGTCGCCGCTGAGCACCGCCCGCCTCGTGCGCATCGCCGCCGCGCTGGGCCCGGACCCGCAGGACGCGATCGTCAGCATCGTGCGCAGCCACGACGCGGACGCCCAGCGCCGCACGGCCGCGGAGGCCACCGCCCAGCTCGAGGCGACCACCCCCACGGTGCCCGCGATCGTGGTCTCCACCTGGAGCCGCATCGGGAAGAAGCTCGCGAAGGCCGATCCCGGCCACAAGGACCTCTGGGAGACGATCGGGGAGATCGGGGAGAACGCCGGCTCGCCCGTCGTCCAGTACCCGCTCGACGCCCGCGCCCTGCTCACCTCCCCGCGCGTCGCGGAGGAGCTCCACGGCCACCTCGAGCTGCTGCGCCGGGCGAGCCGCGAGCTGCTGAACACCTCGCCCCGCTTCTCCACCCGCCGCGGCCAGGTGGGCGCGCACCTGCAGGCCGGCGTGACCCGTGCCCGCGCCGGGCTCGAGCTGGGCGAGGCGGATCGCGGCACCCTCGTGCACGCCCGCCGCGGCACCCGCACCCCGATCCCGCTCGGCATCGGCTCCCTCGAGGACCCTGCCGAGCTCGCGCTGGCCGAGGAGCGGCTCGACGCGCTCGCCCGCGACGCCGCCGCCTGGCGGGCCGATCCGTCCCTGCTCCCGGATCCCCCGGAGCTGATCGGCACGGCGGTCTCCCCCGAGGCGGAGGGCGCGCGGCTCCTGCTGTGGGCCCTGTTCCATCCGACCCTGCTCGCCGAGCGCGGCTTCGCCCTGGCACCGGCGCGCCGCCAGCCGGCGCTCACCTCGACGACCCTCGCCCTGCGGCTCGTCGAGGCCGACGGCGACCCCGAGGTGCTGTACCGGATCTCGGTGGGCGGCGCCGCGCCGTGGACCTCCCTCGTGCCGCGCGTGACCCGCGAGGCGACCGCGGAGCTGGCCCCCGAGTCCTACGCGGTCGCGCCCGGGAAGGGCCAGTCCACCTCCGACTTCGTGTGGGAGGTCCACCGGGCCCTGCGCTCGCTGACGATCCCCGTGCGCGACCTGCGCGGCTGAGGATCCGCGCGGCCGTCGGCGATCTCACGCCGCCACCTGCCGCCCCGGTGCGCCAGGATGGTGCCATGACGGAGAGCGCAGGGGCCGCGGTGCGGCACGGGGAGTACAAGGTCCGCGGCGGGAAGCTCGTCTCGGTGGACCTCACCATCGACGAGGGCCGGATCGCCTCCGCCCACGTGTTCGGCGACTTCTTCCTCGAGCCGGACCATGCGCTCGAGGAGATCGACGCGGCACTCGTGGGCCTGCCCTCGGACGTCTCCTCCTCCGCCGCCACCGCCGCGATCACCACCCGCCTCGAGGCGCTGCCCGGCGGCGTGCAGATGATCGGCTTCGACGCGGAGGCGGTCGCGATCGCCGCCCGCCGCGCCCTGGGCCAGGCGAGCTCCTGGGACGACCTCACCTTCGACGTCATCGGCCCGCAGGTGCTGCCGCCCGCGATGCACGTCGCCCTCGACGAGGTGCTCCCCCACGAGGTCGCCGCGGGCCGCCGGGCGCCCCTGTTCCGGATCTGGGACTGGGACGAGCCGTGCGTGGTGATCGGCTCCTACCAGTCGCTGCGCAACGAGGTCGACGCCGAGGGCGCCGCCCGCCACGGCATCGACGTGGTGCGCCGCATCACCGGCGGCGGCGCGATGTTCATGGAGCACGGCAACTGCATCACCTACTCGCTCGTGGTCCCCACCTCGCTCGTCGAGGGCCTCAGCTTCGAGCAGGCCTACGCCTACCTCGACGACTGGGTCATGGCGGCGCTCGCGGAGATCGGCGTGAAGGCCCGCTACGTCCCGCTCAACGACATCGCCTCGGAGCAGGGCAAGATCGGCGGCGCCGCCCAGCGCCGCTTCGCCGGCGGCGTGCTGCTGCACCACGTGACGATGAGCTACGACATCGACGCGCAGAAGATGGGTGAGGTGCTGCGGATCGGCCGGGAGAAGCTCTCCGACAAGGGCACGAAGAGCGCGAACAAGCGCGTGGACCCGATCCGCTCGCAGACGGGCCTTCCGCGCGACGAGATCATCGCCGGCTTCCTGGACGTCTTCCGCTCCCGCTACGCGACGACGGACTCCGCGTACACCGAGGCGGAGCTCGAGGCGGCCCGCGAGCTGGTGCGCACCAAGTTCGGCACCGAGGAATGGACCGCGCGCATCCCCTGATGTGCGGGCCCGCGACCCAGGAGAAGTGCACGTGAATGCTCGCCGATTCCTTCCCGGCGCCCGCGCGGACTTGCTGAGCCGCGGCCTCTCGCCCGGCTCCTTCGCCGGGCTGACCGCCGATGCCTCGACCCACGCCTCCCCCGGCGACGCCTACGGGGACCTGGCACCGGGCGACCTCGCCGAGAACGGCGCGCACCTCTTCCTCCGCCATCTCGACGGGGCGCTGTGCGCCCTGCGGGAGGCCGGCCTCACCCCGGAGGATGCGCGGAACTGCGTGCGAGGCGGCGCCGACGTCTTCCTGAATCCGCTGAGCCGGACCAGCCCCGCGGGAGCCACGTGCCGGCCCTGCGACTCCGCGTTCTGGCTCCGCCATGCCGAAGCCGCCGCTCTCGCCCGGACGGCTCCCGAGCCCCTCGACGAGGACCTCCCCGCGACGTTCGCCCTGTTCATGGGGCCCGACGGCGAGGCGGTCGTGATGGCGACCGGCGCCCTGATGTGGGGGCCGACGCTCCGCGTGCTCGACCACGACGGCACCACCGTGCCGGCCGCCGCCGTGCCGCTGAGCCCGAGCTTCCCCACCCCCGGCGACGGGGCGGAGGCGCTGCGGATCGCCCCTGCGTGAGCCGGGCCGACACCCACGTCAACCCATAAGCTCAACTTCTGCCCGACCCGATCCCTGCTGTGGTCATTCTTCGCCACGAACCGCGCTCCCCCGGTGCCGCCGTGCCTAGCGTGACGACACCGACCGGAGGCGCAGCAGGCGCCCCGGCAGCGCAGCAGAAGCGGGAGCCTCCATGACACTCCACGACACCGCACCCCTCGCGGGCGCCGCCGGGACGGACGCCGCCCGGCCCATCGCCAGCGGCATCATCGACCTCATCGGCGGGACCCCGCTCATCGAGCTGAGCCGCTTCGCCGCCGCGCGCGGGGCCCGCGCACGGATCCTCGGCAAGGCGGAGTTCCAGAACCCCCTGGGCAGCGTGAAGGACCGCATCGCCTGGGGCATCATCCGCAGCGCGGAGGAGGAGGGCCGCCTCCACCCCGGGGACCTCATCGTCGACATCACGAGCGGGAACACCGGGATCGCGCTCGCCGCGATCGCCGCCGGCCGCGGCTACCGCACGAAGTTCTATCTCGGCGACAACATCAGCCCGGACAAGCACCTGCTGCTCGAGGCGATCGGCGCCGAGCTCGTCACGGTCCCCAACAGCCTCTTCCTGGACCCCGAGGCGCTGGACATCCTGTTCGCCCGCGCCCAGGAGGAGAACCCCGGAGCCTTCATCGCGGATCAGCTGAGCAACCCCGCGAACCCCGCCGCGCACTACGCGAGCACCGGCCCGGAGATCTGGCGGGACACCGAGGGCGCGGTCGACGTGCTCGTCGCCGGGGTCGGCACCGGAGGGACCTCCGCCGGCACCGGCCGTTTCCTCAAGAAGCGCAAGCCCGAGGTGCGGGTCGTCATCGCCGAGCCGGGCGAGGGCTCGGTGCCCACCGAGGAGGCGCCCTACCCGGACGAGATCGACGGCGTGCACAAGGTCGTCGACGTGGAGCCCGAGCAGCTCCCCGGCAACTACGACGCCGCGCTCGTGGACGAGGTCGTGGGCGTCGAGGCCGCGGAGGCCTACGCCGCCGCGCGGGCCGCGCTCCACGAGGAGGGTCTGCTGGTCGGCCCGTCCGCGGGCGCGAACCTCGAGGTCGCCGCTCGGCTCGCCCAGCGGCCCGAGCTCGAGGGCGCGACGATCGTCGTGATCCTCGCGGACACCGGCGAGCGCTACCTCTCCGCCGGGGTGTTCGGCGCCCGCCCGGAGCCGCGGCGATGACCGGGGTCGCCGTCGTCGGCGCACACTCCCCCTCCGCCTCCCGCGCCGCGGGCCCCGATCCCGCGGCCGCGGCCGCGCTCACGATCCGCCGGATCGCGCCGGAGGAGCTGGAGCCGACGGCCGCGCTGCTGGTCGACGCCTACGGCTCCGACTACTCGATCGACGAGCGCTACCGGCAGGTGCTGCTGGACGTGCGCACGCGGGCGAGGGACCACGAGACCTGGGTCGCCGTGGACGCCGAGGACGGCTCCCTGCTCGGCACCGTGACGACGGGACGACCGGGTGAGCTGATCACCCCGATCGGTCGGCCCGGCGAGCTCGACTTCCGCCTCCTCGGCGTCGCGCCGTCGGCCCGCCGTCGCGGCGTGGGGCGGGCGCTCACCCAGCACGTGCTGCGCCTCGCGTGGGAGCGGGGCGCGAGCGCCGTGGTGATGAACAGCGGCGGGCAGATGCACCCCGCGCACCGGCTCTACGAGTCCCTGGGCTTCGAGGTGCTCACCGAGCGGGTCCGCGAGTTCGGCGACGGGCACGTCTCGCTCGCGTTCGGGATCACCCTGCCGCAGCCCGGGAGGTCGTGAGCCCGAGCGCCGCGTGCCGCCCGCGGTAGATCCCCGTGCGCAGCTCGATCTCCCAGGCCTCCGCGGCGGGCATGCCCCGCTCGTGGGCGACGGCGATCTCGGCCTCGACGTCGTAGGGGACGCGCACGAACTGCACGCCGAACGGGGCGGGTGCGCCGCCCGGCCCGTCCTCGTCGTCGCCCTCGAGGATCACGTACGAGGGGACGGGGCCGTCGAGCGGGTTGCCGACGCTGCCGACGTTGACGAGCGTCCGCTCCCCCTGCACCTCGAGGAAGGCGTCGTGGATGTCGCCGTAGGCGAGCACGTCCGCCGACGGGCCGTCCCCGGTGAACGGCGTCGGCTCGAACATCATCGCGAAGGTCGCCGGTTCCGGGTCCCGGTGCACCCGGGTGAACTCGTCGATCGGCGAGGCGTGCACGAGCCGCACGATCCGGCCCGAGAGCCGCAGGTCGAGGCTGCCGGGGAGCCCGAGCAGCCAGCCGCGCCGCTCGGCGCCCAGCTCGCCGTGCCACCACGCGGGCCCCTCCCCCTCGGGCGCCTCGGTGCCCGCGACGAACACCTCCCAGTTCCCGCGCACCGTCGCCTCGCAGCGCTCCCGGGTGAGGTCCGCGCAGGCCGCACCTCGCGGCCCCTTCCCGACGACGTCGCCGAGGTCGATCACGCGGGTGATGCCGCGGGAGGCGATGTCCGCGAGGACCGCCTCGTAGGCGGTGAGGTTGCCGTGCACGTCGGAGACCAGGGCGATGCGGGTGAGGGCCATGCGCTCACGCTACGGCGGGGCCGGGGACCGCGGCAGCGACCCGTCGGCCGCCCCTCCTCCCCCGGGCGTGGCGCACCTGACGCTCCAGGGAGCGGGATCGACGTTGCGTGCGGGCGCGGGCCTGGAACAATGGCCCCCATGACCGATACCGCACCACGCCAGCCCGCCGCCATCCCCGATCGGCCCTCCCTCGAGGGGCTCGAGGAGAAGTGGGACCGCGTATGGAGCGAGCAGAAGCTCTACGCCTTCGATCCGGAGACCACCCGCGACCAGGTGTTCAGCGTCGACACCCCGCCGCCCACGGCCTCGGGCTCCCTGCACGTGGGCCACGTGTTCGGCTACTCGCAGGCGGACATGATCGTGCGCTACCAGCGCATGCGCGGGAAGAACATCTTCTATCCGCTGGGCTGGGACGACAACGGCCTGCCCACCGAGCGCCGCGTGCAGAACTACTACGGGGTGCGCTGCGACCCGTCGCTGCCCTACGACCCGGACTTCACGCCCCCGCAGGAGGGCGGCGACAACAAGTCCGCGAAGGCCGCGAACCAGCTGCCGATCTCCCGTCGCAACTTCATCGAGCTGTGCGAGCGCCTCACCGAGATCGACGAGAAGTCCTTCGAGGACGTCTTCCGCACCCTGGGCCTCTCGGTGGACTGGAAGCACGGCTACCAGACCATCAACGCCCACTCCCGCGCCACGAGCCAGCGGGCGTTCCTCGAGAACCTCGCCGCCGGCCAGGCCTACCAGTCCGAGGCCCCCACCATGTGGGACGTCACCTACCGCACCGCCGTCGCCCAGGCGGAGCAGGAGGACCGCGACCGCGACGGCGCGTACCACCGCCTCGGCTTCACCCGCACGGACGGCTCCGGCGAGAAGGTCGTCATCGCGACCACCCGCCCCGAGCTGCTGCCCGCGTGCGTGGCCCTCGTCGCCCACCCCGACGACGAGCGCTACCAGGGCCTGTTCGGCTCGACCGTCACCTCGCCACTGTTCGGCGTCGAGGTGCCCGTGCTCGCCCATCCCCTCGCCCAGCCCGACAAGGGCGCCGGCATCGCGATGATCTGCACCTTCGGCGACGCGAACGACGTCACCTGGTGGCGGGAGCTCGAGCTTCCCACCCGCTCGGTGATCGGCCGCGACGGCCGCTTCCTGCCCGAGGCCCCGTGGATCACCACCCCCGAGGGGCAGGCGAACTACGCCGAGCTCGCGGGGCTCACCGTGTTCAGCGCGCAGAAGCGCGTGGTGGAGATGGCGACGGAGTCCGGCGACCTCACCGGCGAGATCGAGAAGATCTCCCACCCGGTGAAGTTCTACGAGAACGGCGACAAGCCGCTCGAGTACGTGACCTCCCGCCAGTGGTACCTCACCAACGGCGGCCGCGACGGCTCCGAGGGCGGTCTGCGCGACGAGCTCATCGCCCGCGGCCGCGAGCTGACCTGGCACCCGGCGCACATGGAGTCCCGCTACCGCAACTGGGTCGAGGGCCTCGCCGGCGACTGGCTGATCTCCCGCCAGCGCTTCTTCGGGGTGCCCTTCCCCGTCTGGTACGGCGTCGGCGCGGACGGCGAGACCGACTACGACACGGTGCTCACCCCGTCCGTCGACCGCCTCCCGATCGACCCCACGATCGACGTGCCCGAGGGCTTCACCGAGGAGCAGCGCGGCCAAGCCGGCGGCTTCGTCGCGGACCCCGACATCCTCGACACCTGGGCGACCTCCTCGCTCACCCCGCAGCTCGCGGGCGGCTGGAACTCCGACCCGGAACTGTTCTCCAAGGTGTACCCGATGGACCTGCGCCCCCAGGGCCACGACATCATCCGCACCTGGCTGTTCTCGACGATCGTGCGCTCGCACCTGCAGCAGGACGCCCTGCCGTGGAAGCACGCCTCGATCAACGGCTGGATCCTCGATCCCGACCGCAAGAAGATGTCGAAGTCCAAGGGCAACGTCGTCACCCCGATCGGTCTGCTCGAGCAGCACGGCTCCGACGGCGTGCGCTACTGGGCCGGCCGTGCCCGCCAGGGCGTGGACACCGCGTTCGACGAGGGCCAGATGAAGATCGGTCGCCGTCTCGCGATCAAGATCCTCAACGCCTCGAAGTTCGCGCTCGGCTTCGGCGAGGCCCCCGCGGATCCCTCGGGCGCCCTCGCCGCGGACCCGGCCGCCGTCACCGATCCGCTGGACCGGGCGCTGCTGGCGAACCTCGCCGAGGTCGTCGAGCAGTCCACCACCGCCTTCGAGGACATGGACTACGCGCGGGTGCTCGAGCTCGTCGAGCCGTTCTTCTGGGCGTTCTGCGACGACTACATCGAGCTGGTCAAGGAGCGTGCCCACGGCAACGCCCCCTCCGGCCAGGCCGGTGCCGACTCGGCCCGCGCGGCGCTCGCGATCGCGCTCGAGGTGCAGCTGCGCCTGTTCGCACCCGTGATCGTCTTCGCGACCGAGGAGGTGTGGTCGTGGTGGCGCGGCGGCAGCGTGCACACGCAGCCCTGGCCCGTGGAGGAGCCGCTGCGCGCCGCCGCCCAGGGGCAGGACGCCGCGCTGCTGGACACCGTGGCCCAGGCCGCGATCGTCGTGCGCCGCCTGAAGTCCGACGCGAAGGTCTCCCAGAAGACGCCCGTGCTCTCGGTGACGCTCCGCGCCCCGGAGGCTGCCGCCGGCCACCTCGAGGCCGCCCGCGGTGACCTCATGGCGCTGGGCCGCATCGAAGCGCTCGAGATCGCCGGCGGCGACGTCGACGCGATCAGCACCGAGGACGCCGAGCTGGGCGAGCCGCCCGTGAAGCAGCCGCGCAACCAGGGTTGATCAGGGCCTGCACCGCTGAGCGTCCCGACGGCGCCTCCTGTCCACAGGGGGCGCCGTCGGCATGTGCTGCTCCGTGTGCTCTGACAGACTCGACCTCATGCAGACCCAGACGTTCCGCTCCGGCGCCGCGACGATGATGATGTGGATCGGCCCGTTCGTCGCCCTGATCGCGGTGGTGCTCTTCGTCCCGCTCCCCCTGGTCCTCTGGGCGACCAGCGGGGACGCGGCGGTGCTGCTGATGCTGCTGTTCGTGCCGGTCAGTCTGGTCGCCGGGCTGCTCCTGCATCTCGCGGGACGGCGCAGCCGGGTCGAGCTCACCGGGGAGGCCGTCACCTGGCGCACGCTCACGAGCGCCCCGCGCACCGTGCCCTTCTCCGCGATCCAGGGGGTCGAGGTCCCGACAGCCCGCCGCGGTCCGCGCAGCGTCCGTCTGCACCTGAGGGACGGCGCCGTCGTCCCGGTCACCGCGGTGAGCATGTCCGGGGGCGAGGGCGGCAACAGCGCCGATGCCGGATACCTCCGCACCGCGCAGGCGATCACGGACGCGCACCGTGGATGGTGGAGTCATCACGGTCAGAGGCGCTGAGGCCGCCAGGACGCGGATGTGCTGAGCGTGGGCCCCGTTGTCGGGCTCAGTCGAAGGGGTTGATCGCGCTCACCGTGCTGCCCACGGCATCACGAGCGCCGTCGAAGGCTCCGGAGGCGTCGGAGATCGCGTCGTCGAGGTCGTAATCCCCTGGGGTGAAGGTGTTGACGATGGCGTTCGGATGAACGGCGAGACTGGTCGTGCCCCCGAGCCCGAGCTCGACGGCGAGCTGGCCACCGACGTTCACCGAGACCTCATCCGTGGAGATCGTCGCCCCTCCCGAGGCCCCGGCGCCCGCCCCCGCCTTCTCGCTGATCGATGTGGACCCGGAGAACCAGCCGAACGGGCCCGTCTGCTCGAACTTCTGCGTGACCTGACCGCCGGCGAAGGCGTTCGCCCCGCCACCGAACGTCACCCCGTTGGCCTGACCATCCTCGTTGCGCGTCAGATGCGCGTACCGCGAGGCATCCGCGTTGGCACCCACGAAGTAGTCCTGGGTCAGGGTGCCCGAGGTCCCGAGCGGTCCGTCGACAGTGGCGCTCTGCGACGCGTACAGCCCCGATCCCGCCTTGGCTCCGAACGAGTACCCGTCCGGTCCCACCGTGCCACCGGCCTCGGCATAGGATTCGGCGCCGACCCGTGCGCTCGCGTCGATCCCGGTACCGAAGGGCCCGTTCAGGTGCGTGTCCACTCCTGCCTCGAGGCTCCCGCGCGCACCGACGGTACCCGTGTGGTTGCCGTAGGGATCCTCGGTCAGACTCGCTCCGACGCTGTAGTTCACCCCGGCATGCGCATCCAGGGTGCCCGTCCCGTTGCTGATCTCCTGCCCGGGGAGCAGATCGTCGGTCCAAGTGAACTGCTCCCCCACCGGGCGCTGCTGGCCGTACATCTGCCCGCGGGTGCCGTACCCGGGGTCGCCGTAGAACTCCTGTGGACCTTTCGGCAGATTCGCACGATCGAAGGGGCCGGGGTTCTCCCACGGCCCTCCCGGCCCCGGCAACGGGAAGGGGAACGGCAGCGGGCTGCCGAAGGGCCCGCCGCCGCCGCTGCCGTCGCCGTCGGAGGCGCCGTCCTGCTCCTCGGCCTGGGCGGTCAGCTCGTCCGCCCGGGCGCGCAGGGCGTCGGCCCGCGCGGTGAGCTGGGCGCGCACCTCGGACTGCCAGCGCTCGCGGAAGGCCTCCGCGTCGGGCCCCGTCCACTCGACCGCGCCGACCATCGCGGAGGTGGTCCCGATGAGGTCCCTGAGGGTGCCCGAGCCGCGCAGGCAGGCCCCCGCCTGCTCGCGCAGCTGCTCCGTGTCCGCACCGTAGAACCCGCTCATCGCGGCACCGTCCCTGTCTGTCCTGCCCCACTGTCCCTGACGTGCTCCCGAGACTAGGCCGCCCCCGTGCCGCACGGCGATGGGGAGGACTCCCCATAGGCTGGCGGCCATGCATTCGACCTTCCGCTCCGCCGACTCCCACGTGAACGTCGTCGTCGGCCCTGCGGTGATGCTGATCGGGGTCGGCACCGCGATCGGCGCGGTGGTGCTCACGCTCGTGCTGGGCGAGGCGGGCTTCCTGGCCCTGCTGATCCCCGCCGCGCTCGCCCTGGGCGGCGGGGCGCTCGTGCTGTGGGGCGCCCGGCGCTCGCGGCTGCGGATCGACGCCGCCGGTTTCCGGTGGGCGGGCTTCGTGGGCGCCGAGCAGTCGGTGCGCTGGGAGCAGCTGCAGCGGATCGCGCCGCCCACCCCGGGGGACCGCCGGCTCGTGGCATTCGCGCTGCTGCACGACGGCACGGCCGTGCCCGTCCGGGCGCTGTGGGAGCCCGCGACGGTGCCGTCCGTGCTGAGCGGCGGCCCCGATCACTCGGCGGTGCAGCACGCGCTGGTCACCGCGCACCAGCGGTGGCTGGCCGCCCGGGGCTGAGAGCACACCCCGACATGAGGACTCCCGCTCAGCGGGCCACCTGACGGTGCCCGGCGTCGAGGCGACGGGTCCAGCCCCGCGCGTCGAGATGCTCGAGCAGCGGGATGACGACCCGCCGTGTGGTGCCGAGGGCCTGCCGGGCCTGGGAGGTCGTGAAGGGCTGCTCGAGCCGGGACAGCTCCCGCATGGCGAGGGCCGCCGCCGTGGGCAGCAGGATCACCTCGCCGGGCAGGCGCAGCAGTCGCCCCAGGCGCGCCGCGGCGGCGAGCTGCTCGGGACCCAGGTCCAGGGCGGCGAGATCATCCGCCTCGGGGGCCCGGAAGGGCTCCGCACGCAGTCGCCGCTCGAGCTCGGCGACGGCTCCCTCGGCGTCGCCGAGGCCGTCTTGCCGCGCCGGATCGCGGAGCCGGCCGTCCTGATCCTCGAGACCGGCGCGCCGCACGAGGACCTCGAGGAGCGCGGGTGCCGGCAGCGGCGGTGCGCCTGAGGCACGGGGCGCCGGCTCCCGGGCCAGGGCGTCGAGCGCGGCCTTCCGGGGCAGGCCGGCGGAGAGCGGGTGCTCCCGGTGCTCGGCCTCGACGAGGGCGCGCAGCCGCGCGGTCCAGTCCCGCAGCGCCGCTTCCGCGGCGAGGAGCTCGCCGCCGCGGCCGTCGGCCACCCGCGCCACGCCCTCGGGCAGCACGGCCGGCACCTGCACCCCCTGGCGCGCGAGGACGGCCGACGGCACCGCGCCGCGTCGCGCGACCTCCGCGGCGAGGTCGCCGCCGTCGCCGGTCGCGGCGAGCGCGGCGGCCCGGCGGGCGGCGTCCCCGCGGCGCGTGAGGACGGGCGGGTCGACGTCGAGCACGAGGGCGCCGCTGCGGAGGGTCTGCTCCCCCGAGCCGCGCAGCACCATCCGGTCGCCCACCCGCAGCGGCAGCGGGCGGGCGAGGGTGAGGCGCGCATGGTCCTCGCCGAGCGGTCGCACGCGCACCGGGACGGCGGCGGTGCCGACGTGGGCGACGAGCTCCCCCGGCGCGTCGGCGAAGGTGCCCGGGACGGTCGCGCGCACGTCCAGGAGCGCCGTCGCCGGCCATGCCCCGGGGGTGAGCAGGGCGTCGCCCCGGGCCACGTCGTCGGCGTCCACGCCGCGGAGGTTCACGGCGGCGCGGCTCACGGGACCCAGCTCGGGGACCTGACCCCCGCGGGACTGCAGCCCGCGCACCTGGACGCGCCTCGGCTCCCCCGCCCCGGCGAGCTCGAGGGTGTCGCCGGTGCGCAGGGTTCCCCCGCTGAGGGTGCCGGTGACGACGGTCCCGGCGCCGGTGATCGAGAAGGCGCGGTCCACCCACAGCCGCACGGGCGCCTCCGGCTGGGGCCGGCGGGCGGCGGCGAGCACGTCGTCGAGGGCGGCGCGCAGCGCGTCCAGGCCCTCGCCGGTGCGGGCGGAGACGGCGACGGCGGGCACCTGGGCGAGGCCCGTCCCGGCGAGCTCGGCGCGGGCCTGCGCGGTGACCTCCTCGACGCGGTCCGGGGCGAGGTCGCTGCGGGTCACGACGAGCAGTCCCTGGTCGATGCCGAGGGCGGCGATCGCGTCGCGGTGGTCCGAGGACTGCGCCTGCCAGCCGGCGTCCGCCGCGACGACGAAGCAGACGATCGGGGCGGGGCCGATCCCCGCGAGCATGTTGCCGAGGAAGCGCTCGTGGCCGGGGACGTCGACGACGGCGACCTCCGCGCCGGAGGGCAGGGTCGTCCAGGCGAAGCCGAGGTCGATCGTGAGCCCGCGACGGCGCTCCTCGTCCCAGCGGTCCGGCTCGATGCCGGTCAGGGCGCGCACCAGCGTGGACTTGCCGTGGTCCACGTGCCCGGCGGTCGCGACGACCTGCATCAGCGGTGCTCCCTCGCCGCGTCCACCGCCGTCACGAGCGCGTCCTCCTGGGCCTCGGGCACGCAGCGGAGGTCCAGCAGCAGCCGTCCCTGGGAGAGCACGCCCACCACGGCCGGGTCTCCCGTGCGCAGGGCAGGGGCGAGCTCGGGCTCGAGGGCGATCGCCCAGCCGGGAAGCGGCACCTCGGCGCCGCCTCCGCCGCCCACGCGGCCGTCGTGCGCGACGACCTCCCCGCCGATCCGCGCGGCGAGGGCCTCGGTGCGCCGGCGCAGCGCGGCGGGGTCGGTGCGCAGCGCCGCGAGGACGGGCGGCACGGGCCCGGTGAGGGTCGCCTCGAGGGCGGCGAGGGCGAGCTTGTCCGCGCGCACGGCGCGGGCGAGCGGGTGCCGGGCGAGGCGGGCGATGGTCGCGGCGGTGCCCAGCAGGATCCCGGCCTGCGGACCGCCCAGGAGCTTGTCGCCGCTCGTGATGACGACGTCGGCCCCGGCCTCGAGGGCCGCGGCCGCATCAGGCTCCCCAGGCAGCACGGGCTCCGGGCGCAGCAGCCCCGAGCCGAGGTCCGCGATGAGCGGCAGGCCGTGCTCGTGGGCGATCCCGGCGAGTTCGTCGATGCCGACCTCGCTCGTGAAGCCCTCGATGCGGTAGTTGCTCGTGTGGACCTTCAGCAGCGCGCCCACCTGCCCGTCCTCGCAGGCGGCGGTGTAGTCCGCGGCGTGGGTGCGGTTGGTGGTGCCGACCTCGCGCACGCGCGCTCCCGCGGAGGCGACGAGGTCCGCGAGGCGGAACCCGGCGCCGATCTCCACGATCTCCCCGCGGCTCCACACCACCTCGTCCCCGGCGGCGAGCGCGGTCGTCGCGAGCAGCAGCGCCGCGGCACCGTTGTTGACGACGAGGGCGTCCTCCGCGGCGGGGCAGGCCGCGAGCAGCGCGGCCCGGGCACCGGCGCCGCGGCGGGAGCGGGCACCGGTCACCAGGTCGAGCTCGACGTCCGTGTATCCGGCGGCGTCCTGCAGGGCGGCGCGGGCCGGCGCCGAGAGCGGCGCCCGACCGAGGTTCGTGTGGACGATGACGCCGGTTGCGTTGAGGACGGGCCGCATCGAGGCGGCGGAGTGGTCGCCGATCGCGCCGAGCACCGCGTCCTCCACCTGCTCGGGCGTGATCTCCCCGGCACGGGCACGGTCCTGGGCGGCGCGCACGATCCCGCGGAGCACGGTCTCGCCGAGGCTCGCACGGGCCCGCTCCACGGCCGGCAGCGCGAGCAGCGCGTCGGTGCGCGGGATCCGACGGCGAGGGTCCTCGTGCTCGGCGCCCTGCGGCGCGCTCCCCTGCGTCATCGACTCTCCTCGCACGGCCGGGCCGGACCCGGCGGGATGGACCGGGCATGCGGCCCGGACTGGCGGAGGCGGACGGGAATCGAACCCGCCAGCCCGAGATGCTCGGGCTCGATGGTTTTGAAGACCACGGCGCCCACCAGGACACGGACGCCTCCCTGGGACGAGGCCGTCGGCTCGCGCCGGGCATCCCATCCCTCGGGAAGACTATCGCTCCCCGCCGGTGCGCCCGGCACCCGGCGCCGGGCGCTCAGCGCGCGCCGAGCATCGGGCACTCGAAGGGGTCGCGGGCGGCGAGGCCGACCTCGTTGAGGTGGCGCACCACGATGAGGTAGGAGCGGTGCAGCGGGACCTCCGCGTAGGGGACCTCGAGCCGGGCGCAGTGCTCGCGCACGATCGCGCGGGCCCGCGCGAGGTGCGGGCGCGGCATCGACGGGAACAGATGGTGCTCGATCTGGTGGTTCAGGCCGCCGTAGAGCAGCGTCGCCCACCATCCGCCGGCGATGTTGCGGGAGGTGCGCACCTGCTTGGAGAAGAAGTCGAGGCGGGCCGCGGGCGCCACGACCGGCATCCCCTTGTGGTTCGGGGCGAAGGACGCCCCCATGCACACGCCGAACACGGCCTCCTGGACCGCGAGGAAGGCGACCGCCATGAGCGGCGGCAGCAGCAGGAAAGCGGGCACGGCGAGCACGGCTGTGCGTACCAGGATGAGCGCCATCTCGGTGAAGCGGCGCGTCGTGGGGCGACGGGAGAGCAGGTGACGGGCGCTGTGCAGGTGGAGGTTCAGACCCTCGAGGGTGAGCAGGGGGAAGAACAGCCAGCCCTGGCGCCGGGTGATCCAGCGCCGCAGACCGCGGGCCTCGGCGGCGTCCGACGGGAGGAACGAGATCGTGTCCACCTCGACGTCCGGGTCCTTGCCCACCTGGTTGGGGTTGCCGTGGTGACGGGAGTGCTTGGAGTCCCACCAGCTGAAGCTGAGGCCCACCACTCCGGCCAGCAGCCGCGCGAGCCGGGTGTTCGCGCGCCCGCCGGCGAGGACCTGACGATGCCCGGCCTCATGGGCGATGAAGGCGATCTGGGTGCAGATCACGCCGAGGGCGGCGGCGATCAGCAGCTGCCACCAGCTCTCCCCCAGCAGGATCATCCCCGCCCCGCACGCGGCGAGCGCGAGGGCGAGCACCGCGCCGACCACGGCGTAGTAGCCGCGGGCGCGCTCGAGCAGACCCTCCGCCTTCACCAGCCGGGAGACCTCCGCGAAGGCGCGCAGCTGCGGAGGGAAGGAGGAGGCGTCGATCTGGCCGGTGGTGGGGGCGCCGGGAGGGGCGGTGGCGCGGGCGGGGGTGAGGGCCGTCATCGGGCACCTGCCTTCGGGGGGACGCCGGTGGCGCCATCGCGGCTGCGCGGGGCGCAGGTGCCGAGGAGTGTCCCGACGCGAGGAGGCTACGGGTGCCGCCTGGGAGCCCCACGCATGCGCGCCGGGTCCGGGCGGGACGGGCCGCTCCCCTGCTCGCCCCCCCCTGGCCACGGGCATGCCTAGACTCGGGAGCATGACGAGCAGCGACGCCCCAGCTTCTTCACCTGCCTCCTCCCCCGCCCCGTCGGCGCCGTCGGCCCCGGCCGTCCGTCTGACGACGATGGCCCACGGCGGCGGGTGCGCATGCAAGATCCCGCCGGGCGAGCTCGAGGAGGTCGTCGCGGGTCTCGCCGGGCAGTCCTACGAGCAGGTGGTCGTGGGGCTCGAGGACGGCGACGACGCGGCCGCGGTGCGGATCGACGGCGGCCGGGCGGTGCTCTCCACCGCGGACTTCTTCACCCCCGTCGTCGACGACCCCTACGACTGGGGCCGCATCGCCGCCGCCAACGCGCTCTCCGACATCTACGCGATGGGCGGCACCCCCGTCGTCGCGATCAACCTCGTGGGCTGGCCACGGGACGTGCTCCCCTTCGACCTGCTGCGCGAGGTGCTCAGCGGCGGCCTCGCCGTGGGCCGGGAGGCGGGGGTCCCGGTGATCGGCGGGCACAGCGTGGACGATCCCGAGCCCAAGTACGGCATGGCCGTCACGGGCATCGGGGACCCGGAGCGCCTGCTGCGCAACGACGCCGCGGAGGCCGGCCTGCCGATCACGCTGACCAAGCCGATCGGCGTGGGCCTGCTGAACAACCGCCACAAGAGCACCGGCGAGGTGTTCGAGGCGGCGATCGCGACGATGACGCAGCTGAACCGCGACGCCTCGCTCGCCGCGCTCGAGGCCGGGGCGCGCGCCGCGACGGACGTGACGGGCTTCGGCCTGCTGGGGCACCTGCACAAGATGGCCCGGGCCTCCGGGGTGGGCGCCGTGATCGACCGCTCCGCGGTGCCGCTCGTGGACGGCGCGGCGGAGGCGCTGCGGGACGGCTTCGTCTCCGGCGGCACCCGCCGGAACCTCGACTGGGTGCGCCCCCATGTCACGGCCGACGCCGGCCGCACCGAGGAGGACCTGCTGCTGCTCGCGGACGCCCAGACCTCGGGCGGGCTGCTCGTGGTCGGCGAGGTGCCCGGCTACCCGGTGATCGGCGAGACCGTGGAGGGCTCCGGGATCCGCGTCCGCTGACCCGCCCCGGTGCCGCGCCGCGGCACCGTGCCGCAGCACTCGGTGCGAGCTCAGGCGCCCGTGGTGATCGAGTCGTCGAACGTGCCGGCCGCCCGTCGGGCCGCGAGCCGCGCCTTCTGCGGCTCGACCACGCGCCGAGGATCCTTCACCGACTCGAGCCCCGCCTCGAGCACGCCGAAGCGGGTGAGCGCGGAGGCGCCCAGCAGGGCGAGGCCGCTCGCGGCCGTGAGCACCCGACCGGCCGTCCGGACCCGGGAGCGCCCCGAGCCGGTGCCCGCGCCCGAACCCGCGGACAGCAGCCCGGAGGCCACGGCTCCCACGCCGCCGGCCACGGCGAGCCGCTCCGCCCAGCGCAGGCGGCGCCCCGCCCGGCCGGTCTCGAGCGGCTCCGCCTCGAGCGGGTGCATCGACGCCTTCATGCGGTGCATGCTCAGCAGGTCCCCCGCGACGCCCGCTGCGGCGAGGGCCCGCGCGGGCCCCAGCTCGCGCCCCGGGGCGAGGACGAGGGCGGCGCCCGCGGAGGCGAGCGTCGCCGAGGAGCCGAACAGCAGCGGCAGGTCGTGCCGGCCGGCGGACCACGTGGGCACGGCCGTGTCGCCGAGCAGGCCGCCGGTGTAGGTGGCGAGCAGCGCGCCGGTGCCCGCCTGGGCGATCGCGGCGGGCGTGTCGAGGGCGTGCAGAGCAGGGCGCAGCGGGCCCAGCGGCAGCCGCTCCCCGCTCAGGCGGTCCACCTCGATCAGGGCGCTCACGCCCGCGACCGCCCCGGAGGCGGAGAGGATCCAGGTGCCCATGCTCATGAAGCTCGTGATCTTCACGGTGCGCATCATGTTGAGGAAGCGCTCCGGGCGGCCGAGGTCGACGACGAGGGCCGGGGTGCCCACCCCGATCGCGCCGAGGGCCGTGAGCCGGGCCGCGCGACGCAGGCCGGGGCGACCGCTCGCGTGCGCGCCGAGGGCCAGCAGGCCGGAGCCGCCCGCCACGCCGCCCACGAACAGGTACAGCGCGATCGGCTCCTCCCACGGCGGCGCCTTGACGATGGGCCGCCCGTAGTAGGACTCGAACTCCATGTCCCCGACGAGGGACATCTCGCGGTCACCGGCATCCGCTCCCGCGCCGCGGCGCCTCCCCGAGGGGTCGAGCGGGCGTCGGCCCTCGGTGCTGCCGGAGGAGGCCGGCCGACGGCGGCGGCGCGGGCGCTCGGGAGGGCGGTCCGCGTCGAAGGGCGTGAGGGTCATCGACGGGCTCCCAGGAAGGCGAGGGCCGTCGCGGCGGCCATGCCGAGCGCGGCGACGCCGACCTGCCGCATCATCATCGGCATGTCCTTCGTGGGGACCTGCGGGTCCGGCGGGAGGCCGTAGACCTCGGGCTCGTCCAGCAGCAGGAACACCGAACCGGTGCCGCCCACGCCGTCGTCGCTGTTCGCGCCGTAGAGCCGGGCCTCGGTGCGGCCCTGGGAGTGCATCTGCGCAAGACGGGCCCGGGCCTCCTCGACGAGGTCCTCGCGGTCGCCGAAGGTGATCGACTGGGTGGGGCAGGTGGCCGAGCAGGCGGGCTGCTCGCCGTCCACGAGCCGGTCGTAGCAGAGCGTGCACTTGTTCGCCGTGCCGCGGTGCGGGACGGGCTCCTCGCGGTCCACCTTCGCGGAGACGGTGCCGTCGTCGCGGCGCTCGATGACGCCGAACGGGCAGGCGCCCACGCAGGTGCCGCAGCCGTTGCAGACGTCGGACTGCACGACGACCGATCCGAACTCGGAGCGGAAGATCGCGCCCGTGGGGCACACGTCCAGGCAGCCCGCGTTCGTGCAGTGCTTGCACACGTCCGAGGACATCAGCCAGCGGAACTCGGGGGTGTCCGGCGGGGTCGTGTCCGCGGACGCCGCGGGCACCGCCCGCTCCTTGGGGCCGATGCTCGGCATCCCGAGGCTCACGAGCCGGCGACCGGACTCGCGGGCCTCCTCGATGCGGTCCTTGCTCTGCTCGACGAAGGCGACGTGCCGCCAGGTGTTCGCACCCAGGGCACCCGTGTTGTCGTAGCTCGAGCCGAGGATCTCGAGGTCGCCGTCGACCGGGTTGCGGTTCCACTCCTTGCAGGCGACCTCGCAGGCCTTGCAGCCGATGCAGATCGACGTGTCGGTGAAGAACCCCTTGCGCTCGGTGCCGGCGCCCCAGCCGGAATCGGCCGCGGGGCCCTCCGGTCCGGCGAGCAGGGGCGGCAGCGGCGGGGTCATCGGTTCCTCATCTCGCGCTGGGACGGCTGGGCGACGGGCACGGCGGGGGCCTCCTCCGGTCCGCGCGCGTGGTGCGCGACGGACTCGTCGGTCGGATCGAGCTGCGCCTCGCGCGGGCTGTCCGGGCGCTCGAGCACATGGTGCTCGGCGTCCACGATGCCCGCCCGGCGACGGTACTCCTCGACGAGCTCGAGCAGCGCCGGGCCGCGCGGGCGGCGTCCTGGCCGGATCGCGCACGCGTTGTTCTTGGAGTTCTGGATCTGCGTGTTCGCGTCGAGGTTCATGCCGATGAGGTCGTTGACCCCGTCGCCCGTGACGATCGCCTGGTCCCCGCGGGCCCAGTGGTAGGGCAGGCCCACCTGGTGGATCGTGCGGCCCCCGATCCGCAGCGGCGTCATCCGCTCGGTGACCAGCACCTTCGTCTCGATCGCGGAGCGGGCGGAGATCACCGTCGCCCAGCCGTACGGCTCGAGGCCCACCTCGGCGGCGAGCTCCGGCGAGACCTCCATGTAGAGCTCGGGCTGCAGCTCGGAGAGATAGGGCAGGAAGCGGCTCATGCCGCCCGCCGTGTGGTGCTCGGTGATGCGGTAGGTCGTGAACACGTACGGGTACACGCGCCCGCCGAGGCCCAGGGCGCCGGGCGAGTTGAGGTTGTCCTCCCCCGCCGTGAAGCCCACCCGGGTCGGGTTGGTCTGCTGGAGGTACAGGGGGTTCGGGACCGTGGACTCGGGTGCCTCGTAGTGCGTGGGCAGCGGGCCGTCGACCAGGCCGGTCGGGGCGAAGAGCCAGCCGCGGCCGTCGGCCTGCATGATGAAGGCGTCGGTGCCGGACAGCGCCGCGGCGCCGCCCTTGCCGGGGTCGCCGGGGTCGTCGGGGCGCTTCGTCGCCGGGAAGTCGGGGACGTCGTGGCCGACCCAGCGGCCCTGCTCCTCGTCCCACCACACGAGCTTCTTGCGCTCGCTCCACGGCCTGCCCTCGGCGTCCGCGGAAGCACGGTTGTAGAGGATCCGACGGTTCGCGGGCCACGCCCAGCCCCAGTCCGCGGCGATCTCGTCCTGCTCCGCGCCGGGGGTGCGGCGACGGGCCTGGTTGACGCCGTCGGCGAAGACGCCGGCGTAGATCCAGCAGCCGCCGTCGGTCGCGCCGTCGGCCGTCATCTCCGCGAAGGCGGAGAGCGGCTGCCCTGCCTTCTCCCCCGTGAGGTGGCGGCCGTTGATCTCCGCGAGCACCGCCTCCGCCTCGACCTCGCCGTGCTCGTCCGTCGGGTAGTCCCAGGTGAGGTCGAGCAGCGGGCGGTCCCGCGGGTCGGTGGAGCCGGCGAGCTTCTCGCGCACGCGGCACCCCAGCTCGTAGACGAAGTCGAGCTCGCTGCGGGCGTCGCCCGGCGGGTCGACGGCCTTGTCGCGCCACTGGACCATGCGCTGGGTCTGGGTGAAGGAGCCGGCCTTCTCCGTGTGGTTCGCGGCGGGCAGGAAGAACACCTCGGTGCCGATGTCCTCGGTGCGCATCTCCCCGGTCTCGATCTCCGGGCCGTCCTTCCAGAAGGTCGCGGACTCGATCATGTGGAAGTCGCGCACCACGAGCCACTTGAGGTGGCTCATCGCCTCCCGCTGGAGGCGCCCGTTGGCGGAGCCCACCGCCGGGTTCTGGCCCAGCAGGAAGAAGCCGTCGACCCCGTCCTCGAGCATCCGCATCGTCGTCTGGTAGGTGCCGTGGGCGCCGGTCAGCTTCGGCAGGTAGTCGTACGCCCAGTCGTTCTCGGCGGTCGCCGCGTCACCCCACCAGGCCTTCAGCAGGTTCACCGTGTAGGTCTCCGCGTTCGCCCAGAAGCCCTTCTGCTCCTTGTGGCCGATCGCGTCGACGTACTCCCGGAAGTCGTCCTGACCGGCCTTCGGCATCGGCAGGTAGCCGGGGAGGATGTGGTAGAGCGTCGGGATGTCCGTGGAGCCCTGGATCGTGGCGTGGCCGCGCATCGCCATGATCCCGGAGCCGGGCCGGCCCACGTTCCCGAGCAGGAGCTGCAGCACGCCCGCGGTGCGGATCATCTGCGCGCCGCCCTGGTGCTGGGTCCAGCCCAGCGCGTAGACGAAGCAGGTGGTGCGCTCGCGGCCGGAGGCGGAGGTGATCGACTCCGCGAGGTAGGCGAAGTCCTCCGGCGAGATGCCGCAGGTGGCCTCCACCATCTCCGGGGTGTAGCGGGCGTAGTGGCGCCTCAGGACCTGGAACACGCTGCGCGGGTGCTGCAGGGTCTCGTCCCGCTCGGGCAGGCCGCGCCGCACCTGCTCGTGCTCCCCCGCGTACGCCCAGGTGGCGTTGTCGTAGGTGCCGGTCTCCGGGTCGTAGCCGGAGAACAGGCCGTCGCCGTCCTCGGCGTCCGCGTACTCCTCGGAGAGGATCGTCGAGGCGTTCGTGAACAGCCGCACGTACTCCTCGAACCACAGGTCGTTCTCGAGCACGTGGCGGATCAGCCCGCCCAGCAGCACGACGTCGGTGCCCGTGCGGATCGGCACGTGACGGTCCGCGTTGGCGGAGGTGCGGGTGAACCGCGGGTCCACGTGGATCACGCGCGCGCCGCGCTTCTTCGCCTCCATGACCCACTGGAAGGCGACCGGGTGCGCCTCCGCCATGTTGGATCCCTCGATGACGATGCAATCAGCGTTCGCGATGTCCTGCACCGACTGCGTCGCGCCGCCGCGTCCGAACGAGGCTCCCAGACCGGGAACCGTCGCGGAGTGTCATATGCGCGCCTGGTTCTCCATCTGGATGGCGCCCGCGGCGGTGAAGAACTTCTTCGCGAGGTAGTTCTCCTCGTTGTCGATGGTCGCGCCGCCGAGGCTCGCGATGCCCATCGTCCGCCGCAGCGGATGGCCGTGCTCGTCCTCGTCCTGCCAGTGGTTCCGGCGCGCCTCGAGGAAGCGGTCCGCGATCATGTCCACCGCGGTGTCGAGGTCGAGGTCCTGCCAGTCGCTCGCGTAGGGGGCGCGGTAGCGCACCGTCGTCTGCCGCAGCGGGGAGTTGACGAGCTGCTCGCTCGCGGCGCCCTTGGGGCAGAGCCGGCCACGGGAGACCGGCGAGTCGGGGTTGCCCTCGATCTGCACGACCTTGCCGTCGCGGTGGTAGACCCGCTGGCTGCAGCCCACCGCGCAGTAGGGGCAGACGCTCTCGGCCATGCCGTCCGCCGTGGCGGTGCGGGGCGTGGTGGCGCGGGTCGCCGGGGAGGTGACGGCGGCGCCGCGGCCCGCCCGGTCGGCGCCGCGCAGCTGGCGCAGCACCGGCCAGTTCAGGAGCACAGGTCGAGCCATGGGATCGATGCTAACAGCGCGGTGACCGGCGGGGGTGCGGTCCGACGGAGCGGTCGGGGCTCAGCGGTCGAGGGCTCAGTCCTCGTCGCCCGACGGGGCGCCCGCCTCCTCCTCGCGGATCCGCTCGTGGTGGCGGATGACCTCGGTGACGATGAAGCGCAGGAACGCCTCCGCGAAGGTCGGATCGAGGCCGGCGTCGTCCGCGAGCGCGCGGAGCCGGTCGATCTGGGCCTGCTCGCGGCTGGGATCCGCGGGCGGCAGCCCGTGCTCGGCCTTCAGCCGGCCCACACGCTGCGTGTGCGAGAAGCGCTCGGCGAGGAGGTGCACGAGCGCGGCGTCGATGTTGTCGATGCTGCGCCTCTCGAGCGCGAGCACCTCACGCGCACGGGCGACGTCCTCCGGGTCCGAGCCCGGTGCAGTGGGGGCCTCGGTCATCAGGCGCTCCGATCGCGGCGGTCGCCCGCCTCGTCGCGCTCGGCCTCCGAGGTGGTGAGCATGAGCGGGGGCCGTCCCTCGGTGATGACGCCCTCGGTGATGACCACCTTGGCGACGTCGTCCCGGGAGGGGACCTCGAACATGACCGGCTGCAGCGACTCCTCGAGGATCGCCCGCAGGCCGCGCGCACCGGTGCCGCGGGAGATCGCCTTCTCCGCGATCGCCTCGAGGGCGCCGCGGTCGAAGTCGAGCTCCACGCCGTCCAGACGGAACATCTTCTGGTACTGGCGGGCGAGCGCGTTGCGGGGCTCGGTGAGGATCGAGATGAGCGCCTCGCGGTCCAGGTTCGACACGCTCGTGATCACGGGCAGGCGGCCGATGAACTCGGGGATCAGCCCGAACTTCAGGAGGTCCTCCGGCAGCAGCTCGCCGTAGATCTGCTCCTGCTCCATGGGCGTGTGCAGATCCGCGCCGAACCCGATGCCGCGGCGACCGATCCGGTTGCCGATGATGTCCTCGATGCCCGCGAACGCGCCGGCGACGATGAACAGCACGTTCGTCGTGTCGATCTGGATGAAGTCCTGGTGGGGGTGCTTGCGGCCGCCCTGCGGCGGCACCGCGGCGACCGTGCCCTCGAGGATCTTCAGCAGCGCCTGCTGCACGCCCTCGCCGGAGACGTCGCGCGTGATCGACGGGTTCTCCGCCTTGCGGCCGATCTTGTCGACCTCGTCGATGTAGATGATGCCGCGCTGCGCCTTCTCGACGTCGTAGTCCGCGGCCTGGAGCAGCTTGAGCAGGATGTTCTCGACGTCCTCGCCCACGTAGCCGGCCTCGGTGAGGGCGGTCGCGTCCGCCATCGCGAAGGGGACGTCGAGCATGCGGGCGAGGGTCTGCGCGAGGTACGTCTTGCCGCAGCCGGTGGGGCCCACGATCATCACGTTGGACTTCGCGACCTCGACGCCGTCGAGATCGTCGGGCGCCTCGGCCTCGCCGTCCTCGTCCGCGTGCACCGCGGCGGGGCCGGGACGGCCACCCTTGCCGGCCCGCGCGGGACCGGCGGCGGCCTGCGCCTCCTGGGCGCGCACCCGCTTGTAGTGGTTGTAGACGGCCACCGCGAGCGAGCGCTTGGCCGGCTCCTGGCCCACCACGAACTGCTCGAGGAAGTCGAAGATCTCCTGCGGGGAAGGCAGCGGCTCCTGCTTCTCGGGGGCGGGCTGCGCGGCCTGGATCTCCTCGGCGATGATCTCGTTGCACAGCTCGATGCATTCCTCGCAGATGTACACCTGCGGGCCCGAGATCAGCCGCTCCACCTGCTTCTGCGACTTTCCGCAGAAGGAGCACTTGAACACGTCGGCTCCGTCGCTCGTGCGCGCCATGACCGTCCTCTTTCTCTCCCGACGGGGAGCGGTGGGGTCTCGGGGGAAGTTCCGGTGCGGGCCAGGACCGCCTGGACCACGGTAGCCCAGCACGGCCGGGCGGGGACGGAGGCGCGCGGCCCCGGCCTCCGCGAGGGAGGTCGGGGCCGCGCGTCCGGATCAGCGGGCGATCTGGCCCGGCACGTCCTTGCGGCTCGCGAGTACCTGGTCGACCAGGCCGTAGTCGCGGGCGCTCGCGGCGGTGAGGATCTTGTCGCGCTCGATGTCGCGGCTGATCTCCTCGGCGGCACGACCCGTGTGATGGGCGAGGGTCTGCTCGAGCCACTCGCGCATGCGCAGGATCTCGTTGGCCTGGATCTCGATGTCCGAGGCCTGCCCGCCGCCGCCCTGGCCGCCCATCGCGGGCTGGTGGATGAGGATGCGGGCGTTGGGCAGCGCGAGGCGCTTGCCGGGGCTGCCGGCCGCGAGCAGCACGGCGGCCGCGGAGGCGGCCTGGCCGAGGCACACCGTGGTGATGTCCGGCTTGATGTACTGCATCGTGTCGTAGATGGCCGTCAGCGCCGTGAAGGAGCCGCCGGGGCTGTTGATGTAGAGGGTGATGTCGCGGTCGGGGTCCTGGGACTCCAGGACGAGCAGCTGCGCCATGACGTCGTCGGCCGAGGCGTCGTCCACCTGCACGCCGAGGAAGATGATGCGGTCCTCGAAGAGCTTGGTGTACGGGTCCTGGCGCTTGAAGCCGTAGGCGGTGCGCTCCTCGTACTGCGGCAGCACGTAGCGGCTGGTGGGCATCGGGCCGGCCTGGGCGAAGCCGGCGAGGCGGGGATCGAAGGTCACGGGTTCTCCTGATGAGATGAGGTCGAGTGGGTCGGAGAGGACGCAGGAGGCGCAGGAGGCGCCGAGGGGATCAGCCCTCGGTGCCGCCGCCGCCCGTGACGTCGCCGGCGCGGGTGACGATCTGGTCGATGAAGCCGTACTCGAGGGCCTCGGGTGCGGTGAACCAGTGGTCGCGGTCGGCGTCGGCGGTGACCTGCTCGAGGGACTTGCCCGTCTGCTGCGCCGTCAGCTCGGCCATCTGCTGCTTCATCGAGAGGATGAGCTCGGCCTGGATCTTGATCTCCGAGGCGGTGCCGCCCAGGCCGCCGAGCGGCTGGTGCAGGAGCACGCGCGTGTGCGGGGTCGCGTATCGCTTGCCGGGCGTGCCGGAGGACAGCAGGAACTGCCCCATCGACGCCGCCATGCCCATGGCCACGGTCACGACGTCGGGCTGGATGAACTGCATCGTGTCGTAGATGGCCATGCCGGCGGTGATGGAGCCGCCGGGGCTGTTGATGTAGAGGTAGATGTCCTTCTCGGGGTCCTCGGCGGCGAGGAGCAGCATCTTCGCGCAGATCGCGTTGGCGTTCTCGTCGCGGACCTCGGAGCCCAGCCAGACGATGCGCTCGCGCAGCAGGCGCTGGTAGACGTTGTCGTCGAGGCCCAGGGGGTAGTCCCCGGCCGCGGCACGGGGCCGGTTCTCGGTGCTCTGGGAGGTCACGGGTGTCTCCTTCGTGGCGGGTTGTTCGATGGGGTCGACTCTAGGCGGTGCCCCGGGGCCTCCGGGGTGCTGTTCGCCGCGGGCGCACACTCGCCGACGGCCGTGCGGCAGGGCCCCGGGAGCCCCTCGCGGAACGCCGCGGATGTGGTTCACACCCTTCCCGAGGGTCAAGCCTCCCCCCGTTTCGGTCACGTTGACTGTTTCCGGGTAAAGCTCCGGGAAAGGACCCGGACGGGGTGCTTCAAGCCCACTACCCCGGGCTGTCCCCCACCCCTACGTTGGTACCACCCCCCCCACGGAGCGCCACCGCCCTGGGATGCACGACGTACTGCACGTACCCCCGGTCCACTCGGGGTCGGAAGGAACCACTGCTCATCATGGCTCAGCACAACTCGCACCGCGCCGCCGGCCGCGCCGTCACCCCCCTCGTCTCCGCGAACCGCGCCGCCCGCGGTCTCGGCGGCGCCGCCGTCCTCGGCACCGTCCTCGTCGGCACCGCCTTCGCCGGCACCGCCGCCAACGCGGCCCCCGCCGCGCCGGCCGCCCCGGCCGCCGCCACCGCGTCCCCCGCCGCGCCCACCGAGGCCTCCGCCGCGAAGCTCACCAGCACCCAGAAGCTGCGCTCCGGCGACCGCGGCAACGCCGTCGAGGACCTGCAGAGCGCCCTCAACGACAACGGCGCGAACCTCGCCGAGGACGGCGTCTTCGGCAAGAAGACCAACTCCGCGGTGCGCGAGTACCAGAGCGAGCACGGCCTGGCCGTGGACGGCGTCGTCGGCCCCAAGACCCGCGCCTCCCTCAACGGCGGCGAGTCGATCCGCACCTCCGGCGCCTCCGCCAGCACCTCGTCCTCCTCGAGCTCCTCCAGCTCGATCGTGGACCGCGCCCGCTCCGTCGTCGGCACCCAGTACACCTGGGCCGGCAACTCCCCGAGCGAGGGCTTCGACTGCTCCGGCCTCGTGCAGTACGCCTACAAGGCCGCCGGCATCTCCCTCCCCCACCAGTCCGGCGCGATCGCCGACGGCGGCCGCTGGATCTCGCAGTCCGAGGCCCAGGCCGGCGACGTCGTGGTCTACTCCGGCCACGTCGCGATCTACGTGGGCAACGGCCGCATCATCGACGCCTCCGGCTCGAAGCAGCAGGTCGTCGAGCGCGACATCTGGGGCTCCCCCAAGGGCTTCGTCACCTACCGCTGATCCGCGCGGCCCCCGCGCCGCCGATCACCACCGAGAGGACCCGGTCCCCGCTGCTGCGGGGGCCGGGTCCTTCGTCGTGCGGGCGGGTCCGGTGGGACAGGGGCTCGAGACAGGAACGAGCGACGGGCGAGCAGATGCCCCGCCGTGCCCCACGCCCGTCGGGCTCACCGGCGCAGCGGCCGGTACACGCGGCCGAACGCCCGCTCCGCCCCGGGGATCGGGCCCACGAGCTCCACGTCGACGCGGCGCCCGCCCGGGACCTCGAACAGCCGCGTCCCGTCCCCCAGCAGGACGGGCGCGCACATCACCTGGATCTCGTCGACGAGCCCCGCCTCGAGCGCCTGCCGTGCGATGTCCGCGCTGATGATCTGGATCTCGCCCTCACCGGCGATCTCCTGCGCCCGCCGCACCGCCTCCCGGATGTCGCAGTCCCACGCGAGGACGGTGTCGTCCCCGGCGAGCTCCTCGGGCCGGTGGGTCAGGATGATCTCCGTCCCCGACCACGCCCCGCCGTACGCCTCGGAGGTCAGCTCCCCGCGGGTCTCCCGCTGGGCGAGTGCGGCGTCGTAGCCGCGGCGCCCGGAGATGATCACCGCAACCGGTGCCGCGAGCGTCGCCGTGAGATCGGGACCGTCGGGCTCGGGGGACGCGGCGGCCTCCCGCGCGGCGATCTCCTCGAGCCAGCTCATGTCGTGACCGGGGGCGGCGAGGAACCCGTCGATCGATGCGGTAAATCCCCAGACGACCGTGCCCATCCCGTTCCTCCTCGTGGCGGTAGGCCCCGAGTCTGCCACGGCCGCCGGGACGACGGAACGGGCCGCCACCCCGAAGGGTGACGGCCCGCTCCTGTGCTCGCGGAGCCCGCGCGCGGCGGGTCAGCGAGCGGTGATCACTCGGCCTCGGTGGCCTCGGTCGCCTCGGCGGCCTTCTTGGCCGGAGCCTTCTTGGCGGGCGCCTTCTTGGCCGGGGCCTTCTTGGCGGCGGGCTTCTCCTCGGCGGCGTCGGCGGCGGCCGGCTCCTCGGCGTCGGCAGCGGCGGCCTTCTTGGCCGGGGCCTTCTTCGCGGGAGCCTTCTTGGCCGGGGCCTTCTTGGCCGGGGCCTTCTTCGCGGGCGCCTTCTCCTCGGCGGCCTCGTCGGCAGCGGGGGCGTCCTCGGACTCGGCGGAGTCCTCGGCCTTGGCCAGGCCGAGGTCGAGGACCTCGCCCTTCTCGTTCTTCACGACGACCTCGGAGAGGGCGACGTCGAGGGCCTTGGAGCGCTGGACCTCGGAGAAGATCTGCTCGAGCTGGCCGGACTGGGCGAGCATCTGCAGCAGCTGGTTCGGCTCGATGCCGTACTGCGCGGAGAGCTGCGTCATGTAGTCCATGAGGTCGTTCTGCTCGATGGAGACCTCGCGGGTCGCGTGGATCTCGTCGAGCAGGAACTGGGTCCGGATCGCCTTGACGGTGTCCTCGCGGATCTCCTCGGCGTGCGGGTCGCCCGCCTCCTTGCCCTCGTTCTGCAGGTGGGACAGGATCTCGTCCTCGACCAGCTGCTCGGGCACGGGGATCTCGAGGTCCTCGAGGAGCTTCTCGAGGAGCGCGTTGCGGGCGAGGCCCACGCGGTTCGAGGTGGCGTCCGCCTCGGCCTGCTTCTTGAGGTCGTCCTTGAGCTCGTCGATGGTGTCGAACTCGGAGGCGAGCTCGGCGAACTCATCGTCGGCCTCGGGGAGCTCGCGCACCTTGACGGACTGCGCGGTCACGGAGATCTGGGCGTCCTCGCCGGCGCGGTCGCCACCGGCGAGCTGCGAGACGAAAGTGGTGGACTCGCCGGAGGAGAGGCCGATGAGCGCCTCGTCCAGGCCCTCGAGCATGTTGCCCTCACCGATCTGGTAGGAGACGCCCTCGACGGACTCGATCTCCTCGCCCTCGATGGTGGCGGTCATGTCGAGCGAGACGAAGTCGCGGTCCGCGGCGGGACGATCGACGCCCACGAGGGTGCCGAAGCGCTCGCGGAGCTGGTCCAGGCGCACCTGCACGGCGTCGTCGTCGACGGTCGGCTCCTCGATCTCGAGCTCGACGGAGGAGAACTCCGGGAGATCGAGCTCGGGGCGGACGTCCTGCTCGACGGTGAAGACGAGGTCGCCCTCGTCCTTGCCGTCCAGGCCGGGGATCTCGACGACCTCGACCTCGGGGCGGCCGACGGGCTTGATCTCCGCCTCCGCGGCGGCCTTCTGGTAGAAGTCCGGCAGGGAGTCGTTGACGGCCTCCTGCAGGATCGCCGGACGGCCGAAGCGCTGCTCGACCAGACGGCTGGGGACCTTGCCCTTGCGGAAGCCCGGGATCTGCACCTGGTCGGCGATCTTGACGGTGGCGGCCTCGATGGCCGGCTTCAGCTCGTCGAACGGCACCTCGACGGTGAGCTTCACCCGGGTGGGGCCGAGCTTCTCGGACGCGGTCTTCACTGGTCAGGTCTCCCTGTTCATCGGTGGTCTAGGACGTGTGTTGTCACGGGCGCCCCCGGCGCGGCCGCAGGCGGCGACCCGGCGGGCGGAGTCGGGGTGACAGGATTTGAACCTGCGACTTCCCGCTCCCAAAGCGGGTGCTCTACCAAGCTGAGCTACACCCCGGAGGGCAACCCGCCAGATACTACCGGTTCACGCGCGGGGCCGCGCTCGCCGTCCCTCCGCGCTGTGAGGAGACCCATGCCCGCGACGGGGCGCGCGGCACGGCCGGGGGCGCCGAGATCTGGTTCAATAGGCCTCGCCGCATGAGCAGGACCATCGCGAGATGCCTGCCGCTCGGCTCGGGCCTGTCCCCCGCCTCACGGCATCGATGCAGGCCACGCGGATGTAGCTCAATGGTAGAGCCTCAGTCTTCCAAACTGATTACGCGGGTTCGATTCCCGTCATCCGCTCCGCCACCAGGAGCCGCGACCCCTCGACCGAGGGATCGCGGCTCCTGTGCGTCGTGGCGGTGCGTCGCGGTGTCTCATCCCCGTGCCGGCCGCCCGAGCGCCCCTGCTCGCGCGAGCAGCAGATAGAGCTGGCATCCCAGGCAGTAGTCGAACACCGCGTTGAGGAACGCCGCGACGAAGGCGGCGGCCACCGCGACGGGGAGCGCGAACGGCACCCCGACGAGGTGCAGCAGCACCCCGGCCGTGACGACGGTGAAGCCGACCACCTGTGCGAAGCGGGGAGGGCGGGGGTCCTCGAGCTCGGCGGGCGGAGGGAGCCGGGGCCCGAGGAGCGCGCGGTAGAGGACCCCCCACGGCGCGGTGCGCGGAGCGAGGAAGCCCCAGGCGAACAGCCCGGCGAGCACCGCCGACAGCAGCAGTCCGGGATCGGCGACGCGCTCACCGAGCGTGGTGCCGGTGCGAGTCCCGGCCCCGGTGAGGGCGAGCAGGAGCGCCAGGGCGAGCAGCGTCGCGGTGATCGCCGCGGCGACGCGGGGCTGGCGAGGATCGATCCCGGCGGGGGCCGAGGCGGGAGCGGGGTCGGTCATGGTGACTCCTGAGGGGAGAGGGATGTGAGCTCCTGGCGCACGGCCGCGGCGGTCACGGCGCCGGTCCAGCGGGCCAGGGGCGAGCCCGCGGGATCGAGCAGGACGAGGGTCGGGGTGGTCAGCACCTTCCACCGTGCGGCGATCTCCGGGGAGTCGGTCAGGTCGACGTCCCGCCACGTGATCCCGTGCCCCGCGGCGACGGGCCTCAGCGCCCGCCGGACACCCGGGCAGCGGGCGCAGTGGACGGTGCTGAACAGGACGAAGGTGCACCGCCCCCCGTCGACGTCGACCCCGATCTCCCGGGCGGCCCCGGCGGCGTCCCCGCTCGGGAGGCGGACGGTGCGCCGTCTGCTCGGGAGGGCGCGCAGGAGCAGCCCGAGTGCGGTGGCCACGAGGATCACACCGACCACCAGGAGCAGCGCCGAGGCCGTCGTCATGGCGGCACTGTAGGGGTGCGGTGCCGCGCGGCGCACCGAACGTGACCGAAGACGTCGCGATCGGTGCCCCGCCCCTGCCCGGCGCAGCCGCCGGGTCGTGGAAGCATGGGCTCCATGACCGTGCCCGAGACCACCGCCCCGTTCCGCTTCCCCGTCGCCGGCCGCTACGCCGGCATGGCGTCCTCGCCGCTGAAGAGCATCTTCGACCTCGCCGCCGCACCCGGCGTGGTCTCCTTCGCCGGCGGCATCCCGGACCCGGAGCTGTTTGACCTCGGCACCGTCACCGCCGCCTACGACTGGGTGCTCTCCCACCAGGGGGCCCGCGCGCTGCAGTACGGGGTGAGCGAGGGCGAGCCCGAGCTGCGTGAGCAGGCCGCGCGGCGCGTCTCCCGCACCCTGCCCACCGACGCCTCGCAGATCCGCGTCACCTCCGGCTCCCAGGAGGGGCTGTTCGTCGTCGCGGAGGCGCTGCTCGAGCCCGGCGACGTGGTGCTCGTGGAGTCCCCCACCTACCTCGCGGCGGTGCAGGCCTTCGCCGTGCACGGCGCGCGGATGGTGGGCGTCGCGACGGACGACGACGGCGTGGACCCGGCGGCGCTCGAGGAGGCGATCCGCACGCATCACCCGCGGATGGTCTACCTCATCCCCTCCTTCCAGAACCCGACGGGCCGGACGATGCCGCTCGAGCGTCGTCGCGCGGTCGCCGAGGTGCTGCTGCGCCACGAGGTCCCCCTCATCGAGGACGATCCCTACGGCGAGCTGTCCTTCACGGGCGTCGTCATGCCGCCGATCGCCTCGCTCCCCGGCATGGCGGAGCGCACCCTGCTGCTGAACTCGATGAGCAAGCTCATGAGCCCGGGCGTGCGGATCGGCTGGATCCGCGGCGAGGGGCCGGTCCTGGAGACGCTCGCCGTCGCGAAGGCGGCGATCTCGATGCAGTCCTCCGTGGTGGACCAGCTGATGGTCGCGCGGTATCTCGAGACGGCGGAGCTCGACGCGCACGTGAGGACGGTCAGCGCGGTCTACCGGGAGCGGCGGGATGCGCTCGCCGAGGCCCTCGCGCCGGTGCTGCCCGCGGGCGCGCACGTGACCCGGCCCGAGGGCGGCATGTTCCTGTGGGCCGCGCTCGGCGAGGGCTTCGACGCGCAGGAGATGCTCGCGGACGCGGTCGCCGCGGGCGTCGCCTACCTGCCCGGCTGGTCGTTCTTCGCGGAGGACCCGGACCGCTCGACGATGCGGCTGAGCTTCGTCACCCACTCCCCCGCGGTGATCGCGGAGGCGATCGGCCGGCTCGGCGAGGTCATCGCGCGCCACGGCGGGCGCTGAGCCCTCCCCGCAAGGGAGCTGCTCAGCGGGCGTCCTGCTCCGCGGGCGCGGTCCAGCGCAGCGTCACTCGGAACCCCGTGCGGCGGCGCACGCGGGCGCCGGGCAGGTGCTCGTGGGCGAGCTCGCGCAGCTCCGCCGTCGAGAAGGCCGCGTCCGTGACCGGCATCGCGTCCTCGCGCCGTCCCGGCCCGGCGGCGTCGGCCGGCGGCAGCGCCAGGACGGGGCGCGGGTGCTTCACGAGGCCGATCAGCGGGTTGGTGAGCACGTTCGCGAGGTCCCAGATCCGGTCCACCGGGCCGACGGGCCGCACGAGGCTCACCACGAGCAGCCGTCCTCCCGGTCGCAGCAGCGCCCGGGCCTGGGCGAAGGCGGCGACGGGGTCCTGGTGGTGGAGCGAGGCGATCATCGAGACCACGTCGTAGGCACCGTGGCGGGACGGGTCCGCGGCATGCTCGGCGAACGTGCGGCGGGCGATGTGCACGCCGTCGAGGTCCCGCAGCGCGCTCGCGGCGGCGTAGGCCATGCGGGCGTCGGGGTCGATGCCCTCCACCTCAGCGGCGACGCCTCGCAGCGCGCGGGCGAGGTCTCCGCGGCCGCTGCCCACGTCGAGCACGCGCCGGGCACCGGCGGGGACACCCGCGAGCACCCAGCGGTGGAAGTGGGCGTTGTGGTCCCACGGGTGTCGGGCGTTCCAGCGCCCGAGCTGCCTCCCCGCGGCCCGGACGAGGGCGTTCCTCGTGGTGCGCAGGTCGAAGGGCTCGCGGGGGCCGTCGGCGCTCATGCGCGCAGCGCCCGGAGCCGGAGGGCGGTCATGAGGGCGAGCAGCGCGCCGATCAGCGCGGCGGCGGCGAGCGCCGCGGGGAGCCCGAGCCCGGCGGCCAGGACGAGCGCTCCCCCGGTCGCGAGGGCGAGGAGCAGCGCGTCGGACTGCCAGGCGAGCAGGGGGAGCACGGAGGCGTCGCCCTGGGCGGTCGGCAGGGGGACGGTGAGGGCGAGCGGCATGGGTCCTTTCGCGGCGTCCCGCAGGCGGGCCGGGACGAGCAGGAGGGCGAGCAGCAGCGCGGGGGCGAGGTGCTCGAGGGGACGGGGGTCGAGGAGCGCGACGGGCAGGGTCCCGGCGGCCGCGAGCAGGAGCACCAGCATCGTGGGGGCGATCAGGTGGAGGAGCGCCTGCACCGGGGCGGACTGCCCGAACAGGGCGGGCGCGCCGAGGGTGTGCACCGCATGGCGGAGCCCGTCGACGAAGGGCCCGCTGCCGAGCCACGCGCTCAGCGTGCCGACGAGCACGGCGATGACCGCAGCGGGGCCCGTCACGAGGATCGTCCCGGCGGTGAGCAGGGCGGCGCCGGCGATCACCCCGATCGCCCCGAGGGCGCTGCGTCCCGGGCTGCGCAGCCACGCCACGGCGTCGCGGCGTGCGTAGAGCAGCGCGAGGGGGCCGGGGCCGACGGCCGGGAGCCGGCGCCCCGCCCGGGGCGGGCTGCGGAAGCCGGCGGCGGCGCCCGCGAGGTCGCCCGTGTCCGCGCTCGTGCGGGCGGCGTCCCAGCGCAGGGACTGCTCGAGCAGCACCGCGCCGCGCAGGCGGTCCAGCAGCGCCCACCCGGTGACGGCGGCGAGCAGGCCCGCGACCGCGATCCCGAGGGCCCACGACCAGGGGACGGCGCCGGCCGGCGCCGGTCCCGGGACCAGGGCGGCCGGTCCGTCCTGCCCCGGCAGTGCGAGCACGAGACCGAGGGCGAGCACCCCGAGCGCGAGCACCGGTCGCGCGGCGGGGGCCAGCAGCTCCCCGGCGAGCCAGCACAGGCCGAGCAGCAGGCCGGTGCCGGTCGCGGCGACCAGCAGCGCGGCGAGCTCCGCGCCGGAGGCGACGTCGGCCTCCAGCAGCACGGTCCCCACGACCGCGGCGGTCAGGAGGCACGCACCGAGCGGGGAGAGCAGGGCGCGGGCGGCGGGGCGGCTCAGCACGGTCCGGCGACGGAGCGCGCTGCCCGCGAGGGTCGTCGTGAGGAAGGGGTCCAGCAGCGCCGGTCCGCGGGTGCCGCCCACGAGCACGGCGCCCGCCGCGGCGACGGCCACGGCGAGCACGGCGACCGTGGGCGCGGCGGGGGCGAGCAGCAGCGGGAGCACGTCGGGCCGCGCGAGCAGACCGCCGACGCTCCCCAGGGCGGGGACGACGAGCACGAGGATCGAGATCACGACGAGATAGAGGAGCTCCACCTGCGCCCAGGTGCCGCGGGCGGTGGAGCGACCGGCCCAGACCTCACGGACCCCGGCGAGGTCACCGCTCATCGGGCGGCGCCCACGGTGCCGGCCGCCGTGAGCGTGAGCTCGGCGGTCGCGAGGGAGTCGACGAGCGCGGGGCTGTGGCTCGCGAGGACGATCGCGGCGCCGGCCTCCGCCCGTGCGCGCAGGGCCTCCGCGACGAGGGTCAGACGGTCGGGATCCAGCCGCTGCTCGGGCTCGTCGAGCAGCAGCACGCAGGAGGGGCGCCCCAGGGTCAGGGCGAGGGCGAGGAGCTGGGACTGCCCGCTCGAGAGCTCGTGCGGGAAGCGCGCGGCGAGCGGGGTCAGCGCGAGCTCCTCGAGCAGGGCGTCGGCCTCCACCTGTGCGGGTCCGGCCGCCCGGCCCCAGGTCGCGCCGAGGAACCGGAGGTGCTCGCGGACGGTGAGGTCGCGGGCCGTCTGCGGGGGCCCGATGAGCGCGGCGAGCGCGGTGCGCAGGGCGGGGTCGCGGTCGTCGGGGGCGTGGCCGAGCACCTCGACGCTGCCCGTGGAGGGGCGCCGCAGCCCCGCCAGGAGGCGCAGGAGCGTCGTCTTCCCCGACCCGTTGTGACCCCTCAGCGCGAGCACCTCGCCCGCGCCGACCCGGAGGGAGACGGGGCTGAGCAGCTCGACCTCCCCCTCCGCGGCGCCGGCCTCCTCGGCGCGCACGACGGCGCCGCCCTCGGAGGGGGACGGCAGGGATCGGGTGCGCGAGCGGCGGGCCATGGGTCCATGGAACCCCTGCTCCCGGACCCGCGGCACCCGACCTCCGTCGACGATCCGGTGTCGAGGGGCGTTCAGCGGGTGGGGTCGGCGACCGGGGCGGCCTGCTCCTCGCCGGCAGCGTCCCCGCCGTCTCCGCCCACGCCGCCGACGTTGATCATCCAGTGCATGGCGAAGCGGTCCACGACCGCGCCGTAGACGTCGCCCCAGATCTGCTTCTGGAGCGGCATCTCGACCTCACCGCCCTCCGCGAGACGGTCGAAGATCGCCGTGAGCGCGGCGAGGTCCTCCTCGCCGGTGCCCATGAGGGCGAGGTTGACGTTGTCGCCGATGGTCACGGGGTGCATGTCGGGGATCGCGTCGGCCGCGTTCAGCACGAAGTGCTCGGTGGAGAGCTCGGCGTGCATGATCTTCCCGGCGGCCTCGTGACCCTCGGGGACGGCGTGGAACTCGCCGAAGGTGCTGAGGGTGAGCTCGCCGCCGAAGATGTCGCGGTAGGTCTCGAGGGCCTCGCGGGTGGTGCCGGGGAAGTTGAGGTACGCGCGGAGCTGGACGGTCATCGGGTCCTCCAGGGAGCGGTCGGCCGGGCGGGCCGGTCGACGACGGGGCGGCGCCGGGGCCGGCGCCGCGCTCATCGTAGGGGCGCTGGGCGACGGACGGGAGGGGTCGAGGGGATGCGCCGGGGGTCTCAGCCGCGGCGGGCGGCGACGGGTCGCCCGCCGCCCGCGCGGGTGCCGCCCGAGGGGGTGAGGCGGGGCAGCGCCCGCAGCAGCCAGAGCCCGCCGGCGAGGCACAGCACCCCGGTCACGGCGCCCGCGGCGGCGACCGGCGCGACGAGGGTGACGCCGGAGACGACGAGCGGGGCGACGAGCCGCCCCGCGCCCATGAGCGTGTTCCACCAGGCGAGGTAGCCGGTGCGGCCGTGCACCGGGGACACGTCGATGCCGAGGGTCATGACGATGCCGGAGCCCAGCCCGTTGCCGAGGGCGATGAGGGCGCTCGGCACGAGCAGCGCGACCAGCGCGGCCGCCTGGCCGTGCCCCTCGAGAACGGCGGCGAGCACCGCGAGCAGCACGTAGCCGGCCCCCATGATCAGGCCGCAGGGCACGGCGACCGCGGCCCGCCCGAACCGGTCCATGAGCGCCCCGGCGGGAATGACCATGATGATCTCGAGCACCGCGCTCGCCCCGAACACGAGGGAGATGAGGGTCGAGTCCAGGCCCAGGGAGGCGCCGAGCAGCGGCACGATGACCGGTCGGTTGACGCGGGAGATCATCACGGGCGCGATCCCGCAGCCGATCGAGATCATGCGCAGCAGCACGGCGCGGTCGAGCCGCCGGTGCAGCGGGCTGCGGCTCCGCCCGCGCGGGATCGTGCGGGCGCTCCCCCGGGTCTCGCCGACGGGCAGGAAGAGGCCGACCATGACCGTCGCGGCGGCGGTCGTCACGGCGTAGAGCAGGAAGACGACGGAGTCCTGCCCGAGGCCCAGCACGATCGCGCCGAGCAGCGGACCGACCACCTGGCCGATCCGGATCATGCCGCCGAAGGCGGTCATGCCGCGGGCCCGCATGCCGGGCGGCAGGGCGCTGCCGAGGTAGGCCTGTCGGCCCAGCGTCCACACCTGCGAGCAGGCGGCCATGACGACGAGGGCGGCGATCAGCGCGAGCCGGTGGCGGAGCGCGGGGTCTCCCTGCAGCCCCGGGGTGATCAGGAGATAGGCGACGACGTTGGAGACGACGAGCAGCGCACCGGTGAGCACGAGCGCGGGGCGGGCGCCCATCCGGGAGATGAGGCGGGCCGCGGGGATCGGGCCGAGGAACGAGAAGATCCCGAAGACGAGGCTCAGGGCGGCCGCCTGCGGGACGTCGAAGCCGAGGGCCAGGGCCATGAGCGGGACGACCGGCAGCAGCGCCGAGTTGCCGCTGAACTCGAGCAGCGTGGGCACGTACACGGACGGCACGAGCTGGCGCATGACCTGGGCGGTGGTGCGCTCCTCCGCCGATCGGGAGGGCGGGGGCGCAGCGGTCACGCGGGCAGTCTGTCACCGGTTCGTGAGCTCGGGCAACGATCTCCCGTCCGGTGGGACGCACGCCTCCCTGGCGGCCTCCTCAGGCGCCGGGGCGACGGGCGGCGGTGAGCGGGAGCGCGGTCCGCCCGGCGCCGGCGACCGGCGGCCCGGGGACGGCATGGGCGGCGGGGCCGCCGGGACCCACGGATGCGCGGGTCGCCTCCTCGCCGCGCCGCACCTGCTCCTCGTCGAGCCCCGCGGCGAGCGCCTCGGCCGCCCAGCGGACGGCCCAGGCCTCGAGGGCGTCGGCGCCGCCCTCGCCCGCGAGCCAGGTCCCGGTGGGACGCTCGGGACGGGAGCGGCAGGTGCTGCGCCAGCCGTCGGTCTCCGCCGCGAGGGCGAGCAGCATCAGCTCCCAGCCCACGGCCCATACGCCGGGTCCGCGCTCCTCGACGTCGGCGCGCTCCCGCACGAGGGTGTGCGTGAGCACGAGCGAGGTGGTGCCGTCGTCCTCGGGGTCCAGCAGCAGCGTCAGGAGGTCGGTGCGGCCCCCGCGCTCCCAGGAGAGGACGAGGCGGTGGGGGCCCTCGACCTCGAGCACGCTGCCCTCGACGGGCTCGGGGCCGGTGAGGGCGAGCAGGGATCCCTCGGCGGCGGGCAGCGCGAACCGCCCGCCCTCGCCGAGCTGCCCCTGCACGGGTCCGTACCAGGAGGCGAGGCCGTCGGGGGTGGTGAGCAGCGGCCAGAGGCGTGCGGGGGCCAGGTCCACGGCCGTGGAGAGGGAGAGCCGCAGCCGCAGCTGCTCCCCCAGGTCGTCGATCTCGAGCGCTCGTCGCACCGCGTCCGTCACGGTCTGCGACCGCAGGGTCGTCATGGTCTCCTCGAAGAGTCGTCACCGCTCCGCACCGGCGCCGTGGCGCGGGCGCGGACGGAGCGAGAGTAGCCCACGGCCGCACCTCCCGCACAGACCCCGTGCCGTCGCGCACAGGGGCTCCGCTCCCTGCAGGTCACAGCTCGGCGCACCGCCGCGCCGACCTCCCGTCGGGGCGCGCACTGCCTCTAGCATGGACCGGGTGAATGCCGAGCAGACCCGCCCCGAACCCGACTTCACCGCTCATCTCTTCGACCTGGACGGGGTGATCACCCCGACCGCCGAGGTGCACATGCGCGCCTGGGCCGAGATGTTCGACGCCTTCCTGCGCAGCCGCGGCGTCGAGGAGCCCTACACGGAGCGCGACTACTTCGCGCACGTGGACGGCCGTCCCCGCTACGACGGCGTGCGCGAGCTGCTCGCCTCCCGAGGGATCACGATCCCCGAGGGCGCCGACGACGACCCTGCGGACCAGGCCGCCGGCGAGGAGACCGTGCGCGGGCTCGGCAACCGCAAGAACGATCGCGTGCTCGCGCTGATCCGCACCGAGGGCGTCGCCCCGTACCCGGGCACCGTCGCCTACCTCGACGCGCTGCCCGCCGGTGCGCGCCTCGCCGTGGTCTCCTCCTCCCGCAACGCCGAGGAGGTGCTGCGGGGCGCAGGGCTGCGCGAGCGCTTCGAGGTCGTCGTCGACGGCATGGTCGCCGCCGCCGAGGGGCTGCCGGGCAAGCCCGCGCCGGACACCTTCGTGCGCGCCGCCGAGCTGCTGGGCGTCGCCGTCGGCGACGCCGTCGTCTACGAGGACGCGGTCTCCGGCGTCGCCGCGGGCGCCGCGGGCGGCTTCGGCGCCGTCGTCGGCGTGGACCGCGGGGCCGGCCACGAGGAGCTGCGCGGCGCGGGAGCGACCCGAGTGGTCGACGACCTCGACGCGCTCGTCCCCTCCGCCTCGTCGGACGCGACGGAGTCCGGCCGATGAGCCGCCTGCGCTCCGTGCCCGCGGATCCGGTGGACCGCACCCACCTCCCGGTGGACCCGTGGCGCCTCGTCGAGTCCCGCCCCGGCGGGGACCAGGCGCTCAAGGAGACGCTCTTCGCGACCGCGAACGGCTACCTCGGCATGCGCGGCACGCCCGTGGAGGGCCGCGACGCGCACGCCCACGGCACCTTCCTCAACGGCTTCCACGAGACCTGGGACATCCACCACGCGGAGTCCGCCTTCGGCTTCGCCCGCACGGGGCAGACCATGGTCTCGGTGCCGGACTCCACGGTGATGAAGCTGTACGTGGACGACGAGCCGCTGCTGCTGAACACCGCCGACCTGCTCGAGTACGAGCGCTGGATCGACTTCCGCGAGGGCGTGCTGCGCCGCGATCTCGTGTGGCGCACCCCGGCCGGGAAGCGCGTGCGGGTGCGCACCTCCCGCATGGTCTCCTTCACCCAGCGGCACCTCGCGCTCATGACGCTCGAGGTGGAGATGCTCGACGGCTCCGCGCCGATCGCGATCTCCTCCCAGATCATCAACCGCGAGGACACCGCCGACGACTTCGGCCAGGGCGTGAGCGGCGCGCTCACCGACAAGGACGACCCGCGCCAGACCACCGCCTTCACCCACCGGGTGCTCGAGCCGCAGGAGGACACCCACAGCGAGCGCCGCATGCTGCTGGGCTACCGCACCGTCTCGAGCCGCATGTCCCTCGCCGTGGGCGCGGACCACGACATCGACGCCGACATCGAGGTGGACCGCTTCCTGGAGACCACGCCGGACCGCGGGCGGATGGTGGCCCGCGCCCACCTCGGCACCGGCCAGCGGATCACGGTCCGCAAGGCGATCTCGTACCACTCCTCCCGCACGGTCCCCCACCGGGAGCTCTTCGACCGCTGCCGGCGCACCCTGGACCGGATCCGCGAGGAGGGCTTCGACGCGCAGTTCGAGGACCAGCGCCGCTACCTCGAGGACTTCTGGCTGCGCAGCGACGTCGAGCTGCCGGGACAGCCCGCGGAGCAGCAGGCCACCCGCTGGTGCCTGTTCCAGCTCGCGCAGGCCTCGGCGCGATCGGACCAGTGGGGCATCCCGGCGAAGGGTCTCACGGGCTCCGGCTACGAGGGCCACTACTTCTGGGACACCGAGGTGTACGTGGTCCCGTTCCTCACGTTCACCTCACCGGAGTGGGCGCGCAACGCCCTGCGCTTCCGCACCCACCTGCTGCCCAAGGCGCGGGAGCGCGCGCGGGAGCTGAACCAGCGCGGCGCGCTGTTCCCGTGGCGCACGATCAACGGCGAGGAGGCCTCCGCCTACTACGCGGCGGGCACCGCGCAGTACCACATCGACGCGGACATCGCCTATGCCTTCGCCCAGTACGTGGACGTCACCGGGGACACCGACTTCCAGCACCGCGACGGGGTGCGGGTGCTCGTGGAGACCGCGCGGATGTTCGCGGACCTCGGGTTCTGGCGGGTCACCGCCCAGGGCGACGCGATCTTCCACATCCACGGCGTGACCGGCCCGGACGAGTACACGGCCGTCGTCAACAACAACATGTTCACGAACGTGATGGCCCGCCACACCCTGCGCCGGGCGGCCCGCGCCGTGCGCGAGCTGCGCGAGGCGGACGCGTCGGCGTACGAGGCGCTCACCGTCGAGCTCGAGCTCGACGAGAAGGAGCTGGACCAGTGGGACGCGTGCGCGGACGGCATGTTCATCGCGAAGGACGACGCCCTCGGCATCCATCTCCAGGAGGACGCCTTCCTCGAGCGAGAGGTCTGGGACCTCTCCTCGACCCCGGACGAGGCGTTCCCGCTGCTGCTGCACTACCACCCGCTCGTGATCTACCGCTTCCAGGTGCTCAAGCAGGCGGACGTCGTGCTCGCGCTGTTCCTGCGCGGCAGCGAGTTCACCGCGGAGGAGAAGCGCGCGGACTTCGAGTACTACGACCCGATCACCACGGGCGACTCCTCGCTCTCCGCGGTCGTGCAGTCGATCATCGCGGCGGAGGTCGGCCACCAGAAGGCGGCGCTGGACTACTTCCGCGCCGGGCTCTTCGTGGACCTCGGCAACCTCCACCACAACACCGGCGACGGCGTGCACATCGCCTCCGCCGGCGGCGTGTGGAACGCCCTCGTGCACGGCTTCGGCGGCATGCGGCACGAGGACGGCGCGCTCGCCTTCGACCCCCGCCTCCCGGAGGGCTGGGAGGGGCTGGACTTCCCGCTCACCCTGCGCGGCTCCCGCTTCCGGGTGCGCCTGCGCCCCGAGGAGATCTCCTTCACCCTCGAGACGGGCGAGGAGGTCGAGGTCACGGTGCGCGGCGAGAGCGTGCGCGTGACGGCCGACGGCGCGACCGTGCCGCTCGCGGACCAGGGCCCGGTGCTGGACGACGCCGTGCTGGCCACGCCCGTCGGCGTCGGGGACCGGCGCGCGGACGGCACCATCGTCACCTCCGCGGTGCCCGCCGATCCCGAGGACCCGTGGGAGTACCCGGTGCACACCGATCCCGACGACATCATCGAGGAGGCCTGAGCGCTCCCCGGCCACGGTCCCGCGCTGACGTAGGCTCCCAGCGCACCCGCACGTCACGCCCCGGAGGAGGACCATGGCCGCCGACCAGCGCGAGTACGTGCGACCGCGGCTGACGATCTGGCACGTCCTGAACCGGGTGCGGATGCGGCTGCTCGACATCCAGGTGTGGGACGTCGCGGGGACGATGACCTTCTACACGCTGCTGTCGCTGTTCCCCGGGGCGGTCGCGGCGGTGTCCCTCATGTCGATGCTCGGCATCGAGCAGGAGCCGCTGGACGCCGCGGCGGTCGCGATCCGGGAGATCTTCCCGACCTTCGACCCGGATCCGTTCGTCGACGCGATCATCGCGGTGTCCACGACGAACGGCGGCGTGATCGGGCTGGTCGTCGGCACCGCCGGCTCCCTCGTGAGCGCCTCGAACGGCGTCGCCGCCTTCCACCGGGCGCTGCACCGCGTGTACGACACCCGCGAGGGGCGCCCCTTCCTGTGGTTCCGCACGATCGTGTTCGGGGAGACGGTCGTCATCGTCACCCTCGTGCTGCTGGCCCTCGGCATCCTCGTGATCGGCAACGAGGCCTCACAGGCGCTCGGCGAGATCGTGGGCATCCCCCGCTTCGCCTTCGAGGCGTGGAACCTCGTGAAGTGGCCGATCCTGCTCGTGCTGCTCGTCATCGGGGTGTCGATGGCCTACTACCTGTTCCCGAACGTGCGCCTTCCGCGCTACCGGCTCATGACGCTCGGCTCGACGGTGTCCGTCCTCGTGCTCTTCGGCGCGGCGCTGCTGGCGGGCCGCCTCGCCGCGCTCGTGACGAGCTTCGCGGAGGTCCTCACCGTCCTCAACGGCCTGATCGGCATCCTGCTGCTGCTGTGGGTCGCGAACATCGTCATCGTCGCGGGGGCCGCGCTCGACGCCGAGTTCCTGCGGGCGCGCCAGATCGCCGCGGGCCTCGACGCGTGGCACACGATCGTGCTGGACGCCCACGCGACCCACACCCTCGACTTCCTCGCCCAGGACGCGGAGCAGGCCGAGGCGATCGGCCGGGAGGTCGCGATCGCCGCCCGCACCGGCGAGCCGCTGACCCGCGCGAGATCGGCGTGGGTGGCCGAGTCCACCGCGATCACGGCGGTCAACCCGCCCCAGCACCACCGCATTACCAGCACCGACGCCGAGGACCCGCGTGAGGGGATCGGCCAGAGCACACCAGGAGACCCCGCCGCATGAGCGTCCGTCCGATCACGATCATCGGCCACCGCGCCCTCGAGCAGCGCACGAAGAAGGTCCGCGAGGTCACCGAGGACCTCCGCACCCTCGTCGCGGACATGTTCGAGACCAACGACGCCGCGAAGGGCGCGGGACTCGCGGCCACCCAGGTCGGCTCGCGCTGGCGGCTGTTCGTGTACTCCTGCAAGGACGCCTCGGGGGAGCTGCGCCGCGGGGTCGTCATCAACCCGCGGCTCGAGCGGTGGGGACCGCTGGACCTCGACGAGGAGACCCTCGAGGGCTGCCTCTCGGTGCCCGGTGAGGGCTTCGCCACGGCGCGTCATCGCGGCGCCCGGGTGACGGGCACGGATCTGGACGGCCAGGAGGTCGTCGTCGAGGACGAGGGCGGGGTGCTCGCGCGCTGCCTGCAGCACGAGGTGGACCACCTCGACGGCTCCCTGTACCTGGACCGCCTCTCCCCCGCCCGGCGCCGCGAGGCGCTCGACGCCGTCACCGCCCGCGCCTGGCGTGCTCGCGGGATCCTCACCTGGGACCCGCGGGAGCGCCTCGCCGAGGAGGTCTGAGCTCCTCCTCGCTCAGGTGGGCGCACTATCCTGCGGGCATGGATCGTCCCTGCCTGTCGCGCCGCCGTGCGCTCGCCCTCCCCGCCTCCGTCGCCGGCCTCGGCGCCCTCGCCGCCTGCGCCCCGCAGGACGAGGGCTTCGGCGACGCCGAGCCGATCCGCGCCCAGGAGGACGGCTCGGTCCCGCTGACCGACGTCCCCGAGAACGGCGCGGCGCTCGTGAACTTCGGCGGGGAGCGCCCCTTCGTGCTGCTCGTGCGCGGTGACGGCGAGGACGTCTCCGGCTTCTCCGGCTACTGCACCCACAACGGCTGCGCCCTGGCGCAGCACGAGGAGGAGCTCGACTGCCCGTGCCACGGCTCGCGCTTCGACGCCCTCACCGGCGAGGTGCTGCGCGGCCCGGCGACGACGCACCTCCCGGAGGTCGCCGTGAGCGTCGAGGACGGCGCGGTGCGCCGCGTGACCTCGTGACCGTGCCCGACGGCGGCCGCGAGGGATCCGCCTCCGCGGACGCTCCCGCGGAGGCCACCGCATCGGCCGGGCGCCCGTCGCGGGACGTCGTCTCCTTCGTGCGCCGCGGGGCACGGCTCTCGACGAGCCGCCAGGACGCCTGGGACCGCCTCGCCGGGCGCTACGTGCTGGACCTCCCGCGCGGCGAGCGGGACACGCTCCCGGAGGAGGGCGTCTCCCTCGACCTCGAGAGCATCTTCGGGCGGCGCGCGCCGCTCGTGATCGAGGTGGGCAGCGGGCTCGGCGAGAACATCGCCGCGGCCGCGGCGGCGCATCCGGAGCGGGACCACCTCGCGGTCGAGGTGTACCTGCCGGGGCTCGCCCAGACCCTCGACCGGATCGAGCGGGCGGGGCTGCCGGGCAACGTGCGCCTGCTCCCCCTGGACGCCCAGCGGTCGCTGCCCGTGCTGCTGCCGGCCGGGTCGGTGCAGGAGCTGTGGGTGTTCTTCCCCGATCCGTGGCACAAGTCCCGCCACCACAAGCGACGCCTCGTGAACCCGCCGTTCCTCGACGCGATGCTCCCGCTGCTCGCGCCCGGCGCCGTGCTCCGCCTCGCGACGGACTGGGCCCAGTACGCGCACCACATGCGGCAGGTGCTCGACGCGGATCCTCGGCTGCGCAGCCTCCACCCCGACGGGCCGCGCCCGGAGGGGGAGGCCGCCGATCCCGTGCCCGAGGACCTCCCTGTGAAGGGCTGGGCGCCCAGATTCGAGGGTCGTGTGAAGACCAGCTTCGAGAACAAGGGCGCCCGTGCCGGACGCCTAGTATGGGATCTGGCGTACACCCCTGCGCCGTGAGCGCGGTTCCTGCGGCCACGTCGCGGGAGCGCGCCGACTGCCGTTGCGAGGTCGGACCGACCCGCACCCGATCTTCTCCCCCTTCGGCACCGGACGAGAGCGAGCCCTCATGAACGCCCCCGACGACCTTCAGTTGCCCTCCGACTGGGAGGACGACTCCGAGCCGGATCCCCGTGCCCGTCGCAGCCGCCGCTTCGCGCTCATCGCGCTGGGCCTCGCCGGCGTGCTCGTGCTCGGAGCGGTCATCGCCGTGGGCGCCTACCTCAACTCGCTGCGCTCGGCCTACGAGAAGGTCACCACCGTGTCCATCTCCCGCGGCGCCTCGGATGGCGAGCGTCCCGAGGACGGCCAGGGCCGCAACTTCCTGCTGCTGGGCTCGGACAAGCGCAGCGAGGAGGACGCGAAGGCCGAGAACGTGAGCGGCCAGCGCTCCGACGTGATGATGCTCGTGCACATCTCTGCGGACAACAAGGAGGCCTACGTGACCTCCTTCCCGCGCGACCTGTACGTGGACATCCCCGGCCACGGCAAGGGCCGCATCAACTCCGCGCTCGCCTACGGCGGCGTGAGCCTCGCCGTGACCACCGTCGAGAACTACACGGGCGTGCCGGTCGACCACGTGGCGCTCATCGACTTCGAGGGCATCCAGGGGCTCGTCGACACCCTCGACGGGGTGGACGTGAAGGTCCCCGAGGACTTCGAGGCCGACGGCCACCAGTACACCGAGGGCACCCAGCACCTGAACGGCGAGGAGGCGCTCGCCTTCGTCCGCGCCCGCAAGCAGTTCTCCGAGGGCGACTTCCAGCGCAACCGGAACCAGCAGGCCGTCCTGCAGGGGATCATCTCGAAGCTCATCAGCGCGGACACCCTCACCGACCCGGCGAAGCTGCGCGACACGATCTCGACGATCGCCCCGTACATGACGACCGACGACGGCCTCGACTCGGGCGCCATGATCGAGCTGGGCCTGTCGCTGCGCTCGATCCGCAGCGGCGACATCCACTACCTCGCCGTGCCGAACTCGGGCCCCTACACCACGAGCGGCGGCGCGAGCGTGGTCGGGACCGACGAGGAGGCGATGGACCTGCTCCGCACCGCTCTGCGCGAGGACACCATGTCCTCGTACTACGCTGACCACGTCAGTAACGGCTGACCCCGCCGCCCCCGCTAACCCCACTGACCCCGCAGGAGGATCCCCGTGGCCAATCCGCTCGTGAAGATCGTCGTCCCGATCGCCGGCATCCTCGCCGCGCAGGTGGGATCGAGGGCCGCGCGCTCCGGATGGGGCGCGGTGTTCGGTGAGGACGCCCCCACCGTCAAGGCGAACCGCGCCTCGAAGAAGGACACCGCCGCCCGCCGCAAGCAGGCGAAGAAGGACGGGCTGAGCAAGGCGGAGATCGACGAGATCCGCGACCCGATGGACGAGCAGCCCGTCTGGAAGGTCATGCTGTGGACGCTGATCTCCGGCGTCCTGCTGCAGGGCTTCAAGCAGCTCGCCCAGCAGTACGCGAAGAAGGGCACCGAGCGGGTCGTCTCCCGCCGCCCCCGCGCGAACCGGGGCTGATCCCGGCGACCGCCCCCGATGCACGGAGCGCCCGTCCCCTTCCGGGGGACGGGCGCTCCTGCACGCGGGGCGGCGCGCTCAGATCTGCGCTCAGATCTCCGAGACCTCGGTCCCGCCGCCGCTGAGGGTGTCGATCGAGTCGCCGGTGACGAGGAAGCCGATGCGGCGCACGAGGGAGACGGCGTGGTCGCCGATCCGCTCGTAGAACCGGATGAGCAGCGTCATGTCGGCGATCTGCGCGTTGGTGTACGCCTCGCCGCCCTTCGCGAGCTCGCGCGCGACCTCCTGGAGGAGCGCATCGATCTTCTCGTCCTCCTCCTCGACCCGTGCGGCGAGGGCGAGGTCGCGCTCGGCGATCACGGTCGAGGCGTTGGCGAGCGCCTCGCCGGCGAGACGCGCCATCTCGCGGATCTGCGCGTGGTGCTGCTCGGGGACGGCCGGCTCGGGGTGGGTGCGGCGTGCGGTGAGCGCGATGTGGCCGCAGAGGTCGCCCATGCGCTCGAGCGAGGAGCTCATGCGCAGCGAGGAGACGAGCAGGCGGAGGTCGCCGGCCACGGGGTTCTGGCGCGCGAGCAGCTCGACGATCTTGGTGTCGAGGTCGTACTGGCGCTGATCGATGTGGGGATCCGCGGCGATGACCCGCTCCGCCAGTCCGAGGTCGCCCTCGAGCAGCGCCGTGGTGGCGTCCTCGAGCGCGGAGCTGACGAGGGACGCCATGTCGAGAAGGTCGTCGACGAGATGACGCAGGTCGCTCTGGTACGCCTCGCGCATGTGTGCACACTCCTGATGCCGGTTCCGAGCGGGAAGTAGGGGGTTCCCCGACCGTCGAGTCTGGCAATGGCGGATGAACAGCGATCGCCGTGGGGTGAACTCGAGGCGGAGTCCCGGTGAACTCCTGGTCCCTGCACCGCTCGAGGTGCGGGGCAGGAGCGAGTCATCACCCTATCGGCAATAGGCTGTACCGGTGCCGCTCTCCGTCCTCCTCCTGCTCGCCGGTCTCACCGGCCTCGTGATCGGGTGCGCCGCGATGTACGCGATGCACCGCTCCGAGGGCCGCGAGCGCGAGCGCGCCGAGGCCGACTCCCCCGGGACGCTCCCCGAGCAGGTCGCCGAGGTGCTCACGATCCTGCGCTCGGCGTACGTCGTGCTCGACGCGAGCGGCGACGTGCTGCGCGCCTCGCCTCTGGCCTACTCCTACGGCATCGTCCGCGCCTCCGGGAACGACTACCCGCGCCTCGCGAGCCCCGAGCTGCTCGAGCTCGCGGCCGACGTCGGCCGCGGGGGAGGCTGGCGCGACGAGCGCCTCTCCCTGCGCCGCTCCGGCCAGGAGGACGACGACGCCGTGATCGACGTGCGCATCGGTGCGCTCGGCGAGACGGGTGTGCTGCTGCTCGCCGACGACCTCACCCGCGCCGTGCGCGTCGAGGAGACCCGCCGCGACTTCGTGGCGAACGTGTCCCACGAGCTGAAGACCCCGGTCGGGGCGATCACCCTGCTCGCCGAGACGATGGAGGACGCCGCGGAGGATCCCGACGCGGTGCGCCGCTTCGCGGAGCGGATGCAGACGGAGTCCCGCCGGCTGGGCCACCTGGTCCAGGAGATCATCGAGCTCTCCCGCGTGCAGGGCACCTCCGCGCTGCCGGACGCCGAGCCCGTCGAGATCGACGACGTCGTCGCCGAGGCGGTCGCGCTGAACCGGAACTTCGCCCTGGGCTCCCGCATCGAGGTGGTCACGGGCGGCACGGGCGGTCTGCGCGTGTTCGGCTCCGCCTCGATGCTCACGACCGCGCTGTCGAACCTCGTCTCCAACGCCATCAGCTACTCCGAGCCGGACACCCGGGTGGGGATCTCCGTGCGGCGTGACCAGGGCATGGTCGAGCTGTCGGTGAAGGACCAGGGCATGGGCATCTCCAAGGAGAACCTGGAGCGCGTCTTCGAGCGCTTCTTCCGCGTGGACCGGGCACGGTCCCGCGCGACGGGCGGCTCCGGGCTGGGCCTGGCCATCGTCAAGCACATCGCGACCGACCACGGCGGGGAGGTGACCGCCTGGTCCATGGCCGGGCAGGGCTCCACCTTCACCCTCCGCCTCCCCGAGATGGGGCGCACCGGCGCCGTCACCGTCAGCGGGGCGACGCCCCCGTCGCGGCCCTCGGATCCCCAGCAGACCCCACGGAAGGGACATTGAGATGACGCGCATCCTGATCGTCGAGGACGAGGAGTCGTTCTCCGATCCCCTCTCCTACTCGCTCCGGAAGGAGGGGTACGAGGTCGCCGTGGCGGACAACGGCACGGACGGCCTGAGGATCTTCTCCGCGCACGGGGCGGATCTGGTGCTCCTGGACCTCATGCTCCCGGGCATGAGCGGCACCGAGGTGTGCCGCGAGATCCGCCGCACCTCCTCCGTGCCGGTCATCATGCTCACCGCGAAGGACGACGAGTTCGACAAGGTGCTGGGGCTCGAGCTCGGCGCGGACGACTACGTCACGAAGCCGTACTCCTCGCGCGAGCTGCTCGCCCGGATCAAGGCGGTGCTGCGTCGCGGGAGCGACGGCGCGGAGTCCGAGGAGTCCGCGACGCTCACCGCGGGCCACATCATGATGGACGTGGAGCGGCACGTGGTGCAGGTGCACGGCACGGACGTCGCGCTCCCGCTCAAGGAGTTCGAGCTGCTGGAGATGCTGCTGCGGAACGTCGACCGGGTGCTCACCCGCGGTCAGCTGATCGACCGGGTGTGGGGCGCGAACTACGTGGGCGACACGAAGACCCTCGACGTGCACGTAAAGCGGCTGCGCGCGAAGATCGAGGACGACCCGAAGAACCCCGTGCACCTCGTGACCGTGCGCGGCCTGGGCTACAAGTTCGAGTCCACCGGCGCCTGACCGCGCAGGGACCGCGCAGGGCTGCCGGCCGACGGGCCCGGCGACGACGAAGGGCCCCCGGGTGATCCCGGGGGCCCTTCGTCATACCTGGTGCGAGGCGGTTCAGCCCTCGCCGCCGTCGGAGGCGCCGCCGCCGTCCGAGGCCGCGCCCTCGCCGTTGGGGTCCGTGCTCGAGTCCTGGTAGTAGGCGAGCGTCGTGTCGGTGACGGGCAGCGAGATCTCGGTGGACTCGCCGTCCAGCGTGACCGTCAGCTGCATGATGTCGCCGGGGGCGACGTCGAGCGCGGCGATGTCCACGGCCTGCTCGCCCTCGCCCGGGCCCAGCTCGACGGAGCCGCCGGCGGGGACGGCGACGGACGCGGTGAAGGCGGAGGCGCCGTCGACGGAGCCCTCGAGGTCGAGGGTGATGTCGTCCTCGAGGTAGTTGACCGCGGAGCCGCGGAGCTCGGCGCTGCCGGAGTCGTCGACGACGACGATCGCGTTGCGCACGCCCGCCGCGAGGGCGCCGGAGTCCTGCTCGAGGTTGGCGTTGGTGCCGTCGGCCGCCTGGTAGAAGTCGTGCGTCTGCACCGGGTTGAAGTAGGAGCAGCCGGAGGCCGCGGCGACGAGGCCGAGGGCGGCGACGGAGAGCACGAGTCGGCGGGGACGACGCACGGGGAACTCCTGTTCGGTGCACTGCAGGCACGACGGGGAGGGGCAGGGACAGCCCTGCCAGGGTACCGCACTCGGACACCCCCTCCGGGCACGGTGCCGGCCGGGCCGGGCGCTCGGCCGGGCGTCGGGTCGGACATCATGCCGGGCCCTCTCACCTGCTAGCGGGCATGAGCGCGCGAAGAGTAGCACAGGTGGTCGGTGATAGACTGTTCCGCGGAAAGGGGACCAGACACATGAACTTTGTCGTCGGCGAGACCGTCGTCTACCCGCACCACGGTGCAGCCCTCATCGAGGAGGTGAAGACCCGCACCATCAAGGGCGAGGAACGCACCTACCTCAAGCTCAAGGTCGCCCAGGGCGATCTGACCATCGAGGTCCCGGCCGACAACGTCGACATGGTCGGCGTCCGTGACGTGGTCGACAAGAAGGGCCTCGACGAGGTCTTCGAGGTCCTCCGCCTGCCGTACACGGAGGAGCCCACCAACTGGTCCCGCCGCTACAAGGCGAACGTCGAGAAGCTGGCCTCCGGCGATGTGAAGAAGGTCGCCGAGGTCGTGCGCGACCTCTGGCGCCGCGACCAGGACCGCGGTCTCTCCGCCGGGGAGAAGCGCATGCTCGCCAAGGCCCGTCAGATCCTCGTCTCCGAGCTCGCCCTCGCCGAGAAGACCGACGAGTCCAGCGCCGAGTCGATCCTCGACGAGGTCCTCGCCTCCTGAAGGCGCGGCCCTGAACCCGCCTCCCTCCGTGCCCGTCCCCCGCGCCGGAGCAGCGGTGCGCCCTGTCGTCCTCGTGGCCCCCTCGGGGCCCGAGGAGCGGGGCGCGACCACTGCCCCCGCCCTGCAGCTCCTGGGCGGCTCCCGGCTCGTGGACCGGCTCCTGGGAACACTCGCCGAGGTGTGCCCGCCGCCCGCTGTGGTGGTGGCGCCCTCGGCGATCGCCGTGCGGCTCGAGGGCACGCTGCCGCACGGAGCGGTGCTCGTCCCCCGCGACGGCTCCCGCCGCGACCAGATCCTCGCCGCGCTCGAGGCGTGCGACGAGCCGGCCCTGCTCCTGCACGACGCCGAGCGCGCCCTCACCCCCGCCTCCGCGCACCGGGAGGTGATGGCGGCCCTCGTCGACGGCGTGGACGCCGTCGTGCCCACCGTCGCCATGACGGACTCCGTCAAGGAGGCCGGGAGCGCGGGGCTGCGCAACATCGACCGCAGCACCCTCGCCGTCCTCCAGAGCCCCCGGCTGCTGCGCCGCGAGGCGCTCCGCGCGGCGACGGCCCGCATGGCCGGTGCGGTCGGCACCGGTGCCGACGCCCCGGAGGACGAGATCCTCGCCGTGCTCGCCGGCGGCGGGGACGTGCGGACCATGCACGGCTCGCACGACGGCTTCGCGGTCGTGGACCGTCTCACGCTGTGGCAGGCGCAGATCTCGCTGGGCCTCGCCCGCGACACCACCTCGCGGCAGGGTCTCGCCCGCCGCACCTGAGCGCGGCGTCACCGCGGGACCCGCTCGGTCATCCCCGGCGCCGCGAGCGCTCCGTCAGCCCCGTCGGCGCGAGCGCTCCGTCAGCCCCGTCGGCGCGAGCGCTCCGTCACCGGCTGCGACGCGAGCGCCAGACCGTCCGGAACTCCTCCACCATCCGCGCCGGCTTCGAGAGCGTGCGCACGGGCAGGGTGCTCGCGAGCTCACCGGGATCCGCGCACAGGCGGCGCAGGAGCCGGCCGGGCTTGCTCGAGATCCGCTGGCGGAGGTCCGGAAGGTACTCGTCGCTCACGTCGAGCTTGGTGACCGCTCCGCACCCGGTGCACTGGATCTCGGAGACGAAGCGACCGGCGTAAATCACCACGTGCTCCGCCTCCTGGTCGCATGCGGTGCAGCGCAGGAAGCTCTCCTCGACGGCCATCATCCCCTCCTCACACGGATCTCAAACCTAGCGCGGTGACGACGTCCTGGGCCAGGAGCAGATCCTGCGCATAGGTGATCTTGAAGTTGGTCTCCTCGCCGCGCACCCAGGTGACGGGGATGTCCGTGTACTCCTCGGCGCAGGACGCCGTGTCCGTGCCCACGAAGCCGTCCCGGGCCGCCTGCTCGTACGCGTCCAGGATCGTCGCCGCGTCGAAGCCCTGCGGGGTCTGCACGCGCAGCAGGGAGTCCGGGGAGAAGGCGCCCGTCGCGAGGGCGTCCGGGCCGTCCACCGGGGCGATCCCCTCGGCCGGGATGCCCGGCACTGCTCCCCCGGCCTCGCGGGCCGCGTGCAGCACCGCCGCGGCCAGGCCGTGGGAGACGAGCGGGCGCGCCGCGTCATGGATCAGCACCGTGTCGATGACGCCGTGGTCGATCCTGTCCGCGAGATGGCGCAGGGCCAGCAGCTCGGACTCCTGGCGGGTGTCGCCGCCGGTGATGATCTCGAGGTGGTGCGCGCTCTCCCGCGAGGCGACGAAGCGCGCGTGCTCGAGGTCGTCGGGCCGGACCACGAAGACCAGCAGTCCCACGCCGTCGACCGATCCCAGCGTGTTGAGCCCCCAGCTGGCGATGCTGCGCCCCGCGAGCGGCAGGAAGGCCTTGTTGATGCCGGCGCCCACCCGCGTCCCGGATCCCCCGGCGAGCACGATGCCCGCGGCCCGCCCGCGCAGGCGGGAGGGGCGGTGACGGCGGGACTGGCTCACCCCGGCATCGTAGACGGCGAGCGGCGCCGCGTGGACCGACCCCGCCGGGCATGGAAGAATCGAGGATCGTCCCGGGGCACCTCTCGCCCTCCCTCGAGCACCAGGAGCACGCATGCTCACGATCGCCGTCGTCTGCGGGGCGGGGATCGCCACCTCCGCCCTCATCGCCCAGCAGGTGCGCGACCACCTCGCGCACCGCACCGGGGACGCGGAGGTGGTCCAGTCCACCGTGATCGACCTGCTCTCCCCCCAGTTCACGGCCGATGTCGTGGTCTCCACCGTCGACCTCCCCTCGACCCTCGGCATCCCCCGCGTCAACGGGATGCCGCTGCTGCTCGGCACGAACCCCGCGCTGACCTACACCGATCTCGACGCGATCCTCGACCGTCTCGAGAGCACGCCGCGATGACCGCGCTGCCCCGCGTGGGCACCGGCACGGACGTCCACGCCCTCGCGCCCGCGGGCTCCGACCGGGAGCTGTGGATCGCCGGGCTGCGGTGGGACGGTGAGCGAGGTCTCGTCGGCCATTCCGACGCGGACGTCGCCTGCCACGCGGCCTGCGACGCGCTGTTCGCCGCCGCCGGCATCGGCGACCTCGGCGCGCACTTCGGCACCGATCGGCCCGAGTGGGCCGGCGCGGCGGGCACGACCCTGCTCGCGGAGGCCGCGCGGCTCGTCACCGCCGCCGGCTTCCGGATCGGCAACGTCTCCGTCCAGGTGATCGGCAACCGTCCCCCGATCTCCCGTCGTCGCGCCGAGGCGGAGGCGGCCATGGCGGCCGCCGCCGGCGCACCGGTCTCCGTCTCGGGCACCACGACCGACGGCCTGGGCCTGACCGGCCGCGGCGAGGGGGTCGCCGCGATCGCGACCGCGCTCGTCGTCCCGGTGCCCACCGACCCCGAGGAGCCCCGCCCGTGACCGCGCCCTCCCCCCACGAGCAGCAGGCCGACCAGGCCGCCGGTCCCCTCCCGCTCACCGCGGAGGACGTCGAGGCCGCCGCGGCGACCCTCGCCCCCGTGCTGCGCCGCACGCCCCTGCACCGCTCGGAGCGGCTCAGCGAGATCGCCGGGGTGCCCGTGTGGCTCAAGCGCGAGGACCTGCAGTCCGTGCGCTCGTACAAGCTGCGGGGCGCCCACCTGTTCATGGCCGCGCTGGACGAGGAGTCCCGCGCCGCGGGCGTCGTCGCCGCGAGCGCCGGGAACCACGCGCAGGGCGTCGCCCGCTCGTGCCGCGAGCTCGGCATCCGCGGCCGCATCTACGTGCCCGGCACCACCCCGCGCCAGAAGCGGGACCGGATCGTCGCGATCGGCGGCGACCTCGTCGAGCTCGTCCTCACCGGGGACACCTTCGACGACGCCGCCTCCGCCGCGGCGGACGACGCCGAGCGGACGGGCGCCGTGACGGTGCCGCCCTTCGACCATCCGACGATCATGGCCGGCCAGGGCACCGTGGCCCTCGAGGCGGTCGAGCAGCTGCGCCACGAGCACGGCCGCGAGGCGTCGACCATGGTGCTGCCCGTGGGCGGCGGCGGTCTGCTGGGCGGCTGCGGGGCCTGGCTGCGCGAGCGCACGCCGACGATGCGCATCGTCGGCGTCGAGCCCGCCGGGGCCGTGTCCATGGCGGCCGCCGTGCGCGCGGGCCACCCGGTGACCCTGCGCGAGCTCGACCGCTTCGTCGACGGCGCCGCCGTGCGCCGTGTGGGCGCGGGGCCGCTGCGCATGGTCCAGGCGATCGAGCCGGAGCTGCTGAGCGTCGACGAGGGCGCCGTGTGCACCGAGATGCTCTCGCTCTACCAGGTGGACGGGATCATCACCGAGCCGGCAGGCGCCCTCGCCGCCGCGGCCGTCGCGACCGGGGCGGTCCGCGGCCTCACCGCGGACGAGGACGGGGAGGGTGACGTCATCGTCGTCGTCTCCGGCGGCAACAACGACGTCTCGCGGTACACGGAGATCGTCGAGCGCTCCCTCGTCCACGAGGGGCTCAAGCACTACTTCCTCGTGACCTTCCCGCAGGAGCCGGGGGCGCTGCGGCGCTTCCTGGACCGCGTGCTCGGGCCGGACGACGACATCGTCCTGTTCGACTACATCAAGCGCAACAACCGCGAGGAGGGCCCGGCCCTGGTGGGCGTCGAGATCGGCTCCCGCGCCGATCTCGAGCCGCTCATGGGACGGATGGCCGCCTCCCAGATGCAGATCGAGCGGATCGACCCGCACGACCCGATCTACCGCTACCTCACCTGATCACCGCGGCCCGGACTCGCCGGGACGGACGACGGCGCCGGACCCCGAGGGGACCGGCGCCGTCGTCGTGCTGCGGGCGCGGTGATCAGGACGGGTCGACGCCCTGGGCGCGGGCCTCAACCGCGGAGCGGACGATGTCCTCGAGCCCGTGCTCGGACTTCCACCCCAGGTGCTGCGCGATCCGGTCGCCGGAGCAGATCAGGCGGGCGGGGTCGCCCGCACGGCGCGGGCCGATCTCCGGGGTGATGTCGATGCCCTTGACGCGGGCGACCGCGTCGATGACCTCGAGCACGCTCGAGCCCTCGCCGGTCCCGACGTTGAAGACGCGGTGCGGGCGCTCCTCGCCGCGCAGGTAGTCCAGCGCCGCGATGTGGGCGTGGGCGAGGTCCAGCACGTGCACGTAGTCGCGGATGCAGGTGCCGTCCGGGGTGTCGTAGTCGTCGCCGAAGACGGTGGGCGTGCGCCCCTTCTCGAGGGCGTTGAGGATGATCGGCACCAGATTCATGACCTGGGTGTCGGCGAGCTCCGGCCAGCCGGCCCCGGCGACGTTGAAGTAGCGCAGGGCGACGGTGCGCATGTCGTGGGCGCGCTCGGCGTCGGCGAGCATCCACTCCCCCACGTACTTGGTCGCGCCGTAGGGGTTGATGGGCTGCGGGGCGAGGTCCTCGGTGACGAGGTCGACGTCGGGCACGCCGTAGACGGCGGCGGAGGAGGAGAAGACCACGTCGCGCACCTCGGCGCTCGCGCAGGCGGCGAGCACGTTGGCGAGGCCGCCGACGTTGTCGTGCCAGTACATCTCCGGGTTCGCGACGGACTCGCCGACCTGCTTGTGGGCGGCGAAGTGGATCACGGAGTCGGCGCCCGAGGAGCGCAGGGCGAAGGCGAGCTTCTCGACCGCGTCGGGGAGGGTCACGTCGAGCTCGAGCAGCTCGGCCCCCTCCGTACGGGAGCGGAAGCCGGTCGACAGGTCGTCGACGACGATCACCCGCTCCCCCTTGTCGAGGAGGAGCCGCACCACGTGCGACCCGATGTACCCGGCACCACCGATCACGAGAGTCGTCATGGGCGCGAGCCTACCGGGTCGCCCGGGGAGCGGCGGCCTTGCCGCTCCCCGGTCGGGCGTCAGGTCCAGGAGCTGGAGAGCGGCCGGCCCTCGGCGTAGCCCGCCGCGCCCTGCAGGCCGATCACCGCGCGGTCACGGAACTCGGGCGTGCTGCGCGCGCCGGCGTAGGTGTAGGAGGAGCGCACGCCGGCGGTGATCTCGTCGATGAGCCCCTCGACGCTGCCGGAGCCCTCCGCGAGGTACATGCGCGAGCTCGAGATGCCCTCCTCGAACAGGCCCTTGCGGGCCCGGGCGAAGGCGTCCTCGTGCGCGGTGCGGTGGGAGACGGCCCGCTTGGAGGCCATGCCGAAGCTCTCCTTGTAGCGGCGGCCGTGCTCGTCGGTGCGCATCTCGCCGGGCGACTCGAAGGTCCCCGCGAACCAGGAGCCGATCATGACGTTCGAGGCGCCCGCGGCGAGCGCGAGGGCCACGTCGCGGGGGTGGCGCACGCCGCCGTCCGCCCACACGTGCTTCCCGTGGCGGGCGGCCTCGGCGGCGCACTCGAGCACGGCGGAGAACTGAGGCCGGCCGACGCCGGTCATCATGCGGGTCGTGCACATGGCGCCCGGACCCACACCCACCTTGACGATGTCGGCGCCGGCCTCGATGAGCTCGCGCGTCCCCTCGGCGGTGACGATGTTGCCGGCGACGAGCCGGACGGGAGTCCCCTCGGAGGGGCCGAGCACGGCGCGCGCGGTGCGGAGCGCCTCGATCATCTTGTCCTGGTGGCCATGGGCGGTGTCCAGGACGATGACGTCGGTGCCGGCGGCGACGAGGTCGGTGACGCGGGAGGCGACGTCGGCGTTGATGCCGACGGCGACGGCGACGCGGAGGCGGCCCTCGGCGTCGGTCGCCGGGCGGTAGATCGTGGAGCGGAGCACGCCGGTCGCGGTGAGCACGCCCTGGAGCACGCCGTCCTCGGTGACGACGACGGCCGCGTCGTGGTGGGTCGCGGCGATCCGGGCGTGCAGCGCCGCGGGCTCCGCCTCGAGATCCGCGGGACGGAGCACGAGCACGTCCGCGGCGAGCTGGTCGCCGACGGCGGCGAAGGAGTCCCGGCCCGCGATCTCCTCGGGGCCGACGACGCCGAGCGGGCGACGCTCCCCGTCCACGACGACGACGACGCCGTGGGGCCGCTTGGGCAGCAGCGACGCGGCCTGGCCGAGGGTGGCGTCGGCGGTGAGGGTGAGCGGGTGGTCGACAAGCAGGTCTCGGGTCTTCAGCGAGCGGACGATCGAGTCGATGCGCTCCGCGGAGAGGTCCTGCGGGAGCACGGCGAGGCCGCCGCGGCGCGCCATCGTCTCGGCCATCCGGCGGCCGGAGACGGCGGTCATATTGGCCGCGACCAGGGGGATCGTGGTGCCGGTGCCGTCGTCGCTCGCGAGGTCCACGTCGAACCGGGAGGTGACGTCGGAGCGGGCGGGGAGGAAGAAGCAGTCGTCGTAGGTGAGGTCCGTCGACGGGGTGTGGATGAGGCGCATGTCCTCAGGATAGGGATCCCGGATCCCTGCGACCTCCACGATCCCCTCACAGGCGCGTCCCGGGTCCTGCAGAGGGAGAACCTAGGATGGCCCGTATGACGGATTCGGCCTCGTGGCGCAGGAATCGTCGTGGAGGCCGGCATCAGCAGCCGGTCCGCCGCGACTCGTCCCGCCCCCTCCCTCCCGACGTCGCCCGGCAGAACCGGGAGCAGGCGTTCGGCACGTCCCCCCGCACCTGGGTGGACGCCCCCGCCGATCGCGGCGCGGATCCCGTCGACCCCGCCGCGCCGAGCACACCGGTCGACCAGGCCGCACAGGGTGGGCGGACCGCAGCGAGCGCGCCCGCCGATCCGACGGTGCACGCCGATCGGACCGCGCACGCCGACCGGGGCGAGCACGGCGATCGCCCCGCGGCCTCCTCCCGTCCCGTCGCGCCGGCGGCCTCCGCCGAACCGCCCACGGAGCCCCTCCGCCCGGCCGCGGACCCCGTCGCACCCTCCGGGAGCCCGACTAGCGCTGCGGCGCCCGTCGCCGACCCCAGCGGGTCCGCCGTCCCCCCGGCGCGTCGCACCGGCCACGGCCGGCGCGCGGCGCGCCCGATCGCCGCCGAGCACGATCTCGCGGCGGCGGCCTCCTCCCCCGAGCCCACAGAGGAGCACGACGCCTGGTCCACCGCCGGCCGTCCCGCCGCGGCCGCCGAGCGCGGCGCCGTCCCCCCGCGAGAGCCCTCGCGCCCGGCCGACGTCACCGCCGCCGCTCCCGCAGCCGCCGCCGGCTCCGCCGCGGCCGCGAGCTCCGGCTCCGGCTCCGGCTCCGGCTCCGGCTCCGGCTCCGGGGACGAGCCTCCCTCGGATCGGGGCCCTCGCGACGAGCGCCCCGAGCCCTCCCGCCGCGGCGGGAGCCTGGGACGCGTGGCCGCCTGGACGGTCGGCACCACGGTGCTGCCGGGCCTGGGCCTGGTCACGACCCGGATGCGGAAGCTCGGCTGGGTGCTGCTCGGCGTGCTCGCCGCCGTCGTCCTCGGCGTCGCGGCCTTCCTGCTGCTCGGCGACCCCCTGCGCACGGGCGTCAAGCTCGTCACCCACCGCGGCGTGCTGATCGCCCTGCTCGTCGCCGCCGCGGTCGCGATGATCGTGTGGATGGTGCAGATCGTCCTCGCCGCCCTCGCGCACTCCACGGCGCAGCGGCTCGAGCGCCGGCGCCGGTTCGTCGCGCTCGGCCTCGCCGCCGTCATGGTGATCGCCGTCGGCCTGCCCTTCGGCCGCGGCGTCCAGTCGCTGTGGGCGACCCAGGGGCTGCTCGGCTCCGACTCCGTGTTCTCCCGCTCGGGCTCCTCCACCCTCGCGGACGGCGAGGACCCGTGGGCCGGCGTCGGGCGCATCAACATCCTCATGCTCGGCCAGGACGCCGGGCAGGACCGCACGGGCACCCGACCGGACACGATCATGGTCGCCTCCGTGGACACCGCGACCGGCAAGACGGCCCTCTTCTCGATCCCCCGCAACCTCGAGAAGGTGCGCTTCCCCGAGGGCACAGTCGCCGCCGAGAAGTTCCCCGACGGCTTCGACTACTACGGGAAGAACCAGAACCTCATCAACGCCGTGTGGACCTGGGCGGAGGAGAACAAGGACCTCTTCCCCGGGGACGACAGCCCCGGTCTCACCGCGACCACCTGGGCCGTCGAGGAGACCCTCGGCCTGAAGACCGACTACTACGCGCAGGTGAATCTGCAGGGCTTCGAGGACATGGTCAACGCGATCGGCGGCGTGGACATGGTCGTGGAGCGCCGCATCCCGATCGGCGGCGGCACCAACCAGGCCACGGGCGGCAAATACCCGATCACCGGGTACATCGAGCCCGGCCAGCAGCACCTCGACGGCTACCACGCCCTCTGGTACGCCCGCTCCCGTGAGGGCTCCGACGACTTCAACCGCATGTGCCGCCAGCAGCGCATGGTGCGCGTGGTCACCGAGGAGTCCAACCCGGCGACGCTCGCCATGTCGATCCCGGGCCTCGTCACGGCGACCGAGAACAACATCGTCACCGACATCCCGACCTCGGACATCGACGCCTTCGCCGAGCTCGCCCTGCGGATCAAGGACGCGGGCTTCAAGTCCTACCCGATCACGCAGGACGTCACGCCGAGCTACGACGCCGACTGGGACTACCTCAAGAAGTGGACCCAGGCCTCGATCGAGGACTCCATGCAGTCCACCGGTGCGCAGTCCGTGACCGGGGAGACGAAGGCAGGCTCCACGGAGCCCGCGGAGACGGGCGCCGCCCCGGACCAGGAGTCCAGCTCCTCCGCCGAGGAGGAGGAGACCACGACCGAGGAGGCCACGTCCTCCGAGGAGGAGTCCTCCTCCTCGGAGGACGAGACCTCGAGCGAGTCCGCCGCCCCGGTGATCGAGCAGGACCCGCTGAAGTCCTGCCTGCCGGGGGCCGAGGAGGGGAACTGACCGACGGGTCCTCCCCCGGCCCTCCCCGGTGACGGGGACGGGTCAGTCAGCGACCTGCAGCAGGGCGTTCTCCACGAGCTCCGGCATCGCCGGGTGGATCCAGTACTGGGTGCGCGCGAGGTCCCGGGCCGTCTGCCCTGTGCTCATCGCCTGCACGAGCAGCTGGATGAGCGAGGTCGCCTCCGGGCCGATGATCTGCGCGCCGAGGATCGCCGTGGACTCCGCGTCCACGACGAGCTTGAGGAACCCGGTGGTGTCCTCCATCGCCCAGCCGTAGGCGATCGAGGCGTACTCCTGCACGGCGACGCGGATCTCGCGGCCGGAGCGCTCGGCCTCCGCGCGGGCCGTCTCCTCGTCCACCCCCACCCAGGCCACCTGGGGATGGGTGAAGACGCCGAAGGGCACGGGCATCTCGTCGGAGCGGCGCATCTCCTCCGGGTGCAGCACGTTGTGCCGCACGATCCGCAGCTGATGGTTCGCGACGTGCTTGAGCTGATCGGGGCTCGAGATGTCCCCGAGCGCCCACACGCCGGGGAGGACCTGGCCCTCCGGGTCGAGCACCCGCTGGTAGGCGTCCACGGCGACCCGGCCGCCCTCGGCGAGGCCGATCCCGCCGGCGGCCACGTCGAGCCGGTCGGAGTTGGGACGCCGACCGGTCGCGACGAGCACGTCCTCCGCCTGCAGGACCACCTCCTCCCGGCCGCGCGTGCCGCGCAGCTCGACACCGCCCTCGGTGCGGCGCACGGAGGTCGTGTCCAGGCCCGTCTCGAGCCGGATCCGGCCGCCGAGGATCTCGGTGAGCCGGGCGGAGACGTCGGCGTCGGCCGCGCGCAGCACCCGCTGCGAGCGGGCGACGAGGGTGACGTCCACGCCGAGCGCGTCGAGCACGTGCGCGAACTCGACGGCGATGATCCCCGAGCCGAGGATCAGCATCGAGGCGGGCAGCGCGTCCATCCGCATGACCGTGTCGGAGGTCTGCGGGGCGGCGTCGGCGAGCCCGTCGATCGCGGGGATCTCGGGGCGGGAGCCGGCGCCGAGGACGATCGTGTCCGCGGTGATCTCACGGGTGGTGCCGTCCGCGAGCTCGACCCGCAGGGTCTTCGGGCCCGTGAAGCGGGCCTCGCCGCGCAGCAGGGTGAGGTTCGCATTGTCCTCGTGGGAGGCGCGGTACTCCTCGCCGCCCGCGGAGATCGGGTCGATCCGGCCGAAGATCCGGTCCCGGATCGCGGGCCAGTCCACGCCCTCGAGCCGCTCGCGCACACCGAGCGCGGCGGACTCCGACGGCGCGAGCGCGAGATCCGCGGTGCGCACGAACATCTTCGTGGGGATGCAGCCGAGGTTCAGGCAGGTGCCGCCGAAGACGGCCTGCGGGCCCACCCCGCGGTCGATCTGCACGATGCTGCGGCCCGCGAGGTCCGGTCCCGGGAAGGAGTTCACCGAGCCGGAGCCGATGAGGGCGATGTCGTAATGGGTCTGCGCGTTCACCGTGCCAGGCTAGTCCGCCGCGCGCCGGCGGGGTGATCCTGGTTGAATCGGTCCCGACGCCCCACCGCACCCAGGAGCCGCCATGACCGCCGCCGCCCATCCCGCCGACGCCCATGACGTGATCCACGTGGTCGGGGCCCGCGAGAACAACCTCCGCGGGGTCGACGTCGACATCCCCAAGCGCCGCCTCACCGTCTTCACGGGCGTCTCCGGCTCCGGGAAGAGCTCGCTCGTGTTCGGGACGATCGCCGCGGAGTCCCGCCGCCTGCTCAACGAGACCTACAGCGCCTTCGTGCAGGGCTTCATGCCCTCGACCTCGCGCCCCGAGGTGGACGTGCTCTCCGGGGTGACCTCCGCGATCGTCGTGGACCAGGAGCGCCTCGGCGGCGGCCCCCGCTCGACCGTCGGCACCATCACGGATGCGAGCGCCTACCTGCGCACCCTCTTCTCCCGCCGCGCCGAGCCCCATGTGGGCGGCCCCGGCGCGTACTCCTTCAACGTCCCCTCGGTCTCCGCCGCCGGCGCGATCACCGTGAAGAAGGGCGGGAGGACCCTCGCGGAGAAGGCGGACTTCTCCCGCGTGGGCGGCATGTGCCCGCGCTGCGAGGGCATGGGCAACGTGAGCGACCTCGACCTGACGGAGCTGTACGACGGCACGAAGACCCTCTCCGAGGATCCGTTCACGATCCCCGGCTACACGGGCGACGGCTGGAACGTGCGGATCATCCGCGAGTCCGGGTTCATGCCGCCGGACGTCCCGATCCAGGACTTCACCGCCCGCCAGCGCGAGGACTTCCTCTACAAGGAGCCCACGAAGGTGAAGATCGGGGACGTGAACCTCACCTACGAGGGGCTCGTCCCGAAGATCCGCAAGTCCATGCTGTCCAAGGACCGCGACCAGATGCAGCCGCACATCCGCGCCTTCGTGGACCGCGCGGTCACCTTCATCACCTGCCCCGACTGCGAGGGCACGCGGCTGGCGGAGCACGCCCGCACGTCCCTCATCGACGGGGTCTCCATCGCCGACGTCTCCGCCCTGCCCGTCACCGACCTGCGCGACTGGGTCGCGGGCCTCGACGACGAGGGCGTGGGCCCGCTGCTGGCGAACCTCCGCGCCCTGCTCGACGCCTTCGTCGGGATCGGCCTCGGCTACCTCTCCCTGGACCGCCCCTCCGGCACGCTCTCCGGCGGCGAGGCGCAGCGCACGAAGCTCGTCCAGCACATCGGCTCCGCCCTCACCGACGTCACCTACGTCTTCGACGAGCCGACGGTGGGCCTGCACCCCCACGACATCTCCCGGATGAACGAGCTGCTCCTGGAGCTGCGGGACAAGGGCAACACGGTGCTCGTCGTCGAGCACAAGCCGGAGACCATCGAGATCGCGGACCACGTCGTCGACCTGGGCCCGCGGGCCGGCCGCGACGGCGGCGAGCTCGTGTTCGAGGGGGACGTCGAGGGGCTGCGCGCCTCCGGCACCCTCACGGGCCGCTTCCTCGCCGCCCGCACCCGCCTCAAGGAGACGGTGCGCGAGCCCACCGGGGCCCTCGAGATCCGCGGGGCGAGCACCCACAACCTGCGCGACGTCGACGTCGACGTGCCGCTCGGCGTGCTCACCGTCGTCACCGGCGTGGCAGGCTCCGGCAAGAGCTCGCTCATCCACGACTCCCTCCCCCGCGACGCGGACGTCGTCATGGTGGACCAGTCCCCGATCCGCGGCTCGCGCCGCTCGAACCCCGCGACCTACACGGGACTGCTCGAGCCGATCCGGAAGGCCTTCGCGAAGGCGAACGGCGTCAAGCCCGCCCTGTTCTCCGCGAACTCCGAGGGCGCCTGCCCCGTGTGCAACGGCGCCGGCGTCACGTACACCGAGCTGGGCTTCCTCGAGACCGTCGAGTCGGTGTGCGAGGAGTGCGAGGGCCGCCGCTTCCAGGCGTCCGTGCTCGAGCACACCCTCGGCGGGCGCAGCATCGCCGACGTGCTCGAGATGTCCGTCGCGGAGGCGCGCGAGCTGTTCTCCGACGGGGAGGCGAAGGTCCCCGCCGCGGCGCGGATCCTCGGCCACCTGGACCAGGTGGGCCTCGGCTACCTCACGATCGGCCAGCCGCTCACGACCCTCTCCGGCGGCGAGCGGCAGCGCCTCAAGCTCGCGACCCACATGGGCGAGAAGGGCGGGATCTACGTGCTCGACGAGCCCACCTCGGGGCTGCACATGGCGGACGTCGAGCAGCTGCTCGCGCTCCTGGACGCCCTCGTGGACGCGGGGAAGTCCGTGATCGTCATCGAGCACCACCAGGCCGTGATGGCGCACGCGGACCGCATCATCGACATGGGCCCCGGCGCCGGCCAGCACGGCGGCACCGTCGTCTTCGAGGGCACGCCCGCGCAGCTCGTCGCCGAGCGGGCGGGCCTCACCGGCGAGGCGCTCGCGCAGTACGTCGGGGCCTGAGGGGCCTGCCGACGGGGCCGACGCCGGGACGGCCGACGGCGCCGTCGGCCCCGTCGGCTCAGCCCTCGCCGCGCCAGGCGGGGTTGATCCGATGGAACAGGCGGCAGTCCGCCCAGCCGCCGCCCGCCGAGCCGAGCCGGAGGTACTGCGGGGCGAGGCCGATCTGCGTGAAGCCGTTGCGCTCGAGGACCCGGGCGGAGGCCTCGTTGCCCACGGCGACGCTCGCCTCGACGCGGTGCAGGTCGAGCGCGCCGAAGGCGAGATCGACGGCCTCGCGCACGGCGCAGGAGGCGACACCGCGCCCGCTCGCCCCCGCATCGACCCAATAGCCGAGGCTCGCCCACTGGGCGGGGCCGCGCAGCACGCCGCTGAGGGTCAGCCGGCCCACGACCTCGTCGTCCACGGTGATGACGAGCGGGACCGCGGACCCGGCCTCGAGCTGGGTGCGCAGCGAGCGGATCATGCGCCGCTGCCCCTCCTCCGTCGCCCATCCCTCGGGGCGCACCGGGGCCCCGGTGAGCAGGTGCTCGCGGTTCACGGTCTCGAGGTGGGCGAGGCGTGCGGCGTCCTCCTCGAGCAGGAGCCGCAGGGCGATCCGCTCCGGGGCCACGCGCTCGTGATGGTCCTGCCGCTGTGCCGTCATGGCGCCAGCGTAGGGCCGGTGCACCCCGTACCGTGTCCCCGTGACCCGCCCGCTCCCCGCCGCCCTGCTCGCCGCGCTGCCGCTGCTGCGCTGTCCCGTGTGCGCGCTGCCGCTCGACGCCCGGGAGCGCACCCTGGGCTGCGCGGGCGGCCACCGCTTCGACGCGGCGCGCGGCGGATCCGTCTCCCTGCTCTCCGGTCCCGCGCCCGTGAGCGGGGACGACGACGACATGGCCCGGGCCCGGGACCGCTTCCTCGCGACCGGCGCCTACGGCCCGCTGCGGGACGCGGTGCTGGACCTCGCCGCCCCGGAGGCCTGCGCCGGCCCCGACGGGAGCCCCGCCGCCGCCCGTCGGACGGTCCTGGACGCGGGCTGCGGCTCGGGCTGGTACCTCGCCGCCCTGCTCGCGGAGCAGCCGGGGACCCTCGGCATCGGCCTGGACACCTCGACCCGCTCCCTGCGCTTCGCGGCCCGCGCCCACGAGGACCTCGCCGCGGTCGGGGCGGACCTCTTCTCCCGCCTGCCGCTCGCCGACGCCTCCGTGGACGTCGTGCTCGACGTGTTCTCCCCGCGCAACCCGCCCGAGTTCGCACGGGTGCTGCGCCCGGGCGGCCGGCTCGTCGTGGCCCGCCCCGCACCGGACCACCTCGCCGAGCTGCGGGAGACGGTGCCCGCGATGGTCGGCATCGACCCGCGCAAGGAGGAGCGGCTCGCCGCCGCCCTGGACCCGCACTTCACGGCGGGCCCCGAGATCATCGTGCGGGCGCCGCTGCGGCTCGGCGCGGAGGCGGCCGCGGACCTCGTGCTCATGACCCCGAGCGCCCGCCACGTCGACCCGGCCGCGCTCGCGCTGCCGGACGTGCTCGAGGTGACGCTCTCGGTCCGGGTGAGCGCGTGGACGGTGCGCTGACCCGCACCGTCCACGCGCGGGATCAGGCGAGCGGGCCCACGACCCCCTCCGCGGCGGCGAGCAGGGAGCCGTCCCGCAGGCCCGCCTCCGCGGCGGCGATGTCCGGGGCGAGGAAGCGGTCCGGCCCCGGCCCCTCCACGTCCTCGCGGAGCGCGCCGATCACCGCGGCGCACGCGGCCGAGGGCTGCAGCGGGGCGCGCAGGTCCACGGCCCGCGCGGCCGTGAGCAGCTCGATCGCGAGCACCCGGCGCAGGTCCTCCACGGAGGTGCGGAGCTTGCGGGCCGCGTGCCAGCCCATCGAGACGTGGTCCTCCTGCATCGCCGAGGAGGGGATCGAGTCCACGCTCGCGGGCACCGCGAGGCGCTTCATCTCGGAGACCAGCGCCGCCTGCGTGTACTGGGCGATCATGAAGCCCGAGTCGACGCCCGGGTCGTCGGCGAGGAAGGGCGGCAGCCCGTGGGAGCGGGCCTTGTCGAGCATCCGGTCTGTGCGCCGCTCGGCGATCGAGGCGAGGTCCGCGCTCGCGATCGCGAGGAAGTCGAGCACGTAGGCCACCGGGGCGCCGTGGAAGTTGCCGTTCGAGGTGACGGTGCCGTCCTCGAGCACGACGGGGTTGTCGATCGCGCTCGCCAGCTCCCGCTCGGCGACGGTGCGGGCGTGCGCGATCGTGTCCCGCACGGCGCCCGCGACCTGCGGGGCGCAGCGCAGCGAGTAGGCGTCCTGGACGCGGGAGCCCTCTGCGGCGACGTCGGCGATGATCGGGGAGCCCTCGAGCAGGGCCAGCACGTTCGCGGCGGAGGCCGCCTGCCCGGGGTGCGGGCGCAGCGGCGCGTGCAGCTCGGGACGGAAGACGCCGTCCCGGCCGCGCAGGCCCTGCACGGTCAGGGCCGTGGTGAGATCCGCGGTGCGCACGAGCTCGTCGAGGTCCGCGAGGGCCATGAGCAGCATGCCGAGCATGCCGTCGGTCCCGTTGATGAGGGCGAGGCCCTCCTTCTCCTCGAGCAGCACGGGGGCGATCCCGGCCTCCTCGAGCAGCTCCGGGACGGGACGCTCCGCGCCGTCGCGGTCGCGGGCGCGCCCCTCCCCCATGAGGACGATCGCGCAGTGCGACAGCGGGGCGAGGTCCCCCGAGCAGCCGAGCGAGCCGTACTCGTGGACGATCGGGGTGATGCCGGCGTTCAGCAGGGCGAGCATCGTCTCGACGACGACGGGCCGCACGCCCGTGCGGCCCGAGGCGAGGGTGCGGGCGCGCAGCAGCATCAGCGCACGCACCACCTCCCTCTCCACCTCGGGACCGGCGCCCGCCGCATGGGAGCGGATGAGGGAGCGCTGGAGGGCGTGGCGCATGGACGGCGGGATGGAGGTGTCCGCGAGGGCGCCGAACCCGGTGGAGACGCCATACACCGGGGTCTCCCCCGCGGCGAGGGCGTCGATGTGGGCGCGGACGGCGGCGACGTGCTCGCGGGCGGCGCGGTCGAGCTCGACGCGGGCGCCGCGGCGCGCGACCGCGAGCACCTGCTCCGGCGTGATGTCGGTGCCGGAGAGCGTGACGGTCTCGGGGGTGCGGGGGGAGGTCATGGCGGGTCCTCTCGGTCGAAGGGAGGCGGGTTCAGGGCAGGCGCCGGCCGGCACGGCGCACCTCGTGGGTGAGCGGCATGCCGGGGCGGTAGGCGAGGTGGATCGCGGCGGGGGCGTCGAGCACGTGGAGGTCCGCGCGGGCTCCCACGCCGAGGTGGCCGACGTCGTCGCGGCGCAGGGCGAGCGCCCCGCCGCGGGTCGCGGCCCGGATCGCCTCGGCGAGGGTGAGGCGCATCTGCAGCACCGCGGTCGCGACGCAGAAGCCCAGGGCGCTCGTGTAGCTCGTGCCGGGGTTGCAGTTCGAGGCGATCGCGAGGTGGGCGCCCGCGTCGAGCAGGGCGCGGGCGGGGGCGAGCGGGGCACGGGTGGAGAGGTCGCACGCGGGCAGCACGGTCGCGACCGTCGGCCCCGCATCCACCGCGAGACGGCCCGGGGCGTCCCCGGGGGCGGTGGGCAGGGAGGCGGTCGCGGCGAGCGCGTCCACGTCCCCCGCATCGAGGTGGTTGAGGTGGTCGACGCTCGCGGCGCCGTGGCGCACGGCGAGCTCCACGCCGCCGCTGCGGCCCAGCTGATGGCCGTGCACACGAAGTCCGAGGCCCGCGGCGGCGCCCGCGGCGAGCACGCGGGCGGACTGCCCCGGGTCGAAGGCGCCGTCCTCGCAGAACACGTCGATCCAGCGCACGTGCGGGGCGACCGCCTGCAGCATGTCCCCCACGACGAGGTCCACGTAGGCCTCCGCGCGGCCCGCGTGCTCCTCGGGCACGAGATGGGCACCGAGGAAGGTCACCTCGTCGATCTCCCCGGCCCGGGCGAGGGAGTCGAGCAGGCGCGCGGCGCGGGCCTCCTCGCCGACGGTGAGGCCGTAGCCGGTCTTCGTCTCGAGGGCCGTGGTGCCGCCTGCGGCGGCCTCCGCGATCCGGGAGCGGACGAGGGCGAGGAGCCGCTCGTCGCTCGCGGCGCGGGTCGCGGCGGTGGTGACGGCGATGCCGCCCGCGGCGTAGGACTCCCCCGCCATGCGCGCCTCGAACTCGGCGGCGCGGTCGCCGTCGAAGACGAGGTGGGTGTGGGAGTCGACCCAGCCGGGGAGCACGGCGCGGCCGCCGAGGTCCTCGCGGGCATCCACCGCGGGGGCCTCGGCGGCGGGGCCGGTCCAGGCAACACGGCCGTCCTCGACCACGAGCGCGGCGTCGCGAAGCACCTGACCGGGAGCGGCGCCCCGTTCGTCCGGCTCCTCGAGGGCCGGGTCGAGGGTCCACAGCTCGCTGATGCCGGTGAGCAGGGTGCTGGTCATGCGTCCTCCCAGAGGGGGCTGATGGCGTCCTGGAGCAGGCGGGCCACGTCGCCCAGGCGGTGACGGCCCTCGGCGACGATGGTCTCCCCGCCGCGGATCACGGTGGTGACGTCCGCCGCGGTCGCGGTGAGCAGGATCTGCGCCGGGTCAGAGCCGGCCGTGCGCACCGTGTCCAGGGAGAGCACCGCGAGATCCGCGGGGGCGCCGACGGCGAGGCGCCCGGCGTCGGGGCGCCCGATGCTGCCGTGGCCGGTCGCGGCCTCGAGCAGCTGCGCGGGGGTGAGGCGGCCGCGCTCGCCGCTCGCCAGCCGCTCGTGCATCTCGAGGGCGCGGGCCTCCTCGACGAGGTCGATCACGGCGTGCTGGTCGCTGCCCAGGCACAGCCGCGCCCCGGCCTCGCGCAGGGCCCGCGCGGGGCCGATGCCGTCGGCGAGGTCCCGCTCGGTGGTGGGGCAGAAGCTCGCCCAGGCCCGGGCCGCCCCGAGCAGGCGCAGGTCCTCCGCCGTGAGGTGCGTGGCGTGGACGGCGGTGAGGTGCTCGTCCAGCAGGCCCGCGTCGGCGAGCAGGCGCACGGGGGTGCGGCCGTGATGGGCGAGGCAGGCCTCGTTCTCCGCGGGCTGCTCGCTCACGTGCACGTGCAGCGGCAGGCGCGGCCCGCCCCCGCCGAGCTCGGGGAGCAGGGCGGCGAGCCGCTCGAGCTGGTCGAGCGGCACGGCGCGCACGGAATGGGCCGCGGCGCCCACGAGCATGTCCCCCTGCGGCGCCTCGCGCTCCTGCAGGTCCCGGACCCGCTGCGCCCAGGCGTCCGCGTCGCGATCGGCGAAGCGGCGCTGCTCGGGAGCCGGGGGCAGGTGCCCGCCCGCGTCGAGGCCTCCCGCGAGGTAGAGCGTGTCCAGCAGGGTGAGCCGTACCCCCGCCTCCGCGGCGGCCTGCTCGAGCGCACGGCCCATGGCGTTCGGATCCGCATGGGGCGCGCCGCCGGGGGCGTGGTGGACGTAGTGGAACTCGCCGACGGCGGTGACGCCGGCGAGCGCCATCTCGGCGTAGGCGGCGCGGGCGAGGGCGAGATAGCGCTCGGGATCCAGGCGCGCGGCCACGTGGTACATCCGCTCGCGCCAGGTCCAGAAGGTGCCGCCCGCATCGTGGGTGCGGCCGCGCAGCGCCCGGTGGAAGGCGTGGCTGTGGGTGTTCGCGAGGCCCGGCAGGGTCACGCCGGACAGGATCTCGTCGCCGTCCTGCCGCGGGGCGACCTCGACCCGGTCCAGCCGGCCGGCGGCGTCGATGCCGATCCGCACCCCGCGGCGGTGTCCCTCGGGCAGCAGCGCGTGCTCGCACCAGAGGGTGCGCCGCGCGCCCCTGGCGTCCGTCCCGCTCATGCCGCGAGCTCCTTCACGACGGTGACCAGGGCGTCCACGCCCGCGTGGCAGTCCGCGGCCTCCGCATGCTCCTCGGGGGTGTGGGAGGAGCCGGTGGGGTTGCGGACGAACAGCATGGTGGTGGGCACGCCGGCGTTCGCGAGGATCCCGGCGTCGTGGCCGGCGCCCGTGCCCAGCAGCGGCGTGGCCTCCCCGAGCGCGTCCCGCACCCGCAGCGTGAGCGTCTCGTCGAAGCGGGTGGCGGGGGTCCAGGACTCCTCGCGCAGCGCCTCGGGGAACAGCCCGTGGAGGTCCGCGATCACCCCCTGCACGAGGTCCTCGCGCGGGGAGCGGGCGTCGAGCCAGGCGGTCACGTGGGAGGGGATCGCGTTGATCCCGCCCGGGGTCACCTCGAGCTTGCCGACGGTCGCCACGCAGCGGTGCTCGTGGTCGTCGCGGCGGGCGGCGGCCTCCCGGGCGGCGAGGGCGAAGGCCGCGGCCTCGAGCATCGCGTCCGCCCGGTCGGCGAGGGCCGTGGTGCCGGCGTGGTCGGCGCGGCCGGCGAAGTCCGCGCGCCAGCGGCCGTGCGGCCAGATGTCGGTGCCGACGGCGACCGCGGAGGTCCCCGGGTCCATGAGCGCGAGCGCCTTCCCCTGCTCGACGTGCAGCTCGACGAAGGAGCCGACGCGGGCGAGGGTCGCCGGGTCCGGTCCGAGGCCGAGGCCGCGCCCGGCGGCGCGCAGGGCCTCGGCCATGCTCACGCCGTCCGCGTCGCGCAGGCCCAGGGCCCGCTCCGCGGTCATGGCTCCCGTGATGACGCGAGAGCCCGCGCAGGCGACGCCGAAGCGCGCCCCCTCCTCGTCCCCGAAGTTCACGACGCCGATCGGGACGGAGGGGCGGAACCCCTCCTCCTGGAGGACCTGCACGGCGGCGAGCGCGGAGACCACGCCGAGCGGGCCGTCGTACGCGCCGCCGTCGGGCACGGAGTCGAGGTGGGAGCCGATGACGACGCCCGGCGTCTCGTCGGGATCGCCCCACCAGGCCCACTGGTTGCCCATGCGGTCCTCGGTGAGGTCGAGGCCGAGGGCCTCGCACTCCCCCGCGAACCACTCGCGCAGGGTGTGGTCCTCGCGGGTCCAGGCGAAGCGGCGGTAGCCGCCCGAGGCGGCGTCGCGGCCCACAGGCAGCAGCTCGGCCCAGCGGCGGTCGAAGCCGGCGTGCACGGCGCTCATGACCGGGCCCCTTCCTGCGCGTCGACGGGGAGGATCGTGCGCTCGGGCGAGACGTCCGTGGCGCGGCCCCACACCCAGTAGAGCGCGCCGGGGACCACGAGGCCCACGATCCAGCTCACGTCCGCCCCGCCGAGGGCGACCGTCAGCGGGCCCGTGTACATCGTCTGGGCGAGGAACGGGATCTGCACGAGCACGCCGATCACGTAGGTGACCAGGGCGGGCGCGCGGAACGCGCCGTAGCGGCCGTGGGGGTCGTAGAGGGCGGGGATGTCCACCCGCTCCCGGGAGACCAGGTAGAAGTCCACGAGGTTGATCGCGCTCCACGGCGTGAACACCATGAGCAGCAGCAGCACGAAGTTCTTGAAGTTCGCGAGGAAGTCCGCGGAGGCGGCGATCGCGATGATCACGGAGAGCGCGAGGAACAGGAGCACGAAGGCGAGGCGCATGCCGGGTCGGACCACGACGCGCCGCGAGAAGCCGGTGACGGTGGTGAGCATGGTCATCGCGCCGCCGTAGGCGTTGAGCGTGTTGACGGTGAGCTTGCCGGAGACGATCACGAGGTAGATGACGATCGCGATCGCCCCGCCTCCGGCCAGCTCGCCGACGAAGCCCACCTGGTCGTCCAGGAAGGTGGAGCCCGGGACGGAGGCGATGAGCGCCCCGATCGCCATGGCCCAGGTGGAGCCGATCACCGATCCGGCGAAGGTCGCCCCGAAGGTCCGGCGGGCCGGGGTCCCCGCGGGGAGGTAGCGGGAGTAGTCCGCGACGTAGGGGCCGAAGGTCAGCTGCCAGCCGGCGCCGAGGGACACGGCCAGGAGGAAGGGCACCGCGTCGAAGGTCGCGTCGGAGAGCAGGCCCGCGGCGTCGTACGCGGTGAACAGCCGCAGCGTGATCCAGGCGAAGCCCAGCACACCCATCACCGTGGCGATCCGCCCCAGCCCGTGGATCCACCGGTAGCCGACCGCGGCGACCACGAAGGTGATCAGGCCGAACAGCACGATCCCCACCCAGGGGGCGTCGACGTGCAGGACGCGGTTGATCGCCTGGCCGGAGAGCACGGTGCCCGTCGCCGCGAACCCGAGGTACATGAGGATCACGAGGACCAGCGGGAGCGCCGCCCCGATCACGCCGAACTGGGCGCGGCTGGAGATCATCTGGGGCAGTCCCAGCCGGGGTCCCTGCGCGGAGTGCAGTGCCATGACGGTCCCGCCGAGGACGTTGCCGAGCGTGAGCCCGACGATCGCCCACAGGGCGTGGGAGCCGAAGACGACCGCGAGGGCGCCGTCCACGACGGCGGTGATCTGCGTGGTCGCGCCGAACCAGAGGGTGAGCTGCTGGGAGACGCGGCCGTGCCGCTCGGCGTCCGGGACGAAGTCGATGCTGCGCCGTTCGAGGCCCGCGACGGCGGGGGCCATCTCAGGCACCCGCCTTCGGCGCGGTGCGGGACGCGGCGCGCGCGGTCGCCTCGCGCTGGGCGCCGGCGGGGTCCCCCGCGTCGCGCACGTGCGGGGGCAGGGGGACACGGACGCCCCGCTCCTCCGCGACCTCGGCGGCGCGGGAGTAGCCGGCGTCGACGTGGCGGATCACGCCCATGGCGGGGTCGTTGGTGAGCAGCGCGGTGAGCTTCGCGGCGGCGAGGTCGGTGCCGTCGGCGACGCCCACCTGGCCGGCGTGGATCGAGCGGCCAATGCCGACGCCGCCGCCGTGGTGGAGGGACACCCAGGTCGCGCCCGAGCTCGCGGCGGTGAGGGCGTTCAGCAGCGGCCAGTCGGCGATCGCGTCGGAGCCGTCGAGCATGCCCTCGGTCTCCCGGTACGGGGAGGCGACGGAGCCGGAGTCGAGGTGGTCGCGGCCGATGACGATCGGTGCGGAGACCTTCCCCTCCTTCACGAGGCGGTTGAAGAGCTGCCCGGCGAGGTGGCGCTCGCCGTAGCCGAGCCAGCAGATGCGGGCGGGGAGGCCCTCGAACTCGACGTACTCGCCGGCCGCGTCGAGCCAGCGGTGCAGGTGCTCGTTCCCGGGGAAGAGCTCCTTGAGCGCGGCATCGGTGACGGCGATGTCCTGCGGGTCGCCGGAGAGGGCGACCCAGCGGAACGGGCCGAGGCCCTCGCAGAACAGCGGGCGGATGTAGGCGGGGACGAAGCCGGGGAAGGCGAAGGCGCGCTCGCATCCGGCGGTGCGGGCCTCGTCGCGGATCGAGTTGCCGTAGTCGAAGACCTCGGCGCCCTCGTCCTGGAAGTCGACCATGGCCTGGACCTGGCGGGCCATGGACTCACGGGACTTCTTGGTGAAGCCCTCGGGGTCCGCGGCGGCCTCGGCCTGCCAGGAGCCCACCTCGTGCTCGAGCGGGAGGTAGGAGAGCGGGTCGTGGGCAGAGGTCTGGTCGGTGACGACGTCGATCCGCAGGTCCCCCGCGCGGTGGCGCTCGAGCAGCGCGGGGAAGACCTCGGCGGCGTTGCCGACGATGCCGATGGAGACGGCGCGCTCCTCGTCGCGGGCGGCGCGGGCGCGGGCGACGGCGTCGTCGAGGTCCTCCGCGATCTCCGTGAGATAGCGCTTGGCGACGCGGCGCTCGAGGCGCGAGCGGTCGACGTCGGCGATGAGGCACACGCCCCCGTTGAGGGTCACGGCGAGCGGCTGCGCCCCGCCCATGCCGCCGCAGCCGCCGGTGAGGGTGATCGTCCCGGCGAGGGTGCCGCCGAAGCGGGCGCGGGCGACCGCCGCGAAGGTCTCGTAGGTGCCCTGGAGGATGCCCTGCGTCGCGATGTAAATCCAGGAGCCGGCGGTCATCTGCCCGTACATGAGCAGGCCCTCCCCCTCGAGGCGCCGGAACTCGGGCCAGGTCGCCCAGTCCGGGACGAGGTGCGAGTTCGCGAGGAGCACGCGCGGCGCCCAGGGGTTGGTGCGCAGCACGCCCACCGGCTTGCCGGACTGCACGAGCAGGGTCTCGTCCTCCTCGAGGTCCTGCAGGGTCGCGACGATCGCGTCGAAGGCCTCCCAGCTGCGGGCGGCGCGGCCGGTGCCGCCGTAGACGACGAGGTCGTCGGGACGCTCGGCGACCTCGGGGTCGAGGTTGTTCATGAGCATCCGCAGCGGGGCCTCGGTCTGCCAGGACTTCGCGGTGAGGTCGGTGCCGCGCGGTGCGCGGACGGGGCGTGCGCCGGGGAGGGACATCGGGACTCCTGCTGCGGGATGGGGATCGGGGTGAGATCCAGGACACCATCCGGGGCCCCGGCCGTCGAGAGCCCCCGATCGGTCACTGTCCGGTATCCCGGACAGTTCTCACGCCTGTCACAGATGGAGCCTCCTCGAGAGCTCCCGCAGGACCTCCCGGCCCCGCGAGGCGGTGATCTGCGCGAGCGCGAGCGCGGCGCACAGCAGCGAGGGCAGCGGCGTCGTCACCCAGCCCAGGACCAGGAAGAGCAGCGGGACCAGGCCCAGTGCGATCGTGAGCGCCGCGTACAGGACGTGGTCCCCCGGCTCCATGCGCCGCACCCGGACCAGCACGAGCACTGCGATGATCGAGCTGCCGCACACGATCGGCACGGTGTAGGTCACCGACCAGGCGTGCCAGCCGGTGAGGTAGTCCCAGTACGCGCTCACCAGCCCCACGAGCACCACGAGATAGGCCGTCGCCCGGGCGAGGTTGCGCCGCTCCCGCAGCGCGATGAGGACCAGCAGCCAGGTCGTCGCGAGCCCCAGCCAGGAGGCGCGCAGCCAGCCCCAGCCGGACTCGGTGTGCGGCAGCAGCAGCTGCAGCGCGAAGGAGGCGAGCACCATCCCCACGGAGACCAGCAGCAGCACCCGCAGCACGCGCCGGCCCGAGTAGCGCAGCGCGACGGCGGGGAACGGCTCCGCGGGACGGGGCGAGCCGGGGCCGGTCCCGTCCGTGAACGGCTCGAGCTCCGTGCCGCACAGCGGGCAGCGCGTCCAGCTCCCCTCGATCCGGGCCTCGCACCCGCGGCAGCGGCTCACACGCCCACCTCGGCGAGCTCGTGCTCGGTCACGCGGGTCGCCGCGACGGACACCTCGACGCCGCGCGCGACGAGCAGCCGCACCACCTCCCGCACGTGGTCGGTGCGCACGAAGGGCGCGGTGAAGCTCACGGTGAGGATCCCGGCGTGGGAGATCGCGCAGAACTGCGGGCGCACCGCGGAGACCTCGAACATCATCCGCCGCACATGCGCCTCCGCGGGCTCCGGCAGCTGCGCCCGGCCCAGGTTCGAGACGGCGAGAGTCAGGCTGCGGTTCACGCGCGCGTTGACGACCCGCAGCAGCAGGTCCTTGAGCGGGCGCGGCACCAGTCGCGGCACGAGCATCTGCTCGAGGCCGATCAACCGGCGCAGCCGCGCCGCGAGCGCCTCCGCGCTCACCTGCGGGCGGAACCCTTCCTCGAGGGACCGGGCGAGCTCGTCGAGGTCTACCTCGACCTCGGGAACCGCCTCGTGGGGCGCATAGGTGTGCTCGAGGCGCACGGTCGCGAAGAAGTTGCGCGGGGAGTGCGAGGGGAAGAACTGCCGCAGGTTCACGGGCACGGAGACCGCGAGCGTGCGGGCCGTGCCGAGGCCGCCGGAGGAGCGGCGCACCCCCTCGAGCAGCAGCGCCGTGAGGTACGAGGAGAGGGACACACCCGCCGCGCGGGAGAGGACGAGCACCTGGTCCGCGGGCATCGACAGCTCGACGGTGCGGGGGCGGAGGTCCGGGGTGAGCTCCCCGTGGACCCGGTGGACGCGGGAGCGGTGGTGGGCGCCGTCGGCCCCGGAGATGCGAGCGGGGCGACCGCCCCGCCCGGTCGCCCCCGTGGAGACGAGGGAGGCGAGCTCCTCCGCGGCACGCAGGGCCGCGGGGGCGGCGTCGCGGGCGAAGCGGGCGGGATCGGGGGCCCGGTCACGGATCCGGCGGCGTCGGAAGTGGTGGCGAAAGGCGTCGACCGTGATCCCCCGGTGCGCGGAGGCCTCCGCCTCGTTCACGTCCCGGGTCGCCTCCTGGGCGGCCTCCCGGCGCTCCCCCTCGGCCTCCTCGTCGCTCGCGTCCCGTCCCTCTCCCCGCAGCCGCAGGTACGCGGCGAGCAGGTCGCCGAGGAACCACAGCGCTCCGGTGCCGTCGACCAGCGCGTGGAAGACCTCGAGGCCCACCCGGTCCGCGTGGTGGACCACACGGAACAGCAGGCCGGGGTGTCCCGGCTCGTAGAGCGGGGCGCAGGGCGGCAGGACGTCGGCCACGACCTGCGGATGCTTGTCACTGCCCTGCAGGTAGTACCAGAACAGCCCGCGGCGCAGCACCGCCCGGAACAGCGGGTAGCGGTCCACGGTGAGCTCGAGCGCCCGCTGGAGCAGCACCGGATCCACCTCGTGGTCGAGCTCCGCGCCGAGGCGGAACACCTTGGGATCGCGGGCGCTGCGCGCCGCGAGGAAGATGTTCGAGGCATTGTCGAGCCGTGCCCAGGCGCGGGTGCTCACCCGGGCGGCCCGTCGTCGAGGAACGCCGTCATGACGCCGAGCGCCTCGCGGGGTGCGCGGGCCCGGCGGGGCAGGGTGATGAAGCCGTGGAGGGCGCCCGCCACCTCGTGCAGGCGCACCCGGTTCCCGGCCGCCTCGAGCGCGGCGGCGTAGGCGGCGCCCTCGTCCGCGAGCAGGTCGAGCTGCGCGGTGATCACGAGCGTGTCGGGCTGCCCCGTGAGGTCGGTGCCGTGCAGCGGGGCCACCTCCGGATCGTGCCGGCGCGTGGGATCGGGGACGTAGAGCTCCAGGTAGTCGCGCACCTCGGCGGAGGTCAGCCGCAGCCCCTCCCCGTAGCGGCGCACGGACTCGAAGGGGCTCGTCGCCGGGTCGTGGTCCTCCTGCGTGACCGGGTAGAGCAGGATCTGCCGCCGCGGCACCCCGTGCCCCTCGCGGGCGAGCCGCTGGGAGACGACGGCGGCGAGGTTGCCGCCGGCCGAGTCGCCCATGAGCACGAGCGAGCGGGCGTCCTCGAGGCCCACCCGCCAGGGCTCCGCGAGGAACATCCTGGCGACGCGGTAGCAGTCCTCGAGACCGGCCGGGAACGGGTGCTCGGGCGCGAGCCGGTAGTCGACGGAGGCCACGGGGCAGCCCAGCGCGTCCGCGATCGCGGCGCAGGCGGGTGTGTAGCTGTCCACGTCCCCGGTGACCCAGCCGCCGCCGTGGAGGAACAGGACCACCTCCTCGCGGCTCCGCTCGCGCGGCAGGAACATCCGGATCGGCACCGGATGGGTGCCCTCGCCGTAGCGGGCGGTGACGTCGATCGGCTGGTAGCGCAGCGAGGGGAGACCGGCGAGCGCGCGCTGCAGGCGGCGCACCTTCGCGTAGTCCTCGCGCATGTTCACGCGGGGTGCGGAGAACAGGCCCAGCAGCCGCGACCGCAGCTCGCCCACGGGAGGGCGCCCGGAGCCGGTCCGGGGGCGGGCACGGTCGGAAGGGTCCATGGGCGCAGGATAGGCGGCGCGCGGCTCAGGCCGCGACGCCGCGCAGCCGCCGGGTGATCTCCGCGGCGGCGCTGCGCACGGCCGCCTCGCAGCGCGCCGCGAGGTTCCCGCCCTCCTGCGGGGCGGGATAGGTGAGGGCGACGGAGGCCGCGGGGTAGCCGGCATGGTCGCGGACCACCGCCGCGACGGAGGCGAGCTCCGCCGTCACCTCCCCGTGCTCGTGGGCGACGCCCTCGGCGCGCACCCGCGCGAGCAGCTCCCGTAGCTCCCGCGGCGAGGTGGGGCCGGGGACGTCGGTGCGGGCGGAGAAGTCCGCCTCGCGCCCGTAGAGGGCGCGCAGCTGCGCCGCGGGGAGCTGCGCGAGGATCGCCCGGCCGCTCGCCGTGAGGTGCGCGGCGAGCCGCACGTCGATGTCGGTGACGAGGCTCGGGCGCCGTGGCGCGCGCTCCTCGACGACGTAGAGGACGTCGGCCCCGCGCAGCACGGCGAGGTGCCCGGACTCCCCCACCTCGTCGACCATGGTCTCCACGACACGCCGGCCGATCCTCGCGAGCGGCACCTGGCGCAGGTGGCCGCCGGAGAGCTCGTGCGCCGACGGCCCGAGCCCGTACAGACGCTCCTCCCCCAGGTGCACGACGTACCCGTGCTCGGTGAGTGCCGAGAGCAGGTCGTAGGTCCGCGATCGCGGGAGGTCGAGGTCCTGCGCGATCCGCGCCGCGGCGACCGGGCCCTGCTGGGTCGCGAGGTGCGTGAGGATGCGCAGGGTGGCATCGGCCGCGGGGACCTTCGATCTGCCCGGGGCGGCGCCGGCGTCGCGGTCGCGTCCGCTCGTCACGTCACCGCCTGATCGGCGCGGGCGAGGATCGCGACGGCGCGGGCGAGCGCCTCCTGCTCGTGGTCGGTGAGCGTGCCGAGCCGGGCGGAGAGCTCGCGTCCCCAGTGCTCGCGGATGCGTCGGTTGCTCTCCGCGGCGCGGTCGGTGAGCTCGAGGCGCGTGGCGCGCGAGTCCTCGGGGTCCGGACGCCGCGCGAGCATGCCCTTGCTCTCGAGACCGCGCAGGGCGGCGGAGAGGTTCGGCCTGCGCAGCCCGAGGCCCTCCGCGACGGCGCTCGGGCCCGCGCCGGGATGGTGGTCGACGTACCGCAGGACCATGACCTCGGTCCCCGTGAGCGGGACGGCGCCGCTGCGCTCGTGGGCTCCGCGCTGGAGGTGGCGTGCGAGCTGCACGATCTCGTCCCCCAGGTCGGCGAGCACCGAGTCCGGCGGCGGTGCGGGGTGGGCGCCCTTCGACGTCGGCGATGTCACGTCCCGGATCCTATCGCCCCCCACACTAGTTATGCTTTCATAACTATCTATGACCGCCACCTCCCCGCCCGGCACCCGGGCCACTCGCACCGACGCCCCCACCGCCGACGCCATCGGCACCACCGTCCTGCTCGCGCTCGGGCTCCTCAGCGCGATCGCCCCGCTCGCCACCGACCTCTACCTCCCGACCTTCCCGACCATGGCGGCGGAGCTCGGGACCAGCTCGACCGTGATCCAGCTGACCCTGACCACCTTCCTCCTCGGCCTCACCGTCGGACAGCTGGTCTTCGGCCCCCTCTCCGACCGCTTCGGCCGACGAGTGCCCCTCGTGATCGGCTCCGCGCTGCTCGTCGCCGCCTCCCTCGCCTGCGTGCTCGCCCCCGATCCGACCGTGCTCGTCGCCGCCCGGCTCGTCCAGGGGTTCGCAGGGGCCGCAGGCATGGTGATCGGCCGCGCGATGATCGCCGACCTGGCCGCCGGGCCCGCCGCCGCACGGGCCTTCAGCCTGATGATGCTCGTCAGCGGCGTTGCCCCGGTGATCGCCCCGGTCCTCGGCGGCCTTCTCGGCGACCGGCTGGGCTGGCGGGGCCTCCTCTCCCTCGTCCTCGCACTCTCCCTGATCATGCTTCTCACCGTGCTGCTCGGGACCCGCGAGACCCTCCCGTCCGCGCGGCGCACCCGCCGCCGCGAGCGGGCCGCGGGCGCCGCCACCACGAGCCCCCTGCGCAGCCGCGTCTACCTCGGCCGCACGATCACCTTCGCCTGCTCCTTCGCCGCGATGATGGCGTACATCTCCGCCTCGCCGTTCATCTACCAGCAGCTCATGGGCCTCGGCACGGCCGCCTACGGGGCGGCCTTCGGTGCCAACGCCCTCGCCCTCATGGCCGTCAGCGCCCTCTCCGCCCGGCTCGCCGCCCGCATGGACCCCGCACGCCTGCTCCGGATCGGGATCACCGCGCTCGGGATCTCCGTCGCCGCCGGCCTCGCGCTCTGCCTCACCGGCGCGGACCCGCGCTGGCTCATGCTGCCGATCCTCACGGCGACCGCCGCCCAGGGCCTGATCCTCGGCAACGCCACCGCACTCGCCCTCGCGTCCGTCCCCCAGGGCGCGGGCACCGCCTCCGCCGTCCTCGGGGCGCTGCAGTTCGGCCTCGGGGCGCTCGTCACCCCGCTCGTCAGCCTCGGCGACGGGACCGGTGCGCTGCCGATGCTGCTCGTCATGGCGGTGTGCACGCTCGCCGCCGCGGCGGGTGGGCTGATCGCGCGGACCGCCCCCGACGAGGCCGCTCCCCCGACCGTGCGCACGGCATAGGCTGGGAGCATCCGTCCCGACCGCACCAGGAGCGTCGTGCCCACCACCCCCGCCCCGTCCGACCGCCGCGCCGTCTTCCTCGACTACGACGGGACCCTCGCGGAGCAGGGCGTCGTGCCCGCCGCCCATGTCGAGGCCGTGCGGGCGGTGCGGGAGAACGGCCACGCGGTGCTGCTCAGCACCGGCCGCTGCGCCTCGATCGTCGCCCCCGAGGTGCTCGACCTGCTCGACGGCGCGGTCTGCTCCGCGGGCGCCCACGTGCGTGTGGGCGACGCCCTGCTGCGGGACGAGCGCTACCCGGAGGCGCTCGGCCGCCGCGCCGTCGAGGTGCTCACCGCGCACGAGGTCCCCTTCGTGCTCGAGGCCCCCGACGCCCTGCTGTGCACCCCGGCGATGGCCGCGTGGATCCGCGACCGCGCCGAGGCGCTCCCGCCCGCCGCAGCTGGCACCGTGGGCGGCGGCACCCTCGACCTGGCGCGCGCCGTGCGGCTCCCCGAGGATCTCGCGAGCTGCTCCTTCGCGAAGATCTCGCTGTGGCGCTCCCCTGTGGCCGTCGAGCAGCTCGCTGCGGAGATCGGTGAGGAGATCGCCGCGCTGCCCAGCTCGATGAGCCGGGTGGACGGCAGCGCCGGGGAGCTGTTCCTGCGCCACCTCGACAAGGCGGGCGGCGTGCAGCTGGCGGCGGAGCACCTCGGGCTCGGCATGGACGCCACGGTCGGCGCCGGCGACGGGCTGAACGATCTCGGCATGCTGCGTGCCACGGGCACCTCGATCGCGATCGAGGGCGCCCCGGCGTCGGTGCTCGAGGCGGCGGATCTTGTGGTCCCCGGCCCGGAGGAGGCAGGCCTCGCCCTGGCCTTCGAGCGCCTCGGCCTGCTCTGAGGCCCTCCCCGCGACGGAGCCGCGAACGAGCGCCCGGCGCCCGGCGGCCTCAGCGCACCGGACGCCGGCGCAGGCCCAGGAGCACGAGGCCCGCGACGGCGACGAGCGCCCCGGCCCCCATGAGCACGACCGCCTGCGCCGGCAGCTGATCGGCGAAGCGGCCCTCGAAGACCTGCACGAGCGGGCCCAGGAACGCGGCCTGGTCCACGGCATCGGGCACCACCTGCTCGATCCTCGAGGCGAGCAGGCAGTCGAGCGCCCCCGCGGCCGCCGCGGCGATCCCGGCGAGCAGCAGCAGCCCTCGGCGGTGGCCGCCGATCAGCAGGGCGAGCAGCGCCATGCCCAGGGCGATCGGCCCCAGACGCTGCGCCCACGGGTCCAGCACCGTCGCATGGTGGAGTAACGGGACATCCGGCACCGTGAAGAGCGTGACGGAGGCGCTGTCCGGGCGCGGCAGGGTGATCGGCAGGTGCGTCTCCACCCCGTCGAGGATCGCGTCGATCCCGGGGGCGAGGTCGACGTCGACCGGGGCGCCGCCGGGGGTGAACAGCGCGCCGTGCAGCTGGACCATCGTCTCGTCCCACATGGCCGCGTAGGCGTCGGTCCCGGCGAGCTGCGAGGCCTGGTCCTGGGCGAGCGGGGTCAGCGACTCCTGGATCCAGGAGGGCACGGCGTCGTCGGCGAGGAGCTGCTCGACGGCGCTGTCCGTGAGCGTGGTGCGGAAGGCGGGGTCGTCCGCGAGCGGCTGCGTCACCGCGAGGAAGCCCTCCTGGTCGACGACGTTCTGCTCGAACCACACGGCGGGCAGCCAGGCCGCCCCGAGCACGAGGGCGCCGAGGAGCAGCAGGACGGAGAGCAGGTCGCGGAGGGCGGTCACGGGCCCCACGGTACCGGCGGCGCCTGAGGGTCCCCGGACGCACCGCGGCCCCGCATCCGAGGAGGGATGCGGGGCCGCGGCGGGCGGGCCGAGGATCAGCCGATGCGGATGTAGGTCCAGCTGCCGGAGTAGATGTTGCGCTCGGAGGTGTCCACGCGCTTGTTGCCGGCGTCCACGAACTTGCCGTTGCCGGCGTAGATGCCGATGTGGCCGGGCTTGTAGACGAGGTCGCCCGGGCGGGCCTCGGAGGCGGAGACCTTCGTGCCCATGGCGGCCTGCGCGCCCGCGCTGTGGGGCAGCGAGACGCCGTGCTGGGCGTAGACCCAGGCGGTGAAGCCCGAGCAGTCCCAGCCGGAGGTCGTCGAGCCGCCGTACACGTAGGGGACGCCGATGCCGTTGCGGGCGGTCGCGAGGATCGAGGAGCCCTTGCCGGCGGACGGCGCCGGGGCGGAGCTCTCCGACTCCTCCGAGGAGGACGAGTCGTCCGAGGAGTCGCTGTCCGAGGACGAGGAGGACTTCTTCTTCGTGGAGGATTTCTTCGAGGAGGACTTCTTCTCGCTCGAGGAGGACGAGGAGGAGCTCGAGGAGTCCTCGTCGTCGTCATCGGTCGAGGTGCGCTCGGTGCTGCGCGAGGAGGAGCTCTCCGAGCGGGTCTCCTGCGAGGAGGAGGTGTCCTCCGAGGAGTCGTCGGCGGCCTCAGAGGAGGTGTCCTCCGTGGTGGTGTCCTCGTCGGTGGCCTCGTCCGAGGTCGTGTCGTCCTCGGTCGTGGTCTCCTCGACGACGGGCTCGGGCTCGGGCGGCAGCTCGATGGAGATCGTGCCGGCGGCGGGGGCGAGCGCCGGGGCGGCCTCGGCCTCGTCGTCACCGGAGGCCTGCACCGCGGGGATGCCGACGGCGGGGGCGGTCACCGGGGCGAGGACGGGCGCGGCGGCGGCCTCGGCCTGCGGAGCGGAGTCGGACTGCGGATCGGCGAGGGCGGCGGAGGCCCCGCCGAGCATGAGGCCCGCGGCGACGGCAGCACCGGCGGCGGCGCGCCCGGCGCGGACGGCAGGGGTCACCGTGCGCATGGCGCGACGGTGAGTGTTGTTCGCAGTCTTCGACACGTGAGCTCCCGATCCCCGGGGCTCTCGCCCTGCGCACGGATCTCCTCGCTGTCCTGCCCGGTGCGCAGTGGGGGACCCGGGGGACGAACCGGGCGATCCTCGCCGCGGCACGCGTCCGACCCTAGGGGGACCCACCCGCCCCTGCGCGCACGCTGGGCGCTTCTGGGGAAGAGCTTGGAGAAGCCTTTACCCGTGTGAGATCACGGTCACACGCAGCTGACCTGCGACGGCGAGCGGGACGCCGATCTCACCGCCGGCCGGCCCGCGCAGCACGAAGCTGTCGGCGACCCGGTCGACGTCCGCGACCGCACCGGGGACGATGCCGTGGTCTGCGAGTTCGCCGAGCTGGCCGGGATCGGACTGGAGCACCTCACCGATCCGCTCGATGCGCACCTCCGCGCGGGCGCCGTCGGCGACGACGTCGCCGAGGTCCGCGATCGCCTTGGCACGCTCTTGACCCTCCGGGGTGACCTGCTCCTCGCCACCCGCGAGGGTGACGCCGAGCTCGCGCAGCCCCGGGATCGGGTTGCCGTAGGGGTCCACGTAGGGCGGGGTGATGCGCTCGGCGATGCGACGCTCCACCTCACGGCTCATGACGTGCTCCCAGCGGCACGCCTCTTCGTGGACGAGCGCGTAGTCGAGCCCGATCACGTCGAGCAGGTGCCGCTCGGCGAGCCGGTGGCGGCGCATGACGTCCGTCGCGAGCTCCCGGCCCGCGTCCGTCAGCTGGATCCGACGGTTCTCGTCGAGGTGCAGCAGGCCGTCGCGCTCCATGCGTGCGACCGTCTGCGAGACGGTGGGTCCCGAATGACCCAGTCGCTCGGCGATGCGGGCGCGCATCGGCGCGGTCCCCGTCTCGTGGAGCTCGAACACCGTCTTCAGGTACATCTCGGTGGTGTCGATGAGATCGCCGCTCACTCGGTCCCCTCCTTGGTCGGCCGGCAGATCACCCCAGCCTAGTCGTCCGCGCGGACGCCCCGCCCCGCCCCGACGCGGGCGCGCCCCGGAGCCGTGGGGCTCCGGGGCGCGCTCACCGGCGGCGCCGGTGCGGTGCGGGCTCGCTCAGGCGAGGCCCTTGACGATCTCGCGCATGAGATCGGCGGTCTCGGTGGGGGTCTTGCCCACCTTCACGCCGGCGGCCTCGAGGGCCTCCTTCTTCGCCTGCGCGGTGCCGGCGGAGCCGGAGACGATCGCGCCGGCGTGGCCCATGGTCTTGCCCTCGGGGGCGGTGAAGCCCGCGACGTAGCCGACCACCGGCTTGGACATGTTGTCCTTGATGTACGCGGCGGCGCGCTCCTCGGCGTCGCCGCCGATCTCGCCGATCATCACGACGCCCACGGTGTCGGGATCATTCTCGAAGGCCTCGAGCGCATCGATGTGCGTGGTCCCGATGACCGGGTCCCCGCCGATGCCGATCGCGGTCGTGAAGCCGATGTCCGCGAGCTCGTACATCATCTGGTAGGTCAGCGTGCCGGACTTGGAGACCAGGCCCAGCTTGCCGGCGCCCGTGATGTTCGCGGGGGTGATGCCGGCGTTGGACTTCCCGGGGCTGATGAGGCCCGGGCAGTTCGGGCCGATGATGCGGGTGGTGCCCTTGCCCTGCGCGTAGTTGAAGAACTCCGCGGAGTCCTTCACCGGGATGCCCTCGGTGATGACCACGAGCAGCGGGATCGCCGCGTCGATGGCCTCGAGCGCCGCGTCCTTGGCGAACTTCGGCGGCACGAAGACGACCGAGACGTTCGCGCCGGTGGCCTCCATGGCCTCGGCGACGGAGCCGAAGACCGGCACCTCGTGGCCACCCTCGAAGGCGACGGACTGGCCGGCCTTGCGCGGATTCACGCCGCCCACGATCCGGGTGCCCGAGTCGAGCATGCGCTGGGAGTGCTTCATGCCCTCCGAGCCCGTCATGCCCTGGACGATGACCTTGCTGTTCTCATCGAGGAAGATCGACATGGCGGTCCCTCACTTTCCGGCGGCGAGCTCGGCGACCTTGGCCGCGCCGCCGTCCATGGTGTCGGCCTGGGTGACGAGGGGGTGGGCGAAGTCCGCGAGGATCTTCCGCCCCTCCTCCACGTTGTTGCCGTCGAGGCGCACCACGAGCGGCTTGGTGGCGGCGTCGCCGAGCTTCTGCAGCGCGCCCACGATGCCGTTGGCGACCGCGTCGCAGGCGGTGATGCCGCCGAAGACGTTGACGAACACGGCGGAGACCTGCTCGTCGCCGAGGATGACGTCGAGGCCGTTGGCCATGACCTCCGCGGAGGCGCCGCCGCCGATGTCGAGGAAGTTCGCGGGCTTCACGCCGTGCGCCTCACCGGCGTAGGCGACCACGTCGAGGGTCGACATGACCAGGCCGGCGCCGTTGCCGATGATGCCGACCTCGCCGTCGAGCTTCACATAGTTGAGGTCGAGGGCCTTGGCCTTCGCCTCGAGCGGGTCCTCGGACCTGGTGTCCACGAGGGCGGTGTGGTCCTCGTGGCGGAACTCGGCGTTCTCGTCGAGGGTGACCTTGCCGTCGAGCGCGACGATGTCGCCGGCGCCGGTCTTCACGAGCGGGTTCACCTCGACGAGGGTCGCGTCCTCCTCGCGGTAGACGTCCCAGAGCTTCTGCAGCACGGGGGCGACCTTCGCGCCGGTCTCGGCGTCGAACTTCGCGGCCTCGACGATCTCCTTCGCCTTGGCCTCGTCGATGCCCACGTTCGGGTCCACGGCGACGCGGGCGAGGGCCTCGGGCCGCTCGACGGCGAGCTGCTCGATCTCCATGCCGCCCTCGACGGAGCACATGGCGAGGTAGTTGCGGTTCGCGCGGTCCAGCAGCAGCGAGAAGTAGTACTCCTCGGCGATGTCGGCACCGGCGGCGACCATGACGCGGTGCACGGTGTGGCCCTTGATGTCCATGCCGAGGATCTCGGAGGCCTTCTGCTCCGCCTCCTCGGGGGACTTCGCGACCTTCACGCCGCCTGCCTTGCCACGACCGCCGGTCTTGACCTGGGCCTTGACGACGACGACGGGGGTGCCGAGCTGCTCTGCGGCTGCTCGGGCGGCGGCGGGATCTTCCGCGACGACTCCTCCGAGCACGGGAACCCCGTGCTTCTCGAAGATGTCGCGGGCCTGGTATTCGAACAGGTCCACGGGGTGAGTTTCCTTCCCAGTCGGCAGCGGGCGACCGGCCGCCTTCGGCCTCGGGGCCGCCCCTGTGATCGGTGCCAGCGTAGCCGCTCCACCAGGGGTTCCCGGACGCCTCCGCGGCAGCGTGCCCGCCGTCACAGCGGCCGCGGCTCCCGTGACGCAGGTCCCAGGGTCCACGACTACGATGGCGTGATGAGCCGCTCCTCCCGCAGCCTCTCCCAGCGCATCCGCGAGCACCTCGGTTTCAGCGTGGTCGCGATCCTCGTGCTGTTCATCCTGCTGCGCCTGCTCGGGGTCCGCTCCACGGTCTCCGGCTTCTTCTTCAGCGTGCTCATCACCCTCGCGCTGAACGTCGGCCTGTCCTACTGGTCGGAGCACCGCGCCCGCACCGCGCGGCGGAACCCGCCGGCGCAGGGCGGCGGGGACATCCGCTGGCGCGAGGACGACCGCCGCTGAGCCGCGGCGAGGACAGAGCACGAGGAGACGCGATGGCCGACTGGAAGACCTATGTGAAGGCCGCGCAGAACACGGCCAAGAAGCAGGCGCCCGGGGCGAAGCGCGCCGTGCAGGACTCCGCTGACCGCGCCCGGCGCAGCGCGAACGCGTACGCCACGGTCGCCGGCCGCACCGCGCAGCGCGCGGGCGACCGGGCGAAGGCGGAGGGCCTGGGCGGGAAGATCGCCCGCGCCTTCCGCGACGCGCTGCTGATCGGCGGCTCGCTGCTCGCGATCTGGGGCGTGCTCTACGCCGCCGGGCTGCCCATCCCGTTCACGGCCGTGATCGTCGCGGTGCTGATCATCGTGCTCATCGCCTTCGCGAGCAGCCTCTACGCGAACGTCCGCCGGCAGCGGGAGCGCGCCGCGGATCCCCGCGACCGGTGACGGTCCCCTTCCCCGGCGCCCGCGGCGCGCTGCACCACCTCGAGCTGTGGACCGGCGACCTCGCCGCCGCGGCTCCGGCCTGGGACTGGCTGCTCACGCGCCTCGGCTGGCGCGGCGAGCGCGTCGAGGGCTGGGACCGCGGCCTGATCTGGCGCCACGGCGACGGCGCCGCCCAGGTCTATCTCGTGCTCGAGCAGTCCCCGGACCTCACGGGCGACCGCGCCGAGCGGACGGCACCGGACATGAACCATCTCGCCCTGCGGGCCGACAGCGTCCCGCTGCTGGACCGCCTGCGCGCGGAGGGTCCCGTGCACGGCTGGACCGAGCTGTTCGCGGAGGCCTACCCGCATGCGGGCGGCCCCGACCACACGGCCTGGTTCGCGGAGACCGCGGAGGGCATCGAGGTCGAGGTGGTCGCCGGCCCCTGAGGCCCGGCGACCGCCCCGGGGCTCAGAGCTTCGTGAGCGGGGCGTAGCGCAGCAGCAGCCGCTTGGTGCCGTGCGGCGCCTTGAACTGCACCTCGACCTGGGTCTTCTCCCCCTGGCCGGCGACCTCGGAGACCGTGCCCATGCCGAAGGAGTCATGGGTGACCCGGTCCCCCACCGCGAGCTGCGGGAGCGAGGCGGTCGGCGTGGGTGTGCGGCCCGAGCCGAAGCTGCTCGCGCGCTTGACGTCGCTGCGGCCGCCGCCGAGCCCGCCGGAGAAGGAGGGCCCGCGACCACCGGATCCGCCCGTGCCCCCGTAGCCGCCGGATCCGCCCCGGCCCCCGTAGCCGCCGCCGTAGCCCACGCCGCTCAGCGAGGAGCCGGCGCGCGCGACGTCGAGCACCTCGTCGGGGACCTCGTCGAGGAAACGGCTGGCGGGCATGAACTGCGGGGCACCCCAGGTCGCCCGCATCTGGGCGCGCGTGAGGTAGAGCTTCTCGCGGGCACGGGTGATGCCCACGTACGCGAGCCGCCGCTCCTCCTCGAGCTCCGTGGGATCCGAGAGGGTGCGCTGGTGCGGGAAGGTGCCGTCCTCCATGCCGGTGAGGAACACGACCGGGAACTCGAGGCCCTTCGCGGTATGGAGGGTCATGAGGGTGACGAACTGGTCCTCACCCCCGGGGACCTGGTCCGCATCCGCCACGAGGGCGACCTTCTCGAGGAAGGCGTCCAGCAGCGTCGCGTCAGGGTCCTCGACGCTCGGCAGGCGCGTGCCCGCCGCGCCGTCCCCCGCGCCCTCGGCGGCCGACGCCGCGTCGGCACCTGCGGCGGCAGCCCCACCGGCCGTGGCGGTCCCGGCCCCGTCGGACGCGGCGGTGCCGTCGGCCCCGTCCGCGCCGACGGCCCCGTCGAGCTCCTCGTCCTCCGCCTCGCTCGCGGCGGCGGCCATGGCCTCCTGCTGTGCCTCGAACTCGGCGGCGACGCTGATGAGCTCCGCGAGGTTCTCGAGGCGCGACTCGTCCTGCGGGTCGTCGCTGCCCTGCAGCTCCGCGTAGTAGCCGGACTTCGTGAGGATCGCCTCGAGCAGCTCCGCGGGCGTCACGCCCTGCTCGCTCAGCTCCCGCAGCTCGTCGAGCATGACGACGAACAGACGCACGGCGTTCAGGGAGCGCGTGGCGATGCCCGGCGCCTCCTCGGCGCGGCGCAGCGCCTCGCCGAACCCGATCCGCTCCCGCTCGGCGAGCATGGCGACCGCGGCCTCCGCCCGGTCCCCGATGCCGCGCTTGGGCACGTTGAGGATGCGGCGCAGGTTGACCTCGTCCTCAGGGTTCGCGAGGACCTGCAGGTAGGCGAGGGCGTCCTTGATCTCGCGGCGCTCGTAGAAGCGCGTCCCGCCCACGACCTTGTACGGCAGGCCCACGCGGATCAGCTGGTCCTCGAGCGCGCGCGACTGGGCGTTGGCGCGGTAGAAGATCGCGACGTCGCCCGCGCGGCGCCCGGCGTCGACGAGGGCGTCGATCTGCCGGCCGATGTAGCGGGCCTCGGAGGCCTCGTCGTCCGCGACGTAGAGGGTGATCTTCTCCCCGGAGCCGTGGTCGGTCCACAGGTTCTTGCGGCGCCGTCCCTCGTTGCCCGCGATGAGCGTGTTCGCCGCGGAGAGGATGTTCTGCGTCGATCGGTAGTTCTGCTCGAGCACGATCGTGCGCGCGGAGGGGAAGTCCTGCTCGAACTCGACGATGTTGCGGATCGTCGCGCCGCGGAACGCGTAGATGGACTGGTCGGAGTCGCCGACGACGGTGAGGTCCGCCCGCGGGTCCTCCCCCACGAGCTCCTGGACGAGCGCGTACTGGGCGGGGTTCGTGTCCTGGTACTCGTCCACCATGAGGTGGCGGAAGCGGCGCCGGTAGCCCTCGCGGATCGCCGGGTTCTCCCGCAGCATCTGCACCGTGAGGCCGATGAGGTCGTCGAAGTCCACCGCGTTCGCCTGGCGGAGGCGCTCGGTGTAGTTCGTGTAGATGCGCGCGAGGGTCTTCTCGAAGGGGTTCTTCGCGGTCTCCGCCTGGTCCGCGAAGTCGATCGGGTCCACGAGCTCGTTCTTGAGCGCGGAGATCCGCGCCGCGATCGCGCGCGGCGCGTTCTTCTTGGTGTCCAGCTCGAGGTCCTTGGAGATCGTGGTGATCAGCCGCAGGGAGTCCGCGCTGTCGTAGATCGTGAAGGAGCTCTTCAGGCCCGCTGCCTGCGCGTCGCGGCGCAGGATCCGCACGCAGGCGCTGTGGAAGGTGGAGACCCACATACCGGCCGACGCAGGGCCCACGAGCTCCGCGACGCGCTCGCGCATCTCCGCGGCGGCCTTGTTCGTGAAGGTGATCGCCAGGATCTCGCCGGGCAGCGCCTCGCCGGAGCGGAGCAGGTGGGCGATGCGCCGGGTGAGGACCCGGGTCTTGCCGGAGCCGGCGCCCGCGACGATCAGCAGCGGCCCGCCGCGGTGCTCGACGGCCTCGCGCTGGGGCCCGTTGAGGTCCTCGACGAGCACGGCGAGCGCGGCGGGGTCGACCTGGCGTCGCGGCGCGGGCGGGGCCGGGGTCCACGGGGCGTCCCCGGCGAAGGGGTCCTCCTCCTCGGGGCCGTCCTCCTCCGGCGGGGCGTCCTCCTCCGGCGGGGCGTCCTCGACGGGCGCCTCCTCCGGCGGGACCTCCGCGTCGGGGTCGTCCCGGCGCGCGGGGGCGGCCGGATCCGCCCGCACCCCCTCGAGGGCGCGGAAGGAGTCAGGGAGGGAGAGGTCGTCGAAGAGTGAGCTCATGGCCCACCCAGGATAGGCGCGGGCCCCGACGGCGCAGCGCCGACGGGGCCCGGTGTGGACGAGGTCTCCGCGGCTCAGACGAAGACGGCGATGACGATGTTCGCGACGATCGCGACGGGGATGCCGAACCACACGACGTCGGGCGTCTCGGCGCGGCGGTTCTTCGCGACGAAGGCGAAGGCGGTCGCGACCAGCGCGAGCAGGAACTTCACGCCGAGCTTGGCCTGGTTCGCGTCACCGCCGAAGGACACCAGGATCATCAGCACGAGACCGAACACGAGCGCACCCGCGGCGGCGTGCGCCATGCCGGGGTTCGGCTCCTTCGTGCGGGCGGCCGCGACCCAGGTGCCGAGGGCCATGGCCCAGCAGATCATGTGCAGGACGACGAACAGGGAGATCAGGAAGGACATGCCTCCAGGGTACGTCCCCGGTCCCCGCCGGTTCCCCAGGTCACGTGCGAGAATCGGCAGATGCCCGAGCCCCGCCGCGACGCCGCTCCCCCGCCCTCGCACGAGTCGGCGGATCCGGCCTGGCTGACCGACGAGCAGCTCGCCGCGCAGGCCCCGCGCCTGGGCCGCGGCCGGGTCCTCGCGGCCCTCGCCTCCCTGCTCCTCGTGGGAGCGCTGCTGGGCTGGGCGCTGCCCCGCCTGACCGGCACCACGTGGACCGAGATCGGCGGCGCGCTGGGCGCCCTGCCCGCCTGGGCGCTGCCCGCCGCGGTGCTCTCCGGGGCGCTCGCGCTCGCGCTCGAGGCCCGCACTGTGCAGGTCGCCGTCACCGGCTCGCGCTATCCCGCGGCGCTGCAGGGGCATGCCGCCGCGACCGCGGTCTCCGTGGCCGTGCCCGGCGGCGGGATCATCGGGACCTTCCTGCTGGGTCTCGTGCTCCGCCGGCGCGGAAGCGCCCTGCTCACGATCCTCGTGGGCGTGATCGCCGCCTCCCTCGTCGAGCTCGTGATCGGCTCCATGCTGATCCCCGTGCTCGGGCTCGGGAGCTACGCGGTCGTCTCGTCGACCGGTGCGGCGTCCGTGGATCTGCCCGGGGGGATCGGCGCGGCGATCGCGACCGTCCTCGTCGCCCTGCTGTGCCTGGGCCTGCTGATGCTCGCGCTGCGCCGGGGAGTGCTGAGCACCCTCCTGGAGCAGGCGGGTCGCCTCACGGACCTCCCGGACCTGCGCGATCCCGCACGGAAGGAGGCCGACGCCGCCCTCGCCCCCGCGGAGCAGGACGAGTCCCGCCGGGCCGTCTTCCTCGGCACCGTGCTCGAGCAGCGGGACCGGCTGGTCACCCTGCTCCGGCGTCGCCCCGCGGGCCTTCTGGTCCCCACCCTGCTCGCCCGCGCCGTGCAGCTGCTCTCGCTCTGGCTGGCGCTGCGGGCGGTGGACGTCGTGCTCCCGCTGCTGCTCGTGCTCGTCGTCTACGCGCTGGGGCGGCTGCTCGCCCTGGTCCCGCTCACCCCCGGCGGCACGGGGATCGCGGAGACCGCCGGGGCGGCGCTGCTCGTCGCGATCGGCGTCCCGGCCGCCGCCGCGGCCTCCGCGATGCTGCTGCTCATGGTGACGACGACCCTCGTGCCGATCGCGATCGGCGCGGTCGCCGCGGCGCTCCTGCCCCGGCGGCGCAGCGCCTCCGCCTGAGGGTCGCCTCAGGCGACGGCTCAGTCCTCGAGATCGTCCGGCGTGGACTGGCCGAGGTCGTCGGAGACGTGCAGCGGGGCAGGCGTCGCCCCTCCGGGCAGCGGGAACCCGCCGATCCCGGCGCCCTGCTCCGCCCCCACGAAGCGCGCGACGGCCCGCACGTGGTGCCCGGCCTCCTCGCCTCGCCCCAGGAACCCGGCGCCCGCGTAGCCGCCGAGCCGGCGACCGCTGCGGCGCTCGATCCGCTCGGCGTGCCGCTCGAGCTCCCCGGCGCGTCCGCGCAGCATCGCGGCGGCCCGGCCCAGCGCGGGATAGGCGCCCTCCGACCACTGCTCCAGGAGGTCCTCCCCCACGGCCTCGCCCGCGGCAGGACCGTCGGCCCCGGAAGGCTCCGGCTCCGGACCGGATCCGGCGAGGGCGCCGAGCCCGTGGGAGACGCGCAGCCGCAGGAGGGTCAGGCGGTCCGCGCCGCGACGCAGGGCGGAGGCGTGAAGTCGCAGGTCAGAGTCCATCGCTCGGTGCACCCCCGCTGCTCGCCGTCCTCGGGCCCCCGGCCGTGCCGCCCGGGGACTGCTGCCTGCCCATCGTAGGGCCGTCCGGCGGCGCGGGAAGCTCCTCGAGCCACCCGTCGAGCACGTCGATCGCGGCTGTCCGCACGGACTCCTCCGAGAGGAACACGTCGTGGCGGGCGCCGGGGAGCGCGACGACCCGCACGGACGGCCCGAGCCGCCTCCCCGCGGCGGCGATCGCGCGGACGTCGAGCACCACGTCCGCGCGGCGCATCGACTCCTGGAAGCGGAATCCGAGCCGGCTGCGCTCGGAGTGCAGGACGAGCACCGGCACGGTGAGCGGACCGGCCGCGGCGAGGCGGTGCTGGCCGTCGAGCACCGCGGCGAGCGTGGAGGTCGGGAAGCGGTGGCCGCCGGGCGGCTTGAGCTCGAGGTCGTAGTGGTACTCCCCGCCGAAGTCGCGGTGCACGGTGCGCACGTAGTGCGACGGCCCCGGCGGGAGCACGGGCAGGTCGCCCCGCCGCGCCGCGAGGGCCGCGATCGGCGCCTCGAGCAGGGCCCGGGCGGCCCGGCCCAGGTGCATCTCGAGCCACGGGGAGTTCAGCGCGAGCGCGGCGACGGCGCCCGGTCGGCGCTGCGCGTACAGCGCGGCGACGAGCCCGCCCGTGGAATGCGCGAGCAGGACGGGAGGCGTCCCGATGATCCGGAGCGCGGCATCGAGCTCACGGTCGTACCGGGAGAGGTGGTCGATCGCGGTGGGCGTCTGGCCCGGCAGCAGGCTGCGGCCGTGCTTGCGCAGGTCCAGTCCCCAGACGTCGTGACCGGACGCGCCGAGGTGGTCGAGCAGGTCCCGGTCCAGCACGTAGTCGGACCACCCGTGCAGCGCGAGCACCGGGGGGAGTCGTCGCTCCTGCGGTGCGTCCTCCTGCTCGCGGTGGACGAGGGTGGCGATCAGCGGCCCCTCGGCGTCCTCGCCGAGATCGATCCGCCGTGCCGTGTATCCGGCCCCGAAGACGGGGTCGCGGATCATGCGTCCCCGGAGCTCTCCTTGAGCAGCTCGATGACCTCGTGGCGGTGGTAGCGGCGGTGACCGCCGAGGGTCCGCATGTAGGACAGCTTCCCGGCCTGCGCCCAGCGGGTCACGGTCTTCGGGTCGACATGGAACATCTGGGCCACCTCGGCCGGCGTGAGCAGCTGTGTCTGCTCGTCACCGTTCGTGGGTGCTTCCGAGGATCCGTTCATCGGAGGTGGGCCTTTCGACGGGGGCGGGGAGAGCGGCTGCGGGACGGGGGGAACCCGACGAGCCGGGGGCAAGCGTAGACGCCCACGGTCGGGGTCCGTCCATCCGAGGAGCTGGAACGGACCCATCGCACACCGATGCGGCCTGCATTATGTACGTCTATGCACTGCATCGTAAAACGTTTGCGGTGCCGTGTCCCGCGACACGTGTCCACATGTGCACGACCGCTCCGCACGGACCTCGCCGGACATCTCCCGACCACCTCCCGAACACCTCAGGGTCCACCTCGTCGAACCTCCCGTCGGCCCCCGCGTCGAGGGAGTCGCCCACGTCTCCTCCGACGCGGTGGGCGGAAGGTGGTGCAGGCATGTATTCTTGGGATCCGAAACATTGCCATCTCCCGGGCCCGTCAGAGCGCCCGCCAGCCGACGCACAGGGGGTCAGATCCATGGGTCGCGGCCGACAGAAAGCCAAGCAGACCAAGGTGGCACGGGACCTCAAGTACTACAGCCCGCCCACCGACCTCACCGCGCTCCAGCGCGAGCTGCAGAACCAGCGAGGCGAGGTCGGCGAGAGCGACGGGAACGAGGACAGCGACGACTGGGCCGACGAGGACGCACCGTCCGCACGTCGCCGCTGACGTTCCCCGGTCACGCACCGGATCCGTGCGACGGAGGGCCGCCCCATCGGGGCGGCCCTCCGTCTTTCCGTCATGCTCCTGGTGAGCGTCCGAGCCCGCTCAGGCCCAGCCCGGGTGCTGGCCGGCCATGAGCACCGCGCCGCCCTCGACGCCCTTGGCGCCGGTGACGACGTGCTCGATCGGGCCGGACGCGGCGGGCAGCGCCGCGGGCTCGCGGACCTCACCGATCACGCGCGCCCCGAGACCGCGCTCGGCGAGCACGGCGATCGCGGCCTCGGCGCTCCCCGCGTCGAGGACCGCGATCATGCCGATCCCCATGTTCAGGGTCCCCTCTAGGTCGAGCTGCGGGACCGCGCCCCAGCGGACGATCTCCCCGAAGACGGGCAGCGGGGTCCAGGACGAGCGGTCGATCCGCACCCCGACGCCCTCGGGCACCACGCGGGCGAGGTTCGCGGCGAGCCCGCCGCCGGTGACATGGCTCAGGGCGTGCACCGCGCCCGTGGTGCGCGCGTCCTCGAGCAGGGCGAGGACGTCCGCCGCATAGATGCGGGTGGGCTCCAGGAGCTCCTCCCCCACCGTGCGACCGAAGGCCTCCACGTGCTGGTCCAGGGCGATGCCGGCGCCGTCGAGGACGGCGCGCACGAGGGAGAAGCCGTTGGAGTGCAGCCCCGAGGCGTCCATGCCGAGCACGACGTCGCCGGGCCGCACCCGCTCCGCGCCCAGCAGCGCATCGGCCTCGACGACGCCGACGGCCGCTCCGGCCACGTCGTAGTCGTCGGCGGCCATGAGGCCCGGGTGCTCCGCCGTCTCGCCGCCCACGAGCGCGCAGCCCGCGAGCCGGCAGCCCTCGGCGATGCCGCGGACGATGTCCGCGACCCGCTCGGGGACGACCTTGCCGGTGGCGATGTAGTCGGTCATCGCGATCGGTCGCGCGCCGACCACGACGATGTCGTCCACGACCATGCCCACGAGGTCCTGGCCGATCGTGTCGTGCACGTCCAGGGCGCGGGCGATCGCGATCTTCGTGCCGACGCCGTCGGTCGAGGAGGCGAGCAGCGGGCGACGGTAGTCCTTCAGGGCGCTGACGTCGACGAGGCCCGCGAAGGCGCCGATCCCGCCGAGCACCTCGGGGCCGTGGGTCGCGGCCACCGCCTCCTTCATGAGGTCCACCGCGCGGTCGCCCGCCGCGGTGTCGACGCCGGAGGCGGCGTAGGTCAGGCCGGAGGGCGAGGCGGACTCGCTCGTGGTCATGCGGGCTCCTTGACGGTGCGGTGCTCGAGGGTGGAGGAGTTCGCCGAGGCGGGGATCCCCTGCGCGCGGGCGACGGGGTCCGGCAGGGACACGGGGTACTCGCCGGAGAAGCAGGCGGTGCACAGGGCGCCGCGGTCCTGGCCGGTCGCCGCGATCATCCCGTCCTCGGAGATGTAGCCGAGGGAGTCGGCGCCGATCGAGCGGGCGATCTCCTCCGTGTCCAGGCCGTTGGCGATCAGCTCCGCCCGCGAGGCGAAGTCGATGCCGTAGAAGCAGGGCCAGCGCACGGGCGGCGAGGAGATGCGCACGTGCACCTCCGCCGCCCCGGCCTCGCGCAGCATGCGCACGACGGCGCGCTGCGTGTTGCCGCGCACGATCGAGTCGTCGATGACGACGAGGCGCTTGCCGGCGATGACCTCGCGCAGCGGGTTGAGCTTGAGGCGGATACCGAGCTGGCGGATCGTCTGGCTGGGCTGGATGAAGGTGCGGCCCACGTAGGCGTTCTTCACCATGCCCTGGCCGTAGGCGATGCCGGACTCCTGCGCGTAGCCGATCGCGGCGGGCGTGCCGGACTCCGGGGTGGGGATCACGAGATCCGCCTCGACGGGGTGCTCGCGGGCGAGGCGTCGGCCCATCTCGGTGCGCGACTCGTTGACGCTGCGGCCGGCGATGCGGGTGTCCGGGCGGGCGAGGTAGACGTACTCGAAGACGCAGCCCTTGGGCTGCGGCTCGATGACCTGGCGGCTGCGCAGGCCCTGCTCGTCGATGACGAGCATCTCGCCCGGGGCGACCTCCCGCACGAAGCTCGCGCCGCAGATGTCCAGGGCGGCGGTCTCGGAGGCGACCACCCAGCCGCGCTCGAGACGGCCCAGCACGAGCGGGCGGATCCCCTGGGGGTCCCGTGCGGCGTAGAGGGTGCGCTCGTCCATGAGCGTGAAGCAGTAGGCGCCGTGCAGGCGGGGCATGATCTCGGCGAGGGAGTCCTCGAGGGACCCCTCGGTGTTCAGCAGGGCCGTCACCAGGGCGGTGTCCGTCGTGTTGCCGCGGGCGATCTCGCCGCGGGACTGCCCGCCGTGACGCTCTTCGACGAGCGCGAGGAGCTCCTCGGTGTTCACGAGGTTGCCGTTGTGGGCGAGGGCGACGGTGCCGTCCGGCCGCGGGCCCAGCGTGGGCTGGGCGTTGGACCAGATCGAGCCGCCGGTCGTCGAGTAGCGGGTGTGCCCGATCGCGATGTGCCCCTGGAGCGCCTCGAGGCTGGTCTCGTCGAAGACCTGGGAGACGAGCCCCATGTCCTTGTAGACGAGGATCTGCGAGCCGTCGGAGGTCGCGATGCCCGCGGACTCCTGCCCGCGGTGCTGCAGGGCGTAGAGCCCGTAATAGGTGAGCTTGGAGACCTCTTCCCCCGGGGCGAAGACTCCGAAGACGCCACAGGCGTCCTGGGGGCCCTTCTCGCCGGGGAGGAGGTCGTGGGAGAGGGTTCCGTCGCCGCGTGCCACCCGGCCATTCTGCCACAGCGCCAGATACCCGGCGACGGTCGTCCGCGCGCCCGTTCCGGCGACGGAGTCGCTGGTCAGCGGCCGGTGCGGCGGGAGCGTGCGCGGAGCACGAGCATCTCGACGAGGCAGACGATGGCCGCGAGCGGCACACCCACGAAGAGCGCCGCGTCCAGCGCGAGGGTCACGGCGCCGGCGAGACCGCCGAGCTGCAGGAACGGGGAGACGATCAGGGCGACCAGAACGGGGGCGAGGAAGGCGATGACGATCCAGAAGCCGAGCGTGGGCACCCGGCCGGTGCGCTTGTAGAGCGTGGTGGCGCCCGCGAGCTCCGGCTCCGTCGGAGCGCCCTCGGCGGCGGGTGCCACCGGGGCGGCCTCGGGGGTGGACGGGCTGGCGGGGTGGGACGTGTCGTTCACAGTGCTCCTGCGGCGTCGACCGCGGCGGCGACGATCGCCGGGTCGGTGGGGGTGTCGGGGGCGTCCGCCTCGACGGCGGAGCCGGGGCGGCGGCGGGCGGAGAGATGGACGTCGGCGACGCCCGTGGTGCGCACGAGCTCGGCGATGTCCGCCGGGCGGATGCCCGCTCCGGCGCAGATGTCGATGAGCTCCTCGCCCGCACGGACCATGGCGGCGAGGTCGGCGGCGCCGTCGAGGGCCCGCGCGGCGCCGCCGGAGCTCAGCACCCGGTGGAATCCGAGGCCGAGCAGCGTGCGCACGGTCTCCTCGCGGGCGTCCCGGCCGGGCAGGGCGTCCACGGCGCGGTGCGCGGTGAGCGTGAGCCCGCGCATCGCGGACTGCGCGGCGCCCAGGGCCGCGTCGCGGATCGTGGTGAGCGCGGGGACGTCGAGCTCGCCGGCGGGGGTGAGCGCGCCGAGGACCACGCCCGCGGCGCCCGCCTCGACGACCTCGGCGGCCTGCGCGGCGAGCAGCGAGATCTCCTCGGCGTCGTGCACGAACTCCTCGGGCCGGCCGAGGAAGTCGCCCGTGCTCGCGCGGGTGCGCAGCAGCACATGGACGTCGAACTGGGGCCGGGCGTCGCGCACGGAGACCAGCGCCGCGGCGCGCTCCGCCGCCTCGGCGACCAGGTCGACGGGCGGGGTGATGCCGCCGCGCTCGAGGTCCACGCACAGCTCGACCCTGTCGGCGCCCGCGAGGGCGGCGATCTCGAGCCCCGCGAGGTCCTGGACGGCGATCTCGACGGCGACGCTCATGCGGTCCCCTCCTCCGCGGCTCCCGGGGCGAGCGCCGTGCGGACGGTGCGACGGGGACCGGGCAGCGGCAGCAGCTCGGAGAGGTCGCTGCGCTCCCCCGAGGCCGTCAGGCGGCCGGCGGCGCGGGCCTCGGCCCAGGTGAGGCCGCCGGTCACGAGGGCGAGCCAGGTCGCGGCATCGGTCTCGACGACGGCCGGCGGGGTGCCGCGCGTGTGCCGGGTGCCGGGGACCGCCTGGACCGCGGCGTAGGGCGGGACGCGCAGCTCGACGGCGCCCCCGGGGTACTCCTCGGCGAACAGCTCGAGGGTGTGCCGCACGGCCGGGGCGAGCACGGGCCGACGGGCGCCCTCGGGATCGCGGGCCCAGGCGGCGAGCGCGTCCCGTCCCTCCTGCGGATCGGTGCGGCGGGTCACCACGTCAGCGGGTCGCCGCCGGGAGCAGCTCGTGCACGACGATCGTGTCCTCGCGGTCCGGTCCCACGCCGATCGCGCTGATCCGGCAGCCGGCGAGCTCCTCGAGGCGGCGCACGTAGTTCTGCGCGTTCTCGGGCAGCTCCTCGAAGCTGCGGGCGAGCGAGAGGTCCTCGGTCCAGCCGGGGAGGGTCTCGAACACCGGCTTCGCGTGGTGGAAGTCCGTCTGCGTCATCGGCATGTCGTGGTGGAGCACGCCGTCCACGTCGTACGCGGTGCAGATCGGCACCTCCTCGATGCCGGTGAGGACGTCGAGCTTCGTGAGCACGATGTCCGTGAAGCCGTTGATGCGCACCGCGTGGCGGATCATGAGCGCGTCGTACCACCCGCAGCGGCGGGGACGGCCGGTGTTCACGCCGACCTCGTGGCCCACGCGCTGGAGGTACTCGCCCCACTTGTCCTCGAGCTCGGTCGGGAACGGTCCGGCGCCCACGCGCGTGGTGTACGCCTTGACGATGCCGATCACGCGGTCGATCCGGGTGGGGCCGATGCCCGTGCCGGTGCACGCGCCGCCCGCGGTGGGGTTCGAGCTCGTGACGAACGGGTAGGTGCCGTGGTCCACGTCGAGGTAGGTGGCCTGGCCGCCCTCCATGAGGACGACCTCGTCGCGGTCCAGCGCCGAGTTCAGCAGCTCGGTGGTGTCCACGATCATCGGGCGCAGGCGTTCGGCGTACGCGAGCAGGCCGTCGGTGATCTCGTCGACGTCGACGGAGCGGCGGTTGTAGAGCTTGACCAGCAGCTCGTTCTTCTGGCGCAGCGCCCCCTCGACCTTCTGGCGCAGGATCGACGCGTCCAGCAGGTCCTGGACGCGGATGCCGAGGCGACCGATCTTGTCCATGTAGGCCGGGCCGATGCCGCGGCCGGTGGTGCCGATCGCGCGCTTGCCGAGGAAGCGCTCGGTGACCTTGTCGAGGGTCTGGTGGTACGGGGCGACGACGTGCGCGTTCGCGCTGATCCGCAGCCGGCTGGTGTCCACGCCGCGGGACTCGAGCGTCGCGATCTCCTCGAAGAGCGCCTCGAGGTTCACGACGACGCCGTTGCCGATGACCGGGGTCACCTGCGGCGAGAGGATGCCGGCGGGGAGGAGCTTGAGCTCGAACTTCTCGCCGTGGACGACGACCGTGTGCCCGGCGTTGTTGCCGCCGTTGGGCTTGACGACGAAGTCGACGCGCTCACCGAGGAGGTCGGTGGCCTTTCCCTTGCCCTCGTCGCCCCACTGGGCTCCGACGATCACGACGGCGGGCATGGCGACTCCTCGGAGGACGGTGGAAGGACGCGAGGATCGTACCAAGCGCCACCCGTGACCGGGCCGGGAGCCGCCGCCGCGGCGACAGGGGCCTCAGGGTCCCCGGGGGATTCCCGGGGATCAGGGCAGGAGTGTGGGATCCGCCTCGCGCAGGAAGTCCTGCACCCGCTCGTGCTCGGCCTCGTCGCCCAGCCGGCGGGAGGTCTCCCCCAGCATGACCAGGGCCCGCAGGAACCCGCGGTTGGGGGCGTGGGAGGCGGGCACCGGGCCCTGGCCGCGCCAGCCGTTGCGTCGCAATGCGTCCAGACCGCGGTGGTAACCGGTGCGGGCATAGGCGTAGGCGGCGACCTCGTCGCCGTCCTCGAGGGCGTCCTGGGCGAGGATCGCCCAGGCCAGGGGCGAATCGAGGTGGGCGCTCGCGATCTCGCGGGGGTCCCCGTCGACGAGCTTCTCGGCCACCTCGACGTCGACGAAGTCATCGGGGAGGAGGGTCTCCGGGATCCCCAGGAGGTTCGCGGAGCGCGGGGTGTCGGTACGATCAGCCATGCACGCATCGTAGGCGAGCCCGCTTCACGATCCCCCGACGCTTGGTAGAAACGATCCATGGCACGCACGCAGGACGGCTCGGAGCTGCTCACCGGCACGGGCGCCGGAGGCCTCCTCCGCTCCGCCGTCGGCAACTCCGGTGGGGTGCTGCACAGCTGGCAGCTCGACCACGTGGACCACCGTCCCGGCCGGAGCACGAAGGCCCTGTACCGCACGATGGTCTCCTGGCCGGAGCTCGACGGGCCGGACGCCCCCGCCCGCGAGGAGCTGTTCGGGGCGAGCGCCCACATCGGCGAGCGGGAGAAGGACCTCTACGTCGCCGAGCAGACCCTCGTCATGACCGACGGCGACATCAACGTCCGCGTCTGGCGCTACCCGCACGACCCGTGGCTGCCGATGCTCCCCCAGGTCTGCTACCCGGACGTCGTCGGCCGCACCCTCCACGACCTCGGCGTCGCCCTGGGACCGGACCCGCAGGCGCCGATCGCGATCGACGTCGTCTCCTACCGTCCCGGCCGGCGCGCGGTGCTCCGCGCGAGCCAGGACGGCGTCGCCGTCTTCCTCAAGGTCATGCAGCCCCATCGCAGCGGCGAGATCGTGGACCGCCACCAGCGGCTGCTCGGCGCCGGCGTGCCCGTCCCGGAGGTCCTCGCCCATCACGACGGCCTCGTCGTGCTCCGCGAGCTGCCGGGCCGCCCGCTCTCCCGGGCGGTCGTGGACGAGGGGGTGCAGGCCTGCTCCGCCGGGGACCTGGTCGCCCTGCTGGACCGTCTCCCCGCCTCGCTGTACCCGCTGCCGCTGCGCCCGCCGTGGACGGACTCCGTGGAGTTCTACGCCGGCATCGTCGCCTCCTCCGTCCCCGCCCTCGGGCCGCGCCTGGACGGCCTCGTGCGCGCGATCCGCGAGGGCCTCGCCGCGCTCGAGCGGCGGATGGACGTGCGCCCGCACGACGTCGTCCACGGCGACTTCTACGAGGCGCAGGTGTTCGTGCAGGACGGCCGCGTGGTGGGCCTGCTGGACATCGACACCGTGGGTCCGGGCCGCCGCTCCGACGACCTCGCGTGCCTGCTCGCGCACCTGAGCGTGCTCGCTGACTACGGCAACGCCGGCCGGATCGATCGGGCGATGCAGCAGCGCGTCGAGGAGGCGATCACGACCTGGCAGGTCACCTTCGCCCAGCGCGTGGACCCCACCGAGCTCGCCCTGCGCTCCGCGGGCGTGGTCCTCTCGCTCGCGACCGGCCCGCACCGCCAGCAGGAGGCGTCCTGGGAGGCGGCGACCGAGGCCATCGTGCGGGTCGCCGAGCACTGGGTCGAGCGGGCACGGGCGGCGGAGTCGCAGCGGCTGCCCGTCGCGCCCACGCCGTCGGCCCCGGGTCCTGTCCCGGCGGCGGCGCCCGCCCCGGTGCCGGCCGTCGGCGCACCCTCCGGCGCCCCGACGCGATGGGTCCCCTCGGCGCCCGGCGTCGCGACCGCGCCGCAGCCCCCTCTCGACGTGGAGGACGACGCGCCCACGCAGGAGCGCCGCCTGCCCACGAACCTCCCGGGTTGAGGCCACGGTGCGAGCGGTGCTGCAGCGCGTGGACGGCGCGAGCGTGGAGGTCGACGGCGAGGTCGTCGGCGCGATCGAGGGCGAGGGGCTGCTCGCCCTCGTCGGCGTCACCCACGAGGACGGCCCCGAGCAGGCGGCCACGATCGCCCGCAAGATTGCGGAGCTGCGGATCCTCGACGGCGAGCGCTCCGTGGCCGACTCCGGCGCGGAGGTCCTCGTCGTCTCCCAGTTCACGCTCTACGGCGACACCCGCAAGGGTCGCCGGCCCTCGTGGAGCGCCGCCGCCCCGGGACCGGTCGCGGAGCCGCTCGTCGACGCCGTCGTCACGGACCTGCGCGGCCGCGGGATCACCGTCGCGACCGGCGTGTTCGGCGCGCAGATGCGCGTGGGCCTCCTGAACGACGGCCCCTTCACGGTGCTCGTCGAGTCCTGAGATGAGAGGCCCGGCGGCTGCCGGGGCGCGCCCAGTACGCTGAGGGCATGACCTACACACTCGTGCTGCTCCGCCACGGCGAGAGCGAATGGAACGCGAAGAACCTGTTCACCGGCTGGGTCGACGTGGCCCTCACCGAGAAGGGCCGTGAGGAGGCCGCCGGCGGCGGCGTGCTCCTCAAGGAGGCCGGCATCCTCCCTGACGTCGTGCACACCTCCCTGCAGCGCCGCGCGATCATGACCGCGAACCTCGCGCTCGACGCCGCGGACCGCCACTGGATCCCCGTGCGCCGCGACTGGCGCCTGAACGAGCGCCACTACGGCGCCCTGCAGGGCCTGGACAAGACCGAGATCCGGGAGAAGTACGGCGAGGAGCAGTTCATGGCCTGGCGCCGCTCCTACGACACCCCGCCGCCGCCCATCGAGTTCGGCTCCGAGTTCTCGCAGGACCAGGAACCGCAGTACGCGGACCTCGGCGACCAGCTCCCGAAGTCCGAGTGCCTCAAGGACGTCGTCGAGCGCTTCCTCCCCTACTGGGAGGAGGGCATCAAGCCCGACCTCGTCTCCGGCAAGGTCGTGCTGATCGCGGCGCACGGCAACTCGCTGCGCGCGCTCGTGAAGTACCTCGACGGCATCTCCGACGACGAGATCTCCGGCCTGAACATCCCGACCGGCCAGCCGCTGGTCTACGAGCTCGACGAGTCCTTCTCCCCCGTGGAGAAGGGCGGCCGCTACCTCGACCCGGTCGCCGCGAAGGCCGCCGCCGAGGCCGTCGCCAACCAGGGCAAGAAGTGAGCTGAGCGCTCCGCGCCCACGGCGCCCCCATCCTGCTGCAGGGTGGGGGCGTCGTGCTGTCCATGGGGACTTCTCCCCCTTCCCCGGGTCGCCGGGGGCGTGCCAGCGTCGAACCGTGCCGGGTCCCCGGCGCACCGCGGACGACGCAGAAGGACGAGGCATCCCATGACGACCATCGCTTCCGATCGCAGGACCTTCCTCCGGACCGTGGGGGTCGGCGCGGCCGCCGGCCTCGGCGCGCTCACCCTCGCCCCGCGGGCCTCCGCGGCCGACGAGCGGGTGCTGCCCACGACCTATCGCGAGCAGCCCACGTTCTACTACTGCGGGCCCACCGCCGTCTCGATCGCGCTGAGCGCGAAGGTCACCCCACCGGGCCTGGACACCCTCGCGGCGGAGCTCGGCACCTCCGAGGCCGGCACGAACTTCGGGGCGATCTCCCCCGTGCTCACCGCCCGTCTGCCCGGGGCGACCTACCGCGACCAGTGGATGGAGGGGTCGAGCGCCACGCAGGCCGACGCGGACCTGCTGTGGTCCCGCGCGCGGGCCAACGTCGACACGGGCTACGCGACGGTCTGCAACTGGTGGGTGGTCGCCGGGGAGTACCCGGACTGGGGCGGCAACACGAGCGACATCTTCCACTTCGTCACGATCGACGGGTACCGCACCGAGGGCCGGATGCTGCGGATCGCGGACCCGGCCGGGGCGACGCTCTCCCCGTCCCTGCCGAGCCACCACTGGCTCAGCGTCGAGCAGGTCGCGACGTACTGCGCGGGGCGCGGCTACTTCTGGTGATCGGTGCGCTCCTCCTCTCATGAGGCCGACGGCGCCGACGAGAGGGCTCGCGCACGCCAGGGCCCCGGGGAGCGTGTCCCCGGGGCCCTGGCGCGCGCGGCGCCCGGCGGCTCAGCGCCGCTTGCGGGTGCCGAACAGGGAGCGGCTGATCTCGCGGCCGAGGACGGTTCCCGCCGAGCGGAGGAAGGACTTCACGGCGGGGTTGTCGAGCATCCCCTCCTCCTTCTTCTCCGGCTTCGCGGCCGGCTCGGCCTCGGACTCCGCCGCCCGGCCCTGCTGAGCGGGTGCGCCGTCGGCCGCACCGGCCTCCGGGGCGCCGGCCGCGCGCTTCTGCAGGATCTCGTAGGCGGACTCGCGGTCCACCGGGGTCCCGTACTCGGCCTGCAGCGGGGAGGCGGCGACGATCCCGCTGATGACCTCCGCACCCGCGGGCTCCATCGAGGACTCCGGCGCACGCACCGCGGTGATCGCGACGGGCGTGGGGGCGCCGTCCTCGCTCATGACGGTGACGATCGCGGCGCCGGTGCCGAGCGCCGGGATGACCTCCTCGAGGTCGTGGCTCGAGGTGGGGAAGGTCTTCGCGGTCGCCTTGAGGGCCTTCGCGTCGTCCGGGGTGAAGGCGCGCAGGGCGTGCTGGACCCGGTTCCCGAGCTGGGCGAGGACCTCCGAGGGGATGTCCTTGGGGGTCTGGGTGATGAAGAAGATCCCCACACCCTTCGAGCGGATCAGCCGGACCGTCTGCACGACCTGGTCCAGGAACGCCTTGGAGGCGTCCTTGAACAGCAGGTGCGCCTCGTCGAAGAAGAACACGAGCTTAGGGACGGGCTGGTCGCCCACCTCGGGCAGCTCCTGGTAGAGCTCCGCGAGCATCCACATCATGAAGGTCGAGAAGAGCGCGGGCCGCGTCGCGACGCCGGGCAGCTCGAGGCAGGAGATGATCCCCGCGCCGTCCTTCGTGCGCAGCAGCTGCTGGGTGTCGAAGGCCGGCTCGCCGAAGAAGACGTCGGCCCCGGAGGCCTCGAAGGCGGTGAGGCTGCGCAGGATGACGCCCGCGGTCGCCGAGGAGATCCCGCCGATGCCCTCGAGCTCGCCCTTGCCCTCCTTCGAGGTGAGGAACTGGATGAGCGCGCGCAGGTCCTTGAGGTCCAGCAGGGCCAGGCCCTTCGAATCCGCGTAGTGGAAGATCAGGCCCAGCGAGGACTCCTGGGTCTCGTTGAGCTCGAGCACCTTCGCCATGAGCACGGGGCCGAAGTCGCTCACGGTGGTGCGGATCGGCACGCCCTCGCCCTCGCCGCCGAGCGTGTAGAACTCCGTGGGCGCGGCCCGGGAGACCCACTCCTGGCCGCGGGCGGCGGCGCGCGCGGTGAGCTTCTCCGAGGCGGTGCCGGGGACGGCGATGCCGGAGAGGTCGCCCTTCATGTCGGCGACGAAGACGGCGGCGCCCGCGTGCGCGGCCTGCTCCGCGATGATCTGCAGGGTGCGGGTCTTGCCGGTGCCGGTGGCGCCCGCGATGAGCCCGTGGCGGTTGAGCATGGAGACCGCGAGGTTCACGGGGACGGAGGGGTCGGGCTCCTCGCCGTCGAGCATCGCGCCGAGATGGATGCGGCCGCCCTCGAAGGCGTACGCGTCGCGGATCTGCTGCGCCTCCTCGGAGCCGGCGGCGGGCGGGGTGGCAGGGGCGGAGGGATCCTGCGGCGTGGCGGTCATCGAGGGCTCCTTGGTCGCCGGGGGACGGCGCTGGTGGACGGGACCCCGTGATCGTAACCACCGTGGCGCCCGTCACCCACTAGCGTGTCCCCATGACGTCGCCTGCGCCCACCGCCCTGCACGCCGAGGACGAGCTCGAGGCCGCCGCCGTGCGCGTCATGCTCACCGCCCCCTCGCGCTCCGCCCTCCTCGACCGCCTCGGGATCACGGGTGAGGATGCCGCGGAGCTCCCCGCGCTGCTCGACGCCGCCGCGGCCGACGAGGAGATCCTCACCGAGGTCACCGCGCTCGCGAACCGTCTGCGCTCCGGCGCGGGCCTCGAGGTGCCCGCCGTGGACCTCGAGACGGAGAAGTCCCGCCACGACGCCCTCCAGCAGCGCCTCGCTCCCGGCGAGGGCCTCGTGCCGATCCTCGCCCTGCTCGTCTCGACCTCGACCGTGCGGGCCTGGCACGCCGCCCGCGGGCTGAGCACCGAGCAGTCGTGGCACGTGCTCGCGGACCTCGGCCAGCAGATGCGGGTGCACCGCGCGGGCACCGGCCGCCTGGGCCTGCACCAGCTGAACTGGGTGGGCGGGAACTGGGCGGGGCGCCTGGTGCACCTGGGCCGGCTCCAGTTCGACCTCTCGCGCCGGCGGGTCGCCCGGCTCGCGACCGGCGCCGAGCGGACCTCACCGGACGAGCCCTCCCGCTGGGTGGTCGGCACGCACATCCCCGCGACCGGGCCGCTGGACCCCGCCGAGGTCGAGGCCTCCTTCGCGGCCGCGACCGCCTACTTCTCGGAGCACTACGCGGATCTCGGCGCCGATCGCGGCGAGGACGAGCCGGCCTTCGGCCACGAGTTCACGTGCGACTCCTGGCTGCTGAGCGAGGAGCTCGCCGAGGTCACCGGCCCCACCTCGAACCTCGCGCGCTTCGCCGCGCTCTGGCAGATGCTCGTGCGCACCCGCATGGACGATGCGGCGCTGTTCTTCGTGTTCGGGCTGCGTCCGCCCGTGGACCCGGCCTCGCTCCCCCGCCGCACCCACCTCGAGCAGGGCGTCGCGGAGCGCCTGGCCGACGGCCGCGGCTGGACCGGGGGCACGGGGCGCCTGCTGCGCTGAGGCCGCTGCGCTCAGATGTCGAGGTCGTCCCGCTCGTAGAGGGCGACGACCTGGTCGAAGGCGCGCACCAGATCGATGCCGCGGCGCATGGAGATCGCGAAGGCGCTGCGCATGAGGGCGAAGGCCACCTGCACGAGGATCACGGCGTGGTCGCGCGCGTACTCGCCGTCGAGCGCCTCGGCGAGCACGTCGACGAGCTCCGCCTGCATGTGCTGGAGGTTGCCCGAGGAGATGCTCTGCAGGCTCGGCTCCTTGGCCATGACCTTCTTCTTGAGCTCGCGCAGCTCGGGGTCGACGGGCACGTTCGCGATGCCGTCCCGCATGACCGCGTGCAGCGCCTGCCGGGCCCCCATGACCCCGATCTTCTCGCGCAGCGACGCGACGGCGCGGGGCCCCTCGTCCCCGATGACGCCGAGGATCGCCGCCTCCTTCGTGGACCAGTGGTTGAAGAAGGTGCGGGTCGAGACGCCGGCGCGCTGGGCGATCATCTGCGCGGTCACGGCGGAGAGGCCGTGCTCGGCGACCAGCTCGATCGCGGCCTGGTGCATGTCCAGGCGGGTCTGGCGCTTCTTCTGCTCACGGAGCCCGAGCTCCGCGGGGGCGGGGTCAGCGGGGGCGTCGGCGTGATGGCGGGTCTCGGTCACGGGTCCATCGTAGGTCCGCCATCTCACAAAAAGTGCACTCGATGCAATAGTGCAGTCAATGCAACACTTGGCTAGCATGGCGAGGTCGAAGCCCGAGGGCGTGCTGCGACCGCCGGGCGCGCACGCCGCGCCCCTCTAGCATCCGTCCGACCATCTCCCCGAGGTACTCGTGAGCACATCCACCCCCCAGGCGCCGGGCTCCGGCGCCGAACCCCAGACCGCCTTCACCGGCCTCGACCGGCAGGGCAAGCTCGTCTTCGTCGGCCTCATGCTCGGCATGTTCGTGGCCTCCCTGTCCCAGACCATCGTCGGCCCCGCGATGCCGCGCATCGTCGCCGAGCTCGGCGGCGTCGAGCACTACAGCTGGATCGCCACCGCCGCGATGCTCGTCTCCGCGGTCGCCGTGCCGATCGTCGGCAAGCTCTCCGACCTCTACGGTCGCCGCTGGTTCTACCTCGGCGGCCTCGCCGTCTTCATGATCGGCTCGATCCTCGCCGGCCTCTCCCAGGGCTTCTGGTTCCTGGTCTTCGCCCGCGCCGTCCAGGGCCTCGGCATGGGCACGCTCATGCCGCTGTCCCAGACGATCATCGGCGACATCATCCCGCCGCGTCAGCGCGGCAAGTACCAGGGCATCATGGGCGCCGTCTTCGGCGTCACCTCCGTCGTCGGCCCGCTCATCGGCGGCACGATCACGGACAACTTCGGCTGGCGCTGGCTGTTCTACCTGACCCTGCCGCTCGGCGTGGTCGCCTTCGGCTTCATCCTGCGCTACCTGCACCTGCCGGTCTCCGGCCAGCACGGCAAGGTCGACTTCCCGGGCATCCTCACCCTCACCCCGGGCCTGGTCATCGCGCTGCTCGCCACCACCTGGGGCGGCAACACCTACGACTGGGGCTCCGCGACGATCATCGGCATGTACGCCGTGGCCGCCGTGTTCCTCGCCGCGTTCGTCGTCATCGAGACGCGGGTCTCCGAGCCGCTGCTCCCGATGCACCTGCTGGCCCGCCCGATCGTGGCGCTGTCCGTCGGCGCGTCCTTCGCGATCGCCGTCGCCATGTTCGGCGCGATCATCTACATCCCGGTCTACGCGCAGGGCGTCATGGGCGTCTCCGCCACGAACTCCGGCGCGATCCTCATCCCGCTCTCCGTCGCCATGATCGTCACCTCGATCGTGGTGGGCCTGCTCATCACCCGCACCGGGCGCTACAAGCCCTTCCTCGTGATCGGCGGCCTCGTCCTCGTGGGCGGCTACCTGCTGCTGGCGAACCTCCAGTACGGCGACTCGCAGTGGCACCTCACCCTCGCGATGATCGTCATCGGCCTGGGGCTGGGCCTGTGCATGCAGGTCTACACGCTCGTGGTGCAGAACGTCGTGGACCGTCGTGAGCTCGGCATCGCGACCGCGGCGATCCAGTTCTTCCGCAACATCGGCTCGACCATCGGCACCGCGGTGCTGGGCACCGTGATGACCGCGCAGATGGCGACCGCGATCCCCGAGCAGCTCGCGAAGCTCCCCGCCGAGCAGATGGCGGCGCTGCAGCAGCAGGGCGGCCTGGACGCCTCCCAGCTCGAGTCCGCGGTGCTCGACCCGTCGGCCCTCGCGGAGCTGCCCGCGTTCCTCGTGGACCCGATCCGCACCGGCATGGGCGAGGCCATGCACGACGTGTTCCTCACCGCCGTGCCCTTCGTGGTCGTCGCGCTCGTCCTGTCGCTCTTCATCAAGCAGGTCAGGCTGCGCGACTCCTTCCACGAGGAGGGCGCGACGGAGACCGCCGAGGAGAAGCACGAGTTCCGCGACACCACCACCGGCGCCCTCGCGGCGATCGGCGCGAGCGAGTCGGTCACCACGACCGGCGAGTTCCCGCACGTGGACCCGGAGTCCGGGCACACGCACCGCGCGGACGGCCCCGCCGAGCGCTGACCGCCCCACCGGCGCTCCGGGGAGAGCACCGCACGGGCACGACGGCCCCCTGCCAGCGGCAGGGGGCCGTCGGCCGTCCCGGGCAGGAACCCGGGGCGCGCCCAGACGTCCGGGACAGGGCGTGGAACGATGGGCGGGTGCTGCTCTCCGATCACTTCCCGCCCGTCCTGCCCGCGGGGCTCGCCTCCCGGCTCCCCGTGGAGGACGACGTCGCGCCGCTCGCCGCGCTGCTCACCGCGGACCGGCGCACCCACAGCCCGGGGGCGGAGGTCTCCGAGGACGCGCTGCGCTCGCGCCTCGTGGGGCTGCGCTCGTGGGCGCGGCGGCAGGTCGTCGTGGTCCCCGCCGCGGCCGACGGCTCCGCGACCGCGGCCGCGCCCGTCGCCTGGATCGCGATCGAGGACCGCGCCGCCGGTCGCTCCGACGTGCAGTGGGCCGTCTCCCGCGACCTGCCCGGCCGGGACGACGTCGCCGCCGCGCTGCTGGACTGGGCCGCCGAGGCCGGCGGCTCCTTCGCCCGTCACCGCGGCGTGGACGCGACCCAGCTCGACGCGACGGCGAACGCGCTCGACACGGACCGCGCACGCCTGCTCACGGCCGCCGGCTACGCCCACGTGCGCACCTGGCTGCACATGCGCCGCCCCGTCGACCCGGCGGAGGCGACGGGCCTGCCCGCCCCGCGCGACGGCACCCGCGTGCGCCGCGTCCACCTCCATCCCTCGGGCCTCCCCATCGCGCAGGACGTCACGACCGTGCACCGCATGCTCGAGGAGTCCTTCGCGGACCACTGGGGCTCCTACCGCGAGTCCTTCGCCGAGTTCGTCCAGCGCCTCGTCGAGGACCCGCAGGAGGCGGACTGGGACCACTGGTGGATCGCGGAGATCGAGCGCGAGGGCAGCTGGCTCCCCGCGGGCGGCCTCGTCGCCGCCCGGCAGGCGCCCCGCGGCGACCTGGGCGAGGGCACCTACCTCGAGTACCTCGGCGTGCACCGCAGCGCCCGCGGGCACGGGGTGGCGAAATCGCTGCTGCGCGCGGCCTTCGCGGACGCCGCCGCCCGCGGCCGCGCACGCGTGGAGCTCGAGGTCGACGCGGACTCCCCCACCGGGGCCGACGGCCTCTACGAGGCGATGGGCTTCACGACCTTCGAGCGCACGCAGACCTGGCACGCGACCGCGCCCTCGCATCCCTCGCGCCTGCTCGAGCCGCCGGCCTGAGGCCGCCGGGGCGCAGGGCACGGGGGCCGGTTCAGCGGACCCCGCGGATCGGCACCACGGCGAGACCGCCGAGCACCGAGCACACGATCGAGAAGACGAAGAGCCCGCGGTAGTCGCCGCCCGCGAGCGCGATCACGGCCGCGCCCACGACGGGCCCGATGATCTGCGGGAGCTGATAGGCGAGGGCGACGATCCCGAGGTCCTTGCCCGCGTCCTCACGGCTGGGCAGGACCTCGGTCATGAGGGCGACGTCCACCGCGATGTAGGCGCCCTGCGCGAAGCCGACGACCGCCATCCCCACGAGGAAGGCGCCCATGCCGTCGCTCAGCATGACCACGGTGACCCCGGCCGCCGAGCAGAGCCCGGAGGCCCACACGATCGCGCGCCTGCGCCCGAGCCGGTCGCTCAGCCAGCCGAAGAGCACGGTCGCGACCACGTTGCCCACGAAGAACACGCCGAGCGCGCGGGTCTGCACGCCGCCCGCCTCCTGCGCCGAGTAGCCGAGGGTGTCGATGATCAGGAAGAACAGGAACAGCGAGATCGTGAGGATCGACATCGTCATGAAGAAGCGGCTGGCCCAGGCCCAGGCGAAGTCCCGATAGCGCACCGGGTCCAGCCAGTAGCTGCCCAGCAGCTCCCGCGCCCGCAGCGGCGGGACCGGGCCCGTGCGCACCGCGTCCCGGTAGCCCACGCAGATCGGGGCGACGGCGAGCAGGCCGATCAGCCCGGGGACGGCGAACCAGGTCCAGTTGCTGCCGAAGGGCAGCGCGGCGACGAGCCCCACGCCGAGGATCGTCGAGACCGCTGTGGCGACGCCCACCGCCGCCGCGACCCGGGCCCGGATCCGGGCGGGGACCTGATCGGCCAGCAGCGTGTGGTTCGCCATCGCGACGGCGCCGTAGCCGAGCTGCACGACGACCCACCCCACCAGGAGCAGGGGGAGGCCGCCCGCGAGGGCCATGAGCACGCAGCCGATCGTCCCGACGGCGAGCCCGCCGAGGAACCACGGGCGCCGCATGCCCAGCGCAGAGGTGGTGCGGTCGGAGAGGCGGCCCATCAGCGGGGTCGCGAGGGTGATCGCGATCCCGCCCACGGCGGAGACGAGGGCGAGGTTGTCCTCTTTCGCCGGCTCGTCCAGGATCGTGAGCAGCTTCGGGATCGCGGCGCCGGTGATCGCCCCGAGGGTGATGCCCGCGCCGAACCAGGCGAGCACGAAGAGCGGGAGGAACTGCCGGCCCTGCGGACCGCCCAGGATCTCGTCCCCCGTGAGCTCCCCGGACGCGGAAGCGGCCTCGCGCGCGGTCACGGGCGGTTCCCGTCGTGCAGCGAGCGCAGGGCGCCGACGACGGCGCGGTGCCAGTGGTCCGCGGATTCGAGCATGCCGACGAGGACCGCCGAGTCGTGGGTCTGGCCCAGGGCGATCGTCGCGCTCGAGGGGACGCCCGCCGCCCGCAGCCTGCGGTGATAGGCGGCCGCGTCCCCGCGCAGGGGGTCGTGCTCCGCGGCGAGGATCACGGTGCGGGGCAGGCCGCGGAGGTCCTCCCGCAGCAGCGGGGAGACCGCGGGATCGGCGGCGCTCACGCCCCTCGGCAGGTAGTCGCGGCCGATGCCGCGCACCTCCCGGCGCAGCAGGAAGCCGGGTATCCGCTGCTCGCGCAGCACGGCACGGTCGGCGTGGCCGCCGGTGAGGTCGAGGCCGGGCACCTCGAGCAGCTGCAGGGCGAGCGGGTGGCGGGGACCGTCGAGGTTCCGCTGGGCGACGCAGGCCGCGATCGCCGCCCCGGAGGACTGCCCGCCCACGGCGAGCGCGGCGGGGTCCACGCCGAGCTCGGGCCCGTGCGCCACGAGGCGGCCCAGCGCGGCGAGGCCCTGCTCGATCTGGCAGGGGAAGCGGTGCTCGGGGGCGAGCGCGTAGTCGACCGCGATCACCGCGACCCCGGCGTCGAGGGCACGACGGGCGTGCATCCAGCGGTTCGTCGCGAAGTCGTTGGAGCCCTGGCGGAACGCCCCGCCGAAGAAGCTGAGGATCCCGGGCAGCGGGCCGTCGGCGCCCGGCGGCCGGTGGATGCGGACGGTGACGTCCGGGTGCCCGTCGACGGGCACGGTCAGCGTCGTGAGGTCGACGTCGGGCACCTGCAGGCCCAGGAGGGCGGCGCGTCGGGCGTCGGCCTCGGCGCCGCGGAGCCGGCGCTCCTCGGGGCGGGGCGTGCGCAGTGCGCGCAGCAGTCCCCACGGCGTCGGTCGCCCGCCGCCCTCCTCACGCAGCAGCCGGCGGATCTCGGGATCGAGCGTCATCTCATGCTCCGTCGTCGTCGGGGAACGAGGTCGAGCCGCAGAGGTCCACGAGCTCGCGGGCCACGGCCTCCTGCCAGTCGCGGGCGGCGGCGGAGATCCCCGTGATCCCGGGCGAGCCGTGGACGGTGCCGGGGGTGAGGATCTCGCGCACCTCTCCCCCGGCCTCGCGCAGCCGCCGGGCGAGCAGCTCGGCGCCCGCGCGCAGGGGGTCGTGCTCGGCGGTCGCGATGATCGTGGGCGGCAGCGGAGGGAGGTCCGGGGCGTCGGCGACGAAGGCCTCCGCCCCGGCATCGGGGGCATAGAGGGCGACGAGCTGCTGCGCCTCGGCGACCTGCTCCGCGGCGGCGGATCCGAGCGCCTCGAGGGAGACGGCGGGGACCTCGAGCAGGAGGTGGTGCGGGGACTCCTCACCGCGGCGCGCGATCTCGACGGCGGCGGCCGCGGCGATCGAGGCCCCGGCGGAGTTCCCGCCGAGCCCGAGCCGGGAGGCGTCGATGCCCAGCTCTCCGGCCCGCTCGCGGAGCGCCGTCAGCGCGGCGATCGCCTGGTCCCGCGCCGCGGGGAACGGGTGCTCGGGCGCGAGCGCGTAGTCGAGGCAGAGGTGGCGGATGCCGGTGCGCAGGGTGCGCTCGGCGAGCACGGCGTCGTTGACGCTCTCGCGGGAGCTCCCGTGCACGAACCCTCCGCCGTGGAGGAAGAGCTGGGCGGGCAGCGGCCCGGTGGCGTCCCAGGGCTCGTGGATCCGCAGGATCGGCCGGCGGGCGCCGGGCACGGCGACCTCGGGCAGGAGGATCTCGCTGATCCGGCAGGCGGCCGGAGGGATCCGGGCGGTGAGGGCCGCGAGGGCGTCGGCGAGGCGGCGGGCGTCCGCACGTCGCGCGGTGAACGGGTGTGCTCCGGGCGCCGCGCCTGCGGTGATCGGGTCCGCGCCGGCGCCGGGCAGCTCCGCGAGCAGCGCCCGCAGGCCGGCCTCGGCGCGGATCCAGGCGCGGGTGCCGCCGTCCAACTCGTCCATCCTGGCCCCTCCGTCGCGGCTGCTGCGCCGACGACGTGTGCCTCCGTCGGCTATCGAAGTTCTTCGATCGAACATCTTCGTGGCCGTGAGTGTAGGCCCGCCGTCGGCCCTCGGCAAGGCCCTCCGGCGACGGACGTCGATACACTCCACCCCATGTCCCGCGAGCGCTCCTCCCCCACGATCTACGAGGTCGCCGCCGCGGCCGGGGTCAGCATCTCCACCGTCTCGCTCGCGCTCAACCACCCCGGGCGCGTGAGCCCCACGACCCGCCGGCGCGTCGCCGAGGCGGCCCAGGAGCTGGGGTACCGCAGCGGGCCCCGCACCGGATCCGGGGGCCGGTCCGGGCTGCGGACCATCGCCGTCGCCGCCCCCTTCTCGAGCTGGCCCAGCTACTACACGCGGCTGGACGGCGTGCTCCCCCGTGCCGCGGCCGCCGGGCTCGAGGTGCTCGTGCACGACCTCCCCTCGAGCAGCGCCGTCGCCGCCCCGCTGCTGGACGCTCTGCCCGTGCGCGGTGACATCGACGGCGTGATCATCATGGGCTCCCCGCTCAGCGCGGCCGCCGAGGACGCGATCCGGCGGGCAGGCATCCCCACCGTCCTCGTCGACTCCCCCGGCGAGCAGCTGCCGAGCGTCACGACCGATGACCGTCGCGGCGGGCAGCTGCTCGGCGAGCACCTCGCCGGCCTCGGCCACCGCACGGTCGTGTTCGCGCACGACGGTCAGGTCTCCGACGACTACGTCTCCTCCGGCATGCACCGCCTCGACGGGCTCACACAGGCGCTCACCGCCGCCGGAGGCACGGTCGAGCCGATGCTCGCCGATCCCGAGCTCCCCGCACGGGCGCTCGCCGCGGGCGCCACGGCGGTGGTCGCCAACCACGACGACCTCGCCGCCTCGATCCTCGCCGGCGCCGCTGCCGCGGGGATCGACGTGCCCGGGGACCTCTCGCTCACCGGCTACGACGGCGGGCCGCTCGCCACGGCGCTGGGCCTCACCACGATCGCTCAGCCGCTCACGGAGAGCGGTGCGGCCGCGGCCGATCTGCTCCTCGCGCTGCTCGCCGGCACCTCCCCCGCGGTGCGGACGGTCTCGCTCGACTGCCGCCTGCTGCCCGGCCGCACCACGACCGCCCCGCGCTGAGCAGGGGCGCACCTCAGAGCAGCAGCTCCCCTGCCTCCACGACCACGCGGCCTCCCGCGAGCACCGTCTCCCGGCGCGGCGCCCGCACGAGTGCGTCGGCCGGGTTCTCCGCGTCCAGCAGGACGACGTCGGCCCGTGCGCCCGGCACGAGCCCCGCGCCCTCGCGCCCCACGAAGGGGCCGGCGGCGTCGGTCGCCAGGTGCAGGACCTCCTCGAAGTCCTCGTCGTGGCGCACCCCGTGCAGGCGTGCGAAGTCGAGCGCGACCCGCAGCAGGTCCCCGTCGCCGTAGGGCGACCACAGGTCACGGATGCCGTCCGTGCCCAGACCGAGCACCATGCCGAGCTCCCGCATGCGCCCGCGGGGCAGCGGGGCGCTGCGGATCGGGGCGACGGTGCTCCAGGAGATGCCGAGCTCCGCGAACTGCGCGAGCAGCTCCTCCTGGCGCCCGGGCGGCAGCTCCCCCAGCGCGAAGCCGTGCGCCACGTTCACCCGCCCCGTGAGCCCGCTGCGACGCGTGCGGTCCACGATCAGCTTCAACTCGAAGGCGCCGAGCTCACCGCCCGCGTGCAGATGGATGTCGATCCCGCAGCCGTGGCGCTCCGCGATCGCGAACAGGCCGTCGAGCTGCGCGACCGGATCACGGTCGATGAGGCACGGGTCCAGCCCGCCGATCGCGTCGACCCCGGCCGCGGCCGCCTGCTCGAGCAGGTCCAGCACGCCCGGGCGGCGGACCACGCCGTCCTGGGGGAAGGCGACGACCTGCATCTCGATCGCGCCGCCGAGGGCGGCGGCCGCCTCCCGCACGGTCTCCACCCCGCGCAGTCCCACACCGAGGTCCACGTCGACATGGCTGCGCACGGCCGTGGTCCCGTGGCGCAGCAGCTCACGGAGCACCGCGACCGTCGCCGGGACGCTCGGGATGCCGAGCTCGCCGCGCCGCTCCCGCTCGTGGGCGATCCGGCCCTGCGTGGTCGCCTCTCCGCCGTAGGACTGCCACGGCATGCCCCACCAGGACTTGTCGACGTGCGCGTGGGCGTTGACGAAGCCCGGGAGCGCGAGCAGGCCCCGCCCGTCGAGGGCCCGCGCGGCACCGGACGGGGCGTTGCCGGCCGGGACGACGGCGAGGATCTCGGACCCGCCGATGACGAGGTCCACCGCCTCACCGCCCCAGGGGCGGACGTTCGTGAGGACGAGGGACGGCGCTGTCGTGATCATCGCTCAAGCCTACGGATCCGTGCGACAGGGGCGCGCACCGGCGCGGTTCGCCCCGTCTCGGCACCGACCCGCGCGCCCCGCGCCCGGAACGCAGGAAGGTCCGATTCCGTTCCGGATCGCGAGCGGATCTGGAACGGAATCGGACCATCGCGCAGGCGGGAGGCGCTGGGGCGCATCGACCGCCGGCCAGCGGGTCGGGGCACGGGCCGCGGGGCGGGCCGGGCCGGGCCGGGGTGGCCGAGCGCGTGCGCGGGCGCGTCAGGGACGCGCCGTCACTCCCACTCGATGGTGCCCGGGGGCTTCGAGGTGATGTCGAGGGTGACGCGGTTGATCTCGCTGACCTCGTTGGTGATCCGTGTGGAGATGCGGGAGAGCACCTCGTAGGGGACCTTCGCCCAGTCCGCTGTCATCGCGTCGTCGCTCGTGACAGGGCGCAGCACGACGGGGTGGCCGTAGGTGCGGCCGTCGCCCTGGACGCCCACGGAGCGGACCTCGGCGAGGAGCACGACGGGGCACTGCCAGATGTCGCGGTCCAGGCCGGCGGCGGTGAGCTCGGCGCGGGCGATCGCGTCGGCCTTGCGCAGCACGTCCAGGCGCTCCTTGGTGACCTCGCCGATGATCCGGATGCCGAGGCCCGGGCCCGGGAAGGGCTGGCGCCAGACGATCTCGTCCGGCAGGCCCAGCTCGGAGCCGACGGCGCGGACCTCGTCCTTGAACAGGGCGCGCAGCGGCTCGACGAGCTCGAAGGAGAGATCCTCGGGCAGGCCGCCCACATTGTGGTGGCTCTTGATGTTCGCCGCGCCCTCGCCGCCGCCGGACTCGACGACGTCGGGGTAGAGCGTGCCCTGCACGAGGAAGGTCTTCGCCTCGGCGTGGTCGCCCTGGATGACGCCCTGCTCGCGGAGGATCTCCGCCTGGGCGCCCTCGAAGGAGCGGATGAACTCGCGGCCGATGATCTTGCGCTTCTCCTCGGGGTCGGTGACCCCGGCGAGCGCGCTGAGGAACTGCTCCTCGGCGTCGACCATGACGAGCCGGGCACCGCCGGTGGACTCGCCGAAGGCCTTCTCGATCTGCGCGGACTCGTCCTGGCGCATGAGCCCGTGGTCCACGTACACGCAGGTGAGGCGGTCACCGATCGCGCGCTGCACGAGCGCCGCGGCGACCGCGGAGTCCACGCCGCCGGAGAGGCCGCAGATCGCGGTGCCCTCGCCCACCTGGGCGCGGATCCGCTCGACCTGCTCCTCGATGACGTTGCCGGTGGTCCAGGTGGGCTCGATGCCCGCGCCGCGGTGCAGGAAGTTCTCGAGCACCTCCTGGCCGCGGTCGCTGTGGCCCACCTCGGGGTGCCACTGCACGCCGTAGAGGCGCTTCTCGGGATGCTCGAAGGCGGCGACCGGGGAGCCCTGCGAGCGTGCGACCACGCGGAAGCCCGCCGGGGCCTCGGTCACGGAGTCGCCGTGGCTCATCCACACGTTCTGCTCGAGGTCCTGGTCCCGCAGCAGCTCGGAGCCGCCGTCGAGGGCCTCGAGGCGCGTGGCGCCGTACTCGCGCACGCCCGTGGGGGCGACGGTCCCGTCGAGGGCCGCGGCCATCGACTGGAAGCCGTAGCAGAGGCCGAGCACAGGGACGCCCGCCTCGAGCAGCGCCGGGTCCAGGCGCGGGGCGCCCTCGGCGTACACGGAGGACGGGCCGCCGGAGAGGATGATCGCGCGCGGCTGCTTCGCGAGCACGTCCTGCACACCCATGGTGTGGGGGACGACCTCGGAGTAGACGCGCGCCTCACGCACGCGGCGTGCGATGAGCTGGGCGTACTGGGCGCCGAAGTCGACGACGAGGACGGGGCGCTGGTCGGTGTCGGTCACCCGGCAGAGTCTACGGGCCGCGGCGCCCCGGGCGCGCCCGCGTCCCGTGGGGTGCTCGTCTCACCGTGCGCGGGACCTCAGCGCTCGCCGTCCTGCAGGGTGGGCCGACGGGCGAGCTCGCGCTCGACCGACTCGTGGGTCCAGCGCTCGCCGAAGAAGGACAGCACCGGCACCACGCCGAAGAGCATGAGCAGCAGCATGCGCGGCAGCGCCCACCGCATCTTCAGCCACAGGTCGAAGCCGAGGATCACGTAGACCATGTAGATGAGGCCGTGGATCGGGGACCACACCGAGGAGACCTGCTCCCAGGTGTGGGAGGTGCCGCCGTAGACCAGGTAGCGCATGATCATGATCGCGCAGAGCACGAGCAGGGCACAGCCCTCGACGATCGAGGCGACCCGGAAGCGGGCGAAGGAGGTGCGCACCTGCACCTCATCGAGCGGGCGGGGTGCCGGCATCGGCGTCCTCCTGGGGATGGGCGGCGCCCGGGGCGCCGGCGGGGGTCGGGGCGTCCGTGCCGGGGGCGGGACGCGGGGTCTCCTCGTCGAGGGCGGCGCGCAGGGCCTCCCGCTGCGCCTCCTGCTCGTCGAGGTGGTGGGTGCGCACGGTGCGCCACCACAGGTACAGGAAGAAGACGCCGAACACGATCCACTGGGCCGCATAGCCGATGTTCTGCCAGTCCAGGCCGCGGGAGAAGGCGGACTCGGCCTCCGGCATCGGCTGCAGGCCCTCCGCGGCGGAGGTCTGCGCGACGTAGCCCGCGTACATGGGGCTCCCCCACTCGTTCACGAGCAGCGGGGTGGAGATCTCCGAGGCGATGCCGCCCTCGACGCCGTCGGTCGCGGCCTCGCTCGCCTCGAGCCGGCCGGTCGCGGTCACCTCGCCGCTCGGCGGGGCGGGGGCGAGGGCCGGGTCGAGCTCGCCGTCGGCCCCGGTGACGTCCGCCGCCGCGACCCAGCCGCGGGCCACGGGCAGCAGCGCCTCGGAGCCGTCGGCGAGGGTCAGGTGGAGGGCGGTGACGACGATCGCGGCGTCCGTCCCGTCGATGTGCCGCCCGCCCACGAGGATCTGCTGGGACGCGTCGTAGGTGCCGGTCGCGGTGACGATGCCGCCGGAGTCGTCGTTGGTGACCACACCGCCGATCTCGAGCACGTCGCGCACGTCGCCGAGCTCCGCCGGGGCGGAGGTGCGCTCGGTGATCGCCCGGTGCGCACGGTCCCACTGCCAGCCCGCGAGCATGCCGCACACGACGGTGGCCGCCACCATGAGGGCGAGCATCCCGAGGGAGCGGGGGCGCAGGGCGGCACGGAGCATGCCCTCATCGTAGGAGCCGCGGCTGGACGCGGCCGGGGCGAGGTGGCCCTCCTCACCGCCGTCGGCCCCGTGCACCTCCCACGACGGTCCGCGCGGGACCTCGGGCCTCCCCACCGCGCCGTCCCCGCCGTAGGGTGAGCCCGTGTCCCAGAGCGTGTACGTCGCCAGCCCCGAGGGGATGACCGGGAAGTCCATCGTGGCCTTCGGTCTCCTCGAAGCCCTCGCCTCCCGCTCCGAGCGGGTGGGCGTCTTCCGCCCCGTGGTGAAGTCCGCGGGCGCACCGGACTACGCCGTCAGCCTGCTGACCGCGCATCCCGCCGTGGACCAGCCCTACGAGGAGGCTGTCGGCGTCGACTACGAGCAGGTGCTCGCGGACCCGGACGCCGCGCAGGAGGAGATCCTGCGCCGCCACCGCGAGCTCTCCGCGAAGTACTCGCTGCTCGTGGTGCTCGGCTCCGACTACGACGACCTCGTGAACCCCACCGAGCTCGCCTTCAACGCCGAGGTCGCCGCGAACCTCGGCGCCCCGGTGATCCTCGTGCTCTCCGGCATGGACCGCAGCCCGGACCAGGTGGGCGCACTCGCCGCGGTCGCCCAGGGCGAGTTCGCCGGCCACCACGCGACCCCCATCGCCGTGGTCGTCAACCGCGCGGACCCGGCGTGCCTGGACGCGGTGCGCGAGGCGGTGAGCGCCCGTGTGCCGGGCCTGCTGGTCTCCGCGATCCCGGAGAACCCCGTGATCCTCGCGCCCACCGTGCAGCAGGTGAAGGACGCCGTCTCCGGCACGCTCCTGCAGGGCAGCCCCGAGTGGCTGGGCCGCGTCTCCACCGGGACCGTGGTCGCCGCGATGAGCCTGCCCAACGTGCTCGAGCGGCTCACCGAGAACTGCACCGTCGTCGCCCCCGGGGACCGCTACGACCTGCTGCCCGGGCTGATCCTCGCGCAGCACTCGGGCACCTTCCCCGCGCTCTCCTCGATCGTGCTGACCGGCGGCTACGACATCCCGCCCGCGGTGCACCGGCTCATCGAGGGCGTGCAGCAGGACCTCCCGATCATCGCGACGGACCTCTCGACCTTCGACACCGCGGTGAAGGTCGCCGGGACCCGCGGCCGGCTGAGCGGCGACAGCCCGCAGAAGCTCGACGCGGCCCGCCGCGCCGTCGCCGAGCACCTCCCCGCCTCCGCCGTGCTCTCCGCCCTCGAGGTCACGCGCAGCGAGGTCGTCACCCCGATGATGTTCGAGTTCGAGCTGCTCGCCCGGGCCCGCGGCGAGAAGAAGACGATCGTGCTGCCCGAGGGCGACGAGCCGCGCATCCTCGCCGCCGCGGAGTCGATCCTCGCGCGCGGCGTCGCACGGATCGTGCTGCTCGGCGAGGAGACCGCGATCCGCGCGCGGGCGGCGCAGCTGGGCCACGACATCTCCGAGGCCCGGATCGTCTCCCCGCAGGACCCGGAGCTCGTGGAGTCCTTCGCCGCCGAGTACGCGCGGCTGCGGGCGAAGAAGGGCGTGACCCTCGAGCAGGCACGGGAGAAGGTCCAGGACGTCTCCTACTTCGGCACGATGATGGTGCAGACGGGCCAGGCGGACGGCATGGTCTCCGGCGCCGTGCACTCCACCGCCCACACCATCAGGCCGAGCTTCGAGATCATCCGGACGAAGCCCGGCGCGAAGATCGTCTCCTCCGTGTTCCTCATGGCGCTGCAGGACCGGGTGCTCGTCTACGGCGACTGCGCCGTGAACCCGGATCCGACGGCGGAGCAGCTCGCGGACATCGCCCTGCAGTCCGCGGAGACCGCGCGCCGCTTCGGCGTGGAGCCCCGGGTCGCGATGCTGTCCTACTCGACCGGCACCTCCGGCAGCGGGGCCGACGTCGACAAGGTCCGCGAGGCGACCGCCCTGGTGCGCGAGCTCGCCCCCGGGCTCGACGTCGAGGGACCCATCCAGTACGACGCCGCGGTGGACGCCTCGGTGGCCCGCACGAAGCTCCCGGACTCCGCGGTCGCCGGTCGCGCGACCGTGTTCGTCTTCCCGGACCTCAACACCGGCAACAACACGTACAAGGCCGTGCAGCGCTCCGCCGGGGCGATCGCGATCGGTCCGGTGCTGCAGGGCCTGAACAAGCCCGTCAACGACCTCTCCCGCGGCGCGCTCGTCGACGACATCATCAACACCGTGGTGATCACGGCGATCCAGGCGCAGGCCGCCGACGAGAGCCCGGCCCCGGGCGCTTCCCCGAAGGAGACCGCATGACTCCCCCTAGCTCCCCCGCCTCCTCCGCCCCTCGGTCCGACGCCGGCGGCCGCCTCCCCGGGGTCCCGGACGCCGCGACGGTCCTGGTGCTGAACTCCGGCTCCTCCTCGCTGAAGTTCCAGCTCCTGGATCCCGTCGCCGAGGTGGTCCACGCCTCCGGCATCGTCGAGCGGATCGGCCAGGACCGCGGCCAGGCGCATCTCGAGGCCGGCGACCTCCGCCAGCCCTACTCCGGTGAGGTCCCCGACCACAAGGTCGCGATGCAGATCGTCACCGGCCTCTTCGAGGACGCCGGCATGAGCCTCCAGGAGGCGAACGTCGTCGCCGTGGGGCACCGCGTGGTCCAGGGCGGCGCCCGCTTCAGCTCCCCGCAGCTCGTGGACTCCTGGGTGCGGAACCAGATCGCGGACCTCGGCGCCCTCGCCCCGCTGCACAACCCCGCCGCGGTGCAGGGCATCGACGCCGCCCGCGAGCTGCTGCCGGACATCCCCCACGTGGCCGTCTTCGACACCGCCTTCTTCACCGCCCTGCCGGAGGAGTCCCGCACCTACGCCCTGAACTCGCAGGTCGCCGCCGAGTACCGGATCCGCCGCTACGGCGCGCACGGCACGAGCCACCGCTACGTCTCCGAGCAGGTCTCCGCGCTGCTGGCCTCCGAGGGGACGGACGTCTCCGATCTGCGCCAGATCGTCCTGCACCTCGGCAACGGCGCCTCCGCCTCCGCCGTGCGCGGTGACGCGCCGGTGGACACCTCCATGGGCCTGACCCCGCTCGAGGGCCTCGTCATGGGCACCCGCACCGGCGACATCGACGCCTCGGTGTACGCCCACCTGTCCCGCAGCGCGGGCATGAGCATCGACGAGATCGACACGCTCCTGAACAAGTCCTCGGGCATGCAGGGCCTGTGCGGGATGAACGACTTCCGCGACATCACCGCCGCGATCCGCGCCGGGGACGAGCGGGCGGAGCTCGCGATGCGGGTCTACGTGCACCGGCTGCGCAAGTACGTGGGCTCCTACGCCTTCACCCTGGGCGGTCTGGACACGATCGCGTTCACCGCCGGCATCGGGGAGAACGTGCCGGAGGTGCGCGAGCGCACCCTCGAGGGCCTCGAGGCCTTCGGCATCGTGCTGGATCCTGCGGCGAACGCCCGGCGCGAGAAGGGCGTGCGCACGATCTCCGCGCCGGAGTCCGCGGTGCGGGTGCTCGTCGTGCCGACGGACGAGGAGCTCGCGATCGCGCAGCAGTCCCTCGAGGTGGCGCGCTCCGCCCGCTGACACCGCGTCCCTCCACCATCCGGGCTGTGGCCTGCGCGAGGATCCGGGGACTGCCCTACGCTGGCGGGACACCGCACGATCCCAGGAGCGCCGATGTCCGCACCCGTCCCGTACCCGTCGCAGCAGCAGATCCCCGGCTACGGCGCCTACGCCCCGCCGCCGCCGCGGAAGCGCGGCACGAAGCGGATCGTGTTCGGCGCGCTCGGGATCCTCGCGAACGCGATCGGTCTCGTGGTGATGCCGATCGTCGCGGGGATCATCGGCTCGCTCATCGCGGCCATGGGGATGCTCGACCTCACGGCGACCTCGCCGCAGGGCGGCACCGTGGAGGCCTCCTCGATGCACGTCATCATGGTCGCCGTCCCCACCGAGGAGGCGGGCTCGGCCACCTGCACGGTCGACGGCACGGCCCCGGCCGATCTCTCCGCCGAGGACGTCTCCTCCGACGGCCTCGTCGCGACGCTCGACGGCCGCGAGTACACGGTGGTCCGGCAGGTCTCGGTCACCGCCGACCAGACCCTCACCGTCCACTGCGAGGGCGCCTCCGCCGCCGCGGTCTCCGAGATGGGCATGACGGGGGTGTTCGTGAGCCTCGGGATCGGGATCCTCGTCCCGGTGCTGCTGGGCCTCGCCGCGATCGCCCTGCTGATCTGGGGGATCATCGCGCGCGTCCGCTCCTGACGCACCGCTCCCGCCGCGCGCCCCGTCCGGGGCGCGGGGCGGCTCAGGCGATGCCGGGCACCGGCTCCGCGGGCCGCAGGCGGTTCTCGAGGTCCTGGCGCACGGCGGGCCACTCGTCGGCGAGCACCGAGAAGTAGTCGACGTCGGCGACGGTGCCGTCCGCCGCGGGCCGGAACGCCCGCAGCGTGCCCTCGAAGCGGGCGCCGAGCCGGGCGATCGCCCGGTGCGAGCGGGCATTGCGGTGATCGCAGCGCAGCGCGACCCGGCCCACGCCGAGGTCCTCGAAGGCGCAGGTGAACAGCAGCAGCTTCGCGATCGGGTTCACCTCGGTGCCCCACGCCTCCCGGGCGTAGATCGTGTTGCCGATCTCGACGCGCAGCCCCGGCTCGAGGTCGTACAGGGTGGTACGGCCCACGAGCCGCCCCTCCCGCTCGACGGCGAAGGCGAGACCGCCCGGACGGTCGATGAGCCCGCGCAGGTGCTCGGCCATGGCCTCGTCGCTCGCGGGCAGCGGGGAGGACATCCCGTGCCAGATCTCCTCGTCGACGAGGGCGCGGAACGCCGGCGCGTCCTCGACGCTCAGCGGCCGCAGGCGCACCGGGCCGCGGGTGAGGATCCTGCTGTGCTCCATGGGGCCTCCTCGGTCCACTCGGTCCGCTATTCCCACTCGGTCCGGATCGGTCCGCGCCGGCGCGACGCGGCTCAGGCGGTGGTGACGACCTCGACGCGCTGGAACTCCTTGAGCTCCGTGTAGCCGGTGGTGGCCATGGCGTGGCGCAGGGCGCCCACGAGGTTCGTCGTGGCGTCCGCGGAGATCGAGGGGCCGAAGAGGATCTGCTCGAGCGGCGCCGCCGTGCCCACCTCGACGCGGTGGCCGCGGGTGAGCGTGGGGTGGTGGGCCTCGCTCCCCCAGTGGTGGCCGCGGCCCGGGGCCTCCTCGGCGCGGGCGAGCGCCGCACCGACCATGAGGCCGTCGGCGCCGCAGGCGATCGCCTTGACGAGGTCGCCCGAGCGGCCCAGGCCGCCGTCGGCGATGACGTGCACGTAGCGGCCGCCGGACTCGTCCATGTAGTCGCGGCGGGCCGCGGCGACGTCCGCCACCGCGCTCGCGAGCGGCACCTGGATGCCGAGGGTCTCGCGGGTGGTCTGCGAGGCTCCGCCGCCGAAGCCGACGAGGACGCCCGCGGCGCCCGTGCGCATGAGGTGCAGGGCGGCCGTGTAGGTCGCGCAGCCGCCCACGATGACGGGGACGTCGAGCTCGTAGATGAATCGCTTGAGGTTCAGCGGCTCGCGGTCCGAGGAGACGTGCTCCGCGGAGACGGTGGTGCCGCGGATGAAGAAGAGGTCCACGCCCGCGTCCACGACCGTCTTCCAGTGCTCCTGCGTGCGCTGCGGGGACAGCGAGCCGGCCGCCGTGACGCCCGCGTCGCGCAGCTGCGCGATCCGGTCGCGGATCAGCTCGCCCTTCACGGGCTCGCTGTAGATCTCGCGCATGACCTGCACGGACTCGGCCTCGGAGGCGGTCGCGATGCGCTCGTACTGGGCGGTGGGGTCCTCGTAGCGGGTCCACAGGCCCTCGAGGTCCAGCACGCCCAGACCGCCCAGGCGCCCCAGCTCGATCGCGACCTCGGGGGACATGATCGAGTCCATGGGGGCCGCGAAGATGGGGATGTCGAAGTGGTACGCGTCCACCTGCCAGGCGGTCGAGACGTCCTCGGGGTCACGGGTGCGCCGGGAGGGGACCACCGCCACGTCGTCGAAGCTGTAGCTGCGGCGCCCGCGCTTGTTCCGGCCGATCTCGATCTCGTTCATCACGCGAGGAGTCTACCGGCGACGCGGCCCGGAGCCGGGATCACAGCGGCCAGGTCGTGCTGACGTCGACCGTCTTGCCCTGCTTCTTCATGTAGCCGATGAAGTTCTCCGCCCATTCACGGTGCCACTCCATCTCCTGGCGGAACAGCTCCTCGAGGGAGGACTCACCGAGCCGCGGGTGCTTGGCGACCATCGCGCGCAGCACGTCGAGGGTCGAGGAGACGTCGACGTCGGCCGTGTGGAGGCGGCCGTCCTGCTGCACGCCGTAGACCTCGAGGAGGTCCACGAGCTTGCGCTTGCCCTTGCGGTAGCGGTCCACACCGCGGTCGATGACCAGCGGGTCCACGAGCGGAGCGACGTCATGGCCCAGGCGCTCGGCGACCGTCAGCAGCTCGTGGCGGCGCAGCTCGTTCTCGAGGATCTGCACGTCGAAGGCGCCGTTGAAGGCGACGAGCGGGACGTCCTTCGCGAGGGACTCCGCGATGAGCGCGGCGACCTCCTCGAGGGCGACGGCCGGCGCCATCCCGTGGGAGGCGGCGTGCTCGGTGCTGATGCCGTGGATCGCGGCCGCCTGCTCGGGGATCGGCACACCGGGGTCGATGAGCCAGGTCGCGACGGTCTCCTGGTCACGGCCGCCGCCGACCGAGTGGACGAGGGCGACGGTGACGATGCGGTCCTCGCTCGTCGAGGTGCCGGTGGTCTCGGTGTCGAAGCCGAGCAGGGGCCGGTCGATCCAGCGGGAGGCGGTGTCCGTCGTCATGCCCCCAGCCTATGCACCGGCACCGACCGTCCACGCCCCCGCCGGCCGGGGCGGTGGACGGCGCCGCGCTGGGGAGGAATGATCACGGGACGCCCGACCCCGCTCCCCGAGGAGATCCCGATGCCCGCGCCCACCCCGTACCTGCACCTGCCCGGCACCGCGCGCGAGGCGCTCGAGCTCTACCAGCGGGTGTTCGGCGGTGAGCTCGTGCTCGCGACCTACGAGGACTTCTCCCGCACCGACGGACCGGCGCACGCGATCGCCCACGGCGAGCTGCGCGGCGCGGTGGACGTGTGCGCCTCGGACGCGACCGAGCAGGACGAGGTGTTCGCCTCCCGCGGGCTCATGATGGCGCTCCTGGGGAGGGCGGAGCCGACGACGCTGCGCACCTGGTTCGCGGCGCTCTCCGAGGGCGGCGAGGTGGTCGACCCGCTGCAGCGTCGCCCCTGGGGTGCCTCCGACGGGCAGGTGCGGGACCGCTTCGGCGTGCTCTGGCTGATCGGCTTCGAGCACGCCGAGGCGGATCCCGCCCAGCGGGCGGGGTGACTCAGCGGGGAGGTCCGCTCAGCGCGCCGTGTAGTTCGGCGCCTCGATGATCGCGGCCATGTCGTGCGGGTGGGACTCCTTGAGGCCCGCCGGAGTGATGCGCACGAACTGACCGCGCTCCTTGAGCTGCGTGATGTCCTGCGAGCCCACGTAGAACATGGTCTGGTGCAGGCCGCCCACGAGCTGGTGGATCACGGAGCGCAGCTGTCCCTTGTAGGAGACGCGGCCCTCGATGCCCTCCGGGACGATCTTGTCGTCGGAGTCGACGTCGGCCTGGAAGTAGCGGTCCTTCGAGAAGGACTTCTTGCCGCGCGAGGACATGGCGCCCAGCGAGCCCATGCCGCGGTAGGCCTTGAACTGCTTGCCCGCCACGAGGACGACCTCGCCCGGGGACTCCTCGGTGCCCGCGAGCAGCGAGCCGAGCATGACGGTGTCCGCGCCGGCGACGAGCGCCTTGGCGATGTCGCCCGAGTACTGCAGGCCGCCGTCGCCGATGAGCGGGACGCCCGCGGGCTTCGTGGCCTTGGAGGCCTCGTGGATCGCGGTGACCTGGGGGACGCCGACCCCGGCGACGACGCGGGTGGTGCAGATGGATCCGGGGCCGACGCCGACCTTCACAGCGTCCGCGCCCGCGTCCACGAGCGCCTGCGCGCCCGCCCGGGTGGCGACGTTGCCGCCGATCACCTGGACGTCTTTGAAGGCCGGGTCGCCCTTGATGCGACGGATCATCTCGAGCGCGAGGCGCGCGTGGCCGTTCGCGGTGTCGACGACGAGCACGTCCACCCCGGCGTCGCGGAGGGCGCCCGCGCGCTCGAGGGAGTCGCCGAAGAAGCCGACGCCGGCGCCGACGAGCAGGCGGCCCTGGCCGTCCTTGGAGGCGTCGGGGAACTGCTCGGACTTCACGAAGTCCTTCACGGTGATGAGGCCGGTGAGGATGCCGCGCTCGTCGACGAGGGGCAGGCGCTCGCGCTTGTTCTTCCGCAGCAGCGCGGTCGCGTCCTCGTGGGAGACGTCGCTCGGCGCGGTGAACAGCTCGGTGGTCATGACGTCGCCGACCTTGGTGGTGGCCCACTCGGCGACGGGGATGAAGCGGAGGTCGCGGTTGGTGCAGATGCCCAGCAGGCGCAGGCCCTCGTCGACGACGGGCAGGCCGGAGACGCGGTACTGGCCGCACACGGCGTCGAAGTCCTCGAGGGTCGCCTCGGGGCCGATCGTGACGGGGTTCGTGATGCGGCCGGTCTGGGTGCGCTTGACGAGGTCCACCTGGTGGGCCTGGTCCTCGATCGAGAGGTTGCGGTGGAGGATGCCGATGCCGCCGTGGCGGGCCATGGCGATCGCCATCCGGGACTCGGTGACGGTGTCCATCGCGGCGCTGGCCAGCGGGATCCGCAGCGAGATCTCCTTGGTGAGGCGACTGCTGGTGTCCACCTCGGAGGGGATGATGTCCGTCTCCCCGGGGAGGAGGAGGACGTCGTCGTAGGTCAGTCCGATGAAGCCGAAGGGGTCCGCGCTCGTCATGCACCGATGCTACTCGGGGCCTCCCGGGGGGCGGCAGGCCGTGAGACGTGGGACCGGCCACGTCGGCCCGGCGCAGTGAGCGACGGCCGACGGGGAGGGTCAGGGGCGCGGATCCCCCTCGCGCGGCGGCTCCTTGCCGCCGAGCACCCGGCGCACGCGGTCGAACTCGGCGCGGAAGGCGGCCTCGTCCTCCTCGTACTCCGGCCGCCAGGGCATGCCCAGGCGCGCGGCGAGCTCGCGGTGGGCGGCGCCGCGGCGGCTCCGTCGCGCGAGGGCGGCGAGCACCTGCCGGCTCGGGGCGGGCCGCAGTCCGGCCGCGGCCTGCAGGACCCGCAGCCCGTCGAAGGACCCCTCGTCCCAGGCGACCTCGGGCAGCGTCCAGCGCTCGGGCTCCTCGCCACCGCGGTCCACGCCGATGAGACCGGTGCTGCCGCGCTCCGCCTCGCCGACGGCGTAGACCACCTGCGCGAGCGGCGTCGTCCCCGCGGTGCGCAGCCCGCGGCGCAGGGTGAGCGTGCGGGCGTCCTCGTCGAGCAGGGCCACCTTGTGGGTCGCGAGGATCGGGACGAGGGCCCACAGCGCGAAGAGGATCCACAGCACGATCGCGCCGGCCAGCAGCTGGAGCGCTCCGTGGCCGAGGGCCCGGGTGAGCAGGTCGTCGAGGCCGGCGGCGGCGCGGCCCTGCTGCCACTGGGCGATGCCGGTCGCGGCGAAGGGGCACAGGAGCAGGGCGATGATCGGGAGCCCGACGAGGGCGAGCGGTCGCCAGCGCGCGATCGCGGTGGGGCCCACGACGACGGCGCCGGAGCGGGTGCGCCGGGGCGCGGGAGGCTCGGCGACGGGACCGTCGGGCGACCCCGCGGGCCCGTCGGGCCTCCCCGGGGCCTCCTCGGGGGGTCCCTCCGCGGGCGCGCTCTCGTTCATCGTGCCAGCGTACGGGGGCCCGGCCCGAGGGTCCGCGTGCTCGTGACGTGACGCGCCTCCCCCGTCACCGGGTCGGTGAAGGCGAGGGTGCGGGCGAGCAGCTGGAGGGCTCCGCCGCCTGCCGTGCGAGCGGCCTCCGCGGGGCTCGGGTAGAGGTCCTCCCCCACGATCGGTGCGCCGCGGGAGGAGAGCTGGGCGCGCAGCTGGTGGGTGCGGCCGGTGAGCGGCACGAGCCGCAGCAGGAGCGTGCCGTCGCCCTCCGCCGCGAGCACCTCGACCTCGGTGGAGGAGTTCGGCTCCCCGGCCAGCACCCGGGTGGTGAGCTCCCCGCGGCGCTTCTCGAGACGGTCCTCGAGCAGCGCCCGCTCCCCCACCGCCCGCGGCAGCGTCGACCCCTCGGCGGGCCGCACCCGGGCGAGGTACTCCTTGCGCACGCCGCGCGCGGCGAAGAGCTGCTGGTAGGCGGAGCGCTCCTCGGCGCGGATGCCGAGCGCGATCACGCCGGCGGTGCGCCGGTCCAGCCGGTGCAGGGGGCTCAGCTCCGCGATGCCGGTCTCACGGCGCAGGCGCACGAGCAGGCTCGAGCGGACGTGCGCCCCACGGGGCATGGTGGCCATGTCGTGGGGCTTGTCCACCACGAGCAGATGCGCGTCGTGCAGCAGCACAGGGATCCGCGCCGGGGGTACCTCCTCCGCGGCGAGCTCGCGGTGGAACCACAGCTCCTCCCCCGGGTGCACGGCGTCCTCGGCGGCCCAGGGCGTGCCGTCGGTGCGCATGATCTCCCCGGCCCGGAACCGGTCCGCGATCGGGGTGGCTGCGGGATCGGCGAGCGGCGGGAAGCGGTGGAGCAGGGCGGCGAGAGCGGTGGTGGGCCCGTCCCAGGCGGGAGGGACGCTCCAGCGCACGGGGTCCAGGCCGTCCCGCTGCGGGAGCGGGGCGGGAGGCCGCCGCGCCCGCCGACGGGCCGCACGGCCGGGCCGGGGACCGGGTGCGCTCACAGTCCCCAGACGACGAAGGTGAGCACGTTGTGACCCACGTAGAACAGCGCCAGCAGGGCCAGGCAGAGGTTCGGGTGGCGGTCGAGCACGGTGAGCGCCTGGGGCGCCCGGGCCCGCAGCTCGGTGAAGGCGAGCACCTCGATGTCCTCGACCTCGACGCCGGCGGCGCGCGCCCGCTCGAGGGTGATCCGCTGGGCGCGGTGGCCGAACATGCGGCTCGAGACGGCGAGCATCCGCCGGCCCTGCGCGTCGAGGAGGTAGATCCCGTCGTACGCGGTCTCGGGGACGTCGAGCAGCTCGACGGGGGTCAGTCCGCGGTCGATCTCCCGGATCGCGAGCACCTTGGCGACCTCGTCCCAGCCGGCGGCGCTGTCGCGGCGCACGAGCCCGTGGAGGCGGAAGCCGTGCTCGTCCACCTCGAGCCAGGAGGAGACCACCCGCACCACGCCCAGCACGGTCGCCGCGAGCACGGCGACCCAGAGCAGCAGCGGGAGCGTGAACAGGAGGTCGTGGCCGAGGGCGGGGTCGTGCCACAGACGCTGACCGATGAGGCTCACGATGACGAGGAACTCGAGGACCACGCCGAAGACGACGCCGGCGAGCAGGGCCGCCCCGATCACGATCGCCGGCGGGGAGAAGGTCCGGGTGGGCAGGGACTCCTCGTCGACACGGGGGCCTCCGGCCACGGAACCGCCTCCTGCCACGCAACGATCGGACACATCGGACCCGCACATCCTAGGTCCCCTCCCTGACGACCGGGACGCACCGCCACGGTCCGGGCGGGCGGGAGGGGTCACCGCGAGATCCCGCCCGCCCGCACCGCGCTCAGTCCCGGCGGGCGTCGTCCCCCAGGAGCCCCCCGGCGGGGGTGAGCACGCTCGCCGTGTCCACGGCGCGAGCATGGGCGAGGTAGCGCACGTGGTCCTCGTAGCGGTCCAGGACGTCCGCGGCGATCCGCGTGCGGCTGAGCCCGTGGACGCCGTACCCCTCGGAGCCGTTCTGGGTGAACACCTCGAGCCGCTCGTAGGTCGCACGGTCCTGCGCCACCCGGGCCCCGAAGTTCGCGGCCGGGGTGGTCACCGGGGCGACCCGGTAGAGGAAGTCGCGGTCCTCGTCCATCGCGATGAGCAGGGAGGTGACCGTGATGCCGGTGGACGGGTCGGCGGCGCTCGAGACCTCGGCCCGATACCCCTGGGCCTCGAACTCGCGCGCGACGTCGGCCAGGGCGGGGCCGACGGTGGCCTCGGCGAACTGCGCCACGGACCGGGTGCTCGGGAGGGAGCGCAGGTCCGCGAGCCGCTCGCGGAAGGAGCGCTCGGGCGCCATGCCGCCGTGGGCGGCGACTCCCGCACGTCGCAGCACGCGCCCCTCCCGCTCCGCCCGCTCCATCCGCAGCGCCTTCGAGAAGCTCACCATGACGAGGTGCGCGACGACCGTGACCGGCAGGCCGAAGATGAGGGTCGCGTACTCCATCGTGGTCACGCCGCCCGCGACGAGCATGGCGATCGTGAGCACCGCGGTGAGCACCGCCCAGAAGATGCGCAGCCACTTCGGGCCGTCGTCGGCGGGATCGGGGATCGTCGAGGAGAAGTTGCTCATGACCATCGCGCCGGAGTTCGCGCTCGTGAGGTAGAACAGCAGACCGGAGAGCGTCGCCAGGCCGATGAGGAAGCCCGCGCCGGGGAACATCTCCAGCAGCGCGTACCAGCCCTGCTCAGGGCTGTCGATCGCGAGCTGCGCGAAGGCACGGGCCGCCGGGGTGCCCTCGAGCACCACGGACAGGGCGCTGTTGCCGAAGATCGTCACCACGAGCAGGTCGCACAGCACCGGTGCGGTGATCGCGGCGATGACGAACTCGCGCAGGGTGCGGCCCCGGGAGATCCGCGCGAGGAACAGTCCCACGAAGGGCCCCCAGGCGAGCCAGAACGCCCAGAAGAAGAGGGTGGCGCCGGCCATCCAGTCGGAGCCGCCCTCCTGGTAGGCCATCGTCTGGAAGGTCCGGCCGGGCAGGGTCGCGACGAAGCGGCCCACGTTCTCCACGATCGCGTTCAGCAGGAACGCCGTCCGCCCGGTGACGAGGAGGTACAGCAGCAGTGCGGCCGCGCACCACAGGTTCAGCTCGGAGACGAGGCGGATGCCCTTGTCCACGCCGGAGGTGCAGGCGGCGACGGTGAGCACGACCGCGACGACCACGAGGGCGATCTGCAGGCCCAGCCCCTGGGGCAGGCCCAGCAGCAGCGAGAAGCCGACGTTCAGCAGCACCACGCCGATGCCCATCGAGGTCGCGACGCCGAACACGGTGCCCAGCAGCGCGAGGACGTCGATGAGGTCGCCGGCGGCCCCGCGCACGCGCCTGCCCAGCAGCGGGTAGAGCGCCGCGCGGATGGACAGCGGCATCCCCCAGCGGTAGGCGAAGTAGCCCATGGCCATGCCGAGCAGCGCGTACATGGCCCAGCCGGCGACGCCGTAGTGGAACATCGTCCACACCACGGCGTCCTGCAGCGCCGCGGCGGATTCCGGGGCCGCGTCCGGCGGCGTGACGAAGTGGGAGATCGGGCCGGTGACGGAGTAGAAGAGCATGTCGATGCCGACGCCGGCGGCGAAGAGCATCGCGACCCAGGTGAAGAGCCGGTACTCCGGGCGGGAGTGGTCGGGTCCCAGGCGCACCTTCCCCTCGGGGGACAGCGCGACCCAGAGCACGAAGAGGATCACCGCGGTGACGGTCAGGACGTAGAACCATCCGAGGTCCTCCGCGATCCAGCCGACCACGCCGTGCATGGTGGTCGCGGCCTGGTCGGGGGCGAGGATCGCCCAGAGCGAGAAGGCGAGGATGACCGCGGCGGAGACCCCGAGCACCCGGCGGTTCACGCGCACGCCGGAGGGCGTGGCGAGCTCGACGGGACCGCGGGAGAGCTCCTCGCGGGCCACCGGGGGCCGCTGCGTCTCCTTCTCCTCGCGGCGCTCGAGCCGGCTCTCCGCGCCGAGGCGCGAGCGCACCGCGTCGCCGGCGACCCGCTCGGGGCCCCGGGGGTCCTGGTGCGCGGTGGGGGCGGGAGGCTCGGTGCCCCTCCCGCTCGGGGTGCTCTCCTGCTGGGGTCCTGTCACGGGCTGCCTCCATGTGCTGGGTCGACTCGAACGCGGTCGGGCGACGCAGGGCACGGGGTGGCGTGGGGCAGCGGTTCGGGATGAGGACCGGCGGACCGCGGGCTCCCTCGCCGCGCGCTCCGACCTCTCAGCAACCTATCCCTGAACTCCCAGGAAGGACAGGGCGGTGGGAGCGGATCACTGGTGATGTCCCTCGCCACCGGCATCACCGCAGGTCACGGAGGTCGCCGCCGCCGTCGGGCGGGAGCGGTTGCCGGCGATTGCCCGTTGACGAGGGGCGCGCGCACGAGGACGGCCGGTCGATCCGAGGATCGACCGGCCGTCCCGGTGGGGCGAGGGGGCTCAGGCCTCCTCGTCGTCCTTCTTCTCGATGACGAGCGTCTCGGTGGTGAGCACCAGCGCCGCGATCGAGGCGGCGTTCCGCAGCGCGGAGCGGGTCACCTTGACCGGGTCGATGATGCCGGCCGCGACGAGGTCGACGTACTCGTCGGTCGCGGCGTTCAGGCCGTGGCCGGCCTGCGCGTCGCGCACCTTCTCGACGACGACGTAGCCCTCGAGGCCCGCGTTCTCCGCGATCCAGCGCAGCGGCTCGACGACGGCGCGGGCCACGGCGCGCACGCCCACGGCCTCGTCGCCGGAGAGCCCGAGGTCGCCCTCGAGGACGGTGGACGCCTGGACGATGGCGCTTCCGCCACCGGCCACGATGCCCTCCTCGATGGCCGCACGAGTCGCGGAGACCGCGTCCTCGATGCGCATCTTCTTCTCCTTGAGCTCCACCTCCGTGTGGGCGCCCACCTTGATGACGGACACGCCGCCGGCGAGCTTGGCGAGACGCTCCTGGAGCTTCTCGCGGTCCCAGTCGGAATCGGTGTTCTCGATCTCGGAGCGGATCTGCGCCACGCGATCGGCCACGGCCTGCTCGTCGCCGGCCCCGCCCACGATCGTGGTGGAGTCCTTGGTGATGACGACGCGCCCGGCGTGGCCGAGCACGTCGGTGCCCACGGACTTGAGGTCCAGGCCGAGGTCCGCGGTGACGACCTGCGCACCGGTGAGGACCGCGATGTCCTGGAGCATCGCCTTGCGACGGTCGCCGAAGGCCGGGGCCTTCACGGCGGCGCCCTTGAAGTTGCCGCGGATGCGGTTGACGACCAGCGTGGACAGGGCCTCGCCGTCGACGTCCTCGGCGATGATGAAGAGCGGCTTGCCGCCCTCCACGACCTTCTCGAGCAGCGGGAGGATGTCGGCCACGGCCGAGATCTTGCCCTGGTGCAGCAGCACCTGGGCGTCCTCGAGCACGGCCTCCTGGCGGTCGCCGTCGGTCACGAAGTGCGGGGAGATGAAGCCCTTGTCGAACTGCATGCCCTCGGTGAAGTCGAGCTCCATCGCGGTCGTGGAGGACTCCTCGACCGTGATGACGCCGTCCTTGCCGACCTTGTCGAACGCCTCGGCGAGCAGCTCGCCGATCTCGCGGTCCTGGCTGGAGACGGCCGCGACGGACGCGATCTGCTCCTTGCCGTCGACCGGGATGGACAGCTCGCCGAGCTTCTCCGAGACGGCCTCGACGGCCTTCTCGATGCCCCGCTTGAGCGCGGCCGGGGCCGCACCGGAGGTGACATTGCGCAGACCCTCGTGGACGAGCGCCTGGGCGAGCACGGTGGCGGTGGTGGTGCCGTCGCCGGCGACGTCGTTGGTCTTGGTGGAGACCTCCTTCGCCAGCTGTGCGCCGAGGTTCTCGTAGGGGTCCTCGAGCTCGATCTCACGGGCGATGGTGACGCCGTCGTTCGTGATCGTGGGGGCGCCCCACTTCTTGTCGAGGACGACGTTGCGGCCCTTGGGGCCGAGCGTCACCTTGACGGTGTCGGCGAGCTTGTCGACGCCGCGCTCGAGGGCGCGGCGCGCCTCCTCGTTGTACAGGATCTCCTTGGCCATGGATCAGGCCTCGATGATCGCGAGGATGTCGCGGGCGCCCAGCACGAGGAACTCCTCGTTGCCGTACTTGAGCTCGGTGCCGCCGTACTTGGAGAAGACGACCTTGTCGCCGACCTTGACGTCGACCGGGATGCGGGCACCCTTGTCGTCGAAGCGGCCCTCGCCGACGGCGACGACCTCGCCCTCCTGGGGCTTCTCCTTCGCGGTGTCCGGGATGACCAGGCCGGAGGCCGTGGTCTGCTCGGCCTCGAGCGGCTTGACGACGACGCGATCCTCGAGGGGCTTGATGGAGACCGACATGCGGCTCACTCCTTCATAGAAGAATGGACTCTGCTGAGTTCTGGGCGGAGGGACCCGGTGTCCTGGACGTCGTCGCGGTGCCGACCGGGACGGGACCCTCACGGCAGCCTCTGGCACTCTCGGCCTTCGACTGCCAACGGGACCACTCTAGGACCGTCCTGGCACTCATGCAAGACGAGTGCTAACGGCCGGACGTCCGCCCCCGGCGAACTCCTCTGCGCCCCAGGTCACACACTTATTGTGAACCTGGCAACTGGACATGACGGAACCCGTGACGACCCGTCCGCGCCCGCGTACAACAAGAGGGACACGGCCGCACCGGAGACCCCGGGCGGCCCGTACGAGGACCGATCCACCAGGAGACCCCCATGACCTTCCTCCGCAGCCTCTCCACCGCCCTCGGCCGCATGGCCGACCGCATGCAGGGCCAGGACGTCGAGCGGCACAACGCCGTCGTCGGCAACCGCATGGGCGGCGACGTCGCCGCCGTGACCCAGGCCCGCACCTCCCAGGGCGTGAGCCCCCTCGGCCTGGGCCGCTGACCGCCCGTCGCTGATCGACGACCGCTGAGTGCCGGACGCGGGGCTCAGCGCCCCGCGGCCTCCGCGATCGCCCGCACCTGGTCCGACCCGAACAGGTAGACCGGCACGGTCACGTCCCCGAGCGCGTCCCCCGCGCTCGGCAGCACCGAGGTGACGACGCGCGGGGCGCCCTCCCCGACCTCGACGAGGCTCGCCCCGCTCAGCGCGAGCGCCCGCTCGCTCTCCCCCGCCCCCAGCGGGTCCACCACGTTCGTGACCCCAGGGGCGACGTGCACCGGCACCCCGCCGATGCTGCCGCTCATCTCGTGGTGGTAGTGCCCCGCGAGCACGATCCGCACATCGCTCCCCGCGAGCACCCCCGCGAGCTCGTCGAGCGGCTCGAGGTCGAGGCTGCGCAGCAGCGGCGTCGCCGCCACGAGCGGCGGGTGGTGGATCGCGAGCACGGTCCCGCCCGCCGCGGGCTCCGCGAGCACGCCGCGCAGCCAGTCCAGCTGCTCCGCCGTGAGCTCCCCGTAGCCCGCCCCCGGCCGGCTCGAGTCGAGCACCACGACGCGCCCGCCGCCCGCGAGCGCGTGCACCCGGTCCTGCACCTCCGTGCCGCGCGCCCCCGGGCCCCGCACCGCCGCGTAGGCCGCGCTCACGTCGTGGTTGCCCATCGTCACCACGAGCGGCGCGCCGAGGCGCTCCGCGACGGGGTCGAGGATCGCGTGCAGGCGCCGGTAGGACTCCTCCGTGCCGTCCTCCGAGGCGTCCCCCGTGTGCACCACGGCGTCCACGGGACCGATCGGGCCGAGCGCCGCGAGCAGGCCCTCGAGCGCCGCGCCGGTGTCGATGCGGTCGTAGTGGCGGGCGGCGGGGTCGCCGTAGAGGTGGGTGTCCGTGATCTGGAGGATGCGCATGCGGGCACCGTAGCGAGCGGGGGTGTCCCGCGGGTGAACGGGAGCACCCGACCCGGGCGCGCGGATCCTCTAGCCGAGCGCCCCGACCCATTCGTCGGAGCCGTCGGTGAACCGCTGGTGCTTCCAGATCGGCACCTGCGCCTTGACCTCGTCCACGAGCGCGTCGCACGCCGCGAAGGCCGCCTTGCGGTGCGCGGCGGCGACCGCGGCGACGAGCGCGCTGTCCCCGATCGCGAGCGGTCCGTGACGGTGCGCCACCGCGAGGCGCACCTCCGGGAAGCGCTCCGCGATCCCCGTCGCCACCTGCGCGAGGACCTCCTCGGCCGACGGATGCGCCGTGTAGGTGAGCGCCGTGACGCCCCTGCCCTCGTCGTGGTCGCGGACCACGCCGTCGAAGGTGACCACGGCGCCGCAGCGCGGATCGGCGACCGCCTCGACCATCGCGGCGACGTCGATGACCGCGGTCGTCACCGCGGCGTGCCGGAGGCGCTCCACCGCCTCGCCCATCGCGGGATCGCCGGCGCTCACGCGTGCCCCGCCCCGTCGCGCTGCTCGAGCAGGTGGTCGAGGATCGGGTCGAGCACGGCGATGCCGTCCTTCACGCCGCCGCGGGATCCCGGCAGGTTCACGACGAAGCAGCGGCCGGCCATGCCGGCGAGGCCGCGGCTGAGCAGCGCCGCGGGCGAGGCGGCCTCCCCGCGCCGGCGCACCGCCTCGAGCACGCCCGGCATCTCCCGCTCGATGAGGGGCGCGGTCTGCTCGGGCGTCACGTCCCCGGGGCCGATGCCGGTGCCGCCGGTCGTGACGACCACGTCGGCCCCCGCGTCGAGGCCCCGGCGGATCGCGGCGCCCACCTCGGGGCCGTCGGCCACGACCTCGCGGACGACGGGATCCAGTCCCCGGCCCTCGAGCCAGGAGACGAGCAGCGGGCCGGTGCGGTCCTCGTAGGTGCCGTCGGCGGCGCGGGTCGAGGCGACGACCACGTGGGCCCGGCCGCGCAGCGCGGGCGGCGGCGCGTCCCCGTCGCGGGCGGAGCAGTCGGCGTCGGTGCGCCGGGCGGGCATCTCCTTCATCGCTCCTCCTCGCGGCGCCAGTCGCCGCTGCGGCCCCCGGACTTCGCGAGCACCCGGATCCCCTCGATGCTCGCCTCCCGGTCCACGGCCTTGATCATGTCGTAGAGGGTCAGGGCGGTCACGCTCACCGCGGTGAGCGCCTCCATCTCCACCCCGGTGACGCCCGTGGTGCGCACCCGGGCGGTGATCTCGAGGGCGTCCTCCCCCGCGGGGACCACGTCGACGGTGACGCCGGAGATCGGCAGCGGATGGCACAGCGGCACGAGGTCGCTCGTGCGCTTCGCGCCCATGATCCCGGCGATGCGGGCCACGGGCACCGCCTCGCCCTTGGGGAGGTCCCCGGCGAGGATCCGCTCGCGGACGTCCGGCCGCGTGCGCAGGAGCCCGCGGGCGGTCGCCTCGCGGGAGGTCACGGGCTTGTCGGTGACGTCGACCATGTGGGCGGAGCCGTCCGCGCGCACATGGGAGAGGCCGTCGGGTCGGGTCATCAGGAGCCTTCCGTGAGCAGGATCGTCTCCACGAGGTCGCCGTCGTGGAGGAGGTCGGTGCCGACCGGCACGGCGACGAGGGCGTCCGCGGCGGCGAGCGCGGCGACGAGGTGGGAGCCAGGGCCGCCCACGAGCCGCACCTGGCCCGAGGGGAGCACGCGCGCCCGGCGGTGCTGGAGCAGGTGGGCGGGCGAGGGCTCGGGGCGGGAGGGGTCCTCGAGCCGCAGCGGGAGGCGCAGGCGCCGGCGGGGTGGGGCGCCGAGGGCGGGTCGCAGGATCAGCTCGCAGCTCAGCAGCGCGGAGACGGGGTTGCCGGGCAGGGCGATCCAGGGGACGCGGCGTCCCTCGTGGAGCAGGGTGCCGATGCCCTGGGGCCCGCCGGGCTGGAGGGCGAGGGTCGGGAAGGCGAGGGTCACGTCCGCGTGCTGGGCGGCCATCCGCACCACCTCGCGGGCGCCCTGGCTCACGCCGCCGCTCGTGACGATCAGGTCCGCATCGGTGCGGCCGAGCTCCGCGTGGAGGCGCTCGAGCAGGAGGGCGGGATCGTCCGGCACGGCGGCGGTCGCGACGACCTCGGCGCCGGCCTCGGCGAGCGCGGCGGCGAGGCCGGGCCCGTTCGCGTCGTGGGTGCGCCCGGGGCCGGGGTCCCCGCCCGCGGGGGCGACCTCGCTGCCGGTGGAGAGGACGAGCACGCGCGGCGGGGTGCGGGCCTCGACCTCGCGGGCGCCGCACGCGGCGAGGTGGGCGATGCGGCCGGGGGTGAGCACCTGCCCCTCGCGCAGGATCGTGTCCCCGCGGCGGGTCGCGGAGCCGCGGGGACGGACGTAGCGCCCGGGCCCGGTCTCGAGCGGGATCAGCGCCACGGAGCCCGCTCCGCCGTCGGCACCGTCGGCGCTGCCGGACCCACCGAGGACGAAGCGTCCGCCGGCGCTCTCCTCGACGGGGACCACGAGGTCCGCGCCGGCGGGGACGGGCGCGCCGGTCATGATCGCGCGGGCGGTGCCGGGAGCGAGCTCGCCGGGCAGGTCGCCGGCGGCGATCATGCCCCCGAGCGGAAGGGTGACCTCCTCGCCCGCGGCGGGGAGGTCCGCGGCGCGCACCGCGTAGCCGTCCATCTGGGAGACGTCCGCCGCGGGGACGTCGAGCGGGCTGCGCAGCTCCTGCGCGGCCACGCGCCCCACGGCCGCGGCGCCGAGCGGCACGGGCAGCGCCCCCAGGGTCCCCGCGAGCAGGGCGGTGGCGTCCGCCACGTGGTCCGCGAGGGGGATGCGGCGCGATGCCATGGCGGGGCCTCCTTCTGGGCGCCTCCTCACCGATCCGGCGCGATGAGCGGGCCACCACCGAGGGTAGCGCCCGGCCTATCCTGGAGGGACGCCCGCCGTCCCGCGCCACGGAAGGAGCCGCCGCATGGCCCGCATCGCGCTCGGCATCCCCGTGCCCCGCCGCACCGACCCCCGCGGCGCCCTGCCGGACGTCTCCGACCGCCCCGCCTCCCCCGCCCTCGTGGACCGCTTCGGCCGCGCGGCGACGGACCTGCGGGTCTCGCTCACCGACTTCTGCAACCTGCGCTGCAGCTACTGCATGCCGGAGTCCGGGCTCACCTTCCTGAGGCGCGACCAGCTGCTCTCCACGGAGGAGATCGTCCGCCTGGTGCGGATCGGCGTCGAGGAGCTGGGGGTGGAGCAGGTGCGCTTCACCGGAGGGGAGCCGCTCACCCGCCCGGACCTCGAGGAGATCCTCGCCGGCTGCGCGGCCCTGCCCGGGCGGCCCGAGCTCTCGCTCACCACGAACGCGATCGGCCTGGACCATCGGGCGGCCGGACTCGCCGCCGCCGGCCTGGACCGGATCAACGTCTCCCTGGACACGGTGGTCTCCGAGACCTTCGAGCGCATCACCCGCCGGCCCCTGCTGCACCGCGTGCTCGAGGGCATCGACGGGGCGCGGGCGGCGGGGCTCTCCCCGATCAAGATCAACGCCGTGATCCTGCCGGGCGTCAACGACCACGAGCTGCCGGACCTCCTGGCCTGGTGCCTCGAGCGGGACCTCCAGCTGCGCGTGATCGAGCAGATGCCGCTGGACGCGGACCACGCCTGGGACCGCGGCGCGATGGTCACCGCCGGGGCGGTGCGGGAGATCCTCGACGAGCGCTTCGTCCTCTCCCCCGCGCCGGTGGCCCGCGAGGGCGCCCCCGCGGAGCTGTTCGACGTCGCCGCCCGGGACGGCGGGGAGCACCGGGGGCGCCTCGGGATCATCGCCTCGGTCACCGAGCCCTTCTGCGCGGACTGCCGCCGCACCCGGCTCACCGCGGAGGGCAGCGTGCGCACGTGCCTGTTCTCCCGGGAGGAGACGGACCTGCGCACGGCCCTGCGCTCCGGCGCGACGGACGCGCAGGTCGCGGACCTCTGGCGCGCCGCCCACTGGGGCAAGAAGGCCGGGCACGGCATGGACCGGGCGGACTTCGTGCCGCCCGAGCGGCCCATGAGCGCGATCGGAGGATGAGCATGAGCGCAGCAGGGAGCCCGGCGATCCGGGTGCGGCTGTTCGCCGGGGCGGCGGCGGCCTACGGGGCCGACGACGCGACCGTGCACGGGGCGACCGTCGGGGCGGCGATCGCCGACCTGCTCGAGGGGGCCTCCGCGGAGGCCCGCACCGTGGTGGGCCGTTCGAGCCTGCTCGTGAACGCCGTGGCCTGCACCGATCCCGGGAGGACGCTGGCCGACGACGACCGGATCGACGTGCTCCCGCCCTTCGCGGGCGGCTGAGCCCGCCGCTGCGGCCGCGTCAGCGCGTGCGGAGGGCGCGCAGGGCCTCTGCCCCGCCGCGCAGGGAGCGCACGCCCACGCCGTGCTCGGCGAGCACCCGCTGGGCGCTGCCGGAGCGCGTGCCGCCCGCGCACAGCAGCACCGCCCCCTCGAGCGCGGCCCGCGCCTCCCCCGTGAGCGCGAGCAGCTCCGCGAGCGGGACGTGCTCCGCGCCCGCGACGGCGCCGCGCTCGGCGATCTCCGTGCTCTCGCGCAGGTCGATCACCCGCACCCCGGCGGCGAGCAGGGCCGGGAGCTCCACGGGCAGCACCTCGGGCGCCGCCGCGGATCCCGCGGGCCCCGAGGGACCGGGGAGCGCGCAGGTCACCCGCAGGTCCTCGAGCGCGGTCACGGCGGCGCGGGAGGGGTCGCGGGCGAGCGGCAGCTCGTCCCAGCGCGAGCGCAGCGCGTCGTAGAGCGCGACCCTCCCCTGGAGCAGGTCCCCCATGCCGGTGAGCACCTTGACGGCCTCGAGCGCCATGGTCGAGCCGATGACGCCGCACAGCATGCCGAGCACGCCGGCCTCGGCGCAGGACGGCACCTCGCCGGGTCGCGGGGGCACGGGGTGGAGGTCGCGGTAGGTGGGGCCGCAGGCGTCGGCGCGGAACACGGCCACCTGCCCGGAGAAGGCGAGGATCGAGCCCCACACGAGCGGGAGGCGGAGGATCTCGCAGGCATCGGAGGCGAGGTAGCGGGTGGGGAAGTTGTCGCTGCCGTCGAGGACGAGGTCGTGGCCGGCGAGCAGGTCGAGCGCGGTCGCGGGGGTCACCGCGTCCACCACCGCCCGCACCTCGACCTCGGGGTTCTGGAGGGTCAGCCGCTCCGCGGCGACCTCCGCCTTCGCGCGGCCGACGTCCGCCGGGGTGAACAGCACCTGGCGGTGGAGGTTCGTGAGGTCCACGAGATCGGGGTCCACGACCGTCAGCGAGCCGATGCCGGCGGCGGCGAGATAGGACAGCAGCGGGGCGCCCAGGCCGCCGGCGCCGATCACGACCGCTCGGGAGGTCGCGAGCCGCTCCTGGCCCGCGTCGCCGAGCTCGGGCAGCCGGCGCTGCCGGGTGTAGCGGGGCCCCAGCGCACCCTGTTCCGACACCTGTCCAGCACTTTTGCCCTGCACGTCCGCTCCCGCTCCGCCATCTCCGTCCACCATGTGAGGCACGTCGCTCTCACCGGCGCTTCCGTGTCCCTCGATAACGATTCGGCCATGGCCTCTCGATCTGGCGCTGAACACCCTGTGACTCGGCATACAGTCTCCACAACTTACTGACAGGTCCCGCGCCGAAGCGGGAACCACCTTCCGATCCGTGAGGACCCTCTCGTGCTCCACCCCTTCTCACCGCCCCCGTCGGGACGGCTCCCCGATCGCCCCGCGGTCGGGTCCAGTGACGTCGACCGCACCATCGGTGGAGCGCGTGCACGACGAGGAGCCGCTGCGTGACCAGCTACATCCTGCGACGCTTCGTCAACTACGCCATCCTCACGGCGCTCGCGACGGTGTTCGTCTACATCGCCGCGTCCACGTTCTTCTATCCTCGGCGCCGGTACCTGGGGCGCAACCCCCCGATCCCCGAGGACTCGATCGACAGCATCCTCACCGGATACGGCATCAACGACAAGGACCCGGTCCTCCTGCGGACCTGGTGGTGGATCGAGCGCATCGTCACGAACCCGCTGCCGGACAAGCTCGGGCACGACCTCGGCAACAACGCGGTCATCTCCGAGATCTTCTCCCGGGCCGGCGTGAGCCTGCGACTCCTGCTCGTGGGCGCGATCATCGCGGCGATCCTCGGCGTGGTCCTCGGCGTGTGGGGCGCGGTGCGCCAGTACAAGGCCTCGGACCAGATCGTCTCCTACGCCTCGTTCATCCTCATCTCGACCCCCACCTTCGTGGGCGGCGTGATCCTGCAGATCCTCGCGACGAACTTCAACAACGCGACCGGTCACCAGCTGATCCGCTTCACGGGCGCCTACACCCCCGGCATCACGGGCTTCTGGCCTCAGCTCATGGACAAGGGCGTGCACCTGCTGCTGCCCACCATCGCGCTCGCGCTGTTCGGCGCCGCCGGCTACTCGCGCTACCAGCGCGCGGTCATGCTCGACGTGCTCGGCAGCGACTTCATCCGCACGGCCCGCGCCAAGGGCGCGACCCGCACCCACGCCCTCGTCAAGCACGGCGTGCGCGTGGCCCTCATCCCCATGTCCACCTACTTCGCGTACAACTTCGGCACGCTCGTCTCCGGCTCCGCCTTCCTCGAGATCATCTTCTCGTGGGCCGGCATGGGCCAGTACGGGATCATGGCGGTCCAGCAGTCCGACGTGAACGCCCTCGCGGGCACCGTCTGCTTCACCGCGATCCTGCTGCTGATCAGCTCCACGCTCTCCGAAGTCCTCTACGCGGCGCTCGACCCGAGAGTGAGGGTCTGACCCATGTCGATGACTCCGACCCCTCCCACCGACCAGGCCGTCGACCTCCCCACGGACCTCGAGCCCACCGCCTCCCTCGCGGACGAGGCCGGCGTGGGCGCCGGCTCCGCGGCCCAGAAGGCCTACCGTCCCGTCTCCCGCGGCCGCCTCGTCTGGCGTCGCCTGCGGCGCAAGCCGAACTTCTGGATCGGCGCCGTGATCCTCGCGCTGATCGTCCTCTTCGCCCTGTTCGGCGACCTGTTGAACATCTACGAGCTCGGCCAGCAGGACCCGTACAGCTTCAACGCGAAGCCCAGCGGGCAGCACTTCTTCGGCACCGACGCGATCGGCGTGGACCTCTACGCCTCGATGACGGAGGCGCTGCGCAAGTCGCTGCTGATCGGCTTCCTCGCCGCGCCTCTCGCGACCGTGCTCGCCGCCTTCATCGGCTCCCTCGCCGGTTACCTCGGCGGCTTCGTGGAGACCGCGACCAACTGGGTCATCAACCTGCTGCTCGTGCTGCCGGTGTTCTACGTCCTCATGATCATCTCGCCGCTGCTGTCCTCGATGAGCTGGGTGATCCTGGTCGTCGCGATCGGCCTGTTCGGCTGGATGATCATGGCCCAGATCGTCAAGAACCAGACGAAGTCCCTCAAGGAGAGGGAGTACGTCAAGGCGGCCCGCTACATGGGGGTCGGCACGCTGACCATCCTGCGCCGCCACATTATCCCCAACGTCGCCTCGCTGCTGATCATCGACGCCACCCTCGGCGTGGCCTCCGCGATCCTCGCGGAGACCTCGCTGTCCTACTTCGGCCTGGGCATCCAGGCGCCGGACGTCTCCCTCGGGACGCTCCTGCAGGACGGCACGAGCGCCGCCGTCTCCCGGCCGTGGCTGTTCCTGATCCCCGCCGGCTTCCTCGTCACGCTCCTCACGGCCGTCGCCCTGATCGGCGACGGACTGCGCGACGCGATCGATCCCACCAGTGAGGTGAACCGTGCCTGAGCCCCTTCTCGAGGTCAAGGACCTGACCGTCTCCTTCCCGAACGCGAACGGCGACGTCCGCGCGGTGCGCGGCGTCGACTACTCGGTCGCCGAGGGCGAGTTCCTCGGCATCGTCGGCGAGTCCGGCTCCGGCAAGTCCGTCTCCTCGCTCGCCGTCATGGGTCTGCTGCCCTCCTCCGCGAAGATCACCGGGGACATCACCTTCCGCGGGCAGTCGCTGCTGGGGATGGGCGACAAGCAGCTCTCCCGGCTGCGCGGCCGCGAGATGGCGATGATCTTCCAGGACCCGCTCTCCGCGCTCACCCCCGTCTACACGGTGGGCCAGCAGATCGAGGAGGCCCTGACCCTGCACAACAAGGGGATCAGCGGCGACCTCGCCCACAAGCGGGCCGTCGAGCTGCTGAAGATCGTCGGCATCCCCGCCGCGGAGCGCCGGGTGAAGGCGTTCCCCCACGAGTTCTCCGGCGGCATGCGACAGCGCGCGATGATCGCGATCGCCATGGCGAACGACCCCTCGCTGATCATCGCCGACGAGCCCACGACCGCCCTGGACGTGACGATCCAGGCGCAGATCCTCGAGGTCCTCCAGAAGGCCAAGGAGGTCACGGGCGCCTCGGTCGTGCTCATCACGCACGACCTCGGCGTGGTCGCCGGCAACGTGGACCGGGTCGCCGTCATGTACGCGGGCAAGCTCGTCGAGACGGGCCCCGTGGACGAGATCTTCTCCGCCCCGCGCATGCCGTACACGATGGGCCTGCTGCGCTCGGTGCCGAACATGCTCACGGCCGGCACCAGCCGGCTCGTGCCGCTCGAGGGGCGCCCGCCGAACCTCGCGAAGCTCCCCCAGGGCTGCCCCTTCGCGGCCCGCTGCCCCGCCGCGCAGGATCGCTGCCGCGAGGCGGAGCCGCAGCTGCTCGTCACCGACGGCACCGGCCGCCAGGTCGCCTGCCATCGTGCGGACGAGATCGCCGCGGGAACGCTGCGCCCCGTGGACATCTTCCCCAGGCCCCCGTTCCACGAGCGCGAGGTCCTCGAGGACCGTGACACCGAGCCCGTGGTCTCCGCGAAGGGCCTGGTCAAGCACTTCCCGCTGTACAAGGGCGCCGTGTTCCGGCGCGCCGTGGGCACGGTCAAGGCCGTGGACGGCGTGGACTTCGAGGTCCTGCCCGGCCAGACCCTCGGCCTCGTCGGCGAGTCCGGCTCCGGGAAGTCGACGACGAGCCTCGAGCTCATGGAGCTCACCGCGCCGCAGGCGGGCAGCCTCCACGTCGCCGGTCACGACGTCTCGAAGCTCAGCAAGGCGGACCGCCTCGCGATGCGCAAGGACGTGCAGATCGTCTTCCAGGACCCGATGGCCGCGGTGGACCCGCGGCTCCCGGTGGGCGACATCGTCGCCGAGCCGCTGACGGTCCACAAGGTGCCGCGCGCCGAGCGCCAGCGCAAGGTCGCCGAGATGCTCGAGCTCGTGGGCCTGGACCCCGAGATGGCGGACCGCTACCCGCACGAGTTCTCCGGCGGGCAGCGTCAGCGCATCGGCATCGCCCGCGCGCTCATCACGGAGCCCAAGGTGCTCGTGCTCGACGAGCCGGTCTCCGCGCTGGACGTGTCGGTGCAGGCGGGCGTCGTCAACCTGCTCGAGGACCTGCGGGACAAGCTGGGCCTGTCCTACCTGTTCGTCGCCCACGACCTGGCGATCGTCCGCGAGATCGCGGACACGATCGCCGTCATGTACCTGGGGCGCATCGTCGAGTACGGCCCGGTCGCGGAGGTCTACGCCTCGCCGCGCCACCCGTACACGCGGGCGCTCATGAGCGCGGTGCCGGTCCCGGATCCCGAGGTCGAGCGCACGCGCCGCCGGATCATCCTCGCCGGCGACCAGCCCAGCCCGGCGGAGGACATCGCCGGCTGCAACTTCGCCTCCCGGTGCCCGCTGATCTCGCTCCTCCCCGAGGGGAAGCAGCAGCGGTGCCGCGGCGAGGACCCGGTCCCCGTGCTCCACGGGGGTTCACGGGTGGCCTGCCACCACGTGGACTCCATCTCCCGGCTCGACACCGTCGACGCCGCCTCCCAGTCGTCCGTGACCAGCGCCTGACGCAGCATCCCACCCAGGAAGAGAGAACCACCATGAAGATCACGAGCACCCGCCGTCTGTTCCTCGCCGGCACCGGCGTCGTCGGCAGCGCCGCCGCGCTCGCCGCCTGCGGCCAGCAGTCCGCCGAGGAGCAGGCCTCGAAGGCCGCCGAGGAGAACTCCTCGGCCGCGGAGGACGCGGCCGCGCTGCCCAGCACCGCCTGGGAGCGTCTGGACTACGACCAGGTGCCGGACGGCGGCTCGCTGAAGCTCGCCGTGTCCCAGCTGCCCAACAACTGGAACTACAACCACGCCGACGGCCTCCTCGCCGACCTCTCCGACATCCGCGGCCCGCTCGGCGCCGGCGCGGAGATCGCCTACTCCGAGTCCGGCGAGAAGACCCTGAACCCGGACTACATCGCGAAGGCCGAGCTCACGAGCGAGGACCCGCAGACGGTCGCCTTCTCCTACAACCCCAAGGGCGTGTGGGACGACGGCTCCCCGATCGTGGTCGAGGACCTCATCTCGCAGTGGAAGGCCAACTCCGGCGAGAACGAGGACTATCAGGTGGGCTCCACGGTGGGCTGGGACCAGATCAAGTCGATCACCCAGACCGATGACGAGTACACCGGCGAGATCGTCTTCTCCGCCCCCTTCATCGACTGGATCACCGTCCTGCACCCGGACGTCCCGAAGAAGGTCTCGGAGTCCGCGAAGGCGTGGAACGAGTCCTACGTCTCGACCCCGACCCCGTCCAAGGGCCCCTTCACGGTCGACTCGGTGGACACCACCGGCGGCGTCGTGAACATCAAGCGCAACGACAAGTGGTGGGGCCGCGCCCCCAAGCTCGAGACGATCACCTTCTCCGTCGTGGACCAGACCACGCAGCCGCAGTCCTTCGCGAACGGCGAGATCGACCTGCTCTCGATCGCGAACGGCGACGTGCTCTCCCAGGCGAAGACCCGCTCCGATGCGGCGATCCAGTCCACGAACGGCCTCACCTGGACGCACCTGACCCTGAACGTCAAGGGCGGGGACGGCAAGCTCGAGGACGTCAAGGTGCGCGAGGCGATCGCCCGTGCGATCGACCGCGACGCGATCGGCCGCGCCGTGGTGGGCCCGCTCGAGGCCCCGATCCAGCTGGTCGACAACTTCGTGTACATGCCCGGCCAGGACGGCTACGAGGACTCCTTCGGGGGTCTGAAGTACGACGCCGAGGCCGCGGGCAAGCTGCTCGACGAGGCCGGCTGGGCGCTCGACGGCGACAAGCGGAAGAAGGACGGCAAGACCTTCGACCTCTCGATCATCATCCCGGCGGACACCAAGTCGAACTCCGACCGCGCCCGCCAGGTCCAGACCAACCTCAACGCGGTGGGTCTGAACGTCGAGCTGCAGACGGTCCCCTCCGACGCGTACTTCGACGACTACATCAACCCGAAGACGTTCGACATGGTGACCTTCTCGTGGGTGGGCTCGCAGTTCCCGGAGTCCTCCTCCGTGAACCTCGTGTACCCGATGGACTCCGAGCAGAACTACACGAATTTCGCGGACGACCGCCTGGGCGATCTGGACAAGCAGATCAAGGCCGCCTTCGACCTCGACGAGCGCCACAAGGTCGCCAACGAGATCTCGAAGGTCATCGCCGAGTCCTTCGTGCTCATCCCCTTCTACGCGACCCCGAACATCGTGGGCGTGAAGACGGGCGTCGTGAACCACGGCGCGTCCCAGTTCGAGAGCACCGACTGGACCCAGGTCGGGATCAAGGCCTGAGCCTTCCCCTCACATGCGAAGGGCCCGGTCACCGCACCTGCGGTGGCCGGGCCCTTCGCTGTGCGCTCAGAGCACCGCGCGGAGCACGACGAGAAGGAGCGTCGCCCCGAGCACGGCGATGACGGGAACGTTCCAGCGGGTGCGGGCGCGGCCGGTGCCGACCTCCGCCTCGTGGTGCTCCTGCCAGGCCTCGACGCGGTCGACGACGACGGCACTGCGGGCGTCGCGCTGGTCCTTGCGCAGCCGCTCCTCGGGGCCCATGCGCACGCGGGGTCCGCCGTCGGCCGCGGCCTCGCGGCGGCGCAGGGGGTTGTCGCGGCGCAGGCCGGGGGCGTTCCAGGCGGTGAGGGTCTGCTCGGTGCCGTCGGCCGTGATCGCGTCGACGCGGAGCATGGCGCCGAGGCGCACCTCGCGGATCGCGGTGAAGGGCAGCACGTGGGTGCGCCACACGTTGCGGATCTCGAGGCTCTCCCGGTGCAGCACCACCCGGGGCGCCCACAGGAGCGCCCAGACGACGGCGAGGAGCAGCAGCAGCCCGGGCAGCAGCAGCGCACCGGTGAGCCCGGCGCGCAGCACCGCGTCGAGGGCGAGCAGCGCCGCGGCGACGGCCACGACGATCATGATCACCTCCGCGCTGCGGGGGCGCAGGGTCAGCGGTCGGGCGGGATCGGGCGCAGCGGGCATGCGCCCACGGTAGTGGAACGACCTGTCCATGACCTGCTCACAGATCGAGGACGAGCACGCTCTCCCCCGGCGCGGCCGCGTCGGGGAGCGACCCGTCGAGCAGCACGAGCGCGTCCGCCCGGCCGTAGGGGGCGAGCCGTCGTCCGGGCAGCGTGTCCACGCTCTCGCGGCCGCCGGCCCCGCGGCGCAGCCTCCCGGCGACGACGGTGAGCCCCGGGCGGCGCACCGCGAAGGACCCCTCCCCCACGAGGACGCGGCGCGGAGCGAGGGCGGGCCCCGGCAGCAGCGGCCGCACGAACAGGTGGTAGCCCACGAGCGCGCCGACGGGGGTGCCGGGCAGGTGGACGACGGGCGTGCCGCGGTCGGCCCCGTCGGCAGGAGGCAGGGTCCCGTGCCCCTGCGGCCCGCCGGGCCGCAGGGCGAGGTGCGCGAAGCGGGAGGTGCCGGCGCCGCCCGGGCCCAGCAGCGACTTCACCACGTCGTAGGCGCCGTGGCCGATCCCGCCGGTCGTGACGACGAGGTCCGCTGCCCGGGCGGCGTCCGCGAGCACCGCGCGGAGCCGGGCGGGGTCGTCGGGGCCGCGGAGCACCCGCGGGATCGCGCCGTGGGTGACGAGCGCCGCGGCGAGCATCGTCCCGTCGGACTCGCGGACGGTCCCGGGGACGGCCGGGCCGGCGCCCGTGAGCTCGTCCCCGGTGACGACGACGCCCACCCGCGGCGGCGCGTGCACCTCGAGGTCGGTCACGCCGAGGGCGGCCGCGAGCCCGATGAGGGCGGCGCCCACCCGGGTCCCGGCGGGGGCGAGCTCCTCGCCGCGGGTGACCTCCTCCCCGGGGCCGCGCACGTGCTTGCGCGGGGGCAGCGGCGACGCGAGGGTGATCCGCACGGTGGCGGGGGCGGGGCCGACGGGATCCGCGTCGGTGTCCTCGACGGGGACGACGGCGTCCGCCCCGGGCGGCAGCGGGGCGCCGGTCATGATGCGGGCGGCGGTGCCGGGCGCGAGCGGTGCGGGTCGTCCGGGTCGGGCGGGGAGGTCCGCGACGACGGGGAGCACGGTCGTGCCGGGGGCGGTGAGCTCCGCGCGGCGCACCGCGAAGCCGTCCATCGCGGAGAGGTCCTGGGCGGGGAGCTCCTCGGGGCTGGTCAGGGGCGCGGCGAGCACCCGGCCGGCCGCCTCCGCGAGCGGGACGCGAGCGGTGCGCGGGGTCCCGTCACGCAAGGTCCTGTCACGCCGGGCCCTCTCTCGCAGGGCGCGGTGCGCCTGCACGATCTCGTCCCGCCACTGCCACGGATCGCCGCGGTGCTCGCCCATGCTGCTCCTCCCCGGCCTGCGGGGCCGTGCTCGGGGGCATCGTCCCATCACGGGCCGCTCCCATGGGGCACCCTGCCACCTCCCCGTCTCCCGGTGCATCATGGAGCCATGCGTGAGATCCGTTTCGACAGCTTCGGCGGCCCCGAGGTCCTGACGCTCCACACCGACGCCCCGCAGCCCGTGGCCGGCCCGGGCGAGGTGCTCGTGGAGGTCTCCTACGTGGGTCTGAACCCCCTGGACTACAAGATCCGCGACGGCTCCTCCGGCCGCTCGAAGGATCTCGTGCTCCCGGCCGGGACGGGCCGCGAGATGGCGGGCGTGGTGCTCTCCGCCGGTCCCGACCTCGACGAGGCGGAGCTCGAGGCGCGCGGCGTCGCCCCCGGCACCCGGGTGTTCGGCATGCGCGCCGGCGCGGACCAGCGCGGCACGGCGGCGGAGGTCATCGCGATCGCGGCGGACGATCTCGCCCCGATCCCGGACGAGGTCACCGCCGAGGAGCTCCCCCGCTGGGCGGGCCTCGCCCTCGTGGGCCTCACGGCGATCGCCGCGGTGCGCGACAGCGCCCGGATCACCGAGGGCGAGACGGTGCTCGTGCACGGCGGCGCGGGCGGCGTGGGCCAGCTGCTGATCCCCATGGCCCTCGAGGCCGGCGCCAGCCAGGTGTGGGCGACGGGCCGCGCGGCGAACGCGGAGCGGATCCGCGAGCTGGGCGCGACCCCGATCGCGTACGACGACGCCGACTGGCGCGCCGAGATCGACGAGGCGACGGGCGGCCGCGGCGTGGACGTCGTGCTGGACACGCACTACTTCACGACCTTCGTGCCGAGCCTGGACCATCTCGCCCCGGGCGGGCGGATCGTCACCCTCCCCACCCTCGCGGACACCGCCCCCGCGACCGAGCGCGGCATCGAGGTGCACGTGCCGCAGCTGGTGCCCGGCCGCGACCGCCTGGACCACCTCGTGCAGGGCCTGCGCTCGGGCGCCTACCCGCTCGAGGCCTCCACGGTGCTGCCGCTCGGCGAGATCGCCCGCGCGCACCGCCTGCTCGCGGAGGGCCACACGCGCGGCAAGCTCGTGCTGGACGCGCACGCCTGAACGGCCGCCCCGGCGCGGCGCCGCCGGTAGGGTGTCGGGTATGCCCTCCGCCCCTGCCGACGACGCCGCGCGGGCGATCGAGCCCCTGCTGCACCCCCAGGGCTGGGCGCTGCTGAACTCCCTCCCGCCGTACCGCGAGCAGGACGTCCTGTCCCGCTCGAGCTCCCTGCGCGAGGCGGGGCACGCCCCGGAGCTCGTCTCCGCCGCCCTCACCCAGTCGCGCCTGCGCGCCCGCGGGGAGGAGAAGTTCGGCGAGTTCGCGCGCTCCATGCTGTTCACCGAGCACGGCCTCGAGCAGGCGACCCGCCTGCCGGTCGCGGCCCTGCACGCCGAGCGCTTCCAGCGCGCCGGGGTCTCCGCCGTGGCGGATCTGGGCTGCGGGATCGGCGGGGACGCGATGGCCCTCGCGGGCCTCGGCCTCGACGTGCGCGCCGTGGACCGTGACCCGCTCACGGTGGCCGTCGCGACGGTCAACCTGCGCCCCTTCCCCTCCGCGGCCGTGCACCTGGGTAGCGCGGAGGACCACGACCCCGGGCTGACCGACGGCATCTGGCTGGATCCCGCCCGCCGCGCTCCCGCGCGCGGTTCGGCGCGCGGCGCACGCCGGCTCCACGACCCCGAGGAGTACGAGCCGCCGCTGTCCTTCGTGCTCGACCTCGCCCACCGGCTCGGGGAGCGCGGCGGTGCCGCGCCCGGGACGCTCGGCGCGCTCGGCGCGAAGCTCGGCCCGGCCGTGGACCGCTCCGCGCTGCCCGAGGACGTCGAGGTCCAGTGGCTGTCGCTGCACGGGAGCGTGCTCGAGGCGGTCCTGTGGTGCGGGCCGCTCGCGCGCGAGGGGGTCCGCTCCTCCGCCCTCGTCATCGGCCGCGAGGGGGCGCACCGACTGGACCTGCGCGCGGACTCCCCCGGCGACCCGGTGCCCGGCGCGCTCGGCGACCATCTCTACGAGCCCGACGGCGCCGTCATCCGGGCCGGTCTGCTCGGCGCCCTCGCCGAGCGGCTCGGGGCGCGCACCCTCGACCCGACGATCGCCTATCTCACCGCGGATCGCCGCGTCGACTCGCCCCTCGCGCGCGGCTACGCCGTCCGCGACGTCATGCCCTTCTCGATCAAGGCCCTCACGGGCTACCTGCGCGAGCACCGGATCGGGGTGCTCGAGATCAAGAAGCGGGGCACCGCCGTCGAGCCCGAGGAGCTGCGCCGCAGGCTGCGTCCCCGCCGCTTCGGCCACGAGGCCGCGACGCTCGTGCTCACCCGGATCGCCGGGGAGCAGTCGGTGATCGTCGCGTCACCGCACGGGAGCACGGGGGCATGACCACCCCGGGCAGGGCTCCACGCCGCCGCGCGCTCGCGCCGCTGCTGGTCCTGCTCGGTGTGCTCGCCCTGGTGATGCTCGCCCTGGGCGCCGGAGCGGATCGCGGCACGCTCGCCCTGTTCGACGGGCAGGAGCGCACCGCTCCCCCGCCGCCCGCCGAGGGCCAGGCCTACGAGGAGCCCGAATGGGCGACGGAGGACCAGCCCACGATCCCCCCGCCGATCCAGCCCATGTCCCGGGAGTCCTTCGTGCGGATCCTCGTGGTGCTCGGCGTGATCGCCGCGGCCCTCGTGGCCCTCGTCGCCTACCGCATGTGGCGCCTCGCCCCGGAGCGGCTGCGCAGCGCCGGCGAGGTGGAGGACGAGGCGGGCTTCACGACGGAGCAGGCCCGGGACGCGCTCGCCGAGGCCCGCCGCTCGCTCTCCACCGTCGTCTCCGCGCACGACGCCGTGATCGCCGCCTGGCTCGCCCTCGAGCGGGCGATCGGCCGGGCCGGGGTGAGCCGGGCGCCCTCGCAGACGACCCTCGAGTACGTGGTGGCGGTGCTCGGCGCGCTCGCACTCGACGCCGCCGCCCTCGACGAGCTCGCCGGACTGTACCGGCGCGCCCTGTTCGACCCGCACCCGCTCGCCGAGGCGGACCGGGACCGCGCCCTGCTGCTGCTCGAGCGGCTCGAGACGCAGCTGCAGGAGGCATCGTGAACGGGCGCGGCACGGGTCTCGCGGTGCGGCTGCTGATCGGCGCCGCGACCGCGCTCGTCGTCGTGCTCGTGTGCTCCCTGTTCGACCTGCAGCTCGCGCTCCCGCTGCCGCTCGCCCTCGGCCTCGCGGCGGGCGCGATCGCCTGGTGGGTGCACGTCGGCGTGGACCATGCCGATCAGCTGCACTCCCCGCCGCTGGACCTCGACGTCGACTACGCCCTGCCCCATGCGCAGGACCAGCGGGTGCGCCGGCTCGAGGAGACGATCCACGGCGCCGGCCCGCGCCGCCGGATGACGACCGGCGCGCTCGTGCGGGAGCTCGAGGGCCTCGCCGCGGCGCGCGGCGTGCACCTGGACCTGCCGCGCCGCAGCGGGCCCGACGGCCCCGAGGCCGTGCCCGTGGACAGGGCCGCCCTGCACCGACACCTGAGACAGCTCGCCGCCGCCGACGAGGAGAGGCTCCCATGACCGACACCCCGCAGCACCCCGCCCCCACGACCGGAGCGGGAGCGCCCCCGCCGTCGGACGTCCCCGCCGCGAGCCGTGCGGCCGCCCGCGTGCTCGACGCCGTCGAGGGCGCCGTGGTGGGCAAGCGCACCGCCCTCGAGCTCGTGCTCGCCGGGGTCCTCGCGGGCGGCCACGTGCTGCTCGAGGACCTCCCGGGGCTCGGCAAGACCCTCGCCGCGCGCTCCTTCGCGCAGGCGCTCGGGCTGCCCTTCACGCGCGCCCAGTTCACGCCGGACCTGCTGCCCGCCGATCTCACCGGCGCCGAGGTGTTCGACCAGCGCACGGGGGAGTTCGTGTTCCGGCCCGGTCCCGTCTTCACGGGCCTCCTGCTCGCCGACGAGATCAACCGGACCCCGCCGAAGACCCAGTCCGCGCTGCTCGAGGCGATGCAGGAGCGGCAGGTCTCCGTCGAGGGGACGACCCGCCCGCTGCCCCGCCCCTTCCACGTGCTCGCGACCGCGAACCCCGTCGAGCACGAGGGCACGTACCCGCTCCCGGAGGCCCAGCTGGACCGCTTCCTGCTGCGGCTCTCCTTCGGCTACCCGACGCCCGAGGAGGAGTGGGACGTCGTCTCCCGCCGCCTCGTGCGGCGCCGGGAGGAGCAGTCCGTCCCCCAGGTGCTCGACGGCGAGGGTCTGCTCGCCGTGCAGGCCGCCGTGGAGACGGTGCACGTGGCCGACGCCGTGGGCCGGTACGCGGTCGAGCTCGTGGGCCGCACCCGCGAGCACGCGCACGCCCTCGTGGGCGCCTCGCCCCGCGGGACCCTCGCGCTCATCACGTGCGCGCGGGCGCTCGCGGTGATCCGCGGCCGCGACTACGTGGTCCCCGAGGACGTCAAGGCCCTCGCCCACCCGGCGCTCGACCACCGCGTGACCGTCAAGCCGGAGCTGTGGCTGCAGAACGCGACCGGGGCGGGCGTGGTCTCCGCGGTGCTCGAGCAGGTCCCGGTCCCCGCCGCGGAGCAGCCCTCCGCAGCCGGGACCGGCGGGACCGTCGGGCCCGCCGGCGAGCGGGCCGGCAGCGACGGATGACCTCCTCCCCCGCTCCCCCGGCGACGACCCGGCGCCTGCGCGACCGGCCGTCGGCCGCGCTCGTGCGCGCCGGGGCCGTGGGCTGCGGCGGGGCGCTGCTCGCGGTGCTCGTGGGGCGGCCGCTCGTGCTCCTCGTCGTCGTCCCGCTGCTCGTGTGGGCGCTCGTCGCGATGCTCCGCCGTGATCCCGAGGGCGTGCCCTCCGCGCGGGTCGCGGCGTCGCGGCGGATCGTCGAGGAGGGGTCGAGCGTCGCGGTGGACGTGCGCACGGGGCCGGGGGTGCTCACCGCGGTGACCGTGCCGCTCACCAGCCACAGCGACCTCACGCCGCCGCACGGCTCCCTCGCGGGGGACGGCGCGGTGCGGATCGCGGTGCGCGCCCGGCGCTGGGGCCGGATCGCGGTGGGCCCGCTGCACGTCCTCGCCTCCGACCCGCTCGGCGCCTCGCGTGCACAGGTCGAGCTCGCTCCCGTGCACGTGCAGGTGCTGCCGGACGCCTCGGTGCTCGAGGCCCCCGTCGAGGTGCCCACCCCGATCGGCGTGAGCGGTGTGCACCTCTCCCGCCGGCGCGGGGACGGCACGGCCCTCGCGGAGGTGCGGGCCTTCCGCCCGGGCGACCGCCTGCACCGCGTGAACTGGCGGGTCACGAGCCGCACCGGCACCCTCCACACCAACGCGACCTTCACCGAGCAGGACACGGACGTGCTCATCGTGACGGACACGATCGCGGACGTCCTGCCCGCGCCGTGGGCGGGACCGGACGCCCCCAGCAGCCTCGACGTGACCGTGCGGGCGACGGCCGCCGTGGCCCGCCACTACCTGACCGCCGGGGACCGGGTGGGCGTGTTCGACGTGGGCCACCTGCTGGGCCCCGTGCGCCCGGGGACCGGGCCGCGGCAGCTGCGCGTGCTCACCGACGCCCTCTCGCGCGCCGCCCGTGACACGGGCGCCCCGAAGCCCGCGCGGCGGCTGCGCTCGGTGCGCCCGGGCACGCTCGTGGTGGTCTGCTCCCCGCTGCTCGCCGTGCCCGCGATCGAGCAGATCGGCGTGCTCGTCGCGCACGGGGCGGACGTCGTCGTCGTGGACACCCTGCCCGCGAGCGTGGGCGACACCTCGGTGCTCCACGGCCGGCCGCTCGCCGTGGACGGCCGCGCGAGCGAGCGATTCTGGGCGGAGGCCTGGGCGCTGCGGCGCCTGCAGCGGGAGGAGACCGTGCGCGAGCTGCGGGAGTCCGGGGTGCCGGTCACGCCCTGGGAGGGGCCGAGCTCGCTCGCGCCCGTGCTGCTCTCGCTGACCGCCGCCCGCACCGCGCCGCGACGGAGGCGGTCCTGATGCGGTGGATCCAGCGGTTCGTCGACCCGCTCGCCCGGGGGCTGCTCCTGCTGCGCACGGTGAGCCCCGAGCAGGCGGGCCTGCGCCTGCTCGGCATCGCCGCGACCGCGGCCGCGCTGCTGCTCACGCTGCCCGGGGGCCTGTTCTCGGGCCTCGGCCCGGCGCTGCTCTCCCTCGCCGCGATCGCGGGGCTGATCGCCTCGACCCTCGCCCCGGACTCGGACCTCGGGCTGCTCGCCCCCGCCGCCGTGGTGCTCGCGCTCGTGCCGCAGGCGGAGCTGACCGCGGGCCGGGCCGTGCTCGTGGCGCTGTGCCTGCTCGCGGCGCACTGCGCGTGGGCGCTCGCGGCGACGATCCCGCTGCACGGCCGCCTCACCCGCGCCGCGTGGGCGCTCACGGGACGTGCGCACCTGGTGGTGCTCGTGGCCTCCGCGGCGGGCGCCGGGCTCGTGCTGCTCGTCTCCCGGGTGGACCTCGGCCCCTGGATGCTGGTCCCCGCGGTGCTCGCGCTCGCCGCGCTCACCGTCGTGGTGCTCCCCCGCCGGGAGCGCTGAGGCGGACCCCGTCGGCCGTCGGGGCCCGTCCGGTACGCCCTGGGCGGATCCCCGTGTTCCGTGCGCGACCTCCGCTTCCACCGCCGTGCGCGGGAGGTCTAGCGTGGCCGGCATGTGGCAGATGATGGACCTCCTGTACGGGCACAAGAAGCAGATGGTCTCGCGCGAGGAGGCTCTCCCGGGGCGCCCCGGCTACGCCTATCCCCTGGTGCGCGAGCACGCGGTGCTCGGCACGGACATGCTCGGCCCCGATGCGCCGACGGACCCGGCCCCCTGGCCGGCGGGCGCCGAGGAGATCGTCCTCGCGGGCGGCTGCTTCTGGGGCGTGGAGCGCATCGCCTGGGAGGTCCCGGGCGTGCACACGACCTCCGCCGGCTACGCGGGCGGCTTCACCGCGCACCCCACCTACGAGGAGGTCTTCTCCGCACGGACGGGTCACGCGGAGGCCGTGCGGGTGGTCTACACGGGCGGCGAGGAGACCCTCCGCGCCCTGCTCACCGCGTTCTGGGAGCAGCACGATCCCACGACGGCGAACCGCCAGGGCAACGACGTGGGCACCGAGTACCGCAGCGCCGTGTACTGGACCTCCGAGGCCCAGGGCCGTGTGGTGCGCGACAGCGCCGAGCGCTACCAGCGCGCCCTCGACGCGGCGGGCCGCGGCGCGATCACGACGGAGCTCGCCCCGCTCGCGGAGGCCGGCGACGGCCGCTACTACACGGCGGAGCCCGAGCACCAGCAGTACCTCGCGAAGAACCCCGGCGGGTACTGCAACCACGGCTTCAACGGCGTGGCCTGCTCGATCGGCTGAGCCCCTCCCGTGACGACGTCCCCCTGAGCGCGGCGCTCAGGCGCCGCCGGCCGCCGCGAGCACGCGGGACAGCGGGGCGTAGTGCGCGTGGACGGCGGCCCGATAGGCCTCCGCGTCCCCGGCCTCGAGCGCGGTGACCATCGCCCGGTGCGCCTCGACGGTGTCGAGGATGTCGGTCGCCGGAGGCAGCCCGAGCAGCGGCACGGCGGAGGTGTGGATCTCCCAGAAGGCCTGCGCGAGCTGGGCGAGCAGGTGGTTGGAGACGGGGGCGAGCAGCGCGGCGTGGAAGGCGGCGTCCGCCTCCGGGAAGGGCTCGCCGGCGTCCGCGAGCCGCCGCATCTCCCCCACGAGCTCCTCGAGCTCGGGGTTGGTGCTGCCGCGGTAGTGGTCCGCGAGCTCGGACGCGACGGCGAGGTCGAGCGCGATGCGCAGCTCGACCACCTCGCGCAGGGATCGCAGATCCGAGCCGTCGTCGAGCTGCGCGCGGAAGAGCAGGCCGTCCACGAGCGGCGCGAGGGAGAGGCCGCCGACGAAGGTGCCGTGCCCGTGACGGACCTCGACGATGTCGAGGGAGGCGAGGGTGCGCATGGCCTCCCGCAGTGAGGAGCGGGAGATCTCGAGCCGCTCGCACAGCGCGTTCTCGGTCGGCATCGGATCGCCGGGGCGGAGGCCCTCCTCGAGGATGAGGTCCTGGATGCGCCGCACGGCGGTCCCCTCCGTGGTGCTGCTGCGTGCCATGTCGTCTCCTTCTCGGGGCCGGGTCCATTCTGCCCGGGTCCCCTGCTGCGCCGTGAAGGTCTCGAAGAGGTCACGGCCCCCGGATCGTGGTTCGCGCCACGGCGGGGAAGGCGGTACAGTCCCGAACATCAGACATCATACGTCTGATGTTCCGGAGGACGAAGCGGTCGCTCTCACGACGCAGCGGGTCGCGAACCGCCGCCAGGAGGGCACCACTGTCGGTGTCCACCACGCCCGCCGGAGCTCTTCAGCGTGGAGCCGGTCCCGAGCGGGCCGCCCGACCGAAGGGATGCACCCCGTGAGCACCTCGACCAGCCGCCGCGGCTTCCTCCGCGGCACCACCGTCCTCGCCGGCGCCGCCGGCATCGTCGCGACCGTGGGCGCCTGCGCCCCCCGGGAGACCTCCGGCGGCACCGGGAGCCAGGCCTCCGACGCCGGCGCCGAGGCCGAGGAGGACGGCACCATCACCGCCGCGATCTCCTACGAGCTCGGCACCAACGGCTACGACCCCATGACGACCTCCGCCGCCCTCACCGTCGCCGTCAACTGGCACACCCTCGAAGGGCTCACCGAGCTGCACCCGGTGACCCGCGAGGTCTACGCGGCCCTCGCCGCGGAGCTCCCCACCTCGACCGGGACCAGCGTCGACGTGGCCCTGCGCGACGGCGCGACCTTCCACGACGGCACCCCCGTCACCGCGGACGACGTCGTCTTCTCCTTCGAGCGCGTGCTCGACCCGGAGAACGCCTCGCTCTACGCGAGCTTCATCGACGTCATCGAGGGCGTCACCGCGAAGGACGACTCCACCGTCACCATCGCCCTCAAGCACCCGGTCGCGATCCTCGCCGAGCGACTCAGCGTCGTGAAGATCGTCCCCCGGGCCGCCGTCGAGAAGGACCCCGAGGCCTTCGACGCGAAGCCCGTGGGCTCCGGCCCCTGGACCATGACCGACGGCGGCGCGTCCTCCAAGGCCGTCACCTTCGAGCGCTTCGACGCCTACAACGGCCCGCAGCCGGCGCTCGCGAAGTCCATGACCTGGCAGATCATCCCGGACGCCTCGACCCGCACCAACGCGCTGCAGTCCAGGACCGCGCAGGCCGTCGACTCGGTGCCCTACCTCTCGATCGACCAGCTGAAGGCCACGAGCACCGTCGAGTCCGCTCAGGGCTTCGGCCTCCTGTTCGCGATGTTCAACAACGCCGAGGGCAACCCCTTCGCGGACGTCAGGAACCGCCAGGCGTTCCTCTACGCCCTCGACATCGAGAAGGTCATCACCGACGGCCTCGCCGGCCAGGCCGAGGCCGCCACGAGCTTCGTCCAGAAGGACCACCCGCAGTACAAGGAGGCCTCGACGGTCTACGCGCAGGACCTCGAGAAGGCCACGGGCCTCTTCGCGGAGACCGGCCTGACCTCGTTCCGCCTGCTGTGCACCGACCACGACTGGGTCAAGCAGGTCTCGCCGATCATCCAGCAGTCCCTCGAGGCCGCCGGCGTGACCATCGAGTTCACGGAGAAGCAGTCCGCGGACGTCTACAACACGATCGACGGCAAGCCCGAGGCGTTCGACGTCGTCATCGCCCCCGGCGACCCCTCCGTGTTCGGCAACGACCCCGACCTGCTCATGCGCTGGTGGTACTACGGCGACACCTGGACCGACGGCCGCATGCACTGGAAGGGCTCGGACAGCTACCAGAAGGTCCACGACCTCCTGGACCAGGGCATGGAGCAGACCGACGAGGCCGCCCAGGTGGACATCTGGCACCAGCTCTTCGACCTCCTCTCCGACGAGGTCCCGCTGTACCCGCTGCTGCACCGCAAGTCCCCCACCGCCTGGGACGCCTCCACGCTCGTGGACTTCACGCCCACGGCCCTCACCGGCCTGAGCTTCGTGGGCGTCGGCTCCGCGCAGTAAGGCGCCCCGCCCCGACCCCTCCCGCGGGCGGGGCCCGTCGCCGCCGCGCGACGCGCCCCGCCCGCCACCGCCCGCCGCACCCGGCCCTCCTGGAGGCCCTCCCGTGACCCAGCTCCTCCGACTCGTCGGACGACGCCTCGTCTCCCTGCCGCTGATGATCCTCGGCGTCACCCTGCTCGTCTTCGTCGTCATGTCCTTCTCCCCCTCGGACCCCGCGCGCCTCGCGCTCGGGGAGTCCGCCTCCGCCGAGGCGCTCCAGAACTACCGGGAGGCCAACGGCCTGGACGACCCGCTGATCGTCCGCTACCTCTCCTTCCTCGGCGGCATGCTGCACGGTGACCTCGGCACCACCTCCGGCAGCACCCCGGTCACCGAGGTCGTCGCGAAGGCCTTCCCGATCACGCTGCAGCTGACCTTCCTGGGCCTCGCCTTCGCGATCGTCGTCGCCGCCGTGCTCGGCGTGCTCGCGGCCCTCTTCCGCGACCGCTGGGTCGACCAGGTGATCCGCGTGCTCTCGATCGCCGCGCTCGCGACCCCCAGCTTCTGGCTCGCGATCCTGCTCATCCAGTGGCTCGGCGAGGTGCCCGGCGGCTGGGGAGTCTTCCCCGCCCTCGTCGCGCAGTGGGTCGGCGCCCTCGCCGACCCGGCCACCTGGGCCCGCAACGTCGCCCTCCCCGCGATCGCGCTCGGCGTGCCCGTCGCCGGCTCCCTCACCCGCGTGGTCCGCACCGCGATGGTCGAGGAGCTGGACCGCGACTACGTCCGCACCGCCGTCGGCGCCGGTGTCCCCTACCCCGTCGTCGTCTCCCGCAACGTGCTGCGCAACGCCCTGATCACCCCGATCACGGTGCTCGGCCTGCGGGTCGGCTACCTCATGGGCGGCGCCGTGATCATCGAGATCATCTTCAACATCCAGGCGATGGGCCAGCTCATCCTCGACGGCGTGAAGCGCAACGACGTGTTCCTCGTGCAGGGCGTGACCCTCACCGTCGCGATCGCCTTCATCGTCGTGAACATCCTCGTGGACCTGCTGTACGTCCTCGTCAACCCGCGGATCAGGAGCATCTGACATGCGAGCGCGACTCCAGAACCGACTCACCTCCGTCTCCGGCGGCCGCCTGGGCGGCCTCCGGGACCTGCCCCTCGCTTCGAGGATCGCCGTGGGCTTCCTGCTGCTGCTGATCCTGGCGGCGGCGCTGGCCCCCCTCATCTCCCCCTACGACCCGCTCGCGACCGGCACCCCCGTGCAGCCGCCGAGCGGCGAGCACCTCATGGGCACCGACTCGGTGGGCCGCGACGTGCTCAGCCGGATCCTCCACGGCGCCCGCGCCTCGCTGCTGATCGGCCTCTGCGCGACCGGCGCCGCCCTCGTGGTCGCCGCGCTGCTGGGCTCCTTCGCGGCGACCGCCGCCCGGATCCCCTCCGAGATCCTCATGCGCGTGCTCGACGTGATCATGTCCTTCCCGGGCATCGCGCTCGCCGCCGTGTTCGTCGCCGTGTTCGGCACCTCGCTGCCGGTGCTGATCCTCGCGATCGCCTTCCTCTACGTGCCGCAGCTGGCGCGCGTGGTACGCGCGAACGTGCTCGCCCAGTTCGGCGAGGACTACGTGGCCGCCTCCCAGGTCATGGGCGCCTCCACCGGCTGGATCCTGATCAAGCACGTGGCCCGCAACTGCCTCGCCCCGATTCTCGTGTTCACGACCGTGCTCGTGGCCGACGCGATCGTCTTCGAGGCGTCGCTGTCCTTCATCAACGCCGGCGTGCAGCCCCCGAACCCCTCGTGGGGCAACATCATCGCCGAGGGCAAGGCCGTGCTCCTGGCCGGCTACTGGTGGCCCACCTTCTTCCCGGGCGTCGCGATCCTGCTGACGGTGCTCTCGCTGAACATCCTCTCCGAGGGGCTCACCGACGCCCTCGCGAGCCCCCGCGTGAAGCACACGGTCGACGTCGACGCCGACGAGCGCGCCGTCGAGACCGCCGCCACGGGCGACACCGGTCCCGATGAGGTGCTCGGCGCCGTCGACCACACCACGACCGACCACGTGCTCGCCGAGTCCCTGCGGCGCCTGCGCACCGCGGAGCTCGCCCGCCCCGCCCGCACCGGGATCGACCCCGCCGCCGCCCCCGTGCTCGAGGTCAAGGACCTCCACGTCTCCTTCCCCGAGGCCCACGGCGACGTGGACATCGTGGACGGCGTCTCCTTCACCGTGCGCCCCGGCGAGACGATGGGCCTGGTGGGCGAGTCCGGCTCCGGCAAGTCCGTCACGAGCCTCGCCGTGATGGGGCTCCTGCCCCGCACCGCGAAGGTCTCCGGCGAGGTCCTGCTGGACGGCGTGAACCTGCTGGACCTCGACGCCCGCCGGCTCAACGAGCTGCGCGGACACGGCGTCGCGATGATCTACCAGGACGCGCTGAGCTCGCTGAACCCCTCGATGCTCATCCGCTCCCAGATGGCGCAGCTGACCCGTCGCGGCGGCACCCGCAGCGCCGCGGAGCTGCTCGAGCTCGTGGGACTGGACGCGAAGCGCACCCTCGCCTCGTACCCGCACGAGCTCTCCGGCGGCCAGCGCCAGCGCGTGCTCATCGCCATGGCGCTCACCCGGGACCCGCGCGTGGTCATCGCCGACGAGCCCACCACGGCCCTGGACGTCACCGTCCAGAAGCAGGTCGTCGAGCTGCTGCTGCGGCTGCGCGACGAGCTCGGCTTCGCGATGGTGTTCGTCAGCCACGACCTCGCGCTCGTCGCGCAGCTCGCCCACCGCGTGACCGTCATGTACGCCGGCCAGGTCGTCGAGCAGGGCGACACCCGTGACCTGCTCGTGGATCCCCGTCACGAGTACACCCGCGGCCTGCTGGGATCGGTGCTCTCGATCGAGGCGCAGGCCGAGCGGCTGCTGCAGGTGCCGGGCACCGTGCCCTCCCCGCGGGAGTTCGCGCGCGGCGACCGCTTCGCCCCGCGCAGCCAGGACCCCGCCGCCCGCGCGGACCTCCCGCCGCGGCTGCTCCCCGTCCCGGGCACCACCCATCTCGTGGCCGCGACCGGGGACCTCCCCGGCGCCCTGGCCGCCGCCGAGGCAGGAGAGAAGCGATGAGCGAGACCACCACCCCCGTCATCGAGCTGCGGGACGTGCACGTCGTGCACAAGCTGCGCACCGGCTCCCTGCTGCGACCGGACACGATCCGCGCCGTGGACGGCATCAGCGTCTCGCTGGGCCGCGGCGAGGTCCTCGGGATCGTCGGCGAGTCCGGCTCCGGGAAGTCGACCCTGGCCCGGGTGATGACCGGCCTGCAGCCGGTGACCAGCGGCGAGGTGCTCTTCCAGGGCAAGCGCCTGGGCCGCTCCCGGGCGGCGCGCCGCGAGCTGGGACGCACCGTCTCCGTGGTCTTCCAGGACCCGGCGACGGCGCTGAACCCGCGGATGCTCGTGCGCGAGGCGCTCATGGATCCGCTGCGCGTGCACGGGATCGGCACCGAGGCGCAGCGCCTCGCGACCGTCACCGAGCTCGTGCACAAGGTGGGCCTGCCCGCCTCCGCGCTCGACGTGCTGCCCCGGCAGATCTCCGGCGGTCAGCGCCAGCGCGTGGCGATCGCCCGCGCGCTCGCGCTCCAGCCGGACGTCATCGTCGCGGACGAGCCCACGAGCGCCCTCGACGTCTCGGTGCGCGCGCAGGTGCTGAACCTGCTCACGGACCTCAAGAAGGAGCTGGGACTGGGCCTCGTGTTCATCTCCCACGACATCTCGACCGTCCGGTTCGTCTCCGACTCGATCATCGTCATGCACCGCGGCAAGGTCGTGGAGCAGGGCGACGCGGCGAGCGTCTTCGCCTCCGCGACCGACGAGTACACGCGCAGCCTGCTGGCCGCCGCACCGTCCCTCCTCTGACCCCTCCCTCCCACCTCTCACCTTCCTCACGCAGACCTCAGGAGCTCCCATGACCACCACCGCCCCCGCGACCTCGACCGAGACCGCTCCCCTGACCGGTGTCGTCCCGCCGCTGCTCACCCCGCTCACCCCCGAGGGCGCGCTCGACGTGCCCTCGCTCGAGCGGCTCGTGGCCCGCCACCTCGAGGGCGGCGTCGACGGCCTCTTCGCGCTCGGCTCGAGCGGCGAGATCGCCTTCTTCGACGACGCGCTGCGCGCCCAGGTGCTCGAGGTCGTCACCTCCCTCGTCGCGGGCCAGGTGCCCGTGCTCGCGGGGCTCATCGACACGCAGACCTCGCGCGTGCTCCAGCACCTGCGCGCCGCGGAGAAGCTGGACCTCGCCGGCTACGTCGTCACCGCGCCCTTCTACGCGATCACCGGCCCCGAGGAGATCGACACCCACTTCCGCACGATCGGCGCCGCGGCGAACGCCCCCGTCTGGGCCTACGACATCCCCGTCTGCGTGCACACGAAGCTCTCCCCCGCGCACCTCGTGCAGCTCGGCGCCGACGGCGTCCTCACCGGGGTGAAGGACTCCAGCGGGGACGACGTCTCCTTCCGCCGCCTGGCCGCGATGAACCGCGCCGCCGGCTCCCCGCTCACGCTGCTCACGGGCCACGAGGTCGTCGTCGACGGCGCCTACCTCGCCGGGGCCGACGGCTCCGTCCCGGGCCTCGGCAACGTGGACCCCGCCGGCTACGTGCGCATGGACCGCGCCGCCCGCGCCGGCGACTGGGAGACGGTGCGGATCGAGCAGGACCGCCTCGCGGCCCTCTTCGAGATCGTCTTCCAGCCCGTCGGGAAGACCGGCCCCGCGGCCGGCGTGGGCGCCTTCAAGACGGCGCTGCGCGAGCTCGGAGTGATCTCGACGAACACGATGAGCACGCCGATGTCCGCGCTCGAGGGCGAGGCCGTGGAGAAGATCCGCGGGATCCTCCGCAGCACCGGGCTGCTCGCCGATGCCTGATCCGGCACCGACCTCCGCCGGGTCGACGGGCGGGGTGCTCGCCCTCGACATCGGCGGCACGAAGACCAGCGCCGCGCTCGTCCGCGACGGCACCGCGGGTGAGGTGCTCACGGTCCCCACCCCCGCACAGGAGGGGCCCGCCGAGATCCTCGCGGCGGCCCTCGACCTCGCGGTGGCGGCCGCCGGGGACGCCGCCCCGCTCGCGGTGGGTGTGGCCTCCGCGGGGGTCGTGGACACCGCGCGCGGCCGCATCACCCATGCGACCGACGCCCTGCGCGGCTGGGCGGGCACGGACGTCGCCGCGGCGGTCTCCTCCCGCCTCGGTCTGCCGGTCGCGGTGCTCAACGACGTCCACGCCCACGGTCTCGGCGAGGCGCTCCACGGCGCCGGCCGCGACGCCTCCTCGATGCTGCTGCTCGCGGTGGGCACGGGGATCGGCGGCTGCCAGGTGATCGGCGGCGAGGTCGTCACCGGGGCGCGCGGCGCGGCGGGGCACCTGGGGCATCTCCCGGTGCCCGAGGCCGAGGGGGTCCCCTGCCCCTGCGGCCGCAGCGGACACCTCGAGGGCCTCGCCTCCGGTCCCGGCATCCTCGCCCTCGCCCGGCGGCTCGGCGCCGCGGGATCCGACGGCTCCCCCGTGGCCGACGGCCGGGCGCTCGCCGCGCTCGCCGTCGCGGATCCCGAGGGCCCCGCGGCCGGCGCCTACACGATCGCGGGCCGTGCGACCGGGCGCGTGCTGGGCGGCGCGCTCAACCTGCTCGACACCGACCTCGTGGTGCTCACCGGCGGGGTCAGCGCTGCGCACGGCATGAGCGGGGACGGCGAGCCGTGGCGGCGCGCCCTCGAGGCCGGCCTCGCCCAGGAGGCGATGGACGTCGTCGCCGCGACGCCGGTCGTCCCCGCCCGCTCGGGCCAGCACGCGGCGCTGCTCGGCGCCGCGGCCCACGCCTCCGCGCACGCCCTCTGACCACCGTCCCTCCCGAGAAGGAGCTCCCATGCATCCCCTCGTCGCCCCGCTCGCGGGCACCCTCATCGTCTCCTGCCAGGCCTACCCCGGCGAACCGATGCGCGACCCCCGCACCATGGCCCAGGTCGCCGCCGCCGTCCAGGACGGCGGCGCCACCGCCGTCCGCGCCCAGGGCCTCGAGGACATCCGCCAGGTCAAGGCCGCCGTCACCGTCCCCGTCATCGGCATCTGGAAGGACGGCGAGGACGGCGTCTTCATCACCCCCACCCTCGACCACGCGCTCGCCGTCATCGACGCCGGAGCCGACATCCTCGCCCTCGACGCCACGAACCGCCCCCGCCCTGACGGCCGCACCCTCGACCGGACCATCCAGGAGATCCGCACCCGCTTCGACGGCCCGATCATGGCCGACTGCGACAGCGTCGACTCCGCCCTCCACGCCGCCGACCTCGGCATCGACATCATCGGCACGACCCTCGCCGGCTACACCCCCGCCCGCGACAGCACCGTCGGCCCCGACCTCCCCCTCATCACCGAGCTCGCGGCCCGCCTCCCCGACACCGCCCTCCTCGTCGCCGAGGGCCGCGTCCACACCCCCGCCCAGGCCGCCGCCGCCCGTGACGCCGGAGCCGGCGCCGTCGTCGTCGGCACCGCCATCACCCACCCCTCCAGCATCACCACCTGGTTCCGCGAGGCGGTCACCGGCGCCTGAGCCGCCGCCCCGCCCGACCCCGCCATCCGATCGACGACGAACGGAGCAGCCATGACCGAGCAGGACCATCCCCGACGACCCCGGCAGTCCGGTCACCCGCACACCGCCCGCCCGCACCGGGCCGTCCCGCGCTCGGCGATGCTCGCCGGGCTGGGGGCGGCGGGCCTGGGGCTCGCCGCCTCGCTCGCCCCGGGCGACGGGCTCCCGGCCGCCCATGCCGAGCCGGCCGCCACCGGCCTGCCCGTGCTGCACCCGGGCGACGACTGGGAGGCGGTGCTCGCCGCGACGCCGCAGGTGCAGCTCGAGGCCGGGGCCCGCTACGAGCTCCCGGCGGCGGTCACCCTGCCGAGCGGGACCCTCGTGGAGGGCAACGGCGCGGTGCTCGTCCCCTCCTCGCGGGAGCACGGGCTGTTCACCCTCGACCGCGCCGCCGACGTCACCCTGCGCGGGCTGCGCCTGCACGGTGTGCCCGGTCTCGACGCCGAGGGTGCGCTCGCGGAGATCGACGTGCCGCTCGAGACCGCGCACACCGCGATCCGCTCCCACCGCGCGCGCAACCTCCGCGTGACCGACTGCGACCTCGTGGGCTGGCGGGGCGCGGGGATCGCCGCGACCGGGGACGCCGGGGACGACGTCTTCTCCTACGGCCTGCAGATCACCGGCTGCCGCTTCGAGGCCTGCACGATCGGGCTCTCCGCGGCGGACCGCAGCGAGTACTCGCTGCTCGCCTCGAGCGTCCTCACCAGCTGCCGGCTCGGGGTGTGGTGCTCCTCGGGGAACTGGACCCTCACGGGCACCGTGATCGTCGGCTGCCACGGCGCCCTCTACTCGATCGCCGCCCCGGGCCCCTTCGGCGAGGCCTCGAAGGACAACTGGGGGCACGGCTCCGTCACGGGCTGCACCCTCAACCATGCGAGCGCGGGCGCCGCCCGCCGCTGGACGCGGCACCTCGAGCTGCCGATCGGCGGCACCCTCCGCGACCCCGGCTCCGGGGTCGTGCTCGAGGGCGTGCTGCCGCCCACCTTCAGCGCCAACACCCTCTGGTACACGGACGTCACCGCGCGGGGCCTGCTCGCCGACGTCTGGTACCTCACCGGCTGCGCCCTCTCCGACCTGCGGATCACGCAGGACGGCGGCGCACCGGTGCGACTGCTCGGCCACCAGGCGAACGCCGGTGCCGCCCATGCGCCCGTCCTCGTGGGGGACGTGCGGGATGTACTCGCCCCCTGACCGCGCACCCGCGCGATCCGAGGGTGGAACCAGGAAGAAGGACCCCGATGAAGGAGAGAACCCGATGGAACCCCGCATGACCCGCCGCGGCCTGATCGGCACCGCCGCCGCACTGACCGCCCTCGGCGCCACCGCCTCCGGTGCCTCCGCCCGGCCCGGGGCCGCCGCGCTCCCGCCCGCGAAGGACGAGGGCACCCGCCAGGGCAGCTACGAGGAGCAGCCCCTCGCCGGCCCCGGCGACTGGGGCGTGAAGAACTTCCGCATCCCCGCGCTCGCCGTCGCGCCCAACGGCGACCTCCTCGCCGCCTTCGACAAGCGTCCCGTCGAGGGAGACGCCCCGGCGCCGAACTCGATCTGGCAGCGTCGGTCCACCGACGGCGGCCGCACCTGGGGCGAGCCCGAGGTGGTCCGCGCGGGGAACGAGTCGACCGTCCCCGGGGAGAAGACCGGCTTCTCGGATCCCTCCTACGTGGTGGACACGGAGACCGGGACGATCTTCCTGTTCAGCGTGTTCTCCAAGGACGCCGGGGTCGTGGCGAGCGTCTACGGCAACGACGACGAGGACCGCATGGTCATCAGCGCCAACCTCTCGGTGAGCCGCGACTCGGGCCGCACCTGGGAGCACCGCACCGTCACCGAGGTCGCCAAGCCCGACGACTGCCGCGCGATGTTCGCATCCTCCGGGGCCGGCGTGCAGCTGCGCTACGGGACGCACCGGGGCCGACTCGTCCAGCAGTTCGCGGGCTGGTTCCGCAACGCCGCCGGGGGCGAGGACGTCGCCGCGTACTCGCTCTACTCCGACGACCACGGGGAGACCTGGGAGAGGGGCGGGAGGGTCGGCACCGAGATGGACGAGAACAAGGTCGCCGAGCTCTCGGACGGCACCCTCATGATGAACTCGCGCGAGAACCGCCGCACGGGTCGACGCTGGATCGCCCTCAGCCATGACGGCGGCGAGACCTGGGAGGACCTCCACCGGGATCTGTCCCTCGTGGACCCGGGCAACAACGCGCAGCTCACCCGCGCCTACCCGGAGGCGCCGCGAGGCTCCGCCAAGGCCAAGGTGCTGCTGTTCTCGCATGCGGAGCACGTGCCGAGCACGCGGGCGAACGGCACGATCGAGGTCTCCACGGACGACGGCGCCACCTGGACCCGCAAGCGGGTCTTCGCGCCGGGCGACTGCGGGTACTCGGTGATCATCGCGGTGGGCCGGGACGAGTTCCTGCTCGCCTACGAGGGGGTGGGCTCGGCGATCAGCGTCGCGCGCCTCGACATGGACTGGATCCTCTCACGCTGACCTGATCCGCCCTCCGGACAGGGAGCGGGCGGCGACCCCCGAGGGGATCGCCGCCCGTTCCTGCGTCAGCGCGTCCGCGCGTCAGTGCGCCCCGGGCTTGCCGGGCGTCGGGTTCTCGATGGTGAACGTCGGGGACGTGTAGGTCTCCCAGTCCGAGGGGTCCGAGGCGTCGCCGAGCGGCTTGAGCACCCGCAGCTCGAGCAGGTACTCGCCGTTCTTGACCGACTTGGACTTCTCGTTCTTCAGCGCGTAGCTGCCGTCCCAGGCCCAGACCTCGGGGGCCTCGGTGCGACCGAGGTGGTCCTCCGCGGCGACGTGGCCGACGGACGGGTTCACGATCTTCAGCTTCCCGTTCTTCCTCACCTCGTAGGCGCGGACCTCGAAGCGCTCCGCCGGGTAGGCGAGGGAGTACGCGAGGTAGGGGACGTCGCCGTCCTGCATCGTGTACGTGTGGCCGCCGTCGGGATCGAGGTCCACGTTCCCCTCGCCGTCGGAGACGCCGAGCGCGGGCAGGCCGGCGCCGGCGTCGTCGAGCACGGTGAGCGCCTGGTAGTCGCCGGAGAGACCCGCGAAGGGGACCACGAGGTCCTCGTCGGTGCCGGTGAGCGTCACCCAGCCGCCGTAGATGATGCCGTCCTCGCCGAAGTCCTCGCCGAGGGTCACCTCGACGTCGGCGCTGCCGTGGGCGGGGACGGTGACGGTGCTCGCGGAGGGCTCCGCGATCCCCTCGGCGGCGTAGAACTCCGGGTCCGAGGTCGGGGCGCCGGTGGCGACGCCGTGGCGGACGCCGACGTCGTAGGTGCGGTCCTCGTCGGCGGCGTTCGCGACCGTGATGGTCACGGTGCGGGGGCCGTCCTCGCCCTCGCCGAGGGAGATCGACGGCTCCGCGACGCTGGTCGTCGCATGCGCGGCGGAGACGAGGTCGAGCAGGCCCGCGCCTTGGCGGTGGACGGGCTCGAGGTAGCCCTGGTCCGGGGCGAGGGACCAGGTCAGCGGGTCGGCGGTGTTCATCATCGCGGACTTGACCTGCGCCGGGGTGAGCTCCGGGGACTTCTCGAGCAGCAGCGCGGCGGCGCCCGCGACGTGCGGGGCGGCCATCGAGGTGCCGGACATGGAGCCGTGCCCGCCCTCCTCGAGCGGGAGCGTGGACCAGATGGAGCCGCCGGGGGCGGCGATGTCGGGCTTGAGCTCGAGCTCGGCCGTCAGGCCGTAGGAGGAGAAGTCGGAGACGAGGCCGGCGGTCTCGTTCTCGAGCACCGTGGTGCCCTCCTGCCAGGCCCAGGTGACCGGGCCGGCGGCGAGCGCCTCCTGGAGGGCGAGGCCGTCCGCCTGCGAGGCCATGACCACGGGGATCGTGAGGGCGGGGTCGCCCTCGACCGTCGGCGAGAGGGAGCCGGGGGCGTTGTTGTGGAGGATCACGGCGTCGTAGCCGGCGGCCTCGCCGGCGAGCGCCTTCTCGCGGAAGCTGCAGGTGCCGCGCGAGACGAGCAGCGCCTGGCCCTCGCCGGTCGCCGCGGGGACGGCGGCGGGGTCGCAGGCGAGCGCGGCGTCGGTGCCGGCCTCGCCCGCCGCGACGAGCGTGAGCTCACCGGAGGTGGGCGGGGGGACGGCGCCCTCGGCGGCCGCGTAGCCGCGGTCGGCGCCGGCGGCGGTCGCGAAGGGCGAGCGGCGGTGGGTGCTGTCCACGGAGGCGACGGTGATCGCGTCGGAGGCCACGCCCGGGGCGCCGCTCGAGAAGGTGCCGGAGGTGCCGGAGTTGCCGGCGGAGATCACGACGGTCGTGCCGGAGGCGACGAGGGAGTCGGCGAGCTGGGCCGTCGGGTAGTCCTGCCAGGTCATGAACGAGGCGCCGAGGGACATGTTGACGACGTCGGCGCCGTCGGCCCGGGCCTGCTCCATCGCCGCGAGGATCACGTCGGTGTCGCTCGTGCCGTCGCAGCCGAAGATCCGGTACGCGAGGAGGTCCGCCTCGGGCGCCACCCCGGTGACCTCGCCGTCGGCGCCGATGATGCCGGCGACATGGGTGCCGTGGCCGCCGCAGTCGTCGGGGTACGCATCGGGCTGCGGGGTGCTGCCCGCGGTCGAGGAGTCGTAGTCGTCGCCCACGTAGTCGTAGCCGCCGATCACGCGCTCGCCGGGGAAGTCGGCGGTCTCGTCGTCCGTCCCGGCGCCGCCGAGGTCGGGGTTGTTGTAGTCGATGCCGGAGTCGATGACGGCGACCTTCACGCCGTCGCCGGTGAGGCCGTCGACCTGCTGGAGCGTGTCCGCCCCGGTCATCGCGTTGCCGTACTCGTCCTCGGGGGCGGCGTCGGCGGGTCGCGGGGCCTCGACGGCGAGCACCGGGAAGACGGCCTCGACGCCGGGGACCTGGCGGAGGGCGGCGACGTCGGCGTCGTCCATGGAGACCGACATGCCGTTCCAGCCGCCCGTGAAGGAGCGCTGCACGGTGAAGGGGACCGCGGCGGCCTCCGCCGAGTCCTCGACCTTCTTCTGGGTGGTGCGGTTGGCGCCCGCGCTGCCGCCCTGGAGGGCGGGGTCGCCGGAGACCTGCACGAGCCAGCGGCCGGGGATCGCCTCGGCGGCGCCGTCGAGGAGGTCGTCCTGGACGGGGACGTCGACGCCGAGCTCCGAGGCGGAGCCCAGGGGGTCGAGGTCCGCGGGGGCGGCGAGGGCGGCGGGGGCGGTGAGCAGCCCGGCGACGAGGGCGGCGCCGGCGGTCCCGGCGAGGAGCCCGCGGGCCCGCGGGAGGTGCCGGCGCGGGGCCGACGGCGGCGAGGAGGGAGTGGGCGGCGTGGATCTGACGGACATCGAGGAGGACCTCCGGGGTGGGGACGGGCGGTGCGCCGCGCTCGCGCGCCTCCGGGACCGTTCCCGGGGCGCACCGCTGGCGGCATTCGACCATGTGCGCCGCGTCACGGGGCCGGAACCGCCCCGGAGACGCAAACCGTTATTCGGCCGTGACCGGGACGACACGGTGACGTTCCGATCACGTCACCCTCTGACCTGCGGCGTCACGGTCCCCGCGTCCTAGGCTCGTCGCATGCTGGACTTCCTCGCCGCCTCCCCGCTGCTCGTCCTGCTCCTCGTCATGGCGGCGGGCTCGGCCCTCGGATCGGTGCGGCTGGGGCCTGTGCGCTTCGGTGCGGCGGGCGCGCTGTTCGTGGGGCTCGCCGTGGGCGCGCTCGATCCGCGCCTGGGCGAGGGGCTCGCACTGCTGCAGGCGCTCGGCCTCGCCCTGTTCGTCTACACGACGGGCCTCGCCGCGGGCGCGACGGTCTTCCGGGACCTGCGCACCCAGACCCGGCTCGTGCTCGGCGCGACCGTGCTGCTCGTGCTCGTGGGCGCCGCGAGCCTCGGTGCGGCGCGGCTGCTGGGACTGGACACGGGCGCGATCGGCGGCATGTTCGCCGGCATGACCACCGCCTCCCCCGCGCTCGACACGGCGACCGCGGCGACCGGCGGCTCCCCGCAGCCGGCGATCGGCTTCGCGATCGGGTACCCCGTCGGCGTGGTCGTCTCCCTGCTCGTGCTCTCCGCCGTGGCGCACCGCCCGCTGCGCGGGCACCGGGACCCGGCGCCGTCCTCCGCGGCGGGCCTGCTCACCGTGACCGTCGAGGTCGAGCGGGCGATGACGGTGCGGGAGATCCCCGGCATCGCCGCGACGGCGGGCCTCGGAGGAGGCCAGGTGCGCATGTCCTACCTGCTGCGCGGCGGCGCGGTGCGCGTCGCCCGGCCGGAGGACTCGCTCGAGGTGGGCGACCGGCTGCTGCTCGTCGGCGTGCCGGAGGCCGTGCGGCTCGCCGCGGGGGCGCTCGGCCGCGTGGTCCCCGAGCACCTGGCCGACGACCGCTCCGTCGTCGACTACCGCCGCTGGGTGGTCTCGGACCCGCAGATCGCCGGGCGCACCGTCGCCCAGCTGCGGATCCCCTCGCGGTTCGGCGGGATCATCACCCGGGTGCGCCGCGGGGACCGGGACCTGCTCGCCGTGCCGGACATGCCGCTGCACCTCGGCGACCGGGTGCGGGTGGTCGTGCCGCGCGAGCGGATGGGCGAGATCTCCGCCCTGTTCGGGGACAGCGAGCGGCGCATCACCGAGGTGGACTGGACGAGCGCGGGCCTCGGCATCGCCCTCGGCGTGCTCGCGGGCCTCGTCGCGGTGCCGCTGGGCGGTGGGGCCTCCGTCGCGCTCGGGGCGGCCGCCGGTCCGCTCGTCGTGGGCCTCGTGCTGGGCCGGATCGAGCGGACGGGCCGGCTCGTGTGGACGATGCCGAGCGCCGCGAACCTCACGATCCGGCAGCTGGGGCTCGTGCTCTTCCTCGCCTGCGTGGGCCTCGCGAGCGGCCACTCCTTCGCGGCGACCGCCTTCAGCCTCACGGGCCTGCAGATCGCCCTGCTCGCCGCGGTGCTCACGGCCGCCTCGGTGCTCGCCCTGCGGGAGCTGGGCCGGCGGCTCGGCATGTCCACCCCGCGCACGCTCGGCGCGATGGCCGGCTTCGTGGGCCAGCCGGTGCTGCTGGGCCACGTCCAGTCGCTCACGGACGACGAGCGCGCGGAGACCGGCTACTCCGCCCTCTTCGCCGTCGGCATGGTCGTGAAGATCCTGGTGGTGCAGGCGATCGTGCTCCTGTGAGCCGGCCCGGGGCCCGCCGTCCCGCTCCCGCTACGCTCGTGCCGTGACCCTCGCCGCCGACCCGCCCCGCCCCGTCGCCGCCGCCGGTCCCCGCCCAGTGCGGAGCCTGCTCACGGCGCGGGTGCTCGTGCCGCCGCTGATCGCCCTGATCGCGGCGCTCGGCTACGGGCTGCTGGGCGTGCAGCAGTGGCTCTCGCTCGACGCACCGTCCTGGGACCTGGGGATCTTCACCCAGCTCGCGAAGGACTACGGCACGTTCTCCGCCCCGATCGTGCCGATCAAGGGGGACGGCGCGAACCTGCTGGGCGACCACTTCCATCCGATCCTCGTGCTGCTCGCCCCCGTGTGGTGGGTGTGGCCCTCGGGCGCGGCGCTGCTGTGGACGCAGGCGCTCCTGCTGGGCGGCTCCGCGATCCCGCTCGCCCGCCTCGCGATCGACCGCCTGGGCGCGGTCCCCGGCACCCTCGTGGGCCTCGCCTACGCGCTGTCCTGGGGGCTGCAGGCCGCAGCCGCGGTGCAGTTCCACGAGATCGCCTTCGGGGTGCCGCTGCTGGCCCTGTCCCTCACGGCCCTGCTGCGCGGGCGGGTGCGGGCGGCGGCGCTGTGGGGCGGGGCGCTGGTCCTGGTCAAGGAGGACCTGGGGCTCACGGTGCTGATGCTGGGGCTCGTCATCGCCTGGCGGTCGCACACGGAGGAGCGGTCACGCGCCGAGGAGCGGTCACGCACCGAGGGACGGCGCTGGGGCCTCGGCCTCGCCGCCTGGGGGCTCGCCTGGTTCGTGCTCTCGACCTTCGTGATCCTCCCGCTGCTGAACGTGGGCGGGCGCTACGACTACACGGGGAACCTCGGGTCCGTCTTCGACGTGTTCACCCCCGCCTCGAAGTGGCAGGTCGTGCTCATGCTGCTCGCGCTCGCGGGGATGGTGGGCCTGCGCTCGCCGCTCCTGGTGCTCGTGCTGCCCACGCTCGCCTGGCGCTTCACCGGCACGGTCGAGTTCTACTGGGACTGGACCTGGCACTACAGCGCGATCCTCATGCCGGTCGTGATCGCGGCGCTGCTCGATGCGCTCGGCGACCGCCGCACGGGCCGCGCGGGCGACTGGACGGGGACCTCCGCGGTCCGGCCCGGCGCCGTGGTGCGCGGCCTCGCGATCGGCGTGTCCCTCGCGGTGACGGCGACCCTGGGCGGGGCGCTGCCCCTCGTGGACGTGCTGCGCCCCTCCGCCTGGCAGGAGAGCCCGCGGCTCCCCGCGGCCGAGCGCGCCCTGGACGCCCTGCCCGAGGGCGCCGTCGTCGCCTCCGACATCACCCTGCTCGCCCGCGCGGTCCCGGACCACGACGTGCAGTGGGTGCACGGGCCGAACCGGCGCGTCCCGCAGTGCGTGCTCGTGGACGAGCAGGCCTTCTCCTGGAGCGGCGCCCCGCCGGCGGACGTCGCCGCCTGGGCGCACGAGCAGTACGGAGCGGACTACACCGTGACCTCGGACGACGGCGGCTTCGTGGTGGCCTGCCGGTCCTGAGCACCGGACGGGCCGGGCCTCAGCCCTCCGCGCCCGTCCCGGCGCCCGTCCTCGCGGCGGGATCCGTGACCGGTGAGGCCGAGCCGGTCGACGTGCCCTCGCCCGGCTCCCCCGGATCGCCGGTCCCCTCCGACGGCGTCCCCTCGCCAGGGGTGCCGCCGGTCGGCGTGCCGTCATCGGGATCGGGCACCGTGGGGTCCGGCGTCGTGGGATCGGGATCGGCGGGCTCCGGCTCGACCGGCTCGGAGGGCGTCGGGCTCGCGGGCTCCTCCGTCTCCGACGGGGTGCTCGACCCGCCGGTGCCGCCGCCACCGGAGCCGCCCTGGCCACCGGAGCCGCCCTTCCCGCCGGACGACCCCGACCCCGACCCCGACCCCGACCCCGACCCCGACCCCGAGGATCCGTGGTCCCCGTCGGTGCCGCGCGTCGTGCTGCTCCGCGTCGAGGGCGTGGTCGCCGGCTCGACGGGGGCGGTGTCCTCGGCCGCGGTCTCCCGGGCGGTGGGCTCCTCGACCGCGGGTGCGTCCGTCGTCGGCGCCTCGGTCACGGGCGCCTCCGTCGTGGGCGCCTCGGTCGTCGGCTCGTCCGTCGTCGGCTCCTCCGAGGCGGACGGCGAGGTGCTCGGCGACGCGGACGGCGGCGTCGAGGCCACGGCGCTGCCGGCGCCGTCCTGTGCTGAGGATCCGCCGAGAGCGCCGAGCGGTCCCAAGCCGGCGAGCCCGACACCCGTCAGCCCGCCCACGAGGACGAGGCACGAGGCGGCCGCGAGCACGGGCGTGCGGCGGCGCGGCGGCAGGGGGAGGGAGCTGCGGATCCCGGTGGCTCGACGGCGCATGCGCACAGGGTATCGGGAGATTCCGGACTCCGACACCGGGGTCCGCGCAGGTCACGCGGGGTCGGGAGGGCACGACCTCAGAGCTTCACGAAGCGGCTGCGCCGGGCCGTCGGGTCCACCGCCGCCTCGTGCCGTCGTGTGCGCGCGGACTCCACGCGCAGGCGCCACGGCGAGTACCGCTCCGCGGCGAGCGCGAGCCGGAGACCGCCTGCGAGGGTCTGGTCCGCGGGCGTCGCGGGGAGCGCCGCGAGCGACCGGGTGAGGCGGGGCAGCTGCGTCTGCGCCCCGCTCACGGCCCAGCGGGCGGCGACCTGCGCGAGCGGCGTGCGCGACTCGAGCAGCACGTGGCCCGCGCCCGGCACCTCGAGCATCGTCGCCTCCGGCATCGCCGCGGCGAGCGCCCGGGAGAGGTGCGGGGGCCGCACGAGGTCCCGCTCCCCCGCGAGCACGAGCGTCGGCGTGGTGATCCCCGCGGCGAGGCGGGGCATGTCCCAGGGCTCCCCCGCGAAGGGCGGGACCCCGTGGCCCTGCGAGGCGGCGAGACCCAGCGGGTCCAGCGGGCCGCCGTCGGCATGGTGCCCGTACCCGAGCTCGGTGTGCGCGATCGGGGCGACGAGGTCGTGCTCGTCGACGTACGGGGTGGACTGCAGCCAGTCCTGGGCGAGCACCTGGCGCACGCTGCTCCAGGTGAGGCGGCCGCGGCCCAGGGCGAGGAGGTCCACGAGGTCGCGCACCGCGGCGGGCCCGCCGTGCTCGTGCACCGCGAGGACCACTGCTCCCGCATGCCGGCCCTCCACCTGCCCCTCCTCCACGAGCCGCCGCAGCACGGACGCCGTGGAGGAGGTCGCCGGGACGCTCCCGTCCCAGTAGGCGGCGCGCAGCGCGTCCCGGCCCGCGGCCTCGTCGTCCGGGGTGATGAGCGGGGAGTCCAGCACCAGGGAGGCGACGCGCTCCGGGTGGTGCGCGGCGAGGGCGAGCGCGAGATGGCCGCCGTAGCCGGCGCCGTAGACGGCCGCCTCCGGCACGTGCGCGTGGTCGAGGACGGCGACGAGATCCGCGAGCACCTCCGTGAGGCGCATGCCGTGGCGCGGCAGGTCGCGGCCCGCGCCGTCCTGACGCGAGAGCCCCACCCCGCGGTGCTCCATCATGATGACGTCCACGCCGCGGTCGCTGAGGGTGCGGCGCAGGCGGTCGTAGGGCAGCACCGAGGCGCGGCCGGGCCCGTCGGGGATCAGCAGCAGCGGCACCTGCGGGGCGGCGACCCCGGCGCGGCGCGCGGCCTCGAGATCCTGCGGCCGCGGATGGCGCGGCGTGCGCCGGGCGTACCGCAGCGGGAACAGCCGCGGGTCCTTCCCCGAGATCTCCCGCAGTACGGTCATGACGTCCCCGCGCAGCAGCAGCAGGTCGTCCTGCGCGGAGCGCTCGAAGAGGTCGACGGACCTCACGCGGCGGGCTCGTCCCGCCCGATCGTGCTCCACAGGAAGCTGTAGAGCAGGGCGTTCATCCGTGCGGCCTGCTCGTTCGTGGCGGCGCCGCCGTGCCCTCCCTCGATGTTCTCGAAGGAGCGGACGTCCGCCCCGAGGGACTCGAGCGCCGCCGTGAGCTTGCGGGCGTGCCCGGGGTGCACGCGGTCGTCCCGGGTCGAGGTGAGCACGAAGGAGGGCGGGTACTCGACCCCCTCGGCGAGCAGGTGGTACGGGCTGAAGGTGCGCACGAACTCCCAGTCCTCGGTGTCCGGGTCGCCGTACTCGGCCATCCAGGAGGCGCCCGCGAGCAGGTGCGAGTAGCGCTTCATGTCCAGCAGCGGCACCTGGATCACGGCGGCGCCGATCAGCTCGGGGTACCGGGTGAGCATGTTGCCGGTGAGCAGCCCGCCGTTGGAGCCGCCGCGCACCGCGAGGTGCTCGCGGTCCGTGACGCCGCGCTCCACGAGGTCCTTCGCGACGGCGGCGAAGTCCTCATAGGCCCGGTGACGGTGCTCGGTGAGCGCCGCCTGGTGCCAGCGGGGGCCGTACTCGCCGCCGCCGCGGATGTTCGCGATGACGTACCGCCCGCCGCGCTCGAGCCAGGCCTTCCCGATCGGACCGAGGTAGCTCGGGGTCAGGGAGACCTCGAAGCCGCCGTAGCCGTAGAGCAGGGTGGGCACGGGGGTGCCGGCCTCGGCGGCCTGCTCGGCGCCGCGCGGCGAGATCTCGAAGTAGGGCACACGGGTGCCGTCCTCGCTCGTCGTGAAGTGCTGGGTGACGTCCATGCCCTCGGCGTCGAAGCGGGCCGGGGCGCGCTTGATCGTCTCGAGCTCGCCGGGGGCGCCGCCGTGGGGCACCTCGGCGAGGTCGCCGAGCAGCAGGGCCGTGGGCTCCACGAAGTCGGTGACGGTGATCCAGACGCGGTCGTCCTCGTCGGCGTCGAAGGCGGCGACGCCGAGCGCACCGCGCAGCTCGGGGTAGAGGTCCTGGCTGACCCAGGCGCCGTCCTCGTCGCGGTGGTGGACCTCGAGCCGATGCACGACGTCCTCGAGGACCGAGAGCACGATCGTGCTGCGGGTGATGGTCATGCCGTCGAGGGAGGTGGAGTCCGTGGGCTCGAAGAGCAGGTGGAGGTCCGGTTCGCCGTCGAGGAAGGAGGCGAAGTCGCCGACCACGAGGGAGCCGGCGGGGAACACCTGCTCCCCCACGGTCCAGTCGCTGCGCGGGGAGAAGATCCCGAGGTCGCGGTGGGCGCTCGCCTCGAGGTCCCGCGGCACGTCGATCGTCGTGAGCCGCACGCCGTCCTCGGTCCCGATCCCCTCGACGAGGTGGAGGGTCTGGTCGTAGAAGGCGTGGGCCTGCAGCGCCCAGTCGCGCTCCCAGCCGGGCGTCGAGTCGTGGGAGGCGAAGGCCGCGAGGTCGGACTCCGCGACCTCGAGCACGAGCTCGGCCTCGTCGAGCGGGGTGCCGCGGCGCCAGATCCGCGCCTGCCGGGCGTAGCCGGAGCTGGTGAGCGTGCCCTCGCCGAAGTCCGTGGACGCCCACACGGTGTCCTCGTCGATCCAGGCGAGGCTGCCCTTCGCCTCGGGGCGCTCGAAGCCGCCCTCGGCGGCGGGCACGAAGGCGAGGGTCTCGAGGTCGAACTCGCGGGTCGTGTCCGCGTCGGAGCCGCCGTGGGAGAGGTCCACGAGGGCGCGCCGGTAGGGCTGCCCGGGGGCGGGGCGCAGCAGGCGGGCGCCGTGCCACACCCAGTCCTCGCCCTCGGCCTCGTTGAGCGCGTCGACGTCGATCAGCACCTCCCATTCGGGCTCCTCGGTGCGGTAGGACTCGAGCGTCGTGCGGCGCCACAGGCCGCGCTCATGCTCGGCGTCGGTCCACACGTTGTAGAGGTGGCCGCCGCGGTGGGTGACGCCGGGGATGCGGTCGCTCGCGTCGAGGATCTCGAGGATCTCCTGCTGGAGGGTCGCGGCGAGCGGCGCGCCGTCCTCGTCGGTGACCGCGTCGAGCTCCGCCTCGGCGCGCGCGTTGTGCTCGCGCACCCAGTCCAGGGCCTTCTCGCCGGTGACCTCCTCGAGCCACAGGTGCGGGTCGGAGGAGCCGTCCGGTGCGGGCAGGGACGGGGTGGGGGTCGTGCTCATCGCTGCTCCTGCGTGGTGTCCGTGGTGGTGGCGAGGCTGTCGGTGAAATCGGTGAGGGTCTGCTTCCAGGCGGCCTTCCAGGCCTCGCGCTGGTCGGCGTCCTCCATGCCCTTGTGGGCGACGGCGAGGGTGCAGCGGGGGCGGCCGCCCTGCTCGTCCTTGGCGCAGATGTTGATCGAGGCGCGGGAGCCGTCGAGCCCGGAGGCGCGCCAGTAGCGCCAGCGCGCGGTCTCGCTGATCGCGGGCTCCTCGAGCCGGAGGCGCTCGCGGCGCCCAGGGGTCATGAACGCGCTCCAGGCGGCGAGCACCGCGTCCATGTCCCCGGGGACGGTGCGGGAGGCGGAGACGGCGAAGTCGCCCTCGCAGGTCTGCCCCACGACGCGCAGCCCCACGACCTGCTCGTAGGCGACGGTCACGCCCTGCGCCCACCACTCCTCGACGCCGTGGCGGTCCACGAGCAGCCGGGCGATCTCCCGGTGGCCCAGCTCGCGCGCGCCGGCGGCGTCCAGGCGCGCGGTCCACTCGGCGAGCGGGGTGCCGGTGGCGCGCTCGATCGCGGCGGCCTGGGCGTGCTCCTGCGGGGGGATCGTGACGGGGAGGTCCTGCATGGGGCCAGACTACGGTCCCGCCCGTGTCCCCGGTCACGGGGAGCCGTGGAACACTCGAGGTCATGTCCTCCCTCCCCCGCCGCCGTGCCCTTGCCCTCGCGCTCTCCCTGCCGCCCGCCCTCGCCGCGTGCACCGCGGGCGGCGGCTCCGACGGCTCCGCCGACGGCGGGACGTCCGACGGGGGCGCCTCCGGCGGGGCCTCCTCCGACGGCGGCGGCGCCTCGGACGGCGCGGCCACCGCGGAGCCCACGACCCCCGCCCCGCCGAGCGCCGCGGAGCTGCTGCTCGAGGACCTCTCCGAGGACGACCTCGCCGCCCAGCTCGTCATGGTGGGCGTGCGCACGGGCACCTCGATCGACCCGGAGCTGCTCGAGGAGCATCCCGTGGGCGGCTTCTTCCTGCTCGGCGTGTGGGAGTCCGCCGACGCCGTGGACGAGGTCGTCGACGCCGCCCTCGACGGCGGCCGCGAGGACCTCCCCCCGCTGCTCGCCGTGGACCAGGAGGGCGGGCAGGTGCGCATGCTGCGCGGGAGCGCCGCCCGCCGCACCTCCTCGGCCGCCCGGCTCGGCGAGGAGGGCGCGGAGGCGGTCACGGAGGCCTACACGAGCATCGGCGAGGACCTCGCCGCGCGCCGCATCCCGCTGGCGCTCTCCCCCGTCGCGGACGTCGTCGACCCCGAGCTCGACGAGGACAACGGGCCCGTCGGCGCGCTGGACCGCGGCTTCGGCACGGACCCTGAGCAGGTGGGCGCGTGCGTGCGCGCGGCCGTCGAGGCGCTCGACGCGCAGGGGGTGGGCGCCTCCCTCAAGCACTTCCCGGGCCTGGGCCGGGTGCGGGAGAACACCGACTTCTCCGCGGAGGGGATCGAGGACGCCACCACGAGCGCGGAGGACCCGTTCCTGGACTCCTTCGCGGAGGGGATCGCGGCCGGTGCGGACGCCGTCATGCTCGCCTCCGCCGTCTACCCGCGGATCGACCCGGACAACGCCGCGATGTTCTCCTCCGCCGTGGTGACGGACCTGCTGCGCGGGAGCCTCGGCTTCGACGGCCTCGTGGTCACCGACGACATCGGCGCCGCGAAGGCCGTCGCGGACGTCCCCGTCGCGGAGCGCGCGACCCGCCTGCTGGCCGCGGGCGGCGACGTCGTCCTCACCGCGGACCCGTCGATCGCCGCCGAGCTCGCGGAGGCGATCGCCGCCTGGGCGCAGGAGTCGCCCGAGCAGGCGGCCCGGGTGCGGGAGTCCGCGGGCCGGATGCTCGCGCTCAAGGAGAAGCGGGGCCTGCTGGGCTCCTGACCGCCCGCGCCGCCCGGGGGCGGTCAGCTCTTGTCGAGGGTGATGAGGTGGTTCAGCGGCCGACGCACCTGCGCGGAGCGGGTGATCTCCCAGTCCGCGGCGTGCGCGGTCGCGCTCGCGACGAACTCGCGGGCGGTCGCGATGATGGTCGCGAGGTCGTCGTCCTCGCCCTCCTCGCCGATCTCCTCGAGCTCCCCGGCCCGGTCGAAGTCCGCGATCCGCGCGAGCTGCGCGGCGATCGCGGCGGAGTAGGTCGCCCCCGCGCCGGCGACGTGCCGGCCCGCCTCGCGCTCGGCGCGCAGCAGGTCCGTGCCGCCGGGATGGACCACGACGTCGACGGCGTCGTCCTCCGGGGGCAGCAGCCCGCCGCTCATGACGACGGCCTGCGGGCCGAGCGCCTGCAGGGCGAGGGCCTGCTCGCGCATCTCCTCGATCGTCGTCGCCTGCGGGCGGCCCAGCAGCTGCGCCGCCTCGGCGAGGTTCGGGGTGAGCACGGTCGCGAGCGGCACGAGCTCCGAGCGGAGCGCGTCGGCCCCCTCGGCGGAGATCAGCGGGGCGCCGTCGGAGGCGATCATCACCGGGTCCAGCACGATCGGCCCGAACCGGTCGCGGTGCGTGCGCACGGCGTCCGCGACGGTGTGGACGATCGCGGCGGTGCCGAGCGCGCCGATCTTCAGGACGTCCACGTGGAGGTCGCGGACGACCTCGTCGATCTGGGTGCGCACGACGTCCGGCGGCAGCGGGTGCGTGCCGCGCGGTCCGTGTCCGGCCACGGAGGTGACGAGCGTGATCGCGCTGGCCCCGTAGACGCCGAGGGCGGTGAAGGTCTTGAGGTCCGCCTGGACGCCGGCGGCGCCGGCGGCGTCGGACCCGGCGACGGTGAGGACGAGGGGCGGGCGCATGGGGTTCTCCGTTCGTTCGCTGGCGGGGAGTCTAGCGGCGGGTCCTGGTGACTCGATGGGCGTGCGCTCGCCGTGCACCGCGCGCGCCCGTGCGAGAATCGCCCCCGGGCGGCACGATCGGGACCGCCGGACCAGGGGTGAGGGGAGGCGGGATGTCGCCGACGCAGGATCAGGGCACCGGCATGGGCTCCGCCTCCGGTCTGCCCGACTTCGTCGGGTCGGGCCCCGACGGGCTCCCCGACTACGAGCACGGCGGCGACGATCCCGTCGGCCCCACCGAGGGCGCGCGGCGCCGCACCCTCGTGCTCGTGCTCTCCGTGATCGGCTCCGCGCTCGTGCTGCTCGCCGTGGGGGCGCTCGTGCTGTCCCAGACCGTGTTCCGCGGCCTCGACGACGAGGAGCGCACCGTCGCCTCCTCGACCGCGTCGCGCAGCGCCGAGGGCCACGAGGAGTACGTCCCCAACGAGGAGGACCCGTCCCTCGCCCCGCCGCCCCCGATCTTCACGCAGGCGCCCACCACGGACTGCACGATGCCGGAGTACGCGCCGGCCGCCGCCGCCGATCCGGGGACGGTGCGCGGGGGGAACCTCCAGTACACGTCCCCCGACGGCTGGGACTACCCGTGGAGCGAGAGCTCGCTGCCCTACATGTCCGAGGTCGGCTCCCAGGGCCGCAACGTCGAGGGCTCCTGGTACAGCGTCGTCAACCTCGGCAAGGTCGAGTTCACCGAGGACGAGGGCGGCTACCCCGGCCTCGAGCAGGCCGCCGTGACGATCTTCCAGTGCTACGCGACGACCTCCGGCGTGCTCGTGGGCTTCGGGGAGAACCCCGAGGTCACCGACCACCGCTCCGAGCCGACGACGGTGGACGGCCAGCCGGCGTGGATCGTGCAGGCCACCTACCACTTCGAGGACCAGGACCAGTTCAGCAGCACGAGCGCCTCGATCGTCACCTCGATCGTGGTGGAGACCCCGGACGGTCCCAGCGCCCTCGCCTCCGACGTCGCCGCCGACCACCCCGACCACGTCCAGAACCTCGAGGACATCATCGCGAGCCTCGAGGTCGTCGACTGACGCCCCGCCCCACCGGACCGCCCTTCAGGAGCATCGATGCACACCGGACCGAGCACCACGACGAGCCCCGGCACCGGGCCCCAGCGACCCGGCGGCGGCCGCGGCATGCCGCTGCTCATCGGCGGCCTCGCCTTCGCGGTCGTGTTCCTGCTGATCGTCGGGGCGACCGTCGGCTATCTCGTGCTGCGTCCCGGCTCCGGCGGCGGCGACCCGACGGCGAGCGCGACGGCGACCACGGAGTCGGCGAGCGCGAGCACCGAGCAGACCACGGAGGCGACCAGCGCCGCGGAGGAGGAGCGGTGCTGGTCCCCCGACCAGGCCCGCAGCTCGAAGAACCCCTCGGGCAAGCTGCGCGGCGGCGGCCTCGAGATGATCCCCCCGAAGGGCTTCGACGACCGCACCGACACCACCCAGGCGAACTTCGTGACCGACGCGTCCCGGGCAGCGGCGAAGGTCGAGGGCACCTGGTACTCCACCGTCGCGGTCGGCAAGGTCGAGTGGCAGCCGGGGGTCGAGTACCCCGGGGACCGCGACGCCGCGGAGCGCATCTTCGCGTGCCTCGTCTCCAACAGCGCCATCTGGGACGGCACCTCGGGACGCTCCGTGCAGGACCAGGTGACCGAGCCGGTGACCGTGGCGGGCATGTCCGGCTACCGCACCACCGGGGTGCTGCACTTCGGCCAGGACACGCTCGAGAAGACCGACGGCACGCGGATCATGGTCGCCGTCATCAGCACGCCCGAGGGTCCCTCCGCCTTCGTCTCCGACGTCGCCGTCGGCGTCACGGAGCACGAGGAGGCGCAGAACACCGCGTACGACTCCCTCACCGGCCTCTCCGGCTGATTCAGACCACCGAGGAGGCGAGCCGGCACAGGTTGTCCAGCAGCATCATGGGTGCCGGCCGCTCCTTCCACTCCTCGAGGGTCAGCTCCCGGCTGCGGGAGCGGTAGACGTCCTCCACCTCGCGCATGCGCTCCATGAAGTCGGAGCCGCCCACCATCATCGAGCTCTCCATGTCCAGCAGGAACGAGCGGATGTCCATGTTGGAGGAGCCGATCACGCTCACCGAGTCGTCGATCGTCACGTGCTTGGCGTGGAGGATCGTGGGCGCCCGGTAGAGGTGGATCCGCACCCCCGCCTCGAGCAGCGCCGTGTAGTACGAGCGCTGGGCGTGGAAGACGAGGAACTGGTCCCCGATCTCGGAGACGAACAGCTCGACCTCGACGCCGCGCTTCGCTGCCGTCGTGAGGGCGGCGAGCATCGACTCGTCCGGGACGAAGTACGGGCTCACGGCGCAGATGCGGTGGCGCGCGGAGTAGAAGAGCTGGTTGAACAGCAGCAGGTTGTTCTCGAGCACGAAGCCCGGACCGCTCGGCACGAGCTGGCACTCGTAGGTGCCCGAGGTGTCCGGTGCCCGGCGCACGAGGTCCTCGTCCTCGAGCACCTCGTCGGACTCGAAGTACCAGTCCGTCGCGAAGAGCAGGTTGAGCTCCGAGACGATCGGCCCGCGCAGCCGGGCCATGGTCTCCTGCCAGTGCAGGCCGCGGCGGATGTTCGCGGGCTTGTCGTAGTGGGAGGCGATGAGGTTCTGGCTGCCCATCCAGCCCCGCTCGCCGTCGACGACGAGCAGCTTGCGGTGGTTGCGCAGGTCCGGCCGCTGGAAGGCGCCGTCGCGGAAGGGGCGCATGGGCATCATCGGGAAGTGGGCGATGCCGTGGGCGTCGAGGAAGCGGCGCATGGCCTTGTACTCGCGGCGGTGGCTCACCGACCCCCAGTGGTCGTAGAGCACGCGCACGGTGACGCCGCGGTCGGCGACCTCGCCGAGCGCACCGAAGAAGTCGGCGGTGACCTCGTCGAGCCCCATCGTATAGAAGAGCACGTTGACGTCCTCACGGGCGGTGCGGATGTCCGCGGCCATGCGGGCGAGGGAGGTCTCGTAGTCGATCTCGAGCTCCACGTCGTTGTTGCCGACGAGCGGGAACGCGCCGAGCTCGCGGTTCAGGCGCACGGCGGACTGCAGCCAGCTGGGGCTGTCCTCGTCGAGCTCGCTGTCCGGGATGCCCTGGGCCCGCACCCGCATGAGGCGGTTGACCTGCTGCTGCTTCTCGCGGCGTGCGCGGGGCAGCTGGGCCTTGCCGAGCAGGAGGTACAGCGGGAAGCCCACGATCGGCAGGACCATGATCGCGAGCAGCCAGGCGAGCGCGGAGCCGGGGCGCCGATTCCGGGGCACCACCGCGAGGGAGACGATCCGCAGGACGATGTCGACGACGAGCAGGGCGTAGGTGCCCACGACGACGCCGTGCTCGGTGATCCACTGCCAGAGACCCTGCACGGGCACTCCCTTCACGACGGAGCGGCGGGCCCCCGGAACCGGGGACCCGCCGCTCAGCCTACGGAATGCGCGGGGTCAGTCGTTGCCGCGCAGGATCGCGAGGATGCGCAGGATCTCGATGTAGAGCCACACGAGGGTCGCGGCGAGGCCGAAGGCGCAGCGCCAGGCGTACGTGCGGGCGACGCCCGCGTTGGCGGCGCGCTGGACGTCCTCGAAGTCCATGACGAGCGAGTAGGAGGCCATGCAGACGGCGAGGCCGCCGATCACGAGACCCAGCAGGCCGTCGCGGAGGCTCTGCCCGGTGAAGAGCAGGTAGCCGATGTTCACGAGGCCGAAGAGCAGGTACGCGATCATCGCGACCGCGAAGATCTTCGTGAGCGTGGGCGAGGTGCGCAGGATCCCGGCGCGGAAGAGCACGAGCACGGTGACGGCGACGGCGAGGGTGCCGACGACGGCCTGCAGCGCGATGCCCGGGAAGCGGTACTCCATCGTGCCGGAGATGCCGCCCAGCAGGAGGCCCTCCGCCACGGCGTAGAGCAGCACGAGGATCGCGGAGGGCTCGCGCTTGAAGGCGTTGACGAGGCCGAGCACGAGGCCGCCGATCGCACCGATCGCGGTCGCGCCGCCCGCGATGAGGAGGCCCGTCTGCGCACCGGCGCTGCCGCCCACCGAGCTCAGCACCGCGGGGGTGACCGCGATGACGAAGCCGATGACGACGATGACGCCGAGGGTCGCGGTGATCGCGTTCAGGGCGTCCCGCATGGTCATCCGGCCGGTGTCGTGGCCGGTCGCGGAGGGACGGGCGTAGATCGCCTCGAGGTCCTCCTGCTGCTGGCCGCCGAACTGCGGGGCCTGGGAGGCCTGCGGGCCGAAGCCGGAGGACCACTGGGTGCGGGAGTCGGGCTGGGCGTAGGCGCTCTGCTGCGAGGACTGGCCGAACTGCGGCGCGGGGGACGCGTTCCGCACGGCCTTGTCCTGGCCGAGGATGATGTTGTGGCGTGCCATGGGCGAGGGCTCCTCAGATGGACGTCGTGGCGGGCCGGTGCCGGTCGCGAGGTGCCGTTCTCCAGCGTCCCGACAATGCCGACCCGTTCACTGTATCGGGCATTCCCGCATCGTGGCTGGGTGCGGGCTCCGCTCAGCGCGAACCCCCGAGGGGTCTCAGGCGTCGACGGTGACCGCGGGGATCGAGCCGGTGACGGGCAGCTCGTTCTCGCGGAGGGTCCGGAGGGTGCTGCGGGCGCGCACCCGCAGCGCGACGAGCGTCCCGGAGACCATGACGAAGCCGAGCACGGAGAGCACGATCGAGACCACCATCGGCGCCTGGTAGCCGAAGCCCGCCGCGATGACCGCGCCGCCGAGCGCGGCGCCGAGGGCGTTGGCGACGTTGAACGCGGCGTGGTTCAGGGAGGCGCCGAGCACCTCGGAGCGGCGGGCCACGCGGATCAGCCAGGTCTGCATCGCGGGGTTCAGCACGGAGTTCGTGAGGTTCACGAGGAAGAAGCCCACGATCAGCGCGGTGAGCGAGGTGTGCGCGACGAGGAACAGGCCCACGAGCGAGGCGATGTACAGCGGGAAGCCGATGAGCAGGGTCTTCTCGAGGGAGCGGTCCGTGCCGGCGCCGCCCACGAGGTTGCCGATGGTCATGCCGAGGCCCGCGGCGACGAGCACCCACGGCACGGCGGCCGCGGGGGCGCCGGTGACGCGCGTGGTGATGTCCGCGATGTAGCTGAAGACGGCGAAGGCGCCCGCGAAGCCGATCGCGGCGATGCCGATGATGATCCAGAGCTGGAGGCGGCGCAGGGCGGCGAGCTCGTCGACCATGCGTCGGCCCTCGACCTTGGTCTCGCGCGGGACGGTGCGCAGGAGCGCGACGACGGTGAGCACGAAGACGAGGGTGAGCAGCAGGTACACGGCGCGCCAGCCGAGGGCCTGGCCGACGGCGGTGAGCACGGGGACGCCCGCGAGGTTCGCGACGGTGAGGCCGGAGAGCGCGAAGGCGACGCCCTTGCCCTGGTTGCCGGGGCCCATGAGGGAGGCGGCGAGCAGGGAGGCGACGCCGAAGTAGGCGCCGTGCGGGATGCCGGCGAGGAAGCGCGCGGCGACGGTGAGCTCGAAGGTCGGCATGACGCCGGAGAGCAGGGTGCCCACGGCGAGGGCCCCCGCCATGGCGACGATCATCGAGGTGCGGCTCCACCGCACGGAGAGCAGCGCCAGCACGGGGGCGCCGACGACGACGCCGAGGGCGTAGGCGGAGATGGCGACGCCGGCGTGGGCGATGCCGCGCTCGGGGTCGGTGGCCATGAGGCCGGGGAGGAGGGAGTCCGCGATCCCGGGCAGCAGGCCCATGGAGACGAACTCGGAGCCGCCGATCCCGAAGCCGCCGAGGGCGATCGCGAGGAGCGCGAGGCGGCGGCGGGCGGGGGTGAGGGCGGCGTGGACGCCGGTCCGGGTGGTGGGCTCGGCGGGCCGGGTGACGGCGGTGCCGGTCTGGTCGTCGATGGTGGTCATGAGGCGTTCGACCTTTGCGGGGAGTGCGTGCAGGGACGGGCTCCATCGACCCGGCACCAGAATAAGCAAACGCTGTTGCGATACGTCAAGGGGTCGGGGCCGAACTCCCGGACGGACCTGACCCAGATCACGTCCCGTGCGACGATGGCGCGATGGGATCCCCGGGCGCTCTCGACCGCGTGGCGGGCGCGCACGATGCCGCCGTGCTCGCCGTCGCACGCCGCGGCGAACCCGTCTCCCGCGCCGAGCTCGCCGCCGCGCTGCAGGTGACGCCCCAGGCCATCTCCAAGATCCTGGGCCGCCTCATGGGCCGCGGCCTGGTCGCGGAGGCCGGCACCGTGATCGCCGGCCCCGGCAAGCCCACGACCCTGTACCGCATGGAACCCGGCTCGCGCCGCGCGATCGGCCTGCACCTGACCCGCTCCCGCCTGCACGGTGTCGTCGCCGACCTCTCCGGCGAGATCATCGCCCGCCGCGAGCTCGAGATCGGCCGCCTGCAGCCCGTGCCCGAGCTCGTCGCGACCCTCGCCGCCCAGGCGCGCGAGCTCGCCGGGCACGGCGACGGGGAGCTCGTGGGCGTGGGCCTCGGCATGCCCGGTCCGGTCGACGCGGCCGACGGCGTCTACCGCGGCACCTCCTGGCCCGATCCCTGGCGCGGCGCCCCGCTGCGGGCGCTGCTCGCCGCCGAGCTCGACCTCCCCGTGCTGCTGGACCACGACTCGCGCGCCGCCCTCGTGGGCGAGACCTGGTCCCAGCCCGGGCTGCTGCGCGACGCCGCCCTGCTGCTCGTCGAGGACGGCCTCGGCGCGGCGCTCTGCCTCGACGGGCGGATCGTGCGCGGAGCCCACTCCCACGCCGGGGAGGTGGGCCACACGGTCGTGCGCCTGGACGGCGCGCCGTGCACCTGCGGGCGCCGCGGCTGCGCACAGGCCGAGCACCAGGCCGCGCTCGCCGCGGGCGACGACGAGCTCGCCGCCCGGATCATCGCGAGCATCGTGCTGGACCTCGTGCGGCTCGTGGACGTGGACCGGATCGTCCTCGGCGGCCGCACCGTCCACGCGCATCACGGCCGCACGATGGACGCGATCCGCGAGGTGCTCGAGGCGGGCCTGCACGGGGAGCCCTGGCAGCACGTGGAGGTCATGCTCTCCACGCGGGGCACCGACCTCATCGCGGTGGGCGCCGCGTGCGAGGTGCTCGAGCACGAGTACGGGATCCCGCAGGCGCTCGTCGGCGCCGGCTGATCCCCGCGCCGTCGCGACGCGGGGCGCTCAGGCGCGGGCGCCGAAGATCGCCGAGCCGACGCGGACGATCGTCGCACCCTCCTCGACGGCGATCTCGAGGTCCCCGCTCATCCCCATGGACAGCTCCGGCAGCGCCGGGGCGCCGGGGCGGGCGGCGAGGGCGTCGCGCAGCTCCCGCAGCGACCGCAGCGAGGCCCGCACCTGCGACTCCTCGCTCGTGTTCGCGCCGATCGTCATGAGCCCCACGGGGTGCAGCCAGTCGCTCGACCCGAGCCGGTCCACGACCGGGGCGAGCGCCTCGAGGCTCGGGGCGTAACCGCCCTTGGACTCCTCGCCGGAGGTGTTGACCTGCACGAGCACGTCCCGCGGGGTGCCGGCGAGCTCCGCACGCCGCTCGAGGGCGTCGACGATGTCGTCGCGGTCCGCGCTGTGGACCAGCTCGGCGAAGGCGATGACGTCCCGCGCCTTGTTCGTCTGCAGGCGGCCGATGAAGTGCCGCGGCACGCCGTTGCCCGCGAGCAGCGGATCCGCGTGCTTCGCGATCTCCTGGGCGCGGTTCTCCCCCACGGCGAGGCGACGGCCCCGCTCGCGGACGAGCGCGACCGCCTCGGCGACCTCTGCCGGGGTGCGGGTCTTCGTCGCGAGCAGCAGCGTGATCGCCGACGCGTCCCGCCCGCTGCGCTCCGCGGCGGCGTCGATCCGCCCGAGCACCGCGTCGAGGCGCTCGGCGAGAGAGGGGGCAGGCGAGGAGGTGCTCATGGCTCCGTCCGGGACGAGGTGCAGGACCGCACCAGGGTACGAGGTGCCCCCAGCGGGGTTCGAACCCGCACTGCGCCGCTTTTAAGGCGGCTGCCTCTGCCGGTTGGGCTATGGGGGCGAGGCTCCAGCCTATGCTGGGGTGATCATGACCGCTGCGATCCGGTCCCTCGCGGACTCCCTGCGAAGGTTCGGCGACGACCGCCTCGAGGCCCTGCTCGTCGCCCGGCCGGACCTCGCCTCGCCGGTGCCCCACGGGATCGGCCCGCTCGCCGCCCGTGCCGCGGGACCCACCTCCGCCCGCCGCGCGCTCCAGGCGCTCACGCTCCCCGAGCTGCACCTCGTCGAGGCGCTCGCCGTGCTCGAGGACGGCGCCTCCCCCGGCGCGCTCGCGGCCGCCGTCTCCGCCGAGCCGGCCGCCGTCGGCCCCGCCCTCGAGCGCCTCACGACCCTCGCCCTGCTGTGGGGAGAGGACGCCCTGCACCTCGTGCGCCCGCTGCGCGAGGGCCTGCGCTCCCCCGCCGGTCTCGCGCCCACGGATCCGTCGGACCCGGATGCCGAGCAGGCGCAGGCGCTGCTGGACCGCGCCCGGGCCGACGGCGTGCCCGCACCGGTGCTCGACGCGCTCGCCTGGGGACCCGCCGAGGTCACCGGGGACGGCGCGCTCGCCCGCACCCTCGAGGCCTCCGGCTTCCTGCGCCGCGAGGAGTCCGGTCTCGTCATCCCGCGGCCGGTGCATCTCGCCCTGCGGGGCGGCCGGGTGCGCCGCGCCTTCTCCCCGCTGCGTCCGGCGCCGGAGGGTCCCGAGGTCACCGAGCGGATCCCCGGCAGCCGGGCCGCGCAGGCCGTCGAGCGGGCCTTCGAGGCGCTGCGGCTGCTGGGCACCGTGCGCGGCTTCGACGAGGACCCGCCGGGGGTGCTGCGCCGCGGCGGGATCCCGCAGCGGGACCTGCGCCGGCTCGCCGAGCGCGCGGGCACCACCGTGCTCGCCTATGCGACCGTGCTGCAGAGCGGCTGGCAGGCGGGACTGCTGGGCCACGACGGCCAGGAGTGGCAGGCGACCCGGGACTGGGACGCCTACCGCGAGCGGAGCGCCGAGCAGCGCTGGGCGGAGCTCGTGCTCGCCTGGGCGCACGGCCGCCACCTCGCCACGATCGTCGGCACCCCCGATCCCTCCGGGGCGACCCGTTCCCTGCTCTCCGACCTCACGCGCCGCGACGGTGCCCGCACGCGTCGCGGGAGCGCCCTGCGCGCCCTGCGGGCCGCCCCCGGGGTCGCCGCGACCGCCGAGTCCCTCGCCGCGAACCTCGCCTGGGCGTTCCCGCTGGTCCCCGCCGCGGTCCTCCAGGAGGAGGCCGAGGCGGTGCTCGCCGAGGGCGAGGTGCTCGGCGTGATCGACGACGGCGCGCTCACCGTGCTCGGCGACGCCCTCGCGCTCGCCCTCGACGACGACGTCACCGCGGCCGACGCCCGCCTCGCCGCCGCCCTCCACGAGGCCTCCCCTCCCCCGGTCGACGAGATCCTGCTCGACGCGGACCTCACCGCCGTCATCCCCGGCCGGCCCTCCGAGCGCCTGCTGCCGCTGCTGGACTGGGCGACGCCCGTCTCCCGCGGCGGCGCGCTCACGCTCCGCTTCGAGGCGGCCTCGCTGCGCCGCGCCCTCGCCGCGGGCCGGGACCCCGAGGACCTCCTCGCCCTGCTGACGGCGACCTCCCGCACCCCGGTGCCGCAGGCGCTCGAGTACCTCGTGCGGGACGAGCAGCGTCGCCACGGGCGGGTGTGCGTCTCGCGCGCCTCGACCGTGCTCACCGCTCCCGCGGAGGTGCTGGACCTCCTGCAGGCCGCCCCGGAGGCGGCGGCCCTGACCCTGCACCGGATCGCGCCGACGGTCGCCGTGACGCTCTCCGACGCGGGCTTCGCCCTGCAGGTCGCCCGGAAGGCGGGCCTCTCCCCCGCGGCCGTCGGCCCCGACGGCCGCGCCGGCGGGCCCGAGCTGACCCATGCGCTGACCGGCGGCGGGGTGGACACCGACCTCGTCACGGTGGACGGCCCCGAGCTGCGCCTCGCCCCCGCGGAGGCCGTGGCCCGGCTGCGCGCGGCGGAGGACGGCGAGGGCGACCTCTCCGTCACGGACCGGCTGCTCGAGGCGATCGCGCAGGGCACCGAGCTGGACCTCGGCATCGTCGACGGCCGCGGCGGGGTCGTGGTGCGCCGGGCGCTGCCGGTCTCCCTCGACGGCGGGCGGCTGCGGGCGCGGGAACCGGGCAAGCCCGAGGAGTTCACCGTGCTCGTGCACCGGGTGACGCTCGGCTGAGGCTCCGGCTCCGGCTCCGGTGACCGTCCGGTAGTCGGAGGATCCACGTCCTCCCTGGCCAGCGACACGCCATGGGGACTCCTCCCCATGGCGCTCCCCGGGGTTTCCCAGGTTACGATCGCTCGCGCCAGGACCGGTCGTCACCCTCGATCGGAGGACCTGGGGCCGGGCGCGACGCGCCCGGTGCTCGATCATCCGAAGGAGTCACCATGACCGACTACACCGCCCCCGCCGCCTCGACCACCGGCGGCGCCCCCGTCTCGAAGACGAAGTGGATCGTCCAGCTGATCGTCGGCACGGTCGTGTTCGGCAACATCATCACCCTGATCCTCGCGATCCTGGGCCTGACCAAGGCCGACACCGATCTCGAGACCGCGAACAAGTACTACAAGTGGGGCTGGATCGCCTACGCGATCTGCCTCGCGCTGTGGCTGATCGTCATCATCGGCTACGTCGTGCTCGTCGTCGCCGCCGTCAACAGCGGCAACTACGAGACGTACTGAGCACCCCCGCACCGGGCACAGCGGCCCGGACGCACGGAAGGCCCGGACCTCACGGTCCGGGCCTTCCGTCGTCAGCAGGGCCTCAGCCCTGCGTCAGGTTCAGTCCTGCTTGGACTCGCGACGATCCTCGGACCACTCCACGTGGAAGGTGCCCTCGGTGTCGACGCGCTGGTAGGTGTGCGCGCCGAAGTAGTCGCGCTGCGCCTGGACCAGGGCGGCCGGGAGGCGCTCCGCGCGGACCGCGTCGTAGTAGGACAGGGTCGAGGAGAACACCGGGACCGGGAAGCCGGAGGCGGCGGCGTAGGCCACCACACGGCGCCAGGCCGGGACGCACTTGGCGATCTCGGCGGTGAAGTACTCGTCCGCGAGCAGGAGCGCGAGCTCCGGGTTGCGGTCGTACGCCTCGGTGATGCGGTTGAGGAACTTCGCGCGGATGATGCAGCCGCCGCGCCAGATCTTCGCCATGTCGCCCAGGTTGATGTCCCAGCCGAACTCCTTGGCGCCGGCCGCGATCTCGTCGAAGCCCTGCGAGTAGGAGACCAGCTTCGCGGCGTAGAGCGCCTTCTGGAGGTCGTCGATGAACTGCGCCTCGTCGGCGATCTCGAGCTGCTGGGTCTCCGCCGGGAGGACCGCGCGGGCGGCCTCGCGCTGCGCGGTGCCGCCGGAGGTGGAGCGCGCGAAGGTGGCCTCGGCGATGCCGGTGACCGGCACGCCCAGGGTGAGCGCGGTCTGCACGGTCCAGGCGCCGGTGCCCTTCTGGGCGGCCTGGTCGAGGATGACGTCCACGAACGGCTTGCCGGAGGTGGCGTCCTGGTGGTGGAGCACCTCGGCGGTGATCTCGATGAGGAAGGACTCGAGGTCGCCCTTGTTCCACTCGGCGAAGACGTCACCGATCTCGGAGGCGCCCTTGCCGAGCGCCTTGGACATGAGGTCGTAGGCCTCGGAGATGACCTGCATGTCGGCGTACTCGATGCCGTTGTGGACCATCTTCACGAAGTGGCCCGCGCCGTCCGCGCCCACGTGGGTGCAGCAGGGGGCGCCGTCGACGTGCGCGGAGATCTTCTCGAACATCGGGCCGAGGCGGTCGTAGGACTCCTTGGTGCCGCCGGGCATGATCGAGGGGCCGTTGAGCGCGCCCTCCTCGCCGCCGGAGACGCCGGAGCCCACGAAGTGCAGGCCCTTCTCGCGCAGGGCGGCCTCGCGGCGGATCGTGTCGGTGTACAGGGCGTTGCCCGCGTCCACGATGATGTCGCCCTCGTCCATGAGCTCGGCGAGCTCGTCGATGACGGCGTCCGTCGGGCCGCCGGCCTTGACCATGATGATCGCGACGCGCGGCTTCTGCAGGGAGGCGACGAACTCGGCGGCGGTCTCCGAGGGGTAGAACTCGCCCTCGGTGCCGTAGGCGTCGATGACCTTCTCGGTCTTGCCGACGGAGCGGTTGTGGATCGCGACCTTGAAGCCGTTGCGGGCGAAGTTGCGGGCCAGGTTGGAGCCCATCACCGCCATTCCGGTGACACCGATGTCGGCGACATCGGCGGGGGACGGAGCGAAGCTTGCCATGGGATCTCCTCGGATCGGTGGGTGTGAACCGGGGAGGGTCGCCGCGTCCGCGGTGCGTCGCGCGCCCCGCCCCGGGGCATCGCAGACCATTCTAGGGACCTCGGCGGTCCGGTGTCGGAGCGGGTCACCGCTTGCGCCGTGCGCGGGGCCGTGACCTAGGCTCTTCCTGCGCCGACGGCGTGGGGAACCGGCCGTGGCCGGGGGTCCGCCGGTGTCGCCGCTCACAATCCGACGCCCTCCGAGGGGAGACCCACCATGTCCACCGTCCCGCCGCCTCCCGGCGCGCCGCAGCAGCAGCCCGTCCCGCAGGCCCCCGGGCCCCGCCCGGGGACGGACCTCGGCACGGATCTCGGCGCCGCCCTCTCCTTCGCGGGCCGCTCCCTGCTGCGCAACCCCGCCGCGTTCCTCGTCGCGGGCGCCGTCTACGGCCTGCTGACCCTGATCGTGGTGGGCGCCTCGGTCGCCGGGCTCGCCGTCTACATGGTCAACGCGATGCCCTCGGATCCGTACGCGGAGCCCGAGCTCGGGATGTTCGTCGCCGCCTACGCGATCATGTTCGGGATCCTGCTGCTGCTCGTGCCGATCATGCTGCTGTGGGAGTCCGGCACCGGCCGCGCCGGCGAGCTGATCCTCGAGGGCGGCCGGCCGAGCATCGGCCAGGCCCTCGTGGGCCCGGGCCGGATCATGCTCACCGCGCTGCTCATGGGCGTGATCGTCACGATCGGCACGTTCCTGTTCTACCTGCCGGGCCTCGTCGCCTCGATCGCCTTCTTCTACGCGATCCCGGCCGCCGCCCGCGGCGCCTCCCCTGTCGAGGCGCTCAAGCAGAGCGCGCGGCTGGTCCGCGCGAACCTCGGCACCACGATCGTCGCGTGGCTCGTGCTGTCCGTGATCGGCTCCGTCGCCGGGTCGCTGATCATCACGGTCATCGCGCTCGTCCCCTTCACGATCCTCTTCCAGCTGGGGATGTTCGAGCGTCTCAACGGCCGGGAGCTCCCGGACCTGCGCAGCGCCTGAGGACTCACCCCGGCCGATCCCGTCGGCCGATCCCGTGGCGTCCCGAGAGGGGCGCCACGTGCGGGGGCCGTCGGCCTCCTGCCCGGCGTAGCCTGGCGGGATGACCGACGGCCCCCTCATCGTCCAGAGCGACAAGTCCCTGCTGCTCGAGGTCGCCCACGAGCGCGCGGCCGCGGCGCGCGCGGCGATCGCCCCGTTCGCGGAGCTCGAGCGCGCCCCCGAGCACGTGCACACCTACCGGATCACCGATCTGGGCCTGTGGAACGCGCGCGCCGCCGGGTACGACGCCGAGTCCGTCGTCGCCGCGCTCGTGGACCACTCCCGCTACCCGGTGCCGCATGCGCTGCTGCTCGACGTCGCGGACACCATGGACCGCTACGGCCGCCTCCGCCTCGAGGCCGATCCGCACCACGGGCTCGTGCTGCGCACCACGGACCGCCCCGTGCTCGAGGAGGTGCTGCGCTCCAAGCGGGTGCAGGGCATGGTCGGCGCCCGGATCGACGAGGACACCTCCGCCGTGCACCCCTCCGAGCGGGGCGCCCTGAAGCAGGCGCTGCTGAAGCTCGGCTGGCCCGCGGAGGACCACGCCGGCTACGTCGACGGCGAGGCGCACCCGATCGCCCTCGCGGAGGACGGCTGGTCGCTGCGCCCCTACCAGCAGGAGGCCGTGGACGGCTTCCGCCACGGCGGCAGCGGCGTGGTCGTGCTGCCCTGCGGCGCGGGCAAGACGATCGTGGGCGCGGGGGCGATGGCCGCGATGGGCCGCACCACCCTGATCCTCGTGACGAACACCGTCTCCGCCCGCCAGTGGCGCGACGAGCTGCTGCGCCGCACCTCCCTCACGGAGGAGGAGATCGGCGAGTACTCCGGCGCGAGCAAGGAGATCCGCCCCGTCACGATCGCCACCTACCAGGTGCTCACGATGAAGCGGAAGGGCGTGCACCCGCACCTCGAGCTCATGAGCGCCCGCGACTGGGGCCTGATCCTGTACGACGAGGTGCACCTGCTCCCCGCGCCCGTGTTCCGCATGACCGCGGACCTCCAGGCCCGGCGCCGGCTGGGGCTCACCGCGACCCTCGTGCGGGAGGACGGCCGCGAGGGCGAGGTGTTCTCGCTGATCGGCCCCAAGCGCTACGACGCCCCGTGGAAGGACATCGAGGCGCAGGGCTACATCGCCCCCGCGGACTGCACCGAGGTGCGGGTCGCGATGCCCGCGGAGGACCGCATGGCCTACGCGATGGCGGAGCCCGAGGACCGTCCCCGTCTGGGCGCCGCGCACCCCGCGAAGATCCCGGTCGTCGAGCGGCTCGCCGCCCGGCACCCCGGGGAGCCGCTGCTCGTGATCGGCCAGTACCTCGACCAGCTCGAGGAGATCGCCGCGCACCTGGGCTCGGAGCTCATCACGGGGCAGACGAGCGTGCGCCGGCGCCAGGAGCTGTTCGCCGCGTTCCGCAGCGGTGAGATCGACCGCCTGGTCGTCTCGAAGGTCGCGAACTTCTCCGTGGACCTCCCGGAGGCCTCGGTCGCGATCCAGGTGAGCGGGGCGTTCGGCTCGCGGCAGGAGGAGGCCCAGCGGCTGGGGCGCCTGCTGCGTCCCAAGGGCGACGGCCGCACGGCGCACTTCTACACCGTGGTCATGCGGGACACGCAGGACCAGGACTTCGCCGCGCACCGTCAGCGCTTCCTCGCCGAGCAGGGCTACGCCTACACGATCGTGGACGGCGAGGACCTCGCCGCCCCCGAGCGCGCGGCCGACGCCGGCTGACGCCGACCCGCCTCGCACGTCCTTCCCGCGGCCCACCTGCCCGCCCGCGACCGGGGGCTGGGGATACAGTGGCGCCAGATCGCATCCCTTCCCCGCACCCATCCCCCAGGAGCGAGCCATGAGCACCGGACCCGAGAGCACCGACCGTCCCGTCGCGCGTGATCCCCAGCCGATCGACCCCACCCCGACCGCGGGCACCGAGCCCGTCGGCCGTCCTGCGGAGCAGCCCGTCGAGCCGGCGCCCGCGCCGCGCCGCCGCGCGGAGACCGCCGAGCAGCCCCGCACCCCGGAGATCGAGGACGTCAAGGCCGGTGGCGGCAAGACCGCCGGCATCTGGATCGCGCTGATCCTCGGCGCCGTGGTCCTGATCCTGCTGCTCATCTTCGTGATCCAGAACAACGTCAAGGCGACCTTCGAGTACTTCGGCGCGCAGTTCGATCTCCCGCTCGGCGTGGCGATGCTGCTCGCCGCGATCGCAGGCGCGCTGGTCATGGCGCTCGTGGGCTCCGTGCGGATCTTCCAGCTGAGCTGGACCATCCGCAAGCTCCGCAAGACCCAGGCCAAGATCCAGAACGCCGTCCGCTGATCCGTCCAGCGGACGTCCAACCGATTCCCAGGCTGAGGGAGGACGGTGGGCGCCATGAACACCGCTGACCAGGAGTACGAGGCCCGACTGCTCGTCGTCGACGACGAGCCCAACATCCGCGACCTGCTCGCCACGTCGCTGCGCTTCGCGGGCTTCGAGGTGTTCACGGCGTCCACCGGCAACGAGGCGATCCGCGAGGCCACCGAGCACCAGCCGGATCTCGTGGTGCTCGACGTGATGCTCCCGGACATGGACGGCTTCACCGTCACCCGCCGCCTGCGCGACCGCGGCGAGGAGTACCCGATCCTCTTCCTCACCGCGCGCGACGAGACGCAGGACAAGGTCAACGGCCTCACCGTCGGCGGCGACGACTACGTCACCAAACCCTTCAGCCTCGAGGAGGTCGTCGCCCGCATCCGGGCGGTGCTGCGCCGCACCCACGGCGCCGCGGAGGGCGCGGTCGAGAGCGCGCTCGTGGTGGGCGACCTGCGCCTGGACGAGGACTCCCACGAGGTCTACCGCGGCGACGTCGCGATCGACCTCTCCCCCACCGAGTTCAAGCTCCTGCGCTACCTCATGCTCAACGCCGGGCGCGTGGTCTCCAAGACCCAGATCCTCGACCACGTGTGGGACTACGACTGGTCCGGCGAGGTCGGCATCGTCGAGTCCTACATCTCCTACCTGCGGCGCAAGGTCGACGTGGTGGGCGACCCGATGATCCACACCAAGCGCGGCATCGGCTACGTGCTCCGCGCGGCCGAGTCCCGCTGACCCGCTCCCCGCAGCTCCCGTGGCCCTCCCGACCCTCCGAGCGCAGCGACCCGTGTCCCTCTGGACGCGGATCGTCGCGCTCATCTCCCTGCTGCTCGTGGCGGGCACGGTCATCACGGGCAGCCTCTCGCTGTTCCTCCTGAACCGGACCCTCATCCAGTCGGTCGACTCGAACCTGCACTCCGGCATGGGCGAGATGCTCTCCCTCGCCCAGCACGAGATCTCCGAGGACGATCCCTCCGCGCGCTCCGGGTACATCCCCGTCGAGTACGCGGTGGAGATCCGCAACGAGCAGGGCGAGTCGATCGTCAACGACGTCTTCCTCTACAACAACGACGACGTCACGGTCACCTTCCCGCAGCTCACGGACCAGCAGATCCTGGACCGCGGCGGGAAGCCGTTCACCGTCCTGGACTCCGCCGAGAACCGCTGGCGGGTCGCGGCGATGGTCAACACCGGGCCCGACGGCGGCACCGTCTACGTGGCGCTGCCGCTCACGGGCGTGGACCGCACCATGCACGAGATGGCCCTGATCATCGTGCTCGTGGGGACCCTCGTGGTGCTCGCGGGCATGGGCCTCGGCGGCTACATGGCGCACCGCTCCCTCGAGCCGCTGCAGGACGTCGAGGCGACCGCCTCCCAGATCGCGGGCGGCGACCTCTCCCGCCGTGTGCCCGTCACCGACACGAGCCTCGAGGTGCACGCCCTCGCGATCTCCCTGAACGAGATGCTCGTGCGCATCGAGCAGGCCTTCGCCGCGCAGTCGGACTCGGAGGAGCACGCGACGCGCAACGAGGCGAAGATGCGCCGCTTCGTGGGGGACGCCTCCCACGAGCTGCGCACCCCGCTCGCGGCGATCCGCGGCTTCGGCGAGCTGTACCGGATGGGCGCCCTGCGCTCGGACGAGGACGTCGCGCAGGCGATGCGCCGCATCGAGGACGAGGCCCGCCGCATGGGCTCCCTCGTGGAGAACCTGCTGCGCCTGGCCCGGCTCGACGAGAACCCGACGCTGGACCTCGCCCCCGTGGACCTCTCCGACGCGCTCTTCGACGCCGCCCAGGACCTCCGGGCGCTGGATCCGAGCCGCCAGGTCATGGTCGTGAACCTCGCCGGGGTGCCGCTGCCGGTCTCCCCGCACCAGAGCGTCGGCGTGCTCGGCGACGAGGCGTCCCTGCGCCAGGTGATCCTCAACCTCGTGGGCAACGCGAACCGGCACACGCCCAAGGGCTCCCCGGTGGAGATCGCGGCGGGGACCACCACCCGCGGCACCGTGCGGCTCGAGCTGCGCGACCACGGCGACGGCATCGAGGCGGACCAGCGGGAGAAGGTCTTCGAGCGCTTCTACCGCACCGACTCCTCGCGGGTGCGCATCGCCTCACAGGGCGGCGGCGCGGGGCTGGGGCTGTCGATCGCGGCGACGATCGTGCAGCAGCACGGCGGCACGATCGGCGTCATGGAGACCGCCGGGGGCGGTGCGACCTTCTGGGTGGAGCTGCAGGCGGCGACCGTGGACGAGGAGCATCTCTCGACCCCGGATCAGGTGCGCCCGCTCACCGACTCCCCGTCCGCCGACCCCGAGTCCTGAGACAGGCTCAGCACCTGCCCGGTGAAGCCCGGCGCGCCCCGGTCCCGGGCACGCGCGTCGAGCAGCGCGAGCATCTCCTGCGCGGCCAGCCGGCCGGCGGCGTCGTGCGCCTCGATGCGGGGCGCGCCGCCCGGCGCCTCCTGCGAGAGCCGGAACGCGCCGGCCGGTGCCTGACCTGCCGGGGGCAGCGGGTCGGCGTGGCCGATCGGGCCGAGCACGAGGTCCGTGGGCACCGCCTCGAGGCCGAGGGCCGCGGCGTGCTCGGCGGTGCGCCGGGTGCGGGCGGCGGCGCGGTCCCGCAGCGGCACGCGCAGTCCCGAGCGCAGCAGCGCCCGGGTGAGCTCCCCGGCGCTCACGAAGCGCACGCCCGCCGCCTCGAGGTCGCCGCGGGCGGACTCGGGCCAGTCGTAGTGGTCGAGGTCGAAGGCGCGTGGGGTGAGGCCGCAGCGTGCCGCCGCCGCGTGCAGCTCCTCGAGGGAGGCATCGGAGATCAGGTGCCCCCAGAGCATGCCGTGGCGGGGCCAGCGCGGGGTGTCGGCGAGGACGGTCATCGTGGGCCGACGCTACTCGCCTCGGCGCTCCGACGGGCCCCGGCGGGCGCGGCGGATCCGGCGAGGCGGCGCAGCACCGCCTCGAGCGGTCCGCGGCGGCCCGTGCGACGCCAGGCCGCGGCGGCCAGCAGGGTCACGAGCCACGTGAGCGCCATGATCGCGGAGGCGCCGGCGGAGCCGAGCCGAGCACCGAGGTCGAGCGTGTACGGCGGGAAGAGCAGGGAGGCGGCGAGCGACTGGGCGACGTAGGCGCTGAGCGCCGTCGCCCCGAGGGCGGTGAGCGCGGTGAGCGCTCGACTCCTCCCGCCCCTCCCCCACCGATCAGCGAGCAGTGCGTACAGCGCCGCGGCGCCGACCGCCCCGGCGAGCCCGCTGACCTGGTGCAGCACCCCGAGAGTGCCGAGCACCACCTCGTCGCCCAGCACCTCCTGCCCCGGGTCGAGGACGAGCACGGCGGTGAGCGGGACGGCGCCCACGAGGCCCACGAGCAGCCCCCAGCGGGCGAGCGGCCGCAGCAGGTCCGCGTTCTCGCGGGGCAGCTCGAGCATCCGGAGCGAGGCGGCCGCCGCGCCGAGCGCCATCGGCGCGAGCAGCCCGATCTGCTCGACGGGGGCGAAGGCGAGGGAGCGCAGCGCCTCGTGCGCGCGCAGCGAGACGCCCTCGCCCCAGCTGCCGGCCGCGGCGCTCGCGTAGCCGTCCCCGCCGCCGAGGGCGATGGTCGCGTCGACCCAGCCCCAGAGCCCGAGCGGGGCGAGGCAGACCATGGCCGCGAGCAGGAGGGCGAGGCGGCCCCGGGTCGCGAGCAGGGCGCAGGCGGTGCCGATCACCGCGTAGGAGACGAGGATGTCCCCGCTGAACAGCAGGACCGCGTGGAGCATGCCGATCGCGCCGAGCACCGTGAAGCGGCGCAGCATGCGCAGGGCGAAGCGCCCGGGCCGCTCCCCCGCCGCGAGGGACCGACGGTGCATGATGCCGATCCCGTAGCCGAAGAGCAGCGCGAACAGGGGGAAGCCGCGGTTGTCCGCGAGCAGGGCGACGAGCACGTCCACCGTGCGGTCCGCGGCGGAGGTGTGGGTCTGCTTCAGCAGCACGGTCCAGCGGTCGCCGTGGAGCCAGCCGACGGTGTTCGCGAGGCCGATGCCCAGGAGCGCCGCGCCGCGCGCGAGGTCCGGCCCGGCCGCGCGCTGCGCAAGCGGGACCGAGCCGACGCTCACCGGGCGGCGGGGGTGCCCTGGTGGTGGCGCAGCAGCCAGCGGTCCCCCTCACGCAGCCAGAGCGAGCTGCGCAGCACCCGTGCGCCGTCGGCGCCGCGGGTCGTGAAGGTCAGCAGGACCACGCCGGGGGCGATCTCGTCGGCCACGAGGTCCTCCGCCTCGACGCCCGGGAGCGGGCCGATCTCCTCGAGGATCTCCTCGCGGGTCCAGCTGCGGCCGCTCGCGCCGATCTCCGAGAACCGGGGGTGCAGGAGAGCGGCGGCGCTCGGCGGGTCGGAGCGCAGGCGGTCGTCGAGCAGGGCGAGCTCGTGGGCGGTGACCTGCTCGAGGGCGGTGCCGAGGGTCGGGTCCGGTCCCGTGCCCTCGGGGGCGCCGCAGCGGGCGGGCGGGGCGGGGGCGTCGCCGGGTCCTGCCTCGTCGAAGAGGCTGAAGAGGTCGTCCACCGCGGCCGCAGCGGGCGCTGCGGGGGCGGACGCCGGGGCTGCGGAAGCGGACGTGGAGCCGACGCGAGCCGCCGTCGGCCCTCCGCCCGCACCCCGGTAGCCGGGGCCGACCTTCGGGTCCTGCTTCTTGGAGTAGGCGGTCGCGGCGGCGTTCGCGCGGCGGTCCGCCGCCTCGTTCATCGCATGGCCGGCGTGGCCCTTGACCCATTCGAACTCGACGCTCCGGCCCACGAGGGCGCGGTCGATCGCCTGCAGCAGCTCGACGTTCATGACGGGCTTGCCGTCCTTCTTGCGCCAGCCCTTGCGCTTCCAGCCCGGCATCCACTTCGTCACGGAGTTGATGACGTACTGGCTGTCGCACAGCACGTGCAGGTGCTGATCGGCGTCCACCGCCGTCGCCTCGAGGAGGTCGAGGACGGCCTTGAGCTCGCCCATGTTGTTCGTGCCGTGGGGCCAGCCGCCCGCACGCCACGTACCCTCGTCGATGTACCAGGCCCAGCCGGCGGGACCGGGGTTGCCGAGGGCGGAGCCGTCGGCCGCAGCGGTGATCGTCATGGCCGCCATCGTTCCACAGCCAGGAGGGACACCCGCCGTGAGCACGCTGTCGTCGCTGTGGCATTCCCCGCGCCGCCGCCTGCTCGGCAGCGCCCTGATCGGCGCCGTCGCCGCGATCCTGACGGGACTGCTCGCCGGTCCTGCGCTCGCCGCGATGACCGGGGTGACGGTGGCGGAGGTCGTGTTCCTCGTGTCCTCGCTCGCGGCGGTCCTGCCGATGGACGCCGCGACCACGCGCGCGAACGCCCGCCGCGAGGACCTGCAGCCGGTCGCCGACGAGGCGCTCGTCGCGGCGCTGTGCGTGCTCGCCGTCATCACGATGGTGACCCTGCACCTCGGGGCGGGCGGCGCGGCGGTGAGCACGATCGGCTCGGTGATCACGCTCGTGGGGGTGTTCGGTGCCTGGGCCTGCATCCAGCAGACCTACGCCCTGCACTACGCCTACCGGTACTACCTCGAGGAGTCGGGCATCGACTTCCATCAGGACAATGACGCAGACGGCCCGACCTTCGGCGACTTCCTGTACTTCAGCTACGCGATCGGCATGACCTACGGCGTCACCGACAACGACGTCTCCGACCGTGCGATCCGCATGATCGTGTGGCGCCACGCGGTGATCTCCTTCGCCTTCGGCACGATCCTGCTGGCCGCGGCGGTGAACCTCGTGGCGGGCTTCTTCAGCCCGGCGGGCTGAGCCTCAGCAGACGGGACGCACGTAGGTCGCGTAGACGTGGGCGCGGTGGAAACCGACGGCGTCGTACAGCCGGGTGGCGCCGGTGAGGGACTCGGCGTCCACCTCGAGCTGCGCGCCCGTGAAGCCGGCCTCCGCGCCGGAGGCGAGGGTGCGGGCGAGGACGGCGCGGGCGAGTCCTCTCCCGCGGGCCTCGGGCCGGGTGCCGACGAGGGCGACGTGCAGCACGCCGGGACGGTCCTCGGAGGTGATCGCGTAGGCGAGGACGGTGCCGTCGGCGTCCACGGCGATCGTGCTGTGCTGCGGGCGCGCGGTGTGCGAGGTGGTCCACAGCTGCCAGGTCTCGGCGTCGATCGGCGCGAAGCCCCAGTGGTCGGCGAAGGCGGCGACGTGGGCGAGGCGCACGGCCTCGCTGCGCTCCGCGGACGGGCTCACGAGCTCCACACCCTCCAGGTCAGGGACCGCGAGGGCGGTGCCGGGGAGCTCGCGCTCCATCTCGAGCCAGGAGCGCACCCGGCGGTAGCCGCGACGCTCGAGCACGGGGCGGACGTCGGCCCCGCCGCGGCCCGCCTCGCCGTCGGAACGGGGGTCCCGGCCCCCACCGGTGCGCAGCACGGCGGGGACGCCCGGGTGGCGCTCGGCGGCGATCGCCGCGCCGCGGGTCTCGATCCGCTCGAGGATCCCGGTGCCGTGGCCGAGGCGCCGATGCGCGGGGTGCACGCCGCCGCTCAGCTGGACGCGGGCACGGCCGTCGCGGTCGGGCGCGGCGGAGACGGTGACGAGCCCGAAGCCGATCAGCTCCTCGCCCGCGCGCACGGCGACCGTGTCGTGCTCGAGGTCGAGCCGCGGGGTGCGGAGCCACTCGTGCATGCTCGGCTCCTCGACGGGGTCGCCGAGCTCGTCGTGGCGGTCGATCTCGTTGAGCAGGGCGGTCAGCGCGGGCACGTCCGCGGCGCTCAGGGCGGACCAGGTCACGGGGGCATCGGCGGCGTTCACCGGCTCAGTCTAGGGAGCCCGTCGCCGGCTTCCTGTAGACGCTCACATGGCTGCGGGAGTCCGCGGTGAAGGCGGAGCGGTCCCAGTCCGCCCAGCGCGACTCCCGCTGAAGCCCGGCGAGCTGCGCCATGAGGTCGAGCTCCGACGGCCAGACGTAGCGGTGCGGGGTACGGCCGATCCTCGCGCCGCGCGCGCCGTCCACCGCGGCCTCGAAGCGCACGTGGTGGGAGACGACCTGCTGGGCGAGGGTGTCGTAGGTGTCCACGAGCAGGTACCCCGGCTCGGAGACCTCGACGGTGCCGCCGTGGCCCGGGGCGAGGGAGCGCAGCTGCGGCACCCACAGCTCGATCACGAAGCACCCGCCGGGGGCGAGCTGCGAGGCGGCGTTGCGGAAGCAGGCCACCTGCTGCTCCTGGGTGAGCAGGTTCGAGATCGTGTTGAAGACGAGGTAGACGAGGGAGAATCCCTCCCCCGCACGGGCGGTGGTCATGTCCCCGTGCACGACGGGGATCTCCTCCTCCGTGGCCTTCTCCCGCAGCCGCGCGAGCATCGGCGCGGAGAGCTCGATCCCGCTCACCGCGGTGCCCCGCTCCCGCAGCGGGATCGCGACGCGACCGGTGCCGATCGCGAGCTCGAGCGCCGGGCCGCGGTCGGCGAGCTCATGGAGGCGCTCGACGGTGGGGCCCAGCACCTCGGGCGCGAACATGCCCTCACCGGGCGTGTCGTAGGTGGCGGCGGCGTGGGCGTCCCAGAGGCGCGACTGATCGACCATGCCCCCATGCTTCTCCCGCCCGCGAGCGGTGTCACGGGAATATGCGGGCGCGGATCCCGCGGACCGCGCCCTCGGTCAGGGCAGGGTCGCGGGGTCGCAGGCCTCTCCCCCGGTGTCCACGGGGATCTCGATGGCGACGTGCACGTCGCCGAACCGGGTCACGGTGACCTCCGCACCGCGCTCGCCCGTGGCGACCAGGTACGGCTCGACGCCGTCCTTCTCGGCCGGGCGGAGCTCGCCGAAGCCGTGGTCGGTGAGCACGGGCTGGGCGGCATCGGCCACGTCGTCGAGGAGCGTGTCCCCCTGATCGTCCGGGACGGTGACGCCGCCCGGGGACCAGGAGCAGTCCTCGGCGGAGCCGCTGTAGGCGATCGCCTCGGCGTCCTCCGCCGGGAGCGCACCGAACTCCGCCTCGAGCTGGTCACGCAGCGCCCCGGGGAGACCGGCGTACCGGGTCTGCGCCGCGGAGGCGTCCACGGGCTGTGCAGGGAGCAGGTCGCAGCCCGCCGAGAGCGCGAGCACCGCGAGGGCGACCGTCGCCGCTGCGAGCGGTCGCTGGGAGGACGTCATGGCGGCGAGGGTAGTGCGGGCACGGCCGTCCACGGGCGGGATCCCCCCTCGCCTGTGGACGGCCGACGGCGCACCCGCCCCCGGGCTCAGCCCTCCTGCTCGTACGCGGCGGCCTTCTCCTGCACGGCGCGGAGCCGGGCGAGGTCGAGCTTGCGGCCGCGCGCGAAGTCGACGATGCCGTTCTTCTCCTGGAAGACGTCCGTCATCTGCGTGTAGCAGTAGGCGAACATGCGCGGGTCCTCGAGCAGCACGCGGGTGAGGCCCTCGAAGCGCTCGTAGAGCTCCTCCTCGGAGGCGATGCGCTGGCCGTAGCCCCAGGACTCGGCGGCATTGTTCCCCGCGCGCTCCGCCTCCGCGGCACGGCGGGCCTCCTCCTCGTTCCACCAGATGCCGCCGTACTCGGAGACGAAGTAGGGCTGGCCGGCATAGGGCAGGGAGAAGCCGCCGTCGGCGTAGGGGTAGTCGTCCGGGCCCAGGTCGCGGCGGTTCACGAAGGGCTTCCCCTCGGCGAGGCCCGCCTGCTCGACGCGGAAGCGCTCCGGGTCCTGCTCGTAGGAGTGGGAGTCGTAGACGTCCGCTCCGCGCACGCGGTGGGAGTAGCCGGAGGCGTCGAGCACGGGGCGGGTGGGGTCGGCGAGCTTGGTCGCGTCGTACATCGCCTGGGTGACGTCGTCGAGCTGGGTGAGGCGGTCGTGCAGCAGCTGGTGGGTCTCGTTCAACGGGCACCAGCCGATGATCGAGGGGTGGTTGCGGTCGCGGGAGACGGCCTCGACCCACTGCCCGATGAAGGAGGCGGTGGGCTGCTGGTTGTCGCCGTCGGGCCCGCGGCCGGAGACGCCCCAGTCGCCGAACTCGCCCCAGGTGAGGTAGCCGTGGAGGTCCGCCCAGAAGTGCATGCGCTCCTCGAAGACCTTCTGGTGCAGGCGGGCGCCGTTGAACCCGGCCTCGAGGGCGAGGCGGATGTCGGTCGTGAAGGCGGCGTCCTCCGGGGTGGTCATGAAGGTCTCCTCCCAGTAGCCCTGGTCGAGGACCAGGCGCTGGAAGACCTTCTCGCCGTTGATGCGGTACTCGTGGCCGCTCAGCGTGGTGGAGCGCAGACCCGCGTAGGAGGAGACCTCGTCGAGCACGGCGCCGTCGGCCCCGCGCAGCGTGAGGGCCAGCGCGTACAGCTCGGGGGCGCCGGGCCCCCAGACGCGCACGGCGTCCTCGGGGATCGTGAGCTCGAGGTGGGGCGCGAGGTCGAGGTCGGCGCGGACGCTCGTGCGGGCGACCTCGCCGCCGCCGGGCTCGCTCGCGACGACCTCGATGCTCGTGCCGGGGACGGCGCGGTTCAGGGGCACGTCGAGCGCGAAGGAGTGCGAGGCGAGCGACGGGGTGATGCGCACGGTGCGGATCTCGTGCGCGGGGACGCCCTCGAGCCAGACCGTCTGCCAGATCCCGGTGGTGCGGTGGTAGTTGGCGTGCGTGGGGCGGAACCAGGTGGACTGCTTGCCGCGGGCCTGGGCGGCGTCGTGCGGGTCGCGGGCGCGGATCACGAGGGTGACCTCGGCGCCGGGGCCCACGCCGGGGACGGTGGAGAGGTCGACGCTGAAGGAGGTGAAGCCGCCGCGGTGGCGGGCGACCTCCTGGCCGTTCGCCCAGATCGTCGCGTCGTGGTCGACGGCGCCGAGGTGGAGGACGGGGCGCAGCCCCTCCCAGGCGGCGGGGACCGTGATCGTGCGGCGGTACCAGACGGCCTCGAGGAAGTCCCGCTCGCCGATCCCGGAGGCGGCGGTCTCCGGGGCGAAGGGGACGGTGATGGTGCGCTCGAGCTCGCGCTCGATCAGGCCGCGCTCGCGGCCGGTGTCGCCGCGGTCGATCTCGAACTGCCAGGTGCCGTTGAGGTTCAGCCAGGCGGCCCGGTGGAACTGGGGGCGCGGGTGCTCGGGGCGGGGGACGTCGGCCGCCTCGGAGAGCGGGGCGTCGAGCGCGGAGGCGAGGGCGTCCGCCCGGGCGAAGAGATCGGCCAGCTGCTCGGGCAGGGCGGGGGTGGTGGTCACGAGGACTCCTGGGATCGGCGGTGATCGGGGGCGTGCGGGTGACGCCGGTGACCATTCCATCGCATCCGCCGACGGATTGCAACGTGGGAATCCTGGCGTGGACCGCGGCCGCCGGCCGCGTCGCCGGCGAGGGCGCCCGCTCAGGCACCGGGGCTGCTCGAGCCGCGCACCACGAGTCGGTGCGCGACGATCCGCTCGGTGCCCGCGCCGTCCTCCGCGAGGGCGGCATCGAGGGCCGCGTCGACGAGCGCGTCGAGATCCGGGGCGATCGTCGTCAGCCCCGGCCGCGACCAGGCGGACTCCGCGATGTCGTCCCAGCCCACGACGGCCACGTCCTCCGGCACCCGCAGCCCGCGCTCCTGCAGCGCATGCAGCGCGCCGAGCGCGAGCAGGTCGTTGCCGCCGATCACGGCGTCGAAGCGCAGGCCCTCCTCGAGCGCGGCGAGCAGCGAGTCCCGCCCCGCCTCGCGGGTCCAGCCCGGGGCCTCCCGCTGCAGCTGCCGGTCGGGGTCGAGGTCCGCGAAGCGCACCGCCGCCCGGAAGCCCGCCACACGATCCGTCGCCGTCGACCGCACCGCGGACTCGGCGCCGAGGAACAGCAGCCGCGAGCGGCCCTCGGCGACGAGATGACGGACGACGTCGGCCGCGGAGGCCGCGTTGTCGATCACCACGTGGGTGACGTCGCGGGAGGCGGGCAGCAGCTCCCCCAGCAGCACGAGGCGCGGCCCGCCCTCGCGGTGCGGGAGCACCGAGGGATCCAGCGCCGAGGGCGAGATGACGACGGCGTCCACGGGCCGGCGCACGAGGCCGCGCACATGGGCGAGCTCCGTCTCCGGGCTGTGCAGGGACACCTCGACGCTCACCGTCCAGCCGCGCTCACGGGCGGCGGACTGCATGCGCTCGGCGAGGCGGGCGAAGTACGGGTTCTGCAGCTCCGGCACGACGAGCGAGAGCGTGCGGGTGGGCCCGCCGCGCAGGTCACGGCCCAGGGCGTTGGGCACGTAGCCCAGCTCGTCGATCGCCGCGAGCACCCGGTCACGGGTCTCCGCCCGCACCACCGGTCGCTCGTTGACGACGTTCGAGACGGTCTTCCAGGACACCCCGGCGCGCTGCGCCACGTCCTTGATGCTCACCCTGCGCGCCACGTCGGCCTCCTCGTTCGTGCTGCCGGAATCATCCCACGAGCGGTAGGCCGCACGGATATGTCACATGCGGGGGCCGCTCCGGTGACCTGGGACGTCGCAGGGCCTAGAGTCGAAGGAGCGTGCCGTCCTCCCGCCGCGGCACAGGTCCCACCCGCACGCGGTGGTGACAGCGCCGGCCGGAGGCCGCGTCCAGGAGATCGCTTCCCGGACGCGCCGGGCCGCTGCGCGCCGGGCGGAACGAACCTCCAGAACGGATACCCGTTGACCTCCCCCGACTTCGCCCAGCTCGGCGTCCCCGCCGACCTCGTCGCCGCCCTCGCCCCGCAGGGCATCACGACCCCCACCCCCATCCAGTCCTCCACGCTGCCGGACTCCCTCGCCGGCCGCGACCTGCTGGGCCGTGGCCGCACCGGCTCCGGCAAGACCTACGCCTTCCTGCTGCCGCTCGTCGCGCGACTGCTCGCCGACCCGCGTCGCCGCGCCGCGCGCCGTCCCCGCTCCCTGATCCTCGCCCCCACCCGCGAGCTGGCCTCCCAGATCGCCGAGTCGCTGCGACCGCTCGAGAAGGCCGTGGGCCTCCGCAGCACCGTCGTGTTCGGCGGCGTGGGTCAGAACCCGCAGGTGCAGGCGCTCGCCGGCGGCGTCGACGTGCTCATCGCCTGCCCGGGCCGCCTTCTGGACCTCATGGGCCAGGGCCACGCGGACCTCGGCGGCGTCGAGATCACCGTCATCGACGAGGCCGACCACATGGCCGACATGGGCTTCCTGCCGATGGTGCGCCGCATCCTCGCCGCGACCCCGAAGCAGGGCCAGCGGATGCTGTTCTCGGCGACCCTCGACTCCGGCGTGAACAAGCTCGTCAAGGAGTTCCTGCACGAGCCCGTCACCCACTCCGCGGATCCGGCGACGAGCCCCGTGGGCACCATGGAGCACCACGTGCTCGAGGTGGGCGCGAACGACCGCTTCGACGTGCTGCGCGATCTCGCCGCCGCCCCCGGCCGCACCATCATGTTCACCCGCACCAAGTACGGGGCGAAGAACATGGCCCGCAAGCTGCGCGCCCAGGGCGTGGGCGCCGTGGAGCTCCACGGCAACCTCTCCCAGGGCGCCCGCACCCGCAACCTCGAGGCCTTCAGCGACGGCACCGCCTCGACGCTCGTGTGCACCGACATCGCCGCGCGCGGCATCCACGTGGACGAGGTGGGCCTCGTGGTCCACGCCGATCCGCCGGTCGAGCACAAGGCGTACCTGCACCGCTCGGGCCGCACGGCCCGCGCCGGCGAGAGCGGCACCGTCATCACGGTGCAGACGCCGGACCAGAAGAAGGACGTCCACGACCTCATGCGGAAGGCGAACATCCGCCCGACGCACCACCAGGGCGTCCGCGTGAGCAGCGACGTGCTGCGCGATCTCGCCCCGGGCGAGCGCATCATCTCCGACTCCCCCGTCGAGGCGCCCTCCGGCGAGCAGCCCCAGCAGGCCTCCTCCGGCGGCGGCCAGGGCGGTCGCGGCGGCCGCGGTCAGGGCGGCGGCCGTGGACAGGGCGGTCGCGGTCAGGGCGGCGGTCGCGGTCGCGGCGGGCGCGGCCAGGGCGGCGATCGTGAGCAGGGTGGTCGCGGCCAGGGCGGCCGTGGTCAGGGCGGTCGCGGCGACGGCGAGCAGGGCGGTCGCTCCGGCGGTCGCGGACGCTCCGGCGGCCAGGGCCGTTCCGGCGGTCAGGGACGCTCGGGCGGTCGCCAGGGCGGCTCCTCCGGCGTCTACTCGACCACGAGCGGCGAGCGGCCGAGCGGCGGCCTCGCGGCCTTCTCCTCCGGTCGCGGTCGCTGACCCGACCTCGCACGGACAACGGCCCCAGGCCGGTGGCGCCGCCACCGGCCCGGGGCCGTTCCTCTACGGTGGGCGACATGCCGCAGCCGACTCCGCCCCGCTCGATCGACCAGGTCCTCGCCGAGGCCCGCGCCGGCACGAGCCCCGTCGAGCCGGAGGCGCTGCCCGCGGCGATCGCGCGCGGCGCCCATGTGATCGACGTGCGCTCGGCCGTGACCCGGGAGCCGGAGGGTCACATCCCGGGGGCGGTGGTCGTGGAGCGGCTCGTCCTCGAGTGGCGCCTGGACCCGCAGGGCGCGTGGCGGATGCCGGGCGGTCCGGGCTACGACGACGAGGTGGTCGTCGTGTGCAACGAGGGCTACCACTCCTCGCTCGCGGCGCGGGACCTGCGGGCGCTCGGCTTCCACCGGGCGACGGACCTGCGCGGCGGCTTCCGCGCCTATGCGGCGGCCGGACTTCCGGTGGCCACCGAGCCGGACCGGTACGTGGACTGACCTCCCGCCCGGCCGGCGCTCAGCGCAGCTCGCGCTTGAGGATCTTGCCGGTCGCCGTCATCGGCAGCTGCGTCTCGAGCACGATCTCGCGCGGGTACTTGTAGTCCGCCATCTGCTCCTTGGCCCATGCCGTCAGCTCCTCGACGCCGATGCTCGCGCCGTCGACGAGGATCACGTGGGCCCGGACCTCCTCGCCGAGCCGGTCGTGGGGGACGCCCACCACGGCGGCGAGGGAGACCTGCTCGTGGCCCATGAGCACCTCCTCCACCTCCCGCGGGTACACGTTGTAGCCGCCGCGCACGATCATGTCCTTCGAGCGGTCCACGACGTAGTAGAAGCCCTCCTCGTCGCGCCGGCCCAGGTCACCGGTGCGGAACCAGCCGTCGCGGAGCACGGCCTCTGTCTCCTCGGGGCGGCGGAGGTAGCCGGTCATGACGTTGTGACCGCGCACGATGATCTCGCCGATCGCGTCGGCCCCCTCGACCCGGCCCCAGTCGGGGTCCGTCGGGTCGATGAGGTCCATCTCCACGCCCCACACCGGCAGCCCGATCGAGCCGGGGCGGGGGCGGTCCGCGAGGGAGAAGCTCGCCACCGGGGAGGTCTCGGAGAGGCCGTAGCCCTCCATGATCGAGATGCCGAGGCGCTCGCGCACCTCGCGCAGGATCTCCACGGGCAGCGGCGCACCGCCCGAGACGCCGAGACGAAGGTGCTCGGTGAGGCGCTCGGCGATCCCCTCGCCGTCGGCCCCCGCTGAGACGGAGAGCTGCCGCAGCAGCGCCCACCACATGGTGGGGACGCCGGCGAAGACGGTCACCCGGTGCGCGAGCAGGAGGTCGAGCGCCCGCTGCGGGTCGAAGCGCGGGAGCAGCACGAGGGTCGCCCCGAGCGAGAAGCCGGAGGTGAGGTTCACCGTCGCGCCGAAGGTGTGGAACAGGGGCAGCGCGACGAGGTGGGTGTCCTCCCCCGGCTGCGACCTGAACAGCCGGTTGCAGGTGAGCGCGTTCATCAGCTGGTTGGAGTGGCTGAGCTCGGCGCCCTTGGGCCGGCCGGTGGTGCCGGAGGTGTAGAGCACGACGGCGGTGTCCGTCTCGCGGCGCTGGACGGTCTCGAAGCGTGTGGGGAGCTCGGCGACGGCCGCGGCGAGGGTGGGCACGCCCTCGTAGGGGCTGGGGGCCGCGGGATCCGCTGTCATGAGCACGACCTGCGGCGGCCGGGCCGCCTCGCGGGCGCCCTCGACCATGAAGCGGCCGATGGGCAGCTCCTCGGTGCCCTCGAAGCAGAGGGCGGCGACGGCCTCGGCGTCGTCGAGGAAGTAGGTGATCTCGCGCGGCTTGCTCAGCACGTTGATGGGGACGACGACGGCGCCGGCCTTGAGGATGCCGAAGTAGGCGATCGGGAACTGCGGGAGGTTGGGGCAGCTGAGCACCACGCGGTCCCCGGGGGTCACGCCGAGGGAGACCAGCAGGTGGGCGACCCGGTTCGCGGCGGCGTCGACCTGGGCGTAGGTCAGCGAGGTCTCCCCGAGCACGAGGGCGGGGTGGTCGGGGACGGTGCGGGCGCTGTCCTCGAGGGCGACGGCGAGGTTGTACACGGGTTCTCCTCCACGGACGACGGTGTCACGGTGGCCACACGATAGCGGGACCGGGGGTGGGTCGAGGTCGGCTCCGCCACAGCCGACGATTCGTCAGTTGCGCGAGTGACGAAACGTCGGGGAGGATGGTCGACGTGCCGACACCGCCCCGCCCCGCACCGAGCGCGGCCGCCCCGACGGGCGGCTCCACGGGCGCTCCCACCGAGCCGCAGCTCGCCGCCGCCGCGGACACCTTCTCGATGCTCGCGAGCCCGGCTCGGCTGCATCTCGTGCAGCTCATGAGCACGGGCCGCTACGACGTGGGCGAGCTCGCCGAGAAGGTGGGCCTGAGCCTGCCCACCACGAGCCAGCACCTGCGCAAGCTCCGGCTCACCGGCATCGTCTCCGCGACCCGCGAGGGCCGGCACAGCTACTACACGGTGGACGATCCGCACGTGGTGGAGCTCGTGGAGCAGATCTTCGAGCACATCGCCCCCGACGGCTCGCTCGCCCCCGATCCCCCGCGCAAGGAGCGCCGATGACCGCCACCACCCGTCCCGCCCCGGAGCGCGTGGACCTCACGAGGTTCGCGTGGCTGTCGATCGCCGCCGCGATCCTCACGATCTCCCTCAAGGCCGGCGCCTGGGTCATGACGGGCTCCGTCGGCCTGCTCTCCGACGCCGCCGAGTCGGTCGTCAACCTCGTCGCCGCCGTCGTCGCGCTGATCGCCCTGCGGGTCGCGATCCGTCCGGCGACGGAGCGCTTCCTCTACGGCCGCGCGAAGGCCGAGTACTTCTCGGCCGCGGTCGAAGGGGTCATGATCTTCGTGGCGGCGGCCGTGATCCTCGTGAGCTCCGTCGAGCGCTTCATCCACCCGCGGCCGATCGAGAACGTCGGCTGGGGCCTCGCGATCAGCGTCGTCGCGAGCCTCGTCAACGGAGGCGTCGCCCTGGTGCTGCTGCGCGCGGGCCGCACGCACCGCTCGATCACCCTGCGGGCGGACGGCAAGCACCTCATGACCGACGTCGTCACCAGCGCGGGCGTGCTCGTGGGCGTCGCGCTCGTGGTGATCACCGGCTGGGACCGGCTGGACCCGGTCGTCGCGTTCCTCGTGGGCGTGAACATCATCGTCACCGGCGTCGGCCTGATCTCGGAGTCCGTCTCGGGGCTCCTCGACAAGGCGCTGCCGGAGGAGGAGAACGAGGTCATCACCGAGATCCTCCGACGTCGCACCGACGGCACGGTCACCTTCCACGGCCTGCAGACCCGCGAGGCGGGCCAGGAGCGCTACATGAACGTGCACGTGCTCGTGCCGGACGAGTGGACGGTCAAGCAGGGCCACGACTACATCGAGGAGCTCGAGACGGAGCTCATGACGGCTCTGCCGTCGCTGCGCGTGCTCACGCACCTCGAGCCGATCTCCGATCCCGCGAGCTACGAGGACATCCCCGAGGCGCACGTCCCGATCCACGGGGACGACGAGACGGCGCTGCGGCCCCCGCAGGCGTGACGGTCGCGTCCCCTACGATGACCGGGACGCCGAGCGGGGATCTCGGCCGAGCGACGAGCATCAGGGGGATTCCATGACCACCTCACCCATCGCGCCTGATCCGCGGCGCGAGCACCGGCCGCAGGGACCCGTCGTGCAGGGCGAGCTCGTGCCGGTCGCACAGCCCTACGGCATGCCGCAGCAGCAGGCCGGCCATCCTCAGCACGCGCCGCTGCACCCGGGACAGGTCCAGCCCTATGCCGCGCCGGCCGCCTACGGCCCTCCCCCGGTGATGATGATGCCGGCGCCGAAGAGCGTGGTCGTGACCTTCGTGCTCACCTTCTTCTTCGGGGTTCTGGGCATGTTCTACGCGACGACCTCGGGCGCGCTGATCCTGCTGGGCGTGACGCTCGGCGCGATCGTGCTCGCGGTCGTCGTGATCGGCATCCTCTCGGTGCTGACACTGGGTTTCGGCGCCGCACTCTTCGCCTTCGTCCCGCTCATCGGGGTCGCGGCGTGGATCACGAGCATGATCTGGGGATGCATGGCCGCCTCGCGGCACAACGAGCGGCTGGCGGCGCAGTACGCCGCGGCCGGCTACCGCCCGCCGGGGTACTGAGCCGCACTGCCCCCGGGGCGCGGGGCAGCGACTCAGAACGGCGGGTCGGGTTCCGATGATGGTGGAGGTTCATCGCCGGGGAAGGCATCGCCCGGTGGACCGTTCCGGCCCGCGGTGATCGCCTCGGCGACGCGGATCCTCTCCTGGAACCGGTCCCAGACCCGTTGGTACGTCGCGGCGAGGACGCTGGTGACGAGGTCGGAGTTCTTCTGGACGTCCACCCAGTCGATGCCGCCGGCAGCCCACCGCGTGGAGGCGCCGTCCGGGGAGCGCTGGGGGTCCAGCGCTCCGTCCGTCTTCATCCGGTGGTGGCTCCGACAGAGCCCGTGGAGGTTCTCCGGCGAGGTGGGCCCGCCCGCGGCGGGATCGAGATGGTCGAACTCCTCGATGTGGTCCCACTCCCCCACGTGGAGCACGGTGCGATCGCAGCCCGGCACCGCGCACAGGGGGTCGATCAGCCTCAGGTGCTCGATCATCGCCGCGCTGGGCCGATACTGCCGGGCCGCGACCGGCAGGAACTCCCCGGTGACCGGGTGGGTCAGGACGCGATGCCACACCGTCGCCCGCGCACAGAGCGTGCGGGCCATGTCGATCGGGATCGGATGCACGCCCTCGAGCGTCGCGGGGGCGTCCGACATGCCGAGCAGGGAGAGGACGGGGACGGTGAGGTTCATCCGCAGCGGCATCGACGGGACCTCGACCCCGTCGGTCGCGATCGGGCTGCGCGTGAGCAGCACGTAGCGGAGTGCCCGCAGCGACATCGGCCGCCCGCTCGCGGCGACCTCCCCGTCCCGGTCCCAGGGGATCTGCCGGTCCTGGCCACCGGCGGCGATCCGCTCGAGGGCGTGCCGCTGCGCATCCTGCACCGAGCGGGCGGCCTGGTCCAGGCGCGTGCTGAGGTCGAGGATCTCCGGGATCGGGCCGACGATGGTGAGGAACGCGGTCCCGTCCGGTGCCGGCGCGTGCTCGAGGAAGACGTCCCGCCTCGATGCGGGGTCCCCTCCGGCGCCGACCTCAGGGTCGAGCCAGGTCACGAGGTGCTTCACGAGGGTCCGGAAACGATCCGGGGACAGCGACTCGACCCGCCACCCCGCGACGGTCTCGTCGACCTGACGGCGCTCGGCTCCCGGAAGGTCGCGCACGGCGCGGACGAGCTGGTCGAACCATTCCGTGGGAAGGTCCCCCGACTCGACCCGGGCGAGGCACGCGGGCAGATCGGTGACCCCGATGTAGGCGTAGTGGAGCCGACGGGTGGCGCGGCCGATCCGGGACCGCAGCACCAGCCCGGCGGCGATCCCGTTGCCGCCGTCGTCCCCGGAGGCGCCGTCCCACAGGGAGGCGAGGTCACGGAGCTCCTCGATGTAGAGGTGGGCGTGCACGGTGCGGCGCCGCTCGAGGACGCGTCGCAGGACGACGGCCTCCGCGGAGTCCTCCTCGAGATCCCCCTTCGCCGCGAGGTTCTCGGCGGTCACGTGACTGCGCCCACGGGGCGGCCGACGGAACCGGTGGGAGAGCGCGGCGCGATCGGGCCGCTCGCCATCGGACGGCGCCGTGCCGTGCGGTCGCGTCACCGTCATCACCCACCACCCCTCCCAGAAGCATCTGCCCGGCGCTCTCGCGCACTGCACGGAATCAGCGAGAACGAGGAAACTCACCTCGCCCCCACTCCCCTCATTTTAGAACACCTGTTCGCCGATGGCCAGCATTCTCGATCACGAACTCGAGAATGTGGACAACCACCCTCGGGGGAGGAACGATCCGCGACGTCGGCGGGCGGCACCGAGTGCGACAGTGCCCCCGGGGCCGTCGACGACAGCAGCATCGAGGCCGGCCGCGCTACGCAGATCGTCGTGTGACCGGCAGCGACGGTGACGACTCCCGTCCTCCACCGCAGCACCATCGCGCCCCGGCCCGCCCCAGCACCCCCCCTACACCCCTCACCTCCACCGTTCAATGCACATGCCGTTAATGTGGATAATTGGCCATTGTTGAGGAAAGGCTCTCATCGGCTCCCGGTGACATATGACCTCCCCCCCCTGGGCGTTCGAGGCATTCCCGCGGCGCCCCCGATGACGCCCCCGGCGACTCCACCGGCGACCTCGCCGCCGACCCCGCCGCCGACCCCATCGCCGAGCCACGTCGACATCGACCCGCCGGTCTCGCCATCACCGCCGACCCCTCCCCCTCGGCGCCACCCCGACCCCGTCGATCCGCGGGTCGCGCCCGCCACGCCTGCGCGTCGGCCCGCCGACCCCCGCCCCTCGATGACGCGACATGAACGCTTATGTTGGTCATCGTTTGCTCTTATGCCTCCACCGCCCCCACCATGGACGACGATCACTTCCGACCTCCAGGAGCCAGCGTGACGACCACCGCGACCACCGGGCTGAACCCGCATCTCACCGACCTCGCCGCCCGGCTGCGCGCCGAGATCGGCGAGGACGCCGTGGTCACGGAGCCCGAGGAGCGCTACGCGGGGGACACGGCCGTCCGCGCCGAGGCCGGCACCGAGTTCCTGCTCGTCCTTCCCCGCGACACCGCGGGGGTCCAGGCGACCCTGCGCGCCGCGCACGAGACGAGCACCGTCGTCGTGCCGCGCGGCTCCGGCTCCGGCCTCTCCGGCGGCGCCGTCCCCTCGCACGGCGCGATCGTGCTGGGCCTCGAGCGGCTCACCGCGATCCGCGAGATCGACCCGCTCGACGAGGTCGCCGTGGTCGAGGCGGGCGTCATCACCGCGGACCTCTCCGCCGCGCTGGCCCCGCACGGCTTCTTCTACGCTCCGGACCCGGCGAGCGCGCGACTCTCGAGCATCGGCGGCAACATCGCCACCAACGCGGGAGGGCTGCACTGCGCGAAGTACGGCGTGACCCGCGAGTCGGTGCTCGCCCTCGAGGCGGTCCTGGCCGACGGCACGCTCCTGCGCACCGGCCACCGCTCGATCAAGGGCGTCACGGGCCTGGACCTCACGCAGCTGCTCATCGGCTCCGAGGGCACGCTCGCCGTGGTCACCGCCGCGACGGTGCGGATCCGCCCGCTGCCCGTCGCGCGCCGCACCCTGCTCGCCCGCTTCCCGTCGACGACCGCCGCCGCGGCCGGGGTCAACGCGATCTCGCTGAGCCCCGTGCGGCCCGCCGCGACGGAGCTGCTGGACGCGGCGACGCTCCACGACATCGACGCGAACGCGGGATCCCGGATCGCCGAGGGCGACACGACGATCCTGCTCATCGAGCTCGACGGCTACGGCGTCGAGGAGCAGACCACGGACCTCACCGCGGCGCTCACCGTCGCCGGAGCCGCACTGCGCGTGATCGAGGACGAGGCGGAGGCGGAGCACCTGTGGGAGCTGCGCCGCTCGGGCCGCGGATCGGGCGCCGGCGGGCACCGCCTCGGCGAGGACGTCGCCGTGCCGAAGTCCCGGCTGGGCGCCGTCTTCGCGGAGCTCGCGGAGATCGGCGCCCGCCACGGCGTGCAGACCTCCGCCGTCGCCCATGCGGGAGACGGCAACCTCCACCCGAGCCTGGCCCTGCCCTCCGCCCCGGAGGACGTGCCCGGGCAGCTCCCGCCCGCGATCCTCGCCGCCGCGGACGACCTCGTCCGGGCCGCGATCGACCTGGGCGGCACGATCAGCGGCGAGCACGGCATCGGCACCGCCAAGCGCGGCTGGCTCGACCTCGAGCTCCCCACCCCCTCCCGCGACCTGCAGCGCCGCCTGAAGGACGCCTTCGATCCCCGCCACTTGCTGAACCCCGGGAAGGCCCTGTGATGACCACGACCTCGACCGCCCCTGCCCGCCTCTCCCCCGAGCACCTCGCCGGCGGCCTCCTCTCCGCGCTCGGCGCCCGGGAGGACCGCTCGCGCGGCTTCGGCAAGGCGACCGGAGCGCTGCCGGGTGCGGTGCCGCTGCTGGGCGGCGCCCCGAGCGCGGACGCCCTCCCCCTCGACGCGATCCGACGGGCCACCGCCGCGCTCACCGAGGACCCGCAGGCCCTCGTCGCCGCGCTGCAGTACAACGTGACGCCGGGGATCACCCCGCTGCGCGAGTGGATCGCGGAGCGCGAGGGCGTGGACGCGAGCCGCGTGCTCATCACCAACGGCGCCTTCCACGGCCTGTCCCTCGTGTTCGACGCGCTGCTGGACCGCGGCGACCGGATCGTCGTCGAGGACCCCACGTACCCGCTGATCTTCCGCGACCTCCAGCACCACGAGGTCGAGGTGCTCCCGCTCGCGCTCGGCGAGGACGGCTTCGACATCGACGCCCTCGAGGCCCGGCTCGAGGCGGGCGCGCGCCCGAAGCTGCTGTACACGGTCCCCGACTTCCACAACCCGACGGGCTTCGTCACGCCGGCCGCGCAGCGCGAGCGCCTCACGGAGCTCGCCGAGCGGTTCGGCTTCGTCATCGTCTCCGACAACGCGTACGCGGGCCTCGGCTTCCCCGGCGTCGAGGTGCCCGCGGACTACGACCTCGGCTCCGAGCTCGTGGTGCACGTGAGGACCTTCTCGAAGGTCCTCGGCCCGGGGCTGCGGCTCGGCTACCTCGTGCTGCCCACCTGGCTCGTCGGCCCCGTGACGCGGCTGCGCGCGAACCAGGACCAGCACTCCTCGGTGCTCGTGCAGTCCGTCGTCGAGCGGATCGTCGGCGCGGGCGACCATGCCCCGCTGGACGGCGGCCTCGACGGCATCGCGGACCGCGCCCGCGCCGCCTACGCCGACCGCTTCGACCTGGTCGCGGGGCTGCTCGACGCGGCCCTCCCCGGCGGGGTCACGGTGGACCATCGCAGCGGCGGGATCTTCCTGTGGGCGCGCGTGGAGGACGAGGGCGTGGACCTCGCCGCCGCGCAGCAGCTGGCCCGCACCCGCTTCGGGACCGATGCCGTGCTCGGCCGCTTCTTCTTCCTCGAGGAGGGCACGGAGGATCGCGGCCGGCTGCGGATCGGCATCAGCCACCTGCCCGAGGACGGCCTGCGCACCGGGGTCGAGCGGCTCGTCGGCGCCCTCACCTCCCCCGAGGCGCGGCGATGACCCCGACCTCCCGGCGCCACCTCCTGCAGGGCCTCGGGGCCGGGGCCCTGGGCCTCGCCGCGCTCCCCCTCGCCGGCTGCGCGGTCGACGCCGCGCAGGCCGACGGCGGCGCCGACGCGCAGGACCAGGAGCTCAGCTTCCTCATCTCCAACCTCGACGGCGGCTGGGTGCCCTCCAAGAGCGCCATCTCGAGCTACGAGGCGAACGTGTGGCAGCAGCTCACGGACAAGCTCGTGCACACCGACCCCGAGGGGAAGGTGTCCCCGTGGATCGCGGAGTCCTGGGAGCAGGACGAGGACGCGACCGCGTACGTGCTCCACCTCCGGGACGGCGTCACCTTCTCCGACGGCACGCCGCTGGACGCGGAGGCCGTCGTCGCGAACATCCAGGCCTGGGCCGTCGGCCGGCCCGAGGAGGGGCTCGCCCGGGTGGGCCTGTTCCCGGGCAGCACCTTCGAGGCCGCGGAGGCCGTGGACGCGCGGACCGTGCGGGTCTCCTTCACCGCGCCGACCCTCTCCTTCCTGCCGACCCTCGGCTACCACGGCTGCCAGCTCATGGCCCCGTCGAGCCTCGCCGGCAGCCTCGAGCAGCAGTCCGACCTCGCCTTCCAGATCGGCTCGGGCCCCTTCGTGCTGGACTCCTGGGCCGCCGGTGACCATGTGCGCCTCGTGCGCCGCGAGGACTACGACTGGGCGCCCGAGGTGCTCGGCGCGAGCGGACCGGCGAGCCTCGCCGCGATCACCTTCACGGTGCTCCCGGACGACACGCTGCGCGCCTCCGCCGCGCGCGCTCACCAGACCGACGTGTCCTACAACGTGAACCCGCAGGTGCTGGACTCCTTCACGGAGGCCGGCTTCCACATCGAGGTGCCCCGCTACCTCGGCTTCGTGCACGGCTACAACCTCCGCACCGACGTCGCGCCCTTCGACGACGTGCGCGTGCGGCAGGCGTTCACGCGCGGCATCGACCGTGCGGAGATCCTGCGGACCGTCTTCACCGACGCCTGGGAGCCGGCGACGAGCTGGCTGCAGTCCGGCGTCCCCGAGGCCACGGACCTCACGGACCTCTTCGACTACGACCCGGAGCTCGCGGCGTCCCTGCTCGACGAGGCCGGGTGGACGCAGCGCGACGCCGACGGCTTCCGCACGAAGGACGGCGTGCAGCTCGGCTTCACGATCTACCCCACCCCGTACCTCACCGGCTCCGTCCCCGAGGCGGAGCTGATCGGCCAGCACCTGGGCCGGCTCGGGATCCATGTGCGCACGCAGAAGCTCGACATCCCCACCTGGGGCGAGCGCGTCACCAACGACCCGACGCAGGGCGTCGCCGAGGTGACCCGCAGCTTCGTGGACGTCGGCACGGTCGCCGGGGTCGTGACCGACGAGGGCGAGGACTGGTTCGCCGTCGGCTCCTCCGACGCGGAGCTCGTGCGGCTCCGGGACGAGGTCGCCGGCGCCGTCTCCCGCGAGGAGCGCGCCGGCGTGGTCGACGAGCTGTCCCGGCACGTGCTCGAGCAGGCGTACTTCATCCCCCTCGAGCAGAACGTGCAGCGCATCTACGTGCAGACCCCGGGGCTGAGCGGCATCAGCTTCAACGCCGTCGCGATCCCCTCGTACCACGCCGCCACGAAGGAGCCCTCATGAGCACCGCGGCCACCCTCCCCCGCCGGGCCGCGGCGCCGTCGGCCGCCGCCGCCGCCTCCGCCCGCCGCTACGCCTCCTTCGCCGCGCGCCGGACCGGCCAGGCGCTGATCGTCGTCGTCCTCGCGTACGTGCTCGTGTTCCTCGTGCTCGCCGCGATCCCGGGCGACCCGATCTCCGCGCAGCTGGACAGCCCGCAGGCCGGGTACACCGACGCGGAGAAGGCGCAGATCCGCTCCTTCCACGGCCTCGACAAGCCCGTCCTCGTGCAGCTGCTGCTCTCGCTCGGCAATGCGGTGCGCGGGGACCTGGGGCTGTCGCTGTCCACCTCGCAGCCGGTCACCGCGGTGCTCGGCGCCGCGATCCCCTCGACGCTGGCCCTCGCCGTCACGGCGCTCGTGCTCGCGGTGCTCATCGCGGCCGTGCTGGGCCTGCTCTCGCGGCTGCTGCCGGAGGGGCCGCTGAACGGCGTCGTGCGCGCCCTGCCCACGGTGTTCCTCTCGACCCCGAACTTCCTCATCGGCCTCGTGCTGATCCAGGTGCTCGCCGTGAACCTGGGGCTCTTCAGCCTCGTGGACCCGGACAGCGCGGGCTCCACGCTCGCCGCGGCGCTCACCCTCGCGATCCCCGTCTCCGCGCAGATCGCGCAGGTGCTCATCACCGCGCTCGACGACTCCGCCGGCCAGGACTACGCGGAGGTCGCCGTCTCGCGCGGCCTGCCGCCCGCGCAGGTGGTGCTGCGGCACCTGCTGCGCCCGTCCCTGCTGCCCACCGTGACCGTCGTCGGCCTCGTGCTCGGCGAGGTGCTGGGCGGCTCGCTCATCACCGAGACGATCTTCGGCCGCACGGGCGTCGGGACGGTCGTGCAGAAGGCGGTCGCCGCACAGGACGTGCCCGTGCTGCTCGTCGCCGTGGTGCTCTCCGCCGCCGTGTTCGTCGTCGTGAACCTCGTGATCGACCTGCTGTACCCGCTGCTGGACCCGCGGCTGCGCGGGACGGAGGGAACCCGATGACCGCCACCGCGCTCACCTCCGGGCCGCTCGCCGCGGCCCGCCCGCGCGCCCTCGCCCGCCGACGACCGCCCGTGACGGTGATCCTGTCCCTCGCGGTGATCCTGCTGGTCCTCGCCTGGTCGCTCGTGCCGGGCCTGTTCACCCGCCACGATCCGGCGCTCGGCGTGCCGGACGACAAGTTCACCGCACCCGGCGGGCAGTACTGGCTGGGCACCGACCACCTGGGGCGGGACCTGCTCACGCGGATCATCCACGGCTCGGCCTCCTCGATGACGAGCGCATTGATCGCGGTCGCGATCGGTGTGGTCGTGGGCGGCGTGCTGGGCCTGCTCTCGGGCTACCTCGGCGGCTGGGTGGACGCGGTCGTGGGCCGCGTGGTCGAGGTGCTGCTCGCGATCCCCGGCTTCCTGCTCGCCGTGGTCGTCGTGACGGCGCTCGGCTACGACACCCGCAACGCCGCGATCGCGACGGGCGTCTCCGCGGTCGCCGTGTTCGCCCGGCTCATGCGGGCGGAGGTGCTGCGGGTGCGTACGAGCGTGTTCATCGAGGCGGCGCGCGTGAACGGCGGCTCCTCCGCGTACGTGCTGCTGCGGCACGTGCTGCCCAATGCGCTGCGGCCCGTCGTGTCCCTCGCGATCCTGCAGTTCGGCGTCGCGATCCTCGTGATCGCCGGGCTCGCGTTCCTCGGCTACGGGGATCCGCCCCCGGCCTCCGACTGGGGTCTGCTCGTCTCCGACGGCCGCGAGCATCTCCTGCACGCCCCGTGGCTCGTGATCGCCCCGGGTCTTGTCATCGCCGTCGTCGTGCTGTCCGTGAGCCGCATCAGCCGCTGGCTGGATCAGGGGAGGAACCGATGAGCATTCTCGAGCACACACAGAGCAGCACCGACGGAACGGTCCCGGAGCCCGCGCCGCCCGCCCCGCTGCTGCAGGTGAGCGGTCTGAGCGTCGCCTACGGGGACACCGAGGTCGTGCACGACGTCTCGTTCTCCGTGGCCGAGGGCTCGGCGCTCGCGCTGATCGGCGAGTCCGGCTCGGGGAAGTCGACGATCGCGCGGGCCGTGCTGCGGCTGCTCGGCTCCCGCCGCGCCCGCGTCGACGGCTCGATCGCCGTGCAGGGCCGTGAGCTCACGGGCCTGCGCGAGGCGGAGTTCCTGCCGCTGCGCGGCCGCGTGCTGGGCTTCGTCCCGCAGGATCCGGGCTCCTCGCTGAACCCGGTGCGCTCGATCGGCGCGCAGGCGCTCGAGGCGGCGGCGCTCGTGCCCGGGGCGCGCCGCCGCGCGGACCGCGAGGCGCTCGTGCGCGGAGCGCTCGAGCGGGTGGGGCTGCCGGACCCGCAGCGGATCATCGACTCCTTCCCCCATCAGCTCTCCGGCGGGCAGCTGCAGCGGGTGCTCATCGCGCTCGCGATCCTGCCCGGGCCGCGGCTGCTCGTGGCCGACGAACCCACCTCCGCCCTCGACGTCACCGTGCAGAAGCAGATCCTCGACCTGCTCGACGACCTGTGCCGCGAGCTCGGGATCGGGGTCCTGCTGATCACGCACGACCTCGCGATCGCCGCCGCCCGCGCGGAGGAGGTCGTCGTGCTGCAGGACGGCGCGGTCCAGGAGGCGGGGCCGACGGCGCAGGTGTTCACCGCGCCCCGCTCGGCGTACACGCGGGCCCTGCAGGCGGACGTCCCCGGCCTGAACCCGGACCGCTTCGCGGGGCTGCGCGCGGAGCGGGACGAACGGCACCCGCTCACGGGCGACGCCTGCCGCACCGATGCGCCGCAGGTGCTGGTCTCCGACGTCTCCCGCACCTTCCGCAGCCGTGACCGCGAGGTGCGGGCGCTGGACGGCGTCTCCTTCGCGATCCCCCGCGGCCGCAACCACGCCCTCGTGGGCGAGTCCGGCTCGGGGAAGTCCACGGCGGCCCGCGCGCTGCTGGGCCTCGAGACCGTCGACGCGGGGAGCCTCACCGTGGGCGGCCGCGCGGTCGATCCGACGGACCGTCGGGCGCTGCGCGAGGTGCGCCGCCACCTGCAGATCGTCCACCAGAACCCCTTCACCTCCCTGGACCCGCGCTTCACCGTGGAACGGATCGTCCGCGAGCCGCTGGACCTGTACCGGGTGGGCGACCGCGCCGAGCGGGAGGAGCGCGCCGCCTGGGCGCTCGAGGCGGTGCGCCTGCCCGAGGCGCTGCGCTCGCGGCGCCCCGGCACGCTCTCCGGCGGGCAGCGCCAGCGCGTCGCGATCGCCCGGGCCCTCGCCCTGCGGCCGGACGTCCTCGTGCTCGACGAGCCGACGAGCGCCCTCGACGTGAGTGTGCAGGCGGGGATCCTCGAGGTGCTCCTCACCCTGCAGCGGGACCTGGGCCTGACCTACCTGTTCATCTCCCACGACCTGGGCGTGGTGCGCCAGTTCGCGGACACCCTCACGGTGCTGCGCCGCGGCGAGGTCGTCGAGGAGGGTACCGTCGGCCGCGTGCTCACGGACCCGCGCGAGGAGTACACGCGCCAGCTCATCGCCTCGATCCCCGCCCGCCGGGACACGACGGAGGTGCCCGCATGACCGCCACCGATCAGGGACGGACGCTCCTGCGGGACGGCCGCACCCTCACCTGGGAGCGCACCACCTGGGACGATCCGCGCGGCGAGGCCCTGCGCGCCGCGATGGACGCGGAGATCGGCCCCCGGTACGCGGCCCTGCGCGGGGACAGCCCCCGCCCGGCGCCGCCCACCACGGAGGACGTCGCCTTCCTGCTGCTCGCCCTCGTGGACGGCGAGGTCGCCGCGACGGGCACCCTGCGCCGGCTCCCGGACCGCTGGGAGGTCAAGCGCCTGTTCATCGACGCCGGCCATCGCCGTCTGGGTCTCGCGAGCGCCGTGCTCGAGCAGCTCGAGGAGGGTGCCCGCGAGCAGGGCGCCACGGAGCTGTTCCTGCAGACCGGGAACCGCCAGCCCGAGGCGATCGCGCTCTACGAGCGGCAGGGCTGGGAGCGCGTCCCCGTGTTCGCTCCCTACGACCCGGCCGACGGGATCAGCGTCTGCTTCCGGAAGCCGCTCCCCGCCTGAGGACCGCCTCGAGCGGGGCAGGATCTGCGGCGTAGCCCGGCTCGATCTCGGCGCGCCGGCGCCCGTACAGGGCGTAGGCGTCCATGGCCATGCGGGGCCCGAGGGGCTCGGCGAGCACGGCCTGCGCCTCGGCGGCGCGCGCGTCGTGCTCGGTCGCGGTGCGATGGTGCGCGGTCCCGGTCGCGGCGTCCGCCGCGAGCATGGACTGCACGAGCGCCTCCCGCAGGATGCCGAGCGTGAGGTGCAGGCCGATGAGGTCGCTGCCGCGGCCGAAGCGCACCACGGCGAGCGCCGCCTCGAAGCGGATCGGCGCATCGGCCGCCGCCTCGGGGACGCGCGCCCGAGCACCGCGGATGCCGAGGTCCACGCGCCGGCCGTCCACGAGCACCGCACGCAGCACCTGCGTGTCCCCGTCGGCCGCCTCCTGCACCGTCCACAGCGGCGCACCGAGCACGGCCTCGAGCTCGAAGGGCTCCCGCGCGGTGACGGCCACGTCGAGGTCGCTCCACCCGTCGAGCAGCTCCGGCGCGGTCACCGAGCCGTAGGGGACGACGTCACCGGGGACGCGCTCGGCGAGGCGTGCGAGCAGGTCCGGCTGCCAGGGAGTCATGCGCCGAGGCTATGCGCTGTCCCCGCACCCCTGTCTGAGAGCCGTCGGACTCCGCTCGGTCGCGCGGGTCAGAACCCTCGTTCGCGCGGGGGTTCGCTCCTGCGCACGGGATCCTCCATCTCCAGGTCCTCGGTGTCCCGTGACCAGAGCCGGTCTCCCAGGACCTCTCCTGGCTCCGGCTCGGCACGGCGCCTGGCGGCCTCGGGATCGTGGGAGGGATCGTCACCGGTGATGCGTGTCGGCACCTGCGCCTCCTCCGTCGGCTGATCCCGAGCACCCTAGCCGCGCCGGGTACGGTCCGTCGACGGGTGTGTGCCGGCGCTCAGCCCAGCAGCTCCGCGACCGCGGCGTCGGAGGCGGTGAGCGCGTCACGGTCGAAGGTCGATCCGGAGGCGAGGACCTCGTCGGCCCCGGTCGCCTCGACCAGGCGCTCCACGCGCGGGCGCAGGGTCGCGGCGGATCCCGCCCAGGCGGTCGCGAGGCCCTGCTCGACCCGGGAGGCCTCGCGGCCCGTGAGGTCACGGGCGCGGATCGTCGCCGGGTCCTCGAGCGGCGGGAACTCGCCGGTCACGCGGGAGGCGACCATCGCCCAGATCTCCGGGAGGGCGAGCTCGCGGGCCTCGGCGTCGGTGCTCGCGACGAGCAGGTCCATCGAGAGCATGACGTGGGGACGGCTCCCCCGGTGGGGGCGGAAGCCGCGGCGGTAGGCGCCGACCTGCGCGCCGAGGTCCTCGCTGTGGAGGATCGGCCCGCCGATGACGACGCCGAGGCCCAGCTGCGCCGCCGTGGTGAGGCCCGCTCCGGTCGCGAGCAGGTGCAGCGGCGGCGTCGTGGCGGCGGCCGGGCGGGCGGTGATCGGGCCGTCCCCGGCGAGGAGGTCCCGCACCTGCTCGACCTCGCGGGCGAACCCCTCGGGGCTCGCGGCGTCACGCCCCAGCGCCTCCCGCACCGGGGCGGTGAAGCCGAGCGAGCGCCCCAGCCCCAGGTCCACGCGGCCCGGGGTGAGCGCCTCGAGCAGCAGGAACTGCTCGGCGACCACGAGCGGGCGGTGGTTGGGGAGCATGACGCCGCCGGAGCCCAGGCGGATCCTCGACGTGCGCTGGCCGATCGCGGCGAGCAGCACCGCCGGGGCGGGGCTCGCGATGCCCGGCACGGCATGGTGCTCGGCGACCCAGAAGCGGCGGTAGCCGAGCGCCTCCGCGGCCACGGCCCGCTCGATGCTGTGCCCGGGCGCCGCCTGCTCGGGCAGGTCGGAGCGCGTGCGGGTGCGATCGAGGAGGGACAGTTCCACGGCATCCGCAACGCCGCGACCCCCGCGTCTCTTCCCGTTCCGGGGCCTCCGGGCGGGTGATCCATCCCCCTCCTCCGGGCCCCGCCACGGCGCCCGTGACGTGGCTAGGCTCGCGCCATGAGCACGCCCCACGTCCCCCTGTCGATCCTCGATCTGGTCCCCCTCAGCGAGGGGCAGGACGCCCGGGAGGGGATCGCCGTCTCGATGTGCGCCGCGCAGGCCGCGGACCGCTCCGGCTACTCCCGCTACTGGTACGCCGAGCACCACAACGCGGAGTCCCTCGCCTCGAGCGCCACGAGCCTGCTGATCGACCGCGCCGCCTCCCTCACCGAGCGGATCCGGGTGGGCTCCGGCGGGATCATGCTCCCCAACCACTCCCCGCTCGCCGTCATCGAGCAGTTCGGCACGCTCGTCCAGTTCCACGGCGACCGGATCGACCTGGGCCTGGGCCGCGCGCCCGGCACCGACCAGTACACGGCGCAGCTGCTGGCCCGCACCTCCGCGGAGCCCGGCGCCTTCGTCGCCGCCGTCGAGCAGATGCGCGACTGGTCCCAGGCCGAGCCGAGCGGCCGCCTGCCGATCCGCGCCGGCGTCGCCGAGGGCACCGACGTGCCCATGTGGATCCTCGGCTCCACGACCAACGGGGCCCGGCTCGCCGCACAGCTGGGGATGCCGTTCTCCGTCGCCTCGCACTTCGCGCCCTTCCAGTACCTCGACGCGCTGCGCGTGTACCGCGAGAGCTTCAGCGCCACCCAGAGCGAGGCCGCGCAGATCGACGCGCCGCGCACGATGGTCGGCGTCAACGTCGTCATCGCGCCGACGGACGCGGAGGCGCAGCATCTGTTCACCACGAACGTGCAGCAGTTCCTCGGCGTCGTCACCGGGCAGCGGATGAAGACGCAGCCGCCGCGGGACCTCGAGGGCGCCTACCCCGACCACCTCATGCAGCAGGTCGAGCAGACCCTCTCGATCCGCGCCGTCGGCTCCCCGTCGAGCGTCGTCTCCCAGCTCGAGGCGATCGTCGACGCCACCGAGGCGGACGAGCTCATCGTCACCGCGAACTACTTCGACCCCGAGCACCGGATCCGCGGCATCGAGCTGCTCGCCGAGGCCTGGGGGCTCTGAGCCCGCACCCTCTCGGCACCTGCCGTCCGTGACGGCGGATGACGCCAGATGACGGCGCCCCGGTCCCGGCCGGGGCGCCGCGCGCATAATCGCTCCATGAGCGCACTCGTCCTGCAGTCCGACTTCGGGCTCGACGACGGCGCGGTGAGCGCCATGTACGGCGTCGCCGTGGGCGTCGATCCGGGCCTGAGGATCCACGACGTCACCCACAACATCCCGCCGTACGACATCTGGGAGGGCTCCTACCGCCTCGCCCAGGTGCTCTCCTACTGGCCCGAGGGGACGGTGTTCGTCTCCGTCGTGGACCCGGGCGTCGGCTCCGACCGCCTCTCCGTCGTCGCCCGCACGGCGACCGGCCACCTCGTGGTCACCCCGGACAACGGCACCCTCACCCATCTCGACGCGATCTTCGGGATCACGGAGCTGCGGGAGATCGACGAGACCCGCCACCGTCGGCCCGGCTCCGAGGAGTCCTACACCTTCCACGGGCGGGACATCTACGCCTTCACCGGGGCCCGGCTCGCCGCCGGGATCGCCTCCTTCGAGGACATGGGCCCCGCCCTGGACCCCGCGGCCCTCGTGCGGCTGCCGATCACGGAGCCGGAGCTCGCGGACGGCCGCGTCACCGGCACGATCGACACGCTCGACGTGCGCTACGGGTCCCTGTGGACCTCGATCCCCCGCACCCTGTTCGCGCAGCTCGGCGTCGGCCCCGGCGACCGGGTCACCGTGCGCGTGCGCCATCACGACACCGTGGTCCACGCCGCGCAGGTGACCTATGCGCGCAGCTTCGCCGCCGTCGAGGTCGGTGAGTCGCTGCTGTACGTGAACTCGCTGGACCGGATGGCGATCGCCATCAACCGCGGCCACTACGCGCGCGCCTTCTCCCTGGGCACGGGCGCCTCCTGGCACGTGACCCTCGACCCCGTCCGCTGAACCGACCCGCCCCTCGGAGGCCCCCGTCATGCCTGCCCTGACCCGCTCCCACTCCCCCGTCACCCAGGTCGTCGCCATCGGCATCGGCGCCGCCCTGTTCTTCGTGCTGGGCCGCTTCGCCGCGATCCCGTCCCCCGTGCCGAACACCTCGATCAACATCCAGTACGCGGTGCTCGCCGTGTTCGCGGTGCTCTACGGGCCGCTCGTCGGCGCCCTCGCCGGGATCATCGGCCACGTCCTCATCGACGCCACCGGCTACGGCATCTGGATCTCCTGGGAGCTCGCCTCGGGCGTGTTCGGCCTGCTCGTGGGGCTCGCCCTGCTGCGCCACGCGATCGAGGACGGCGAGTTCACCCGCACCACCGCGATCCGCGTGAACGTCGCGATCGTCCTCGCCAACGCCGTCTCCTGGCTGCTCGTCGCCCCGCTCGGCGACGTGGTGATCTACGGGGAGCCCGCCGCGAAGGTGTGGACCCAGGGCGGGCTCTCCTTCATCGTCAACTCCCTGACCGCGTGCATCCTCGGCACGATCATCCTCGCCGTCTACGCGCGCACCCGCACCCGCACCGGCTCCCTGAGCCGCGAGCAGTGAGCGCCGCCCCCGGGGAGACCGCGGGCGAGGTGCTCATCGAGCTGGCCGGGTACTCCTTCCAGTACCGTGCGCAATCCGCGCCGACCCTCCACGACGTGGACCTCGTGGTCCGGCGCGGGGAGAAGATCGCGATCGTCGGCGCCTCCGGCTCCGGCAAGTCCACGCTGATCAGCGCCCTCAACGGGATGATCCCGCACCGGCATCGCGGCACGGCGAGCGGCACCATCCGCGTCGCCGGGGCGGATCCGGCGACGGTGCCGCTCGTGCGCACCGCCGCCTCCGTCGGCACCGTCCTGCAGGACTCCAACAGCCAGTTCGTGGGGCTCACCGTCGCGGAGGACATCGCCTTCAGCCTCGAGAACCAGCGTGTCCCCCACGAGCAGATGCCGGAGCGGGTGCGGGCCGCCGCAGAGCTCGCCGGCATCGGCGACCGCCTCGACGCCTCGCCGCGGGAGCTCTCCGGCGGCCAGAAGCAGCGCGTCGCGATCGCCGGCGTGCTCGTGGACGAGGTCGAGGTCCTGCTGCTCGACGAGCCGCTCGCGAACCTCGACCCTGCCACCGGCCGCGCGACCGTCGAGCTGCTCGACGAGCTCCACCGCGAGCACGGCCGCACCGTCGTCGTCGTCGAGCACCGCCTCGAGGACGTCCTGCACCGCGACGTGGACCGGATCGTGCTCATGGCCGACGGTCGCATCGTCATCGACGCGCCCCCGCAGGAGGTCCTCGCCTCGGGGCTGCTCGAGGCGCACGGGATCCGCCCGCCCCTGCACGTCGCCGCGCTCGCTCTCGCCGGCGCTCCCGTCACCGCCGATCAGCGCCCCTCCCGCGCCCGGGACATGGCGCTGACCGAGGCGCAGATCGGGGCGGTGCGCCGCTGGGTCGCGGACTCCCCACCGCCGGCAGAGGCCGATGCCGCCCCTCGGCAGGAGCCCGCCGCCCTCACCGCCCTGGACCTCGAGGACGTCTCCTGCGCGCTGCCCGTCGGCCCCGACCGTGAGCGTCTGGTGGTCGACGGCGTCACCGCCCGCGTGCGCCGCGGCGAGATGATCGGCGTGCTCGGCTCCAACGGCGCCGGGAAGTCCACGCTCGCGAAGGTCGTCTGCGGCTTCGAGCGCGCCACCGGCGGGACCGTGCGTATCGGCGCCGTCGACGCCGCCTCGTGGTCCCTCGCCGAGCACGGCCGGCACGTGGGCTTCGTGCTCCAGGAGCCGGGGCAGATGCTCTCCCGCCCGCTCATCACGGAGGAGATCGCGCTCGGGCTGCGGGCCCGCGGAGCGAGCGAGGAGGAGATCGCCGAGCGCACCGCCGCCGTGCTCGAGGTGTGCGGCCTGCGGCCCTACCGCTCCTGGCCGCTCTCCGCGCTCAGCCACGGGCAGCGCAAGCGCGTGACGATCGCCGCCGTGCTCGCGCTCGAGCCGGAGGTGCTCATCCTCGACGAGCCCACCGCGGGACAGGACCACGCCCACTACAGCGAGTTCATGGGGTTCCTGCGGGAGCTCCACCGCCGCGGCACCACGATCGTGCTCATCACCCACGACATGCACCTCGCGCTCGAGCACACCGACCGGGTGCTCGTCATGTCCGACGGCCACCTCCTCGCCGACGACGACCCCGCCCGGGTGCTCGTGGACCCCGAGCTCACCGCGCGCGCCCACCTCGTCACGACCGGCCTGTACGACCTCGCCGAGCGCTGCGGCCTCGCGGACCCCCACGCCCTCGTGCGCCGCTTCGTGGACGCGGACCGCGCCGTGCCGGTCGCGCCGCCGTCGGACGGAGCACCCCGATGAGCGCGCCGCTGCTGGGCTACGTGGACCGCCCCGGGGTGCTCCACCGGCTCTCCGGGATCTCGAAGCTCGTGCTCGTGATCGGCGCCGTCGTGGGCGCCATGATCGGCTTCGACGTGCGCTACCTGCTCGCGGTCACCGCGCTCTCCGTCGTGGCCTGGGCGCTGTCCCGGGTGCGGCTGCGGGACCTCGCCGTGGTGCTCACGCTGATCGGCGTGTTCATGGTGCTCAACAACCTGGGCATCTTCCTCTTCGCCCCCGGCTACGGGACGCAGCTGTTCGGCACCCGGCACGTGCTGCTGGACGGTCCGTGGCGCTGGGACCTCACGCAGGAGCAGCTATTCTACCAGGCGGCCGTCACCCTGAAGTACCTCGCGGTGCTGCCGCCCGTGCTGCTGTTCGTCACCACGACGCGCCCGCCGGAGTTCGCCTCCGCGCTCGCCCGGATCGGGGTGCCCGCCCGCATCGCCTACGCCGTCTCCCTCGCCCTGCGCTACGTGCCGGACATCCAGCGGGACCTGCGCACCGTCTCCCAGGCGCAACAGGCGCGCGGCATCGACACCTCCCGCGCGGTGCCGCTGCGCACACGGCTCCGGAACCTCTCCGCGGTGCTCATGCCGCTGCTGCTGGGCACCTTCGACCGGATCGAGGAGGTCTCCGCCGCGATGGAGCTGCGCGGGTTCGGCCGGGAGCGGGGCCGCACCTGGTTCGTCCGCACGCCCCTGCGGCCCGCGGACCTCCTCGTCATCGCCCTCGCGGTGCTGCTCGTCGTGGTGCCGATCGTGCTGCTCGGCGTGAACGGCGGCCGCTACTGGAACCCGTTCGGCTGAATCGGGAATAGGGCCGGCGGCTCAGCCCGCAGTGAGCACCTCGCGGATCGCCGCGAGGGTCGCCGGGATCCCGGCGCGCGCGGCCTCCTGGCGGATCGCGATCTCCTCCTCGGCGCGGTCGCCGTAGCGCTCCGTGAAGACCTCCAGGAGCTGCGGCGTGGTGCGCGTGTACTCGGTGAGCTCGGTGCCCTCCGGGACGGCGCGCAGCCGGAACCCCCAGACGACCCGGCCGGGGCCGACGGACCAGGCGAAGTGCTCCCCGGGCTCGTCGGCGACCACCTCGGAGGTGGTGCTCCACTCGCGCTCGGGGGTGCGATTGTCCCCGGTGAAGCGGGCGCCGACGCCGCGGGCGTCCGAGTCCCAGGTGCACCGCCGGCACTGCGGGCTCCACTCCCCCGTGCGCGTGACGTCGCTGACCGCGGCGTACACCTCCGCCGGAGGGACGGGGACGACGAGGGACTCCTGGATCTCATAGGTCATCGGACCATCGTCCCATCGGCGGGACGAGGGCCGCTCTATGCTCCGGGGATGGCACGAGCCCGAGAAGTCACCTGGGACCATCCCGGTGTCACCGCCCCCGATTCCGACACGTGGCCCGTCGTGCCGCGGGAGATGCCGGGGCGGGTGGCCACGGCATCCCGGGTCATCGGGAACGGGGAGGAGTGCTGGAAGCGGGCGTCGGCGGACCTGCTGGGCTGGGCGGTGAAGACACGCAGCGGCTTCTCGCTCGCGCCCGACACCGGGCCGCCCGCGCCGGGCCAGGAGCTGACGATCATCGCCCGCCTGGGGCCGCTGCGCGTGCGGGAACCGGCGCAGGTCCTCGAAGTGGTGCACGGTGAGGACCGGGTGGCCCTGTCCTACACGACCCGCCAGGGGCATCCGGTGCGCGGCGAGGAGGCCTTCATCCTGCACCGGGCGCGCGACGGCGCCGTGGTCCTCACCCTGCGCTCGGTCACGGCGGCCGCCCGCGGCCGGTATCGGCCGCTGTTCCCGGTCGCGCTCGTGCTGCAGCAGATCTATCGCCGTCGCTACCTGCGCTCACTGCGCTGAGCCCCAGCGGATGCAGACGGGCCCCGACCCTCCGGAGAGGATCGGGGCCCGCTGTGCGCTCGGGTCGAGCGGCAGGTGATCAGCCGTGGGGCTGGATCACATCATGCCGCCCATGCCCCCCATGCCGCCCATCTCGTCGCCACCGGCGGGAGCCTTGACGGGCTCCGGCTTGTCGGCCACGACGGCCTCGGTGGTGAGGAACAGGCCCGCGATGGACGCCGCGTTCTGCAGCGCGGAGCGGGTGACCTTGACGGGGTCGATGATGCCGGCGACGAGGAGGTCCTCGTACTCGCCGGTCGCGGCGTTGAGGCCCTGGCCCACGGGGAGGCTCTTGACCTTCTCCGCGACGACGCCGCCCTCGAGGCCGCCGTTGACGGCGATCTGCTTGAGCGGGGCCTCGATCGCGATCTTCACGATCTTGGCGCCGGTCGCCTCGTCACCGGTGAGGCTGAGCTTGTCGAAGGTGTCCTTGCCGGCCTGCAGCAGGGCCACGCCGCCACCGGCGACGACGCCCTCCTCGACGGCCGCCTTCGCGTTGCGCACGGCGTCCTCGATGCGGTGCTTGCGCTCCTTGAGCTCGACCTCGGTCGCGGCGCCGGCCTTGATGACGGCCACGCCGCCGGCCAGCTTCGCGAGTCGCTCCTGGAGCTTCTCGCGGTCGTAGTCCGAGTCCGAGTTCTCGATCTCGGTGCGGATCTGCTTCACACGGCCGGCGATGCGCTCGGCGTCGCCGGAGCCCTCGACGATAGTGGTCTCGTCCTTGGTGACGACGACCTTGCGGGCCTGGCCGAGCAGCTCGAGGCCGGCGGTCTCGAGGCTGAGGCCCACCTCCTCGGAGATGACCTGGCCGCCGGTGAGGATCGCCATGTCCTCGAGCATCGCCTTGCGGCGGTCGCCGAAGCCGGGGGCCTTGACGGCCACGGACTTGAAGGAGCCCTTGAGCTTGTTGACGACGAGCACGGCGAGAGCCTCGGCCTCGACGTCCTCGGCGATGATCGCGAGGGGCTTGCCGGACTGGATGACCTTCTCCAGCAGCGGGAGGAGGTCCTTGACGGCGGAGACCTTGGAGGAGAGCAGGAGGATGTAGGGATCCTCGAGCACGGCCTCCTGGCGGTCGGCGTCGGTGACGAAGTAGGCGGAGATGTAGCCCTTGTCGAAGCGCATGCCCTCGGTGAGCTCCAGCTCGAGGCCCATGGTGTTGGACTCCTCGACCGTGATCACGCCCTCCTTGCCGACCTTGTCGAGCGCCTCGGCGATGAGCTCGCCGATCGCCGGGTCGGCCGCGGAGATGGCGGCGGTGTTCGCGATCTGGTCCTTGGTCTCGATCTCCTTGGCCTGCGCGAGCAGGGTCTCGGAGACGGCGGCCACGGCCTTGTCGATGCCGCGCTTGAGCGCGATCGGGTTGGCGCCGGCGGCGACGTTGCGCAGGCCCTCCTTGACCAGGGCCTGGGCGAGGACGGTGGCGGTGGTGGTGCCGTCGCCCGCGACGTCGTCCGTCTTCTTGGCGACCTCCTTGACGAGCTCCGCGCCGATCTTCTCGTACGGGTCGTCGAGCTCGATCTCCTTGGCGATGGAGACGCCGTCGTTGGTGATCGTGGGGGCGCCCCAGGACTTCTCGAGGACGACGTTGCGGCCCTTGGGGCCGAGGGTGACCTTGACGGCGTCAGCGAGCTGGTTCATCCCGCGCTCGAGGCCGCGACGGGCCTCCTCGTCGTAAGCGATGAGCTTGGCCATGGTGGAATCTCTCCCGTGTCTGTGATGTCCACCCGATCCAGTGCCCGCGACGGACGGCATCCGACACCGTGTTCCTGTCCCACGGCGGCGGATCCCTCACGGGATCGGAATGTTCAGGGCCCGGCACGCGGAGAGCTGTCACTCCCGTGCACCGAGTGCCAGATCATCATAAGCACTCTCGCCCTGAGAGTGCTAACCCCGTTCGCCTCGAGCACAGCGCGGTTCCCGGGCTGATGCAGAACGGGCCGCCCTGCGCCCCGGACGTGCTGTCCGGTCGGCGTGGGCGGCCCGTCCTCGGGGGCTCTGCCGGGCGCTCAGCCCTCGCCGTCGCCCGAGCCGAAGTCGTCGGCCGGCTGCTCGACCGCCACGAAGGTGATGCTCGCGTCGTACTCGTCGCTCTGGCGGGCCTCGCCGGCGCCCACCGCGTCCGCGAGGGCCTGGGCGCTCGCGGCGTCCGCCTCGTCGCGGTAGAAGACCACGGCCTCCTGCTGGCGGTTGTCCGCGGTGCCGACGTCGACCTTCTCCCAGCCGTCGTCCTCGAGGGTGCTCTGCCAGGTCCCGGCCAGGCCGTTGATGCCGCCGGCGTTGACGACGAGGACCGGGGTGGACTTGTCGGCCTCGGCGGCCGGGGACTCCGAGGCGTCGCCGCCGCCGTCGCTCTGCGCGGCCTGCGAGGAGGCGGCCGGGGTCGTGGGATCCGCGGAGCGCTCGTCCCCGCCGCGACCGAGGTTCCCGATCACGAACAGCAGCACCACCAGGGTCACGAACGCGGCCGCGATGATGACGATGTAGACCAGGTTCTGGCGCCAGAACGGCTCCTCGGCGCGGTGGGCGCCGTGGAACGAGGAGGCGTCCGCCTCGTCGTCGAACCGGTCGGGCGGGTAGGGGTACTGGGAATCTGCCACGGGCCCATTGAACCAGCTCGGCCGGGGAGGTCGCGGGAGCACACGCGCCGCGTCCCGTCGGATGCGGCGGCTCAGGCCACCTGGCCCGGGTCCTGCGCGGCGGCGGAGGTCGGGTCCGCGGAGACGCGCCGGCCGCGCAGGCGGTGCACGAGCGCGGGGGCCGCGCGGAGCGCGTCCGGGGAGTCCAGCAGCGCGTTCAGACGCACGTAGTAGGCGATGCGGGAGATGCCGATCTCCTCGCGGATCGCCCGCTCCTTCGCCCCCACGTAGCGGAAGGTGCGCGATTCGAGCTCGAGGATCCGGCGGTCGCTCTCGGAGAGGGCGGACGCGGACGGATCGGAGGGGAGCTCGGCGGGCATGGATCGACCCTACGGCGGCGCACGGGGCGGGCGTCGGCGGCGCGCCGCCCGCCCCGCGGGGACCTGTCGCCCCTGCCACACTGGGACCATGCCGAGCACTCCCCGACCCCTCTCGCAGACCCTCGCCGAGGACTGGGCCCGCGCCCTCGCCCCCGTGGAGGAGCGCATCCACGGGATCGGCGGCTTCCTCCGCGAGGAGGTCGCCGCGGGACACGGCTACCTGCCCGCCGGCGAGGACGTGCTGCGCGCCTTCACCACCCCGCTCGCGGACGTGCGCGTGCTGATCGTCGGCCAGGACCCCTACCCCACCCCGGGGCACCCGATCGGCCTCTCGTTCGCGGTCGAGCGGCACGTGCGCCCGCTACCCCGCTCGCTCGTGAACATCTACAAGGAGCTTGAGGCCGATCTCGGGATCCCGCCCGCCTCCCACGGGGACCTCACCGCCTGGCAGGAGCAGGGCGTGATGCTGCTGAACCGGGTGCTCACCGTGCGGCCCGGGGCGCCTGCCTCGCACCGCCGCCGCGGCTGGGAGGAGGTCACCGAGCTCGCGATCCGCTCCCTCGTGGAGCGCGGCGGTCCGCTCGTCGCCGTGCTCTGGGGCCGCGACGCGCAGTCCCTCGTGCCGATGCTGGGGGACGTGCCGCACGTGGCCTCGCCGCACCCGAGCCCGCTCTCCGCCTCCCGCGGGTTCTTCGGCTCCCGGCCGTTCTCGCAGGTGAACGCCCTGCTCGAGCAGCAGGGCGCCGCACCGGTGGATTGGCGGGTCGAGCGGGGCTGAGGCCCGCCCGCGGCGCTGCCCGCCGGCTGTCCACAACGCGCGCGGGCACGGGGCGCTCTCGGTCTAGCGTGGGGCGGGGCCGACGGAGGAGGGGACCATGAGCGGCGGCACGAGCAGCGCGGGACGCGCACGCGCCCTGCTGCGCTCGCTCCGGGACGATCCGCGACGGCGGGCCGGCGCGATCGCCTTCCTCGTGGTCTCCGCGCTCTGGGTGGCGGTCGGCGTGGGCATGGCGATCGCCCGGGAGGAGCCGGTGGGGACCGCGATCGACGGCGGCAGCTTCACCACCGTCGCCCCGGCCGGCTGGGGCGCCCGCAGCGCGCCCGCGGGCGCGGGACTCACCCTCGTCGCCGGCCTCGAGTCCGCGGATTCCACGCAGCGCATCGCGATCCTCCGCTCGCAGGACGGCACCGGGCCCTCCGCCCTGTGCGACGCCCTGCAGGCCGGCTCGCTCACCCAGGGCCTCGCCCAGGTCGGCACCGATCTCGCCGATCCCCCGCCGCTCGACGGCCGCACCACGGACCGCCGCACCCTCGAGGCCGTGCCCGTGGACGCCTATCGCGCCGATCTGGTCTGCGCGGCCGACGGCACCGCCGCGATCGCCGTGCTCACGGAGTCGGCGCCGGCCACGGAGCAGGAGCAGCCCGAGGCGGCGCGTCAGCTGCTCGAGGACTGGAGCTGGCAGGAGGACTGAGCCGGCCCGTTCAGCCCGCGGTGACCACGAGGCTCGAGACGATCTGGGCCTCCTCGGAGGAGATCTCCTCCGCGCCGTAGGTCTCCGCGACGATCTGCAGCACGCCGCCGTCCACGTCCAGGCACCAGGTCTCCGCGACGACCGGCTGGCCGTCCCACGTGCCGTGCACCCGGTGGTGCGCGGCCGGGGCGCCGCCCACCTCCGTCCGGTCGAGCTCCTCGGCGTCCTCGTGGTCGTCGAAGCCCCACCCCAGGAACGGGGCCTGCCAGCGGCACTCGGCGACGGCCTGCCGCTCCGACTGGAACTGGTAGACGGTCACGTTGTCCCCGTGCTGCATGCCGTCGTCGTCCTCCTGCTGGCCGGCGGTGCGGCGCAGGTTCAGCTCCATGCCGGTGTCCGGTGTGCGCTCGCCCTCCGCCCAGGTGTCGGGATGGGTCAGCGTGAAGGTGGTGCCGGTGGAGGTCACGGTCGCGGGGGCGCTGGTCGTCGCGGGCGGGTCCTCGCGACCGTCGCGGCCCACGAGGTAGACGACGCCGCCGATGGTCGCGATGAGCAGCAGCACGAGCAGGAGGGCGAGACAGCCGACGGCGATCCAGATCCCCCAGCGGCGGCCCTGCGGGGGCGCGGGCGGCTGCGGGTACCCGCCCTGATGACCCTGCGGGCCCTGACCGTTCGGATGGCCCTGCTGGGCCGACGTCGGCCCCTGCGGGCCCCACTGCTCGCTCATGCGTCTCCCCGTCCCCCGGATGATCGGGCCCATGCTACGGCGGGGGCCGCCGGCGCAGTACCGTGTCGCCATCGCCCGCGACCCCCGCGCGCACGCCGCGGCGGTCACGACTCCCCCTGGAGGAACCGATGCCCCTGAACTCCGCCCAGTTCACCCCGCAGGGACCGGGGGTCGACTACGACCCCCACTGGTATCGCCGCGCCGTGTTCTACGAGGTGCTCGTGCGCGCCTTCGCGGACGGCAACGGGGACGGCACGGGCGACTTCGGCGGGCTCATCGAGCGGCTCGACTACCTGCAGTGGCTGGGCATCGACTGCCTGTGGCTGCCGCCCTTCTTCGCGTCCCCGCTGCGCGACGGTGGCTACGACATCTCCGACTACGAGGCGGTGCTGCCGGAGTTCGGGTCGATCACCGACTTCGAGCGGCTCGTCTCCGAGGCGCACCGCCGGGGGATCCGCGTCATCATCGACCTGCCGATGAACCACACGAGCGACAAGCACCCGTGGTTCCTCGAGTCCCGCTCCGACCCCGAGGGGCCGTACGGCGACTTCTACGTGTGGTCGGACACCGACGAGAAGTACCAGGACGCGCGCATCATCTTCGTGGACACGGAGGAGAGCAACTGGAGCTTCGACCCGGTGCGCCGGCAGTTCTACTGGCACCGCTTCTTCTCCCACCAGCCCGACCTGAACTTCGAGAACCCCGCCGTGCGGCAGGCGATGCTCGACGTCGTGCGGTTCTGGCTGGACAAGGGCATCGACGGCTTCCGCGCGGATGCGATCCCCTACCTCTACGAGGAGGAGGGCACCGACGGCGAGAACCTCCCCGCCACCCACGCCTTCCTCGCGGAGCTGCGCGGCTTCGTCGACGAGCACTGGCCGGGCCGCGTGATCATCGCCGAGGCGAACCAGTGGCCGAGCGACGTGGTCGAGTACTTCGGCTCCGAGGAGTCCCCGGAGTGCCACATGTGCTTCCACTTCCCGGTGATGCCGCGGCTGTTCTACGCCCTGCGCGAGGGCTCCGCCCGGCACATCATCGACATCATGGCGCAGACCCCGTCGATCCCCCGCGGCGCCCAGTGGGGCACCTTCCTGCGCAACCACGACGAGCTGACCCTCGAGATGGTCTCCGCGGAGGACCGCGCGGCGATGCTCGGCTGGTACGCCCCGGACTCGCGGATGCGCGCGAACGTGGGCATCCGCCGCCGCCTGGCGCCGCTGCTGGACAACTCCCGCGCCGAGCTCGAGCTGATCCACGCCCTGCTGCTGTCGCTGCCCGGCTCGCCGTTCCTCTACTACGGGGACGAGATCGGCATGGGGGACAACATCTGGCTCGAGGACCGCGACGCGGTGCGCACCCCGATGCAGTGGACCCCCGACCGCAACGCCGGGTTCAGCGAGATCACGGACCCCGGCAAGCTGTACCTGCCAGTGGTGCAGAACCTCGTCTACCACTACGCGACCGCGAACGTGGAGGCGCAGATGGCGCACTCGAGCTCGCTGCTGCACTTCGTGCGGGGGATGCTCGCGGTGCGCCGCGCCCACGAGGCCTTCGGCATGGGCGGGTACGGGCCCGTCGCCGCGGATTCGGAGCGGGTCCTCGCCTTCACCCGCAGCTACGACGGCGCCGAGCATCGCGAGGACGCCGCCGAGCACGCCGAGACCCTGCTGTGCGTGTTCAACCTGGCGGCGCATCCCGTGACGACGACGCTCGACGTCACCGGGCTCGAGCGGCGCACCATGCGGGACCTGTTCGGCGGCCACGAGTTCCCGCCGATCGCGGAGGACGGCACGCTCACCCTGACCCTCGGCTCGCACGGCTTCTACTGGCTGCGCGTGCGCCCGCTGCGGGAGGACGGCGAGCCGATGACCCAGACCACGGCGATGCCGGTGATCGACGACTCCGCGGTCGGGATCTGACCCGGTGGAGGGACCGTCTCGGGCCCGCCGCGCCGCCGTCTCACCGGCGTCCGGAGACGGGACCTGTATCGTGCTCGCCCGGACTCGGCCGCGCCTGCGGCCTGGACGACGGAATCGGAGACGGAAGTGACGACACCTCGAACGCCCGAGCAGGAGGCGCGCGACCCGCGCACCACGCCGGAGCGGCTGCTCGAGCTCACGCAGAGCCATCCCGAGCTGCACGACGCCATCGTGACCAACCCGTCCTGCCCGGAGGCCGCGCGCTCGTGGATCCTGGCGACGAACCCTGCCGCGAAGCAGGCCTTCGAGCAGAGCGCCGGCTCCGCGCCCGAGGCGGGCTCCCCCGTCTCCGCCGAGGCCGACGCCGAGCCCGCCGACGCCGCCCCCGCTGCGGAACCCGAGACCGGGTCCGACACCGACGCCGCCCCCGCGGCGGAGCCCGACACCTCGCTCGCCCCGATCACCGCCGCGCCGGAGGCCTCCGTGCCGCTGGACGCCGGCCCGCCCACCGAGCCGCACGAGCCGGTCCCCGCGAGCAGCGGGGTGCGCATCAACGAGGGCAGCGGGGTCGTCGCCCTGCCGCCCGGTGCGGGTCGACCCTCCGCGGACCCGGCGCCGATGCGCTCCCCCGCCGCGGCCGCCGACCCCGCCGACCCCGAGGACGCCCCGGAGGCGGATGCGTGGACCGTGGTCCGCCCCTCGGCCGACCCCGCGTCCCCCGCGCAGCCGGATCCCTCGACCGGAGCGGCCGCCGGGGCCGCCGCGCCGGGGCCCGAGCCCGACACCGCCCCCATGACCGCGCCGCCCACCCCCACGGCCGCCTTCCCGGCCGTCGCCGGAGCCGCAGCGGGTGGCTACTCCGGCGGTGCGCCGTCGGACGGTGCCGCAGCCGCCCCCGCCGCCGGCCCTGCCGCCACGGCCCCAGCCGGGCCGGTCCCGTGGGGCACGAGCGGCCAGAACCCGCCGCCGTCGGACGGCGACGGCCGGTCCCGCCGCCGCGTCTGGTGGGCCTGCGGCGGCTGCCTGCTGCTCGCCCTGATCCTCGCGATCGTCGGCCTGCTCGCAGGCCGGGCCTGGCTGAGCGACGGCGAGGACACGTACAGCCGCGACAGCACGACCTCCGCCTCCGCGGAGCCCTCGGAGCAGGAGTCCAGCGCCGCCGAGGAGCCGAGCGCCGACCCCGTCTCCCCCGCCCCGGACTCCGCCCAGGAGCTCGACGCGGTCGCCTCCCCCACCGGCAACATCACCTGCAGCCTCGAGGGCGACAGCGTGGGCTGCTCGGTGGCGGAGCACCGCTACGGCGACGACATCGAGGGCTGCGCCGACGGCCCGTTCTCGATCGTCGTGGCCGGGGAGGACGCCGCCCCGGACTGCTCCCAGGAGTTCGGCAGCGGCGCGCAGACCCTCGCCTACGGGGAGAGCGCCGTGAACGGCGACGTGGCCTGCACGAGCGAGTCCGACGGCATGACCTGCTGGAACGTGATGACCGGGAAGGGCTTCACGGTGAGCCGCGGCTCGTACGACACCTTCTGATCCCGCACGGCCCCGCGACCGGACCGGACCGGATCGGAAAAGAGCAGGACACGGGCCTCCGACTCGTGTGGGATGTCGGCATGACGACCTCCCGGACCTGGCTCATCACCGGCGCGAGCGGCGGGCTCGGCCTCGCCCTCGTGCGCCGGGCGCTCGCGGACGGCGACCGCGTCGTCGCGACCTCCCGCAGCGGTTCCCTGCCGCTCACCGATCCGCACCTGAGCGTCCTGACGCTCGACCCGGCCGATCCGGGATCCTGCCGCCGCGTCGTCGCCGAGGCCGAGGGGCTCGGCGAGGGCGTCGACGTGCTCGTGAACAACGCCGGCTACGGGCTCGTGGGCGCGATCGAGGAGGTCGACGAGGCGGAGGCGCGCGCGATCCTCGACGTCGACCTGCTCGCCCCGCTGTGGCTCTCCCGGGCAGTGATCCCCGGCATGCGCGAGCGCGGTCGCGGGGAGATCGTGCAGATCTCCAGCGTCGGCGCCGTGGGGTCGATGCCGTTCCTCGGCCTCTACAACGCCGCGAAATGGGGCCTCGAGGGATTCAGCGGGGCGCTCGCGGCGGAGGTCGCCCCGTGGGGCATCGGCGTCACGATCGCGGAGATCGGCGCGATGGACACGGCATGGGCGACAGCGGGGATGGCGTTCAGCGCACCCCGCCCGGAGTACGACGAGCTGCGCGCGCAGACCCTCGGCACCGCCGAGGTCCCCTGGCCGAGCGAGCCGGGCGCGACCGGCGGCGGCACCTCCCCCGAGGCGATCGCGGAGGGGATCGTGGCGCACCTGGACCGGGTGGATCAGCGCCCGCTGCGCCTCGTCCTCGGCGACGACGCCCCGGGTCAGATCGAGGCGGCGCTCGAGATGCGCCGCCAGGACTACGCCGGGCAGAGCGGGTTCCGTCCCTTGGAGATCTGACGAACAGGACGAGCCGGAGCGGCGGGGCGTCGCCAGGACGGACCTCGCGGCACACGTCCGCCCTCATGCCGTTCTTGCGAAGTATCGGACAGATGTCCGACCCTCCTGCCACACTCCTCATTAATCGGGCATCTCGCCCGTCGAGCGATGAGGAAGGGAAGCACGGTGGACTTCGACGAGGCCATCGCGGATATCGCGAGCAAGATCATCAGCCAGGGACCGTCGATCGAGACGGAGGAGGCGACCAAGAACGCCTTCATCATGCCGTTCATCTCCCGCGTCCTGGGATATGACGTCTTCAACCCGCTGGAGGTGGTCCCGGAGTTCACGGCCGACCACGGCACCAAGCGGGGCGAGAAGGTCGACTACGCGATCATGAAGGACGGCGAGGTCCAGATCCTCATCGAGTGCAAGCGCATCGGGGACCCTCTGCACATCAAGCACGCCTCGCAGCTGTTCCGGTACTTCTCGGTCACCAACGCCCGGATCGGCGTGCTGACCAACGGGCAGGTGTTCAACTTCTACACGGACCTCGACAAGCCCAACATGATGGACGACCGACCGTTCCTCGTGCTCGACCTGGCCGACATCGACGAGACGATCCTCCCCGAGCTGCGCAAGCTCACGAAGGGGACCTTCAACCTCGACTCCGTGATCAGCTCCGCCGAGGAGCTGAAGTACGTGGGCGCCCTCCGGCGCGAGATCGCGGACGAGTTCCGCGAGCCGGCACCCGAGCTCGTCAAGATGCTTATGGGACGCGTCTCCGACCGTCGGGGCACGGCGGAGAACATCCGCCAGTTCACCGAGCTGACCTCGAAGGCGATGAAGCAGTTCCTCAAGGAGCAGGTGAACGCCCGTCTCAAGTCGGCGCTCGGGGAGGCGGAGCCCGCGCCGCTCGTCACTGGTGCATCGGCACCGGAGGCGGTGGCCGAGATCGGCGCGTCGACCGCCGAGGAGGCGACCGGCCCCGCCGACGTCGTCACCACCGAGCAGGAGCTCGCCGGATACCAGATCATCAAGGCGATCGCCTGCAGCGACGTGAAGCCCCAGCGCATCACCCACCGGGACTCGAAGACCTACTTCGCGATCATGCTGGATGACAACAACCGCAAGTCCATCGCCCGCCTGTGGTTCAACGGGAAGTCCCGCAAGCACCTGGGCCTGTTCGACGAGAACAAGGTGGAGACCCGGCACCTGATCGAGGACCTCGACGACATCTACCGCTACGCCGAGCAGATCCGCGACACGGTGCGGCGACATGCCGGGGACCAGGTCCCCGTCGAGGCCTGAACCGTCCCCATGACGCAGAGAGTCCCCCTGCCCGCATCACGGGCAGGGGGACTCTCTCTCGAGCTGGAGACGGGAATCGAACCCGCAACCACCTGTTTACAAGACAGGTGCGCTACCGTTGCGCCACTCCAGCGGACGGCACATCCCTGCAGGTCAGAGCCACTTCCCGCCGCGCGTCGAGGCGGGACCTCGGCGACTTGGGCACGGAATGGGCACATGACCCTCGAGGGTCGCACCGAAAGGAGAGCCTACCGACTGTCGGTCCCCTCCCCCAACATAGGCCCATGACCGGCCACGAGGTGTACCTGACCCATCAGGCGGTGCAGCAGCACGTGGCGGGCCTGGTGATCCGGTACGGGATCACGGCGGACGGGCCGGAGGTGGAGTGGACGCACTCGGATCTGGACGGCTCCCTGCCGGCGTACTCGGTGCGCGTGAGCACGGGCGGCCACGAGCTGGTGCTCCGGTCCGAGGAGTGGGTGGGACGGACGGACGAGGTGCGGCCCCGGGCGTTCGGCTGGCTGCTGGCTCACGTCGACCTGCACGCGGCGAAACTGCAGACGGACTCGAAGCGGCTCGCGCCAGAGTGGCTGCGGGCGTGGCAAAAGGTCCACCCGGACGGCGGCAACGGCGCTCCGTAAAGCATCCATGCTGTGCTGCCCGACATGAGGGCGCTCTGCATGCCGGGTTGGCGCGCGGGGAGCGTTTGCGGCGCGCACCGAACCTTGCCGTGAGGGACCCGGTGGTGCTCGAGCCAGGCCCACTGCTACTGTGACGCAGCACACGCCAAGGGGGGGCATGGGAAACGTTCGCGCAATGAAGCTGGCGACGGCAGTGATGGTGGCAGCATTGGTCTACGGGGGTGCCGGCGCGGCGCGCGCCGAACCTACTGCGCCGAGAGGTGCCGGGGGTGCCTTCGAGCTATCGGGAGCTGACGATAATCTCGCGCAGTCAGAAGATGAAGAGAAGTGGGAGTCGCCAGACAACACCATCTCTGTAACCCTGGGGGCGGGAGTGACCGCATACCAGGGCCTCGATGGTGGCGTGTATGCGCTCGACGCGAACGACGATCTCGTATTCGCCGCGACAGCTCCCTCAACGGGGGACGGTGTTGACCAGGCGGACGGGTCTTGGATGATCGACGGTGACTCCGCGACAGCAACTGTGCCTAGCCAGTCAGATTCCACGCCCATCGTGGCGCTCGCTAGCACAGGGCTCATCGCGAAAGTCACTGTCTCGAGCGAGAAGGGCAAGCCGCGCTACTTGATCGCTCCGACGACTGCCGGAAGGGTTGCGCCCTCCCTGGTCCACGCCGGGGCAGGCTGGAAAGAGGCAAGGGCGGAAGGTGTCGGGAAGGGTAGTCAGAGCCTCAAGAATCAGTACGTCTGCCATCCACAGAGCGAGGCGGCACGTGTGAAGAAGACCTGGAATATCGAGGCTTGGCGGCCTCAGGTCAGTTTCCCGGCCACGGTGGCCGCCGGGTGTAACCCCAGTTGAGACCTAGAATTTGGGAGTAGGTGTCAGGATGAGAGTTTTTCGGATTGCTTCGTCTGTTGTTGGAGGCATGGGTCTCGCGGCTGGTGTGACCCTCGCTCTTGTGTCTGCGATGGCCAGTGGATACCTCAGAGATGCTGGTCAGGAAGGGACGATCTTCGAGTACCTAGTCTGGGTGGGACTTGCTCTAGCGGTGGTGTCGATCCTGGTCGTGTCAGCTATCTGGGTTGTAGCGCGGCCGGGTTCTGGTCGAGTTGGAAGCTCCCCCCCGTACGGCAAGCGGGAATGGTGAGGGCCGGACCGTGAGTTCGGATGCCCCCAGTCCTGCGCATTGATCGAGTCTGGATGAGTCGGTCAGTCGATCGAGCAGGAGCTGTTCGTTCGTGAGAAAAGAAGTTGCGCCCCCCACCTCCCGAAGGAGATGGGGGCGCTTCACGTTGGTGGGGGTCTTAGCCGTCGGCGCGGTGGGCGGGCTCGGCGCGCTCGAGAGCGGCCTGTGCGAGAGCCCGCGCGTTGTCAGCATTCGTCGTGGCGGTCTGTGCCGACACGGCGATGCGAGACGCATTTCCGGGTATACGTAGGTCTAGGGTCTGCTCAGATTCACGTATCTCGAAGGTAGCCGGTCGCGGGATCGATCTCGGCCAGGAAGTCGCGGACACCGTCGCGATGATCTCCCTCGACGAGATCGGCGGCCGAATGGCCAACGGTCGAGAAGCCGTACCCGGGATTGGGCCCACTGAGCCACTCGTAGTCGTACGCACCTCTGCCTCGACGGGTGACGATGAACGTCTCGCCGTCGACCTCAATCTTGCGTCCGGTGCTCATGTCTTGATGGTTTCACGCGTATTGGCGCTACGGGAGTTCATTCTTGGCGGTCGCTGCGGGCATGGCAGCAGGTCCTGTCCGCCGGGCGAAACGAAAGCGCCCCCATCCTCCCGGAGGAGAGGACGGGGGCACCCAGCAAGGATGATCCAGGGGGTTTCAATCACCGGGTCAGCCGCTGACCAACTTACGTCGATCCGACCCTAGCCACAAGCAGTACCAGCGAACGACAGGTGCCAGTAATATCCGAATCATGGCGCACTCTGTCACACCCGACCAGTCTGCCGAGGGCGACCTCCCAGGCACACCCGGGGCACCACCTGCACGGTTCGCCGCACACTTCCGGCACTTCGACGCCGACCGCAGAGTCGATCTCCTCGACGACGACACCTCACTCCACGGACGAAGCACCGAGGGAACCCTCTTCATCGCCGACGGGTGGCTGGACGTCTACGACGCCGACACCGGACGCCGGCTCGTGCGCGCCCCGCTCCTCCCTCTGGCGGTGCAGCTCCACAGGATCTTCCCCATGAGCATCCCCACGCTATGGCTGTGGCTCGCGGATGGCACCCTGCTCACCGTGCGCTCCCCGCGATCGAGCATCCCCATCCGGCAGTGGGCCGCACAGGACCCGGAACTCGAGGCCGCGAGCGCGGAGCAGCTGCTCCTGCACCTCCTGCTCCAACACGGAGCCACCAAGCGCCCCTGAGCCGCAGCGCCCACAAGGCCGAGCCACTGCTCGCGCCGCGCACCGCGGCGTATCGTCCAGCCATGGACGTCTGCGACCTCTTCGACTGCACCGCCCCCGGGACGGTGCCGATGGTCCTCTCGCTGCGCCTCGACGACGGCGAGCAGCCGATCATGGTGTGCGACTTGCACGCGGACTGGGTGCAACGGATGGAGTCGGCTGAAAACGCGGAGGGTGGTCGGTAAGATCGGCCCATGCGTCGGCGCATCCTGTGCCGGCATCGGACAGGGGGCAACGTGGTGGTCGATGATGCACTTGAGCAGGTCCAGCGGGACGTTCGGAAGGCGCGTGGTCTCGCCGATCAGGCGACCATGGGCAACACTGACCGGCACACAAAGGACCTAGCTGCAGCGGTGAAGTTGCTCGCTCAGTCCGTTCGGACTCTGGCAGACGAGGTCCGAACAACGCGTACCGACGGCTGACACGCAAAAGCGCCCCCGCCCTCCCGTAGGAGAGTGGGGGCGCTTCGCTGTCACCCGATCTGACCGGACAAGTACGCCGGGCCGAGGATCAATCCCAGTCCGAGCACGAGGAGGGCCCAGCCGGCGCACGAGGTGGCGACACTGGTAGTGGCGTACTGGTTGCCCCAGGACTTCACCCAACGCGTGGAGACCGCGAGGAGGATGAGCCCGAGCGCGGCGACGGCGCATCCGATGATCATGATCAACTGCATGTCGACCATGATGCCGTCGAGCTGCGCCCGGTTCGTCATCCTGCAGGGTCGCGGTCATCAGACCCCAGCATCATCTCCGCCGCGCGTCGCGGTCGGCGAGGTAGTCCTCGAGCTCGCCCTCCCGGCGCGCCGCGGCGGAGGCCCACATGGACCCGCACCGGCGGCACTGCCAGATGAGGCCGGCGTCAGCCCTCGCCGCAATCCGGCTCAGCGGGAGCAGGTGGTGAATGCCGGGGTGACACGCCAGTCGTCGTTGTTGCCCGACGTTGTCGCGGGGAGGGAGAACACCATTGTCAGGGTCATGCTGCCTGTCGTGGTGGCTGTGAAGCTGCTGGTGATCACCTTCGTCGTTCCGACGGTCCCGTCCGATCCGAACTGGGAGACGCCGTTGCCGATACCGGTGGTGCAGTTGACCGGAGGCGCGACGGAGGTGAGTCCGCTCGGGTTGCCTGTGGCCGTCGTAGCATTCGCGAGCGTGACCGTGCTGGACCCCGTGGTCGCCGTGGCGCGGAACTGGGTCGGGACCGTTGTGCAACTGGAGCTCGGGTTCATGTACCCCTTGGCGGTCTGTAGGGTGAACGAGATGCCGTAGGTGTACCCCTGTTGCACAGGCACCGTTGTCGTGAACGTGATCGCCGAGGTCCCCGTGGAGCGATTGGCGTCGGTGAGAACCTGCAGTCGCGAACCGCTCCATGATGCCGGTGCCGTGTTCACGGTGCCGCTCGCGGTGCGTACCCAGCTAGCCCCAATGGGCATGGTGGGGCAGCTGACGGGCGATGCCGCGATCGCGGGGGCTGCGGTTGCGGCGATGACGGTCGGAGCGGTCCACGCGGCACCGCGAGCGAGCGTCCGTCGGCTGATTAGCGGGGTCTGGTCGTTGCTGTCCATGAGCGGGAAACTACCTAGAGGACGAGTAGCCGCCCACAAAGCGGACAAAGGTGTGAACTGGTTCATTCCGACAGAACATGCCGCCGACTGCATGACTGCTCAAGGGACCCCGAGATGAACCAGTTCAGTCCCGTGAGAGCGCACCCACAACGATGAATACTGTCAGGTCGGCTGCCAAGTGTCAGGTTGGGATTTGTGACCTGAGCCGCTTGGATTCACACCGGGATCGAAGCATTGCAATTTCTTGCACTCGAGTTGGGCAGGCCCTCCGATGCACGAGGCAGAGACGTCTCAGCTCGACTCTCATCTGCGTCGGGCATCACGGTCGGCGAGGTCGTCCTCGCGGCGGCACTCCTCGGCCGCCCAGTAGGACGAGAACCTCGCCGAGCAGCGGGGGCACTCGTGGACGAGAGCGTCAGTCGTGGACGACACGGATGACCTCGCCCTCCGGGATGGTGTCGTGGCCCGCGCCGGCGACGACCTCGCCACCGGTGCGCTGCTCGACGACGTCCGCAGATGGGGTGACCCAGCGGCGGGCGATGATCACGACCAGCGGTGCGATCACGGCGACGACGCCGAGGATCGCCTCGGTCTGGGCAGGGGTCAGGTCGACGCCGAATGCGACGACGAGGGCGACCACTGCGGCGGCCGCGGCGGTGACCCCGGCGGTCGTCAGCACGGGCTCACGGGTGGGGGTGACGGCACGGGGGGAGTTCATGAGGGGTCCTTTCGGGAGACGTGGACGTAGGGCGCGAGGGCGCTGGGGACGGGGATGACGGTTACGCCGGGCACGTGCTCGGAGATCCACGCGTACATGTCGCGGATGTGGGAGATGGCGAGCCACCGCAGGTCCCGCTCGACGGAGATCTCCTTCTCGATCTTCTCGATGCGGGCGAGGTCCTTCTCCCGGTCGTCCTTGAGGCGGTTCAGCTCGGCCCGCAGCTCGGCGGTGAGCTCCTTGAGCCCTTGCACGGCGGTGGACTCCTCCGCGACATCGGCATCCCGGATCCCCTTCCGACGCGAGGAGACTGCGGTGATGATCCCCGCGACGGAGCCACCGGTGAAGAGCGCGAGGATGAATCCGACCGCGTCGCTGTTCATCCAACCGCCTCCCGGAGGTCGACCAGCTTCCTGGCTTCACGGTCGATGTAGAGCAGCATGCGGATCCGGCCGACGACCAGGAACGCGAGGAGTGCGAGGAGCAGCGCCCGGGGCCCGGACCCGGGTGAGTCTCCGAAGGTGGCCTGCCAGGACAGGTAGTCGTAGACGACGATCCCCCCGAGCGCGAGGATCAGGCCGGGGATCTCGATCTGGTAGGAGCGGATCGCGTGGGCGAGAGCGGTCGCTGCGGAGCCGAGGGCGAGCATGATCCCCCACATGATCGTGAGGGTCAGACCGATGCCCTGGTAGGACTTCGGCGGGTCGACGAGGACCCACACGCCGGCCGCGGCCCCGCACAGCCAGCCGAGGATCATCGCCGTCCGCCAGATGCGCAGGTTCGGCACGGGGTACGGGGAGGAGAGCATGACGTCACCCCCGCTTCTTGAATGCGCCGGGGTTGGTGTTGATCGCGCGCTGCATGGCCTTGGCGAGGTCTGCGCCGCCGTACCCGTCGACCGGCTTCACGGAGAGGTTCCGCTGCACGGCGCGGAGGAGGTTGGATCCGCCGCCGCCGCGCTTGATCACGGAGTCCTTGATCGCGGGGAAGGCCGTGTCGATCGCCTTCACCTGCCCGTCGATCACACCGTCCACGAACGTGCCCTCGTGGCGCTGCCAGGCCTTGATGTCAGCGGCGTCAAGGACGCCGTCCTGCTTAAGGCCGAGCCGTCCCTCGAGCGCCTTCGCCGACGCGACACCGAAGACACCGTCCACGGCGAGCTTCGAGGACGTGACCGGCTTCGCGACGGACGCCCCGCCACCCCCGGTGCCGAGCGCGAGGGCGGACATGGTCGTCGGGCCGGGGAACCCGTCGGCGGTGAGCCCGGCGGCGGTCTGCAGGAGCTTCACGCCGGCGACGGTCGCCGCGTCGATGGTCCCGGTGGCGGTGATCCCTGCGGCCTTCTGGGCGGTGCGGACGTCGTCGGTGGTGACGCCGTAGAAGGGGCGCACGAAGCGGATCCGGCCCCGCTTCCACAGGGACGTCCGGTCGTTGATCGCGACGGTTCCGCCGTCGGCGACCGATCCCGCGCCGCCGGACGTGTTGCCGCCGAGGCCGAGGAGTCGCCCGCCGCTGTAGGAGTAGACGAACTCGGTGTGGATCGTCGCGCCCTTGCTGTTGCGCAGGATGATCAGGTCGCCGGCGCGCGGCGTCGTGACGGTCCGGCCGACGGTCTTCGCCCACCGCTCCATGGCACCGGTGGAGGCGGTCTTGATGACGCCGCCGGAGGTGCCGGTGTCTTGCAGGATGCACCAGACGAAGATGACGCACCAGGCGACCCCGTCCCACCCGTACTGCTTCCCGAAGCGGGTGCGGTTCGAGCGGGCGGGGGTTTCGCGGTAGCCGAGGAAGGACTTCCCGCGGGCGAGCGCACGGGACGCTGCAGTGCTGGCGGCGATCGCCATGTCAGGACTCCTCCGCGTAGGCCGCGGCGATCTCGCCGGCGGGGTCGGGTGCATCGGTGACGGGGACCGCCTCCGCTTCCTGCTCGGCCAGGTCGGGGTCGTCGGGCTGCTCGTGCTCGAGCGCGGTCAGGTCGAGGTCGGTCATGGGTGCCTCCTGGGCATGAGGAAGGCCCCGGACCATGGGTGGTCGCGGGGCCTGGTGGATGCTGGGGTCAGGCGGTCTCGTCGATCGGGTCCGGGGTGTCGGTCGGGTCGTCCTCGACGCGGGCGGTCAGCGCATCAGCGAGGGTCTCCGCATCACCACCCCCATCTCGGTACGCCTGCGCGAGCTCCCGCACCTGCTCCGGGATCAGCGCCAGCGACGCCCTCCGACCCAGCTCGGCACTGATCGCCTGCTGATGCTGGCGCAGTGCCTCGTCGGACCACTCTCGATACTGGTCAAGCGCCATCGGGGTCTCCTTCTCAGAGGGTCGCGCGGTGCGACTGGTAGTAGCTGATGTCGGCGAGCTGGCCGGCGTCGATCAGGGAACGGACGTAGGAGATGACCTGCTCGGCGATCGCGGCGGTCCAGTAGCCGGTCGCGCCCATCGTGCGGGGGTGACACATGATGGTCAGGGCCTTCTTCTGAGCCGCGGCGGCGTCGATCATCGCCTTGATGTCCGCCCATGCCGCCGCTTCCCACGTGAAGTGACGGCCACCGATGTAGTTGCGGCCGTCGAGCTCGCGGAGCTGGTCGCCGATGGTGCCGGAGACGACGGCATGCTGGGCGAGGATCAGGCCGCCGGCGTACGTGGAGGAGTAGCCCGCGGCGTCGCCAGCACCCCATCCGTCGAACTTGCCGGTGGCGTCACCGTTGGCGACGAGCCCGGGAACGGTGAAGCCGTGGATGATCCGGCCGAGCTGGGATTCCAGTTCGGTGCGGCCCTTCACAACACTGTCGTAGATCGCGGCGATGCCGGTCTGGTCGTTGTGGTCGGAGGTGTGGTTGCCCCATTCGACGTTCGCCCAGGCGGCCGCTTCGGCCTGCGTCGCACCGGAGTTCTCGGTGATGCCCCAGTTGCGGGAGTTCATGGCGATGTACGCCTTGATCCCGTACTGCTGATGCAGGGGCAGCAGAGTCGACTTAAAGTTCGTCAGGCCGTGGTCGTAGCGGAAGACGACGCAGCCCTTCCCCCCGGTGGAGACCAGCGGGTAGGCCTGCTCGAACAGCTGCACCCGCAGCTCCCTGGACCCCAGGGGCAGGGCGTTGGTGGGGATCGCCTGGGAGGCTCCCGCTTCGACCCACGCACCCCAGGTGCCGGTGTTCTTCACGCGGCGCAGCACCTTCCCGGACAGGAAGAGCCGGTACTCCTGGGTGATGTAGTTGCTGTTCGTGTAGTTGTTGCGCTGGTACAGCTCGCCCAGTGCTCCCACGCCGCTCGCGGCGACCGGGATCCCCTTCGTGGCGGGCAGGGCAGTGCTGGAGAAGACGTACCAGCCATCGTCGAGAGCGTCGAGGTTCGCGCTCGAGTCGAGGATCCGCGACTGCGGGGTCATCTGCTGCACCCACGCGGACCACACGCCGGCGGTCCGAGAGCGGGACAGCAGCGCCCCCGACATCAGGCGGTACTCCTGGACGATGTAGTTCGTGCCGGAGAACGCGGTGCGCTGGTGGAGGTAGCCGAGGGCGGCGGCGCCCGATGCGGGCACGGGGATGCCGAGCGCGGCGGGGATCGCGGTCCCGGAGAACGCGTACCAACCGTCGTCCAGGGAGTTGAGGTTGGCGTCCGCGCCGAGGATGCGGGTGTCGGCGGTCGGCGACCGCTTCCACGCGGACCACACCTGGGCGAGGGAGGAACGTTCCCACACCTCGTAGGTCTTGGGGTTGCCGCGGAAGATCTGGCGGGCGTTGGAGGTGGAGCCGGCCCAGGTCACCTCGAGGGTGCCGTTCACGTCGTTCGCGACGGGGATCCCGAGGGAGTTCGCGGTGGCGTTCAGCTGCATCGGGTATATGCCCGGCGTCGTCAGCTGGTCGAGGTTCTCGGAGCCGGTGAGTACGGGCCGCCAGAACGAGGACTCCTCGAGGACGTCGTCGAGGTCGGTGATGTCCGAGGCGGGATGCTTGTGCGCACCGGTCGGGGGGAGGACAAAGCCGAAGCGGACGATGCCACCGTCGAGGGTGGCATTGCCGGAAGCCTGCCCGGGGGTGGAGCCGACGGAGACGGAGACGGAGACGCCGGTGATCGCGTAGCGCATCTCGTTGCGAGACAGGGGCCGCACCGCGGGGATCTGCGACAGGGGGATGCTCGTGGATCCGGCGGGGACGCGGATCGCCTTCGACGATCCCCACGAGGTGGTGACGATGATCGCCCAGTCCTTGTCGCGCTCCCAGCCCTTGCCGTGGCTGGTGTCGTAGACAGGGAGGCGGATCTGGCCGTTGCCAGCGGAGTCGAGGGTGACGGTCTGCGAGGTCCGCGCGATCACGTCCCCACCGGGGGTCACGTCGAGGGTGTCGGAGAGGGCGAAGTTCACCCACTTGCCGGGGATCGTCACGCCGCCGTCGGTGGTACCGCCCTCGGTGACGTTGGTCGCGGAGATGGTGACGACCCGGGAGGGCATGTTGGGGGCGAGGTCGTTGTCGGGCACGGCGACGCTGGTCAAGGGGACCTCCTAGAGGGCATGCCGAAGGGCCCCGGCGCATGGCGCACGGGGCTGGGAGGGGGTGTGGGTCAGTCGGGGATGTTGGGGAGGCCGGGGACGGACTGCTGGGCGTCCGCGACCCACGTCTTGACCCAGATGCGCATCGCCGCGTTCAGGTTGTCGACGTAGGCCTTCGTCGGTCGCGTGTCCTCGAGGTCGGAGATCCGTGAGACGGCGGCGGCGAGTGCGACGGCGGTGGCCTTCGTCGCGATCGCTTCGTCCTGGGACGCGTTCGCGTTGTCCACATACGTCTTCGAGGCCTTGGAGTTGATCGCCTCGTCCTGCGAGTCGTTCTTGTTGTCGACGTAGGCCTTGGACGCCTTGGAGTCGATCGCCGTGTCCTGCGCGGCATTCGCGTTGTCCACGTACGCCTTCGACGCCTTCGTGCCGAGCTCGGCCTCGGCATCCCCGAGGCGGGACCCGTACCCGTCGAGCCGGCCGGACAGGGCCCCGTCGGCGTTGTCGACGTAGGTCTTCGACGCCTTCGTGTCGATGTCGGCCTGCAGCGCGTCGCGGGTGTTGTCGACGTAGACCTTCGAGGCCTTCGTGTCGATGACGGTGTCCTGGTCGGCGTTCTTCTCCTCGGTGCCGGTGATCCGGTCCTCGGCGTCCTCGAGCACGTCGGGGAGGTACTTCATCCCGCCGCGGTGCCAGAGGCCGATCCCGAAGCGGCCGTCAGCCTGGTCGCCGAGGACGACACGGGTGTTCTCCGCGTCGTCGCCGACGATGAAGTCGAGCGACCCCTCACCCATGGACACGGACGAGTAGCCGATGTCGCGGGACATGTCCGCCGCCCGCGAGGAGCGATGGAGCCGGGTGAGGTCGTCACCGACGTCGACACGCTTCTGCCAGGTCATGCGACCTCCTCCATCTCCACGCCCACGAAGGGGCTGCCGTAGGTCCAGGTGATCTGCCCGACGCGCATCCGCCAGGAGCCGCCGTTCGGGAATGTCCACGAGCTCTGGACGGTGACGTCGTGGACGCCGCCGATCCTCGGGAGGGTGCCCATGCGGCGCGTGTCCAGCGTCGCGACCGTGGTCTCCCACGGGTCCTGGCCGGCGGCGAGGGCCGCGTCGGTCTTCGCCTGCAGCTGCGAGTTGTTGTACTCGCCCTGGAAGCGGAAGTTCCTGGTGGTGGCGATGTACCCGCGGGCCGTCCACCCGAACTCCTGGCTCATGGCGAAGCGCTGCTTGCCGCCCTTGCCCGCACCCCACCCGAAGGCGGACTGGATGAGCCGCGAGTAGTCGTGCGAACGAGTGAAGGCGATGACGTTCCCGCCGAGACGGGTGTCGGCGGTCTTCACGAGCCGGTCAGGGTGCGAGCTCGAGATGACCGGCTTCTGGTAGGTGACCGTGCGGGTCACCTTCTGGGGGACGTTCCCGGAGAAGGTGGCCGTCGGGATGACGCGCCACTCGGCGATGCCGAGCGCGTCGATGTCCTCGAGGATGTCGCTGTAGTACGCCGTGCGGACCGGCGTGTTCATCTCCATCGTCTTCCCGAAGCTGGGCGTCGGCGTCACGACCATCTGCGCAGACCCGGGCTGGAAGGTGTTGTAGGCGTCGTGGAGGGCGTTCCGGTGGATCGTGCCCGCGTCGACGTTCTTGTACCGGTAGTTCTGGTGGTTCGACCGGTACTGCGGGTACTGCTCCCACTCGAACCCGGTGACGGGGACCGTGAGGGCGTCGTGGTCCCGCTCGTGGGTCCACATCAGCCACTCCCCCACGACGTCGGTGCCGTCGGTGAGGAGCAGCGTGTGCCGGCCGCCTGTCACGAGCGACAGGATCGTCTCGACCGCGGAGGCGTCACGGCCACCGGAGGCGGCGCAGTACTCGGGGAGGACGACCTCCGCCTGCAGGGACCCACCGCCAAGGAGCGACGTCGCCCGCGACCCCTCCGTGAGGGTGACGCGGGTGACGACGTCACCGGTGGTCGCTTCGACGATCCACGCTCTCAGATCCACGCCGAGACCCCTTCCACGTTGCCGGTACCCCGGTCGGTCGAGATGGTGACGGTCGCACCGTCGGAAATCGACGGGAAGTCCGCGAGGATCGGGAAGACCCGGGAACCGCCGATGTAGATGTCGCCCTGGCGGGTGTCGACGACGAACGACTCCCCACTCGCGAGCGCGCGCGGCGCGGTGGTGGACCAGGAGCCGATGGTGACCTTCGGGCCGGCGGCGGTCGGACCGTTCACCGTGACCCTCGGGTAGGAGCGAGTGGAGCCGTCGTTGCGGACCGTGACGGACTGGTTCAGGACGAGCTCGTCGATCGAATGCAGCAGCGGATCGTCCAGCTGCACCGACACGGAGAACGTCGCCGCACGGTCGCCGATCGCGGTGATCTGCGTCTGCACCTTCCGGCACGACGCCTGCCGTCCCAGATCCTGCTCCCATACCTCGAGGCGTGTGCCCTTCGCGGTCTGCAGGGCCTGCATCTGCTCGATCAGCTCGTCCCGAGACCACGTCTCGAGCAGCCCCGACCATGAGACGGTGCGGGGCTGGTAGTGCTCCTGGCCGACGAGGACACCACGGGCGGCACGGAGCTCCTCAGAGTCGAGGGTCGCCCCGTCCCACCACGTGGTGTCCTCCACGCCCCACTGCGGGGACTCCCCCGTCAGGTGCCGGGTCGCGAAGGTGATGCCCGACCAGGCGAAGGTGATGCCGTCGTCGACGCGGCCCCGGCTCCATTCACGGACGGCGGGAGGTCCCCACTGCTGCATGGTCACGCTCCTCGGTAGCCGGTGGACTGGGTGTTCACGAAGTGCTTCGTGTTCTCGAGGGCGAGAGCGGCGACGGTCGCCGGATCCTGCCCCGTGATGTTCTGCGTCAGCGCGAGGCGGCCCCCTGTCGAGGGGCGCGCCGCGAGCTCGGCGAGCTGCTTCGGGGAGACCCCGGAGTTGATCGCCTCGAGCGCCGGTCCCCATGTCTGGGCGGACTGGCCGTTGACGACGTACTCCGTGCCCGCGAGGGGCTGGGACAGGAGACGGCCGGAGGCGGCGCCCGCGAGGGACGGCCACAGGACGTTGTCGACGCCCTTCCCCGGGTAGGGGCCGGGGACCCACCCGCCGGCGGACAGGCCCGGCGTGGTGAGGCCGTCACGGAGCCACCCGCCGCCGGCGAAGCCGGAGGACCCGCCGCCCCCGCGGAAACCGGGGTCGGAGTAGGTGACCGTGATCCTCGAGGTGCGATCACGGGCCGCGTGGTTGATCGCCGTCTCCGCGCTGCTGGTGGACGCGGTGACGGAGATCCGGCCGGTCTTCCCGGAGGCGTAGTTCGCGGCACCGTCCGCGGACGCCTTCGCGCCCGTGTTGTTGCCGTCGACGTCCACGACGCCGCGCTTCCCGTCCGTGTAGGACTTCGCGGAGTCGGCGGACGACTTCGCCCCGGAGTTGTCGCCACGGATCGTGATCGTGCCGTCGGCGTTGTTGACGATGGTGACGGCCCCGTTGAGCGACCCGAGGGCGCCCGAGTTGTCACCCTCGATCGTCATCGTCCCCGTCGACCCGTCGGTCTGCGAGAGGAGGTACGACAGGGCCTGCTCGGCCGTGTACGTCTCCCCGTCGATCGTGATCGTCCCGCCGGAGTTCTCGATCTCGGTGAGCGCCCCGTAGAGGTCCGCTTCCGCGAGGGTCGTGTCCGCCCCGACGGGGACGTCCGCCCCCTCGCCCTCGAGGACTCCGACGAAGCCCTGCACGTCCCCCTCGGCGGGGGCCGTGTCGGCACCGACGGAGAGGTCCGTCGGGGGCTCCGTGGAGAGGGTGCCCTGGAAACTCTGGACGCCCTCGACGGCGGGGTTCGTGTCGACGCCGACAGGGACCTCGACCTCCGGCGGGTGGAAGCCCGCGTCGCCCCACAGGGCGTCCCACTTCGCCTGCGCTTCCTCGGTCTCGAGGTTCACGACGGTCGTGATGTCGTCGGGTGCGAGGCCGAGCGCGTCGGCGTACGCCTCGGCCTCCTCCTCCGAGGCGCCCATCGACTCGGCCGTCTTGATGATCTCGTCGCGGGCGTCCTGCATGAATCCGGAGACGGGGTCCCCGGCGTCGCGCAGGGCGCCGATGTTGTCGAGGGTGGCCTGGGCGAGGTCGTCGAGGGCGGCAGCGTTCTCGTGGGCCTTGTCGGTGCCGTCCTCCCACGCCTTCCCGTTCTCGGCGGCGGCGGTCATCGCCTCACCGACGGACTCCTCGTACTGCCGTGCGGAGTCGCGCGCGGAGAGGAACGCGCTCCCCTGCTCGACGAGGGAGTCGACGAGGTCGTCGGTCGCTGCCTTCGCGTCCTCTGCCGCCGTGGCGACGTCGTCGAGGCCGTCGGACAGGCCGCTGGCGGCACCGGTGGTGTCGTCCATGACGGGGGTGATCTCGCCGGACGCGATCTTGAGGAGGGTCGCGTCGTCCGTCGCGAGCCCGGCCGCGTTCGCGACGCCTACGAGCTCGTCACGGAGGGCGGGCATCGTGTCGAGGAGGTCGGTGCCGGCTTGCTGACCGCCTCCGAACGCGTCCCACAGGTTCGTGAACGCCGCGGCGGCCCTCTCCGGGTCCGACTCGTACAGGCCAGCGATCGCCTGGCCGACTTCCTCGAGCCGCTGCCGCGCATCCTCGAGGGTCGAGATGTCCGCGCCGAACACGTTGACGAGGCCGGCGAGGCCGTCGCTCACGGTGCCGAGCGCGCCACCGTTCGCGAGCTCGGAGAGGGTGTCCGCCAGGTCGGCGGTCCCCGCGGTCGCGAGGTACGAGTCCTCCCCCATCCCCGCGAACACGGTGCCGAGGGGATCGACGGCATCCGCGGTGCGGAGTGCGATGTCCGCCGCCTCGTTCGCGCCGATGGAGAAGTCCGTGAAGGAGTTGCCGAGGGAGGACAGGGCTGACGTCGCCGCGAGGGCGACGGTCATCTTGCCGACGGCCCCGCCGACCTTCGTGAGCGCCGAGGCGGTCTTCGGGGACTCCGCCTTGAGGGTGCGGAACGACTGGATCGTCTCGGCGGCGGCGGGAACGACCTTCATGAGGCCGCCCGCGAGGAGCGCCGACGCGCCCGCCACGGACCCGAGGAGGACGAGGGAGTTCTGCAGCGGGCCGGGGAGGTTCGTGAACGCGTCCGCGACGCCCGCCGCGCCCTCCGCGACGGTCGCGAGGACCGGGAGGACCGACGACCCGAGGTCGATGCCCGCGTCGACGAGCGCGTTCCGTGCGAGCTGCACCTTCGACTCGGTCGTCTCGTACCGCTTCGCGGCCTCCGCGACGAGGGCGGTGTTCTCCGCCCACGCCTGGTTCGACGTGTCGAGGGACGCGCCGAGGCCCTCGTAGTTCGAGGCGAGGGACAGGACCGAGCGGACCTCCTCGGAGGACTTGATGCCCATCTCCTTGAGGACTCCGACCGCGTTGCCGCCGGAGTCGGTGACCTTCTGCAGGCCCTGCTCGACGGCCTGGAACGCCTCGATCGGGGACTCGCGCCACGCGGCCGCGAACTCCTCCGACGTCATGCCGGCGGTCTCGGCGAACACCTCGAGCTTGTCGCCGGAGTCGAGGACCTCGGTGTTCATCTTCTGCAGGACGCGGGAGATGGAGCCACCGCCGGCCTCCGCGGAGATGCCGACGTCGGCGAGGGCCGAGGACAGGCCGAGGATGTCCTGCGAGGACGCTCCGATCAGGGCGCCCGTGCCGGACAGGCGCTGCGCCATGTTCAGGATGTCCGCCTCCGTGGAGGCGCCCTTGTTGCCGAGGTCGACGAGCGCGGCACCGAAGTTGTCGGTGTCGTCGGCGGAGACATGCATGACGTTCGAGAACTGGGCGATCGCGGTCGCGGCCTCGTCGGCGGACAGGTTCGTCGTCTCGCCGAGGTTGATCATCGTGCGGGTGAAGTCGACGACGTCCTCGCGGGCGACGCCGAGCTGGCCGGCGGCCTCCGCGACCGCGGCGATCTCCTCATGGGACGCGGGGAGTTCCTTCGCGAGACCGCGGAGGCCCTGCTCGAGCTCTGCCATCTGCGCGTCGGTGCCGTCGACGGTCTTCCGGACGCCGGCCCACACGGACTCCCAGTCCATCGCGGCCTTCGTGGCGAGGCCGAGGCCGGTGACGGCGGCCCCACCAAGGCCGAGGAGGGCGGTCCCGGCGCGGTCGTACTCGGCGCGGAACTTCCCGGAGGAGTCGGTGATGCGGCCGAGCTCGGACTGCACCTCCTTCGCGGACTTCGCGGCGGCGGCAGCGCCGGCCTGGAAGCGGGACGCGTTCAGCTCGAGGACGGTGCGGATCGTGCGAGTCTCGGCCACGGCGGGGATCCCCCTTCTACGTTCTGGGCTTCACCCGCTCGGGGTGGAAGCGGGTGGAGGCGACGAGGGCGCGGGAGTCCGGGTCGTCCTCGCGGGACCGGACGGCCTTCCCGATCGTCTTCGTGCGGTAGCAGCGGGTGAACGCGGCCTCGTAGGCGCGCTGGTTCGCTGGGTCCTGGCACTCGCGGGCGTCCCCGCCGCAGACGGGGCAGCGGTGCGTGTCCGCTTCCGCTTCGACGGAGTGGAGGGCGAGGGCGAGCTCCTGGTCATGCCTCGTCCACGACAGGAACGTCGAGTACGGGATCCCGTGGGTGCGCGCTACTTCGAGCTCCGCGCGGAGCCCGGGCTGGGCTGCGACGCGGGAAGCGAGAAAGGGACGGCATCGCGCTCCATGTGGAGACGGATGACGTCGGAGATGACCTGCTCGTACAGGCCCGGGGTCATGGCGGCGGCGAGCTCGTCCCACGCCCAGTCGACGGGGTCGCCGTTGCCGTCGGTGACGGTGGTGATCGCGTGGGGCATGAGGGCGGCGTCGAAGGTGTCGGTGTTGACGCCGAGGCGGGCGTCGTAGGGGTCGCCGGGGCGGGGCGGGTTCTCGGCGACGACGCGGCCCCACACCTTCGGGGCGACGCGGTCGATGGTGATGATGCGGGCGGCGACGGCGATGTCCTTCTCGAGCTTCTCGCGTTCGGTGGCGAGCTCGGTGGACTTCGCGTCTGCGGCGGCGCGGATCTTCGGGTCGGTGGCGCGGTTCCCGATCCGGTCGTGGGTCTGCTCGTCGGCGTGGACCTTGGACCACCGCTCGGAGAGGTCGGGGGCGGTGGTGAGCGTGTACTGCACGACGGGTGGGTCCTTCCAGGATCGGGGTGGAGAGGTGTGGCGGCCCCGCAGGGGGTGGTGCGGGGCCGCCAGAGGGGTCACGCTGCGGCGACGGTGACGTCCTCGAGGTACAGGTCCGCGGCGATGGTCGCCGTGAACTCGAGGTCCTCGCCCTCGACGGGGTCGTTCTTCGCGCGGGTGGACACCTTGCCGCGGTAGATGTCGACCTTCTTCGGGGCCGAGGCGGACATGGAGTCGTGGCCGTAGGCGATCGCGACGTAGACCGTGGAGTCCTCGGGGAGGGCGTCGTAGACGGCGTTGATGGTCGCGTCAGCGTCGGCCTGCTGGTCGTAGATCGCGGTGATGGTGCCGTCGATCGTCTCGCCCGTCTTCACGGTGACGGTGACCTTCTCGCAGGCCCGCTTCCGGTCCCTGGTGGTGGGGGTGCGGGTGAAGGACACGTCGCCCATGTTGTGGTAGCAGTCGGCCTTCACCGACCCGGCGGCGGACAGCGCCGCGGCGGGGATGCTGGTGGTCGACTCGGTGATGGAGGGCAGGTCGGCCTCCTGAATGATCCAGGTGGGGACGTTGCCGGAGGCGATGATGCCGTCGAGGCCGGTCGAGATCGCGGGGACACTCATGGTCAGGACTCCTTGTGGGTCTTGGGCTTGCGCGGGAGGGGCGCGCCGTACTGGTCGACGGCGTCGTGGTCGGGCAGGAGGATCGCGCCCATGCGGTGCGCGAGGACCCTCGTGGTGGTGAAGTGGTCGCCGGTCTCGGGGTGGCGCACACGGATGTACTGGGAGGCCGGGCCACCCTCGAGGAGCGACGGGGCCGGGGCGGGCTCGGCAGGCATCTCGTCGAGGGCGGGATCGCGGTCAGAGGCTCGTCGGCGGGTCGCCATTAGCTGCCTCGCTTCCTGGTTGCGGTGAACGCGAGGGCCTTCGACCATCGCGCCGGGCTGGTGTCCGGTTCGGGGGTGGGTTCGCCGTCGTAGGACGCGTCCGTGAGGCGGCCGCCGCCGGGGATCGGGAAGTCGGAGAGGAGGTCTCGGGTCTTCTCGGTGAGAGCGAGGCAGGAGTCGCGGGACGGGGTGACGACGAGGACGGCGAGCGTGCCGTCGCGGTTCACGGAGCCGCCGGCCGCGCGCCTCCCGGACGCGGTGCCGGGCGTGGCTCCGACGATGACGGTGCGGCGGATCCGGCCGGACGGGTCGGTGGCCGGTTCCCCGTCGGTGATGTCGACGCCGACGGGGAGCAGCGCCTCGATGACGAGGTCGCGGAGGGTGAGCACGTCCATCAGCCACCTCCGAGGATGTCCGCGCCGACCTGGCCGAGCGCCTCGTGGTAGCCGGGGATCACCGCGTCCGTCGCGGGGCGGAGGTACGGCTGGGCGCGCTGCCTCGAGGTGCCGGTCTCGACGAAGCCGCCGTAGTGGACAGTCGGGCCGACTTCGCCGCGGGCGAAGTCCCGGTTGCCCTGCACCTCGACGGTGATCGACCCCTTGAGAGCGCCCGTGTCGACCGGGGCCCGATTCTGGGCGCCCGCCTGGATGTCGGTGAGAGCCTTCCGGAGGGCGAGCCGGGCCCTCGGCATCACCTCGCGGGACGCGGCCTGCAGGTCGGCGGCGAGGCGCCCCATCTCCGCGGATCCGTCGCTGCTCATCGGACCTCCCGGCAGGTGAGGTTCACGGCGGACTGGAACGTCCGCGGGGCAGCTGCGGTGACCCACAGGATCCGTCCCACCATGTCCGGGGAGACGGAGGCGGTGACGGTGACCCGGTCGTCCGCGAGGACCCCCTGCACGTGCCAGGGGAGCTTCACCGTCGGCGTCGCCGGGGTGATGGTCTCGCCGGTGACGATGACGCGGCCGAAGCCGCGGGACGCGGAGTCGAAGCGGGGCAGGCGGCACTCCCCCGCCCACACATCGGTCCACTGCTCTTCGTCCTCCCCGGTCTCCCGGTTGTAGACGAGGCCCGTGGAGCGTTCGATGCGGCAGGCGTCGGGCATCACCGAGGACTGGATCTCACGGGCACGGACCAGATAGCGGGGTGGGTCACCCATGCTCGACCGCCTCCGGTCCACCACGCCCCCACGGGTGGAACTCCACCACGGAAGGCCCGTCATCCCACTGCTCGATCTCCTCGAGCAAGCACCGCTTCCGCAGTCGGTCCGCGAGGCCCCGCCACCCATCCAGAACGCGGCGCGTATCGATGGAGATGTCCTCCACCGCGGTCACGTCCAGGTCACCGATGAGGCCGTTCCCGACCCGATCGGCGGCGTCGGCGGCCGCACAGTAGATCCGTCCATCGTGGAGCTCGAGCAGCTCCGTGAGGACGGAGTCGTCGAGCTGCTCGATGGTGATACCGGTCAGCGCCCGCAGGCGCGCAATGTCGGCCACAGGTGCCCCCTTGGGTTGGCCCTCCGTGGGGCGCGGGAGTCATGCCACCGCGCCCCACCAGAGGGGGGGGTCTCACGCGCCGCGCGACGCGAACGTGAACTGGTTGTCGATGACGGCAGCGCCGACGACGTGACGGACCCGGTACTGGATCGTGTCATCGTCGAAGGAGCCCTCACCGCTACCGATGGAGCCGCCGCCGGGGCGGACGCCCTGGTCGTTCTTCACGCGCAGGTCCGGGGACTCCTGGCCCTGCAGGAAGCCGGTCACCACGGCGGGACGCGCCGCGCCCGGGGCGGGAACGAGGATCCACGTGGTGTTCGCCTTCGCGTTCGTGTTCCGCAGCAGGTTCGGCTCCACGACCACGTCCACGACCCCGGCGAGGGGGTTGTTCATGACGGTGGTGCGGTTGCCGTTCGTGGTGCGGACCTCGACCGCGGCGACGAGCTCCTTCGCGATGAACTCGAGGCCGGGGGCGACGACGAGCTTGAGCGACGGACGGACGATGGTCTGGCCGGCGGAGTTCCGCTTGCTGGACAGGGCCTCGATCGCGGCCTTGAGGGCGTCCGCGGTGAGCGCATCGTTCGCGACGGTGCCGAAGAACGACGTGTTCAGGTCCGTGCGGCCCGCGTTCAGGAGGGCGTCCGCGGTGACGGTGCCCTCGGTGAAGCGGGCATCGGCAGCGAGCACCTGGTCGAGGTTGCGGAACGCGCCGAGCTCGTCGTTGATCAGCATCTCCCAGGTGAGGGGGATCCGGTCGCCGTACTTCTCGACGGAGAAGTCGTACTCCTTCTCGTCGAAGTCGCGGGTCGGGTACTCGGTCGCCTCCGCGACACGGGACAGGCCACGGGCGCCTCCGAGGATGTCCACGAGCCGCTGCTTCTTGAAGTTCGGCACGAGGGAGCGGACGGAGTACTGCTGCCACACCGGGTCGATGAGCTGGTACTGGGCGAGGAGCTTCCGCTGGTAGCCCTGGCCGAGGAGGACCGGGAAGTCACTCGTGGTGAGGGACTCGCGGACGTCGGCCTTCGCGCGGAGGTCGCCGTTCATGGCGCGCTCGAAAAGCTGGTATGCCTCGACGACCTTCTTGAGGTTGGTGGTCATCATGGACTCCGTTCTCAGGCTCCGGCCTGGATGATCTTGACGGGGATGGTGCCGTCGCCGGCCTGGGTGGCGAGGGCCGCGCCGAAGACGACGCCGTCGGTCTCGGGCTCGGTCGCGGTGAGTGCGCCGTCGGCGATGTAGATCGCCTGGCCGATCGCCTCGACCGCCCCGGTGACGGGGAGATAGTGGGAGCCGTCGAGCCACACGGACGCCTCGCCGGGCAGGTTGCCGCCGGCCCAGTCGGTCGAGGTGGCGCGGTTGGTCTGGGCGACGCCGTTGAGGATCCCGACGCGGACGGGGCCACCGGCGACGGTGCCCGACGGGACGGGGAGGGAAATGTGGTTGGCGTTGCGGAGGTGCTCGTTCTTGGCCATGGGTCAGGCCCCCTTCTCGATGCCGAGCGCGGCGTCGGCGTCGGCTTCGGTCATGTCGGTGGACTCGGTGACGGGGCCGACACCGGTCGGGCGGCCCTCACCGGCGGCAGCACGCTTCTCAGCGGCGGCCTCGGCGACGGTCTTCTCGAACGCGGTCACGTCGAGACGCCCCTCGCTCACGGGCATGTCGACGCGGAGGCCCTTCGCCTCGAGCGCCGTGAAGTCCGCGCCGGCGGCCGCGATGATGCGGTCCACGTGCGCGGCGTCGGCGGCCTCGTTGGCGGCGACGAGCTTCGCCTCCGCCTCCTCCGCACGCTTCACCGCGGACTCGCGCTCCGCCTCGGTGGCGGCGAGCTTGTCAGCGGCCTCGTTGAGGCGCTTGTGCTCGGCCTCGTCGATCTGGATCTGAGCCATGGTCGGCTCCTTCCTTTCTGCGATCCCGGCCGAGGTGGACGGGAGATCCTGGGCGTCGTAGGTGACGCGTCGGGACACCCGCTGTGGGGTCCCGGTGAGGGTGACGCGGCCATCCGCGTCGGTGGAGTAGGACTGCTGGACGAGGTGGCCGTCGCCGTCCATGTAGGTGCGGTAGACGATCCATTCGTCGGTGAAGTCCTGCACCCACGAGTCGTCGCCGACGGCGGCGTCGAGGCGCTGCTCGAGGTCGGAGGCGACGAGTCCTCCGGGGAGGGTCTCCTGCACCTGTCGGGCGGACTCGAGGACCTGCAGGACCTTCCCGCCGCGGCCCGCGTGGGTCACGAAGTCGACGGAGATCCCCTCGACGAGCTCGGCGATGACGGGGCGGCCCTGGTCGTCGGACTCCTCGACTCGCGCCGAGGCACGGATCGAGACGCCGATCGAGTCGTGCATCTGCGCGAGGACCGTCGTCCACGGCTCGTACGTCTTCGCCTCGGCGACGAGCGCGGTGCCGTCCCAGTAGGCGTCGGTGGTGAGGACGCCGGCGAGGTCCTTGATGGACCGCTCGGGCCGGTCCTGCGCCTCGGAGAGGGACGGGTGGTCGGCATACATGTGCGTCCCCGCGGGGAACACGCGCGCGGCCGCTGCGGCCTCCACGACGGGGGCGGGGTAGACGCCGCTGCTGCCGACGCCGGGGGTGATGATCTGGACGAGCATGCGGCCCTGCCGGGGTGTGGCAGTGCCGGTGCTCTCGGTGATCGTGGTGGTCATGTCGCTCCCTTCGGGGGCTTCGACGGGGTGAAGGAGTCGCGCCAGCCGTCCGACGTGCGCCGCTGCGCCCAGTCGGACATCGGGTAGTCGCCGCGCTGCCACGCGTCGAGGCCACGGGCGCCGAGGATCGACTTCTGGTCCTCGTCCGTGAGGTCCGCGAACCACTCCCCCGCGTCGGTGAGGCCGAGGTCCGGCTCCGGGATCCCGGGGAAGCCGAGCGCGGCCCACGACGCGGTCTGGGGGACGCGGGCGCACCGGCCGGACTGGTGGTCCAGGGGCCCGTCCTCGTCGGGAGGGTGGACCGTGCCGTGCATGGCGATGCAGGAGCGGCACGTGCGGACGGACAGTTCCGCCGACCACACCCACCCGGTCACGAGACCCGGGTTCGTGAGGTCCGCGGTCTTCTGCGCGGCCCGCATCGCGTCGAGCATCTCCGTGCGGGAGATGGTCAGCGCCCGGGTGAGGCCGCCGGTGAACGCTCCCCCGGCCGCGGTGACCATCAGCTGGGCCGTGGTGCGGGGGTTGTCTCCGGAGACCATCCCGCGGAGCAGCTGCGAGCGGATCGCCGAGTCCGTCTCCGGGGAGATCGGGGCGGTGAGTGCGGTGATCTGCTCCGTGGAGCGGGTGAGGATCGCCTCGAGCTGTGTCGCGGACGCTCGCACCGGGGACGGGCCGGCGTCGGGCAGCTGGGCGGCGATCATCGCGAGCTCGCCGTCGTGGCCGAGGCCGAGGACCCGCTCCACGTCGTCGGAGATCGTGGTGCCCGAGAGGGCGGCGAGCGTGTCCAGTGCTTCCCGGGACGTGGCGAGGCCCTGGATCATCCGCTGGTCGCGGGCGATCCGCTCCGGTGACAGGTCCCCGCCGGCGGCGAGGATCGTCAGGGAGTCGATCAGGTCGACCTCGACGTCCGCCCATGCCTCCGCCCACGCCCTGGTGAGGGTCGTCGTGTGGTGGCCGAGGACGCTGTCAAGGATCGACTGCATCGCGTCCTCGATGGTGAGGACGTCAGCCACCGGTCACGCCCGGGGTCGCGGCACGGAGCGTCTCCGTCGCCTGTTCGGGCGTCTGGCGGCCGTACTGGCGGAGCAGCTGGGCGGGGTCCTGGCCGTTCTGGAACGACGCGACGAGAGCGTTCCCCGCGGTCGCGTACGGGTCCCGGAACTGGCCGTCGTCGGTGGTGATCTCCTCCATGACGCCGTCGATGTCGTCGACGCCGAGGGCGGTGAGGAGGAGGCGGGCGATCGTCGCCGGAGGCAGCTTCTTCGTCGAGTCCGCCTTGGCGATCGCGTTGACGGCCTGCTCGGTCGACGCGGTCGACAGGTCCGGCCAGTCGACGTGGACGACGGGGGTGCCGCCGTTGACGATCGCGGCGTCCGTGTTCGTCCACGGGTCGCGGACGATCTGCCCCGTGAGGGGGCCGGAGGGGGCGCGGACGGCCTGCTCGATCGCGTACTCCGCGATGTCCTGGTAGACGGCGGTCCACACGTCACGGCGGGCGGCCATGGCGAGGTACATCGGCTCGTCGAGGGTCTCCGCGGTGGAGCGGGCCCCGGAGATGCCGGGGTCAGTGGAGAGCATGGTGACGGGGATGTCGAGGCCCGCGGCGATCATCGCGAGGATGGGGCGGCCGGAGTCGGCGTCGATGGTCGCGCCGGACTTGGGGATCGCCTCGAGGTTCTCCCCCGTGCCGAGGACCATCGAGGCGCCCGCGCCGCCGTCGGTGCCTGCGGGGATGCGGGCGAGGGCCTGGCGGGCGCGTGCTGCGCGCTTCCCGTCGGCGGTGGCGCGCCACGCGAACTGCGACAGGGACCGCATGAGCTTCGCCCAGTCGGAGAGGAAGTCGCGGTAGGCGCGTGCCCACGGGGCGATCGAGAACGTGTCGCCGATGCCGTACTGCCAGCCGTCGAGGTCGTTGACCTTCACGTGGCGGATCGGCTGGTCCCACAGGACCCGCATGCCGTTCAGCATCGTCGGCTTCGACGCGGGGGCGTAGGCGAGATCGGGGTGGAGGACGCTGGTGGTGGTCTCCGTCGTCGCGAACGGGTCCGCCTTCCGGGCGTAGGTCCGCTGGTAGAACCAGACCTGCATGCGGTCGTCGGGGTTCGCGTGGATCGCGTCGATCTGCTCGAGGGGGATCGAGCGGACGGTGACGCGGCCGGCCTTCGGGTCGGTGAACGCGGCGAGGAAGACGTTCCCGTCGGTGCCGAGGGACCGCTCGAGGCGGGCCCGAGCCTCCGGACCGGTGAGGGATGCCTGGTTCTCCCGCGAGGTCCACCAAGCGGTGACGACGTCGGCGGCCTTCGAGTCGACGTCGGAGTCCGAGTCGACGGTCACCTGGGGGCCGCCCTGCCCATGCACGTACGCGGTGCGGAGGGACAGGCCGCGGCGCACCAGAGGATGCGCGACCGCGAGGGCACGACCGTCGCGGGCGGCGATGTTGTACGCCTCCCGCGAGAGAGCGTCGACGGTCTCGCCGACCTGTCGCCAGCCGCGATCCTCGAGGCGGAGGGACAGGTCCGCGACCGACTCGGAGAGCACCTCGACCATCGGATCGGGGGCCGGGGTGGGGCGGAGGCGATCGAGCAGGCCCATCGGGTGCCTCCTTCGGCTAGTAGTCGGTGAGGTCGTCGAACCCGGTCAGGTCGAGGAAGTCCTCGGCGGTGACGACGTCCCCGTCGGTGGTGAGCGACGGGTGCAGGAACAGCTGGTTCAGCGCCTGGGTGAGCGCATCGACGGTGTCGTCGTGCTGCCCGTTCGGGAAGTCCGCCGCCTCCTCCGTGAGGTATGTGACCGCGGGGAGGAGGGACGGGTCCGGGAGGAGGACGTTGCCGGCGGCGGTGAACGGCTGGATCGAGACCGCGCGGGCGTACTTCCCACCGTCGGGTTCGACGGGGACGATGCCGGGCAGTTCCCGGGAGAGGGAGGTGATGACGGCGGGGCCGTTCGCCTTGTCCTCGATGAACACGGCGCGGGCCTGGGGCCAGCGGGCGTGCATGTCGCGGATCGCGGCGATGGTGGCGGTGAAGTCGAGGCGGGCGCGGACCATGTCGAGGAGCCACGCCCGGTGGCCGGTGCGGCCCCACACCTGGCCGACGACGTAGTCGGAGTGGCCAGTGTCCTTGAACGTGAGGTCCCAGGACTGGATGACCTGGTCGAAGTTGTCGAGGAGCCGTCGGGTGCCGTCCGGTTCCTCGAGCCACGGGCGGGCCGTGTAGCGGGGCCAGTCGGCAGGGAAGATCCCGGAGGACACCGGGGACGGCTGCCCCTGGTAGAGGGACGCCCAGGTGCGGGGGCCGACCTGGGTGCGGATCCTCGCCCACTGGTCCGTCGTGCGGCCGCGGGCGGACTCCATGAACTCCCCCGGCTCACGGCCGAGAGGGTCCGCGTCGTCGATCGCCTCGGCGGGGATGTTCACGACCCGCCAGCGGTGGCCGTCCTCTGCGGCGAGCAGGCGGCCAGCGAGGTCGTCGTGGTGCCAGCGGGTGAGGATGACGACGACGGGAGCACCGGGAGCGAGTCGGGTGGAGCCGACGTCCGTCCACCAGTCCCACGCGTTCTGCCGGTACGTCGGCGAGTCGGCCTGGGCGCGGTCCTTCACGGGGTCGTCGATGATGAGGAGGTCGACGGGGCGGCCGGTGAGAGCGCCGCCGATGCCGGCCGCGTATACGCCGCCGTCGTGACCGGCGAGCTGCCACTCGTGCTGGGCGGACAGATCGTCCCGCACACGGATGCCGAGCGCGTCCGCGTGCTGGGTGATGTCGTCGCGGATCGCGCGGCCCCACCGGCGGGCGACGCCGTGCTCGTAGGACGCGATCGCGATGCGGAGGTCAGGGTTCTGGGTGAGCGCCCACAGGGGGAAGCGGCGCGAGGTGCGCTGCGACTTCCCCTCCTGCGGGGGCATGGAGATGATCAGGCGCCCGTCCGGTTCCGCGAGGAGGTCGACGAGGGCGTCGTCGATGAGGCGGAGCGCGGGGGTCTGCCGGGTCTTGGGGTCCAGGGCGACGGCCATGCCGCCCGGCGTCGCCCACCTGGGGACGACAGGGGCGGGCGGGTCGAACATGCGGGCCGCTGCCTCCGCCCAGTCGAGGGCGGACACCTTCACGCCGCCGTGAGGAGGCGAAGCTGGGCGGGGACCACCTCGGGGACACGGGAGACCTGCGCGGGGGTGAGGTCGAGCTGGTCGAGGATCGACCGGATCGCCTGGGCGACGAGGGCACCCTGGTCCTCGGCGAGCTTCACGCGGCGCTCCTCCACGCCGGCACGGAGCGCGGCGGCCGCGTACTTCGCGAGGCGGTCCTGAGCGTCGGTGAGCATGCGGTAGGCGATGTTCGGGGTCGCCTCGAGGGTGGTGCCGCCGTCGGTGCCGCCGTCCTTGATGCGGGTGACGCCCCATGTGAGAGCCTTCGGGTCCTCGTCGGCGAGCTGCTTGACCTGGGTGCGCCAGTAGGCGACTTCGCCGGCGGTCCACTGGACGAGGTCGACGAGGGCGCGTGCGGGGTCGACGTCGACGGGGGCGGAGAACAGGCGGACTGCCTTCGCGGCTTCCTGCTCTGCGAGGCGGCGTGCGGCTGCTGCCTTCGCCTGGGGGGACTTCCCGCCGTGGGAGGCACAGACGGTGCCGCCCTTCATGGCTGCGCGGCGGCAGGGGTCGCCGGAGCGTGCGGTGGCCTTGCATCGCATGGTGGCCTCCGGTTCATGGGGTTGAGCGGTGGCCGCTCCGTCCATGGGGTCGGTGGCCTCCGGTGGTGTGGTCCCGGGAGTCGAGGGTCGGCGACTCGTGTGTTCGTGTGGTGGGTGAGAGTGTCCGCCCTGTGCGGGCTCCCGGGAGGTGTGTGGCGGCCCCGCCTGGTGGGTGTGCCTGGCGGGGCCGCGGGACTGGGTGGGGCACTCGCGCGTGGGGTGCTCTCCACAGTGATGACCAGTCGATCAGAATCTAGACGAAGCGGGGCATTAACGCAAGGTCTTGCGTTTTTGCAATGTCAGGTGTCCGCGTTCTGGTGCGGTGCCCGGCATGGGTAACTTCCGTCGCATGGATAAGGAGCAGGTGGAGGTGCTCGACGTGAGCGTCGGGCCGGAGGTCGTGTCGTCGGTGTCGATGCGTGGTGCGGTGGTGTCGCTCGAGCTGTTCGGCACTGGGGAGCAGGAGGCGTGAGCTCGCCGGTGACGATCAGCCGCGGGGGTGTCGTCGGCATCGCGGCTGCGGTGCTGACCGCTGGGCTCATGGTCGGTGGTGGGGCGCTGTTCGGTGGGTACGCGCTTGGCGCTGCGCGGCCGGCGGAGGCGCCCACGGAGCTCGCGGAGAAGACGTACACGGACGCAGACCTCGAGGCGGCTATCGTCGCCTGCGCGCTCAACGGTGTGGTCGTCAAGAATCACTCGGTGACATTGCCGGGAGGTGAGTGGCCGGCACTGAACCGCCAGTGCTTCGTCACCGAGATGGACGCCACCGGGCTCGCTGACCGCGACTACACAGGTGGTCTCGGCGTTGAAGGCACTGAGGGAGCGACCTACCGGTGGTCAAACGTGACGATGACCTGGAAGCAGACAGATGAGGGCCGGGACGTGACGATCGCCGTCGAGTAAGGCTCTGTGGTCACCAGAGATTCTTGAGTTCTGTCGGCTCCTTTCCGAGACGCATTGACGCGTTTCCGGGCGAGGGGATCGTGAACGGGCTGCCCTTCTAGGAAACCGGCATCACTCAGTTACTCTTATGCAGCCTGGCGGGCAGGCGCTTGTCCTCAGGAGGGACCTCGTAAAGCTGGTTGAGCCCGACGATCGAGAACAGGAAGAGTAGCGAAGCAATGACTCCGCCGACCCCCCAGGCCCACTGCTGCCCGATAAAAAACGCCGCGAGCAACACCCCGGCCCCTAGCGTATTCACGAGCCCGATCGTCCCAACAGTTCCCCAGTCGAGCCGACGAACACGCTGGTAATGCAACTCTGCGCTCAGATCACTCAAGTGCTCTTGCATCTCACGTTCCACGGACGCCTTTTGCGATGGGGCAACCTTCTCATGCAACTCCGCAAGGACCCGCAGATTCTCTCGCAATCGCTTGTCGGTCGTGTTCGAAGTCGACGCCTTGATGATCGTGATGATGACGGAAGCGAGCGGGCCGAGTAGCGGAGCCAAACTCCGGAGTTGATCAAGCATGTAACCAATCGTAGGAGACCTGAAGCTCGCTGGTATCCCTCACGTCGCGTCGCTGCCACGCGGCAAGGTCGACTGAGTGCTTCCGTCGACGTCTTGAGGGCATGAGAATGCCCCGCCACCCGAGAAGGGGTGACGGGGCTGTGGGGGGGCGGGTTGGTTCAGTCGCCCTTGACGTTGACGATCTGGTGCAGGGTGTGGCGGATCTCGACGAGGTCGGAGGCGTCTGCCATGACCTGGTCGATGTCCTTGTAGGCCGCGGGGATCTCGTCGATGAAGGCGTCGGAGTCGCGGTACTCGATGCCGACCATGGCGCTGCGGAGGTCGTCGGCGGTGAACTTCTTGCGTGCCGCGGCGCGGCTGTACTCCCGGCCGGCTCCGTGGGGTGCGGAGTGGAAGGAGGCGGGGTTCCCCTTTCCCTGGACGACGTAGGAGGCGGTGCCCATGGAGCCGGGGATCAGTCCGGCGTCGCCGACGCGGGCGCGGATCGCTCCCTTCCGGGAGATCCACAGGTCGCGTCCCATGTGGTGCTCGCGGTCGGTCCAGTTGTGGTGGCACTGAATCGACTCGAGCTGCTCGACGGGGCTGCCCATGTGCTCGGTGAGCGCGTCGATGGTGCGGTCCATCATCTCGGCCCGGTTGGCGAGGGCGAAGTCCTGCGCCCACCGGAGCTCGGCGATGTACTGGTCGAACTCCGTGGTGCCTTCGACGAGGTAGGCAAGGTCCGGGTCGGGCAGGTTGATCCAGTACCGCTTGGCGACGGCCTGAGCGGTCTTGATGTGGTGCTGGGCGATCTTGTTGCCGACGCCTCGGGATCCGGAGTGGAGGAACGCCCACACGGTGGCGGTCTCATCGGCGGTGATCTCGATGAAGTGGTTGCCTCCGCCGAGGGTGCCGAGCTGCTGTCGCCAGTTGCGGGCGTACCGGTCGGGCGTGCCGAGGGTGGGCCACTGCTCCTCGAGTGCGGTGATGCGCTCCTGTGCGGTGTCGGTGATCGTGTCGTTGTAGACGCCGGCGGACACGGGGACGCGACGCTCGATGCCTTCCCGGAGTGTGGAGAGGGGGCCGGCGGCACGGATCTGGTCGGTAGTCCACTGCGTGCGGACGGCGATCATGCCGCAGCCGATGTCGACACCGACGGCGGCGGGGATGATCGCGCGGTCGGTTGGGATGACGGAGCCGACGGTCGCGCCCTTGCCGAGGTGGGCGTCGGGCATGAGCGCGAGGTGCGGGGCGACGAACGGCATGGAACCGGTCGTGGCGGCCTGGTCGCGGGTCTGGTCGTCGAGGATGCTGGCCCAGGACAGGACGTCCGGGGCGATCTTGGTGGGCATGGGGGTGGTCCTTTCGTGATGGTGCCCGGCCGCGGATGCGACCGAGTCACGGTAGAGCGAGGGGCGTGTGGCGAGCGAGGGTTTTTCTGTGCGCCGGCATGAGAGGGCCCCGCCACCCGAGTAGGGGTGACGGGGCTGTGGGGGCGTTGGTCGGGGTCTTCTCAGGGCTTGATCTCGACCCGGTCGTTGCCGCGGAGATCGAGGCTGGTCATGACGTCACCGAAGCTGACGACGATCTTGACCATGGCCGGCTTCCGCTTGATCTCGTGCCCGTCGAAGTAGCGCTCGCGGGTGATCCGGAGTTCCTCGAGGACTCCGGAGATGACGTGATCCTCGTCTGCAGAGATGCGGATCTTGTGGCCGACGTGGAGATAGCCGAGGCCCTGCGCATCAATGGTGTTCCAGGGGCTGGTGGGGATGGCCAAGGGGTTGCCCTTCTTCGTCGCTGCTAGACATGCATTCCATGTGAGTATCGCACCGGTTTGTGGGGAATGCCCACGGGTTCTTCGATCGGGTGGCGGGGCGGAAACTGTGAGTAGCGGGCGGGGCTACTTCCACTTCGTGGTGTCCCCGTCGAGTGCGCGGCGGATGGTGTCTGCTCTGACGCGGGTCGCCACGTCGGGGTCGGGTGCTTCCTGGTCGAGCACGTCCCGCACGGCCTGGATCCGCTTCTCGTACCCGAGTGCTTCCTTCTCGGCTGCGTAGGCGCGGGTCATCCAATAGTCGAGTTCACGGTTGGCTTGGGTGAGTTCGCCGTTCAGCTCTAGGTAGCGGCTCGCCCATGCCGGGCCGTCGAACGATCCATCGTCGATGGCCCCTTGCGCTTCGGTCCGCAGTTCGTCGCGGTCGATGTGTCCGGTCACAGGATCACGTCGATCTCGGCGTTGGCGATGTCGTCCGGGCTGATCTGGAGCTCGGCGGCGCGGGAGGCGATGCGCTGGCGCATGAGGTCCTGCGCCTCTGCGATCGCGTGCTCCTCGGAGTCGGCGTCCACGGTGATGAACGCGGTCATGGTGAGCTGGAAGCGGGTCACGGGGTCACCTCGGGGTGGTAGTGGTCGCGGTAGAACCTGATCGACTCGGCGGCAGGCTCCTCGCCCCAGTTGTCGAACACCTCTGCCGCCTTGGTCAGAGCCTCCCTGCGAACCTGCGCGAGGAAGCGCCGGGCCTCGTCTCCTGCGTCGCCGTCGGAGAGTCGGGCGTACTTCGCGTCCTGTGCGCTGCTGTATCGCTTCCAGGCCTCGATGATGAGGTCTTCGCTCGGCGTGTACTGCTGGTCCTGTCCGCTCATCGGGTGGGCTCCTCGTCTTCGTCGGTGTTCGGGGTCGTCATCGCTCCTGTTCCTTTCCGCAGTCCTCGCATCGGCGGACCGCTGTACCGTCTGCTCTCGTCGCCCGGTACCAGCGGTGGGGCGGGCATGGGGTCGTCATCGGGTGGGGTCCTCTCGGTGTCGGTCGTGCGCCTTGACGTGGTCCTCGAATTCGTACTTCCACTCGAAGACCTCCCCGCACGTGCACGCGGGGATTCCAGGTCCCCGCCTGGTGAACTTGTGGTCGTCGCTCATGCCTGTCCCCTCACGTCACGAGCGGCACGGAGAGCGGCACGGGCGTGACGGGTGCAGTAGGTACAGCCGCCCTTCACGGACTCGTCCCAGTTGAAGCACGGGTCGCATCCGTTCTCGCCGGAGCAGATCGCCGTAGCGGCGGCTTCGACCTCAGCGTCGGTGGGCTCCTGCTGGGGCAGGTAGACGCGCGCCCACTCGGCACCGGCCACGAAGGCGAGCTGCCGTGCGTAGTGGTCCGCCTCGCGCTGGGGCCAGCGGGCCTCGGCCTCGGCTCGCGCATGGTCGCTCAGGTCGGCGGTGGTGTAGTCGTCGGGGGTCATCGGGCACCCCACAGCTTCGTGATCGGCACCGCGCCCTCGTCCGTGCTCAGCGCAGGCACGAACTGCACGTCGCCGCTGTCGGTCTCGGTGAGCACCGCCCACCCGTGGGCGATGTCGGCCTCGACCCACTCGTCGACGTCGAGGGGGTCGTCACCAGTCGCGTGCCGGTCGTAGGCGTTCACCATGGCGGCGAAGGCCGCGCGGGGCTGGTGGCCGGGGCCGGTGATGTCGCAGTTCTCGCCCTCGGTGAACGGCCACCAGGTGGTGTCGTCGTACCAGAGGGTGAGCGCCGCGACGGCCTCGTGCTCGGTCAGGATCTTGCTCATCGGCCCTTCTCCTTCTCGGTGAGGCCCACAGCGGCCAGGGCGTGCGCCAGGGCATCTGCGTGGGTGGGGTGGTTGGTGCAGTCGCCGACCATGAACCCGTGCTCGACGTGGCAGACGTGCCATGCGAAGCCGTACTTCGCGACGATCGCGCGCTTCACGATGCGCCGTCCTCGGCCAGGTAGTGGGCTGCATGATCGGTGCCGTCGCGAGCGGTGTCGTAGGACGACCAGTGGTCGGTGCCCTGCTCCCGTGCGGTGCGCTCAGCCTCTCGACCCAGCCAGTCGCAGATCGCGCAGTGCTCGTGGGTCTTCTCGATCACGACGCACCGTCCTCGGTGACGCGGACGCCACGGGAGGCGAGGCGGTCGGCGAGCTTGCCTGCGGTCCCGTCGCCCTCGCGGTTCGCCTCACGGATCAGGGCCTCGATCTCCTCGGCTCCGTCGGGGCGCTTCGGGGTGGGCGGGTCCAGGAGACGACGCACCTGGTCCGCGGGGTCTGCGGAGTACGTGCCGGGGAACACCCGGATGTCACCATTCGAGTGGCGGTACAGGTACGTCGTCCTGGCGGGGATGATCCCGTCCTCGGGCACGTACGCAGCCTGCCACGTGGCGTCCAGAAGTTCGCGGGGAGTCGCGTTGAGCCATGCGTCGAGGGAGCCCTGAACGCCCGCCAGGTCCGCGCGCGCCGCGTCCCGCTCCTTCTCGGCCTTCTCCGCGCGGGTGCGCATTTCGTGCAGCGCGCCGTCGAGACGCGCGACCTCATCGAGGACGGGACCGGGGTCGATGTCGCGTCGGAGCTTCTCGGAGACTCGAAGCTCGTGTTCCGCTTCGTCCCGCTCGGCGACGAGCGCCTTGATCGTGTCCTCGTGGCGCTCGGCGACCTCCTGCCAGTCGATGTCGTGCGCAGGGTTGGTCGTCGGGGCGGCGTCCAGGGCGGCGGTGAGAGCGTTGCGGACGACAGTAGCCCGGAGTTCCGTGAAGTGGTTCAGGGTCGGAGCGGGCTTCGCACGGTCCACCTGCTCGTAGTACTCGTTCAGGTACGCGAGCACCATCTCGTCGGTCACGGTGATCTTCTGGTCAGGCATCGGTGGTCTCCTTCTCGGTGGTGTACTCGGGGCGGGGCATCCAGAACAGGGCACCCGGCGGGGCGTGGTGACACTCGTCGTAGCGGGAGCCGTTCTCGTGCAGCCACGGGGTGGGATCGGTGGTCATGCCGGCTCCCAGGTCTCGAGCTCGTGCTCGTCGCCGCACGCGACATGAGGGCCGGCGTGGCCCGGCGCGCGCGTGCAGACGTAAGTGCCGTCGTGGTCCTGGTAGCAGACCTCCTCGAGCGGGCCTGTCTCGTGGCAGTAGGTGCAGGCGCTCATGCGGGTCTCCGCTCGGTCAGCCACGCGAGGCGGGCACGAGCAGCAGGCAGGTCGGACATCGCGGCCTCGTAGGCGCGGTACGCCTTCAGCTCTCCCGCCATGCCGCGCTGCCGTTGCTTCAGCGGCGCGTTGATCGCAGCGAGAGCGTCGGACGTGTCAGGGCGGGGCATCGAGTCGAACCGGCCGATCGCCGCCTCATCCCTCGCGATCCGGTCGCGGGTCGCGGCGATCTGGTCGGCGTACCAGTCGCCCTTCGACTCGTCGGCACGCTCGACCGTCCGGACGGTGCCGGCGCGGCGCTCGGCGACCTTCACGTGCCTTCCGCACAACCACGGGGCTGTCGCTGATCGCCCGCAGACACGGTCAGCGGAGTCCATCCACGCCGCGCAGAGGGCCTCGTCCCCGTCCAGGCGCAGCGCGACGTGGGAGGCGAGTGCCCGCTCAGCAGTCGTCGCGCTCATGCCGCACCCCCGTCGCCGCAGTCCGCGAGCCCCAGGCCCTCGAGGTGCTCCGTCATCGCGGCATCCACGTCGCCGTACAGGCCGCCCTCCTCGTCCATGCATTCGAGGTCAGCCCCGCACACGCACTCGTAGGAGACCTGCCACGGGGTGGGGCGGTCCCCGTACGTCCCGTGGTGCTTGAGCGGGATCGGCTCGTGGATCGTGGACGTGATCGGCGCACCGTAGCCGTCGTAGAGGATCGTCATGACGTGGGTCCTTCCAGGAGGGCGAGCATGTCGAGCTGCTCGGGTTCATCGGGTGTGCGGGCGGCGGCGTCACGGAGGAGCGCGATGGTCTGTTCCCATGCGTGGAGGCGGGCGGCCCAGCCGGGCCGGTTCTCGTCCTCCTCGTGGTAGCTGGGGTGCCAGTCGCCGGGGAGGGGCGTGAGGCGGTGAGGGCGCATCCGGTCCCGCCACGCGTCGACCGCGGTGAGGGACTCCGACCAGGAGCGGACCTCGTCCGCCCGGGGGTCGCCGGCGACCGCGGCGTCCAGCTCCTCCCACGTGACCTCGTGGCACGGGCGCGCGTACCAGCCGCCCCACGTCTCCCGGGACTCGTAGAGGAAGGCGTGGCGGGTCTTCCGGTAGGCCCAGTCCCCGGATGCGGACGCCTTGATCTCGCCGGTGTCCGGCGGGCGGGTGCCGATGAGGATCGCCAGCGAGTCGTAGGGCGCTTCCGCGAGGCAGACGAGCGCGTCGCGCACCCGGGTCGCGGTCACGACGGGACCCCCTGCAACATGGACATGACCCGTGCATGCCCGCGGGAGGCCGCGAACTGTTGCGCCGCCGGCACCGTCCAGCCGACCCGCTCGCAGGCACTCGGTGCCCACACGCCCCCGGCGAGGAGGTGCTCGAGCTCGCCGAGGCGATACCGGACCTCCTCGTCGGTGATCCGGGCCGTGACCCCTCGGCCACGCCGCCACTGCCGGCAGTAGTCCGTCTGCGCTTCCCGGCACGCGTCGCACCGGCAGCCGCCCTTGTAGGCGATGCGGGTGCCGTGCTCCGGGAGGCCCGCGCGTGCACGGAGCTCCCGGTCGTAGGCGGAGTTCGCGGCCCGGCACTCGCCACACCTGCAGCCGCGGCAGTAGCGGGCGCGAGTCCCGTGGTCGGCGGTCATGCCGCCCTCCTCTTCTTGATGGACACGAGGTTCCGGAGCTCGGTGAGGAACCGGTGCCCGCCTCGACGGCGGAGCGCCTGCTCTGCGGCGGCCGGCGTCCACCCGACCCGCGGGAGTGCGAACTCGAGGAGCACTCCCCCATCGACGAGCCACTCGAGCTCGGAGATCCGCTCGTCGGTCGCCATGCGGCGGGCGTCGTGGACCGCGTGGCGCTGGGCGAGCTGCGCCGGCGTCATGCCGCCACCTCCCGGGCTCGGAGCGACAACAAGTCCGTCGCCGTCGTGTTCCGCACCCGCCGGCGGCGGCCGCCCGCGATCGCGTGGACCGTCGCGTACGTGTACCCGGAGCGGTCCGCGATCTCCTGCAGGGTCCAGCCGGAGTCGAGCAGTGCCAGCAGGTGCTGGTAGATCGGCCACGACGGGGTCGACCGTGCCTTCCCCTCCCGGAAGTAGTCCCTCGCGTAGGTGCGGTTCGCGAGGGTGCACGGCTCGCACCGGCACTTCCCGGCGAGGTAGTTCGCGCGCGTGCCGTGCTGCATCACGCCACCTCCCGCTGATGCCGGGGCGGGACGGGGACGGCCATGACGGCGGCGTGGACACGCTCCGTCACCGTCGGCTGGCCCGACCGGAGGACCTGGTGGAGGTTCGTGAAGGACACGCCGGACTGGTCGGCGATCTCGGCGATCGTGTAGCCGCGCTCCTTGAGCAGCTCGAGGCGGCGACGGATCGGGTCCGCGGCGCGGCGGCGGGTGCGGCCGGTGGCGGAGAGCGCGCGGCCGAGCTTCGCGTAGCGGCGCGACGCCGTCAGGCAGTCCTCGCATCCGCATCCGTGGAGGTCGTAGGTGTGCTGGTCTCCGTGGCCTCGGCTCGGCGTGCAGGTGCACTCGCGGGGCACGCCGCGGATGATGCGAGGTCGGGGTGAGATCCGGGGCATGGTCAGTTCTCCGTTCCGGCGAGGTCGGCGTCGAGGGTCCAGATCCGCTCCCGGCGGCCCACTGCCGGGTCGGTGTACCCGGCGAGGTAGACCAGGCCCGCGGTGGCGAGCTCTGCTCGCGCGGTGCGGATCCGGGAGTCGGACAACAAGGGCTGGGCGCCGGCCTCGGCGACCTTCCGGTACGTGGCGACGAGCGCCTTGTCGGTGAAGTACGGACCGAGGTACTCGTGGGCGAAGGTGAGGACGAGCATCTGGGAGCGGATGAGGTCGACGCCGGCGGCTGCCTCGTGGCTGGTGATGGGGTCCGTGTTGCGGGCGACGGCGCTCATCGGAGGGTCTCCTCGGCGGTGGTGGTGAGCTCGGCGCGGAGGCGCGCGAGGCGGTCGTGCTGCTGGGCGGTGAGCGCGGTGGTGAGCTCGGTGGTGAGGGCGGCGGCGAGGCGGGCCGCGTCGGGGAGGGAGATCTCGATGCGGTGGGGGCCGGTGAGGTCCCGCTCGTCGAGGTCGACGAGGAGGCCGATGGTTCGCCGGTCGCGGGAGATGTCGGCGATCGGGCCGGTGGTGGGGATGAAGGCGAACAGCTCGGGGGTCACGGCTGGGGCTCCTCGTCGGTGGTGGTGTCGGTGGGGTCGGTGGTGGTCTCGGTGGCGGCGCGGTACCAGCGCATCCAGGGCGGGGCGTTGTCGCCGCCGTGCATGGGGGGCGTGTCGGTGGCGGTCATCGGTCGGCCCTGTGGGTGTTGGCCGTGTCGGCGATGAGTCGGATGAGGTCGTGGAGGGGGCGGTAGGTGGCCCGGTGGGTGGTGTGCATGACGGCGACTCCTTTCTCGCAAGTGCTTGCGTCTACGCAATACGTTAGATGACGATCACCGCTCACGCAATCCCTTGCTCTACCGCAATTCCCGAGGATCCCCGTACAGGTCCAGCACCTCACCGAGCGACACCAGTACTCGGTTCCCCACCTCCGAGTAATTGCGCAGGCGACCAGCACGAACCGCCAGCTGCACCGCCCGCGCCGAACGCTCCACCGCGACCCCCGCGACATCCGTCCCCACCAGGTCAGCCGGCACGACGCACCTCCCCGACCGAGTGCTGCTCGCCACACCGCCAGCACCGCAGGCGCATCCCCCCTACGTGATCGAAGCTCGAGGGCCCGCACTGCCGGCACTCCCCCGGCACCGACTGCCTCCCGCGCGGGGTGTCCACCGCGGCGACCGCGGCTGCGACCGCGGCGTCGAGCTCCACGAGCAGCGCCGGCGCGACCCACGACCCGCGCAGGGCCGCCTCGTGCGCGCGCAGGAGCCGCACGGCGTCCCGAACGACCAGCCGGGGCACTCCCGGGCAGATCATCCGCAGAGCGCCCGCGAGAGCGCCCGTCAGCGCCGTCCGCGCGTCCATCACCGGGAGGCTGATCGGCAGCCCCACCGTCGTCGAGCGGACCACCGACTCGCCACCCTTCGCCGCGCCCTGCTCGAGCACCGGCGCAATCGACGCGGCACGGTCCAGGACCGCCACGAGCCGCGCCCAGTGCGTCGGGCAGATCGCGCCCGTCATCGTCGGGGCACCGCAGTACCCGCACCGGCCCACGCTCATCGGGTCCCCCGATCGTCCGACGCGACGACCGTGACCGACAGCGGATCCACGGCCCGGTCGACGCGCGCGAGCAGCGCCTGCAGCTCCCTCGCCGAGACGACGATGTTCGCCCCGTACTTCGCCGCGTGATCCACGCGAGCCCGGTCGATGCTCATGCCGTCCTCCCCTGGATCAGCTCGTGCACGCGGTGCTTCGTCGACGGGCCGAGCATCCGGCGCGAGGCGCCCATCTCGACGTCGGCAGCCTCGAGGGCGTACTCGACCGTGCGCCCGTCGCCGAGGTGCCGGCGCGCGGCGCGGAGCCACGCCGGGTACTGGCCCGGGGCGAGCTCATCCGGCGGGACGAGCGCGTCGTCCGAGACGACCTTGAGTCGCTCCTTCCGGAGGGCCTTCACCTCGTCGAGGATGTGGCCGGGCTGCATCACCTGCAGCTGGGGGCGGCGGACGATCCGGAGGACCGCGTCGCGCGCGTCCTCGATGCGGCAGTCGAGGATCCCCTGCCAGGCCTTGATGCGCGGGTCCGCGGTGCCGGTGAGGGCAGGGAAGCGGGTGTCGGCGGCGGCGGCGAGCGTCATCAGCTCGGCCACCTCGTCTTCCTCGAGCGGGGTCATGCGGTCCTCCTGGCGGTGAGAGTGGGCGGTGCGGTGGTGGTGATCTGGCGGGCCTGCCGCTCGGCGCGGAGCTGAGCGACGACGGAGAAGGACTGGGTGAGGTTTTCGCCGTGGCCGCCGCCGCGGGGCGGGAGCGGGCCGTTCTCCCACGCCCCCGCGTTCAGCCACGAGGTGGCGAGCTTCGTGTAGGCGTCGGAGCGGTGGGGGTCGTCGCGGTACCTCTCGGCAGCGGAGACGAGGTCCTCGTTCGGGACTTCCCGGACGACTCGTCGCCAGACCTCGAGGGCCTTCCGCTTGTCGTCCTTCTTCGGGTACGCGGACCAGAACGACTCGAAGGCATCGGGGTAGACGAACGCGCGGCTCGGCCGCGCAGAGGCCTCGGGAGCGACGAGCAGGGCGTCGAGATCGGAGCCGCCGCCGGGGTGTGTCTCGGTGTCGGTCTCGTTCTCGTTCTAGGTCTGCTTTTCGGTTGCTTTCGCCTTGCTTCCCGGTTGCTTCCGAGTTGCTAGGCAATTTGGTTTCCGCTTGCTTATCGCCGCTGGTCACGGGACGATCCTGGCGACGCGGCCTCCCACCCTTCTTGCCCGCCTCCGAGCGAGCACGGGACACCTTCTCGTCACGCTCCCGAGACGTCTGGTAGTCGTCCCAGTCGTGGAACCTCCACCCCGCCGAGGTCTCCACCCAGAGACCCGCATCGACGAGGATCTGGGCGTCCTCCTCCGAGGACATGAACACCGCGAGCAGCTGCCGGCCGATGACTCCGTAGGTGCTCATGGCCTTGCTGTAGGAGAGGGCCTTGAGCCACAGGAACCCGGCCCGCGGGTCGAGGGTGATGAACTTGGGGTGGGACCAGAGGTCGCCGTAGACCTTCCCCCAGGACTCGGAGCTCACGCCGACACCCCCAGCGGGATCGGGGCGTAGTCGGTCAACGTGACGACGGCGCGGAGGACACCCTTCGGGAGGGTCCTGTCGACGCTGTGGTGGTACGGGAGGGGCCCGAGGACGTGCCGGTAGTCGTCCTCCTCGAGGACTCCCATCGTGACGAGCTCGTCGACCATGCCCTTGAACGTGTCGGTGAGGTTCGCGGGGTCGTACTTCCCCTCGGTGCGCTTGACGATGCCGACGTAGATCGACGCCGTCCCGCACGCGTAGAGGTTCGCGCCGTGGAGCCGCGTGAGCGCCCGCATCTGGTCCTTCACCTTCTGCCGCTTCCACGTCTGCGCGGTGCGATTGCTGCTCACGGTGAGGGCGAGGGGGACGGTCATGGTGAACGTCTGCCGCATCGGGTCCTCCCTTCTCTGGTGGTGGTGCTTGTCGTGCCCCGGTGACGTCTCGAACGTCGCGTTGCCGGGCCGGGGCGGTGCTGCTCAGAAGGGCGGCTCGTCGTCGCCGTAGCCGCCGCCCTGCGGGGCGTTCCCAGGGCCCTGCTGGCCGTACCCCTGCGGGGCGCCCTGCCCGTACCCGCCCTGCTGCTGGCCGCCGTAGCCGCCCTGCTGGTTCCACTGCTCGCCCTGCCCCGACGGGCGCCCGACCTGCTGGCGGCGGTCGATCTTCTGCGGCTTCGCGAGCGCGTACCGGAGCGACGGGCCGACCTCGTCGACCTGCAGCTCGATCGCCGTGCGGTTGTTGCCGTCGCGGTCCGTGAAGGAGCGCTGCTGCACACGGCCCTGGACGATCACGCGGGCGCCCTTCTCGAGGGACTCGGCGACGTTCTCCGCCGCGTCGCGCCACACGGAGCAGCGCATGAACAGCGCCTCCCCGTCCTTCCACTCGTTCGCCTGCCGGTCGAAGGTCCGCGGCGTCGAGGCGACGGTGAAGGAGGCGACGGCCGCGCCGGAGTTCGTGAAGCGGAGCTCGGGGTCGGCGGTCAGGTTGCCGACGATCGTGATGATGGTGTCGTTCGCCATGTCAGGCGGTCTCCTTCTGGGAGTAGGGGGTGGTGGTGCCGTCCCGCGAGAGCCGGACGAGGCCGTGCGGGGTGAGGACGGGTACGTCCTCGGGGGTGAAGTTGCCGAGGCGGCGGACGATCCAGCCCGCGTCGTACGCCTCGGCGGGGTGGGCGTGCACCCACCCGTGGCACCCGGTGGTGCCGGACCCGCAGAGGAGGAGAAGGTTCGCGACCCGGTGCGGGTCCACGCCTCCCCTCCCCTGCCGGTGATGGAGGGATCCGCCCGCCGTGTAGGTCCCGCACCGCTGGCACGAGTCCCGGTCGCGCCAGCGGACGAGCTCGGCGACCTCGACGCTCACGCGCGGCCGGGTCATGCGGGCTGCCCGACCGGCTCGGCCGCGAACTCGGCCCGGCGGGCCGCGTTCAACGACCGGCCGATCTCGAGGCGGTCCCGCAACACGCGGATCCGCTCACGGGCCGCTCGGACGAGCTGGTCCGCGATTTCCGCCTCGAGCAGCTGGTCCTCGACGTCGAGCGTCGCGACCTGCTTCCGCGTCTCCACGGACCCCTCCGTCGAGAGGAACTTCCGCGCGTACGCCTTCCGGTACTCCCCGCGCGCGTAGACCGCGGCGCGGTCGAGGCGTGCGATCTCGTAGGACAGCTCGTTCAGCTCGCGGCCGATGCTGGACAGCTCGGAGACGATGTCGGTGCTCATGCCGCCTCCGACCCGGCGGCCTCGATCGCGATCGCCTTCCCGCGGTCCGCGAACGCGGCCTTGATGTCCGGGGACTTCGCCGCGCCCTTCTCGGAGGCGTCCTTCCAGATCGCCATGAGCTCGTCGCGGGTGCCGGCGTCGTGGATCGCCTGGATCCATGCGGCGGTCGGGTCGTCCTCGATGACCTCGGCGTCGATCACGGCGTCGGCGGGGGCCGCCTCGCGCGGGGCGGGTGCGGCCTCGCGCGCGGACTGCTGGGGCTGCCCCGCCTGGTCCATCTCCTCGGTCGAGTACAGGCCGGAGAGGTCCTGCGGGAACGCCTTGCGGAGCGCGAGCATCTCCGCGCACTTCGCGATCATCGTCGCGGGCATCTTCTGCCACATCGGGCCGCCGGCGTTGTACTCGGAGAACCGGGCGACGCCGTAGACGGCCTCCCGGAACCCCGCCCGGTAGACGCCGACGCGGGCGGCCGCGGGGGCGTCCTTCGCGAGCCACACGTCGACCCACTCGCGGCCGTCGGCGGTCCACTGCGCGGGGGTCTGACCCTCGTAGCCGCCGGAGCGTTCGGCGACGAGGCGGGCGCCGTCGATGGAGACCTGGATGTTCCAGCGGCCCTTCCGGCAGATCGCGTAGATCTGGCGGGCGATGGGGTCCAGGCCGGTACGGCGGCAGTGGGCGAGGTACGCCTCGACGGTGGCCCGCGGTGCGAGCTCCTGTCGGCCGGTGCGGTTGTCGGTGGTGATGAGGCCGGCGGCCTCGACGAGGGCGCGCTCCTGGTCGTTCCACTCCTGGACGTCGCCGGTCTTCGGCAGTGCGAGCTCCGTGCCCATGGTCAGGCTCCCTTCACGAGGAACGTGCGGCTGGTGGTGGACGGCTTCCGGAAGTCCTCCACGTCGAGGCCCGCCTTCTCGGCGAGGGCCTTCGTGTCGATCCCGCCCTTGCGGGCCTGCGACTTCCACGTCACGAGCACGCGCCCGTCCGTGGTCGCCAGCGCCTCCGCGTCGCCCATCTCGCCCTTGATCCCGGTCTCGAGGTGCTTGATCTCCTCGGCAATGTCCTTCGCCTGCACCTTGAGCTCCGCGAGGCGCTCGACGTCGGTGACGGTCTCGGCCCACGGGTCGATCTCCACGACCTTCCCCTCGGACGAGACGGGGTACGCGACCGGCATGTCGTCCGCGGTGGACGGGTCCGGCTGCCGGTCATCGGCGACGAGGTTCCACAGGTCGACCGACTCGAGGACCAGGTCCCCGATCAGGTCCTCGTCACGGTCGAACGGGCCGAGGATGTAGGGGACGCGGTCGACCTCGGCGATGAACCAGAGGACCTTCCGGCCGGTGACGTGCGCGTACCAGTGGGCCTGGACCCACGCGTGCGGGGGCACACGTCCGTCGCGCCAGTGCTTCGCGGCGTCCGTGTACGCGCCGGTCGTCTTGATCTCGAGGAGACCGTCGGAGCCGACGAGCCGGTCCGGGTTCGCGAGCATCCAGGGGTGGTCCTTGCGGGCCCACGTGCCGGTGTTCCGGACGCGGCGCCCGGTCCGCTCGGAGAAGATCCGGGCGAGCTCGGGCTCGCGGGAGTGGCCGTAGTCGAACAGCGCCTGCAGCTCGGGCGTGACCTCCTCCCGGGCGGCGAGGCCGCGCTTCTCGCGCCACAGGGCGAAGCGGGACTTCACGCCGTTGTGGAGATGCGCGGCGTCCGTGCCACCGAACCCCTCGGTGCGCTGGGCGAGCCACTCGGCGGTGCCGTCGGCGTCGGCTCGGAGGATCTGTCGGGCGATCGCGGGCATCAGCGATCCCCTCCCTTCTCGTACAGGTAGTTGACGGTGATGACGAGGGCCATGAGGGCGAGGCAGGCGATCGGCCAGCCGTTGAGGTCAGGCATTGGTGTGCACCGTCCTCTGGGCGAGGTAGGCCTGCAGGGCCTCGCGGGGGTAGCGGACGATGCCGCCGTCCTTCACGTACTCGGGGCCGCGGCCGAGGTACCGCCAGTTGGCGAGGGTCTTCGTGTCGACCTGGAAGATCCGGGCGACCTGCTGCGGCGTGTAGAGCCCCGTGTCCGGCGGGGCGAGAGTCGTGGTCATGGGGTAATCTCCTTGCTGAGCAGTAGTTCGTTCTGGACGCCCTCACCCCTGGCCGGGTGGGGGCGTTCGTTGCTTCATCGGGGGGTGGTGAGCTCGTCGGTGTTCCGGCCGGGGAACGCGGCTCGGAAGCCGGCGATGACGGCGGGGCCGGGGGCCTGGGATCCGTCGAGGAGTCGCGTGATGGTGGACGGGGAGACCCCCATCCGGTTCGCGAGCTCGAACTTCGTCTGGATGTCCTCGGCGGCCATGTAGCGGTCGAGGGCGTCGCGGTTCAGTGCCAATCGGGGCACGGGCACCTCCTTCCTTGCGGGGCTGGAACGCAATGCCTTGCGTCTCCGCAATGATAGGCAGGGATCAACCGGGAACGCAAGTAGTTGCGAGCACGCAATCTCAGGGGCGCACATCCCCCCCTACCGGCCCGCATCGTTCCCGCAGGTGCCCCCAGCGAACAGGCGGGACACACCGGGCATCGAACCGGATTGCGTAGACGCATACGATGTCGCCATGGCAACGGACTTCTTCGGGTACCTCGACGACATCACCGACGGCGCGACCCGCGCCCAGATCGCCACCGTCGCCGGCGTCTCCGCCTCGACCATCACCCGCTGGGACCCCACCCGCCCCGACCACATCAAGCCGCGCGCCGACGCCGTCATCGCGATCGCGCAGCACTACGGGACCCCGCCCCTCGAGGCACTCATCGCCGCCGGCATCCTCACCGCCGCCGACGCCCGCGTCCGCGAGACCACGAAGCCGCTGTCCACCTACCCGCACGCCGCGCTCCTCCGCGAGCTGCAGCACCGCCTCGACGCCCAGTCGTCAGACCCATCGACGACGATTCCGGCGGAAGAGGAGGACCCGAACCCCGATGACTTCGATCTCGCCGCAGGTCACGTCGAGCGCCCCGACGACCGACCAGCTGATTGACCGTGCGACCAGCGCCGGTCTGAGGGTCTGCTGGACCCCGCCGACGTACCGCCGCCAGGCTGCCTACGCGCACGCCGCCGGCACCATCTGGCTCCGACGAGATCTCACCGACGCCGAGGCCCGATCCCTCCTCGCCCACGAGCTCGCCCACCACCACTACGGCGACGACGGCGAGCAGCCCCCACCCATCGAAGCTCGCGCGTGGCGCTGGGCGGCGAATCTCCTCATCCCCGAGTGCGCGTACGCGGCCGCCGAGCGCGTCGTCGGCGTCGGCATCGGAGCCCTCGCAGACCAGCTCGACGTCACCGGCGAGGTCATCGCCGCCTACCGATCCATCCTCCGGAGGACCTCATGAAGCGTCGCCTCGCCCTGCCCCTCGCCGTGCTCGCGCTCGCTTCCTGCGGGGGCGCCCCGTCGCTCGCGGAGATCCCCGAGTCGTGCGGCCTCCCGTCGAACTCGTGGATGCCGGACGACGAGGGCGTCACCGTCATCACCTACGGGGCCGCGCCCTCGACGATGGACGCGGTCGACTGCGTCCTCGAGGAGTCCGGCACCTCCCAGGAGCTCATCAACACGATCCACGTGAACGCCGGTCCGTACGACGCGCTGCACAAGGTGGAGGAGGAGCGAGGGCTCCGCTACTCGTGGCAGTGGAAGTCAGAGACCGACCTGCACCTCATGGTGACGCCGACATGAGGGACACCTCGAACCCGAAGATCAAGCAGTACACGGACCAGCGGACGGGGAAGCCCCGCTACCTCGTGCGCTACCGGAAGCCCGACGGCGGCCAGACGAAGAAGCGCGGCTTCACCACGAAGCGCGACGCCGAGCAGTGGCTCACCGCGATCGAGGGCGCGAAGCAGCGCGGCGAGTTCGTCGCCGTGTCCGCCGGCCGCGTCCCGCTCCGCTCGATCGCGGAGCCGTGGCTCCGGACGAAGGCGACGAGCGTGAAGCCGAAGACCCACGACGACATCACGTCCGCGTGGGAGCTCCACGTCGAGCCGCACTGGGGCTCCGTGTCCCTGCAGGCGATCCGCCCGTCGATGGTGGAGTCGTGGGTCGCCGACCTCGACGAGCGGTACTCCCCCACGCTCGTCCGCCGGGCCCACTCCATGCTCGCGCAGGTGCTCGACCTGGCCGTCCGCGACAGGCTCCTGCAGACGAACCCCGCGCGCGGCGTCGCACTTCCTCGAGTGGTCGAGCGCGCGCACCGCTACCTCTCGCACGTCGAGGTCCGCGATGCGGCGGCAGCCGCCGGAGACTTCTACGGGCCGCTCGTGTACGCCCTCTCCTACGGGGGCCCGCGCTGGGGCGAGGCCGTCGCGCTGCTCGGTGAGGCGCGGGACGGTGCGCGCGTGAGGATCGACCGGGCCGTGACCCGGACCCGTGCGGGCTGGCACGTCGGCACCCCGAAGACGCACGAGCGGCGGGTGATCTACCTCCCCGGCTTCGTCGCCGAGATGCTCCCGGACGTCGGCCCGAAGGAGCTGATCTTCCCCGCGCGCCGCGGCGAGTACCTGTCCTCACCGTCGAAGCGGCCGACGGGGCAGATGGGGTGGTGGCAGAAGGCTCTCCACGAGGCGGGCATCGAGTACCTCCCGCCGCACGACCTCCGGCACACGGCCGCGTCGCTCGCGGTGCAGTCGGGGGCGTCAGTGAAGGCCGTGCAGCGGATGCTCGGGCACAAGTCCGCGGCGGTGACGCTGGACGTCTACGCCGACCTGTGGGACTCGGACCTGGTGTCGGTCGCGGCGTCGATGGAGGCGGCTCGGGCCGGCGCGCTCGGTGGGCACGGAATGGGCACAGACGGCCAGGATCCGGCGGGAACCGTGGGGAACGCTGGGGTGGTCCTGCCCCTGCGTGGAACCGCGATCCGCCCCTGACCTGCGACGCTGGGACTGTTTACAAGACAGGTGCGCTACCGTTGCGCCACTCCAGCGGGCCGGGGCCGATCAGCGAGCCGATCGACCCCGGAATGGTAGCGGAGAGCAGGGCTCCCCGCTCCGGTCAGCTGCCGCCGTCGGAGGCGCCGCCGGCGTCGGAGGCGGAGGATCCCGCCGCCTCGAGCACGGCCTGCTTGAAGGCGCCCTCGGTGTAGTAGTCCTCGAAGACGGTGCCGTCGATCGCGACGTACGGGGTGGAGCTCGCGAGGTCGGCGCCGTAGGGCTCCGCCGCCTTGCGCACGTAGCCCCAGTAGGTCTTGGAGCTCATGCAGCTGCTGACCTCGTCGCTCGCGCCCGCCTGCTTGGCGTACTCGAGGATCTGGTCGTCGGTGAGCCCCGCGGAGCCCTCCGCCGGCTGGTTCTCGTACATGAGGGTCGTGAACGCGAGGGCGTTGTCCGGGTTCTCCTCGTACACGCACACGAGGGCGTTCGCGGCGCGCGTGGAGTAGTCGCCGCTCGTGGAGTTCGCGTCGAGGAAGCGGCGCGGCGTGAGGTGCAGCGTCATCTGGTCGTTCTCGACGAGCTCCTGGATGTCCGCGGAGTTCACGCCGTCGAACTGCCCGCAGTAGGGGCACATGAAGTCGAGGTTCAGGTCCACGACGGGGGCGCCGGAGCCCTCCTCCGCGCCGAAGCTGAGGTACGGGGCGTCCTCGCTCACGCCGGTCGGCATGGTGACCGGCTGCTTGTCCGCGGTGGCGGCGCGGTAGATGAACAGGCCCGCGACGGAGAGCAGGGCGAGCGCGATCACCGTGATGACGGCGATGATGATGATCCGCACCGAGCGCTGGCGGCGCAGCTCGGCCTGGCGCTGCTGGCGCAGCGCCTCGCGCTGCGCCTCGCGGCGCTCGCTCGCGGACTTCGGGGATCCGGACGCCATGGTCTCTCCTTGCGCCGTGCGGCGGTCGAGGGTGGGAACGCCGCGAGTGTATCCGTGGAACCTTCGACGATCCCGGGACGGGAGACCCGGCCCACGCCGCCCGCTCAGCGGCGCCAGAAGGCGATGGTCTCGAGGGTCGGTCCGGAGGAGAACGGGAAGTAGTCGACCATGCCCTGGCGCGCGCCGATCGTCGCGACGACCGCGACGAGCAGGAGCAGCAGCAGGCCCAGCAGCACGGCCGTCCAGGTGCGGTCCGGGGCGGCCGCGTCCACCATCCGGTGGGCGCCCAGACGCGTGGTGCGCGAGCCGATCCCGACCCAGGTCAGCAGGGTCGTGATGCCGACGGCGGTGCCGAGCGCGACGCCGTCCGGCAGGGCGGTCCCGGTGCCGAGATACGTGGCGGCGTCCACCGCGACGCCGACGAGCAGGCCCAGCAGCAGCGGCAGCACCGCCTGGAGCGCCGTCTCCGCGACGCCCTGGAGGAACCGGAAGGGCACCGCGGTGCCCGCCGCCCAGAGCGGCCCGGCACCCGAGGAGCCGCGCATTCGCCGTGCGGCGACGGACCGGTGCGAGCGCTCCCAGGTGCGGGCGGCGCCGCCCAGCAGCAGCAGGATCACGAGGGCGATGTAGGGGGCGATGACGCCGAGGCCGATCAGCAGCAGGTGGCCGAGCCACACGAGCACCGGCCGGCGGGGCGGCGGCGGGACGGGCTGCGGCGCCATGCCGTACGGGGCCATCTGCCCGTACGGCTGGGGCGCCGGGTAGGGCGACGGGGCGGAGGTCTGCGCCGGGTAGGGGGAGGCCACGGGGGCGGTCACGGGATAGCCGGCGAGGCCGCCGTCGGGCCCGCGCTGCACGGGGCGCTGCGGATCGTAGGAGCGCGGGTCGTTCCCGCTCGGGGCGGGGGTGGGGACCGGCCGGGGCGGCGCGGCGAGCTCCTCCTGGATCACGGGCAGGCGCATGGTGGGCGACTCGACGACGGGGAGCGCCTCGGTGCGTGGCGCCTCGGCACGCAGGGCCTCGGTGCGCAGGGCCTCGGTCGGCGCGTCGTACCCGCCGCCCTGCTGCTCGCGCACGGCCTCGGCCCGGGTCGCGCCGGCGTCGTCGATGCGCGGCAGCGTCTCGGTGCGGTCGCCGTCCGCGACGACGGGGAGCACCTGGGTGGCCTCCGGGCCGGGAGCGCCGGCGCCCGCCGCGGGGTCGGCGGCAGCGGCATCCGCACCGTCGTCGGCGACGGGGAGGACGGTGGTCGCCCCCTCGCCGCTCGCCGCCTCGCCCTCGGGCGCCTCCGACGGCGTCGCCGCGGTGGCACCGGCAGCAGAGGCACCGGCAGCGGCGGCGGGGAGCACGGCGGTGCGGCCGTCGACCCCGAAGGCCTCCGTCTGCCCCGCGTCCTCGAAACGGGTCATGTCGAGATCCGCGAGCTTCGCGAGGTGCGTCGCCGGATCGGGCCGCCGCGCGGGATCCGCCTGCAGCGCCTCCCGCAGCCAGTCGGCGAGCTCGACGGGCAGCCCGTCGACGTCGATCTCCCCGCGGTCCGCGCGCAGGAACACCAGATCCGCGCGGCCGCTGCCGTAGGGCTCGCGGCCCGTCGCCGCGTAGGCGAGCATCGCCGCGAGGGACCACCAGTCCCCCGCCTCCGCGGTGTGGTTCGTGCGCACCACCTCGGGGTCGAGGTAGGCGGCGGTGCCCATGACGAGCCCGGTCGAGGTCAGCCGGGACTCCTCCGCGGCGATCGCGATCCCGAAGTCGATGATCACGGGGTCCAGGCGGTCGCCCTCGGGGTCGAAGCCGTCGAGGTCCCGCGGGCGGGCGCCGCGCAGCAGCACGTTGGAGGGCTTGAGATCGCGGTGGATGACCCCGGCGGCGTGGATGACGCGCAGGGCGTCGCCCAGCACGAGCCCCACCTCCCGCACGGCCTCGGGGTGCAGCCCGCCGCGCTCGCGCACGGCGTCCTCGAGGGTGGGGCCGGGGACGAACTCGGTGACCACGAAGGCGTCCGGCGAGTCGAGCTCCGCGTCGAGGATCCGCACGATCGACTCGCTGCGCACGAGCTTCTGCGCCGCGACCTCGCGGGCGAGGCGCTCGCGGGCGCGGGGGTCGTCGGCGATGTCGTGGCGCAGCAGCTTGATCGCGACCTCGCGGCCGTCGGCGTCGTGGGCGCGGTAGACGATGCCCATGCCGCCCGCGCCGATGCGCTCCTCGATCCGGTAGCCGGACTCCTCGGCGAGCGCGCCGAGCCGGGGATCGCGGCGGGGCGTGCGCTGGCGTCGGGTCTCCTCCATGCGCGCCATGCTACGGAACGGGCCGCGCGGCGACGTGCATCAGGGGCGGACCTTCACGAGGCGCACGCAGGCTCCGCACAGGGTGCGGGGCGGTCCCGCCTGTGGGACGATGCGCACGGCCGCGCGGGAGCGGCCGTGCGGCCGGAGCCGACCCCCCGGGCGCGGAAGGGTGGGTCCCATGCGCTCGAACCTCTTCGACGCCACGAACCAGGAGCGCCAGACGACGGACCGCTGGGCGCTGCAGTCCTCGAAGATGCTGCGCTGCGCGCTGCAGCCGCAGTCCCCGGAGATCATCGCCGCCGCGGGCGCGATGGTCGCCTACCAGGGCCAGATGGACTTCGCCTACCAGGGCTCCGGCGGCGGCATGAAGCTCCTGAAGAAGCTCGCGACCGGCGAGGGCGGCAACCTAATGCACGTGCGCGGCCAGGGCGAGGTGTTCTTCGCGAAGAACGCCGAGGAGATCTTCCTGCTCCAGCTCGAGGGCGATGCGATCACGCTGAACACGAAGAACCTCCTCGCCTTCGACTCCTCGATCCAGTGGGACATCCGCTCCCTGGGCAGCGGCGGCTTCATGGCGGGCGGCCTGTTCAACCTCTTCCTCCAGGGCCAGGGCATGGTCGCGGTGACCTCCGACGGCCCGCCGATGCTCCTGGACTGCTCGCAGCAGCCCACCTACGTCGACCCGCAGGCGGCGGTCTGCTGGTCCGCGAACCTGCAGCCGCAGATCAAGAACGACTTCAAGATGGGCTCGCTCATCGGCCGCGGCTCCGGCGAGTCCTTCCAGCTGGGCTTCCACGGCCCGGGCTTCGTCGTCGTCCAGCCCTCCGAGGGCGCCCCGGTCGTCACGAGCTCCTGACGCGGCCGGTCACCGGGGGCGGGCGCCCGCCCCGCTCCCGGTCGGCCCGCCTACGATGACGCGGTGACCTTCGCGATCCCGACCGCGCCCGCTCGCGCGCTCGACGCCCTCGGCCCGGCCGGCCGGCGTCGCGCCGCGGCGGCGGCGAGCTCGCTGTTCGCCTCCGACGTCTCCGTCCCCTCCCCCGCCCTGGACCCGGTGCCCGTGGTGCTCGGGCCGGAGGAGTGGGAGGAGCTCTCCGCGGGCCTCGTCCAGCGGGCCCGGCTCCTGGACGCGCTCCACGCCGATCTCTACGGGCCGCGCACCGTGCTGGGCAGCGACGTCGCCCCCGCCGCCGCGCTGCTCGCCGATCCCGCGTACCTGCGCACGGCGACGTCGATCCCCTCCCGCGGCGGCACCCACCTCCTGGCCCTGGGCTGCACGGTGCAGCGCGCGGCCGACGGCGGATGGCAGGTCCTCGCCGACCACGCGGACGTGCCCGACGGCGCCGGCGTCGCCCTCGAGCTGCGCCGCGCCCTCTCCCGCAGCGCACCCGAGCTGTACTCCTCGACCGCGCTGCGACGGCTGCACCCCTTCATGGACGGCATGCGCTCCGCGCTCCACCAGCGCAGCCGGGCCGACGGCCGCGCCGGCCGGGCCGTGGTCCTCACGGACTCCACCGATCCCCTGCGCGCCTTCGACCACCACTGGATCGCGAACCTGCTCGGTGCGCCCGTCGTCTCCGTGACGGACCTCCGCACCGGCTCGGGGTCGCTCTCGCTGCGGCTCCCGGGCGCCGACCCCGACCCCGGCGACGGCATCGACGCGCTCGTGCGGCTCGTGCCCTCCGCCCTGCTGGACCCGCTGGACCTCGGCCCCACCCTGCTGGGCGGCGTGACGGGCCTCGTCGAGGCCGCCCGCTGCGGCGACGTGGAGGTCCTCAACCCGCTCGGCGCGGGGATCCTCGAGAACCCCGCGCTCGCACGCGCCCTGCCGGACCTGTGCCGGCAGCTGCTCCACGAGGACCTGCTGCTGCGCCCGGCGGAGGCCGATCCCGCGGATCCCGCCGAGACGCCCTCGACCGCGCCGTCCCTGGACCCCGCGGGCGGGGACGCGCTCGTCGAGCGCCCGGTGCGGCTCCAGCTCCTCGTCATGGCCGGGTCCGACGGCTTCGAGGTCATGCCCGGCGGGATCGCCCGCACGGCGGACTCCTCCCCCGAGACCCTCAAGGACGTCTGGGTCGCGGTGCCCCCGAGCTCCTCCGCCGGCGCGGACCCCCTGGACGTCACCGACGCGACCGGCGCGGGCGGCGCAGATGCCGTCACGGGCCTCTCGCCGTACCCCGCGATGACGCGCTCGGTGGGCTCGGACCTCTTCTGGTTCGGCCGCTACCTCGAGCGGGTCGACTCGACCGCGCGCCTGCTGCGCACGGTCCTGGACTCCACGAACGACCTCTCCGCGGAGCCCGGCCGGGCCCCACGAACCGCGCTCGCCGTGCTGCTCGAGGCGACGACCGACGTCACGACGACCTTCCCCGGCTTCCACTCGATCGACGTGCACGACACCGGCGCCGTGCGCGACGAGATCCGCAGCCTGCTCCACGACACGGGCCGACCCGGCTCGCTCGCGCAGTCCTTCGCGGCGCTCGCCCACACCACCCGCGGGCTGCGCGACCTCGTCTCGGACAGCGTCTGGCCCTCGATCTCCCGCATGCGCGGCCGCATCCGTGCGCTCGGCGAGGCCGACGAGCCCCTCGAGCAGGGACTCACCGACATGGTCGACGGCTGCCTCGCGCTCTCCGGCGCGGTCGCGGACTCCATGCCCCGCGACCTCGGCTGGGACCTCACCGAGACGGGCCGGAGGATCGAGCGGACCTCCACCCTGCTCGCCCTGCTCAAGGCCGCCCTGGGCGGTCGCCGCAGCGCCGCCGCGGAGGCCCGGGTCACGGCCGCCGTCGTCGCGATCACGGAGTCCGGCGCGACCTATCGCCGCACGTACCACGCGGCGGTCCAGCCCGAGCTGCTGCTCGAGCTGCTGATCGGCGACGCGACGCTCCCCCGCTCCCTCGCCTTCCAGCTCGACCGGCTCGGCGCCGTGCTCGACCGGATCCCGGAGCGGACCCCCGCTGTCGAGCTCCGTGCCCCGCTCACGGCGCTGCGCGGCCGGGTGGGCGCCTGGCAGCCGCGCGAGCTGCTGACGCCCCGTGACGAGGAGCCCGGCTCCCCCACCGGGCTGGTCGCCGAGGCGAGCGCCGCCATGGAGTCCGTGCGCGAGCTCTCCACCGCCCTCGAGAACCGGTTCTTCCGCGCCTCCGAGTCCACCTCCCCCTGGGGGTTCGACGATGTCTGAGAACCTGCCCCGCATCCCCCTGCGCGACGAGGGCCCCGACGCCCCGGCGATCGACTACCGCGTCCACCACCTCACCGCGTACCGCTACGCGAAGGCGGTCTCCCGCAACTACGGCCGCGCCCACGTGGAGCCCCGCGCGACCCCGCACCAGCGGGTGCTCTCCCACGAGGTGACCGTGGACCCGGCACCGGCCCGCCTCACCGCGCACACCGACTTCTTCGGCAACTCCTCGACCTACCTGCTCGTGGACTCGCCCCACGAGCACCTCGACGTGCACTCCCGCGCCGTGGTCTCCGTCGCGGAGCGCCGCTATCCCGCGGAGACCCTCGAGCGGCCCTGGGAGCAGTGCACCCCGGAGCACTGGGGCCCGCTCATGCCGGCGGAGAGCATCGACTTCACCCACCCCTCGCCGCGCGTGCCCGCGCTCGCCGCCGCTCGGGAGCTCGCGCGCGAGGTGCTCACGCCCGAGCGTCCGATCGGGGAGGCTCTCGCCGCGCTCACCGGCATGATCTTCCGCGAGTTCACCTACGACTCCTCCGCCACGACCGTCACCTCGACGCTCGAGGAGGTGCTCCAGGCACGGCACGGCGTGTGCCAGGACTTCGCGCACGCCGGGGTCGCCGCGGCGCGCGCCGCGGGCCTCGCGGCGCGCTACGTCTCCGGCTATCTGCGCACGGCCCCCGCGGCGGACGGCGCCCTCGTCACGGAGCCGGCGGGCGAGATGATCGGCTCCGCCGCCTCCCACGCGTGGCTGAGCGTGCTCGTGCCGGGCACCGGCTGGGTGGACATCGACCCCACGAACAACACCTTCGTGGACCAGCGCTTCGTCACGACGGCCTGGGGCCGCGACTATGCGGACGTCCCGCCGCTGAAGGGCATCGTGGTCGGCCCGCCGGGGGCGAGCAGCACGCTGAAGGTCGCCGTCGGCGTGGTCCCGCAGCCCGCTGCCGACCGTCCGGCCGGGCCGGATGCGGGGGAAACCGCCTCGCGCGGGGGTCAGGGGGACTAGCCTGTCGGCGCATTTCCCGACACCCCTTCCCCTGCCGGACGGAGACCCATGAGCACCCCCTCCACCCCTGCCCCGGCGAGCACGGCCATCCCCGCCCCCGCCGCCCTCGCCCGCACCCTCGAGGAGGGCATGCTCGCGAAGGCGACCATGCCGCGCGGGCGCATGTTCCTGCTGTCCCTCACGGGCGGCGCCTACATCGCGCTCGGCTTCGTGTTCATGGTGACCTCGCAGCAGGGCATGGGCGCCTGGCCGGTCGGCATGGCCAAGGTCATCGGCGGCGTGGCCTTCTCGGTGGGCCTCGGCCTCGTCGTGGTCAGCGGCTCGGACCTCTTCACGGGCACCACCATGACGGCCATGCCATGGCTCTCGCGCCGCATCACGACCGGGCAGATGCTGGTCCACTGGGGCATCAGCATCGCCGGCAACCTCGTGGGCTCGCTGACGGTCGCGCTGCTGATCTTCCTCGCCGGGACCCCGTCCACGAACGGCTCCGCCTGGGGGCTCGTCGTCCTCACCACGACGGAGGCGAAGGTGACCCACAGCTGGGGGCAGTCCTTCGTGCTCGGGATCCTCGCGAACCTCGCCGTGTGCCTCGCGGTCTGGGTCTCGATCGCCGGGAAGACGGTCGCGGACAAGGTCCTCGCCGTCGCCGGCCCGATCGCGCTGTTCGTCGCGACGGGATTCGAGCACTCCGTCGCGAACATGTTCATGCTGCCGCTGGGGCTGCTCGTGAAGAACGCGGAGGGCGACGCCTTCTGGCAGGGCGAGGCGATCACCGCGGCCGGGGTCACGAAGGCGGACTTCGCGGCGATCACGGCGGGGCACGCGCTGTGGGACAACCTCGTGCCGGTGCTGCTGGGCAACGTCGTGGGCGGCGCGGCGCTCGTCGCGGCGTACTTCTGGGCGGCCTACCGCCGCGACGAGGTGACCGCCGGCGCCGGGACCGCCGCCGCACCGGCGACCGAGCAGGCCTCGACGGACTCCCGGGGCCGCGCCTCCTGAGCCCTGCTGAGCCTTCCCGGGGCCTCCCGCAGCCCCGTGTCACGCAGGGGAGCAATGGTTCACACTCCTCGGCCGCCGGCATTTCCGCATATAGGATGGCGCGGAATTCTCAGCGACCCGGCGCCCCCGCGCGCCACGAGACCGAGGTGAGATGTCCTCCTCCACGCAGCCCTTCCGCCTGGCAGTGATCGGCTCCGGCCCCGCCGGCGTGTACGCCGCCGAGACCCTGCTGCGCTCCGCGCCCGTGAAGAGCGGTGAGCTGGCGGTCGAGATCGACCTGTACGACCAGCTCCCCACGCCCTTCGGCCTGATCCGCTACGGCGTCGCGCCGGACCATCCGCGCATCAAGGGCATCATCACGGCGCTGCACCGGATCCTGGACCGCGGCGACATCCGCTTCCTCGGCGACGTCGAGTTCGGCACGGACCTCACGATCGAGGACCTCCACACCCACTACGACGCGGCGATCTTCGCGACCGGCGCGCTCAAGGACGCGGACCTCGACATCCCGGGGATCGACCTCGAGGGATCGTTCGGCGCCGCGGACTTCGTCGCCTGGTACGACGGCAACCCCGACTACCCGCGCGAGTGGGCGCTGGACCAGGAGTCCGTGGCCGTGATCGGCAACGGCAACGTCGCGCTTGACGTGGCGCGCGTGCTCGCCAAGAGCGCGGACGAGCTGCTGCGCACGGAGATCCCCGCGAACGTCCACGCGGGCCTCGCCGCCGCGGCGACGACCGACGTGCACGTGTTCGGCCGTCGCGGCCCGGCGCAGTCGAAGTTCTCCCCGCTCGAGACCCGCGAGCTCGCGCACCCCAAGGGCGTCCAGGTCGTCCTCGAGGGCCGCGACCTCGAGCAGATCACCGAGGCGGAGTGGGAGGCGATCCGCGCGGACAAGCGCACCGACCAGATCGTCTCGACCTTCGAGGGCTGGCTCGAGGAGCAGAAGCGCCGCGAGGCGGCCGGTGAGGAGCCCACGGATGCCCACGGCGGCCCCGTGCAGCGCCGCCTGCACCTGCACTTCTGGCACCGCCCCGTCGAGGTGCTCGGCGAGGACGGCAAGGTCACGGGCATGCGCTTCGAGCGCACCCGCCTCGAGGAGGACGGCTCGCTCGTGGGCACGGGCGAGCTCGTGGACTACGAGCTCGGCGCCGTGTACCGCGCGGTGGGCTACTTCGGCTCGGAGCTGCCCGGCGTCCCCTACGACGAGAGCCGCGGCGTGATCCACAACGCCGCCGGCCGCGTGACGAAGGCCGACGGCACCGTCATCCCGGGCGTCTACGCCAACGGCTGGATCAAGCGCGGCCCGGTGGGCCTGATCGGCGCGACGAAGTCCGATGCGATCGAGACGATCTCCTCGCTCCTCGAGGACATCGACGCGGGCGCCCTGACCCCGGCGCCGGAGCGTGACGCGGATGCGATCCTGCGCACCTTCGACGAGCGCGGCGTAGAGTACACGACGTGGGAGGGCTGGCGCGCCCTCGACGAGCACGAGAAGTCGCTCGGCGCGGCGGAGGTCGACGCCGAGGGCGAGCCGCGTGCCCGCGTGAAGGTCGTCGAGCGCGAGGAGATGGTGCGCGTCTCCCGCGACGGCATGACCACGATCTCGGTCAGCACCCCGGCCTGATCCTCCCCCTCTCGCTGCCCGGGTGTGCCGGGTCGCAGCGCCACGGGCGCCGTCCTCCTCGGACGGCGCCCGTCGTGCGTCCACGTGAGGGAGCTCGCCCGTCGGGGCGGTGCGCGCCCGGCGCTCCGGACCTATAGTGGAATAGTCATTTCACTACTAGGAGGTCCCATGCGCACCGTGTCCTACGAGCAGTTCGGCGAGCCCGCCGACGTCCTCACCACCCGCGAGGCGGAGGCCCCCGCGCCCGCCGCCGGCGAGGTGCTGCTGCGGCTGGTCCTCAGCCCCATCCACCACCACGACCTGTGGACGATCCGCGGCACCTACGGCGTGCGCCCCGAGCTCCCGGCCGTGCCCGGCAGCGAGGCCGTCGCCGTGGTCGAGGCCCTCGGCGAGGGCGTGGACTCCGTGGCCGTCGGCGACCGCGTCGCCGCCACCGCGACCCCGGGCACCTGGTCGGAGCTGTTCACCGCCCCCGCCGGCTCGCTCGTCCCGCTGCCGGCCGAGCTGCCCGACGAGGCCGCCGCCCAGCTCGTCGCCATGCCCTTCAGCGCCCTGTCGCTCCTCGAGCACCTCGGCCTCGCCGAGGGCGAGGTGCTCGTCCAGAACGCCGCGACCGGCGCCGTGGGCCGCCTCGTCGCCCAGTTCGCCCGCGCCCGCGGCTTGCGCGTGATCAGCCTCGTCCGCCGCAGCAGCGGCGTGGAGGAGCTCGCCGCGCAGGGCATCGGCGACGTCGTCGCGACCGACCAGGACGACTGGCAGGAGCAGGCCCGCACCCTCATCGGCGACGCCCATGTCGCCGCGGGCCTCGACTCGGTGGGCGGCGAGGCCGCCGGCCAGGTGCTCTCGCTGCTGGGCCGCGGCGGCCGCCTCGTCGTCTTCGGCGCGATGGGCGCGACGACCATGGCGCTCCCCTCCGGGCCGATCATCTTCAAGGACCTGAAGGTCGAGGGCTTCTGGGGCGCCCAGATCTCCGCCGACATGAGCGACGAGCAGCGCCGCCGCCTGATCGGCGAGATCATCGCGCGCCTGCTCTCGGGCGAGGCGACCCTGCCGGTCGCCGGCGCCTTCGGCCTGGACGAGGTCGCGGACGCCGTCGCGGCGACCCTGACCGACGGACGCCAGGGCAAGGTCCTGCTGCGCCCCTGATCCCGGCGCACCACGACGAGGGGCCCCGGCAGGAGATTCCTGCCGGGGCCCCTCCGCATCCGCGCCGGTGGCGCGGGAGGATCAGTCGTCGGAGACGGTGACCGTGACGGGGATGTTGCCGCGGGTCGCGTTCGAGTACGGGCACACCTGGTGGGCGGCGTCCGCGAGGGCCTGCGCGGTCTCGTGGTCCAGCTCGGGGATGACGACCTCGAGCTCGACGGCGAGCGAGAAGCCGCCGCTCTGCTCGGAGCCGATGCTCACGCGCGCGCCGACGCTCGAGCCGTCGATCTTCACCTTGCGCTCGCGGGCGACGAGCTGGAGCGCGGAGTGGAAGCACGCGGAGTAGCCGGCGGCGAAGAGCTGCTCGGGGTTCGCGCCCTTGCCGGTGCCGCCCATGGCGGTGGGGACGGCGAGGTCGAGGGCGAGGTCGGAGTCGACGACGTCGACGTGGCCGTCACGGCCGGCGCCGGTCGCGAGGGCCTCGGTGGTGTACAGGGGCTTCATGATGTCGGGTCCCCTTCCAAGGAGTCGAGGGCGGCGTCGAGGGAGGCGAGCGCCGCCCCCGTGTCCACCCGGGTCATGACCAGTGCGCTGACGAGCAGCGCGACGAGGGTCTCGGCCAGGCGCTCGCGATCGGCGAGCGGGAGGCCCGGATGCCGGGCCCCGACGCCGCGCAGGAACGCGGCGTGGAGCTCGGCGCGGTAGACGCGCACCACCTCGGCGATCCCGTCGTCCCGGGCGAGGCCCGAGCAGGCGGTGTTCACCAGCAGGCAGCCGTCGGGGAGGGTGCGTCCGGACGGGTCCGCGAAGATCTCGCGGGCGGAGCGGAAGTACCGCGCGAGGGCGCCGGGCTCGACGTCCGTCCCGCGCAGCGGGGTGAGACCGGGACGGACGACCTGGTCGAGGTAGTCCTCGACCGCGGCGTCGAAGAGGCCGCGCTTGGAGCCGAACGCGTGGTAGATGCTGCTCGCGTTCAGCGCCGTGGCCTGCTGGAGCGTCGCCATGGACGCCCCTTCGTAGCCCTCGTGCCAGAAGACGTCGCGCGCGGCGCGCACCGCCTCGGCGCGATCGAAGGTGAGGGGCCGTCCCATGCGTGCTCCTCCTTCCGTCCCCGTCCCGGGGTGCCGGCGCCGAGCCCTGGTGCCGGCGCCGCTCCCCCACTATAGTGGAATGACTACTTCAATAGAACCCCGGAGGTTCCTGTGATCATCCTCGGATCCGTGCTCGCCCTCGCGGCGGCGGCCCTGCACGTCCTGATCTTCGCGCTCGAGTCCCTGCTCTGGGGCACGCCCCGCTCGCAGGCGGTGTTCGGGGAGCAGTCGCCCGAGGAGATCGAGACGACGAAGCTCATGGCCCTCAACCAGGGCTTCTACAACCTCTTCCTCGCCGTGCTCGCGGCGCTCGGCGCGATCCTGCTGCTCGCCGGCTCCACCGCCGTGGGCGGCGCGCTCGCCCTCGCGGGCACCGGCAGCATGCTCGCCGCCGCGCTCGTGCTGCTGCTCGCCTCCCCCGCGCACCGCGCCGCGGCGATCAAGCAGGGCACGCTGCCGCTGCTGGCCGTGCTCGCCCTCGTGATCGGCCTCGCGATCTGAGACACCCGCGCACGCAGAAGGGGCGCCCGCTCCCGCCGGATGGCGGAGGCGGGCGCCCCGTCCGTGTCGACCCCGGGGGCCGGGATCAGCGCCGGATCGAGGCCAGGTGGTCGGCGATGCGGTCCACGGCGTCCTCGAGCAGGTCCACGGCGGGGAGCGTCACGAGCCGGAAGTGGTCCGGCGTCGGATAGTTGAAGCCCGTCCCCTGAGTGACCAGGAGCTTCTTGGAGCGCAGCAGCTCGAAGGCGAACTGCTCGTCGTCGTCGATCCGGTACATCTCGCGATCCACGCGCGGGAACATGTAGAGCGCGCCCTGGGCCTTGACGACGTCGACCCCGTCGATCGCGCTGAGCCCCTCGTAGGCCACGTCGCGCTGCTCCTTGAGCCGGCCGCCCGGGAGCAGGAGCTCGTGGATCGACTGATGGCCGCCGAGCGCCGTCGCGACCACGTGCTGGGCCGGGACGTTGGGGCACAGCCGCATGTTCGAGAGCACGTCGAGACCCTCGATGAAGCTCGTCGCGTGGTCCTTGGGGCCGTAGAGCGCCATCCATCCGGCGCGGAAGCCCGCGACCCGGTACGCCTTGGAGAGCCCGTCGAAGGTGATGGTCAGGAGGTCCGGGGCGAGCTTCGCGATGTGGTGGTGGACCGCATCGTCGTAGAGGATCTTGTCGTAGATCTCGTCCGCCAGGATCATCAGCCCGTGCTTGCGGGCGACCTCGACGATCTCCCTGAGCACGTGCTCGGGGTAGACCGCACCCGTGGGGTTGTTGGGGTTGATGACGACGATCGCCTTGGTGCGCTCGGTGACCTTGTCCGCGAGGTCGGAGACGTCGGGCCACCACTGCTGCTCCTCGTCGCAGCGGTAGTGCACGGCGCGGCCGCCGGCGAGCGCGATCGAGGCGGTCCACAGCGGGTAGTCCGGAGCGGGCACGAGCACCTCGTCGCCGTCGTCCACGAGCGCCTGGCAGGTCATCTGGATGAGCTCGGAGACCCCGTTGCCGAGGTAGATGTCGTCCAGCTCCATGTCGGGCATGCCCTTGGTCTGGTAGTACTGCGCGACCGCGCGGCGGGCGGAGACCAGGCCCTTGGAGTCGGAGTAGCCCTGCGCGGTGGGCAGCGACCGGATCATGTCCACGAGGATCTCGTCCGGCGCCTCGAAGCCGAAGGGCGCGGGGTTGCCGATGTTGAGCTTGATGATCTTGTGCCCCTCGGCCTCCATGCGTGCTGCCTCTGCCGGGACCGGACCTCGGATCTCGTAGCAGACGTCGCGCAGCTTCGAGGACTGGGTGAAGATCATCAGTCGGCTCCTGTCGGGTCGGAGGGGAGAGCTCAGGGTAGCGCCGTGCGGGGCACGGGCGGAGGGGTGCCCGCGGGAGGCCCTTGACGACCCGCCCCGCACCCCTTATTTTCGGGTCGTAAGTAATTCGCGGGCACGGACGCCCGCCTCCCGATCAGGAAGAGCGACGATGCCCACCGATCCCACGACCCGGCGCCTGCACCTCCGCGCGGCCGGCGTCTCCCTCGTGCTCGACACGACCGGCGGGCGCGTCCCCGCGATCCTCCACTGGGGCACGGACCTCGGCCCGCTCACCGGGGAGGACCTCGCCGCGCTCTTCGCCGCCGTCACCCCCGCGATCTCGAGCAACGGCCCCGACGTCCCGCTGCGCACGGGGATCCTCCCCCAGAGCGCCGACGGCTGGCTGGGCCGCCCCGGCCTCACCGGCTCCCGCGACGACGGCTCCGGCACCGCCCCGCGGCTCACCGTGACGGGCGTCCGGATCACCGAGCAGGGCACCGAGCGCGCGCTCCCCGCCGGCGAGGGGACCGACCTCGAGACCGGTCCCGCCCTCGTCGCCGTCGACCTCGCCGACGAGCTCCTCGGCCTCGCCGTGCGCCTCGACGTCGAGCTGCTCCCCTCCGGCCTCGTGCGCGTGCGCGCCGAGGTCACGAACGCCGGCGACACGGCCTACACCGTCCACCAGCTCACCCCCGCCCTGCCGGTCCCCCTCGACGCCGACGAGCTGCTCGACTTCGGCGGCCGCTGGACCAAGGAGCGCACCCCGCAGCGCCGCGCCATGGTCACCGGCACCCACCTGCGCGAGAACCGCCGCGGCCGCACCGGCGCCGACGCCGCGCACCTGCTGCACCTGGGCACCTCCGGCTTCGACTTCTCCACCGGCGAGATCTGGGCCGTGCACACCGCCTTCTCCGGCAACCACACCCACCACGCCGAGCGGCTCTCCGCGGGCGTCCAGGTGATCGGCGGCGGCGAGCTGCTGCTGCCCGGCGAGGGCCGCCTCGCCCCCGGCGCCGCGATCGCCTCCCCCTGGCTCTACGGCGCCCACTCCGCCGCCGGGCTCGACACGATCGCCCACCGCTTCCACGCCCACCTGCGCGACCGCGAGGCGCACGGCGGCCTCCCCTACCCGGGCACCGACCGCCCCGTCACCCTCAACGTGTGGGAGGCCGTCTACTTCGACCACGACCTCGACGTGCTCACCGAGCTCGCCGACCGCGCCGCGGAGCTCGGCGTCGAGCGCTTCGTGCTGGACGACGGCTGGTTCGGCTCCCGCCGCGACGACACCTCGGGCCTCGGCGACTGGACCGTCTCGGACGAGGCCTGGCCCGGCGGCCTCGCCCCGCTCGTCGACCGCGTCACCGGCCACGGCATGCAGTTCGGCCTCTGGTTCGAACCCGAGATGATCAACGAGGACTCCGACCTCGCCCGCGCGCACCCGGAGTGGATCATGGCCCCCGGCCCGGACCGCATGCCGCTGCCCGCCCGCCACCAGCAGGTCCTCAACCTCACCATCCCCGAGGCCTGGCAGCACGTCCACGACGCGATCGACGCGCTCCTGACCGAGCACGACATCGCCTACATCAAGTGGGACCACAACCGCGACCTCGTCGAGGCCGCGACCCGCGCGACCGGCGCCGCCGCCGTCCATGAGCAGACCCTCGCCGTGTACCGGCTCTGGGACAGCCTCAAGGCCGCGCACCCCGGCCTCGAGATCGAGTCCTGCTCCTCCGGCGGCGCCCGCGTGGACCTCGGCATCCTCGAGCGGGCGGACAGGATCTGGGTCTCCGACTGCATCGACCCCCTCGAGCGGGCGACCATGAACCGCTGGACCTCCCAGCTCGTGCCGCTCGAGCTCATGGGCAGCCACATCGCCTCCGGCGGCTCCCACACCACCGGGCGCCTGCACTCCCTCTCCTTCCGCGCCGCGAGCGCGCTCCTGGGCCACCTCGGGATCGAGTGGGACCTTCGCCGCGCGACCGAGGAGGAGCTCGCCGAGCTGCGCACCTGGATCGCCCTGTACAAGGAGCACCGCGAGCTGCTGTTCACCGGTGACCTCGTGCGCGCGGACCGCGGCCAGGACTCCGTGTGGATCACCGGCGTGCTCTCCCCCGAGCGCGACCGCGCCCTGTACACGGTCACCGCCGTGGACACACCGGACATCGCCCCCGTCGGCGCGCTCCGCCTCCCCGGCCTCGACCCGGAGCGCCGCTACCGCGTGCGCCCGCTCGTGCTGGGCCCGCAGCCCACCGGCTACGTGTGGCCCGCGTGGGCCCGCGCCGGCGCGGACCCGGCCACGGACGCGAAGGGCGCCGGCTACGGCCCGCCCGCCCTCGTGGACCATCTCGACGTGCCCGGCGCGGTGCTGCTGCGCACGGGCCTCGCCGCCCCCGTCATGGCGCCGGAGACGGCGTTCCTGCTCGAGGTCACCGCACTCGCGGACCGACCCTGACCCTGCCCATCGGAGAGAGGACGACGATGTCCACCACCACCCCCGAGGCGACGAGGACGCCGGGCGCGAGCCCGGCGCCTCCCCGCCGTCGACGCCACCGGGACGACACCCGGCTGGCCCTGCTGTTCATCCTGCCGGCGAGCGTCGGCCTGCTCGTCTTCATGGTCTGGCCGCTGTTGACCGGCCTGTACTACTCGCTCACCGACTACGCCATCCTCACCCCGCCCGAGTGGGTGGGCCTCGAGAACTACCGCGCCATGCTCACCGACCCGGTGTTCTGGAAGTCGCTGCGGGTGACCGTGCTGTACGTGCTGATCAACATCGGCGTGCAGATCGTGGTCGCCCTGCTCATCGCGATCCTCATGCAGCGACTCACGCAGTCCACCTGGCTGCGCTCGCTCGTGCTCGCCCCGTACCTCGTCTCCAACGTGGTCGCGGCGATCGTGTTCCTGTGGATGCTCGACAGCCAGCTGGGCATCGTGAACATCGCCCTGCAGGCGATCGGCTTCGACCCGGTCTCCTTCTGGGCGAGCGAGACCTGGGTGATCCCGACGGTCGCGCTCGTGAACGTGTGGCGCCACATGGGCTACACGGCGCTGCTGCTCTTCGCGGGCCTGCAGTCCATCCCCGAGCAGCTCTACGAGGCGGCCCGCACGGAGGGCGCCGGCGAGTGGCATCTCTTCCGCCGCATCACGCTGCCGCTGCTGCGGCCGATCCTCGCGCTCGTGCTGATCATGTCGATCATCGGCAGCTTCCAGGTCTTCGACACCATCTCGGTGACCACCCAGGGCGGGCCCGCCGATGCCTCGAAGGTCCTGCAGATGTACATCTACGAGAACGCGTTCGGCCAGTACAACTTCGGCTACGCCTCCGCGCTCTCCGTCGCACTGCTGGTGATCCTCATGATCATCACCTTCGCCCAGTACTTCCTCACCCGTGCCGGCCAGTCGGACCTGGACTGAGAGGCCCTCCCATGACGCTCACCGACGCTCCCCTCTCCCGGGACACCGCCACCGCTCCCGCCCTCGCGCCCCGCGCCCGCCGCCGGGTCTCCCCCGGCCGCATCGTGGCCTGGATCGTGATGATCGTGATCCTGCTGATCACGCTGTTCCCCTTCTACTGGATGCTGCGCACCGCGCTCTCCTCGAACACGGCGCTCGCCACCGACCCCAGCAGCCTGCTCCCCGTGGGCTTCTCGCTGGGTGGCTTCGAGCGGGTCTTCGGCATGCAGGACGTGGAGACCGCCGTCTCCCAGGGCGGGTCCGGCGCCTCCATCAACTTCTGGCGCTACCTGCTGAACACGGTGATCGTCGCGACCACCGTGACCGTGGTGCAGACCTTCTCCTGCGCGATGGCCGCCTACGCCTTCTCCCGCCTGCGCTGGCGGGGCAGGGACGGGGTGTTCCTGGTCTTCCTGGCCGCGATGATGATCCCGGCGATCTTCACGCTGCTGCCCAACTTCGTGCTCATCAAGAACCTGCACCTCGTGGACACGCTGCTCGGGATCATGCTGCCCAGCCTGTTCATCTCCCCGTTCGCGATCTTCTTCCTGCGCCAGTTCTTCAACAACATCTCCCGCGAGGTGGAGGAGGCCGCGCTGATCGACGGGGCGAGCAAGGTGCGCGTGTTCTTCACGCTCATCCTGCCGATGTCCTCGGCGCCGCTCGCGACGCTCGCGCTGCTGACCTACATGACCGCGTGGAACGAGTACTTCTGGTCGCTGATGGTCTCCTACTCGGACTCCTCGCGGGTCCTGACCGTCGCGCTCGCGGTGTTCCGCGCGCAGTCCCCGAACACGGGCACCGACTGGGCCGGGCTCATGGCGGCGACGCTCGTCGCGGCCCTGCCCATGCTGATCCTCTTCGCGCTCTTCGCGAAGCGGATCGTGAACTCCATCGGCTTCAGCGGGATCAAGTGAGGGACCCACGATGACCACATTCCACCCCCGTCGACCCGATCACCGGCGCTCCCCGCTCAGCCGCCGCCGTCTGCTGGGCGGCACCGCCGCTGCCCTCGGCGCCGCGGCCGCCGGCCCGACCCTCGCCGCCTGCGGCTCCTCCGGCGCCGCCGGCGGGAAGGTCGAGCTCGACTACTGGCTGTGGGACGCGACCCAGCTGCCCGGCTACTCCGAGGCGATCGACCTCTTCATGCGGGAGAACCCCGACATCGACGTCCGTATCACGCAGATGGGCTGGGACGACTACTGGACCAAGCTCACCGCCGGGTTCGTGGCGGAGGCCGGCCCGGACGTCTTCACCGACCACCTGGGCCGGTACCCGGAGATGCTCGCCCTGGGTGTGATCGTGCCGCTGGACGACTTCGCCCCCATCGCGGAGATCCCGGAGGACCGGTTCCAGCCGGGCCTGCAGGACCTCTGGACCGGCCAGGACGGCAAGAGGTACGGGCTCCCCAAGGACTACGACACGATCGCCCTGATGTACGACACGGCGGCGCTCGAGGAGGCCGGGGTCTCCCCCGAGGACCTCGCGTCCCTGGACTGGAACCCGGCCGACGGCGGCAGCTTCGAGCAGATGCTGCTGCACCTGACCGTGGACACGAACGGGAAGCGCGGCGACGAGGACGGCTTCGACGCCACCAGCATCGCCACCTACGGGCTCGGGGCGGACGCCGGGATCGACTACACGGGCCAGACCTCCTGGTCCACCTTCGCGTTCGCCACCGGCTGGGCCTTCACCGACAAGGACACCTGGGGCACCCGCTTCCGGTACGACGAGCCGGAGTTCCAGCAGACCATGGACTGGTACTTCGGTCTCGTGGACAAGGGGATCCTGCCGCCCTTCGGCATGTTCGGGGACTCGAGCCCCGCCCAGTCCCAGCTGCAGTCGCGCAAGGCCGCCCTCGCACTCGCCGGCTCGTGGATGATCGGCACCTACGCGAACCTCGAGGGGGTCTCGCTGGGGATCGCCCCGCTCCCCTCGGGTCCGATCGGCCATCCGATGTCGATGTTCAACGGGCTGGGCGACTCGATCTCGGCGCAGTCCGAGCACCCCGAGGAGGCGGCGCGGCTCGTCGCGTTCCTCGGCTCGGACGCCTCACAGGAGATCATCGGCCGACGGGGTGTGGTCTTCCCGGCGACGGACGCCGGCACCGCGGCGGCGACGGCGGCGTACGAGGAGAAGGGTCTGGACGTGTCCCCGTACACCGACCGGGTGGACAACGGCGAGACCGGGCTCTACCCGCTCGTGGAGAACGCCGCGCAGATCGCATCGATCATGCAGCCGGCCTTCGACGACCTCTGGATGCGCAAGACGGACGCCTCGTCCTTCACCGCGTACAACGAGAAGGTCAACGCCCTGTTCAGCTGACGCTCGCTGGGGAGGGCGAGGGGCCCGGGCCGGGAGACGGCCCGGGCCCCTCGCCTGCTCAGACCGGGTCCGTGCCCGTGATGAAGCGCCGGGCCGCGACGACCGCGGCTCCGCGAGCCCAGTCGTCGAAGTCGTCGGGGAGGTAGCGCACCTCGAGGTCCTGCTGCTCCGCGGGGAGCAGGGCGCGCAGGGTCTCGGCGAAGGCGGGCACGTCCCGCAGCAGCCCCACGCTCTCCCCGCCGAGCAGCAGCGCCTCGGGATCGAGCACGCCGACCACCCCGGCCGCGGCGACGGCGACCGCGTGGCCGACCTCCGCGGCGAGCTCCCGGGCGGCGGGGTCCCCCGTACGCAGGGCGTCGAGCACCGCCTGCAGGCGCTCCTCCGGCGTGCCCGTGCCGGCCCCGGGCACGCCCTGCTCCCGTCCCGCGTCGATCACGGCGTCGTTGCAGGCCACGTCCATGAGTCGCACCCCGCGACCGTCCCGGGTGACCGTCGTGAGCGAGCCGGCGAGACCGGCCACGTGCCCGGCCCCGCGGCGTACGACCCCGCCCTCGACGGTGCCCACCGCCACCCCGGCACCCACGGTGATCGCGATGAAGGAGTCGTGGCGGCGACCCGCCCCGAACCAGGCGAGCCCCTCGAGCAGGGCATGGATGTCGTTGCGGACGCTCACCGGCAGGCCCAGCTCCTGCTCGAGCCGCGGGCCGAGCGGGACGGGCTCCTGCCACCCGAGCATCGAGGTGGGGGAGACGACGCCGTCGTCGTCGACCCGCCCGCCGAGGCCGATCCCCACGCCCGCGATCCGCGGGTGCGAGGCCCGCAGTGTCCGGCACAGCTCCGTGACCGTCGCGAGCACGGTCTCCGGGTCGCTGCGGCGCAGCGGAGCGGAGAGCTCCTCGAGGGACTGGCCGCGCACGGTCACGACCGCCGTGTGCACGGCCGTCGCGGTGATCTTCACGCCGATCAGCCGCACGTGCTCCTCGGCGACGTCGAGCGGCAGCTGCGGCCGGCCCTTCGCCTGGGGTCGCGGCGGGAGCTCCCGCAGCAGGCCGTTCTCGAGCAGCTCCCGGGCGAGGCGGGTGAGGGTCGGGTGGGACAGGCCCAGCACGGCCGCGAGGTCCGTGCGTGCGTGCGGCCCGCGGCGCACGAGGTGCTCGTAGACGGCCGCGGCGGAGGGCGACCCCGGGGCGGCGGGGAGGTCGGTCGCGGCGGCGGTCATGGGCACCAGAGTAGGCGGCGCCCCGTCCCACGTGAGCAGGGACACTAGAGTGACGGGCATGACCTCCGCGCCCACCGGCCCCTCGTCCCCCTCCGGCACCGACGAGCACGGACAGGAGGAGCCGGATCTGCGCGGCAACCCCCTCGCGGAGCCCTCGGGCCTCCCCCACGGTCTGCCGGACTTCGCGGCGCTGCGCACCGAGCACTTCCTCCCCGCCTTCCGGGCCGGCGTCGCCGCCCAGAAGGCGCTGCTCGAGGAGGTCGCGACCTCGACCGCACCGCCCTCCTTCGCCTCCGTCGTGCTGCCCCTCGAGGACGGCGACCCTCTGCTGCGCCGGGTCTCCCGCGTGTTCTTCCACCTCGTCGCGACCGACGGCACCCCCGAGATGCAGGCCGTCGAGGCGGAGGTCACGCCCTGGCTGACGGCGCTCTCCGACGCCGTGTTCCTGGACCCGCGGCTCTTCGCCCGGGTCGACGCGCTGCACGGCGACGAGGCGGAGCGGGCGGCCCTGAGCGCGGAGGAGCGGCACCTGCTCGAGCGGCTGCACCAGCGGTTCGTGCTGCGCGGTGCGCGGCTCGACCCCGAGCAGAAGGAGACCCTGGCCGCGCTGAACCAGGAGATCTCCCGCCTCGAGACCCGCTTCACCCAGCAGGCCCGCGCGGATCTCAAGGGCGCCTCCGTGCACCTCACCGACGAGGCCCACCTCGCGGGCCTCGACGCGGGGCAGCGCTCGGCCGCGCGCGAGGCGGCGATCGACGCCGGGCTCGAGGGGTGGCTGCTCACGCTCGTCCTGCCCACCGTCCAGCGCCTGCTCCCCTCCCTCGAGGACCGCTCCGTGCGCGAGCGGCTCTACCGCGCCTCGGCCGAGCGCGGCACGGAGACCTGGGACCTCGCCGCGCAGATCGCCGAGCTCCGCTCCCGCAAGGCCGCCCTGCTGGGCTTCGCGGACTTCGCCTCCCTCGCCGTCGCCGATCGCACGGCCGCTGTGCCGGAGTCCGTCGAGGAGCTGTTCGCGGCGACCGTCGGCCCCGCGATGCGCAACGTCGAGGGCGAGGCCGCCCGGATCGCGGCGCGCGCCGCCCGCGACGGCGTCGAGGACCTCGCCCCCTGGGACTGGGCCTTCTACGAGGCGCGTGTGCGCGCCGAGGAGCATGCGGTGGACGAGGCCGCCCTGCAGCCCTACTTCGTGCTCGAGCGGGTGATCGAGGACGGCGTGCTGCGCGCCGCCGGCGAGGTCTACGGCCTCGCCTTCACGCGCCGGGACGACCTCACCGGCCCGCACCCGCAGGCGCTCGTCTGGGAGGTGCACCGCGAGGACGGCGAGGAGGTGGGCCTGTTCATCGGCGACTACTTCACCCGGGACGCGAAGCGCGGCGGCGCCTGGATGAACGTGCTCTCCGTGCGCTCCCGCGCCGAGGGCACCCGGCCGATCGTCATGAACACGCTGAACATCTCCCGCCCCGCCCCGGGCGAGCCGGCCTTCGTCACCCTCGACGAGGTGCGCACCCTGTTCCACGAGTTCGGCCACGCGCTGCACGCGCTGCTCTCCGACGTCGAGCACCCCTCCGCCTCGGGCACCGCCGTGCCGCGGGACGTCGTCGAGTTCCCCTCGCAGGTCAACGAGATGTGGGCGCTGCGGCCCGGGATCGTCGAGCACTACGCCCGCCACGTCGACACCGGGGAGCCGGTCCCCGCCGAGCAGCTCGAGCGGGTGCGCTCCGCGGCGCTGTGGGGCGAGGGCTTCGCGACCGCGGAGTACCTCGCGGCCGCCGTGCTCGACTGGCGCTGGCACCGCCTGCCCGCAGGCACGCGCGTCGAGGACCCGCGCGCCTTCGAGGCGGAGCAGCTCGAGCAGGCGGGGCTCTCCCATCCGCTCGTCGCCCCGCGCTACCGCACCGGCTACTTCCAGCACACCTTCTCCGGCGGGTACGCGGCCGGGTACTACTCCTACCTGTGGGCGGAGGTCTTCGACGCGGACTCCGTCGCCTGGTTCGAGGAGCAGCTCGCCGCGGGCCGCCCCGTGCGCGAGGTGGGCGAGGAGTTCGCGCGGGCGATCCTCGCGATCGGCGGCTCCGCCGATCTCCTCGACGCCTACCGCGGCCTGCGCGGCCGCGACCGGGACGTCACGCCCCTGCTCGAGCGGCGCGGCCTGGTCTGAGCCCGGGCGCCCGGCTGGAGGGGGCCGCCGGGCATCTGACATGCTTCCCCCAGCGATCGAGCGGCGGCCACCTGCCGCCGGAGGAGGAGCCCCGATGAGCCAGACCAGCGCCACGACCGAGGCGGACGACCAGCCGACGATCTACACCGCCTACGAGATCGACTTCATGATCTCCCTGCGCCCCACCGAGAACGCCGCGGTCACCCGCGAGCAGGTGGGGCTGCGCAGCGCCCCCGAGGAGGCCCGCGAGTTCGTCACCGCCGCCGTCACCTCGGGCCTGCGCGCCCGCGGCAAGGTCGAGCGCTCGGAGGACGGCCAGTGGCTGCTCGGCGAGGAGGGACAGGTCGTCGCGGGCACGCTCACCTCCGCGGACCGCTGGCTGGGGCTCGCGCTCTCCGAGGGCGAGGCGATGCGCATGGCGTTCGTGGTCTCCGCGGGGGACGCGGTGCTCATGCTCACCCAGGACGAGCTGGACTCCTTCATCGTCTCCGCCCTCCCGGACCCCGCCCAGGTGCCCCGCTCGGTGACGGACATCGTCACCGCCTTCCTCGAGGACGGTGCCGGCCGCACGGTCTCCCTGCGCCGCACGGAGCTCGAGACCGCGCAGGAGCAGACCCCGTTCATGCTCCACGTCGAGGCCGACGGCAGCTGGCGCGCCGGTCACCTCCCGCTCGACGAGGAGGGGGTCCTCTCGGTCTCCCCGATCGACCGGGCGCAGGTGGGCGAGGCCGTCCGCGCGCTCTGGGAGGACGGCGTCAGCGCCGCACCGGCCTCCTGAGCCCGCCCGTGCGCTGACCCCGCCCGCCGGATCTCAGGCGAGGGGGTCCGCGCCGCGTGCGGCCCGCGCCTCCCGGGCCTCCCGGGCGCGGGCGCGCAGATGGCGGTACCGGCGGTGCAGCCGCACCACGACCCAGATCCCGCAGGCCAGCAGGATCACGGCGATCACCGCCGCGAGGGCCGGCAGCAGCACGGTCAGCACGCCCATCACCACGGCCGCGAGGTCCTCCCCCGTCGAGACGACGACGTTGGAGACGGGCTCCGGGGAGATGTTCACGGCGGCCCGGGCGGTGCTCTTGACGGCGTGGGAGCCGAAGGCCGTCGCGGCGCCGATCACCGCCATCACCACCGCGGTGGTCGTGTCGGTCTCCCCGCCCAGCAGGTAGCCGATCGCGCCGCCCGCCACGGGCCGCACGATCAGGTGCAGCTGGTCTCAGAAGGAGTCGAGGAAGGCGATCTTGTCCGCCGCGAGGTCCACGAGCAGCAGGATCCCGGTGATGACGAGGAGATCGGTGCGCTGCAGCACCTCGGGCACCTGCTCGAGCCCCAGCACGCGGCCGGCGAGCCCCAGCAGGAAGACCATGAAGTAGGGCCGCACCCCGCTCACCCATCCCGAGCCGAGCGTCATCACGAGCGCTTCCATGTCGCCTCCCCTGCCGCGCGCCCGACCCTCGCGCGGGCGCCGTGCGCCCATGGTGCCCCGGATCCGCTCCCCGCGCAGTCCCCCGCGCGAACCCGCCCGCCCTCAGCGGCGGCCGGGGCCCCGGCGGCGTCGCCGGTGCAGCTCGCGCCGCAGGATCCGGACCCCCTCGGCGCTCGGGCGGCCGTGCTCGCGCACCGGTCGGTCGAGCGCCGGCAGCACCACGCGCCGCCCTCCGCGCAGGCGCAGCGCGACCGTGAGCCAGTGCACCGGGTGCACGACCCGCGCCTCGACGTCGACCACGTCCTCCCAGCGCACCCGCCGCACCCGCAGGGCGCCGCGGCTGACGATCTCCTCGGCCCCGATCTCGACGCTCGCCCGCGCCGCCGCGAGCCCGGACAGCGCGAACCGCAGTCCCAGGCCGCCGAGCACCAGCACGAGCAGGCCGAGCGCCGCCTCCGCGGCGAGGAGGCCGAGCGAGGGCGCCCCGGGTCCGGTGCGGGACAGGGCGAGCAGCACCGCGGCCCCGGCGGCGACCGTCGCCCCGGCGAGCCCCACCGCGCCGACGACCGCGCCGACCACGCTGCGTCGCAGGGCGTGCGCGGGCAGCAGCACGCGCGGGGCCGGGACGCTCCTGCCCTCGCCCGGCCGGGTCACGGCGGCGTCGCGCGGTGCGGCGGCGTCGCGGGGTGCAGCGGCGTCGCGGGGTGCAGCGGCGTCGCGGGGTGCGGCATCCTCCCCGGCTGCGGGACGGAGCTCGGCGACCGCGCGCAGCATGCGCTCGACGGTCGCGGCGCCGCGCGAGAAGTCCGGCAGCGGCCGGGGGCCGGTGCCGGGATCCAACGAGCGGGGGACGGTCATGGCCCGACCGTACGGCGGCCGTGCGAGCCGCGCCATGGGGAGAGGTCCCCAGGTGCGTGCGCGGAGGGAGCGGTCGTACAGTGCGGGGCATGTCCGGCTCCTCCCCCCGCTTCCGCCGTCCCGCCTCGCTGTACCCCTCCGTCGCCGATCAGCTGCCGGGTGACCCGGACCCGGGCACCGCGAGCGACCTCGCCCACAGCTCGGCGAGCGCGCTGCTGGACGGCGTGTTCCACAGCGAGGACCCGGAGGTCGTGCAGCGGGTGCTGACCCTCGCCGCGCGCGAGGGCCTCGGCGACCTCGCGACGCTCTGGTCACGCGCGCCCGCGACGACCCTGCCGGGCGCGCTCTGGCGCCTGTACGTGCTGCACACGTGGGTGCAGCGGGCCGGCGACGACGTGGTGCTGCGGTACCGCGAGGGCTCCCGCACCGTGCCCGGCCTGCGCTATCTCTCCGGCCTCTCCGAGCCGCCGGACGTCGACGAGGTGCGCCGCACGATGGACGACATCCTGCGCGGCGCCTTCACCGGCGATCTCGGCATGGCCCTGATCCGCGCCGGAGCGGTCGCCACGATCGTCGCCCACGGCACCGCCCACCTCGCCGACTCCTCCCCCGAGGAGGGCCTCACGGCGCAGGCGGAGCGCCTGCTGAGCACCGGCGAGGAGCTCGTCGCGGCCGGCCGCCACGCCGAGGCGGGCACGCTGGACTGACGGCGCCGCGGCCCCTCCTGGGCGGGGCGTGCTGCGGGGCGCCGTGCGAGATGCTTCACTCCTCCCCCGCCTGTGGCCGCTCCACGGGCCTCCCCGCTGACATCGCCCGGGCACGTGCCCTACGATGGTTCGCGCGTCGGGCCGCGGTTGCCCCGGGCTCCAACATTTGCCGCTTCGAGCGGCCTTCGCGCCGACAGGCGCATCCCGGTCCGGCGCATCGACGTTGGAACGGCCCCGCACCCCTGATCCGGGTGCCGAGGGCGAGGGCTGCGCCACCGGGCGCGAGGAGGCGTCTGGCCATGGTGCAGCTGTTCCCACGGCGGCTCGAGCGCCCCATGTACGGACTGTTCGCCGAGCTCGCCGAGATCCAGGTGCAGGCCGCGGACACCCACTCGACCGTCCTCGGCTCGGGCTACCGCGAGCGGATGCGCATCGCCCCCCGCCTCCACGAGCACTCCACGAGCGCCGAGGAGCTCGTGCGCCGCATCGCGAACCGGCTCGCGGACTCCCTCATCACGCCCTACGAGGCGGAGCTGCTCTACTCCCTCGCCCTCACGGTCGCGGACTCGATCTCCGCGATGGAGCACAGCGCCGAGCTGCTCGTGCTCTTCCACAGCGGCACGCAGCCCACGCCGCTGCTCGAGGCGGCCAAGGGCATCGAGCGCTGCGCCGAGCTGACCGTCACCGCGAGCTGGAAGCTCGACACCGTGCGGGAGCTCGGCGACTACTACGCGCAGGTGCGGAAGGTCGCCCGGCAGGGCCGTCGGCTCACCCGTCAGGCGCTCGGGGAGCTCTACGCCCGCGGCGGCTCCGGGATCGACCTGCTGCCCCAGCGGGACGTGATCGACGCGGTGGACACGATCGTCGAGCTGCAGGAGCGGGCGGCGCGCACCGCGGATCTGCTGCGCGTCAAGGACGCCTGAGGTGACGATCGCGCTCCTGGTCGCCGTGGTGCTGCTCGCCTTCGTCACCGCGTTCTACACCGGGTTCCACGACGCCTCGAGCGCCGTCTCCACGACCATCTCCACCCGCTCGCTGCGGGAGAGCACCGCACTGAACCTCGCCGCGGTGCTCAACCTCCTGGGCGCCCTGATCGGGATGCTCATCGTGCCGCTCAGCGTGGGCTGGGCGGTCTCCCTGCTGGGGCTGGGCCCGATCATCGAGGCGGCCGCCGACACCCCGGACCTCATCGGCATCGCGCTCGTGCTCATGCTGCTCGCGACCCTCGCCTGGGAGATCATCACCTGGTGGTACGGGACGCCCTCCTCGACCTGGCACGCGTTCCTCGGGGCGGCCCTCGGCGCCTCCGCCGCCCTCGGCGCCTTCGAGGCCTGGCTGCCCGTGATCGGCCTGCTCGCCCTCGCGACGCTGCTGGGACCGCTGATGGGCATGCTCATCAGCATCGCCGGCATGCGGGGACTGCTCGCGCTGGGGCGCACCGAGCGGCTGAGGGTGGGGCACCTCCGCTTCGCCCAGACCGTCTCCGCGTGCGCGGTCGCGACGGGGCACGGACTGAGCGACTCCCGTCTCCCCTACGCGCTCGTGGTCCTCGCCTGCCAGGCGGCCGGGCTCCCGCTCGCGGACTCCCTGTGGCTGCTCGTGCCGATCGCGGTCGCGATCGCGGCGGGGACGCTCATGGGCGGCCACCGGATCATCCGCACCATCGGGCGCCGGCTCACGTCGCTGAACTCGGCGCAGGGCTTCGTCGCGGAGTGCACCTCGGCGCTGCTCATGGCCCTCGCCGTGGTCGGCTTCCAGGTGCCGATCTCGAGCTCCCACACCCTCGCCTCGAGCGTGGTCGGCGCGGGCGCGGCGATCGGTCCGCGGCACGTGCGCTGGACCGTCGCCGCGAAGATCGTCGGCTTCTGGATCGCGACCCCGATCGTGACCTGTGTGATCACGGCGATGGGGATGCGGATCGTGCTCGGGGCTCTCTGAGCCCTCTCGGAGGCGGCGTCGCTATCCTTCCCGGGTCCCCCCGCGAAGGAGCCCCTGATGTCCGACGGCGACACCACGGCACCCGGCCAGAGCCGGCGCCCCACCTACGGCCTGCCCGCCCCCGCCCCGGAGCCCGGTGACGCCGCCGCTCCGGGCGCGTACGGGAGCCCCGCCCCGCAGGGTCAGTACGGCAGCCCGGCCCCGCAGGGCCAGTACGGCAGCCCGGCCCCGCAGGGCCAGTACGGAAGCCCGGCGCCGCACGAGCCCGCCGCCTGGACCTCGCACGGCGCGGCCCCGTCCCCCGCGGGCGGCCCGTCGGCCCCGGCCCCCGCTCGTCGTCGCCGCGGGCTCGTCCCGCTGATCATCGGCCTCGCACTGCTGATCATCGTGGGCCCCGCGGCCGCCATCGGCGGGATCATCTGGGGGTTCAGCGGGGTCATGGGGCAGGCGACCGACGGCCCCACCGTGGTCCAGGGCGCGAGCGGCACCGTCGACATGGGTGCCAACGAGATGCTCATCCTCTACGTCCCGACGGCGGACGCCGGTGCCACCTGCACCGTGGAGGGCGCGAGCCCGTCGGACCTCACCACCGTCCCCACCTCCGGCACGATCACCGCGCCCGACGGCACGTCCTACGAGCAGAGCCTCGGCGTCGTCGCGACGGCGGACACGACCGCCACGATCACCTGCACGGGGACCGAGGCGCCCGCCTACATGGGGCCGCTCGACGTGTTCGGCATCGCCCTGCCGCTGATCCTGGGGCCGATCATCGGCGTCGTCGTCGGGCTCGTCGGCCTGGTCCTCGCGATCGTGGGCGCCGTCCTGCTCGTGCGGTCCCGGCGGAGCTGAGCCCTGCCCTCTCCCACCCCCACCCCCGACCGCGCGGTCCTCCTGTCTCAGGGATCGACCGCGCGGGCCACGGTCGGGACCGGGGGCACCTAGAGTGGCCGCGTGACCCCGACCCCCGGAACGGAGTGGTGACCATGCATCCCCGCGCAGGCCAGAAGGCCCTCCCGGAGGATCTCGTCGACGTCGACGAGCTCCTCGACGCGTACTACGACCTCCACCCGGACCCCCGCGACCCGGACCAGCAGGTCGCCTTCGGCACCTCCGGCCACCGCGGCTCCTCCCTGGACACCGCCTTCAACGAGGATCACATCGCCGCGACCACGCAGGCGATCGTGGAGTACCGCGCGGGCCAGGGCATCCGCGGGCCGCTCTTCATCGGCCGCGACACCCACGCGCTGTCCCGCCCGGCCTTCGACACCGCCCTCGAGGTGCTCGCCGGCAACGACGTCGCGGTGCTCATCGACTCCGGTGACCGCTACACGCCGACCCCGGCGGTCTCGCACGCGATCCTCGTGCACAACCGCGGCAAGGCGGCCTCCGACCCCTCGCGGGCGGACGGCATCGTCGTCACGCCGAGCCACAACCCGCCGCGCGACGGCGGCTTCAAGTACAACCCGCCCCACGGCGGCCCCGCGGACTCCGACGCGACCGGATGGATCGCCGACCGCGCGAACGAGCTGCTCGGCGCCGGCCTGCGGGGCGTGCGCCGCGCAGGGCGCCAGAAGGCGCTGCAGGAGGCCGGTCGCCACGACTACCTCCACACCTACGTGCAGGACCTGCCGAACGTCGTGGACATCGACGCGATCCGCAAGGCGGGCGTGCGCATCGGCGCCGATCCCCTCGGCGGCGCGTCGGTGGACTACTGGGCGATGATCAGCGACCTCCACGACCTCGACCTCACGGTCGTGAACCCCGAGGTCGATCCGCAGTTCGGCTTCATGACCCTGGACCGCGACGGCAAGATCCGCATGGACTGCTCGAGCCCGTGGTCGATGGCCTCCCTGCTCGAGCGCCGCGACGAGTACGACATCGCGACCGGCAACGACGCGGACTCCGACCGTCACGGCATCGTCACCCCCGACGCGGGGCTCATGAACCCCAACCACTACCTCGCGGTCGCGATCACCTACCTGTTCGCGCATCGTCCGGGCTGGCCGGCGGGGGCGAAGGTCGGCAAGACGGTGGTCTCCTCGAGCCTCATCGACCGGGTCGTCGCCGATCTGGGACGCGAGCTTTTCGAGGTCCCCGTGGGCTTCAAGTGGTTCGTGCCCGGGCTCATCGACTCCTCGGTGGGCTTCGGCGGCGAGGAGAGCGCCGGCGCCTCGTTCCTGCGCCGCGACGGCTCCGTGTGGACCACGGACAAGGACGGCATCATCCTCGCGCTGCTCGCCTCGGAGATCCTCGCGGTGACGGGCCGCTCCCCGAGCGTCCTGCACGGCGAGCTCGTCGAGCGCTTCGGCGAGAGCGCCTACGCCCGTACGGACGCCCCCGCGGACCGCGCGCAGAAGGCGAAGCTCAAGAAGCTCAGCCCCCAGCAGGTGACGGCCACGGACCTCGCCGGCGAGCCGATCACGGCGGCGATCACGGAGGCCCCGGCCGGCGGGGCGATCGGCGGTCTGAAGGTCTCCACGGAGTCCGCGTGGTTCGCCGCGCGTCCCTCCGGCACGGAGGACATCTACAAGATCTATGCGGAGTCGTTCCGCGGCGAGGAGCATCTCACGAAGGTCCAGGAGGAGGCGAAGGCCCTGGTCGACGGCGCTCTCGCCGACTGACCCCCACCGCCCGCGGTGCCGATCGGCACCGCGGGCGATCCATGTCGGGATGACCGCGCGGTCACCGTCGGGCTCCCGGGAACCTCGCGGGGACCTCCCGGGGGTCTCCCGGACTGCTCGTGGCACCGTGCACACGTCCTTGCCCCGACCGCCGTTCCCCGCACATCATGAATGAGAAGGTAAAGGTTCGGTAGGGTAAGCTTCCCCGCTGGATCTGCCACACATGCCACGAACGGCCTGCCCACAGGACTACACAGGGAGAAGGGGGGTTCCGCCTATGCGTCTGCGCTCACGACTGTGCGCCGGCACCGCGGTGCTCGCCCTCGGCCTCCCCGCCGCCGCCCCGGCCCTCGCCGCGGGCGGGGACCAGGACTCCTCGGGCACGACCACCACCCAGCAGCCCGCGACCGCCTCGACGAGCGCAGCGGCCTCCGGTGACGACGTCACCGTCGAGGTCACCCTCGGCACCTCCGAGGAGGACGACCAGGGCGAGAGCACCCCCGCCGAGGAGGCCACCCCCTCCGAGCGGACCACCCCCTTCGACGACGCCACGACGGACGAGCCCGACGCCCCGCAGGAGTCGCCGCTCGCGTCGACCCCCGCGGCGGGCGAGGACGAGCCCGAGGGCGCCGCGGAGCCCACGAGCACCACGGAGTCCGAGGCGACCCCCGGCGCCGAGGGGACGAGCGCGACGAGCGCGCCCGCGACGCCCACGGAGTCCGCGTCCCCCTCCGCGAGCACGGCCCCGGAGACCACGGAGCCCGAGACGACGGAGCCGGAGCCGTCGGAGCCGTCGACCGAGCCGGAGACGACCGAGCCCGCGACGACGGAGCCCACGGCCTCGGATCCGGCGCCGACCACGGAGCCGACGACCACGGAGACGACCGAGCCGTCGACGACGGAGCCGGAGCCCACGCCGACGACCACCACCCCCGAGCCCACGGCCGAGGACCCCACCGACTCCCCCGTCGAGCCGGCCACGACGACCCCCTCGAGGTCGCTAACGAACTCCAAGACGACGTCGACCGCCCCGACCGAAAGCAGCTCGGCGAGCGACGGCGGCGGGGACGAGGCCGGATCGGGCGAGGAGTGCACGACCGACCCGTCCGACGCCGGTGGCGAGAGCTGCGCGTCCGACGGCGGCGGCGGCGAGACCACCACGCCTCCCGAGTCGGAGACCCCCTCGGAGTCCGAGTCGCCCTCGGAGACCCCCTCGGAGTCGGAGACGCCGTCGGAATCCCCGTCGGGCACCCCGACCACCACCGCGCCTCCGACCACGGAGCCGACGACGCCCGATCCGACCACGACCGAGCCTCCGACCACGACGGCCCCGACCCCGTCGACCTCACCGGAGTCGGAGCTCACCACCGAGCCGTCCGAGCCCACCGAGAGCCCCACCACGACGGACAGCGCCTCGCCGAGCGAGCAGCCGCGGGACCCGGAGCCCACGAGCGAGCAGCCCTCTGCCCCGGTCGAGGAGCCCGTGCTCACGGATCCCGACTCCGAGCCCGCCTCCGCGCCGGAGTCCGCGTCGGAGTCCGACTCCGCATCCGAGTCCGCGAGCACCTCCGGGAGCTCCACGAGCGCCGGCACCACCAGCACGGGCAGCGGCTCCGACTCCGGCGGCTCCACGAGCTCCGGCAGCGCCGGCGGCTCCGCCACCGAGGAGCCGGCGGCCCCGCCGACCACCCCGGACGACCCCAACGCGAGCGGCGGCCCGATCGTCCAGCTGCTCAGCGCGATCACCCAGGAGGACGGGAACGGCTTCGGCCGTCTGCGTCAGGTGCTCGTCGCGGCCCTCGGCATCGGCTTCCTCACCGCCGCCGGGTTCATCGGCGCGACCCTCCGCAGCCGGCAGATCTCCGGGCCCCGCGGCCACCGCCGCCGCTCCTGAGGGCGGTCACCCGCTCCTCGGAGGGGGCGGCGCGCCCGTCGGCCCGGCGCGTCAGACGCGGTCGCGCAGGGCGAGACGCAGGTGCAGCAGCAGCGAGGGCAGCGACTTCTGCATCTGCAGCACCGTGCGGTCGAACGCCTTCTGCCCGTAGTACCAGGGATCCTTGACGCTCAGCTCCGCCTCGCCGGCCTGCACCGGCGCCGTGGGATCGAACTGCCGCCACAGCACGACGTCCGGGGCGGAGGAGCCCTCCGGCGCCTGATCGATCATGCGCCGCAGCACCTGCGCGTGCTCGGCCGTCATCGGCAGCACGAGATCCCAGGTCAGCAGCTCCGTGAGGTGGATCGAGCGGGCCGTGTGCTCGAAGGGGCGGTCGTAGCCCGCGCGCTCGAGGGCGATCTCGGTGCGCTCGTCGATGGGCTGGCCCTCCGCCTCCCAGCTCGTGCCCGCGGAGCCCACCTCGATCCTGTCCGCGAGCCCGTCCAGGCGCACGGCCTCGCGCAGCATGATCGCCGCCGCCGGGGAACGGCACACGTTTCCGGTGCAGACGGTGAGGACGCGGAAGGACTCCATCGCGCCATTGTCGCAACTCCGGCGGGCAGGTGCGCACCGTTCGCCCATGGCCCGTATGATGCTGGCGGAGGCGCCGGCCCTGGCCGTGCCCCGCACGGCATGAGTCCACCCCCGGTGGTCATCGCCCATCCCCCGCACCGACGGCTCAGGAGGACTGCCATGGCCGACATCATCCGCGCCCACGACGACGACTGGTCGCTCGTGCGTGAGATCCGGCTCCGCTCTCTCAGCACCGACCCCGCGGCCTTCGGCCAGAGCTGGGAGAAGGAGTCCACGTACGACGACGCCGTGTGGCGTCAGCGCGTCGAGGACGCCGCCTGGTTCCTCGCGGTCGAGGACGGCCAGCCCCTCGCCGTGGTCGCCGTCCGTCACGAGGCGGACTCCCCGGAGAACGAGCGCGAGCTCCAGGCCATGTGGGTCACCCCGACCTCCCGCAAGACCGGTCTCGCCCAGCGCCTCGCCGAGGCGGTCCTCGCCTGGGCCGAGGAGGACGGCGCCGACACGGTGACGCTCTACGTCGGCCCCAGCAACGTCGGCGCGACCGGCCTGTACCGGGCCCTCGGCTTCCAGGACACGGGCGAGCGCTGGCAGATCGTCGAGGACGACCCCGACGGCGCCTGGCTGAAGATGGCCCGCGGCGTCTGAGCCGCCTGCGGTCCCGCCCGTGCGCTCCCCGCTGCCCGCACCGCGCCTGAACGGTCGCGGCGCACCCGAGCACACCGCGCGCCCCCACTGGGCGGCCCGTGTGGAGGACGCGAAGAACGTGGGCATCGGCCGGGTGCTGCGGCGCCTGGGCTGGGACCTCCGCCTGCAGCCCTTCCACGGCTACGGCAGCACGAACGCCGTGCGCGTGCTCGCGAAGGTCCGCTACGCCACGCCGCACACCCCCGCCGACCACCACGACCAGCCGGTCGAGGACATGCGGCGGATGGCGGTGCGCGGCTGGCGGAACTTCGCCGGCCAGGTCGCCCCGCACCGCACCGTGCACCTGCGCATCGGCGACCGGGAGATCACGACCCGCGCGGACCGCGCCGGCATCGTCGACGTGCGCCTCGACGTCGAGCTCGAGCCCGGCCACCACGAGGCGGTCCTGTGGACCACCCCGTCCAACGCCGTCACCGCGGACGTCACCGTCTTCCCGCCGGACGCGGAGGTGGGCCTCGTCAGCGACATCGACGACACGGTCATGGTCACGTGGCTCCCCCGGCCGCTGCTCGCCTTCTGGAACGCGTTCGTCGCCCACCAGTCGACCCGCAAGGTCGTCCCGGGCATGCCGATGCTCTACCAGCAGCTGCTGCGCGACCACCCCGGCATGCCGGTCCTGTACCTCTCCACGGGCGCCTGGAACGTGTTCCCCGTGCTGCGACGGTTCCTGTACAAGAACGGCTACCCCGACGGCCCCCTGCTGCTCACCGACTGGGGCCCCACGAACACGGGCATGTTCCGCTCCGGGCGCCGCCACAAGGAGCGCTCCCTCGAGCACCTCGCCCGCGACTTCCCCGGCATCCGCTGGATCCTCGTGGGCGACGACGGCCAGCACGACCCCGCGATCTACGGCGACTTCGCGGCCGCCCGGCCCGACCAGGTCGAGGCGATCGCGATCCGCCAGCTGACCGAGCCCGAGCAGCTGCTCTCCCACGGCACCCTGCGGCCGCTCGGCGGCGGCTCCCCGCGCGTCGCCCCGCCGCCCGGCACCCTCCCCGCCACCGTCGGCGGGGGCTCCTCCGCCCCGGCGGGCGAGCCCACCACGGCGGAGGCCGACGCCCAGGTCCTCGCCACCCGTCCCATCCCCTCCGTGGCCGCCCCCGACGGCCACGGCCTGCTGCGCGCCCTGCGCAGGATCGGAGTCCTCCCCTCGTGACCGGCACCGCCACCTCGCTCTCCCTCCGCCCCGCCGGCCCGCAGGACGTGCCCCGGATTGTCGAGATCGTCGAGGCCGCCTATCGCGGCGAAGGCGGTTGGACCACGGAGAGCTCCCTCGTGGGCGGCGCCCGCACCCACGCGGGCGAGGTGCAGACGCTCCTCGGGGACCCGGACGTCGACCTCGTCGTCGCCGCTCAGGGCGAGGACCCCTCGTCCCCCGTCGTCGGCTGCTGCTACACCTCGCGCGACGGGGACCGCGCCGAGTTCGGCCTCTTCGCCGTCGACCCCGCCGCGCAGTCCGGCGGCATCGGCCGTGCCCTCCTCGAGGAGCAGGTGCGGCGCTGCGCCGAGCGCGGGGTGCGGGTGCTCGAGATCCATGTGCTGCAGTCCCGGCCCGAGCTGCACGCCTGGTACGAGCGCCACGGCTTCGTCCCGACCGGTCGGACCATCCCCTTCGCCGGCCGCGACGAGGACCTCAAGGTCCCCGGTCTCGGCATGGACGTCATGGAGCGGGACCTCAGCGCGTCCTGAGCACAGCAGCACGTGCCGAGCACGGGCCCGACGTTCCTGGGATCCGGGCGCTGACCAGCATCTCCCCCCTGCCGTCGGGCCTGCCCCGGCACTATGCTGGAGGCATGAGCAACGAGGCCTACTCCCCCGCCGCCACGCGCTACGCGCACACCGACTACCGCCGCGTCGGCCGCTCCGGCCTCCGCCTCTCCCCCATCTCCCTGGGCCTGTGGCAGAACTTCGGCGCCGGCCGCGACCCGGAGCTGCTGCGCTCGATCGTGCGCCGCGCCGTGGACCTCGGCGTCACCCACCTCGACCTCGCGAACAACTACGGCCCGCCGCCCGGATCCGCGGAGGAGAACATCGGCCGGATCCTCGCCCAGGACTTCTCCGGGCACCGCGACGAGCTGATCATCTCCACGAAGGCCGGCTACACCATGTGGGACGGCCCCTACGGCGACTGGGGCTCCCGCAAGTACCTGCTGTCCTCCCTCGACCAGTCGCTCGAGCGCCTGGACCTCGAGTACGTCGACATCTTCTACCACCACCGCGAGGACCCCGAGACGCCCCTCGAGGAGACCATGGGCGCCCTCGACCAGGCCGTGAAGAGCGGCCGCGCCCTCTACGCGGGCATCTCCAACTACTCCCCCGAGCGGACCCGCCAGGCCGCCCGCATCCTCGGCGACCTCGGCACGCCGCTGCTGATCCACCAGCCGTCGTACTCGATGTTCAACCGTCACGTCGAGGACGGCCTGCTCGACGCGGTCGAGGACCTCGGAGTGGGCCTCGCCGTCTTCTCCCCGCTGCAGCAGGGCCTGCTCACCAACCGCTACCAGCAGGGCGTCCCGCAGGGCTCGCGCGCCCGGACCAGCGGCTCGCTCTCCGAGGAGAAGATCAGCGACCCGCTCTACCAGGAGCGCGTGCGCGGCCTCTCCGCGATCGCCCACGACCGCGGCCAGAGCCTCGCCCAGCTCGCCCTCGCCTGGGTGCTGCGCCACCCGCAGGTCGCGACGGCGCTCGTGGGCGCCTCCTCGGTCCAGCAGCTCGAGCAGAACATCTCCGCGCTCGAGAACCTCACCTTCACCGAGGACGAGCTCGCCGCGATCGACGAGTTCGCCGTGGACGGCACCGCCCGCTGACCCCGGGGCGCCGGCGCGGCGTCGCCCGGAGCCCGAGGGCCACGCGCCTCCCTCCCCCGCGAGGCGGCCCGGCCCGGCCAAGCCCAGCCTCAGATATTGGCAGCAGAAGAACCATTGGCGCCTCAGGGAGCATCTTCGCTCGAACATGCTCTCTGAGGCGCCAATTCTTCTGAGGATCGCGCGCTCCGACGATCGATGCGGAGCAGGCTGCAGCCTCCCGCGAAGTTGACGTGCACCGTGCCCGGGCCACCTCTGTCGTTCCTCCCCATGCGCGCCAGTCCACCGCGGCTCCGGAATCGCCGCGTGCGCAACGCAGGCGGCCTACGGTGCCGAGCATGCGCGCCGCTCCGCTGCCTCCAGGGCTCCTGCTCACTCGAACGGAGTGGGTGGAGCGCGGCGTCTCGTCCCGCCGGGTGTCCGGCCCCGAGCTCACTCGGGTGCTGGGCAGGTGGTACACACCGACGTCGGCGCCGGCGAGCCTCGATCGGATCGCTGCGGTGCTGCAGACGAGCGTCCTCCCCCACGCGGTCATCAGCCATACGACCGCCGCCGCGTTCCACGGGATACCGCTGCCCTGGTGGGTGGACGACGGCATCAGCTTCCTCGCCGAACCCGATGCTCGTGGCCGGTACCCGGCGCCGATCCCCAGTCGGCGCGCCACCAATGCAGGGCCCGGCAACACGGCCAAGACCGGTGTCACGGACAGGCCCGTCGGCACGGACAGGTCCGATGGCACGGCGGGGACGGGCAGCGCAGGAGACGAGGTCTTCCGTCCTCCGCGGATCCACTGCCGCGTGCCCGGCCCATCGCGGCGGGGCGCCGGGCCCGCCGTCACCGTGCATCGGATGCGACCTGCATGTTCGATGCTGGTGCGCGGCATCGCCGTGTCCCATCCCGTCGTCGCCCTGGTGGAGTGCGCCGGGATCCTCGATCTCGACGACCTCGTCGTCGGACTCGACCATCTCCTGGGACCGCGCAGCCGCTACGCGGACGGCTCGCGCCAGCAGATCGCCAAGATCCTGGACTCCCTGGACGGGTCCCACGGCGTCCGCCTTCTGCGGCGGGCGCTGGAGCTCGCCCGGCCCGGCGTGGAATCTCCGGGAGAGACCCGCACGCGACTGCTGGTCACGTGCGCCGGCTTCCCCGAGCCCGTGCCGAACCTCCCGGTGAAGGACCCGGACTCGGGAGTCATCCGCCGCCTCGACAACGGACGGCCGGAGCAGATGGTGGGTGCCGAGTACGACGGGGACTACCACCGCCGCGGGCGGGACAAGGACCGCCGTGGCATCAGGCAATGGCGCCGCGACCATGCGCGCCGTGAGTCCCTGACCTCCCTGGGGTGGACGCTGCCGTTCCTCGACGCCGACGACATCGCCGACCCGAGGCGCTTCCTGTCCACGCTGCGCCGGGCCTTCGTCTCGCACGGGGCCGAGGCGCCGCCCGAGTCGCGGTGGTTGGGCGAGGCCGGCGACGACCTGTGCCGCGTGTCCGTGCCGCCCCGTCGTTGGTCGGCCGCCTGACGGCGCGGCGAAGCCCGCTGCACCCCTCGGCTCCGCAGCACCATCGGCCCCCACGACCCCAATGGCTCTAATGGCTCCAATGGCTCTAATGGCTCTGTTGGCACCAACGGCTCCGTTGGCACCAACGGCTCCGTTGGCACCAATGGCTCTGTCGGCGCCAATGGCTCTGTTGGCTCCCATGGCTCCGTTGCCGCCAATGGCTCTGTTGGCTCCCATGGCTCCGTTGGCGTGAGAGGAACCTTGGGCACCAACCGCAATATTGGCACCACCGGCACTTTTGGCAGCTGAGGGAGCATGGTGGGCCGAGGATGCTCCTTCAGGTGCCAATAGATCTCAGCGAGGCAGGGCGTGGCCGCTCCCGAGCCGGTCCAGCTCCCCCGCCCGCGACGAAGCAGACGGCCCCCGCGACAACGACGACGGCGGCCGCCCCCGAGGAGGGGACGGCCGCCGTCGTGCAGGGGGCTCCGGGGATCAGCCCGTGTTCTTCAGGCCCGCGGCCACACCGTTGATCGTGGTCAGCAGCGCCCGCTGGAGCTCGGGGTCGACCTCCTCGCCGGCCGCGGCGGCGGCGCGCACGCGCTGCAGCATCGCGACCTGCATGTAGGAGATCGGGTCGAGGTAGCGGTCGCGCACGGTGAGGGTGCGCTTGAGCACGGGCTGGTTGTCCAGCAGCTCGAGCACGCCGGTGAGGCGCTCGAGCTCCGCGACGGAGAGCTCGTACTCCTCACGGATCCGCTCGAACAGGGGCCACAGCCGCTCCGGCACCAGCGAGTGCACGTAGTGGGAGGCGATCTGCATGTCCGTCTTCGCGAGCGTCATCTCGACGTTGCTGATGAGCGAGCGGAAGAAGTGCCAGTGCTTCAGCATCTCGTGGAGATCCGGCTCGAGGCCCGCCTCACGGGCGGCCTTGAGGCCGGAGCCGGCGCCGAACCAGCCCGGGACGATCTGGCGGGACTGGGTCCAGCCGAACACCCACGGGATGGCGCGCAGGCCGTCGAGGCCCTTGTCCGAGGTCGCGCGCTTGGAGGGGCGCGAACCGATGTTGAGATCGCCGAGCTGCTCCACCGGGGTTGAGGTCACGAAGTACTCGGGCAGGTCGGGGTCGTCGGCGAGGGTCCGGTACCGCGTGAAGGCGGCGTCGGAGACCTGCTGCATGACCTCGCCGAACCGGTCCAGCTGCTCGGGCGTGGTGCGCGGCGCGGTGTGCAGCGCGGAGCCCTCGATGACGGCCGCGAGCGAGAGGTCGAGGTTCTCGCGCGCGAGCGTGGGCAGCATGTACTTGTCGGAGATGACCTCGCCCTGCTCGGTGAACTTGATCTCGCCCTCGAGCACGCCGTACGGCTGGGCCAGGATCGCGTCGTAGGTGGGGCCGCCGCCGCGGCCGACGGACCCGCCGCGGCCGTGGAACAGGCGCAGGGTGACCCCGTGGCGCGCCGCCGCGTCGCGCAGCGAGCGCTGGGCCTGGTGGATCTCCCACTGGCTCGTGATGACGCCGGCGTCCTTGTTGCCGTCGGAGTAGCCGAGCATGACCTCCTGGCGGTCGCCGTTCAGGCGCACGATCTCGCGGTAGGAGGGGTCGGAGAACAGGCGGTCGAGGATCGCGCCGGAGGTGCGGAGGTCCGCGACCTCCTCGAGCAGCGGCGCGAAGCCGATGTCCGCCCGGTTCTCGTCGCTGCCCGGACCGCCCGCGAGGGTGATGAGCCCCGCCTCGCGCGCCAGCAGCGCCGCGGCGAGGACGTCGTCGGCGCCGTGCGTCATCGAGATGATGTAGGTCTCGATCGCGGCGGTGCCGTAGGAGCGGTGCGCCTCGCGGATCTCGCGGAACACCCCGTAGGTGGTGCGCGTGGCGTCGTCGAGGATCGTCTCGTCCTCGGAGATCGCCGCGCCCACGAGCGGCCGGCGGCTCGAGAGCTCCGAGGAGAGAACGTCCGTGCGCTCCTCGCGGGAGAGCTCGGCGTAGGGCCGGTCCAGCTCGCCCACGCGGTCGAACAGACGGGCGGCGACCTCGTGGTGCTTCACGGAGTGCTCGCGCACGTCGAGGGTCGCGAGGTTCAGGCCGGAGCCGGCGAGCACCTGCTGGGCGATCGCGACGGTGCCGTCGGCGACCTTGTGGGCGCCGTGGCGGGAGAGCGCCGCACGCAGCACCTCGAAGTCCGCCTGGAGCTCCTCGCCGTCGCGGTAGTCCTTGCCGTCCACGTGCGCGTCGCCGCTGCGCAGCCGCGCCCGGGTCGCGGCGAGCTTGGCGCGCATCGCGCCGAGCTTGAGGCGGTAGGGCTCCTGCTCGAAGAGGCGCTGCTGGTTCTCGTCCACCTCGGACTCGAAGGAGAGATCGGCGCGGAGGCTCTCGCGGAGCTCCTCGTCGTCGCCCGTGAGCGCGGAGGAGATCGAGAGATCGGCGATCAGGTCGTTGATGACCTGGGTCGCGATGTCGATCGCGGCCTCCGCCTGGAGCTGGAGCACCTCGCGGGTGACCTGCGCGGTGACGAAGGGGTTGCCGTCGCGGTCGCCGCCGATCCAGGAGCCGAAGCGCAGCGGGACCTGGCGCTCGGAGAGCTCGGCCCCCTTGGCGCGGAGCTCCTCGCGGAGGTCGTCGAGGAACCCGGGCAGGGTCTGGAGGTAGAGCTGGCGCAGGTAGTAGAGGACGTTGCGGGCCTCGTCCTGCGGGGTGGGCCGGTCGCGGCGCAGCTCGTCCGTGAGCCACAGGCCCTCGATCGCCTCGGAGAGGTCGTGGTCCTGGCGGCGGCGCTCGACGCTGCCCTCCGCGGTCTCCGTGGCCAGGAGGTCGGAGATCCGGCGCAGCTTGGTGAGCACCGCGCGGCGGGACGCCTCGGTGGGGTGCGCGGTGAAGACGAGGCGCACGTCGAGGGAGTCGACGGCCTCCTGCAGGCCCTCGGGGCCCACCTTGTCCACGACGCCCTGGACGGCGCGCGGCACCCACGACTCGGCGGCGGGGCGCTCCTGCAGGGCGCGCACGCGGTAGACCTGCTCCGCGGCGTTGGCGAGCAGGAAGTACTGGGTGAAGGCGCGGGTCAGCGGGGTCGCCTGCTCGAGGGGGAGCTCGGCGAGGCGCTTCTGCACGTCACGGGCGGTGGCGGTGCTGCCGGAGGACTTCGCCTCCTTGGTCAGCTGACGGACCTGCTCGACGAGGTCCAGCAGCTCCTGCCCGTGCTGGTCGGAGAGGGTGCGGCCGAGGAGCGTCGACAGCCGGCGCACGCTCGCACGGAGCGGGGCATCGATGTGCGGATCGTCCCCGACGACGGGGAACTCGCTCGTGAGCGTGGGCACAGGGAACGCGTCGGTCTCTGGCACGGGGCCTCCTGATGATCGGCGGCGCCGCAGCACGGCCGCCGACGGTGCGAGCGACCGCGACGGCGCGGGACAACGCCGCCCAGACTACCGCGCGCCGGTTCCGCCCCCACCGCGAGGGCCATTCCTCGGGACACCCGCCCGCCGTCGCGCCGCTGCACCACCCCGCCCCACCGGCGATGGTCCGATTCCGTTCCATCGCAGGCCCCGATCCGGAACGGAATCGGACCATCGCCACACATGTGCGCGCGCGGAGGCGGGCACGGGCACGGGCACGGGCGGGGCGGTGCGGGCCGTGGCTCGCACGCAGGCCCGGGAACGCCGACGGGCCCCGGCGCTGTGCACCGGGGCCCGTCGATCGAGGGCGGAGACGAGAGGATTTGAACCTCCGAGGCGGTTTATCACCACCTACTCCCTTAGCAGGGGAGCGCATTCGGCCGCTCTGCCACGTCTCCTCATGACCGTCCGGTGCGAGCACCGGGTGAGGACATGCCGTGACAGCATACGGGAGCCCGAGCATGCGCACCAAAGCGGCGGGAGGGCGATCACGTCACAATCCTGCGACCGGCCGACGGGGGCGGCTCCCGGTCGCGGGACCCGCACCTGCGGCGAGAGTCGTCGGCACCATCGGCGCCGTCCGGTGCCCCGCCGACGACGCACTCAGAGGCCGAGCTTCTCCTGCAGCAGCGCGATGTGCTTCGGGGTGCCCACCCGGTACTTCGCGAACTCGATCCTGCCCTCGGCGTCGATCGCGAAGGTCGAGCGGATGACGCCCTCGACGAGCTTGCCGTACATGTTCTTCTCGCCCCAGGCGCCGTAGGCGGCCATGACGGCGTGCGACTCGTCGGAGGCGAGGTCGTAGGGCAGGTCCTGCTCGGCGACGAAGCGGTCGAGCTCGGGCACCGGATCCGGGGAGACGCCGATGACCCGGTAGCCCGCGTCGAGGAACATCTGGTGGTTGTCCCGCAGGTCGCAGGCCTGCTTGGTGCACAGGGAGGTGTTCGCGGCGGGGTAGAACCACAGCAGCGCGGGGGCGCCGGCGAGGTCCTCGAGGGTGACCCGGCCGCCGCCGGCGAGGGGCAGGTCCAGGGCGGGGGCGGGATCGCCGACGGCGAGCTTGACGGGGGCGGAGGTCATGGGGCTGCTCCTCTGGGGCGGATCGGACGGGAGGGCGGTTCGGTGGGAGGTGGGGCGCGTCAGCGCTCGGCGGGGCCCAGCAGGTGCTCGACCACGGTGACGACGCCGCGCTCCGCGTTCGAGGGGGCGACGTAGCGGGCGAGGGCGAGGATCCCGGGGTGCGCGTTCGCCATCGCGAAGGACCAGTCGGCGACGGCGTACAGGCCCGTGTCGTTGAGGTAGTCGCCGAACACGGCGGTCTGCGCAAGGGTCACGCCGAGCGCCTCCTGGAGGGCGAGCACGCCCTGGCCCTTGTCGACCTCCTGGTTCATGACGTCGATCCAGTGCTGGCCGGAGACGACGACCTGCTCGGTCTCCTCGAAGCGGGCGAAGGCGGGGGCGGTGGCCTCGGCGTCGACCGCGTCGTGCACGGCGAGCTTGAGGACGGGACCCTCGACGTCGGCGAGGTCGTCGACGACGGTGAGGTTCCGGTAGTACTTGCGGGCCTCCGCGAGGAAGGCCGGGTCGGTGCTCTCGACGAAGGCGCCCTCGATGCCGCAGCGCACGAGGCCCAGGGCCGCTCCGCCCGCCGCGAGCTCGCGGACCAGCGCGAGCACCGCCGCCGCGGTCGACTCGGCGACGACGGTGGTGCCGACGATCTCGCCCTCGTGCACCACGAGGGTGCCGTTCTCGGCGATGTAGCTGGCGACGCCCTCGCGGCCGGTCGCGGCGTCGGGGCCGAAGGTCGCCTGCAGGGTCGCGAGCTGGCGGCCGCTCGCGGGGACGAAGGCGACGCCGCGCTCGCGCAGGCGGTCCATGAGCTCCCAGAAGCCCTCGGGGATCTCACCGCCCGGGGTGAGGAGGCTGCCGTCCATGTCGCTCACCACGAGGCGGAGGTCCGCGGCGCCCGCGGGGATCGACTCCCAGCTCACCGGGGCGGTCGTGGCGGTGACGGCGGTGCCGTCGGCGGGGACAGCGGCGGTGCGGTCGACGGTGGTCGGGTCTGCGGGGCTGGGGGTCACGGGGTCCCTTCCGGGGGTCTGGGGGTGCTCCCCCATTGTGGCCCGGCGGCGCGACGGGCGGCGCTCAGCGACGGGCGAGCGGGAGGTAGGTCTCCCGGAAGATGCGCTCCGCGTGCCGATCGCCGAGCAGCAGCAGCTTCACCGCGCCGGAGGGGATCGACTCGGAGTCGTAGGAGAGGGTGCCGTCCTCCCCCGCGACCGCGACGATGTGGCAGCCCGTGCGTCGGTGCACCTCGGAGTTGCGCACGCTGCGGCGCACGAGCACCCGCGGGCAGGGCACGAGGAACAGCTCGTTGCCCTCCGCGATGAGCACGCGGTGGCTGAGCCCGGCGTGGTTCCACAGGTCCGTCGCGCCGATCGTCGCGTAGGAGAGCACGCTGTCCGCGCCGGCCCGGTAGAGCGTCGCGACGTTCCGCTCGTAGGTCGCGCGGGAGACGATCTGCAGCTCGGGCCGCAGGCGCCGGCAGTACAGGGTGAGGTAGACGTTGAGGTCGTCGTCGTGCGGGGTGACGAGCACGCCGGAGGCCTCCTGCAAGCCGGCTTCCCGCAGCACGCGCTGGTCCGCCGCGTCGCCGTGGACCACCTGATAGCTCGCGGTGCCCTCGCGGGCGCCGGTCGAGGCCTCGACCCGGCCGGGGATCTGCTCGACGATCATGCTGGGCACGCCGTCCTCGCTGAGCGCGCGGGAGGCGGCGCGCCCCACGCGGCCGCCGCCGAGGATCACCACGGGCGCCTCGAGCTGCTGGCCGGCGAGGAAGGCCGCGTCGAAGACGGCGAGGTCCTCCGCCTCCCCGGCGAGGATGAGCACCGTGTTCTCGGTGATCCGCTGCTCGGGCTTGAGGGGGCGCAGCCGGCCCTTGCGCATGATCGCGAGGATCCGCACGCGGGAGGAGATCTCCGCGGTCGCCTCGACGAGGGTGCGGCCCACGAGGGAGGTGCCGCGCGCGGCGGCCTCCGCGATGACGGTGCTGCCGAAGCTGCCGATCCGGTGCACCTGGCCGGTCGATCCGAGCACCCGGCCGGCCATCTCGGTGCCGAGCTCCGCGCCGAGCTGGAGCACGTGGTCCGCGCCGGCGAGGCCGAGCACGTCGACGCTCGCCCACTTCTCCGCGGTGACCGCGATCGGCACCTCGCCGGAGACCTGCCGCACGGTGAAGGCGACGTTCGTGTTCGCGGTGTCGGAGAGGGTCGAGGCGATGAGCTTCGCGCGGTCCGCTCCCGCGTTGCGGTAGGTGTAGGCGGAGTCGAGGGGGCCGACGACGACCTGGAGGCCCAGGTCGTGGAGGCGGCCGGCCTCGACCGGGTCCTCGACGACCATGACGGCCGGGGCGCCGGAGCGCTCGGCCCGGGCGATGAAGGTCTGGGTCACTGCGTTGGAGCCGACGAGGATCACGTGGTCGCGCAGCTGGGCGCTCACCTTGCGGGGCGTGCGCGCGGTGTGCCGCATGTCCAGCCACGGCGTGACCATGTAGTTGATGACGAAGAAGGGCAGCAGCACCAGCAGGAAGACGACGCCGCTGAGCAGGACGAGCAGGGAGAACAGGCGACCGGCGTCCGACTCGAAGGTCACGTCGCCGTAGCCGAGGGTCGTCATGGTGGTGATCGCCCAGTACACGGCGCTGATCCACGAGTACTCGCGGCCCTCGCGGGCCATCAGCGCGTGGAAGATGGTGGCGTAGCCGCCGATCATCGTGAGCCCCACGACGAGGAACACGAGGCCGGGCCCGAGGCGTCGCCGCGCGGTGCGGCGGTCGGCGCGGCTCGGGCCGCGGCGCGGTTCGATGGGGTCGCCCATCAGTGCTCCTCCGCTCGAGGTCCCTGGCCGGACCCTGCTGTGACGGGGCCAGCGTAGGCCAGGCGGGGAGCGGCTGCGGACGCCCCCGGGACGCCCGGCGCGCGCGTCGCTCAGCCCTCCCGGCGCGGTGCCAGACCCCGCGGGAGCAGGATCTGCAGCGCCACCAGCAGCACCGCGAGGCCCGCACCGGCGGCCAGCGCCGCCCCGCGGGAGACGACGACGTCGAGCACGAACACGGCGACCGCGACGAGCAGCAGGCCCAGCAGGAGCAGGGCGACCTGCACGAGCACGTCGACCGTGTGGATCATCCGGTCCTTGAGGCGCTGGCGGAACAGCTGCCGGTGCAGGCTCACGGGGGTGAGCAGCAGGGCGACGATGACGAGCGCGAGCAGCAGGAGCCCGAGGTAGAGCGCGGTCTGGAAGGCGTCCAGCTCGGGGAACCGCGCCTGGAAGGGCAGCACGACCAGGAAGGCCGCGAGGATCTGGGATCCCGTCTGCAGGACCCGGATCTCCTGCAGCAGCTCGTTCCAGTTGCGGTCGAGGGTCTCGGCGCGGCTCTCCTCGCGCTCGTAGCGCGGGGCCTGCTGCTCCTCGCTCACCGCCAGTGCGCGTCGACCGCGCGCACGCCGCGCCAGGCGGCGGGGATGAGGACCGCGGCGATGACGGCCTTCACGAGGCCGCCCGCGAGGAACGGGGTGACGCCCACGGCGAGGATGCCGGCGAGGTCGTAGCCGGCGCCCATGACGACGTTCAGGATGTAGGCCATGTAGGGCACGCCCACGAGGAAGGGCACGATGCTCGCGGCGACGAAGCCCACGAGGGCGAGCCACGGGCGGCGGTCCCAGGCGCGCTCGGCGAGCCAGCCGGCGAGGAACGCGGCAGGCACGAAGCCGAGGATGAAGCCGAAGCTCGGGGTCATGATCGCGGCGAGCGAGCCGGAGAAGCCCGCGAACACGGGGAGGCCCGCGAGGCCGGCGACCATGTAGGTCACGAGGGCGGCGGCGCCGCGGCGGGCGCCGAGGGCGGAGCCGACGACGAGCACGGCGAGGGTCTGGCCCGTGATCGGGACGATCGGCAGCGGGATCTCGACCTGGGCGAGCAGCGCGACGATCGCAGCGCCGGCCACCACGAGGACCGCGTCGAGCAGCCACGAGGTGCGATGCAGCAGGGCGTCGGCGAGCACCGGTCGGCGGGTGGGGACGGCGGGGGCCAGGGCGGTCATCGGACTCCTCGGGGAGGGACGGGCACGGGAGCGACCAGGGTAGACCAGCGCCGACGCGCGCAGCGCGCGGTGACCGCGGCGCCGCTCAGAGCAGGTCGCGCAGGCCCGGTGCGAGCACGGCGAGGGCCCAGAGCGTGCAGGCGGCGAGCACGAGCAGGTAGCTGCCGATCCACACGGCGGCGGGCAGCGGGGTGAGGCGGGCGAGCTGCGCGGGGTCGTCCCCGCGGCCGCCGCTGCTCGCGACGACGAGCACGTGCCTCCAGGCGCCCATCAGGAGGAAGGCGCCCACGGCGAGGGTCACGAGGGCGACGAGCGCGGGGCTGCCCCACCACCACACGGCCCCCACGACGGCGGCGCTGCCGAGCACGGCGAGCACCGTGTGCACGGAGCGGGTGAAGACGAGGGAGACGAGCAGCGCCGCGAGCGCGACGGCGAGCGCGGTCCCGGCGGCGCCGGCGAGCGCGACCTGGATCAGCACGGCCCCGAGGAGGGCGGGCGCGGGGTAGCCGGACCAGGCGGAGATCACACGGCCCGGCCCGCGCGGGCGGCCCACGGTGATCGCGTGGCCGGACATGTCCGCGGAGACGACGAAGCCGGTGAAGCGGCGGCCCGCGAGGATCCCCGTCACGGCGTGCCCGAGCTCGTGGACGATCGTCACGGCGGGGCGCAGCAGCCGCCACAGCGGGGCGACGAGCACGGCGACCAGGGCGAGGGCGAGGGAGACGAGGGGCCACCAGGTCCCGCTCGGCACCGGTCCGGGCGCGGCGCGGTCCCCGATCTCGCCGAGCAGCGTGGGCAGGTCCATCCGGCCATGGTGCCAGGGCCGGCCCGGCGCGCCCTGGGAGCGGGCGGGCAGGTGCCGGGGACGCTCACCGCCGTACCCTGGCATGCGGCGGTGAGCGCCGGGGACGCCCGGCTCCGGCCCCGCCCCGATCCCCGAGGACGCCATGACCCCCTCCCCCGCCGTGACCGCGGACGCCCCTGCCCATTCCCAGGAGCGGCCGCCCACCGTGCTCTCCGCGCTGCGCTCCCCGCGCCGGCTGCGGATCGAGCTGCTCTCCGGCCTCGTCGTCGCGCTCGCGATGATCCCCGAGGTGCTCTCCTTCTCCGTGCTCGCGGGCGTGGACCCGAAGGTGGGCCTGTTCACCGCGGTGATCATGGCGATCACGATCGCCGTCGTCGGCGGGCGACCGGCGATGGTCTCCGCCGCGGCGGGGGCGACGGCGCTGGTGATCGCGCCGCTCGTCGCCGCGCACGGCACCGCCTATCTCGTCGCGGCGGTGCTGCTCGCGGGGCTCCTGCAGATCGTGCTCGCGCTGCTCGGCGTCGCGCGGCTCATGCGCTTCATCCCGCGCTCGGTCATGACGGGCTTCGTCAACGCCCTCGCGGTGCTGATCCTGCTGGCCCAGCTGCCGCACCTCGTGGGGCGGGACCTGCCGTGGCTCGTCTACCCGCTGCTCGCCCTCTGCCTCGTGCTGCTCGTGGTGGTGCCGCGGCTGACGTCGGCCGTCCCCGCCCCGCTCGTCGCGATCGTCGCGGTCACGGTGCTCGTGGCCGTCACCGGCTGGCAGGTGCCGGACGTCGCGGACCAGGGCGAGCTGCCCTCCTCGCTGCCGATCCCGGGACTGCCGCACGTCCCCTTCACGCTCGAGACGCTGCGGATCATCGCCCCCTACGCGCTCGCCATGGCGCTCGTGGGGCTCATGGAGTCGCTGCTCACCGCGAAGCTCGTCGACGACATCACGGACACCCGCAGCGACAAGACCCGCGAGTCCTGGGGCCAGGGCGTCGCGAACCTCATGGCGGGCGCCTTCGGCGGCATGGGCGGCTGCGCGATGATCGGCCAGACCATGGTCAACGTGAAGCAGGGCGGGGGCCGCACCCGGCTGTCGACCTTCAGCGCGGGCGTGTTCCTGCTGATCCTCGTGCTGCTGCTGAGCGAGGCCGTGGGCCGGGTGCCGATGGTCGCCCTCGCCGGGGTCATGCTCGCGGTGTGCGCCTCGACCGTGGACTGGCACAGCCTGCGCCCCTCGACCCTGCGCGCCATGCCGCTCTCGGAGACGGTGGTGATGGCGGTGACGGTGGTCGTGACGGTGTGGACGCACAACCTCGCGATCGGCGTGGTGCTCGGCGTGCTCACGGCGATCGTGCTGTTCGCGAGGCGGGTCGCGCATCTCGTGCGCGTGGAGCCGGAGGGGACGACGGCGGGCGGGACCGACGGGACCGACGGGGTCGACGGGGTCGACGGCGGCACGCTCACCGTGCGCCGCTACCGGGTGCGCGGCCAGCTGTTCTTCGCCTCGAGCAACGACCTCGTCCACCAGTTCGACTACGCGGGCGACCCGGAGGAGGTCGTCGTGGACCTCTCCGCGGCGGAGGTCTGGGACGCCTCGACGGTCGCCGCGCTGGACGCGGTGGTCACCAAGTACGCCGAGCGCGGCAAGCGGGCACGGATCGTGGGCCTCGACGGGGCGAGCGCGCGGCGCATGGAGCGGCTCTCGGGCCGGCTCGGCGCCTGAGCGGCCCCTCGGCCCACCGTCCCATCGGCCCACCGTCCCTGCTCCGGGGCGGGCGGAACGCCGGACGGGGCCGACGGCCGCGTGCCAGACTGGCCGCGCCCCGCCCCCTCCGCCGAAGCAGGTGCTGCCGCGTGCCCCCGATCGACGCCTCCCCGGCCCGCTGGATCACGGCGCCCGGGCCGGATCCCCAGAACCCGCAGCTGCGCACCGTGGTCGAGGTGCCCGCGCCCGTCCGCTCCGCCACGCTGCGCGTCACGGGGCTCGGCACCTTCCGTGCGCACCTCGGCGGCCGGGAGGTGGGGCCCGGCCGGCTCGACCCCGGCCTCACCGATCCCCGCGCACGGATCCAGGTGTGCGAGCTCGACGTCACCGCGCTGCTCAGCCCCGGCCGCTCCGTGCTGGGCATCGAGCTGGGCCGCGGCTTCCACGCCCTGACCACGCCCACCGTGTGGCGCTGGGAGCAGGCTCCCTGGCACGGGCCCGTGCGCGCCTGGGCCCATCTGGTCGCGGAGCTCGAGGACGGCAGCACGCTCGAGGTCGCCACCGGCGAGCACTGGCAGGTGCGCCCGGGACCGATCACCGCGGACTCGATGTACGCCGGCGAGACCTTCGAGCCGAGCGGCGACCCGGGCGCGTGGCTCGTGCCGGGGGCGGAGGAGGACGGCTGGACGCAGTCCGTGCTCGCCGACGACGCGGCCGACGGCCCGCTCGTGCCGCAGCGGCAGCCGCCCGTGCGCGAGATCGAGCGGATCACCCCGGCCGTCGTCTCCGCGAGCTCGGACCGCCTCGTGCTCGACATGGGGCGCGTGATCGCGGGCTGGTGCGAGTACGCCCTGGCCGCGTCGGTCCCGCCGGACGCCCCTGCCCTGCGGCTGCGGGCCCGGCACGGCGAGAAGCTGCTCGCGAGCGGGGAGGTGGACTGCGCGAACGAGCACGTGCGCGGCGACCGCTTCCAGGAGGACCGGGTGCGCCTCGAGCCGGGGCATGCGCGCACGTTCGCCCCGCGCCACAGCTACAAGGGCTTCCGCTACGTGCAGATCGACCGCGTGCCCGATCCCGCGGGCGCGGATCGCGGTGAGCCGCTCACCCTCCGCGACCTGGGGACCACGGGGATCCTCGCCCACGCCGCGCTCACCACGGCGAGCACGCTGAACAGCTCCGATCCCTTCCTCGAGCGGTTCGACGACGCCATGCGCCGCTCCCTGTCCAACAACATGCACCACGTCCCCACCGACACCCCGATGCACGAGAAGAACGGCTGGACCGGGGACGCCCTCACGGCCCTCTCCGCGATGACCACGAGCTTCGACATGCACGACATGCTCGCCAAGTGGGCCACCGACCAGGCGGACACGCTGCGCCCCGACGGCGCCCTCGCCGTCATCGCCCCCACGCCCGGCTGGGGCTACGAGGAGCTCTCCCCCGCCCCCGAGTGGACCTGCCTGCTGCCGGCCGTGCTCGAGGAGCTGCTGCTCGAGTACGAAGACGCGGAGCCGCTGCGGGAGCATGCGGCCGCCGCGGCCCGCCACCTCGAGCACGAGCTCGCCCGCCGCGACGAGGACGGCCTGATCAGCGGGGTGCTCGGCGACTACCTCACCCCCGGCAGCCCCGGCCCCGCCCCGGAGGAGAAGCGGCTCAGCGGCACCCTCGCCGTCGCGGGCGGCCTGCGCTCCCTCGCCCGTGCCCTCGATCTCGCCGGTCTCCCGGATCTCACCGGCGTGCCCGCCCCCGCCGCGCTGCGAGCGCAGGCGGGCGACCTCGAGCAGGCCGTGAACCACGTCTTCCTCGACCCCGGCCGCGGGCTCTACCGCGACCCGGGCACGGGCCTCGTGCGGCAGACGAGCCAGATCCTCCCGCTCGCCGCGGGCATCGTCCCTCCCGAGCTCGAGCGCCGGGTGCTTGGCGCCCTCGTCGCGGATCTCGAGGCCCGCGACGCCCATCACGACTGCGGGCACCTCGGGGTGCGCCACCTGTTCCCCGTGCTCTCCGCCCACGGCCACGGCCGGCTCGCCCAGCGGGTGCTCGGCGCCTCCGGGGCGCCGGGCTGGCGGGACTGGCTCGAGGCAGGGAACAGCAGCTTCATGGAGATGTGGGAGAACCCCCGCTCCTGCTCCCACTACTTCATGGGCACGCCGGTCACGTGGATCCACGAGCACGTGGTGGGCCTGCGGCGCGGCCCCGACGGCTGGGGCGAGGCGATCATCGCCCCGGATCCGGACGTCGACGTCGCCCGCATCGCGATGACCCGGCGCACCGTGCGCGGTGACCTCGCCGTGGACATGGACCGCGCGTCGCGGTGCCTCGTGCTGACGGTGCCGGCGTCGATGCGGGCCCTCGTACGGCTCCCCGGCGCCCCGGAGCGGAGCGTCGGCCCCGGCGAGCACACCATGTCCTGGTGAGCGCGGACCGACGTGGCCGGCGCGGCGCCGCCGCCCGTCGGCGCTCCGCCCGTCGGCGCTCCGTCCGTCGGGCCCCGCGAGTAGCCTCGGCCCCGTGACCGATCGCCGCAGCACTCCCCCGCCGATCCCCACGTCGATCACCGTGCGCGGCGCACGCGTGCACAACCTGCGCGGGATCGACGTGGACATCCCGCTGCAGTCCCTCGTCGGCATCGCCGGCGTCTCCGGCTCCGGCAAGTCCTCCCTCGCCATGGGCGTGCTCTACGCGGAGGGCTCCCGGCGCTACATCGAGGCGCTGTCCACCTACACCCGCCGCCGGCTCTCGCAGGCGCCGCGGGCGGACGTCGACGAGGTCGCCCACGTCCCCGCCGCGCTCGCCCTGCGCCAGCGGCCCTCCGTGCCCGGCGTGCGCTCCACCTTCGGCACCTCCACCGAGCTGCTGAACGTGCTGCGCCTGATCTTCTCCCGCCTCGCCGCGCACCTGTGCCCGAACGGCCACCGGGTCCCGCCCACCCTCGACGTCGCCGCCGAGGTCCCCTTCTCCTGCCCCGAGTGCGGGGAGCAGGTGATCGCCCCGGGCGCCGAGGAGCTCGCCTTCAACGCCGAGGGTGCCTGCCCGCGCTGCGACGGGGTCGGCACGATCCGCTCCGTCGACGACGCGTCCCTCGTCCCCGACCCCACGCGGACCCTCGAGGACGGCGCCGTCGTCCCCTGGCAGATGTTCGGCTTCAACGTGCAGCCCGCGATCGCCCGCGAGTTCGGCGTGCGCATCGACGTGCCCTGGCAGGACCTCGAGGAGTGGGAGCGGCAGATCGTCCTCGACGGCCCCGAGGAGAAGAAGCACATCACCGTCACCTCGAAGAAGGGGCTGCACGAGCTCGACTTCACCTTCCGCAACGCGCGCCTCACCGTCACCGAGGAGCTGCGCCGCGCGGACACCGAGAAGCGGCTCGCCCGCGTGGACCGCTTCCTCACCGAGAGCGTCTGCCCGGACTGCGAGGGCACCCGGCTGTCCCCGCGCGCCCGCGGACCGCGGATCGGCGACCTGGGCCTCGCCGGCGCCACCGCCCTCACCCTCGACGCGCTCCTGGCCTGGGCGCCCACGATCATCGACCCCCTGCCGGAGAGCATGCACCCCATGGCGCGGGTGCTCGTCGAGCAGCTCGTCTCGATGGCGGGGCGGCTCACCGAGCTGGGCCTCGGCTACCTCGCCCTGGACCGGGCCGGCTCGAGCCTGTCCACCGGCGAGCTGCAGCGCGTGCAGCTCGCCCGCGCCGTCCGCAACCGCACCACCGGGGTGCTCTACGTGCTCGACGAGCCGAGCATCGGCCTGCACCCCTCGAACATCGAGGGCCTGCTGGGGCTCGTCGAGGACCTCCTCGCCGACGGCAACTCCGTGGTCCTCGTCGACCACGACGTGCAGGTGCTGCGCGCCGTGGACCACCTCGTCGAGATCGGACCCGGCTCCGGCGCGGAGGGCGGCACCGTCATCGCCCAGGGCACCGTCGAGCAGATCGCCGCGGCGCCCGCCTCCCGCCTCGGCGGCTTCCTCGACGGTCGCGAGGAGGTGATCGTGCGGGAGCGCGCCGCGGGCGACGGGGAGTCGCTGCGCCTGGTCACCGACGCGATCCACACCGTCCACCCGCTCGAGGTCGAGCTGCCCCGCGGCCGCCTCACCGCCGTCACCGGGGTCTCCGGCTCCGGGAAGACGACGCTCGTGCTCGACTCCCTCGTCCCCGCGGTGCAGGCCCTCATCGACGACCGCCCCCTACCCGGCCACGTGCGCTCCCTCGAGGCGCCCGGTATCCGGCGCGTGCACCGGATCGACGCGAGCCCGATCGGCGTGAACGTCCGCTCCACCGTCGCGACCTACTCCGGCGTCATGGACGAGCTGCGCCGCGCCTTCGCCCGCACCGAGGACGCCCGCGAGCGCGGGCTCACCCTCAGCGACTTCTCCTACAACACCGGCTCCCTGCGCTGCCCGCGCTGCGAGGGCACCGGGCAGGTCTCCCTCGACGTGCAGTTCCTCCCGGACGTCGACATCGACTGCCCCGAGTGCGGCGGCCACCGCTACGGGCCGCAGGCCGACGCGGTCCTCCGCCCGCGGGCCGACGGCCCCGGCGGGATCTCCCTCCCCCACCTGCTGTCCCTCTCCGTGCGGGAGGCGATCGGGCTCGTCGACGACCTCCCCTCCGTGCGCCGCCGGCTCCAGGCCCTCATCGACCTGGGCCTGGGCTACCTGACCCTCGGGGAGGACACCCCGGCGCTCTCCGGCGGGGAGGCGCAGCGGCTCAAGCTCGCCGGGCAGATCGACCGCCGCCAGGACGACGCCCTCTTCGTCTTCGACGAGCCGAGCGTGGGCCTGCACCCCGAGGACGTCCGCACCCTGCTCGCCGTGCTCGACCGGCTCGTGGAGCGCGGGGCGAGCGTGGTCGTCATCGAGCACGACCTCGACATGATCGCCAACGCGGACCACGTCCTCGACATGGGCCCGGGCGGCGGCGAGGCCGGCGGCCGCGTGGTCGCCCTCGGCACCCCCGAGGAGGTCGCCGCGGATCCGGCGAGCGCGACCGGCCGCCACCTGAGGGCGCACCTCGCCGGGGAGGGCTGAGCGCCCTTCCGGTCGCAGCAGGCCGACGGGCCTCCTGCCGCCGCTCAGCTCCCCGCGTCGGCCAGCAGCCGCGCGAGCGTGCTGCGTCCCAGCTCCGCCATCGCGGGCGACGTCGTCTCGTAGTACCAGACCAGACCGATCGCCTGGGCGAAGGCCCAGGCCTCGCCGCGCCGCCAGGTCAACTCGGGCACGCGGAGGTGCTCGCGCAGCAGGGCACGGGGGCCGGCGTCCAGCAGGTGCCAGGCGACGACGAGGTCCAGAGCGGGATCCGCGGGGCCGAAGCCGCCGCTGTCCAGCACCCCCGCGAGCCGGGGCGCGGTCCCGCCGTCCAGGAGCAGGTTCGCGGGGATGAGGTCCTGGTGGCTCATGACGTCGGCGTCCTCCCGCGGCAGCTCCCGCCACTTCTCCCAGGCGCAGGTGAGCGCGGGGACCGGCAGGAGGTCCTCGCTGCGGGCGAGGCACTCGGCGATCCAGGCGTCGTGCGCGCGCAGGTCCCCGCCGCGGCCCGTGCCGGAGAACGTCCGCCCGCGGGTGGGAACGGCCCGCAGCGCCTCGAGCAGCTGGGCGAGGTCCAGGGCGAGGGGCACGGATCCCGCCGCGCCGGTGGGCGTCGCGATCTCTCCGGGGACCCAGGTCTGCAGGGACCACGGGAGCGGGTAGCCGTGGCCGCCGCGGCCGATCATGAGCGGCCGCGGCGCGGGCACCGGGACGGCTCCGGCGAGCTCCGCCATCGCGGCGTGCTCGCGACCGAGCGACGCGCGCACCGCGCGCGGATCCTCCCCGGTGAGCGGGAAGCGCGCGACGAGCCCCTCCCCCACCCGCACCACGTGGCTCGTGGTGCCGGCCCCGGGGAGCAGGTGGATCTCGGCGTCGGCGGGCAGCTCGACGTGCGCGGGCGCCTGCTCGCGCAGCAGCCGCTCGGCGACGGCGCGGGTCAGCGAGTGCTGCCCCTCGTGCAGGGCGTCGTCGGCGCTCACGGGCGCGCCGTCACAGCACCTTGGAGAGGAAGTCGCGCAGGCGGGGGCTCTGCGGGTTCCCGAAGATCTCCGCCGGCGGGCCCTCCTCGACGACGACGCCGCCGTCCATGAACACGGTGCGCTGGGAGACCTCGCGGGCGAAGCCCATCTCGTGGGTCACGAGCACCATGGTCATGCCGCCCTCGGCGAGGTCGCGGATCACCTGCAGCACCTCGCCCACCATCTCGGGGTCCAGGGCGCTCGTGGCCTCGTCGAACAGCATGACCTCGGGCTCCATGGCGAGCGCGCGGGCGATCGCGACGCGCTGCTTCTGCCCGCCGGAGAGGGACGCCGGCTTCGCGGCGGCCTTGTCCCCGAGGCCCACCCGCTCCAGGAGCGTGCGCCCGCGCTCGGCGGCCGCGGCCTTCGAGAGCCGGCCCAGCTCCACGGGCGCGAGGGTGACGTTCTCGAGCACGCTCATGTGCGGGAACAGGTTGAAGTGCTGGAACACCATGCCGATCCGCTGGCGCACCTCGTCGATCCTCACGTCCTTCGCGGAGAGATCCGCGCCGTCCACGACGATCGTGCCGCCGGAGGGCTCCTCGAGCCGGTTCAGGCAGCGCAGGAACGTGGACTTGCCGGAGCCGGAGGGGCCGATCACGGCGACGACCTCGCCCTCGGCGACGGTGAGGTCGATGCCCTTCAGCACCTCGTTGTCACCGAAGCTCTTGTGGAGGTCCTGGACGATGATCTTCGCGTTCGCGCTCATGCGGCGTACGTCCTCTCGAGACGCTGGGAGAGCAGGGTCAGGGCCGTGATGACGATGAAGTACATGGCCGCGACGATCACCAGGATCTGCGAGGACATGTAGGTCGAGGCGATGATCTGCCGGGACTGGTAGGTGAGCTCGGCGAGGCCGATGACGCTCAGCAGCGAGGTGTCCTTGAGCGTGATGATGCCCTGGTTCACGAAGGACGGGATCATGATCCGGAACGCCTGCGGGAGGACGACCTTCTGCATCGACTTCCAGTGGCCGAGGCCCAGGGAGCGCGAGGCCTCCGTCTGTCCCGGGTCCACGGCCTGGATGCCGCCGCGGATGATCTCGGTCATGTAGGCGCCCGTGTTCAGCGAGAGCGTGATCGCGCCGGCCACGAAGGCCCCCATCTTGAGCTCCGGGAACAGCTGCGGGATCGCGAAGAAGACGAAGAAGGCCTGCACGAGGATCGGCGTCCCGCGGAACACGTAGACATAGGCCGTGGAGATCCAGCGCAGCGGCGCGATCCGGGAGATGCGCCCGAAACCGAAGACGATGCCCAGCACGAACGCCGCGACGATCGAGACGACGGTCGCGAGGATCGTCAGGCCGAGGCCCCGCACGAGGGTCGGCCAGTACGTCGCGGCGACGGAGAGCACGTCGCGGGACTGCTGCGCGCCGCCGTCGGCGTTGAGGTAGGTGTCGACGATCTGGTCGTACTTACCGCTCTCCTCGAGGTTCGCGAGGCCCGTGTTGAAGGCGTCCACGAGCTCGGGGTTCTCCCCCTTGTTCACGGCCATCGCGAAGTCACCGCCGAGGACGGGATCGCCCACGGTCTGGAACCCGGAGCCCTGGGTGATGCCGTACTGGATGACGGGGTAGTCGTCGAAGTAGCCCACCGCGTGGCCGGACTTCACGGCGTCGACGACGTCGGTCGTCTCCTGGTAGGTGTCCACCGTCCAGCCGTACTTCTCGGCGTTCTCCTCGGCGTACTCCTTGCCGGTGGTGCCGTTCTTCACGGCGACCGTCTGGCCCTTGAGCCCTTCGTAGGAGGAGATGTCCGAGCCCTCCGGCACGGCGAGCTGCACGCCGCCGGTGAAGTACGGGTCGGAGAAGTCGAAGGTCTTCTCGCGCTCGTCCGTGACGGTCATGCCGGCGATCACGGCGTCCACCTGGCCGGACTGCAGGGCCTGGAGCGCCGCGTCGAAGCCGAGCGGGCGGATCTCCACCTCGAAGCCCTGGTCCTCGGCGATCGCCTGGATGAGGTCCATGTCGATGCCCTGGAGCTTCCCGTCCTCCCCGGTGAACTCGAAGGGGGCGAACGTGGTGTCCGTGCCGATGACGTAGGTGTCCTTCGGCTCGGCCTGGGCGGCGGTGGGGCCCGCGAGCACGGCGAGCGCGGCGAGGACGGTCACCGCGAGCAGCGCGCCGAGCCTCCGCAGCAGCTCGGGGTGCCGCGCGAGCGACGGGGTGGGGTACGGATCGGGCACAGGGACCTCCTCGGGCGCCCCGGCCCGACGGTCGCCGGCGGCGACGTGACCTCGTGAGGAGGAATGCGGGCGCAGGCGCGGTGCTGCGGTGCAGACGTGCTGGATGCCGTGCCGCGGTGGCGACACGGGCACAGGCACTGTAGTCCCCCCGAGATTCCCGCCCGGCCCGCCGCCCCGCACGGGGCCGGCCGATGGAACACCCTCGCCCCTGGTGACGGCCCGTTGATACGGTCACGCCACCGACCCGAAGGAGTCCCGATGACCGTCGTCGTCACCGCCGTGTTCTTCCCCGCCGAGGGGAAGCAGCAGGAGCTCGCCCAGGCCATGCAGCGCGGCATCGCCGCCGTGCACGAGGAGGCCGGGTGCGAGAAGTACGCGATCCACGCCGCCGAGGACGGCACCGTCACGATGATCGAGAAGTGGTCGAGCGCCGAGGACCTCGACGCGCACGGCTCCGGCAGCGTCGTCGAGATCCTCCGCGGCGACGTCGCGGATCTCGTCGCGAAGCCCGCGGTCGTCACCCGCATGACCCCGATCGCCGCCGGCACCCCGGAGCAGGGCCTGCTGTGACCGTCTCCGACGCCCAGGACTGGGAGGAGTTCCGCCGACGTCGCGACGCGGGCCTCGCCGCCCCGCACTCCGTGCTCGCCCAGGTGGGCCTGCACTGGGTGGAGGCGGGCGCCGGGGAGCGGAGCTTCCCCGGTGTGCCGGGCACCTGGGCGCTCGAGGGCGGCCGGCTCGTCTCCCGCGGTGCGCCCTCGGACTTCACCGTCCTCGCCGAGCCCGCACAGGTGCAGGTCATCGAGGTGGACGGCGAGCGCACCCTCACCCTGCTCGACCCGGGCGACGTGCAGCTCGGCGTGACCGACGCGGGTGTGCGGATCGACGTCGTCCGTCGCGGTGACCGCACGGGGCTGCGCCCCCTGGACCCGGCGACCCCGCGCCGCGCCGGCTTCACCGGTGTCCCCGTCTTCCCCCACGACCCGTCGGCCGTGCTCGAGGGGAGCTTCCGCGCGGACCCGACGACGGTGACCGTCGGCTCCGCGCTGCCGTGGCTCACCCAGCAGCTGCCCTCCCCCGGCGTCGTCGTCCTCGACGTCGACGGCGAGCAGGTCGAGCTGCGGGTCACGGGTGACGGCACGCTGATCCTCACCGACGAGACCTCGGGGACGGAGACGTCGGACTGGCGCCAGGTCCCGGTCGAGATCGACGGCGAGCGCGCCCGCGTGGACCTCAACCTCGCCATGAACTGGCCCTCCGCCTTCAGCGCCTTCGGCACCTGCCCGAAGCCCCCGGAGGGCAACCACCTGCCGATCCCGGTGCGCGCCGGCGAGCGCCGCGTCGAGCCGACCGAGCGCTGACGACCCGGTGACCACGACGGAGGGCCCTGTCGGCGGGCGCGGCCACGTCCCCTGGGGCACGGTGCTGCGCAACGTCGCCCTCGTCGTGGTCGTCCTGGTCATGATCTGGCTCGCGTTCAACGTGCGCCTGCCCTCGATCGCGGGGATCCGCGCCGACGTCGACGCCGCCGGCGCCTGGGGCCCGATCGTCTTCGTGCTGCTCTACGCGGTTGTCGCGACGACCCCCATCCCGGTGACGATCATGGCCGTGGCCGGCGGGATGATCTTCGGGGTGCCGCTCGGGACCCTGCTGTCGCTGATCGGCGTCGTGACCGGCTGCCTGGGCGGCTACGGCATCGCCCGCCTGCTCGGGGAGAGTACCGTGATGCGCCTGCTCGGCTCCCACGCCGCAGTGGTCGAGGACCGGCTGGCCGGCGGCGGCTTCTACGCGGTGTGCACGCTGCGCCTCATGCCGGGCATCCCCTACTGGCCCGTGAACTACGGCAGCGGCGCCCTCGGGATCACGGCCCGGGACTTCCTCGTCGCGACGGTCCTCGCGTCGTTGCCGGGACAGCTCTCGCTCGTCGCGGTGGGCGCCTTCATGGGCTCGCCGGACGTGCCGCACGGGGTCGTGCTCGGCTGCTCCTGGGCTCTCGTGATCGTGCTCACCGTGCTCGCCTTCCGGCGCTGGCGCGGCACGCGCGCCCAGGCGCCCGCGGAGGGCGAGGCGGCGCAGGACCCGGGTATCGCGGTCGGCAAGGCCTGACCGGCGGCTCCGCGGAGAACTAGACTGCGTCCAGCCGCCGGGATCTTCCTCTGCCCTTCCCCGGGCACCCGGCGACCGCAGCGCGTCACCCGTCGCGCCAGGCCCGTCCCCCGGGGCACCGCCGTCGGTCCCCCGGCCGTCCACGAGGACACGTGATGACCACAGCAACCGAGGCGCCCCGCGGGTTCAGCCCGCGGGTGGCGCTCCAGAAGGTCGGCACCTCGCTGTCGAACATGGTGATGCCGAACATCCCCGCGCTCATCGCGTGGGGTGTCCTCACCGCCTTCTTCATCGAGAAGGGATGGACGCCCAACGCGCCGCTCGCGAGCGTCGTGGGTCCGATGATCCACTACCTGCTCCCGCTGCTCATCGCGAACACGGGCGGCCGGATGATCTACGAGGCGCGCGGCGCCGTCGTCGGTGTCATCGCCACGATGGGGGTGATCGGCGGCTCGGACTGGCTGATCGCCCAGGAGAACGCCCGTCTGCTCGAGCAGTGGGTCGCCCAGGGCAATGCGGCCGGCGAGTATGCCGAGCTGGGCCAGGTGCACATGTTCATCGGCGCGATGATCATGGCGCCGCTCGCCGCCTGGCTCATGAAGAAGCTCGACCGCCTGTGGCAGGACCACATCCCGGCCGGCTTCGAGATGCTCGTGAACATGTTCTCCGCCGGCATCTTCGGCTTCGTGATGCTGGTGATCGGCTTCTTCGGCCTCGCCCCGCTCGTCAACGGTCTGATGAGCGCGCTCTCCGCCGGCGTCGAGGTGCTGGTGAACGCGCACCTCCTCCCGCTCGTCTCGATCCTCATCGAGCCGGCGAAGGTCTTCTTCCTCAACAATGCGATCAACCATGGCGTGCTCACGCCGCTCGGGCTCGCCCAGGCGGACGCGAACGGCAAGTCCATCCTCTTCCTCCTGGAGTCCAACCCCGGTCCCGGCGTCGGCATCCTGCTCGCGTACTCGATCTTCGGCCGCGGCGCCGCGCGCGCTTCCGCCCCCGGTGCGGCGATCATCCAGTTCTTCGGCGGCATCCACGAGATCTACTTCCCGTACGTGCTCATGAAGCCGATCCTCATCCTCGCCGCGATCGGCGGCGGCATGGCCGGCGTCCTCATCAACATGCTCTTCGGGACCGGGCTCATCGCTCCGGCCTCGCCCGGCTCGGTCTTCATGATCTTCGGCGTGGCCTCCCGGGACTCCTACCTGGGCATCTCACTGGCGATCTTGGGTGCCGCGCTCGTGAGCTTCCTGCTGTCGACGCTGTTCCTCAAGATCGGCAAGCAGGACGACGGCGACATCGCCTCGGCGACCGCGAAGATGGAGCAGATGAAGGGCAAGAAGTCCTCCGTGGCGGGCGCCCTCACCGGCGCCGGCGCGGCGGGCGCGGGTGCCGCCTCCGCGGCCGACACCTCCGGCCACACCGGCCCGATCCAGCGGATCGTCTTCGCCTGCGACGCCGGCATGGGCTCCTCCGCCATGGGCGCGACCGTGCTGCGCAAGAAGGTGCGCGGCGCCGGCTTCGACGACGTCGAGGTCACCAACAAGGCGATCTCGTCGCTGAACGACGAGTGGGACGTGGTCGTGACCCAGAAGGAGCTCACCGACCGCGCCCGCCAGCGCACGGGCTCCGCGATCCATGTGAGCGTGGACCAGTTCATGAACTCCCCGCGCTACGACGAGGTCGTCGACCTCGTCCGCAGCCGCAACAACGGGGAGGACGCCTCCGACGCAGCGGACACGGCCGACACCGCCGCGACGGCCGACGGCGGCAACGAATCCCTCACCGCTGCCGCCGGCGCGGGCGCAGGCGCAGCTGCCGCGGGCGCCACCGCGGCCGGGGCCGAGTCCTCGACCCGGGGTCGTCATGCGGCGGAGGCCCCGTCGGATGCCCCTGCGACGGGCGCGGGCGCACCGGCCGACGCCGCGCCGCAGATCCTCTCCCGGGACTCGATCGTCCTGCAGGGCTCCGCGACCGGCGCCGACTCCGCGATCGACGAGGCGGGCTCCCTGCTCGTCGCCGCGGGCGCCGTGGGCGAGGACTACGTCTCCGCGATGCACGACCGCGAGGCCTCCGTCTCGACGTTCATGGGCAACGGCCTGGCCATCCCCCACGGCACGAACGAGGCGAAGTCCTCGATCCGCCGCTCGGCGATGACCTTCACCCGCTACCCGGGCGGCATCGACTGGAACGGCAGCCCGGTGACCTTCGTCGTCGGCATCGCCGGCCAGGGCAACGAGCACCTCGAGCTGCTCCAGAAGGTCGCCATGACCTTCTCCGATCCCGCCCAGGTGGAGCGCCTCGAGAAGGCGACCAGCCCGGACGAGATCCTCGACATCTTCGGTTCCGACAAGGAGTGATCCACCCATGAAGGCAGTCCATTTCGGTGCAGGGAACATCGGCCGCGGCTTCGTCGGCCTGCTCCTGCACGAGGCCGGCTATGAGCTCGTCTTCGCCGACGTCGCCGACGCCCTCATCGCCCAGCTGCAGCAGGCGGACAGCTACACCGTCGCGACCGTCGGCCAGCACCCGACCGAGACCGTGGTGACCGGCTTCCGCGCCGTCAACTCGAAGCAGCAGCCCGAGGTCCTCACCGAGGAGCTCGCCGACGCGGACGTGGTCACCACCGCGGTGGGCGTGCGCATCCTGCGCTTCGTCGCGCCGAACATCGCCGCCGGCATCGCGGCCAGGCCGGCCGGCGCCCCGCGCGTCGCCGTGATGGCCTGCGAGAACGCGATCAACGCGACGGACATCCTCGAGCAGGAGGTCCGCGCGGCCTACGAGGGCGACGACCTCGACGAGAAGGCGTTCTTCGCGAACACCGCCGTGGACCGCATCGTCCCCGTGCAGGACGCGGACGCCGGCCTCGACGTCACCGTGGAGGACTTCCACGAGTGGGCGGTCGAGCGCGGTCCCTTCGGCGGCACCGTCCCCGACGTCCCCGGCATCACCTGGGTGGACGAGCTGGGCCCGTACATCGAGCGGAAGCTCTTCACCGTCAACACGGGCCACGCGACGGCCGCCTGGCACGGCTTCGCGGCCGGCCACGCGACGATCGCGGAGTCCGTCGCGGATCCCGCCGTCGCCGCGCAGGTCGCCGCCGTGCTCGAGGAGACCTCCGCGCTGCTGGTCGCCAAGCACGGCTTCGCACCGGAGGAGATGGAGGCCTACCGCACCAAGGTGCAGGGCCGTTTCGCGAATGCGTCACTGCCCGATCCGGTCGAGCGCGTGGGCCGCTCGCCGCTGCGCAAGCTCTCCCGGGAGGACCGCATCGTCGGCCCGGCCGCGGAGCTCGCGGAGCGGGAGCTCGGCTCCTCCGCGCTGCAGGACGCGTTCGCCGCCGCGCTCGCCTTCACCCCCGAGGGCGACGAGGAGGTCACGCGTCTCCAGGAGCTGCTCGCGTCGAAGGACGCCGATGCCGCGACCGCGGAGATCACGGGGCTCGCCCCCGAGCATCCGCTGACCCCTGCGCTCCGCGACCGCGTCGCGGCCCGCCAGGCGCAGCTCTGACCTCGGGGCGGCGCCGGGGAGCGAGCGTTCCCCGGCGTCACCCCGGCCCGTCCGATATCGTCCCTGTCCGTACACCTCCACCGCGGCCCGTCCGCGACCGGCCGCGCCGCGGCCCCGAACGAAAGGCACTCCCATGGCAGAGCGCACCGTCAAGATCGCCAGCGCCTCCGGGCTCCACGCCCGCCCGGCGACCATCTTCTCCAAGGCCGCCGCGGAGCAGCCCGCCGAGGTCACCATCGAGAAGGTCGGCGGCAGCCCCGTCCAGGCCTCGAGCATGCTCATGCTCATGACCCTCGGCGCCGGCAACGGCGACGAGGTCACCCTGCGCGCCGAGGGCGAGGGTGCCGACGAGGCCGTTGCGGCCCTCGCCGCGCTGCTCGAGAAGGACCTCGACGCCGACGCCTGATCCGGCACCGGTACCACCGCACCGCCCGCCCCCGGCCCACGCCGGCGGCGGGCGGTGCTGCGTCAGGGGCGGCGTGCTCTCAGCGCCGGGCAGGCAACGCCCGCCCCGCCCGGCCGCCCAACTCACCCGAGCGACACCTGCTTCCCCATCTGGGAAGCGCACGTCGCCCCGTGAGACAGGAACGCCCTCAGCCGGCGGTCGTCCCTCCCCCATGGCCGTCCATCCACATCGCCGGCACCGATGGATCCGCGAGAGCGGGCGCTCCTCCACACTCCTCGGCATGGCCCTGCATCCCCGCGACCTGCCGCCCTTCGACGTCCACCGCCGTGCTTCATTGCTCGAGCAGGGTATGCACCCGCGCTTCCTCGCCGACCCGGATCTGGTGCGGAGCGTGCTGCCCGGCTGGGTCACGACGGTCGCGAAGCCGGCGTCGTTGCGGGCTGTCGTGCAGACGCTCCAACGTGAGGTCATCCCCGGCGCCGTGGTCAGCCACGAGACCGCGCTCGAGCTCCTCGAGGTCCCCCTCCCCTCAGGTCGCGGGTGGGCCGAGGGCGAGCGTGTGCACTGTGTGGCACCTCGCTCCGGCTCCGCCCGCCGCACCTCGACCCTGGCCGTTCATCGAGGTTCGGTCAGTGCCCGGCTCCGGCATCACGGCATGGACCTCGCCCCACCGGTGACCGCCCTGGCGCAGAGCGCCCGGCACTGGGCTCTCGACGACCTCGTCATCGCCATGGACTCCTTGGCGACGCGCCGGCACGGCGCCGCGATCCATGTCCCGCTCGCGGAGCTCACGTCCCTCGTCCTCGCCGAGACCGGCCGCGGCGCACCCTCGCTCCGGCGAGCGATCACGATGGTGCGCGCGAACGTCTGGTCGCCCATGGAGACGCGCACCCGTCTGATGCTGTGGCGGAACGGGTTCCCCGAGCCGGTCAACAACCTCGCCGTGGTGGATCCGGCGACGGGCCGGCGCTTCCACATCGATCTGGCCTACGAGGCGCAGCGGATCGCCGTCGAGTACGACGGCCTGCGACATCTCACGGTGGCGGAGCAGCAGGCCGACGACAGGGTCAAGGACGAGGCGCTCCATCGGATGGGCTGGGCGGTCCTCCGCCTCACGGCCCAGGACCTCCACGAGCCGGCGGACGTTCTGCTCCGGCTCCGAGCACTCCTCGCCCGCCAGGACGCGAGAACACCCCTCACCGCGTGAGGGACTCATGACCTCCCGCGGCCGGCGGCACGGAACCGACACCACCGAGCGACACCTGCTTCCCCTTCCCGGAAGCAGATGTCGCTCGAGGTGGGATGCGCAAGCCGCAGCCGCGGGCGACATCGTACGACGACGGCGCCGACGGACGTCGCGGCGACGCCTGCCTCCCCATCCCGGAAGCGGATGTCGCTTAGGCGGCATCGTGCGTGGGAGAGGAGGCCGGCAGCGGCACGACCCGGCAGCGCGCACCCCGCGGCGACACGGAGCGACGCCTGCTTCCCGTTCGTGGAAGCAGGCGTCGCTCAGAGCGGCTCAGAGCCCGAGCTCGCCCAGGATCGGCAGGCCCGCGCGCACGGCGTCGCGGGCGAGGTCCGCGGTGCGGGCGGAGACCGCCGCGGCCGCGAGCTCCTGGGCCTGCTCGATCGTGACGGTGGAGAGCACCTTCGCGACGGCGGGCAGCGAGCGGGGCGTCATCGACAGGGAGTTCACGCCGAGGCCCACGAGGACCACCGCGAGGCCCGGGTCGCCGGCGGCCTCGCCGCACACGCCCACGGGCTTCACGGCCTTATCGCCGTAGGCGCCGGCGTCGCCGCCGGCGGTGCGGGCGCCGTCGCAGGTGGCCTTCACGAGGGCGAGCACGGCGGGCTGCCACGGGTTGTTCAGGTGGGCGAGGGAGCCGAGCATGCGGTCCGCCGCCATCGTGTACTGGGTGAGGTCGTTCGTGCCGATCGAGGCGAAGTCGCAGGCCGTGAGCTGGCGGTCCGCGGTGATCGCGGCGGAGGGGGTCTCCACCATGATCCCGGCGGGGTCGAGGCCGCGCTCGGCGCAGAGGGCCGCGAAGTCCTCGGTGTCCTCGAGGGTGGAGATCATCGGCGCCATGACCCACGGGGTCGCCTCGGTCCCCTCGGTCGCGGCGGCGATCGCGTCGAGCTGGTTGGTGAGCACCGAGCGCTTCTCCCACGAGGTGCGGTAGGCGCGCACGCCGAGGGCCGGGTTCGGCTCGTCGGCGTCGGTGAGGAACGGGAGGGGCTTGTCCGCGCCGGCGTCGATCGTGCGCACCACGACCTTCTGGCCGGGGAAGTGCGCGAAGACCTCACGGTAGGCGGCGGTCTGCTCCTCGACGGAGGGCTCGTCCTCCCGGTCAAGGAAGAGGAACTCGGTGCGGAACAGGCCCACGCCGTCGGCATGGGCGGCGACGGCCTTCTCGGCGTCCTTCGCGCCGCCGATGTTGGCGAGCAGCTGCACACGGGTGCCGTCGGCGAGCACACCGCCGCCGCCCTCGTAGGTCAGCGGGTTCTTCTGCAGCTCGGCCCAGGCCTCGGCGAAGCGGTGGTGCTCCTCGGTGACCTCGTCGGTGATCGTGCCGAAGCCCGCGTCGACGAAGACCTCGGTGCCGTCGGCGAACTCGTGGATGTCGCGGGCGGCGACGATCGCGGGCAGGCCCAGCTGGCGGGCGAGGATCGCGGTGTGGGACTGGGGGCCGCCGTCGGAGGTGACGAGGGCGAGCACGCGCGTGGGGTCGAGGGTCGCGGTGTCCGCGGGGGCGAGGTCGATCGCGGTGAGCACGAAGGGCTCGTCGACGTCGGGGATGCCGGGAGCCTGCTCGCCGCGCAGCTCGGCGACGATGCGGGAGCGCACGTCGCGCACGTCGGTCGCGCGCTCGGCCATGTAGCCGCCGATGTTCTCGAGCATGCCGGCGACCTGGTCGCCGGCCTCCCACACGGCGCGCTCGGCGCTCTTGCCGGCGGTGACGACGAGGCCCTTCGCGGTGGTCGCGAGGGACGGGTCCGCGGCCATCTGGGCGGTCGCCTCGAGGATCGCCTTGCCGTCGCCGTTCGCGCGCTCGGCGAGGCGCGTGAGCGCCTTCTGCACGGCCGCGGCGGCGGCGGGGATGCGCTCCGCCTCCGCCTCCGGGGTGACGCCGTCCGGCACCTTCTGGGAGGCCGACGGCTCGGTGACCGGCGGTGCCATGGTGCGGATGGTGCCGACCACCCGGCCGGGGCTGACGGGGACGCCTGTGTACTGGGCCATGGCTCGTTCTCTCCCTTGAACCGTTCGCGTTCGCCGCAGGGGTGTGCCGGCCGGGCCGGGTCCGCGGGCTCGGCTCATGCTACGCGGGACGCGCGGCTCCACGCTGGGGGTCCGTCCCGGTGCGGCAGGCCCCGGACGGGCCGTCGGGCGGAGGGTGCGGGATTCGAACCCGCGGTACAGGGTCACTGCACAGTGGTTTTCAAGACCACCACATTCGGCCGCTCTGTCAACCCTCCCGGTGCCCGGAGGCACCCCGAGATCATACCGGCGCGGGGAGAGGCGGGGGACGCCCGAGGGACGGGCGCGACCTGCCGCGGGAACGCGCTGTCCCGCACAATGGTCCCGACCCGTGATCCGAAGGAGCATCCATGTCCGTCCCCGCCCCCGCCACCAGCACAGCACCCTCGACCGGGCCGGTCCTCGCGCCCGACGTCCCTGCCACGATGCGCGCCTCCGTGCTGCTGCGCCAGGGCGAGGTCGAGATGCAGGAGCGCCCCGTCCCCACCCCGCCGCCGGGCGAGGTGCTCGTGCGCGTGCGCGCCGTGGGCGTCTGCGGATCCGACGTCCACTACTACAAGGAGGGGCGGATCGGGGACTTCGTCGTCGAGCAGCCGCTGATCCTGGGCCACGAGGTCTCCGGCGTGATCGCGGGCGTGGGCGAGGGCGTGGACCCCTCCCGCATCGGCGAGCGCGTCGCCGTCGAGCCGCAGCGGCCGTGCCGCACCTGCCGCCAGTGCACCACGGGCCACCTGAATCTCTGCCCGGACATGAAGTTCTACGCGACCCCGCCGATCGACGGCACCTTCTGCGACTACGTCACCGCGCCCGCGGAGTTCGCCTTCCCGATCCCGGATGCGCTGAGCGACAACGCCGGCGCGCTGCTCGAGCCGTTCAGCGTCGGCATGTGGGCCGTCGGCAAGGCGCAGCTCGCCCCCGGCAGCCGCGTGCTCATCGCCGGGGCCGGGCCGATCGGCGCGCTCACCGCGATCGCCGCCCGCTCCTACGGCGCCACCGAGATCATCGTCTCGGACCCGGTCGCCTCGCGCCGCGAGCAGATCCTCGGCTTCGGCGCGACCTCCGCGGTGGATCCCCTGGACCCGGGCTTCGACCCGGCGGCGCTCGGCGTGGACGCCTTCATCGAGTGCTCCGGCGCCACCCCCGCCCTGCTCGCGGGGCTGAAGGCGCTGCGCCCGGGAGGCACCGCCGTCATGGTGGGGCTCGGCGCGGAGGAGATGCCGATCCCCGTGCAGGAGGTCATGAACAAGGAGATCGTGCTGACGGGCATCTTCCGCTACGTCGACACCTGGCCCAAGGTCATCGCGGCCGCCCAGGCGCCGGGCGTGGACCTCGACGCGCTCGTCACGGCGGAGTTCCCGCTCGAGGAGGCGGAGGCGGCGCTCACCCAGGTCCCCGGCGAGAGCTCGCTGAAGACGATCGTCGTCGTCTCCCGCTGAGCCCTCTCCCCCTCTCCCCCACGCCCTGGCCGCGCTCGCTACGGTGGTCCCATGCGCGCCATGACGATCACCGCGGAGCACCGGCTCGAGCTCACCGAGGTCCCCGAGCCGGTCCCCGGCCACGGAGAGGTGCTCGTGGACGTCGTCGCCGCGGGCGTGAACCGGGCCGATCTCGCCCAGGTCGCGGGGCACTACCCGCCGCCGCCCGGGGCCTCCGAGCTGCCGGGCCTCGAGGTCGCCGGCCGGCGCCGCGACACCGGTGAGGAGGTCGTCGCCCTGCTCGCGGGCGGCGGCTACGCCGAGGTCGTCGCCGTGCCGGAGGGGCAGCTGCTCCCGGTCCCGGCCGGCATGGACCTCCGCGACGCTGCCGGTGTCGTCGAGGTCACGGCCACCGTGGTCTCGAACCTCGTCGTCGAGGGCGGCCTGCGCGAGGGCGAGACGGTGCTGATCGAGGGTGGCACGGGCGGCATCGGCACGACCGCGATCCAGCTCGCCCGGCGCCTCGGGGCGCGGGTCCTCACGACCGTCGGCTCCGACGGCGCCGTCGCCCGCGCGCGGGAGCTCGGCGCCGACGTTGCCTGGAACCGCCGCACCACGGACCTCCTCGCCGCCGTCCGCGAGGCCGGCGGGGCCGACGTGATCCTCGACGTGGTGGGCGGCGGGGAGGCCCTCGCCGGCCACGTCGGCATGCTGCGGGAGCACGGCCGCCTCGTCATCATCGGCACTCTCGGCGGGGCGAGCGGCGAGCTGCCGGTGGGCCTGCTCATGGGCAAGCGCGCCCGGGTGATCGGCACGACGCTGCGCTCGCGCAGCACCGAGGGCAAGCGCGAGATCCTCGCGGCGACCCGCGAGCTGGTGTGGCCGATGCTCGAGGACGGCTCCCTGCGCGTGCCCGTGCACGCCCGCTTCCCGCTCGACCGCGCCGAGGAGGCCCAGGCCGTGCTCCGGGAGGGCGGCCACCTGGGGAAGGTCGTCCTCGAGGTGACGGCCCACTGATCAGACCGAGGGCGGCACCACGGTCAGGACCGCGGGTCCTTGATCTCGCCGGACCCCGGGAGCACCCGGACCATGGCCTCCCACGCCGTGATCGACGGCACGGGAACGAGGTCGAGCCGATCCCCGTCCTGGACCAGGACGGCATAGGTGTCGCCGGCTCGCAGGTAGACGGCGAGGTCCTCCTCGGGCGCCCCGTCGGACCCGGTCCATGCGCTGTGCGCACGGACCAGCTGCCAGGAGGCGTCGGCCTCCGCAGGGTCTATCGCGGAGCCGAGCAGATCACGCACTCCGGGCCACGCGGCGGCGCGCTCCGCCCGGTCCTCGGACGCAAGAGCGGTCACCTGCTCGGCTCCAACGCGCACGGGCGCGGTCCCCTCGACCGGCGGGCGCCCCGGGAGGAAGCCCACCAGTCGCGTGATGGCTCCGGGGAGCACCTGGAACGGCGAGCCGACGAGCTCGGCGAGATCCGCTCCCGTGCTGCTCCACCGCACCGTCACCGCGTTCGTGCCGACGTCGATCAGATGCCGATGGTGACCGCCGGGACCGGAGTTCGTGATCTCGAGGGTGAGCATCGGCGTGCGCAGCGACGCCGCCATCGCCCGGAGGATCGGGTCGTCCGAGGGCAGCGCGCCGCCGACGGAGAGGTCCCCCTCCGTCAGAAGCCGCCTCGCCCCCTCGACCTCGGGAGGAGTCCCTCGGAGCGTGCCCGTGGCCGGGTCGTAGTCGATCGTCATCAGGCGTCGTCCTCCTGGTCGTCGATGGTGAAGGCCTCGAGCAGATCGTCGAACAGCCCGTCGTGCTCACGGTCGCGGAACGCCATCGTCGTCAGCGACAGGGTCACGAGGACGTCCCCGCGCCGTGTGAAGACCTGGCGGTTGACAGCGGTGATGCCCACCGGGGTGGTCTGCAGCGACGCGCGGAACCACCCCTCCCTCCCCGCGACCTCGAGCTCTCGGTCGTCGATCGCGTGGAAGTCGGGCACGGTGGCGAAGGCCTGCGCGTAGAGGAGACCCTGGAGCTCCTCGAGGTCGGCAGGAGCATCGTCCCCGAGCCGCTCGATGCTGACGAGGAGGTTGTCGCCGAAGGGCCCTGCCTGCTCGGGCGTCATGTGAGCGATGAACGCCGCGGGCTCCTCGAGGTCTCCCGTGATCCATCCGGCGGGCACTCCCACCGTGGCGGTGACCTCGGGGACCCCGGGGACGGAGACCTCGTGGGTGATCAGCTCTGTCGTCATGAGTGCGATGCCTCTCTCGGTCGGTGCGGGGAAGTGGTGCGCGCCGTGGGGGTCATCCGAGCGCCCAGTCCACGACGGCATCGGCGACGCCGCCGCCGACGATGCCACCGACGATCCCGCCGACCACACCACCGATGACGGTGCCGGGTCCGGGGAAGATGGAGCCGATCGCAGCACCGGCGGCGGCGCCGCCCCAGGCACCCGCCGCCGCGCCGGCCATGTTCGCCCCTCCGTCGACGGCGGCGCGAGTGACCCGCTCACCGGTGCTGAGGCTCGGATCGCCGGCGTCCTCGTTCCATCGGTCGACCCCCGCGAAGACCCCAGTGAGCACCGTGCCGACGGGCCCCAGCACCTTGCCGGCGCTCTTGAACCCGTAGGCCGTGCGGAGCCAGGGCACGATCGCATCCTCGCCGCCCTTCGCGAAGACCTTCCACGCGTTCTTCAGCATGTCGTCGCCGATGCCGGTGAAGACCCCCATGGCGCCGGTCGCCCAGTTCCGCCAGTCGCCGAACGCCGAGAGCGGGTTCTCCCACCCGCCGTCGAAGGAGAAGATGTCCCTCAGACGCTCCCCCATCGCGTCCATGACGCCCGCCGCCGAGGCGATGTCCTGCGCCTGGGCGTGCTCGGCGATCTCGCGGGCGAGCTCCATCAGCCGCTCGACCGCCTGCTCGACCAGCGAGGTGTCGATGCGCACCCACTCGTCGCGGAAGGTGTCGGCGTCAGGGCCCCTCCAGAACCCGTCGATGCCCTGGATCACCCCGTCGAGCTGGCCTGCCCTCTCCTCGAGAGTCCCCTTGCGGTCCGCCAGCAGCTGGGCGAACTGCTCGCCCTGCGCGGTGTCCATTCCGTAGAAGCCCATGCTCTCCCCTGATCTCATCACCTGTCCCGGACATCATCCAGCGGTTCATCCCCGGGCGCGATGGGGAGAGGTCCCCATCTCCGGCCCCCCTCACCTGCGGGACCGATGAGAGACTGCTGCCCATGACCTCTCAGCTCACCGCACGGCTCCTCGTCGCCTCCGGGCTCACCCTGGTGGGGGTCGCGCTGCTCGCGTACACCGCCTGGGCCCGCCACGGCGGATCCCCGGCCGCACGGCGCTGGATGGGCAACGAGTTCGGGAGCTTCACCCGGGACGAGAGGATGACCGTGCTCGGTGCTCCCATGCTGGGTGTGCTGTGCCTGTGCGCGGCGGCGATCGTGCTCCCCGAGGTCGGGAGGTACCTGGCATGGCTGGCCGTGCCGCTCGGCCTCGGCGCCTTCGTCACGCTCCTCTGGGCGATGATGACGTTCCTCCCGCTGCCGGGCGCCTTCTACCCCCGCTGGGCGCGTCCCCTGCGCGATCGGAACCGTCGGACGGAGCAGTCGATCCACGCCGGCCTTCGCCGGCGCTGAGGCCCCGCGGGATCAGCGGGCGACGGCCTCGAGCACGAGGACGGTGCCGTCCTCGTAGACGGAGAGGGTGACGGTGTCCGCGACGTCCTTGACGCCCTGCGGCGCCTGTCCCATGGCGACGCCCACCTGTGCCCAGTCGAGCATCTCGACGTCGTTGAAGCCGTCGCCCACGGTGAGGGTGCGCTCGCGGGGGATGTCGAGCCGCTCGCGCACCACCTCGAGGGCGCTCGCCTTGGAGACGCCGGGGGCGGCCATGTCGAGCCAGGCGGTCCAGCCGATCGCGTACTCGACGCCGTGGACGCCGGACTCGGCGATCACGCGGCTGAACTCCTGCGGGGAGAGGTCGGGGACATGGACGACGACGCGCACGGCCTCGAGGTCCATGAGCTGGTCGAGGTCGCTCTCGATCGCCTCGACGCCGAAGCTCGCGTCCTGGAAGCCGGGGGTGGCGCGGAAGGCGCCGCTGGCCATCTCGACGGCGTAGTGCGCGTCCGGGGCGACCTCGCGCAGCGTGGCGAGGGCCTGGCCCGGCTGGAAGGTGCGGGTGTCGATCACCCGGTAGCCCTCGGGGGCCGACGGGTCCATCTCGAGGGTCACGGCGCCGTTGGAGCAGACGGCGTAGCCGTGCTCGATGCCGGCGGCGCGCACGATCGGCACGGTCGCCCCGAGGGAGCGGCCGGTCGCGATGACGACGGTGGACCCGCGGGCGGCGCGCTGGAGCGCCTCGCGCATGGGGGCGCTCATCGCGCCGTCGTGGTCCACGAGGGTGCCGTCGACGTCGAGCCCGATGAGCAGGTGCTCCCCGGCGAGCTGGTCGAGGTGATCGGCGAGGCGGGCGCGGGTGGCCTCGACGTCGGTCGTCGCGGGCGCGGGATTCATGCCGTCCAGTGTTCCAGCCCCGCCTGACGAACGGGTGAACCGACGATGACGGAGCGCCGCCAGGATCCGCCGCCCGAGGCCCTTCCGCTCCGCTCCCGTCATCTCAGGCGACGACCTCGAAGACCTCACGGCCGCCGAGGAACGGGCGCAGGCCCTCGGGGACCACCACGGAGCCGTCGGGCTGCTGGTGGTTCTCGAGGATCGCCGCGATGAAGCGCGTGGTGCCGAGGGTGCCGTTGAGGGTCGCGACGGGGCGCAGTCCGTCCTCGGTGCGCTCGCGGATGTTCAGCCGCCGGGCCTGGAACTGGGTGGTGTTCGAGGTGGAGGTGAGCTCGCGGTAGGTCTCCTGCGAGGGCATCCACGCCTCGCAGTCGAACTTGCGGGCGGCGGAGGTGCCGAGGTCGCCGGCGGCGGTGTCGATGATGCGGTAGGGCACGTCGATCTTCGCCATCATCTCCCGCTCCCAGTCCAGGAGCCGCTCGTGCTCCGCGTAGGAGTCCTCGATGCGGCAGTACGAGAACATCTCGACCTTGTGGAACTGGTGCACGCGGATGATGCCACGAGTGTCCTTGCCGTAGCTGCCGGCCTCGCGGCGGTAGCAGGCGCTCCAGCCGGCGTAGCGGATCGGGCCGTCGGAGAGGTCGAGGACCTCGTCACGGTGGTAGCTCGCGAGGGCCACCTCGCTCGTGCCCACGAGGTAGAGGTCGTCGTCCTTGTCGAGGTGGTAGACCTCGTCGGCGTGCTCGCCGAGGAAGCCGGTGCCCTCCATCGACTCGGGCAGCACGAGCGTGGGCGTGATCATCGGCGTGAAGCCGGCGCGCGTGGCCTGGTCGATCGAGGCGTTGAGGATCGCGAGCTCGAGCTGCGCGCCGACGCCGGTGAGGAAGTAGAAGCGGGCGCCGGAGACCTTCGCGCCGCGCGCCATGTCGATCGCCCTCAGCCCCTCGGCGATCTCGAGGTGGTCCTTGACGGGCGCCTCGAACGCGGGGATCTCGCCGACGGTCTCGCGGAGCACGAAGTCCTCCTCGAGGCCCTCGGGGGCGCCCTCGGCGAGGTTGGGGATCGTGCGCAGCAGGCGGTCGCGCTCGGCGAGGGCGTCGCCGGCCTCGGCCTCGAGCCGCTTGACGTCCGCGGCGAGACCCTTGACCTGGGTGAGCAGCTCCTGCTTCTCCTCGCCCTTCGCCTGGGCGACCTTCTTGCCGAAGCTCTTCTGCTCCGCGCGGGCGGATTCGAAGGCGGCGGTGGCCTCGCGCCAGGTGGAGTCCGCGGCGAGCACGGAGTCGACCACGCCGGCGTCGCGCCGGCGCGCCCTCTGTGCGTCTCGGACCAGGTCGGGGTTCTCGCGCAGCTGCCGCAGATCGATCATTCGTCCAGGGTACCCGCGGCGGCGGGTCCCTCGCCCGCGGAGGTGAGCAGCGTCCGCACGGCGGTGAGCACGGCCTCGGGGTCGTGCCCGGCGGCGCGGGCCTCGGCGATCGGGGCGGCGAGGAGGCGGGCGAGCTCGGGGTCGAGGTCCCCGGCGGGGGCGACGGCGACGCCGGCGGGCAGCGGGTCCGCGATGCGGGTGCCGGCGCCGCGTGCGGTGTGCAGCACCTCCGCCGCCTCGAGCTCCTTGTAGGCGCGGGCGACGGTGCCGGGGGCGAGCCCGAGGTCCGTGGCGAGCGCACGGATCGCGGGGAGCCGGTCCCCGGGGCGGAGGATGCCGGTGGCGAGCTGGGCGAGGATGCCGCGGCGGATCTGCTCGAAGGGCGGCAGGACGCTGTCGGGGTCGACGAGGTCCGTCGAGGAGCTGGTGGCCATGGGAGGGAGTCTTCCACGCGGTCGGGCCGCACCGCCGCACCTCAGTACGCTGTGCCCATGGATCTCGGTGCAGTGCTCTCGATCATCGGCCTCGTCGTGGGGGTCGTCGCGATCGTCCTGCTCGCCCTGGTGCTGCGCTCCCTGGGCCGGCACCGTCGCGAGCTCGCCGAGCTGCGCGCCGCGACCACCGGGGCGATCCCCGTCGTCGACGGCGGCGAGGCGGCGGGGGCCGACGGCGAGCCGACGGCGCAGGAGGACCCGCCCGCGCGGCTGCGCAAGGTCGCCGTCGTCCTGAACCCCTCGAAGTTCGCGGACGCCGACGCCTTCCGCACGCGCCTGCGCGAGGTCGTCGAGCGCGTCGAGGAGGCGGAGATCGCCTTCTACGAGACGACCGTCGAGGACCCGGGGCAGGGACAGGCCCGCGAGGCGATCTCCGAGGGGGCGGACCTCGTCATGGCAGCGGGCGGCGACGGGACCGTCCGCATGGTCGCCTCCGTTCTCGCCGGGACCGACGTGCGCATGGGCATCATCCCCTCGGGCACCGGCAACCTGCTCGCCCGCAACGTCGACGTCCCGCTCGAGGACCCGGCCGCCGCGATGACCGCCGCGCTCACCGGCCAGGACCGCCACGTGGACGTCGGCTGGCTGCAGACGGGCGGCTCGATCGCCGAGGCGACCGCCGCCTCCCCGCAGATCTTCCTCGTCATCGCCGGCTTCGGGGCGGACGCCGAGATGATCGGCCACACCGACGACGGTATGAAGAAGCGGATCGGCTGGATCGCCTACGTGCTCGGCGGGGTGCGCACCGTCATGGGCCGCAGCGTCGACGTCGTCCTCGACCTGCCCGACGGCACCCGTCACACGCATCGCGCCCGCACCGTGCTCCTCGGCAACGTCGGCCGCCTCCCCGGCGGCTTCGTGCTCATGCCGGGCGCGACCGTGGACAACGGCCGGCTCGAGATCGTCGTCGCCGGCTGGCGCGGCGCGGCCGGCTTCAGCCAGGTCGTCACCGAGGTCGTGAACCCGCGTCTCGTGCCCAGCCGCCGCACGCGCATCGCGAACCGGCTCTCGACGATGGAGCGCTACCACTCCCCCGCGGTGCAGGTCGTGACGGCGGCGCCGCAGCCGGTGCAGCTCGACGGGGACACGGACGACGAGGCCACGCACTTCATCGCGCGCGTGGACCCCGGGGTGCTGCGCCTGCGGGTGCCGGTCAGCTCGCGCTCCCGCGCCCGCTGATCCCTCTCCCCCGGGGCCGACGGTCCGCGGGGCCCGTCGGCGCACCCGCCTCAGCCGCGCGGCGCCTCGATCATCCCGCTGAGCCGCGCGAGCCAGTCATGGGCCTCGTCGTAGGTCTCGTCGGCGAAGTCCTCCCGCACCTCCGTGCGCTCCCCGTCCACGCGCGGGTAGGAGCCGAGGTAGTGGACGACGGGGCACATGCGGTGCAGGGAGCGCAGTGCGGCCGCGACCCGTCGGTCCTCGAGGTGGCCCTCGAGGTCGATCGAGAAGGAGTACCGGCCCAGGAAGTCGCCGATCGGCCGCGACTCGATGCGGGACATGTTCACGCCGTTCGCGCTGAGCATCTCGAGCGCCTCGAGCAGCGCGCCGGAGCGGTTGTGGGGCAGCTGGACGACGATCGTGGTCTTGTCCGCGCCGGTGCGGGCGGGGATCCGGCCCTCACGGGTGACGAGCACGAAGCGGGTCTGCGCGCCGGCGGTGTCCTCGATGCCGTCGGCGAGGATCTCGAGGCCGAAGTGCTCCGCCGCGAGCCGCGAGCAGACGGCCGCGCGGCCGCGGGCCTGCTCCGGTGTCGCCTCGGCGAGGTCGCGCGCGGCGGCGGCCGTCGAGGAGGAGGTCGCGACGCGGGCGCCGGGGACGTGCGTGCGCAGCCAGCCCTGCACCTGCGCCTGCGCATGGGGATGGGAGGAGATCGTCGTGAGCTCCTCGAGCGCGATCGGCTCCCGCGCGGCGAGGACGAAGCTGATGATCACCACCTGCTCGGCGACGATGGTGATCGAGTCCGTCGCGGCGAGCACGTCGAGGGTGCCGGAGACCCCGCCCTCGACGGAGTTCTCGATGGGGGCCATGAGCGCGTCGATGTCCCCGGCGAGCAGGTCGGTGGTCGCCGTCGCCACGGAGGAGAAGGGCACCATCGTCACCTCGGCCGGGTCCGCGACCGGCGCGGGGCCCTCGAAGGCCTGCAGCAGCGCCTGGTGGGTGAAGGTGGTCTCGGGGCCCAGGAATCCGTAGCGCATGCCCAGGAGCGTATCGGTCCGCCGCTGCCGGGCCGGTGCCCGACCGCAGGCCGGTCGCGGCGGGCGGGCAGCGCCGGGTCCCGGGATCTCCCCCACTCCTCCTCGGCGTCGTCACCGCTGGTCCAGGGGCGGGCACGGCCACGCCCGTACGATCGATCCATGCCGTCCCTCCCCCGCCCCGTCACCGCGCTCCCGGCCCTGCTCCTCGCCCTGCTCTGCGCGGCGACGCTGGTCCTCGCGGGCGCCCCCTCGGCGCAGGCCGAGGGCGGGGACGGGCAGGGCGCGATCACGGCGGACGAGCCCGTCCGCCTCGTGATCGCGACCGCGGGCCTGGACTGGCGCGACGTCACCCCCGAGCTCACGCCGCACCTGCAGTGCCTCGCGGACCGCTCGGGCCTCGGCGCCATGAACACGACCTCGGTCTCCGTGGTCTCCACGATGCGCCAGGGCATGGAGACGATCCGCTCGGGCTTCCGCGGCCTCGCGGCGGACGCCCCTCGCACCGCCGGCATCCCGAACCCGGCCGTCGACCAGTGGGAACAGCTGGGGGTGCCGGTGACGGAGGTCGACGGAGGCGGCGGGCCGGACGACGCCGGGTCCGACGACGCCGCGGGATCCGACGAGCCCGCGGATCCGGCGGTCTCCACCGCGGCGACCCTCCCCGACGGCGCCGCCGACGAGATCTCCGAGGGCCTCGGCGCGGAGGACGGGATCGTGCTCGTGGACCTCGGCGGTCTGCCGGACCGCGCCGACCCGGAGCGGGCCGACGCCCTCACCGCCCTGGACGCGCGGGCGGGCGAGGTGATCGACGCCGCCGGGGGCTGCGACGCGGCCTCGCTGCCGCGCACGCTCACCCTCTCCGTCGCGGCGATCGACCCGGCGGATCCGGACTCCACGGAGCGCACCGGGGCGATGGCCTCCCGCTCGGCGGGGCTGCAGGTCGCGATGGACTCCGCGCTCCCGGGCCGTGCCCTCACCTCGGGGGCGACGAAGCAGCCGGGCGTGGTCATGCTGACGGACGTCGCGCCCACGATCCTCGCCTCCTACGGGGCGAGCTCCGAGGGTCTCCTCAACGGCCAGCCCCTGCGGGGGTCGGAGAGCGCGGACCCGCAGCAGCTCGTGAAGGACCGCTCGCTCGCCGCCCTCGAGGTGGACGACGCGACGGTCCCGGCGCTGGGCTCCTGGCTCGCGCTCGGGGTGGTGGGGCTGGTCCTGCTGCTCGTCCCGGCCCTCGCGCGCCGGCCACGGGTGCGCGCCCTCGGCCGGGCGCTGACGACGATCGCCCCGCTCGCCCTGCCGGTGGGCCTCATGGCCTCGCTCGTGCCCTGGTGGCGCGCGGAGCATCCTGCGCTCGCTCTCACGGGCGTCGTCTGGGCGGGTTCCGCGCTGCTCGCGCTCGTGGTCCTCGCCGGTCCCTGGCGGCGGGTCCCACGCGGCTCGGTCGCGGTGAGCGCGGCGCTCGTGGGCGGCATCGTCCTGCTGGAGTCCGCGATGGGATCCCGGCTGCAGCTGGGCTCCCCGCTGGGCGCGCAGCCGATCTCCGGCGGCCGCTTCTACGGGCTCTCCAACCATCTGTTCGGGATCGTCCTCGCGGCGTCGCTGATCGCCCTGCTGTGCCTGTTCACCATGCTCCGCACGGCGCGGGCACGGGTGCTGTGGACGCTCGGCGTGGGTGTCGCCGTCGCGGTGGTGTGCGTGACGCCGTCGATGGGCGCGGACTTCGGGTCGATGCTCGCGACGGTCCCGACGTTCGGCCTGCTCGCGCTGCTCGTCTCGGGGATCCGCCTGCGGCCGTGGCACGTGGTCTCGCTGCTCGCCGGCGGCGCGGTGCTCGTGCTCGGGGTGTCCTTCCTGGACTGGCTGCGGCCGCCGGAGGACCGCACGCATCTGGGGCGCTTCATCGACGAGCTGCTCTCCGGCAAGCTCGTGGCGGTCGTGGTCCGCAAGCTCGCGCAGAACGTGGGGATGACGCTCGGCTATCCCGCCCTCACGGTGCTCCTGGTCCTCGCGCTCGCCTGCTCGGTGGCCGCGCTCATGCCCCGCCGGGCCCGACTCTCACGGCTCGCCGCGCTGTACGAGGAGCACCCCTCCGCGCTGCACACGATGATCGCGGTGGTCGCGGGCGGCTGGCTGGGCTACGCGGTGAACGACACCGGTCCGGTGCTCGTCGCGGCCATGTTCGGGATCGTCCTCGTGCTGCTCCCCCCGGCGCTCCCCAACCCAGGCGACGGGCCGACGGCCCACGCGACCGGCACAGGAACCGATGACAGCACCAGCGCCCGTCTGAGCGCCGAGGGACGCTGAGAAGGTCTGCCCAAGGCTGGTCCGGTGCCGGTGCCGGTGCCGGTGCCGACGCCGACGCCGACGCCGACGCCAGAGCGTGGGGCCGGCCCCCGCGTGCGACGAGGCGGTCATGCCTCCATGAAGGACGCCTCCCACACGGGATGTCTCTGAGAATCGCTCAGCTGCGCTGCTGAGGCCGCTGCAGCGCCTGGTGCGTCAACGGGCGCTGTGCCCGACCCAGACCCTCCCTGCCCCCACGCCTTCTCCACCTCTCCGCCGAGGGAACAAGCGAACGAGGCAACGAGGCAACGAGGCAACGAGGCAACGAGGCAACGATCCGCCTAGCCGATGAATCCATGAGCCAGCGAGCCGGCGATCCCGGAGAACGTCATTGGGGGCGACGGCTTCGGCCCACTCTCTCCCGTTGAGCCACTCCGCTCAGCACTCTGCTCTCGGGGCCTTGAACGAGCCGAGCAGCATTGGCTCCCACGCTTCAGCGCGATGAGATCCCGGGCCTCAGCGTGTAATCGTTGTGCAGCGATGGGCAACGTCCAGCTGAAGGCGCGGGTGGCTGTCGCCGGACTCGTGAACGTGCGGAGTGCTCACCGCGAGCGAGCGCCCGAGCCGGCACTGGAAATCGGCATGAAAAAAGGGAAGGGCGGGGGACGGCGAGACACTCGAACGAGCATCCCAGCGACGTCCTCCACCCTTCCCGATGAAGATGTCCGGCGGCGACCTACTCTCCCACACCCTCCCGAGTGCAGTACCATCGGCGCAATCGAGCTTAGCTTCCGGGTTCGGAATGGAACCGGGCGTTTCCTCGATGCTATGACCGCCGTAACACGGCGAGACCAACCAGCCCTGACCAACCACACCCCCACGGGGACGCGATGGCAGGAGTTGCTTCTCCAGAACCACACAGTGGACGCGAACACCAGCAAACAACAAACTTTGATGTTGATAAGTCATCGGCCATTAGTACCAGTCAGCTCCACACATTGCTGTGCTTCCACATCTGGCCTATCAACCCAGTCATCTACTGGGGGCCTCTCACCCACAAGGGGCACGGATATCTCATCTTGAAGCAGGCTTCCCGCTTAGATGCTTTCAGCGGTTATCCCTTCCCGACGTAGCCAACCAGCCATGCCCTTGGCAGAACAACTGGCACACCAGAGGTCAGTCCATCCCGGTCCTCTCGTACTAGGGACAGGTCTTCTCAAATATCCAACGCGCGCAGCGGATAGGGACCGAACTGTCTCACGACGTTCTAAACCCAGCTCGCGTACCGCTTTAATAGGCGAACAGCCTAACCCTTGGGACCAACTCCAGCCCCAGGATGCGACGAGCCGACATCGAGGTGCCAAACCATGCCGTCGATATGAGCTCTTGGGCAAGATCAGCCTGTTATCCCCGGGGTACCTTTTATCCGTTGAGCGACACCCATTCCACAATGAGGTGCCGGATCACTAGTTCCTGCTTTCGCACCTGCCCGACATGTCTGTCTCGCAGTCAAGCTCCCTTGTGCACTTACACTCAACACCTGATTGCCAACCAGGCTGAGGGAACCTTTGAGCGCCTCCGTTACTTTTTGGGAGGCAACCGCCCCAGTTAAACTACCCATCAGGCACTGTCCCTGATCCGGATCACGGACCGAGGTTAGGAATCCAGAACGACCAGAGTGGTATTTCAACAATGACTCCACACTCACTAGCGTGAATGCTTCCCAGTCTCCCACCTATCCTACACAAGCCGTTCCGAACACCAATACCAAACTATAGTAAAGGTCCCGGGGTCTTTCCGTCCTGCTGCGCGTAACGAGCATCTTTACTCGTAATGCAATTTCGCCGAGTTCGCGGTTGAGACAGTGGAGAAGTCGTTACGCCATTCGTGCAGGTCGGAACTTACCCGACAAGGAATTTCGCTACCTTAGGATGGTTATAGTTACCACCGCCGTTTACTGGGGCTTAAATTCTCAGCTTCGCTCCAAAGAGCTAACCGGTCCTCTTAACCTTCCAGCACCGGGCAGGCGTCAGTCCGTATACTGCGTCTTACGACTTCGCACGGACCTGTGTTTTTAGTAAACAGTCGCTTCTCCCTGGTCTCTGCGGCCCTCAGGGCTCTCACCCTTCAGGCCCCCCTTCTCCCGAAGTTACGGGGGCATTTTGCCGAGTTCCTTAACCACGATTCTCTCGAACGCCTTGGTATTCTCTACCTGATCACCTGAGTCGGTTTAGGGTACGGGCGACCGTATTCGTCACGCCGGAACTTTTCTTGGCAGTACAGGATCACTCACCTACGCCCATACGGGATCCCCTTCACGTCTGACCCTTGATGACCCCAGCATTACCCGGGGTCGGGCTGCACGCTTAGACGGACTATTCCATTAAGTCCGCGGAAGCTACCTCTCTGCGTCATCCCTCGCGCTGACCTACTACAACCTTGGTTCCCAGCCTCACAGCATCCCTCACCCCGAAGGGCAAGAGGACTGATCGGGTGGTTAGCATCGACTGCCTCGGTATGGGTCCTCCTACGATCGGTTCGGGAATATCAACCCGATGTCCATCGACTACGCCTGTCGGCCTCGCCTTAGGTCCCGACTAACCCAGGGCGGATTAACCTAGCCCTGGAACCCTTGATCAATCGGCGGACGGGTTTCTCACCCGTCTTTCGCTACTCATGCCTGCATTCTCACTCGAACAGCCTCCACCACTGGGTTCCCCCGCGGCTTCGCTGGCTGCTCGACGCTCCCCTACCCATCCCGGCAGAACCGGAATGACACAGCTTCGGCGGTGTACTTGAGCCCCGCTACATTGTCGGCGCAAAATCACTTGACCAGTGAGCTATTACGCACTCTTTCAAGGGTGGCTGCTTCTAAGCCAACCTCCTGGTTGTCTCAGCAACTTCACATCCTTTTCCACTTAGCACACGCTTAGGGGCCTTAGCTGATGTTCTGGGCTGTTTCCCTCTCGACTATGAAGCTTATCCCCCACAGTCTCACTGCTGCGCTCTCACGTACCGGCATTCGGAGTTTGGCTAAGGTCAGTAACCCGGTGGGGCCCATCGCCTATCCAGTGCTCTACCTCCGGCACGAAACACGCAACGCTGCACCTAAATGCATTTCGGGGAGAACCAGCTATCACGAAGTTTGATTGGCCTTTCACCCCTATCCACAGGTCATCCCCTCCATTTTCAACTGAAGTGGGTTCGCGCCTCCACGCGGTCTTACCCGCGCTTCACACTGCCCATGGATAGATCACTTCGCTTCGGGTCTAGAGCCGGCGACTGAACGCCCCGTTCAGACTCGCTTTCGCTACGGCTACCCCACACGGGTTAACCTCGCCACCGACCACTAACTCGCAGGCTCATTCTTCAAAAGGCACGCCGTCACCCCGTAAGGCTCCGACGGATTGTAAGCACACGGTTTCAGGTACTATTTCACTCCCCTCCCGGGGTACTTTTCACCTTTCCCTCACGGTACTTGTCCGCTATCGGTCAAGAGGTAGTATTCAGGCTTACCAGGTGGTCCTGGCAGATTCACACCGGATTTCACGGGTCCGGTGCTACTCGGGAACAGCGCCCAACGCCATGCAACAGTTTCGTCTACGGGGGTCACACCCTCTACGCCGTCGCACTCAACACGACTTCGACTACCATCACACATTCACGTCGACCGTCCGGCAGAACAGTCCAGCACGTCCCACAACCCCCAACCTGCAACCCCTGCCGGGTATCACACAGGCTCGGTTTAGCCTCATCCGCTTTCGCTCGCCACTACTCACGGAATCACTATTTGTTTTCTCTTCCTGCGGGTACTGAGATGTTTCACTTCCCCGCGTTCCCTCCACACCACCTATACATTCAGTGGCGGGTACCAGGGCATGACCCCTGGTGGGTTTCCCCATTCGGACATCCTCGGATCACAGGTCGGTTGTCACCTTCCCGAGGCTTTTCGCAGACTCCCACGTCCTTCATCGGCTCCTCTTGCCAAGGCATTCACCGTGTGCCCTTTAAGACTTGGCAACACAAAGACACTAAAATTGCTTACAAGATGCTCGCGTCCACTATGTAGTTCTCAAGAAACAACCCCACACCCACACCACCAACGCAACCGCGCCGACCATGCAGGGGAGGACCAGCCACACACCCCACACCGACCCGAAGACCAGTGCCAGGGCTGCGTGCAGCCTCACAACTCAATAGCGTGCCTCCACCTCAAACCAACGACTCCCCCGCTCGTTCCAGACCCACTCGGGGTCGTACTAGAGCCGGTCACCGCCGGCGAAGTGCCTCTTCGTTGATGTTCCACCCTTGAGCAACCATCCTCACCACACGCGGGTGAGCAGACAGCCACCAATCATTGGTGTAGCTCCTTAGAAAGGAGGTGATCCAGCCGCACCTTCCGGTACGGCTACCTTGTTACGACTTAGTCCCAATCACCGATCCCACCTTCGACAGCTCCCTCACGAGGATGGGCCACTGGCTTCGGGTGTTACCGACTTTCGTGACTTGACGGGCGGTGTGTACAAGGCCCGGGAACGTATTCACCGCAGCGTTGCTGATCTGCGATTACTAGCGACTCCGACTTCATGGGGTCGAGTTGCAGACCCCAATCCGAACTGAGACCGGCTTTTTGGGATTCGCTCCACCTCACAGTTTCGCAACCCTTTGTACCGGCCATTGTAGCATGCGTGAAGCCCAAGACATAAGGGGCATGATGATTTGACGTCGTCCCCACCTTCCTCCGAGTTGACCCCGGCAGTCTCCCATGAGTCCCCGCCATTACGCGCTGGCAACATGGAACGAGGGTTGCGCTCGTTGCGGGACTTAACCCAACATCTCACGACACGAGCTGACGACAACCATGCACCACCTGTGCACCAGTCCGAAGAAAACCCCATCTCTGGAGTCGTCCGGTGCATGTCAAGCCTTGGTAAGGTTCTTCGCGTTGCATCGAATTAATCCGCATGCTCCGCCGCTTGTGCGGGCCCCCGTCAATTCCTTTGAGTTTTAGCCTTGCGGCCGTACTCCCCAGGCGGGGCACTTAATGCGTTAGCTACGACGCGGAAAACGTGGAATGTTCCCCACATCTAGTGCCCAACGTTTACGGCATGGACTACCAGGGTATCTAATCCTGTTCGCTCCCCATGCTTTCGCTTCTCAGTGTCAGTAATGGCCCAGAGACCTGCCTTCGCCATCGGTGTTCTTCCTGATATCTGCGCATTTCACCGCTACACCAGGAGTTCCAGTCTCCCCTACCACACTCTAGCCTGCCCGTACCCACCGCACGCCCGAGGTTGAGCCTCGGGTTTTCACGGCAGACGCGACAAGCCACCTACAAGCTCTTTACGCCCAATAATTCCGGACAACGCTTGCGCCCTACGTATTACCGCGGCTGCTGGCACGTAGTTAGCCGGCGCTTCTTCTGCAGGTACCGTCACTTTCGCTTCTTCCCTGCTGAAAGAGGTTTACAACCCGAAGGCCGTCATCCCTCACGCGGCGTCGCTGCATCAGGCTTTCGCCCATTGTGCAATATTCCCCACTGCTGCCTCCCGTAGGAGTCTGGGCCGTGTCTCAGTCCCAGTGTGGCCGGTCGCCCTCTCAGGCCGGCTACCCGTCATCGCCTTGGTGAGCCACTACCTCACCAACAAACTGATAGGCCGCGAGCCCATCCTTCACCGAAAAACTTTCCAACACCCGCCATGCGACAGGAGCTCATATCCGGTATTAGCCCCGATTTCCCGAGGTTATCCCAGAGTGAAGGGCAGGTTGCTCACGTGTTACTCACCCGTTCGCCACTAATCAGGCCGAGCAAGCTCGGCCGTCATCGTTCGACTTGCATGTGTTAAGCACGCCGCCAGCGTTCGTCCTGAGCCAGGATCAAACTCTCCATGAAAAAACATGAAAAACTATAAACCTGACAAAAAACAAACAACCAGCATGTAACTGCTAATCATCCGTATATTCTGCCAATCAAATATTGGCATCAACAAATAGACACGCTATTGAGATATCAAGCAACACGCGCACTCAGTATCAGAACCCTTCCGAGTTCCTCGCTCCGAGGCAACCCCTATAACTTAGGGGATCCGGTTCTCCATGTCAATTCGGTGCGGTGTGAACCGCGCCTCATCAGTTCTGAAGTTATCCGAAGCGCCTGGTGGGAGTCGATTTCGCGTTCCGCCACTTCTGGCCTTCCCGCTGTCCCGATCTCCCGGGCACGAGGAAGAACATTACGTGGATCCCCGGGTCCGGTCAACTTGAGAGGCCCCTTTTCGGAGTGGCCTCGGCCACTTTTCTTCACGCAAGGGCATCACTGCAGGTCAGAGGCGTGTCCGGGCCCCGGATCCGCTCAGGCGGAGGGGTGGCCCGGATCCTCACCCGCAGAGGAGGCGCCGTTCTGGGCGTCGACGGCCTCATGGACCACGAGGGATGTGTACTCGTCCGCAGCGAGGGAGTCGCGCAGCGCCTCCGGGATCTGCGGCTCGGGCGACCCCAGATGGGAAGCGATGATCACCGCGTGGATCGGTGCGAAGGGCCCGGTCACCGGGGCGGCGTGCAGCCGGGCCGCGAGGGCATCGAGGTCCACGCCCGCCAGGTAGGCGATGTCGTCCGTGTCGAAGAGCCCCTCGACGGGGAGGTCCCGCAGGGCACGATCGAGCGCCTCGATGTCCGTGTCCTCCAGGCGGGTGAGGTCGTCCTCCTCGAACTCCCCGTCCACGGGGAGCGCGGCGAGGCGCTGCCGGAGGCCGGCGGGGCGGACCCATGCGGTGCCGCCCGTCGTGCCGGCACGCCGGGAGGCGGACGCCGTCGATGATCCGCTCGTGCTCAGCGAGGAGTGCGAGGTCGTCTCTGGCTCGACGGCCGCCTCGGGCTCGGGCTCGACGGCAGTCTCGGCCTCGCCGGCCTCCTTGGCAGCGTCGGCATCGGCGGAATCGGCGGAGTCGGCATCGGCGGCAACGCCGATCTCGGCGGGGTCAGCGGGGTCGGCCTCGTGGACCTCGCCTGACTCCTCTCCGACGGTCACCTCGACGGCGCGCGGTCCGGGTCGCGGACCGGCCGAGGGGGCATCGCTCGTCGTGGCCGTGGCGTCAGCCGTCGTGGGAGCCGGCGCGACGAGGGGCGTCACGCCCTCCTCGGGATCGTCCTGGTCGAGAGGGGCCGCACCCTCCTCGGGATCGTCGTACGCGGCGGGAGCGGGAGCGTCGGCCCCGCTCGCCTCGAAGGAGCCGCCGTCCACGAGAGAGCTGCCGTCCGTGAGCGCAGCGCCGTCGGTCTCCTCCTCCCCTGGGATCTCCGGGGACAGGCGCCGACGGGCGGCGAGGGCGCGCACCACGTCCCGGAGCTGGGCGGCGCGGTGCAGCTGCCCGCGCAGGTCCTTGCCGGTCGCCCGATGGTGGAGGTCGCAGGGGATCTCCTTCACCCAGAACCCCGCGGTGACCGCGTCGATGCTGAGCCCGGTCTCCACGCCCCACCCGCCGGCGAGGGGCTGCACGGCCTCCCATGCCTCGCGGGTGATGCAGCGGGTGCCCGAGAGCGGCTGCTGCGGCTCCCATCCCGTGGCGCGGCGGATCCCGTTGCGGCTCGTGCGCACCACGATGCCCATGCCGGAGGCTCCCACCTGCGGGGGCAGCAGTGCGATCGCCATGTCCACCCCGGTCACGAGCACGGCGTCCACGAGGGGCTGCGCGGCGGAGGCGGAGGCCCCCATGTCCGCGTCGAGGAAGAGCAGTGCCCGCTGCACGGGGGCGTCGTCGGCCTCGTGGTCGACGATGACCGGCAGCGGGCCCGTGTGGCCGGCGACCCGGGGCTCGGCGTGGATCTCCTCGGTGAAGTCCGCACCGCCGTCGGCCGTCGCGGCCGCCTCCCGCAGGGCCACGAGCTGAGCACCCGTCCCCATCGCGGCGGCCTTGCCCCGGTTCACCCGGTGGCGGACGACGACCGCGCCCGCGCCCATGGCGATCGCGGCGGTCGAGTCGGTGGAGCCGTCGTCGACGACGACCACGAGGTCGACGCCCACGAGCGTGCGCGCCGCGTCGATCGTCGCCTCGATCCGCTCCGCCTCGTTCTTGGCGGGGATCACCACGGCGACCCGCTCAGGACGGTTCGCCGCGAGCGGCCCCGCGGTGCTCATCGCAGGGTCACCTGCCGCGCGACGATGCCGCCGCGGGCGCGCCGCTCGGCGGGCGTGAGCGGGTCCGTGCTCGCGAGCGCCTCCTCGAAGCGGGAGCGGAAGGCCTCCGCCTCCGCGGCGACGCCGGCGGCCCCGTAGCCCTTGGGCAGGTCCCACACGGGGATCGTCATGCCCTCCGCGCGGAAGGAGCCCACGTACTTCGTGCCCTCGCCGATCGCGGACTCACGCCGCGCGTGCAGGCGGGTGACGGCGTCGATGACGCGGTCCTCGTCCGCGTCGAGCACCCAGCGGAGGTGCTCCTTCGCCCCGGCGTCCACCCAGAACGCATGGGGCAGGCCCTCCACCGCGGCGGTCGCCATGATCGACTCGTTCGCGTGCTGCAGGGAGTGCTCGATCTCCGCGGTGCGCTCGGCACCCGGGTCCAGCCAGAAGTCGAAGGTGTCGTGCACGGTCAGCTCACCGATCGACGCGGGGTCCAGCAGGTCCTGCAGCCGCGGGGACTCCGCCGTCACCTCGACGGCGGTGACCGGGGTGCCGGGCTCGGAGGCCAGCGCGGAGGCGAGCGCCTGGCCGATCCCGCGGGAGAGGTCACCGCCCGGGTAGCTCGCCTGGACGCCGACGATGACGGAGCCGTCGGAGCGGCGCACCGCGGGCCAGGCCATCGGCAGGATCGTCGCGAGCACGACGGGGACGTCCCCGTGCTCGGCGGTGGTGCGCGCCGGGGCGGTCGCGGCGGGGACCAGCTGGCGCATGGCCACCAGGTCCCGCTCGTTCGGCAGCCCCTCGAAGGGACGTCGGACCAGGTCGTTGCTCGCGGCAGAACTCATGGACGCGAGTCTAGCGATCGTCCCCGTGCACGACGTGCCTCTCCCGGATCAGCTCCTCGGCGCGCTCGTGGAGGTCCCGCGGGGGCACGCCGTCCAGGAGGTGCAGGGCGAAGTCCGCGCTGAACCGCTCGAAGAAGAGGGTGCCGCGCACCGAGTTCCCGTGGAGGTCGAGCTGCGGGGCGTAGCTCGCGACGCCGAAGCGGGAGGGCAGCGCCGCGATGATCCCGCCGCCCACGCCGGACTTCGCGGGCAGGCCGACGTCGCTCACCCAGTCCCCCGCGTTGTCGTACATGCCGCAGGTCATCATCACCGAGAGCACCTGGCGCGCCGCGACGCGGGAGAAGACGCGCTCCCCCGTGAGCGGGTTCGTGCCGCCCGAGGCGAGGGTCGCGGCCATCACCGCGAGGTCCGTGACGGTGGTGAGCACGGCGCAGCCCTGGACGTAGCCGCCCACGACCTCCGCGGCGTCCTCCTCCATCGATCCCGCGGCGCGGAGCATGTATGCGAGCGCGAGGTTGCGGTCAGCGGTGCCGAGCTCCTCCTCGAAGGTCTCGCGGTGCAGCTCGAGCGGGTGCCCGGCCGCGGCGTCGAGCACGGCGCGCAGGCGCTGGGTGCGCTCGGACTGCTCGGCGCCGAGCATCGCGTGCGTGCGGATCGCGCCGATGTTCACGAGCGGGTTCTTGGGCTTCTTCGTGTGCGGGTCCAGGCTGAGGGCGTTGAACTCCTCCCCCGTGGGCTCCTCATCCACGACGGAGTCCACGTGCTCCATGCCGTGGAGATCGATCGCGGCGCCGTAGGCGAAGGCCTTCGAGATCGACTGCACGGGGAAGGCGTGCTCGCGGCCGTTCCCGGCGCCGATGATCTCCCCGTCGATCCCGCAGAGGGCGACGCCGACGTGGTCCTCCCGGGCACCGGAGAGGCGGGACAGCTCGGGGATCTCGCCCGCCACCTCCGCGGAGCCGATGATGCCGCGGTCCAGCAGCACCGCGTCCTGCGGGGCGGCGTCGTCGGTCTCCGTGCAGGCGGCCGCGGAGAGCTCGGTGGTCAGGCGGTCGAGGTAGGTGCTCAGTGCGCTGGTCACGCCCCGACCGTACCGGTCCGCCGCGCCCGAGGGGCGGGCCGTACGGGGATAGCGTGGGCGCATGAGCCCCGCACCGTCGCTGGACACCTCGCCCGTCACCCGCCATGCGCTCTCCCACGACGCCTCCCACTACCTGCTGCTGCCCGCGGCGGTCGCGGTGCCCCGGGACGAGGCGGAGGTCGCGGCGCTGCTCGCCCGGATGGTGCAGGAGCGGCGCCCGGTGACCTTCCGCTCCGGCGGGACGAGCCTCTCCGGGCAGGCGCAGACCTCCTCGGTGCTCGCCGACGTGCGTCGCGGCTTCCGCTCGGTCGAGGTGCTCGGGGGCGGCGCCCGGGTGCGGGTGGGACCGGGGGCGACCCTGCGCGAGGTCAATGCGCGCCTCGCCCCGCACGGACGGCGCCTGGGACCGGACCCGGCCTCGGAGACCGCGTGCACGATCGGCGGGATCATCGCGAACAACTCCTCCGGCATGGCTGCCGGCATCACGGAGAACACGTACCGCACCCTCGAGTCGCTGCGCTGCGTGCTCCCCTCCGGCACGGTGCTCGACACCTCCCACCCCCGCGCCGACGCCCTCCTGCGCGAGGCGGAGCCCGCCCTCCACGCGGGTCTCGACGCACTCGCGGCGCGGGTGCGGGCGGATCCGGAGGCGGTGCGCGTGATCCGCGAGCGCTTCGCCCTGAAGAACACGATGGGCTACGGGATCAACGCGCTGCTCGACTTCGACGAGCCCGCCCAGATCCTCGCCCACCTCGTCATCGGCTCCGAGGGGACCCTCGCCTTCGTCTCCTCGGCGGTGTTCCGCACCGTCGCCGTCCCCGCGCACACCGCGACCGGGCTGCTCGTGCTGCCGGACCTGCGCCGTGCGACGGCCGCCCTGCCCGCCCTCACCGAGCAGGGCTTCGCGACCGTCGAGCTGCTCGACGCGCGCTCGCTCGAGGTCGCCCGCGCCCTCGCGGGCGCCCCGCAGGAGATCACGGCGCTCGACTTGCGCGGTCATGCGGCGCTGCTGCTCGAGCAGCGGGCCGACGACCCCGCGGAGCTCACGGAGCGCGTCGAGCGGGCCGAGCAGCTCGCCCGCGGGCTCGACCCCGCCGCCGGCTTCGCCATGACCACCGACCCGGGCCGCCGCTCGGCCCTCTGGACGGCCCGCAAGGGTCTGTACGCGGCGGTCGCCGGGGCCCGGCCTGCCGGCTCCACCGCCCTGCTCGAGGACGTCGCCGTGCCGGTGCCGGCCCTCGAGGCGACCTGCGCGGGACTGCAGGAGCTCTTCACCCGGCACGGCTACGACGGCGCGGTGATCTTCGGCCACGCGAAGGACGGCAACATCCACTTCCTGCTCGACGAGCACCTGGACCGCGGGGACCGGCTCGAGGCCTTCACCGAGGACATGGTCGAGCTCGTGCTGGGGCACGGTGGGAACCTCAAGGCCGAGCACGGCACGGGACGCGTGATGGCGCCCTTCGTGGAGCGGCAGTACGGCCCCGCGCTGCACGCCGTGATGCGGGAGATCAAGGCGCTCGTGGACCCGGGCGGGATCCTCAACCCCGGCGTGGTGCTCACCGACGACCCCCGGGCCCACATGCGGGACCTCAAGCCCGTGGTCGAGGTCGAGGAGGAGGTGGACCGCTGCGTGGAGTGCGGGTACTGCGAGCCCGTGTGCCCCAGCCGCGACCTCACCCTCACACCGCGGCAGCGGATCGTGCTGCGCCGCGACCTGCGCGCCGCGGAGCGCTCCGGGGACGAGGGCACCGCCCGCGCGATCCGCGAGGCCTACCCGTACGAGGGCCTCGCGACCTGCGCCGCGGACGGCATGTGCCAGAGCGCCTGCCCCGTGGGCATCAACACCGGGGACCTCGTACGACGCCTGCGCGCCGAGGAGGCCGGCCCGCTCGAGGGCGCGGCCTGGGCCGCCGCGGCCGGGAGCTGGGACACGGTCACGCGCGGAGCCTCCCTCGCGATGGGTGCGGCCGGGGCGCTGCCCCGCGGACTCCCCGCCGCGGCCACCGGGGCGGCGCGGGCGCTGCTCGGCGCGGACCGCGTGCCCGCCTACACCGCGGAGCTCCCCCGCCGCGGCGGGGCGGTGCGGCGGGGCGGGGGGCGGGGCCGGGCCTCCGCCGTGACCGCGGCCGTGCACCTCCCCGCCTGCGTCCACACGATGTTCGGCACAGGGAGCACAGGGAGCACAGGGGGCACGGCCGGCGCCGGGGCCCCCGGGGCGCTCGCCGTGCTCGCGGAGCGGGCCGGGGTGCGCCTCGCCGTCCCCGACGACGCCGCCTCCCTGTGCTGCGGGACGCCGTTCTCCTCGAAGGGCATGACCACGGCGAAGGAGCGCATGCACGAGCACCTGCGCCGCAGCCTGCGCACGGCGACGCAGGACGGAGCGCTGCCGGTCGTCGTCGACGCCGCGAGCTGCACCGAGGGTGTGCTCGGCGCCCTCGAGAGCCTGCACCGCGAGGGCGTGGACGTCGAGGTGATCGACGCCGTGACCTTCGCCCGCCGTCACCTCCTCCCCCGCCTCGAGATCCGCGGCCGCGTGCCCTCGGTGACCGTGCACCCCACGTGCTCGACGACCGCGCTCGGCGCGACCGAGGACCTCGTCGCCCTCGCCGAGGCCGCGGCGGAGGAGGTCGTCGTGCCCGTCGCCTGGGGCTGCTGCGCCTACGCCGGGGACCGCGGCATGCTGCACCCCGAGCTCACCGCCTCCGCGACGGCCGCGGAGGCGGCCGAGGTCGCCGCCCGCCCCACCACCGCGTACGTGAGCGCGAACCGCACCTGCGAGCTGGGCATGCACGCCGCGACCGGGCAGGAGTACCGCCACGTGCTCGAGCTGCTCGCGGAGGTCACCGCATGATCACCGCACGCGGGGCCTCGCCCCTCGCGCGTCCTCTCCCCCGCCTCCCCGTCGGTCCCGAGCACCGTTGCCCTCCCCCGTCGCCCCGGGTACCGTCGGACCATTCCCGGCACGACGGACGACGAGGTGGATCGTGACCGACCGAGCACGGCTCGCGGGCGCCTGCGCGCGCGGGTCGGACCGCCGCGACGACGGCGACATCGGCGACCGAGGAGCGCGATGACCGCCTCCCCGGTCCCGCCCACCGAGCGCGCCTACCAGCAGCAGGTGCTGCGCGCCCACGAGGACCTGCGCTCCGCGCTCGATCCCGCCCGCGGCACGCTCGGCGCCGTCCGCGCGCCCGTGCTCGAGAGCTGGGTGCGCTCGATCGCGAGCCTCTCCGCCCGCGGCGCCGCGGCCGTCGACCCGGCGGTCGTGGACGACGACCTCGAGGAGCTGCGGCGCGAGCACCTCTTCGCCCGCGTGCTGCCGCTGCTGCGCGACCGGCTCATCGACCCCGCGGTCTCCGCCGGGCTCGTGGTCGCCCTCGGCGATGCGGGCGGCCGCCTGCTGTGGGTCGAGGGCCAGCGGCCGATGCTCGCGCGCGCCGAGCGGATGGGCTTCACCCCCGGGGTGGACTGGTCCGAGCGGGCGATGGGCACCTCCGCCCCCGCCCTCGCCCTCTCCACGAGCGCGGCCGCGCAGGTCGTGGGCGCGGAGCACTTCGTCGAGGCGGTCCACCCCTGGAGCTGCTCCGCGGTGCCCGTGCTCCATCCGCTCACCCGGCAGACCCTCGGGGTCATCGACGTCACCGGCGGCGAGGACGCCGTCGCCCCGCTCGTGCTGCCCCTGCTCGCCTCCGCCGCCCGCGCCGCGGAGGAGGAGCTGCGCTCCCTGCTCGCCGAGGAGTCCGGCGGCGGAGGGGCCCCCGCCTCCGGCTCCGGATCCGCCCTGCCGACGGCCGCCTCACCCCGGTCCTTCCCGATCCTCTCGCCCCGGCCCGCTGCTGCGGCGTCCCCCGCTGCGCGGCTGCTCGTGCTCGGCCGCCGCACGCCGCTGCTCGTCGTCGGCGGGGAGCAGGTGGAGCTGAGCGGGAGGCACGCCGAGCTGCTCACGCTCCTGCACCGGGCCGGCGACGGGCTGAGCGGCGGGGAGCTCGCCCAGGACCTCCACGACTCCGGCGCCGCCGAGGGGACCGTGCGCGCGGAGCTCGTGCGCCTGCGCAAGGTGCTCGCCGCGCTACCCGGGCCCGAGGCCTCCCGGCCCGGTCTCGCCTCCCGGCCCTACCGCCTCACGGGCGGGATCACGAGCGACCTCCACGAGGCGCGGGAGGCGATCACCCGCGGTGACGTGGACCAGGTGCTCGCGAGCTACCGTGGCGCGCTGCTGCCCTCCTCCGACGCCCCCGCGATCCGTGACCTGCGGGAGCGCACGGCCGCGCTCGTGCACCAGCTGCTCATGGACAACGGCAGCTGGGACCAGCTGTGGAGGTACTCCCGGCTCCCCGAGGCCCGCGAGGGCGAGGACGTGCTCATGGCGGTGCTGTCCCTCGCCCCGCCGGACGCCCCCGAGCGCGCGGAGGCCGTGGTGCGGCTCGAGGAGCTGCGCGGCGCCGACCTCTGAGCACTGCCGTCCTCTGACCGCTGCCGTCCTCCGAGCACGCCCGACCTCCGAGCGCGCCGGCGCCGGGCCCGGAGCGGCCGGCACCGCAGCGGCCGTGCAACGTCGCCGCAACGTGACCCGGATTACAGTCGAATCACTCCGACGCCGCCGTCGGACCCCGATCGGTCCCCGGCGACGGAACGGACGGCAATTACGTTCGCGACGAAGGGAACCTCATGACCGTCTACGCACGCCCCGGCACCGAGGGAGCGAAGGTCTCCTTCCGCTCCCGCTACGAGAACTACATCGGGGGCCAGTGGGTACCGCCCACCAAGGGCGAGTACTTCCAGAACCCCACGCCGGTCACCGGCGAGATCTTCACCGAGGTCGCCCGCTCGACCGCGGAGGACGTGGAGCTCGCGCTCGACGCCGCCCACGCCGCGGCCCCCACCTGGAACACGACCTCCCCCGCGGAGCGCGCGGTGATCCTCAACAGGATCGCCGACCGCATCGAGGAGAACCTCGAGCACATCGCCGTCGCCGAGACCTGGGACAACGGCAAGCCCGTGCGGGAGACCCTCAACGCGGACATCCCGCTCGCGATCGACCACTTCCGCTACTTCGCCGGCGCGATCCGCGCCCAGGAGGGCGCGCTCTCCCAGATCGACGAGGACACGGTCGCCTACCACTTCCACGAGCCGCTCGGCGTGGTCGGCCAGATCATCCCGTGGAACTTCCCGATCCTCATGGCCGTCTGGAAGCTCGCCCCCGCCCTCGCGGCCGGCAACTGCGTGGTGCTCAAGCCCGCCGAGCAGACCCCCGCCTCGATCCTCGTGCTCTTCGAGCTCATCGGCGACCTGCTCCCGGGCGGCGTCGTCAACATCGTCAACGGGTTCGGCGTCGAGGCCGGCAAGCCGCTCGCCTCCAACAAGCGCATCGCGAAGATCGCCTTCACCGGCGAGACCACGACCGGCCGCCTGATCATGCAGTACGCGAGCCAGAACCTCATCCCGGTGACCCTCGAGCTGGGCGGCAAGAGCCCGAACCTCTTCTTCGAGGACGTCGCCGCGCAGAAGGACTCCTACTACGACAAGGCCCTCGAGGGCTTCGCGATGTTCTCCCTGAACCAGGGCGAGGTCTGCACCTGCCCCTCGCGCGCCCTCGTCCAGGACAGCATCTTCGACTCCTTCGTGGCCGACGGCCTCGAGCGGGTGGAGGCCACCAAGCAGGGCGACCCGCTGGACACCGACACGATGATCGGCGCGCAGGCGAGCAACGACCAGCTCGAGAAGATCCTGTCCTACATCGACATCGGCACCCAGGAGGGCGCGAAGCTGCTCACCGGCGGCGAGCGCGCCGACCTCGGCGGCGACCTCTCCGGCGGCTACTACGTGACCCCCACCGTGTTCGAGGGGAACAACTCGATGCGGATCTTCCAGGAGGAGATCTTCGGTCCCGTCCTGGCCCTGACCCGCTTCTCCGACTACGACGAGGCGATCTCGATCGCCAACGACACCCTCTACGGGCTCGGCTCGGGCGTGTGGAGCCGGCAGCAGAACACCATCTACCGCGCCGGGCGGGCCATCCAGGCCGGCCGCGTGTGGGTGAACAACTACCACTCCTACCCTGCGCACGCCGCGTTCGGCGGGTACAAGTCCTCCGGCATCGGCCGCGAGAACCACCTCATGATGCTCGACCACTACCAGCAGACGAAGAACCTCCTCGTCTCCTACTCGGAGCAGAAGCTCGGCTTCTTCTGAGCCGACCCCGAGCCCCGACGGGGGCGGCCGAGCCGCGCCGCCCGGCGCCAGCCCCGCCCCCGTCGGCAGCACCGCGGCGACCACCGTCGCGGAGTCCGACCGAAGACAGCACGAACGGTCCGCCGGCACCCTGCCGACGTCCCGCCCTCACCCCGCGCCCGATGACGGGCCGATCAAGGAGAGAGAACGATGACCAGCACCATGACCGCCGCCGTCGTCCACGAGTTCGGCAGCGAGCTCACCGTCGAGGACTACACCCTCCCCGAGCCCGGCCGCGGCCAGGCCCTCGTCAAGCTCATCGCCTCCGGCGTGTGCCATACCGACCTCCACGCCGCCGAGGGCGACTGGCCCGTGAAGCCCTCCCCGCCCTTCGTCCCCGGCCACGAGGGCGTGGGCGTCGTCGAGAAGATCGGCGAGGGCGTCGAGGACGTCGAGGTCGGCGACACGATCGGCAACGCCTGGCTGTGGAGCGCCTGCGGCGACTGCCAGTACTGCCGCACCGGCTGGGAGACGCTGTGCGAGCAGCAGGAGAACGGCGGCTACAGCGTCGACGGCTCCTTCGGCCAGTACATGCTCGTGGACACCAAGTTCGCGGCCCGCATCCCCGAGGGCGCCGACCCCTACGAGATCGCCCCCGTGCTGTGCGCCGGCGTCACCGTCTACAAGGGCCTCAAGCGCACCGAGGTACGCCCCGGCGAGTGGGTCGTCATCTCCGGGATCGGCGGCCTCGGCCACATCGCCGTGCAGTACGCGGTCGCGATGGGCATGCGCGTGATCGCGGTGGACATCGCCCAGGAGAAGCTCGACCTCGCCACGAAGCACGGCGCGGAGATCGTCGTCGACGCGTCGAGCGAGGACCCGGTCGCCGTCATCCAGGAGAAGGTGGGAGGCAGCCACGGCGTGCTCGTCACGGCCGTGCACCCCAAGGCGTTCGGCCAGGCGATCGGCATGACCCGCCGCGGCGGGACGATCGTCTTCAACGGTCTGCCCCCGGGCGACTTCCCCGCCCCGATCTTCGACATCGTGCTCAAGGGCCTCACGATCCGCGGCTCGATCGTCGGCACCCGTCAGGACCTCGCGGAGGCGATCGAGTTCTACGCCGCAGGGAAGATCCACCCGACCTTCACCAAGCGGCCGCTCGACGACATCAACCAGATCCTCGGTGAGATGAAGGAGGGCAAGATCGACGGCCGCGTGGTCATCGAGTACTGACCTCCCCGCCGGACCTTCCGCACGGACGGGCCCGGTCGCTCCCTCGGGGCGGCCGGGCCCGTCCGTGCGTTCCCGCGGCGGCGGCCGGTGCGGGGTCCTACGATGACGGCCAGGACTCCCTGCCGGTCCCCGACCGGCCCGCCCCGGAGGTGAGGACGATGACCCAGCTGCTCGACGTGACGGGTGCGGCGCGATGGATCCGGCGCGACGGCGCGGAGCGGATCCTCACCCGCATGGCGCAGTACCTCGAGGCGGACTACCGGCGCTGGGAGAGCTTCGAGAAGATCCCGCGCATCGCGAGCCACACGCCGCTCGGCGTCATCGAGCTCATGCCCACCTCCGACGGCGAGACGTACTCCTTCAAGTACGTCAACGGCCACCCCTCGAACCCCGCCCGCGGGTTCCAGACCGTCACCGCGTTCGGCGCCCTGGCCGACGTCGACAACGGCTATCCCGTGTTCCTCGCGGAGATGACGCTGCTGACGGCGCTGCGCACGGGGGCGCTCTCTGCCCTCGCGGCCCGGTACCTCGCCCGGCCGGATTCGCGGGTGCTCGCCCTGGTGCGCGCCGGCTCGCAGTCCGAGTTCCAGGCCCTCGCGATGCGCGGCCTGCTGGGGATCGAGGAGCTGCGCGTGGTCGACGTCGACCCGGCGGCCATGGCCAAGCTGCGCCGGAACCTCGAGCCGCTCGGCTTCCGGATCCACGACGCCGAGACGGTGGACGAGGCGGTCGACGGGGCGGACGTCATCACCACCTGCACCGCGGACAAGACCCGGGCGACGGTGCTGCGGGCGGACCAGGTGCGGCCCGGCGTGCACGTCAACGCGATCGGCGGCGACTGCCCCGGCAAGACCGAGCTCGAGGCCGCGCTCCTCGAGCGGGCCCGCGTGGTCGTCGAGTTCGCCCCGCAGACCCGCATCGAGGGCGAGATCCAGCAGATGGCGCCGGACTTCCCCGTCACCGAGCTGTGGGAGGTGCTCACGGGCGCCGCGCCGCGACGCCGCGACGCGGAGGAGATCACGGTGCTCGACTCGGTGGGCTTCGCGATCTCGGACTTCTCCGCCCTGCGCTGCGCGCGCGACGCGACCGCGGGCACGGATCTGGAGGCCTCCGTGGACCTCGTGGCCGATCCCGACGATCCGAAGGATCTCTTCTCGCTCGTGGACGTGCTCGCCCCGGTCCCGTGAGACCCACCCCCGAGCTGAAAGTTCTTGCGGGTTCTGCCTGCGCGGTTGAAGGTCGCTGTCACAGCTCGTAGGTTCATGGCAGGTCCCCTGCGCATCGATGCCCCGGGAAGCCTGCAAGATTCGCAAGAACCGCCCCTCCCCCGGGGCGCCGCCGCGTCCCCACGCGGCTCCCCCGCCCCGCCCGCCGGCACCGGACGAAGGAGTCCCCCGCATGCCGCTCCCCCGCCTCCTCCCCACCGCCTCGCCGCAGGCCCGGGTGCTCGCCGCGCTGAGCGGGCTGCTGCTGCTCGCCGCGTGCCTGATCGGCACCGGGCCGGCGAGCGCGCTGCCCGCCCCGCAGGCCCCGGCCGCCCCCACCGCACCCACCGCACCGGACGGCGCGGGGACGACGGGGACCCTCGTGACGCTCCCCGGGTCCTTCGGCACCGCGCTCGGCTGCCCCGGCGACTGGCAGCCGGACTGCACGGCGACGGCGATGACCCTCGACGCCGACTCCGGGAAGTACTCGCTCACCGCGGAGCTCCCGGCCGGGGACTACACCTACAAGGTCGCCGAGGGCGGGACCTGGGACGTGAGCTACGGCGCCGGCGGTGTGCCCGGCGGGGCCGACGTGCCGCTGCACCACGAGGGCGGGGAGATCAGCTTCTGGTACGACCCCACGACCCACGTCGTCGCCACCACGGCCGACGGCCCGCTGATCACCCTCCCCGGGACGATCGACGCGGCGCTCGGCTGCCCCGGGGACTGGACGCCGGAGTGCATGGCCACCTGGATGCAGGACGCCGACGGCGACGGCCTGTACACCTTCACCACCACAGCGCTGCCCGAGGGCTCCTATGCCGTGAAGGTCGCCCACGACCGCTCCTGGGACGAGAACTACGGTGAGGGCGGCGCCGCCGGCGGCGCGGACATCCCGTTCTCGACGAAGGAGGGCAAGGTCGTGACCTTCAGCTACGACCCGCAGACGCACCTGCTGACGATCGAGACGGAGGACCCGCTCATGGCCGGCGCCGGCGTCCAGCGCGCCCATCTCGTCGACGCGGACACGATCGCCTGGCCCGCGGACCTCGGCGGCCCCGTCACCGCCGGCGACACCTTCACCCTCCACGCCGCCCCCGAGGGCGGGATCACCGTGGAGGACGGGGCGGTCACCGGCGGGACCCCGCTCGGCACGCTCACCCTGCGCGAGGGAGGGCTCACCGAGACCGAGCTCGAGGGCCGCGGCCACCTCGCCGACTTCCTCGCCCTGGACCTGACGGGGGTGGACCGCGATCAGCTTGCGGAGGCCCTGCGCGGCCAGCTCGCCGTCGCCCGCACCGGGACCGACGGGGTCACGGCGCTCACCGGGGTGCAGATCCCCGGCGGGCTCGACGCCCTCTACGCCGAGGCCGCCGCCGAGGCGCAGCTCGGCCCCGTCGTCTCCGACGACGGCGTGTCCCTCTCGCTGTGGGCGCCCACCGCCCGCTCCGTCACCCTCCAGCTCCTGGACCCGTCGGACCCGGAGACCCTCGCCGATCCCGCGGCCGTGCGATCGGCCGGGTACACCGAGGTCCTGCTCGAGCGGGACGCGGCGAGCGGCGTGTGGAGCGTCGAGGGGCCCGCGGACTGGGAGGACCGCGCCTACCGCTTCGCCGTCGAGGTCTACGACCCCGCGCTGGGCCGCGTCGTCACGAGCGAGGTCACCGACCCCTACTCGGTGGGGCTCACCCTCGACTCCGCCGCCTCGATGCTCGTGGACCTCGAGGACCCGCGCTGGTCGCCCGCGATCTGGGAGGACACCCCCGCCCCGGTCGTCGAGCAGTTCGCGGACCAGACCATCTACGAGATGCACCTGCGGGACTTCTCCGCCGGGGACGAGCAGCTCCCCGAGGACCTCCGCGGCACCTACGCCGCCTTCGGGCACCCCGACTCGCAGGGCTCCGCGCGGCTGCGGGAGCTCGCGGATGCCGGCATGACGACCGTGCACCTGCTGCCCACCTTCGACATCGCGACGATCGAGGAGGACCGCTCCGCGCAGGTCACCCCCGAGATCCCCGAGGCCGGGCCCGCCTCCACCGAGCAGCAGGCCGCGGTCACCGCCGCCGCGGGCGAGGACGCCTACAACTGGGGCTACGACCCCTTCCACTACATGACGCCCGAGGGCTCCTACGCCCGCGCCGGGCACCAGGTGGGCGGGGAGCGCACCGCCGAGTTCCGCTCGATGGTGGGCAGCATCCACGACATGGGCCTGCAGGTCGTCGTCGACCAGGTCTTCAACCACACCGCGGCGAGCGGCCAGGCGGAGACCTCCGTGCTGGACCGCGTGGTCCCCGGCTACTACCAGCGGCTGGACCTCGACGGCGACGTCGAGAACTCGACCTGCTGCTCCAACACCGCGACCGAGAACGCGATGATGAACAGGCTGATGGTGGACTCCGTGGTGCTCTGGGCCCGCGAGTACCACGTCGACGGCTTCCGCTTCGACCTCATGGGGCACCACTCGGCCGCGACCATGCAGGACGTGCGCGCGGCGCTGGACGAGCTGACCCTCGAGCACGACGGCGTGGACGGGAGGAGCATCTACCTCTACGGCGAGGGCTGGAAGTTCGGCGAGGTGGCCGACGGCGCCCGCTTCACCCAGGCCACCCAGGGGAACCTGGGCGGCACCTCGATCGGCGCCTTCAACGACCGGCTCCGGGACGCGGTGCACGGCGGCAGCCCCTTCGACACGGACAAGCGCACCCACCAGGGCTTCGGCAACGGCCTGGTCACCATGCCCAACGGCTCCTCCCCCGATGACGAGGAGACCCAGCTGGCGGATCTGCGCCACCGCACGGACCTCGTCCGCCTCGGCATGGCCGGGAACCTCGCGGACTACGAGCTGCTCGCCTCCGACGGCACCGTCACGCGGGGCGACGAGCTGGACTACAACGGCGTGCCCGCGGGCTTCGCGACCCGGCCCGAGGAGTCCGTGAACTACGTCGACGCGCACGACAACGAGGCGCTGTACGACATGAACGTGTGGAAGCTGCCGCAGGACGCGTCCAGCGCCACCCGCGCCCGGATGAACACGCTCTCCCTCGCCACGGTCACGCTCGGCCAGTCCCCGTCGTTCTGGGCGGGCGGCACGGACGTGCTGCGCTCGAAGTCCCTGGACCGCGACTCCTACGACTCCGGCGACCACTTCAACGCGATCGACTGGAGCGGGGAGGACACGGGCTACGGCCGCGGCCTCCCGCCCGAGGGGAAGAACGGCGAGGCCTGGGACCTCATGACCCCGATGCTCGAGGACCCCGCCAAACGACCGACCGCCGAGGACGTCGCCTACTCCGAGGCGAGCACCCTGGACCTGCTGCGCCTGCGCTCCTCCTCGCCGCTGTTCACCCTGGGCGACGCGGAGCTCATCGAGCAGAAGGTCAGCTTCCCCAACGCCGGTCCCGAGGCGACGCCGGGCCTGCTCGTCATGCGGATCGACGACACCGCCGGTGAGGACGTGGACCCGGCCCTCGACGGCCTCGTCGTGGTCATCAACGCCTCCGGGGAGCCGATCACCGAGGAGATCGAGGGGATGGAGGGCACGAAGCTCGCGCTCTCGAAGATCCAGGCGAAGGGCGCGGACCCGGTCGTGAAGGAGTCCCGCTGGAAGAAGGGCACGGCCACGGTGCCCGCGCAGAGCGTCGCCGTGTTCGTCCAGGCGCAGCACCCGCGCGGCGACACCCCCGGCCATGGACACGGCAACGGGAACGGCAACGGTCACGGGAACGGCAAGGGCAACGGGAACGGAAAGGGGAACGGCTCAGGCCACGGGAAGGACGCCGGCGCCTCCGACGTCGCGGCGCTCGCCCCGACGGCTCAGGCCCGCGACCGCCAGAGCAGCCAGAGGAAGTAGGGCGCGCCGATCACGGCGACGAGCAGGCCGGCGGGCACCTGCGCCGGGGCGATGAGCGTGCGGCCCAGGAGGTCCGCGACGCCCACGAGCACCCCGCCCAGCAGCATCGCGACGGGGAGCATGCGCAGGTGCCGGCCGCCCACGAGGGCGCGGGCGAGGTGCGGGGCGACGAGGCCCACGAAGCCGACCACCCCCACCGCGACCACGCTGATCGCGGCGAGCACCGCGGCGAGCACGAGCACCACGAGCCGCGCCCGCTCGCGGGGCACGCCGAGGATCTGCGGGGTGTCCTCGTCGATCGTCAGCAGGTCCAGCTCCCGGTGCAGCGCGAGCACGACGGGCAGGGCGAGCACGAGCACCACGAGCACCGGGACGACGTCCGCGAGGGAGCGGCCGTAGGTGGTGCCGGAGAGCCAGGTGAGCACGCGCGGGGTGTCGAAGGGGTTCGAGCGCAGCAGCACGAAGGTCGTCAGCGCCGTCATCCCGTAGCCCACGCCGATCCCGATCAGCACGAAGCGCTCGGGCGCCAGTCCCCTGCCCTGCCGGGCGAGGAGGGCGGTGAGGGCGAAGGTCGCGAGCCCCATGACCACGGCGAGCACGATCATCGCGGGCCGGCCGCCGCCGATCGTCGTCACGACGAGCGCCGCGCCGAGGCCGGCTCCCGCGGTGATGCCCAGCAGGCCGGGCTCCGCGAGCGGGTTGCGGACGGTCGACTGGACGATCCCGCCGGCGAGGGCGAGCGCGGCGCCCGCGAGCACGGCGGCGGACATCCGCGGCAGGCGCTCCCCGAGCGCACGGGAGACGAGGGTGGGGGCGTCGCCGCGGATCCACAGCAGCAGGTCCCCCGTGCGCAGCAGGAGGCTCCCGCCGAGCAGCCCGCCGATCGCGACGGCGACCAGCAGCACCACCAGCACACCGCCCACGATCCAGAATCTGCGGGAGGAGCGCAGGCCCGTCCTCGCCTCCGGGGGGCGGCGGGCGGGGCCCGCGTCCCGCATCCGGCGGGCGAGGACCACGATCACCACGGCGCCCAGCAGCGCCGTCGGCACCCCCGTGGGGATGCTCGCCGCGGCGGTCGCGCCGAGCGCCGCACGGACCGTCGCGTCGGCGAGCAGCACGACGAGCGCGCCGATCAGGCCCGCCGCGGGGACCAGCAGCAGATGGCGATGCAGGGCGGGCACCCGCGAGGCGACGAGCCGGGCGAGCACCGGGGCGCCGAGACCCACGAAGGCGAGCGGCCCCGCGACGGTCACCGCGGTCGCGGTGAGCACCACGGCGGCGAGCACGGCGAGCACACGGGTGCGCCGCACCGGGACGCCGAGCGTCGCGGCCGTGTCGTCCCCCGCGCCGAGCACGTCGAGGCGGCGCGAGAGCAGCAGCGCGATCGCGAGCACGAGCGCGATCACCGGCAGGGCGCGCAGCGAGGCGTCGAGGTTCAGCTGGGAGAGGGAGCCGCTCCCCCACGCGTACAGCCCCGTCGTCTCCTGCTCGAAGAGGATGAGCAGCATCGAGGTGCCCGCCTGGAGCGCCATGGCGACGGCGGATCCCGCGAGCACGAGCCGCGTGGTCGAGGTGCCGGCGCCGCCGGCGAGGGCGAGCACGGCGCCCGCGGCGAGCAGGCCGCCCACGAAGGCGACGCCGCCCGAGGCCCACAGCGGGACCGAGAGCCCGAGCGCGGCGACGAGGCAGATCGCGAAGTAGGAGCCGGCGGTCACCGCGAGGGTGTCCGGGGAGGCGAGGGCGTTGCGGGAGACGGACTGCAGGAGCGCGCCGGCGACGCCGAGGGCGATGCCGACGACGACGCCCGCGAGCAGCCGGGGCACGCGGGAGGCGGTGAGGATCTCCCCGATCGCGGGCCCGGTGCCGGGGCGGTCCGCGCCGAGCAGGTGGCGCAGCAGGTCCCCGACCCCGATGCCGGAGGTCCCCTGGGTGAGGTGCCACAGGCCGACGGCCGCGACGGCGAGCGCGAGCAGCGCGAGGGTGAGGACCCCTCCCGCGAGGCCGGCGACGCCCGTCCGCCCCGGCATCGCGCCGGGGGTCGGGGCGCCGTCGGCCGAGGGCCGGCCCGCGGGGGCCGGGCGGCCCCCGGTCGCCGTCGGTGCGCTCGCCGTGCGCGGCATCAGCCGGCGATGGCGTCGACGTAGGCGTCGATCGCCTGCTCCGCGGAGCGCGGGCCGCCGAAGGTCCAGATGCCGGTGGGGAACGCATGGGCGCGGCCCTCGGTCACGGCGGGAAGCGTCGCGTAGAGCTCGTTCTTCTCGAGCTCGGTGACGTAGTCGCCGGCCGGGTCGTCGGTGCCGGTGTAGAAGAGGTTCGCCTCGCCCACCGTGGTCAGGCCCTCGATGTCGGTCTGGCCGAGGCCGTACTGCGGGTCGGTCTCGCCGGTCCAGGCGGCGGTGAGCCCGAGCTCCTCGCCGAGGGCGCTGAACAGGGCGCCCTTGCCGAACGGGCGGATCGAGACGGTGCCGCCGTCGACCCAGCCGTCGAAGTAGACGAAGTCGGTGGTGGGGAGGTCCGCGGAGGCGACCTCCTCCTTCGCGGCGGCGACGTGCTCGTCGAACTCGCCGAGCACGACATCGGCGCGCTCGGAGCGGCCGGTCGCGTCACCGATCAGCGTGAAGAGCTCCTTCATGTGGCCGACCGGGTCCGCGGCGTCGGCGCCGACGGTCGCGAGGACCGGCACGCCGAGCGTCTCGAGCTGGGCGATGACCTCGTCGTCCGCGGAGGAGACCTCGACGATGATGAGATCGGGGTCCGCGCCGGCGAGGGCGTCGAGGTTGGGCTCGCCGCGGGTGCCGACGTCCGTCGTGCCCTCGGGGAGCGTCTCCGCGGTGTCCCAGGTGGTGAAGCCCTCGACGTCGGCGACGGCGACGGGGGCGACGCACAGGCTGAGGAGGTCCTCGGTCTGCTGCCACTCGAGGACGGCGACCTTCTGGGCGGGCTTCTCGAGCTTCACGGTGCGGCCCACGCCGTCGGTGAGGGTGACGGGGTCGGTGCTGGTGGCGGTCGTGTCGGCGGCGCAGCTCTCGGAGATCGCGGCGGCCGCGCCGCCGCCGTCCGAGCCGGAGCCGGTGGCGGGATCGGCGACCTCGGTGGTGCCGCAGGCGGCGAGGGTGAGGGCGGCGGCGGAGCTCGCGAGCGCGGCGACGAGGCGTCGGGGCATGGGGGTCATCGGGATCCTCGGGTCAGGGTGGGGTGGCGCGCGGAGGGGTCCTCGGCGCGGGGTGCTCAGGCGCGGGCTGCCGCGGCGCTGAGCTCGGGGTCGCCGGTGCGGTCGCCGCGGTGCGCGGCGTCGCCTCCCGGCTGCTCGCGGCGGGTGTGCCGGCCGCGGGCGTCGATGCGCAGGCGCCCGGTGCCGGGCTCCTGCACCACGTCGACGGGGATCTCGTAGACCGCGGTGAGGTGCTCGGAGGTGAGCACCTCCGCGGCGCCGCCCGCCGCATGGACCTCACCGCGGCGCAGGAGGAGCACCTGGTCGGCGATGCGGGCGGCGTGGTCGAGGTCGTGGAGCACGATCCCCACGGCGGTGCCGTGGAGCTCGGCGAGGTCCCGCACGAGGTCGAGCGTCTCGATCTGGTAGCGCAGGTCCAGGTGGTTCGTGGGCTCGTCGAGCAGGACGATGCCGGTGTCCTGGGCGAGGCAGGAGGCGAGCCAGACGCGCTGCATCTCGCCGCCGGAGAGCTCGCCGACGCCGCGGTCCGCGAGGGCGGTGATCCCGGTGAGCGCCATGGCGTGGTCGATCGCGGCGCGGTCGGCCGGGGAGAGCCCGGCGAAGCGGCGGCGGTGGGGATGGCGGCCGAAGGCCACGACCTCGCGCACCGCGAGGCCCTGCGGGCTCGAGCGGGTCTGGGTGAACAGGGTCATCGCGCGGGCGAGCTCCGTCGGGGACAGCAGCGCGGTGGAGCGCTCGCGGGGGCCGCCGTCGGCCTGGTCCTGCAGGCGCACCTCGCCGCCGCTCAGCGGGTGGAGCCGCGCGAGCGCGCGCAGCACGGTGGACTTCCCGCTGCCGTTGGGGCCCAGGAGGGCGGTGACCGTGCCGGGCCGGAGCGCGACGTCGACCCCGTGGACGACGGGCGTGCGGCCGTAGCGGAGCACGAGCTCCTCGCCGATCAGCGCCGGGGCGGGGACGGTCGGGGCGGGAGCGGAGGACTGGGGCACGCGAGCGAGCTTAGCCTCGCCTCACCTCATTACGAAAGCCGGTCCATGCGTCAATTCGGCAACGACGCTCGGCGACAGGGGCCTCAGTAGCCGGTCGCCCCGTCCACCCGCTCCCGCAGCAGGTCCATGTGCCCCAGGTGCCGGGCGTACTCCTCGATGAGATGCGTGAGGATCCAGCGCAGGTTCAGCTGCTCGCCCTTCCGCAGCCCGCGCACCGGCGCATCGAGATCCGTCCAGGCCGCGGCCGACTCCCGGGCGCGCGCGACCTCCTCGCGGTAGGCCTCGACATCCGCCGCGGCGGTGCCGGCGGCGGCGCCCTCGAGGTCGCCGTCGGGCTGCTCGGGCGTCGAGTAGCGGTCCGGGACGTCGAGGTCGTGGAGCACCGCTCGCAGCCAGTACGCCTCGACCTCGGTGAGATGGCGCAGCACGCCCAGCAGGCTCAGCGTCGAGGGAGGGCACGAGCGTTCCGCGAGCTGCGCGGGCGTGAGGCCCTGGATCTTCAGCAGGGCGGTCAGACGGTACTCCTCGAGCCAGGAGTCCAGGAGCTCGCGCTCCCCGCCGAGCTTCGGGCCGCCGTCCCGGGTGTCGGCGATGCCGGTGAGGACGGGATCACCGGAGGCGGGCTCGTGGGTGCTCATGCCCCCGATCCTCCCCCGGCGCCGGACCGCGACGCCAGAGGATTCCCGGGCGCCGCCCGGTCAGCTCTGCGACGTCGCGGGACCCGCCGCGACGGGCTCCGCGGCCGCGTCCCCGGCCGGGGCGTCGGTCCCCGTGAGGCGGCCCAGGCCGCCCATGCCGTGGTAGATCGCGAGCGCCGCGAGGGTGCCCAGGGCGATCCCGGTGAAGGCGAAGCCGCCGAGCTGCCAGTGGAGGTCCGCGATCGCGATGGTGAGCGAGACGCCCGCGGTGATCTGGTTCTTGGGGCGCGAGAAGTCGACCTTCCCGTCGACCCACATGCGGAAGCCGACGATCGCGATGAGGCCGTAGAGCACGAAGGTGACACCGCCCAGCACGCCGGCCGGGATCGTGTTGATGACCGCCCCGACCTTGGGCGAGAGGGAGAGCAGGATCGCCACGATGCCTGCGACCCAGTAGGCCGCGGTGGAGTACACGCGGGTCGCGCTCATGACGCCGATGTTCTCGCCGTAGGTGGTCGTGGGCGAGCCGCCGAAGGTCGCCGAGAGCGCGGTCGCGAGGCCGTCGGCCGTGAGGGTCCGCCCCACCATGTGGTCGAGGTTCCTCCCCGTCATGAGGCCGACGCTCGTCACGTGCCCCACGTTCTCCGCGAGCAGCACCACGATCACCGGCAGGAAGATCGGCAGCAGCGTGAGGTCGAAGGTGGGGTGGTGGAACTCGGGCAGGCCCAGCCAGTCGGCGTCCCGCACCGGGGAGAAGTCCACCTCGCCCCGCAGCACCGCGATGACGTACCCGACGATCACGCCGATCAGCACGCTGATGCGCCCCAGCAGCCCCTTGAACAGGGCCGTGCAGAGGATGATCGCGACCAGGGTGAGCGCCGCGGTGACGGGGGCCTTGGAGAAGTTGTTCTCGTAGCTCGAGGGCACCAGGTTCAGCCCGATCAGCGCGACGATCGAGCCCATCACCACCGGCGGCATGAGCCGGGAGATCCAGCCGGTGCCGACCTTCTGCACCACCAGGCCGAGCGCCGCGAGCAGCAGGCCGGTGACGAGCACGCCGCCGAGCGCCGCGCCCATCGAGTCCGCCTGCGTGGAGGCGGTGATCGGGGCGATGAAGGCGAAGGAGGAGCCCAGGTAGCTGGGCACCCGGTTCCGGGTGAGCAGCAGGAACAGCAGGGTGCCGAGACCGGAGAACAGCAGCGTGGTCGAGGGCGGGAAGCCCGTGATCACCGGCACCAGGAAGGTCGCGCCGAACATTGCGACCACGTGCTGCGCGCCGATGCCGACGGTGAGCGGCCAGGCGAGGCGCTCCTCCGGGCGGACGATCGCGGTGGGGGCGACGGTGCGGCCGTCACCGTGCAGGGTCCAGCGGAACATGGGGCGTCCTTGAGGGGAGGAGCGGGAGGGGGATGCCGGGCGGAGGGTCAGGAGCCGGGGAAGCTCTTCTTGCGCGAGCGCTCCTCGGTGACGTCCGGGACGCGCGCCAGGAGCGACTCGCGGCCGGAGCCGTGGGTGCGGAAGTCCGCGAACATCCGGGAGAGGTCCGGGGCGCCGAACTCGTCGCGCACGGGCGCGGGCACGGTGAGCATGAGCGCCGCGGCCACTCCGACCGCGAGCGCGGTGCCGCCGGTGGTCAGGCCCGCACCGGCGCCGATCGCGATCGAGTTGACGATGATGTCGAGGAAGCCGACGACCACGAGCACCACGCTCGCCACGACGCCCGTCGCGCGGGCGAGGGCCGCGGGCCGCTCGAGCAGCGCCTTCCGGGCGAAGAGCGACACCGCGACGAAGCACGCGCAGACGGCGGCGTCGACGAGGTGCAGCACGGGGCCGCCCAGGGTGATCCCGGCGGTCCCGGTGATCGCGGCGAGCAGGTGCCACAGCACCGCCGCGGCGTGCAGGAGGGCGCTGAACTCCATCGCCCGCACCGTGTACACGAGCCAGTCCGCGCGGCGGAAGGAGACCGGCATCGAGCGCACGAACGAGCGGGAGATCATCAGGCCGAACGCCGCGAACAGGAACGGCAGGTAGACGTAGCTCGTCGCGAAGCTCGCGGGCGCCGCGAACTGCAGGCGCACGGTGTTGTCCGCGAGCGCGAGGACCACGAGCCCGCCCACGGCCCCGGTCGAGAACACGAACCAGGAGCGGTCGCGGCCCAGGAGGTCCGGCCGCAGCGCCGAGCCCAGCACGATGCCCAGCAGCACCACGGAGATCACCGTGCTGCCGAAGGTGTTGAGCGAGTACTGCCAGCCGGTCGTGAAGACACGGCCCACGATCATCACGAGGGCCACGACCAGCGCGAGGGCCGCCGCGCCGGCGACGCCCCCGAGCAGGCGGCGGGACCAGCTGCGGGCCCGCTGCTGGGGCACGTAGCCCTCGTGCGCGCGCGGCTCGATGCCGACGACCGATCCGAGCAGCAGCAGCGAGACGCCCACGCCGAGGCCCACCGGGGGGCCGTCGGGCAGCGAGGCGAAGAGCACGGGCACGGAGAGCACGAGGTCCGCGACGATCGTGCCGATCGCGGTGAGCAGGGCGGGCAGGAGCCCGATGATCCGCACGGCGCGCACGAGGCGCAGGTTCGGGGTGGCCGGGATCCAGCGCAGCAGGTGCACGGCGACGAGGGCCACGAGGGCGACGCCGAGCGCGATCCGGCCCACGAGGTCCACGACCGGCAGCGCGCCCAGGGTGAAGCTCGTGGTGAGCGCCGCGAGCAGGCAGATCAGGGCGAGCACGTCCCGGAGGGCGTCGAAGATGCCGAGGTCCTGGAAGCGCGCGGGGATGGTGATGGTGGAGAGCTGGGCGCGGCCGTCGTCCTCCGCGTTCGGGGTCGTGCCGGAGCGCGCGTAGCTGCGCCGCGGCGCCGCGGCGCCGGTGTCGCCGTCCTCGCCCGGGGTCCCCTCGCCGGCCGAGTCCTCGCCGTCGACGGCCGGGATCACGCCGGTCGCGGCGTCGGGCTCGTCGCCGCGGCCCACGGCCGGGCGGGGCCGACGGGGCTTGCCCGCGGCGCGGAGGGCGGCGGCGTCGATCTCGGAGAGGTCCGCGGTCTCGCCCTCCCCCGGCGGCAGCGCGGGCTCCTCGCGGCGGGCGAGCAGGGGCGCGGCGTAGCGGTCGAACTCCGAGCGCGAGGGCAGGCGCTCCGTGGGGAGCGTGCGCGGATCGGAGGAGGCGAAGATCCAGTCCGCGTCGTCCGGGCTGTCCCCGCGGCGTGGATCGCCTGTCCTCGTCCCTGCCATCGTCCCTGCGTCTCCTCGTCCTGCGAGCCGGTGTGCGCCGATGCGCACTCCTCCGGGGCGATTCTACGAAGCGCCGGCCCGCCCGGAGGCGACGGCGCGCCGCGTGTGAGGCAGGTCAGCGGGCGGTCGGGAACATCTGCGCGCGCAGCGAGGAGGAGTCCACGACGTCCTTGCCGAAGGGGAAGCAGGTCACGGGGATCAGCTTCACGTTCGCCCACGCGAGGGGCAGTCCGATGATCGTCACGGCCTGGGCGACGGCGGTGACCACGTGCCCGAGGGCCAGCCACCAGCCGGCCACGAGGAACCAGATCACGTTGCCGATCGCGCTCGCGGCGCCCGCCCGGCCGGTGTCCACGACCTCCCGGCCGAAGGGCCAGATGACGAAGCCGGCGATGCGGAACGAGGCGAGGCCGAAGGGGATCGTCACGACGAGCAGGCACGCGAGGAGGCCCGCGACGACGTAGGCGAGGAACAGGGACCAGCCGGCCGTCAGCAGCCAGATGATGTTCAGGACCAGGGTGATGAGGGAGCGCATGGCCTCCACGGTAGGGGCGGTGTGGCCGGGCCGACAGGGGGAAGACCCCCGTGTCCGCTCCCCAGTACGCTGGATCCCATGCCTGCTCCCGAGATCGCGCTGACCGAGCGCTTCCAGTCCGCCTTCGTCGCCGCCTTCGGGCCGGAGTACGCGGACGCCGATCCGATCATCCGTCCCTCCCAGTTCGCGGACTTCCAGTGCAATGCCGCGATGGGCCTGGCCAAGCGCCTGGGACGCAAGCCCCGCGACATCGCCGCGGAGATCCTCGCCGCCGTGGACCTCGAGGGCGTAGCGGAGACGCCGGAGATCGCCGGACCGGGCTTCCTCAACATCCGCCTGCGCACCGACTGGGTCGCCGCGCAGGCCGCGGAGCTCGCGGAGGACGAGGCGCTCGGCGTCCCCGTCCCCGAGCACGTGGACACCGTCGTCATCGACTACTCGGCGCCGAACGTCGCCAAGGAGATGCACGTGGGCCACCTGCGCACCACGGTCGTGGGCGACGCGATCGCCCGCACCCTGGAGAAGCTGGGCCACACGGTCGTGCGCCAGAACCACATCGGCGACTGGGGCACCCCCTTCGGCATGCTCATCGAGCACCTCCTCGAGGTGGGCGAGGACAGCGACGAGGCGGGCCTGCTGACGACCGATCCCAACGCCTTCTACCAGGCCGCCCGCGCGAAGTTCGACGCGGACCCGGAGGCGACGGGCTTCGCCGCGCGGGCCCGTGCGCGCGTCGCGACCCTGCAGTCCGGTGATGCGGAGTCGCTGCGGATCTGGACGGACCTCGTGGGCATGTCCAAGGAGTACTTCCACCGGATCTACGACCTGCTCGACGTGACCCTCACCGACGACGACCTCGCCGGGGAGTCCACCTACAACGCGGACCTCGAGATCGTCTGCAAGGAGCTCGAGGCGGACGGCCTCGCCCGGATCTCCGACGGCGCCCTGTGCGTCTTCCCGCAGGGGTTCACCGGCCGCGACGAGCAGCCGCTGCCGCTGATCGTCCGCAAGTCCGACGGCGGCTACGGCTATGCGACCACGGACCTCGCCGCCGTGCGTCGCCGGGTGCGGGACCTCGGCGCGGACCGCATCGCCTACGTCGTGGGCACCTCGCAGGAGCTGCACCTCTCGATGGTCGCCGAGACCGCCCGCGAGGCCGGCTGGCTGCCCGCGGAGGTCGAGTCGACCCACGTGAAGATCGGCTCCGTGCTCGGTGAGGACGGCAAGATCCTGCGCACCCGCTCCGGCGTCTCGCTGCGCCTCGCGGCGCTGCTCGAGGAGGCCGTGACGAAGGCCCGCACCGTCATCGACGAGCTGCGCCCCGACCTCCCCGAGGAGGAGCGCGCGCAGATCGCCCGGGCGATCGGGATCGGCGGCGTGAAGTACGCGGACCTCTCCACCGCGCACGACTCCGACTACACCTTCGACCTGGACCGGATGCTCGCCCTCACCGGCAACACCGCCCCGTACCTGCAGTACGCGGTGGCGCGCATCCGCTCGATCGGGCGCCGCGCCGAGGCGCAGGGCGTGACCGCGGCCGCCGCGCCGCTCGTGGAGAACGACGCGGAGCGGGCGCTCGCGCTGCAGCTGCTGCAGTACGGCCCTGTCCTCACCCAGGTGGGGGCCGCCTACGAGCCGCACCGCCTCGCCGCGTACCTCTTCTCGCTCGCGCAGGCCTTCACCGCCTTCTACGACGCCTCCCCCATCCTCAAGGAGAGCGACGAGGGCGTCCGCGCCGGGCGCCTCGCCCTCGCGCGTCTCACCGAGCGGGTGCTCGTGGAGGGTCTGGACGCGCTCGGCGTGACCGCCCCGCAGCAGATGTGACGACGCCGGGCACGGCCCCGGGTGACGCGACCGTTACCCGACCGTGCCCGGCCGTTACCAAGCCGTGCCCCGCGCACCCTGCATTCCCGCTGGCCACGGCGGCGGAAACCTCCATAGCCTGGAGCCGTGCCCCTGTGTCGACGAGCTCATGTCGCGATCTGGGGGAGCTATGCCCTGATCGGGGTGATTCACGTGCTCGCCGTCGCGGCGGAGGCCGAGACGCTGCGCCGGCTCACCCAGCCGCTGCTGGCTCCGCTGCTCATCGCCGCCGTGGTCACCGCCGCGCCGCGGATGCAGCGCACGACCGTCCTCACCCTCGGCGGCCTCGTCGCCGCCTGGGCCGGGGACTCGCTCGGCCAGCTGGTCCCGGACCCGAGCCACCTCATCGCCCCCGTGGCCTTCCTCGTGGCGCTGCTGCTCTACGCGGCGGCCCTGGCCCCGCAGTGGGCGCACAACCGCGACCCCATGCGCCTCGCGCTCGCGATCCCCTACGGGGCGGTCGTCATCGGGCTCTTCGTCGCGTGCGCGGACGGCGCGGGCAGCCAGCTCCCGCTCGTCGCGGCCTATGCGGTGGGCCTCGGCGTGACCGCCTTCATCGCGGCCGGCGGGAACCCGCTGACCTGGGTCGGCGGGACGCTGTTCCTCGTCTCGAGCTCGGTGCTCGCGATGGACTGGTTCCTCCCGGGCGCCGCGATCCCCATGAGCGACGTGTGGGTCATGGCGACGTACATCGCGGGCCACGGACTGCTCGTCGCCGGGATCGTGCAGCTGCTGCCCTCGCGCCGCTGGACGCCCGCGCAGTCCGGCGCCGCCCTCGTCATCGTCGAGAGCTAGAGCGCACTCCCGCTCCGGGCGGGACGCCCGGCCTCAGCGGCCGAGCGCGCGCCCTATCGCCTCGGACTGCTCACGGTGCAGGCGGTCCACGTCCTCGCCGCGCCGCTGCCACAGCTGCAGGCCCAGGCGGCCGCTCACCTCGCGCAGGGCGACCTCGACGCCCTCCTCCTCGAGCTGGAGGCGGAGCACGCGGACGTCGGAGAGGAACAGGTCCTTCATCCCGACGCCGAGGTGCACCGGCGGCAGGCCGCGATGGCCCGCGTTGATCGGGGAGAGCTCCGGGTCGTCCAGCGGCGTGCGGCCGGCGTAGGCGCGGGCGGCGTCGCGCAGCGCCCGGCGCTCGTGCACGGGATCCGACTCGCCCGTTTCCGAGATGCCCGCGTTCGCGAGCTCGAGGTCCAGCCACGGCGACATGACGACGACCCCGCCGGGGGACGGCACGTCCTCGCGCTCGATCAGGCGCCGCGCGACGGTGAGGGCGACGCCGCCGCCGGAGTGCTGGCCCGTGAGCACCCAGGGCGCCTCGAGACGGCCTGCGGCGGCGAGCGCGGCGAGCACCGACTCGGTGTCCTCGATCGCGATGGGGTGCTGGTGGTCGGGGGCCGTGCGGTAGTCGACCATGAGCGCGGCGCAGCCCTGCGCCTCCGCCTGCCGCGACAGCCACGCCCAGTCCGAGGCGAAGGGGCCGGAGACGTAGGCGCCCCCGTGGAGGTGCACGATGACGCCCTGGTCGGCGCGGTGCTCGTCGAGCCAGACGCAGCGGGTGCGGCCGATCATCTCGATCTCGACGCCGTGCCGCTTGAGCACCCCGGCCTGCGGGCGCGCACGGCGCGCCTCGCGCAGGGCGGGCAGCGACACCGCCGAGGGGATCGGGATCCGGCGCACGGTGCGCGCCCCCTGGAGCACGACGTCCCCGATGCGTCCCATTGCTGCCTCCTGCCTGCGACCCGCAGGTCGCCTCGCCGACGGTCTCCCCCAGCCTAACGAACCCGCCTGCACGATAGATTCACGGTCATGACCCAAGCCTCCGACGTGCCCGTCGGCCCCGATGCCCCCGCCCGTCCCGCCGGACCGCTGCTGGTCCTCGCGGCCATGCCCGAGGAGGCGGCCGCGATCACCGCGCTCATGGCGGACGCCGAGCCGCTCGCGGTCCCGCTCGCCGGGGTCGCGGCCGTGCGCGGGTCCCTCGGCGGCCAGGACACTGCCGTGGTCACCACGGGGATCGGCGTCGCGGCCTCGACCGCGGCGGCGACCTGGGCGATCCTCTCCCTGCGGCCGCGGGCGGCGGTCGCGGCCGGCTCGTGCGGCGGCCTCGCCGCCGATGTCGAGGTGGGCACCCTGGTCGTGGGCGACGCGTTCACCTGGTCGATCGCGGACGCCACGGCCTTCGGCTACGCGCCGGGGCAGGTGCCGGGCGGGCCCGAGCGCCATGTCGCCGACGCCGCGATCGCGGATCTCGCGGAGGCCTCCGCCCGGGCGGTCGACGAGGGCGCGGGCGTGCGCCGCGGCCTCATGCTCGCGGGCGACGCCTTCGTGACGGCCCCGCTCGCCGCCCCCATGCGCGAGCGCTTCCCCGACGCGCTCAGCGCGGACATGGAGACGACCGCCTCCGCCCGCACGGCCGAGGCCCTCGGGGTGCCCTTCGCGGCGCTGCGCGCCGTCTCCGACCTGTGCGGTCCCGCGGCCGGCCAGCAGTTCCACCTCGAGCTCGACGAGGTCGCGCAGACCTCCGCGCTCGCGGTCCAGGAGCTCGCCGCGCGGCTCGCCCGCGGCTGAGGGGACTCAGCCCGCGGGGTGCAGCAGCTCCTCGCCCGCCTCGAGCCGGCGGAGGTTCTCCGCGATCCGCTGATCCGCGCCCACGGGCTTCCCGCCCGCGGAGTGCGGGGTGATGATCAGCCGCGGCGCGTCCCACAGCGGATCGTCCTGCGGGAGCGGCTCGGGGTCGGTGACGTCGAGCGCGGCGCCGCCGATCGTGCCGGCGACGAGCGCCTCCCGCAGCGCCGCCTGGTCGACGGTCGCGCCGCGGCCCACGTTCACCACGACGGCGCGGTCCGGGAGGGCGTCCAGGACGGCCGCGTCGATCGCGTGGGCGGTGCTCGCGGTCGCGGGGAGGATGTCGATGAGCACGTCGGTCGCGGGCAGCGCGGCGGCGACGTCGGCCTCCGCGATCACCTCGAAGCCGGACCGCTCCCCCGCGCTGCGGGCGACGCCGCGCACGTGCGCGCCGAGCCCGGCGAGCACCGGGGCGACCGTCTGCCCGATCTGACCGAACCCCCAGATGAGCACCTCGGCGCCGACGAGGCTGTTGAGGCGCTCGGGCGGGTTCAGCGGCTGCAGGCCGCCGATCGAGCGGTCCCACTCGTGGCGCGACTGCGCGGCGAGGGAGGCGGGAAGGCTGCGCAGCAGGGCGAGCACGAGGCCCACGGTGTGCTCGGCGACGGTGAGCGAGTGCAGGCCCGCCCCGGTCGTGACCACGGCCCCGTCGCGGAAGCCCGCGGCCACGATGTTCTCGACCCCGGCGGAGAGCGACTGCACGAGCCGCACGCCGCTGAGGTCCTGCGCGGCGGACTCGAGGTAGGAACGGCTGGGTCCCCACAGCACGATCGCCTCGGCGTCGTGGTGCGCGGCGGGGATCGGGGCGCGCGCGTCGACCTCGACCGCCTCCCAGCCCTCGGGCAGCGCAGGGTCCAGGGGCATGGTGTCCGGGAGCAGGATCTTCATCGTCCCAGCCTACGGGGATGGACCTTCGCAGGGGGTCCGACGGAGGCCCCGTGGACTAGCCTCGAACCATGCGACCAGGCCCTGGCCCCTCCGCTCCCCGCCTCGCCCACCTGCTCACCCGCACGGCCCGCACGCTGCGCTCGGTGACGCGCGCGACCCGCCGCGGCGTGCGCCGCGCGGAGGTCACCCGGCCGCTCTCGAGCGGCGGCTTCCTGGGCGCCGCGGCCGCGGGCTGGGTCGCCACGACCCCGTCGATGCTCCCGCGCACCTGGTGGATGTGGGCCGTGAACATCGGGCTGTCGCAGTCCTACGGCTACACGACCGGCGTGCTCGCCGAGCGGCTCGTGCGCCGCGGCGCCGCGGCGCTCGGCCTCGAGGTCGGCATCGCCGAGGACCACCGTCGCCGCGCACGCCTGCTCGGCGCCTCCGCACTGATCGGGATCTCCGCCTACTCGTGGGTGCGGGGCGTGCTGCGCCAGCGCGAGATCAGCCACCTGGTCCAGCAGCGCCCCCAGAACCTCGCCACGCACCTCGTGGGGACGGCCGCGGGGCTCGGCGCCTCGCTCGGCGTGCTCGCGGCGGTGCGCGCGATCGGGGCGACCGCGGATCTCTACCGCGCCCTGCTGCGCCCGTACCTGCCCACCCGTCTGCTGGGCGCGGTGTCCCTCGTGCTGACCCTCGCGACGGTCGCCGTCGCCGTGGACCGCCTGATCCGCGGGCGCGTGCTCGAGCAGATGATCGAGCAGGCGGAGGCCGCGAACCGGCTCATCTCCCCGAACGTGCCGCGCCCGGACTCCCCCGCCCGCTCCGGCAGCCCCGCCTCCCACGAGTCGTGGCCGTCCCTCGGGGCCCCCGGCCGCAAGATCGTCTCGGGCGGCGCGAGCCCCGAGGCGATCTCCGCGGCGATCGGCGCTCCCGCCATGGACCCGATCCGCGTGTACGCGGGGAAGTCGACCTCCCGCACGATGGAGGAGACGGTGCAGGCGGTGCTCGCGGAGCTCGACCGCACGGGCGCCTGGGACCGCGAGGTGCTCGTGCTGTTCACGGGCACCGGGACCGGCTGGCTGCAGGAGTGGTCGCTCTCCGCGATCGAGTTCCTCACCGCCGGGGACTGCGCGACCGCGTCGATGCAGTACTCCGTCTACACCTCGGGGCTGAGCTACGTCGTGGACCGGCGCAGCCCCAAGCAGGCCGGGCGGCTGCTCTTCCAGGCCGTGCGGCGACGGCTCGACGCGATGGAGCCGGGGAGCCGGCCCCGGCTGTTCGTCGCCGGAGAGTCGCTCGGCTCGTTCGGCGGCCAGGCGGCGTTCCGGGACCTCCCGGACCTGCTCGCGAAGGTCGACGGCGCCGTCTGGACGGGCACCCCGTCCTTCACCCCGCTGTGGCAGCAGGTCACGGGCCGCTCCCGGCCGGGATCCCCCGCGATCGCGCCGATCATCGACCAGGGCCGGCACGTGCGGGTCGTGACCCGGCCCCGGGACCTGCACCGCAACTACTGGGGCGGGCTGTACGAGCCGTGGCGCTCCCCGCGCGTGGTCTACGCCCAGCACCCCTCCGACCCGGTCGCCTGGTGGCGGCCGTCCCTGCTGTGGGAGGAGCCCGACTGGCTGCGCGAGCGCGTGGGGCACGACGTGACCCCGGCGATGCGCTGGTTCCCGTGGATCACCTTCTGGCAGGTCGCCCTGGACATGCCGCTCTCGGTGCGCGCCCAGGGCGGGCACGGGCACTCCTACCGCGAGGAGATGGTGCCGATCTGGGCGGCCGCGCTGGGCCAGGACGTCGCCCCGGGCGGCGAGCACGAGCAGCGGCGCCGGCACGAGCGGATCGTGAAGGCGATCCGCGAGGTCGCCCGCGGCTGAGCCCGGCGCGCGCGGGCCGGGCTCAGCGGGTCGCGCTCAGGGCGTGGGGCCCGTCGCCACCGGGCGCTGCGGGTCGCTGCTCCACTCGGACCACGATCCCGGGAACAGACGCACGCGGGAGAACCCCGCGCGCTGCAGGGCGAGCACGTCGTGGGTCGCGGTGACGCCGGAACCGCAGTAGACGAGCACCTCCTGGTCGGGGTCGAGGCCCGCGCCGGTGAAGCGCTCGTGCAGCGCCTCCGGCGGCAGGAAGCGGCCCTGCTCGTCGAGGTTCCCGGCATAGGGCAGGTTCAGCGCTCCGGGCACGTGGCCGGCACGCGGGTCCACGGGCTCCACCTCGCCGCGGTAGCGCTCGGGGGCGCGGGCGTCGAGCACGGGGCCCTCCGCCGCGGCGACCTCGTCGATCCCGGCGATCGCGGCCGCGGGCCACTCCCGGGGGCCGACGTCACCGGGCTCCGGCCGCACGTCCTCCCTCTCGAGCGGTCCGTCCCAGGCGGCGAGGCCGCCGTCCAGGAGGGCGGCGTCCTGACCGATCGCGCGGAGCATCCACACGAGACGGGCCGAGGGCGAGCGGTCGGTGTCGTCGTAGGCGACCACGCGCGTGCCCGCGTCGATCCCGAGACCGCGGAGGGTCGCCGCGAACGCCTCCGGGGAGGGCAGGGGGTGCCGGCCGGCGGCGGGATCCGCGGGGGCGGCGAGCTGGGTGGGGAGGTCGACGTAGACCGCGCCCGGCAGATGCCCCTCGAGGTAGGAGTGGTGGCCCTTGGAGCCGTCGAGCGCCCAGCGCACGTCGAGCAGGCGCACCGCAGCCCCCTCCTGCGCGAGCAGCTCGTGGAGGGCGGGGACGTCGAGGACCGGGGGCAGCGCGTCAGTCATGGGCCGACCCTAGCGCCCGCTCCCCCGCCGCCGGGTGGCCGGCTCAGCGGCCGGTGATCCGGAGGTCCACCCGCACCAGGCGGTGGTCGGAGGTCGGGAAGGGGTACTCGCCGGTGAGCTCGCTGCCGGCCTCGCCCTTCTTCGGCCAGAAGACGCGGGCGTCGGTGACCTTGAGGTTCTTCGAGGGGAGCACGTAGTCCACGCGGAGGTTCCCGGGGCGCGGGTTCTCGCCGAAGTCCGCGGTGTCGTACTTCGGGTCGGTCCCGTGCTCGAGGTTCACGCCGCCCTGCTCCGTCGCGGCCTCGACCGCGCCGGTGCTCGTGGGGCGGGGGTCCTGGATCCGCGGGTGCTTGAGCAGCTGGTCGATCGCGCCGGGCCAGGAGTCGCCGTCGAGCGGGTCGGAGTTGTGGTCGCCGAGGACGACGAAGGAGGCGCTCGTGTCGAGGCCGCCGGCGGTCCCGGCGTCGTCGACGATCCAGCGGGAGGACTTCCCGGCGCGCAGGTAGTCCGCCCACAGGCGGATCTCGTCGTTGTTGCGCCGCTGGTTGCGCTTCTCCGGCCCGTCGAAGCTGGGCGGGGTGGGGTGGGCGCACAGCACGTGGAGCGTCGAGGTGCCGATCTGCACGGGCACGTCCCAGTGGGACTTCGAGCTGAGCCGCAGCTGCGCGGAGATCTCCTCGCCGTAGAACTCGGTGGGGAGGAGGTTGCTGGGCATGTCCTTCCACAGGAGGTTCTGGAAGGTGCGCACCTGCTCGGTGAGGATCGGGAAGCGGGAGAGCAGCAGCATCCCGTACTGGCCGGGGAACTCGCCGAAGCCCCAGGCGTCGTTCGCGCCGCCCACGGTGCCGTCGCGGTCGAGGTCGAGGCCGCTCGGCACACCGGTGTTCACCGGTGCGGAGTACACGTACGGGTAGTGCACGGGGGTGCAGCCGTTCTGGCTGACCTCGAGGTAGTTGCTGCGGAAGAGGTCCGCGCCGCGGCCCTCCTCGTCGACGTCGAACTCGTTGACGAGCAGGACGTCGGGGTTGTTCATCTGGATGACCTGGGCGACGGCCCGGATCTGCGCGTCGGTCCCGGACTCGAGGTCCTTCACGAGCTGCCCGGCGGAGGCGCGGTTCAGCGAGGCGTTGTAGGTCGCGATCCGCACCCCCTCGCCGCGACGCCCGAGGGCCGGCTGGGCGGCGCGGGCCGCGGTGCCCGCGGCGGGCACCCCCAGTCCGGCGGCGGCTGCGGCGGCGAGAGCTCCACGACGGGTGATCTTCGAGGTCATGGGCTCCATCATGCACGGCTCCCGGTGCGGCTCGCCAGCCGGGGCCGGGGCCGTGGGTGAACACTCCGAGAATGTCCGGTGCGCTTCCCGGGCCCCGGACCGGACGGCGCCGGGAACGGTCACGGTGCCAGACTGGCGGCATGAGGATCGCCTTCCTGGGAACCGGACGGATGGGCACCGAGCTGGCCCGTCACCTGCTGACCGAGCACGAGCTGACGGTGTGGAACCGCACCGCCGCCCGCACCGCCCCGCTCGCGGAGGCGGGAGCACGGGTGGCGCCGACGGCGGCGGAGGCCGTGGACGGCGCCGAGTTGATCGTCACCTCGCTCTTCGGACCCGCGGCGGTGCGGGAGACGGTGCTCGCGCCCGGGCTGGTCCCCGCAGGCGTGCCGTGGGTGGACACGACGACCGTCTCCCCCGCCGATGCCGACGACTTCGCGGCCGCGGTCCCCACCTACGTCGCGGTGCCCGTGGTCGGCACGCTCGGCCCGGCCCGCGCCGGTGCGCTCGGCGTCTACGTGGGCACGGCGGACGACGCCCTGCGCGAGCAGGTGCTCGACCTCGTGGCGCCGTGGGCGGATCCGGAGCGGCTGCGGGGCGTGGCCTCCGCCCGGGCCGCGGCGACCGGGAAGCTGCTCGCGAACCTCGCCCTCGCGGTGAGCGCGCAGGGCCTGCGGGAGGCGCTCGCCCTGGGCGCTGCCGCCGGGGTGAGCGACGAGGAGACCCTCGACATGCTCGGCTCGACGGGCCTCGCCTTCATCGCCGGCATGAAGGGCTCCTTCGTGCGCGGCGAGCGCGGCACCGAGGGTGGCGACTTCACGGCCGATGCGATCGCGAAGGACGCCCGGCTCATGATCGACACGGTCGCCTCCGCGTCCGACGGGGCCACCGGTGCCGACGGGGCCGACGGCTCCCGCCCCGGCGCGGACCTCCCTGCCCTGCGCGGGGCCCTCGCCTCCCTCGAGGCGGAGATCGCCGCGGGACACGGCGACCACGACTTCTCGACCGTGCTGCTGCCGGGGGCGCGCCCCACCGGCGGCTGACCAGCCCTTTCTGTGCGCGCTCAGAGGGTGAGCGGGCCGCCGAGGGTCCAGTAGCCGCGGAAGGCGACCTGCTTCCTGGGGAGGCCGAGCTCCGCGGTGAGACGGCGCCGGATGCGTGCGGCCGCAGCGGACTCCGCCGCGACCCAGGCGTACCGCTCCTCCCCCGGTGCGTGCGGGCGGCGGGCGCCCCAGGCGCTCACGCCCGCCTCGAGCGCCGTCCCCGCAGGTCCGCGCGGGCCGATCACCTCGAGCGCGATGCCGGGCGGGAGCGCGGGGAGCAGGGCGTCGGCCGGATCGGCGAGCTCGAGCAGCACGTCGCCGCCCGTCCCCTCCGGGAGCGCGGCGAGGATGTTGCGGATCGCGGGCAGGGAGGACTCGTCCCCCACGAGCAGCACCTGCGGCGGGTCGCGCGGCGGGGCGTAATGGATCCCGTACCCGGTGCGGCCGGCGCGAACGTCGGGACCGGTGAGGACGAGGCCGTCGCCCACCGCGCAGGTCATCGCCCAGGTCGAGGCCGGGCCGGCGGGCTCGTGGACGAAGACGTCGACGTCGATCTCCCCCGCCTCGGGGCGGATGGCCGAGGGGGTGTAGGTGCGCAGCACGTTGCGCTCGGCGACGGGGAGGGCCTTCCAGCGCGTGTACCACTCGCGCGGGTGCGGGGTGGGCTCGTCGAGCAGCCCGAACTCGGGGGCGGAGCCGTCGGCCATCGGCAGGACGAGCTTGATGCCCTGGTCCAGCCCCCACGGGGCGAAGCGGGCGAGCGCGGGGCCGCCCAGGGTGATCCGCACGAAGCCGGGGCTGACCTGCTCCCGTCGGCGCACCTGCACCGGGAAGGCGCTGTACTCCCAGGGCCGCATGCCCGCCCCTGCGGTTCCCGGCGCGATCGGCGCGGTCACCGCGTCCCCGCCTCACGCGCCGGGAGCGGCGCGCCGCGCGGGACCACGAGCGGGCCGCCGGTGATCGGGTCCTCGATGACGACGTTGGGCAGGTCGTAGATCTCCTCGACCAGGGTGCTCGTGACGACCTCGGCGGGGCTGCCGGAGGCGACCACCCGGCCGTCCCGCATGGCGATGATGTGGTCCGCGTAGCGCGCGGCGTGGTGGAGGTCGTGGAGGACCGCGACGATCGTGCGGCCCTCGCGGTGGAGCCGCGCGAGCAGCTCCATGAGCTCGATCTGATGGGCGATGTCGAGGAAGGTCGTGGGCTCGTCGAGCAGCAGCAGGTCCGTCTGCTGGGCGAGGACCATGGCGACCCACACCCGCTGGCGCTGGCCGCCGGAGAGCTCGTCGACGCGGCGGGCGGCGAGCTCCTCGGTGCCCGTCGCCTCGAGGGCCTCCTGCACGGCGGCCTCGTCGGCCTCGGACCACTGTCGCAGCAGGCCCTGGTGGGGGAAGCGGCCGCGGGCGACGAGGTCCGCGACCGTGATGCCGTCCGGGGCGAGGGCCGACTGCGGGAGCAGCCCGAGGCGCCGGGCGACCTCCTTCGCGGGGAGGCTCGAGATGGAGCGGCCGTCGAGGACGACCTGCCCCTTCTCCGGGGTGAGCAGCCGGGAGAGGCCGCGCAGCAGGGTGGACTTCCCGCAGGCGTTGGGGCCGATGATCACGGTGAAGGAGGCGTCGGGGATCGTCACCGAGAGCTCGGGGACGATCGTGCGGCCGTCGTAGCCGAGGGCGATCGACTCGGCGTGCAGCCGGGAGGTGGGGCGGTCGGGGCGGGGGCGGGGCTCAGGCACGGCGGCGGATCTCCTGGATCAGGGTCGCGACGAGGTACAGGCCTCCGACGGAGACCGTGACGACGCCGACGGGCAGGGTGACGGGGAGGACGTGCTGGGCGACGAGGTCGGAGCCGAGCAGGAGCACGGCGCCGACGAGCGCGGCGAGGCCCAGGGAGAGGTGCGGGGTCGCGGCGAGGCGACGGGCGACCTGCGGTGCGGCGAGGGCGATGAAGGCGACAGGCCCGATCACCGCGGTCGCGATCGAGACGAGCAGGACCGCGACGAGCAGCGCGAGGGTGCGCACGAGGCCGGGGCGGGCTCCGGTCGCGGTGGCCATGTCGTCGCCGAGATCGAGCTGCCGCAGCCGCGGGGAGAGGGCGGCGAGCACCACGAGCAGCGGCGCGGCGCACGCGAGGGCGCCCGCGAGCGGTGGGCCGGTGACCCCGTTGAGCGAGCCGGTCCCCCAGGCGGAGGCGAACATCGCCGTCTCGAGCTCGACCTCGAGCAGCATCCACGTGTTGGCGGAGGCGAGGATCGCGGCGACGCCGATCCCGATGACGATGAGGCGGAAGCCCTGCACGCCGTCGCGGCGGGCGAGGCCCCAGATCACGAGGGCGGTGAGCAGGCCGCCCAGGACGGCGCCCGCCGTCATGAGCGGCCACGACGCCTGCGCCAGGACGACGCTCAGCAGCATCCCCGTGAACGCGCCGTTGGACAGGCCGAGCACGTCCGGGCTCGCGAGCGGGTTGCGGGTGACGGTCTGGACGAGGGCGCCGGCGACGGCGAGGAGCCCGCCGAGGGTGACGGCGGCGAGCATCCGCGCCATCCGCCAGTCGATGACGACGGTGCGGTCGAGCGCCTCGCCGCCGCCCAGGAGCACCCGCACCACCGCGCCCGGGGAGAGCGGGTAGGTGCCGAGGCCGAGCGCCGCGACAGCGAGGGCCAGCAGCAGGGCGAGCAGGACCGTGCCCGTGACGAGGGAGCGGTTGCGCAGGGTCGCGGAGCGGCCGGCGAGGCGCAGCACGAGACGGCGGTGGCCGACGTCGAGCAGTACGCGACGGGCGGGGTGGGCGGAGTGGGCGGGGCGAGGGATCACGGTCGTCACAGCGTGCTCGCCCTCCTCCGCCGGGCGAGGACGATGAGCACCGGGGCGCCGACGAACGCGGTCACGATCCCCACGGGGATCTCCGCGGGCGCGATGAGCACCCGGCCCAGCACGTCGGAGAGCAGCACGACGACCGGGGCGAGCAGCACGGAGATCACGATGACGACCCGCTGGTCGACGCCGAGGAGCCACCGGGCCACGTGCGGGACCATGAGGCCGACGAAGCCGATCGGGCCCGCGAGCGCGGTCGCCGCGCCGGCGAGGACCGTCACGGCGGCGATCACGCCGAGGCGGATGCCGCGCACGCGGGCGCCCTGGGCGCGCGCCACGTCGTCGCCGAGCGCGAGCGCGTTCAGCCCCGGGGCGAGTAGCAGCGCCCCCAGCACGCCGAGCACGAGGAACGGCAGCACCGGGCCGATCACGTCGAAGCCCCGCCCGAGCAGGGAGCCCGCGTTCCAGGAGCGCATGTGGTCGAAGGCGTCGGGGTCGCTCAGCGTCATGCCGGTGGTCACGCCGGAGAACACCGCGCCGAGCGCCACCCCGGCGAGGGTGAGGCGGATCGGATCCGCGGCGCCCCGTCCCGAGGAGCCGATGAGGTACACCGCGACGGTCACGACGAGCGCGCCGAGGAAGGCGAGCCAGAGCAGGGCGGAGACGTCCCGCAGGCCCAGCAGCGCGACGCCCAGGGCGACCGTGAAGGCCGCGCCGGCGTTGACCCCGAGGATCCCGGGATCGGCGAGCGGGTTGCGGGTGAAGGCCTGGATCAGCGCGCCCGCCGCGCCGAGGGCGGCCCCGACGGCCAGCCCCGCGACGGTGCGCGGGATCCGCAGCTCGGCGACGACGTAGCGCGCCTCAGCGTCGCCCCCGCCGCGCAGCACCTCGAGCACGACGGGCAGCGGCAGGGAGTTCGAGCCGATCATGAGCGAGAGCGCGACGGCGAGCAGGAGCGCCGCGCCGAGGCCCACGAGGCCCAGCGCGGCGCGGCGGCGCCGGCGGCGGAGGACCGGCGAGGACGCCGCGGGTGCCGCCGCCGGCGCCGACACCGAGGAGGGTGCGGTCCTCACTGCTGCGCGGAGAGGATCTTCTCGATGTCGGACAGGACGAGGTCCCCGCCCTTGGGGCCCACGCCGGAGACCCAGTAGCTCGTGTCCACGAGCGTCACCGAGGGGAACGCCTCGGCGTTCTGGGTGATGGAGGCCGGGATCGTGGACTCGTCCTCGACGTCGGCGGTGGTCACGAGGACGTGGTCCGCCCTCGCGTCGAGGATGTTCTCCGGGGAGAGGTCCGCCTGCAGACCGTCCTGCCACTCGCGGTCGGGGATGGTCAGGCCCACGCACTCGAGGGCGCTGCCGGCGAAGGAGGTGGGGCCGTAGAGGCTGAGCGTGGTCTCGTCGCGGGGGCGGATGAGGTTCGCGGTGGTCCCCTCGTCGAGGTCGAGCTCGCCTTTGATCTCCTCGCAGCGCTGCTCGTGGTCGTCCAGCAGCGCCTGCGCCTGCTCCTCCTGGCCGAGGGCCTCGCCGACGAGCAGGGCGTTCTCCTGCCAGGGATCCGCCTGGGAGGCCATGTAGACCGTGGGCGCGATGGCGTCGAGCTGGTCGTAGAGCTTCGAGTGGCGCGACTCGGTGCCGAGGATGAGGTCGGGCTTCAGCGCGGCAATCGCCTCGAGGTCCGGCTCGGGGACGGTGCCGACGGGCTCGACGCCGTCGACGCCGAGATAGGCGGGGATGCCGGCGACGTTGCTCGCGACGGCGGCGCCGACGGGGGTCACGCCGAGGGCGACGGCGGTGTCGAGCTCGACCGGCTCGAGCACGACGACGCGCTGCGGATCCGCGGGGACCTCGCTCGTGCCGCGGGCGTGCTCGACGCTGCGGGTGCCGGCGCCGCTGCCGGTGCCGGCGGCGTCCGCGGCGTCGTCGGCCGCGCCGCCGCAGCCGGCGAGCAGGAGGGCGGTGGTGAGGGCGGCCGCGCAGAGCGGGAGGGCGCGCCGGGAGAGGGGGACGTGCATGGGAGCGGAGCCTCTCGGGGACGGGCCGCCCGCAGTTCATGTCGGGGCGACGATATGGTGAGGCTACCCTAAGTTCACCGCTCGCGACGCGGGCGGTCCGCCCGCGTGGTCACCGGGTCTGACGGTCCCCGATCCCCGCCGCGGCGAGCACGGCGCGGGCCGTCTCGCGCGGGGAGCCGACCTGCTCCACGGACACGTCCTCCACGGCGGCGGCGTCGAGGATCGCGGTGAGCTCGTCGAAGCGGTCCCGGTGCCACGCGAGGCCCTCGGGGTCCAGGGCGTGACGCTCGCGGAGCCGCTCCCGCACGAGCTCCCGCGGCGTGCGGATCCGCACCACGGTGAGTGGGAGGCCCATCGCCTGCTCGTAGGCGTCGCGGGCGGAGCGCTCCTCGATGACCTCGGCCGCGACGAGCACCTGCGCGCCGGCCTCGCGGTGGATCGCGGAGAGCGCCGTGAGGGCGCGCAGGGTGAGGGCTGCGCGGAAGCGGTCGCCGGGCGGGGCGGGCCAGGCGCGGCGCAGGGCGTCAACGTCGAGGACCGCCCCGGGGATCCCGCGCCCCTCGAGCTCATCGCCCACCGCGTCGGCCGTGGTCGTCTTGCCGACGCCCACCGCGCCGGTGATCAGCAGCGCGCGGCCGGCGCCGCGCCCGGGGCCCGCGCTCATCGGAGGTCCGCCACGATCCCGCGGCCGGCCTCCCGGCCGGAGAAGAGGCAGCCGCCGAGGAAGGTCCCCTCGAGGGCGCTGTGGCCGTGCATCCCGCCGCCGCCGAAGCCGCTCGCCTCCCCCGCCGCGTACAGCCCGGGCAGGGTGCCGGTGCCGTCCGCCCGCTGCACGCGCCCGCCGAGGTCCGTCTCGAGCCCGCCGAGGGTCTTGCGCAGCAGCACGTGCAGGCGCACCGCGATGAGCCCGCCCGCCGCCGGGTCCAGCAGGCGGTGCGGGGCGGCGGTCCGGATCAGCCGGTCCCCGAGGTAGCGGCGGGCGCCGCGCAGCGCGGTGATCTGCGCGTCCTTGCCGAAGTCGTTGACGACCTCGGCGTCGCGGGCGCGGATCGTCCGCTCGAGGGCGGCGGCGTCCACGAGCTCCTCCCCCACGAGCGTGTTCATCGCGGCGGTGAGCTCGGGGACGCTCCCGGCCTGCAGGAAGTCCTCGCCGTGGTCGAGGAAGGCCTGCACGGGGCCGGGCGCGCCGGGGCGCACCCGGGAGAGGACCTGCCGCCAGTCGCGGCCCGTGAGATCGGGGTTCTGCTCGCTGCCGGAGAGCGCGAACTCCTTCGCGATGATCGCGGGCGTGAGCACGAACCAGGAGTGGTCGTGGCCGGTGGTGCGCAGGTGGCGCAGCGTCGACATGGTGTCGAAGCCGGGGAAGGCGGGGGCGGACAGGCGCCGCCCACGGGCGTCCACCCAGAGCGAGGAGGGGCCGGGGAGGATGCGGATGCCGTGGCCGCGCCACACCGGGTCCCAGTTCCTCACGCCCTCGGTGTAGTGCCACATGCGCCGCTGGTGGATCCAGCTGCCGCCCGCGGCGTGGGCGGCGATCATGCCGCTGCCGTCCACGCTCTCCGGCACCCCGTGGACGATGTCGCACGGCATGGTGCCGAGCTCCTCGGGCCAGCGCTCCCGCACGAGCTCCGCGTTCCCGCCGATCCCGCCGGTCGCGACGAGCACGGCGGGCGCACGGAGCTCGAACTCGCCCACGACCTCGCGGCTCGAGCCGCTCCCGCGCGGAGCAGGGTCCTCGGCGAGCACGTCACCGCGCACGCCGACGGCGCGGCCGCCCTCGACGAGCACCTCGGTGACCGCACGCCGGGTGAGCAGCCGCACCTGCCCGCTCGCGCGGAGCTCGGCGAGGCGGCGGGCGAAGGGCTCGACGACGCCGGGGCCGGTGCCCCAGGTGACGTGGAAGCGGGGCACGGAGTTGCCGTGCCCCTCGGCGCGGCCGTCGCCGCGCTCCGCCCAGCCCACGACAGGGAAGCTGCGATGCCCCAGGGCGTGCAGCCAGGAGCGCTTCTCCCCCGCGGCGAACTGCAGGTACGCCTCCGCCCAGCGGCGGGGCCAGTGGTCCTCGGGGGTGTCGAAGGCGGCGGTGCCGCGCCAGTCCTGCCGGGCGAGGTCGAGGCTGTCGCGGATGCCGAGGCGGCGCTGCTCGGGGGTGTCGATCATGAACAGCCCGCCGAAGCTCCACCAGGCCTGCCCGCCGAGGTCCTGCTCGCCCTCCCGCTCGAGCAGCAGCACGCTCCGCCCGCCCCGGGCGATCTCGCACGCGGCGACGAGCCCGGCGAGCCCGGCGCCGACGACGATCGCGTCGGCCTCGCTCCCACCGCCCCCGCGCGGGGTGCTCATCGCACCTGGATCCGCTGCACCCGCACGAGGTGGTCGTCCTCGTTGGAGCCGTTCATCCGGCGCGAGCGCTGGCGGTTGTTCGAGCCCACGCGACGGTCGGCGCTCCTGAGGTTGCCGACGGAGACCTCCGTCTTGCGCTCGAACTCGTGGCGCTTGTCGGTGTTGCGGTAGAAGCGGTAGATCCCGAGGTACACCGCGATGAAGACGGCGGGCCCCGCGAGGAAGGGGAAGAGGATCCCGGCGGCGCCGTCCCCGGAGGAGTTCCCGGCCAGCAGCGTGGTGACGCCGGGATCGCCGGCGAGGGCGAGCAGCAGGTCGTTCATGGGGTCCTGTCCTTCCGGTGCGGGCTCAGCTGAGGAACCATGCGAGGCCGATGGCCCCGCCGATCACCGCGGCGAGCGTCCCGAGGACGCACGAGAGCGCGAAGATCAGCGGGTGGGAGACGGGCACGGAGCCCATCGTGTTGCCGTTGCGGCCGTTGACGGCGATGTAGTGGATCAGGGAGCCGTCGCCCTTGGCGCTGTCCGCGTAGCTGTACAGCCACACCGGCACGTACACGGACACCCAGCGGGTGCCGCGCACGGCGACGCCCTCCTGCTCCCAGCGCACCCCGCGGTCGAAGTTCGCGACGGTGGGCTGCACCTTGGAGCGGGCGATCGCGAGGAAGTCCTCCTCGACGTCCTGGTCGAGGTCGCGGACGTTGAGGTCGCGGCGCTCGGAGGTGAAGCCGGTGAGGTAGCTCGAGTTGTAGACGACGGCGTTCGCCGTGTCGTACGGCTGCACCGCGTTCAGGACGTTGTTCGTGGCCTGGGAGGCGTCCTCCGCCTGGAAGCGGCGGGCGGACTCGACGGCGAGGTCGTTGACGAGCAGGTCGAAGCCGCGCTGGACCTGGTAGACGTCCGCGTCGTAGTACTGCTCGGTGACGTAGTTGTCCCCCACCTTGCGGCGCACCGTGTAGGAGCGGGTCGTGACCTCGCCCGTGCCGCGCAGCTCGGCATGCATGTTGCCGTCGACCACCATGTAGGGGATGTAGACGCCCATGACGTTGTCCGGCACGAACTCGCGCTTGAAGCGTGGGCTCGCGAAGGTGCGGCGCTTGTCGACGAAGGCGGAGATCCGCTCGACGGCCTCCTCCCGCGTGAGGAGGAAGGGCAGCACCGCGTCGGGCACGGCCCCGCCGGGGATCTGGCTGTTGACGGAGAGGGTCTGCCGGCACCAGTGGCAGCGGGACTGCATCTGCTCGGCGATGTTGATGACGACCTCGGCGCCGCAGCCCTGGCACTTCAGGGTGACGGTGGTGAGGTCCTCGCGGACGTCGGCCGTGCCGGAGGCGAGGGTGTGGCCCTGCAGCTCCGCGATCGAGGAGTCCAGACCGAACTTCTGCTCCGCGACCTCCTCGTTCCAGCGGTGGCGGCAGTACGCGCACTCCAGGGCGCGGGCGGGGATCGAGTAGCGGATCTCCGCGCTGCCGCAGCGCGGGCACTTGTGCAGGCCGTCGCCTACCGAGGAGCTCGTGTCGACGACGCGGTCGCCGCCGGTCGGCGGCCCCGTCGGGACCTGCGGGGCGGCGGCCTCCTGCGGAGGAGCGGCCGGCTGCTCCCCCTGCGGCGGGGTGGGCTGCCGCTGCGGGGCGGGCGGGCCGCCGGGCCCCTGGGAGGGGCCCGACGGCTGCTGCCACGGCGGCTGCTGCGGGGGCACGGACATGACGGTTCAGCGGCCTCCGGTCACAGACCCAGGGCGTTCTTCTTCGCCGCCTCGTAGTCCGCCTCGGAGATGAGCCCCTGGTCGAGCATCTGCTTGTACTGGGCGAGCTTGGCGACGGGGTCGTCCCCGCCGCCCTGGGCGGGCGCCTGCTGCTGGGGGGCCGCCTGCTGCTGCGGCTGCTGCTGCGGGACGCCGGTCTGCTGGACGGGGTTCACGAGACCGCCCGCGGCGCCCGCACCGGCGCCGAACATGGCCAGGCCCGCGCCGCCGCCGTTCTCCCCCGCGGCCTGCACACCGCGGGCGACGGACTGGTTGAGGTAGGACTGCGAGCGGGCGCCCGAGAGCGCATCGGCCTTCTGCACCTCGGTGAGCAGCTCGCGGGTGCGCTGGTCGTACTCGATGGAGACGATCGCCGTCTTCACGATCGCGAGGCCGCGATCGGTGGACCAGCGGTAGTTCTCCTCGACGGCGGCGGAGAGCGACTGCGCGAAGCCCACGGAGTCGCCCTGGATCCTCGTGATCCGGTTGCCCTTGTCGGGATCGTTCGTGTACTTCGAGAAGGCGGCGGCGAGGGAGCCGACGACCTCCTGGAAGAGCTGGCCGCCCGCGGGGTTGTCCACGTCGCCGAAGTCGAAGACCGGGGCGTTCGCGGAGAGGTACGTGGCGGGCAGGAAGTTGTGGACGAACAGCAGCGGGTCCACGATCCGCAGGGTGTACGAGCCGCGGGTCACTGCGCCCACCTGGGCGTTGAGGTACGCGTCGTCCCAGTAGATCTCCGACTGCGTGCCGAAGCGGTTGTCCGGGATCTCCTTGAGGTTCACGTAGAACGCGAGCTGCTGGGAGGTGGGGCGGCCGCCGAACTTGAACCGCTCCCAGGACATGCCGATCGTCGAGGCGAGGAAGCCCTCCCCCGCGAACACGGACTGGGCGTCCGGCGAGGAGTCGGAGAACTCGTAGCCGCCGGCCTCGGTGATGAGCGCTGTCGCGCGGCCGTCGATCACGGTGATCAGGCCGTAGCCCTGCGGGACCACGATCTTCGAGCCGTTGGTGATGACGTTCTCGCTGCCGCGGGTGTTCGAGCCGCGCCCCGCGTTCGTCCCCCGCGGCACCGCGGCGAACAGCGCCGCCGTCGGCGGGAGGCCGTCGGGGACCGTCAGGAAGTCCTTCCACTGGTCCGCGAGCATGCCGCCGAGAGCGCCCTTGAATGCCTGGATGAAGCCCATGGTGTCTCCTTCGATATCCCCCGTCATGTGACGCGCACCATCGTAGCGGCGGGCCCTGGACATCAGCCGGACAGCAGCTGGGCCCGAGCTCCCGGCGGGCTCAGCGCCGGGCGACGACGAGCGCAGCCCGCACGGGGAAGGCGAGCAGGTCACCGTCGCGGTGCGCCTCCCAGAGCGCGCGGGCCCGCGCCTCTATCTCCTCGCGCACCTCCGGGCTCTGGGCGCGGTGCAGCCGGCCCGGCCCGGCGACCCCGCCGTCGATCCCGGCCATGAGGTCGTCCGGCGACACCTGCCAGATCCACCGGACCTCCTCGGCGCGCTCCACCTGCAGCCCGGCGGCCCGGGCCAGGCCGGCGAGCCCCTCCTGCGTGCGAGGGAAGTCGAGCTCGGGCGCCAGCCGCTCGGCGGGCACCGGCCGGGCCCCGGCCGCCTGCGCCGCCTTCGCGTAGGCCGTCAGATGAGGTCCGGCACCGGCGGGCCAGATCGTCAGCGCGACCGGCGCACCGGGGGCCGCCACCCGGGCGATGTCGCGCAGGCTCGCCCGCGGATCGGGCACATGGTTCACGACGAAGTTCGCGGTCACCGCGCCGGCGGCGCCATCGGCCACGGGGAGTCGTGGGGCGCCCGCCTCGAGCACCGTCACCGTGCCGGGGCCGGCCGTGCTCGCCTCTCGGCTGAGGGCGACCATGCCGGGGTCAGGGTCGACGGCGAGCACCTGCCGCCCCTCCGCCGCGGCGGCGTGGGCGAGATCACCGGCGCCGCAGCCGACGTCGAGCAGCTCGATCGCGTGCGGCGCCGGGGTGCTCGTCGCCTCGAGCAGGGTCGGGATCGTGCCGGCGCAGAGCGTCGCGAAGGAGCGTCCATACGCCGCCGCCGTGCCCGCCCAGGTCCGCATTCCCCCACTGTGACAGCTCGCGGCGCGGCGGGCTCGGAGGTCAGTCCTGCGGATTCCCGGCCGACGGGGGTTCGGGGGGCTCGGGCAGCAGCACGGTCGCGAGGCTCACGCGGTGCTTCCCCTCGCCGCCGTCCTCGAGGTACGGGGCGAGGAGCGCGGCGAAGCCCTCCTGGATCGCGGCGAGGTCGTCGACGTCGACGTGGATCGGCCCGCGGCCGAAGCCCCAGAGGTCGCGCAGGGCGGGGGCGTCGGCCGCGAGGGCGCGGTCGGCGTCGGCCGCGAGGTCGGCGAGGAAGACGCGCAGGGCGGAGGCGAGCTGGGCGGTGCTCATGGCCCGCAGGCCCTCCTGGTCCACGTGGGCGAGGGCGTCGCCGAGGGCGAGGGTGCGCTCGGTCGCGCCGCGCACGCGCCGCTCCTCGACGACGGTGACGACGCCCGCGTCGAGGAGCGCGGTGACGTGGCGGTAGAGAGTCGCCTGGGTGACGTCGGGCAGCGCCTCGCGCAGCTGGGCGGTGGTGCGTGTGCGACCGCCGAGCTGCTGGACGATCCGCGAGCGCACGGGGTGCAGGACGAGGTCGAGGGCGGAGGGATCCGCGGGCATGCCTTCCCCAATCATTCTCATACTGATAACGTTCTCGCTATGAGACCAGTCTATCGGGACGGTCACGAGGAGGAGCGGTGAGGACGATGACGCACACCAGGCTCGAGAGCACCCAGCTCACCATCGAGTTCCCCGGATGGGAGGCGATGATGACCGGCCGGTCGCGGATGACGGTGCCGCTCACCGCGGTGCGCGGCGCCCGCGCCGAGGAGGGCTGGACCCACGAGATGCTCGGCATCCGCAGCGGGCTCGTGGTCTCCGGGTTCCGCAAGCTCGGCACCTTCCGTCACCCGGACGGCACGCGCCGGCTCGTCGCGATGCGCCGCGGCATGCCGCTGCTGCGTCTCGCCGTGGACCGGGACGTGACCGGCGTGGACGAGATCCTCGTGAGCACCCCCGAGGCGGCCCGCCTCGCCGGGATGCTCGCCGCGCCCGTCAGCCGGTGATGCCGAACTTCGCCAGGCGCTTGGTCTGCCCCGAGTCCTGCAGCGCGAGCAGCTGCGCGTAGATGCCGCCCGAGGCCGCGAGCTCCGCCGGGGTGCCGATCTCGTCGATCCGGCCGTCCTCGAGCGTGACGATGCGGTCCACGGAGGCGATCGTCGAGAGGCGGTGCGCGATGATCAGCGAGGTGCGCCCCTCCATCAGCTCGTCCAGGCCTCGCTGGACCTGCCGCTCCGCCTTCGTGTCGAGCGCCGACGTCGCCTCGTCGAGCACGAGCACCGGCGCGTCCTTGAGGATCGCGCGGGCCACGGCGATGCGCTGGCGCTGACCGCCCGAGAGCTTCAGCCCCCGCTCGCCGATCAGCTGCTCGTAGCCGCCGGGGAAGCGGCGGATGAAGGCGTCCGCGTTCGCGCGGCGCGCGGCGTCGGCCACCTCCTCCTGGCTCGCCCCGGGCCGGCCGTAGGCGATGTTCTCCGCGATCGTGCCGGAGAACAGCGAGGCGTCCTGGAAGACGACGCCGATCCGCGAGCGCAGGGCGTCCAGCGGCAGCTGCTCCGTGTCCAGGCCGCCCACCTCGACCCGGCCCTCGCGCGGCTCGTAGAGCCCGAGCAGCAGGTTGACGATGGTGGACTTGCCGCCGCCGGACTCCCCCACGAGCGCGACCTTCTCCCCGCGGTCCACCGCGAAGTCGATCCCGTGCAGCACGTCCTCGCCGTCCTCGTAGGCGAAGTCGACGCCGCGGAAGGCGACGACGGGAGCGCCGGGCACCGAGTCCAGGGTGCCGACGGCCGCGGAGCCGGGAGCGCGCCGCGGCTCCTCGGCCCCGGTCCCGTCGGCCCCGTCGGATCCGTCGGCGTCCTCCTGGGCGGCGAGCATCGCCGCGGTGCGGGCGTCGACCGGGGTCGCCATGACGCGGAAGTAGTCCTTCGAGCCGGCGATCGCGCGCTGCGAGGCGTCGATGACCCAGCTCATCGACTCGACCGGCTGGCGGGCCATGCTCATGAGCTGGATCAGCAGCACCATCTCGCCGAGCGTGAAGTGGCCCTGCACGGTGCGGGTGAAGATGATCGCGTACACCGCGAAGAAGATGATGTTGAGGACCGCGCGGCGCAGCACGTCCATCGAGTGCCAGTGCGTCGACTGGGCGCGGGTGGTGGCGTCCGTGGAGCGGAAGCGGCGCGAGAAGTCGCCGAGCTCACCGCGCTCGCGCACGAAGGACTTCACGACCCGGATCTGGCCGATCACCTCGGCGAAGCGCCCCGAGGCGATGTCGATCTCGGTGTTCTTCTCGCCCTCGAGCTTCTGCCACTTCACCGAGGTGAGCGAGGTGAGCCAGACGTAGATCGGGAACACGATGATCAGCAGCACCGCGAGCGGCCAGAAGTAGAAGGCGCTGATGCCGAGCACGGCCGCGGTCGTGATGAGCATGGTCGCGAACGAGTTCGACATCGTCTTCGCGAACTGCGAGATCTCCGCGATGGAGCGGTTCAGGCGGGCGACGATCGTGCCCGTCAGCTCCGTGTCGAACCAGCGCTGCGGCAGGTGCAGCAGCTTGTCGTAGTAGCGGACCGAGAGGATCGTGCGCAGGCGGTTCGCCATGACGTCGCCGAACCAGCCGCCGACGTTGGAGACGACGGTCGTGGCCAGCTCGACGGCGAGCAGCGCCCCGGCGAGCCAGAGCACGGTGCGCACGGCGTCACCGGTGGCGAGGTCGCCGCCGACGGCGCCCGCTACGGTGTCCGTGGCGCGGCCGATGATGAAGGGGACGGCGAGGTTCGCGACGGCGGTGAGCACCGAGGCCGCGATGATCGTCAGGTAGAGGGGGGTGAGGGAGCGCGTGAACCGCACGATGCGGAGGAGGGACGACACGGTCCCAGGCTAGGCGCTGGGACCGACCCGCGACGCGGCCGGGCCCTCCCGTTCACCGAGCGCGGAACGGCTCAGAGCGCGGCGAGGTCCGCCAGCAGCCGCTCGACCATGGCGTCCTCCGAGAGCTCCTCGCCGAGCACCACCTCGCCGGGCGCACCGAGCAGGTCGTGGGGCTCGTACCAGGAGGCGACCGTCGGCCCGTCGACGTGCCCGGCGATGGGCTTGGTCGCATGGCGTCAGAGGGTCTCGGGCAGGCTCACGTCGAGGTAGTAGACGAGCGCGGGGCCGTCGTGGCCGGCGAGCAGCCCCTGCATCATCGGGCCGTAGGTGGCCTCCTTGAAGATGCCCTCGAGGATCACGACGCGGCCCCGCTCGAGGCAGCGGCGCACGATCAGCTCGAGCAGGTCGATCGTCTCGACGGGGTCGACGTCCCGCTCGCGCAGCAGGTCCCGGCGCACGTGGTCCTGCCCCACGACCGCGACCCGGCCCCGCGGCAGCGCGTGCTGGACGCGGCGGGCGATGGTCGACTTCCCCGAGGCGGAGTTCCCGCGCAGGATCACGAGCACGGACAGGGGCGACATGCGACGAGGTTAGCGGGGCGGGGACGCGGAAGCTCGAGCGACGTCTGCTTCCGGACAGGGGAAGCAGGCGTCGCTCGACCGCGGGTGGCGCGTGTGGGGGCGGTCAGTCCGAGCGGGGGCCGACGATCCCGAGCAGCACGCCGACGGTGATCCGCTCCCCGTCGCGGCGGCGACGCACCGCCCCGGTGACCAGGGCGTAGGGCACGAGCAGGACGAAGCCCACGGCGCTCAGCACGAGGATCGCGACGACCACCGACGGGTCGATGCCGTCCCCGCGGGCGACGAGCAGCGCGGCGGCGATGTTGCGCTGGCTCGAGAGGATCGCGGGGCCGTCGGGCACGGTGAGCGTGGGGCCGGCGAGGTCCCCGGCGGCGCGGCCGACGACGAAGGCCATGGCCACGAGACCCGCGGCGACGAGCAGCGCGGGCGAGAGCATGAGCTCGATGACGACGCCCGAGTTCGCGCCGAAGCCCGAGAGGAACATGAGCACCGCGGAGACCGCCGCCGCGGCGCCGGCCACGCGGGCCATCCGGTCCGCGCGCCGCGGGAAGACGGCGGCGAGCACGATCCCCGCGATCATCGGCGAGAGCATCGTGCCGAGCAGCAGTCGAGCGACCGCCCAGCCGTCGACCTCGACGTCCTGCAGGAGGAAGGGCACGACGATCGGCATGAAGACGATCGACCCGAGCAGCAGCACCGTCATCGGCCCCGCGGTCTCGCCGTAGGGGATGCGGGCCATCGCCCCGAGCTGCAGCACGAACGGGGCGCCGGCCGCGCACAGGGCGATGACGAAGCCCTCCCCCGTCTGCGCCGGCAGGATCCCGCTCAGCAGCCACAGCACGAGCGTGCCCACGGCGGGGACGACGACGAAGTTCGCGCCGAGCACCGCGAGCACGGTGCGGCGGTCCCGGAGCTGGGAGCCGAAGGAGCGCAGCGGCGTGCGCAGCCCCATCGACAGCATCGAGGCGATCGCGAAGACGGGGACGCTGACATGGATCAGCCCCACCAGGATGTCCTCGATCGCACGCACCGCAGAAGCCTACGCGGCCCCGGTGCCGGGCGTCAGAGCCAGCCGTTGTCCGTGGCGGAGCGCACCGCCTCGGCGCGGTTGGTGACGCCGAGCTTCCCGATCACGGAGGAGAGGTGGTTGCGCACGGTCCCCTCGGAGAGGAACACGCGCGCGGCGATGTCACCGGTGGTCCCGCCGAGCGCGGCGGCGCGCAGCACCTCGGTCTCCTTCGCGGAGAGCGGGTTCGGGCCGGCGGCGAGGGACTGCGCTGCGAGCTCGGGGTCCACGACGCGCAGGCCCTGGTGCACGCGCCGCACCGCGTCGACGAGCCGCTCGACGGGGGCGTCCTTGACCATGAAGCCGCCCGCGCCGGCCTCGAGGGTCCGGCGCAGGTAGCCGGCGCGGCCGAAGGTCGTCAGCACGATCACGCGGGTCGGCGAGCCGGTGGCGTGCAGGCGCTCGGCGACCTCGAGGCCGTCGGCCGGGCCGGGCGCGCCGTCGGCGCGGGTGCCGGCGGGCATCTGCACGTCCAGGAGCAGGACGTCCGGCCGGGCCTGCTCGACGAGGTCGAGGGTCTCCGCGCCGGTCGCCGCCTCGCCGATGACCTCGAGGTCGCTCTCGAGGCGGAGCAGCGCCGCGAGGCCGCTGCGGAGGATGGCCTGGTCGTCGGCGAGCGCGACGCGGATCGGGGCGGTCATGCGGGGACTCCTTCGGTGAGGCGCGGGAGGCGCGCGGTGAGCCGCGTGCCGGTGTCGTCGGAGTCCACGTCGAGGGTTCCGCCGTGCTCCTCGACGCGGCGCGCGAGGCCCGCGAGGCCGCTGCGGGCGCGGTCCTCGGGGATGCCGGCGCCGTCGTCGGCGACCTGCACCATGTCCTCCTCGAGGCGGATCGTGCAGCGGGTCGCGCGGGCGTGGCGCACCACGTTGGTGACGCCCTCGCGGATGACGTAGCCGAACAGCTCGGCGCGGTTGTCCGGCAGGGCGGGCAGGGCCGGGGGCACCTCGGGTCGCACGCCGGCCGCCTCGAGCACGCTGCGGGAGGAGGCGATCTCGCTCGCGGCGCGCACCTGCTGCATGCCGCTCGCCGTGGTGCGGACGTCCGCGAGGGACTGCCGGGAGATCCGCTCGATCTCGGCGAGCTGCTGCTTCGCCGCGGCGGGGTCGGCGTCCAGGAGCCGCTGGGCGAGCTGCGCGGAGACCGTGATCGTGGTGAGCGAGTGGCCGAGGATGTCGTGGAGGTCGCGGCCGATCCGCTCGCGCTCCGCGGCGACGGCGAGGACGGCGCTGCGCCGCTCCGCCGCGTCGAGCTTCTCCTGCAGGATCGAGCGCTCGATCCCCTCGGCGACGCCGAGGGAGAGCACGACGCCCACGAGCGCGAGGATGATCGCGATCGGCTGCTCGAGGACGACGGCGATCGGCACCGCGACCGCGGCGAGGCCCGGCACCACGAACCTCGCCACCGTGATCGGTACAAGGATCCCGTGCATGACCTGCACGAACATGATCATGTAGAGGATCTCGCCGTGGATCAGGAGGCCCAGCAGGCCCAGCACGACCCAGCTCGCGCCGAGCCAGACGAGGCGGTCCCGCACCGGGTAGGCGCGGAGCCCTGCGGTGTACGCGAACAGCAGCGCGTAGACGAGGCACAGCGCAGTGACGACCACGGCCCGCACGGGCGACAGCTCGGTCCACGCGGGGATCAGCACATAGAGCAGGAAGAGCAGCGAGGGCGCGTTGTAGGCGAGGGCCCCGGAGGCCCGCGCGGCCTGGTGGACGCCGCGCGCCGTGCGCGGGAACTCGAGCCCGACGGCGGCGGCCGTGCGGGACCGGCGGCGGCGCCGGCGCGCGGTCTCGGTGGTCATGGCCCCAGTCTCCCCTCTCCTGCTCCGCCGCGGTGGCGTGACGTCAGCGTCGGGAGGCGCCGCGGGCGGCGCGGCGCAGCAGCAGCGCGCAGACCAGCGCGAGGCCGACCGCCCACACGGCGAGGGTCACGACGCCGCGCACGGGCAGGTCCTCGCCCACGATCCCCCAGGCGCCGAGCAGGCCGAGCCAGTAGGTGGGCGTGTACAGCGAGACGCTCTGCAGCCAGTCGGGGAACATCTCGAAGGGGAACCAGAGGCCGCCCACGAGGGCCAGCATCATCATGCCGATCGTGGTGACGGGGCCGACGGCGCTCGGCTTGAGGGCGAGACCCACGGCGAGGCCCAGCAGGACCAGCGGGATCATGCCGACCCAGAGGGTGAGCAGGGAGCGCGTGAGCTCGAGGGCGCTGAGGTCGATCCCGGCGAGCAGGATGCCGGCGAGGAACACGCCGAGCAGGGCGGGCAGCACGACGACCATCGCGGCGACGAGCTTCCCGGCGACGAAGCTGCGGGGCATGAGCCCGGCGACCATGAGCTGGCGCAGCCAGCCGTTGCTGCGCTCGGTCTGGATGATCGCGCCCGCGTTGAGCGCGGCGCCGAGGCCGCCGTACGCGGCCATGTTCACCATGATGAAGGTGCCGACGCTCTGGCCGGCCTCCCCGGAGGCCTGGGTGCCGTAGATCTGGTTGAACATGAGGAACATGAGCACGGGCAGGGCGATCGTGAAGAACACGAACATGCCGTTGCGCAGGGTGGTGCGGGTCGTGGCGACGGCATAGCGGGCGGTGCGCACGAGCTGCGGGACGGTGCGCGGCCCGGCGAGGGTGTGCGCGACGGGAACGGGCTCCGCGGCGGCGGGGACGGCAGTCATGACGGGCTCCTGGGTGTCGGGATGCGGGCTGGTCAGTGGGTGGTGAGCTGGAGGAACGCGTCCTCGAGGCTCGGGGTCGTCACGGCGATGTCGCGCGCGGCGCCGGTCGCGCCGAGGCCCCCGGGCGCGAACAGGGCCGCGAGGGTCGCGTCGGAGTCGGTGGTCGCGAGGCGCAGCCGGTCGTCCTCGAGCAGGTCGACGGCGCTCACGCCGGGCAGGGCCGCGAGCGGGGCGGCGTCGGTCGCGCCGCCGCGGAGGGCGAGGGTGAGGACCCGCCCGCCGATCCGCTCCTTGATCTGGGCTCCGGTGCCGTCGGCGACGATGCGGCCGCGGTCCATGACGACGACGCGGCCGGCCTCCTGGTCCGCCTCCTCGAGGTAGTGGGTCGCGAAGACGACGGTGCGGCCCTCCGCGGCGACATGGCGCATGCGCTCCCAGAAGCGGTGGCGGGTCTCGACGTCCATCGCGACCGTCGGCTCGTCCAGCAGGATCACCTCCGGATCCGGCAGGAGGGCGAGGGCGAGGCGGACGCGCTGGGCCTCGCCGCCGGAGAGGCGGGAGGTGCTCTTGCGGAGCAGGCCGGAGACGTCGGCCCGCTCGATGACGTCGTCGAGCGGGAGCGGATGCGCGCAGACCCCGGCGACGAGCGAGAGCAGCAGCCGCACGGGCACGTCCTCGAGGAGCGTGCCGTTCTGGAGCATGGCTCCCACGCGCCCCTCCTGGGCGGCGGTCACGGGGGCGGTGCCGCACACCTCGACCGTGCCGGAGTCCGGGGTGGCGAGGCCGAGGATCATCTCGGTGGTCGTGGACTTGCCGGCGCCGTTGGGGCCCAGCAGGGCGAGCATCTGGCCGCGGGGGACGGTGAGGTCCACATGGTCCACGGCGGTGAGCTCGCCGAAGCTCTTCGTGAGCCCGGTGAGCGCGAGGGCGAGGGTCGTGTCGTTCATGGCTCCACCCTCCGCCGGGGAGGCGGGGCGGGCCCATCGGCCGCCGTCACGACCTGCCCATGACGGCTGTCATGGGTACCCTGCCGGGGTGCTCGTGCGTGACGTGCGCCTGCTCGGCGCCTCCTCCCCCGTGGACCTGCTGCTGCGTGACGGCCTGATCGCCACGATCGGCCCCGACCTGCCGCGGGAGGGCGAGGAGGTCCTCGAGGCGAGCGGCGCGCTCGCGATCCCCGGCCTGTGGGACCACCACGTGCACGCGGGGCAGACGGCGCAGGGCTACGCCCGGCTCGACACCTCCGCGGCGGGCTCCGCGGAGGAGGTCGTGCGCCTGGCCCGGGAGGCTCTCGCCGCGCGGGACACGCACGACGGCTCCGCGCTCGTGGGCTTCGGTCACCGGCTCGTGGACCTCACCGGGGAGCCGACGGTCGCCGCCCTCGACGCGGTGGGCGGTGACGACGGCAGCGGAGTGCCGATCGTGCTGATCGGCGGGGACGCGCACCACGCCTGGATGAGCTCCGCCGCGCTCCGGGGCCTGGGCCTGCCGCCGCGCACGGGGGTCGTCGCGGAGGACGAGTGGTTCGACGCGGTCCCCCACCTCGACGACCTGCCCGGCGTCGCCGCCGGCCTCGCCGCGGGGATCGTCCGCCTGCAGGAGGACGCGCTGGCCTGCGGGCTCGTGGGGCTCACGGACATGGAGTGGGCGGAGAACTGGCGGCTGTGGCAGGGGCGCGGTGCGCGCATGCGGGTGCGCGCGGCGACCTACGCCTCGGGGCTCGACACGGTGCCGGGGCCGACGGGCACGCCGCTCACGGCCGACGGCCTCGTGACGATGGGCCCGCTCAAGGTCATCGCGGACGGCTCCCTGGGCTCCCGCTCCGCCTACTGCCGCCATCCCGGCGGGCCGGTCGGCGTGCTCAGCGACTACGCCCACGAGCTGCCCGCCCTGCTGGGCCGTGCGGCGACCCTCGGTCTCGAGCCGGCGGTCCACGCGATCGGCGACGCCGCGGTGGGCGTGGTGCTCGACGCCTTCGCGGGCGCGGGCGTGACGGGCCGGATCGAGCATGCGCAGCTGCTCGCGGACGAGGACGTGGCCCGGATGGCGGCGATCGGGGTGCGCGCCTCGGTGCAGCCCGCGCACCTGCTGGACGACCGCGACCCCACCGAGGAGTTCCTGCCGGGGGCCGCGCGTCTCGCCTACCGCTTCCGCGACCTGGCGGAGGCGGGGGTGGAGCTGCTGCTGGGCTCGGACTCGCCGGTCGCCCCGGTGGACCCGTGGCTCGCGATGGCCGCGGCGGTGCATCGCAGCGCCGATCACCGTCCCGGCTGGTTCCCCGCCCAGCAGCTGCAGCCGCGCGAGGCGCTCGCCGCCTCGACCGACGGGATCCGTTCGCTCGCCGTGGGCGGACCCGCGGATCTCGTGCTGCTCGAGGAGGATCCCTTCGGCGACGTGCCCCTCGGAGCCGACGGGCTCCTCGTGGACGTCGCCGCCCGCGAGGCGGCGGCGCGGCTCCGCGCTGTGCGCCCGCTCGCGACACTCGTCGCGGCCGGTCTCGCCTTCTCCCGCTGAGGGCCGGAGGTCGCCGGCCGATCAGCGTCTCCCGGCTCCCACAGCCTGGGCGATGAGGACCCCCTGGAGCGGCAGTCGACCCAGGGCGACCGCGTGACGCAGCGGAGAGGCGTCACGGGAGTCCAGCGCCATCTGGAGGTTCGCCGGGAACACGGCGACCAGCAGGGCCACCGCCGCCACACTGCCCCAGCCCCGGGTCCGGGGCGACATGAGCAGCCCTGCGACGACGAGCTCGGCACCGCCCGAGGCGAGGGTGTAGAACCGCGCGCGGCCGGGCAGCGCACGGGGCACGATCTCGTCGAATCCGGACGGCGCGGCGAAGTGGAGGACGCCCATCCCCCCGAACAGGACGGCGAGGAAACGGCGGTGGGGGTCGGGAGAGCTCACCCCGTGAGGGTATCGCGACTCCTCGCGCGCACCCAGGGCGTGGTGGTGGAGACTCGCGCCAGGCCGGAGCGCTCGAGGATGGGCTCGGAGAAGGGCGTCGAGTCGCTGTGGGCGTAGCGGAAGCCCTGCGCGAGGGCGGCGCGGGAGCGGGCGGCGGTGAGCGCCCGGTACAGGCCCCGGCCGCGGAAGACGGGCAGGGTCGCCCCGCCCCAGAGGCCCACGAAATCCGTGCCGGGCACGGTGATGAGCCGCCCGGCGGAGGCCATCTCCCCGTCGACCTCGGCGACCCAGAGCTGCGTCCCGTCCCCGGCGGCGACGGCCTCGACGAGGGCGTCGGCGCGGGCGGGGTCGACCTGCTGGCCGAAGGCGCGGTCGGTCATGGCGCTCACGGCGCGCACGTCCTCCGCCTCGAGCGCGCGCCGCACGCGGGAGCCCGGGGCGAGCGGGACCTCGCCGGTGAGGCCGGTGAGCGGGCCGATCATGATCGCCTCGGTCTCCTCCGCCGCGAAGCCGCGGCCGGCGAGGGCCTCCTCGAGGCCGGGGGCGTGGTCGTGCCCGCGGGTCTTCCACTCGATCTCGCCGGCACCCGCCTCCTGCAGCCTCTCGACGGCGGCGCCGACGAGCACGGGGAGGTCCGTCTCCCCCGCGAGAGTGCGGTAGGTGACGAAGCCTCCGCCGCCGGGGTGCACGGCGAGGGTGAGCGGCCCGAGCCGCGCGGACCACCCGGCGCCGAGCACCTCGGTGCCCTCGCGCAGCTGCGCGTCGTAGAGGGCGAGCAGCTGCGCGAGGGCGGTGTCGGAAGAGGTCACCCGGGCATCATGCCGTGCGGGAGAACAGATCGAAGAACTCGTCGGCGAGGACGACCTCGACCTCGCCGGGGAGGTCGGAGACGAGCTCGAGCACGTGGCTGGGCGTCCAGCTCCAGGCGTTGATGAGCCCCGCGATGAACAGCGGTCCCTTCCCGCCGTGCTCCTCGATCCTCTCGAGCAGCGCCGTGCGGAACACGTCGACGCCGCCGGGCGGGTAGAACATGCCGATCAGCGGCACGGCGGCGCCGGGCTCGGAGATCGTCCCGGCCTCGTCGGTCTGCATGATGCCGCGCAGGGGCACGTCCCGGGCGTAGGCCTCGAGGGCCCAGTCCGGCAGCACGGGCGGCGCCTCGCCGGGCTCGGGCGTCGAGTACGCGTAGACGACGTCGAGGCCCGTGCGCTCCTGGTACAGGCCGGAGAGCCGGGTGAAGACCCCGAACTCGTCCTGCGGCCAGGAGTCGCCGTAGGTGTAGCCGGCGCCGGAGGGTCCGCACACGAGCAGGTCGTTCTCGGTGGCGGTGCGCTGGAAGTGGTGGAGGATCGCGGGGCCGATGTCCTCGAGCAGCGGGGTGACGGTCCAGTTCAGGGGCACCTGGCCGCGATTCGGGTCGTCCCACAGCTCGCGCATGTGCCGCTGGCAGTACTGGATGTTGTCCCCCTCGCCCACGGTGAGGGTCACGTAGACGCGGTCCTCGGGCCGCCGCTGCGAGGGCTTCGAGGGCTTCGCCCGGGTGGGGGCGGGGATCGCGGAGAGCACGGAGGCGTTCATGTAGAAGTCCGCGGCGACGACGATGACGCCGGCGCGGCTGCACAGCTCGACGCCGGACCACTCCCCCGCCACGTCGTTCGAGAACCAGCCGGCGTAGACGGTCCCGGCCTCGACCCGCTCCAGCAGGTCCTCGAACTGGGAGCCGCTCGTGCCGGACGGCGGCAGCCAGCTCACGAGCGCCCCGGTCGCGACGGCGAGGTCGCGGAAGGAGGAGAACGGCTCGACGCGGGTGGGTGCCGACGAGGCGGCGGAGACGACGAACTCGTTCTCCATCTCGATCGCGGCGCTCACAGCGCTCGCCCCGGCGGGCACCTCGACGCGGTAGACGAAGGAGGCGCCGCCGTCGGCGAAGCGGAGCCCCTCCTTGGTGGAGGAGCCGGAGCCGTCGAAGAGGAAGGGCTCCTCCTCGGCGGTGCCGGGGACGAAGGAGGCGAGGACCTCGCCATCGGCGGTGATCTCGACGTGGTGCACGGCGCCGCCCCAGCCGTCGTCGGGGAACGAGTCGCCGACCTTGAGGAACAGGCCCTCCTCGCCGCCGTGGCCGGTGAGGTCGAGGGTGTAGGTGTCGAGGTTGGAGGAGTCGGTGACGCGCTCCTCCTCCCGCAGCAGCTCGGTCCACTCGACGCCCTCGACCGCGACGGTGTGGGTGGGCGGCAGGCCGACGAGGATCTTGTCGGTGCACTGCTCCCACAGGTGGGCCATGGCCCAGTCGTGGATCGCGGCGGGATCGTCCTCGAAGCGGCCGCGGAGGTCCTCGACGATCTCGATCCCGTGGGTCTCCGCCTGCTTGGCGGTCGCGACGACGAGGCCCCGGAGGCCGGCGATGGTGGTCGCGAGGTTGATCGTGTGGGGGACGTCGATGTCGTAGACGACGGCGCCGCCGATCCGCTCGCGGTAGCGGTCCACGAGGTCGAGCGGATCCTTCTCGCGCAGGGTGCGCACGCCGAGGTCCTCGACCCAGGTCTCGTCGACCGGGTCGGCGATGAGGTACAGCTGGGGCTTCTCGCGGTTGACGAGGCCCTGGAGCGTGATGAGCAGCAGGCGGTCGAAGCCGTCGAGCTCGCCGAGGTCCGCGACGCGCACGGTGCCGGCGCCGCGGAAGCTCGGGAACACGTGGTCCTTGCGCCAGCGGACGCCGCGACCGGGGCCGTCGCCGCCGGACGGGGCGCCGGGGGCGGCCGGGGCGGCGAGCGCCGGGGTGCCGAGGCCGAGCGCGGCGGCGCCGGCAGCGCCTGCGGTTCCGGCGAGCACGCTGCGGCGGCGGAGGGCGGGAAGGGAGCGGGAGTGCTGGGCTGACGTCATCGTCGCCTCCTCCTGAGGGGGAATGGGATGGCTCCTGCGGGTCGGGCTGCGACGAACCTAGCGATCAATTCCCACGAGGGAAAGGGGATCCCCTGAATCGGTTGAGCCACGTCCGTTCCGCCCGATCCCCCCGTGGACGATTATTCGCTCGACGGGGCCGACGGTCGCCGTCTACGGTGTGCGCAGTCGCCGCCCCGTGCGGGGCGCGCCCCGAGGAGAGGAGGACCCCATGGCTGTCACCGTGCTGACCCCTGCCGTCCTCCACCACCCCTCGACCCGCTGAGCTCCTGCGGGTCCCTCTCCCCGGGAGACACCCCCATGGCCTCGTCCTTCGACTGGGACACCTTCTACTCCGCCTCGCTCGTCTCCTCCGGCCTCGCCGATCCCGACGAGTTCCCTTCCGTGCCCGACGAGCCCGGCTCTGACCAGCGCTGGTCCACGTGGCCGCAGACGGCCCACACGATGGACCGCGGCCCGCAGCCCTTCCCCGACTGGGTCGTGCAGCACGATGGTGCGATCGACACCGAGCTCGGCGTGCTCAAGACCGGCAAGGAGGCCGACGCCTTCCTGCTCGAGCGCGCCCTGCCCGAGCACCGGCGCACCGGCGCCCCCGGCGAGCGCGCGCTCTACGTCGCCAAGCGCTACCGCTCCGAGAAGCACTCCTCCTTCCATCGCACGGCGCAGTACACGGAGGGCCGGCGGGTGAAGGACTCGCGGGAGGCGCGCGCCATCGCCAAGGGCACCGCCTTCGGCCGGGAGGCGGCCGCGGACCGCTGGGCGCGCGCCGAGTTCGACGTCCTCACCCGCCTGAGCGCCGCGGGCCTGCCCGTCCCGTACCCGGTGCAGGTGCAGGGCACGGAGCTGCTCATGGAGTTCGTGGGCACCGAGGAGGGCACGCCCACCGCCGGCGCGCGCCTGCACGAGGCCCGCCCCGAGCCGGATCTCGCGGACCGCTGGGCGGCGCAGCTGCGGCGCGTCGTCGTCACGCTCGGCGAGGAGCTGGGCCTCGTCCACGGGGACCTCTCCCCCTACAACGTGCTCGTGGACCCCCGCACCGGCGGGCAGGACCTCGTGGTGATCGACGTGCCGCAGGTGCTGGACCTCGTGGCGAACCCGCACGGCGAGGAGTTCCTGCGCCGGGACTGCCGCAACGTGTGCAGCTGGCTCGGCGCCCACGGAGCGGATCCGCGCCTCGTGGACGCCGAGGAGTGGGTCGCCGCCGCGATGCCGCGGGCCCGCTGAGGGCTCAGGCCAGGGTCTCCTGGAGCGTGGCGAGCACGTGCCGGGCGGCGGTGGGCCCGGTGTTGAGGTAGAAGGCGTCGTCGTCCACCTCGACGGCGTGGTCGGCGGCCACGGCGCCGAGCGCGGGCCACAGCGCGAGCGAGGTCAGCTCGGTCTCGTCGCCGCCCTGGACGCCGTAGAGGATCCAATCGGCGTCGGCCTGGTCGAGCTGCTCGGCGCTGATGTCGACGGAGGTCGTGTCGGTGAAGGCCTGGGACTCGGGGCGGGAGAGCCCGGCGTCCTCGGCGACGGAGCCGGAGAAGGAGGCGACGCCGAACACGCGGGTGCGGTCGCCGTTCTTGCGCAGGAAGGAGACGGTCGGGTCCCCCTCGACGGCCTCGCCCGCGGCGGCCGCGTCGGCGTGGAACGCGTCGAGCCAGGTCTGCGCCTGCTCGGTCCTGCCGAGCGCGTCCGCGAGCAGCAGCAGGTCCTGCTTCCAGTACAGGCCCGTGCCCTGCGTGGCGACGGTCGGCGCGATCTCGCTCGCGCTCGCGACGAAGGTCTCGGCGTCGTCCTTCCCGGCGACGTTGAGCACGATGAGGTCCGGGGCGAGGTTCGCGATCGTCTCGAGGTCGGGGTCGACGCGGCTGCCCACGAAGGTGACCTCGTCGAGCTGCGCCTTCTGCTCGGCGAAGGCCTCGGCGAGGTAGCCGGGAATCAGGTCCCCGCCGTCGCCGGCGGTCGAGCCGACGGGGACGAGGCCGAGGGTGAGCAGGGCGTCCATCTGCCCGGTGGAGATGACGACGACGCGGGCGGGCTCCGTCTCGATGGTGGTCTCGCCGGCGAAGTGGACGACGGTGCGGGGGAAGACGCCGTCGGCCTCGCCGCTGCCCTTGCCCTCCGGCATGGTGCGCGGGGTGGTGGGCTCCGTCGCGGCCGCGACCCCGCCGCCGTCGCTCGCCGGGCTCCCGCTCCCGGTGGCGTCCGCGCAGGCGGCGAGGGCGAGCAGGGCGGCGGGGGCGGCGAGACCGAGGGCCACGCGACGCGAAATGTGGGAAGGGGCGGTCATGTAAATAGCTTAGGGTCACCTCACGTGACGCTCGTTCCTCCGGCCACCGTGACGCCGCCCTCATCGCCGCCCCGCCGCCGCGCCCTGCCGCTCGGGGTGCTGGGCGGCGGGCTGCTCGCGCTCGGGGTGCTCGTGCTGCTGAGCCTCGCGCTCGGATCGAACCCGATCGGGGTCCACGAGGCCTGGCGGGGCCTGATCCATCCGGACGGCTCCCGGGAGGCGATCATCGTGTGGCAGCTGCGGATGCCGCGCACCCTGCTCGCGATCGGCGCCGGCTGCGCGCTCGCCGTCGCCGGGGTGCTCATGCAGGCCCTCACGCGGAACCCCCTCGCGGAGCCCGGGCTGCTGGGCGTCAACGCGGGCGCCTCCTTCGCGGTGGTCATCGCGATCTCCGTGCTCGGCGCGAGCGGCGTCGGCGAGTACTTCTGGTGGGCGCTGCTCGGCGCCGGGCTCGCGGCCGGCTTCGTGCACGCCGTGAGCGCACGCCGCTCCCGGGCGAGCGACCACGCGCGGCTCGTGCTCGCGGGCGCCGCGCTCGGCGCATGCCTCGGCGCCTGCACGGGGATCATCACCCTGTTCGACACCGACGCCTTCACCTCCTACCGCCTGTGGATGGTCGGCTCGGTCGCGGATCGCGGCACGGAGCCGTTGCTCGCGCTCGCCCCGGCGCTCGGGATCGGCCTCCTGCTCGCCGCCGTCTCCGCCCCGGCGCTGAACGCGCTCGCCCTCGGGGACGACCAGGCGACCGCCCTCGGGGTGCGGCTCCCCGTGCTCCGGGTGACGACCTTCGCCGCGATCACGCTGCTCGCGGGGGCGGCGACGGCCGCGGCCGGGCCGATCGGCTTCGTGGGGCTCGTGGTGCCCCACGTGCTGAGGCTGCTCGTGGGGGTGGATCAGCGCCTTGTGCTCGCGCTCTCGGCGGTGCTCGGGCCGGTGCTCGTGCTCGGCGCGGACGTGCTGGGGCGCCTGGTCGCGCCGCCCGGCGAGCTCGAGGTCGGCATCGTGACCGCGGCGATCGGCGCCCCGGTGCTGCTCGCCCTCGTGCTCTCGGCGAGGTCGCGATGACGGCGCCGACGGTGCGGCCCCATCTGGTCCCGGCGGGCCATGCGCTGCTGCGGCTGCCGGGAGGGCTCAGCCTGCTCGTGCATCGCGGCACCGCCGTCGTCACCGCCGTGCTCACGCTCGTCACCCTGCTGCTCGCGCTCGCGACGGTCCTCACCGGCGCCTACGAGATCAGCGCCGGGGAGGCGCTGCGCACCCTCGCCGGGGCCGGCAGCGACCTCGACCGCTTCGTCGTGGTCGGGCAGCGCCTGCCGCGCGTGATCGCGGCGGCGCTCGTGGGTCTCGCGCTCGCGGGGGCCGGGGCGAGCTTCCAGTCGCTCTCGCGGAACCCATTGGGCAGCCCGGACATCATCGGCTTCACGACCGGCGCCGCGACCGGCGGCCTCGCCGTCATCCTGCTCGCGGGCTCGGCGACCGCGGGGACCGTGGGTCTCGGGACCTTCGCGGGCGGGCTCCTCACCGCCGCCGCGGTGGTGGCCGTCGCCGCCCGTCGGGGCCTGACCGGGGACCGTCTCGTGCTGGGCGGGATCGCGATCGCGGCGCTGCTCGCCGCGCTCAACGATTACCTGCTCACGCGCGCCCCGATCGAGCAGGAGGAGACGGCGCGCGCCTGGCAGCACGGGAGCCTCAACGCGATCACCTGGGGGCCGGTGCTCCCGCTCGCGATCGCCCTCGCGGTGCTCGTGCCGCTGGGTCTCGCGCAGTCACGGTCCCTGCGCGCCCTCGAGCTCGGCGACGACCTCGCCGCCGGGGTGGGGCTGCCGCTGCGGCGGGCCCGGCTGCTCGCGATCGCCTGCGGCGTGGGGCTCACGGCTGCCGGCGTCGCGGTCGCGGGGCCGATCGGGTTCCTCGCCCTCGCGGCCCCGCAGCTCGCGCGCCGCCTCGCCCGCTCCCCCGGCGTCTCGCTGCCGCCCGCGATGGCGATGGGGGCGTGCCTGCTCGTCGGCGCGGACCTCCTCGCGCAGCGCCTGCTCGCGCCCTTCCAGATCCCCGTCGGCCTCGTGACCGCCGCGATCGGCGGCGCCTACCTGGTGTGGCTGCTGCTGTTCTCGCCGGCGGCGCGGCGGAGCGCCTAGCGCGATGCCTTGAGCCTCGCGACGACCTCGAGCAGACCTACGAGGTCAGCCGCGGAATGCCCACCGGCACCGACGGCCTCGCCGAGCAGCGCGTTGTAGTACAGCCCGTCGCCGATCAGCATGATCGCCTCGGCGGCAGCGGGGTCGCCCACCTCCTCGAGGATCAGCGCGAGCCAGCTCGCGCGGACGTCGGCGAAGGCGCGGCGCACGGGGGCGTCCTCGGTCCAGGAGAGCCGGGAGGCCGCGACGAGCGTGCGGTCGAAGGCGGTGTCCTCCCAGACGGAGGAGCGCACGTAGTAGGCGGAGGGGCCGTCGGGCGCACTGGCCATGAGCTCGAGGTCCGCGGCGGCGAGGTCGCGCAGGCGGCCGGCGAGGCCGTCGAAGAGCGCGGTCTTCGACGGGAAGTGGTAGAGCAGGCCGCCCTTGGAGACGCCGGCACGGGCGGCGACGGCGTCGAGGGTCGCGGCGCGCTCGCCGTCGTCGATGAGCAGCCCCTCGAGGGCGTCGAGCAGATCTTCACGGGCGGACATGACGAGCACCATAGGCGCTCGCGCTTTACTGTACCGTCTGGACGGTTTAGCGTGAGCGTGTCGCCGGCCGTGGCGGCACCCCCGATCCGCTCCGAGGAGGCGAGACCATGTCGACCCACGTCCCCACCACCGCCGTGACCACCGCTCGAAGCCGCTGGGCCGCCCTCGTGGTGCTCGTGCTCCCGGTGCTGCTGATCTCGGTGGACAACACCGTGCTCTCCTTCGCGCTGCCCGCGCTCTCCACCGCCCTGCAGCCCAGCGGCGCGCAGCTGCTGTGGATCGTGGACATCTACCCGCTGCTGCTCGCCGGCCTGCTGGTCCCCATGGGCTCCCTCGGCGACCGGCTGGGCCGTCGCCGCCTGCTGCTCATCGGCGCGGCCGGCTTCGCGCTCGTCTCCGCCGTCGCGGCCTTCGCCCCGAGCGCCGGCGCGCTCATCGCCCTGCGCGCCGGGATGGGCGTCTTCGGCGCGATGCTCATGCCCGCGACGCTCTCGCTGATCCGCAACATCTTCACGGACCCCGAGGAGCGCCGGCTCGCGATCGCGATCTGGGCGGCCGGCTTCTCCGGCGGCTCCGCGCTGGGTCCGATCATCGGCGGCCTCCTGCTCGAGCACTTCTGGTGGGGCTCCGTGTTCCTGCTCGCCCTGCCGATGCTCGTCCCGCTGCTCGTGCTCGCCCCGAAGCTCGTGCCCGAGTCCCGCGACCCGCAGCCGGGCCCCGTGGACCCCGCCTCGATCGTGCTGGTCATGGCCACGATGATCCCGCTCGTGTGGGCGATCAAGACGTTCGCCCACGACGGCGTGACGGTGGGCGTGGTGCTCGCCGCGGGCCTCGGCCTGCTGAGCGGTCTCGCCTTCGTGCGCCGCCAGCTGGTGCGCCGCGACCCGATGCTCGACGTGCGCCTCTTCGCGGTCCCCGCCTTCAGCGCCTCGATCGCCGCGAACCTGCTCAGCGTGTTCTCGCTCGTGGGCTTCCTGTACTTCGTCGCCCAGCACCTGCAGCTGGTCTCCGGCCGCTCACCGGTGCAGGCCGGCCTGCTGCTCGTGCCGGGCCTCGTGCTCACCGTGGTCATGGGCCTGCTCGTGGTGCGCCTCGTGAGGCGGGTGCGGCCCGCCCACGCCATGGCGGTGGGCCTCGTGCTGAACGCCGTCGGCTATGCGGTGATCCTCACCGGCGGCCGCGCCGGGTCCGACGCCGCCCTCGTCGCGGCGTTCATGATCCTCGGCGCGGGCGTGGGCATGGCGGAGACGATCTCCAACGACCTCATCCTCTCCGCGGTCCCTGCGCAGAAGGCCGGTGCGGCCTCCGCGATCTCGGAGACCGCCTACGAGACCGGCGCCGTGCTCGGCACCGCGGTGCTCGGCAGCATCCTCAATGCCGCCTACCGCGCCCACGTCGAGCTGCCCGAGGGCCTCACCGCCGCGCAGTCCGCCGCCGCCGGGGAGACCCTGGGCGGGGCGACCTCCGTCGCCGCGCAGCTCCCCACAGGCGTCGGGGACGCGCTGCTCGACTCCGCCCGCCACGCTTTCGACTCGGGCGTGACGATCACGGCGAGCGTGGGCCTCGTGCTCATGCTCGCCGCGGCCGGGATCGTGCTGCTCGCGCTCCGTCCCCGGGCCTGAGCCTCAGCTCCCCGGCGCAGGGGCGGGCAGCAGGCACAGCACGTTGCCGGAGGGATCCTCGAAGACCCGCCACGGCAGCGTGGGATCCTCCGTCACCTCGCGGCCGCCGCGGCGCACCAGCTCCGCGGCGGCCGCGTCCGGCTCCTCCCCCGGCGCGAGCCGCATGTCGAGGTGCGCCCGGTTCTTGAGCGGCCCCGCGGGTGCGGACTCCGGCACGAGCCGCAGCAGCGGACCCTCGCCGGAGGGGTGGCGGAGCCCGCCGGCCTCCGGCTCCCACGCCGAGAGCCAGGTCCAGAAGGCGAGGTCGCGGGGGACGTCCGCGCTCTCGAGGCGGATCTCCTCGAGCCGCTCGCGCCCCTGCTCCCCCGGGCCCAGCACCAGGTGCAGCCGCTCGGGCTCCTCCTCCGCCTCCGGCACGGCGATCACGCACAGGTCCAGGAAGGCCTCCCCGGGCAGATGGATCCGGGTCTCGACACCCTCGGGCAGCGTGGTGAGCCGCTCGGTGCCCAGCCGCTCCTCCCATTCGGGCCCGGTGACGAGCGGCTCCACGGCGTCGATGACCACGTTCTCGAGATGCATGGCCCCAGTCTCGGCGCCCGGCGCCGCCCTGTCGTCCGATTTCGGTTGTGGGGCCCTCCCGGTCGTGCTTGGCTCAGCCCATGACGCCCTCACCGTCCTCCGCCGCCCTCCCCGATCCGCTCGCCCTCATCGACGCGGAGGCCGCCCGCTCCTCCTCCGTGCTCGCCGCGACCGATCCCGCCGCCCCCGTCCCCACCTGCCCGGACTGGACCGCTCTGGACCTGCTGTGGCACGTCACCGAGGTCCACGAGTTCTGGGCGTCCGTGCTCGCCACCGAGGCCCGCACCGACGAGGACGCCGAGAAGGCCGACGGCATGAAGGACCCCCGGCCCGAGGGCGAGGACGCCCGCGAGCAGCTCGTCGACCGGCGCGCCCGCGCGACCGCCTCGCTGCTCGCCCAGCTCGAGAAGCGTCCCGACGACCAGGCCGCGTGGACGTGGTTCTCCGCGGATCAGAGCGTGGGCTTCACCCGGCGGATGCAGGTGCACGAGGCGACCATGCACCGCGTCGACGCCGAGCTCACGGCGGGCGCCGAGACCCTCTCGCCGATCTCCGAGGAGGTCGCGGCCGACGGTCTCGACCACGCCGTCGCCGTGATGTTCGCGGCGGGCCACGACTGGATCCCCGAGTGGGCGGAGCTCTCCCCGCTCGCCCTGCTGCGCCTGCTGCCCGAGGGCGGGGAGGCGCTGGACGTCGAGATCGCGCACTGGACGGGGACCCGTCCCCGCGACGGCCAGGAGTTCGACCACCTCGTCGCGCGACCGCTCCCGGAGGACGCCGACCCCGACGCCCTCCCCTTCGCGCAGGCGGAGGGCACCGCGCTCGCGATCTACCTGTGGCTGTGGGGCCGTTCGCCGGGCCTGGACCGCCTGCCCGGCGGCGCCCGCCAGGTGGAGCTCTCCGGGGACGAGGACGCCGTCCCCCACGTCATCGACCTGCTCGCCCAGGGCATGGACTGAGCCGTGCTCACGGACGACCACCTCGGCGCGATCGCCGGGCGCCTCGTCGAGGTTCCCGGCGTGGAGGCGGTCGTCCTGGGAGGCAGCCGCGCCCGCGGCACCCATCACCCGGACTCCGACGTGGACCTGGGGCTGCTGTACACCGCGCGTGGCCTCGACCTGACGGCGCTGCGGGCGGCCGCCGCGGAGATCGCCGGGACCGAGGTCGAGGTCGCGGGGCCCGGCGGATGGGGCCCGTGGGTGGACGGCGGCGCGTGGCTGCGGATCGACGGCACGGCGGTGGACCTCATCCTGCGGGACGCCTCGAGGGTGCGGGAGCAGCGGGACCGGGCGCTGCGCGGCGAGTTCACCGTCCACCAGCAGACGGGCCATCCGCTGGGCTTCCTCGATGTGGCCTATGCGGCTGAGGTCGCGATCTGCCGCCCGCTCGCCGATCCCGGCGGCCTGGCCGAGGTGCTCCGGAGTGGCCTCCTCCCCTATCCGTCTGCGCTGCGGGACACGCTGATCGGGCACCTGTGGACCGCCGAGTTCATCGCCGCGGGCGGGGCGAAGGTCGCCGGCCGCGGCGACCTGGCGTTCGTGCAGATGTGCGCGGCGAGCGCCCTCCTGTGGTGCGCGCACGCCTGGCACGCCGAGGCCGGAGAGTGGGCGACGACCGAGAAGGGACTCGTGCCCGGCGTCGCAGCACTGCACATCGACACGCACGGCTTCGCCGACGCGGCGGCCGCCGCCCTCTCACTGTCCGACCCCGCAGAACTCGCCTCCGGAGCCCTGGCCCTCGTCCGCGCGACGCAGCGACGACTGGGGCGCGAGAACCGGCCGTCGTGAGCGAGTCACCTCCCCCGCCGGACGTCCTGCGCGCCTTCGGTCTCGCCGGCGATCCGACGCCGCTCACGGGCGGACAGGCCGGCGCCTGGCGCGTGGGCGGGACGGTGCTGAAGCAGGGCGTCGACCCGCTGCACCAGGAGTGGACGGGCACGGCGCTCGGCCCCCTCGACCAGGTCGGGTTCCGCCTGGCCGACGTGCGCCGGGCCGGCGACGGTCGCTGGGTGGTCGACGGCTGGGGCGCGTCGGGTTTCCTGCCGGGCACCTCGTCAGAGACGGGGTCGGTCGACTGGGCGACGGTGCTCGACGCCGGACGCGCCTTCCACGCCGCGACCCGCGCGCTGCCCCGGCCCGCATGGCTCGCGGAGCGCAGCGACTGGTGGGCTCACGGAGACCGCGCCGCGTGGGGCGACCGGACCGAGGAGGTCATGGCCCCGCTCCGCCCGCTGGTCGAGGCGCTCGAGCCGCTCCTCGAGCCGCTCGGCCCGGACCAGATCGTCCACGCGGACCTGACGGGGAACGTCCTCCTCGAGCCCGGGTCGCCGCCGGGGATCATCGACGTCTCCCCGCTCTGGCGGCCCGCCGCGTACGCGGAGGGCATCGTCGTCGCTGACGCCCTGTGCTGGCACGGCGCCCGCGCGGACCTCGCACGGAGGACCGGGGTGAGCAGGGCCGCCGTCGCGCGCGGCCTGCTCTTCCGCGTGCTCACCACCGAGGCGATGCAGCGCGACCGTCCGGACCCCGCAGCGCTCGCGCGGGACATCGACCACTACACGGCCGCGCTCCCCGAGCTCGACCGGATCTGACCCTCTCTTTCTCTCTCCCCACCGGAAGGCCCCACTCGTGTTCTCCCCGCTCGTCCACGCGCAGTGGAGCCCGGATGCCGCCCGCCCCGCGGCATCGGACCGGGTGGCGGTCGCCGTCGACCCCACGCTCACGGAGCGGAGGTCCGTGTCGCTGCTGCATCCCGAGGAGGGCCCGTCGCTGCTCACGCTCTCCCCCGCGCGATCGGACCAGCTCGGCCTCGCGAGCGGCGAGGACGTCGAGCCCCGGGAGCTCCGGGCCCGGCTGGACCGGCACGGGATCACCCTGAACGACCCGGACGTGCTGTTCATCCTGCCCCTCGCGGAGCAGACGGCGCTGCGCGCCGAGGGGCCCGATCCCCGCACCCGGGAGCTGACCGCCGCGGACGCCCCGCTGTTCGAGGAGTTCACCCGCGCGGCCCCGGAGGACGATCTCGACGAGGCGTTCGTCGAGCTCGATCACTGGCTCGTCGTCGGCACCGTCGTGGAGGGGCGGCTCGCGAGCGTCTCGAGCATGTACCCCTGGGGGGAGACCCGCTTCGCGGACCTCGGCGTCATCACGCTGCCGGAGCAGCGGGGGCAGGGGCTGGGCCGTGCCACGGTGCGGGGCATCAGCGCGGCGGCCCTCGATCGCGGCTACGAGCCGCAGTACCGGTGCCAGGTCGAGAACACGTCCTCGATCGCCCTCGCGGAGTCCGCCGGATTCCGGAGGCTCGGCAACTGGGAGATCATCGACGCGGAGCGGTCACGCCCCCTCGCCTGAGCTCCCGCCGAGCAGGCGGCGCCACCAGGGTCGCCGCCGCGCTGCGACCTCCGCGACCGGCGCCGGTATCACCGGCTCCTCCTCCGCGCGCAGCTCGCGCCAGCGCTCGACGGCGGCGTCGGCCGGCATCTCCGGGGCGAGCATGCGGGCCATCGGGCTCGCCGCGCGATCCTCGCGCACGCGCCGCGTGAAGTCCTCCGCGTACTCGCGCACGGACTGCTCGTCGGGCAGCTCGCGGAGGGTGTCGTCCCGCTGCTCGTGCTCGCGGCGCAGCAGCACGACGACGGGCAGGAGCGCGTCGCGGTCGACGTCCTCCTCGTCGAGGCGCTGCTTGATCCACCAGTCCGGATCATGCGTGCTCGGCAGCTTCAGCGGCTTGCCGGCGCCGGGGAGGTCGTCGAAGTCGCCGCGGGCGATCGCCTGCTCGATCTCGCCCTGGACCCTGGCCTCCTCGCGGTTCATGCCCTCCAGGATCCCAGCATGCGCGCGCGGCGCAAGCCCTCGATGCCGATCACGGCCTCCGCGGGGCGCAGCCACCAGCCCTCGAGGGGGCGGGAGCGGTCCGCGGGGGCGAGGTGCGCGGCGAGGTCGGGGCGCAGGCGGCGCAGGAACTCCTGGGCACGCAGCTCGTGCAGCGGGTCGGAGGCGAGGACGATGCGGTCCGCCCCCTCGAGGAAGGGCACGGACAGGCGCACGTTGTCCTCGGTGGAGCGGCTCTCGGTCTCGAGGGCGAGGGCGCCCCGGTAGCCGAGCGGTCCGCGCAGGTGCGCGGCCATGAGCTCGGCCTCGGGGACGGTGGAGCGCACGGCGCCGCCGCTGAGCACGAGCACCGAGGAGGCGGCGCGGGGGTGGCGGGAGCGGAGCCCCCGCTCGAGCCGGCGCCGGTTCACGCCGTTGAGCTCACCGGGCGCGTTGCCGTAGCCGAGCACGACGACGACCTCCCGCCGGGGCGCCGCCGGGCCGGGGGGCGCCGCGGCGCGGACGGCGCGGGTCGCCTGCAGCGTCGCGGCGCCGGAGAGCGCGAGCAGCCCCGCGACGGTCGTGACCGTGACGAGCAGTGCTCGCGAGAGTCCGCTCAGCGGGTCACCGTCCCTCGACGAGGGCGGCGAGGCGGTCCACGGAGGCCTGCAGCTTCGCGCTCGTGGTGGCGCGGGCCTTGACGATCCGCGCCTCGTCCTCGAGGTCCGTCCAGTCGTAGGTGTGGGTGACGCGGGTGCGGCCGTCCCCGAGGTCCACGAGATCCCAGCGCCATTCGTGGCCCGGGGTGGGCTCCCCCTCCGGGGAGGGCCTCCAGGCGATCGAGCGGCCCTCCTCGAAGACGGTCACGTGGTTCTCGCGCACGGAGCCCTTGGTGAGGGTCATGCGGAACACGTCGCCGAGCGCGCGGACCCGCTGGCCCTCCGCGGCGGAGCCGAGGTTGTCGTTGCCGTCCCAGCGGGGCTGCTGAGCGGGGTCGGCGATGAGCTCGAAGATCTCCGCGGCGGGCGCGGCGACCTCGGCGGAGGCGGTGACGATGCGGGGCTGGTCCCCCGGCTGGGGCTGATCGGTCATGGGGTCATCCAACCACTGTCGACCCTCTCAATGGTTCAGCGTTGCGTGTACTGTCTCGTGGCATGAGCGCACCGACCACCACCGGGCACACCGCGGCCGTCACCCGCGTGGGCCACGCCCTCGCCGATCCCACCCGCACCCGGATCCTGCTCGCCCTGCGCGGCGGTCCCGCGCAGCCCTCGACCCTCGCCGCGGAGCTCGGCGTCACCCGCCAGGTCATGTCCAACCAGCTCGCCTGCCTGCGCGGATGCGGGCTCGTCACCGCGACCAAGGAGGGGCGCAGCGCCTGGTACACGCTCGTCGATCCCGCACTCGCCGGGACCCTCGACGATCTCCTGCGCCTCACCCTCGCGCTCGAACCGGACTGCTGCACCGGGACGGAGTGCCGATGCAGCTGACCCCCGACCGTCGCCTCGTCCTCCGCCGACGGATCCGCCTGATCGTCGCCGCGACGATCACCTACAACGTGGTCGAGGCGGTCATCGCCCTCGCGGCGGGGCGCGCCGCGACCTCGATCGCCCTGATCGGCTTCGGCCTCGACTCGATCGTCGAGGTGCTCTCCGCCGCGGCCGTCGCCTGGCAGTTCTCCGCCGAGGACCCGCATCGCCGCGAGCGCACGGCCCTGCGGCTGATCGCCGTGTCCTTCCTGGGGCTCGCGGTGCTCGTGAGCGCCGGCGCGGTCTCGACCCTGCTGGGCCTCGCCACCCCGGAGCGCTCCACGACCGGGATCGTGCTCGCCGCCGTGAGCGTGCTGCTCATGCCGGCCCTCTCGCTGCTCGAGCGACGGGCCGGGACGGAGCTGGGATCCGCGAGCGCCGTCGCCGATTCCCGCCAGACCCTGCTCTGCTCCTACCTCTCCGGGGCCGTCCTCCTCGGGCTGCTCGCGAACGCCCTGCTCGGCTGGTGGTGGGCGGATCCCGTCGCCGCGCTCGCCATCGCGGCGCTCGCGGTGCGCGAGGGCCTCGAGGCGTGGCGCGGCGAGGCCTGCGCCCAGCCCGTCTCCGCCCTCCTCGAGGAGGACGGCGGAGCGGGCGGGGATCACGCCGGCTGCTGCCGCCCCTGATACCCCACCTCGCGGAAGGCGACCTCGTAGCCGAGCTGCTCGTTGATCGCGATCATCCACGGGTTCACGTGCGAGTTGAAGGTGATCAGGCGCCGCACGTGCGGGGCGCGCGCGGCGAGCTCGCGGTGCGTGGCGACCTTGAGCGCGAGACCCAGGTGGTGCCCGCGGTGATCGGGCATGACCAGCGTGTTCTCCTGCCAGCCGAGGGTCGCCTCCTCCCCCTGCTTGAGGTGGATGACGGAGTTCCCGGCGACGGTGCCGTCCGGCGCGATCGCGACGGACTGGTACTGGAGGATGCCCTGCTCGGCGCGGCGGCGCTCCGACGTGCGGATCCGCTCGGGCGTGTACTCCGGAGCCTCGTACTCGAGGTCCTCGTCGGGGTCGTCGAGGTCGAGCTGGCGCAGCAGCGCCCCGTAGGAGGCGAGGTGCTCCTCGGGCACCGGGTCCTCCCAGATCTCGATGCGGTAGTCGCCGAGCTTCTCCTCCGCCTGCGCCCGGAGCTCGTCGAGCATCCCCGCATCCAGCGGCAGCGTGAGCGCACGGCACACGCCGATGTTCTTGCGCGACACCCCGAGCCGGGCGGCGATGCGGTTCGCGGGCAGGGACGGCTCGTCCGGGTCGCCGTCGGCCCCGATCTCGCCCCAGGCGTCGACGAGCGGTCGGCCGGACTCGCGGATCGCCGGCAGGAGCGCCTCCTCGACGAGGGCGGTGCCGATCCCCCGGCCGCGGAAGGCGGGGTGCACGGCGCAGCCCACGGAGATCATCTCGAGGTTGTCCTGGAGCGGCTCGAAGGTGCCGGCGCGGCCCACGAGCTGCTCGCCGCCCTCGATCGTCTCCGCGATCGCGACCCAGCGGCGCGAGCGGTGGTAGGGGGTGTCCTCGAGGGTGCTGCGGCGCTGCGCGAGCGTGAAGGGCTGCACGCCGCCGAAGGCGTCGAGGTCGAGCGCCTCGTCGAGGGCGTTGTACTGGATGAGCTCGGCGTCGGAGGAGAGGTCCAGGGGGCGGATCGTCACGTGCATGACGGCAGTCGACCACGGCCTGACCGGCGGCGTCGACGGATTTTCCGCGACCTGCTTGACTCTGCCCCGGGGGCAGTCCCGAGCGTCGTGCGTGCCGGGATCGCCCCGGTGCCCGAGGGATCGGGCGAGGACGACCGACAGGAGACGGCGTGGACCAGGAGCCCCTGCTGAGCATCGGCGAGCTGTCCGCCGCGAGCGGGCTGAGCGCGAAGGCGCTGCGGCTGTACGACGAGTCCGGACTGCTGCCCCCGCGGCGGGTGGACCCCTTCTCGGGGTACCGCTCCTACGGCGCCGACCAGGTGCCGCGGGCCCGCCGCATCGCCGCCCTGCGCGGCGTGGGCATGGGCCTGGCCCGGATCGGGGTGCTGCTGGACCTCGAGCCGGCGGCCGCCGCCTGGGAGCTGCGCTCCTGGTGGCGGCAGGAGCAGGCCGACTCCCTCTCCCGCGCCGCCGCCGTCGGCCTCCTCGTCCGCGATCTCGGGGAGCTCCCCGAGGAGACCGCCATGACCGACATGACCGACCATCCCGCCCTGATCGCCGCCTCCGCCCTGCACCGCGGGCACGTGCGGCCCGCCCAGCAGGACGCCGTCCTGCACACCGAGCTCGGCCCCGGCACCCTGCTGCTCGCCGTGGCCGACGGCTTCGGCGCGGAGGACGCGCTCTCCGCCCGGATCCTCGCGGCGCTCGAGGCCGCCGTCGGCGACGCGCTCGCCGCCGGGGCGGATCCGACGGCCGCGCTCGAGGAGGCGTGGGCGGCGGCCGAGGTGCTCGTCCCCCCGGGGGACGAGTCCGGCTCGACCCTCACGGCGGCCCTCCTCACGGGCGGCCGCCTGCACGTGGCCCATGTGGGCGACGGGCGGGCGCTGCTCGTGCACGGCGACCGGGTCGACCCGGTGACCCAGGACCACACGCAGGTGCGCTCGCTCGTCGCCGCCGGGCGCCTCACCGCGGAGGAGGCCGAGGGCCACCCCCAGCGGGCGGTGCTCAACCGTGCCCTCGCCGCGGGCGCGCCCACCGCGCCCGACCTGCTCATCCGCCGCATCGAGCCCGGGGACCTGGTGGCGCTGCTCTCCGACGGGGTCCATGCGGTGCTCGACCCGGCGCGGCTCGCGAGCCTGCTGACCGGCGTCGATGCGCCGGAGGCCCTCGCAGCGCGGATCGTCGAGGAGACCCTCGAGGCGGGGGCGCCGGACAACCTCGCGCTGGCCCTCGCGCGCGTCGGCTGACACGAGGGGGCGGGCGGGCCTGCGACAATGCTCGACATGGCCAGCCCGCACCCCTCTGCCGCAGCGTCGCGGTACCGGACCCTGCTCTCCCCGCTCGACCTCGGTCCCCTGACCCTGCGCAACAGGATCGTCATGGGGTCCATGCACACGGGGCTCGAGGACCATCCCGGGGACGCCGGCCGCCTCGCCGCCTTCCTCGGCGAGCGCGCCCGCGGCGGCGCGGGCCTCATCGTCACCGGCGGCTTCTCCCCCAACCGCTCGGGACGCCTGAGCCTGGACGGCGCGCAGGCGAGCGAGCACCTGCTGCGCCGCCACACCCGGATCACGCAGGAGGTCCACGAGGCCGACGGCCGCATCGTGCTGCAGCTCCTGCACGCGGGCCGCTACGCCGCCCAGCCGCTCGCGGCCTCCGCGACCGCGGGCCGCTCCCCGCTCTCCCCCTTCCGCTCGCGCCGCCTCACCCGCCGCGGCGTGTCCCGCACGATCGAGCAGTTCGCGGCCTCCGCCCGGCGGGCCGTCGAGGCCGGCTACGACGGCGTCGAGATCATGGGCTCCGAGGGCTACCTGCTGAACCAGTTCCTCGCCCCGGCGACGAACCGACGCCGGGACCGCTGGGGCCGCGGCGCGGAGGGCCGGCGGGCGCTGCCGCTCGCGGTCGCCGCCGCCGTGCGCGAGGCGATCGGTCCCGATGCCCTGCTCACCTACCGCCTCTCGCTCGTGGACCTCGTGCCCGGCGGGCAGACCTGGGACGAGACGATCGTGCTGGCCCGCGGCCTGCAGGAGCGCGGCGTGGACGTGCTCTCGAGCGGGATCGGGTGGCACGAGGCGCGCGTGCCCACGATCGTCACCTCCGTGCCGCGCGGCGCCTTCGTGCCGCTCACCGCGCAGCTGCGGCGTGAGGTGGACCTGCCGGTCATCGCCTCGAACCGGCTGCACGACCCGGACCTCGCGGAGTCGGTGGTCGCCCGCGGCGACGCGGACCTCGTGTCGATGGCGCGGCCGCTGCTCGCGGATCCGCATCTCCCTCGCAAGCTCGCCGAGGGTCGCTCGGGCCAGATCGTCGCGTGCATCGCGTGCAACCAGTCCTGCCTGGACAAGGTCTTCGACCACCAGCGGGCGAGCTGCCTGGTGAACCCCCGCGCGGCCCACGAGACGGAGCTCGTGCTCACCCCGGTGGTCCAGCGCCGCGCCCGGAGGGTCGCCGTCGTCGGCGCCGGTCCGGCCGGTCTCGAGGCGGCCCTCGCGGCCGCGGAGCGCGGGCACGTCGTCACCCTCTTCGAGGCCTCGCAGGAGATCGGCGGGCAGCTGCGGCTCGCCGCCCGCATCCCCGGCAAGGAGGACTACGCCCTCGCGCTGCGCTCGTGGCGGATGCGGCTCGCGGCGGCCGGGGTGGGGATCCGCCTCGGCACCCGGCCCTCCGCGGAGGACCTCCAGGAGTTCCACGACGTCATCGTCGCGACGGGCGTGACGCCGCGGCTCGTGGACCTGCCCGGCTTCGCCCCGCAGGCCGAGGCGCCCACGACGGGACCGCAGGTCGTCACCTACCAGGACCTGCTCGAGGAGCGCGCGGTCGCCGGGGAGCGGGTCGCGATCATCGGCGCGGGCGGGATCGGCGTGGACGTCGCCGAGTACCTCACGAGCCCCATCCCCTCGGCGACGCTCGACGCCGCGACCTGGCGCGAGCACTGGGGCGTGCTGGACCCCTCGGCGCACCGCGGCGGGGTCGCCGCGCGCCGGACGCCGCCGGAGGCCCCGGCGGACCCGCCGACGGACGGTCGCCGTGCCCGCGAGGTGCACCTGCTGCAGCGCAAGGAGACGAAGATCGGCGCGGGCCTGGGCCGCACGACCGGCTGGGTGCACCGTGCGGAGCTGCGCCGCGCCGGCGTCGTGCAGCACACGGGCGTCGCCTACGAGCGGATCGACGAGCAGGGTCTGCACCTGCTCGAGGACGGCGAGGAGCGGGTGCTCGACGTGGACACGGTCGTGCTGTGCACGGGCCAGGAGAGCGTCACCGGCCTCGCCGCCGAGCTGCTCGAGGCGCGCAGCGGCCGCCTGCCGCGCGTGCACGTGATCGGCGGGGCCGACGTCGCCGCCGAGCTCGACGCGCAGCGGGCGATCCGTCAGGCCGTCGAGGTCGCCGCGGCGCTCTGATCCCTCACTCGAGGCCGGCGGACTGCGCGGCCTCGAGCACCTGGCGCACGAGCGGCCCGGCGGTCGTCGCGCCGTAGCCGCCGTCCTCGACGAAGGCGCAGACCACGACGTCGCCCTGGGCGGCGACGACCCACGAGTGGAGCTTCGCCTCGCCGTTCGCGTCGGTCCACTCGGCGGTGCCGGTCTTGCCGATGACCTCGCCGCCGGAGAGGTCGCCGAGCTGGCTCGTGAGCGTGCCGTCGGTGACGGTGCGCGCGAGCATGGCGCGCATGTCGGCCGCCTCCTGCTCGGTGAGCGGGGTGGGGACGTCGGCCGCGGCGGCGTCGTCGTCCATGAGGATGCGCGGGTGGACGGTGCTGCCCGAGCTGATGCTCGCGAGCGCGGTCGCCATCGCGAGCGGGGAGGCGAGCACCTTGCCCTGGCCGATGAGGTCCGCGGTGTGCTCGGAGCCGGTGTCCTCCGGGTCCACGGAGCCCATGAACGCGTCGAGGCCCGCGGGGGCGTCCTGGCCGATGCCGAGGGTGGTCGCGGCGTCGACGAGAGCGTCCTGGGAGACGTTCCCCGACTGCAGCACCATCGCCGTGTTGCACGAGTGGGCGATCGCCTCGGCGAGGCTCATCGAGCCCACGAGGTCGCTCTCGAAGGAGTCCGCGTTCTTGTAGGAGCGGCCGTCCACGCTCGCCGTGGCGGGGCAGTCGACCTGCGTGTCCGGGGTGTCGCCGGTGCGGAGCAGGGCGAGGGCGGTCGCCATCTTGAAGGTCGAGCCGGGGGCGTACTGCCCGACGAGGCCGACGGGGTAGGACTGGCCGCTCGGGCCGAGGCCCGTGGCGAGGACCTGCCCGGTCGAGGCGCTCATCGCGATGACGGCGCTCGGCGAGTCCTGCCCGGCGACGGTCGCGGTCGCCGCCTCCTGGAGCTCGGGGTCCAGGGTGATCTGGACGTCGGTGCCGTCGGTCGGCTCGCTCTCCTTGACGACCTCGCTCGAGCCGTTGAACCCGCGGGCGATGATCTGCAGCCCCTCGGTGCCGACGATCTGGTCGCGGCGGGCGGCCGTCACCCCGCCCGAGGAGATGAGCTCGCCCTGGACGATCTCGCCGCCCGACTCCTCCGCGTCCGTCGCGGTCGCCTCGCGGAAGGTGCCGAGCACGCCGGGGGCGTAGCTGCGGTCCGCGGCGAGCGGGAGGGTGCCCTCGACCGCGCTGTAGCCGGGGAGGGCGGCGGCCGTGTCGAGCGGGTGCTGGCCCTTCGCGGAGGCACGGATCGTGAGCGCGGGGACGATGCTCGCCGTCTCCCCGGCGGCCTGCGCGTCCATCACCTTCTGCTCGTAGGAGTCCGCGTCGATGCCGAGCAGGCCCGCGAGCTCCCGCGCGGTCCCGGCGGCGTCCTCGTTGCCGGCGATCTGGGACAGGTCGAGCCCCACGTCGATGACGTCCGTGGGCGCGACCAGGATGTTCCCGTCCCGGTCGGTGACGGATCCGGCGGTGCCGCGGGTGATCTCGACGTCGAGGGAGCCGGAGTCGTCGTCGAGCCCCGGGTACACGACGTTCGGGAGCATCGTCGCGGACCACGTGCCGTCGTCGCCCGAGAAGGTCGCCGTGGTCTCGTACGTCCAGGTGCCCATCGGCTCGGGGAGGTCCCAGGTCCAGGTGTACGTCGCGGTGCGGACGCCGTCCTCCACCTCACCGGCGTCGGTGAGCGCGACGGTGGGCTCGACGCCGGTCGCGGCGACGACGGACGCGGTCACGTGCTCCCGGATCGCGGCCGCCTCCTCGGCGGTGCTCCCGGCGAGCGGGACCCCGGAGAAGTCCCCGCTGTCCAGTGCCTCCGCGAAGGCCTCCGCCTCCGCCCGGCCGCCGTCCACCCGGGCCCGCCACAGCAGCACCCCGCCCACGACGAGGGCGATCACCGCGAGGGCGGCGACGCCGATGATCCAGGGGGCGCGACGGCGGGGGCGGCGAGCTGAGGTGGCCATGCCACCATCGTCCACCATCCCCGCCCCTAGACTCGCCCCATGCCCCGCGTGCTCCACACCTCCCAGGCGCTCGTCGACATGGTGGTCGAGGTGCCCTCGCTGCCCGTGCGCGGCGACAACGTCAACGCCCGCTCGGAGGAGCGCTACGCGGGAGGCGCCGCGACGATCCTCGTGGCCGCCGCGCGCACCGGGGCGGAGGCCGTGCACGGCGGCGCCCACGGCACCGGCCCCAACGGCGACCTCATCCGCGAGGTGCTCACCGAGGCGGGGGTGACGCTCGCGGACTCCCCGCGGGAGGACGACGACTCCGGCTACTGCGTGGTGCTCGTCGAGCCCTCCGCGGAGCGCTCCTTCGTCACCGTCTACGGGGCGGAGCGGCAGGTCACCGCCGAGTCCTTCGCGAGGCTCGACCCGCGGCCCGGGGACCTGCTGTGCATCTCCGGCTACTCGCTGTTCGAGCCCACGCGCGATCCGCTGCTCGCGCTCCTGGAGTCCCTGCCCGAGGGGGTCGAGGTGGTGCTCGATCCGGGCGAGCCCTTCGCCTCCTTCCCCGTGGAGCTGCAGGACCGGGTGCTCGCGCGCACCACCGTGTGGACCTCGAACGCGGCGGAGGCCCGGGCGATCACGGGCCTCGACGATCTCGAGGACACCCCGGAGGCGCTGCGGCGCCGGATCGGTCCGGGCACCGTCGTCGTGGTGCGGGACGGCGACCGCGGTTGCACGGTCTTCCACCACGGCCGGGGCACGTTCATCCCCGCCTTCCCGCAGAAGGCGGTGGACACCAACGGCGCCGGGGACACGCACACCGGCACGATGCTCGCCGAGCGCGCGCTCGGCGCGGACTGGGAGTCCGCGGCCACCCGGGCGAACGCCGCGGCGGCCATCGCGGTGACCCGCTGGGGCCCGCAGTCCGCCCCCACCCGGGCCGAGGTCGACGCCTTCCTGGACGGCTGAGCGCCCCGATCACCGGTCCCCGCCCCTAGGATGGGTGGTCGCGACCACAGCAGGCAGGAGGCCCGTCGATGACGAAGCTCGACGCATCGGATCCTTCCGCACCCCTCCCCGGCGGGGACCGCACCCTCCACGACTTCTCCGCCCGGACGATCCGCGGGGACGTGCAGGACCTCTCCGACTACGAGGGCCGGGTGCTGCTCGTCGTCAACACCGCGACCCAGTGCACCTTCACGCCCCAGCTCGAGGGGCTGCAGTCCCTCCAGCGCCAGTTCGGCGACCGCGGCTTCACGGTGCTCGGCTTCCCGTCGGACCAGTTCCACCAGGACCCGGGGACCGACGAGGACACCGAGCAGGTGTGCACCTCGAGCTACGAGACGACCTTCCCGCTCTTCGCGAAGACCGACGTCAACGGGCCGGGCGCCCCGGAGATGTGGGCCTGGCTGCGCGGCCAGAAGGCCGGCGTGCTCGGCGGCCGCATCGCCTGGAACTTCACGAAGTTCCTCGTGGGCGCCGACGGTCACGTGCTGCGCCGCTACGCGCCGCCGGTGCCGCCCGCGCGGATCGCGCGCCGCATCGAGGTCGAGCTGCAGCGGCTCGGCCGCTGAGGGCGCGCCTCACCTTTCCTCGGATCCCCTCCCTTCGTCGGCCCCCTCGGGCCGGGACCATTCGGTAGCGTGGCTCACATCGACCACCTCCTGGAAAGGGGAACCCCATGGAAGGCGTCGTCGCCGTCCTCATCGTCCTCGTCGTCATCGTCGTGGTGCTCGCGATCCTCGGAGCGCTGCTCTTCGGCGGGCTGCGCACCTCGATCATGTTCACCGTGCACACGCAGGAGAACGTGATCGTCGAGCGCTTCGGCAAGTTCCGTCGCGTCGCGCGACCGGGCCTGAACTTCAAGGCCCCGTTCGTGGACAGCACCACCCGGCCGATCTCCCTGCGCATCCAGCAGCTCGAGGTGAACATCGAGTCCAAGACCAAGGACAACGTGTTCGTCACCGTGCCGGTGGCCGTGCAGTACGTGATCAAGGAGGAGCAGGTCGTCGACGCGTACTACCGCCTCTCCAACCCGGAGAACCAGATCCGCTCCTACGTGTTCGACACGGTGCGCTCGGCGCTGTCCGGCCTCGAGCTCGACGAGGCCTTCGAGTCGAAGGACGACATCGCCCGCAGCGTCGAGAACACGCTCTCGGTGCGCATGCAGGAGTTCGGCTTCAACATCGTCAACACGCTCGTCCAGGACATCTCCCCGGACGCCCGCGTGCGCGACTCGATGAACTCGATCAACGCCGCCCAGCGCGACCGCGTGGCCGCGCAGTCCCTCGCGGAGGCGGACAAGATCAAGCGCGTCACCCAGGCGGAGGCCGAGGCCGAGTCCAAGCGCCTGCAGGGTGAGGGCGTCGCCGCCCAGCGCAAGGCGATCGCGCTCGGCATCGCGGAGCAGTACGAGATGCTGCGCCGGGTGGGCATCGAGTCCTCCGCCGAGCAGCTGCTGCTCATGACCCAGTACTTCGACACCATGCAGGACGTGGCCCGCAACGGCCGCTCGAACGTGCTGTACCTGCCCTCGAACCCGGGCGCCGTGGGCTCCATGGGCGACGAGATCCGCTCCGCCATGCTGCAGGCGCAGGCCGCGCACCAGGCGAACGAGGACGGCGAGCAGGCGGAGGCCCAGCAGCGCCGCACCGCGGACGCCCAGCGCGCCGAGCGCCAGCGCCGCGTCAGCGCCCAGCAGGCCCGCGACGCGCAGGCCGAGGCCGAGCGCCGTGCCCAGCAGGCCGCGCAGCAGGCGGCCGACGGGCAGGTCCCGCCGTGGGCCCGCCCGGGCAGCGCGGACCCGCAGGGCTGATCCGGTCGTGAGCACCCCGCCCCGCCCCCACATCGTCCTGGTCTGCGTGGACCAGATGCGCGGTGATGCCTGGGGCGGGGCGGGGGCGCACTGGGCGGACACCCCGAACCTCGACGACCTCGCGCGCGGCGGCCACTGGTTCCCGCGCGCCTACTCGGCGACGCCGACCTGCGTGCCGGCGCGCGTGGCCCTGTTCACCGGGCAGTCGCAGGAGCGGCACGGCCGCTACGGCTACCGCGAGGGGATCTCCTTCCCGGACGCCCACCCCGTCACCCTGCAGTCGACCCTGCGGGACGCGGGCTACCAGACCTTCGGCGTGGGCAAGATGCACGTCTTCCCCGACCGTGCGCGCTGCGGCTTCGACGACGTGCGCCTGCACGACGGGTTCCTGCACACCTCGCGGCGGCTGACGGGCGGCCCGTCGGGCGCGATCGACGACTACGTCGACTTCCTGCGCCGGGAGACCGGTGACCCGCGCGCCGACTCGCAGGACTCGGGGATCGGCTGCAACGCGATCACCGCGCGGCCGTGGGAGCGGGAGGAGCGGCTGCACCCCACGCGCTGGGTGGCCGACGAGTCCGTCCGCTTCCTCGAGCGCCGCGACCCCACACGGCCCTTCCTGCTCTTCATGTCCTTCCACCGGCCGCATGCGCCGCTGGACCCGCCCGGATGGCTGTGGGACAAGCACCGGGCCCGCACCTCCCCCACCCCGCCGATGGGCGACTGGGTCTCCCGCTTCGACGAGCACCGGCGGGACTTCGGCTCCGAGGCGGAGTTCGGGGCGCAGAAGCCGTCGACCCTCCACGACCAGCGGGCCGCGTACCACGCGTCGATCGAGTTCATCGACCTGCAGCTGAACCGGCTGCGGGAGGCGCTGAGCGACCACGGCCTGCTCGAGGACACGATCATCGCGTTCGTCTCCGACCACGGCGACATGCTCGGCGACCACGACATGCAGCGGAAGTCCGTGGGCTACGAGGGCGCCGCGCGGGTGCCCTTCGTGCTGCACGTGCCGCCCGCCCATCGCCAGGGCTGGGGCGAGGGCGGCGCGGTGGACGCGATCGTCGAGCTGCGGGACCTCATGCCGACGCTGCTGGACCTCGCCGGCGTCCCGGTCCCCGACACGGTCGACGGCCGCAGCCTGCGCCCCGCGATGGCGGAGGGCGCCGCGGTGCGCGACCACCTGCACGGGGAGCACGTGATCGGCTCGCTGGGCCGGCACGGCCTGCACTGGATCCGCAGCGAGCGCCATAAGTACCTGTGGTTCTCCGGCGACGGCCACGAGCAGCTCTTCGACCTCGTCGAGGACCCGCAGGAGCGCCACGACCTCGCCGCCCGGCCCGAGCACGCGGAGGAGCTCGCCCGCCATCGCGCGCTGCTCGTCGCGGCGCTCGCGGAGCGGGAGGAGGGCTTCGTCCGGGACGGCGCGCTCGTGCCGGGCCGGCCGCTGCGCACCGAGGCGCCGTGGGTCCAGGAGCACGCCCGACTCTGAGCGGATCCGGGGGCCCGTCGGCCCCGACGGAGGTCGGGTCCGCTCCCACCCCCGGACGGACGCCCGGCACGGCCCGCCGACGTGGAATAGGTCCATGACCTCCTCCGATGCCGACACGCCCCCTGCCACCCCCGTCCCCTCCCCCGCGCCCGAGGACGGCTACGCCGTCGAGAAGCGGGTCGCCCGCACCGTCGCCGTGACCCTGGGCTGGTGGGCCCACGGCGGGGTGCGGCTGCTGCTCGCGCTCGTGCTGCTCTACTACGGCGGCACGAAGCTCGTGCTGGGCCAGTTCGGTCTCTCCGACCCGGGGGACGCGCTCATCAGCCAGGGCGAGATGAGCCCCATGGGCCTGCTGTGGCGGATGGTCGCCTTCTCCCCGCTGTTCCAGCTCCTCGCGGGGGTCGCGGAGTGCGGGGCGGGGCTCGCGCTGCTGTGGCGCCGCTCGGTGCCCTTCGGCGCGGTGGTCGGGGCGGGGTCGATGGCGCTCGTGCTCGTGCTGAACCTGGGCTACGACGTCATGGTGAAGACGCCCTCGCTGATCTACCTGGTGATGTCGCTCGTGGTGCTCATCCCGTGGATGCCGCGCCTGTTCAGCGCGTTCTTCCGGCGCGGGGAGATCCCGCGGGGCCCGCTGCCCACGCTGATCCCGTGGCGCCCGGTCGCCCGGGTCACGGACGTGCTCGGCCCGATCGCCGCCGTGGCGATCGCGGCGCTCGTCATCTGGGGATCGACCCAGCTGTACCCGCCGCGCAGCAGCGACGACTCCGTGCCCGCGGGCGTGTGGGCCGTCCAGGAGGACACCGCGCAGCCCGCGGCGCAGCTGGGCGAGGACCGTCGCTGGGCGCGCATCGCCTTCGGCGACACGGTCTACGGCGAGGACTCCCCCGTGCAGCTGCGCCTCGCGGACGGCACGCTCCTCACCGGCACCTACCGGCGCGGCGGTGAGGGCACGGTCGAGCTCGCGCTCCAGGACCTGCGGGAGGAGGGGCAGCCGGTGCGGGAGTACCTCGACGTCCTGCCCCAGGAGCTGACCCTCACGATCGAGGAGCAGTCCGGCGGCACCCTGCACGTCACGGGCGACGGGGTGGACGGCGAGGACGTGGACCTCGTGCTCGCCCCGGATCCCTCGGGATCCACGCTGTACGAGCGCGGCTTCAGCTGGTCGATCCGGCCCGACGACCCGTTCAACCGCTGAGCGTCGGCCGCCTCCCCTACTGTGGGTCCCGCGGCAGGTCACGCCGCGCGGATTCGGCGGAGGAGCAGGTGGGATGCGGATCGAGTTCGGCTGGTCCCTGGACGGCGCGGCCTGGGCGGACGGCGCGGGCGCCCGGGGCGCGGCGCGGATGGGGCCGCGGTCCCTCGTGCAGCTGCTGCAGAACCGTCTGGGCCTGACCCGCCCGGCGGTCGAGCCGGCGGTGCGGGTCGCGCAGTACGTGCGGCTCTTCGAGGAGCACCTCGCCTCGCTGCCCGATCCCTCGGCGTTCTGGCCCGCGCGCTCCTTCGCGGTGGACCCGTGGAGCACGGGGCGGCAGCTGCTGCGCTGGCGCGACGAGGCGGTCGCGACGGGGTGGCGGCCCTCGGGCGTCGAGGGCCCTCTCCCGGAGCGGCTCGCGGCGCTGCGCGATCTCGAGCGCACGGTCGTCGTCGGCACGGCCGGCACCCTCGCCCCCTCCCCCGCGGACGACCTCGCCGAGCTGATCGCCCTGCTCGAGGGGGACGCGGCGACCTGGCCGCTCGGCATCGAGGAGGTCGCGCTGCACGAGCCGCCGGAGCGACTGCCGGGCCGGTGGCCGCACCTGTTCTCCCTGCTCACCGCCGCGGGCGTGGACTTCCCTGTGCTGCCCGCCCCCGAGGCGGGCGCGCCCGCGCTCACCGTCGTCGAGGCGCTCGACGAGTGGTCCGCGGCCGACGTCGCCGCGCGGTACCTCGCCGCCCCGGCCTCCCCGGAGGACGGCCCGCTCACGGTGCTCGCCGCCCGCGGCACCGACGTGCTCGACCGGGCCCTGCACCGGCGCGGCCTGCCCGCGATCGGCCACGTGGAGCCGTCCACGGACCGTGCCCACCACCAGGTGCTGGGCCTCTTCCTCGACGTCGCGACCGCCCCGGTGGACGTCCACCAGCTCGCGGCGCTGCTGGACCTGCGGGTGCTGCCGGGAGCGGACGGCGACGCCGAGCCCGTGGGCCTCGTGCCCGCGGCCGCGCGCCGACGGCTGCTGCGGGCGCTGGGCCGGGAGCCCGGCGTGGGCGGTCCCGCCTGGCAGGAGGCGCTCGGACAGATCGCCGCCGACGGCCCCGCCCCCGCGATCGAGGCCGCGCGGGCCGTGGACCGCATGGTCACGGAGCCGCTGCCCGCGGAGGGCCTGCGCCCTGACCTGCTCTCCGCACGCCTGGACTGGCTCGTGGAGCGGCTGCGGGCGGTCGCCCGCGGTGAGGGTGAGCTGCTCGCGACGCTCACCCAGGTGCGGACCCTGCAGCAGGTGCTCGGCATGCTCGACCCGGCGGCACCGCTCGCCCGGCGCACCCTGCAGCAGGTCATCGACTCGTGCGGCGGATCGGGGCCGTCCCCGCGCGCCGTGCGCGAGGTCGCCGACTGGGCCGTGACCACCCGCCCGGCGCAGCTGCGCGCCGCGGGCGGGACGGTGCTGTGGTGGGGGCCGTCGGCCGAGGAGCTGCCGGCGGCGGAGCGCTGGGACACGGCGGAGGCGGCCGCGCTCGAGGCGGGCGGCGGGCGGGTGCTGGACCCCGCCGCCGTCGCCTCCCTGCAGGTCGACGCCGCCCTCGCGGGGCTGCGCGGCGTCCGGCGCGTCATCGCGGTGCTGCCCGGGCCGTTCGCGGAGGAGGCGCCCGGGCCGAGCGGCCTGCTCGCCCACCTCGAGGCGGCCGCGGGGGCGGAGCGCCTCTCCCCCGAGTCGCTGATCGACGGGGACACCTGGAGCCTCGCCGGCCGCACGCTCCCCGTCACCACCCCCGTCGAGGAGCACGGCGACCCGGTGCCCCCGCTCGAGCGCCGCATCGCGCCCGCCCCGCACCTGCTGCCCGAGCGGCTGTCCTACACGCAGGCCGCGTCGCTGCTCGCCTGCCCGCAGCACTGGGCGCTCGAGTACGCGCTCGACGTGCGCCCCGCCGAGGTCGCCGCGCTGCCCACGGGTGCTCGCATGATCGGCACGCTCGTCCACGCCGTCGTCGAGACGCTCGTGCACGAGCACGCCCACCCGACACCCGAGCAGATCGGGGCGACCTTCGACGCGCTCGTCCCGCAGCTCGCCTCGGAGCTCGACCTCCCGGGCCGCGCCGCGGAGCGCTCCGAGGTGCGCGAGCGGGCCGTCCGCTCCCTCGGGGCACTGTTCCGCGGTCTCGCCGACGCGGGCCTGCGGATCACCGGCACCGAGTCCCGCTTCTCGCTGCCGCTCACGCTCCCGCTCGCCGCCGGCCCGCACACGGTGACCTTCGTCGGCAGCCGCGACGTGGACGCCGTGGACGCGCAGGGCCGGCCGAGCGTCCTGGACCTCAAGTGGTCCCGCAGCCGCACCCGCTACGGGGACCTCTTCGACACCGGGGAGGCGATCCAGCTCGCCGCCTACGCGTGGACGGTCGCCCAGGAGCAGTCGCTCGCGGAGCCCGCGGGCGTCGGCTACTTCCTGCTGCGCAGCGGTGAGTTCGTCTCCGCCGATCCGGCGCTCGACCCGCGCCGCCGCACGCCGATGGACGTCGAGGACGCCTGGTCGCGCATGCTCGCGGGCATCACGACGGTGCTCGACGAGGTCGCCGCCGGCACCGTGCGCGCGGGCTGCCGCGCGCTGATCGAGGAGGCCGGCCTCGACGCGGGCGCGACCTGGGCGCAGCATGCGAAGGCGGTCACGGCCGCCCGGGCGACGGCGCGAGCGGCGGGCGGGCTGCTCGTCGAGGACCACTGCGCGGGCAGCGAGTACGCGCAGCTCTGCGGACTGACGGGAGACCGACGATGAGCACCCCTGGCCCCTCCTTCACCCTGATCAACGCCTCGGCGGGCTCCGGGAAGACCCACACGCTCACCCACGAGATCGCGCGCCGGATCGAGGAGGGGCTGGACCCCTCGCAGCTCATCGCGACGACCTTCACGAAGCGCGCCGCGGCGGAGCTGCGCGACCGGGTGCGGCGCACGCTGCTCGAGCGCGGCCAGCTCGACGCGGCGCGCGGCATCGACAGCGCCCTCATCAGCACCGTCAACGCGGTCTCCGGGGAGCTGCTGCGCGAGTTCGCGCTCGACGCCGGCATCTCGCCCGACGTGCAGGTGCTCGACGAGGACCGGCAGCGGGCCGCCTTCCGCGCCGCGATCGACGAGACCGCCGCCCAGGCCGGGGCCCGCGCGAGCGACCTGCTCGCGCGCACCGAGCACGACGGCGAGGAGGACCCGGAGCTGCCCTTCGCCGCCTCCCCCTCGTGGCGGGCGCACGTGCGGGACCTCGCCTCCCGCGCCCGCACGAACCTCATCGACGCGCAGGCGCTGCGGGACGGCGTCGAGGCCTCCTGGCAGGACTACCGGGAGGCGGCCCTCCCGGCGGCCGCGCCCGAGGACCGCCGGCCCGCGTGGACCGCGCAGCTCGACACGGCGCTGAAGGACCTGCGCGCGCTGGCGACCGGCGACGAGAAGGGCGCGGCGACCGTGCGCAAGCACCTCGACACCCTCGAGGCGATGCGCCGGGACCTGCGGGACCCGGCACGGGCTCCCTGGTCGCGCTGGGCGAAGCTCGCCGCCGTCGGCTCCGGCAAGGCCGGCGACCCCGCGGCGAAGGGCTACGTCTACAGCAAGGACGTGGACCTCGCCCTGCTGGGAACGGCGACGATGATCGATGAGGAGCTGCTCGCGAACCCCGTGCTCCAGGCGGACGTGCGGGCCGTGATCGCGCTGGTCATGGAGACCGCCGCGGAGTCCCTCGAGGCGTACCGCGACCACAAGGACGCCCTGGGCCTCATCGACTTCGTGGACCAGGAGGTGCGGACCCTCGCGCTCGTGCGGGAGTCCCCGCGGGCCCGCGAGGCGATCCGCTCGCGGTTCCGCCTGCTCGCGGTCGACGAGTTCCAGGACACCTCCCCCGTGCAGCTCGCCCTGTTCCTCGCGCTGAGCGAGCTCGTCGAGGACAAGATCTGGGTGGGCGACCCCAAGCAGGCGATCTACGGGTTCCGCGACGCGGATCCGGCCCTCATGACGGGGATCATCGCGGAGATCGAGAGCGGCCGCACGGATCTCGGCGCGGCGAGCGTGCGGGACCTCGAGCACTCGTGGCGCTCGCAGGCGCCCGTGCTGGATCTCGTGAACGCCGTGTTCCCGCAGGTCTTCCCGGACCTCCCCCGGCATCGCGTGGTCATGGACGCGGCGCCGGAGGCCGCGCGCCGCCGCGCCGCCGCGGGCCGCCCGCCGGGCAGGCTCGAGGGGTGGCTGCCGGAGGTGCCGCGGAAGCTCACCCATCCCCAGCACGCGACGGCCGTGGCCGACGGCGTGATCGACCTGCTCGCCGAGCCGGGCGTCTCCCCCGGCGACGTCGCCGTGCTCGTGCGCTCGAACCGGCGCGCCGCCGAGGTCGCGGAGGCGCTCGCGGCGCGCGGCGTGCCGGCCTCCGGCGAGGGCGCCCCGATCCTCGCCGCGCGCGAGGGCCGCCTGGTGCGGGCGGCCCTCGCGGTGACCCTCGACCTCGCCGACACGCTCGCCCTCACCGAGCTCGTGGACCTGCTGCCGGATCATGCCGCGCACGACGGCTGGTTCGCGGAGCTCGCCGCCGCACCGGACCGCGAGGGTCGTCGCGCGGTCTTCTCCCGCTGGTGGCAGGACCCGGTGCTCGCGGGGCTGCGCGACCTGCGGGAGGACTGCATCTCCCTGACGCCGGTGGAGATGGTCACCGCCGTCGTCGACGCCCTCGACCTGCCGGAGCGGATCCGGTCGTGGTCCGCGCCCGATCAGCGGCTGCGCACCCTCGACGCGCTGCGCGCCGTCGCCGCGCAGTACGCGGACCGCGCCCGCGCGGACTCCGCCCCGATCACCCTCACCGGCCTCCGCATCGCGCTCGACGCCGCGGACGCCGGCCCGGACCTCTCGAGCATCCCCGACACCGTGTGGGTGGGGACGATCCACGGCGCGAAGGGCCTCGAGTGGTCGCGCGTGGTGGTCATGCTCGACCATGCGCCGAGCGACCGCTCCCGCCATGACGGCGGCTTCGTCGTGCCGGCGCCGGAGCTGCAGGTCACCGCCCCGCTCGACGGCCGCTCGCCGCGCTACTGGCCGGGCGTCCTGCCCCGGTACGCGCCGCTGCAGGAGGGGCTCTCCGCCTCGGAGCATGCACGGCGCCGGGCGCGGACGGAGCAGGAGGAGTCCGGGCGCCTGCAGTACGTGGCGCTCACGCGCTCGGCCGACGTCACCGTGCTGAGCGGCGCCGGCCACGCCCCGGTGCTCGATGCGCTCGTCCCCGGTCACGAGGGCGCCGGGCCGCTGCTGAGCTGGGAGGCGGGCGGTGAGGCGATCAGCGTGCGCGGCGCGGGCGACCTGCCGGCGACGATCCGCACCCCGGCCGGGCTGCTCGCCGAGGACGCCCCCACGTACCGGGCGCGGCGCAGCCCGCTCGCGGCGACGGACCTCGCCGTGCCCGCTCCGGGAGAGACCGCTCCCGCGCCCGCCGCCCCTGCCCGATTCCAGGCCTCCGGGGTCGCCTCCGGCACGGGCGTCGTGCATGCGCCGCGCAGCATCGGCCGGCGCCTCGTCGAGGGCGGCGGGGAGCGCTGGGAGCGGGTGGGCGAGGCGGTGCACGCCTACCTCGCCCTGCCGCTCGCCCACCTCGACGCGGCGCAGAAGCAGGCCGCGGCGGGACGGCTCGTGGAGCGCTGGGCCGTGGCCCGGGCCGTCGGCCCCGAGGTGCTCGTCGAGGCCGGGGAGGCGTGGGCGGGGTTCCTCGCCGCGGAGTTCCCGGGCGCACGGGAGCTGACGGAGCAGCCGATCTCCTGGTGGAACGAGGACGCGCAGGTCATGGAGGGGTGGATCGACACGTTGCTCGAGCTGCCGGGCGGCGGCATCGTGCTCGTGGACCACAAGTCCTATCCGGGCGACGACCCGGTGGGGCACGTGGAGCGGCACTATCTGGGGCAGATGGCGACGTACTCGCGGGCGCTCGCAGCGGCCGGGGCGGAGCCCTCTCGGATCCTCCTCCACATGCCCCTGCGCGGTGAGGTGCTCGAGGTGGACGTCGATGCCTGAGCCGGTCGTGCTGGAGGGGCAGGAGGCGGTGCTCCGCGCCGCGCTGACGCTGCTCGACGAGGCCCGCCGCGGCGGGGGCCGGCGGCTGCTCGGGGTCGCCGGGGCGCCCGGGGCCGGGAAGTCGACGCTCACGGAGCTGCTCGCGCGGGAGCTGCCGGAGGGCTCGTGCACCGTGGTGCCGATGGACGGCTTCCATCTCGCGGATCTCGCGCTCGACGCGCTGAGCCGACGGGACCGCAAGGGCGCCCCGGACACCTTCGACGCAGGCGGATATACGGCGCTGCTCCAGCGGATCCGGACCCAGATGCCCGGGGACGACGTGGTGTGGGCGCCCATGTTCGAGCGGGATCTCGAGCAGCCGCTCGCGGGGGCGATCGCGGTGGAGGCCGAGGTGCCGCTCGTCATCACGGAGGGCAACTACCTGCTGCTCGACGAGGGACCGTTCGCCGGGGTGCGGGCGCTGCTGGATGCGTGCTGGTTCGTGGAGACGCCGGAGGACCTGCGGCATGAGCGGCTGATCGCCCGCCATGAGCGCTTCGGGAAGCCGCCGGCCGCGGCGCGGGACTGGGCGCTCGGCCTGGACGAGGGGAACGCCCGCCTCGTCGCGGCGACCGGGCACCGTGCTGACGCGCGGGTGCGGCTGGGTTGAAGCGACTGCCGGGCTGAGGCGGCCGGTGAGGGATCAGAAGGGTGGGACGGGGTCCGGGTCCCCGTTGCCCGTGGACGCACCGGTCCCCGCTCCTGCCGCCCTCGCCTTCGCCCGGGCGCGGGCTCGCTCCTCCGCGGCCCGACGGCGCTGGACGTAGTCGTCCCAGTAGCGGGAGTAGCCGGCCGCGAGGGATCGCGTGACGAGGTCCCGATTGGTCGTGACCTCGGTGGCGATGAGGCCACCGATTCTCCATCGCGTACGTTTCCCGTCCGCCGATCTCTCGGGGTCGATATATCCTTCGGTTTTCGCATCATGATGAGCCCAGCACAATCCGTGAAGATTATGCGGCGATGTGGACCCGCCTTTCTCGGGGCGGTGATGATCGAATTCCTCGATATGGTCCACCTCGCCGTTCTCCGCGATGTGCCGTTCACAGCCGGGCACGGCGCAGACGGGGTCGATGAGCAGCACGTGCTCGCGCATCGCAGTGGTGGGCCGGTAGGTGGTCGATGCGACGGGGAGGAACTCCCCGGTGATCGGATCGGTGAGGACCCGCTGGAACGAGGGCGCCCGCGCCGCGAGCTCGCGGGCCATGCCCGCGGGGATCGGGATGGTGCCCTCGAGCGTCGCGGGCGCGTCGCTCCTCCCCAGCAGGGACAGCACGGGGACGACGAGGTTCAGCCGGACACCCGCTGCGGGGACGGGCACACCCTGGGTGTCGATCTCGCCGCGCGTGAGCAGCAGGTAGCGGATCGCTCCGAGCGAAAGCCGCTTCCCGGTGCGGGCGGCCTGGCCGTGGAGGTCCCAGGGGATCTCCACCCCGGTCTCGCCGGCGGCGATGCAGGCGAGCGCGCGGCGCTGCTGGTCCTGGACCGCGTGAGCGGCGGCGTCGAGCCGCTTGGCGAGGTCGAGGATCTCCGGGGCGGGCCCGGTCACGGTGAGCGTGGCGGTGCCGTCGTCCACATGGGAGTGGTCGAGGCTGACATCGCGCGTCTCCTCCGCGGTGGCGCCGAGGGCGGCGACCTCGTCCACCCAGGTCACGAGGAGTCGCACGAGCGTGCGGAAGCGATCCGGGGAGAGCGTCGCGAGCTCCCAGCCTGCGATCTCGGCATCCACCTGGTGGCGCTGAGGGGAGGAGAGGCGCTCGACCGCGCGGAGCAGATCGTCGAACCATCTCGTGGGGAGGTCCCCGGTGGCGACCTTCTCGAGCGAGAGCGGCAGATCGGTGACGCCCATGTGGGCACGGCGGAGCTGGTAGGTCGCCTGGCCGAGCCGGGCGCGCAGCGCGACCCCGGCGGCGAGGGCGAGGTAGTCCCCCTCGTCACCAGCCTTCTCGTCCCACAGCAGGGCGACGTCCTTCATCTCCTCGACGTAGAGCAGCGCGGCGGCGCCGCGGCGACGGCGATGGATGCGTCGCAGCGCCTCCGCGCGGACGGCGTCCTCCTCGAGATCGGCACGCGCGGCGACGTTCTCCTCGGTCACCTCGCTGCGCCCCCGGACGGCGCGGCAGAGTGCGCGCGGCTTCGGCGGGAGGACGGGAGCCGGAGCGGTGGCAGGGGCGGCGGCGGAAGCAGCAGCAAGAGCCGCGGCGGGGTCAGTGATGTCCTCCAGGCCGGGCAGGGGAAGGGGCACGGGCACTCCGTCATCGATCACCGACATCGCTCGTCTCCCCTCGTCATCACAGCACCGGAATGACTGATCGACGGCGGATCAGCGAGCAGAGAAATCCCTGCCACCATCCACCAGCGACACCCCCCGACGTCACTCCCTTATTCTATGCCTCCGCCTCCCCCGAAACCAGCACCTACCCTCGATCCGTGGAAATTGTGGATAACTCGGCGTGGGGAGGAACGATCGATTCTGGGCGGTGGGGGCGGCGACAGGGAACGGCGGGCGGCACGGCTGTCCACGACGCACGAGCGCCCGGCCAGGACCCAGGGAGAGGTCCCGGCCGGGCGCACGAGGCCGGAGGGATCGGCCGCTGCCGGCCGGCGTCGGATGAGCAGGCGGCGCCGACGGCCGGACCGTGCCGGCAGGGGAACGTCGCCCGAGATCAGACGGCGCTGGAAGGCACGCTCGAGAGCCCACCCACCGGTCCCGCCCGTCGGCCGATCAGCCGTTCGCGACGGCCCGCACGAAGGAGGCGGACCGCTCGCGCAGGCCCGCGATCTTCTGCTCCTGGTGGTAGGCGAGCAGCGCCGGGTCCTCCGTGCGCAGCTCGAAGGAGCTCGGCGCGCGGCGCACGTTGCGGGAGCAGCGGAAGTCCGCGCAGATCGACGTGCCGACGCTGTTGCCGCGCCGGCCGGAGGCGCCGCCGAGCGGGGCGACGAAGCTCGCGGCGTGCACGCCGTCGACGATGTCCTCGCACCAGGCGCAGAGCATCTTCTTCGTGGGGGCGTTCTCCGCGCCGCGCAGCATCAGGGTCGCGACCTGGCCGTCCAGCTCGAGGGACACGTAGTGGAGGCGGGGGCGCTTGGCGTCCTGCCACCCCAGGTAGTCGAGCCGCTCGAAGTCGAGGGCATCGAGATCGGGCAGGGAGGCGCGCTTCGCGTCGCCCTTGGAGGCGTTGACGAAGCCGTCGCGGATCAGGGCGTCGGTGAGGGTGATCATGAGGGGTCCTCTCGGAGGGCATGCCTCGCAGGCCGCTTCCGGGCGGCCGGGATCAGGGCATGCAGGAGCATCAGGGTGGGGTCGACGGCGGCGCGCTCGGGGCGCGCCACGCTACGACGAGCAGGCCCGCTGGGCCGCCTCGCTCCCTGCTGGCACGGAATGCATGCCGACTCCTCTCCGGTCACGGACGCCCGCCACGGTACGCCCACGCCCGGGGACCGGCAATCGAAATGCTCTGCCGGTCACGTCGCCCGCGACGTCGTCAGCGCCCGCGCCGGGCGCGGCCCCTCAGCCGAGGATCGTCCCGAGGTCCTCCCGCTCGGCCTCGGTGAGCTCGAGCGTCATCGCGGCGGCGGAGTCGACGATCGACGCGGGCCGGCCCGCGCCGGGGATCGGGATCACGTGCTCGCCGAGCGAGAGCTCCCAGGCGATGACGACCTGCTGCGGGCTCACGCCGTGCGCCTCGGCGACCCGCGCGACCTGCGGGAACCGCTCCCCCACGCCGCTCGCGCCGCCGCCGATCCCGCCCAGCGGCGACCACGGCACGAAGGCCGCGCCGTGCTGGCCGCAGTGGCGCAGCTCCTCGATGCTCGTGTGGAAGTAGGAGGGCGAGAACTGGTTCTGGACCGCGGCGAGACCGCCCTCGCCGAGCACCTCGAGCGCCACGTCGATCTCCTCGACGTTCGCGTTGGACACGCCGACCTCGCGGATCAGGCCCTCCTGCTGGAGCGTCGCGAGGGCCTCGACGCCCTCGGCGTAGCGGATCGAGCGGTCCGGGCGGTGCCAGTAGTAGAGGTCGATCGCGTCCACGCCGAGGTTCGTCAGCGAGGTCTCCACGGCCCGGCGGAGGTGGTCGAGGGAGCCGTCGCGGCCCCAGGACTCGCCCTCGGAGCGGGTGATGCCGCCCTTCGTCGCGACGGTGAGGGCGGAGCGGTCGCCGTCCCAGGCCGCGAGGGCCTCCGCGACGAGCTGCTCGTTGTGGCCCATCGTGTCCCAGCTGGGGGCGTAGATGTCCGCCGTGTCGATGAGGGTCACGCCGGCCTCGAGGGCCGCGTGGACCGTGCGGATCGCCTGGTCGCGGGGCACCGCGGGGGTGCGGGCGAAGGACAGCGGCATGGCGCCGAGGCCGATCGCGGAGACGGTGAGGGAGCCGATGCGGCGGGTGGGGGCAGTCATGCGGGAAAGCCTATGCCGGAGGGCCGACGGGCGTCAGCCCTTCGCTGCTCACCCCTTCGCTGCGCGATAGCGCATCTGCAGCTGGGGCCGGTGCCCCGGGGAGACGCCGTTGCGCCGGTCGAGCTCGAGCACCGCGGGCAGCGGATCCGCCGTGACCTCGATGAAGCCGGCGGCGCGGAAGGCGGCGATCACCTGCTCGGGGTCCCCGGAGGCGAGGGCGAGCTCGGGGAGGGCCCCGTCTGCGTAGGCGCTGCGGAAGTCCTCCCGGCGAGCGCCCTCGAGGCCGTCGCCGACGTCGGCCCCGTCGGGGAACCAGGCGGAGTCCACCGCGACGACGATCCCGCCCGGGCGCAGCAGGCGGTGCCAGGCGGCGAGGGCGGCGGGTGCGTCGCGCAGGGTCCACAGCACGTAGCGGGAGACGATCGCGTCGAGGCTCCGGGCGGGCAGCGGCGGGTCCACGGCGTCGCCGGGCAGGAAGCGCACGGGCGAGCCCTTCGCGCGTGCCGCCTCGAGCATGCCGGGGGCGAGGTCGATCCCGGTCACGCGGTGGCCGAGCCCGGCGATCGTGATCGCGGCGTTGCCGCTGCCGGTGCCGACGTCGAGCACCTCGAGCGGGGACCCGCCCGGCTCCGCGCACAGGCCCTCCGCCCAGACGGTGCGCCACACCTCCTCGGCGCCCTCGGCGCGGGCGCGGGCCGTCTGCTGGGCGTCGTACTCCCCCGCCCAGCGGGACCAGTAGGCGGTGATCGGGTCCTGGATGCTCATCGGGCCCCCTCGGCGGGTCGCGGGTGGTGGAAGAGGAACTGGACGGTGCCGTCCGCGGCGGCGAGCGGCTCGGCGCCCACGGCGTAGACCTGCTCGAGCTGCGGGCCCTGCAGCACGGCCGACGGCGGCCCGCTCGCGAGCACGCGCCCCTCGTGGAGCAGGGCGACGCGGTCGCAGTAGCGGGCGGCGAGGTTGAGGTCGTGGAGGACGACGATCGTCGCGAGCCCCAGGCCCCGCACCACGTGCAGGACCTCGTGCTGGTAGCCGACGTCGAGGTGGTTGGTGGGCTCGTCGAGCAGCAGCACCTCGGGCTCCTGGGCGAGGGCGCGGGCGATGAGCACCCGCTGCCGCTCGCCGCCGGAGAGCTGCGCGACCTCGCGGCCCGCGAGGTGCAGGGCGCCCACGCGCTCGAGGGCGCGGGCGGCAACCTCCCGGCCGCGGCCGGCGCCACGGTGGGGTGTCCGGCCGAGGAGCACGAGGTCCGCGACGGTCATCGGCAGCTCCCCCGCGCTCTCCTGGACCACGATCGCGAGCCGCCGCGCGCGCTCCCGCCCGCCGATCCGGGCGAGCGGTCGCCCGCCGAGCAGCACCTCCCCACGGTCCGGCCGGAGCGCCGCGGTGAGCAGGCGCAGCAGGGTGGTCTTGCCGCTGCCGTTGGGGCCGACGAGGCCGAGGACCTCTCCCGGCCGCACCGCGAGGTCCACCCCGCGCAGCACGGGGTGCTCGCCGAAGGAGCGGTGCACACCGCGCGCCTCGAGCAGCGGCGACGCGGCGGTGGGGGCGCTCACGAGGCGCCCCCGTCGAGCCAGTCGCCGATCCGCTCGGCGCCGTCGACGACGAGCGGGGTCGCGGGCTCGGTGAGGTTGAAGAGCTGCGCGAGCAGGCGTCCCTCGCGCACGGCGCGCAGGGCGCCGAGGGCGGCGGTGCCCGTGACCTCGGCGATCACGTCGGAGCCGTCGCCGTCGCCCTGGTAGAGGATGACGAGGTGGTCCGGATCCGCATCGATGAGCGCCTCGGTGCTCGCCTCGAAGACCCGCTCCTCGGTGCCCGCGAAGACGTTCTCGAGGCCCACCGCCTCGAGCTGCGGGGAGGCCATGGAGGCGGCGCCGTAGGCGTACAGCGGTCCGCCGCCCACGGTCGGGTAGAGCACCGCGCAGGTGCCGCCGTCGCGCGCGGCGGCCTTCTCGCGCACCGCGTCGAGGCGGGAGGCGAGGGTCGCGATGAGCTCCTCCCCCGCGGCCCTCCGGTCGAGGACCTCGGCGTGCAGGCGGATCTCGGTGTCGAGGTCCTCCCAGCTCGCGGCGGGGGCGTCGCCGCAGTAGACGGTCTGGACGAGCACCTGGGCGCCCGCGGAGGCGAGGCCCTCGCGGGTGACGCCGTCCGGGAGGCCCAGCACGAGGTCCGGGGACTGCGCGATGACGCTCTCCTGGTTGATCTGGAGGTGGCCGGCGCCGTCGATGTCGTCGGAGAGCACGGGGATCGCGTCGACCCGCTGCGCGAGGTCCCCGTGGATCGCCTCGGGGTAGTAGGCGGGCGGGAACACGCCGGCCTTCGCGATCACGCGGTCGAGCACGCCGAGGCCGTCGAGCACGGTGACCGGGGCGGTCTCGAGCAGCACGATCCGCATGGGAGCGGCGGGCAGCGTCACGGAGGAGGTGCAGTTCTCGAGGGTGAGCGGGTAGGTGGTCCCGCCCTCGCCGTTCGCGGCGGCCGTGGCTCCCGAAGTGGGGGCCGGCGCCGACGTGCAGGCGGCGAGGCCCCAGGCGGCGATCGGGGCGAGGGGCGCCAGGAGTGCCGCACGGCGTCGCATCACGATGCCACCCCCCGGAGACGGCGCACGAGCACCACGAGGAAGGGGGCGCCCACGAGCGCCGTGATCACCCCGATCGGCAGCTCGCGCGGGGCGAGGACGACGCGGGCGAGGGCGTCCGCCCAGAGCAGGAACAGCGCGCCGAGGAACGCGGCGGCGGGGACGACGCGGCGGTGCGGGCCGCCCACGAGGCGCCGGGCGAGGTGCGGGACGACGAGCCCCACGAAGCCGATCGCCCCGGCGGCGGCGACCGCGGCGCCCGTGCACAGGGAGACGACGACGAGCAGGGCGACACGGGCGCGGTCCGGGCGGATGCCGAGCGACCAGGCCGTCTCGTCCCCCGCGGCGAGCGCGTCGAGCACGGGGCCCGCGGCCGTGAGGATCAGCAGCCCCGCGACGGCGGCGAGCACGGCGAGGCCGAGGAACAGGTCCCAGTGGCCCAGCGCGAGCGAGCCGAGCATCCAGAACATGACGGAGCGGGAGCCCTCGGCCGTGTCCGCGGTGAAGACGAGCAGGTTCGTGATCGCGGTGAGCACGTAGCCGACGGCGACCCCGGCGAGCAGCAGCCGCAGGGAGGTGACCGCGCCGTGGGAGCGGGCGAGGACGAGCACGAGCAGGGCGGCGGCGAGGGCGCCCGCGAAGGCGAGCGCGGGCTGGGCGGCGGCGCCGAGGCCGGCCCCCGCGCCGAGCAGCACCGCCGCCGCGGCGCCGGTCGAGGCGCCGCCGGAGATGCCGAGCACGTAGGGATCCGCGAGCAGGTTCCGCACCATGGCCTGCAGGGCCGCGCCGCACAGGGCGAGGCACGCGCCGACGGCGGCGCCGAGCACCACCCGCGGCGCGCGCACGCCCCAGATGATCGAGTCCTCCGCGAGGGTGGCCTGCGGGTCGACGGGCAACCCGAGGTGCGCGGCGATGATCGCGGCAGCGCGCAGCGGCGGCACGGGGACGGGGCCGATGCCCGCGCACACGAGGACGCTCACGACGGTGGCGACGCCGAGGCCGAGGATCCAGGCGGCGGCGCGACGGTCCCGGGCGCGGGTGCCGAGCGGGTCGCCGGCGGGCAGGGCAGGGAGAGCGGGGAGGGCGAGTGCCTCCGGTGGCGCGGGCGGCGCCTCGAGTCGGGTCATGGTTGTGGATCCTTGCAAGTATCGGGTCGGGAAGCGACGGGTTGCCGCCCCTTGGCGGCCGGGGAGCGCCGGGACGGGGTCAGGTGCTGCGGTGCTCCACGCCGGGCAGGTGCTCGGAGCCGATCTCGTGGAGGATCCGATGGCCCAGCGGATCGGCGAGGTGGTAGCGCACCTCTCGGCCCTGGCGCTCGGTGCGCAGCCAGCCCGCCTCGCGGAGCAGGGCGAGGGCGTGGGAGGTCGTCGAGTCGTGCGCGTCGGTCACGCGGGCGATGTCCGAGCTGCGGATCCCCGGGTGCGCGTGCACGGCGAAGAGGATCCGCAGCCGGCGCGGATCCGCGAGCACCGAGAGGCGCTCGGCGAGACGGTCCAGGTCCTGCCCGTCCTCGAGCAGCGCGGCGGTCGCGCGCACCGGGTGCTCGCCCTCGAGGGTCGCAGGGCCGACGGGGGCGTGCTCGTGCGCGTGATGGTGCGCGTGCTCGTGGGTCATGCCCCGTCCTCCCCGGCGCCCACCGCGGGCGCCCAGGACTCCATCATCGCCGCCACGCCGGTCGCGTGCGCGCTCGCGCCGAGGGCGCGGCCGATCGCCGCGGGCTGCTCGAGGTGCAGGACGCGGGGGGCGCCGCTGTCCGTGGGGCCGTCGACGGGCGACTCCGGCGGGCGGCGGCCGAGCAGCAGGGCCGTGTCGAGCACCCGGTGCCCGCCCAGCACGCCCGGTCGCGGGGAGGCACCGTCCAGGTCGAGGTGCTCGATCAGCAGCGGCACGCCGCCCGCGCCCCGGGCCTCGAGGGCCGTCGCGAGGCGGCCGCCCCGCTCCCCCGTGCGGCCCAGCACGAGGGTCTCGCGCAGCAGCAGCGCGGCGCCCTCGCCGAGGGTGATCGCGGTGCGCCGACGGACGTCGGCCCCGTCGGTCACGACGAAGGGGTGCGCCCGCCAGATCAGCCGTGCGCCCGCCCCGAGGCGGATGCGCACGTCGAAGCGGCTGGGCACGCCCGTGCTCTCGTAGGCGACGGTGCCGCCCACGTCCTCGATCCCGAGCGTGCAGCCGTCCCCCACCTCGACGTCCACGGCGACCTCGTCCCCGCCCAGCAGCGTCGCGCCGCTCGCGACGAGCGCCACCTGGGCGGAGGTGCCGCCGCGGGAGACGAGGCGCGGCTGCAGCAGGCCCGGGGCGAGGTGCAGGCGCACCGGCCCCGCGGCCCGCTCGATGGCGATCCGGGTCATCAGGCGTGGGAGTGCTCGTGCGGGTGCTCGTGGTCGTGGTCGTGCGTGTGCTCCTCGCCGTCGGCGTGGAAGTGCGGGGCCATGGGGCCCGGGTCCTGCGGCTCGTGGGTGCCCTCGCGGTGGCCGGCGAGCATCGCCAGCACCCAGGCGCGCAGCTCCTGGACCGAGGCCTCGTCGCTGCGGGAGAGAGCGAGCACGGGGCGGCCCTCGCGCGCCTCGAGGGCGTCGGCGACCATCTGCTCGACGTCGACCCCCACATAGGGGGCGAGGTCGATCTTGTTGACGACGAGCAGATCCGCGCGGCCGATGCCGGGGCCGCCCTTGCGGGCCACGTCGCCGCCGCCCGCGACGTCGAGCACGAACAGCTGCGCGTCCACGAGCGCCGGGGAGAAGGTCGCGGTGAGGTTGTCGCCTCCGGACTCGACGAGCACCACGTCGAGCGGGTCGAAGTCCGCCTCGAGCTGCTCGACGGCCGCGAGGTTCGCGGTGACGTCGTCCCGGATCGCGGTGTGCGGGCAGGCGCCGGTCTCGACCGCGCGGATCCGCTCCGGGTCGAGCACGCCGGCGGAGCGCAGGAAGCGGGCGTCCTCGTCGGTGTAGATGTCGTTGGTGATGACGCCGAGGCGCAGCTCGCCGGCGAGGGCGCGGCACACGGTCGCGATGAGCGAGCTCTTGCCGGTGCCGACGGGACCGGCGACGCCGAGCCGCAGCGAGCGGGTGGGGGTGACGGGATCAGGCACGGAACAGCCTCCTGGGCAGTGCGGACTGGGCCTCTGCCCAGTCCTCGGTCTGGGGTGCGCCGGCGCTCGGGAGGAGCGCCGGGTCCTGCAGCGCCGCGAGCGGGCCGACGTGCGGCTCCATCGCGGCGCAGGCCTCGAGCACGAGCGCGGCGCCCGCACGGGGGTCGCCGGGCTCGAGCTTGAGCAGGGCGGCGACGACGGTCTGCGCGTCGTCGTAGGCGACGAGCCGCACGAGCTCCGGGGCGGGCAGCCCGGCGGCCGCGGCGACGAGGCCGAGCACGACGGGGCGGGGCCGCGGGGGCGCTCCCGCCGCGAGGGGCGGGATCGCGCCGGGCCAGAGGACGTCGGCCAGGCGGCGCAGGCCGTCGCCGAGAACGCGCGTGATCTCCCGCTGGGCACGGCCGGGCGTGCGGGCCGCCCATTCCGCCTCGAGGCCGGCGAGCGCGGGCGCGAGCTCCTCGGGGGTGCAGGTGAGGGCGAGGTGGCGGGCGAGCACGGCGGTGCCCGCCTCGACCCGGGTCACCGTCACCTGACGGGAGGCGAGATAGGCACCCACCTCGCCCCGGCGCAGCCCGTCCCGCAGCGCCGCCTCGAGCGCGTTCGAGGAGACGTGCGCGCCCGCGGGCAGGCGGGAGTCCGCGAGCAGCATGGCGATCGTCGCGGGCGCCGGCGCAGAGAGGGCAGGAACGGGCATCAGAACATCTGGTACAGCTGCGCGAGCGGCAGGGAGCTCGCCGGGGCCGGCACGACCCGCTCGCCGTCGATGCTGATCTCGAAGGTGTCCGGCCGCACGTCGATGCGGGGCAGGGCCGTGTTGTTCACGAGATCCGCCTTCGTCACCTCGCGCGTGGAGGCGACGGGCAGCAGCTCACGGGTGAGGCCCAGGCGCTCGCGCAGGCCGTCCTCCACCGCGGCGGGCGCCGCGAAGGAGACGGAGAGGTGCCCGCCGATCGCGTCCCCGAAGGCGGGGCGCTGCAGCACCGGCTGCGGCGTGGGGATCGAGGCGTTCGGGTCGCCGAGGCCCGCCCACGCGATCATGCCGCCCTTGATCACCAGATCCGGCCGCACGCCGAAGAAGCGCGGGTCCCAGAGCACGAGGTCCGCCAGCTTCCCCGGCTCGACGGAGCCGATGTGCGCGTCCACGCCGTGCGCGATCGCGGGGTTGATCGTGTACTTCGCGACGTAGCGGCGGGCGCGCTCGTTGTCCGCCGGGAGGCCGCCGCCGAGCGCCCCCACCCGGTGCTTCATGACGTGGGCGACCTGCCAGGTGCGGGTGATGACCTCCCCGATCCGGCCCATGGCCTGGGCGTCGGAGGAGGTGATCGAGAGGGCACCCATGTCGTGGAGCAGATCCTCCGCGGCGATCGTCGTCGCCCGGATGCGGGACTCGGCGAAGGCGAGGTCCTCCGGGACGGAGGGCTTGAGGTGATGGCACACCATGAGCATGTCGAGGTGCTCGGCGACCGTGTTCACCGTGTGCGGGAGCGTCGGGTTCGTCGAGCCGGGCAGCACGTGCGGCAGCGACGCGATCTCGAGGATGTCCGGGGCGTGGCCGCCGCCCGCGCCCTCGATGTGGAAGGCGTGGATCGTGCGGCCCCCGATCGCGCGGATCGTCGACTCCACGAAGCCGGACTCGTTCAGCGAGTCCGAGTGCAGGGCCACCTGCAGGCCGTGCTCCTCGGCGGCGCGCAGGGAGGCGTCGATCGCGGCGGGCGTCGCGCCCCAGTCCTCGTGGACCTTGTAGCCGGCGGCCCCGGCGAGCGCCTGCTCCGCGAGTCCCTCGGCGGAGACGGTGTTGCCCTTGCCGAGCAGCAGCACGTTCACGGGGAGGTGGTCGAGCGCCTGGTGCATGCGGCCCAGGTGCCAGGCGCCCGGGGTGACCGTGGTGGCGCGGGAGCCCTCCGAGGGGCCTGTGCCGCCGCCGCCGATCGTCGTGATGCCCGTCGCGAGCGCCTCGTGGATCTGGGACGGGGAGAGCAGGTGCACGTGGGTGTCGAAGGCGCCCGCGGTGAGGATCCGCCCCTCCCCCGCGATGACGTCCGTCGAGGGGCCGATGTGCAGGGACGGGTGGATCCCGTCCTGCACGTCCGGGTTCCCCGCCTTGCCGAGCGCGACGATGCGGCCGTCGCGGAGGCCGACGTCCGCCCGCACGACGCCCCAGTGGTCCAGCACGATCGCGTTGGTGATGACGGTGTCCAGGGCGCCCTCGGCGCGGGTCGTGCCGCCCTGCGCCATCGACTCGCGGATCGACTTGCCGCCGCCGAACACGGCCTCCTCGCCGCCGAAGGTGCGGTCCTCCTCGATCTCGATCCAGAGGTCCGTGTCCCCGAGCCGCACCTGGTCGCCGGTGGTGGGGCCGTAGAGTGCGGCGTAGCGCTCGGCGTCGATGCGCGTCATCGGCGCTCCCCCTGACCGTCGCGGATCTGGATGCCGGGCACGTGGCCGCGGCCGCCGAGGCGCACGATCGACACCTGCCGGGAGGCGCCGGGCTCGAGACGCAGCGAGGTGCCCGCGGGCACGTCGAGGCGGAAGCCGCGCGCGGCCTCGCGGTCCATGGCCACGGCGTCGTTGACGTCGGCGAGGTGCAGGTGGGAGCCGATCTGGACGGGCCGGTCCCCCGTGTTCTCCAGGACGATCCCCCGGACGTCCGACGGGTCCGCGCGACGGTTCAGCTCGCGCACGCCGGGCCGCACCCGGATCGCGCCCGGGCCCGTGCGGCCGACGAGTTCGCTCTCGCTCATGACGCTCCTCAGGCGATCGGGTGGTGGAGGGTGACGAGCTTGCGGCCGTCGGGGAAGGTCGCCTCGACCTGGACGTCCGCGAGCATCTCCGCGACGCCGTCCATGACCTGGTCGCGGGAGAGCACCTCGCGGCCGGAGACCATGAGCTCCTCGACCGCCGCGCCCTCGCGGGCCCGCTCGATCACCCAGGTGGACAGCAGCGCCACCGCCTCGGGATGGTTCAGCAGCACACCGCGGGCGAGGCGGTCACGCGCGACCATCCCCGCCGTCGCCAGCAGCAGCTTCTCGGAATCGGCGGGGGTGAAGCGCACGGACTCACTCCTTCGGCAGGACGTGCTCGCCGGTGCGGTCGGTGGTCAGGGCGAGCGAGCTGAGGTAGAGCTTCTCACCCTCGGAGCCGGGCACGGCGGAGGCGATCATGTCCGGGCGCTCGAAGTCGAGCCCCGTGACGGCGCAGGTGAGCGTCTCGCCGGAGGGGTTGCCGCCGGCGTCGAACATCGGCAGGTCGATGCCGTCGTCCGTGCGGCGCAGGTAGTAGCGGCCGCGGGTCGCGATCGCCATGAGCGGGGTCGCGACCACGGCGATGCCCACCGCGAAGAGCGGGGAGAAGGGCTGGACCGCGGCACCGAAGGCCCCGAAGAAGATCGCGATCGAGATGCCGCCGGAGAGCACGAGGGACACGATGCCCACCGGGTTCCAGTCGTGGAGCATGCCGCGGCGGAACTCCGGCACCTTCGGGGACAGGCGCAGCACGTACTTGTTCAGGACGATGTCCGCCGCGACGACGCAGATCCAGCTCATGGCGAGGTTCGCGTAGAAGGACAGGATGCCGTTGAGGAAGTCGAACATGTTCGCCTCCATGAGCACGAGCGCGATCGCGAGGTTCACGCCGAGGAACACGAGGCGGCCCGGGTAGCGCTTGGTGAGGCGCGTGAAGGAGTTCGTCCAGGCGAGTGAGCCGGAGTAGGCGTTGGTGACGTTGATCTTCACCTGCGAGATCACCACGAGCACCACGGCGAGGGTCATCGCGAGCCAGGCCGGCATGAGCTGCTCGTAGGTCGCGAGGAACTGCTGGACCGGCTCGTTGGCGAACTCGCGCGCACCGGGCACGTTCGCCACGAGGTAGACGGCGAGGAACATGCCGAGGATCTGCTTGGTCGCGCCGAAGAGCACCCAGCCCGGGCCGCCCAGGATCGTCGCGGCCCACCACGAGCGGCGGTTCTGCGCGGTGCGGGGAGGCATGAAGCGCAGGTAGTCGATCTGCTCGGCGATCTGCGCGATGAGCGAGAGGCACACGCCCGCGGCGAGCATCGCGGACGCGAAGTTCACGCCCTCACCGGACTCGCCGGTCCAGGTCAGGAAGGTCTGCACGGAGTCGGGGTGCGAGATCACGAGGTAGGCCACGGGGATGACCATGAGGATCAGCCACACGGGGGTGGTCGCGACCTGGAGCTTCGCGAGCACCTTCATGCCGTAGATGACGAGCGGGAAGATCAGCAGCGTCGAGATCAGGTAGCCGATCCAGCGGGGGATCCCGAGGCCCAGGTACAGGCCCTGCGCCATGATCGAGCCCTCGAGCGCGAAGAAGATGAAGGTGAACGACGCGAAGATGACGTTCGTGATCACCGAGCCGTAGTAGCCGAAGCCGCTGCCGCGGGTGATGAGGTCGAGGTCGAGGTTGTAGCGGGCCGCGTAGTAGGCGAGCGGGAAGCCGCTGAGGAAGATGATGAGCGCGGCGACGAGGATGCCGAGCAGTCCGTTGACCGTGCCGTGGGTGAGGCCGATGTTCGCGCCGATGGAGAAGTCCGCGAGGTAGGCGATGCCGCCCAGCGCGCTCGTCGCGACGACGGCGGGCTTCCAGCGCCGGTAGGAGCGCGGGGCGAAGCGGAGGGTGTAGTCCTCGAGGCTCTCCGCGGTCGCGGCGGAGGCGTCCGCCGTGGCGGAGGAGGCGGAGGGTGTGCTCTGCGGGGACGGGGCCCGGGTGTCGAGACTCATGGCGGCTCCTCACGGGGATGGACGGAGGACAGGCCTCCGGCAGGGACCCCTGGAACCTAGGGAGGACCGTGCTCCTGACACCCTGCCCCGGGGCGCCGTGACCTGTTCGTGACCAACCGTCTCGCCCCTGCGAGACCCCCGGGAGGTCGCCCGGAGCGACCTACCGTGAGGTCATGTCGCTCGCCGCCCCTCCCCTGATCCTGCCCGTGGGGCAGGTCAGCTCCCGCGGCCTCGCCGCCGTGCCCGTGGACCCCGAGCAGCTCGAGGGTCTGCGGGTCGACGAGGCCTGCGTGAGCGTCGCCGAGTTCGCGACCTTCGCCCGGGAGACCGGCTACGTGAGCGTCGCGGAGCGGGCCGGCGCCTCCGCCGTCTTCTCCGGGCTGCTGCGCCCCGACCTGCGCCGCGCCTCCCCCACCGTGCCCGGCGCCCCGTGGTGGCGGCTCGTCGAGGGGGCGGACTGGGCGCACCCGGAGGGACCCGGGTCCGACGTCGCCGCCGGGACGCACGCCGACGCCGGCCGCGGCGACCGCGCCGATCATCCCGTCGTCCACCTCGCCGCGGAGGACGCCGAGGCCTTCGCCGACTGGTGCGGGATGCGCCTGCCCACCGAGGAGGAGTGGGAGCGCGCCGCACGCGGCGGCCTCGAGGGCACCCGCTACCCCTGGGGCGACGAGCTCGTGCCGGACGGCGAGCACATGGCCAACCTGTGGCAGGGCTCCTTCCCGCTGCGGGACACCGCGGAGGACGGCTACCGCGGCACCGCGCCCGTGCGCGCGTTCCCGCCCAACGACCTCGGGCTGTACGAGGTGACCGGGAACGTCTGGGAGTGGTGCGCCGCGGATCCCGCGACCGGGGCGCGCGCGGTGCGGGGCGGCTCCTACCTGGGCCGGGAGGACTCCGAGACGGGCTGCGGGATCGCCGCACGGGCCACCCGGGAGGCCTCATCGACCCGCGGGGACACGGGCATGCGGCTCGTCACCGACGGGGCCCTGCCGTGGACTCCCGCTCGATGAGCCGGGGCCGCAGCAGCGTCGTCGACGGCTCCTCCTCCGGATCCTCCATCCGCTGACCGAGCATCCGCGCGGCCGCGCGGCTCGTGGCCCGCACCTGCTGGGTGACCACGGAGAGCGACGGGGTGACCAGCCGGGTCCAGAGGTCATCGTCCGTGCCCAGCAGGCCCGGGGCGTCCTCCCGGCCGCGGATCACCTCGAAGGCCCCGGCGGACATCCGGTTGTTCGTGACGTAGACGCAGTCCGCCCCCGCCTCGAGCGCGGTCGTCATGAGCTCGCGGCCCGAGTCGAGGTGGAGGTCCCCGCGCAGCAGGTGCTCAGGGGCGAGCGGCGCCCCCTCCCCCGCCCAGGCGCCGAGGAAGCCGAGCGCGCGGTCCTCGGTGGTCGCGAGCTCCGCCGGCCCGGCGATCACCATCGGCCGGCGGTAGCCCCGCTCCTGCAGGTGACGGGCGGCCTGTCGGCCCGCGTCGAGGTTGTCCGTCGCCACGAGGTCCGTCTCCGCCCCCGGGATCGCACGGTCCACGAGCACCACCGGGATGCCCGCCTCCCGCAGCGGGGAGATGTCCGTGCGGCCCGAGGAGACCGGCACGAGCAGCACACCGGAGACCTGCCGCCCCACGAGGTGGGAGAAGGCCAGGCGCTCGAGGTCGAGGTCGTCCTCCGTGTGCGCGACCGTCACCGAGTGGTTCTGGGCGCGCGCGATCCGCTCGACCTCCATGACGATCTGCGCGAAGTACGGGTTCTCCGCATCCGGCGCGACGACGGCGATCTGCGCGGTGCCGCCGCGGCGCAGCGACCGGCCGACGGCATTGGGCACGTAGCCCGTGGAGCGCACGGCCGCCTGCACCTTGCGCGCGAGCTCCTTGTCCACCGTGGAGGCGCCGTTGATGACCCGGGAGACCGTCGCCGTGGAGACGCCCGCGGCGCGCGCCACGTCGAGGATCGTGGGACGCGCGGTGCGGGCGATGCTCATGGTGCTCTCCTCGTGTGGTCAGGCCCGGACAAAATACCGCGCGCGCCTCACCCCACGATGGGAGCGTCACCGCACAGGTGCACGGCGACCCCGAGGCGGTGGAAGAGCGCGGCCTTCGCGGTGAGCGCGCGGTCCGCGGCGTCGGCGTCGTCCGCGTAGACGAGCTGCGCGTGGTTGGCCTTGTGCCGGGCCATGAACTGGTCCCGGGTGACGCCGTGCAGCACGACGTTCGCGATCGGCCACTCGGGGTTCGTGAGGTCCTTGCGGCGCTGCGTCTCCTCCGCGCCGAGGTCCACGACGCTGCCGCGGCCCAGGTCCACGTGCAGGGCGGCGTCCTGGACGTACACGCGGGACCAGACGATCTCGCCGGGACGGGAGACGCCGTTGATCGTGGAGCCGCCGGCGGGGAAGAACGCCGGGCCCTGGCGCCAGCCCTCGGCCCCCGCGTAGCCGCCGGTGAGGTGGCTCGGCGGGACGGAGCCGGAGATCTCGAAGACCCACACGTAGTCCTCCCCCACCTCCTCGCCCCAGCGCACGTCGTGCAGCGTCGTCGCGGGGTCCATGCCCATCGCGGTCCAGATCCGATTCGTGACCAGGGCGTCGACCGCGACGCCCTCGTCGACCTCGTTGAAGTTGGGCAGCGCCTCCCCCTCCCACAGCACGCGGGAGCCGTCGCGGCTCGTCACCGGAGGGCGGCGGACGTTGTTCAGCAGGCCCTCGACGAGGTCCGAGGCGGGGCACACGTCCTTCATGCCCTGCTGGTACTGGATGCCCACGGCGTCCAGACCGAAGTCGTCGCTGATCCGCAGCGCCGCGACGTACATCTTGTGCTGCCAGCGGAGCTGGGCCTCGGTGAGCTCGGTGGCCTCGTCGGTCCCGAGGCGGAAGGTCATGCCCGCCTTCCGCAGCCACGCGCCGACGGCGTCGGCCTCCTCGTCGGGGACCGTCTGCATCTCCGCCCAGAGGGCGGACTGGGACAGGCGCTCCTTGTAGATGCCGAGCGGGTTCAGCATCTCGTCGTCGATGATCGCGTTGTACATGCCCATGCAGCCCTCGTCGAAGATCCCGATGATGGCCTTGTCCCGCTGGAGCTGGTCCGCGAGGGCCGTGCCGAGCTCGACCTCCGCCGTGCGCGGCAGCGGGGGCAGCTCCTGCACGTGGGAGGCGTCGTGGCGCACGAGGCCGGTGTCGATCCACTCGGCGACGCCCGCGAGGAAGGCCTCGTCGGTGCCGTCGACGGTCCACAGGGAGGAGTAGGCGCGGCCCATCTTGGTGAGCCCGCCGTTGAGGTTCAGCAGGCCCACGAGGCCCGGCCACTCGGGGGCGAAGTTCGCGACCGTGAGGATCGGGCCGCGGTGGGTGCGCAGGCCCGCGAGCACGTGGTGGCTGTACTGCCAGTTCGCGGTGGCGACGATGAGCGGGGCGTCCGGCGGGATCGCGCGGAACACCTCCATGCCCATGCGCTGGGAGCGGATGAAGCCGTGGCCGAGCTCCGCATCGGGCTCGAAGGCGCGCCGCACCCTCCAGCCGGTCGCGCCCACGGCCTCGCCGACGATCCGCTCGAGCTCCTGCTGGAACGGCCAGGCCGGCACGTTCGCGCTCTCGCGCAGGTCGCCGCTCGGGATGAGGTAGGCGGTGCGCTCCGGCGCGGGGAGCGGGTCACGCAGCTCGGGGAGGGCGTAGGTGCTGGTGGACGAGGCGGTGGTGGTCATGAGTCGCTCCCGGTCGTGGTGGGGCGGGCGGGTCCGGTCGCGACGTGGTGCCCGGCGCCGGTGCCGAGGAACACCTCCATCGCGTCGAAGGTGGGGGCCGGCGGGCGGTGGGTCACGGGCCGGTCGAGGTAGAGCAGGGCGGTCGAGGCGATGTCGTCGTGCAGCTGTCGGTAGCGCCAGCCGGACTTCCAGCCGAGCGCCTGCACGTCCACGCGCGGCACCCCGCGGGCGAAGCGGATCGGATCCGCGACGTGCCAGCGGTACAGGCCGAACCGCTGCTGGGAGACGTAGAGGCCGTCGGGCCTGATCACCTGCGGCATGCCCAGGTACGGGGTGGTGAAGGCGGTGTAGCCCTCGCCGGGGACGTCGAAGTTCCACGCCCCGCCGAAGTAGTCCTCGGTGCCGGTGCCGGCGATCGTGGGGGCGGAGCCGTCCGCCGGGTCGTCGTCGAGGGAGAACTTCAGCTCGCCCTCGCCCCACCAGCCCGGGGAGTTCACGCCCCAGGCGAGGTAGGTGCCCACGTACTGCCCCTGACCCTCGACGCCCTCGAGCAGCACGTGCGTCTCGCCCGCGGTGAGCGGCTCCGAGCGGCGCCACTGGGCGTGGAAGTAGGCGTCCTCGCGATGGTCGCCGCCCACCTCGTAGGTGATCTGGAAGTAGACGATCGCGTCCGCGTCCGAGGTGTTCTCGATCGTGAGCCGGGCGCCCTCGCGGAACGGCATGGGCCAGTAGGAGTTGAAGCCGCCGTGCGGGTTCGCGGCGATCATCTGGGAGTCCACCTGCGCGAACACGCCCCAGCCGTGGCAGAAGAAGTCGCCGTAGGGGACCTCCACGGCGGGCTCCTCGCTGCCGTCCCAGTAGGCACGCAGCACGAGCGTGCGCCAGTGGTCGGTGTGCGTGGTGATCCACAGGTGGGTGATGACGCCGGGCTCGTCGATCTCGCCGAGGGTGTAGGTGCTCCCCGCGGGGACGTTCACGCTGGGGGAGACCTTCCAGCCGCGGCCCAGGTCGCGCGCGGCGGCGGCGCCGGTGCCCTCGGTCGCGAGGGCACCGCCGGAGACGGCGCCGTCGGGGTTCTCGGGGCTGATCGAGCGGGTGAGCGTGGGGCGCAGGCGGGCGAGGCCTGCCGGGCTCGCAGGGCGCGCGGTGGGATCCGGCATCGACGACACATCCTCGGGTCGGTGATCTGGTGTCAGGCGTGGGAAACGTTTACACGCACCCTAGGGTTCGCGCCGCGGCCGGTCAACCATTCGACGCAACCCGTTCACGCGGGCCACAGACCGAACCTGCACCGTCCTGGGAGAACTTCTCGTTCCGACGGTTGACGCCCCCGGATCCCGCCCCTACGGTGGCCAGCAATCGTTTTCTGCGATCCTGCGGTGCCCCGGCCCGCAGCGCAGCCGCCATGGTTCGAGGAGGAACCCTGTGCCACCGGATCCGATCCCTCGTCGTCGCACCGTCCTCGCGGGCGCCGCGGCGGCGGCGACCGTCCCCCTGCTGAGCTCGTGCTCCGCCTCCCGCGCGGACCGCCCGCTCAGCTTCTGGAACTTCTACAGCCCCGCACCCCAGCAGGACCCGAACCTCGTCGCCCAGTCGGACTGGTTCGCGCAGGCGATCGACGCCTGGAACGCCTCCAGGGAGCGCGAGATCAGCCCCGTCTACATGACCGGCGACCAGATGAACCAGCGGATGCCGATCGCCTTCGCCTCCGGCGACGGCCCGGACATCTTCCTCATCTCCCCCGGCGACTACCTGCGCTACGCGAACGGCGGGGTCCTCGAGGACCTCGCCCCGTACATGGAGCAGGAGGCCATCGACGACTTCTACCCCGAGGCCCTCACCACCCGCCGCGACGGCGAGGCGATCTACGGTCTGCCGATGGAGCAGGAGCCGCTCGCCCTGTTCTACGACCCCGACCTGCTCGAGGGCGCCGGCGTGGCCGAGGGTGACCTGCCGCAGGACTGGGAGCAGCTGCTGGACCTCTCCGCCCGGCTCAGCAGCGGCACCATCACCGGGCTCGTGCTCGACGTGGACCCCGGCTACTACCAGAACTTCACCTTCTACCCCTGGCTCTGGCAGACCGGCGGGGACGTCGTCGACCCCTCGACACAGCGCCCCGTGTTCAGCGGCGAGGGCGCCCAGGCGGCCCTCGACCTGTACGGACGGGCGATCGCGAGCGGCGCGACCCCGCGCACGCGCCCCGCCAACGGCGACATCGTCTCCGCCTTCAGCTCCGGCTACGCCGCCTTCTGGCAGACCGGCGTCTGGGACGTCTCGAACCTGCGGCTGAACGCCCCGGACAAGCATTTCGGCGTCATGCCGCTGCCCGCCCCGCCCGGCAAGGAGACGATCACGGCGCTCGGCGGCTGGGCCTGGTGCGTCAACGCCCGCGGCGCCGACCCGGAATCCGCGGCGCGCTTCGTGGTGCAGGTGCTCGGCTCGATGGAGCCCTCCTCGATCGAGCACGTCGCCGCCTGGAACGGACCGGTCAAGGGCAACATGCCGGCCCGCGCCTCCGTCGACGCGGCGCTCGTCGCCTCCGACGCCTTCGCCGACGAGCACCTCGCGACCTTCCACGACGACATCCTCCCCACCGGCCGCGGCGAGCCCCGTTTCCCGCCCGCCGTCTACAAGGCCGTCTCCGACGCCCTGCAGTCCGTCGAGCTCGCCGGCGGGGACCCCACCGAGGAGTCCGACCGCGCGCAGCAGACGATCGAGAGCTACCTCGAGACCTACCAGGGAGGGACTCTCGTATGAGTGCCGCCACCACCACCCGCACGCAGCGCTCCCGCCGCGAGGCCCGCGCCGCCGCCCTGTTCCTCGCCCCGGACGCCATCGGCCTGACCGTCTTCGTCGCGATCCCGATGCTGCTCTCCGTGGTGCTCGGGTTCTTCTGGATCGACGGCTTCGGCAACGTCGACTTCATCGGCGTGGACAACTACGTGCGCATGGCGAAGGACCCGCAGTTCTGGAACAGCGCCCGCGTCACCCTCATCTACCTGGTCACGCTCGTGCCGCTGATCTTCGTGGTGGGCCTCGGCCTCGCGCTGCTCGTCCAGCAGAGGTTCCCGGCCGTGGGCATCATCCGCTCCGCACTGTTCCTGCCCTACGTCGTGAGCATGGTCGTCGTCTCGATGATCTGGCAGTTCATGCTCACCGATCGCACCGGCGTCATCGCGACGGCGCTCTCCGCGATCGGGATCGACGGGATCTCGTTCCTCGGCGACCCGAAGCTCGCCCTGGGCACCGTGGTCGCCGTGACCGTCTGGCTGCAGATGGGCTACTACATGATCATCTTCCTCGCGGGGCTGCAGGACATCCCCGGCGAGCTCTACGAGGCCGCGCGGATCGACGGCGCGAACGCCTGGCAGCGGTTCCGCAGCATCACCCTGCCGCTGCTCGCCCCCACGAGCTTCTTCGTGCTGCTCACCTCGATGGTCGCCGTCGTGACCGGCGGGCTGGACATGATCTTCGTGCTCACCAGCGGCGGCCCCGCGAACTCGACGTCCCTGCTCATCTTCTACATCTACCAGCAGGCGTTCCTGTTCGGGGACCTGGGCTACGCGGCCGCCGTCGGCTCCGTGCTCGTGGTGTTCCTGCTGATCGTCTCCGCCGGGATGTTCCTGGCCACCCGAGGAGGTCGCTTCTCCCATGACGACTGAGACCCCGACGACCGTCGGCCGACGGAGGCCCGGGAGCGCCCGCGCCCGGCGCCGCTCCGGGCTGCTGCTCGCCCTCGGCATCGCGCTCGCCCTCGCGACCGTGTTCCCGCTCGTGTGGATGGTGCTCGGCTCCTTCAAGACCGCGCAGGAGGTCAACTCCCCCAGCCTGATCCCGGAGACGTTCACGCTCGAGAACTACGCCTACGTGTTCTCCCAGGTGCCCTTCGCCCGGTACCTGCTCAACAGCTTCCTCGTCTCCGCCGCGGTGACCGTGATCGCCCTGTGGTTCCACTCGATGGCCGCCTACGCGCTCGCCCGTCTGCAGTTCCCGGGGCGGGAGCGGATCTTCCTGGCGATCTTCGCGACGATGCTCGTGAGCGCCCCCGTCACGATCATCCCGACCTTCATCATCGTGCGCACGCTCGGCATGGTGGACAGCTACGCGGGCCTCGTGGTGCCGGCGATCTTCAACGCCTTCGGCATCTTCCTGCTGCGCCAGTTCTACGTGTCCCTGCCGGACGAGCTCGAGGAGGCGGCGCTCGTGGACGGCGCGAGCTACTGGACGATCTACTGGAAGATCGTGCTGCCGCTGTCCCGGCCGATCCTCGCCGCGCTCGCGGTGTTCTTCTTCCTCGCGAACTGGAACGCCTTCGTGTGGCCGATGACGGTCACCTCGGATCCGGACCTGCGCATGGTCCAGGTGGGCATCCAGACCTTCCAGCAGCAGTACGCGGCGGACTGGAACTACATCCTCGCCGCGGCGACGGTCGCGGCCCTGCCCACGCTCGGGATCTTCTTCGTCTTCCAGAAGCAGATCGTCGCGTCGATCAAGACCTCCGGCCTGAAGTGAGCTCGCGCTCCCAGCGCGTGCGCACGAGCGGCAGCAGCCCGTCACGCCGGGCCTCGCGGTGCTCGCGCAGGCCCGGGAGGGTGGCGGGCAGCCGCGCGGCGTCCACGAAGAAGCCGAGGATGCCCGCGAGCACGTCGGTGCCCGTGGTGGGCGGGAGGTCATGGGCGGCGAGGACCGCGTCGACGTGCGCGTCCACGCCGAGCGCGCCGCTCGGGTCGTCGACCGAGGAGAGCAGCTGGAGGGCGTCCGCGACGGGGCTGCCGACGGAGGCGTGCGCCCAGTCCACGAGGCGCACCGCGCCGCCGTCGGAGTCGTCGGAGTCGTCGATGACGAGGTTGTCGCTGCGCAGGTCGGAGTGACACAGGGTGTCCCCGGCGAGCGCGTCGATCCCGCGCCGGCCCGCGGCGCACAGCGCCTCGAGGTGCGCGGCGAGCCAGGGGTCCAGGCCTGCGGGGACGTCCGCGGCGACGCGCTCGAAGCCGAGCATGTCCGGGCCCAGGTGCTCGGGCACCGTCGGCAGGCCGGGGACCGGGCACGGCGTGACCGTCGCCTGCAGGCGGTCGAGGGCGACGAGCACCTGCGCGAGCTGATCACGGCGCCAGGGCTCCGCGGGCAGCGCGCCCGGGGCGGCCTCGGTGACGAGCACGAACCACTCCCCGTCCTCGAACTCGTCGACGAGCGCCGGGACCGGGGCCGCGGCGGGGATCCGCGCGAGCACCCGCGCCTCCCGCCGGTTGAGCTCGACGGAGCCGGGGTTGTCCCGCTCGCGCACGGCCTTCACGAAGAGCGATCGGCCGCCCTGCCCCGTGACGACCTCGGCGGTGCTGGGCGAGAACCCGCCCCGGCACGAGCGAGTGCGGGCGACCTCCTCGCCGAGCAGCGTCGCCACCCGGGCACGCACGCTCGCGGGCAGGTCCGCCCAGGTCAGGCGATGCGTCATGGTCATGGCCCCTCCGTTCCGGCCCGCGGTTCGCGGTCGGAGAAGCGTCCCACGCGAGACCGCCACGACGGGACTGCTTTTCGCGGAGGGAATCGTTTGCCACGCCGGGGTCCCGTCACCCACCTGCAGGAACTGCCCTGATACGTCCGATCTGTTGACCGCGCCCGCGCCTCGCACTACCTTGTGCGTAAACGATTACTTCCGTAGTCGTCCCCCGGAGCGGATCTCCCCGACGCCGACGTCGGCCGGACCGCCCGCGAGGACCCCACCCCGGTGCACCGTCGCACCCCCAGGGAAGGACGAGCAATGCGCAGAAGGTCATTCCTCACCGGAGCCGCCGCCGCGGCCGCCACCTCCGCCGGGCTCGCCGCCTGCGGCAGCGGCACCCCCGGCGAGTCCAAGGACGATCCCGCCGCGAAGGGACGCACCCAGGTCGAGTTCTGGGGCAACGTCTTCACGACCCCGGAGAACGCCTGGTACGAGAAGATCGTCAAGGACTTCAACGCCGCCCAGGACGAGGTCTACGTGAAGTACCAGGTCGTCCCCGGGGACGCCTGGGACCAGAAGCTCAAGACCGCCCAGGCCGCCGGCAACGCCCCCGACCTCTACATCCAGGCCGGGCGCCTCGACACCGCCGCCCGCACCGGCCTGCTGCTCCCGCTCGACGACCTCATCGGGGCGGACGTCCTCGGAGGCGTCACCGACGCCGCGAAGGAGGTCTGCCAGTACCAGGGCAGCTGGTACGCCTTCCCCCTCCTCGTCGAGCCCCAGATGATGCTCTTCTGGAACAAGGACCTCTTCGAGAAGGCGGGACTGGACCCCGACTCCCCTCCCACCGACTGGGACTCGATGTACGCGGCCTGCGAGGCCCTCGCCCCCGTCATGGGCAACGGGCAGTTCCCGCTCAACACCGCCGTGGACTCCGCGACCTTCGGGTGGACCACCATCGCCTCGCAGATGCACGTCGCCGGCCACCTCCCGATCTCCGAGGACTGGTCCACGGCCGATGCCGAGGACGCGAGGTACGAGGAGCTCATCGGCTTCTACAAGACCCTCCAGGACAACTCGTGGATCCCCCGCCAGCCCCTCGGCGCGGGCAACTCCGCCCAGGCCTTCGGCGAGAAGAAGGTCGCGATGACCTCCCAGGGCTCGTGGGCCATGTCCGAGCTCGCCGCCGACTACGCCGACGTCGTCCCCCTCACGGGGACGGCGCCCTGGGTGCAGAACGACGGCGACCAGACCACCTCCGTCTCCACCATCGGCAACATGAAGTGGGTCGTCGACGCGAAGGCCAAGCAGCCCGAGGCGACCGCGACCTTCATCAGCTGGGCGCTCGGCGGGGACCCGGAGGTCCTGAAGCCCTTCTTCGTGGACACGCAGTTCACGAAGGCCCCCGCGCGGGAGGAGGTCGCGACGGTCGTCGACGCCGACCCCGCCGCCTCCGACGCCCCGTGGTCCTCGGTGATCTTCGAGGACGTGGTCCCCCACTGCATCCCCGAGGCGCAGTACCCGTGGGACGTGAACCTCGCGATGGGCGACGCGATCCAGGCCGGCATGCTCGGCGACAAGTCCCCCGCCGAGGCGCTCGCGACCGCGCAGAAGGAGATCCAGAAGGTCATCGACCGCGAGAAGCTCGCCGAGACCCGCGCCGAGATGGACGGCTGAGATGAGCGCGACCGTCGGCGCCCGCACGGCCCCCTCGCGGCCGGTCGCCCCGCGCCGCCGCGGGGAGACCGCGATGGCCTACGTGATGCTCGCCCCCGTGCTCGTGCTGCTGGGGATCTTCGTCGCCTGGCCCGCAATCCAGGCCGTGCACCTCAGCTTCTTCGACTGGAGCTTCTACACCGACTCCGAGTTCGTGGGCCTGAAGAACTTCCGCGACGTGCTCGTGGACAGCGCGTTCTGGGAGTCCGTCGTGCACGGCCTGCAGTTTGTGCTCATGACGGTGCCGGCGGGGCTGGTCATCGCGTTCCTCGTGGCATCCCTCGCGACCTCCGTGTCCCGCCGCGCCGCGACCCTGCTCAAGGTGAGCATCTACATCCCGTCGGTCATCTCCGGGGTCATCGCCTCGATCACCTTCGTGCTCATCTACGACTACTCCGGCGGCCTGCTCAACGCGATCGTCAACGTCGTGGGCGTGCCGAACCAGGCCTGGCTCGGGGACCCGCGCTGGGCGCTCGGCGCGATCGCCGTGCCCGCCGTGTGGCTGGGGCTCGGGATCACGACGCTCATCATGATCGCCGCGATGCTCGACATCCCCGAGAGCTTCTACGAGGCCGCCCAGCTCGAGGGGGCCTCCTGGTGGCAGATCACCCGCCACATCACGATCCCGCAGATGAAGAACGTGCTCCTGTTCCTGCTCGTCACCGGGTTCGTCGGCGCGATCCAGCAGTTCGAGCTGCCGCTCGTCATGACCGGCGGCGGGCCCGACGGCGCGACCGAGCTGCCCAACCTCTTCATCTTCAACCACTTCCGCGGGGACGCCTACGTGGGCTACTCGATCGCGGCGGCACTGCTGCTCTTCGTGGTGCTCGGGTCGATCTCCTCCGTCATCTTCCGCATCGTCAACTCCGAGAAGCTGGTGGACTGACATGACCGCCGACGTCGAGACCCTGCTCCCGGGCCGCCCCGTCCCCGCCGATCCCGCGGCCGCGCAGCGCGTCGCCCGCCGGCGCCGCCATCGGCCGCGGGGCCCGCGCGCGCTGCTGCTCCTCGCCCTGCGGGCCCTCGCCGCCGCGGTGATCGTGGCGCTCGCGCTGTTCCCGCTCGCGTGGATGGTGATCTCCGGCTTCAAGCTGCGCACCGAGGTGGTGAGCACGCCGTTCCAGTTCTTCCCCGAGGTGTGGCAGTGGCAGAACTACGCGCAGATCCTCGCCGACCCCTCGTTCCTGCGCACCCTCACGGTGACGGGCCTCGGCGCGGTGCTGTTCACCGCGGGGTCCATCGCCGTGAACTCGATGGCCGCCTACGCCTTCGCCCGCCTCGAGTTCCGCGGCAAGCGGGTCCTGTGGCCGCTCGTGCTCATGACGATGTTCATCCCCGGCATGACGATCCTGCTCACGAGCTTCATCGTCGTGACGAACCTGCACATGCTCGACACCCTCGCCGTGCTCGTGATCCCCGGGATGGCGGCGGCGGGCCACGTGTTCTTCGTGCGGCAGTTCTACCTGAACATCCCCTCGAGCCTCGAGGAGGCCGCCGTCATGGACGGCTGCGGCCCGTGGGGCGTGTACCTGCGGATCTTCCTGCCGCTGTCGAAGGCGCCCTTCGTGGTGGTCGGCATGACGAGCTTCATGGCGTACTGGAACGGCTTCGTGTGGCCGGTCATGACGATCACCAGCCCGGACCTCTACCAGGTGCAGCAGTACCTCGCGGCGTTCCGCGGGGAGCGCTCCTCGGAGCTGGGGCTGCTCATGGCCGGCTCCGCGTGCGCCGCGGCACCGATCCTCGTCATCTTCCTCGTGTTCCAGCGGCAGATCATCGCGAACATCAAGATGGCCGGGCTGAAGTGAGCTCGAGCCCCAGCCCTGGCGCCCGGGGCAGCCGGATCGCGCCGTCCCGCAGCGTGTAGCCGGAGTCGTCGACCCCGTCGGTGGTGCCGGGGACGCCCTCGACCACGGGCACGACGTCGCTCGCCGCGGCGAGCTGCGCCGCGTAGAGCGTCTTCAGCGGGTGGCCCCAGGCGTGCGGGGAGGCCTGCACGCCGAGCTCGCGCACGCGCGGCAGCAGCGCGCGCCAGGCCGTGACGCCGAAGGACAGCACGTCCATGAGCAGCACGTCCACGAGCCCGGCCGCCGCGAGATCGAGCACGGCCTCCACGTCGGGGTCGAACTCGCCGTCGGCCACGAGCACCCCGGCGCCGAGCTCCCGCCGCCGGGCCCGGAGCCGGGTGAGGCCGCTGCGCTCCTCCGCGAAGGGCTCCTCGATCCAGAACAGGTCGAGCTCGGCGGTGTCCTCGAGGAAGCGCAGTGTGCGCTCCACGGAGTAGCCGTCGTTCATGTCCACGAGCAGGTGGGCCGACGGGTGCGCGGCGCGCACGGCGCGCACTACCTCGAGGTCCCGCGCGTAGCCGGCCTCCGCCTCCATCCAGCGGTTCCCGCGCCCCAGCTTGAGCTTGAACGCGCGGTGCCCGGCGGCGTGGTCGGCCGCGCAGGACTCGAGCACGGCGTCGAGGCCGCGGGGTGCGCCGTCGGGGTCGAGGTCGTCGAAGTAGATCGCGCCGGAGTAGCAGGGCACCGCGGGCGCCGCCGGCACCGCGGGCACAGCCGGCACCGTGGGCGCCACCGCGCTCCCGCCGCCCGAGAGCAGCACGTGCAGCGGCAGCTCGAGCGCGCGCGCCGCGAGGTCGTGGAGGGCCACGTCCAGTCCCAGGGCCGCCGGCTCGACCACGCCCGTGGCCGGGTCGATCAGCTCCTCGAGGGGCCGGCCGACGAGGGACGACGGCTCCGAGGGCGCCCGCTCGTCCATGCCCCAGCCCACGAGCCCGGTGTCGGTGCGCACCAGCCAGCCGCGCGCCTCGGGGCCGTCCCCGTGCGCGCCGAGGCGGGCGTTGCGGCCGATGCTCCGCGTGTACCGGCTGCGCAGGGTGAGCGGCTCGATCGCCGTGACCCGGTGGCCGGCGAGGCCGCTCATGCGGGCACCCCGTCCACGAGGATCGCGAGCGGGCGGATCGTGAGCCCGCCGCGGCCCCAGCCGCCGCCGGTGATCCAGCGGCGCGTGGGGTCGCCGGGGTCGGTGACGATCTCCGCGCAGTGCTCCTCGAGGTCCACCTCCACCTGGCCGGAGTCCTCGAAGCGCAGCGGGTCCGTGGAGTAGTAGGCGAGGGTGCGGTCGTACTCGCCGGACTCGCACACGAACAGCAGCCACCCCTCCCCCACGGGCACCACGAAGGGCGACTCGGTGGGCCCGCCCACGGTGCCGCTCTGCGTCGAGCGGTAGGCGACGAGCGGATCGGACCAGGTCACGAGGTCCTCGGAGGTGCGCACGGAGACCTCGTGGAAGCCGCCCTGCGGGGTCGAGGTGCGCGTGCAGTAGAGCAGCCAGCGGTCCCCGTCCCGCAGCACCATCGGGTCCCGGGCGTCGAAGCCGTCCGTGACGAGGGAGCCGCCCGGGTGGAGCTCCCAGGTGAACAGGTCGTCGCTGGTCGCGAGCTCGATCCGGTAGTCCGCGTGGTCGGCGCGGCCGCCGCAGTAGAACATCCGGAAGCGGCCCTCGTGCTCGATGACGTGCGGCGCCCACACGTGCTCCTCGCCGATCTCCGTGCGGGCGGGGATGACGGGGTCGTGGATGGTCCACGGCGCGCCTTCGAGATCCGCGGTGCTCGCGTGGAGGAAGAGCCGCTCGTGGGCGGGATCGGCGGGCTCGGGGTGCCAGATGCCGAAGACGTGCCAGCGGCCCTCGCGGTCCCGGATCAGCGTGTGGTCGTTGATGTACCAGGGCTCGTCGGGGCTCGGCGAGGCGTCGAGCAGGCGGCGCCGGTCACCGGGGACCAGGCGGATCAGGACGTCATGCGGCACGGGGAGCTCCTCGTCGAGCGTCGGGGCGACAGCGGATGGCGGGTCTGAGGTGGCCGTGGGCGGCCGGAGTGCTGCACGGGGAACGATTCCCTGCGGTCGGATCAGCCTAGGGAGCCACCCACCTGGCTGTACAGGCCCTGACCGCGATGAATCCCGACCGATGCCGGTAAACGATTGCTAAACGGCGCGCCGCTCCGTAGCGTGGAGCGGGCAACGCCACCCCGTGCCAGGACCAATGGAGGTTCCCCCGTGGCCCGTTCGCTCCCCCGCACCCTCGCGCCCCTCGGCGCCGCCGTTCTCCTCGCCCCGTTCTCCCTGCTCCCCGCCGGCCCCGCCGCGGCGGACATGGTGGGACAGGGGCCGCCCGCCTCGACCTGGGTGGGCACCGCGCAGCTCGCCCCCGCCCCCGAGCACCGCACCGACTCCGACGGCGACCTCTGGCCCACCTGCTGGTCCGCGGACGGCGACCTCTACTCCGCCTGGGGCGACGGCCACGGGTTCGGCGGGAAGGACTTCACCGACATCGGCGCCGCCCGCATCACCGGTGACTCCCCCGACGCGCTCACCGGCGAGAACCTCGCGACCGGCGACGACGTGCTCCCCCACCCCTGGACCGCGAACCACTCCCGCAAGCCCACCGGCATGCTCTGCGACGGGTCCACCCTCTACCTCGCCGTGCAGGACCTCGCCTTCGACTTCGAGGACGCCCCCCGCCGCGACCATC